>OZ242302.1:0-3745182 GCA_965208025.1 Rhodothermales bacterium
CCTTCGCCACACCCTCAGAGAACACCATTGCTCTGACGGTGGATCCACCTTCGTTGACTTTCAATAGTGCGAGTTCGGGAACGGATGGGAGTTGGGAGGATCCGCAGACGGTGACGGTCACCGCACCAGACAACAGCACGATTGAAGGTAACAGTCGACAATCAATTGAGGTGACCGCCTCTGGGGGACATGCGGATTCCCGCCCGGAATTGGTGTACATTTCTTATGTGGATGATGATATCCCCAAGCTCGAAATTGATCAGGCTGTTCATCAGAATGCCGAGGGGGGCACTGCCGTGACTTTTACAGTTCGCTTGACAAATGCGCCTAGCGATGATGTGACGGTGACCTTGACCAAAGCCTCAGGGAATAGCGTTGACCTGACAGTGAATCCGTCTTCGTTGATCTTCAATAGTGCGAATGCGGGAACGGTTGGGAGCTGGGAGGATCCGCAAACTGTAACAGTCACCGTACCGGAAATAAATGTTGAGGATGTTCCCGAGTTGGATGTGTATATACCAAGTGACGTATTCGACGGTGATAAAGAGGTCACCGGGGCGGGCAATGCCGTGTCGTTTGCGGTTCGCTTGACCCATGCGCCGAGTGATGATGTGACGGTGACGCTGGGCAACGAACAGGACAATGAGATTGATCTGACGGTGGATCCGTCTTCTTTAACCTTTAAGAGTGGGGGGAGTGGAACGGATAAGAGTTGGGCCGACTGGCAGATTGTGATGGTGAGCGTACCGAGTGACAACGAAATTGACCTTGGTGATTGGCAAATCATTGAGGTAGAGGCCTCTGGGGGAGGTGCAAGTACCGATACTGAAGAGGTAGAACTCTATGTGAATACTGAGGACGAAGTTGATACGACCCCCGTACTGGAATTTGATGAAACAATTCATCAGTACACGGAGGGGGGCACTGCCGTGACCTTTAGGGTTCGTTTGACCCATGTGCCGAGTGGTAATGTGATGGTGATCTTAACCGAAGATTCAGAGAACACCGTTGATCTGACGGTGACTCCGCTTTCGTTGACCTTCAATAGTGCGAATGAGGGAACGGCTGGGAGCTGGGCCGACTGGCAGACCGTGACGGTCACCGCACCGGAGAATGCCGCGAATAACATTGGTGCTTGGCAAACCATTGATGTAGATGCTTCAGGGGGAGGGGTATCAACCACAACGGAATACATTAGCGTATATTACCAGACTGACGATGCGGTTGCGGAATCCCCCGCGCTCCAAATTGATGCGACTGAACATGAGTACACCGAGGGGGGCGTTGCCGTGACCTTTACGGTTCGCTTGACCCATGCGCCGAGTGATGAAGTGAGTGTGACTCTGGTCAACGCTCAGACGAATGCGATTAATCTTACGGTGACTCCGTCTTCGTTGACCTTCAATAGTGAGAATATGGGAACGGCTGGGAGTTGGGAGGATCCGCAGACCGTGACGGTCACCGCACCGGATAACGACGCGTTTGATGGTTCTGGTCAACAAACCATTGAGGTGAGCGCCTCCGGGGGAGGTGTGGATCCTAGCCCCGAATTGGTATCCATTGATTATGTGGATGATGATATCCCCGAGCTGGAAATTGATGCGACTGTTCATGAGTACACCGAGGGGGGCGTTGCTGTAACCTTTATGGTCCGCTTGACCCATGCGCCCAGTGATGATGTGAGTGTGAATCTGGTCAATGCTCAGGCGAATGTGATTGATCTGATGGTGACTCCGTCTTCGTTGACCTTCAATAGTGAGAATGCGGGAACGGCTGGGAGCTGGGCCGACTGGCAGACCGTGACAGTCACCGCACTGGATAACGCCTTACTTGACGGCACCGATTGGCAATTCATAGAAGTGACTGCATCAGGGGGAGGTGCGGATCCCACCCTTCGGTCCTCCGTGTCCATTTTTTATATAGATGACGAGGCTCCCGGGTTGGAATTTGACGATACGTCTCCTGAACTTACCGAGGGGGGGACGGGCGTGACCTTTACGGTTCGCCTGACCCATGCACCGAGTGGTGATGTGACGGTGACCTTCGCCACACCCTCAGAGAACACCATTGCTCTGACGGTGGATCCACCTTCGTTGACTTTCAATAGTGCGAGTTCGGGAACGGATGGGAGTTGGGAGGATCCGCAGACGGTGACGGTCACCGCACCAGACAACAGCACGATTGAAGGTAACAGTCGACAATCAATTGAGGTGACCGCCTCTGGGGGACACGCGGATTCCCGCCCGGAATTGGTGTACATTTCTTATGTGGATGATGATATCCCCAAGCTCGAAATTGATCAGGCTGTTCATCAGAATGCCGAGGGGGGCACTGCCGTGACTTTTACAGTTCGCTTGACAAATGCGCCTAGCGATGATGTGACGGTGACCTTGACCAAAGCCTCAGGGAATAGCGTTGACCTGACAGTGAATCCGTCTTCGTTGATCTTCAATAGTGCGAATGCGGGAACGGTTGGGAGCTGGGAGGATCCGCAAACTGTAACAGTCACCGTACCGGAAATAAACCCAGAGGATAATGGGATTTGGCAAACGATTGAGGTAGATGCCTCTGGGGGAGAGGTAGATCCCACGCCGCTATCCGTGTTTATCCTTGTGGTAGAGAACAATGAGGATGACCCTGTTGTGGATGACCCTGTTGAGGATGTTCCCGAGTTGGATGTGTATATACCAAGTGACGTATTCGACGGTGATAAAGAGGTCACCGGGGCGGGCAATGCCGTGTCGTTTGCGGTTCGCTTGACCCATGCGCCGAGTGATGATGTGACGGTGACGCTGGGCAACGAACAGGACAATGAGATTGATCTGACGGTGGATCCGTCTTCTTTAACCTTTAAGAGTGGGGGGAGTGGAACGGATAAGAGTTGGGCCGACTGGCAGATTGTGATGGTGAGCGTACCGAGTGACAACGAAATTGACCTTGGTGATTGGCAAATCATTGAGGTAGAGGCCTCTGGGGGAGGTGCAAGTACCGATACTGAAGAGGTAGAACTCTATGTGAATACTGAGGACGAAGTTGATACGACCCCCGTACTGGAATTTGATGAAACAATTCATCAGTACACGGAGGGGGGCACTGCCGTGACCTTTAGGGTTCGTTTGACCCATGTGCCGAGTGGTAATGTGATGGTGATCTTAACCGAAGATTCAGAGAACACCGTTGATCTGACGGTGACTCCGCTTTCGTTGACCTTCAATAGTGCGAATGAGGGAACGGCTGGGAGCTGGGCCGACTGGCAGACCGTGACGGTCACCGCACCGGAGAATGCCGCGAATAACATTGGTGCTTGGCAAACCATTGATGTAGATGCTTCAGGGGGAGGGGTATCAACCACAACGGAATACATTAGCGTATATTACCAGACTGACGATGCGGTTGCGGAATCCCCCGCGCTCCAAATTGATGCGACTGAACATGAGTACACCGAGGGGGGCGTTGCCGTGACCTTTACGGTTCGCTTGACCCATGCGCCGAGTGATGAAGTGAGTGTGACTCTGGTCAACGCTCAGACGAATGCGATTAATCTTACGGTGACTCCGTCTTCGTTGACCTTCAATAGTGAGAATATGGGAACGGCTGGGAGTTGGGAGGATCCGCAGACCGTGACGGTCACCGCACCGGATAACGACGCGTTTGATGGTTCTGGTCAACAAACCATTGAGGTGAGCGCCTCCGGGGGAGGTGTGGATCCTAGCCCCGAATTGGTATCCATTGATTATGTGGATGATGATATCCCCGAGCTGGAAATTGATGCGACTGTTCATGAGTACACCGAGGGGGGCGTTGCTGTAACCTTTATGGTCCGCTTGACCCATGCGCCCAGTGATGATGTGAGTGTGAATCTGGTCAATGCTCAGGCGAATGTGATTGATCTGATGGTGACTCCGTCTTCGTTGACCTTCAATAGTGAGAATGCGGGAACGGCTGGGAGCTGGGCCGACTGGCAGACCGTGACAGTCACCGCACTGGATAACGCCTTACTTGACGGCACCGATTGGCAATTCATAGAAGTGACTGCATCAGGGGGAGGTGCGGATCCCACCCTTCGGTCCTCCGTGTCCATTTTTTATATAGATGACGAGGCTCCCGGGTTGGAATTTGACGATACGTCTCCTGAACTTACCGAGGGGGGGACGGGCGTGACCTTTACGGTTCGCCTGACCCATGCACCGAGTGGTGATGTGACGGTGACCTTCGCCACACCCTCAGAGAACACCATTGCTCTGACGGTGGATCCACCTTCGTTGACTTTCAATAGTGCGAGTTCGGGAACGGATGGGAGTTGGGAGGATCCGCAGACGGTGACGGTCACCGCACCAGACAACAGCACGATTGAAGGTAACAGTCGACAATCAATTGAGGTGACCGCCTCTGGGGGACACGCGGATTCCCGCCCGGAATTGGTGTACATTTCTTATGTGGATGATGATATCCCCAAGCTCGAAATTGATCAGGCTGTTCATCAGAATGCCGAGGGGGGCACTGCCGTGACTTTTACAGTTCGCTTGACAAATGCGCCTAGCGATGATGTGACGGTGACCTTGACCAAAGCCTCAGGGAATAGCGTTGACCTGACAGTGAATCCGTCTTCGTTGATCTTCAATAGTGCGAATGCGGGAACGGTTGGGAGCTGGGAGGATCCGCAAACTGTAACAGTCACCGTACCGGAAATAAACCCAGAGGATAATGGGATTTGGCAAACGATTGAGGTAGATGCCTCTGGGGGAGAGGTAGATCCCACGCCGCTATCCGTGTTTATCCTTGTGGTAGAGAACAATGAGGATGACCCTGTTGTGGATGACCCTGTTGAGGATGTTCCCGAGTTGGATGTGTATATACCAAGTGACGTATTCGACGGTGATAAAGAGGTCACCGGGGCGGGCAATGCCGTGTCGTTTGCGGTTCGCTTGACCCATGCGCCGAGTGATGATGTGACGGTGACGCTGGGCAACGAACAGGACAATGAGATTGATCTGACGGTGGATCCGTCTTCTTTAACCTTTAAGAGTGGGGGGAGTGGAACGGATAAGAGTTGGGCCGACTGGCAGATTGTGATGGTGAGCGTACCGAGTGACAACGAAATTGACCTTGGTGATTGGCAAATCATTGAGGTAGAGGCCTCTGGGGGAGGTGCAAGTACCGATACTGAAGAGGTAGAACTCTATGTGAATACTGAGGACGAAGTTGATACGACCCCCGTACTGGAATTTGATGAAACAATTCATCAGTACACGGAGGGGGGCACTGCCGTGACCTTTAGGGTTCGTTTGACCCATGTGCCGAGTGGTAATGTGATGGTGATCTTAACCGAAGATTCAGAGAACACCGTTGATCTGACGGTGACTCCGCTTTCGTTGACCTTCAATAGTGCGAATGAGGGAACGGCTGGGAGCTGGGCCGACTGGCAGACCGTGACGGTCACCGCACCGGAGAATGCCGCGAATAACATTGGTGCTTGGCAAACCATTGATGTAGATGCTTCAGGGGGAGGGGTATCAACCACAACGGAATACATTAGCGTATATTACCAGACTGACGATGCGGTTGCGGAATCCCCCGCGCTCCAAATTGATGCGACTGAACATGAGTACACCGAGGGGGGCGTTGCCGTGACCTTTACGGTTCGCTTGACCCATGCGCCGAGTGATGAAGTGAGTGTGACTCTGGTCAACGCTCAGACGAATGCGATTAATCTTACGGTGACTCCGTCTTCGTTGACCTTCAATAGTGAGAATATGGGAACGGCTGGGAGTTGGGAGGATCCGCAGACCGTGACGGTCACCGCACCGGATAACGACGCGTTTGATGGTTCTGGTCAACAAACCATTGAGGTGAGCGCCTCCGGGGGAGGTGTGGATCCTAGCCCCGAATTGGTATCCATTGATTATGTGGATGATGATATCCCCGAGCTGGAAATTGATGCGACTGTTCATGAGTACACCGAGGGGGGCGTTGCTGTAACCTTTATGGTCCGCTTGACCCATGCGCCCAGTGATGATGTGAGTGTGAATCTGGTCAATGCTCAGGCGAATGTGATTGATCTGATGGTGACTCCGTCTTCGTTGACCTTCAATAGTGAGAATGCGGGAACGGCTGGGAGCTGGGCCGACTGGCAGACCGTGACAGTCACCGCACTGGATAACGCCTTACTTGACGGCACCGATTGGCAATTCATAGAAGTGACTGCATCAGGGGGAGGTGCGGATCCCACCCTTCGGTCCTCCGTGTCCATTTTTTATATAGATGACGAGGCTCCCGGGTTGGAATTTGACGATACGTCTCCTGAACTTACCGAGGGGGGGACGGGCGTGACCTTTACGGTTCGCCTGACCCATGCACCGAGTGGTGATGTGACGGTGACCTTCGCCACACCCTCAGAGAACACCATTGCTCTGACGGTGGATCCACCTTCGTTGACTTTCAATAGTGCGAGTTCGGGAACGGATGGGAGTTGGGAGGATCCGCAGACGGTGACGGTCACCGCACCAGACAACAGCACGATTGAAGGTAACAGTCGACAATCAATTGAGGTGACCGCCTCTGGGGGACACGCGGATTCCCGCCCGGAATTGGTGTACATTTCTTATGTGGATGATGATATCCCCAAGCTCGAAATTGATCAGGCTGTTCATCAGAATGCCGAGGGGGGCACTGCCGTGACTTTTACAGTTCGCTTGACAAATGCGCCTAGCGATGATGTGACGGTGACCTTGACCAAAGCCTCAGGGAATAGCGTTGACCTGACAGTGAATCCGTCTTCGTTGATCTTCAATAGTGCGAATGCGGGAACGGTTGGGAGCTGGGAGGATCCGCAAACTGTAACAGTCACCGTACCGGAAATAAACCCAGAGGATAATGGGACTTGGCAAACGATTGAGGTAGATGCCTCTGGGGGAGAGGTAGATCCCACGACGCTATCCGTGTTTATCCTTGTGGTAGAGAACAATGAGGATGACCCTGTTGTGGATGACCCTGTTGAGGATGACCCTGTTGAGGATGTTCCCGAGTTGGATGTGTATATACCAAGTGACGTATTCGACGGTGATAAAGAGGTCACCGGGGCGGGCAATGCCGTGTCGTTTGCGGTTCGCTTGACCCATGCGCCGAGTGATGATGTGACGGTGACGCTGGGCAACGAACAGGACAATGAGATTGATCTGACGGTGGATCCGTCTTCTTTAACCTTTAAGAGTGGGGGGAGTGGAACGGATAAGAGTTGGGCCGACTGGCAGATTGTGATGGTGAGCGTACCGAGTGACAACGAAATTGACCTTGGTGATTGGCAAATCATTGAGGTAGAGGCCTCTGGGGGAGGTGCAAGTACCGATACTGAAGAGGTAGAACTCTATGTGAATACTGAGGACGAAGTTGATACGACCCCCGTACTGGAATTTGATGAAACAATTCATCAGTACACGGAGGGGGGCACTGCCGTGACCTTTAGGGTTCGTTTGACCCATGTGCCGAGTGGTAATGTGATGGTGATCTTAACCGAAGATTCAGAGAACACCGTTGATCTGACGGTGACTCCGCTTTCGTTGACCTTCAATAGTGCGAATGAGGGAACGGCTGGGAGCTGGGCCGACTGGCAGACCGTGACGGTCACCGCACCGGAGAATGCCGCGAATAACATTGGTGCTTGGCAAACCATTGATGTAGATGCTTCAGGGGGAGGGGTATCAACCACAACGGAATACATTAGCGTATATTACCAGACTGACGATGCGGTTGCGGAATCCCCCGCGCTCCAAATTGATGCGACTGAACATGAGTACACCGAGGGGGGCGTTGCCGTGACCTTTACGGTTCGCTTGACCCATGCGCCGAGTGATGAAGTGAGTGTGACTCTGGTCAACGCTCAGACGAATGCGATTAATCTTACGGTGACTCCGTCTTCGTTGACCTTCAATAGTGAGAATATGGGAACGGCTGGGAGTTGGGAGGATCCGCAGACCGTGACGGTCACCGCACCGGATAACGACGCGTTTGATGGTTCTGGTCAACAAACCATTGAGGTGAGCGCCTCCGGGGGAGGTGTGGATCCTAGCCCCGAATTGGTATCCATTGATTATGTGGATGATGATATCCCCGAGCTGGAAATTGATGCGACTGTTCATGAGTACACCGAGGGGGGCGTTGCTGTAACCTTTATGGTCCGCTTGACCCATGCGCCCAGTGATGATGTGAGTGTGAATCTGGTCAATGCTCAGGCGAATGTGATTGATCTGATGGTGACTCCGTCTTCGTTGACCTTCAATAGTGAGAATGCGGGAACGGCTGGGAGCTGGGCCGACTGGCAGACCGTGACAGTCACCGCACTGGATAACGCCTTACTTGACGGCACCGATTGGCAATTCATAGAAGTGACTGCATCAGGGGGAGGTGCGGATCCCACCCTTCGGTCCTCCGTGTCCATTTTTTATATAGATGACGAGGCTCCCGGGTTGGAATTTGACGATACGTCTCCTGAACTTACCGAGGGGGGGACGGGCGTGACCTTTACGGTTCGCCTGACCCATGCACCGAGTGGTGATGTGACGGTGACCTTCGCCACACCCTCAGAGAACACCATTGCTCTGACGGTGGATCCACCTTCGTTGACTTTCAATAGTGCGAGTTCGGGAACGGATGGGAGTTGGGAGGATCCGCAGACGGTGACGGTCACCGCACCAGACAACAGCACGATTGAAGGTAACAGTCGACAATCAATTGAGGTGACCGCCTCTGGGGGACACGCGGATTCCCGCCCGGAATTGGTGTACATTTCTTATGTGGATGATGATATCCCCAAGCTCGAAATTGATCAGGCTGTTCATCAGAATGCCGAGGGGGGCACTGCCGTGACTTTTACAGTTCGCTTGACAAATGCGCCTAGCGATGATGTGACGGTGACCTTGACCAAAGCCTCAGGGAATAGCGTTGACCTGACAGTGAATCCGTCTTCGTTGATCTTCAATAGTGCGAATGCGGGAACGGTTGGGAGCTGGGAGGATCCGCAAACTGTAACAGTCACCGTACCGGAAATAAACCCAGAGGATAATGGGATTTGGCAAACGATTGAGGTAGATGCCTCTGGGGGAGAGGTAGATCCCACGCCGCTATCCGTGTTTATCCTTGTGGTAGAGAACAATGAGGATGACCCTGTTGTGGATGACCCTGTTGAGGATGTTCCCGAGTTGGATGTGTATATACCAAGTGACGTATTCGACGGTGATAAAGAGGTCACCGGGGCGGGCAATGCCGTGTCGTTTGCGGTTCGCTTGACCCATGCGCCGAGTGATGATGTGACGGTGACGCTGGGCAACGAACAGGACAATGAGATTGATCTGACGGTGGATCCGTCTTCTTTAACCTTTAAGAGTGGGGGGAGTGGAACGGATAAGAGTTGGGCCGACTGGCAGATTGTGATGGTGAGCGTACCGAGTGACAACGAAATTGACCTTGGTGATTGGCAAATCATTGAGGTAGAGGCCTCTGGGGGAGGTGCAAGTACCGATACTGAAGAGGTAGAACTCTATGTGAATACTGAGGACGAAGTTGATACGACCCCCGTACTGGAATTTGATGAAACAATTCATCAGTACACGGAGGGGGGCACTGCCGTGACCTTTAGGGTTCGTTTGACCCATGTGCCGAGTGGTAATGTGATGGTGATCTTAACCGAAGATTCAGAGAACACCGTTGATCTGACGGTGACTCCGCTTTCGTTGACCTTCAATAGTGCGAATGAGGGAACGGCTGGGAGCTGGGCCGACTGGCAGACCGTGACGGTCACCGCACCGGAGAATGCCGCGAATAACATTGGTGCTTGGCAAACCATTGATGTAGATGCTTCAGGGGGAGGGGTATCAACCACAACGGAATACATTAGCGTATATTACCAGACTGACGATGCGGTTGCGGAATCCCCCGCGCTCCAAATTGATGCGACTGAACATGAGTACACCGAGGGGGGCGTTGCCGTGACCTTTACGGTTCGCTTGACCCATGCGCCGAGTGATGAAGTGAGTGTGACTCTGGTCAACGCTCAGACGAATGCGATTAATCTTACGGTGACTCCGTCTTCGTTGACCTTCAATAGTGAGAATATGGGAACGGCTGGGAGTTGGGAGGATCCGCAGACCGTGACGGTCACCGCACCGGATAACGACGCGTTTGATGGTTCTGGTCAACAAACCATTGAGGTGAGCGCCTCCGGGGGAGGTGTGGATCCTAGCCCCGAATTGGTATCCATTGATTATGTGGATGATGATATCCCCGAGCTGGAAATTGATGCGACTGTTCATGAGTACACCGAGGGGGGCGTTGCTGTAACCTTTATGGTCCGCTTGACCCATGCGCCCAGTGATGATGTGAGTGTGAATCTGGTCAATGCTCAGGCGAATGTGATTGATCTGATGGTGACTCCGTCTTCGTTGACCTTCAATAGTGAGAATGCGGGAACGGCTGGGAGCTGGGCCGACTGGCAGACCGTGACAGTCACCGCACTGGATAACGCCTTACTTGACGGCACCGATTGGCAATTCATAGAAGTGACTGCATCAGGGGGAGGTGCGGATCCCACCCTTCGGTCCTCCGTGTCCATTTTTTATATAGATGACGAGGCTCCCGGGTTGGAATTTGACGATACGTCTCCTGAACTTACCGAGGGGGGGACGGGCGTGACCTTTACGGTTCGCCTGACCCATGCACCGAGTGGTGATGTGACGGTGACCTTCGCCACACCCTCAGAGAACACCATTGCTCTGACGGTGGATCCACCTTCGTTGACTTTCAATAGTGCGAGTTCGGGAACGGATGGGAGTTGGGAGGATCCGCAGACGGTGACGGTCACCGCACCAGACAACAGCACGATTGAAGGTAACAGTCGACAATCAATTGAGGTGACCGCCTCTGGGGGACACGCGGATTCCCGCCCGGAATTGGTGTACATTTCTTATGTGGATGATGATATCCCCAAGCTCGAAATTGATCAGGCTGTTCATCAGAATGCCGAGGGGGGCACTGCCGTGACTTTTACAGTTCGCTTGACAAATGCGCCTAGCGATGATGTGACGGTGACCTTGACCAAAGCCTCAGGGAATAGCGTTGACCTGACAGTGAATCCGTCTTCGTTGATCTTCAATAGTGCGAATGCGGGAACGGTTGGGAGCTGGGAGGATCCGCAAACTGTAACAGTCACCGTACCGGAAATAAACCCAGAGGATAATGGGACTTGGCAAACGATTGAGGTAGATGCCTCTGGGGGAGAGGTAGATCCCACGACGCTATCCGTGTTTATCCTTGTGGTAGAGAACAATGAGGATGACCCTGTTGTGGATGACCCTGTTGAGGATGACCCTGTTGAGGATGTTCCCGAGTTGGATGTGTATATACCAAGTGACGTATTCGACGGTGATAAAGAGGTCACCGGGGCGGGCAATGCCGTGTCGTTTGCGGTTCGCTTGACCCATGCGCCGAGTGATGATGTGACGGTGACGCTGGGCAACGAACAGGACAATGAGATTGATCTGACGGTGGATCCGTCTTCTTTAACCTTTAAGAGTGGGGGGAGTGGAACGGATAAGAGTTGGGCCGACTGGCAGATTGTGATGGTGAGCGTACCGAGTGACAACGAAATTGACCTTGGTGATTGGCAAATCATTGAGGTAGAGGCCTCTGGGGGAGGTGCAAGTACCGATACTGAAGAGGTAGAACTCTATGTGAATACTGAGGACGAAGTTGATACGACCCCCGTACTGGAATTTGATGAAACAATTCATCAGTACACGGAGGGGGGCACTGCCGTGACCTTTAGGGTTCGTTTGACCCATGTGCCGAGTGGTAATGTGATGGTGATCTTAACCGAAGATTCAGAGAACACCGTTGATCTGACGGTGACTCCGCTTTCGTTGACCTTCAATAGTGCGAATGAGGGAACGGCTGGGAGCTGGGCCGACTGGCAGACCGTGACGGTCACCGCACCGGAGAATGCCGCGAATAACATTGGTGCTTGGCAAACCATTGATGTAGATGCTTCAGGGGGAGGGGTATCAACCACAACGGAATACATTAGCGTATATTACCAGACTGACGATGCGGTTGCGGAATCCCCCGCGCTCCAAATTGATGCGACTGAACATGAGTACACCGAGGGGGGCGTTGCCGTGACCTTTACGGTTCGCTTGACCCATGCGCCGAGTGATGAAGTGAGTGTGACTCTGGTCAACGCTCAGACGAATGCGATTAATCTTACGGTGACTCCGTCTTCGTTGACCTTCAATAGTGAGAATATGGGAACGGCTGGGAGTTGGGAGGTACCGCAGACCGTGACGGTCACCGCACCGGATAACGACGCGTTTGACGGCACCGGTCAACAAACCATTGAGGTGACCGCCTCCGGGAGAGGTGTGGATCCCAGCCCGGAATTCGTGTCCATTGATTATGTGGATGATGATATCCCCGAGCTGGAAATTGATGCGACTGTTCATGAGTACACCGAGGGGGGCGTTGCTGTAACCTTTATGGTCCGCTTGACCCATGCGCCGAGTGATGATGTGAGTGTGATGCTGGTCAACGCTCAGACGAATGCGATTAATCTGATGGTGGATCCGTCTTCGTTGACCTTCAATAGTGCGAATGCGGGAATGGCTGGGAGCTGGGCCGACTGGCAGACCGTGACGGTCACCGCACCGGATAACGACGCGTTTGATGGTTCTGGTCAACAAACCATTGAGGTAAGCGCCTCCGGGGGAGGTGCGGATCCCCAGGTGAGCCTCGTGTCCATTGATTATGCGGATGATGATATTCCCACGCTCCAAATTGATGCGACTGAACATGAGTACACCGAGGGGGGCGTTGCTGTGACCTTTACAGTTCGCTTGACCCATGCACCGAACGAAGATGTGACGGTGACCTTCGACACACCCTCAGAGAATACCGTTGATCTGATCGTGAATCCTTCTTCGTTGACCTTCAATAGTGAGAATTCGGGAACGGTTGAGAGTTGGGAGGAACCGCAGACGGTGACGGTCACCGCACAGGATAACGACGCGTTTGACGGCACCGGTCAACAAACCATTGAGGTGACCGCCTCCGGGGGAGGTGCGGATTCAAGCCCGGAATTGGTGTCCATTGATTATATGGACGATGATATCCCTGAACTGGAAATTGATCAGGCTGTTCATGAACTCACCGAGGAAGGGACGGGCGTGACCTTTACGGTTCGCTTGACCCATGCACCGAATGAAGATGTGACGGTGACGCTGGTCAACGCTCAGACGAATGCGATTAATCTGACGGTGAATCCGTCTTCGTTGACCTTCAATAGTGAGAATACGGGAACGGACGGAAGCTGGGAGGATCCGCAGACCGTGACGGTCGCCGCACCGGATAACGCTCCGAGTGACGCTAGTGCTTGGCAAATCATTGAGGTAAGCGCTTCCGGGGGAGGGGTAGCTGCCACAGTGGAACACATTAGAATTTATTATCAGACTGATGCCCCCGAGTTGGAATTTGATCAGACTGAACATGAGTATACCGAGGGGGGCACTGCCGTGACCTTTACGGTCCGCTTGACCCAAATACCCAGTGATGATGTGAGTGTGACTCTGGTCAATGCTCAGGCGAATGTGATTGATCTGATGGTGACTCCGTCTTCGTTGACCTTCAATAGTGAGAATTCGGGAACGGATGGGAGCTGGGCCGACTGGCAGACCGTGACGGTGACCGTACTGGATAACGAAGCGTTTGACGGAACTGGTCGACAAACCATTGAGGTGACCGCTTCTGGAGGAGGTTCGGCCCCCCGAACGCGCCTCGTGTTCATTGATTATGTAGATGACGATATTCCCGTGCTCCAAATTGATCAGACTGAACATGAGTATACCGAGGGGGGTGATGAAGTAACCTTTACGGTCCGCTTGACGCATGCGCCGAATGAAGATGTGATGGTGACTCTGGTCAACGCTCAGACGAATGCGATTAATCTTACGGTGAATCCTTCTTCGTTGACCTTCAATAGTGAGGATACGGGAACGGATGGGAGTTGGGAGGATCCGCAGACCGTGACCGTCACCGCACCGGATAACGACGCATTTGACGGTTCTGGTCAACAAACCATTGAGTTAAGTGCCTCTGGGGGAGGTGCGGATCCCAACCCAGAATTAGTGTCCATTGATTATGTGGATGATGATATTCCCGTGCTCCAAATTGATCAGACTGAACATGAGTATACCGAGGGGGGCACTGCCGTGACCTTTACGGTTCGCTTGACGCATGCGCCGAATGAAGATGTGATAGTGACTCTGGCCGAAGGCGCATCAAATACCGTTGGTCTGACGGTGAGTCCATCTTCGTTGACCTTCAATACAGAGGGCGCGGGAACGGCTGGGAGCTGGGAGGTACCGCAGACCGTGATGGTCACCGCACCGGATAACGACGCATTTGATGGTTCTGGTCAACAAACCATTGAGTTAAGCGCCTCTGGGGGAGGTGCGGATCCCCAAGTGAGCCTCGTGTCCATTGATTATGTGGATGATGATATTCCCGTGCTCCAAATTGATCAGACTGAACATGAGTATACCGAGGGGGGCACTGCCGTGACCTTTACGGTTCGCTTGACGCATGCGCCGAATGAAGATGTGACGGTAACTTTGGCCGAAGCTGCATCAAATACCGTTGATTTGACGGTGAACCCGTCCTCGTTGACCTTCAATACAGAGGGCGCGGGAACGGATGAGAGTTGGGAGGATCCGCAAACCGTGACCGTAACCGCACTGGATAACGACGCGTTTGACGGCACAGGTCAACAAACCATTGAGGTGACCGCCTCCGGGGGAGGTGCGGATCCCCGAGTGAGCCTCGTATCCATTGATTATGTAGATGATGATATTCCCGTGCTCCAAATTGATCAGACTGAACATGAGTACACCGAGGGGGGCACTGCCGTGACCTTTACGATCCGCCTGACCAAGGCGCCGAGTGATGATGTGATGGTGACTCTGGTCAAAGGCGCATCAAATACCATTGATTTGACGGTGAACCCGTCCTCGTTGACCTTCAATATAGAGGGTGCGGGAACGGATGGGAGCTGGGAGGAACCGCAGACCGTGACCGTAACCGCACCGGATAACGACGCATTTGATGGTTCTGGTCAACAAACCATTGAGGTGACCGCCTCCGGGGGAGGTGCGGATCCCCGAGTGAGCCTCGTATCCATTGATTATGTAGATGATGATATTCCCGTGCTCCAAATTGATCAGACTGAACATGAGTACACCGAGGGGGGCACTGCCGTGACCTTTACGGTCCGCTTGACGCATGCGCCGAATGAAGATGTGACGGTGACTCTGGCCGAAGGCGCATCAAACACCGTTGGTCTGACGGTGAATCCATCTTCGTTGACCTTCAATAGTGAGGATACGGGAACGGATGGGAGTTGGGAGGATCCGCAGACCGTGACCGTCACCGCACCGGATAACGACGCATTTGATGGTTCTGGTCAACAAACCATTGAGTTAAGTGCCTCTGGGGGAGGTGCGGATCCCCAAGTGAGCCTCGTGTCCATTGATTATGTGGATGATGATATTCCCGTGCTCCAAATTGATCAGACTGAACATGAGTATACCGAGGGGGGCACTGCCGTGACCTTTACGGTTCGCTTGACGCATGCGCCGAATGAAGATGTGATGGTGACTCTGGCCGAAGGCGCATCAAATACCGTTGGTCTGACGGTGAGTCCACCTTCGTTGACTTTCAATAGTGCGAATGCGGGAACGGATGAGAGCTGGGAGGAACCGCAGACCGTGACCGTCACCGCACCGGATAACGACGCATTTGATGGTTCTGGTCAACAAACCATTGAGGTGACCGCCTCCGGGGGAGGTGCGGATCCCCAAGTGAGCCTCGTGTCCATTGATTATGTGGATGATGATATTCCCGAACTGGAAATTAATGATACGATTCATCAGTACACCGAGGGGGGTGATGAAGTAACCTTTACGGTCCGCTTGACGCATGCGCCGAATGAAGATGTGATGGTCACCTTGGCCGAAGCCTCTGGGAATACGGTTGATCTGATCGTGACTCCGCTTTCGTTGACCTTCAATAGTGAGGATACGGGAACGGATGAGAGCTGGGCCGACTGGCAGACCGTGACCGTCACCGCACCGGATAACGACGCGTTTGACGGTGCCGGTCAACAAACCATTGAGTTAAGTGCCTCCGGCGGAGGTGCGGATCTTCAAGTGAGACTCGTGTCCATTGATTATGTGGATGATGATATCCCCGAACTGGAAATTGATAACACGGTTCATCAGTACACCGAGGGAGCAAATGATGAAGCGACCTTTAAGATTCGCTTGACGCATGCGCCGAATGATGATGTGATGGTAACCCTGGCCGAAGTCTCAGGGAACACCGTTGATCTGATCGTGACTCCACCTTCGTTGACCTTCAATAGTGAGGATGCGGGAACGGATGAGAGCTGGGCCGACTGGCAGACTGTGACGGTCACCGCACCCGATAATAGCGTAATTGACGGCAACGGCCGACAGACTATTGAGGTGAGCGCCTCTGGGGGAGGTGCGGATAACCGAACGAGCCTCGTCTACATTGATTATGTGGATGATGATATTCCTGAACTGGAATTTGATGATTACACGATTCGTCGGTACACCGAGGGGGGCGATGCTGTGACCTTTACAGTTCGCCTGACCCATCCGCCGAATGATGATGTGATGGTCACTTTGACCGAAGACTCAGAAAATACTGTTGACCTGACGGTGAATCCATCTTCGTTGACCTTCAATAGTGAGGATGCGGGAACGGATGAGAGTTGGGCAGACTGGCAGACCGTGACGGTAAGCGCACCGAATAACGACCTGCTTGACGGCAACCACAGACTAGCCATTGAGGTGACCGCCTCTGGGGGAGGTGCGGATAACCGAATGAACTTCGTCTACATTGATTATGTGGATGATGATATTCCCGAACTGGAAATTGATGACACGATTCATCAGTACACCGAGGGAGCAAATGATGAAGTGACCTTTACGGTCCGCTTGACGCATCCGCCGAATGATGATGTGATGGTCACCTTGACCGAAGCGTCAGAAAATACTGTTGACCTGACGGTGAATCCGTCTTCGTTGACCTTCAAAAGTGGGGATGCGGGAACGGATAAGAGCTGGGCCGACTGGCAGACTGTGACGGTCACCGCACCCGATAATAGCGTAATTGACGGCAACGGCCGACAAACTATTGAGGTGAGCGCCTCTGGGGGAGGTGCGGATAACCGAACGAGCTTCGTGTCCATTGATTATGTGGATGATGATATTCCCGAACTGGAATTTGATGACAGGACTCATCAATACACCGAGGGGGGGGAGGATGATGTGACCTTTACAGTACGCCTGACCAAGGTGCCGAATGATGATGTGATGGTCACTTTGACCGAAGCGTCAGAAAATACTGTTGACCTGACGGTGAATCCGTCTTCGTTGACCTTCAATAGTGAGGATGCGGGAACGGATGGGAGTTGGGCCGACTGGCAGACCGTGACGGTAAGCGCACCGAATAACGACCTGCTTGACGGCAACCACAGACTAGCCATTGAGGTGACCGCCTCCGGGGGAGGTGCGGATAACCGAACGAGCTTCGTCTACATTGATTATGTGGATGATGATATTCCCGAACTGGAATTTGATGGCACGGTTCATCAGTACACCGAGGGAGCAAATGATGAAGTGACCTTTACGGTCCGCTTGACGAATCCGCCGAATGATGATGTGATGGTCACCTTGACCGAAGACTCAGAAAATACTGTTGACCTGACGTTGAATCCGTCTTCGTTGACCTTCAATATAGAGGATTCGGGAACGGATAAGAGCTGGGCCGACTGGCAGACTGTGACGGTCACCGCACCCGATAATAGCGTAATTGATGGCAACGGCCGACAAACTATTGAGGTGAGCGCCTCCGGGGGAGGTGCGGATAACCGAACGAGCCTCGTCTACATTGATTATGTGGATGATGATATTCCCGAACTGGAAATTAATGATACGAGCCATCGGTACACCGAGGGGGGCGATGAAGTAACCTTTACGGTCCGCCTGACCCATCCGCCGAATGATGATGTGATGGTCACCTTGACCGAAGCCTCTGGGAATACGGTTGATCTGATCGTGACTCCGCCTTCGTTGACCTTCAATAGTGAGGATGCAGGAACGGATGAGAGCTGGGCCGACTGGCAGACCGTGACGGTATCCGCATCAAATAACGACCTGCTTGACGGCAACCACAGACTAGCCATTGAGGTGACTGCCTCCGGGGGAGGTGCGGATAACCGAACGAGCTTCGTGTCCATTGATTATGTGGATGATGATATTCCTGTGCTAGAATTTGATGACAGGACTCATCAGTACACCGAAGGGGGCGATGAAGTAACCTTTACGGTCCGCCTGACCCATCCGCCGAATGATGATGTGATGGTCACCTTGACCGAAGACTCAGAAAATACTGTTGACCTGACGGTGAATCCGTCTTCGTTAACCTTCAATAGTGAGGATTCGGGAACGGATGGGAGTTGGGAGGATCCGCAGACGGTGATGGTATCCGCACCGGATAATAGCGCAATTGACGGCAACGGCCGACAAACTATTGAGGTGAGCGCCTCCGGGGGAGGTGCGGATAACCGAAAGAACCTCGTCTACATTGATTATGTGGATGATGATATTCCCGAACTGGAAATTAATGATACGAGCCATCAGTACACCGAGGGGGGTGATGGAGTAACCTTTACGGTCCGCTTGACCCATCCGCCGAATGATGATGTGATGGTCACCTTGGTCAAAGCATCAGAGAATACCGTAGACCTGACGGTGAACCCGTCTTCGCTGACCTTCAATAGTGAGGATACGGGAACGGATGAGAGCTGGGCCGACTGGCAGACTGTGACGGTCACCGCACCCGATAATAGCGTAATTGACGGCAACGGCCGACAAACTATTGAGGTGAGCGCCTCTGGGGGAGGTGCGGATAACCGAACGAGCCTCGTATCCATTGATTATGTGGATGATGATATTCCCGAACTGGAATTTGATGATACGAGCCATCAGTACACCGAGGGGGGCGATGCCGTGACCTTTACGGTCCGCCTGACCCATCCGCCGAATGATGATGTGATGGTCACCTTGACCGAAGCGTCAGAAAATACTGTTGACCTGACAGTGAATCCGTCTTCGTTGACCTTCAATATAGAGGATTCGGGAACGGATGGGAGTTGGGAGGATCCGCAGACGGTGATGGTATCCGCACCGGATAATAGCGCAATTGACGGCAACAACCGACAGACCATTGAGGTGACTGCCTCCGGGGGAGGTGCGAATCCCCAAAAGAGCCTCGTGTCCATTGATTATGTTGATGATGATATTCCTGTGCTGGAATTTGATAATACGACTCATCAGTACACCGAAGGGGGCGATGGAGTAACCTTTACAGTCCGCTTGACCAAGGTGCCGAATGATGATGTGATGGTCACCTTAACCACAGCCTCAGGGAATAGCGTTGACCTGACGGTGAATCCGTCTTCGTTGACCTTCAATAGTGAGGATTCGGGAACGGGTGGGAGTTGGGAGGATCCGCAGACGGTGATGGTATCCGCACCGGATAATAGCGCAATTGACGGCAACGGCCGACAAACTATTGAGGTGATCGCCTCCGGGGGAGGTGCGGATAACCGAGTGAGCTTCGTGTCCATTGATTATGTGGATGATGATATTCCTGTGCTGGAATTTGATAACATGATTCATCAGTACACCGAGGGGGGCGATGCCGTGACCTTTACGGTCCGCCTGACCCATCCGCCGAATGATGATGTGATGGTCACCTTGACCGAAGCGTCAGAAAATACTGTTGACCTGACGGTGAATCCGTCTTCGTTGACCTTCAATAGTGAGGATGCGGGAACAGATGAGAGTTGGGCCGACTGGCAGACCGTGACCGTAACTGCACCGAATAACGACCTGCTTGACGGCAGCAAACGACAAACTATTGAGGTGACTGCCTCCGGGGGAGGTGCGGATAACCGAACGAGCTTCGTGTCCATTGATTATGTGGATGATGATATTCCCGAACTGGAATTTGATGACAGGACTCATCAATACACCGAGGGGGGGGAGGATGATGTGACCTTTACAGTACGCCTGACCAAGGTGCCGAATGATGATGTGATGGTCACCTTGACCGAAGCGTCAGAAAATACTGTTGACCTGACGGTGAATCCGTCTTCGTTGACCTTCAATAGTGGGGATGCGGGAACGGATAAGAGCTGGGCCGACTGGCAGACTGTGACGGTCACCGCACCCGATAATAGCGTAATTGACGGCAACGGCCGACAAACTATTGAGGTGAGCGCCTCTGGGGGAGGTGCGGATAACCGAACGAGCTTCGTGTCCATTGATTATGTGGATGATGATATTCCCGAACTGGAATTTGATGACAGGACTCATCAATACACCGAGGGGGGGGAGGATGATGTGACCTTTACAGTACGCCTGACCAAGGTGCCGAATGATGATGTGATGGTAACCTTGACCGAAGCATCGGGGAATATGGTTGATCTGATCGTGACTCCGCCTTCGTTGACCTTCAATAGTGAGGATACGGGAACGGATGGGAGTTGGGCCGACTGGCAGACCGTGACCGTAAGCGCACCGAATAACGACCTGCTTGACGGCAACGACCGACAAACCATTGAGGTGACTGCCTCAGGGGGAGGTGCGGATAACCGAACGAGCTTCGTCTACATTGATTATGTGGATGACGAGACTCCCGAGTTGGAATTTGATCAGACTGTTCATGAGTACACCGAGGGGGGAGATAACGTGACCTTTACGGTCCGCCTGACCCATCCGCCGAATGATGATGTGATGGTCACCTTGACCGAAGACTCAGAAAATACTGTTGACCTGACGTTGAATCCGTCTTCGTTAACCTTCAATATAGAGGATTCGGGAACGGATGGGAGTTGGGAGGATCCGCAGACGGTGATGGTATCCGCACCGGATAATAGCGCAATTGACGGCAACAACCGACAGACCATTGAGGTGACTGCCTCCGGGGGAGGTGCGAATCCCCAAAAGAGCCTCGTGTCCATTGATTATGTTGATGATGATATTCCTGTGCTGGAATTTGATAATACGACTCATCAGTACACCGAGGGGGGCGATGAAGTAACCTTTACAGTCCGCTTGACCAAGGTGCCGAATGATGATGTGATGGTCACCTTAACCACAGCCTCAGGGAATAGCGTTGACCTGACGGTGAATCCGTCTTCGTTGACCTTCAATAGTGAGGATGCGGGAACAGAAGAGAGTTGGGCCGACTGGCAGACCGTGACCGTAACTGCACCGAATAACGACCTGCTTGACGGCAACGACCGACAAACCATTGAGGTGACTGCCTCAGGGGGAGGTGCGGATCCGCGAGCGAGCCTCGTATCCATTGATTATGTGGATGACGAAACTCCCGTTCTACAATTTGATAGCACGACTCATCAGTACACCGAAGGGGGCGATGCTCTGACCTTTACGGTCCGCCTGACCCATCCGCCGAATGATGATGTGATAGTCACCTTGACCGAAGCGTCAGATAATACTGTTGACCTGACGGTGAATCCATCTTCGTTGACCTTCAATAGTGAGGATTCGGGAACAGATGAGAGTTGGGAGGATCCGCAGACAGTGACGGTGAGCGCAACGGATAACAGCTTGCTTGACGGCAACGGCCGACAAAACATTGAGGTGAGTGCCTCCGGGGGAGGTGCGGATCCGCGAGCGAGCCTCGTATCCATTGATTATGAGGATGACGAGACTCCCGAGCTGGAATTTGATAACACGACTCATCAGTACACCGAAGGGGGCGATGAAGTAACCTTTACGGTCCGCTTGACCAAGGTGCCGAATGATGATGTGAGGGTGACCCTGGTCTCCGCCGAATCGAATACTGTTGACCTGACGGTGAATCCGTCTTCGTTGACCTTCAATAGTGAGGATGCGGGAACAGAAGAGAGTTGGGCCGACTGGCAGACCGTGACGGTATCCGCATCAAATAACGACCTGCTTGACGGCAACAGCCGACAAACCATTGAGGTGAGTGCCTCCGGGGGAGGTGCGGATCCGCGAGCGAGCCTCGTATCCATTGATTATGTGGATGACGAAACTCCCGTTCTGGAATTTGATAGCACGATTCATCAGTACACCGAGGGGGGCGATGCTCTGACCTTTACGGTTCGCTTGACCAAGGTGCCGAACGATGATGTGATGGTCACCTTGGTCAAAGACGCTTCAAATACCGTTGACCTGACGGTGAATCCATCTTCGTTGACCTTCAATATAGAGGATGCGGGAACAGAAGAGAGTTGGGCCGACTGGCAGACCGTGACGGTATCCGCATCAAATAACGACCTGCTTGACGGCAACAGCCGACAAACCATTGAGGTGAGCGCCTCCGGGGGAGGTGCGGATCCGCGAGCGAGCCTCGTGTCCATTGATTATGTAGATGATGAGACTCCCGTTCTACAATTTGATAACACGATTCATCGGTACAGCGAGGGGGGAGATGATGCTGTAACCTTCAGGGTTCGCTTGACCCATCCGCCAAATGATGATGTGAGGGTGCCCCTGGTCTCCGCCGAATCGAATACCGTTGACCTGACGGTGAATCCGTCTTCGTTGACCTTTACAACGGGGAGTGCGGGAACGGATGAGAGCTGGGCCGACTGGCAGACCGTGACGGTAGCTGCACCGGATAATAGCGCAATTGACGGCAACAGCCGACAAACCATCGAGGTGAGCGCCTCCGGGGGAGGTGCGAATCCCCGACCGAGCTTCGTGTTTATTGATTATGTGGATGACGATATTCCCGTCCTGGAATTAGATGACACGGTTCATCGGTACACCGAGGGGGGGGAGGATGATGTGACCTTTACAGTCCGCCTGACCAAGGTGCCGAATGATGATGTGAGGGTCACCTTGGCCGAAGATGCTTCAAATACCGTTGACCTGATCGTGAATCCGTCTTCGTTGACTTTTACAGCGGGGAGTGTGGGAACGGATGAGAGTTGGGCCGACTGGCAGACCGTGATGGTGAGCGCACTGGATAATAGTGTGATTGACGGTAACAGCCGACAAATCATTGAGGTGAGCGCCTCCGGGGGAGGTGCGGATCCCCGAGTGAGTCTCGTGTCCATTGATTATGTGGATGACGAGATTCCTGAGTTGGAATTTGATCAGACTGTTCATCGGTACATTGAGGGGGGCGATGATGTGACCTTTACGGTCCGCCTGACTAAGGCGCCGAATGCCGATGTGAGGGTGACCCTAGTCTCCGCCGAATCGAATACCGTTGACCTGACGGTGAATCCGTCTTCGTTGACCTTTACAACGGGGAGTGCGGGAACGGGTGAGAGCTGGGCCGACTGGCAGACCGTGACGGTGAGCGCACTGGATAATAGTGTGATTGACGGTAACAGCCGACAAATCATTGAGGTGAGCACCTCCGGGGGAGGTGCAGATTCCCGAACGATCTTCGTGTCCATTGATTATGTGGATGACGAGACTCCCGAGTTGGAATTTGATCAGACTGTTCATCAGTACACCGAGGGAGGCGATGATGTGACCTTTACGGTCCGCCTGACTAAGGCGCCGAATGCTGATGTGAGGGTAAGCTTGGTCAAAGACTCATCAAATACCGTTGATCTGATCGTAGATCCGTCTTCGTTGACCTTTACAACGGGGAGTGCGGGAACGGGTGAGAGCTGGGCCGACTGGCAGACCGTGACGGTGAGCGCACTGGATAATAGTGTGATTGACGGTAACAGCCGACAAATCATTGAGGTGAGCACCTCCGGGGGAGGTGCAGATTCCCGAACGATCTTCGTGTCCATTGATTATGTGGATGACGAGACTCCCGAGTTGGAATTTGATCAGACTGTTCATGAGTACACCGAGGGGGGAGATAACGTGACCTTTACGGTCCGCCTGACCAAGGCACCGAATGCTGATGTGAGGGTAAGCTTGGCCAAAGACTCATCAAATACCGTTGATCTGATCGTAGATCCGTCTTCGTTGACCTACAAAAGTGGGGATACGGGAACGGGTGACTACTGGACCGATTGGCAGACCGTGACGGTGAGCGCACTGGATAACAGCGTGATTGACGGCAACAGCAGACAAATCATTGAGGTAAGCGCCTCAGGGGGAGGTGCGGATCCCCGAGCGAGTCTCGTGTCCGTTGATTATGTGGATGACGAGACTCCCTTGCTGGAGTTTGATGCCACGGTTCATCGGTACACCGAGGGAGGCGATGATATGACCTTTACGGTTCGCTTGACCAAGCCGCCGAATGATGATGTGAGGGTCACCTTGGCCAAAGATGCTTCAAATACCGTTGACCTGATCGTGAATCCGTCTTTGTTGACCTTCAAAACTGGGGATGTGGGAACGGATGAGAGCTGGGCCGACTGGCAGGCCGTGACGGTGAGCGTACTGGATAACGATTTGCTTGACGGCAACAGCAGACAAATCATTGAGGTAAGCGCCTCCGGGGGAGGTGCAGATCCCCGAACGAACTTCGTGTCCATTGATTATGAGGATGACGAGACTCCCGAGCTGGAATTTGATAACACGACTCATCAGTACACCGAAGGGGGCGATGAAGTAACCTTTACGGTCCGCTTGACCAAGGTGCCGAATGATGATGTGAGGGTGACCCTGGTCTCCGCCGAATCGAATACTGTTGACCTGACGGTGAATCCGTCTTCGTTGACCTTCAAAACTGGGGATACGGGAACGGATGAGAGCTGGGCCGACTGGCAGGCCGTGACGGTTACCGTGCCTGATAACAATACGATCGACGGCAACAGCAGACAAACCATTGAGGTAAGCGCCTCTGGTGGAGGTGCAGATTCCCGAACGAGTCTCGTATCCATTGATTATGTGGATGACGAGACTCCCGAGTTGGAAATTGATAAAACTGTTCATCGGTACATTGAGGGGGGAGATGATGTGACCTTTACGGTCCGCCTGACCAAAGCACCGAATGATGATGATGTGATGGTAACCTTTGCCGAAGCCCCATCAAGTACCGTTGATCTGACGGTGAATCCGCCTTCGTTGACCTTCAAAAGTGGGGATACGGGAACGGAGAAGAGCTGGGCAGACTGGCAGACCGTGACGGTGAGCGCACCCGATAACAGCACGATTGATGGTCACGGTCTTCAGAAAATTACGGTCTCTGCGTCAATTGAAGGGGTGGAATTAGATACACGCAGGATTACGGTTGATTATAGAGATGACGAGATTCCCGATTTGGTCATTAGTTCAGATAGAATTGAGTTAACTGAGGGAGCCCCAGAGGGATTTACGGTTCAGCTAACCAGAGAGCCACTTGAGGAACTGACACTAAATATCAATAAAAGTTCAGAGAATAATGTAGATCTTACAGTAAGTGAAACTTCACTGATATTTACCATCAATGATTGGTCTAATCCTCAGCCTGTGATTGTGAGTATGCCGGATAATGACATTAAAGATCCCTCAGGTTGGAATACGATTGAACTGATAGCATATAACGATGGGGAAGTATTTCTGGAAGAAAGCGTAGATATTCTCTTTAGAGACAATGATGATAATAAAGAATTAATGATTATTTCTACTCCTGATCCATTTAGGTTCATAGAAGGAGATAGCACCTCTTTCACAGTCAAATTAGCCTCAGAACCTTCAAATAACATATCGGTGAAGATTAATGGCACTGGAAATTTAGATGTTGATCCCAGCATTTTAACCTTTTCAACTAAGAATTGGAGTGATGATCAGATAGTAACTCTGAATGCTGAAGTTGATGATGATGATGAACATGACGAGGAACAACTCACGATAGAATTGTCAGGTGGAGGTTTTCACAGTCAAACAACAGAACTTTCTGTTATTATCAGGGACTTAGATGCTAGTGGGATTATTTTTACTCCATCCCCTCTTACACTAACTGAGGGGCTCTCCACTTCCATAGGTGTGAAGTTAGCTACGGAGCCAAATGGGAGTGTTATCGTGACGATCCCGAATTTGGATGAGCTCACGCCAGATCTTGGCATTCTGTCGTTTACGGCTCAAAATTGGGATGAAGCACAAACTGTGATTTTGACAGCAAACGACGATGACGATGACGACAATGATAAGGTTGAATTAATTGTAAATGCAGTCGGTGCAAACTATCACCGTCTCTCAGAGACTTTATACGTTACAATTATTGATAATGATCTTTCAGAGGTGAGGCTTGAACCAAACATGCCTCAAAGCTCCACTGGTCAGAGTACAGGGATGGTTTATGAAGGCGAATCTATTGAGTTAAAAATAGTGCCCGCAAATCAACCGAATGGAGATGTAGGCGTGATCGTTTCCACTAGTGCTGAGTTTTTGGCTATACATCCTCAATACCTTACATTTAAGCTCTCCAATTGGTGGGTACCTCAGACCGTGACGGTATCCGCCTCACATGACAATAACCACGAGGACGAATCGGTAGAACTTGAAGTTGTGGCATTCGGAGGAGGTTACGACGGTCTGGCTATAAATATACCTATTCTAATTAGAGAAACTACGACTGTGAATGCTGAAGACCCTGAATTTCCCCCCATGTCAGTGATGTTTTGGGGGAACTATCCCAATCCCTTCTCCAGTGTTACCAATGTTTTATTTGACCTGCCATCCCCAGCCGAGGTATCAATAATGGTCACGGATCTACTTGGGCGGGAAGTGCTCTCAGTCCCAGCTAAAGTGTACGAAATGGGTAGAAATCACGCGATGCAGATATATTCTGGAGGTTTAGCAGCTGGAGTCTACTACTATGTGATGATAGTCGAAATTGAGAATGAAACAACTAGATATACTAAGCCAATGATTATTATCAGATAATGTGACTTGCGCAACATGCATATCACGATAAATTGATCTCTTAGATCAAATTTAGTACTGACAGAAAACATAATTATCATCTACAATTTAGAATTTCTGAGGTAGCCTTAGGGAGCGTTTCATCTGAGATATGTTTGTATGAGCGAGATTTCTGGAGGAATTAGGGGGAGTGAAAGCCTTCTGGGTTACCCAAAGCTGACATCTTCTACAAAATAGCCTGAATTTCCATTACAAAAACCGCATTAACTTTCATCCCCATAATTTCTTCCATTCCTCTTGGGTAACACGATCTGGGTATACTGATATCATTGAGGATTCTAGCTAACCATCTCATTAACAGTCACTTCTAAATCTATTCTCAATCGAGTCTTCCAGATGATTGGCACTTGACACATTGGAAGAGATTATTCACTTTGAACGATTTTGGTCAGATAAGTGAATTACAACAGATTATCCTCACCAGCCCCAGTGGGTTTTGTATCCTTGAAAATATTAATTAGTTGACGGGCTCCCTTATAAATTGTAGATTTCCCATTTCTGATCTGATGTTGGATCTTCTCCATTGCGGCATAGACTAAATCTGACTCATTGAAGTTTTGTAATAGAAGGTTTTTTGAAGTTTCTAGGAGAACTACCTTTAATTGTTCATGGCGCCGCTGATCAAACAAACCATTCTCTCTTGCGGTAGATTCAAGGTTTGTAATTTCAGTCAAAAGTTCATCAATCCCTCTATGTTCAAGTGCGCTACAAACGACAACCTTTGGAATTTCACTCTGTTTGGAATACAATGCGAGTGCACGGCGGTATGATTTGGCAGCTTCATCTGCTTTTTCTTTTACTTCCCCGTCTGCCTTAGTTACACTAACCAAGTCGGCAGATTCTAAAATCCCCCGCTTAATCCCCTGCAACTCATCTCCAGCATGAGCCAGCACCAGAAGCAAGACCAAATCAACGATTTGACGCACGGCATATTCTGCCTGCCCTGTGCCAACGGTTTCGATCAGGATTGGATTGTATCCTGCAGCTTCACAGAGTAGCATCGCAGACCGAGTCGCTGGTGTAATCCCGCCCATGGAAGTTCCAGATGGAGATGGCCGAATGAAGGCGTCTGGATGTCTGGCAAGCTTTGACATGCGTGTTTTATCTCCCAGAATACTTCCACCAGTTAGAGGGCTTGAAGGATCAACGGAGAGTACTGCAATCCGTTGTCCTGCATTGATTAACTGCATCCCAAGCGCTTCAATGAGTGTGCTTTTTCCGACGCCAGGAGCACCAGTAATCGCAATACGAAGTGAGCGACCTGTGTTGGGAAGAAGGGCTTGAAGTAGCTGCTCAGCAGCCAAGTGGTGTTTGGTCAGAGAACTTTCAACTAACGTAATTCCCTGACTGAGACTGGAGCGATCTCTCTGGAGAACACCTTGAATCAGGGATTGGATATCAGGTGTCATTGGCATCAGGTTCCAGCAAAGAGCGAAGAATTGAGTTGGCTGCCTCGGTGATCACCGTTCCAGGACCAAAAATGGCGTGAACCCCCGAATAATACAGTAAAGGGTAATCCTCATTTGGAATAATCCCACCGACAACAACGAGGATATCATGCCTATGGTCGCTTCGCAGGATCTCCATCAACTCAGGTACCAGTGTCCGATGGGCGCCAGCAAGACTGGAAATACCAATAATGTGTACATCGTTTTCAACCGCCTGACGAACCACTTCCTCTGGCGTCTGAAATAATGGCCCTACATCTACATCAAACCCCAAGTCGGCAAATGCCGTGGCAATCACGCGCGCACCACGATCATGACCATCTAAACCAAGCTTGGCGACAAGAATGCGTGGACGTCGCCCACATTCAGATGCAAACTGATCCGAGAGAGAACGGGCAATCTCAGTAGCTTCATCGGTTTTCATCGCAGCAGAAAAAATTCCTGTGATCGTTTCGCTATGAGCAATGTAGCGCCCGTAAACAGACTCCAGTGCACTGGAAATCTCGCCCAGTGTAGCTCGGACACGGGCAGCTTGAATCGTTAACTCTAACAAATTTACTCCCTCTTTGGATGCCGCAAGTTTCAGATTGGAGAGAGCGGACTGAACATTGTGTATGTTACGGGACTGTTTGAGCTTTTGCAGCCGTTTGGACTGATTTGAAAGTACGTCTGAATTATTTATTCGCAGGAGATGCACTTCACTGGCATCCTCTGAACGGAAGGCATTCACGCCAACAATCAGTTTTTTGTTCTGATCAATTTGAGCCTGTTTGGTTGCCGCTGCTTCCTCGATCCGCATTTTTGGGACGCCAGATGTGATTGCGTTCGTCATTCCTCCCATGGATTCAATCTCACGGATATAGTTCCATGCTTTGTGTAAAAGGGTATGCGTTAAATGCTCAACAATATAAGAACCTCCCCACGGATCAATTGCGCGGGTTAACATGGACTCTTCACGGAGGATTAGTTGAGTATTTCGGGCGATACGCGCGGCATGTGGTGAGGGCAGGGCGAGCGCTTCGTCCAGTGCATTCGTGTGCAACGATTGTGTTTGGCCACAAATGGCGGAGAGTGCCTCAAGCGTAGTTCGGGCTATATTATTGTAAGGGTCCTGTGCTGTAAGGCTGTAACCTGATGTCTGGCAGTGCATACGGAGGGCCATCGACTTCATGTTTTTTGGATTGAACGATTTCATGAGCCTTGCCCAGAGGATGCGAGCGGCTCGAAGTTTCGCAATCTCGGTGAAATGATCCATTCCAATGCCGAAGAAGAAGGAGAGCCTCGGCGCGAAGGCATCAATATTTAGCCCCCGTGCAAGCCCGCTTCGCACATATTCAAGTCCATTAGCAAGCGTATAAGCTAGCTCCAATTCAGCAGGTGCGCCCGCTTCGTGCATATGGTAACCGCTGACCGATACAGGGTTAAAACGGGGCATATTCTGAGCGCACCATTCAATGATATCTCCACTAATACGCATGGATGGGGCAGGGGGATAGATATAAGTATTTCGCACCATGAACTCTTTCAGAATATCGTTCTGAATCGTACCATTGAGTTCTATTGGTTGGACGCCAGACTCTTCCGCCGCCACAAGAAAGAATGCCATGATTGGTAGAACTGCACCGTTCATCGTCATGGACACGCTCGTATTCGCAAGAGGAATATCTTTGAAAAGGATGAGCATGTCTTCCACACTGTCAATCGCAACTCCCGCCTGTCCTACATCTCCATGAACAAGTGAATGATCTGAATCGTAGCCCCGGTGTGTGGGAAGATCAAATGCCACCGAAATTCCTCGCTGGCCCGCTGCCAGAGCATCCTTGTAGAAAGCGTTAGATTCCTCTGCGGTAGAGAATCCTGCATACTGCCGAATAGTCCATGGTCGGGATGCATACATTGACGCATATGGTCCACGTAGAAAAGGGGGAAGCCCCGCCGCATAATCAAGATGCTCACATTTCTCGAGATCACCAGCATCACAGGTGCGGAAAATTTCCTTATCCCGACGAGGGATCGAAACAGACCATTCGGATCTCTTTACTGAGATAGAAGCGAAGTCAGGGCGCATCGTGTTCCAGTAATGTGAATAGACTCTCAGCAGCAACATCCAGAGGACTTCCGGAACGAAGAACTGCTTGCTTTTTGTGTTGATTCCGAACTACAAATCCCTGAGGAATTTCTGTTATCAAAAGTTCATCTGCATCAGGATCAATGGCACAACCGCATAAATCAAACAAACGTTCAAGCCATGGATCAGACGAACACTGTACCTTAATATGAATCGGTGAACCAATCGCCTTTGCACGCAATCGAATTCTTTCCAAGGGTGCAATCAAACTATTCTCTTTTGGGCTCGCCTCCTCAAAATTGGCAGAGAAATAAGCATTTCCCCCTATTATAGTATTACTACCAGTTAATACGGACTGGCTTCGCTCCGCGTCTGCATGTTGGATTTCTTTTTCAATCCAAGACCGAGCGTTTCGCAGTCCTCCGTGAGATTCAATTTTCTGAAAGAGTCTCCATGCGGCTTGTCCAAGTGCATCAGTGAGGTGCTCTATCATCCAGGATCCAGTAGCAGCATCCGCTACATAGCCTAGTTTCCCTTCGTATCGCAGGAGTTGTTGCATCCTAAGATTCACTCCGATGCCTGAGGATGCAATCACATTACAGCCTCCAATTATCGCTGCAGCGGTTTGCATTGTTCGGCGAATCAGGTGCGTATCGGGATCAAGGGATGACTCGTAGCGCTGGCTTGGAACGCCAACAATCTGAATCTTGTGGGAGGGGATCTTGTAGGCTCGGAACACTTCGGCAGCAATCATTCTCAGTGAACGCAATCGCGCAATATCCAAGAGAATACGCTCCCCTACGGGAACCTGGAAGAAAAGATGTTGGGCCGTGCGGTTTGCGCCAAGATCATCCAATAGATCTGATAACTGCGCCAACCCGCACGCTAATTCCTGAACATGAGTTGCACCTTGATGATGCCAGACTTCAAGGTCAATGGAATTTGTCCATAAACCTGTTCCTTCAGAGGCTAACAGGGCAGTTTGGGGTGAGTATTTCTTTGAAAGAACAACCGCACCAAAAAGATCTTTAGGCAAATACCCCTTCTTTGCTGCAAGAGCAATGAGTGCTTCCACCAATTCGAGAGTCGCTCCTTCGCCTTGAAAAAAAAGAGGGAGTTCGCCAACGGGTAATTCATCTGAGAGCAATGTGGGCGATTGCAAAACAATTCCAAGTGCCTCTGCACCAGCCTGCTGCGCAGCGGCTGCATTAGACATGTCAATATCCGCGCGGATCAGCCATTCTGTATGGTCAAACAGGTGTGTGTGTAAGGATGAGTTCCAACGGTAATAAGGTTGGATATGGATTCCCTCAATTGGCTCCCAAGACAGATCTTCATGAATCAGACTAGCCCAATCCTCATCTGTGATGGGAGGGAAGTGGTTCCTTATGTCAAGATGTTCATCCATTGAGACAACTAGGGTTGACTGCGCAGGATTTTAACGAGGTCATAGACCGCAATTCCATAGGCCACCGCCACATTTAATGACTGTTTCGCACCATATTGCGGAATCTCCAGGGCAAAGTCTGCATTGGGAATCAATTGTCGGTCTATACCGGTGAGTTCATTTCCTACCACTAAGCACATCGGAAAATGATCACGCGTGAGGGATGGAATTGAGGTGGGTGAATCGGTAAGTTCCAACAAACTGATCACATAGCCAAGGTTTCGCAGGTGATGGATTACAGCGGGTACACTTGGTTCGTGTCGCCACGGTACGACATCCTGAGCACCAAGTGCAGTTTTATGCATTTGGGGATTGTCAGGGGTTGGTGTGATCCCGGTGAGGATGATCTGTTCAATGAGAGCACCATCCGAAGTACGAAAGATGGAGCCAACATTATGGACTGATCGGACATTGTCCACTAGTACGGTGATGGGATGACGGGGCAGGAATTTGACTACGTCTAATGGCGGGCGGTCAATTTCGTCATGATTGAGTTTTCTCATCTCTGCAAACTCGCAGGTGATTCATCAGATCTTTCCCGAATCAACAAGTCACGTATGAATTGGATTTCTATCAAGATCATCCCGTAAAAGCATGTACGAATTAGTTTCTCGTGAAAGTCACCATGAAGAATCATGAACGTGTGGTCAAGGGTCTCCCATGGAGTTTTGTTGTATCATTTGGACTCAACTAAAACAATCTCACCGTGAACATTCACTATCGCGTCCGCACGAAGCGGCCAGATTGTGTATGAGTTCCTGCCTCCGACTTTGCATGAATTTTATAAAAGTATACCCCCGATGGTAGGGTTGCACCCTTCAGGCGAATACTCTGGCGCCAACCAGCCGATAGATCAACTGGTGTTTGAGATAAGACATTTCGCCCAGTTAAATCAAATACATCAACCTCTAACGTAGCGGACCAGGGAAGGTCTACAACCAAGAGCGTGGATTCTGAGAAAGGATTGGGATAGTTTTCATATACTGTGAATAATTCGGGAAGTCCATCCTGTTCCACGGCAACTGGGCTGAATACTTCAATATTGAAGACGATGCTATCCGCCGCCGTGGAGGTATCGGTAGCCCTGAACGTGTAGGGAGTTGGACTTGAAGTAACCACAGGTATTCCTTGAATCGTGCGAGATGGTGAATCAAATACGAGTCCAGTAGGGAGTGAGGGGGTGAGTGTGTAAATAATCGGTGGAACTCCTCCTTGTGCCTCTGGCAGAGTTAGTGGAGTAATGGGTAAGGTACGCGGAAAAGACTGATCTGCAATTTCATTCACAAACTGTAACGCTTTACATGTGCGTCCTTGGCTATCTGGAATACTGCGTAGCCACGCTTGAAACTCATCATCTGCAGGAGCACAGAGAGTTTGCCCCCTAAAATCAAATATCTCCAAACGATCCAATTGCATTAGGCTTCTTGGGAGCTCTCCAGTCAAAGCATTAGCACTTAGGTATAGTCGTTTGAGTTTAGAAAGGTTTCCAAGTTCGGGTGGAACAGGACCTGTGAGAAGATTGGCCGCAAGTCCCAGATCTTCCAGATGTTCAAGATTTCCAAGTTCAGGCGGAATTGACCCAGAAAGAGAATTACGCCCTAAGCTTAGCTGTCTCAGTTGGTTAAGATTTCCGAGTTCGGAAGGGATTGAGCCAGAAAGGGAATTATGCCCTAGGAACAGGCTCTGCAGTTGATTCAGATTTTCGAGTTCAGGCGGAATAGCCCCCGAAAGAGAGTTATCATTGAGGATAAGGATTTCAAGTAATTCAAGATTTCCGAATTCCGACGGGATTGCCCCCGTAAGAGAATTGTCATCAAGGCGGAGTTCTTTCAGCAATGCAAGTTTTCCGAGATCGGAGGGGATTGGCCCCGTGAGAGAATTATTGTGCAGGCGCAGACCGGTAAGGAGTACGAGGTTTCCGAGTTCGTACGGAATTTCCCCTGAGAGAGAATTACCAAATAGGCGGAGATCTTCAAGTTGTTGGAGATTTCCGAACTCGGAAGGAATCGCACCAGAGAGTGAGTTATCATGGAGGAAGAGCTTCTGCAGTAACTCAAGATTTCCGAGTTCGGATGGGATCAGTCCGGACAGAGAACTTCCAGATAAGCGTAAGTCCTCTAGTTGTTCAGGATTTCCGAACTCCACTGGGATTGACCCAGAAAGAGAATTATTTATAAGGTAAAGCCCGCGTAGTTGTTTAAGGCCGCCAAGTTCAGCTGGAATCCTCCCCGTCAGGTTTTGATTATCAAGTAGGGTAAGAATCTGTAAATCACTTAACTTCGCAAGTTCGGGAGGTAACGTTCCATTAAGATTGTTGTTTTCCATCCACAATTGATCAACTGATTCCCCAATCACCGTGATGCCAAACCATCTGCTGAGTTCCACTGCGGTGGGAACTCTGGAAAAATCCCATTGATCACTGCGTGTCCAGTTTTCGCCGTCAGTTGCAATATAAAGTGCTCTGAGCGCTTCGTAATCTAATTCTAATTGGGGTTGGACACGAAGCGTAATCCGATCTACCACATCCTTAAAGGCTCCATCACGAACATGGACAAAGAAGTGAAGTAGCGGATTGGGAGGAGCTTCGGGCGCTACCGTGAACTCAAAGGTCACTTCAGTTTCATCATCACCTGCGAGAGGGCCAATATCAACTTCTGATGTAGTCCATTGCACAAATGGATAGGACTCGGCTCCCCTAAGCTCAACCTGAAGTTGATTAGCATCGGCGAGATGGTTGAAGAAGTTTATTGTAATTGTCACCTGATCACCTGATTCAATAATAGAATCACCATCATCATCTTTCCAGAACAATTTGTTGACACGAACGGCAGGCAAGGTAGGTACTTGAACAGCTGTTAGCGCATTGACAAATCCCCGTCCCAATTGACCAGCAAACTCAGAGTTCTCTGCATCAATGCTCTCACTTGCGAGCCGCACCTGCTCTCGAAGTGCATCTGCTGAAAGATCAGGAAATCTCGTCTTCACCAAGGCAGCCACTCCGGCGATCAGAGGGGTAGAAAATGATGTACCGCTAATTGTGATGTAGCTATCACTTAACCCTGTGGTGACGATCTCATATCCAGGAGCAAATACATTAACCAATTTCCCATAGTTGGAAATAGGGATTTTCACGCGTGAATCTTTCAGAGTAGCCCCCACAGAGAGAACCCGCGGATGGAGGGCTGGATATTCAATGGAACCATCCACATTATCACTACTATTCCCAGCGGAGGAAACAACCAATGCTCCTAACTCTGTAACTAATTGAAGTGTCTGTTCATGCGATCTCAATAATACTTCATCTGTTGCGCTTTTTCCACCCCAGCTTGCATTGATAATGTCCGCACCATTCATAGCAGCATAAATAAGCCCCTCATATGCTAAGCAAAGTCTTCTGTCAATGTCGGGGCATGCCGCATTGATATGCATGAGTTCAGCATTCCAGGCTGCACCTGCTATTCCCAAATTATTGTTGGTCACTGCGCTTGCCGCGCCAGCCGCCGCCGTTCCATGCCGAGCATTGACAGGCCTCTCTGGAAGTCCAGTTGGATCATTAGTATCATCAGTGGCAAGATTTATTCCATGAACATCATCAATATATCCGTTATCATCGTCATCAATTCCATTGTTGGGAATTTCGTCCTCATTCGTCCAGACATTACCACGAAGATCCTCATGTCTCCATTCACCTCCGCCGTCTACAATTGCAATCACCACTTTCGGAGTACCTTCTTCCCCTTTCACTAGGTTCCATGCCTCTGGAAGATTGAGGGCATTCAATTCTCTCTGTTCACTAAATGAAGGATCATTCGGATCAATCTGCCTCCAATCATTCAAATCGTGGGTACGAATGACAGGTACTGGCTCGGCATAAACGACACCTGGAGCGTGGGATAGGTCTCTGGAAACTTTTTGAGGCATCTCAGTGGCACTGTATCTTAAATAATAGTTTCGGCGCAGTGCCATCAGATTATCCCGCGTCTTGGGAGTCGGCTCCAAATGATCCAGCATTGGGTACATCCGCTCAATGGTGTGCACCCCATAAGAAGTTGCCAAGCGGTCAAAAGCCTGTAAGCCCGTCGTAGCTGTTTTTCCGTTAACATCAACATCCGCTTCAAATTGCACGACCACTATTTGGGGCACTACATTCGAGATGTTCTGTGCAAGTACTTGAACACTATGGAGGTATATAATTATGGTAAAGCCAAGCGTCAGTACGCGAAATGATTTGTGGATTCTCTTTTTTTCGTGAATACTCATATTTAGTCAACCTGATTTTCCTAAATTTCCTCACTGGGGGTTATAAAAAAGCAAAATTTCTACTCCCAATCACTTATGCTCTCAATTATACGGTATAATTCAGACTTAAATGGTAAAAGACTGATAGATGGTGCTGGTGTACTAGATGCTACAGAGGAATCCCGCCACTCAATACCTACCATGATGAATTTGTTCTTCAAAATCTGGACAGAGTGCTAAGATGCCCCTGTCCTTCCAAGAGAGGAATTCACTTTATAATGAACGGCAGCGACAACGCATGTGGTAAGGTGACCCAATGTAATCAATCGGTAGCCTGACCAATGGCCATGTAACTCAAGTAAACATTATAGACAGGGACAGAAAAATACGAATGGCCGAATTGAGACATAAGCAAATATTTGGACCAACACTCTACCACACCAGAGGCTACAAGACATGTGTCTCACGATGAAGATAAAGCGAATCAAAATCGCATTCCTCTGTGCTTCAGGATCCGACTCACTCAGAGCGTGAGAAAAACTTGCGACCGAAGTATAACCAACGAAACAAAAATTAAAAAACATCAATGGGATCTGTGAAAAGTAAAGAGGTGGAGATCAGCCTAATCACAAGTGATCAACTGAAGATCACTTTGTATCAGTGGTTGATGTGTGGTGATAGACTTGGCGAGGCACCTTAAGTTTGAATGTAAGATCATTACTGCGATCAAAATCCAAACATCCTGTGCATGGAGATGCTATGTATCTACGTTGGAGTCGAAAATAGATAGCACTACTTTGGTTTGAGATATTGATCGATAGGTGATGAGTGACCATGTGACGACAATATTGGAAGGCAGTCCCATACCATTCTGTCTAACCTGACAAAAATTTGAATACGAATGAAGCTGGTCACACCTCAAGCAATTGAGCGACAGATTCGGGCTGGTGAAGATGCGCGAGTTGAATTCAAGGAGGTAATCCTTGGATCAGGGGGAGTAAAATCACCAAACGATAATTCAATTGCAAGTGTGATGGTTGCGTTTGCTAATGCGGATGGAGGCACAATTCTGTTCGGTATAGATGACGAAGGAGTCGTCAAAGGACTTCCAGATGATCAAATCAATGATATTGAAAGCTGGATAATCAAGATCGCCACACATAACTGTGATCCGCCAATTCGTCCAGTACTAGTAAAAGAAAGGCTTCTACGTCCAGATGGAGCTGAAACGACTATATTTTTAGTTGAGATCCCTCGAGGGATCAATGTTCATTCAACGAACAAGGGAATTCATTATGTGCGTGTAGGGGCAAATTATCAGTTACTTGCTGGACCAGAACTTGCGAGATTATTCCAAAAAAGAGACTCCTCCTTTATCGTTGAGGAGCAACCTGTTCCAACAGTAAACTACGACGATCTGGACATAAACAAACTGGAGTATTCCTTTAATACACCCCCCAAAGCTGTAACACGGCAGGATCTTTACCGTAATTTGAAGATCATCGCATCAAGGGGAAATAACATTCAGCGGCCAACCGTAGCTGGCTTGCTTATGTTTGGTAACATGCCCCAAAACCATTTACGATTAGCATTTATTGAAGCCGCTGTTTACCACGGGAGTCTACGCACATCAGATGATTTGGTACATGCGGAGAGCATCAAAGGATGTTTGGACTCACAGATTGAAAGTGCTGTGATGTTTGTTGACCGTTTCATGCTCAAACCAGCCAAGAAACCTGCTGGGCGTAAAGATCATCCTCAATACGATCTTCATGCGATTCGTGAGGCTATTGTGAATGCAGTTGCTCACAGAGACTATTCAATTCTGGGATCAAAAATCCGAATGTTTCTCTTTATTCAGATTGTATAGAGATTTCTAGTTCAGGGGGGCTTCCAAACACCCTCACAGTAGACACAATGCCTTACCGTGTATTCGCGCGAAATCGATTGATAGTACATTTCCTGTTTCGAATTAAATCAACCAAAACAGGAAATGTATTTCTCGAGTCAAGAGGCTAGGGAGTCCAAACAATCCTTAATCTAAGCGAGTCTCATTCTGGGAGACTTCCTGTCTATGAATTGCATGGGGAAGAGTTGCTTCTAACCATTTGGGCAAAACCGTCTCCACATGAATCATAGCCTACTTCGTGTCTTTGCTGGGTAGAATGCGTGTTATCTTTTCATGCCTCCACTGAAAATAATGTATGACAAGACCAATTACGGTCGAAGACAATCATGTTGAATTTCCATCAGCGCGTATGCGAATCCATGATGAAGTGAATTCCAGATTAATCTTGAATCAGTTGAATATGGGGAAATGGGATCTCAATGCCTGCTTTATTTAGAGCTGCTTTGATGGTCTCCGTATAATAGTAAATGATCTGACGCTCTTCACGAGGATTGTCAACGTATACCCATAAACGCATATCCACACTGCTATCATTCAGGGATGTGACAACTACTCGGGGTTCTGGATCCTTCAATAAACGAGGATCATCCTTGGTGATTTCCAAGACAACTGGACGGGCTTGTTGAGGGTTTTCTTTATAGGCGATAGAGAAGGGGATCTCAATTCTAAGAACTCCACCAATCGTATGGTTCAGGATTCGTTCATTCGCCATCTGTTGATTCGGTACAACCAGAACCTCATTTTTGGGCGTCCGTAGGCGCGTAGTTCGAAGGGTGATATTCTCGACGACACAGTAGGTGTCATTCACAATCAGAGTATCTCCAATTCGAATAGCCTTATCGGTTAAAATGCTGACTCCAGACAAAATATTTTCTACTGTATCCCGCGCCGCAAAACCAAAGGCGATGCCAGCAACACCAATTCCAGCAATAAGTGCGGCAGGATCAATACCCAGAGTTTGCAATACAGTAATTCCAATCAGGACAAGGGAAATGAGACGAAATGACTGTAATACAAGGGTTTGAAGCCCAGGCTGAACAACATTACTTCGCTTTAAGAACCTGCGCAGCAAATTGTACAGAAAGCGATAGCCTCCATAAAATATGACCAGTACAAGCAGTGCACCTGCAAATCTGGGAGTTAACTTCATAATTGCGTCTACAACATCAAGACTCACAGCATTCCAAGCTTCTGAAAACTGTCCTTCATATACCAAAGTACCTGCATCCACAAGGGACTGAGAAATGGTCATACCACCCTCGGCAACTGAATCGGCATGAACTGGAACCTGCACCGAATCTATCGGGACAGAGGTTGTATCAACAGATTGAAGTTCTTCGGGTACCGATTGCATCAGGTTAGAAGTTTGGTAGCAGTCATCGTATTTTTTAGCAGCATAGCAATCGTCATTGGGCCAACACCACCTGGAACAGGGGTAAGATAACCTGCAATATTGAGGAGAGCATCATAGTCCACATCACCTGTGAGTCGATATCCCCGCGAGCGGGAAGGATCGTCAACCCGGTTAATCCCAACATCAATCACTGCGGCCCCGGGCTTAATCATTTCCTTAGTCACAAAATTTGAGCGACCAATTGCCGCGATGAGAATATCAGCTTGGCGGCAGATTTGCTCCAAGTTTTGGGTCCGGCTATGGCACACGGTAACGGTTGCATTCTGGTCTTTATTCAGAAGTAGACTTGCAAGTGGACGTCCAACCAGATTTGATCGTCCCAAGATCACTGCATGTTTCCCCTGAGTGGCAATCTCTGATCGGCGCAGAAGTTCAATAATTCCTGCTGGTGTACAGGGTTTAAAGCCTGGTTGGTCCGTAGCTAATCGACCTGCATTCATTGTGTGCAATCCATCTACATCCTTGTTTGAATCTAATGCAGAAATCACGCGAGATGCATCAATATGATCGGGAAGAGGCAATTGTACAAGGATCCCACTTACCTCGGGACGAATATTTAGGTCGTGAATTACATCAAGCAAAGATGCCTCGGAGATATCCGCATCAAATTTTAAGGTATCTCCTCCAATCCCCACATCCTGGCTGGCTTTTATTTTACCCCGAACATAAGAAGCGGACGCTGGATTATTGCCTACCAAAACAACCGCAAGATAGGGGGATGCATGTCCACTCGTTGTCCATGCAGAGACTTGATTGCGCACCTCATCACGAACCTGCGCGGCAATGGCTCTGCCGTCAATAATTGTAGCCTTGCTACTCATTAAGTGTTTTATTTCTGTTTAACGCAGAATAACGGCTATGGTAACAGTCGAATCTTCTGATGGCGAATCATCAATCTGATTGGACAGTAGCTTAGGTAGTCCAATTGATGTGGGTAAATAAGACGAATTACGAACAACCATCTCTCTTAATACCCTATCAGACAAAGTCTCAAAATTATTGATCTCTATGGATGGTTACTCATTCCAAACAAGATAGCCTCAATGGATCATTTTGACTCAGTTGTCAACAGGTTGTGCGGGTCGATCGTAATTCATCAAGGTGTGCTGTTTCGCGAAAATGTTTGGCTTTGTCAAGAAAATCATAGGTTAATTCTACAAAGGGCAGGTACTAATCAGACCAAAAGATCACTTTGTGGTGAACAATACAGACTCATCCTCCTTTCTTGAGGGATTCTTGATCCGATACCTGAAGCAACTGGACTCCATGCGTGTTAACGGAATAGATACGAAAACGGCCAATCTGTATCCCTAATCAGTATAGTAATAAATGCCTTTCACCAACACAGTATCTCCACGAGTTGCCCAGGGTAGAGGAACGGTCAGAAGAATTCCCTATTGGTTGTCCCATGAATGACGCAGAGAGTTAATCTGTACGAAGGAACAAGAAATTATGATTGTCCAGAGAGTAGCTGATAAATCCCATCTGTTGTATGCATTCAACCGCCTTGATTGTGTCCGAATGGGTATAACTCTCAACTGCATGATGATGAAATTCAATAAAGAGTTGCTTGAACGGAAGCAATTCTTCAGGGGGGAGTGATCGTAGTAGCTCATACTCCGCGCCCTCAATATCAAGCTTCAAAAGATCCGCTGAATCAAGCCCAAGACGATCAAGGAGAGATTTTGGTGTCAGGCATTTAACTTGGTAAGATATTCCATCGTCACGCAAGGCATTCACATGATCGGCCATGAGTGATCCGCTTTCATTCACATTTGATTCAAAGAACTTGATCACTCCATTTTGTGCGCCGACAGCGTAAGGAACATGAATGAATTGATCGGGATAACCGCGTTCAAGCTTTGAAAGTGCAGTCTGATGCTTATCTGTTGGATCAACTCCATAGCACTTTGCTCCATACCTATCAATCATGTGAACCGATAATTCAGCGATTGACCCACATCCCACATCAATCACCGTAAAGCGTTGGTTTTTATCGGCGTTGGGGGGCGAATACAAAAAGTTTGGACTTACAAATTGAATTCCTCGTGTTCTGAACCAATATCGCAGAACACTCCCCCGAACTCTTTTCCAGATCGCCCAGTAGATCTTATGAATATAATTTGTCCTCATGAGTCAAAAATAAGGCGATTCACACTTTTTTCAAACAGATTTGTTCATGTACTATTCAAAGGTGGATAATAGGAGGTGTAGAAGAAGTAGTGGCAAATAAAGGTAGGCATAGCTTCCAAGAAATTAGATTGGAAGCCACTCACCAAGTGGCAGCATGAGGTATGTCAACATGTCAAGGTTAAAGCACCAACAACCCAATCACAGGGGCCATGAAGGCTTCAAGTAGTGGTGATGCCTAAAACTGTCCTCCGAAAGGTTGTCGTGTTGGTAGGATTGAGTAGTGTCACAACTGACTTGTTTACGAAAATACAACTTGTTGAGTAGGGGGCTCTATCATACCGAATCTGAAATCGCCAAATCGGAAGCGGAAAGAACTGATTGTTATGTGCTGAGGGCGCGGCGACGTAAAACGACCATCGTCACATCATCTTTCAGTGGCCGCCCCGCTCGCCATGCAATGCCGCCTTTTCGGATATGTGCAATAATTTCACTTGGGGAAGATGCTCCTACTTCGGAGAAGATTTTTCGAACTCGCCTCAGTTGCATCATCTCACCCGAGGGGCTCAATAAATCAAGGAGTCCATCACTCATGAAAAATACAGTATCCCCTGGAGAGAGAGCCACATCCAGTTCTTCGTAAGGGAATTTGGTATAACTTCCCAGTGGCATACCCTTGAGTACAAAATCCTCAACCGTCTGGGTTGCAGCACGATACATTAATAGCGGGGGCATCCCCGCGCCAACCAGTCTCAATACTCCATGGTGGTAACGTGCAAGCGTGATGTGCATAAAGGTACTCGGAAGATTTATGCTTTTGATTGTTTTTGACATTCGACGAATCAAACTCAATAAATCACAGTCATCCGCGGAGTCTTTGAAGAGAGCTTTGGTTGCAATGACCATCATCCCAGCTGTTGTACCATGGCCAGTCGCGTCACCTATGGCCATGGTCAGTATCCCATGAGGGGAAAGAGAGAAGTCGTAATAATCTCCACTGAGTTCGGTTGCCGTTTTTAGAAATACATCAATTTCCAGTTCAGGGTGCGCTGGAATTCTTGTTGCAAGCATTTCTTGCTGGGCCTGACGCGCCGAATCCAGTTCACTGGATTTCCTGATATAATCGGATTTGAATTGATCTGAAAATCCTTTATCGTCAATGAATTCAGCAGGCCCCTCATTGTTATATCGTAGGATGATGTCCCTGACCAAATCCTCGTCATAACCAGTTACGTCAACAATATCCCGGACAATCTTTCCCTGACTTTTCAGGTAAATGACTTGCCAATGTGTTCGTTCAACTGCACCTTTCGTATGACGATAGTGATCAAAAATTTCTCGACCAGACAGGTGATTGGCCAGAGGAATCACTACATCAGCAAGTGGAGTGTCAATTGTGTCAAGCATTAGTCCAGACTCAAAAAGGGATCTATACACCGAATTGAGTAAGTATACCGAATTCGATGACTCATTGAACGCAGAGTCACAAGATATTCATCATAATGACCCCTGGGACGGGCACCATGATGAGAGAATCTCTTTGCGACCTTCGACGAATTGGGAAAAGATGGATAAGTGATCCAGAGATTCTCCCAAAGAAGTCCAAAAACCCCAGATACATGATAAAACGTGAAATCATTCAGTGGACTTCGTTCTGCATTGACGTTCAGTCTCTTAGTTTACTTCCCATCCAAAATCCCGTGCATGGAGCAAATCGGCTTCGTCACTCTTTCCAACAAAGCGAACCGCAAGTGCAAAATAAATCAGGGTGCGCAGAGCATCGTATGCTCTGCGCACCCTGCCAGTTGACCATGACTAAATGAATTCGTCGACAAATTTGAAACACTCCCTATGGGCTAATAGAGAAGCCGAAGACAAGGTAAGTCTTCTCCGTAGAGGGATTGATCACGTATCCTGCACTGAGAGGTAATGAGAAATTTTCAGTAATCTGAAGATCCTTACTCGCAGACAGCCCAATGTTTACCACTTCAGCCCCTTCGGTTCCATAGAATCCACTTTCTCCTGCGACCAAGCCTAGCGTGAAGCCAAGCTCAACGTCAGAGATTGTAAAGGGAACCGCTCCCTCAACATATAGAGAGTTGTCAGTATCATTATGAACCATTAACGCTGCTGATATAGAGAGTGGAAAAGACTCCGGAAGGCCAATTGAACCCATCAACTCAATATAGTGCGCACCATCCCCATCTCCATCAAAGTTGAACCAATCGCCAGCAACCGAATCACTATTGGGAAAATAATAATCGGTTATAGTCAAGTCCAGAGTTGCAGAGGATCCGAGTCCAATACTATAGGTAGCGTAGAGGTCATGCTCATTTGCACCCGCACCATCCGCACTAATGGAGTACGCGCCCCAAGTTCCCAATTCAAAATTCCCAGCGCTCAGAGCAAGACCAGGTTGAATGCTAAAAGAATCCCCAAAATCATAACCACGCCAGATATAACGGTTGTAAAAGTCTGCGCCAAAACTGATTGATTGGGCTTGTGCCAAGACTGGAGTGAGCAATAGTAGCAAAAGTAAAGAAATTAATGGTGAATAGAATCGCTTGTTCATTGGTTAATAGTTGGTTAAAGTTGCGATGAGAAAGCCTGACTCCTAATGATGGATCATAGCGATCATCAAACCAAATCCAATGCGTTCTCGTAAAGCTTGATACAAAAAGATCTGATTCCCAACCCCTTTATATCTAGAGAAACGCCAAAATTGCTTCATGAATTCGGCGTGAAGCCAGATTGTTGATATTGAAACAATATATTAAAAAATAAAGTAATAATAACTATTGCCCAAGATTATTAAGGAAACTATAATATCTAACAGGAATAATTTAGGCGACTATACTTAATGTCCGTAAGGTAGTTTCAGGTGCATTAAAAATTTTTGCTTTTTTCCTCTAAGAATTGTTTATTTATAGGTAAATAAGCACTTTTGTTATAGCTAAGATAACCGATCCCGTTCCATGTGATGGGAGATTTTGAATGAACTATTCCAAGCAAATGAAGCAGCAAGGACTTTATGACCCGGTGTTTGAACATGATGCCTGTGGGGTTGGACTTTATTGTAGAATTGATGGAACACCTTCTCATGGAATTGTCCGTAAAGGGATCCAGATTCTTATGGAATTGGATCACCGAGGTGCATGTGGCTGTGATGAAACCACTGGAGATGGAGCCGGGATCTTGGTGCAGCTCCCGCATGAATTTTTTGAGCATGAGGTTTCGTCCCTACCCGAATTTGGTGACTATGGCGTTGGGGTCATTTTCATTCCCCCTGAACATGAATCTGCATGCAAGTCAATCATTGAGGATCTTATTGAAGCACATGGGGGTGAGTTGATCGGTTGGAGGAGGGTACCTGTCCAGTCTGAGGTACTCGGATTTAGTGCCAAGGTAACTGAGCCTGCCATTTGGCAGTGTTTTGTTCGCCGAAGAAAGGATACAACCGTTGATGCGTTTGAGCGACAGCTTTATGTGATGCGTAACGTATTTCACCAGCACGCCCTCCAGCACAATCTTGATGAATGCTACTTTGTCAGTCTCTCTTCCAAAACGATTGTCTACAAAGGCATGCTCATGCCCGAGCAGCTTGACTCCTATTACCCCGATCTGAGTTCTAAACGCTTCAAGAGTGCTCTGGCAATGGTGCATTCGCGGTTTAGCACGAATACATTTCCAGAATGGTCACTGGCCCAGCCTTTTCGCTTCTTGTGCCATAATGGAGAGATCAATACCCTTCGCGGGAATATCAACCAGATGCGGGCAAGCGAGGTGATGTTTCGGAGTAAACGGTTTGGCAAGGATACCAAGAAGCTTGCTCCAGTCATTCGTGAAAGGGGAAGCGATTCTATGGCGCTGGATAATGCCTTGGAATTGCTGTACCATAGCGGGCGATCACTTCCCCATGCAATGATGATGCTGATCCCCGAAGCATGGGAGCGTGCCGAAGACATGGGTGATGAGAAGCGTGCATTTTATCAGTACCACAGCAATCTCATGGATCCATGGGATGGTCCCGCGGATGTTCCATTTACGGATGGTAGATATGCTGGAGCACTGTTGGACCGTAATGGATTACGTCCTTCTCGTTATACCATCACAAAAGATGGCTATGTCGCTCTTGCATCCGAAACAGGTGTTGGAGAGATCCCCGAATCCAATGTGCTCCAGAAAGGGAGACTTAAACCTGGGCGAATGTTTCTTGTGGATCTGGAAGAGAAACGAATCATTGAGGATGAGGAAATTAAGTCAATCATCTGCTCTCGCGCTCCCTATCGTGTCTGGTTGAATGATCACCAACGGTCGCTTGAATCCCTCCCCCCCTCTGAACCGAAGGCAATGGAAGGATGTTTGCTTACCAGACAAAAAATGTTTGGATATACATTGGAGGATCTGCGTCTACTGATGGCTCCAATGGGACAGTCGGCAAAAGAACCATTGGGTGCGATGGGAAACGATACACCTCTTGCTGTTCTGTCTGATCGTCCCAGACTCCTTTATGATTATTTCAAACAACTCTTCGCACAGGTTACGAATCCTCCTCTGGATGCAATTCGGGAGTTCATGGTCACCTCGTTGGCCCTCAACCTTGGGAGTAGTGAAAATCTCTTTGGAGAAACTGCCCGGCATTGTGCAAAACTGCGACTGGAACAGCCCATCCTCACGGATACGGATCTTGCATCCATTGCCGCAGGAGTTTCGGGGCTAGCAACCCTGCAAATGTGTTTTCAGCCAGGCGAACTTGCCATGGCACTTGAGCGTCTCCAGGAGGAAGCGGCCCATGCGATCAGTCATGGATGTAGTTTGATTGTACTCTCTGATCGCGAGGCGGGAGAAAATCAGTTGCCAATACCTGCTCTATTGGCGACTGGAGCAGTTCACCACTACCTGATTAGAAAAGGGTTACGGCTTCGTTGCGGATTGATTATTGACAGTGGCGAACCCCGTGAGATTCATCACTATGCCATGCTGATTGGTTTTGGGGCTGAGGCCATCTGCCCCTATGTCGCTTTGTCCAGTGTGCGCCAGATGGTTCGTGAAGAAATGATCACCGAAGGATCCGAATCCGAAGCTGAGGCCAGATATATCAAATCAATCGGATACGGTCTCTTGAAAGTGATGTCCAAGATGGGCATCTCCACGCTCCAGAGCTATCAGGGAGCCCAGATCTTTGAAGCCCTTGGAATCAGTCCAGAAGTTGTGGACCAATACTTTTGTGGTGTTCCATCCCGAATCGGAGGGATTGGGCTTGATACCATTGCCACAGAGGTCATGATGCGCCATGAGCGTGCGTATCCTGTCAAAGAGATTTCTGGCGTTTATCCTCTGGATGTCGGAGGACAGTATCAGTGGCGTCGCGGAGGTGAACGACATGCGTTCAGTCCAATGGCCATTGCAAATATGCAAGAGGCAGCCCGAACAAATTCTCACGCGTCCTATCAAGCCTTCTCTCATGAGATCAACAAAGGAGCGGCAAATACGCTCCGTGGTTTATTGACCTTTGATAATTCCAAGGCAGAACCCATTGATGTAGAGGAAGTGATGCCGTGGACCGAAATTGTCAAGCTGTTCAAGACCGGTGCAATGTCCAACGGTTCAATTAGCGGAGAAACGCATGAAGCTCTTGCAATTGCGATGAACAGCATAGGTGGCAAGAGCAATACTGGTGAAGGCGGTGAAGGACCTGACCGATATGGACGCAAAAATCCCCGAAGAAGTCGGATTAAGCAGGTTGCCTCTGGTCGATTCGGTGTCACGATTGATTATCTGGAAAGCGCGGATGAGATCCAGATCAAAATCGCCCAAGGCGCCAAGCCGGGCGAAGGTGGACAGCTTCCAGGGAAGAAAGTCTATCCATGGATCGCCAAGCTACGACATTCAACTCCCTATGTAGGATTGATTTCGCCGCCGCCGCATCATGATATCTACTCCATTGAAGATTTGGCACAGTTGATCTTTGATTTGAAGAATGCCAATCGGGATGCACGGATCAGCGTCAAGCTTGTCTCCGAAGTTGGTGTAGGGACCGTCGCAGCAGGCGTGGCAAAAGGGAAAGCAGATGTCGTTCTCATCAGTGGAACCGATGGTGGAACAGGTGCCTCTCCCAAGACCTCCATCATGCATGCGGGTCTACCCTGGGAACTCGGACTCTCTGAGACTCATCAGACACTGGTCAATCATGGATTGCGCTCCCGTATTGTTGTTGAATGTGATGGACAGATGAAGACGGGTAGGGATGTAGCGATTGCGGCTCTCCTGGGTGCTGATGAGTTTGGATTTGCCACCGCTCCTCTGGTTGCATTAGGGTGTATCATGATGCGAAAATGCCATCTGAATACTTGCCCGGTTGGAATTGCGACCCAAGATCCAGAGTTACGTAAAAAATTTGCCGGGGAACCCGAGCATGTCGTGAACTACCTTCACTTTGTCGCCGAAGAACTGCGTACCATCATGGCAAAGCTGGGATTCCGTACGTTGAAAGAAATGTGTGGTCGGGTTGATTTCCTCAAGCCCCGTCGTAATTTGACTCATTGGAAGGCCCGTCATTTGGATCTATCCAACATTCTGGTTCGTCCCGAAGTCCCAAAGCAGCTAATGGAGTTCGCTGCTAGCGAGCAGGATCATGGACTTGAAGATGCTCTGGACCATACATTGATTAAGTTAGCGAAGCCCGCCCTGGATCACCGAAAGCCGGTTGTTGCGGATATCCTCATCCGAAATATCAACCGTACCGTAGGGACAATGCTTAGTTATGCAATTACTCAGCGATATCCAGGCGATCCATTAGAAGATGATACGATCACATTCAACTGCACTGGTTCCGGCGGTCAAAGTTTTGCTGCTTTTGCTTGTAGGGGATTAACGTTTAATATACAGGGGGATACGAACGACTACTTTGGGAAAGGTTTATCAGGGGCAAAACTGATCATCTCTCCTCCCCCTGAAGCGACTTATATACCCCATGAGAATATCACGGTCGGAAACGTCGCCTTTTATGGGGCTACCAGCGGAGAGGCTTACATCCATGGCGGAGCAGGGGAGCGCTTTTGCGTTCGTAATAGTGGGGTTCGGGCGGTGGTGGAGGCCGTGGGAGATCATGGCTGCGAATACATGACGGGGGGGCGCGTTGTGGTTCTGGGACAAACAGGCCGAAATTTTGCCGCTGGCATGAGTGGGGGGATCGCTTATGTAATTGATGCTACCCGTGAATTCAGAGATGGTCGTGTGAACATGGAATCGGTTGAATTGCTGCCCGTTGATCAAGAAGAGAGTATTCTTGAATTGCAAACCATGATTGAGAATCACCACAGGTATACAGGGAGCCAAGCCGCGGAGTGGATCCTGGAACATTGGGAGGCAGCTCTGGCTGATTTCGTTCAAGTTATGCCGATTGAATACCGGAATGCACTGGAGCGCTTGGCAAAGGAATCCAATCCCTTGGCGATTGCAGCCTGACCGATGGGAAAAACAACTGGCTTCATTGAGTATCCGCGTGAGCTACCCGCTCATCGACCTGTTGAAGAGCGAATCAAAGACTGGAGTGAGGTCTATGCTCCATTCAGCGAGCATCAGCTAAGCCAGCAAGCTGCACGTTGCATGGATTGTGGCATTCCCTTTTGCCAATCTGGTTGCCCATTAGGGAATGTAATCCCCGATTGGAATGATCTTGTCTATCGGGGGGACTGGAAAGCGGCTTATGAGCGACTCGCTGCTACAAATAATTTTCCTGAGTTTACTGGACGGATCTGTCCTGCACCCTGCGAGACCGCTTGTGTCTTGGGGATTATTGATGATCCAGTCACAATAGAACAGATTGAGAAAGAGATTATTGAGTATGCTTTTCGTGAAGGATGGGTTCAACCTGCACAGCCCCCACGACGCACTGGAAAAAAAGTGGCAGTTATTGGATCGGGTCCAGCGGGATTAGCCGCCGCAGATCAGTTGAATCGTGCTGGCCATCGCGTAGTTGTACTGGAACGAGATGATCGGATTGGTGGTCTGTTACGCTATGGTATTCCAGATTTTAAATTAGAAAAGTGGGTTCTTGATCGCCGTCTAAACATCATGGAGGAGAGCGGAATCAAATTTTTGACATGTGCAGAGGTAGGGGGAGCGTATGCATGCTCACGCTTACTTGAATTTGATGCAGTGGTCATATGTACTGGTGCAACGAAACCGAGAAACCTTCCAGTTCATGGTCGTAAATTAGAAGGAATCCATTACGCGTTTGATTACCTCCGTCAGCAAAATAAGCTGAATCAAGGGGATGATCTACGACGCGAAAATATCCAACCCATCAGTGCCAAAGGAAAAGATGTGATTGTCATTGGGGGAGGAGATACGGGGAGTGACTGCGTTGGAACGGCCAATCGGCAGGGGGCAAGTTCGGTTACACAATTTGAACTGCTCCCTACTCCTCCAGATGAACGACCCTCTCATCAACCGTGGCCCTACTATCCGATGGTCATGCGAACCAGTTCCTCACATGAAGAAGGGGCAGATCGCCACTGGAGTGTGATGACCAGAGCCTTTGAGGGGGAAGAGGGGCGTGTGAAAACACTCCGAACGGTCAATGTAGAACTCAAAGATCAAAAACTTATTGAACACTCCGAGACAGTCAAAAGCTGGCCGGCAGATCTTGTTCTGCTTGCAATTGGATATACCGGTCCAGAGACCGAGAATATTGCAGGCCCCCTTGGGGTAAAGTTGGATCACAGAAAGAATTTTAAAACTTCAAACGATTATCAGACGAATGTGCCTGGCATTTTTGCCGCAGGTGACGCACGACGCGGTCAGTCATTGGTTGTCTGGGCGATCAGCGAAGGGCGTGAAGCCGCTCGTCATGCAGATGCATATCTGTCTGGATTTATTGCTCTTCCGACCAAAGGAGTCGGTGATTTACCGAGGCGATGAGCAAAAATTTTTCAGAAAATTAAAAAAATATCAAAAAATGTTCAAAATGATTGAACATTTGTGATGTTTTATGTGTATATTAGTACAGTTGCATGATGTCCGTGCAGTTCATCGAGAAGGGTGGAGGGTTCAGGCCCTATGAAGCCCTGGCAACCCCCCTGAGGTTTGGACGCCTCATGTGGAAGGGTGCCACTTCCTGCCTCGCGGTTGCGAGGAGAGATGAGCGGAAGGGCGTGAACCACCTAACGGTTCAAGTCCAACCTCTTCCCCTCATCCTACCTGGAAGAGGCCTCTAAGGGTTAGTCAGAACTTCTTGATAAGGGCCGTCGGACTAATGCGTAACCCTTAACAAATTTTGCGAGGCAACTCTTATGTCACAGAACGGTCAATCTCTTCATTTTGAAACCCTTCAGGTTCATGCAGGGCAGGATCCGGATCCCGCAACCAATGCGCGTGCGGTGCCGATCTATGCAACCACATCCTATGTGTTCAACGATACGGATCACGGTGCAAATTTATTTGCATTGAAGGAGTTCGGGAATATCTACACTCGGATCATGAATCCGACGAATGATGTTTTCGAAAAGCGTGTTGCAGCACTTGAAGGTGGCTTGGCTGCTTTGGCCACATCCAGTGGACAAGCAGCTCAGTTCTTAGCCCTGTCCACATTGGCAGAATCAGGCGATAATATCGTTTCATCCAGCTATCTCTATGGTGGGACCTATAACCAATTTAAGGTCTCTTTGCCCAGACTTGGGATTAGCGTTCGGTTTGCCAACGGGGATAATCCCCGCTCTATAGAAGCACTCATTGATGATCGCACAAAGGCGATCTATGTAGAAACCATCGGGAATCCCAAATTTAATGTGCCAGATTTTGAGGCAATTGCGGAAGTGGCCCGAAAAAATGGGATCCCACTCGTGGTTGACAACACATTCGGTGCTGCGGGATATCTATGCCGTCCCATTGACTATGGTGCGGATATTGTCGTTGCCAGTGCCACCAAGTGGATCGGTGGCCATGGGAATACCATTGGTGGTGTCATTGTGGATGCGGGCACGTTCCCGTGGGATAATGGACGGTTCCCAACCTTCACCGAACCATCCCCCGCGTATCATGGTCTGAGCTTCTGGGATGTATTTGGTCCTCGGGGCGTCCTTGGCGCGAATTTAGCCTTCATTATCCGTGCTCGAGTCGAAGGGCTGCGTGATTTTGGTCCATGCCAGAATCCATTCGGATCCTTCCTGCTCCTCCAGGGACTTGAAACCCTCTCGCTACGGGTACAGCGTAGCTGTGATAATGCTCTGGAACTTTCCAAGTGGCTCTTAACTCGGCCCGAAGTTTCTTGGGTCAGTTATCCAGGTTTGGTGTCTCACCCGTATCACAACAATGCTCAGAAGTATCTGAACAATGGATTCGGTCCAGTTCTCACATTTGGTGTTGAGGGCGGTTTAGAAGCTGGTCAGGCATTTGTGAACAACACGAATCTTGCCAGCCACCTTGCCAATGTCGGTGATGCGAAGACACTTGTGATTCATCCTGCTTCAACCACACACCAGCAGTTGGCTCGTGAAGAGCAGGTTTCTGCCGGTGTGACCGAAGATTTAATTCGGGTATCGGTGGGTATTGAACATATTGAAGATATCAAATCTGATTTTGCGCATGCGCTGAGTTCAATCACCGAAAGTGTACCAGCCTAATTTCTCATCCTAATCTGGCGGCGTATCCGGATGGGTACGCCGCCTTGGGACTGGATGCCAAGAGTGGCCAACATATCAACGTTTGAATTTGAGAGTGGAGAAGCACTTCACGATGTCCCGGTGGGGTATGAACGTTGGGGGCGGTTGAATGAAGCCAGGAACAATGTCATCTTAGTCGGACACTCTCTGACGAGTACTCCCAATGCAACGTCCTGGTGGTCAGGTTGTATCGGCCCAGGGAAAGCATTGGATACGGATAAATTCTTTGTTATCTGTGCCAATGTGATTGGATCCCCTTACGGTACGCTTTCTCCGATTTCTGTGAATCCGGAAACAGGGATCACCTATGGGAATGACCTCCCCCAGGCAACGATTCGGGATACGGTTCGTCTGCATAAATCATTGCTGGATCACCTGGGGGTTCAAAAGGTTGCGTTTGTGATTGGAGGGAGTATGGGTGGGATGCAGGCTCTGGAATGGGCTTACTATGGCTCTGAATATGTATGTGGAATTGTACCCATTGCAGTCGGAGGACGTCACTCGTCGTGGTGCATCGCATGGAGTGAGGCACAGCGTCAAGCAATTTTTTCGGATCCCAACTGGAATCATGGCGACTATGAGCCACAGACTCCCCCTCACAATGGGTTAGCAGTTGCGCGCATGATGGCAATGGTATCCTATCGTTCATTGGGATCCTTTGAATCTCGGTTCGGGCGAGGTCAAAATCGGGCTGGCTCCTACCGTGTAGAAACTTGGCTTCATCACCATGGGGATAAAATTGTTAATCGTTTTGATCCTGCCTGTTACGTATACTTGACGCGCTCTATGGATACGCATGATGTTGCCAGAAACCGAGGAAGCTACTCATCCACGCTGTCAATGATCGCTCAACCTACATTGGCGATTGGCATCCGTTCGGATGTCCTGTATCGGTTGGAGGAGTCCGTAGAACTCACTCAATATATCCCTCATGCAGAACTTGCAGTTTTAGAAGGCCCTCATGGGCATGATACATTCCTGATTGATCAGGATGAGTTGAATGAAATTGTCCTGCGCTGGCGCCAATCAGAAATTGACCCGCTCGTTGAATCCTTAACTGCTGATACGGAGGGTTGCGCTCAAGATGAATAAGATCCATCCATCCCTCGTTCGTGTAGAGGTTCTTCATTCTAGGTGCGATCACCTCCAATGAAGGGCACAATTCTTCTTTTCTTCGGTAGCAAGGCGCGTTGAATAATTATCGACTTGATTGAATGCGTGCGCTTAGGACTGGGATTGTTGGAGCAACAGGTGCAGTAGGCCAGAAGTTTGTTGAATTATTAGAGGGGCATCCCTGGTTTACCATCACCGCTCTTGTGGCATCGGACCGATCCGCAGGAAGCCAATATCGTGAGGTGGTTAACTGGATTGGGACGACCAATATTCCGACCTCTGTCGCTTCAATGAAGGTCTTACCTCTGGAAGAAGACCTTCCCTGTGACGTAATCTTTTCGGGGCTACATGCCTCCGTAGCAGATCATGCCGAGCCAATGCTGGCTAAGGCGGGATATCCCGTGATATCCAATGCAAAAAGTTACCGGATGCATCCAAACATCCCCCTACTGATTCCAGAGATCAACCCTGATCATATCCCTCTCATTCAATCCCAGGATTGGAGTCATTCGGGATACATCGTGACCAACCCAAATTGCTCCACCGTAGGTCTAACCTGCGCGCTCAAACCCATTCATGATCGGTTTGGTGTTCAGGCTGTTCAGGTAACGACCATGCAGGCACTCTCTGGAGCTGGATATCCAGGGGTCTCCTCACTAGATGCCTTGGCGAATGTCGTCCCCTTTATTGGAGGTGAAGAAGACAAACTTGTCCATGAGCCGAATAAAATTCTTGGAGCACTGGTAGAAGGTCAATTGCAGCCTACATCCATTGCGATTAGTGCCCAGTGTAATCGAGTCCCGGTTCTGGATGGGCATTTGGAATGTGTTTCAGTAAAATTGGACTCTGATGCTAAACTTGATCAGGTTCGTGATGTATTTGATTCCTTCGTGAGCCCAATTGCAGAATTAGATTTACCTACTGAACCTGATCAGTTATTTCATGTATTTGATGATGAGTTCTTTCCCCAGCCCAGGCGCCATTCAGATCTTGGTGGTGGAATGACGGTAAGTATCGGACGGATTCGTCCATGTGAGGTATTGGACTACAAGTTTGTTGTCCTATCACATAACACCGTTCGGGGAGCCGCGGGCGGAGCAATTCTTAATGCTGAGCTACTTTTGAAACAAGGATTTTTGACTCACAGAAGTGAATAGCTTGGTTACGGAACAGTCTAAGTAAAGAGAGTGTAAGAACCCTCAACCTTGCGGGAATAGCTCAGTTGGTAGAGCGTCTGCTTGCCATGCAGAAGGTCGCGAGTTCGAATCTCGTTTCCCGCTCATCCTTTCTTTTGCCTCTTCGTGACCAGTTTGCTTATTTCGCCACTTCACGTTACTGATCGGCGTCGCAGTGTTGGTTCAGCATCTGCACTTCTCTGGTTTTTAGTCCTGTTCCTTTCATCATCCTGCACTCATCGGGATTTAGACTCCCTCGCGGTATCTGCTCCTTCTGGCCCTTCCAAAGAAAGTTGGGATGTTGAGATTGTGCTATCCCAGGCAGATTCTGAATTTGATGAAAGCCTTACTCGGCTCAGGATTTCTGCCGATCATGTACAGTGGTTTGGTGAAGGAGATTCCACGCTTCAACGTCTTCAGAGTCTGCAGAAGAAAGTAGAGGTTACAATTTATGATTCTTCGGGGGCGTTTTCGGCATTACTGGAAGCAGACCGCGTCTCCTACTTCAAAGAGAGAGAATATTTTATTGCGAAGGGGGATGTTCTGATTGAAACAAAGGACAACAGGACCTTGGTCACCGAACGCATTGAATGGTTGGAACAGGATCAGTTGCTCCGAACGGATAGGTTTGTACATATTACGACACCCGAAGAAGTTGTAACGGGGATGGGATTGGAAGCTAAGGAGGATTTGAGATCTTATCAGATTGGGCAATTCAGAGCTCAGATCATGGTTGACTCATGAGATCAATCGTGTTATGGTTACTTTTGGTGGCGCTGATGCAACAGGATAATGGGTACTATCGGGAGTCAAATGATTATGCCTATGCAGACACGGATTCTGTTTTTGTTCAAGGAGACTCATTGATCGGTGTGCAAAATGAAGATGATTTTTTTCAGTTCATCAACCAGAATGTACGAGTAACCTATGGCACCACCTTGGTCACTTCGGATGAGGCAATTCGTAATGTCACACGCCGAAGGACTTCATTCATTCATAATGCAGTTCTGATCCATGAAACAGATACGCTTCAGGCAGACTCATTATTCTATGATGAGGATTCAGAAATTGGGCGTGCAATCGGGAGCGTGCGACTTTCGAATGGGGAAGTAGTCACTTCTTCTTCTGTGGGGATTCATTATGTTGATGAGAAGCGAATAGAGTTTCCAGAGGGGCTTGTTCTTATGGACTCTGTAACAACATTGAGTGGTGAGTCGGGGCTCTACTGGACCGAGGATGAGGTTGCTGATTTGGTTGGGAATGTTCAAATGGAATCTGATGAAGTTAGGCTTGTATCTGATTCACTGATTCATCATCGAAAATATTCAATATCTCTTGCACGGGGATCGGTTCGTTATCTGACTACTCTTGGGGGAGATTCAATATGGGTTTCTGGCCAAAGGGTAGAGTATAATGCTAAGGACTCACTGAGCATCGTACGCGGGAATCCTTTCTTCATGTATATTGAACGTGATTCACTTCGGATTGACACTCTCATTGTCCGAGGAGATGTTCTTCGGATGCAGGATCAAGATGGGGCTTCCCATATGCAAGCCATTGGACGGGTCAGAATTTGGAATCTCTCTATGGCAGCAAGTGCAGACTCCATGATCTATGATCAATCCGTTGATGATGGGTATGAAACCATCCAGCTTTACGGAAATCCCTACATCTGGACAGATGAGTCCCAACTCACAGGGGACACGGTGAAGATTGTCATGAACAATGGGAAGATCGATTCATTATTTATTCGGGGGAACTCGTTCATTGCTCAGGAAGACAGTATGACTCAAAGAATTAGTCAGATCAAGGGACGCAATCTCTCTAGTAGGACTCAGCGTGATTCAATCCTTACTTACACGATAGGCCCCAACGCGGAGGCCGTATATTTCTACATAGATGAGAATAATTCCCCCGATGGTGCTTTTAAGGTTTCGGGTGATGAAATTCGTATTCAATTTGAAGGAGATTCACTTCGGAAAATGGTGTTCAGCACGGATATTCAGGGAGTACGCTATCCGGAATCCGATCTCCCTTCTGAACTGGGCCTTGACGGACTCAACTGGAATCCTGCACTCAAACCTACGAAGGAAGATCTGTTAGGTAAGTCATTAACATGGATACAGGAATGGGCACGTTAAACTTACGCGCAGAGGGACTGACGAAACGGTTCAAGAAGCGAACGGTCGTTGATCATGTCTCCTTGGAAGTGAAGTGTGGGGAAGTGGTTGGATTACTAGGTCCCAATGGAGCGGGAAAGACGACTTCATTCCATATGATCGTTGGGCTAGAGCGCCCGAATCATGGGCGAATCTATCTTGGGGAGAGGGATATTACCGCTCTTCCCATGTACAAGAGAGCTCGCCAAGGATTGGGTTATTTAGCGCAGGAAACGAGCGTATTTCAGAAATTAACGGTGGAGCAAAATCTTTATGCAGTTCTGGAATTTCAAAAACTAACCCCGCAGGAGCGTGAGGAGCGGGTTGATAAGCTAATTGATCAGTTTGGTTTGGAGAATATCAGGACAGCCAAAGCCTATACACTCTCTGGTGGGGAGCGTCGACGTACAGAGATCGCTCGCTCCATGGTCCTTCAACCAAGTTTTTTTCTGTTAGATGAGCCGTTTGCTGGGGTAGATCCGATCACGGTTGAATATATTCAGGAGATCATTTGTCAACTGGCGGATTTAGGTCTTGGCGTTTTAATAACGGATCACAATGTTCATGAGACGTTAGCGATCACCAACCGTGCCTATTTACTTTTTGATGGTAAGATTATGAAGTCGGGAACCGCTGAGCAATTGGCCTCTGATCCCAAAGTCAGGCAGCATTATTTAGGCAAAAATTTTGCATTAGACCGCTATCGCTGAACGGCCTTTTCTGAACAAAGTTGAAGTTAATTTATTGCCTCTCGTATTATGGTCGTGATTATGAATAAATCTGCTTCCCAAGAGCAAGTTGAAGCAGTAATTACCAACCTTAATGCTTTTGGATTTGATGTCCACCAGTCGAGCGGGGTGAATCAGGTTGTTTTGGGTGCGATCGGGGTTCGCCCTGGATTTGATCATACCATTATTCGCGGACTTTCGGGTGTTGCGAATGTGCAGCGTGTCACTGAGCCTTACAAACTTGCCAGTCGTGCTGGACGCGAAGAATCAACGGTGGTCAATATTGATGGTGTAGAGGTTGGTGGAGGCGAGATTACCATTATGGCAGGTCTTCGCAGTACAGAAAGTGAAGAGGAAATCAACGCAGCGGCGAATCTAGCCGAAACTTCGGGTGCTTCACTCCTTCAAGGAAATGTACATCATCCCCGTACATCTCTCTACGACCATAACTTATTGGATTCGAGCGGATTAAACATGATCCGCAAGGCGGTAGACAGTAGGAAATTAAAATTGGTTATGGAGGTGAGTAGCACTGGATTACTTGACACGATTGCCCAGTATGCTGATCTTCTTCTGATTGGAGCTAGAAATATGCAGAACTTTGAGTTACTCCGTGCAGTCGGCGAATCAGGTCAACCGGTTATGCTTGAGCGGGGAGTCGCTGCAACGATAGAAGAGTGGCTCATGGCAGCCGAGTACATCATGAGATCCGGGAATACCCAGATCATTTTATGTGAGTCAGGAATCCGTACATTTGAGAGAGCCACCCGCTTAACCTTGGATTTATCTGGAGTTTCTGTGGTAAAGGCAAAAAGTCACCTTCCCATTTTTGTTGATCCCTCCCAAGGGGCAGGCATTCGGGATCATGTTATTCCCCTGGCTCGTGCGGCTGTTGCAACTGGGGCAGACGGTCTTGTTGTTGATGTCCATCATCATCCTTCTGACGCGTCTGCCAATGGGTTGCAGGCATTGAATTTTGAACAGTTTAAGGATCTGATCCAACAGGTTGGAAACGTTGCGAATGCAGTTGGGCGTGGTTTGAACTAGTCGATTTATTTTGTTTTGTGCTTCGTCATAAGAATCATACGACTGAGCGGGATAGACACACAATGGCATGACGGCTATGCCATTTAGAATCATCCGCAAAAAACTTTCGTGCAGCTATGGTGTCCAAGATTACTTATTTATTTGATCTCCATGATCATACTTATTGACTACGATAATTTACATAATTCACTGAAACATATATCGTTACAGCGAACCATCAAAACAATTTTAAGCAAGCTCAATTTTAGTCAGATGGTCTTGGGAGAAAGGGTCTCTTGTCGTTTGTACGGAGGATGGATGCATTGGATAAATCTATCAAACAAGGCTCAAAAATTGTCTGCGCAAATAAAAAATGATTTTCCTCAACGCTATTCCGTTCATGGGAAAAAGGAATTGATCATTCATGTCGAATTAGTCACAGCACTTGCATCCGATCCGAAAACTATCTTTCCTCATACATTTCGAGTACGATCAAACTTCGGCAAATTAAATGTGAGAAAACCTCCGATTCAACAATGTGAACTACCTGCAAGTTGTCCATTATCAGTTGTTAATTCGTTTGTTGACAATGAGACCTGTACTCATCCATCTTGTGATGTAACCCCCGAAATGGTATTTTACCGCAGTGAGCAGAAGCTAGTTGACAGCATGATCACTGTGGACTTAATTCATTTTGCTATGAACAAGTCAGAATCATTGGTTCTGGTATCTGGTGATGACGATATGTGGCCAGGTATTCGGTATGCGCTACTTCAAGATGCCTCAATCATCCATCTTGTTCCAAAAGTGACAACTAGGCGTGGGACGCCATATAAATCGTTAATCATGAGAGGTTATTCCTCTGATAACCTATAATCATCAGGAAGATGCAATATGACAATTTTAAGCGTATCGTTACAACATTTGCTGACGAAGATGGAGAACTCCTCTTTGAGGGGGACAAATTACTCATGTCTATCCGTGGTCAAGATCTTGAGGCCGAGATAAAAGCCAGGTCCGATGGGATCATGGTTATACACGATGATGGTTCAGAGTGGAGAGCTGAAAAGTGGATTCGCTCTGTACTAGCGAGGCTTGATATGCTTGCGGATAGAATCATCAAGTATGTTTCTCCCCCCGAGCACTTCGTTTCTCCGAGCGGGAAGTTATCTGATAACTTTGATCATTCGGCAGGTGATCTAAACTTTAATGATTCAACAAGTGAACTCAGGCAAAGGCTGGGGCAACAACCTGCAGGCATGACCTCCATATATTTTTTAACTTCGGATGCAGGGGAAGGAAAAACGTCACTTATTGAAAAAATCTCTGTTGATCAGGCATTGGCATTTAAAAAGAAACAAGCGAGCACTCTGATTCTTCCTGTGCCATTGGGAGGTCGGTCATTCCAGCGATTTGATGATGCTGTCATCGCCCTTCTTTCAAACAAGCTTCGCTTCCAATTTCTTTATTATGACTCGTTTTTAGAGTTAGTGAAAATGGGGGCAATCATTCCTGCTTTTGATGGCTACGAGGAGATGCTGGTTGATTCAGAAACCGGCGAGGCAATTTTGGCAATCAGTAACTTGGTGGAACAATTATCATCCTCTGGTACTCTACTGGTTGCCGCCCGTAAAGGATATTTTAATTCGTCTCTTCGTGCTCAGTCAAGAGTGGTGGACTCTGTGCGTATCAAGGAAAATATTGAGATCCACCATTACGCATTACACAGGTGGAATCGAGAGGTATTTCTTGAATACGCCCGTAAGCGAGAAGTACCTCGCCCCGATGAATTATACGAAAATGTCAAACAACGTCTTGGAAGAGAAGACCACCCGGTATTGACGAGGGCAGTCCTTGTCCGAAGGCTGATGGATGTAGCCAAAGAGGACAGACAGATAGATATATTTTTAGATCGGCTCGGACAATCACAGACAGATTATTTTTTTGATTTTGTAGAGGGAATCATTCATAGGGAGTCCGAACATAAATGGATTGATCGGTCAGGAACGGATCAGTCCCGACTACTTACACTTGACGAGCATCACGAGTTGCTCGCCCAAATAGCCTCTGAAATGTGGATTTGTTCAGTAGATGCTTTGAATGTGGATGTGGTTCGAGTGATTATTGAGATATTTGTTGAGGCTAATAATATGAGGCCAGACATTTTCCGTCAGATTGATAAACGGATCACGGATCATGCTCTTCTCCGACACGATGTATCGTCTGGTCGTCAACGCGATGGTCGAGTGCGATTTGATCACGAAGACTTTCAGGCATTTTATTTGGGGCAAGCCTTAGGCCGAGCACTCTGTGAGAAGGATAATTTTGATGCTAGCATGATTTTGGATGCGGGTTCGGTTACATCTATTGTCATAAAAGAAGCGACTCGATACCTTATATCTCAGAGCAAAATGTCAGTATCTCTTGATACGATACTTCGTCACCTTCAAGAATTACTCAGTGGTAAATGGCACATATCCTATTCTCATGAAAATTCTGCTGCTCTCATGCTGGAATTATTGGAGTCATCCCAAGATATCCAACTACCATTGACGGATATAAATTTTCCAGTAAATATGCTTTCTAATCGTAAGCTTCGGAATCTTGATATATCCAACTCGTTTTTCAATGTCACCAGCATCAGTAATTCTGAACTTATTGATTGCAAGTTTACCGAATGTCGGTTTGCGGAGTTGGCGATTGATCATTTTGACAGCTTACAGGGAACGATCTTCAGAAAGTGCACTTTTGACTCAATTGTTGTGGGAAGCAACTCAGAGGAAGGGACGCGCTCCTTCTTTGATCCCCAGATGATCAATTCAATCCTTCGTACCAATGGATTTCAATTGCAGTTGGATTCCGAGCAAGAGCAGGTTGGCGAAATGCCTGTTCCTGCTGAAATGGACAAGGATATGAAAATTGCGATGCGATTCATTCGAATGTTCAGTCGAGCTACTGCGATACAAGAAAAGGTTATTGGTCAGAGAATTGGCAGAGAATCTGGTAAATTTTTCAACTCAATTCTTCCACAACTTGAAACCGCTCAACTCGTTGAAAACACAGGTACGTCTACAGGTAAATGGCGGCTAATGATTCCATTGTCTGAGATAGATAAGCTGATTGGAAATTCCGGGAGTTCATTTCATCAATTTATTGAGGATGCCTCACGCAGCGTGCGGCATCGTTGACCTGAGTATAAGCCAGTCTTGAGTCTTGAATTACTGTTATTTTGTGGTTACCGTGTAACTCATCTTCGGGGCTGTATCGGCGATGGTAGTTCGTGTTCTGTGCAGCGTCGAATTATCCTGTCAAATCAGAAAGTATGGTAGGGAGTATACTCCCCGTGGTACAACAGATTAGGTGATTTATACACTTGACTCAATCTGGATTGCCTTTTAAGGTTTTGAGTGATGATTGATTTGGAAAAACTTAACGAAGTGAAAGAACGGTTCCATGAGTTAAATGAACTCATGTCGGATCCAGCCACGGCTATGGATTCCAGCCGAATGGCGGCCCTGGGCCCAGAGCATCGTGAGTTATCCGAAGTTGTTGGAGCGATTGATCTGTACGAGTCTGCTCTATCCGATGCCAAAGAAATGCAAGAAATGATCCGCTCTGATGAGGATGCAGACATGGTAGAATTGGCTCGGGAAGAGTTGGATGCCTTAAATGCTAAATTGCCTCGGATGGAAGAATCGCTCCGACGGGTGCTCACACCTAAAGATCCTGAAGATGCCCGAGACGCGATCGTAGAAATCCGTGCGGGAACTGGAGGAAACGAAGCAGCATTATTTGCCGCCGATCTTTTTCGCCTATATGAGCGCTACGTATCAAGAAGAGGATGGAAGTTGACGGTCATGAATAGTTCACCTGGAAGTGTTGGTGGATTCAAGGAAGTCATCTTCGGAATCAGCGGTTCCAAGGTTTTTGGTCGTCTCAAGTATGAAAATGGAGTGCATCGTGTCCAGCGAGTACCTCTTACGGAGTCCAGTGGAAGATTGCATACCTCTGCTGCCAGTGTTGCGGTACTGCCAGAGGCCACAGATGTAGAAATTGAAATTGCCCCGAATGATATCAAAATTGATGTATATCGCTCCAGTGGACCTGGTGGTCAGAGTGTGAATACCACCGACTCGGCGGTTCGAATTACCCATATCTCTACTGGACTCGTTGTGACCTGTCAAGATGAAAAGAGCCAGCACAAAAATAAAGATAAAGCCCTGCGTGTCCTCCGTTCTCGACTCTACGAGAAAAAAATGAGTGAGGTCAATGCAGAGAGGGACGCCGTCCGAAGACAGGCAGTCGGATCTGGAGATCGTTCTGTTAAGATCAGAACCTACAACTTCCCACAGGATCGCGTTACGGATCACCGACTGGAAGGTGAAAACAAAAACTATCCTCTCCGAAAAATCATTGAGGGCGAACTGGATGATCTCCTAACTGCATTGCAGACGGCAGATTATGCAGAACGTATGATTAGCTCATGACTCTGGAACAAACGAATTGAACCAGTGTACCAAACTACTTACCCTGCTCCCGTGAGACACGAGGGCATGACCCATCAATAATTTAGTCATTCCGTAGGGATAAGCATGGCCATGAATCGCAAGATGTACGAACTGACGTACATCCTTACCTCGGTGTTAACCAGCGAACAGACTGCCGAGGTCGTTGCAAGGGTTAACGAAATCATAGAAGGTGCTGGAGGTTCAATTACTGAAGTTGACGAGTGGGGGACACGGAAGCTGGCGTATCCGATTGACAAGAAGAGGAACGGGTACTATGTCAATCTGTACTTTGAGGGGCCGGGTACAATCATTCCTCGAATTGAGCGAGCACTCACGATTGATGACAATGTGCTACGCTCACTAATTTTGGCAATGGATAAATCTATGGTTGCCCATTATGAGGCAACTAGATCAAGTACTCAATCGGTTCCCAATCCTGAAAGCGAGGAAAACTAGTATGTCTCAAAAATATATAGATTACAAGGATATTGAGTACCTGAAGCGATTTATCAACGAGCAAGGGAAGATGTATCCCAGGAGGGTATTGGATATTCCTGCAAAAAAACAGCGGGCAATTTCCCGTGCCATTAAACGTGCACGGCATCTGGCCTTACTGCCGTATGTCTCTGATTCTGTACGTTAACAGAGCCAGTTTTTCAGTCAGAAAATAGAGTGATTTAATGAAAGTGATTCTCTTAGCTGATGTCCAAAATCTCGGTAACATGGGAGAGGTTGTCAGTGTGAAAAATGGTTATGGTCGTAATTGGCTGATTCCACAGGGGCTTGCCCAGTTAGCAACGCCCGGAACAGTTCGTGCATTTGAGGATCAGTTGCGACAGCAGGCACGACGTCATGCTCAGGAGCGTAACAATGCCGAAGAAATCAAGAACCAACTTGAGAGTGCCGTCGTAAAGGTAGAGGCAAAGGTTGGTGCTGAAAATCGAATTTTTGGTACAATTACTGCGCAGCAAATTGCCCTTGGATTGGCACTACAAGGTTTTAATATTGATCGCCGCGTCATTTCCATTAATGAGGACATCAAAGTCCTTGGTGAGTACACTGCAACGGTTAAGCTTCATGCCGAAGTGCATGCTCAGCTTCGTGTGGATGTGGTTCCTGCGGACACTCTGGCATAGCCGATCATCACTCTCCTTGTTTGTGATTTTGACTGCACCCGTCACGATTGGTGCTGTCTCGGCTCAATCCACTGTGTCATGGGATGTAAAGGCAGAGCATCATGCAACCTCTGCGAGGATTCTCGTTGAGGGAATATTACCCCCTGATGATCCAAAGGGTGGTCTCTGGCGAATGTATGCCTTGAATTCGCCTCCCCCCAGCCGAGCACTCTCAGTCCAGTTCAATTCTTTACCGTCAGGTCTGGTGTTACTGGACTCATTGCAACAACTCAATACTCGATCTGGCTTTGATCCCTACTTTGATAAAGTGGTATCCTATTTTGAAGGAAGAGCGACAGTTTGGGCGGATTATTCTGTTGAGTCGGATTTCTCTGGGGGTAGGGTAGAGGGAAGCATTGAGTTCATGATCTGTAATGATCTCATCTGTCTTCCGCCTCGGTCAGAGTTGTTCACTACTTCGTTCACCGAGAGTGGCATACCACTTCAAGAAATTGCAGGTGCCTCCGCCTCGGTTGAACTATTAAGCGTCCCTTTATCTCTTGGTATCCAGAATCTCTCCGAATCAGATATGGAGACGAATGAATCTTCGGGTATTTGGGGGTTTCTTTTCTTGGCGATTGGAGCTGGGCTTGGTGCACTACTCATGCCCTGCATCTACCCGATGATTCCGCTGACGGTCTCTTACTTTACCCGACACGCACAAGGCACTCCCATACGTATGGCATTGCTGTATGGTCTGGCAATCGTACTCACTTTCACAGGGTTAGGGGTTGGCCTCTCCCTGATTGTCGGAAGCGCAGGGACTCAGATTGTTGCTGCAAACCCCTGGGTTAATCTCTTGATTGCGGTTGCTTTTCTTCTTTTCGGGTTATCACTGCTCGGAGTGATTAATCTTAGATTGCCGTCATCGCTTGTAAACTGGTTTGATCAAAAGGGGGCGGAGCGGCAGGATTACATTGGCGTGTTACTCATGGGATTAGCCCTCACCCTCGTCTCATTCACATGCACTGTACCGTTCGTTGGATTACTACTTCCAAGTATTGCTTCAGGTGCCTGGTTTTATGGAATTTTGGGGATGGCGACATTCAGCTTTACGTTTGCACTACCCTTTGTAGCGTTTGCCTGTTTTCCGAAAGCGCTCAAGTCTCTGCCTGGAAGTGGCGGCTGGATGCGGGAGATTGCCGTCATATTTGGTTTTATTGAAATTGCTGCTGCAATCAAATTTTTCTCCAATGTAGATCTGGTCTGGGGACTTGGCATAATTGATCGTACGTTGGCAATTGCACTTTGGATTGTGTTGTGTTTTCTTGCCGGGCTATACCTCATTGGTCATTTACGACTCTCGGTGAATCCCAAAATTGTTCGTGTAAGTGCTGGAAGGCTAATATTTGGGATATTATTTTTCGGGCTTGCCTTCTATATGCTCCCCGGACTTTTTGGAGGACGCCTTGGTCAGCTTGATGCTTACCTGCCACCGCGAGGGTCAGATATGATAGGAATGCACACCACAGGGATCCAGCAGGAATGGATTAAGGATGATTTGCCGAGTGCATTTTCACAAGCGGTACTTCTTGATCTTCCTCTTTTTATTGACTTTTCCGGTTATACATGTACGAATTGTAGAGAGATGGAGGTCAATGTATTTGAACGTGGAGATGTGAGCGGGTTGCTATCTGAGCGTTTTGTGCTTAGCCGTCTATATACGGATGGGCCAGAAGGCCGTCAGTTTCAGGCATTTCAGGAAAAACTAACTGGAACCTTAGCACTTCCTACTTATGCAATCATGAATGGCACTGCAACAGATGAACCTTTGGTACAGTTGAGCGGTGTCGTATCTGCTGACGAATTTGAAGTCTTCCTGCGCAATGGACTGAAGGAGTATGAAAATTACCGAGAAAATATTTTTTCTTCCGACTGATCAGAGTATGGTCACTTTGCTGGTGTAAGATGTCAAAATATTTGTGGTAGGACTAACAAAATTAATACACGATAGAATGGAGTTTTTTTGGTATGACTATGAAACATGGGGGAAAAACCCTCATCGTGATCGGATTGTACAGTTTGGAGGAGTCCGTACGGATGAGAATCTTGAGTTGATTGGTAAGGAAATAGAGCTGAAGTGCAAGCCGCAATTGGACTGTCCCATAGGGCCGGGCGCTGTGAATGTACATGGAATTTTGCCAATGGATGCCCATGAACATGGGTTTGCGGAGGGAGAGTTTGCTAAACGAATACATGACGAACTCAGTCGTGCAGGTACTTGTAGCGTTGCTTACAATGGTATGAGTTTCGATCATGAACTAACTAGGGTATTGTTTTATCGTAACCTCCGTGATCCTTATAGGTGGTTTTGGGACAATGGGAATTCTTCTTGGGACACCATTGATTTGGTGCGAGCTGCTTTTCTTCTGTTCCCAGAGGCCCTGAAACATTGGCCGAAAAGAGAAAATGGCCGGGTTTCATTTAAGTTGGAGGATTTATCCATTGCAAACCTTGAACCGGGAGAAATATTAGACCATCACAGCGCGATTGGAGATTCAATCTATACATGGAAGTTGTCCAAACGAATTCACCAACGAGCACGGCCATTATGGGATCATGCGCTTAGCTTGCGCAAAAAGGAGAATGTCAAGAGCATCATGGATTCAGGGGAGACCATTCTCCATGTAGTCTGGAGGATTCCTACGGATCGGTCATGCTCCACACTTCTGAGCAGTTTAGGAGCATTGGGACAGTACGAAAAGGAAATCCATGCTTTCGATCTATTTTATGACCCTACCCCTCTGCTAAAGCCATACATTCAATGGACACAGGACGATAAGTCTCTGGCGGCCCGAGCACTTTTATCGGTGAAGACCAATAAATCTCCCTTTGTGGCTCGGTGGTCAGAGCTCACACACCTACTTTCCACTGACTTATCGCAGAGCAAAATCTTGGAGCGAATACACCTGAAAGAATCTCAGGTGCAAGAGCGACACGCGGTTCTTAATGAGTATCGCACTTCTAATTCCTCAAATCCATTTGTCCAGTATATCCAAAGTAAAGAAGTCCACAAAAAAAATCAATTCTCTTCCTTTCAGGCGGATCCAGATGAAGCGATTTATGATGGGTTTATTTCTGATCCGGACCGGAAATTGATGAATGAAGTTCTACGCCAAGGTGCAGAATTTAATTTGGAATCAGTTCAGTCAGATGATTCGCGGGTAGAGCCTTTGATATTCAGATATCTTGCACGCAATTTCCCTGAGATTCGGGATGGTTATGGTAAAGAGCGCTGGCTTGCTTACTGTCGATCTCGACAACTAGAGCACATAGAAAAACGTGAAGTGAATGCCGACCAGATATTCAGTTATGAACTCCGAGACAGTTCCATTCCATGGGGGAAGTTAGACGAATTAAAAGTTAAACATCTCGTTAAATGGCAGAATCGTGTTCGTGAACTATTAATGCCTTGAAGTCATAATTGGACATCATCTTGGAGTTAATTTCAATTAGATTCCTCTGATTCAGGACAAAGATAATTGATTATTGGTGTTTCAGCCGTAATTGGAAGATCACCGCAGAACATAAATTTAATGAGGGTGATTGCTGTGGGGGTTAGAATGTTTAGACTCTTGACGTGTATAGAAGGCATGAGGCCAACCACCATGTTCCTCAATGGTTGACTCAATTGTAGACATGATAGGAATAGTATGATTAATCGCACAAATGATCTTTAGGTAATGGGCGATATCCTTCTCGCAGAGCGCTTGGCCCTGCCTGTCTTTAAGCCATTTATGACAAACCTGATAGCTACCTACGTGAAAATCCCAGACAGACTCTGAAACATTAGTGAAACCACAACTCCCACGCTTTGTAGCACGGTATCCCTGATGGGCAACTACTTTCTTGGCGTTAATCCAAATCGTTCCACCTGACCAACCCGTCCTTCCAATTGTAGGGTTTGGGCTACCGATGTATGTAGTGGAAGCATTATTTAGCTTATCAGATTTGAGCAGATGGAGAGATGTTAATTTAGAGCCCATCATGATAAGCTCTCGAAAAAGAATCTTGTTCTTGGGAAAAGGGATATGGGGAAAGTCTTGTTTAAGCAATTCACCATATCTTTGACGGTAGCCAGTACTATGGAAGATAGCGTAGACCCAGTGTAGAATAGCCTTTGGGCTGATTGTATTAGAGAGATCGGCTTCATCTGCTTCAATAAACTTTAACCCAACTGCCTTTTCAAATTCCTGAATGAACTCACGATTTAGGTTTGATACTTTATCATGTCCCCGTTTTCCGTCATCATCAATCTTTTGCGAAAATGTATACAAAGGAAAGAGATAGCCAATTTCCTTAGTTTTATTTGAAATGGCACACGATTCAATGATGGTTTCTGTGACCCCAAAATTTCTCCATTCTGTTTGAATTTGTGACTGCTGGCGAACAGAAATAATCGCCAGATTATCTCCAGTGAGCATATGACTCATGATTGCTGGACGTGGCATGCAAATGAACCCTCGTGATTTGCCAGTGTAATACGTATAACGTGCATCAAATGGACGGTATAGAATTGGACATAATTGGCCCTGATCACTTTGAATATCTTTTTGTGCCAATGCTACTTTCCAATCTCGCGAATCTTTTCCGAGCTTATAATGCTCACGTGCTTCCTCTGTCTCACAGCTAGCAAAATCATTTACAACACGATTCATCTCTTCCTCTGTGAACTGAATTGTAAGTTTATCACGGGCGGTCACGATTCCAACCGAATTGACGGGAAAAATGTCAGTAAGACGCCATCCAGCTGAATATTCGTTCCATAGTTTTTCGTCGTGGGCAGCAAACAACCAGAGCGGAGGAACAGGTGAGACAGGCGTCCATTTTGTGGTACAGATAGAGTTTTCTTCCAGCCAATCGTACTTACCAGCCCTCTTCGGCTGTTCCCGTCTGCCCCAGAGATCAGAGCGATTGATATACTTTCCATTTTCCCGTCCAGACCTCACAAACAGTCCAATGGCTACACCCTGTTGAATGTCAAACACGTTTTCGTCTTTGCCATCATCTGGTGAGCGTTCTTGCTTTTTTGTGTTGCCGTGTAGGTCAATTAGATATTGGGTTGAGAAAGTATTTAACAAACTTTCTCTCAAACCCCTAAAGGTCGGATTATCCAAATAACCATGGTTGGTTACAAAGCCGATCACTCCCCAGCCAGTTCGTTCAATCTGCCAGTGAGCGAAACGGGTAAACTTCACATAATCGTCGTTGAGCCATTTTGGATTTTTTTCATTGAGTGGTCTTCCAGCAATACTGAAATAATTTTCCATACTCCACTTTTCAGAGTTGCCTCGAAGCAATTTCCCAATCCAATCATTCTTGTTAGCAGAGTGGCCTGAGTAGGGTGGATTACCAAGTACAACAGTGAATCTCACATCTTGTTTGACTTTGTCAACTTCAAGAGCTTCGTTGGCAAGCGCAGGTATGGAAAGATCAATTGACAACTGTGGAGTGTGATTCATATGAGGCTCTAAGGAATTGGTAAGGTATATCCGTGCGCGCTCATTGCTGTTAAATTGATAACCAGTTTCATGCAGTTTTAGGCTTACCTTGAAATGGGCAATGACATAAGGTGCCATTAGGAGTTCATAGCCGTGTAGGCGGGGTAGCAGGTGTTTGGGTACGTATTCATTCCATAGCACCCCAATTCGTAGTTCGCTAAGACCTTGATCCTGCCATTTTTTCTCCAATGTCTGGTAGATCAGGTCAATTACTTCTACCAAGAACGTACCTGTACCCGCGGCAGGATCAAGAATTTGCACGAAATCCGCGTTAGGCGAAATCCCCTCGGGAATATTAATTTCTTTAATCCGCTGTCTTACATCATGCCAAGAACTTGTATCAGCTAATCCATCCACTAAGCCAAATTTATCACGAAGCAATTCATCAATAGAGCGAACGATATAAGAAACCACAGGACGCGGGGTATAAAATACTCCGCGGGTCATCTTTTTATCCTTGTCATAATCTGCAAGAAAGTTCTCATAAAAATGAATGACTGGATCTTCACGCGGATTACGATCTCCAAAGTCAAGGAGGACAGATTCTATGTCTGTTTTGCTCAAAAACTCTTTAACCTCATCTACTCCAAGTTCATCAAAATTAACTTTACCTTCTTCACGGCTGATCCTTATAAAAACGGACATAAGATCGCTCAGAAGAGGGTTCGTCCGCAAATGACTGGATAGATCAGCTTCCACACTCTGTTTAGGGTCAGTAATACGAGCCGAAAGTATGCCATATGTGATGGTCTGCGCGACCATATCTGCAAAACCCTCTGCATCAATATCAGTGTACAGAGTCTCCTGAAAGTTCTCCAACAGTTTGGTAATATGGCCGTCCTCAGATTCTATTTCAAGCGTATTAATGATTCGTTTCCTGATTTTTTGGGCTAGTTGTGCCAGACGCTTGGAAAGTACCTTTGCAGTATTGACAACCTGTCCATGGCTGACAGTGAAAGCCTCTCTCCATTGTTTGCGCCAAGCATCTTTTCCAAGACTTCCAGGCCAAACTAGGTTTTGTGTAAGCTGTTTTGCAACTTGATCCAAATGCAGTGCAGTATCTCGATCATCCCAACTTATTACCTTGAGGATGGGCAATCCACTTTCTTGAGTTGAGAAATGCCCGAAGCTAATCCGTCTTTGGTCATCGTGTCCATAGTTTGAAATAAACAGCAAGTCTTCAATCTCCCATTGTTTCTTTCGTCTATTTGCGAAATGGCCGAGAATTCTTCGAAGTGCTTCGACAGGAAGATATTTTGGCTCAAATTTGACAAATATAATCCCCCAAGGTTGATTTACATCAAGCGGTCGTAGGCGCTTAATTTCTTGAATTTTGGCTGCATTATTTGCGTCAATTCCTAACTCCTGCGGCGTATATTCAAATGATTCTTCTTCAAAATTATCCGCATCAATCGGCCAGTCCATTTCATCACGCAGATACGTGACTAATTGGTCAAAATTTTGAATATTAGCGAGCCGTGCCCGGTGATTTCTTAAATTGTGATTAACCATTATTTAATTCCATCCAGCAACTTAACCTTGGCTTAACGCCAAGAGGAGCATCCACTCGCTCTAAGTAGGTGTTTTTAATGTGTCGCTCAACCTCGCTACGCATCTGAATGAGTTGCTTCCGTTCAATTAAACATTTCCGAGGCGTCCGCGGCCGAGAGCGTATATATGGGATAATATCTTCAGGCTTGTCAAGGATGACGCTTCTCTCTTGATCGTAAAAATACCATCTTGTGATTCCTGCATCGTCTGTAAATTCCCCTCTGTCCTTATCAAGAGCGGGGAGTGAATAACAGAAAAATGCACCCGCAGAGCAATTTATAGGATGTTTCCTCCCGCTAAAGACCGCACCAGGGAAATGATTCAGCCGTCTTTCAAGATCTGGGTCAGACTGAAGCAATTCCTGAAACTTCAAGTGCATCTCTTCAAGTGAAGTCTTGGCACCTTCGTAATCCGAGGTAAACTTATTCCAGATTTTCAATTCATCATAATCATCGTCTGGATGAAGCAGTTTACCATACTCAATACCGACTGTCTCTGAGATCATTAGAGTTTTCTGGGTGACTTTTTGGTACAACGATAAGATTTTATTGAGTTCATCTGGCGGTAAAAAATTCCAGAACAAAACTTTACCGCGGGAAGCGGCGAGCTCTGGCAGATCTTTCTCAAGTTTCTTTTCAATATCTGGATTCATGCGCCGATCTACCCTCCCAATTCGTTGCATCAGTCTGACAGGGTTCCAGTGTATGTCATAGTTAATTAGCCGAGAGGCGTCCTGAAGGTTTAGCCCTTCGGAAAGTACATCCGTAGAGATTAAAACACGTATTTGATTCAAATTCTGCGCCTCCAGTTCAGAAATGGTAACTCCATTGTAGTAGGGGGAGAACTGTCTAATCACTTCAGCGCGATTCCTTTTGGTGGAGCTATCTACCTGCTCAACACCCTCAATTTCAGCTTCGCAAAGACACGTTTTCAGGTAGCGCGCCGTATGGGCGAACTCTGTGAATATGAGCACCTTTTGCCCTTGCATATCTTTTGATTTGAGTAAACGAATCAGCTTTTGAAGTTTATCGTCATGCTTTGGCTTAAACTTCTTCGCCTCTGCAAGGAATCGAATAATCTGATTAAGATCCGCGTAGGTCTCTCTAATCATGCCCTCAACATCATATTCTGATCGGTCAAGGCGCACAACTTTATCAAGTAACTCTTGGGGAACAACATCTTCGTCTTCCACATCTTTTTCAGGTTCTCCCCATATTTCTAACTGACGTGCAATACCGTAATCGAGAACATTATCGTTTTCAGCCAACCAACGATCTAATGATCTTTTGCTCACATTATCCTCCTCACAGTGAACCTTCATAAATGCCAACAGCTTTTGAAGTAAACGATGGCATGAAATCTCAAATGCTGCAACGGAACTTTCAAATCTTTTCAAGAAATTCGTTCGAATGAGTCCAACAACCTGCTTTTGACGATTCTCTTCAAAGGGATCAATCTCCTTATCGGGGCCAATATACCAATGGAGTGGGTAGTACATTGCAAGGGTAAAGAGTGGGTTATGCCTTGCAAAGGCGGATTCAAGACGATCAAGCATTTTTCCGTACGTTTTCCGAATAGAATATTTTGCAACGCGAGGAATTTGCCTCTTGGGAAACAGTGCTGACTGACCATACTCACGCTCTTGACTCTCACGGGCATACGCGCGGCTACGTTGCACCACGAGTTGACGGAAGAGATCTTGTTCTGATAGAACTTCCTGGGCTTCAGTCAAGTGTTCATAGGGCATAACATGCTCCTGTCCAATTCGGTCATGAAGTTGTTTTTCCATTTGGTTAAAGTAAGATCGTAAATGATTTACCCCGAGAGTTCTGGAAAAATATGCCTCATCCCTTCTGGTGAAAAGCTCCATCATATGCCGAAAATCGCTGATGCGGTTATTGATTGGAGTTGCAGTCAGAAGAAAAACCATCTTGTGACGAAGATCAGGATCAAGAAGGTCAAACAGTTGGTAATACCGTGAGGGGTTTTTATCTGCACCATCTCCACGGCTACCAAGATTTCGGAAGTAGTGCGCCTCATCAATGATAACTACATCGGCAAGTTCAGTGATGCGCTGAAACCGATCGGGAAAGTCTCCTCTTCTCCCAAGATCTGTGTGACTAAATACCGCGAGATTACTAAAATCTGCACTCCCACCAATTCCACCGATATGATTGAGATACCTCCTTAAGTTGGGTTCCCAAACCCCTTCCTTTACCGCCTTGGGAGCAAAAAGGACAACTCGTTTATTGTCGTGTAAAACAAGCCTCTCAATAAGCATTAGCCCAACAAAGGTCTTGCCAAGTCCGACGGCATCACACAAAAATGCACCACCATGCTGCCGCGCAATTTTCATTAGGGTCCAGTACGCCTCTTTCTGATATTGATCCAAGATTTTGAACATTTCTGAGTTGGACTCATCCCATTCGGTCGCTGTCAATTCATGCCCTCTGAATAACTCCTGTAGTGCCTTAGCATAAACATCAAATGGAGAATATTGGCACACATGCCGCTCAACTGTCTTTACGACGGTGTCTGTGACACTGACCGCTTCCTCCCAATATTGATCAAACCACTCCTGTAGTTGTGCTACCTCCCTCGCACTTTGGATCTGGACATTCAGTTCTATGTTTTGAGTGAGGCCCGGCCGAGTAAAATTACTTGATCCTACGAGTGCCTGTGAACCGACCACTTCAATCTTTGCATGCGTGATGTATGCCTTTGCATGAAATTTTTTCTTATTGTATATCCGGCATTCAATCCTTCCGGTTCTCAGTGCCTCTACGATTCCAGACACTCCTAGAAGGAAAGGATTTCTTTGCTTTTCCACCTCAATTCTATCTTCTAACGTCTCAATCACGCGTGTTTGTACAGCTTCAAAAATTTGTTGTCGAGTTCGGGATGTTGTTTCTGCTCCCATGAGAATACGTATCCTATCCAGTTTCTGCCAGTTTCCATCAAATTCCAAAAGGGCTCCAATTTCAAAGTATCCCGTAGCTATGTCAAAAGACTTGGCAATATTACACCATTCCGAGAGGTACCGTAGCCCGGTCCATCCCTCTACACTGTTATCAACAACGAAGAGTTCATGGCCACGATGAAGTTGAGGACTATTATTCATTGCCAATGCATTCCCAAAATTTTTGATTTTGTCTGTATCATGGAACATTTAAACACGAATTCAACCATTCATGTCCCATAATAAATATCAATAAAGTTCTACCGCAATTCGTGAGGAATGCTTACCTTTCACTCTCTTTAAATTTACATATTTTCATGGAATCAGTTCTATATTTTGCGGTGCGCCAACAGCTTACAATTAGGAAGCGAGTGGAGGATTGATCGGATGCTTTTGGATGCGGAAGCCCAACGGATTGATATTTACATTTCCCATTCGGGCCGTTCGTTGATCTGCCCGAAGACTGGGGAGACAGGGACGTTGTATGACCACCGTAAGAAGCGTTCTTGGCGGCATCTGGGTTGGTTTCAGTTTCGATGCTTTGTCCACTGCCGGGTTCCTCGGGTCAATTCTTCCGCAGGGGTGAACACAATTCAGGTTCCGTGGTCAAGTGCTTCGCAACGTTATACGGAAGCCTTTGAATTCTGGACGATTCGATTGCTCCAAGCGACGAAGAATCAAACGAAGACGGCGGAGCTGCTTCGTTGCAAGTTTGATGTGGTAAATCGGATCCTGCACCGCAGTGTGGAGCGTGGGGAACGGCGGCGCGTGCTGCGAGGCATTTCGCATGTGAGTGTAGATGAGAAGGCGATTCATCGCGGCCACACGTACGCCACCGTCGTAAGTGATTCCGAACGAGGCGTGGTCATTGATGTAGGACAGGGACGCGACAAACATAGCGTAACCGCCTTGTTACAGGGGCTTCTGGGGGATCTAAAGGATGAGATCCAGACCCTTACAACCGATAGGTGGAAGGCCTATATTTCTTGTGCCACCGAGCAGTTTCCGCATGCGACGCTAATCCATGATCGCTTTCACTTGATCCAGTATCTCAACAAAGCGATCGATCAAGTTCGCAGACGCGAGGTCAAGCAGCACGATGGACTCAAACATAGCCGGTACGCGCTCCTGAAAAACGAAGCGAACCGCACCGCAAAGCAAGAGGATACGTTCCAGGCGATCCAGAAATTGAACTTGCAGGTCAGCATTGCCTGGAGATGGAGAGAGGAATTTAAGGAGATCTTTCAATGCCGTACTTTCGGCGATGCAAAAAAGTACTTCAAGCTATGGCTTAAAAGCGTAAAAGAAGAAGCCGTAAAGGAGGTCATCCGGATCGCTGAGATGTTTGAACGACACCAAGAAGGCGTCTGTAATGCGCTGTGCCACGAGCAGTCCAATGCCAGAGCAGAACAAATCAACGGCAAGATTCAAGAAGTCAAAACCGTCGGGAGAGGATATAGAAAATTCAAAAACTTCCGAAGTGCGGTCCTCTTTTTCCATGGAGGCTTAGACCTCCAGCCACAATATTCGCGGTAGAACCTATATAAGGTGAGACTTGAAATTACTATAAACTTACATTTGAATGAGAGTAAAAATTTCGAAATTGCTGCTGATTTGTTTTCTGGTTACTCCCATACAGCTATTGGCTCAGGAATCGCCCGGACGATTCACGATCGAAGCAGGGCTTGTTGGTGGGACTGGGGCTGCCTGCCCTGGACAATATATACGCGTTGACGGGGAGATCACAGGCCCTATATCACTTTATGGAATGGTGGAAAATTACCGATGCCAAAACTTTACAGGCTCAGCAAATCGAATCGGAGTTTCCGTTCAACTAGGCCCTTCTGATTGGACTATACGACCGGAATTGAGGAGCGGGCTTGAATATGATGGAGGAGATGTTTCTTGGATTTTCGGGGCGGGTCTGTTACTTGGTGGTCGTTATGGAGCGCGCCTCTCCGTTCATTTTGGAGATGTATCTGCCGATCCAATTACCCTATTCCAGTTGGGGGGCTATCTTCGATTTTGACCTGCTTATAGTGAGTTGAAGGATATTTTTCCTACCATAGGGTGGTTTGCCACCATCTGAAGATGAGATGGAAGAGGTTGTATATTCGCAGTTTTGAAGTAACTAAGATCAACTCATCAAAGGCAATCAGAGAACTACGTTCCGCACATTTTTTACCCACGCATCCGATGGAATCTCATCCAATTGACTTATTGCTGCCACAGCATCTGGAATAGAGGGGAACTGTCCCAAAGCTACACGATACTGGCTATCATCACTCACAAGCGTGTCCACCGCCATTCCGGGAAGAGATGTACGATATCGTTCTACAACAGCCTGTGCCTGTTCAGGGGTGTTGAACGAGCCAACAATGATCGTATACCCCCCGGCCTCACGGTCAAGTAATACAGATCCATTATTCGTATCAGGTTGTTCAGAGGGAATAGCATCCGTTGACGGTTCCACAGGGTTCGCGACAATGCCATTGGCAACCTCCATATTTGCTGGAGAATCTGATGGATCTGGAATGACATTATTCTCCATAGAGTCTGACGTGACTGGATCAGGGTTAGCCGGTAGGACGGCAGAGAGGGGCTCAGAAATTTGTTGATTTGACTCCATGACCCAATTCGTCAAAAAATACCCACCAACCGCCAAGGCACCGACAATGAGCACGACCATGGCGACCTGAGCTACTCGTCGCTGGCCTTTTGCAGGCGCCCCAGAGGAATCTGGGAGAATCTCTAAGGAGTCCATATCTGCGAATGTTCCAGAAATCAGTGTAGCAAGTTCAGGATCAGAAGAGATATGAAGTTTGTCCTCAATTCGCGAGATCACCCCAAGTGTAGGAATCTCAATGGGTACCTGGGCTATGATCTCACTCACGAGAAGATCTATGATTGATGATGCCTCCTCGTGAGAGATGTCCTGATTTGAAGCAAACTCAGAAACCAAGGATAAATCCGTAGTAACAGAGGAAGATTCATCAAGACTGATATATCGTTTTGGAGGATGTAGTATGAATTGGTTATCGTTTGGTCTTTCAGACATGCTGGGAATAGATTCAATCTTCAGCGTGCCTAAACCAGAAACAGATAATTGACCGTATTTCAGCAACCTTTCTCGTATGATGGTTGTGAACTCTCTGAGAGCTACTTCGCTGGTCATAGCTAAAAATGAACGTTGATATACTTTAAGAGTGTACGCAAAGTTAGGTAAAGCAGACTAATTTACAAGCTTATTCTTGAAATTAACTGACCTGAAGCCCCCATACGGGCTTTGTTCTGTCCAAATATATTGAAAAATACAAGTTAATGATTGAATGAGTATAGTTGCGGTAGGAACGCTGGGGCTTGACAACATTGAAACCCCAAGGGAAAAGAAAGATCGTATTCTTGGAGGGAGTGCAACCTATATTTCGCTCGCCGCTCGGCCTTTGGCTCATCCCGTAGCAATGATAGCTGTTGCTGGCAAAGATTTTCCAGAGGACTACAGGCAGCTATTTCATACAAGTGATCTGGATTTAAGTGGAGTTGAAATTTTGGAGGATCATGATACATTTGCATGGGGAGGTATTTATCATGAGAATCTGAACATTCGTACAACTACGTTCACCCATTTGAATGCGTTGGCCAAGTTCAATCCGATCGTCCCTACGAACTATAAAAACTGCAAAATTCTCTGTCTTGGTAATCTATCTCCTAAAACCCAACTACAAACACTCGGCCAAGTCAATGGGACTTCGTTTGCTTTGTGTGATACAATGAATTACTGGATTGATCACACGCCAGATGAGTTGAGAGACGTTTTAGGACGGATAGATTGTTTATTGATTAACGATGAGGAAGCATATCAACTCACTGGCAAATCCAATCTATTTACCGCCGCAGGTCTAGTATTGTCAATGGGGCCAAGAATCTTGATTATCAAAAAAGGAGAGCACGGAGCAATTTTGTTTGTTGAAGAGCAGGTATTTATTGCACCTGGCTTTCCACTTGAAAATGTGCAGGATCCTACTGGTGCAGGAGATGCGTTCCTCGGAGCATTTGCAGGTAGCCTTGCCAATGAATCCAAGATCGGATTGAATGCTCTCAAGAGAGCAATGGTTTATGGTTGTACGGTTGCATCATTCTGTGTTGAAGTGATCGGGCCGTACAACTTATTTCAATTATCAGAGTCCGTAATTGAGGAACGAGCCAAAATTTTCAGAGGGTTTACAGAATGGCCCTCGTGGAATTAGCTCGTACCATACGGATCGTGATGCTGTTAGTACTGTCAACTGGCTGCAACGTGAATCATCAAGTTGAAATATTACTGTCGGGGGAAAATGCCGAGAATATCCTGCAATTCTACTTCGGGAGTTATATGCAAGAAGATCCGTTCAATGCAGGTGTATTGGAAAAAAAGAGAGATAGATTTTTTCTTGACCTGTCGCTGCTCCGAGAATTTGATTCTGAGTTGTCAACGGCGCTTGAAGCCAGAGTTTCGCGGAATACATTGGACCCAGACAGTCTGCAGACGGTGATTGAGGCAACATATTATGAAGCACGCAATCTTCCCGGAAACTTAACAGAGTTTGAATCTAGATGGCCCATTCATGCTCCAAAGACATTTGAGGTGCACGGAGCGGTGACTCATTATCTGCGCCGAATTGCATTGAGTGAAAAAGCATTGCAGGATGCAATATTCAATTATGATCAGAACAATTCAAAGCTGTACTACGAAGTAGGCACCGTTCTGAAAGCTGAACATATTTCCAATGATAGTGTCAAGGAGACAACTGCAATGATTAAACGACCAGATGGATTCTGGGACTTTGCAACCTATGATAGTGCCGGGACCCTGACCTTGAAAACACGACCTCATCCCCGTGCACTAGCTACCCCTACTCAGTGCGTTGGATGTCATTTTGGAAATAAATCCTTTGAACCCGAGCGAAGCTGGCCCTTGGATGCGCCACCCGTCCCTGAGGGAATCCGCAAATGGTACACTGGATCCGCTGATCAAGAGGTTGCCGATTATTTCAGAGAGCATGATCGCAGAAGTGATTTTGTTCTTGGCCTCTATGCAACGACATATATTTCCGATTTAAGGGTACAGCGCTCTTCCAGTACATTGGATTCCACATCCATTAGACTCTTGAATGAGTTGGGCCTGTAGATATGCATAAAATCAGGCTAAATAATGCTGTCTTTTTTGCCCACCATGGTATAACTGATTCGGAGAAGGAAACAGGTGGAAAGTTTGGAGTTGATGTTGAGGTTCAGTTTGATTTTGAGTCCGCCGCAAAAGACGACGATCTGGATCAAACCCTGTGTTATGAGGCTATGTATCAGGCAATCCAGAGTACTGTGAAAGATCAAACATTTGATTTGATTGAAACGATTGCATATCTGATCGCAGATCAGATCCTTAAACTATCAGCACAAATTGAACACATAGAGGTTACAGTACGGAAATTAAATCCGCCCATTGATGGAATCGTTGACTCTGCAGAAGTACTCTATTATAGAAAAAGAAGCTAAAATGTGATCAGATCTGTAAAATGCTTTCTTAGGAGAACATATAATCTGCGGAGTGGCAGGCCCACCACATTGTAGTAATCTCCATTTATTCTTTCAACAAATAGTGCACCCATATCATCCTGTATTCCATACGCTCCAGCTTTGTCCAACGGCGAGCCTGTTTTTACGTAGTTTGTAATCTCATTATCGGTGAGCTTGCCAAATGTTACTTCCGTAGTTTCCACAGAAGTCACTATTCTATTAGATGTCTTATGGATCAATGCAATCCCCGTGTGAACTTGATGAATGGATTCGCTCAGCCGCCTAAGCATCAGCTTGGCATCAGATACCCCAGAGGGTTTCCCCAATATCCGACCGTCAGCTACGACGATCGTATCAGCCCCAAGTATCAACGCATCAGGCCTGCGGGTTGCGTGCAAATGAGCTTTTTCAATGGCCAAGTTTTCGACCACTTGCGTAGGATTATGTCGTTTATTGATCGTTTCATCAATATTGGACGGAATATGAATAAACGGGAGCCCTATCTGCCTCAGAAGCTTGCGCCGCCGCGGAGACTGGGAAGCGAGTATAAAGTTCGTATGGAGATTCATTACAGATTAAGTTTTTCCATTTAAGTCTTTCGTGATCAGGTTACTCATCAGAATCAATGGCAATCATAGCAATTTGTAATCATAAAGGTGGAACAGGAAAAACCACTACATCGGTAAATGTTGCTGCAGCACTGAGCCTTGTAGGATATAAAACGCTTGTCATTGATCTGGATCCGCAAGCGTTTCTCACTCGCAATATGGATATTGAACCATCGGATACAGTTCATTCATCACTTAATTTGTTTGAATCGGGAAAAAAAGTTTCTGACCTGGAAGTCCTGCACCTACCCTCATTTGACTTATTGCCCTCCGGTGAGGGTATGAATTACTTTGCCCGAAAACTCACCGGTGCCACGGATATATTTTGGATCCAACAAACTCTCTCAAATCAAGATTCATACAGCGCAATCATTTTAGATACCGCTGCCGCGCTCTCGGTTTTTTCGCTGAATGCTTTGGTCGCAGCAGATATTCTTATGATTCCTGTAACCCCCGAACCTCAACCGGTTGCAGGTGCTGAGCAAACCTATGCAACGGCCACAGAGGTGCGCGGAAAATGGAACCCCAATCTGAAAGCGGCAATGTTCTTGCTTACCAATGTGCATGGAAGAAAAAATATTCATCTACATTATTCAAAATATCTTCGTGAGAAATATGGGAGTCTGGTGATGGACACATTCATTCGAACGTCTTCTTATCTAACGCTCGGATGTGAAAATGGTAAGACAATCTTTGATACCCACCTTAGTTCGCGTGGAGCAATTGATTATGCTGGTGTTGTGGATGAATTGATTCAACATGTATTAGATCCAATGAATTTGGTTCAGAATGGTCAATCATGACAAGATGGATCCATCTGATCTGGATTGGTGCCTTGTTGTGGGGATTACATTATGGCCCTGGCGGAATTGCGCCCGTTGGAAATCTTCTTGATCCAGCTCGAGGATTGTATCATAATGCACGCAAAGCCGAGCATACCGTTCGGCAAGAGGTTACGGTTCCTGAATTATCCAGTTCAGTTACCATTGAGCGGGATGAGCGAGGAGTTCCCCATATATTCGCTACGAATGATCAAGATGCCGTCCGTGCTCTGGGATACGTTACTGCACAGGACAGGCTATTTCAGATGGATTTTGTCAGCCGCGTTGCTTCGGGGCGATTATCTGAAATTTTTGGCCCCAGTTCAATAGAGGCCGATCAGTATCTGCGTGCCACAGGGATGGGCTGGGCGGCCAAAAATATTATGAATGCGCACCAGCTAGAACAGAGTTTTGATGATCAGCTAATGACTTGGTTTTCGGAGGGAGTCAATGCATATATCAATCGGATTGCATATGCAGACTGGCCATTTGAATTCAAATTGTTTGGCTATAGCCCGGAGCCCTATACCCCCTTGCATATTGTACTTCTAATGATGTACTTTAACTTTGACCTGTCATTTGAATCGGATGAGGCGGCGTATGGACTTGCGCGTGACCGGCTTACTCCCGAAGAGTATGCCGAACTATATCCACTTCATTCCACGCGCTATAAGCCGATTATTCCCAACTCCTCTGGAATCCAGAATGGTCCAATGTCCTCCACCATGATCTCCGCACTCGGCTCACCCGCAGGGGTACGATTACTCAAAAAGATGCATACCACATTGATGAGTCATGGGGTAGAGGGATACCGGCCCTCAAAGGGATCCAATAATTGGGCCGTAACAGGTGCGCGATCTGCTACTGGTTCTGCAATCTTGGCCGGAGACATGCATCTTTCTCTTACACTTCCATCTATCTGGTATGAAGCCCACTTGGTCACTCCATCGATGAATACCTATGGAGTACTCTCCCCAGGCACTCCCGGTTTGATTGAAGCTTTTAATGATCATGTAGGCTGGACCTACACAAATTCAGGGTTAGATGGGATTGATCATTATTTGCTCAGGCTGAACGAAGATGAGCGAAGCTATCAATTCAATGGAGACTGGGTTCCAATGGAATTCCTGCCAGATACAATTCGCGTCAAGGGAGCAGATGCGTTGATTGATACCCTCATGATTTCGCATTTTGGGCCTGTCATTAAGGATTCAAGTGCGGCAGTGGCAATCCAGTGGGTAGCGCATAAAAAAAATTATATGATGTCAGGACTCTGGCAGATGCATCATGCAGAAAATGCTGCGCAGTTGGATAGTGCGCTCATCCATTGGCATTCCCCTGCTATGAATATACTGTATGCGGATACCGAAGGAACAATTGGGGCTCGAGTGGCTGGTATTGTTCCCCTCCGGGCATCTGGTAATGGAATCGGACTTCTTGATGGAAGCTCTGATGTGGCAGAGTGGACAGGAATCATTCCGTATGATGAGATGCCTTATGCTGTCAATCCTGCGCATGGATTTCTAGCCTCAACCAATCAGCAGCCCACTACTTCAGAGTATCCATACTATTTGAATCATGATTGGCGCCCCGCGTATCGGTCCCTACGCATTGATACTTTGCTCTCATCCAAGGAGCAGCATACCTTTGAAGATCTTAGGGACTATCAAGGGGATTTATATGTCGGGCAATTTGATGCATTTGTGACGCATTTGGATTCAATTCACGCGTTGACTGAGCATGGAGAAAAGGTCCGAACCGCATTAACTACCTGGAATGGATACGCAGAGGGCGATACAGATGGTCCTCTTGCCCTCCATGAATACCTGATCGCCTTAAAGCGTCTCACATGGGATGAAGACATATTCATTGACGCACCGCAGCCAAGTGAAACAGTGCTTGCTGAACTTCTGGATCGCGGATCTATTTGGCTTGATATCCAGAGAACTCCCGAGATTGAGGATGCAACTGCCCTGATAGCGTTGGCACTTGAGGACGCAGCCATTGCGCTACAAAGTCAGTACGGCGAGGATTGGAGTTGGGATTCTAATCACCAGATCATTTTTCGACATCTGACTCAAACCTCCGCCCTAAATATGTTATGGCGTGGGCCCTTCAGTTATCCCGGATATGATGAGACTTTGGCTCCCGGAGATGGAGTAGAGGTCTCCCATGGCGCCAGTTGGCGTGTGGTCGTGGATTTTAGTTCTCATCCACCCAGTGGAATCGGAATTTATCCTGGAGGTCAGAGTGGTAACCCTCTCAGCAAATTCTATGATCTTCACATTCAAGATTATTTGAATTTTGACTATTATGCTCTACGGAAACCGAGGAAGCCAGGTGAATTGGACACTAGGTCTTCCCTTCTTTTATTACAGAGCTCCAGAGCACGATAATAGTGGATTAAAAGACGTAATTTGGACGGTTACGCTTCGCAACAACACAGAATCATTATCTTATTGCATTATCAGACTACGTTTCCAAAATTATTGATGCGCCCGTGATCATGAACAGCAGTCAGCAACGTTTCACCTCCCGCTGGGGGATGCTATTAACCGTTCTGGGGATGGCGGTTGGGACAGGGAATATCTGGAGATTTCCTCGAATTGCCGCTACGAACAGTGGGGATGATGGTGCGGGGGCGTTTCTTGTGGCTTGGATTATTTTTCTGTTTGTGTGGAGTATTCCTCTGATCATTGCAGAGTATGCGCTTGGCCGGAAAGGGCGGTTGGGCGTCATAGGGACATTCACGAAACTTGCAGGAAATGGCTTCACTTGGATGGGCGCCTTTTGTGTCTTTGTGGCAGCGGCCATCCTATTTTATTATACAGTGGTCGCTGGGTGGTGCTTCTATTATCTGGGGAGGATGGTAATTCTGGGGCCAGATCTCACCTATACAGCTGCACAGGGAGCATGGGATGGATTTCAGAGCAGTTACTTTCCTGTACTCTTCCACGCTTGTGCAATTGGGCTTGGGGCATGGGCGGTCTGGAAGGGTGTTAGCAGAATTGAGCGTGTGAATAAAGTGCTTGTGCCCGCGCTTCTGGTGATCGTCGTCATTGCACTTGTTCGGACTCTTCTACTCAGCGGAGCAGGGCAGGGGATTGAATTTCTATTCACTCCTGACTGGTCTACACTTGCTGAACCGAGAATCTGGCTTGAAGCGCTGACGCAAAATGCCTGGGATACTGGTGCAGGTTGGGGGCTCGTTCTCACGTATGGGGCCTACATGCAAAGCCGTCATGGAGTCGTTCAGAATGCTGTCATTACTGGCGTTGGGAATAATACCGTCTCTATCTTTGCCGCCATCATCGTATTCGGAACTGTATTTGCGATCCTTGGACAGGAAATGTCCCGTCCAGAAGTTCTCGAAATCATGCGTACGAGCGGGCCCGCTGCCACAGGACTTACCTTTATTTGGATGCCTCAGCTCTTTGCCAAAATGCCAGCGGGTAGCATTTTGGCGATCCTCTTCTTTCTTGGCCTTTCCTGTGCAGCACTTAGTTCGCTGATTTCTATGGTCGAAATGGTAGTGCGTTCTGTAACTGATTTTGGCGTGAACCGCTCCCATGCCATCCTTGCGGTCTCCATTGCAGCATTAGTTCTTGGAATTCCATCTGCAATGAATTTGGGCTTTTTTGAGAACCAGGATTTTGTTTGGGGATTGGGACTGATCATATCTGGTGCATTCATGGCAATTCTCGTCATTCGCCAAGGAGCTCGATCATTTCGTAAGAACGAGATTGATAATTTAGTAGGCGATTGGAAATCTGGTCGGTCTTGGGATATTCTGCTGAATTACGTTGTTCCGTTACTGGCATGTGCACTGCTGTCTTGGTGGTTATGGCTTTCCGTCACGGTCTATGCCCCTGACACTTGGTATAATCCCACCGATCCGTTCAGCTTGATGACCTGTTTTGTACAATGGGGGGTTGTGATCACTATATTACTCATCTTCAATCGTACGATGTCCGTCCGTATACGCCAGAGCAATGGTTTGGCATAACATGTGCTGGAGTGAATCTTCAACGAATCTTTTTCAGATGTTTCGATTAGTTCTTTTTGTCATTAGTCTGTTTCCTGGAGTTGTGGTTGCACAACTCTCCACTGGAGGTCTTTTACAAGATTTACCCCTTCAATACATGCAGGGGGGAGCAACTTCAACGCATGCACTTTTTGGCGATCAAGGTGCAGCATTTGTTTTCTGGAGCAATGATTGTAATTGGACTCTTCAATATGAAGACAGGGTAGAGGCATTGAATTCTCCTTCAATCCCTGTTATTTTGGTGAATAGCAATAATGCCTCAGTCTTTCCAAACGAAGCCGAAGCAGGTAAGCAATATGAGATCGCATATGTTCGTGATTCAGGAGGAGGATTGGCACATACTCTGGGAGCGGAAAGAACCCCTCATGTTTTCGTTTTTGATAGTTCACGGAGAATGGTCTACTCTGGTGGTATAGATGACTCTCCCGCAGATGCGCAGCTTGTTCAGTCACAGTGGCTACGGGACACCATTGCCCAACTCTCCGGCGGACAGGAAGTGACGATCCCCTCAACAAAATCGTTCGGTTGCCGGATAAAACTGCCGTGACAGTAGCGGACATAGAATTCCAATTTACGAAGGTTGATTGTCCAGATCATCCTTCGTTTACCAAGATTGAGCGGGCATTGGAGGAATATCAAAGAAAGGCCTGCGAGGTTTATCAACGCTTGGGGCACAAGTATCTGCCGATTGCTGCCTTCAAGCATGCTCAGATCGCCACATTTCCTGTTTTGGAAGCTGAGTGTGTGTTTTTGAGTAGTTCAACTGGTGGAGGGCTTCGGAGTCGCCATTATGTACGTCGAAAGAGCGTATACGAGAAGTCTATATGTTCAGCGTTTGAGTCTGTTTTCGGCACAGGGCCATTTACCATTTGGGCTCATCTGCCAGGATATGCTTCCGAGTCGTCTCTCGTCTATATGATGAAGGTTCTGATCCAGCGCTATGGCGATACACGAAGTCAGTTTTTTCTGGCCGATGAACGCCCCTCCACCACAGATCTTGACTCAAACCTCCTGCTGTTTGGTGCGGCATTTGGGCTATTGGATCTGGCCGAAACCCACTCATGGAAACTCCCCCCGTGGGCATGTGTTGTGGAGACTGGTGGGATGAAGACCCATCGTCGCGAAATCTCACGACGCGAGTTACATCAGCGTTTAGCCATAGGGTTCGGAATTGACGAACAGATGATTTGGAGCGAGTATGGGATGTGTGAGCTTCTAAGTCAGGCCTATGCTAAGGGTGGGCCAGTCTTCAAAACTCCCCCCTGGATGCGCGTTCAAGTCGTTGATCCACATGACCCAGGGCTTACAATGCCAGAGGGCGAGCCTGGACTTTTAGCAATCACCGATTTGGCCAATATGTATTCTGTATCCAGTATTCTCACCGAAGATATGGGGATCCGTCGTGGAGATGGGTTTGAGGTTTTAGGACGTTTTCCTGGGAGCGCGCTCAGAGGATGCAATTTTCTGTTGAATGACGTATGAAGCCTTTGAGTACCGCAATTGCAGAGGCAGCACATCTGTGGTGTAATTCAGAGGATCACCCATACAAATTAGATGCTGTTGAGGCAACGCTGACTGCCCCAAACCAATTCACTTCCGAAGCCTTGGAGTTTGCAATTGATCAGCAAATGAGCCAGATTACGGAATCCACATTACGTGACTGGATCAGAGGACGATTGCCAAGAAAGAATCATCGTGTCGCTGTAATCAATGCAGGGAACGTCCCATTTGTTGGATTACAAGACCTTCTGGCCGTACTACTCTGTGGACACTCTTATTTGGGTGTACTCTCCCGTAAATCGCCTTACCTATTGCAGGCATTTGCACGCACGGTTCACACTGAAAGGGAAAATATAGATGTCAGATTTGTAGATCGTGATGAAGTCTGGTCTGAGGCCGAGGCAATCATTGCGACGGGGAGTGACGTATCCATCATGCAGATCCGTAGTCTCGCCAATGCGAATGGAATCGCTCATGAGAAGTGTCTGTTTCGTAGCAACCGTTATGGAATTGCCATTCTGGATGGTCAAGAGACCACGGAGGATTGGGAAAACTTGGCACTGGACATTTTACTGCATGAGGGGATGGGTTGTCGTAGCGTGGCATTGGTCTTCGCGCCTGCAGGACTTGAACCAGACCATTGTCTGAGGCATCTTGCAAAGATGCGGGGCTTATTTCCGGCGCACTCTTCCACTTCGGGAAGATTAGCAATGCACAGGGCTTATCTTGCAGCGATCAATAATCCTCATGCGTACGGATCGGGTCTGGAATTTCTGATTAGCAAAGGTACGCCCGAAGTCCAAGTCCCTGGCCATGTACGGTGGGTAGAATACAATGACCTAAATGATGTGACTTCCACGATTGAGGGTAGACGGAATGAGGTTCAGTGCATCGTCGCGCGGGATCAAGTACGTCACGAACTTCCGATTCAATGGAATTCCCAAAGACTCGGAACCACTCAAAGGCCTCCAATTGATTGGCAACCAGATGGAATAGATACCATTGACTTTTTATGTGGCTTGGAATGAGCGCTGGGTAGAGAGAACGGTGATTCACGATTGGTTATAGATCTCACAGCAACTAGTGGTACAATTGCATCTGAACCCGATATCCCAACCAATGTAAACCTGATAAAACTACCACGAAATACATAGCAGGGAATAAGGTAGCAAACCCGCGTCCAATATCAGATAAAGTATACTTGCTTCCATTGTCATGGATACGATTTTCTATTTTGAGCGAGAATAAACTCTACTTTGGTGCACCGAAGGCTTGTAGGATTATTAATGGTGTTTTTCTTGGCTCTCCCTTAAAATAAGATCATTTCATGCGTTCAATGTGTGAATGTAGACATCTGATTGTAGATAAGTGCGCAACTGGCAAAATGAGCACTTATCTCAACTGGTTCATTTCCAGATAGATACTGGAACTATCAAGCCTTGGACATTTCTAATTGTTTTCTCCCTTACACGAACATGTCAAGATCAGAATTTTCTCACACTGTCCCTCTAAGAGCCGCGCGCGACCGTGGGCACTCTCCGTATTTTCACGGGCGAAGAGTGATCAGGTCAGATTTTGCAAATTTATTAGAACGATCAATAGCTACCAATACGGGAACCACCTTTCTAATCCAAGGGGCACTGGGCGTGGGAAAGACAGCCCTCTTGTATGAATTGGACAAAGTGGCTTCAAAGAGTCTATGGGATGTCGTCTACATTAACTTGGAGGACTTGTACAACCCTGCCCATATGGCCCAAACCTTTGGGGAATACTATGTTGCTCGAAAACAAACCGCCACAGCCTTAGATACTAAGCTATTGTCTAGTGAATACATAAAAGAAGTCGGGAGGACTTCAAGCGTTACCTGGGTGGTGAAAAGGATCAATCCAGATCAAGGTGTGGTTTTGATTCTTGATGAAGCCCAACGGATTGCTGCTTTTGCAGGCAAACCAGAGGAGGTTCGGGTAATGGATCTATTGGATGTATTCCACAATGGCAACTTAGGGAAACCGGCAGTCCTTTTGGCTGCTGGATTGAGCACGTCAATGACATCCTTTGGTAAATTGGGGATCTCAAGGTTTTCGGAGGGCTGCGTAGTGGAGTTGGGCGCGTTAAGCAAAGCATCCGAGCGTTTGGTGATTGAGGACTGGATCAAAGAGGATGGGAGAGGACAAGGGGATCCATCGGTATGGATTGATGCGATTGCGCAGGAGACACATGGATGGCCCCGACATGTCCACTCCTATGCGAAACATGCCTCGGATTATCTGAAAGCGAATGGTGGTGTCATGACACCGGACGGATTGAGTTCTGTACTGGAAGCTGGACACGAAGCACGCAAGGTATATTTCAAGCAACGCGTAGAAGATTTTGAACCTGACCAAGTCCAGTGCTTAGCAGACTCCATCATAGATAGTCCCGTAGGACATCCGACTCCTCGCTTGAGTATCAGGTCTTCATTGATTAACACCTACGGTGAAAGTCAAGCAGAAAAATTGTTTCAGCATTTTATCAATAAGGGGATTATAGAAAAAGGAGGAATGGGATATATTGTCCCGATTCCATCCATGCATGCATGGTTAAAGGAGACCTATGCTTGAAAGGAACTTGAAATCCCCAATGGGCCGTTAAAAGATCAGAGTGGTGCAAGGCAGAGATGGTGGGTGTTCAAGTTACTCTCGAACCATCATCTTTCAGTTTGACCTGTGGTCGCCGAGAGAATACTCAAGCAATGATTCAATGAAACATGTTTCATTGTACTGGAGGAGCACAAATTTTAGACGAAATATCTTCTAAATTTTATTCTCATTTGCAGGAACATATATTGCTAAAATTACGTTTGCAATCAACAAGTCATGGGGTAACTGATGGTCAATGAACGTGAGGCAAATAGCAAGGTGGATCGTATTTCGCTTCACGGTAAAGAGATCTTCAGAAATTTCCAGGATTGGTTGGATTTAAGACTTCAGCTGGCTGTATTGCACTATGTGGACGCGTTGCAGCAAAACCAGAAGGGAATATATGTTGCCATTGTTGCCAGCTTTACATCCGTACTCTCAGTTCTCTTTTTCTTAATCGCTGCGGCATTAGGATTAGGTAGTTTACTAGGTAATTTGGCATGGGGGTTTTTGTCCATCGGAGTCGTTATGGGGATATGTACTTGGATCCTCTATCGGGTGGTAGTGCGTATTATTGAACACACAACGTTGAAAACTGACCACTTAATGGTCTCAGAGAATGGACGAAAAAGAGCAGAAACAGAATCGGCCCAGTGACGGCGTTCGCGAGGCACTGAACGATCGAGCACGTAAAATGGAGGAGCACATGGGTGCTCTTCGGAATGAGTTGACCAATATGATTCCTCCTGTCAAGGAATTGATTGTCAAATATCCAATTAGCACCGCTTCTATCACACTCGGTGCGGGGGTTGTCGTTGGATACTTGATGGCGTCTGGCAAACGTAAAGGTGGGAATGGTGATCATGAACTTCTTGATGCCGCACTTGGCCCTGTTGTTGAACGGATTAGAGAGCGCCTTGACAATGGGGAAACATCGGAAGAAGCCGTGCGTGGAGCGCTCATGGCTCATTTAGATCCACCACAAAGGAAGAGTTCCCTTAATGAATTGATTAAATTGCTGATACCGATTGGTGTTGAGATGGGTTTGAAGGCACTTGAGAAAAATGGGAAAGAGACTGAAACCTGACCCTATTCGGAGTGAGCATCGACTTGTATTCCTCGGACCGCCAGGATCAGGAAAAGGGACGCAGGCCAGACTCTTGGCAAAGAGACATGGTTTTTCGCACATCTCTACTGGTGTACTTCTTCGGAGAGAGATTAGAGCACACACCGATCTTGGCATTGAAGCCCAGAGGTATATCAAAGAAGGTCGCCTGGCTCCCGATCATATTGTACGTCAATTGGCCGAAGATGCAATCGCCGAAGAGAATTTTCAAGGTTTTATCCTTGATGGATATCCCCGCACGATCCAGCAAGCGCACTGGCTGTGCGAATTCCTTGGGGCTAACAGTGTCTCCTTAACCTCTGTCGTCAATTTAGAGATTGATGATGAAGATGTGATCTCTCGACTTTCCCAACGGCGGATTCATTCCCGCACTGGCGAGAACTTTCACTTATCAAATAAACCTCCACCTCAGGAAGAATCGAAATTCATTATCACACGTCAAGATGATCAACCCGACGCAATTCGAAAGCGGTTAAAAGTTTATTATCAGTTGACTCATCCATTGATTAATCACTATGCTGCTCAAAACATATTGTTCGCTATTCAGGCGGTTGGTTCATTCTCCGAAGTCCAGTCCCAGATTTGTGCCCATTTAGGATTAGATCAGGTCCTCGCTGAATAGAGTACTGAACAACTTTTGGAGCGAATCAGGACTGGAAAAGAGACCATTCGGATGAGTCGTACACCATCAATTAATCACCGGCTGGTGAATCATATCCACCGATCTGCAAAAGATCTTCAGTAATCATCCTTTTGTTGGGAAGAATTTGAATTCAAGGTGAATATCATGGAGCAACGGCAGGAAACCAGATATGTCATGCACTCTATTCTTGCAGATCCTCTCCGCCAAGTATTATAATTCCTCAGTTATTCGTTATTTTCCCCCAAATTACTTGTAGTATAATCCCTATTTGGATGGACATTGCTATACAGTATGGAAATGACTGAGCAACGGAGCACAAGCCTCAACAGTACACTTGAGAAGCTCCATTCCGAAATTGAAACAAGTCTGTTGCGTTTAGTCTCCGATCACCAACCCGGGGAACTTTACGATTCGGTACGTTATGTGATTTCGGGAGGAGGGAAACGGATTCGACCTTTATTGCTCCTTCTATCTGCCAGGGTATTTGGTGTCCGTAGCCCTGATGCTATGTCTCTGGCATTAGCCGTAGAATTGATCCATAATTTTTCACTCGTCCATGATGACATCATGGATCATGCGAACAGTCGAAGAGGTCGGAAGACGGTTCATGTGGTTTGGGATTCGGATACCGCTATTTTGTGTGGGGATGTTCTCTTGGCGATCGCTTCAGAATGTGTAAGCATGAATACTTCGGGAGATCCAGTCCAATTGATGCAAGTATTCGGGCGGACGATACGGGAGTTGTGTGAGGGGCAGGCATTGGACATGGTCATCGGCACCAAGCAAGATCTCACAACGGATGACTATTTGCATATGGTGGATGGCAAAACAGGAGGGCTACTCTCAGCCTCACTTGAAATGGGAGGGATTGCTGGCGGAGCAAGTCCAACGGCCTGCAGTGCTCTTAGAGAAGCCGGAAAGTCCATTGGTCGGGCATTCCAGATTTTGGATGACCTCTTGGATTTGATCGCCGATGATCAGCGATGGGGAAAAGTTCAGGGAGGAGACCTCATTGAGGGTAAAGGAACCTATTTACTGATTGAAGCGCGTCAGCGTGCCACGGGTGAGGATGCCGAGTTCTTTTCCAAGATCAGGCCAGGAGCAGGTCTTACAGTTGAGGAAATTCCCAAAGCTCGTGCACGAATGGAGGCCTTAGGAGTGCTTGATGACGCTCGAAGCCTTATCCATAGCTATACATCTGATGCGCTTAAAAGGATCAATTCTCTCTCTGGGGATCAAGAAGAACTTCGTGGACTCATCAAACAAATGGGGACCAGGATATACTAACCTACACAGGTAAAGAATGAGTATCACGAACATCGACTCATTCATTCCATCATGAAGAAGATCATAATTGATAGAATCATATTACACAGATGACAAAAGATTTACTGGATCAAATTGACTTAGGGGGGATGCACGAAGCAGTTCAGAGTTTCCCTGAGCAGCTTAAACAAGGGCGCGCAGGTGCTCTGGAAGCGGATGTTCAGGGATGGCCTGGAAATGGAGTGACGGGGCTCGTCATTGCCGGAATGGGGGGGAGCGCAATCGGAGGGGATGTATTGTCCGCACTTGCATCGGATCATGCATCCATTCCCATCGTAGTCTCACGCAGCTATTCCCTTCCTGCATGGATCGGCATCAATACAGCAATTGTAGTTTCGAGCTACTCTGGAAATACCGAAGAAACACTGGCCGCATTTGATGATGCATGTGCTCAGGGGGCGAGAGTGTTGGCAATTTCTACGGGTGGAGAACTGACCGAACGGGCGCGAAGCAAAAATATTCCCATTGTGCCACTTCCATTGGGAATCCAGCCACGTGCAGCCTTACCCTCTTCGCTTTCCACGCTGCTCACCGTGACTGAACCACTCGGAATCACTGCCGTGAAGTCAGGGGATTGGGAAGAAGCTGTAGCTGTTACCACGCAGCAATCTACCACACTTTCGAAAGTGTCAGATACTGATAATCTGGCCGTGAAACTGGCCTCCGTTCTTCATGGACGATTCCCTGTTATCTACAGCAGTGAGCAGTTATCTCCTGCGAATACGCGCTGGAGGAATCAGATTCATGAAAATGCGAAGAGCTTTGCAGTGGGAAATCTACTCCCAGAAATGAACCACAATGAAGTAATGGGGTGGGCACGATTCCACCACGAATTAAAACATCTCGCTGTGATTGCCCTCCGAGATCAAGAAGATCATCCTCGTACGCAACGGAGACTTGATGTGACGCGGGAGCTACTGGCTCCTCATGCGCACAGTTGGCATGATATTCAGAGCCGCGGCGAAAGTAGGCTGGCACGTATGCTGTCGATCATGTATATCAGTGATTGGGTCAGCCTGTACCTTGCAATTCTGAATAATACTGATCCATCCCCCGTCGGATTGATTTCTAAACTGAAGGCGGCTCTCGTTCAGGGGGAATAACGGAACGGTATATTCATGTCTGCGTTGCGCATAAGAATTGCCAATGATTCATGAATCGTGCTCTATGGGGCCTGTATATTATTTGTGGATTTGCCGTGCTGCCAGTTTCCGCACAATATAATTTCCACTTCGGGCGTAACAAGATCCAGTATGAGGATTTTGATTGGAATGTGCTGAGAACGGAGCACTTTGATGTATATTTTTACCCCGAAATGCAGGAGCTTGCGGAGCATGGTGCTGCTTTCGCAGAAGAGGTCTATGTGGAGCTCCAGAACCGATTCAACTTCTCTGTTACGCGTCGCATCCCTCTTGTATTTTATTCCTCCCAACTCCACTTCAAGCAAACGAACATTACCAATGGGTTCATCCCCGATGGTGTAGGCGGATTTTATGAGTTTCTGAAGGGGCGGGTCGTGATCCCTGCAAATGGGAATTTGCATCGGTTTCGACGTGTTGTCCGCCATGAAATGGTACATGTTTTCACGATGCATAAGCTTGCCCAAGTATACAGGGATTATCGAATTCCTTTTGATCGCTTGCCTCCATTATGGTTTACTGAGGGGCTTGCAGAGTACTGGTCTGGTCCTCAAGATCATCAACATGAGATGATCATGCGAGACGCAATCTATGCGAATTACCTCGTTCCACTAGAAAATATGTACAGGATTCGCGGATCCTATTTGATGTACAAGGAAGGAGAGGCACTCTGTCGATTTATTTCGGAAAACTATGGTGAGGAGAAACTTCTCTCACTCATTGAGAATGCCTGGATTGATCGAGATTTTCGAAACGTAATTGAATACACGCTAAAAGAAAACTTTACAGAGATCAGTGCGCAGTGGCAACGGTGGCTTCAAAAAACGTACTATCCGAAACTTGATACAGCGGCGAGTCCAGCCTTGTTGACAGATGGACTTTCCGTCAAAGGGTTCAACACAAAGCCGGTCTATTATCAGATGAAGAATGGGCAGCGAAAGGTCCTATTTACTGGGAATCATGGTGGCTACAGCAACGTTTTTCATGTACTCGTCGATTCAACCTATACGCCGGTAGGACGGCCGCAAATTTTGATCCGAGGAGAACGAAATAGCCAGTTTGAGTCATTCCATCTTTTGGATAGCCGAATGAGCGTGTCAGAGGATGGCCAGCTTGCCTTTGTAACCAAGAGTGGGGAGACAGATGTGATTCACACGTATGATCTGGAATCTGGCTCAACCGGTGCAATGTATATCTTTGATGGGGTGATCGCTCTTTATTCGCCATCCTGGAGTCCAGATGGAAAGCAAATTGCTTTTGTCGGAATTGATGAAACTGGTTTTATTGATCTGTATGCATACGACGTAGCTCACGATCGCCTTCGTCAACTAACTCGGGATAGTTATGACGAGCGCGATCCGTCCTGGAGTCCAGATGGTAGCTATATTGTGTTCTCCTCCGACCGGACTCCGAGAGGTATTGAAAATGTCTACAATCTATTTACGTACGAGTGGGAGACCGGTACCATTGATTATGTGACCCATGGCAGGCAGCAGGATTTTTCTCCCCGATGGAGTCCTGATGGAAACTTCATCATTTATACAAGCGCAACAAGAGATTCAACCGGGCGCTTTGGTGGTCAGGATCTGTACGTTATTGATGCAAAGCCAAAATTGCCGGTATTTACTCAGATGGGTACTGCGACCCCTGTCCAAGGACACCCGAACTCAGGAGTACGCTGGAAAAGGCGATTGACTGATTTCACGACTGCGATCTATGATCCTGTCTGGACGCGTGATGATCAGATCATTTTTTCCGCATTTGAAAATTATCAGTTCACAGTTCGGACGATGAGTGGTTTGGATACATTGTTACGTAAACCTGTGTCACTGGAGCCTGACCCCCAGAATTTAGAATCCATGGGTCTATGGTCATTTCCGCGGATCGAGGCTGATCCCGAGACAGATGTTCTCCAATACCGGCGAAGATATGGTTTGGACATTGCTCAGGGACAAATTTCTAGTAGTGCCGTTTGGGGTACGGGGGGAGCTGCGGTGCTTGCCTTTTCAGATCTTATGGGGAATGATCGATTATTTGTTACCATATTCAATACCAGTCAGTACACGGGGGATTTTATCAATAGCTTGAATGTGAATATATCCAGACTTCACTTAAATCGAAGAGCAAATATTGGGTATGGTGTTTATCGCTATGGTGGATTACGATATGATTTGACGGAGCCAGATGCACCGACAGAATTTCCCCGCTTTTGGGAGGAAGTTTGGGGAGGATTTGGGGCAGTTAGTTATCCGATTTCGATGTTTCGGCGTATTGAAGTGGCTACCTCTTTGAGTTGGGATAGTAAGCAAATACCTACACGGCTGATTGATCGGCAGGCCCTGCTGTTGACCAACCAGATCAGCCTTGTTCATGACAATACGCTCTTTGGTTCAAATGGCCCCATGGCAGGCTGGCGGGCGATGCTATCTGCGGCGTATACGACCGACATATTGTATTCCAATGTGAACTATATCACCTTAGAAGCAGATTTAAGGAATTACCTTCGAATCTCTCGAGATGTTACGTTCGCGTCACGCGTGTTGGGGCGTTTGAATCATGGACGGGAGGCTCGCTTGTGGTTTATGGGAGGAAGTTGGGATTTACGGGGATACCCGTTGTTTGATGTACGCGGAAAGAAGGCTTGGTTTACATCACACGAACTTCGTTTCCCCTTAGTTGAGAACCCATCGATCTATGTTCCGCCCTTGGCAATTTTTGGAGTGGTCAACCTGAGAGGTGCCCTTTTTCTGGATGCCGCACACACCTGGAATGAGCGATATCACCAGCGTATTCCTCAGATTTATTCAGGACAGACTCTCGGATCTACTGGATTTGGACTTCGCGTCAATCTATTTGGAGGATTAGTTCTACGATATGATTTGGGATATCGGTTCCGAGATGCATTTACTTCACGCGAGAAAAACCTTTTCCGCCAATTCTTCTTTGGGTTTGATTTTTAGACATCTACCATTCCTTATTCTGGTGTTGGGGGTTGGTTGTGGTGGACTGGCAGTGAGCACTGAGCCGTCCTCACACAATCCAACTGATCTAACTCTTCCCCTTGAAATTGCTTGGACTTACAATGCCAGGGCTGGATTCGGTCCAGATGCTCCACTGGTTTTTGGCAATGTTGTACTTGTCGCTACCAGACAGGGGGAACTTCATTCGATTGACTTGGCCACGGGAAAGCGTGGTGGATCCAAACGATTTGGTGACGCCATCAATGGATCTCCCATTGTCATTGGGACCACTCTGGTTGTTTCTCTGGCACAAGGGCGCAGAGCTCTCGCAGCCTATGACCTTGAACGGGCAGACATGCTATGGCGAAGTAAAGGTGCGCCAGTTCAAGTTGGAATTGCTCCTGTGAATTCTGGCGGTATTATCATTAACACATCCGGAGAGGTAAAGAGATTTGAAGTCGCAGATGGGTCGGTGGTATGGACCTATCAGCTACCGGAAAGGGTAGGGGTTCATGCATCTCCTCTCATTTATCACGATACGGTGATTATTGTGACAGATAGTGGAACAGTTCAGGCACTTTCATTGTCCACTGGGCAACAAGAATGGAATATGGATATTGGATATCCCATTTATGTAGTTCCATCGGTCTACGATGATACCTTGGTGGTATCAACCACTCGGGGGCATCTATTGGCCATGGATGTCCAAAATGGAACTATAATCTGGGATACAGTACTTGGAGATGAGGGGGTAAGGTTATCAACTCCCGTGATCGATCAAGGAACCGTGGTGGTTGGGGGATCAGATGGGGGATTACGCCTGATTCATCTTGCGTCCGGAGAAACAGAATGGACTTTTCAGTGTTCTGACGCACTGGTTGCACCACCAGTAATCACAGAGGATCTGGTATTCACTGGGAGTATGGGAAACTGGTTCTATGCGTTTGATCGTTCCAGTGGTGAACTCCTTCAAAAGATTGAATTACGGGGGCGAGTGAAAAGTGCGATTGGGCTTGCGGAAAGTAGCCTAATCATCTTGGCGGAGCCTCGTTATGTAATTCAGCTTGCTCCATCAAAGGCAGATGATGGCGCCTAAGCGAGAATATATTTGGCTATTCGTGGGAGCATTACTCTCCATGCATCCATGGATTGGTACGGCACAGTCCCTGGCTCGCATTGATATCAGAAGTAACGATATGGATGCCGCAGTCTATGCTGATTCTTTATACTTGGGACTGGTTCGTGGCGGTCCTTACTGGATAGATCACGCTGCAAGTAAAATCAGTCTCGTAACATCTCGTTCCGCAGCATGGAGCATTCTGCCGATTCAAACCTCATTTTCGGCTATACCAGGGGATAGCGTGATCGTTACGTTGAACTTTCCAATGTATCATAGGATAGAGTCTCATCCTTATGGTGCCAAAGCCTGGATCCAGAAAGGTGAGGAGCGCCGACTTCTTGGATTGACACCAATCGTATTTACCACTTCATCTGAGGCACCGTTTGGCTTTTTTCATATTGAGATGGAGGGGTACTCACCGGCTGTATTGACTCCGAAAACACAGTTGTGGAACCAATATAATGTAACGCTCTCGGCACTCACCCAGCAAACCAAACAGTCAGGAGAGACTGGTTCTGTGAAGAAGCATCAAAGAAAGTGGATTGATTGGAGTGCAGCAGCAGTCGCAGTTGCAGCGGGCGTGGTAGCCGTACATTATAAATTTCGTGCGGATCAGATTAATGATGAATATCTTGCAACCGGTGATCCATCTTTACGACCTCGAGTTGCAAGGCTGGACGATTACTCCGGTATCGCGCTTGGAGTGATGCAGGCAGGGTTCATTACCCTGGCTGTGCGCTTTGCGCTAAAATGAAATGGCATGGATGCTAACATTTACGATATTCATTCGTATTCAAACAGTCCAAGATATTGAAGATTGATGAACTGGTTTGATATACTGATCTTAGTTGTATTGGGTATAGGAGTGTTTTCAGGAGTTCGTCGTGGTTTTGTGCGCCAATTTTTTGGGCTGCTTGGATTAATTGCCGCTTTTCTGATTGGATATTATAATATGGATCGTGCTGGGGCATGGTTTGAAAATCAGGCAGGCTTATCGGTGGAATATGCGGCGATTGCTGGTTTTGCAGCAATATTTCTGATCGTACAATTGTGTGCAATCATTCTATCCCACGTATTTGATCGCGTCGTTAGAAATATTTTTCTCGTTGGTACAGTGAACCGATTATTTGGCGCCGCCTTAGGACTCATTACAGCAGGCTTGATTGGGAGTTTGGTTCTTTATTTCCTTGCTGCGGTCATGAATATCCCGTCAGATGAGTTACGATCTTCTTCGGTACTGTATGAGGTAGTCTATCAATTCTTTCCCCAAGTGTGGGATCTAGCGACTCAAAGGTTCCCCCAACTTACGGCACTGAGCGAACAATTCCCCAACTGGTTTTAGGAGATACTCCTTTGGGAGTTCACTCTCCCGAAAATTAATCTTCCAGAGTCCGATTAGCCTCCTGCAATTCTAGATGTTATTGCTATGAAACCAAAATTGATTATATTTAGACTTAGTCTAAATAATTAGGGTATTTTCATTGAGAATTAAGATTTAGGCTCTTCCTCAAACTTACTACTTAATCAAACTGAAACTCAAACTATCATTAGGTTACTACTTTTATATATCTTACTCATACTGAGTACCGCAATGATCAGCGAAGCCCAAACAAACCCTGATTTTTGTGGGCTAATGGTGATGGCACATGGTGGAAGTGAAGAGTGGGATACGGCGGTCCATGATGCTGTTGAGCCCCTGCGTGAACAGATGCCCACTACCATTGCATTCGGGATGGCAAATCCAAGTACATTGAAGGATGCAATCACAGAGTTAGAAAAGCAAAATGTAAATTGTATTGCTGTCGTGCGACTTTTCATGTCTGCTCACTCTTTTTTGCATCAGACGGAGTACCTTTTGGGGTTACGGGAGGATCCGCCCCCTTTCTTTATCTCTCACCATGGCCCCTCTCATGATCATGCACCCCCAGTTCCCATTGAATATACAGCCAGCCTTAAAATTAGTGATACTGCATTATTGGATGCCCCTGAAATGGGGAAACTTCTTGCACAGAATGCAATTGCGTTGACGGATAGTTCAGGAATGGAATCGGTTCTCATTATTGCACATGGAGTAGGTGACGATGCGGTGAACGATGAATGGATGCGAAAACTGGATCATCTGTCAGATACCGTTCGCGAAACTGGTCTATTCCGAAATGTAGCTGTCCACAGTTTAAGAGAGGATTGGGAGGAAAAACGGGTCCATGCAGAGGCAGAAATTCGCGGGTATGTAGAGATGAATTCTGTGAATGGTGGACGCGTGATCGTTCTTCCTTTTCGGTTGTTTGGTTTTGGCCCTTATGCCGATGTTTTAGACGGACTTTCGTATGTGTCAGAGGGTATCGGGTTGTTACCGAATCCAGAGATTACTGCTTGGATTGAGCGAATGGCAAATGAATTAATTATCTCTTTTGATACAGTGACAGATTTGTAACCTCATTTTCACCGGTCGTAATGGGTGGCAACCCGAATATATTTCAGATTTTTAATTTTTATCGAAAAATGGTTCATTTCTGAGTGATTTTTCCAGATCCCTGCAAATTTGGTTTGAGTGTTGTATCTTAGGTGTGTAGGTCAGAACTTTCATTGTGAATTGTCAATGGACAATACATCTAAGTTGTATTACTCAATTGGGGAGGTGTCCGAATTACTCGGAGTAGAGTCACATGTCCTCCGTTATTGGGAGGCAGAGTTTCCACAGTTTGCCCCCCGTAAAAACAGTGCAGGTCGACGGATTTATACGGAGGAAGATCTCATCTTTGCTCGTCGGATTTTTGATTTACTTCGTGTTGAAAAATACACTCTTGAAGGTGCAAGACAGGTGTTAGAGCGTGACGAAACCAAATTTCCTCATTCCCAAACTAGACGGGGAGAACTATTGAACCTGCGGCACTTCTTGGAGAACATCAGCCGTCAACTTGCGTAATCATCTGCACGGGACGTGGCGCAGTCAGGTAGCGCACTTCAATGGGGTTGAAGGGGTCGTGAGTTCGAATCTCGCCGTCCCGACCGTTGGGATATTTTGAAATCTGCTGATCTTGTAGTAGATTAGCCCGTAGGGATCAAGATTGGTCAGAATTGAATGTTTTGATCTAGATCGGCGTATTTTGATTTTATGCTTTGTATATTGGCGTTGGCTCCTGCTCTGTATCTCACACTCTGATGAGTCTTTCAACTTTTATGTCAGGGTACCTCATGATTCCTCATGCCGTTTGCATATGGATCTGAACTTATAGTCCTCTAGTTTTAATAAACTTTCGTAGATCTCTGAATGAATAAGGTTGAAAATTCTAGGTGTAACTTTGCAGAGGATCTGCGAAATATTCGAGAAAGAAAAGGAATTTCACTTGAAACGATCCATCAACATACTCGGGTCATCCAGATCGTTCTCAGTGAATATGAGAAGAATTGTCTCATTCATAAACCTCATTTCCACAGGATCTACCTACGCTCTTTGACACGGGCATATGTCTGCGCTCTTGATATGGATCCCGATCCGGTTTTGGAAGCATTGGACATGGCATTGGATGGAACCTATGATGGTAGGCTAGCCCCAAGCTATAAATCAAGAAACGAGTCGTTTGAGTTATCCAACGACGAAACTGTCCACTCAAGTCAAACAGAAATACCTACATCTGATCCCCGAAGTGGTTCAGTCTGAACGATGGGACATGAGGATGACCATCAGTTACGGCAGACTTCACCGCAATTATTCTTCTTTTTCACGAGGCTGTATCTGGGGAGATGGAATCCGCCAATATAAGTGATCCTAACAGCGGGGCATCATCGCCAAGCTGAGAAATCCTTACCTCTGGTGGTATAGGAACACAGTTTTTGAGTTCTTGACAGATCCGATGCAAGATTTCGGATCTCGCGAGTCCAATACTTCCACCTAGAATAATGACTGCTGGATCCAGAACACAGGCCAGTCCCACTGCAGCTTGAATGATGTAATTCGTTGCATCATGGATGAGCTTTTCAGCTTTTTCATTTCCCTCATCGGCTGCTTCAAACACTTCTGCTGCACGATCGGATTCATCTGACCCGCCCTCAATTCGCGCCCATTGGCTCGCAATGCCTGCCCCACTGGCATGAAGCTCGGTACATCCGCCGGGTTGCCACAACTGTCCCAGAAACTTTGGAGATGGAACCATACCTCCGATCTCGCCAGCGCAAAAGTTTTTCCCTCGCAAAACCTCACCGTTCACCAGAATTCCTGCTGCAATTCCAGTACTAATTGTCATGTAGACAATAGGGTTTTCGTCAGAAGTAACACTCTGTGCACCTTCTGCGATGGCGGCTGCGTTCACATCGTTCTCTATGGCAGTGAGCGCACCAGTTCTCTTCTCGAGCATATTTCGTAGAGGAATATCTACCCACCCTTTCAAATTGGCTGCCCGTAGTACTACGCCAGAATGGGTATTTACCATTCCGGGTGCTACACAGCCAATGGATGAGAGAGAGTTTTGCATCCCGAGTTCATTCAGAATCAGGCCAACTGCATGATCCAATACCGATTCGGGGCCTTGTTGCGGAGTAGGGAAGGAAGTTCTGAAGCTAATTTCTTGAGGTCGGTTCTTCTCCGCAATCGCGCAGCGAGTCTGTGTTCCGCCAATATCAATCCCCGCAATTAATGTCATCAAAAGAGACTAATTATCGGATTCAAGATCACGAATCCAGATATTACGAAAACGTGTAGGTTCACGGTGGTCTTGAAGAATTAGAGGCAATGCATCTTCATGCGCTCTGTAAGGGGGACGAGACTTATGCCCTGTGGGTCCAGTCAGGATAGAATTATCTTGGACGAGCACTCCATTATGAAAAACAGTTACCCTTGCAGGTATCTTTAAGCGTCCATCTTCCTCAAAATGAGGCCGACGAAATACGATATCGTATGATTGCCATTCAAGCGGCGGACGGCTAGCGTTTACAAGTGGGGGATATTGTCCATATACGGAGGCAGCTTGGCCGTCAGGATAGGTCTGGTTGCCATACGAGTTGAGTACTTGAATTTCATAGGTCTCCATTAGAAACACACCACTGTTTCCACTATTCTGGCCCTCTCCGCTATTTGGAGTTGCCCACTCAATATGAAGTTGGACATCACCAAACAAACGTTTGGTCTTGATTTTTCCTGAGAGGGGCTTTACCTCCATATAACCATCTTTTAAGTTCCATTGGACTGGATCTCCGTTTGAATGGCTCCATTCGCTAAAATCTGTACCATCAAATAGAATGATTGCATCGGAGGGGGGAGGAGAGGGGCTAAAGTCTCCGGGAGTCACAATCCGAGGTGGGGGACGGTCAGGATCATGAATATCCCACTCATCAAGAGAAGGTAGCTGTCCGAAGGCGGTGGATGCGATGAATAACATGAGTGATAGGAATATAGTTGCGAGATAATGCATTGTATGGTTCGTAATTGTCTATGATGATAGAAACGGGAGAAGTGGACTTACACCCGATTAGCTAATTACCCATGAATCTATTTGGAAACAGAGAGGAGCTTGGGAGTATTTCCATAATCTCTCCATATACTTGGTGCAACAACTTTCCGTTCAGATTTGGTTATCCTGCATGTACAGACCTTCCAACATGAAATCCTCCAATCAAGGGGTATGAGCTTAATTTGTGCGATTTCTGAGAATAATCAACCGATAAGAGAATCAGAAAGAAATTTGTGAAGTGCTCCGAGGTTTGACAGCCGTATACCTCGCTACGAATTGGGTTATTGCACACGGAATTCCCACCTTCGTATTCAACGTACAATGATAGGAGAATGAATCAACCATGGAGGGAGATTACACACATGGCAGCTATGCTGCACATTAAGCTTCTGCATCTCATACTATTTCATTACCTTCATGAACACGCTAAGTCCGTTTTCAACGGATGGGATAGTTATCAGCGGAATCCCTACTCGTAATAGAGAGCGCCTTACCAGAATACACGTTAAACCAAATAATCATTCTATTCATATCGTGGTTAAACCAGTTTAATCGTACCCGTGATCATGCGAACTGCTATGGGTTATCAATTTAGTGGTAATTCATCACACAGAGTTCTATGTTTAGGATCCTATCCAGCCACAGCATGTGAACGTATTGATCTGGTACAACTTGATTTAAAATGCTTTTTACTTATGGTGCATGCATGAATCTTTGACCTATTAGAATCTTGATTCGTACATAGCATTGATTTCTTAGTGGCGAGTTATTTATTGGATGGACAAAAATATTTAAGTCTCTCATGGATCGAAGAACCGCAATTCAACGCATTGGTGCTCTGATGGGGGGGACACTCTCGGCATCTATGATTGCCGGAGTTCTCGGTGGATGCAGCGCAGGAAAAGAAGGGGTAGATTTTGAGCCGCGAACCCTCACTCAGGGGAAAGACGAACTATGTGCCACGCTTTCGGAATTAATTATTCCAGAGACTGATACTCCTGGTGCCCGTGCAGCTAGGGTTCACGAATTTACCGATTATATGCTTACCGATTGGTACGATGAGCCCGAGGTAGTTGAATTTTTGTCTGGATTGGAAGATGTTGAGCTTCGTGCAAGGAGATCTGGTGCTAGATCGTTCGTGAGTCTTACGAATGAACGGCAGATCGAAATTCTGTCGGAAATGGAGGCAGAAGAAGTACCATTCTTTCAGACAATTAAATCAATGACACTCTTCGGCTATTATACCTCCGAGGTTGGGGCTACGCAGGAACTGCGTGTCAATCCAATGGGAGTATATAAAGCGGATATTCCTTTCTCCGAAGTGGGTCGTGCATGGGCTTGAGCAGATAGATTCTTCTACGTTATCCAAGTATCCAGAGGGATAGGGTTCTGGCGTAATGGATGACTTTTCCCCATTCTGTTTGGCTCCGAATTGAGGGAGTCTACTTAGTTGGTTCCAGAGTACTCCTTGATTCCATAGGAAAATGCAGATAGAAGAAACAATCCAAGTGGAAAAACAGATCTTATTCCAACTACCATCAGTGAGCAATCAGATTGTTCTCTAACGGATCCGCAATCATTGATAGTTCTTCCAATCACGGGCGAGCTGAGATTGCGTACACCGATCAATGTCAGAATAGTGGAAGTACCTATTCGTACGTGAGCGCTGCGGTAGTATGCGACTGGTGACACACTCTGGTTTTCAAAAAGTGTGTATCTTGGGGTAGATGACCTACTGGTTGACTATTGATCAATTCCAAATGGTTTTATTACCAAGTTTACGTGAGTTGAGAGGTTATTGTACGGTTCCACTTGGGCAGTGCTGTAAATCTTGATATCTGGCTACTTGGCATCTATTAAGTTATTCCCACCGCAACCAAGTTATTGAAAGCCAATGTTGATTGCGTTATTGATTGGAGTATTGGCTGCAATCGGCATCCCTGTTTGGATTTCCCGAACGAGAAAAAACGTTGCAAGCCTTGTTGATGGAGCGAACTTTGTTCACTATGTGCCAGATTTGGGTGCAATGCACTTGATTGAACGTTTTGGGGAGCCTGTTCAGGAAACGATTCCTATTGCAGGAGACCAAGAACATCAAAAGGACTCCATTGAACTTCCTGCCAAGCCTGTTAATGGAGATGAACCTTCAAAGCCATCTTCTGCCACGAATATAAATACTCCTTCCACAGGATCGGGGTATCTTGGTGATGACGTAAAAGCTGCGGTAGAAGGTGCAGCACAAGGCGTTTTATTTAGTACGAGTGCCATCCAGAATCTGATGGAAATAGATGAACATGCTTACATAGCGATGAGCACACTTGCAGGTGAGCAGCTGACTACGATCGGTGATCTGAGCAGCAATCTAGCGAGTTGGGAATCTGCCGAAATAGGGGAAGCACTCCCACCAGCGGCCGTGTCCAAACTCATGGGGCATTTGAGTGAGCCCATCGTTGCTGAGAATTTGAGAGAATTGGGATATCAGGTTGAACTGCCAGATATCTCAAATATTGAAGGGTGAGCCTCTTTCAAAATTCCTCAATTGGATGATTTTTTGAGAGATTTTTCTGATTGATGGATCTGGGTACTAAAGAATGTTAGGGGGCTGATCTGCTCTGGGAGGTATCGTTTTTTGGGTCACAAACGAAGGGGCAGGGATCTCCGAATTTTGTATTTTTAGGAGTATTGCAAATCCAACAAACCCCGGAGAATCCCATGTCCCTTACCAAGAAGATACGCGGTTTTTATATTTCCTGCCAACAGGAGTTGTTTCCATGTGTGGAGCAGAACTATGGAGCGTTGCCCAAACGATTGAGGAAGTTGTTGTTGTTATTTGAGTTGGTGTGTGTGGAGGATCATCTGCCTCGTCCCCGGCTTCGTTCGGTGGGACGCCCGCGTGCGCACCGGGTCTGTCTTGCGCGGTCGTTTTTGGCCAAGATGGCGTTAAATATTCCGACGACCTCCGGATTGCGGGAGCGGCTTCTATCGGATGTTTTGCTTCGGTCCCTATGTGGTTGGTCCCGCTCGTGTGATGTGCCGAGTGCGCCCACGTTTTCTCGTGCGTTTCAGGAGTTTGCGTTGGCGAAGTTACCGACTCGGATCCATGAAGCCTTGATCAAACAGGGGTACGCGGGGGAGTTCGTGGGGCATATTTCACGGGATTCAACGGCGATTGAAGCACGGGAGCGTCCGGTTCCGAAGGCTGACATGTCCACCCCCGTGAAGCCACGCAAGCGGGGGCGTCCGAAGAAGGGGGAGGCCCGTCCCAAGGTGCATCGTCGCTTGGAGCAGCAGTTGAAGATGGAGTTAGGCGAGATGTTGGACGCATTACCGAAGGATTGTACGGTGGGCTGCAAGCGGAACGCGAAGGGGCATACGCAACGATGGACGGGCTATAAGCTACACATGGATACGGCGGACGGAGGGGTTCCGATCAGCTGTTTGGTGACCTCTGCCTCGTTGCATGATAGTCAGGCCGCGCTTCCCTTGGCGCACTTGACGCAGCAGCGGGTGGACAACTGTTACGATCTCATGGACAGCGCCTATGACGCGAAGGAGATTGTCGCACATCGGAGCGCCTCGGGGCGTGTACCGATCATTGATCCGAATCCGCGCAACAAAAAAGCGGCGGATCGTCGCGAGCAAAAGGCACAACGTACGGCCGGATTCATTCCTGCGGAGCGGGTTCGCTACCGGGAGCGTTCCACCGTGGAGCGGGCCTTTGGGCGGCTCAAAGATGAGTTCGGTGGACGCAATATCCGAGTCCGTGGGCACGAGAAAGTCCTCTGTCATTTGATGTTCAGCGTGGTGGTGCTCACGGTGGACCAAATGCTGCGGATGGTGCAGTAAACCCGCCATCCACCCCCTGCATAACAGAATTTGGGCGCTCTGAACCACAGATGCCGTGGGAGGGGTGTGTGAAATCTACACGGATCGTGGACGAAATTCACCAAACAGAGACCTCCGTGCAGGCAAAACACTGGTTGAATCCACAAAACACCGAACCCCCGCCGATGATTCGCGTAGTCCGACCAGATTGAACCAGTTTAAGCCGCAATTCAGCCGGGACAACAGGAGAAAATAAAGAGTTTTGAAAGAGGCTCGGGTATGACCTGATTTTGAACGGCGATTACTTCGTGAATGTTAAGACAGTTGCGGATGCAGGTTCCCTATCAAACCACTTCAATCAATATCCTCAGATCCCCGTGATTGTACCCGAGGACATGACGGGGATTCCAGAGGACGCGATCTATCTCAGTGCCGAAAATTCAATTGATCAGTTGGAAATGGCTGTTCATGAAGGAAGTGAAAGGATCTTGCTGGTAGATCCCAACCACTCCCATGCATACACGGTTGAGCATACCGAAGCCATCAGTGATGGGCTCTTGGGGAATATGGATCAGATGGCTGCTGGTATTCCTGTCATCACAATGGCCTTATCAGGCTGGAGGGAAATTCGATTGATTTTAAATCATAAGACGGATCTACTTCATGCGGCCAAGAATTTGGGGCTGGATGTTACCACTACAGCCGTTGGTGCAGCTGGTGGCTCCGCCATAGGAGCGGCAATTGGAACGGCTATATTTCCTGGGGTTGGTACAACGATTGGGGGGATTATCGGCGCTGTTTTATGTGGTTCCGCAGAAAGGATCATTTCAGATAAAATCAAGAGTAGCAAATTGAAAAAAGCCTTTGAGAACTATGGTGAAAAGTATGAAGAAAACACAGAAAAAATACGGTTATTGCAGGAAGATTCTCATAAGCGATTCCAGTCTTCGGTTCAAATTCAAACGGACGAACTTGCGATCTTTGCAGAAAGATGCAAGCATAAGTTGGAAAGTAGGTGTTCGGATGTTGTTCACCAGCGGAGGAATACTTACCGAATCAGTACGGATCAGGCGTTAGATCTACTGAATTCATCACTCGCCGAGTTAACTGACAAGCTTTTGGTTCTCAAAAGAATTCTGCAATGGAATGGGATGATTCTGGGCAGAGATCTAAGGGATAGACTGCGCGCACAAATAACTCAACTCAATCAGTATGCTCGGCATGTAGAATCCGAAGCAGTAAATATCATTGAGGCATCTCCAGAGATAGATTTAAGCGGAGAAAGGCTAATACGGTTCCTCCAGATCATGCTTCAAACAGAAGAAGGGATTATTCAAGTGAAACGAATTCTCCAATCTTTTGAAGAGCAACGAGAAGAGCTTGAAGAGAACTGGGGAAAATACATTACAGAGCAAAAGAATCAACTCGCTCTACGTCGGTATCAGTGTATGAAATATCTATCAGATACAATCCAAGAACTGAATAAAGAAGTAAGTCAAGGAATCAGGGAGTTACGTGAGCAACTTGAAATCGAATTACAGAAAGTCAAGACAGAGAAGGGGAGGCTTGGGCTTGGGGAATGAAATTTCATTGTTCATGCCAAAGATAGAAGAAATCGTTCATGCCGCAGGGTCTAAGGTGGTGAGATGGATGTGTCTATCTCTTAGCAATCATCTCTTGAATTTCTACGGCCTTGTATGAAAGGGAATGATTCTGCATATACCTGTGATTCCAGTAGGGTCAAGATCATTATTGTGTTGTGACCACACTGATCATTCATGCCAACTATTGGTGGGTATTCATCAATAGGCTAGGATTCCGACTGAATCAGTAACTCGTCAATCTTCACGCGGCGAAAATCAAAAATTCTTTTCACTTCTGGCCCCACCATCAATCGATTAATAAGTGCTCCCCCTGGTACCAGATAGTTGACGGTATCTACAACAAGAGTTCCATCATTTTCAGACCGAAAGTCATGTCGGTGTACCCATTTCTGATAGGGGCCTCTTAGTTGGACATCCGTGAAGCTATGCGGAGGATCCCATTCAGTGATCTCGGTTCGCCAGCGGATTGGAAATCCTCGGACGCGTAATTGGTAATCAATCAGGGCACCAGGCTCCATTGTAATTGGTGTCGGGGTAACAATCCGAAACCGAAGAAAGGGAGGGGTAATTCGTTCAAGATTACCTGCCTCAGAAAAGAAGGCGAAGGTTTCTTCAAGAGGGAGTGGCAACCACTGACGGGCTGTAAATACAAGATCGTTGTCTGCGGGGATGCGAGGCTTGTTCTTTTGGCTCATTTAAAGAGGGATAGATAATGAAACTGAAACCTGTATAGTGTGGAATAGTGCTAAGGATCAAACAGAATTCACAGAATATGTATAATCTTTGATGGGAAAATACACTGCTAACATCTGAATGATACTGACAGAATTCTAACGATGGCAGCAGCGCCGCAGACTAATAAAACATGAATGAAGGAGGAGACAGCAAGGGTAGCCTTCGTAGGGTGCACATTCACCTCAGTCATTGTATCAGATTGCCTTAAAAATCATATATTCATAAAATAATGGAGGTAGACGTTTGATCTTTTTTTCTGGAATCGTCATGCATGAACTTGATCATGTATGCTGCTACTCAGAGTAGTCATGAAGCGAAGAACCTTTCTCCAATCAGCCATCGCTGCCCCAGCAGTTCTCGGTCTGATGGATCGTCCTGATACCCAAGAAAAAAATGAATCTGCTCACGCTGGAGTCCTAACTTCAATGACGTCACTTGAACGTATTGGGGTACAGTTGTATACGGTCAGGAATCTGTTGTCAAATGACTATGAGGGGACAATCCGTATGGTTGCTGATGCTGGCTTTGACGAAGTGGAAACAGTGTGGGACCCTGAGCGCAATCCAGATGATATTCGTGCACTATTTGATGAGGTAGGGTTAGTTGCCCCTGCTACTCATGCGTCAATTAATGACCTTCAAGACAGACTTTCGGATATCATCGATGCCGCAAAGCGAATCGGTCACTCCTATATTGTGTGTCCTTGGCTGGCGGCAGACCAACGAACCATAGAAAAGTACGGAGAGCATGTAGTTCTATTCAATGAAGTGGGAGCTGCCTGTAAAGAAGAGGGTATTCAGTTTGCATACCATAATCATGAATTTGAATTTGAACCAACAGAAAGTGGTGTCATTCCCTATGACTTTATCCTAGAAGAGACGGATCCAGAATTGGTCAAAATGGAGTTGGATTTGTATTGGATTGCCTATGCTGATCGAGATTCATTAGAGTACTTTCGTCGTTATCCTAAACGATTCCCACTGTGTCACGTCAAGGATATGGGGGAAGATCGATCTATCACTGATGTCGGAAAGGGTCAAATTGATTTTATCAGAATTTTCGCAGAAAGTGAAACCGCTGGTTTGAAACACTATATTGTGGAACATGACAATCCTGAAGACCCATTCCCCAGTATCCAAACAAGCATTGCTCACTTGAAGTCGCTCAGCTTCTAATATGGGGTTAGGTCGTAAACTGCGCTATGGAATGGTTGGCGGAGGCCCAGGCGCCTTTATCGGCAACGTTCATCGGATGGCTGCTGCACTAGATGGAACAATGGAATTGGTTGCTGGGGCATTTTCATCCGATGCGACAAAGTCCCAAGAACATGGTAAGGAATTAGGACTGGCTCCCGATCGTTCATATGATAGTTTTTCATCTATGGTTGAAGCTGAGGCCGAACGAGAGGATCAAATAGATTTCGTGACCATTGTGACCCCAAATCATATGCATTATCCCGTAGCGAAAGCCTTTCTTGAAGCGGGATTTCATATTGTATGTGATAAGCCTGTAACCAATACACTGGAAAATGCAGAAGAGCTCTGCAATCTTGTACGTAAGTATGATCGAGTATTTGCACTTACGCACAACTATACAGGATACCCAATGGTTAAACAGGCACGCACAATGGTTCAAGAGGGTAAGATTGGAATGGTTAGGAAGGTGATTGTTGAATACCCGCAGGGTTGGCTTACAACTCCACTTGAGCTTTCTGGAAATAAGCAGGCAGATTGGCGGACTGATCCCAAACGAGCGGGCGCCGGTGCGCTTGGAGATATTGGGTCCCATGCAGAAAATCTTACCAGATATGTGACCGGGTTGGAACTTGAAGAGATCTGTGCGGATGTGAATTCAGTTGTGGAGGGACGGAGGATAGATGATGATGTGAATATGCTGATTCATTTGCAGGGAGGTGCTCGCGGTGTGTTACATGCCTCTCAGATCTGTGCGGGAGATGAAAACAATTTGAATATCAGGGTGTACGGTGAGACTGGTTCGCTCCAGTGGTTTCAGGAGCATCCAAACTGGCTTCACTACCGGGAGCATGGCGGTCCAGAGCAGATATATAAGCGAGGAAATCGATATCTATCCGAGTCTGCAAATCGCAATTCACGTCTCCCCAGCGGCCATCCAGAGGCTTTCATTGAAGCCTTTGCGAATATCTATTTGAATGTCGGCAGAGTCATTGCTGCTCGTCAGGCTGGTGAAATACCGAATCCCAAAGACTTTGATTTTCCAACGGTGCAGGACGGTGCTCGGGGAGTCCATTTCATTCTTACTGCACTGGAAAGTGGGAGGAAGAGAGCTTGGGTTGACGCAAGGTATTCCCCACCGATCTAATCATTTATTATGAATTTCTAATTGAATAGACCTGTTAACTGTCCGCAGTAATGACGGTAATTATAAATTTTGAATAAACCAAACATATGGCACGCCCTGTTACCTTGTTTACTGGCCAGTGGGCCGATCTACCGCTTGATACACTCGCGGAGAAAGCCGCTTCTTGGGGATATGATGGCTTAGAGTTGGCATGCTGGGGAGATCATTTTGATGTTCAGCGCGCATTGTCACAACATGATTACTGTCAAGGAAGACATGATCTTCTCTCCCGTCATGGTCTAAAGATCTATGCCATTAGCAATCATCTTGTCGGTCAAGCGGTATGTGATCGTATAGATGACCGTCACAAAGCGATTATTCCCTCACATGTGTGGGGCGATGGACAGGCTGAAGATGTTCAACAGCGTGCTGCCAAAGAAATGCAGGATACGGCACGAGCTGCTGCACTACTTGGTGTCAAGGTTGTCAACGGCTTTACTGGAAGTAGTATCTGGCCAATCTTATACTCTTTTCCACCGAATGACCCCGCGATGATTGATGCGGGGTTTCAGGACTTTGCAGATCGCTGGAATCCGATCTTGGATACATTTGACGAAGTGGGTGTTCGATTTGCTCTTGAAGTTCATCCAACAGAAATTGCTTTTGACATCGTCAGTAGCGAACGAGCCTTGGATGCAATCGGTCATAGAGAGGCGTTTGGCTTCAATTATGATCCCAGCCACCTTGGCTATCAAGGAGTTGATTATATAGCATTCATTGACCGTTTCGCAGATCGGATTTACCATGCCCACATGAAAGATGTTTGGTGGTCAGATCGTTTAACCACGATCGGTGTGTTTGGAGGTCACACGGATTTCGGTACTTCTGGGCGATTTTGGGATTTTCGCTCAATCGGTCGTGGATGTATTAATTTTGAGGAGATCATTCGAGCTTTGAACCGTGCCAATTATTCTGGGCCTCTATCAATTGAATGGGAGGATATTGGGATGGATCGTGAGGCAGGCGCCTCTGAGGCCTGTGACTTTATCAAGAGGGTAGACTTTAAGCCATCAGCAGCCGCATTTGATGCAGCATTTGCAAATTAATTCTTTTCCCATTCTGTTTTTGCTTTTCTGTTTTAGTGCCAAAACAGGAGCATCACAACCTAGTTTGGAGATGATCACAGATACCATCCCTGGAACTGATGTTTATTTTACCATGATCGGTTTGGAGGGCGGCACATTTATGATTGGAACGGATAGTGAAGAAGAGGGGCGTGATGAAGATGAGGGACCCCAACGTCAGGTAACACTTTCCCCCTTCTACATTGGGATAAACGAGGTGACCTATGATGAATTTCTTCTCTTTTCAAGCCAGGATCATGATAATGATGAAAGTGCTCCGGGAACCGAATTTGATGCTAATTTGATCGCCCGTCCAAGTCCACCGTATGAAGATCCTGCTCATGGTATGGGGACCAACGGACATCCTGCCGTAGGAATGACACAATGGAGTGCTCTCCAATATGCGCACTGGCTTTCGTTAAAGACGGGTGTTTTTTATAGATTACCTACCGAAGCAGAGTGGGAATATGCATGTCGAGCCGGTACATCATCTGATTTCAGCTTTGGCGAAACCGCTGATTCGCTTGACATGTACGCTTGGTACTATGGTAACAGTAATGAGGCTCATCAGCCTGTTGGACAAAAATTACCGAACCAGTGGGGGATTTTTGATATGCATGGTAATGTTGCCGAATGGACATTAGATGAGTACAGTATCAATTATTATGAGGGTTTGGAAGACTCATTATCATATGATCCATGGAATTTACCCAGCAGATTGCATCCTCGCACCGTCAGAGGGGGAGCCTATGATGACGCTCCGAAAGCACTACGGTGTGGTGCAAGACTCAGATCTGATCTTGATTGGAAACGTCGTGATCCTCAAATCCCGCGATCTATGTGGTGGAACACCGATTCGCCATTTGTTGGATTTAGAATTGTTCGTCCGTTCATCCAACCAACCGCGGAGGAACAGCAGCAATTCTGGGCAACAGCGCTCGGAGGGTAATATTGCGGCATATTTATTAACTTAGGAGAATCATCTAACACTAACATGAAAAAGACAAAAATGCCTGTTAATCGTCGTGATTTCGTCAAAAGTGGCGTCGCCGCTGTTGTAGGTGGTGCTCTCGCCAGTCAATTCCCAATGAGTGCCAATGCTTTCTATGGAGTAGATGATACGATCCGAGTGGGCCTTATCGGATGTGGGGGAAGAGGCACCGGTGCAACATTACAGGCTCTGAAAGCCGCTTCAAACACAAAACTCGTAGCTATGGCGGATGCATTTAGTGACCGTATTCAGAGTAGTTATGAGAATATGATGGAACCCGAAGAAGCAGACGAAGCAACACTGGATGCGATTAGTCGAATTGATGTCCCTGAGGAAATGCGTTTTGATGGGTTTGACGGGTATAAAGAGGTCATTGCTGCCTCTGATGTAGTCATTTTGACGACACCTCCTGGGTTTCGTCCTTTGCATTTTGAAGCGGCTGTGGATGCTGGAAAGCAGGTCTTCATGGAAAAGCCTGTTGCTACGGATGCCCCTGGGATTCGCAGGATACTCGCAGCAGCCGAAAAAGCGAAAGAGAAACAATTAAATGTTGTGGTTGGCTTGCAGCGTCGTTATCAGACAGGGTATCGTGAGTGGATCAGGCGAATACATGAGGGTGCTATCGGAGATATTATTTTGGGGCGTGTATACTGGAACAGTGGTGGGGTGTGGGTCCGTACGCGCGCTGAGTATGAAGAGAAAGCTGGACGTCCACTCACTGAGATGGAATATCAAATGCGGAACTGGTATTACTTCAACTGGCTCTGTGGTGACCATATTGTAGAACAGCATATTCACAATATTGACGTTGGAAACTGGGTGAAGCAGGGACATCCTGTAAAGGCCCAAGGGCAGGGGGGGCGACAGATTCGTACAGGATTGGATCATGGAGAAATTTATGATCACCACTTTGTGGAGTTTGAGTATGAGGATGGAAGTCGAATATTGAGTCAGTGCAGGCATATGCCAGACTGTATGAACAGAGTTTCAGAGGCATTTCACGGTACATTGGGTACTGCCCCTACACCGGGTGAACTCTATCAATCATCCGGTGATACGATCTACAAGCATGATGGCAAAGGTGATCCGAATGCGTACCAAGTGGAGCATGATGAGTTATTTGCGGCAATTAATGCAGGCGAGTTCAAATATTCGGATGCTGAAGTAGGAGCCACAGCAACAATGAGTGCAATTTTGGGACGGATGTCCACTTATTCTGGCAAAGTGATCACTTGGGATGAGGCGATGGCGAGTGAACTAGACCTTATGCCTGAGAGTTATGGATGGGATGCTGAACCGCCTGTACTTCCAGACTCTGATGGGCACTACCAAATCCCCACCCCTGGAGTAAGTGTAGTCCTTTGAGGTACTTCAATTTATTCCCCAATCTTGAGGGCATATTTTAATAGTACGTTGGGGAGATTTTCATACATCTCCTCACAGTCAGCAGCTATTTATCAGTGATTTTTGACAATATTCGCTGAGTACTGGGATATTGCATGGTGCTGTTAATGTTCAAAATAGAATAGCCAGAAATTGATATGTTAAGTCTGGGATCATTTCTCAATGCCTATGAAATCCAATCGGTGATTGGGCGTGGAGGATTCGGGATCGTATATAAAGGAACGCACAATGAACTGGGGATTGAAGTTGCTATCAAAGAGCACTTTCCCACCGAGTTATGTGTTCGACAGGACCAAACTGTTGTGCCAAGTAAACCCGAGTTCCAGACTCCTTTTGAGGACAGCTTGGAGCGATTCATCAAAGAAGCGAAACAACTTGAGAAATTTCGGGAGCACTCAAATATAGTGAGTTGCCGAGATCTCTTTCGAGCGAATGGTACCGCATACATTGTCATGGATTATGTCCATGGATTACCATTATCTGTGCTCCTAGAACAACGTGAGTCAAAGGGTAACCCTTTTACGGAAAAGGATTTAATCCAAGTTATAATCCCTTTGTTAAAGGGACTGCAAATTGTTCATGAATTGAAAGTCTATCACCGAGATATTAAGTCATCAAATATTTTGATACGCTCTGCGGATCAGACTCCCATCTTGATAGACTTTGGTGCAGCAAAACACTCGCTCAGCAGGTATACTAAATCGTTGGCGCCCTACTCCGATGGCTATGCTGCCATGGAGCAGGTTGGCGAGGGTGAGATCGGACCTTGGACGGACATATATGGAATTGGTGCAGTCATGTGGCGGATTGTGGCTGGCGGTGCATCCTTAATTTCCTCACCAAGCCCAATCGCCGTGCAACGAAGAGCTTATGGGTTAATACAGGAATCTCTGGATCCACTCCCCCCTGCGCTGGATATTGGTCAAAATCGTTTCTCTGATAATGTATTGCAGGCCGTTGATAATTGTCTGAAAATCAATTACAATGATCGCATTCAAAGTTGCACTGAACTCCATGAAAGAATTATTTCAAATTTTCAAGTGGGTACTCAGAATTCCGAGTCTGATCATGAGGTTCAATCCCCCGAACTGAAACAGACTAGTGTTTCACCTATCCATGTCCCTACCGAGGAACGACTTAAAACCCTGAAAAAAGACCAATCATCAAGAAAAACTAAACCAGCAGTTTTTGGAGCACTCGGATTGATGGGAATCCTAATAATTATCACGGGTATCATCACACAAACAAAACCTATAATCAATTCCAGTCAGCCACAAGGAGGGGGGGCAATAAGTGATTCAACATTAGATTCAACGGCAACCTCTGAAGTATTAGACACTACCGCACTCGCAGCAGAAGAACCCATAAATACTAGTCATAAACAACAGACAACAGGTAGAATTGATGCTCACTCAGATGATGCATTGATCAGTGAGACCATAATATACCAGTCTACAGGATCTCCTGATGACGGTGAATATACTTCTGGATCAAGCCCTCCTGATTCTGTGGAATCCTTTTCTCAATCTACTCAAGATCTAATCTATGCCGCTGAACAGGGAGATGCCGAGGCACAGTTCAATCTTGGCTACATGTACGCCATTGGTGAGGGGGTCCCCCAAAACGATCAAGAAGCCGCGAAATGGAACCGCCTTTCCGCTGAACAGGGAGATGCCTATGCACAGTCCCTTCTTGGCTACATGTACCGCATGGGTGCGGGGGTCCCCCAAAGCTATCAAGAAGCCGCGAAATGGTTCCGCCTTTCCGCTGAACAGGGAAATGCTTCGGCACAGTTCAATCTTGGCTTCATGTACGCCAATGGTGAGGGGGTTCCCCAAAGCAATCAAGAAGCCGTGAAATGGTACCGCCTTTCCGCTGAACAGGGATTTGCTTGGGCACAGTTCAATCTTGGCCACATGTACCGCAAGGGTGAGGGGGTCCCCCAAAACTATCAAGAAGCCGCGAAATGGTACCTCCTTTCCGCTGAACAGGGAAATGCTAAGGCACAGTTCACTCTTGGCAGCATGTACGCTCTAGGTCAGGGAGTCCCCGAAAATTATGCAGTTGCTTATGCATTGGTTAACATTTCCATTGCTAATGGCTTTGATGATTCCAACGTGTTAGACATAAGAGATGAAATCCGATCCCTTCTGACACCAGCTCAACTTGAAGAAGCACAAAAATTATCTGCTGAAATCTATAATCGTATTCAATCCTTAAAAGTAGAATAGCGTTGTTTCTGCAACCCATAGAGATTGTTCTGCTATTGGATCTGCGCATTGGATTGATCCGAGATTTCTCTATGCCAAAGATTAGTTGTTGGAATTCCTATTTCATTTCATAAATTTGGACTTTGTCGTCACAGAGACTCTCTGTTTGTTTCTTCAACTCTGGTTCATGAGTACAATCAATCTTCTTGACCTAAAAGAATCCAATCGCCGAGTAGTTAGTGTCTTAGCTGCAATCCTCATCGGTGCAGGAACCATCACCGCCTTCTCCCTTCTACTCCCTGCACCAGAGATTGGAAGTGATCGTATTTACCTGTCAGCTATACTGTTTGACCGTGCAAGTACTCATTATCCGTTCACCATTCAAAATCTGATGTGGTTGATGTTTTCTGCGGGAATTGCCGAAGTTCTGTTGCGTTTCAACCGAGCCAACTCTGAAATCAAACAATTGAACGCACGCCTGCTTCCAGATGACGATGTAAGCATCCTCCGATCCAAAGATCTAATCCCCATTTATCGTAGGATTAAGAAATCCAAACGGCATCAAGACCACCGACTTCAGCGCCTCATACTTCGGGCAATCCAGCAATTTCAAATTAGCCAGTCTGTAAATCAGACAAATAGCTTAGTCAATTCTAGTTTAGAGTTGATGCAACATGAAGTTGATCTGAAGTACAATATGCTTCGTTATGTGGTTTGGCTCATCCCTACGCTTGGGTTTATCGGAACGGTCATTGGAATTGCTCTGGCACTCTCCGCCGCAAATGATATGCCGAGCTTAGATGACTCTGAGGCAGTACAGATGTGGTTTGGCGCTATGACAACAAAACTGGGTTTGGCATTTAATACGACCTTTCTAGCTTTGGTTATGGCAGCAATTTTAGTATTTTTACAACATATTGCCCAAGGTCGGGAGGAATCAGGTTTGAATGGAATTGGACAGTATGTTCTGGATCATCTCATGAATCGCTTATACGAGGAAAAATCATAGACACATGGCAAAAAAACTAAACCCAGATGGGCTACCAGAAGACGTTCCATCTGTAACGCCTAATAAGGAAACCGATCTGTTTCGTGACTTGAACTTTGATCCCGAAAAGGATAAGGAATCTTTGAATCTACCTGAGGAGCCTCCAACCAGAATTGCATCAGGGGGAGAGGTCTCCCAGAATGCACCATCTGATTTTCCATTTTCAAGTGGAGAACCCCATACAAAAGTTATCATCAGCCCGAAGAAGTCAGTTAAACGGGAAGAGTCGTCTTCACCTGCCAAAACATCACAGGATATCGTATCAGACCCCGTCGTGGGATGGATAGTTATCATTGATGGGCCTGGGAAAGGTAAGGGGCTTCAATTAGGGTCAGGACAGAATACGGTGGCTCGCGGCGAGCGAGCACGCGTACGAATAGATTTTGGAGATCAAGAGATTTCACGAGAGTCTCACACAATTATCACTTACGATCCCAGGCATAATAAGTATTACATCCAGCCAGGAATGGGGACTAACCTGACTTACCTTAAGAATGAGCCAGTTTTATCTCCAACTCAACTGACATCGGGTAGTCAATTCGCAATTGGTTCAACTACATTACGTTTTATCGCTCTGTGTGACGAAACGTTTACTTGGTCAGAATAACAAGTTTACTGGATGGATAAGTGGCTGGCCGCAGGACAGATTCAAGGGCGCCGGGAATCTCAACAAGATGCCTATTCATACATTGAGTGGGATAAAGGGCACTACTTACTAATCTTGGCGGATGGTATCGGTGGAGCCTCTGGCGGGAAATTAGCCGCCGACCTAACCGTCAAGGAATTTCAAAGCGCTTTTATCTCTGATGGGAATACTGATCATACTCGGGAAAGATTAATCGGGGCACTTACACATGCAAATGATGCCCTGTGCAATAAGAAGGAACAGGATCCAAATCTCTCTGATATGGGGACAACCTTGATTGGCGTGGCCGTTGTGAGTCACCAATTTCATTGGGTTAGCGTTGGGGATAGTCCTCTATGGCTAATCAGTGGCAATGAGATTATTCGATTGAATGAAGATCACTCTATCGGAGGTTTGCTCGACATGCGTGCTCGTTCAGGAGAAATTTCGTGGGAGGAAGCCAGAAACTCCGGTCAACGTAATGTATTACTTTCCGCAGTTCAGGGTGAAGAAATTCAGCATGTTGACGCCCCACCGGAGCCCCGTCAACTAAATCCAGGCGATATCCTGATTGCTGCTAGCGATGGGATTGAAACCTGTTCCCAAGATGAGTTAGTTCAAATTGTCACTGCGGGACGGCCTTCTGCTCCAGACATCGTAGATGCTGTGATTGAGTTTGTCATTGACACAGATCAGCCTAGGCAGGATAATGCTTCATTAATTGTTTTCAGATACCGTTAAAATAGTAATGCTCAAACGCTTCATTGGCAGTTTACTGATCTGCCTTATTTCACTTAGCTTTGTAGACCATCACGCTGAAGGTGCGATTTATAAAGTCATCGTCTACAATGACGGAGAGGAAACAGCCCAAGCACTCGGATTCTGGGTTGCAGAAGATATCATACTTACCTCCTCGGCAATTCTGGATTGGGGAGATCAGTTTTTCGTTGAAGATCCAAATACAGGAACTCGCTATCTTGCTACGCGAAGATCTAGTTCAGGCTCTATGGCCTTCTTGTCCGTACAAGGCTTATCCATTAGCACGCTTGTATCTCTTTCGGCGGAGCCCCCACAACCGAATACCACCACTCATTTTCTTCTTTTGGATGGGACAAAACAGAGTGGATTGTTGAGCTTTGAGGACACCTCAGATAGTTTGTTTACCCACCGTTATCGCTTCACCATGGATGTGGATTCTACCACATTAGGAGCTCCTCTTATGAATCGGTGTGATCAAATGATTTCCGTTGTTTCGGGTCAGCTTGACTCTGATGGGCTACTCGTAGGAGTCAGCGAGAGTTATGAGGCACTCGTCTCATTCCTCAGATCAGATAGCGTGGCATTCACATTAGCGACTATTCCATGTCCCACCGTTGAAGATCAACTCTCCATAGAACAACTGCGTAGTGCATCACTTCTGGAAGACCTTGACTCTCTACAGAATGAACTAAAAAGCTTAGAGGACTCCAGTGCTGCGAGTCTTGACCAGAGTGCAGAACAACTTACCAGACTTACAGCCCAAAAATCAATCCTTCAGAGAAGGATAGCTGATACCGAAGCCATGTTGGCAAAGCAGGATTCTGTTCTCAATGAAAGCGAACGACTCAGGGCTACGCTTGATAGCCTCAGAGAACGAAATGCTGAATCTCAAGATCAACTCATGGAGCAAGAATCACGAAATCGTGAGCGATTGCTTCTTCTTGGAGGGATTGCTGGTGCACTGATTCTGATTGGATCAATACTTCTGTTTGTATTCTGGAAACGAAAACATGATGCTGAGGAAGAGTTGCTTGACAAAGATGACGAACTGCGGAAAGCGGAAGAAGTCATTGAGAGGAAATCATTATCCTTTTCAGATATCATTCTATACGGATTAGGTCCTCATAGGGAAGAGATTAGAATCAAGATAAGTGGAAATGCTCTGGCCCAGAGTGAACAAGGCCTCATCCTTGGACGATCTTCCAAGGCAGACTTTGTAATTGTTGAAAGCAGTGTGTCTAGACGGCATGCTTGTATGAGCTTGTTGCATCAAACCATAATGATTCACGATCTGAAAAGCCTCAATGGGACGGTGGTGGATGGTGTGAAGTTAACACCTGGCCAGAAACAACCCTTAGCGCAGGGTTCACGAATTCAACTTGGGGATGTGGCACTTACCATGATTATCCATTGATGAAGCTTCAACGCAGGGAACTGAATGTGTTTTCGATGTCGGCGCTTGATCTATTTGCGTCGGGAATGGGGGCTTTTGTTTTGCTGGCCATTACCGCAATGCCATTTTTCCCGAATACTGGAGACTCAAAAGAACGAGTAGAAGACTTGAAAGGACAACTTGAATCTGCAGAATCACGCTCTGAGGATTTGGAGAATCTCGTCGCGAAATTGCATGAATCCAATAGCATCGAAGAGGCTCTCTCTGAAGAACTTACCGAGACGCTTCGTCAGATAGAGGATATGAAAAATAATATTCAGGATTTGGAGAACCAGTTAGCTCAATCTGTAAGTGCCAGTCGTGAACAAGAACTTGAACAGCAGCTTGCTTCCGCTCTAAAAGCACTTCAAGACGCTGAAACCCAAGTGCAGACATTACAGACAACTCAATCTGAACTTCTTATCCCTCATTTGGATATTGTAATCTGTCTGGATGTAACGGGTAGCATGCTATATCAGATTGACGGCCTCAAGAGAGAAATATCATCTTTGGCAGAGTTACTTGACAGGATTTCACCGTCGGTTGGAATTGGGATTGTCGCTTTCGGTGACCGAAAATGGCAACGTCCGATGTACGAGATGGACATTATCAAGACAACAAGTATGGGTAGAATTCAGAGTTTTGTGAATCGATTGACGCCAAACATGCAAGACCCGGGGGCAAATCTGAATGATGATAGTCCAGAGGCAGTTACCACCGCTTTGCAACGTGCAATTGCCATGTCTTGGCGATCACAAAGCGAACGGCGATATATTATTGTTATAACGGATAATGCAGCGTATCCTGAAAGGGAATCAGACGCACTCACGGCCGCAAGGCGTTTTGCATCGCAGAACCATCAATTCGTTTCAGCGGTACGAGCAAATCTTGGCTACTCCGCCCCTGATCGAATTGCAGCCTTTCGATTTTTGAGAGCGCTCGCTCAGGCAGGGGAGGGGAACTTCGTTGACGCTGCGGGGGGAGAATCAATATTAAGTAGTGTCCTGTTAGCTATTCTTGGAACCTGATGAATTGCGCCTGAATCAATTGTGAACTAAGATCACTTTCTACAACGTAGAGATGAATGCCACACATGATTTGGTATTGAGATATAGTGCATCTTTCAATTGTGATTGCTTGTCCGTACTCAATAATCCAATTCATAACTGGTTCTCCTGCATCATATTTAATTTGAATGTAGATGGACAAGATTGAGTTAAATTCTGGAAGTATTCTGAGAGATTATGAAATACACTCCGTAATCGGGCGAGGTGGATTTGGTGTGGTATACAAGGCAAAACACAGGGAGTTGGGAATAGAGGTTGCCATTAAGGAGTACTTCCCATCAGAGTTGTGTGTCCGCCATAATAATACTGTTCAACCAAGTAAACCAGAATTTCAAACTTCATATGAAGAGAGTCTGAATCGGTTTATCAAGGAGGCAAGGCAACTGGAGAATTTTCGAGATTGTTCAAATATCGTGAACTGCAGGGATCTCTTTCGCGCCAATGGCACGGCATACATTGTTATGGATTATATTCATGGGCTATCATTGTCGTCTCTTCTTGATCAACGGGAGGCGCAGGGTAAGCCCTTTACGGAGGAGGATCTGCTTCAAGTGATTCTCCCATTATTGATGGGACTGAAAATCGTCCATGAATCGGGAGTCTGTCACCGAGATATAAAACCTTCCAATATCCTGATTCGCCGCACAGACCGTACTCCCATCTTGATTGATTTTGGTGCGGCAAAACACGAAATGAGTAGGTACACCAAATCATTTGCACCTTACTCGGATGGCTATGCTGCCTTAGAGCAGGTCGGAGAAGGTGAAATTGGAACATGGACAGACATGTATGGAATTGGAGCCGTGATGTGGCGCATGGTAGCTGGCGGTGCACCGCCATTTTCGCCACCAAATCCGATCAGTAGCCAAAAAAGAGCTTTTGAGTTGATGAATGGTCGAAAAGATCCATTGCCCTCTGCTATAGAAATTGGCGAAGAGCGCTTCTCAAAACCCATTCTGCACACGATTGATGATTGTTTGGTTCTTAATGTTAACGAGAGGATGCAGAACTGTGGTGAGATTATCAAGAGATTTGCTAGCATGAATGGAGAAGTTCATAACTCTCTCTCAAATAAACTTCGGGAAGGCTCTAATGAATTAACAAAATCCAATCAAGCCAACCCTAGGGTTGAACTGGGTCACACTGAGGGACAAGTAAAGTTTAGTGTGCTTAATAATCATCAGTCCGAACTAGTGGAGATTATGGGAGAAGAGGAGAAGAATACTGACGGGATTACAATTAGAAAATTAATAATATCACTAATTTGGACGATTTTATTTATAGGGGGCCCTGTCCTTTTAGGGGATAATATAGATTTAGGGGATGATATATTAGAGGCTAAAATAGGACTGTATCTTGGGGGATTGATATTGGGGTTTTTGGTATTTTCTTTGTGGATCATCGAAAGCGATTTGTGGTGCGGTAATCCAATTAATTCCATTGGGTATCGGCAGGGGCAATCAATAGTGTTTTCTCCAGACGGCAGGTACATCCTCTCTGGTTCGTGTGACGGAATTCTTCGATTATGGAATCCCACGACTGGTAAAGTTAAGAAACGTTTTGGGTATGCTGAAAGTCGTACAATAAATTTATCGGTGGCATTTTCACCAGACGGCAAGTCTATTATCTCAGGAACACAAGGGGGTTATATAAATATCTGGAACGTCACTAAAGGTGATCTACTTCACAGTTTTCTGGTAGATGAGGATAGAGACTGGATTAGGTCTGTTGCGATTCATCCGAATGGCAGATACTTCGCATGTGTGTCAGACTCTTGGGATTTCTTCCGTCTGTATAAAATCACTGGGTATATATCTCAGACATTTGACGGGCATGATGGCGAGGTAAGATCAGTTGCATTCTCCCCTGACGGCAAGTATATCGCCAGCGGATCATTGGACGACACCGTCCGACTTTGGGAAACCTTTACAGGTAAGGAAATTAAATGCTTTGAAGGGCATGATAGCTTTGTAGAATCAGTTGCATTCTCCCCTGACGGCAAGTATATCGCCAGCGGATCACGGGACTACACCGTCCGACTTTGGGAAACCTTTACAGGTAAGGAAATTAAATGCTTTGAAGGGCATGATGATGATGTAAACTCCGTCGCATTCTCCCCTGACGGCAAGTATATCGCCAGCGGATCAGCGGACATCACCGTCCGACTTTGGGAAACCGATACAGGTCAGGAAATTAGATGCTTTGAAGGGCATGAGGGTGAGGTAAACTCCGTGGCGTTCTCGCCCTGCGGCAGATATATTGCTTCCACATCGGACGACGATTTTATCCGCCTGTGGTATCTGGGACATGTATAGTATTTGGAATCCGAAGTAAGGTGATCGTACGTTGTCACATGAATTTTCTTTTTTCTTATCATTAGGAGGTATGCTCTACTTACGGTCAGAAGGATTTTCACCCGTAGAACCCAGTTGCTCCTCATTGAGGATGTGGATGTATTTTCTGAATTGACCTATGAACCTGAACGTTCTCCGTCTTTTGAGAACAATCTAATAAGAATCGAATAATTTTAGGTAGTTAATCCCATATTGTCATATCTGATTTTTTGATTGAATAAGCCCCATGCCAGACACCATGAGAATTGCCCCCAATTAAAGGCTAAGCCCCATAAAGTTACCTCCTTAATTGAGTACTTGACGTAAGTGAGCCATTGATAGTTCATCTGTCCGCAATATTCATCCAATGTCTTCAAGTATAGTAATTTTGGAGGTTAAAATTGTCTTATCCTAATGATCTCATATAGATGAACCGTGTAACATTTCTCCTAGGGGCAGGAGCCTCCATTCCCTCTGGATATAGTTCCACCGAGGAGTTAACAGAGACAATTCTGTATACCAAGGACTATTCTTGGTGTACAGGAGGAAAGTTCGTAAAAGACACTGACCCGTCAGGAACAGATTACACAACACCTCTCGTGCGCCGCATCATTCGCTGGTTGAATTGCCAAATACATGAATACTCTCAGTATCGTCGGGAAGTTAAGAAGATCAACTATGAAGACATATACTATCTGGCCTCACAATTTAGAGACGATTCGACTGAGTTACAAAATCCGGCTTTATTGCCACTCATTCGCAAACTAAAATGTGAGATGCTTTCTTGGCAGGAATACAAGTATTCTGTTCCTCACGAAGATGATAAGCGTGATCCCAAAGAACAAAAAAAACAACATGACCAGAAGTTTAATGAATTCCTCAAAAAAACATGTCATTACATTGAATATATCGTTGACGATGTATTGACCAACAATGATACATGCAAGATCAAGCACCTTGAGATTATAAATACTATTCACAACTCACGACAAATTAAATTAAACGGTATCGCTACCTTAGCGCACGATACACATGTTGAAGATTATCTTGGAAGAGAAAGGATCAAATTTACCGACGGTTTTGCTTCCGCCATATCTGGTGATTCATTGAGAATCTGGAAAAATCAATTCTCTTTATCTGATAGTATCCCCTTTATGAAGCTGCATGGTTCTATCAATTGGAAACACTTTATCTTAAGACAAAAACACTGGAATGACTGTAAGTACGCAAATCTCTCCAAATTTGAAATCGGAGTAGTTGAACCGCACTGTCATGATAGTCCTGCAAGCCGATACACTGAATTAGATAATGATCATAATCCTCTCTTACTGATAGGTACGTTCAATAAGCCATTAAGGTACAACTGGGGATTGATGTTAGACATTCACTATAGATTTCGTAAAATTCTGGAAGACTCGCAGACACTAATTGTCTGCGGCTACAGTTTCGGTGACAAAGCCATTAATTCCCAATTATTTTTTTGGCGCCACGCAGTTCGGAATCGATCACTTGTAGTAATTGATCCTCGTGATAAGAGCAAGATTATTACATCTGCTCGGTACGCTGCGGGGCAGCTACTTAAAGACGAAGAGTTGACACGCTTCATCACTAAGCCTATGGAGGAAATTGAGCCTGATAAGTTGCTCCGACTGCTCCGACTGCTGGTTTCCAGCTAACACGGGGGGAATACTGAAATGTATGAACCCGCTGAATCAATCTCATTATAATCCACTCTACATGTCCCAAGTGTGCTACTTTGAAGAATTTCACGCCTTGGGAGAACTACAAAGTGGCAAACTTGGGTTTTGGGATCCGAAGACGGAATATCCAATCGTGGAACCCTAACGCTGATGAAGTGATCTGATAATTTCTGTGGGATTGGGATGACGTTAATTCCATTATATTCTCCCTTAATTGGAAGCTCATTGTCTCTGTATAATGTACGATACCGTTTAATCGTGGAATGCCACGACCGTTGAGAAAATTAGATGTTTTGAAGGACATGAGAACTGTGATAGTTCTTTTGTATTGTCACCAAGCTGTGAGTATATTGACACAGTTTTATATATCAATAGACGAATCTATCCGCTTTTGGTACATGGGGCTGCGTATTCCGCTGGAAGTGGGCCACCTAAAACGCTGAACTGGGCCGCCCAAAACGCTGGAAGTGGGCCACCTAAAACGCTGAACTGGGCCGCCCAAAACGCTGGAAGTGGGCCGCCCAAAACGCTGGAAGTGGGACAGTCAAAACGCTGGAAGTGGGCCGTCTCTGGCCGTTGGAATTTGATCATCGCGTCCTCGATAATTTGGCTCCATCCTTGGGGCGTATGGTGCACCTCTTTTTCGGTGTTTATCCCGGGGGATTTCACCCATGATTCATGGACATTATCTTTCTTGCTTTTTTCACCAAATTGCGAGGAATTATGCCAGCAAACCGATTGTCGATGAAGCACATCAAGCATATTTTAGAGCTTCACTTTGAGGAGAGATTATCCATTCGTGCGATTGCGCGAGGCGTGGGGATTGGTCGCAGTTCTGTGGCCCGAATTCTGGATCGTGCGAAGGTTGCGAACCTGAGGTGGCCTCTGCCCAACGGGACGAGTGACGCCGATTTGGAGCGAATCCTGTATCCGAGTTCGACCCCGTCGGGTTCAGTGGATCGTGAGTTACCGGACTGGATGGAGGTCTACAAAGAGTTAGCCAGACACCGATCTCTGACGCTCCATCAACTCTGGGCGGAATATATTGAGCGGAATCCGCAGGGGTATCAGTACAGTTATTTTTGTGAATTGTACCGTGAATGGCGCGGCGACCATGAGGACCCGACGATGCGCATCACGCGCAAGGCGGGGGAGCGTTTATTTGTGGATTACTCGGGCAAGAAGCCTAGGATCACGAACCCGATCACGGGCGAGACGCGAACCGTTGAGCTCTTCGTTGCAGCGCTGGGCGCATCAGGATATATCTATGCGGAGGCAACGGAAACGCAAAAGACGTTTGATTTTTGCAGTTCCATTGGACGCGCCTTTCAATTCTACGGTGGAGTCACTCGGATGCTTGTTCCCGACAATCTGAAGTCGGCGATCATCAAGTTCCGCAAAGATGAGGTTCCCATTCTCAATGATTCGCTCCGTGAATTGGCGGATTTTTTTCGAGTGGGCGTTGTCCCTGCGCGTCCGCGGCACCCGAGAGATAAGGGGCTTGTGGAGAGCAGCGTGCTTCTGGTTCAGCGAAGGCTTGGGGGCGCGCTTCGGAATCGAGAATTTTTCAACCTCGGTGAACTCAATGAAGCGATTCTGGGGCAAGTCCAGCAGCTGAATGAAGCCCTTATGCAGAAGACGAAAGTCTCTCGGAAAGAATTGTTTGAGGAATTGGATCGTCCCATGCTCCGTCCCTTGCCGAGGGAGCCCTATGAATACGTGCAGTGGGTCCATAAACGTAAGGTTGGCCTCTACACCGTTGAGATTTTCGCTGGAAATGAGCGAATTGTCTCGCATGTGCGAAGCCGGGAATCTGGGACCTACACCACGGTCAAGGACCACATGCCGAAGAATCACAGGGAATACGAGAAATGGTCTCCCAAGCGATATATCCAGTGGGCCGAATCGATTGGCCCCCGCACCAAAGCCCTCATTGAAGTCAATCTGGCCTCGTTTGAGGTTCCCGAGCAGGCGTTCAACCGGTGTAATGGGACGCTCATTCTAGCGCGTGAGTATGGACATGAAGCAATGGAATTGGGGTGCGAACTTGCATTGAGACGAAACACGCGTACGACCGCTGCGGTGCGACAACTCGTCAAACAAATGGCGGCCGAATCACATCAACCGAAACAACTCTCGATTGACCATGAGAATATTCGAGGAGCTGCTTATTACGCCACTAAAGACTCAAAAAGATGATGCTACACCCAACCCTCTTAAAACTTGAACAGATGCGGCTGCGCGGCATGGCTGCCGCTCTTCGGGATCAGCTAGAAACGCCTGAGATCGAGTCCGTGCCCTTTCTGGATCGCCTTGGCCTCATGGTGGATCATGAGGAGGCGGTCCGCGGAGATCGACGGCTGGCCCGACGATTGAAATCCGCGCAATTGCGCATTCCCGCAAGTATGCCGAATCTGGATTACAGCGCAGCGCGCGGTTTGGATCAACGGGTGATGCTCCACTTGGCTACCTGTCAGTGGATCCGTCGCCAACAAAATGTGATCATTACCGGTCCCACGGGAGTCGGGAAAAGTTATGTTGCCTGCGCATTGGCGCATAAAGCCTGTCTGGAAAACTTCAACGTTCGATACGCTCGGCTCCCCAGACTTCTGGAATCGCTGCGGGTTGCCCGTGAGAATGGCTCCTATCTCAACGTAATGAAACAGATCGCTCGCATGGATGTGCTGGTTTTGGATGACTGGGGACTTCACCCCATCCCTCCCTCCCAACAACGAGATCTGATGGAACTCTTGGATGATCGCTACACCGTACGCTCCACCATTGTGACGAGTCAGTATCCGATGGACAAGTGGTACGAGATCATGGAGGATCCAACGCTGGCCGACGCAATCCTGGATCGAATCGTCAATAACGCACACAAAATTGTCTTAACCGGAGAGTCAATGAGAAAGGTTCAGGGACAACGAGAATTGGCCAACGAAGTACAAGAAGCATGACAAAAAATCTGGCACATAACAGGCGGCCCACTTCCAGCGTTTTAGGCGGCCCACTTCCAGCGTTTTGGGTGTCCCACTTCCAGCGTTTTGGGTGTCCCACTTCCAGCGTTTTGGACGTTCCGCTTCAACTAAGCAAAGTGTCCCAGTTCAGCGTTTTGAGTGTCCCAGTTCAGCGGAATGTGCAATGGGGCGTTATGAGGTTACGGAATGTGAATTGAGGTGCGTGGAGTTGTAAATGAATTTGCTTTTACTTTACATTTTGACCATATGCTCTATTCCATAGACAGAAGGGATTTCGAACACATAAACCCATTAGTTCCTCATGAGGAAAGAGATGGTATTTTCGGAAATCTCCAATGAGCCGACATGAAGTCATATATTAAGGAGATCTATTGTGAGGAATTCTATCGACCCACACTTAAGTGCTTAGCCCCAAAATGTTTGACAGTCCAGTTGAATTACTGCGAAAAATAAATCTTGGACGAGACAATTCACTTGAGTTTAAGGCAGTTGAATTCAAAGGCGAAAAGGTTTGTAATCCCTCACATGACAAACTATCTGACGAAATTGCTGCTATGGCTAACTCGGCCGACTGTGTCCTAGTTCTGGGAGTAGATGAAAATACTCGCGAAATACTTGGTGTACCGATTGAACACTTAGAAGCCGTTGACCACTATGTTTCAGAAATATGCAACGACAGCATTACACCGCCTGCGATTTTTAAATTAATCAGGATGTCACTCCCTGATAGGACAAGAACTTTACGCAATATCCTCAAAGTGGATATTTCTAAGAGTCTATTTGTACACCAAAGTCCAAGTGGCTACTTATATCGCCAAGGAATCTCGGTGAGAAAAATGTCCCAAGAACTTCTTGCCCGTATGTTTCAGCAACGTAGTCAAGTTGGGCTGATAAGATTTGTACAACAGCCAGTTCCGAGATCAGGAATTGGTGATCTACGTGAGGAACTTTGGAAAAGGTATACATCGCAGTCTAATGAATTGGAAGAGATTACTCTCCTAAAACGTTCCTTGTTAGCCAAAGAGGAAAGCGGACAAGTGGCTGCTTCGGTAGCGGGCATCTTATTTTGTTGTGGGCAACCAGAACATTTTTTGCCAAACGCATACGTTGAAGCCGTACGCTATTGGGGAACGAGGCAGGATTCTAATTATCAGATTGATGCCAAAAGAATTCGCGGACCACTTCCTCAGCAGATTAAAGAAACCGTGACGTTCATGAAGAAGAATCAAACTGTAGGCGCAATTAAGGTACCTCACCGTGTTGAAAAACCTCAATTCAGCGAACGAGCTGTATTTGAAGCGGTGGTCAATGCGGTTGCTCATCGCGACTATTCGGTATACGGGTCAAAGATTCGTTTTTTTATGTTTGATGACAGGCTGGAAATCTATTCACCTGGTTCTCTCCCCAACAACGTAAATGTTGATAATATTCACCTCCGTCAATCAACTCGTAATGAGTTGATCACCAGTCTGCTTGCAGAAACACCTGTGGCTGATACGATTGGGGATGTCGGGTGTGAATACTATATGGAAAAGAGGGGAGATGGGGTTCGTATTATTATGGATGAAAGCGAATCACTTTCGGGGAAAAAGCCTGAATATTACCTCATTGATGATGCAGAACTCTTACTGACTATTTATTCTGCTCAAACGAGGTAAATGCATATTGATTAGCTCAAGTGGGACAACTGGCAACCAAGAATGTTCTAACTAATCAAGTTAAAGACTCCGCAGGTACGCAACTGCAAAATAGATCATCAAAACAATGGATAGACGGATTAAGATTAGTAACCGTCCCATTTTTAAAATCAATTCAGTATGAAAAAGTAGAGCTCTGACCATCCCAATACTGAAATCATATCGGACTAGATTCTATTATTTCATGGGTAGTTCTTGATCGGTAGAAAAAAGTCTCATTAGCCATGTATGAAATGCTTTACCCAACAGGGTTTCTGCATCTAAGTCACGGGTTCCTATGGCCTGTCCCATGGGACGAGGTTTCTTAAGGGTTGCCAACCACGCATGAACCTGTGCTCTTGTTTCTTTCTTCAGCTTGAATTTTCTTTCATCTTTGGCTCTTCGCACTTAAGAGTGGGTTAATTAATTTCGGTAGCCTTCTGGATACATATCTAACCCTCCGAGATAGAAGTAAATCGCAGTGGCGAACCGCTGTTTATTTCGGTATCCCCGGGCACGGACCTTGATGCTTTTGATCCTACTATTGATACTTTCCGCTGGCCCATTGCTGACTTTGAGAACGATGGCATTGATGATCCCCCATAGATGTTTTTTGACGGTCTTCGCGGCCTCTTTCATGGGAGCAAGTCTACAGCGCATGGCCCAACTCAACCAGCGCGTCCAACCTTTGCGTGCCCACGTTCGACTCGTATAGTGCCAGAGTCTCTGGGACAGGTCTTTGATTGCCCAAGCCCGAGCCGTTCTCAGCGAACTCTTCTTTAACGCTTGGAATCGTTTCTTTTGCTTGACCGACATATTCTGCGGATTGGTCAGCCATACATACTTGGTCCCTGTGAGATCCAGACTCCCTTCCTTCCGTAATTCTCGATTCTCCTGTTTCCGAACTTTATCTACTGCACCTCCTATATATCTGGCTACATGAAAGCGATCAAATGCAATCTTTGTTTCTGCGTCAGGAACCCATTTGAGTGTAGCGGAGATGAACGCGGGCCACATATCCATACTCAAGCTTTTGAGGGCTTTCAGTTGCGCAGGGGAACGAGAAGACTGGGCGAAGTACTTCGCCGAATAGCTTTCCAGACTTTCTTTCTTCCGTTCATCCGCGACATGCAATACATGCCCCGTTTTCGGATTCCCCACTATCGTAACGTAGTTGTGCCCTTTTGTAAAGGCAATTTCATCCACACAGATGTGTTCCGTCTTCTCTTCCTCTCTACGAGCAAGCCCTCGCTTGACCGCACGTTCCATGATATTGGAGATCATTCTCCAACTCACCTTCAGTCGAGTTGCCACCGTGGATAGACTGCCCGCATCCTCGGACCAGTCAATCACACGCGCCTCAAATCCGGTCGTAAACTGTACCCGCGCATCCGCCCATGGCACCGATACCGTCTTGATCCCATGCTCCGAACACTGCACGCGAGGAACCCTTGCTACCACATGCGTGTGATAGTCACAGATTCGCGTATGACGCCACTTCCGACGACGATGGTCGTAACCCGGACAGGCTTTCCCACACTCGGGACAACGTAACACCAAATCCTCTGAATAGATGACATGGATCTCCGCCGTCAACTCCTCGGAATCATAGGTGATCTCCGATACCTCCCACGAAGAGCCTATACCGAAGAGTTTACTAAGATCTTGAATTTGTATCGCCATGAATCGATCAATTGGTTGATTGGTTAATGAAAATGGATCGCGTATCTACCCATAAAATAAACATCAAAATCGACTCTGAACCTAATCCATCTCATGACCGTTTATCCTAATTCCAGGGCCTTGCCCACTTAAAAAGCTGTAGACCCTCATCTTTAGGGATCTGATTGATGTAGGAGCAGGCCCGAGGCCAAGTTGGATCTTCAACTGGGATTAGCTGGTGAACGAAATCTTCAAGTTCACCAGAGGAATAATTGTCGGGCATCAGCCAGATTCCTAATCGAGGCATACCGTCAACTATGGTGCCAGACCGCTCTGGCTGTTGGGGGAGTATACGCCTGAGATTGGCAGGCAACCTACTGATTATCTGGTTCCACCGCTGATTGGGATCGTCATTCCCGTCTACAAGAATGCCTAATGCTTTCCTGCGGTCTACTTTGAATTCGGGTTGAATTGAGTCAATTAGACGATTAAAACCACTCTTGTCCTCAATCTCAAAGGGAGGACATTCACTACCATGGTAGTGTTTCCACACATGTCGGACAACATGTTTATCATCATGGCCTTCCACGAGGAGTAGTGAGTTAGTCTCGGATCTTGGTGCCATTGAACTACCGTACCTCAATATCCTGTTCGCCAGCAATAACGAGTTCTCGTTCTGGATACTCAACCGCCCGTAGGTTTGTACCCTGTCGATCTAAACGAATAAGCACACCACTGGCGTGTTGATTTTCTGCTGCGGCTCGAGAAAATGCTGTAACGCAATCAAAACTATGGGTTGTGGCAAATACCTGTACATTGTAATCATGGGCAGCACTTAAAACCATACGCCAGAAATTCTCCAGGACAGAATAATGAATTCCATTTTCAACTTCATCAATTAGCAGAAAACCACCACCACTCTCTATCAGAGCGAGTGCAGTGGTGAATAGGCGTGTAATTCCGTCACCAAGGCTTTTTAAAGGAACGCGTCCTGTTTGATTTTGCAGCTTGACAACGATTCGGCGATCCGCATACCTATATCGCCTGAGATCATCCCCGACTACAGCAACACCTTCAATGGATTCACCAGTGAGTTGCAGTGCTTCAAGCAAGAGCTTTTCTTTTTCAGTTAGAACAACTTCATCAAATAAACGCGCAATCATCTCATTGTTAGGAAGATCAGGTCCAATCAACACAGAGTTAATCGGGGTGGGCATAACCGATGAAGTAAGTCCACTGATCCGCTTTATTGCATGTGGTATTCGGGATACATGTTTAATCCCTGATTTATCTGGGTTTCGTGATAACCATGGAAGGACCGATTGTGAACCATTGTATCTTATTCTCAGCGCCCTCAGATCAGACTCTGGGGCTATTTCACTAAACAATTCAACTTGATTAGGAGTCAAGTCACTCCCCTCCAGAATGTCAATAACAAGTTTATCCTCTCCACAAGTTGGGCCAATAGAGATAGTTTTATGGGTCTTCAACAAATTTAGTGAAAGCGGAATAGGCATCCGTGCGTAAATTTAGCAAACCTGATGGGAATCTGCCCGATTTCCGGGAATAATTTCCAGGGTTTTCTCTGTGTGCAAACGTTCAACTTTATTCAATGAGTGTAGAATTCAAAGAAATCAATGCGGTGTATGGGATTGTATCTCCTTGGCGGATCTCAAAGATCACAACGGATACGGCGGGCTACGAGGTCTTTCTGCATGTGTGTTGCGAGGATGAGTCGGGACTGACATGTCCCGTATGTGACCGGGTGTGTCCAGTGTATGACCGTCGTGCACGGAAGTGGCGGCATCTGGATACGGGGACATATCGCACGTATGTGGTCACGGACCTTCCTCGGGTAAAGTGTCCGGATCATGGGGTGCGGACGATCGCGGTTCCGTGGGCAGACCGAAGTGCTCGGATGATCTATGAGTTTGAAGGCATGGTGGTTGACTGGCTCCAAGAGGCGAGTATCTCTGCGGTGTCTCGTTTACTGGGACTGAGCTGGACCGCTATTGACGGGGTGATGCAACGTGCTGTCCAACGCGGGCTTGCACGAAGATCAACCGGATCCTTTACGCGGGTCGGTGTGGATGAAACCACCTATAAGAAAGGCCACAAGTATATCACGGTGGTATCGGATTCGATCACCGGCACCGTAGTGTATGTAGGCGAAGAGCGTACGAAGCAGTCCTTGAAGCGCTGGTATGATGAATGTAGCCCTGAACAGCTGGAACAGATTGAGAGTGTGAGCATGGATATGTGGCCCGCATACATCAACACCACGAAGGAATGTGTCCCTGGGGCTGAAGAGAAGATTGCGTTTGACCGATTCCATGTGGTGAAGAAAGTCGGAGAGGCCGTGGATCAGGTTCGCCGACAGGAGAACCGGGAATTGAAAAAGGACGACCGAGATGACTTCGTTGGCACCAAGTATGATTGGTTGACCAATGCGGAGAATATGTCAGCTCAGCAAAAGAAACGGTTCCGCCAGTTAAAGACCGCCCGTGCATGGGCTATCAAGGAATTGTCCCAGAAGCTATGGCATTATGTGAGTCCCACCTGGGCACGCAAGGGCTGGAAGCGATGGTTATCCTGGGCCATGCGTTGTCGACTAGAACCGATGAAAAAGGTCGCCAAAACCGTGAAAGAACATCTGTGGGGAATTATCAATGCAATCATCCTGAAGGTATATATTCAGATGAAATTGCCAGTCTATTCAGATTGATGTTGCCAGGGGGCAGCATTTATTTTGGAGCGATATATACATTGGTATCAAATGAGGATTTGTTGTTGTTGTTTCTATCGTCTGCGGTTGCTATTGTATAGGTTGTTTTCTCATTGACTCGCCTGTGAGTTCAATGCGATAGGCGGGTTGTACGAGTCGATCTAAAATGGCATCCGCAATGGTAGGATTTGCCATAGACTGGTGCCAGTGTTCAACTGGTAATTGGCTGGTCGCAATGGTGGAACGTTTCTGGATTCGGTCATCCAAGATCTGGAAGAGATCTTCTTGTTGGGTTTGGGATAGGGGGCTGAGTCCCCAATCATCAAGCACAAGGAGATCCAGTTTTTTAAGTTGGTGTAAGACGTTCAAATACCGACCATCTACGCGGGCAATGCTTAACTCTTCCAAGCGTCGCGGTAAGCGGTGATAGCAAGTATGGAAGCCTTCCAGACAGGCTTTGTGGGCTAGTGCACAGGCAAGATAACTTTTTCAGGTTCCTGTGGGCCCGGTCAGGATGACATTCAGGTGACGGCGGATCCAATCGCAGTTGGCCAGTCGTAGCATTTGCTGCTGATTGAGTCCTCGCGCACTTCGATAATCAATGTCTTCCATACAGGCGATCTGATGTAGCTTTGCACGACGTAGGCGCAGGGTTAGGGCTCGGTTTTCTCGGTCGCTGAGTTCATACTCTAGTAGGAGTGTCAGGCGATCCAGAAAGGATAAGCGGTTCACATCGGGCTGTGCGAACTGATCCCGCAGTGCGCGAGCCATTCCATAAAAGCGGAGTTGATCAAGTTGATCAAGAGCTGGATGATGTTGCATGGGTTGATGTGGAATTTGGTTTGGACGCATAATACTCTCCGCCCCGAAGATTCTCATGCTGAATTTGTGGTGAGTGAGGGGCGGGGTCAAGCAAGAAATCTCGGTTATGTTGCAGGATGGAAGCAATCGTTGGATAGTTGTGTCCACGTGGACTTAAGGACAGTGCAATCCGACAAGCGACCTCCAAGCGCTCCGCACTGTAGTTCTCCTCAAGTTCCAGCACGCCGAGGACCGAACAAAAATTCTGTTCTTGGCATGACCGTCGCTCCAGCAAGGTCTCTACCATTCGTACGGTCTCGGGTCCCACGGCGCGCGCCTGTCTCAATAAACGTTCCCGATCCTGATAGCGACGATGTTTTTCTGGCATGTGATCTTTGTTTGTAGAAAAGCTCCCTTTGGTTTGCATTCGCGCGTGTGTAGCTACGAACAAGTTTTTATAGTAGCATTTGACCAAGTCTTGCCCGATACATACGTCCATCTTCTTTCTATAAAAGCGGTAGGGGACGCTGTAAAAGATATGATTGACCTGAACATGGTAATCAATATTCACCTTAAGTTTCTTTCAGTCTCGGTATTCGTATGGTATTGCTGGAAGTGGACGCATGGCGGGTCGGTCTACGTCTTCAAACTGACTCCGACGGGTGCCGATTTTCTTCTGGAAGGGGAGGTCATTCAGGTCTTTCAGTAAGGGCACAATCGCTTGATTGATCTCCTCAATACTGAAAAACTGCTGCGACCTGAGCTCGGTCAATATTCGAGTGGTTACGAACTTTACGCCAAGTTCTACAAGACTCTTATCCTGGGACTTCCTTGGCCGAGCAGGTAAAATCTTCGTCTTGTAATGATGCGCAAAGTCCAGATAGGTGTGCTGAATCTGTGGATGCTTGCGATCTGCACGGACGACGGCGGCCTTCAAATTGTCACAGACAATGATCTCGGGGACTGCACCAGAAAACTCCATCGCATGGATATGTGCTTCAATCCAGCTACGAATCTTCTGATCTGGCGCTGCCTCCACATAGGTGTAATTGGAGTAGCCCAATGTGGCAACAAAGATCTGAGCTTCCTGTACGGTACCTGTTGCTGGATCCACCAACGCCACCGTCGTGCCGGCAAAGTCAACATAGAGTTGCTCCCCCGCAGTGTGGGGAAGCCGCATCGTCACCTTCTTGGGACCGCTCCACTCTTCGTAGAGCACACAAAAGTGTCCGTAGCTATATCCATCTGGATGGAGCTGGCGGTAAGTGTTCCATACCCGCTCCAACGTCATTCCTTTCTGAGACAGTTGTGTATCCACCTCCGCCCAGTCCGGCTGAGGACGATCCGAAGACACTTTTGCTGGAAAGAGCAAGGTCGCCAGCTCTTCATCCGTGAGTCCCTCAGGGAGCGGCCAGGTTACGCCCGCCTCCTTGACTCGGCGAAGATAGTTGCGCACCGTTCCCCGAGAAAGACCCAAGTGAGCCGCGATTTGACGCTTACTGCACTGATCAGCGTAATAGTATTGCAGTAAGGATCGGATAATTTTCATACCTATTCGTTGTTGAGGCATGAGTAGCTCTGGCTAGTTTAGAGCCACAAATGACTGGAAATAGATTCCGCTCCAACAACAAATCCAACCAATAAGTCAGATCAAAATAGTGCCAGAAATTCATCCCATTACCCTGGCAACATCAATCTGAATACCCTGGTAACATCAATCTGAATACCCTGGCAACATCAATCTGAATATACAGATGGATAACATCACAGTTGTACTTCCAGCAGTAACGGCATCGCTGGTTACATTTTTTCTCCCTCTCGTACGAGGTAAAATCTTAAAGGCCAGGGAAAATCGTAGATCCAAACGTAGTCCAAATAATTTTACTCAATGGGAGTTGAGTCAAATGTATCTTGATGTATTGTTAAGCAAAGATAACTGATCGGGGAGGGTCTACAGCTTTTTAAGTGGGCAAGGCCCTGGAATTAGGATAAACGGTCATGAGATGGATTAGGTTCAGAGTCGATTTTGATGTTTATTTTATGGGTAGATACGCGATCCATTTTCATTAACCAATCAACCAATTGATCGATTCATGGCGATACAAATTCAAGATCTTAGTAAACTCTTCGGTATAGGCTCTTCGTGGGAGGTATCGGAGATCACCTATGATTCCGAGGAGTTGACGGCGGAGATCCATGTCATCTATTCAGAGGATTTGGTGTTACGTTGTCCCGAGTGTGGGAAAGCCTGTCCGGGTTACGACCATCGTCGTCGGAAGTGGCGTCATACGCGAATCTGTGACTATCACACGCATGTGGTAGCAAGGGTTCCTCGCGTGCAGTGTTCGGAGCATGGGATCAAGACGGTATCGGTGCCATGGGCGGATGCGCGGGTACAGTTTACGACCGGATTTGAGGCGCGTGTGATTGACTGGTCCGAGGATGCGGGCAGTCTATCCACGGTGGCAACTCGACTGAAGGTGAGTTGGAGAATGATCTCCAATATCATGGAACGTGCGGTCAAGCGAGGGCTTGCTCGTAGAGAGGAAGAGAAGACGGAACACATCTGTGTGGATGAAATTGCCTTTACAAAAGGGCACAACTACGTTACGATAGTGGGGAATCCGAAAACGGGGCATGTATTGCATGTCGCGGATGAACGGAAGAAAGAAAGTCTGGAAAGCTATTCGGCGAAGTACTTCGCCCAGTCTTCTCGTTCCCCTGCGCAACTGAAAGCCCTCAAAAGCTTGAGTATGGATATGTGGCCCGCGTTCATCTCCGCTACACTCAAATGGGTTCCTGACGCAGAAACAAAGATTGCATTTGATCGCTTTCATGTAGCCAGATATATAGGAGGTGCAGTAGATAAAGTTCGGAAACAGGAGAATCGAGAATTACGGAAGGAAGGGAGTCTGGATCTCACAGGGACCAAGTATGTATGGCTGACCAATCCGCAGAATATGTCGGTCAAGCAAAAGAAACGATTCCAAGCGTTAAAGAAGAGTTCGCTGAGAACGGCTCGGGCTTGGGCAATCAAAGACCTGTCCCAGAGACTCTGGCACTATACGAGTCGAACGTGGGCACGCAAAGGTTGGACGCGCTGGTTGAGTTGGGCCATGCGCTGTAGACTTGCTCCCATGAAAGAGGCCGCGAAGACCGTCAAAAAACATCTATGGGGGATCATCAATGCCATCGTTCTCAAAGTCAGCAATGGGCCAGCGGAAAGTATCAATAGTAGGATCAAAAGCATCAAGGTCCGTGCCCGGGGATACCGAAATAAACAGCGGTTCGCCACTGCGATTTACTTCTATCTCGGAGGGTTAGATATGTATCCAGAAGGCTACCGAAATTAATTAACCCACTCTTAAGTGCGAAGAGCCATCGGGGAAATGAAAAAGACAGGAGATCACAATTCAGGAACCACAAAACAGACGTCCGTGAAGGTCAAGCCTCCAACCTATCAACCATCCGCGCAGGAACTGAATCAGGAGTTTGATATGCTAGGTGCAAGTATGGAAACAGTACGGCGGGCGTTTTTCAATCCCGTTGATACGGCGGATAGCACTTCGGGAAATGCGCAGGACTCCAAGAGCGGATAGAACTTCTTACCGGCCTCTTTTGCTACCGTTATTTGGCATTATATCGCTAAACAAGTTCTTAACTGCGTAGATTGATAGGCCCACAATTTGTGCCATATTCTGAACGAGGAGACCAGGTAAAAGCCAGTCGTAATCACTAAAGTCAAGCCAGTTGAGCCCTACAAGAATCAAAAGGGCCAGAAGTTAGAGAAGATCCTTTTTTCAAGGTTTCGCTGGTTTACACGGGAAAATCTGACTCTTTTGTTAAAGTCGCCTATCGGGAAGATGAATGTCCGGTTCATCTTTCTGTTCGGACAGGCGGGGCTGGTCGTTTATCATCTGCCCCCGGGTGTGTACCTGTATCGCTTTGTCTCTGAACTGCGTGAGGCACAGAGCACGGGGAGGTTCGTGAAGTACTAACTTCTGGAAGGGTTAAAACGAATGTACCATTCGGTGTTGATTTCCGAAAGGCCTCCGTAATGCGCCTCATCAACTCCGATGAATCCGTGCCAGAATACAATTTTCTCATAGGTTTCTGTCTGATCTTATGATTGTGTCGTCGTCTGAGTCTGATCCCCGTTATTCGATGTATTCAATGACAGGAAGGCAATGAATGGATCATGCAACTCAGATGGCAGATGTGCAAGATGAGACAAGCCATTGGCTAATTCGAGTTCGTCTTCCTCTGGTTTACGAACATTATCAAAGAGAGTCCTAGCCTCCCGTCTATCGATAATGAATTCGTGTGACGGGTACACAGTAATGAGTCTATTTAGATTGTCTCGGTCGGAGTTTTTTCCACCCTCTAGAAGACGCAGACCATAATCACTAGCAATGCTAACTGCCCTTCTTGCTTCGGTTACCCGTAGTGGATTTATCTGCTGATAAAGTGGCGTAAATAAGCCTGTTGTTATCTGTGTTGCGATTTCTGCAGCAGTGCGCGATGTAATTGCACCAAGACTTCTAGTTGTGATGTTTATGAAAATATTCTCAAATGTCTTGAATGCATTGTCTTGCAAAACTGATAGGGCTAGGTGATGTATTAGACCTGACCTCCGACCCCATAGTTCATCTTTTTTTGGCATCTGCACATCAAGAGGACCTAGTTCTCCACGATCAGCAATAATAAGTTCATGGGCCCCTAAAGCAACTAGCGTGCCTGCACTTTTACAGGGTCCCGTGACGAATATCGAGAATTTGTCGTATTTGACCTGCAGATATCGAGTGATCCTGTAAGCTACGTCTGGTTACCTCCTGTTGTTACGAGAATAAGCAAAACATTTTTTCGCAGCTCATTACCCGAACACAAGGATATGAGTCGCCATCCTGATTTCTGTTCAAGTATTCCATTGTAGAGAATCACGTCTGCCTCCAAGCGTTCGGAAACCTTATTGGCAGCTTCTTTGACATTATCAGGTACTTCCATATTCAGGAGAATTTTCTCCCGTTGCAGACCAAAAGACAGGCAAGTAGCAGCAACGGCGTAGGGCGTAGGATGGGGATTTAGAACCCGCCATCACTCTTATTGTTGCAGAGTGTTTCACTATCTTGGCCTTCTCCCCCCTCTTCCCCTTGTTACTTTCGGATATAATTCCCTAAAAAATATAGCATAGATTTCGACAAGCCAATAGTTATTCTCATGGATTCAGAATTTGAGGGTCATGAAGAACATATAAATCATGTACATCGCATAAAAATATCTCGAGTTAAAGATACTCCCATAAATAAGGGTATTGAGAATCTATTTGATAAGGACATACTGCTAAAATCTGGAGAGGCCATCACTATTGAAAAAACAAGTAAACATACATTGAACGGAAAAGAAATATCCAGAGAACAGGAGCGGTGGGAGGTTAAAGATGGCATGAAAATGGCTTTATGCGAATGGATCTGTGAGAATGGCGATGCCAAGAGTTTCAAGAATTTTAAGGCAACCTTGCAGAGGATTAAGAAAATCTTAGGGAATTATGTACATCAGTAACCTACAATTTAATTTACGACTCCTGTTGCACAAACGGCGGATTTCTTGATCGCGCTAGCAAGTAAGTTCTCCAACAGCAGTATGTTGGTTATGCCCCTTATATTTAACATCAAATTGCCATCAACCAATCAGAATTGCTTCCTAATAAATACGTAGATGGTGTCGATTTGATCGGCTGGATAATCATCAAATTTAGGAACGTTGCATGTCCCAACATTTCTATTATTTCAATGCATATCGGTATTGCAAAAAAAGAGATTATCAATGAATTTCATGGGTTGATCTATTTTTGATGCTATCTGGTGGAGCGATCACGATTGCCTTAGCAGTCCTTTCAACTGTCGCAAGCATCGGCTTTGAGTCCTCAAGGTGAGCGGACTCGAGGTATAGATACTTTCTTGGTCTGAATAACTACTTTTGCGAGCGTTATTGTTTCTTCATTGTCGTTTCCAGTTGCATCATGGATACAGATTGGATACTGAATTAGGTAGATTAGGAGTTAACGTCTTGATGATATCCAATGGTGTCGCATCTGTCTGGCAGTCTTTTTCTGGTGTGCAGCACTGCAAACCATTTGGCAGTTATCAAGATTGGTGGGACCACCAAGAATCCAAGGTTCAATGTGATCCGCCTCCATTTCTTCAATCGGAAAAGGATCTCCAGTAATGGCGCAACGACCACCCTGCCTCTCGTACGCTGCACGCTTTATATCGGATGGGAAAGCCCTGATATTCAAATACTTCTCAATACCTGTTAACACGAACGAATAAATCCCTTTAAGGTTGGCTCCTTTTTGCTCTCCTAAGTTCTTCATCAGATCGGCGACCTTTTGTTCTATCTCTACGGGGTCTAGATCAGCATGGCGGAATTTACGATAAAGATTCCCCCAGTCTACCCCCTTCATCTCTTTGCGATAGTTTGGAAAGGTTGTCTCTACCCAATTAATCACGCTCTCAAAATGATCCCAGAGATCCTGCGCGCTAGGGGCATTCGCATCCCCCTGTCTTCGGTTCATATAACCGACTACATCCCCGTAGTTGATCCACCTGATGGCACACTCCAAATATTCCTGACGAATGACTGAACCATCCACATACCTCTTACCTACATCAGAGGCAGGACAATCCCTTCTACTGAAATATTCCTTCGCATCTTCAAGCCACGGGGCATAATAGACCGCATTTCGAATCTCCTGTGGCGTCAGTGTCTTTCCAGCTATATTGATTCTTTTAAACCAACTGAGTCGCTCACTGTCACTTCCCGTACAGAGGTAAACATGGAGTGGATATTCCGTGATCCTCTTCTTTTCATCTAGTTGGAGTGTATGGAAAGTCCGTTCATCATTCCAATTAAATATCCCCTTCACGGCAAACTCTCCAGTGACATATTGTGCAATAGAAATGGTGCGTTGTTGACCGTCAATGATCTCGTATCTACCATCAGAGCGAGCTGCCCAATACATCACATTCAGAGGGTAACCCATTGAGACCGTATCAACTACCGCGGCACGGTCTTTATGATCGTACACAAACTCTCTTTGATACGGAGGACGGATATCAAGTAGACCACCGTATCCTGTGACACCACCCTCCCCATCATCTTCGTAGTCTTTAACCAAGTCCCCCACAGTGATCCTCTCAAGTCTTTTGACCTCCATCTTTCCAATTTTCATTTAGACACCTGTTTGTTGCGGATAAATAAACGCTTAAATGTTTCTTTTCCTCCTAATAAAGATCCTCGGCCGTAAACCCCCAACGAATCCTGGTTTACTCCTCTGTTACATCCCAGGATCTCAAACTGTTCTGGATTGTACTTCTCCAAGAAGGAAATTGGTACTCCCATGACCCCTGCCCAATCTACTGGGATATTCTTCACCTTACTTACTTCAATGGCGTCATAGTTGTCATAGTGAGGGTATTCCTCTGTGGAGTATCTCTTGTACAGAAGTAACTTCTTATTCCTTTTCTTGTGAGTCAGGTTGGTAAACCAGATGCTCTGAGAGCGAGCCTTGACCACACCGTCCATGATTCGATAGGAACTCCCCTTCTTCTTGGTTTCAATCAGGTACTCAGCATAATCGTCTGGTACATCAAAAAGTAAATCCTTACCCATCGGAGTATATCCTACCCATAATTTATTATCTCGAATCAACGGGAATATCTCCTTGTAGGTGATTGCATTCTTGTTGCCAATGATTAGAAACTTTTTATGATGCTTGATGAGTTGGGCCACATACTCCCTGAAGAGCGAGAATGGTGGGTTCGTCACTACAATGTCAGACTGTTTGAGAAACTCAATGCACTTGCTGCTCCGAAAATCTCCCCCGTAGTATGTACCATCGCCATCCAAATAATTCTTTGTAACTTCATCATCACCCACAATCAAGTCCCCATCACGATCCCCATGGTATTCAAGATAGATAGCCCTCTCCGAATCTCCTGTGGAAAATAGATCCCAATGTTGATTCTTGTAACAGGTTGTAATTAACTTATTAAGTCCTAGGAACTCAAAATTTGAAGAGAAATACTCAAAAAACTGGCTAACTCTGGGATCATCGCAATTGCAGTAGACGACCTTCCCCACGAAGTGCTGTTTATAGTGTTTCAGCTCGTTATCAATATCCTCTCTCTGAGTGTAGAACTCGTCTTTTTTCGCAGCCTTCGCATGATGCAAATTCCGATTCTTACTCATTCTCTTCTATCATTCATGATATTTGAAATCAGAGGCATCAATCCGCATTAGAGTCCAGCCCAATGTTCTGAGCTTGTTCCTAATAGGTGATCTCTTTTCCGACCAGTTCCCCACAGTGTGTTTCATCTTGGAAACCGTGTGCAGTTCGCAGACATCATGCAGTCTTTTATTATCTTCATTTTGCATTTTGGTGATTTAGTAATTCAATCATATTCCAGAGCAGCAAGCTAACCGTGACGGTTCTACCGCAATTCGTGTGGAATGCTTACTTTTCGTTCTCTTTAAATTTACATATTTTCATGGAACCAGTTCTATATTTTGCGGTGCGCCACAGCCTATAATTAGGGAGCGAGTAGAGGATTAAACGGATGCTTTTGGATGCGGAAGCTCAACGGATTGACATTTATATTTCCCATTCGGGTCGTCCGTTGATCTGCCCGAAGATCGGGGAGGGGGACGTTGTATTACCACCGTAAGGAGCGTTCTTGGCGGCATCTGGATTGGTTTCAGTTTCGATGTTTTGTCCACTGCCGTGTCCCTCGGGTCAAGTCTTCCGCAGGGGTAAACACAATTCAGGTTCCGTGGTCAAGTGCTTCGCAACGTTATACGGAAGCCTTTGAATTCTGGACGATTCGATTGCTCCAAGCGACGAAGAATCAAACGAAGACGGCAGAGTTGCTTCGTTGCAAGTTTGATGTGGTAAATCGGATCCTGCACCGCAGTGTGGACCGTGGGGAACGGCGGCGTGTGCTGCGAGGCATTTCACATGTGAGTGTAGATGAGAAGGCGATTCATCGTGGCCACAAGTACGCAACCGTCGTAAGTGATTCCGAACGAGGCGTGGTCCTTGATGTAGGACAGGGACGCGATAAAAATAGCGTAATTGCCCTGTTACAGGGACTTCTGGGGGATCTAAACACATGCAGAAAGACCTCGTTGGCGCCGTGTCCGTCGTGATCTTCAAGATCCGCCAAGGAGACGCAATCCCATACACCGCATTGATTTCTTTGAATTCTACACTCATTGAATAAATTTGAAGGTTGTACAATAGAGAAAAACCTGGGGATTATTCCCCGGAATCTGTCAGATCCCAATCAGGTTTGCTAAATTTACTCACCTATCCAATACCACTTTCACTAAATTTGTTGAAGACCCAAGAATTATTGTTTCCGCGGCTAAGTTTTGCGAATAATTCCATCTACGAATTTTAACAATTCATCCTCAAATAGTTGGTGAGGCAGTAGAGGGTTTGAATGTTTGGGGCTGCAATTCTATTCCTCTGCGGAGAGTAGACTTTTCATGCAACATTCTTGATAGAACTCACAAAGCTACAAGATTCCATGAGAAATTGTAACTTTCAATCACTTTTCATGTAAGGGCAACCGATTCCTTTTTTAGTTCTATATTTCGGAGAACGTACAATGAGACTGTTATGACATCTAATTCTGAATTCATGCCTCTCCCACGGAGGAGGCATCGACTCTATTTCAGCAATCAATTCTTTTTCTGTTGATTGAAATGGGTTAGTTAAACTCAGTAATTCCTTAATCCGATTATGGATATAATGTCTCCCCACACAGTTCAGGCTAAAATGGCGCCATTGTTTAATTTTCACACAATTTTCTGTAACTGAACCCCATGTTTAGTATTTCGGCTGGCACAGTGATTTTCATCATGGTAGTTCTCAGTATTGGTATTGGGACAATCATTTATCTCGTATCAAAATGGGTACGATCCGTTAATTCAGACCGCAAAAAATTTGATGAATTTATGCGGGAAATTACAGAGGAGATAAAAGAAATCAACTCAAACGCGGCATGATTTTTTCTCAATTATTGCGGGAGGATACGGATGTCTGGCGTCCACTCATCCTTACTGATTTCGGGAAGGATATATCGGAGAAATTAGATGCGATTAGTTGGGCCAGCAAGACTGCTGGTAAAGTGTAAGAGAAAATCAAGGGCACTGAAGGATACGATATTCAAGAATTTAGTCTGAAGTCTGTAAATCAGTATGACCGTTAGACATGTGAAGAATGTGGACTCATCCGTCATGTTGCTTGTGAGAGAAGCATTACCGAAGAAAAAATTCATCATGTCCTTGGCGTTGAACTTAGGGAGCAGTTGCTTCACGTCAATGTGACTTAATGTCCTGAAGAAATTACCACAGCAACCTAGACCATCCGACCCAATTAAGTCATTCTATTTAACAACTCATTGACCATCCCCTTGTACAATTGTTGATATTTGGTCAATCGTATTGTTGTCTGAAGGGTTATACCTCCCCGTGAACTGCGTTACATAGTGGTCCAGTTGTCTCTTGCGTAGAAAAGGAGATATGCATCATTGGTACGTTTCAATACTGCCCAAAACGACTTGATTCTCTTTGTATGGACTAGCTCACCAAGTATCGTAGACGCTTCCCATTGCTCATAGTTACGAATTGACTGATACATAATCTGTTAACCTGAGGGGATAAGGTGTTCTGTTCATTGGTGAATACGGGAGCGTTCCATGAGCGCGGCTCATTGATTAGTGCCTTGTATAGTTAGCTTAGCGCTATCCTCTATCACTTGCACCCGATGCGTATGTTTTTACGATTCTTGATACCCAGAACAGTAGACTTCCTAACCATTCAAGGTTTGGCACGGGCTTCTCTGGCCTCATGACTAAGTTCCTATAAGATGTGGAAATGATGAGACACTCTGAATATTGGTATCCAGTAAAATAGTGGTTCATACTGTAATTTTAGAACAGATTTGTCGCCAGCTCAAGAGTTTTATCGTTTAAGGATATACTACACACCTGAACAACTAGATGAGTTAATTGGCTATAAAGTTTAGTCTTCAACGTGTGCCAGAGAGTAGCAGTAATATGCCCATCATTCTTAAAACATTGTCAACTCTGATACTCTGTTTTATTCTGGAAGCGCAGGCATATGGCCAAATCTCCAGACCAATAGCCTTCTCAAGGCCGATGATGGGTACACAGGTAAAGATCGTATTTTTCACGGCTGATTCACTGAAAGCTTCAAATACAGCCGATTCGGCTTTCTCTAAAATTCAAGAACTCAATAGCTTACTAAGTGATTACCTGATTGAAAGTGAGTTGAGCAGGCTTTCAGCTACGCATGGAAGATACGTTAAGGTCTCTCAGGATTTGTGGACTGTTCTCTTCAACGCTCAAATTATTGCTCGTTTGTCAGGAGGGAAATTTGATGTGACGAGTGGACCACTTACACGCCTGTGGCGCCAAGCAAGGCGCCGGGGAACACTCCCCGATTCATCCGATGTGCTTGAAACGATTACCTCGGTGGGATTTGATCATTTACAATTGAATCCAGAAAACAGGTCCGTTGTGCTGAAGAAGGAAAATATGCGGCTTGATCTCGGAGGAATCGCAAAGGGATATATTGCAGACCAAGTGTTGAAGTATCTGATGCAGTCTGGCTTTCATTCCGTTGCAGTGGATGTAGGGGGAGATATTGCTCTTGGAGATCCACCTATCAATCAAGATGGATGGAGTGTGGAAGTATTTGATGCCGATGGAAGAGTGGTGAACATGATTCTTGCGAATTGCGGAATTGCAGTATCAGGAGATACCTATCGCTTTATTGAATATCAAGGAGTTAGATATTCGCATTTGATTGATCCGCAGACTGGCTATGGTGTGACGCATCAGAGAAAAGTAGCAATCATTGCGTCTAGCGCAATGATTGCAGATGCATGGGCGTCTGTATATAGTGTAATGGATTGGGAAGCAGCTGTGTTGGATGCAGCAGATCGTGATGATTTAAGCGTTCGGCTGAGCGAGTTCTCTGATCTGAAAACAAAAGAAATGAGTACCGGAAAATTCAAAAATATTTCCAATTTTAAGTAGCAAACATTATATTACACCCAACCAAATATTCCCTGAACATGAAACAGAGCGAAATAACCAGACGAAACTTCGTAAAGGTCACAACCGCCGGTACTCTTGGCCTTATGACATCCAGCAATTTTGCGTATCCAAGCGGTCGCGATGTGATGCGGGTAGGTGTGATTGGTTGTGGTGGTCGAGGTACGGGTGCGGCGAGGGATGCAGTGATCTCCAGTGATCAAGTAGAGATCGTAGCCATGGGAGACCTATTTCAGGATCGACTAAATTCGTCATTTAACTCCTTGAAGGAAGAGATCGGGGACGCATTCCAAGTGGACGATAACCATAAATTTGTGGGCTTTGACGCCTACCAACATGTCATTGATAGTGATGTGGATCTTGTGATTCTTGCAGCGCCTCCTGGCTTTCGTCCAGCCCACTTTACAGCGGCCGTGAATGCGGGGAAACATGTATTTATGGAAAAACCTGTAAGTGTTGATGTAGCGGGAGCAATGGAAATCATGGCGGCTGGAGATGTTGCTACCCAAAAAGGATTATCGGTGGTTGCAGGGACGCTCTATCGACGTCAACCGAGCTTTGTTGAAGCGATCAAGCGTATTCATGACGGAATGATCGGAGATATACTTTCTGCACAAGAATATTACTTGACTGGCCCCATTTGGCTACGCAAGCGTGAGCCTGGGATGAGTGATATGGAATGGCAGTGTCGTAACTGGTATTATTTTACATGGTTGAGCGGTGACCATATCGTTGAACAATTTGTACACAACATTGACGTCATTAATTGGGTTCTCCAAGGTCATCCTGAGAGTGCGATTGCTATGGGTGGACGAATCGCGAGAACCAGCCCAGAGTATGGTCACATCTACGATCACTTCAGCGTTGAATATGCTTATCCAAATGACATCGTTGTTGAAGCGAAGTGCAGGCAATTTCAGGGAGCGACTCGCAGAATATCCAACCGAGTAGTTGGAACCAACGCCGTAGCTGATTTGAATCCAGATAACTCAATGATTCGCTCCCACGATGGGAGGGTCTTGTATGAGATGCCCGAGCGAGGAGGCAATGGTTATGTACAGGAACATACTGATCTGATCCAATCTATTCGAGATGGTAATCCACTTAATGAATCGGCTCAGATTGCAACCAGTACGCTCACTGCAGTCCTCGGACGTGAAAGCGCTTACACAGGCCAGCAACTGAACTGGGATGAGCTCATGGAATCCGGTCTGGATTTGTATCCTAAATCCATTACATTTGGACAGCATCTGATTCCCCAAGTTCCTGTCCCTGGCATCACCAAACTATCCCGGTCTAGTCTCGCATCTTCCTAAAATAATAGTACACCATGAAAAGAAGAGAATTCTTACTCACAGGGGCAATCGGAGCAGTTGGTATTGCTTCAAGCAGTACTCTTGGATTTCATCAGTTCGGGAAAATATCCGTGCGCAAAGCAGTGAAGTTTGGTATGGTTCAGGAGCCCGAACTTTCCATTGCTGAAAAGTTTCAGTTATTGAAAGACTTGGGATTTGATGGGGTAGAGATGTCAAGTCCGAACAATTTAGAGACTGATGAAGTTGTCGCTGCCCGTGATTCTGTTGGATTACCAATTCATGGTGTGGTTGATTCAGTACACTGGAGGCAAACTCTTTCAGATCCTGACCCCAATGTTCGGCAAGCTGGATTGGATGGGTTGATGGAGGCAATTCAGGATGCGCATGACTACGGGGCATCCACCGTCCTTCTTGTCCCAGCGGTAGTTGGCAAAAATGTCTCCTACGCAGATGCCTATAGTCGCTCTCAAACCGAAGTCCGCAAAGCCCTTCCGATGGCTACTGATCTTGGAATAAAAATTGCATTTGAAAACGTATGGAATAAATTCTTATTGAGCCCCTTGGAGTGTGCCCGGTATGTGGATGAGTTTGAAAGCGAGTCGGTAGGTTGGTATTTTGATGTCGGTAACGTAGTCACCTTTGGCTGGCCAGAACATTGGATCCGAATCTTGGGCCCCCGTATTCTGAAATTAGACATCAAAGAATACAGTCGATCAAAAGGTGATTCAGAAGGTCCCTTTGCTGGTTTTAATGTTCCATTGGGGGAAGGTGATTGTGATTGGCCCACAGTTAATCAGGCCCTGTCTGAAATTGGTTTTGCTGGATGGGCTACTGCCGAAGTTCCTGGTGGCGATCGTACTCGTTTACAGGAACTCGCTCAGCGCATGGATAATATTTTGCCTGTTTAAGTAGTTTTTCACTCGTTGTACATGGAACGTCGGTCATTTATTGAAACCGGTTTAGTTGGACTTGCAGGTACCAGTTTGCTCGGTACTACCTTTCCAAAGTATCACCTAAAAGGACGCGTAAACCATAGCGTTTGCAAGTGGTGTTATCCAGATTACTCCGTTGACGAATTGGCACAAGCCGCCGCAGGTATGGGGCTTACATCAGTAGAACTTCTGGAGCCTGATGAGTGGCCAATTTTAGAAAAATATGGTCTCGTATGTGCCATGCCTATGGGGCCAGTGATAGAAGGGAAAAATCGATTAACGGACGGATTTAACGATCCCACAAATCACGAATGGCTTATCCCCATGTTTGTTGAACGGATTCGTGATGTTGCGGAGGCTGGTTACAAACACTTAATCTGCTTTTCTGGAAACCGTCGAGGTCTGGACGATGTGACCGGACTTGAAAACTGCGTTCAAGGACTCAAAAATATCATCCCCGCTGCTCGGGACCATGGGATCACCTTGTGTATGGAACTGCTCAACAGCAAAGTGAACCATCCTGATTATATGTGTGATCATACACGCTGGGGTGTTGAACTTTGTAAACAGGTTGGGTCAGAGAATTTCAAGTTGCTCTATGATATCTATCATATGCAGATCATGGAGGGAGATGTCATTCGAACCATTAGAGACAATCACCAATTCATAGGTCATTATCACACTGGCGGGAATCCGGGTCGAAATGAAATTGATGATTCCCAAGAGTTGAACTATCCTGCAATCATCAGAGCGATTGTGGAAACAGGGTATGATGGGTTTATAGGACAAGAATTCATTCCAACTCGAACTCCGCTCATCTCGTTGCGTGAAGCCGTCAGACTTTGTGATGTCTAGCCCTTAACTCGCCATAAATTGATTCTTAAAAACATGACACGACGTCAATTTCTACCTACTGCCCCGCTAATTCCCGCCGCGACTGCTGCCCTCGGGTGTATTCCGATTGCCGGGAACTCAAATGATTTTTCGCTTCACTATGCTCCCCATTTTGGTATGTTCAAGCACAGTGCTGGTGATGATCTAATTGATCAGATCAATTTCGCTGCGGATCAGGGATTTACTGCATGGGAGGACAATGGAATGAGGGGACGAGATATTGAAACCCAAGAGCGGATCGCTACGGCTATGGTCCAGAGAGATATGCAGATGGGGGTATTTGTGGCCCATACAATTTTTTGGCGTGAGCCAAACTTAGCCAGCGGAGATCCGGAACTACGGCAACAGTTCCTTGACGAGGTTCAATCTTCGGTTGAAGTAGCTAAACGTGTCAATGCCACATGGATGACGGTCGTCCCAGGATTTGTAGACCTCCGTCAAGACATGGGATATCAGACTGCTCATGTCGTTGAGAGTTTACGTCAAGCCTGTGATATTCTCGAGCCGCATGGGCTTGTAATGGTTTTGGAGCCACTCAACCCTCATAATCACCCTGGACTGTTTTTGAAAAAAATTCCTCAGGCTTATCAGATTTGTCGCGCAGTTGATAGTCCCTCATGTAAAATTCTGAATGACCTATATCACCAACAAATCACAGAGGGGAATTTGATTCCAAATATTGATGCTGCATGGGATGAAACTGCCTATTTCCAGATCGGTGATAATCCAGGACGCAAAGAGCCAACGACTGGCGAGATCAACTATGCCAACATCTTTTCTCATATTCGGGATAAAGGATTTAAGGGGATTTTAGGCATGGAACATGGGAATATGAAGCCCGGTCCAGAGGGAGAGCAAGCTCTTATTGAGGCATATCGGAGTGTAGACGCTGGCTCGGGATAACTCCTATCGCCCATAGGAGTTGGTGACTATCCAGCTTCCGTGTATTGAGGTTTACCAAGCGCGTGGTTTAATTTCCATCTAACTTACCACAATTCAATACTCTTATGTGGTTCTCCGCTTTAATCTTGGCATTACTATTTCAGGTTTTATCCAATGGGATAAGTGCTCCTGATACCCCTAAACCAGTGCGCATTGGAGTTATAGGGCTCGTACATGGACATGTAGGTTGGATTCTTGGGCGTGAACCGATGGGAGATGTACAAATTGTTGGAATTGCAGAATCAGATCAGGATCTGGCCTTACGTTTGTCAGACCGGTTTGGATATGATATGGAACTGGTTTACGGATCAATTCTCCAAATGCTTGATGAAACCAAACCCGAGGCCATCACAGTTTTTTCTAATACATATGATCATTTAGCCATCACCAAAGCTGCTGCTGCACGGGGGATACATGTCATGGTTGAAAAGCCACTGGCCATCTCCTTAGACCATGCAGAGCAGATGAAAGCCGTTGCGGATTCTGCAGGAATATATCTATTGACCAATTATGAAACGACTTGGTATCCAAGTGTTCATTATGCAAAAGAGTCCCTCCCGTCTATCGGAGATTTGCGAAAAATCGTTGTTAGAGATGGGCATTCTGGCCCGATTGAAATTGGTGTAGGAGAAGAATTCTCTTCTTGGCTACTGACAGAGGAAAAGAATGGAGGAGGGGCAATCACTGATTTCGGGTGTTATGGCGCGAACCTGATTACTTGGTTCACAGGTGGCCAGCAACCAACAAGTATTACAGCTGTCACGCAAGTATTTAAGCCTGATCCACCCTATGGTCAGGTAGATGATGAGGCAACAATTATTGTTACCTATCCGTCAATGACAGGGATTATTCAGGCATCCTGGAATTGGCCATTTAATCGAAAAGATATGGATGTATATGGGACAAGGGGAGCAATCTATGCCAAGAATCAAACAGACGGCACTGTTCGTCTATCCGACGAAGAACCAGTTCAATTTCAACTTCCACCCCAAATGGATAGTTCACACCATGATCCATTTGCGTACTTTGCAGGGGTGGTGCGGGGAGATATTGATCCAGAGGGAAGCCTGTCCTCACTGTCCATCAATATGATTGCAATGGAGATTCTTGATGCGGCGGTTCGATCTGCCAAGTCTGGAGAAACTATTATACTGCCGCACTGAGAACGGTCAATTAGCCAGCCAGCTTGGCGGACGATACTCTTTTGGAACTTTATCAGCTATTCGTTCAAAAGCAAAATAACCGTAGACAACTACTCCATAAGGATCAATAACTTCGCCCTCTTCATCAATGAGTGTTGGACCAGAATTCAGTTCCATAAATGAGCTCTGAGGTCCGGGGCGCCTCCATCCTGGTTGTCGTTGCCATGTTTTGAAGCTTTCGTCTTCTAACTCGTTGAGATAAGTAATTTCCAGAACGCCGGTAAAGGTTAGGAATTGCTCAAGTGGGGTAGGGCCATGCTCCAATAGTTGGCTCGGATCTACCGTAAACCGAGCGTGATCAGACTCAATGGAAAACCGTCTGTGAATTTCAAAACCTTCAATTTCGGTTTGCCCTGACTTGAGAGAAAGGAGAAAATGTCGTTGCGATCCATAGAATGCTTTTTCTCTGTTCGTTTGCCAACGCTGCGACTCACTACTATCCGCGGGGATCAGCTCCGAAAAAGATGGCTCACCGTCGTATTTGATAGTGTTGCCATAGTAAAAGAATTCTTTCAAGTAGTACTTAAGCCGGTACCCCAGTGCATGATTCTCAATGATCAGTGGTTCACTTGCCGTCGCAGTTAATTTTCCGAGCCGGCTAGAGAAACTTAATACCTCTGGGTTCAAGATCGCTGTCATGGAACTATTCTCGGTTTCACCCAAAAAAAGTCGGGTAAACTTGCTCAGACGTCTCTGCCACCTGCGAGCTAACTGGGCATTCACCACCACTTCGTCCAACTCCACGGTGGTGGACGTTAAGTCAAAGTTGGCCACATAAGTTGTGTTCGCCCGAAGCAGAGTATCCATGGATGCAGACTCATAGCCCATCATGCTTACCACAATCCGGTGTGCTCCAGGAGGGATATCATTGAGCATGAAACTCCCCTCACGATCCGTTACAGTACCAATCATGGATGAGGCAATAAATACATGGGCATCTCGCAATGGATAATTTGAAGATCCATCCGTAATTGTGCCAACAAGTATAGCCTCCTGACCGAACGCAAGGTGATTCAACAAGAGCAGGAATAAATAAATAAGCCTACTAAAAACGTTCACTCTGAATCCATGGACGAAACTCTTTCGGAATTTGATCTGCTGTACGTTCATAAGCAAAATACCCCCCGTAGAATGTAACCCCGTATGGATCTAGCGTGTCTCCTTTAAGATCCACAACGGTTGGCCCCCGATCCAGACGAATTGTTGAGGTTTGGTAACGTGCGCGATTGCGGCCTGAACGGCGTTGCAACCGAAGGAATGATGGACTCTCAAGTTCATTTGTGTAGACAATATCAATAAATCCCTCAAAATCCAAAATCCGTTCATCCTCGCTTTCACCGAGTTGAATGATGTCTTCCACTTTGACTGGAAAACGATTATTTTGCATTCCAGATGCTCCCCCGCGAGGATCAGGGATCCTCTGATTGGAACCCGGTCGGGAGTAAATCTTGAATCCTTGACTGTCCACCTGATCATTGATGACAGACAGAAGAAAGTGTCGGAACGATCCATAAAAAGCTGAATCCCGCCGAGCGTTCCAGAGTGCTGCTTCTTCGGGGCTTGATGGCGTCAGCGGTTCAAACAGAGGCTCTCCGTCCCAACGCCAACTGTTTGGCTCGGCAATAAACTCATTCAAGAAGTAGGTTAACTTATATCCGAGGCCTCTATTTTCAATAATAAGCGGTTCACTGGCCTGCGCCCTTAGGTCACCTCCGCGCGTTGAAAAATCCAGGACGAACGGGTTCGTAATCACGGTTTGTTCAGCATTCGGGCTCTCACCGATAAATATTGTCGTAAAGCGCTCCAACTGACGTTGCCATCTTTTATTATCCCCAGCAACGGTCACCTCCCCCAATTCATATACTTTTTCGGCAATTTGAAAATCTTGAGTATACGCCTTTGCCTCACGTAGAAAAAGGTCTACATGACTTGATTCATAGCCAATTCGAGATACGACCAGTCGCAGGGTTCCCAATGGAATTCCGAGTAAGGTATATTGCCCCTCGCTATTTGTGGTTGTCCCAACCATTGATGATGCGATAAATACATTTGCCTCTGGGATGGGAGCGCCTGTGCTGTCGGTAACCGTTCCAGTAATGGTCGCAGAAACCTGCGCTTCCACGATGGGGATACTGAACGTGAGCAACAAGAAAAACGATAGGGGTTTCATAGTGACCTTTTGATAGATAGACGATCTCATGACTTATAAAACTCCACACCTCGCCCCGCCATATCGGCTACCCGTGCAATGAGTTCCACTCGTTCCTCTTCTGAGAGTGCTGAGGAAGACTGAGCGAATGAAATTTTCTCAGTAAGTTGCTCCATATTATCGGTTCCAGTAACAAGTACACTCACGGGGAGAGACCATACAAATTGAAGAGCTTCCTGAATTGACAGAAGGTTGGGTACGACTTTGGGCCGATTGCCATGTTGTCCATGGGATGAGCCGCCAAAGAATCCTCCATTGGCAAGGGTTTTCATGGCAATGATGCCCATGTTCCGTTCCACAGCAACCGGTAAGACGGTACGTACAAAACTTTTATATCCTACATCAACCACATTGACTGGACATTGAACCGCATGAAAGATATCAGTAAGACTGAGAAGGTGGAGGTGTGCAGCGGGATCAGTGTGTCCAGTAAATCCGATATGCCTTGCCTTCCCTTCAGCAAGGGCTTCTTCCATCACATCCAGTACTCCGGCATCAATCCGTCGATCAACATCTTCTGGACTCGTGATTGCATGTACCTGCCACAGATCAAGATAGTCGGTCTGCAGTCTCTGTAATGTTTGCTCCAGATGTTTGCGTGCTACACTCGCTGTCTTCGCTGTCGTCTTTGACATCAGGTAAACATCTTCCCGATATTTGGGAACAAGAAATCTCCCAAGATAGCGTTCACTCCCGCCGCGTTGGTAAGACTCAGCGGAATCAAAGAATCGAATTCCACTGCCCATTGCAGCTTCAATCGTCGCCTGAGCATCCCGTTCATTCATCTCCCCAATATGCCAGCCTCCTAAGCCGAGCATTGTCACATCTTCATTCGTTCGACCAAAGGGACGCAGGGGTATTTCGGAGCCTGTGTGTGTTGATGTTTGCTGAATCAGGCCAGCGGATCCGGCAGCGAGGACCCATTGCATAAAGTTTCTTCGATTCATGATGATTAGCTTGATTTGATTGGATTCCAGGGCCACTGAACACATGACTTGACTTCTGGAAATAGCACAATATCGGCATTTCCCTTCAGCACAAGGGTTGTAATGTTCGGACAGGGGATTAATTGCTTTGCTGCCGCGAGAGTTTTTCCTGAGACCGCTACATCATCCACAATGAGAATGTTCTTGGCAGATGGGGGTAATGTAAAGGTATGGGATAATTGTGGGTTGGAATGAATGGGAATATTATTCTCATCCCGATAGTTCAACCACAGCGTGATCATGGGCGCTCTAAGTTCATAAGCGACCAAGGAAGCTGGCACAATTCCTCCAGTACCAATTCCAATTACCAGATCCGATACGGGCAGTTTTGTCTTGCGGAGAGATTCTGCTATCGTTTCAAAAGCGATTGAGGGAAGTTGAGCTTTGGTTGCCACGGAATTCATTTTCTGTTGATAGATTTACCCTACAATCTCAATACGAATCCCTCCCAAAAATATGTTGTTCTAGATGAGTTCGTATCAGCATAATATAACATGTATTCCAATTCGCAAAGTGAACGAATTCATGCAGAAAATTCTTTTTGAGATTAGACGATTTTTCAAAGCTGTGATCATGATGCAATTGACTAGACCATTATTTATGGAATTTATCCGAAGCGAACGCTTGCTTGTATAACATCTAATCCCTCAAACTAATCACTGAATTTATGGCAAAAGTTGTTATTACGGGCGCAAGTAGTGGAATTGGAACCGCAATTGCTCAGACTTTTTATGAGGATGCTACTCATGATCTGATTCTAATCGGTCGATCAAAAAGCCGTCTGGAAGCTGTTGCTCAGTCTACAAAAGCAGAGCCACTCATATGCGATCTAACCGACGAGGCGCAGGTTGCTACTACCTCCGCAACAATTTTGTCTCGTTTTGGGTCTCCGCCAGATGTACTCATTAATAATGCAGGTATATTTGCGCCTAAGCCATTTCTTGGCACCACCCCCGAAATATTTAGGCACCAGATTGATTCAAATCTCACTGTTTGCTTTCTCATCACAAAGCAATTGCTACCTCCCATGATTAGAGCCGGTGCTGGGCATGTATTCTTTATGGGGTCGGTAGCATCAATCAAGGGCTATGCTGGTGCATCTGCGTATTGTGCGTCAAAACACGGAGTCCTTGGACTTGCGAGAGCGATTCGGGCCGAAACACTAACTTCAGGTGTCCGAGTGACAACCATTCTTCCTGGGGCTACGTTGACGCCAAGTTGGGATGGCTCTTCATTACCTGAAGAACGATTTATGCCCCCCGAAGACATCGCCAGATGTGTGATTGACGCTTGGCGGATGAGTTCCAGGACCGTCATTGAAGAACTTTTGGTTAGACCGAGTGAGGGTGATATTTAATGGAATGGATAGAAATAAATCCATGTCTGATTTGCCATACTCTCCAATAGGGCATCCCCAGTTCAATGCCAAATTGTCAAATAGGAGCAGACCAACTTATTGACATAATTGAGTCGCCCCAAGATGTCTACGCCATGCGGTGAATGGGTACAGTGAATCACAACTGGAGACACCTTATAGTTGTCTAGCGGGCTGTTCGCTAAGACATTTAGTGCACCATACAATACAGCCAGCCGCATTCATGCCTTTATGCGTTTTTGATAGCACTGATAGAGGATTTGCCTGTTATCCAGGCATATGATCACGGTCACTGGACTTCATTACCTGGTGGATGGATAGCCCCACTTAAATGCTCCCGATTATTTTCGGAGCTTTACATGCACGCTGGTGCAGGCGACTGCGGTCCTAGATGGGGGAGAGTGGAAACGAAAAAGTCATTCATTTTGAAGAGGGATTCCGATCCTGCCAGAATTTCTTGATCATCTATGCATGGCTTGGATCCATCATATGCACATTTGACAAATTGCCAAGTTCGTGAAGGGGGTAATAATGAACGCACAGATGGGGTGTTCAACGACAATACAAATTACGGTCGACGACAAAACTTTTTACGGTTCAAGAAATCCAAAGTTTAACCATGGAGGAGCACATTTCATTGAGGCGGAGCAGCGAGCTGCGACGCCTCAATGAAGATGGTAATTTCCACGATTTGGTCCATGTCTGATCTCTCTGTTGGCCTGCTGGACACGGACAACAGCAGGCAGATTCACTTTTAATTGTGTTCCAAGGGTTCATGTGTTGATTGGTTAGGAAGTGGGAGATTCAGGTCCTTCGCTCGCGTTTTCTTGTCGCCGTTGGGCTACTTCTAACCGATAACTCGGCAGATGAAGCTCTAAGACCACACAATGATGCACCAATCGGTCCACGGCGGCGGTTGCGTTCATTGGATCATAAAAGATGCTCTCCCATTGCGAGAAGGGCAGGTGGCTGGTCAGGAGCACGCTCTTGCGCTCATAGCACGCAGCCAAAAACTGGAACAGGGCTTCCATCTCTTCCCGACTATGCTTCACATAACCCAGTCCATCAATGAGAATCCCATCAAAGCGTAGCAACTGCTGAATGAAGGGTTGGAGTCCTTGCTCCTGTTTTGCACGAAGTAACGCGTCAACCAGCGCATCCGAGGGGTAAAAGATCAATCGCCGTCCCAGATAAATCAATTCTTGCCCCAGTGCGCACATCAGATGCGTCTTTCCGCTCCCCGTAGGGCCCAGCACCAGCACATTCTCGTTCCGATCCAGAAAGCCACCTTCCAGTAGCCTGCGCAACTGATGATCCAGCTTCAACGGTAACCGCGTTCGCTCAAACGAAGCCAACGTTTTGGATAAGGGCAGCTGAGAAGCCCGTAGAGCGCGCTGAATACGGTTGTGAGTACGTGATTGCTGTTCCTGCTCAATCAACGTCAGCAAAAAGTGCTCAAAACTCATAGATTCACGACGGGCAAGGTCTGCCGCTTCATGGAGCGCCATGCGAATGCCCGGCATCCGTAACGACCGGAGTCCACGTTCAATCCCTCGCTCCAAGTCCTTTGAGGATTTGTTGTTCATCTCAAACCCTCCGTCAAAAGCCCATCGTAACAACCCAGATCCACGGTCGCTTCCGCATCTGGCGCCTGGAGATATGCTTCCACCGCTACAACCGTAATCGGATGCTGATCTGCAAGCAAATGTGCTAAGGCCGCCTCAACCCCTGATTCACTCTCAGTTGCCGCCAGAAACAAGAGCTTCAAATACACCTTGTCCGATTGAGGACTGCCCAGATTGGACGCTTGGAGACAGTCATACGCCCTACGGAAGGTCTGTGTGGGAAAAAGGTCTGCGCGGTAGCGATACCCTGCAAATGCACCCGGTTTTCGGATTAGACTCCGAATCACATGGCGGTAATGAATGGAATGCGCTCCCTCTCCACAGAGACGCGGCATCTGCTCTTGAAGTCTATGCCGAGACCATACCTCGATTCGCTGAGCATACAAGCGAACCTCCACCCATTGTCCAATCAGCGTACTGGGAACCGAATAGTGATTCTTCTTCACCAGAATCGTGCTCCCCTTACTGACACGAACCCGCCGTCGTTCACAGGAATCCAGAGGACGGAGCGGTAATGCCTTGAAGAACGCTCGTTCCTCCTCCAGTTTCGATTGCCGGTGCGCATTCAAGCGGGAGGTGAGTTTTCCCAAAAATCGCTCGTAGGCATCTAAACGCTCAAAGTCACGGTCTCCGCGGAGCGTGAGCGCACTCTGCACCGCATTCTTGAGGCGGTGATGGCTTTGTTCTACCTTCCCATTCTCGTGTGGACACCGGGGGTGCGTTCGACGAGGTTCTACCCCGTAGTGCACCATCAATGCCGTGTAGGATCCCGTAAATTCCTCCGAATCACCTCCTCCCCCGTTCTTGACCGCACAACTCATGGAATCCGTTTGATGCGTCTGTGGGACTCCACCAAGTTCCGTCACCGCCTTTTCAAATCCTGCCGCCAATGCCACAAAACTCTCGGACTCGCACACCATGACGGACTCCCAATTGGAGTACGTCAACACAAAATGGTACAACAAATGCCGGAATCGGACCCCACCAATCGTAATCTCCAACGAATTCATGTACGTAAAGTCCGATTGGGCACATTCCCCAGGGGAATACTCCTGCGCAAAGAACACTTCCTTCGGACGGTGCGCTTTCCATCCCTGTACCCGACGTTGAAACGTTCGCAGTTGCTTCGGCGAAAATTGATTTGGATACGTATCCATCAAGTATTCAAACAACGCTTTCGCTTCTAAGGTCGGATCCACCTCCAAAAACCCTACACATTCCTTCCATACCCCCGCAAATACATCCACGCGTCGACTTGGCACAGGGGGCTTTTTCAGTTCGCTCGGGAACTTCCCCGAACGAAGATACTTGCGTGCAGTCGACTCACTCATTGCCGCCTTCGCGGCGGCTTTAACGGTCATCTTATTCTTGTGTCTAAATTGAAAAACATTTTCTACCTGTTGGTCTGTAATCATTTGCTTGAATCTGTGAATGAAATTCACTGATTCGCGCAAACTATCTTTAGGATGATCCCAAGATTTAATCACAGCAAAAACCGTAAAAAGTTTTGTCGCTGGCAGTAAAAAGTTTTGTCGTTAGACAGGGGGAACAATCCCCATGAGACGCACATCAGCTAAGGATTCGTCCGAATTATGGTTTAGTTGTTATCGTGGTGGCAGACCCTCACACCGATAATCGTTCCCTATGGGAGAGTATAAGCTAAAAGCTTAGATATCGTGTGAGGACAATGACCAGAAGAGGAATTACGAAGAAGATACATCCAAGATATACCGCTGCCCAAGCACGATTCTTCAACACCAACGATCCAAGAAATTCTGCCATCATAATGGGGATCTCGCGTAATCTTTTGATCGGTAGAAAAGCGAGTACCCCACTGCAATTAAAGATTAGATGGGCCAATGCGACTTGTAAAGCTGCAATTCCCATTGCATCTCCCCCGCTGGATAGAACGAGTGCAGCAAGCAATGCAGTAATCGTGGTTCCAATATTTGCCCCCAATACAAACGGGAAAATTTGTGAGACCGTGACGATTCCTGCGCCTACAAGCGGAACCGTGATGGAGGTCGTGATAGATGAACTCTGAACCATGATGGTTACGAGCGTACCAAAGGCTAGGGCAATAGGTGCGGGTCCAAACAAATATTTATTAATGAGGCGCTCGGAACGACCGAGAAACAGAGATCGAAGGAGTTTAACCAAATAACGCAAAGAGAGAAATAGAATTAACACGCCAAGAATCAGTACCAACACCCCCGAATCCTGCATCAATTTGACCAATAAGGATACAACGGGCTCGGTCATTTGACCGATAAAATCAAATAATTCTGTCCCGCCAACACCTGTAACCCCCTCGGTAAGGGCTGCGGATAATTTTGATAGAAATCCGAAAGCCAATTCCAAAGGAAAAAATATTACTACGGCTAACAGGTTGAAGAAATCATGAACTGTTGCCGCCCCCATAGCCCGTCCAAATTCATCTTTCCTCGCGACATGTCCAAGGGAGACAATTGTATTGGTGACACTGGTTCCAACATTTGCTCCTAACACGATTGGAATGGCCCCGGCAATCGTTAAGCCTCCCCCTGCAACCGCAGACACAGCTAATGACGTCACAGTAGAAGAACTTTGAACCAGAGAAGTCGCTAGTATTCCGATAAACAAAGCGACGAAGGGATTACTCGTTGTTTCAATCAATTGCTCTGCAAACCCCTTACCAAGGAGTTTCATGGAGACACCCATAAGCTCCAAGCTGACAAAAAAGCAGAAGAGAACGCCAAAAAGCCCAAGGATGGGAAGGAGCGAAACAAGACGCTGAGCACTCGAAATTTTTTGTTGGTTTGCCTCGGGCATGATGGATAAAATAAAAATGCCGGATTCTCCACGCGGGAGAACCCGGCATTCCGAAAATAAGATAAAATTAGATTTACTTCACAAGCATCATCTTGCGAGTGATGACTTGGCTCTGAGTTTGTAGTCTGTAGAGATACATTCCACTCAAGAGGTAGCTTCCGGCAAACATTACTTGATAGGTACCAGCTGTCTTTGGCCCGTCAACTAAGAGTGCGACCCGCCTTCCAGAAAGGTCATATACACCAAGCGTTACATTCTGAGCTTGATCTATATCAAATTCAATCATTGTAGCAGGATTGAATGGGTTCGGGTAATTCTGACTTAGAGAAATCTCCGATGGCACTTCACGGGTGACGAGTTGCTCAATAGAAGTTATAATATTTCCAATATATCCGAGGTGATCAAGAGCAGTCCATCCAATCATCCAGTTATCACGTCCAAATGCACCGATATGGTTCGCCTTGATAAAGAATGGATCGCTCGGTACTGCAACACTCACAGGATTTAATGCAGGGCTAACAAGGTGGGGCCTTGGATCCAGCATACCCATTCCTACGGTCCCCCTCTCAATCCCTCCTAACATTGGATCCGCAACTACATTCGTGTTAATAGCAAGGTAGGTAATTACATTCGTGGCAAATCCAAGATCTTCCGCATCAATCCAGTCAGTAAGTTGATCTCCAGCACCAAAGTCCCACCAGATATTATGGGTTAGCCCTAACTCTCCTGCCTCAAAGCGCTGCCGGCTGTCCTCAGTTTTTGCACCAGTATTATCAATATCTTCTATCTGGAGGGCATGCCCGCCTTTATCGGTGTTGAACTGGGTAAAGATTGAATTATGATAGAAGCCACCAGAGTTATCCCGAAACATGAGCATTTCACCACGATCGGACTCAGGCGAAGCATCCGATCCTGCACCGACATAGGTCACGTTATAGATGGTTGGAATCGCATAAGGCTGGAAGAATTCATCTCCACCAGCGCCATCCTGCTCGGCAGCAGCACCAGCTTTATCAGGGGCTTGAAGCACAAACCAAAACTGCCCTTTTCCACGCCAACCTTGATCCCAGTCCACAGCATCATCCGCGTTGAAGACACTCACGAAGTATTTCAGGTTCACTGTACCACCGAAGAACTCTACCCCGTCATCCCCACTTGCATAAACTTCTATATATTCAAGCATAGTACCCGATCCAACTCCACCAAGAGTTAAACCCTGAATTTCGTTCCCATCGGATTCCCCAATATTGATCCCAGTATGGCGGATAGATGCGTAACGAATGACTCCGGAATTGTCATCGTCATCATCTCCTCCATACTGTGCACGAGAATCATCGTCGGATAAGAGTTCATTCACACCCTCAATCTCTTGGTAATCCCCCTCGGCATCTCCAGGATTATTGGTACCTGCGTGGCCAAGGATCACAACTCCTCCCCAAAGTCCACGGTCTTCATAAGTGAGTAAGTCGTCGCTGGAGAGATTGTCCAGAACAGAGGTAAAGATGATGGGCTGAGTGGGAGTTCCTTCGGCAAATATTTGTCCGCCTCGAGCAATCACAAGAGCCGAAGCCTCCGAACCTGTACCCTCTTTTGCTTTTACTACGGTTCCTGCTTCAATGTGGAGTTCAGCACCATCTTCAACAATGACGAGGCCATTCAACACATAGACATTATCAGCTGTCCAACGAACCATATCCCCAGACGAAATGTCTTCATCCATCACCGGTACTTCTGGACGAGATTCAACATCGTCACTCTGGGCTACGGCATCCGGCGAAGAGATGAGTAAAAGAAGTGCAGCAAAGTAAGAAGTAAGAATTGTTCGCATAGTAATGATATTATTTTTTTGTTTTGAGTTAGATGGGCGCTTTTTAGCGCATTAATTTCCCAGACGAAATGCAAACAAAGTCTTGCAATGCATCAAGTCTGATTGGAAAGCTTTTGGCAAATCCACATGCGTAGAGTTGCAGAATTAGTCAACGACATAGCTGATCCCAATTCCAATGGTTCGGGATCTTGAATAGGAGATGTAGTCGTAGATTCGATCCTTGAAGGTCTGGATTTGACGCACATCAGATTTAAGCAAATTTTTTGCAGTAATCTTCAACCGTAAATTCATAGGTAAATCCTGAGAGATCGTGACATCCAGATCATTTCTGGCTTTCTCAAAAACATCCGGTGTAGCACCCTCGGTAACAGAGAGGAGTCGGTCACCGAAAACGGTGTAGTAAATCCCAATTACGGTCCCGTGATTATAGTTTTCATAGCTCGTGCTAAGGTTGAGCAAGAAAGGAGACTGTCCTTCAAGGGAACGAGCGGTACTCGCATTTGGGTCGGAGGCACGAATAATGACCATCTCCCTTTCGGGGATATCCACTTGGGAACGCACCAAAGAGAAATTTCCACCAATAGAGATGTTTTTAAGGATTGGAAGTTGAGTCCAGGAATTCAATCGTTTTCGGGCTTCAAACTCTGCACCAAATACGCGGGCATGATCAACGTTCTGGAATGAAACGAAGCGTCCCTCACCAACCGTACGCAGGACACGCTCAATAGGATTTTCAAAATTTTTGTAGAAGGTACTGATGGCAAAAATCTCTCCGCCTCTCGAAAACATTTCCCATCGAAAATCGTAGTTCGTGATGAGTGTGCGATTCAATAGAGAATTTCCTTCCTGAATATCGCCTCCAACAAAATTAAAGCTTTGAAAAGGGGCCAGTTCTCGATAGGTGGGGCGAGCAAGTGTTCTGGTGGCTGCGACTCGGAGGTTCATGTCCCCTGTAATTGCGTAAACGATGTTCACCGATGGAAGCCAATCTCGTGTATCCAATACTCCGAGTCGTATTGAATCAGGTAGCGACTGATCAAAGCTTTCGGTGAGTATCTCAGTTGATTCAAGTCGGGCCCCTCCGATAATTTTCAGCTTCGGAGTTAGAGGGAGTTCAAGCATCAGATATCCCGCCGAGATATCTCGAGTGGCATCATAGTTGGACCGAGAAGGAGAATTCTCTTGAATGTAAAGCCCAGCATTATAGGCGATAATTTCACCGCGTTGAAGAGTGTCAAGCACACCTAAATGATCATTTGAAAAATAATGCTCAATATTTCCCTCAAAATCTCTATAGTCAACCTCCCTCCCTTCATGATACTCAAACCTTCGTTGACGGAACTCACGTTTAGAAAAATCATAACGCCCACCAAACTTTATTTGGGAAGCAAGACCTGCCCATTGCCGGAATGGTACCGTAATATCCAGAACTACCCCGCGGCTATCTTCATCAAGATTACGGAAGTACCTCTGTGGGGGAGGGGCATTACCACCCCCCAGAGAATAGGTGGTATCTATACCACCCGATCCTTCCCGAATATTTTGGGTACCCGAAAAAAACCGTAGATCTGGTTCTTCCTGAGAGTTGTTCGCAACGGATGCTTTCCATTCAATTAGAACGGGTCGGAATGCGTGCTCGCCGCCTAACTGAAGGCTACCAAGTGAACGCTCCTGATATCCCAGGGTACGAGTCACAAATGTTGTTCCACCAGTCTGGTCACGAAAGCCTCCGAGCATAGTAGATTGGCTGGCACCGCTCTGAGTCCGAAGAACGGTTGCCACTACCTCGTGGTTATCATAAGGCTGGTAGGCAATGGTAGTGGATGCTCCCCAGTTGATTTCATCGCTACCTCTGGCGTTGGCAAATGATGAGACTTCTCTGGGATCTGCCTTCGTAATGATATTTAGATCGGGGTTTTGGCCGTAGTAGGTTGTGCTAAAAAGGTTGTCAATGGAGGCTACATCCCCTCCAATAAGTCTCCACTGGCTGAATACACCATCATCATAGTAGCTGTAATTTCTTCCATAAGTGAGACTCCCTGTGAATCCAAGTGGTCTTCCAAACAGATCAAGTTTTGAACCGATCGCTCCAGAAAAACTATGATTTAGTGGGGTAGAGAACCGAGATGGGGTCATGATCCCATTAAAAGCATGGGCAAAAGTATTCAATGAATCCGCTCGATTCGAGCGAATTTCATTCGTAATCCCCCTTCGCAGGTCGCGCAGGTCTGATTCTCTGGGGAGTTGTTTTTCTGGATCTTTGTTTTCAAGGATATCGGGTAGTGCACGAGATCCATTATCATAACCGAGCCAATCGGTGCTGCTCCCTTCGTAAGACAGGAAGTGATCAATTGCGCTGGATTGATCGTCATACGTCACTGATGCGGAGAGTTGAAGGGTAAATGATTCGGGAAATGTTTTTGTCGCAACATCTACCAGTCCACCGCTAAAATCCCCGGGCTTGTCCGGGGTAAAGGTCTTGAGCGTAATAATATTATCCAGAAGTGCTGCCGGGAAAAGATCCAGCTGAAATGCTTTACGGTCAGGATCAGCACTCGGCAGGGTAGAACCGTTCAAGGTGGTGTTCGCATATCGATCTCCGAGTCCACGTATATATACGTAACGACCTCCTACCACGGAAGCACCAGTAACTTTGCTCATGGCGGCAGCAGCATCACCCGAGCCTGATCGACTAATGGACTCGGAACTGATCGCGTCGCTGACAGCAATAGACCTCGCTCGTTCGCGTAAAAGCCCAGCCTCCGACCCTCGGACAGCTTCCGCAGAAACGACCACTTCACCATAAGAGAGCGCCTCAGGAAGGAGTTCAATCTCCAACCTCGTGATCTCTCCTGCGACTACAACAACATTTTTAACTGTAACGGTTGAGAAACCCAAGAAAGCAAACTTGATAGAGTACGTTCCCGGCTCTGCTTCAAATTCGTACCTTCCATTCAAATCTGTTGCGTCACCAAGCGTAGAGCCATCAATAATTGCGGTGGCACCGATCAGCGATTCACCATTCTCGCTGTCTACGATCAACCCAGCGATCGTGCCCATCTGAGCATTCGCTTGGGAAGTGAATAAAAGAAGGAGGAAAAAGAAACTTGCCGAGCGGAGGCGACCGCAAATAGGCATAATAGTTTTGATGGGGTATGAATGCAATTTCTAATGAAGCTTTTAACTCTTGAAACGCAGGTGTATGTTATCTGTATGTTAAGCATAGTATAAATTTGTGTGATCAAAAGAAATGATTCTAATCATAGATTGAACCACCTTCGCATTGCGTATTTTTCTATTGAAAAGACTGTTCAGAACAGAAATGACGAATAAACCACCCACTAATTCTTCTTCCACCAATGGGCTTAATCTGAGCGATTATTCGCTGTATAATAACAGGGAATTAAGCATGCTGGATTTTCAATACCGAGTTTTTGAGGAGGCTCAGGATGAAGCCAATCCACTTCTGGAACGCTTAAAATTTCTATCCATTGTCGGTTCAAATTTGGATGAATTTTACATGGTTCGTGTTGGGGGATTAAAGAAGCAGGTGGCCAGTAGTGTCACCGACCTCTCAATTGATGGACAAACCCCAAACGAACTACTCTTGGCTGTGAGAGAGGGAGCTCATTCACTGATGGAGAAGGTGCATCAGTATCTCCTATCAACCATCATTCCCGAATTAGCAGAGAAAGGGATCAATATTCTGCACTACTCAGAACTGACAGAGAGTCAGAAGGAAGATGCGACGAAAAAGTACAGAGAAACGTTTTTTCCTGTCTTGACTCCACTTGCCGTTGATCCCTCCCACCCGTTCCCGCATATTTCCAATTTGAGTCTGAATTTAGCGGTCACAGTCAAGGATGAGCTCGGAGGCGAGCGTTTTGCACGCGTCAAGGTCCCTCGGCCAATTGATCGTCTCATGTCTGTGATCACTAAGCCTTGGACCATCAAGATTGATGGAAGCACACGAAAGGCTTACTCATTTGTTTGGGTGGAAGAGGTCATTGCTGCGAATCTGCAGTCTCTATTTCCTGGTATGGAAGTAGAAGCGGTTTACCCATTCAGGGTTACCCGCAATGCCGACATGACCATTCAGGAATTGGAAGCGGACGATCTCTTGGAAACGATGGAGCAGGGGGTGCGTCAACGCCGCCTTGGATCTGTCCTCAGATTAACCGTGAATGCAGATATGCCAGATCAGGTGATTCGTCTCTTACTTGAAAATATGGGCACCGAAGAAGAGGATGTTGTGGTGGTTGATGGCCCCTTGGGGCTGGAAAGTCTGATGCATATTGTATCAAGGATTGACCGATTCGATCTGAAGTATCCGCCATTTCGGCCATTCACGCCTTTGAGATTGAAATCCGAAACACGTGATGGAGACTTTTTTAAGGCGGTGCGATCACAGAATCACTTAGTCCATCATCCCTACGATTCATTCTCACCTGTCATTGAGTTTCTGGAAGCTGCGGCATCCGATCCCAGTGTTCTGGCAATCAAAATGACGCTTTACCGCGTCGGGAATCAGTCTCCGATCGTGAATGCCCTGATGAAAGCAAGAGAGAATGGCAAACAGGTTGCGGTACTGGTTGAATTGAAAGCCCGTTTTGATGAGGCAAGCAATATTGGCTGGGCGCGTATGCTTGAGAGAGAGGGGGTCCATGTGATTTACGGTTTGATCGGACTGAAGACACATTCCAAGATTGCTCTGGTCATTCGAAGAGAAGGGGGGAATATACGCAGGTATGTGCATCTTTCCACGGGGAATTATAACAGCATTACCGCGCATGTCTACGAAGATCTGGGATTCTTCACCGTAGATCCCAAAATTGGCGCAGACGCATCTGATCTGTTCAACTTCTTGACAGGCTATTCTGAAAAACGAGATTATCAAAAGCTTTTGGTGGCACCTATCAATCTGAGAAAGCGATTCACCGAGTTGATCAATCGTGAGATTGATCACCAAAAGGCAGGCCGGGAAACCCATTTAATTTTTAAGACGAACGCATTAGTAGATGAGAAAATGATCCATCTACTTTATGAGGCATCCCAACAGGGAGTTCGCATTGACCTATTGGTCCGCGGAATTTGTTGTCTCAGACCTGGAATCCCCGGGGTAAGCGATAATATTCGTGTGATCAGTATTGTAAGCAGGTTCCTTGAACATAGCCGAATCTATTATTTCGCAAATGGAGGAAAAGAGGAAATCTATTTGGGAAGTGCAGATCTAATGCCTCGCAATCTGAATCGGCGGGTTGAAGTACTCTTTCCAATTCAGGATAAACAGTATCTGCGTTATCTCCGTGATATAGTACTGGAATCGTATTTACGTGATTCCATCAAGGCAAGGTACTTGGGCACCGATAGCACATATACTCGACCAGAACCAGTGGAAGGGAATCTATCGGTACAAGAAAAGCTACTGAGCGTGCGCACAGAGTGGGTAGAGGAGGAAAAAGAGCATCCATGGGAGTTATTCTAGCAATCACGCCGGTTAGGTCACTTGGTTCAGCAAACACTCAATCAGGAGAGTTGATTAAGGGAAGAGCAAGTGGGTATCCCAACCGGCAGACGGTTGTCTGGTATATACAAGACGCTCATGCAGACGACTTTCTCTACCCTGCCAGAATTCTATCCTCTCAGGGATTACCCGAAATCCACCCCAGTGAGGAGGGAGAGGGATTTCCTCCCCCGAATTAATTTGTTCGTAATGGGCTACTCTCTCCTCAAGTTCCAGACGATTTTCTAATTTTTGACTTTGGCGAGAAGCCCATGCTCCGATCTGACTCCCCCTCGGACGAGAATGAAAATAGGCTTCGCTTTCCTGACTACTGATTCGCTCTACCTGTCCCTCAACCCTGATCTGTCGTTCAAGGGTTGCCCAGTGAAGCACAAGAGCGGCTCTGGGATTTTCTTCTAATTCATTTCCCTTCCGACTCTGATAGTTGGTAAAGAATACAAACCCATCTTGACTAATCTTTTTAAGAAGTACGATCCGTGCACTTGGGATTCCATCCGTTGAAGCAGTAGCAAGTGTCATTGCTTCAGGAAGACAAATTTTTGCATCTCGTGCAAAGGCAAACCACTCTTCCGCCTGAACAATTGGGTCTTGATCGGGGGATGGTCCTGACAATTCTTGAGTAGTATTGTGTCTGGGAAGACTCATATTTTTTTCGCGGATAGGTTAGTGAACACGAAATCAAGCTTGAACGATCACGGTCGAATGGAAGGGTTCATGAATTCAAAGATTAGATTGATCAATAGTGATTGATGGTAAGCTATCTAAAAATTGTTGTCCAACTCTTTAAATTGATCTGGTACAATCTTCTGGGTGTCTCTTGCGGGACGGATGTAGTCCTGTCCTGTCTGGAGCGGAGGTAGATTTACCTCCGCTGGTTCAATCCGTTCGTACGAAATCTGAGATAGAAGATGGTGAATACAGTTTAGGCGTGCGCGACGTTTGTCATTCGCCTCAATCACCCACCACGGAGAATCTGGAACATCTGTATTCAGAAACATCTGATCTTTGGCCCGTGAGTAATCTACCCAACGAGCCCTTGATTCAAGATCCATAGGGCTAATCTTCCACCTACGCGTAGGATCTTCTATCCGGCGACGAAACCTACGCTCCTGCTCCTCTGCACTCACAGAAAACCAATATTTTATAAGTCGAATCCCGCTATGAATCAGCATGCGCTCAAACATGGGGCATTGTTGAAGAAACTCCCAGTATTCTTCTTCGGAGCAGTAACCCATTACGCGTTCCACGCCGGCGCGGTTATACCAGCTACGGTCAAAAAGTACCATTTCGCCACCGGCTGGCAGGTGAGCAACATATCTCTGAAAATACCATTGAGTTGTTTCACGTTCAGTTGGTTTTGAAAGGGCAACTACACGGCAGATTCTGGGATTCAGCGGAGCCAAGATTCGTTTTATCGTTCCTCCTTTCCCGGCTGCATCCCTCCCTTCAAACAGCACGACGATACGCTTCTTCTTAATTCGTATATACCGCTGCAATCTGGCAAGCCGAATGTGTAGTTCTGCTAATTCAGCTTCGTAAAACTTTCGCGAGAGTTTCCCATTTGGACGTAGTATCTTCATAATTCTATAATTGTCCATACGTTAAAATGTTAGTAGCATTGACTTCTATCCACTAAACTTAAATGGGTATTGATCAGCGCCAACAAGTTCTTGTACAGATATACTGGGATGAAATATTGTGAATAAATGATCCAGTTGATCAGTCCAGATGAATAGTCATCGTATGACAGAGTCGGGAAGTCGAATAAATTCTCTGGAATCAGGTTAAGTTACGATTCATCTCAATACACAATATGGGGTTAAAATCAAGACTCGCTATTTTCCTGCCATGCACTAACTTGGAATGCTTAAAATTTAAGGTTCGTGGTAGAACGATAAATTTCGGTCGTAAATCTCTCTCGGGTAGTCAACTTCCGAAAGTAAATGTCTACTGGAGCCCCAGGGAAAGCATGAAACTATGCTCCGAGCGGTCTTGATGACACTCCTGTCAACGAAAGCCCCTTGATGTCACTCTTGAGGGATCCTGAACCGTGGAGAAACAAGGGAATGATCCTCAAAGGTAGAGATGATCTGCACAATTCTTGAGAGAGTAGGACTGTATACGGTCACGGTCTTTTCCGCATATTCGCAGCCCGTTGGAACGATCGTTGGATGGTCTACGACATCCATAACATCAAGATTGATTGCCCCTAATGACTCCGGGTACCGCAGTTGACCGTAGGGTACAGAACTGGATAATACCACTTGCCCCCCCGTCGTGGAAATGACGATTTCTTCAATGGGTGTCGTCTTAATAATTCGTTGTAGATGTTGATTCGTTCGGTCCACAGACCATCCAGCGGTCTCCGTGACGGTTAAGAAAGAATCAATTAGCCCAGCCTGAACCACCATCTGCTTCGTAAGAATGGCATCAAAGACAGAGCGTACCTCCGCTACACGGGAGGTGAATCGGGAGGATAGTAATTCAATTTCCCCAAAAGCGGCAAGAGCGGCGGTCATCACCGGCGAGGCATAGCTATTATTGAGCAATCCCTGTTCCTCAAATGCAAGCGCATTGCCGACCTGAACGATGCGGGGTTTATCAACTCCACTCACCCCAACATACTTGAAGATATCCCAGTCGATCTCACGGGTCTGAGCAGCTTGGGTAATACAATCATCACTGTCAATGCTGGAAGCAAGCAACGGATAAAATGCGGATGCTTGCGGTTGGGCATCGGAGTCTTCGGTGAATCTGAACTGAATCGGTTTACCATGATCATCACGAACAGTAGTGAGGTACACGACACCCTCCGAGTCGGTGACCCATAATTCGTCCAAAACAGTTTTTTTTCGGATTGTGTCAAAGACAGAGATGATTTCTGAGGAAGAAAGCCCATGCCCCTCAGCGGCGGCAACTAGGTGGGCTGCAATTCGGGCCTGTCCTGTCATTTGCTCATCAAGAAGAGAATCTACACCTTGGGCAATTACGGATAGAGAAAGCTGACTCATTCAACTAGGATTGGATTGATTATAGAAAAAAACAATGATGAAGTGGAAGCGAGAAAGATTAGATTATTCTGACAAATAGGACAAATAGGACAAATAGGACGTATAGCTTCTAATTAACTTGCAAAAAAAAGAATGTATTCCATCAGTACACTTATATTCTCAAAATACTGTTGATGTTGCGTTGAATACATCCCCAGGCAATATTCGTTTTAGAATTGCAAGGTCTGGTATTGAGAATCATGGGGGAAGATCGAGTCTTTCCTCTACACTCGTCTATTGCATCAGCGTTAGACGCCCTTGCTTAACATACAACTTCAATGCTACTCATTTAATGTATACGGCTAACCTATATGAATGAAATCAGAATATCTTTACCCAAGAGGGTACGTCATGTTCAAGAGGTAGTTCGGTCAATGGGATTGGACTTTCAGGTCAAGCAGTTATCCCAATCCACCAGAACTGCATCAGAGGCCGCCGCTACTGTCGACTGTTCCCTTGGGCAGATTGTGAAATCTCTAATGTTTCAATCTGGTGATGCACCCATATTGGTGTTGGCCAGTGGAGTGAATCAAGTGGATTTGGAAATTCTAACTCGGTTCATTGGGAGTCCATGTAACCTCGCAAATGCATCCTTTGTGCGGCAACATACAGGATTCACTATTGGCGGTGTGGCACCGGTCGGTCATCCCAGCCCAATTCCTACATTCATTGACGAAGATCTCTTGAAATACGAAATCGTATGGGCTGCCGCTGGCGGTCCAAGTGCGATTTTCTCCTGTACCCCATCTTTTCTGGCCAGCCTCGGTCAGATCATTCGGATCAATTGAGGTCTGCATTCAATTGCATCAGCACCCTTATCCCCTCAAGCACCAGATTCTTATTGATGCGTGCAGAAGGAATCTGATCCGCCAATAGTTGATGCCAGCCACCTGTGAGTAGGATCACTGGGTTAGATGCAAGAGTCCGTTTGATGCGATGGATCGCACCGATGATTCCATCAATCATTCCATAAAGAAGACCATGCTGAAGTGCTTCCACAGTTGAAATTCCGAGTACTCCACCTGGGAACGCCAATGGTACATCGGGTAATTTTGCCGTATAGTTTGCAAGTGCACGATTCGCAAGGGTTGGTCCGGGCATGATGATCCCTCCAAGAAATATTCCCTCTGCACTGACTGCATCAATGGTAATTGCACTCCCTGCATCAATAATAATGTGAGGCCCCTTACCAGAATGAAATGCTGCACATGCGGCAGCAAGTCTGTCAGGCCCGAGACTGCCTTTAGGAGTATAGGTCACTTTTATTGGGAGTTCGGCATCGGGCGTGACCACAAATATGGACGTATCCGTCAAATAACGTATCTCCGAGATCAACCGTTCAGATTTTTGAGGAACTACACTACATACTCCAATTTGATGGAAAGGAGTCTGTATGTTCCACGCTTCGATGCTTGCAATTATCTCCTCTATGGATTGAAAGGACATCCGATTGATTATCTGCTCTCCACGGAACAGACCAGCTTTGATCGCACTGTTCCCAATATCAATGGTCAGACACACGGAGCGAAACATCTCCAGCAAAAAATATTTGAGTACCCGAACTTTCTGTATCCAAGACTAATCCGCCAGATTCATCAATCCCAATCAGAGTGCCAGTTAGATCTGTGTCTTTCCCAACCACCCGGCAACAATGACCGATCCATGCAAGCTTCTCAGAATAAAGATCAAGAATGCAGGATGGGTTCAGCACCATGAGTTCCAGAAATTTCTCTAATTGAAGCAAGACAGATGCCATTAAATGTGCTCTATCAATTGGCTGTCCCGTGACAAGAATGAGAGAAGTTGCACATGTTTCCAGTTCCTCTGGAAATTCTGTTTGATTCACATTGATCCCTATGCCCAGAATGATCGCAGTCTCGGATGTATCCATGGTGTGTAGGATCATTCCAGACACTTTCTGATCATCCAGTAAGATATCGTTTGGCCACTTCAGTTGAGGTATAGTTGGCATGGAAACTTTTGCAATCGCCTCTGAAACTGCCAAACAGGCAGCAAGGGACACGATCCCCATTTTTTTGGGGGGAACAGGGAGGCGTAATATCACACTGAAGGTCAGATTCAGTCCCTGACTTGAAGACCATTTCCGTCCCTGTCGGCCGTACCCATCCGTCTGATAGTCCGCGGCGAAAACAGTTCCATGCTCAGCCCCAGATAATGCTGCCTCCAAAGCAACAGAGTTTGTTGAGGATACTTTTTCTATGAAGTGCAAGGACCGACCAAGGGATTTCGTGCACAACAATGGACTCACTTGATCACCGAGGGATGTAGTCAAAGAAGGTGATATCATAGGTGTAAGTATTTTGCCGTCCAAAGGGGAGTCGCATCGCCAGGTGCATACTGAGGTGATATGGAACCCATTCATTATTGACAGGACGAAGTTGAAGACGGTAGCGAGATACTTCTTCCAGTAGAATTGATTGGCTGTGACGATGGAATGTCATAGAGACTAATTTCAAAGAATTCGGATCATAGAGATAAGATGCATTCAGAATTTCCTCAGTACTTTCTGGTCTGGTATCAATGGTAATCTGGTTGACGGGTTGAGACCAATAGCTGGTATCCCTTCTGATCTCATATTGAAATTGATCTTTAAATTCGGGCATCAGATAGGGAGCGTCATCCTGTACAATCGTCTCAAACGTGGTGGAGATGTCCTTAGCTAAAATTGAATCTGAACCAAGGATGACAATCGGAGGACCAGAGGGAACAACGTTCACGAAATGAGTGAATGAACTGTATTGACGCTCACCCCGGCTCTCCGTACGATCAAGCCTGGTATAGGACCAGTTTGAGATTTTTTGGAAGGCATCTGAAATATGATCCAGATGGATCTGAGATAATTGTTCAAGAGCGGAATCAGCGACCGCACGCTCAGTTTCACTTGGCGGTGGGAGGGGAGAAGAGCAAGCAAGAAAGCTAAAAATCAAAATGAGTGCACCGAATAGAGGCGAAGTAAGACGGAACAATGACATACAACGGATTAAATGAATACAACCGAATTCATGTAAAATTTCTTTGAGGATACATTTCTGATTCGGTCTCGAGTGCATCAATAGCCGCCTTGGGAACGCGTGAAAGCAAATGATGAAGAACGTATTCCAAGGTGCCTCTTCATAAAACTCAACCGCCTAGGAATAAACGTGAACGTTGATATTTTGATGCGAACCAGTCTATCCAAGAATCATCCTTCTCTCTTAACAGAACTGACACCATGAAATAATCCCATTCCATAATTGCGGACAAGATAAATTGATCAGACTTGATACTGAAACATGAGGATCCCCCGAGCAACTCATCCGAGTTTTCTATTCTCAGAGAGTTTGGAAACAAAAGTGCGAACCTAATGAGCAGTGTAGACTAAAATCACCAAAGAATTCTTAACTCATCACCTCAACGGGGATAGACTCTGGGTCATCTCCGTAGTCTTAGATTTGATAGCATGCAACCATCTGGATTACTGAACGGCAAAAAGGGAGTGATCTTTGGAGCACTCAATGAGACGAGTCTTGCTTGGGCAATCGCCGAAGCAGCTTTCCGGGAGGGAGCTGAATTTGCACTCTCCAATGCCCCCGTTGCAAGACGACTGGGAACCTTGGAAGAATTATCAAAAAAAGTGAACAGTCCTCTGATCTGGGCCGATGCAACAAATAGTGAAGATTTATCCAAACTGTTTGATGAGTTGAAAGAGCATTATGGGAACATTGATTTTATTGTTCATGCAATCGGAATGGGGGTCAATGTTCGTAAACGCCGTCCATATGAGAAGTTGAACTATGATTGGTATGCGAAGACATTGGATATCTCCGCGGTCAGTCTTCATCGGATTGTACACCATGCCATGGAGAGTGAAGTTCTCAATCATGGGAGTTCAATTCTAACGATTTCCTATATCGGCGCTCAGCGCTCATTCTCCCATTATTCAGAGATGGGGGATGCGAAAGCACTGTTGGAAAGCATTGTTCGTACCTGGGGCGCACGACTTGGACAACATCATATTCGGATTAACTCCATCTCCCAGAGCCCAACGCGTACGACCGCTGGACAGGGAATTTCTGGGTTTGATGCTATGTTTGAGTTTGGAGATCAGATGTCTCCTTTGGGGAATGCCGACGCTGAGAGCTGTGGCGATTATGCAGTGACCTTACTCAGTGATCTTACTCGAATGGTGACCATGCAGACACTTTATCATGATGGAGGTTTCAGTAGTATGGGAATTTCTGGTGCGATGGTTGAACCAATGATGAAGATGATGAATAGCGAAAACAGTGATTCTTCAGATACCTGATTCAAGAAAATTGGCTCATTGGCTTATTGCTATTGGCACCATCGTTGCACTTGTTTGCACATCAGGGAGTGTGTATGCAGTGCAGGAAAATGTGAGTGAAGCAGTCAACTTGTATTATGTGGTGGGGCGAACGGCTAGTCTGTATCACGATCAAGACTTGACTCGGCGCAATAAGAAACTTCAATTCAGAGAGCCAGTCAGGGTAATTGCCAGCGAAAGATTGGTAAAAAAGGTTCGTACCATGACTGGTGAAGAGGGGTATATACGTGCAAGTGAGGTTTCAAATATATGGATTCTTGTCTCCAAGCGTCGTAAGGAGGTCACCCTACATAGAGGGATGCGAATACTATCAACGTTTACGGCAGATTTTGGATATAATTCATTCTCCGATAAAGTCATTCGTGGGTCCAATGAGGACCCCGATCACTGGAGAACCCCGGAGGGAGTTTTCTATGTGGTTAGAAAAAATCCTCAGAGTCAGTTTTACAAAGCTTTTTTACTGAATTACCCCAATCGCGAAGATGCTGAGCGAGGAGTTCAGGATGGACTGATCAGCCAGCGACAATTCAATGCCATCATGAGAGCTGATCGGAATGGAACTGCTCCACCAATGGAGACTCCCCTTGGAGGGATGATTGAGATTCATGGGCACGGTACAGACCGAGCCTCCAATTGGACACAGGGATGTGTTGCTGTTCATGATAAGCACATGGACCATATGTGGGCTTATGTTCGGGTGGGAACCCCCGTTGTCATTGAAAAATAACAGTCCTCTTGGTTTCATTGAGCAATCTTGATGGAATGCCACATTCTCGTGGGGATCATCCATGAACGATGAGATATGCTCCTTCACCATCTTACGAAGATCAAGCGTTAATTGAGATTGCATAGGCATAGAAGTGACACGACGATCTGGCTAACAGGATGGAATCCTGAGTTAGAACTGTCAATGTGCAAAAATAAAAACGCACCGTTCATTGAAAACTTGGTGGAAATCAGGCGGTTCACACGTTAGAACCTCAGATTCCGTACATTCCTGCATAACTATTCATTATGCAGTCTAATGTAAGAACAAATCAGGATGATCATCAGTTAGGACAAGATTCAGACATGTTGTGGGGCAATCGGATCTATTTCAGTTCTCAATCCCTTCTGCTTCAAGTGATCAAAGATTTGACAGAACATAGTATCAGCTTAGCCCAAAGTCATCTTTACTTTTTGACCAATTTCTTTTCGCGGTATTCAAAGGGGCAGATTGGAATGCTGGTTTATTTCGTGACGTCTTTCAACCTATTCGCTCTTACCGCAGTTGAATCTTAACAAAGGGGTGAGGCGTACAGTAATCAAGTATAAGATGGGAAACGTGAACAGACTCTTTACACTCTTATTACTTTCCTTGGTCGCTACTGGCTCTATTGCGCAGGACCGAGCTCCTAAGCCGTTGGAATTGGATTCCGTTATCACCAAGGGGACAGTTTTTGTGGTTCCAGTCAATGGGATGATTGACAATGGATTGGCTCGGTACATTGAGCGAGCTGTTGCTGATGCGATGAACGAGAATGCAGTCCTGACGATTTTCCAGATTGATACTTTTGGGGGGCTTGTGGATGCTGCGGATAAAATTAGAAAAACTTTATTAGATGCACAGATGCCCACCGCTGCGTTCATTGATAAAAATGCAGCATCTGCAGGTGCTCTGATCTCTTATGCTGCAGATCGTATTATCATGGTGCCTGGTGCCTCAATTGGAGCGGCTACTGTTGTGGAGGGAACGAGTGGAGAGGAGGCGCCTGATAAATACCAGAGTTATATGCGGGGGTTGATGCGTTCAACAGCGGAAGCAAACGGACGTGATCCTGACATTGCCCAATCCATGGTGGATCCATCCATTGAGATTGAGGGTGTCTCAGAGGAGGGGAAAGTACTGACGCTTAGTTCGTCCGAAGCCCTCAACCTAGGCGTTGCAGACCAAGTTCTGGGTTCCACTGAGGAAGTGATTGCTGCCTACGGGTTGGAAACCCCTGATCTGGTCGCACATAGCGAAACGGGCACCGAGCGCTTGCTGAGATTTCTTGGATCCCCCGTTGTTCAGTCCATTCTGATGCTAATGATGTTGGGAGGGCTGTATTTTGAGTTGCAAACTCCTGGGGTAGGGTTCCCTGGCGCTGTTGCGCTCCTCGGAATTGCACTCTTCTTTGCCCCACACTATCTGTTGGGATTGGTGGAGATTTGGGAGGTTCTTGTTTTTGTGCTTGGAGTTGGGCTGATCATCGTGGAGTTATTTTTATTTCCAGGGTTTGGGGTTGCTGGGATTTCGGGAGTCGTATTGATATTTTTCTCCCTGATTGCTGCACTGGTTGGGAATGTAGGACTCTCATTTCCTCCAATTGGTGCAATGATGCCAAGTGTATACACATTAGCAGTCACCATGATACTTCTGGTCGCGAGCGCGGTCATGATTGGCCGCATGTTCCCTGAATCTCAAGCTGCGAATGTGCTCGTATTAAAACCGGAACTTAGTAGTAGTGAGGGATACACCAGCGCATCTTCTCACATGGAGTATCTTGGGAAAGTAGGTCCAACAATTACAGATCTTCGCCCCTCTGGTGCCATGTTGATTAATCAGGAACGGGTGGACGTCATTACCGCCGGCGAATATATTGATCAAGGAGTAATGGTTCGCGTCGTTCGTGTAAATGGAAATCGAGTTGAAGTAAGAACTCACGAGGTATAGACGTGGAAATTCTTGTTCCCATTGTGTGCATTTTGGCGGGACTCCTCTTGATCACAGTGGAGGTCTACCTTGTTCCCGGATTCAATGTGATTGGGATCTTGGGAGCTTTACTCATGATCTTCGCAGTGGGATATACATATACCGAGTCAGGTTTGCTCGGTGGAACGATTGCATTATCAAGCACTCTGGGTAGTGGTATTATTCTTTTTGTTGTGCTTTGGCGATCGGGAGCCTGGGATCGGTTTATACTTTCTACCACGCTCAAGACAGAGTCCAACGCGGCAAGTCGCGAAAGTGACGAAAGGGCACGTTATTTGGGAAGGACAGGCATCGCAATGACACCTCTTCGTCCTACTGGGATCGTAGAGATTGATGGAGAACGGGTTGAGGTCTCAACCGAAGGCGAATTTATTGCGGCAGGAAGTAATATTCGCATCGTTGCGATGGATCGACGCAGGTTCTTTGCTCGTTTAGAAATGGTATAGAACATCGCTACCATTGGAGTTGGGCTGAGACGGTGGCTGTGCGCCCAATCAGATAACTCGTTTCTTCAACAAGGATCTGGTCGTCAGTTCCAAACTGGTTACGCTCTTGTAGGTATTTGTATGCGGGGTTTCTGCGGTCAAATGCATTGAGCAGATCTATTCGAAGCTGAAAGGTTCGGTTGGATCGGTCATTCACGTTTACGGCAATCCCTAAATCTAACTGACTAAATGGGGCAAGCGTATGTCCCTCGGCGGTTGGATCCTCAAATGAAAAATCATCAAATGTGGCTGCATACTCAATGTTGGATCCCAACAGATCATAGTACGCCTGTTTGAAAGCCCATTTACGTCCCCACGCTCCATGCCACCGAATGATTCCCTCCAGTGCTGGGATTGGCTTAAAGGCGAACTTAAACTGAAACTGTTGCGGTACATTCCAGGGGACAGGAATAAGTGTCGGTTCATTATTGCGGAATGTATACTCACGTTTTGACTCACTCCGCTCAAAGCGCATCGCAAAATTAAGTTTTTCACCGTTTCGACGCAATTCCAGAGAGGTCCCATAGACCAAACCGCTGGTCTCACTTGCAAACTGATCAATCATATTGATGAAGGTTGTATCTGGTTCTTGATTCCAGAGCATGGGATAATCCACCCGGTAGAGGCGGCGCTGGTCCTTGTAGTAATATTCAACCCCCAGCTGCCAATTTGTCCAAAGCTGTGCAGAGAGGTCAATGGTGTAATGGTTGGAATGAGGCGCCTGGAGAGTTTCGTCCACTGGGATCCAAAAACGAGTTGTAGGGACAATAGAACTCGGACTGATCGTAGCAATCTCAAACTGATTCAAAAATTGATAATATACACCAGTTGCCAAACGGAGCGAAACGCCATAACCATCCCGATAAGGAGACTTCAACAGTAATGCCGTACGAGGCTCTAAATGCCATCTTTCTTGCGTGCGAAGCAGTGTAACCAAAAATCCAGACGTCAACTCTACCCAAGGACGAGGAATCCATTGGTGCTGGAAATAACCCGACAACATGAAAGAGTTTCTTTCATGTTCAAGCCGTCGAGGGAAGACATGTTGGATACTAAACTGGTGATCAATCCAGGATAGATCTAAACCCGCTTGAAGGATTCCCTGTGCATAGTTTTTGGTAATGGAAATGCCAAGATCATCGTTGGAAATCCCATTTTGATCGCTCGTCTCAACGGAATTATACCTGAACAAGTTGAACGCGGCATGCACACTATTCTGACGATCAAGTCCGCCATAGTTATGAGAGAATGAATATATTCCCTTACGCCAGGAAAAACGCCAAGTGAACGAATCGGATATCGTATGCTGCCAATAGACACGTAGATTATGATTTTCCCACGCATGTCGATCCGGCGGAATCAGTCTGTTGGTGGTATCCTTTGGAGCGGATAGGAGGCGTCCCTCAAATTTACTGTTTCCCGTATAGAGAGAGCCGCCTAATTCACTTCCATTATTTAGGTCTATCTTTGTTGCGGCATGGAAATCATTGAAATTAATGTTCGGTAACGAAGGAAGGGGGGGCTTCTGAAGTCGATCCACGAGAGTATAGTATCCCTGCTCAAATGCCCGTTTAAGTGGATAGATGCTGGCCCGAATGAGAAATTCATCTGGACGGTTCCAATCACGCAGCAACTCATCAACACTTTCGCTGCGTAAGTTACTCCACCAGTCATTCCATATACTCGTTCTAAAGGCTCCCATCAAAGATAGATTCGCCTCCTGCAGGTTCATCTTTGTGGTGATGCGGGCATTGAATGAAATTGGATCTACTTGCATTTCAACTGCCCGTTTAGAATCCAGAGAGTGTTCGGCGTTTATGATCCCCGCCAAAAAGCTCCCATGTTCTACGTTAAAACCAGCTTTGCGGACAGTGATCTGATCAATGGCAAAGGGGTTGAAAATTCCAAAAAGTCCCAAATGAATGGGCTCAAACACGACATTTCCATCCAACCTGAATTGATGCTCACCAATCCCGCTTCCCTGAATATGAATATCACTCGTAGTGAGATCAATGTAGAGTCCAGCCACATCGCGAAGGCTGCGAACGATGTCGGGGGTGCCAAGTCCAGTGATCTGTCTTAGATCTTCGGGTCTTCGGGTATCCATCTCAAATGGCCGATCACTGATCATGAATGGAAGTGGAGCGGGTAGGGGGGAGGCGGTGACCTCCAGGGGGAGCCCCTGAATCACCCATTCGGTCATGTGAATGTCAAGAGACTGAACAGAATCCGCAGGGAATGTGAGCTGCAGATCTTCCGAAAGGAAGCCCACATGGCTGACCTGAATTTTTACCGAATTTTGAGGGGTGGTGGAAAGGATGAACTGACCATCCAAATTTGAAGTGGTGCCTTGTGATGTTTCTACGATCCTGATATGTGCCCCCCGTAGAGGCTTACCGCTTTCAGCAGAATAGACCGTTCCAATAAGCGTGGAAACCTGAGTGTCAGAAGGTTGAAGTAAGTAGGTACCGCTGGATTGACGAAAATAGGTCACCCCCGTTCCGCTCAGTAAATACTCAATATCCGCATCTGCGGTACTTGCTAGTGGTTCGCTCCAGATGGTGTAACGATCCTGGAGTGTGTTGGAAGAATAAGAAAGATCAACCCCCCAATGAGATTGGAAGTTCTGAACAGCGTCAAGAAGAGGGTGGAGAGCTTGAGCAACCGAAGTCGGGACACTTCCAAAGAGTGCGGCAGACAAAACGGCCAAGCAACAAATTAGAACGCGCACGAAAAAAAGGCAGAGCCAGCTTTATCAAGGATGATGTAGCGTGCGCAAGGGTAGCTAACGAGGCGCTAACTCAAATCCACCGCGAACCACACGATACTCGCAATTTAACGCGCAAATGTCGCGAATGATTTCTTCAGCACTTTCGGGGGCTTCCTTGAGGATCCCAATGGGAAGAGATTCAAGATCGGATGATACAAAAGAAATCTCTACATCATAACGTCGTTCAATCTCCTTGGCGACATTTCCGAGTGGTTCAGAGGAGAACTTGAATTCACCATCAGCCCAATTGTATGTCTCGCCTGAGGTTTGGTAGCGAAGGGGGGACTGACCATCCGGTTGAATACGGGCAGATTCGCCTGCCAGCAAAGTAACTGCAGACTCAGGTGCGGCATGAGGAATCACACGAACCTCTCCCGACTTGACCTTCACATCTGTGCCAGCATCAATCTCGTCGGGCCAGGCACGAACATTGAACGAGGTTCCAAGCACTTGAGTTTGTGCATCAAAAGATTCTACCGAAAATGGAATAGAACTTGGTAGAACTTCCAAATAGATCTCACCCTGCTTCAAGATCAGTTCACGAGATGTTTCGCCAAATTTTTTATTGTATTCAAAATGAGTGCCACTATTGAGGAGTACCGTACTCCCATCAGGCAATTGATACGACAGTTGCTCTCCAAGTGGTGCAGTCACAGAAACAGGCTGTTGCAAGAGCAAAAAGCCAACGGCCAAGATCAAAGCAAAACAGGCGGCCAGTGACGTAACACTCCGCCAAGTCATCAATCGTTTCAATCGGAATCTTGTGGCGTGATCAATATGGGGCCACATATCTCTACATACATGCTCAAACTCGTCATCAGAAGGCTCATCTGCGTAGTACGCAGTGGAGAGATCCCAAACTCTCAAGGTAGAGGGAATTTCGGAATAATCCAGATGAGCCAGAATTTCGTCTGGCAGAGATGGTCTAGGGGTTGTGCTCATGTAACTGCCGGTCTTTGTGCAAGTTATGAAGCTTTTGACGAAGATCTCGCAAGGCAAGCATCACATGCGTGTTTACAGTCCGTGGAGTAAGGTTCATGATGGAAGCAATTTCTGCATGGGTGAGCCCTTCAAAACGGCTGAGCATGAAAGCTTGGCGGCGACGAGGGGGTAGGCCATCAATCCACTGGCGAACATGCTCCTCCAACATATCAAAGTCAACCTGTTCATCTGGACCTGGTGTGTTTTCAATGGCAACCTCATCAGCTTCTACACCGTCGGAATAGTGGGAGTCACGTAACAAGTTGAATGCCCGGTTACGAACCATTGTGTACATGAGAGCAAGTAAGGATTTACTTGGGTCAAGCGTGGCTCTCTTTTCCCAAACTTTGACAAACGCATCCTGTACAATATCTCGTGACACATCTTCATCTTTTGTAAACCTCCAGCAAAACCGGATCAGAGTGACATGCAATTCCTCAAATAATTCCTGAAAAGCCCCTCGGTCTGAGTTAGCCAAGCGCCTACTGATGTCGGACAACTTGGCAGATCGAGAAAGTGAGGATTCCCTTTTATCACTATTGTCACTCAGTTCAAGTTTTGGTTTAACATGTTTATTCATTTACACATGTCTGGGGTTGAATAACGAATGGAAAATCAAAAATCTGCACAAATCGCCAAATTTCAGTTGATAAGCAAGCTCATATATTAAAGTAAAACATTAACAACATGAATCTATGATTATACTATATAGATAGTTAAACCATCACCCCAGCGAGGGTAGCAGTCATCAGATTCGCCAGAAACCCGGCGAGGACGGCCCTGATTCCCAATTCGGCAATGAGTGAACGCTGATTGGGTGCAAGTGGAGTAACGCCTCCAATTTGAATTGCAATAGAGGAAAAATTTGCAAAACCGCACAAAGCAAATGTGGCTATCGTAATTGCTTTCTGAGAGATCATCCCTGCCTGCATAGAGTCAGCCAACTGTAAATATGCGACAAATTCATTGGCAACGATCTTGTACCCAAGCATAGATCCTATGGACAGAACATCCTCCGCAGGGATCCCGATCATCCAGGCAATCGGTGAGAATACCCAGCCCAGGATTTTGCCCATGGTTAATTCAATCCCGAAGAGGCCACCTCCCATGCCAAGAATATAGTCCATCATTGCTAACAAAGCAATGAAAGCCAAAAGGATTGCAGAAATATTCAATACAAGTTTCAGTCCATCGCGAGCACCACTGGCAGCAGCATCAATTACATTCTTCGAATCCGTAATCTTCGGAAGTTCTACCTTTCCGAGTGTACTGGGTTGGTTGGTTTCTGGAACGAGAATTTTGCTGAGTATGATTGCGGCTGGCGCGGACATAAGACTTGCGCCAAGAAGATGTTCTGCGAATCTCAACTGTGCAACATCAATAGGTATACCTTGAGTTGCGGCAAACGGAACAGCCAGAAAAGCGATGTAAGCTGCCATCACTCCACCTGCCATCGTAGACATCCCTGCACTCATCAAAGTCATCATTTCTGAGCGTGTAAGATTTGCTAAATATGGTCGGATCACCAGAGGTGCCTCGGTTTGACCGACAAAGATATTGGCTGCCACACATAACGACTCCGCTCCGCTGGATTTTAACAATTTGACTACGATTCTCGCCATGAATTGAACGATTCGCTGCATGAGGCCAAGATGATACAAGATGGCCATAAGAGACGCGAAGAAGATGATGGTTGGTAGCACTTGGAACGCAATTGCAGTTCCCCAGCTTTGTCCGATCAGCAGAGGTGTGCCTGGCTCCACACTTCCACTTGGGGGGAGAGCGATGTCCCCAAGCACGAACTGAGCCCCCTCGGTTGTGAATTGCAACATTTTCACAAAAATAGAACTGACTCCCGAAAAGAAGAATTTGGGCCAGCCAAGTGGAGCAAAAAAATCGCCCATAGCATTTCCCTTGAGAACGAATAGAGCGATCAATATCTGTGCCAAGATTCCGATGACAATCAGACGCCAACTGACTAAACGCCGATTTTCGGAAAAGAGCAACGCCACACCGATTAACATTGAGAGCCCGATCATGGCCCGAGCAGCAGAGACCGTAAATTCCATGAAGTATTAGGATGGTAGTTGGACCGAAGAGTAAGATGGAATCCTCAGTGATCAATGGATATGTCGGTGAATCAATCCCACACCCATAAGGAATAGGTCCATTTACTGTGGGAATTTATCAATGAGCGCCAAACCAGTTCCTGTTCAACAAGTGAAGTCAATACAGGATCATTGACACAAAGAAAGTTTGGGTGTTGCGTTTCTTTCAGTACAGGATGTCAGAGATTCCCCGTCCAGAATTGATGTAGGATATGATTTGAACAAAGTCAGGCTGCTGCTAGTCGGGACAATAAATGGACAATTATTCACACAAATTCTAACTCATCCGCATTCCACAAGAAGAAAAGGTGCCAATTGGCAAGGGAGATAGGCAACTATTGTGACTCAAATCATCAGAGAAATGTGTCTGATTACAGGTGATCATCTCTATGGCTCGTTTGATCATAGAGCAAATGGATCATGTCCTACACCATTTGCATTCAGAGTAAACGTTCATTGCCAGAATGCGCGAAGAGGATGGAGTGCGTTGGCATCTTTGCATGAAATAAGGGGCCATGATTCAGTGCGGATCCTCTGAACAATTCTTGCCAAGAAATTATTAACTGATCACGTTGATATTTTGCATAAATTTGCACCTCAATGAATCTATCGTTTTATCTCGAGCATGGTAAAATTTGATGCTGAGCGTGTCTTATCGGGTCTGAATCCACGCCAAAAAGAAGCTGTTCAGACGACTCAAGGCCCTGTACTCGTTGTGGCGGGCCCCGGATCAGGGAAAACACGTGTTCTCACATGCAGAATTGCATGGCTACTCGCGACAGACACTGCGGCACCGAACCAAGTCCTCGCACTCACCTTTACGAATAAGGCAGCTCGAGAAATGCGAGAGCGAGTTCAGACCCTCCTGCCCCGAGGCGCCTCGAAAGGGATGTGGGTAGGTACGTTTCATTCACAAATGGTTCGCCTTCTTCGGGTGGAAGCAGAGCACATAGGATTCACATCAGACTTTACCATCTACGATACAGACGATGCTGAGCGAATTCTTAGACAACTCATTGATGAAAATAAATATGATCCCAAGAGGATCAAACCCCGAACGGTTCAAGGCTATATCTCAGAGGCGAAAAATGCCATGCATTCCCTGGATGATATGCAATCACGCGCGAAGTCCAGCCCTGCAAAAGCAGCAGTGAAACTATATGAGCCCTACAACCATGCTCTTAAGGCGGCCAACGCATTTGACTTTGATGATCTGCTTCTCAAACCCTTGGAACTCTTCAAAAAATATCCAGAGATCCTCCGTAAGTATCAATCCAAGTGGTCCCATGTTCTCATTGATGAATATCAGGATACGAACCATGTTCAATATCGGTTAGCCTATGCTCTCGCCGCCGCTCATCGTAACCTGTGTGTCGTAGGTGATGATGCCCAAAGCATTTATTCTTTTCGAGGCGCTGATATCCAGAATATATTCTCATTTGAACGAGACTTCAAGGAAGCAAAGGTGATTCGCTTAGAGCAGAATTACCGTTCGACAAGTACGATACTTGATGCCGCCGATTCTGTAATCTTGAATAACAAAGAGCAGATCCAAAAGAAGCTTTGGACACAGAATGAGGTAGGAGAAAAAGTCAAAGTTATTGAGGCTTTAGAAGATCGGAATGAGGCTTCGGAAGCGGTCAAGATGATCCGTGATAAAAAAGCGAGAAGTGATCTTCGGTATGAGGATTTTGCCATCCTCTACAGGACAAATGTTCAGAGTCGTACATTTGAAGATGCCCTACGGAAAGCAGGAATCCCTTACAGAATAATAGGTGGAATATCATTCTACCAGCGGAAAGAAATTAAGGACGCAGTGGCATATTTGCGACTTCTGGTTAATCCCGATGATATCGCCAGTTTTCAGCGCATTGTCAATTTTCCGACCCGAGGGATCGGAATCAAATCTCAACAGGTGATATTGGAATATGCTCGCCAGCCAGAATCCAACCTGGGGCAGACGTTGAAAGAGATTCACAACTTACCAATTCCTAAACGTGCAAGGAGTGCACTGAGAGAATTTACCGATCTGATCAAAACGCACACCGAAAATGTAAAGGCAGATATGGATCCGAGTGAGGTTGCTGCCTCACTCTTTCGCAAATCTGGACTCATGAAGGAAATTGAGTCGGACGACCTGCATAGCGGTCAATACAGGTTGGAGAATATTCAGAATCTCCTGGTGGCAATTCAGGACTATGCGTCGGAGGATGAATCTCACACCTTGAGTAGCTACTTGCAACGGCTTGCTCTCATCACTGATGCAGATACGGATAACTCCAAACAGGACCGCGTAACGCTTATGACACTGCATGCTTCTAAAGGATTGGAGTTTCATGTTGTATTTATTGGTGGATTAGAAGATCAATTATTGCCTCTGATTCGCGGAGAGAAAATTACTCAAACTCAACTTGAGGAAGAGAGGCGCCTCTTGTATGTTGGGATCACCCGGGCAAAATCATTGTTATTCCTGGGATGGGCGCGCGCACGTTCAAGATATGGAGGGCCTCCAACCTATCCTGAGCCAAGCCCCTTCTTGGCAGAGATGGACCCTAAAGTGCTCCTTCTTCCTCCCGAGACAAAGAAAAGACTCAGACGCCCAAACGGATCAAATCATGTGCTCAAGGGGGGCATAGAGGAATCAAAAAAACCTACACAGGCAAAAAAAAGCACTGGCACAACCCAAGCCCCAAGTCTCTCAACCCAAAGAAAATCTGATCAAGCACCTAAACCAAAGAATCTGTCTAGCTTCAAGATAGGTTCAAAGGTTTTCCATAAGGAGTATGGAGATGGAGAGGTCATTCATAAGGAAGGTCAAGGCGATTCCATCGTTGTATCGGTTCTATTCATTGATCATGGTTTGAAGCGTCTTTTTGTTAAATTTGCCCCCATGGTTGTGATGGGTTGATCAAGTTTCCATTAGTTTACTTTGCCCTAACGTGCGATGATTCTTGATTGATCCATTGAGGAGTGCAGGTTCAGTTGATCCTAAATTCCTGTTTTTAACCTATCTTCTTTAACTCTCCTAAAATCAACATCATGTCTGATTCTCCTTCTGAACCCAAACATTCACCAGAACTCTACTATCCACCCGCTCACATTCGTGGCGAAGCCCATTGCTCCTCTATGGAAGCTTATCTGGCCAAGTATCAAGAGTCGATTGCTGATCCTGATAAATTTTGGAGTGCAGAAGCTAAGGAGCGGATTGACTGGTTCACGCCGTTTACTCGTGTTCGGACGGTATCCTTCAAGTCTTCCGATGTACACATCCGATGGTTTGAAGATGGAGCCCTGAACGCATCCTATAATTGTCTGGATCGCCATCTCCCTACTCGGGGGGATCAGACGGCGCTGATTTGGGAGCCAAACAACCCTGAGGATCCCTCTCGAGATATTTCTTATCGTGAACTTCATGCAGAGGTGTGCCAACTCAGCAATGTTCTTACTTCTCTGGGGGTCCAGAAGGGTGATCGGGTTACCATATATATGCCTATGATTCCAGAGGCTGCAGTGGCTATGTTGGCTTGTAGCCGAATTGGGGCCGTGCATTCCGTTGTTTTCGCCGGATTTTCACCTGAATCGTTGGCGAATCGGGTGATTGATTGTGATTCAACCTTCATCATTACTGCGGATGAGGGGTTCCGGGGTGGGAAAAGGGTTCCACTCAAAAAAAATGTTGATGAGGCAATCAAACGCTGTCCTGATGTGGAATCTGTGTTGGTCGTTCAACGAACAGGGGCTGAGATACCTTGGGATGATCGTCGAGATTATTGGTACCATGAGCATGTTCCCAACGCCAGTACGGAGTACGAACCCCAGTCTATGAATGCTGAAGATCCATTATTTATCCTATATACATCGGGTTCAACGGGAAAGCCCAAGGGCCTCTTGCACACCACTGGCGGATACTTAGTGTATACATCCATGACACACAAGTTTGTCTTTGACTATCATCACGGAGATATTTTCTGGTGTACGGCAGATGTTGGATGGATTACAGGTCATTCCTATATCGTTTATGGGCCTCTGCTGAATGGAGCTACTCAGATATTTTTTGAGGGCATACCGACTTTTCCTGATGCGTCTCGATTCTGGAAAGTAGTGGACAAATATCAGGTCAATCAATTCTATACTGCTCCGACGGCCATCCGAGCATTGATGAGCCTGGGGGATGCTCATGTATTAGGAACGGATCGTTCATCCCTTCGGGTCTTGGGATCCGTTGGAGAGCCAATCAACCCAGAAGCATGGCGATGGTATCATGAAGTGGTTGGGAATGGACAATGTCCGATTGTGGACACTTGGTGGCAAACCGAGACAGGTGGAATCTTGATTACTCCCATGCCGGGGGCAACCCCTACCAAACCAGGCTCTGCTACCTTACCCTTTTTTGGGATTCAACCGGAGATCTTAGATCATTCAGGGCAACTGCTAAGCGGGGAAGCGGAGGGCATCCTTGCAATACGAGGATCTTGGCCAAGTCAGGCTCGAACGGTATACAAAGATCATGATCGATTCGTGAGTACCTACTTCTCCGCATTTGAGGGGAAGTATTTTACGGGGGATGGATGCCGTCGTGATTCGGATGGGTACTACTGGATTACAGGCCGGATTGACGATGTCCTCAATGTAAGTGGTCATCGGATGGGAACTGCCGAAATTGAAAGTGCTTTGGTCTCCCATCGGAGTGTTGCTGAGGCAGCGGTCGTCGGGTTTCCTCACGCCATCAAAGGGCAGGGGATCTATGCGTATGTAACATTGAATGCCAACGAGTCCGCCTCGGACTCACTTCATTCCGAGTTGGTTTCTCATGTCCGAGAACAGATTGGCCCGATTGCGAAGCCCGACTTTGTGCAGTTTTCTCCTTCATTACCCAAGACCAGAAGCGGGAAGATTATGCGCCGAATTCTCCGCAAGATAGCAGAAAACAATTTTGACCAACTGGGCGATACCTCTACACTTGCCGATCCTTCTGTTATAGATTCATTGATAGAGGAGCGACAGAATCGATAGATTGGTTCATGGCAATCTGAACTGCTCCTTCGGCGGGAGTAGCATTTGGAAGTGCAAAAACTCCTGCGGGCCAGATTTTTTTCATGGCTCTGCGAAAAGTGTTGACATAATACTCGTTGTTGCTCAATCCCCCAATGATCGTGTATCTGGGTGTGAGGTTTGGGTACTTCGCCAATAGCCATTTGGACTGACGCGCAAGTAATTCGGTTTCTTTCTGTACAAGGGAGATTGCAACTGCATCCCCCTGGTTTGCGGCGTTCAGAATCAATGGGGCAACCCTTGGAAATTCCCAGTCATCTCTTGCCAAGGTAGAGATTAAGGAATATCGATCATGGATGCCGAAAGTGCTATGAACGAGTTTGGTCAGGATAGTTTCTGGGCCACCGTCCAGGGCATGAGCTACCGCGGTAAGAGTCCTGCGGCCCATAGAGTATCCACTACCCTCATCTCCAATTAAATACCCCCAGCCTCCTACATGAGCGGTCTCTGCGAAGCTGATCCCAGTTCGCGCCATGACACCGCTTCCCGTTCCGGCGATAAAAAGGAGTCCGGTTTCACCAGTGAATGCGCCCTGAAGTGCGATGATTCCGTCATGAGAAATACTCATTTGATAGGGGTGAGTGGCATTCACACGCAGACGAATGTCATGGATGAGCGCTTCTTGTACTCTAGGAGGGCTGGCGCCTGCAACCCCGGCATGAACCGCACAAAGGGATTTCTCGGGTATTTTTTTCAGCGCATCGTTGATCAGACAGGATAAAACAGTACCGGTCTGTTTCTTGCCTTGTCGAACCACATTTGCAGGACCGCCGAAAAGCTCAAAATCTGTCTCAACGGACTGAGAGGAGGCATAGAGACGAGTCTGAGTAGCACCAGCATCTATTCCAAAAAACCAATCATTCAAAATCATATGGTACAAGAAGAGTAGTTCTCAAATACTGGGCTGGAAGAGAAAATACAAGGAGACCTCTGATATCGGAAATATATCTACCCAATGGTTCACGAGGGTTCAAATCACGCCTGCGTATGAAATACTCACCACTTGGTTCAATCCAGGTCCAAAATTCCCATGTATTTGGCGCTGTTTCTGCACGCGCACCTCCCCACATCATTGTAGATTCATGTCCAGAGATCGGGGTAATCAGGGATGAACGCTTCCTTGGATGGGTGAGGCCGTCAAACGTGAAATGGCTCGTATCCGTGTATACTCGTTCCCAAAGCCACTGACTTTGATCCGAACCAAATTTTGTCGTTAGTTCTTGTACGGCTTTGTACAGTGTCTGATTCCTGTTTTCGTCATTGGAACGCATCAATTCATGAAAAATGGTAGCGCCAATACTCTGGGCTTCAAAGTGGTAATCCCAATTTCTTAGATAAGTAAGTGCTGATTGCACCAGAGGCGGGGCATCCGTTGGTACTTGTAATGAATCAAGCCAGTTTAGCAGGGTACTCTCGGCCCATAAGCTGTATGTATCAGAGGTCCACTCCGAGGGCTGATCCCAATTTTGAGTGGTACTATTGAGATACAATGCGGTATGCTCTATTTGAGGATCATTACCGATTACGATCCCCTGATCACCAAGGGGGAACTGAAAATTTGGAGTACCCAGTACGCTCCAGAAACTGTCCGATGAAACCAAGATGCCATCGCCTCGCCATAAATGAAAGGTAGGTGGGGAATTGGAAAGCAACGAAAACCATGCATCAACATCCGTTTTTGGGCTGAGTCCGTTCCAGGACAATTCAGTGGGTGATCCAAGAGTACTGAATGTACTGTCTGTCCGCTGGAAAGAAACGATTTCTTCTTGACCCGTCAACGTAAGGCGTCGGATCTGTTGGGGGCTTCGGCGAGCGGTCCCCATCGTTCTGGGAGAGAATAGGAGAACCGCCCACGCATGAGAATTCGTTTTGCCCGTGGGAAAGAAGGGGGTACCAATGAGGGATGCACCATGTATCACAACTTCATCAGCTACATGCAAGACAACATCTTGAAACGTGGGAGAAATCCCCTTCCCCTGTACTTGACGTTGGTAGAGCAGGGGGCCGCGAGATGTAGAGATGACCAAAGCACTGCTATGTTCAAATCCATTCAGATGAAGAGCAGATTGAAGTATTTTTGAACCGCTACAAATTGGATCTCCAAGGCTGCAAACAGAATCAGGAGCAACACTCATCCAGGCGATCAGGCGTTCGATGGCAAGAGAGTGCCAGGGTTGCCAAGGTTCTGGTTCAATTTTTTGTAGGAAAAACTCATGCATGTACTCAACATCTTCCCATGCGAGTTGGATTCCTTCTCCATGCGCTCGGATCAGATTCGCATTCCGTTCACCTAAGTCATTGTAAATCTGGTAGGCCAACTCGGGCAGACCTAATTGATGAATCAGCCGGTCTGCTTCAACCACCTCAGTACCGTACCATTCCGATAGCTTACCAAGGGCAGCCTGTCTCCATAGGGCGATGGTCCATCCACTCAGTTGTCCTTGTACATACCCAAGTCCAACCAAAGCATCTGAGAAAGAATTTGAGTGGATTTCAGCCGTATTGAATTCTCCCCAGCTAATTTTTACGGGGGACTCTACTAGATCAACGCTCAATTGGGGCGGTAGACGAGATTGCCAATCATATGCAATTCTCCAGACTCCGCGGATAGCGACAAAGCAAATGATGCTGACCAATAGCACAAAACCGACTGTTTTCATGATAATTTGTGCTTATGACTGAAAATTCGGATCCATTATTCGGCGCAATTGTTGCATAATACTTACCTTAACAGATATTTTCCACGAGAAGTAGATTTCTGATGTTCCAGCGTTCAAAAATAGTGTTTGGAGTCTTAGTTCTTGCAACAGGTATTCTGTTGGGCATGCAACTGGAATCCGTCCTGTCGGACGACACCAGAGCAGCACTAAAAAAGCTTGAGCATGCCTTCCTGATGATCAATGAACGCTATGTTGAAGATGTAGATTCCGGAGTTCTTGCAGAACACGCTTTGGAAGGAATGTTGGAAGAATTGGATCCCCATTCTGTCTACATTGATGAGAAGACCATGCGGCGTGTTGAGGAAGATTTTAGTGGAGGCTTTGAGGGAATTGGGATTTCATTTGAGTTCATTGAAGGATCTGAAGGTCGTGATACGCTCACGGTTCTCAGTGTTATTCCCGAAGGACCTAGCGAGAAATCGGGACTTCACTCGGGGGATCGGATCATTGAGGTGGATGGACAGAGTACGATTGGCTTTGAGACGGCCGATGTTCAACGCACCTTGAAGGGGCCTCGCGGCACTTCAGTAGAGATTCTTGTGATTCGACCAGGGTATTCAGACCCAATTAATTTTTCAATCATCAGGGATCGTATTCCATTATATGCTGTGGATGTGGCTTATATGATTGATGATGTGACCGGCTTCATCAAAGTGAATCGCTTTTCGGGAACGACACACAGTGAGTTTCGTAACGCTGTTGATCGGCTTCAATCTCAGGGGATGAAGCGCCTGATGTTGGATTTACGCGGAAATTCAGGGGGATACATGGAAATGGCGGTTCAACTCTCAGATGAATTTCTTCCCGATGATGCACTGATTGTGTCCCAAAAAGGTCGAATTCGAGATGCCAATCATTCATTCTACGGTACCGCTCGAGGACTTCTCGAGGATGAACCGATCATTGTTTTGGTGAACGAGGCATCTGCTTCCGCCAGTGAAATTGTTGCTGGTGCACTTCAGGATCATGATCGCGGACTCATTGTTGGTCGAAGAACCTTTGGGAAAGGGCTTGTGCAACAACAGCACCTCCTTCCAGACGGGAGTGCAATGCGTGTCACCATTGCCCGTTATTATACACCATCCGGACGGTTGATCCAAACTCCTTATGTGAACGGAGATCGTGAGGACTATTTGAATTCAAAGCGAGAATTGCACTCAAATACTGAATTACTGAGCACGCAGGAAATCATCAATAGTGTTCCAGATTCTCTTCTTTACGAAACTGCTGGAGGGCGTGTCGTGATCGGTGGCGGAGGAATTCTTCCAGACTTTATCGTGGAAGTTGATACCGCGTCGCAGTTTGTCCGTGAAGTATTAAGTCAAGACCTTACCAATACATATGCCCGGATGTGGTATGACCGAGAGGGCGAAGAACTTACTGCTGAGTGGAGTGATCATCGGGATGATTTTTTTGATTCATTTGAGGTGGATGAGCTTGAGTTTCAACGCTTCCTTGATTATGCCCGTGTCAGGGGCGTTCGGATCGGATCGGATGAATCAGACGCATTTACTAAAGCGGATGTTGAAGTGGATCGGTCTTATCTTGAAGCTCGAATTAAAGCCAGATTAGCTGTGCGACTGTTTGATCTTGAGGCATTTTATCCTGTAATGCACCCAGAAGATCGGACATTACAAGAGGCGCTGAAACTCTGGCCTGAGGCAAAAAAATTAACCGGTTAGTAAATTAATGCGCATTGTTGTATTGAATTCTCATTTGAAAACACTAAATTTATATATCTGTTTATCTGTCCAACCGACCAATTCATTTGGAAGAATTGAAATTTGATAGTATATTGGGCAGGTAATGAAAAATTTTATTCTAAACAATTTATGGGGGATTAGTCCATGAAGCTTTTCGGAATCATCATGCAATCGCAAGATGCAGCTGTTGCAGACGAGGGTATGATCAATGTATTGGTGAATTACTTTAATCAGGGCGGTGAGTTTATGTGGCCCGTTCTGATCATTCTGATCATTGGTTTAGCCATAGCCTTTGAGCGTGTGATCCAGTTAATCTTAGCGGATGTGAATACACGTAAATTTATCATTCAAGTCAAAGAAGCTCTTCACGAAGGTGGTGTATCTGCCGCCGAAGAAGTGTGTGTTGCTACACGTGGGCCAGTCGCTTCGGTATTTCAGGCCGGTTTGATGCGCTCTAACGAAGGGATAGAAGCTGTGGAAAAAGCCGTCGTTGCTTATGGCTCTATTGAAATGAGTTTTCTGGAACGAGGACTCGTTTGGTTGTCACTATTTATCGCCTTGGCTCCGATGTTTGGCTTTTTGGGAACCGTCATTGGTATGGTGGCTGCCTTTGATGCAATTGAGGCTGCTGGAGATATCTCTCCAAGTTTGGTTGCCCGGGGCATCAAAATTGCACTGCTCACAACGGTATTCGGCTTGATTGTTGCGATTATCCTGCAGTTCTTTTACAATTATGCCGTATCTAAAATTGACAGGATTGTCGTGGACATGGAAGAGGCTTCAATAGAGCTCATTGATTCCTTAGTGATGAAAGAGTCAGACTCCTCCTCATAAGGACGATTGGTGAACAGGATTATCCTCACTTAACAATGATATCATGTTGAACATTGCCTTGTATATTGTTTTTGGCCTAATTGGTATCGGACTGCTCGTCATGCTTGCATCTGGTATTCGAAGTCTCATGTTTGGCAAGGTGAAGACGCTTTCACTTGCGCTCATGGCTGTTCCACCTATCTTATTCTTGATCCTTGGATTCGCATTGCCTACATGGACCGATGCCGGAATCATGACGATCGTGATCTCTCTGGTTCTGACATTAGTTGCTCTACTGGTGTCAGGTGTTAAAAATCTTGTTTCCTGACCTTTAACTCCTCGATCAATGAGTATACTTGCAAAGAAAAAGAAGCGTGAAGGAGCTGAGATTCCGACGTCCTCTATGGCGGATATTGCTTTTCTGCTTCTGATATTTTTCTTGGTCACAACTACAATTGATGTAGATACCGGGATTGGTATGACCTTGCCTCCAGAGCCAGATGAAACAACACCACCGCCACCCGTCAGTGACCGCAACATGTTGAAGATCCTGATCAATGCTCAGGGGCAGGTCCTCTTAGAGGATCTTCCTTCTTCCGTTGGGCAGATTCGAAATGAAGTCCTGACTCATGTTCAGAATAATGGCGTAAATGCTCGCTACTCTGATTCTCCCTCGAAAGCGGTTGTTTCAATCAAAACAGATCGCCAGACGCCTTACAATTTATATATCCAGACCTTGGATGAGGTTTGGATGGCATACTTTGAAATCTGGGATACCGAAGCACGCTCAATGGGGTTTGCCAATTACGTTGAGTATCGTTCAGAACTTGAATCAGGCGATGAGAATGAGATTCGCGAGAAATGGCCTGCACAGGTCTCTTTGGCGGAACCCGATCCAGGAGAATAATATTATAGATCATCATGGCTCACTTTACAAAAAAATCCAAAGCTAAGCCCGAGATATCTACGGCATCTCTACCAGACATTATCTTCATGCTTCTCATCTTCTTCATGGTTACGACCGTGTTGCGTGAGCAGGAAGTACAAGTCCGAACCATTTTGCCTGAAGCCGAGGCGCTGACAAAGATTGAACAAAAGCGGTATGTTTCTTATGTCTGGATGGGCCCCGAGAAACTTCCTGGCAATCGTGTTGGCGAGACCAAAGTCCAGATTGATGATGCTGTCATTGAGGATATGGTCAATGTTCGCTCTATCATGTATCGTAAGCTTAGTGAACAGCCGAGATTGATAGTATCACTCCGTGTTGATGAAGAATCGGAGATGGGGGTTGTAACTGATGTTCAAGGGGAGCTCCGAAAAGCTGGCACCCTGCGCATCAGCTACTCATCCAGACGGGACATCTCTAATATCTGACGTTGACTTGGTGGTGTTTACACGGGTGGATTGGAGTTGAGTTGAATCCGGCCCTGTGTGCATGTGTCACCAGTCTTCAATTCCTTCGCTCTGGCAGGTAGGTACAGAGTTCCTTAACGAACTCCCATTGATTCCAGCATGTACACGATCACCTTAGTGCCCGGCGATGGAATTGGTCCAGAAGTAACTGAGTCGGCTTGTAAGGTAATTGCTGCTACTGGCGTACATGTTTGCTGGGAACGTTTTGAGGTAGTAGGGCAAGCTGCGCTTGATCAATTTGGAGATCCTCTGCCCAGTGACCTGCTTAATTCAATCCAGAGCAATCGAGTTGCATTGAAAGGGCCCGTCACTACACCCATTGGGGAAGGGTTTCGTAGTGTAAATGTATCTCTACGTCAGAAATTAGATTTATTTGTAAATCTCCGACCATGTAAACGGTTGCCAGGGATTCAAACCCCGTTTTCGGATGTTGATCTGGTAATATTTCGGGAAAATACCGAGGGGTTATATTCTGGAATTGAAAGCTACGACGAACGTCTGGAAATTGCAGATTCTATTGCACGAATTACGCGGAAGGGATCACAACGAATTCTGCGTTACGCATTTGAATGGGTCACTGATCATCAACGAAAGCGATTAACCGCCGTGCACAAGGCGAATGTCCTCAAGCTGTCCACCGGCCTTTTCCTCAAGGAAGCGCGTTTGATCTCAAAAGAATTCCCTGATGTATTGTTTGACCAGTTCATTGTTGACAATATGGCAATGCAATTGGTTCTTCGCCCCCAGGTGTTTGATTGTATTGTAACGACGAATCTCTTCGGAGATATATTGAGTGATTTATGTGCGGGGCTCGTTGGAGGTCTCGGGTTAGTTCCAGGGGCAAATATTGGTGATGATGTGGCAGTTTTTGAGGCGGTTCACGGAAGTGCACCTGATATTGCGGGGCAATCCAAAGCCAACCCTACCGCGCTCATCCGAACTTCTGCTCTTCTTTTACAACACATGGGCGAGAGGGAAGCTGCCCGACGGATTGAAGATGCAGTGAGTCATATCTATGAAGAAGGTAGCATTCTGACCCCAGATGTAGGCGGAAGCGCATCTACTGAATCCATGACGGACCGAATTATCGAGCTACTTTCCGATTAATTTTCAATCATTTTTGCTACTCAATGGGCTATCTCCACTCACTCTTCATAGTATTGTCCGGGGCAGCTTTTTCTATCCTGCTCTTTTCCACATTCTCATTCTTGGGAGGAGCAGGCCAGCTTATAAAGACTTGTATGGTTGTGATCGGGCCAGTCCTATGGAGTTCTCTCTTGCTAAATCGCCATCCGAACCTACAGATCCGTGCTCTCACGATCTCTCGGATCATCGTGATTGTACTGTTAAGTCTCTACTATTACTTCCATTGGAAGGCAGGTATATTTTCGCAAGAATCTCAAACAAATCGTTGGGCGCTTGACTTCCTATTGATTGTATTTTCACCGATCCTGGGATATATTTTTCTCTCCCTGTCCGTACGAGTATTAGCTCGAAAACTGAGCGTGTTGCGTAATGTTGATCGTTTGCGTGATTAATTCCAGCCTATCGGAAGTGATTATTCAAGTCAATGTACGGATCATCATTGTTGCAGGATAATTTACGGATATCAACTTACGCGGAGAATTTAGCGTAATCTAAATGCGATTTGGATGCCAGTTGGACGAACTACAGAGGAATCCTTCAACGGCGCACTTGGCCGCTCTTTGCGTCGCGCGCGTGCGATTTGGTCTGAAAGGCCGGAGTGTGTGAAGGTAGAGGAGACGAATCTTTTGCATGCCCATCCAGGTCTCAAGCCTGACCTGCTGATTCATGATGGTGTCGTCCCGCCCGTGATTCTTGAATGTTCATTTGATGCGCGGGATGCCGATCAAGATGCAATCCAGCGACTTGGGTTAGAGATTCGTCAAGGACGCTATCGGATCGGGACGACGGTGGCACTACGGATTCCGTCAAGCTTTCGCGAGGTGCCGGGATTCAAGATTCAGGATGCATTATTGCAAGGGGCATCGCTTTCGTACGCGGTGCACCAATTGACAGAGCGTCAGGGGCAGACTTCGGTTGGAGAAGTATTTCGTCGACGCTGGCCCCAACAGGGCTTTATGGAGGGTACGGTCTTTGATCTTGCCGCCCTACTGCCCTCCATTGGAGTACCGCAGGAAACGTTGGAGGAGATTGGGGATCGGATTGCGGTTCTGGTCAAGGAAGCCTCCAGCGGCCTGGAACTCGCCTTATCCACCAAGGAGCAGCAGGAGGTCGCTCGCCATTTGCATCAGCGTTCGCCGCTCAAGGGATTACGTACCATGATGGTCCTGTGGCTGAACGCACTGCTCACGCAGCAACGTCTGGCGATGCAGGGGGCCAACGAAGTGTCGCACATCGATCTGTTGCGAGATTCCCTTCCTGATTTGCGTGTTCAGATTGAGTCATGGCGCGCCATTAATCGTCGGAACTGGAATTCGGTCTTTGAACCAGCGATCCAGATGCTTCAATTGTCTGCCAAATTTAATCCTCTGGAGACCGCACGGATGCTCTTCAAACTGATTGGTGCGGTTGGGCAAATTGAGACCGCGCAGTTAGGATTGCACATTAGCGTGGGGGCGGAGTTGTTTCCCAAACTGAGTGAGGACCGCAAAGAGGCGGCAGCGTTTTATACGCAACCTGCCACGGCAGAGCTTCTGTCAAGTCTGACGATTGATCCATCGCGTCTCACAGCCGATGAATGGCGGGATTCGGATCTATTCCATACGCGCCGATTGAGTGATTTAGCCTGTGGAACGGGCACGCTTCTTCGGGCAGGCTATCTGCGAATCATCCAGCTTCATGAACAAGCGGGGGGGAGTCAGGAAAGCCTTCGTCGTCTTCATGCGTCGGCGATGGAAGGGGGCTTGATTGGCACGGACATCAGTCCCATAGCGGCCCATCTGACGACCTCATCACTGGCAGCATTGGGGTATGGGGATCCCTATGGAGATACACAGATCGGGTGGGTTAATGTAGGTGGGGGAAAGGGACAGACGGGTGCGCTGGAATACTTTGCCACGCCGAAGGTGGTGGATTTATTCAATGTTGGGGGTGGCACCTCTCGTGGGAATGGTGATCAGGAAGAGAATTCTGTTGAGGTATTGGATGGATCCATTGACTGGATTCTGATGAATCCTCCTTATTCAAGAACACGAGGTGGACAGCGTGTATTTGATGTGGCAGGTCTTTCATCGTCGGAGCGAAGAGATTGTCAGCGCCGGTGGAAGATGCTGGTCAAGTCGGAGCCGGTGAATAATCAGGCGGGATTGGCGGCATCCTTTTTGGCTTTGGCACGTCGCAAGTGTAAGCCGGGCGGACGGATCGGATTTGTTCTCCCCCTCTCGGCGGCATTTGCCGAATCCTGGGCAATCACGCGTCAGATGATAGAGCAAGAGTTTGAAGATGTGTTGGTGATCGGGATCGCGAGTGGGCAGGCGCTCGGGAAGCGTGCACTTTCTGCCGACACTGGGATGGAAGAGATGTTGTTTGTAGCCACAAAGCGAATGAACCACAATGGAGGGGAACCCAACAGGGAGGCGAGTTCACCTCCGATCCATTGCATCACTCTTCGAGAGCCTGTGCGACGTGTTGGCGAAGCAGGCGAAGTCGCTCGTGCGATTCAAAGTGTGATTCATCGAACCAAGGCATCAGGCAGCAAGAGTTCGCCTGTTCATGTTGGAGAGGATGAGATTGGACAGTTATGTGTGCAGCGGATCAGGAAGTCTGGTGATCCGTGGAGTTCACTGGGGGTATTGCACGCGGATCTGGCACTGACGGCCCATGCACTGTTGGAAGGGAGCCTACAATTTAATGGGGAGGAAGTATCCGTGGGTGTAGAGATGTGCATGATTCAAGATCTGTTTGATTTGGGACCAACTCATGATCTGATTGGCCATCTTCCAGGGAAAGATCGTAGAGGGGCATTTGAATTGAGCCCAGTGTATGACGAAGTGGATGCAATTGGGCAGGACCGTGCACTTTGGAGAGCGGATGCAGGTACACAGAGGCAGTTGATCATTCCGCTCACACATAAGGGGATCACACCGGCAGGGGGCGGATCAGAGGAAAAGCGGAAGCAGATGCGACAGTTCCGCAGCACATTGTTCTACGCTCGCAACATGCGTTGGACCTCGCAGGCATTGCTGGCCGCAACCACATCGCATCGTGGGATGGGAGGTCGGGCTTGGACATCACTCCAACACAAAGATGAGCGGGTGTATAAAGCTTTTGCCCTATGGGCAAATTCCACGCTTGGCTTTCTGGTTCATTGGACACAGGGACAGAGAACCCAAAGTGGACGGGCTACCACGCAAATCAAGGCATTGGCCAAGATTCCCTGCCCACGGCTAGATCAAATCCCAGAGACTCGTCTGGAACGAGTGGTGAAGAGATTTGCTGAGTTAGCCAAGGAAGAGTTACTGCCAGCCTGCCAAGCACATGCAGACGAGGTACGAAAGGAGATTGATGATGCAGTCCTTGAAATGCTTGCACTTAACCAGAATGAAATCCCTAAAATGATCAGTACACTACGGTGGCTCTGGTGCAATGAACCATCTGTACATGGACAAAATCAAAAAGCAAAAAAATTGTTGAAAGAGAGGGGCAGCTAACTCTCTGGATTTAACTTTTGGTTGATTACGTGTTGATAGAGGCAAGTCATCCACAATGATTAGAATCTCAGTTCTGAAGTTTAGATATTATCCTCATCTACTATGGTAATTTTATTTCCAGAATTTTGCCGTTAATTTATGCTGTTTTAGGGTTTGATGATGATCATAAGGGGTATTTCAGACTCCATCAATATATTTCAGAACTCACTGAGACTTATTTAATTCAAAATATACGGGGCGCGGACCACTTGCAAGATCATCCACATTCTACATGAATTCTGGTACAACCACACGATACGTGATTAAATTGTCCAAGGCATAGGCACTTATATTCATCATGAATTTTTCCAGATCTTTTTGATGCCAGTTGGACGAACTACAGAGGAATCCTTCAACGGCGCACTTGGCCGCTCTTTGCGTCGCGCGCGTGCGATTTGGTCTGAAAGGCCGGAGTGTGTGAAGGTAGAGGAGACGAATCTTTTGCATGCCCATCCAGGTCTCAAGCCTGACCTGCTGATTCATGATGGTGTCGTCCCGCCCGTGATTCTTGAATGTTCATTTGATGCGCGGGATGCCGATCAAGATGCAATCCAGCGACTTGGGTTAGAGATTCGTCAAGGACGCTATCGGATCGGGACGACGGTGGCACTACGGATTCCGTCAAGCTTTCGTGAGGTGCCGGGATTCAAGATTGAGGATGCATTATTGCAAGGGGCATCGCTTTCGTACGCGGTGCACCAATTGACAGAGCGTCAGGGGCAGACTTCGGTTGGAGAAGTATTTCGTCGACGCTGGCCCCAACAGGGCTTTATGGAGGGTACGGTCTTTGATCTTGCCGCCCTACTGCCCTCCATTGGAGTACCGCAGGAAACGTTGGAGGAGATTGGGGATCGGATTGCGGTTCTGGTCAAGGAAGCCTCCAGCGGCCTGGAACTCGCCTTATCCACCAAGGAGCAGCAGGAGGTCGCTCGCCATTTGCATCAGCGTTCGCCGCTCAAGGGATTACGTACCATGATGGTCCTGTGGCTGAACGCACTGCTCACGCAGCAACGTCTGGCGATGCAGGGGGCCAACGAAGTGTCGCACATCGATCTGTTGCGAGATTCCCTTCCTGATTTGCGTGTTCAGATTGAGTCATGGCGCGCCATTAATCGTCGGAACTGGAATTCGGTCTTTGAACCAGCGATCCAGATGCTTCAATTGTCTGCCAAATTTAATCCTCTGGAGACCGCACGGATGCTCTTCAAACTGATTGGTGCGGTTGGGCAAATTGAGACCGCGCAGTTAGGATTGCACATTAGCGTGGGGGCGGAGTTGTTTCCCAAACTGAGTGAGGACCGCAAAGAGGCGGCAGCGTTTTATACGCAACCTGCCACGGCAGAGCTTCTGTCAAGTCTGACGATTGATCCATCGCGTCTCACAGCCGATGAATGGCGGGATTCGGATCTATTCCATACGCGCCGATTGAGTGATTTAGCCTGTGGAACGGGCACGCTTCTTCGGGCAGGCTATCTGCGAATCATCCAGCTTCATGAACAAGCGGGGGGGAGTCAGGAAAGCCTTCGTCGTCTTCATGCGTCGGCGATGGAAGGGGGCTTGATTGGCACGGACATCAGTCCCATAGCGGCCCATCTGACGACCTCATCACTGGCAGCATTGGGGTATGGGGATCCCTATGGAGATACACAGATCGGGTGGGTTAATGTAGGTGGGGGAAAGGGACAGACGGGTGCGCTGGAATACTTTGCCACGCCGAAGGTGGTGGATTTATTCAATGTTGGGGGTGGCACCTCTCGTGGGAATGGTGATCAGGAAGAGAATTCTGTTGAGGTATTGGATGGATCCATTGACTGGATTCTGATGAATCCTCCTTATTCAAGAACACGAGGTGGACAGCGTGTATTTGATGTGGCAGGTCTTTCATCGTCGGAGCGAAGAGATTGTCAGCGCCGGTGGAAGATGCTGGTCAAGTCGGAGCCGGTGAATAATCAGGCGGGATTGGCGGCATCCTTTTTGGCTTTGGCACGTCGCAAGTGTAAGCCGGGCGGACGGATCGGATTTGTTCTCCCCCTCTCGGCGGCATTTGCCGAATCCTGGGCAATCACGCGTCAGATGATAGAGCAAGAGTTTGAAGATGTGTTGGTGATCGGGATCGCGAGTGGGCAGGCGCTCGGGAAGCGTGCACTTTCTGCCGACACTGGGATGGAAGAGATGTTGTTTGTAGCCACAAAGCGAATGAACCACAATGGAGGGGAACCCAACAGGGAGGCGAGTTCACCTCCGATCCATTGCATCACTCTTCGAGAGCCTGTGCGACGTGTTGGCGAAGCAGGCGAAGTCGCTCGTGCGATTCAAAGTGTGATTCATCGAACCAAGGCATCAGGCAGCAAGAGTTCGCCTGTTCATGTTGGAGAGGATGAGATTGGACAGTTATGTGTGCAGCGGATCAGGAAGTCTGGTGATCCGTGGAGTTCACTGGGGGTATTGCACGCGGATCTGGCACTGACGGCCCATGCACTGTTGGAAGGGAGCCTACAATTTAATGGGGAGGAAGTATCCGTGGGTGTAGAGATGTGCATGATTCAAGATCTGTTTGATTTGGGACCAACTCATGATCTGATTGGCCATCTTCCAGGGAAAGATCGTAGAGGGGCATTTGAATTGAGCCCAGTGTATGACGAAGTGGATGCAATTGGGCAGGACCGTGCACTTTGGAGAGCGGATGCAGGTACACAGAGGCAGTTGATCATTCCGCTCACACATAAGGGGATCACACCGGCAGGGGGCGGATCAGAGGAAAAGCGGAAGCAGATGCGACAGTTCCGCAGCACATTGTTCTACGCTCGCAACATGCGTTGGACCTCGCAGGCATTGCTGGCCGCAACCACATCTCACCGTGGGATGGGAGGTCCCACCTGGACGGCTCTGGTTCACAATGATTCTCGTGTATGTGTGGCTTTTGCCCTGTGGGCAAATTCTACGCTTGGCTTCCTGATTCACTGGACACAGGGACAGAGAACACATAGCGGACGCGCACGGACACAAATCAAGGCATTGGCCAAGATTCCCTGTCCACGGCTTGATCAAATCCCAGAGACTCGTTTGGAACGAGCGGTGAAGAGATTTGCTGAGTTAGCCAAGGAAGAGTTACTGCCAGCCTGCCAAGCACATGCAGACGAGGTACGAAAGGAGATTGATGATGCAGTCCTTGAAATGCTTGCACTTAACCAGAATGAAATCCCTAAAATGATCAGTACACTACGGTGGCTCTGGTGCAATGAACCATCTGTACATGGACAAAATCAAAAAGCAAAAAAATTGTTGAAAGAGAGGGGCAGCTAACTCTCTGGATTTAACTTTTGGTTGATTACGTGTTGATAGAGGCAAGTCATCCACAATGATTAGAATCTCAGTTCTGAAGTTTGGATATTATCCTCATCTACTATTGTAGTGTTTCATTAGTTCTTTTACATTAGACTTTGATAGATTCCAGAATCTGATCAGCAGATTTTGTCCAAATGAAAGGCTTGGGATCCTCATTGTAAACTTTCAGATACTGTTTGATCGCATCTTCCAGTTCTTTTGTGCTACGATGCGTTCCTCGCCGAATTTGGTCATTGGTAATCTTGGTAAACCAGCGTTCCACAAGATTCAGCCAAGAAGAACTGGTCGGCGTGAAATGAAGATGGAACCGCGGACGGCGAAGTAGCCAGTTATGAATCAGCGCTGTTTTGTGAGTGCTGTAATTGTCTAATACAATATGAACCTCCATCTCCTCAGGAACCGATCGGTCAATGACACGCAGGAATTTGAGAAATTCCATCAAGCGATGTCGCCGATAACACCGTCCAGTTACCTCTCCAATAGCTACATTCAGCGCCGCAAACAGAGAGGTAGCCCCATTCTGTTTGTAATCGTGAGTGCGCCGTTCGGGTAACTCTGGACGAAAGGGTAAGATCGGTTCGGTTCGATCTAAAGCCTGAATCTGGGATTTTTCATCTACGCACAGCACCACAGCACGCTCGGGGGGAGATAGATAGAGTCCTACAATGTCCCGTACCTTTTCAATGAACAGGGGATCCTTGGACAGCTTAAAGGTCTCTACACGGTGGGGCTTGAGACCAAACGCACGCCAGATTCGGCTGACGGTGCTTAGACTCATGCCAGTAGCCGCTGCCATCTTGCGTGTGCTCCAGTGGGTTGCATCCCGGGGAGTAGACTCCAAGGTCTTCGTGATGACCCGTTCTACATCTTCATCCAACACGGTTCGGGGTTTGCCAGGTCGAGGCCGATCAAGTAACCCGTCAGAGCGCAATTCTAAAAAACGTCTCCGCCATTTTCCAACCGTTACTCGGGAGGTCCCCAAGATCTCGGCGATTGTCTGATCACTATGCCCCTCTGCTGCCTTCAAAATGATCCGACTACGCAATGCAAGTGCCTGTGCCGTGGTTGGTCGACGTACCCAACGGTTTAATTCAGCCCGTTCAGCATCACTCAGTACGGGAGTTTTACGAGTATAATGATTTGCCATGGGTTTCAATTAAGTTCGAACCCAAGATACGAAAAACTGATTTACTGACAATGATATAAAGACACACTACATTATGGTAATTTTATTTCCAGAATTTTGCCGTTAATTCATGCTGTTTTAGGGTTTGATGATGATCATAAGGGGTATTTCAGACTCTATCAATATATTTGAGAACTCACTGAGACTTATTTAATTCAAAATATACGGGGCGCGGACCACTTGCAAGATCATCCCATTCTACATGAATTCTGGTACAACCACACGATACGTGATTAAATTGTCCAAGGCACAGACCCTTATATTCATTATGAATTTTTCCAGAACTTTTTGATGCCAGTCGGACGAACTGCAGAGGAATCTTTCAACGGAGCACTTGGCCGCTCTTTGCGTCGTGCGCGTGCGATTTGGTCTGAAAGGCCGGAGTGTGTGAAGGTAGAGGAGACGAATCTTTTGCATGCCCATCCAGGTCTCAAGCCTGACCTGCTGATTCATGATGGTGTCGTCCCGCCCGTGATTCTTGAATGTTCATTTGATGCGCGGGATGCCGATCAAGATGCAATCCAGCGACTTGGGTTAGAGATTCGTCAAGGACGCTATCGGATCGGGACGACGGTGGCACTACGGATTCCGTCAAGCTTTCGCGAGGTGCCGGGATTCAAGATTCAGGATGCATTATTGCAAGGGGCATCGCTTTCGTACGCGGTTCATCAATTGACAGAGCGTCAGGGGCAGACTTCGGTAGGAGAAGTGTTTCGTCGACGCTGGCCTCAACAAGGCTTTATGGAGGGTACGGTCTTTGATCTTGCCGCCCTACTGCCCTCCATTGGAGTACCGCAGGAAACGTTGGAGGAGATTGGGGATCGGATTGCGGTTCTGGTCAAGGAAGCCTCCAGCGGTCTGGAACTCGCCTTATCCACCAAGGAGCAGCAGGAGGTCGCTCGCCATTTGCATCAGCGTTCGCCGCTCAAGGGATTGCGTACCATGATGGTCCTGTGGCTGAACGCACTGCTCACGCAACAACGTCTGGCGATGCAGGGGGCCAACGAAGTGTCGCACATCGATCTGTTGCGAGATTCCCTTCCTGATTTGCGTGTTCAGATTGAGTCATGGCGCGCCATTAATCGTCGGAACTGGAATTCGGTCTTTGAACCAGCGATCCAGATGCTTCAATTGTCTGCCAAATTTAATCCTCTGGAGACCGCACGGATGCTCTTCAAACTGATTGGTGCGGTTGGGCAAATTGAGACCGCGCAGTTAGGATTGCACATTAGCGTGGGGGCGGAGTTGTTTCCCAAACTGAGTGAGGACCGCAAAGAGGCGGCAGCGTTTTATACGCAACCTGCCACGGCAGAGCTTCTGTCAAGTCTGACGATTGATCCATCGCGTCTCACAGCCGATGAATGGCGGGATTCGGATCTATTCCATACGCGCCGATTGAGTGATTTAGCCTGTGGAACGGGCACGCTTCTTCGGGCAGGCTATCTGCGAATCATCCAGCTTCATGAACATGCGGGGGGGAGTCAGGAAAGCCTTCGTCGTCTCCATGCGTCGGCGATGGAAGGGGGCTTGATTGGCACGGACATCAGTCCCATAGCGGCCCATCTGACGACCTCATCACTGGCAGCATTGGGGTATGGGGATCCCTATGGAGATACACAGATCGGGTGGATTGATGTAGGTGGGGGAAAGGGACAGACGGGTGCGCTGGAATACTTTGCCACGCCGAAGGTGGTGGATTTATTCAATGTTGGGGGTGGTACTTCTCGCGGGAATGGTGATCAGGAAGAGAATTCTGTTGAGGTATTGGATGGATCCATTGACTGGATTCTGATGAATCCTCCTTATTCAAGAACACGAGGTGGACAGCGTGTATTTGATGTGGCAGGTCTTTCATCGTCGGAGCGAAGAGATTGTCAGCGCCGGTGGAAGATGCTGGTCAAGTCGGAGCCGGTGAATAATCAGGCGGGATTGGCGGCATCCTTTTTGGCTTTGGCACGTCGCAAGTGTAAGCCGGGCGGACGGATCGGATTTGTTCTCCCCCTCTCGGCGGCATTTGCCGAATCCTGGGCAATCACGCGTCAGATGATAGAGCAAGAGTTTGAAGATGTGTTGGTGATCGGGATCGCGAGTGGGCAGGCGCTCGGGAAGCGTGCACTTTCTGCCGACACTGGGATGGAAGAGATGTTGTTTGTAGCCACAAAGCGAATGAACCACAATGGAGGGGAACCCAACAGGGAGGCGAGTTCACCTCCGATCTATTGCATCACTCTTCGAGAGCCTGTGCGACGTGTTGGCGAAGCAGGCGAAGTCGCTCGTGCGATTCAAAGTGTGATTCATCGAACCAAGGCATCAGGCAGCAAGAGTTCGCCTGTTCATGTTGGAGAGGATGAGATTGGACAGTTATGTGTGCAGCGGATCAGGAAGTCTGGTGATCCGTGGAGTTCACTGGGGGTATTGCACGCGGATCTGGCACTGACGGCCCATGCACTGTTGGAAGGGAGCCTACAATTTAATGGGGAGGAAGTATCCCTTGGAGTAGAGATGTGCACGATTCAAGATCTATTTGAATTGGGACCAACCCATCACCTGATTGGACATCTCTCGGGGCAAGAGAATATTGGGGCATTTGAGTTGAGTCCAGTATATGACGAAGTGGATGCAATTGGGCCGGACCGTGCACTCTGGAGAGCGGATGCGGGTACTCAAAGACAGTTGGTCATCCCGCTCACGCATAAGGGGATCACACCGGCAGGGGGCGGATCAGAGGAAAAGCGGGAGCAGATGCGACAGTTCCGCAGCACATTGTTCTACGCTCGCAACATGCGTTGGACCTCTCAGGCTTTGCTGGCCGCAACCACATCTCACCGTGGGATGGGAGGTCCCACCTGGACGGCTCTGGTTCACAATGATTCTCGTGTATGTGTGGCTTTTGCCCTGTGGGCAAATTCTACGCTTGGCTTCCTGATTCACTGGACACAGGGACAGAGAACACATAGCGGACGCGCACGGACACAAATCAAGGCATTGGCCAAGATTCCCTGTCCACGGCTTGATCAAATCCCAGAGACTCGTTTGGAACGAGCGGTGAAGAGATTTGATGAGTTAGCCAAGGAGAAGTTACTGCCTGCCTGTCAGGCACATGCAGATGAGATACGAAAGGAAATTGATGATTCAGTTCTTGAAATGCTTACACTTAACCAGAATGAAGTCCCTAAAATGATCAGCACACTACGGTGGCTCTGGTGCAATGAACCATCTGTGCACGGACAAAATCAAAAAGCCCTCTCCTTGATCACAGAGCGAGGAGCGCCGAGAAATATGATTTAGAACTCCTTAAACATCACGCTGGTGCCTCTGAATTAGCATTCCGCAACGTACACCAGTGGATATCCTGATTTATGATGGATAGGAATGTCATATGAGGTTCGTTGATTATCCTACTTTTAGATTGTATGTAGAATGGTAATGAGCACCCGAAAAAAACTTAATCAGATGAGAAATCTCTAAATTTTTTCATGGGAAGATCAGAAAAGTGTCTGCGTCTCATCAGCAGGTAGTCAATAAGAATGCGCCCTCGGTACAAGGGTAAAGCATTTGTACTGATTGGAGGGGAATAAAGAGAGCGTATTTGGTGAGCAGACCAATATCCACGGAACACCGCCGCCGCCTTCTTCCATTTACCTGATAGGAGCCAACCAAGCCCAATGAAATAATCAAGAATTACTCTCTGAAACAATATTCGTCGGAACTGGGCAGGGGGAAGATTTTTGTATAGAGTCAGAATATTGTTTCGGATGTTGAGGAAAAGTTTGCTATAGCTCTGTCTGGATAAGGTGGCTGCCCCAATGTGGTAGACCTTGCTTTGTGGGACTACTCTAACTTCATAACCTGCTTGACGGAGCCGCCAGCAAAGATCAATTTCCTCCATATGGAGTCCAAATGTATCATCCAGAAAGCCGACTTCTTCCACAGCACTGCGACGAAGCAGGAGGGAGGCTCCGCTTGCCCAATCAATATTTGCTGGCTGATCATACTGTCCAAAATCTTTCTCAATTGATTCAAAAATGCGTCCTCGTGCAAATGGATAGCCAAGACGGTCTAAGTATCCGCCGCAAGCTCCGGCATATTCGAAATGATCCATGCGATCAAATTGTAAAATTTTTGGCTGAATCGCAGCGATTTTTAACGATTTTTCGGCGCATTCAATCAATGGATGCAACCAGTCCGCAGGAACGGCAACGTCATTGTTGAGGAGTACTACATATTCACAATTGGTGTCACGGATTGCTTCGTTGTTCGCTCGACTGTACAACCAGTTATCTGGAAGGGATAGAACTTGAACTTCTGGAAACTGATCTTTTACCCAATCAACTGAACCATCAGAGGAGTGATTGTCCACGAATATAATCTGCAAATTATCCCATTTAGTTTGGACGACCGAAGGCAAACATGCCTTGACGATCGGGAGTCCATTATAGGAGACAATGATCACTGCGACAGATGGTGTCCTCATGGGTAGTTCAGCGGGATTTGAACTAGAAATCTGAAACGAACCGCGCCTCTTCTCCGATACGCTCAATTACTTTGTTCAACACCAATAGATAGGTATCAGAATCCAGAGAATAGGATCCCAACTGATCATTATAATCGTTCATGGTAAGACCATGGCGCGTGAGGATTGAATCAAGGGAAACAGGATCTCCCCCCAAGCCCAGTTCTGTTCGTGCATTGGTCAGATGAATGTCGACAAATATCTCAATCATCACGCTATCAATTGACGAAGTCCCTACTCCCTCGGGAGGGGTAGAACAGGCTGGAAAGAGAAACAAAAAACTTACAACGAGGAAGTAGTTATACGTTCTCACCTTGGACATCTTCAAGAGTGCGGAACGTGTAAGCAATCACTTCCATTTGCCGCATGAATTCGCGTTTGGAAAAATTAGGGGCGAAGACCATACCATCAATCAAGTAAAGTCGTTGGCTCGGTTCATCATAAAAGGCATACGTCACAAAAGGCCCACCCATTCCAAACGGAAATTTACGCCCACTCTCTTCGCCGACCATATGCCATAGTCCGCGAAATTCAATAGCGAAGCGTTCATTGAAGTTGATTTCTTCCGCCGTCATGGGACGGCGGCGATCAATCTCAATCCATCCGCCAGAAGTGCCACCAATATAGTATTGCGTAAGGGTATCACGGGCCCGAATGATCCAGTCAGCAGTAAGCTTTGATGGATCTCCGTTTTCCTCATAGTAAATGAAGACGCTTCTCCATGTATCTGATAAGGTACGGCGAAGCCAGACGAACTGGGTAGTATCTATGGCGACGAAGTAGTCATGTTGGCCATTGACCGCAAACCCATGCCCATTCATTAAGGATTGTTCAAGATCGTGCTGGCGGCCAATGTCAAACATGTCACGATGAAGTCGAGCTCTTGAGATCGCATTAAAATGGTACTTAAGTTGATCTGAATATTGCTCAATAGAAGTTACGAGCTCGCTAGATGAAGCGGCGGCAAGGTAGTAGACCAACTGGTTTCTGCGCCAGTGATCAGATCGAGCCACGAGTGCAGGAGATCCATTGATAATGATCTGGCGAAGTGAGTCATTCCTGAAGATCGTATTCAGGTACTCGCTCTCAGGGCTATCTGTTTCGCGCGTCGAATCAGCAATTAAGCCGACAAAGAGAATATTTTTACGCTCCTTCGCCATGTCGAGTGCTGCCTGAGATGTTAAACCAATTGGTTCTAAATCAAATTCCGGTTCAACCGAAGGAAGAGTTTCTATCGCTCCCCCAACATGATCCTGCAGAGCTTGGCCTACCGTTCCAACCCATAAAGAGGAGTCAATCACCACGGTAATCTGACCTTCAATTCCAGTGGCATCAGGACGGAAATCACTTCCGAACAGTCCAGCATCTCCACACCCTACAGAGGGAAAGGCAATGGCCAATAGGAATACAATAGGTCGCATGATCATGTGGAAGATTGAGGTAATTTTAGCGTGCGCACAAATTGTGCCAAAAGCCGTTGGCGCTCGGTGGAGGAAAGTGATTCATTCGTCCAGAGGTTCTCAATTTCCTTGATCACAGCCGACCCCACGATATACCCATCCGTGTGCTCTGAAAGTTTTTTGGCATCTTCCTGTGTCTGAATCCCAAAGCCTACGAGAAGAGGATTTTTCGTAATCACCTGACTCGCACGCTCCAAATAAGCATTGATGGCACTCACCTGTCCGTGAACTCCAGTACCCGTGAGTCCAGTGATAGAAACACAGTAAACAAATCCATCAGAAAGACGGTCAATTTCCTGTATGCGCTCCGAAGAGGTATTCGGCGCGACTAGAAAAACCATATTCAAGTTGTACTTCCTGGCATGTCCCCGAAGAAGGGGGAATTCGCCCGGGGGGAGGTCTGGAATGATCAACCCATCCACTCCCGCAAGGGTAGCTTGTTCACAAAATTGTTCAACGCCAAATCGCAGGATTGGGTTGATATAGCCCATGAGTAGGAGGGGAGTCTCACTGCGCTTCCTAAATTGAACGACTGCCTCCATGGTATTCTGCATTGTAGCTCCAGCGTTCAACGCGCAAGTGCTTGAATGTTGAATCGGGAGCCCCTCTGCCAGAGGGTCACTGTGTGGCATCCCCAACTCTATGAAGTCTGCCCCACCCGCATCAACAGCATCCAATAAATGATTGGTCAATGAGGGATGGGGGAATCCGCTCGTAAAGAAAATGCCCATGGCTTTTTCCCCATTTGCCCTGAGCATATTCAGACGATTTGAAAGACGAGAACTCATATATAATCCATGATGGTCTGCATATCCTTGTCTCCTCGACCAGAGCAATTCACCACAATGATGGATTCAGTTGGAACATCAGTGACAATCTTCTCTAATGCAGCAATTGCATGAGCAGTTTCGAGTGCGGGGATGATTCCCTCGGTTTGAGAAAGAAGAGTAACTCCCCTGAGTGCTGCCTCATCGGTTTCGGTAAGGTACTGAACCCGTCCAAGATCCTTTAACCAGGAATGCTCAGGGCCAACGCCAGGATAATCTAAACCTGCGGAAATAGAATGGGCAAGTTGGATTTGACCATCATGATCTTGCAGCAGGTAACTCATGGATCCGTGCAAAATCCCAACCGAGCCTTCGGTGAGCGTGGCGGCATGGCGACCATCAAGCCCCTCTCCGGCTGCCTCAATTCCAAACATTTTGACATCAGGATCATCAATGAATGGATAAAATAATCCCAATGCGTTGGATCCTCCACCAACACAAGCGACGAGCACATCGGGGGTTCTTCGGCCGATCTTTTCTTCCAGCTGATGTTGAACTTCCTCTCCAATCACACTGTGAAAAGTCCGAACCATCATGGGGTATGGATGAGGACCGACAACCGAACCGATGATGTAGAAGGTATCAAGTGGGTTCGAGACCCAGTCACGAATTGCTTCATTCGTTGCATCTTTGAGCGTTTGACTGCCACTCGTTGCCGGTTTTACTTCGGCTCCTAAGAGTTGCATTCTGGCTACATTCAATGCCTGACGCTTCATATCCTCGGCCCCCATGTAGACTACACACTCTAACCCAAATCGGGCAGCGACCGTGGCAGTAGCGACGCCATGTTGACCTGCACCGGTTTCGGCAATGATCCTCGTCTTGCCCATCTGACGGGCAAGTAAGATCTGTCCAATCGTGTTATTGATTTTATGTGCGCCAGTATGACACAAATCTTCACGTTTCAGAAAGATTTGTCCTCTCCCAAGGGTTGAGCTTAAACGATCTGCAAACGTTAACGCGGTCGGACGCCCCACATACGTCCTGAGTAAATTGATATACTGATCACGAAACTTCTGATCCGACCAGGACTCCTCAAAAGCAGATTGAACTGCAACCAGTTCTGGGATCAGAATCTCTGGAACAAATGCTCCCCCGTACGGCCCAAATCTTCCATTCTGATCGGGAGCGTTATAGCTGGTGGGCATCCGCTTCAATTGATTGAAAGAAGTTGGTCACTAAATCAAAATTTTTGTTTCCTGGAGAGTCCTCAAGTCCACTTGAAAGATCAATCCCCCAAGGGGATACAGCCTGAACTACTTCTTTGACATTATCCGAATTTAAGCCGCCGGCGAGTATGATAGGGTAGTTCTTTGCCAAGTCTGCCGCAATACTCCAATCAAAGCACATTCCGGTTCCACCAGATAATTCAGGATGCCAGGTATCCAATAAAAAAGCGACCACGCTGTCTTGATAAGCGGAAAGAAGTTTTGATAGTTTACGGACTGTGTCGTTGGGGCGAACTGACACCGCTTTAATAACAGGGAGAGCCATACGTCGGCAATAAGCAGGGGACTCATCTCCATGTAGCTGGATTATATTGAAACCAGCAATCTCACAAGATTGATTGACGGTTGCAGCATCCACATTTACGAAGACCCCGACGGTCTGAGGACCATAGAGCCAATCGTTGATCTCTTTGACTTTCTGGGGGGCAATATAGCGCGGGCTGGGTGGATGCTGAATAAATCCGAGATAGTCTGCACCCGCACCTGCACAAAATCTTGCATCCGGCAGATTCGTGAGTCCACAGATTTTTATTTTGAAAAGCATCAGGACTCGTCAGTTGGCAAGAGCGATTCTACCTCCCCGCGAAGCGTTCGAAGGGCTAACCCTGGATCATCCGAGCGCATGAATGTTTCTCCGATCAACACTGCATCAATACCATGCTGAGACAGGTAGGCGATATCTTTTGGTGATCGTAATCCGCTCTCAGACACCTTAGTAATAGACGGTTCAACCAGTTCAAATACACGAAGAGAGTGTTCAATATCTACTTCAAACGTATGAAGGTTTCGATTATTCACTCCAAGGATGGAAATCTGGTCAAAATCAATCTTGTCCAACTCCATTGGATCATGGACTTCAACCAGACAATCCAGGTCTAACATTTTGGCTACATCTAACAGGTCAGCCAGTTGGTGCGAATCCAGGATGGCTGCGATAAGAAGTACCGCATCTGCCCCATGAGCGCGAGCTTCGTATAACTGATAGGGATCAATAATAAAATCTTTCCGCAAGACTGGAACGCCGGTAAATATTGAAACACTTCTCAGATCGCAAAGGGATCCGCCAAAGTGATCGGGTTCAGTCAGGACACTGATTGCATCTGGTTGACCATTTGAAAAGCTCTTGCTCAGTTCATGTATTCGAAATGGTTTCCTTAGGAGACCTTTTGAGGGAGAGCGTTGTTTGATTTCGGCAATAATCCCAATCCCTGGTTCTTTCAATGCTGCCAGAAAGTCCTTAGTTGAGGATGGGGATTCGTTCTTCTCTCTCAGATCGTTGAGCGAAACTTCACGCTTACGGACGCTCAAATTATCCCGAACATCTGTCACAATGCGGTCCAGTATCGTCATGAGCGATTGCTATATTCACAGAGCATTTCTAGTCGTTCAAGGGCCGCACCAGAATCAATGCTTTCCTGTGCGATCTTGATACAGTCGTTATCCAGATACTGGTCGGACACCCATAAACCAAGGGCACTATTCAGCAGAACCACATCTCGGCATGGACATTTTTCTCCTTTGAGGACAGAGCGAATGATTGAGGCATTTTCATGTGGATCGCCCCCGATAATCTGAGTAAGGTCAGATTTTTTGAGATCATAGGCTTCTGGTTCAATCCGATACCTACGCAGCTTTTGATCTCCCTCACGGTACTCAATCACTCGTGTTGGGGCTGCAATGGAGGCCTCATCTAAGCCGTCTGTAGAATAGAGGGTCAGAAAATGTTTGGCGTCCAAATTTTGCATCACGGCAGCAATCATTTCAGCGGTCTCATAATCAAAGGCACCGATCACTTGTCGCCTTACACTTGCAGGGTTACACAATGGTCCGAGGATATTGAAAGCTGTCCGAGCGCGTAGTGCGGTTCGAACTGGCATTACATGCCGCATGGCAGGATGATAGTGACGGGCAAAAATAAATCCGATCCCTATTTTATGTAGGCATTCAGAGACTTCATCGGCTCTAAGGTCAACCTTGACTCCAAGTGCTTGAAGAACATCAGCACTCCCAGACCTGGAAGAAACACTTTGGTTTCCGTGCTTCGCAACTGTGACACCTGCTCCAGCGCAGACGAATGCTGCGGCAGTGGAGATATTAAATGTGTTTTTGCCGTCACCTCCAGTCCCGCACACATCAATTGCATCTGGATCTTCGCATTGAACAGGGATGAAGTATGATCGCATAACCTGAACAAGCCCTGTCAATTCCTCAACCGTTTCACCGCGGGCTCGCATCCCCATCAGGAATCCACTAATCTGAATTGGATCCGCTTTTCCCTGCATGATGAGATGCATAGCATCTGAAGCTTGATCTCTGGAGAGTGTATCTCCCCGAGCCAGGATCTGTAAATATTCATTCATGATCCAATCCCCAGATGTTTGAGCCAATTTTTGATCAGTTGAGGACCCTCTCGAGTCATGATGCTTTCAGGATGAAACTGTACTCCCTCAACAGGATGAGAGATGTGCTGAACTCCCATGATCACACCATCTGCCGTGGTCGCGGTCACATTGAGACAATCGGGGATGGATTCTGGATCTAACACCAATGAATGATAACGAGTAGCTTCAAACTGATCGGGAACATCTTGAAACAACGGATTTCCAGTATGATGAACCACACTGGTTTTTCCATGCATCAGGGTAGGGGCATGGGTCACTTCTGCTCCATACACCTCTCCAATGACTTGGTGTCCGAGACAAATTCCAAGGATTGGGACCCAGCTACCCAATTCTCGGACGACCGAATTACATACCCCCGCATTAATGGGACGTCCAGGCCCAGGAGAAATCACGATCCCATCGGGCTTGATTGCGGCAATCTGTTCGGGAGAGAACATATCATTCCTCTCCACACGGATATCCGAGGTAGAGCAGCCAATCAACTGAACGAGGTTGTAGGTGAACGAATCGTAATTGTCTATGATATAGATCAAACCTTATACGTCGTGATGAGGCCGGTGAGTTCTCGTACTTTTTCCATACAGTTCTCGGCCTGTTTTCGTGCGTTCATGCCACCCTGATATAATACATCCTGAATGTAATCGGGATCTTTAAGCAATTCCCTTCTTTTTTCTCGCGCCTCTGCAAAGTACTCTGTAACAAGTTCAATTAACACCTTCTTTGCGTGTCCATACCCGTACCCTCCTCGCTGATAGGCTTCTCTAATTTCTGATTGTTGTTCTTCCGATGCAAACAATCGGATAAGAGCAAACACATTATCTTGGTCAGGATCTTTGGGATCTTGAAGCGGAGTTGAGTCGGTCACAATTCGCATGATCCGATCTTTTAACTCTTTCCCTTCATCAAAAATGCCAATAGTATTTTCATAGCTTTTAGACATTTTGCGTCCATCAATTCCAGGAACAATGGCAACCTCTTTCATTATGTGTGCCTTGGGGAGTGGAAATAGTGGTTGATTGGGAGACCAGATCCGGTTGAACCGCTGCGCTGTATCCCGTGCGATCTCAATATGCTGTTTTTGGTCCGCCCCTACGGGAACCAGAGTTCCGCCATAAATGAGAATATCGGATGCCTGCAAAATTGGATAATTAAACAAGCCACCGTTAGCAGAGAGTCCTTGAGCCACTTTATCCTTGTAGGATGTGGCCTTTTCCAACTGCGACACAGGTGTGAGGCAGAGGAAGATCCAAGTGAGTTCATTCAGATGCGGAACGTCACTTTGTACAAATAAATTGCCTCTGGATGGATCAAAGCCAAGCGCAAGGTAAGTGATGGCCGCATCCAGGGTGTAGGCCTTCAGCAGATCAGCATCCCGCACCGAAGTCATCGCATGGTAGTTAACGATGAAATAATACGACGGATGATTTTTGTGGAGTGAAATATGCTGTCTCATTGCACCAAAGTAATTTCCGAGATGCAATGTACCAGAGGATTGAATTCCAGATACGACAATGGTTTGATCTGGTGGAAAGGGATAGTCAGCCATCAAGCAATGGATGATGAAGCCAAAGTACGTCGTTCATTGAGTCGGATGAAGGAGAGTCTGGAATTGCTACTCTCATGAAGACGTCGAAGTACGGCCTCTGTGCGAAGATGGTGCTCAACGGGTTGTTCTGCGTCAAGTAACCTGCGAAATGAGTCCTCATAATCCCTCAGAAGTGAAAGGGCATTTTCGCACGGTAGCCTAAATGACTCAGGTTCCAGTGACGTACCATTGAAGGCAGTTTCCCCGCAACTGAAAACAACTTCCTTCAACTTTCCAATGTCAAGACGCAAATTCTTTAGAAGTGATTCAAGTTCCTCCTGATTTGACTCGGATTCAAGGCAGGAGTGGAGGTTAGAGTAGCTGTGCTTGAGTTTCACAGATTCTTCAATCAATATGTTCAGCCTTTGCGCGGTTTCCTTACGACTGATCGTTTTTCCTGCCCAGCCCTTCCGAAGCAAAGCTGTTTTAATTTCCTTAATGGTCATGAAATCAGAATTAACTATCGAAATATCGTTAACTAATGAAGCCCATGTGAGGCAATGAGCAGTGCTTGCCAGAGTGCCTGCGCCTTGTTTTTTGTCTCTTCGTATTCAAGAGCAGGATCACTATCAGCCACAATTCCGGCCCCCGCTTGAATAAAGATTTGGCCATTCTGGACAATCATTGTTCGTATGGCAATACATAAATCCATGTTCCCAGAAAAATCAATATAACCAACTGCACCTGCATAGATCCCTCGACGTGTTGGTTCAAGTTCGTCAATAATTTCCATCGCACGAACTTTCGGAGCGCCGCTAACAGTTCCGGCTGGAAAGCAGGCCCGAAGAACGTCCATGGCAGAGACATCCGTGCGCAACTGACCAGAAACTGCACTCACGATATGCATGACATGAGAATAGCGTTCAATGTATGCGTATCGGTCAACTTTGACCGTACCGAGTTGACTAATTCTTCCAAGGTCATTCCTCCCCAGATCAACCAGCATCAGGTGCTCGGCCCGCTCCTTGGAGTCAGATAGCAAGTCTTGTGCAAGCAATTCATCATCGGCTTGCGTTTGCCCCCGAGGTCGGGTTCCAGCAATAGGGAGGAGCTCGGCACACTCTCCTTCAACACGTACAAGAACTTCGGGCGAGCTACCAATGAGAGAGACCTCTCCTAAGTCAAGGTAGAAAAGATAGGGAGAAGGATTGACTTGACGAAGAGCTCGGTATAAATTGAATGGATCTCCATGGAATGAAAGTGAAAATCGTTGAGACAGAACAACCTGAAATATATCTCCTTCATAGATATTTTGCTTTGCCTGACGAACCACCGCTTCAAAATCTTCACGTTCAAAATTAGAGTCCATACTGTTTACATCAAGGCGTACAGGTTCGGGGCGTTCAATTGGAGATCGGAGATTATTTTCAAGATGATCTATACGCTCATTTGCTTGTACGTAACTTTCGTCCAGATTGGAGTCAGGCGTAATAAATACACTTGCAATCAGCACAATCTGATGCTTGACTCGGTCAAAGGCGGCGATGGTATCATAAAAGCACCAAATTGCGTCTGGAAGATGAAGGTCATCGTTCGCTGGGTTGGGTAAATGCTCTATAAGTCGGACGTTATCATATCCCATATACCCAACTCCTCCACACCGGAATCTGGGTAATCCAGATAATTCCACTTCAACAAACTCTCCCATTAGTCCATGAAGAACTTCAAATATGTCAGAACCAGCCTTAGTTTCACGTTCCCCCGTACGCGTGTACTCAATAGTTACTTCATGCCCATTAGATCGTACAATTTGGTAGGGATTATGTCCGAGAAATGAGTAACGGGCCATATTCTCGCCTCCTTCTACGCTTTCGAGAAGGAATGCACGATGATTGTTATGCTTTCTGAGTGCTAATAGAGCACCTACGGGTGTAAGTAAGTCGGCACTTAAACGTCGGTTAATCGGAACGACAAAGCGATGGACTCCTTTCGCTCGTTCTTGATCAACGATAAAATGAAATTCTTGACGCGTCATATTGACTTATACGCATAATAGAACAATTCCATACCATCAAATTAAGAAATTATTGATCCATGGAATAATCACGTCCTAGTGGATAAATTGATGAATAGAATTCATAAATTTGCCTAAACAAAATCAGACAACATGGCTAATCTTGTCTATCGGAAAACGATTGAACGATTTCTTTACATACTTTCCCTCGCCGGTGTCGGCTTAACCCTTCATATAGCACTTTGGTATGGAGGAGAGAACAGCGGTAGTGGAGATCCATTCTGCGGAGTTGAATCGAACTGTGCTGGTGTCATTGCCAACGATCCTGCTCCGTTTGGAATTCCAAGTGTATGGTGGGGCGTTCTGTTTTACACCTTGATCGGAGTCGGGACTCTGCTGATCACTCGAAATACAGGTGGATGGGGAAAAAGGCTGATGACTGGCCGAGTCATCCTGGTAGGTTTAGCTTGGTTGTATTCCCTCTTCCTTACAGCCTTGCAGGTCATTGCCATTGATGGATGGTGTCAGCTATGCTTCTTTTCGTTCTCCATTGCGACACTCATTGCAGTATTTACGTTCTCGGGTCTATTTTTGAGATCTAGCCCCAATGCTCCAGTGCAAGCGCCAGCCAATGAGAAGATATTTCATGGAGCGGTTGCACTGCTTCTACTTGTCTTTCTCGTTTGGGATTACACAAATGTTTCTGGAACTGATGATTCAGTTGGGTTAGCTGTGGATAGTGAAGAGACCATTGATCCAGCGTTATGTACCTATGATCCTGCGACCCCTGCCTTTGAGAATGTAGATCAACTTGTCATGGACTATGATCCTATCAAGGGTGCGGTGGATGCGCCGATTCTGGTGATGGAGTTTCTGGATCCCAATTGTAATCATTGTAAGACGGTTCATCCGCATATAAATGCACTTGCGGAGGCATATCCCGACTCGGTGCGGGTTGTATACAAACCACTGCCGATCGTTGGTGGCCCGACTCATTCACTTGATGAAATTGCTGCTCTCTACTACGCGAATGAAGAGGGAGTATTTGAGGAAATGCTTGATTTAGTGTTTGAGAATCAATCGCCTGCCACTGGACTTTCCATTGATCGTCTTGCCGATTTTGCCGATGATCTCGGTTTGGATGAAGCAGATTTTCGCAGGGCCATTAGTGATCGTAGATATTCGTCTATGATCGTTCAGACGCAGCGAATTTTTGATGGAATGGGATTCACGGGAGTCCCCGTAATTATCATTGGTGGTCGTGAGATTAGCAGTTCTAGCCGTAACATTGGGTGTCTTCAGCATTTTGTTGAACAGGCCAAACTTCAATTATAGCCTAAATGATTTCTAAAGAGACTGAGAATCTTTGCATTGACACCATACGGATGTTGGCGGTTGATGCTGTTCAATGTGCACATAGCGGTCACCCAGGTATGCCCATGGGGGCTGCCCCGATGGCGTATGTCCTCTGGACCGAATTTTTGCGCCATAACCCGGCCGATCCCAACTGGTTGAATCGAGACCGATTCGTTCTTTCCGCTGGACATGGATCCATGCTTCTATATGCGATCCTTCATCTGACGGGCTATGATCTTTCATTGGATGAGATCAAGGATTTTCGGCAATGGGGAAGCAAAACCCCGGGGCATCCTGAATATGGACTGACCCCAGGAGTAGAAACCACGACGGGGCCACTTGGGCAGGGATTTGGGAATGGGGTCGGGATGGCAATTGCGGAAGCTCATCTCTCGGCCCGTTTTAATCGTGAAGGGGCAAATCTCATTGATCACTATACCTACGGAATTGTCTCCGATGGAGACCTGATGGAGGGGATTTCGCACGAGGCCGCCTCGTTGGCGGGTCATCTGGGTTTAGGCAAACTGATTTACCTGTGGGATGATAACCAGATTACGATTGATGGGGATTTGCGACTTGCTTCCTCAGAGAATATAGCGGATCGCTTTACTGCTTATGGTTGGCAGGTTGTTCAAGATGTTGACGGTCAAGATTCTGACGCTATTCGCGGGGCGATCACAATCGCTAAGGCATGTGAGGGTCAACCTTCTCTTATCTGCGTTCGCACAACCATTGGACATGGCAGTCCGAATAAGGCGGGAACTGCTGCTGCACATGGTGCTCCGCTGGGTGCAGAAGAAGTAATTCTGACCAAAGAGGCCCTGGGATGGGAGGCAGACTCTCTCTTTCACGTACCGAAGGAAGTCCGTGCTGTAATGGACTGTACTTCCAGGGGAGCAGAGCATCAGAATGAGTGGCTCTTGACCAAATCCGATTATGCGCGTATGTATCCTGCAGATTTGGAGTTATTGGATTCCTATCATGATCAAGTACTCCCGAAGGGTTGGTCTGATGAGTTAACCTCCCTTCCTATGGACGAATCCATCCCCACCAGATCAGCCAGCGGACTCGCACTCAATGCACTTCTGAAGAGAATGCCCTGGCTAATAGGGGGGTCGGCAGATCTCACGGGGTCTAACAAGACAAAGGGGGAGGGGCAGATTCCATTGACGCGAGAAGAATTATCTGGTACCTACATTTATTATGGAGTCCGTGAGCATGCAATGGCTGCGATCAGCAATGGCATGGCTCTCCATGGCGGGTTACGTCCTTATTGTGCGACGTTCTTGGTATTCAGTGATTATTTAAGGCCATCCATGCGTCTCAGTGCATTGATGGGGATACCAGTGATCTATATTTTCACGCATGATTCTATCGGAGCAGGGGAGGATGGGCCTACACATCAGGGGATAGAGCAAGTCATGTCTCTTCGAGCGATCCCGAACCTTCTTGTCCTGCGACCCGCGGATGCGAACGAAACCCGATTCGCATGGTGTGAGGCCATCAAAAGAAAAGATGGCCCTACGGCTCTGATCCTTACTCGGCAGACCGTTTCTCCTGTAACTGGAGATTTCGATCTGGTTGCCCGCGGTGCATATATCGTCATCAAGGAGAGTAAACCTGATCCTGATGTCGTACTCATCGGAACGGGAAGTGAATTACAACTTGCGGTTACGGCCGCATCCCTATTGGAGTCCGAGGGGATTGCTACACGCGTCGTAAGTATGCCATCTTGGGAGTTATTTGCCTCTCAGCCCAAATCATATAGGGAAGAGATTTTACCCCAATCCGTTTCCGTGCGCATTTCGGTTGAAGCAGGAACCTCTCTTGGCTGGCAGCGCTACGCAAGCCACATGATCAGTATTGATCATTTTGGCGCTTCCGCCCCTGGCAACATCCTCTTTGAGCAGTTTGGCTTCACTGTTCAGCACATCGTGAATATGGCGCGCTCTGCTGTTATCGGAGATTAATCATGCGACGCTATGGTTTTGGCCTGCTTTTCGTGTTACTGATCCGAGCCAATGCGACTGGCCAGTTTGCAGGGGAGGAATATTGGAACGATCTATTCGTCCATGAGGGAGTCCGATTTCTATACGTTTTCTATCCCAAGGCAGACACGATAAATGATGGGGTTGTCATGATGCTACAGAACCAGAATAACTACGGTATAAACTATCGCTTCACGATCATATTTGAATCTTGGGAGGGTACGGCATCTAAAGATGTTGAGGGATCTTTGAAGCCTTTGGAAATGAAAACAGGAGACTCAGAAAATCTATTTTGGATCCCTTTTGATGATGGACGTTCGCTTGGTGCCATCAGGATGCGGAATTATCATATTGCTCCCGATGACCAATCCACTTCCTACCTTCAATGAACATCCTTCTACAAACAAGAGGATCTCTCTTTCAGCTCAGAGTTTCGTAACGAGTATTTACCTGCTGGAGGATACGTTTTTCCAATCTCAGGCGAATACGGTAAAGGTGTTGCCCAGCATTGATTGGATGAATACACTAAGCGAATTATCTGGTGAGTAATCCGCTCTATTCAAGTATGGTCGGGAAAGGATGGGAAAGTGCTAGATTGGATAGCGATTTAATTTCAACGTTGCGTTGGCTTTTGTTATTCTTCTTGTGTGTGGATTGCAACCTGTACTGGTAACTAGGTAAGATCTCCCCCGCTGCTCATCTGGATACAGGGTTGTAGTGATGATACTCAGCCCATATCTGTTTCGGCATTACCCACCTACACCAGAGTGGAGAAATGATTGACCTGACCCTGTTCAAAAACACATTACGATGGGTAATTATCGAATGGATCATGCTCCAACGAGTCTGATTCGCTACAATCTCGTGAAACCAATGAAGCAATTATGGGACCGAGTGGCTGGACCAAGCACTTACATGTTGGATAGATAAATCATGACCATTTTGGATGTGTTTAGTCCAGAAATTTCTGGTTTATGGTAGGCCCGCAAGCTTTATATCCCCAACATCTCGTACTCAATTTGAAATGAGGCCGCAATCTCATCAGCAGACCATTCAATCTGTGAATTTTTCGTGAAGAAAATATGGTAGCGCTTCCACACTAAATTGAGATAAGGATACATAATACATACTAAACCACCTGATAAGTATGAACATAGGATCCTTTAATATGATTGTCATCTCCCGTTCATATCCGTGATTTTTTTCGGATCAACTAGACCTCGGTTACAAAATTGTGCCTAGGAATCATCAAATAACTTGCAAATGTTCCGATAATAATTATATTGAGCGTCATTCACTTCTTCAACTTCAACTTACCGTCTGAGATAATGAACTATCGTTTCTCAATTTTCTTCTTGATGATGCTTTTTTGGTCGGGTGCTGTTGCGGTCGCACAGACTGGAAAAATTTCAGGCATGGTGGCAGATGCCAATAACGAGCCGCTGCCCGGAGTTAATGTGATCATTGATGGAAGCGCTATCGGTGCTGTCACCAATATAGATGGCATATTTTCCATTTTGAATGTACGTCCAGGTATTCATACGCTTCGTGCTACATTTGTCGGATTTACCCCTGTTACGGTGGAAGAAATCCGAGTGGCAATTGAACTCACTACCGAGGTGAATATTGTGATGCAGGAAGACACGGCCGAGTTAGACGAAATTGTCGTTGTTGCGGAGCAGCCAATCATCCAACGTGATATCGCAGCTTCCCAGAGAAACATTGATTCCGAAGAACTTCAAAATTTAAAGTACCAATCGGTCGCGCAGGTGCTTACATCTCAGGTTGCGTTTAGTGACATTTCCAGTGTTGAGGACAGACCGCAGATTCGAGGCTCTTTCTTTGATCAATCACTCTATATCGTTGACGGTGTGAATTACAACGATCCACTCACCAATACTCCTCACTATCAAACAAATTTGGATGCTGTTGAAGAGATCAAGATTCAAACAGGTGGATTTAGTGCAGAGTACGGAGATGTTCGGTCGGGGGTCATTAATGTTGTGACACGCGAAGGTGGAGATCGCATTACTGGAACGATCAATGCGCAGCTCAGTCCAGCGGCCTATAAGCATTTTGGTCCAGGCCCATTTGATTTCAATTCTCCAATTGTAGCGCCGTTCGTGGATCCAGGATTAGGAGCTTTTGAAGGAGGTAATTCATTCTTTGACGGATGGGATCAGGTCGCCGCCGATCTTCCAGAGAGCGAGGCACATGCTGGTGCTCCAATGGAATTATATGCTCGTTATCTTTGGAGACATCGCTCGCAAGATGCGATTGACGAGTTAAAACGATTGCAAGATCAGGGAATCGTTCAGTTTGCTGAGGGACTCAACCCAGATGATTTGGTTTTTCATCAGACGGGGGTAAATCCAGACTATCGCTTAAGTGCCACACTTGGTGGCCCTGTTCCATTTTACCGTCCGATGAAATTCTTCTTTAGCTTTGACAGGAGAGAGTCTGAGTACGCCTATCGTTTTCCAGAGTCAAGTTTTCTGTCAAATAATTTCCGTGGTAAGCTGACCACCAATTTCGGAGGTGGAAAGAAACTCAATTTACATGGGAATTATAGTGTTGAGGTTGGAGGTGATGGCGGGCAAGGGGCTGGAATTGGTGGATTCATTGCAAGCAATCCCTTCACTTCAACGGGGTCTACGAATAAATACTGGTATCCTCACTGTGCTGTACCTGCGGATCGTACCCGTCAGATCTATGGAGGACAATGGACACACGCTCTATCCGCAAATACTTTTTATGAACTCAAGTTGACGCACGATCGAGTTGATTACGCCATGGATCTTACCTTTCGTAACACAGCTCCCATTCCTGGATCGGGTGGGGTTACGAGTTCCTCAAAAACAAGTGGTTCAGGGATTGATGGAGGACGTATAGGGACGGAGCAGGAGGCAATGGATCGTGCGGCTTCAGGTCAGGAAGGCTGGGAAAATTGGCGTGAATGGGCGCTTCTTCGGATCGGACAGCACTGGTACGACGAGGCACCCAAAGGATACGGTCCTGTCAACTGGCGAGATGTGACAGGCGAGTATCGAATGGAGTCCTGTAATCTGCGTCTAGATGCATCCGACTCTCGCGGCTGGGATGCTGTGGCCAATTTCACGAGTCAAGTGAATGAATCCAATCAGATTCGCATGGGAGTGCAGTTTCGTTCAGAAGATTTTGATACGTACTATGAAGCCATTGACCCATCGGTCAACTCTGGTAGTGTTTGGGATTCTCAGGCAGCTCACTACATCGGAGCGGCGTATCTCCAAAATAAATTAGAATTTCAAGGATTTGTGGCTACGGTTGGTGCACGGTTAGACGTACTTAGTTCAGGTGATTATCCTGCTGTTCTGGATGGATGTGATCTTTTTGGGACAGGCGATACCTCTGAGTGCTCTATGGAGGGATCATCTGGCCCTTACTCCGATGGCCTTGCGGCTGGAAATACCACCGTAGAAGTTGAAGATGGCCGCCTGTTAGACAGCCGAGAAACCGTTGTCCATGAGTCGCTGGGACCTAGCCGAATCACTCAAGCTCGCGTATCTCCCCGCATTGGTCTTTCGCACCCGATTGGAAGCGTTGCCAAGGTATTTGTGAATTACGGACACTTTTACCAATGGCCCAATGCAATTCAAATGTACCGAACCCGGCTGGATACTCGCCGTGGTTTTCGCGTGATAGAGTTTGGTAATCCCTCATTAAAACCAGAGCGGACGATTCAGTATGAGGTAGGGTACGAACAGAACTTGTTTAATAGCATGAATTTGCGGATGACAGGCTATTACAAAAATATTAATGGAGAAATTAGCAATATTAACTTCTACCCACTGAGCTACGGAGGCGGGGCTTACAATATTCCAGTGAATCGGCGTTATGCTGATGTGCGTGGAATTGAAGCGTTTTTAGAATTACGACGCGGAATCGTGCCGTATCTCAGTGGTTGGTTTAGCTTTAATTATCTTGTGTCCAGTGGAGCAAATTATGGGTTTGACCGCTTTTTTGAGGATCCCATCCGCCAGCCTCGGCTGTCAAATACTCAGGTATCAAACCCTGATGTCCGCCCGATCATTAAAGGAAGTTTGAGCTTTCAATTACCTGAAAATTTCCGCGGTCCGCAACTTGGTGATGGATCTCTATTGGGTGGGTTGAATTTGTCGCTCACTTACACTTGGCGAAGAGGGCGGCAGTTTACATGGAATCCAGCACAAGTTCCTCTGGTTGAGGATAATCTTCGTTGGAAGCCCTATCAAAGATGGGATATGCGGTTGACAAAGTCTCTTTTCCGTACGGGCAGTTATGATACATCGTTCTATATTGATGTGACAAATCTGTTTAACGTCCGAAATATGTCGTCCTTCTCGGGCAGTGATCTTGACAACAATGTTGGATGGGCTTGGGATGGCCATAAATGGTGGAAAAGCGAGAGAAGAGATTACATGGAGTCGCTCGGATATTCCGCCGAAAATCAGGTACCAGCAGATCCAGATGGAAACTTCAATAATACGATTGGTCGGCCTGGCGATTGGGATAATGACCAGATAGACCTGCCTGCCTTTTCCCCCTGGACGTTCCTGGAGCGACGTGATATATTCTTCGGAATTCGTGTCAGTTACTAAACTTAGATGAAATTTTCATGGTCAGTAGTCTGTTTGACTACGATCCTTTCTTATGACCAATTATAACATAATGAGATATAGCAACCCAACCTATCCAATTCTTCTCATCTGTTTGTTGATGGTGGGTATTACGGAATCAGTCAGTGCTCAGGAAGCTCGTAGTTTGGTTGTAGGCCCCGTGCTCTATTCCACTAATGAGGCGATGACCGATGATGCTTTGAGTTGGCCCAGAGATCGACCCGTTAGCGGGGCTAGAAAGGCCATGCTTGACGTGAATGCTGTGATTATTGGTGTGGAGCGCACTTGGACGGATGCCAGTAACGTGACCCGTGATATTCAAGTTGCTCAGATCGGCCGTCGGAAGTTTTCCGATATTGAATTGGTTACTCCAGCCGTTTCTGGGGCATTCAGTCGAACATTCCGAACACCATACCCAGCAAAAATTTTGGATGGAAACGAGTGGACACCTCAATTAGCGAAGGATGATCCGGTTGATTCAAATCTACCCTCGGATATCGTCATACGCAGTCATTTGAATACATGGACAGGTATCGATATAGAGCGATGGATCTATGGATTCACGAATGATGATCATGACGATTACATTATCATGGAGTACCGATTTACGAACGTTTCAGGGGAGGTTCGGAACAACGTTTATTTTGGTCTGCAGGCTCAGACTCATGCGAACACTTATTATCCTGCTGACCTTTGGGGTAATTACTACGGAGCCACATATGCCAGTTATGCTGGAGGAGATCTTTCTGCGGACTCATTGCGCTTATGGTATTCTTGGGACGCGGATCAGACCAGTAACACCTCCGTAGATACCCGAGGTAAACCAGGGGGGCTTTGGGGGAATTTTCAGGAACCACAATTTTTTGGTCATGTGGTACTCCACGCCGATACCTCACCGTCCGATGAAACTGACGATCCTTCCCAGCCGCGAAAGGCAGGTTGGTCACAGCGCGAGTTAGCCCCTGACCTAAATGTGGCTGGACATGAAGATATTTACGCCTACCTGAAAGATGGATGGGATTCGGCAAATCCAGGTGCTTATGGCGTGACCGTAGACGAAACAAGTGCTCTCACGCCAGAAGGGCCTTATCGGATACTTGATCCCAATCTTGGTCCAACAGGCGATCCGAGTGTGGACATCAATAACACCACTCAGTTTGATCCATTAACTGAGCAAGAGAAAACGGCTCTGTTTAGTTTCGGCCCCTATACTCTTAATCCAGGTGAAGATATTCGGATTGTCACAGCATATGTGGGTGGTAGCATTCCTTACCGCTGGGCAATTGATGCAGGCGCCGCGTACCAAAGCGGTAACCCTCAGCAATTACCCTTAGTCCCTCTTCCATATGATCTGCCCAATTATGATGGTAAATATATTGATCCTCTGAATCCAGATGAACTGAATGCGATTCGCGCTTACGTAAACGGTCAGGTTGTTGCTCCCCGAGGCTCAACTCTTGATAAAACCACCAAGAATGCTGTACTCAATTTAAGCCGTCCCCTGATGTTTTTGAATGCCAGCAAAGCGGTTCGTACTTGGAAGGGGGGCAATGTGAAATATGGACAGGGATCATTTAATATTCCATTCGCTCCTGCATCTCCATCCATTACTGGATTTTCGGAGGGAGATCAGGTACGTCTGAACTGGGGGAATGAGGCAAATGAAGATATGCGTTCCTCGTCTGTGGTGAGTTATCGTATTTATCGTGAAGCCACTCGACCTGCCGCGCTTGCATCCCCCACAGACACTACGTTTATACTTCATGAAGAATTGCCCGCGGGGACCCGTGAGTATATTGATACACGAGTGACCAGAGGTGAAGACTATTACTATTACATCGTAGCCGTCAATAGCGATGGAATAGAGGGGAGTCGATTCTTGAATCGAACTGGTGTAACGAGTGACAAATTTCTTGAAGCACTCACTCCAACCCGCACCCCCGACGATAATTGGCAGGAGAATGTGGTGGTGGTCCCCAATCCATTCCACTCCCGTGGCGCATTTAATTACGAAGAGGCGCGACGTCTGACGTTTCTCAATCTACCTGCATATGCCAATATTCACATCTACACTGTCACTGGAGATCGAGTTCAAACCATTGAACATCGCTCTGGCACTGGAGATGCGGATTGGGAACGACAGCAAACATTTAGCACGACTCAAATTGTGAGTGGGATCTATATTTATGTTGTGGAAGAGCTGGACGAATTTGGAAGTCCCACAGGCAACCAAGTCGTCGAAAAGTTCGTGGTCATTAAATAAATAGAATACCATGAAAAATATTAAGACTTCATTATTGTGTGCGGTTCTGCTTTGTCTACTGAATGCCTCGCCTGTTTTCTCCCAGGCTGTGAAGTATGCACAATCTGGATTAGGCTTCCTTCAAATTGCCCCATCCGCTGATGTTGCGGCTCTTGGTGGTACATATGTCGCCACTACTGGAAAGGCCTCTTCAATTTATTCAAATCCTGCGAGTCTTGCCATGGTTGAGGGCGTTGACGTATCAGCAGGTTACGTCCAATGGATTGCGGATATTGCCTTGTATAGCCTTGCAGCGGCCACGCACGTAAATAATGTGGGTGTGTTTGGTGTTAGTCTCATATCCATGGATTATGGAACTTTGAAAGGGACTCGTCCATGGCAGGCAGGAGATGATCCAGGCTTGCGGGATCAAGGGTTTATTGATTTAGGCAGCTTTACTGTAAACGACTTTGCATTGGGTCTCGCCTATAGCCGTGAAATTACCACACAATTCTTTGTTGGTGCAAATTTACGCTATGTCCGCCAAGACTTGAGTCCAGATATTAATGTTGCAATTATTGATGCAATCACTGGAGATATCATTGACAATAGTGAAAATGTAGTCTCAAACATTGTGTTTGATTTTGGAACGCTGTACTACCCTGGATTTCATGACTTACGTTTTGGGGCTACGTTACGAAATTTCTCAAATCAGAGTGACTATTACGATCAGCGGTTTGAACTCCCTCTGACCCTTGACTTTGGTATCGCTATGGATGTGCTCAAGTTGTTTAATTCGTCTGGTTCAGGCAACAGTCAGTTAACTTTTGCTGCTGATTGGGTTCATCCTCGAGATTACACTGAACGTCTTCATGTCGGTCTTGAATTTGGCTTTATTAATACGTTCTTTCTTCGTGGAGGTTATAAGTTCAACTATGATGAGGAAAGTGTAACGGCTGGATTAGGGGTAAATCTAAGTACTGGTGGATATGGTCTCAGGGCGGATTATTCCTATTCGGCTTTTGGTGATTTCTTTGGCGCTGCCAACCGACTCTCTGTTTCGCTCTTGCTTAAGTAGAACACTGCTTAAAATTGCTGAATAATTACAGGGGGCGGTCCCCTACGATTGCTTACATCCTTGGAGTAGATCTATTTGTACTCCTGGTTGCTCTTGGGGTGGTTCGTTCGGTATTGGAAGTTGGGTGTTATACTTCCGGGTTGATTCCGTTAATTTCTCTTCGTGCCATTCCCTTGATTGATCGTATTTCATCTTGGCTAGGTTTACCCGTTTAGCAGTTACACTTATTTTTGTGTGTTTCAATTTTCAAACTGATTCCTGTTCTCCTGGGCTCACTGGATCAACTTTCCACCAAGTATTCGCCGTTCAAAGAAGTTAACTTAATTTCTTGATGATCTGGAGTTAGACCGACAGACATCGGTCATTCTGCCTGCAGAATCGCTTTTATCGGATGAAGTAGTTGTTGGTTTTGACTATTTCATCTCGTAGGGTGGTTAACTTTCAATAATTTTGCCCCACCGTAGGCGCTTTCTTATCAAGATATCAGGTGGTTAAGGCACTTCCTTCAGTATGTTCTCGCCCCCTTATCCTGACTTCGACGGTTTGCAATTTTCTGAAAACAAAGAGAGCCTTATTTTTCAGTGGATACAGGTCTTTTGAAAAGAGTGTTCAGACAACTTTGAACACTACAAACACCGTCGGTTTTACCGCTTTTTGCGGTCTGAATACCAGACGTTAAGCAATCACTTGGGAGGCGGGTTACGGGTCTTTCTCCAAGGGTACGGTCTGGCGCTGAATCGTCAACCCCATCGCTTTGTAAAGCCGAACTTTTGTACTGCTCGCCGCCGACGGGATCGCAAAATGACGCTGGGTCGTCTTGTCTCGTACCACGGACACCTCTACTTCACGCAACTGAGCCAAAATCTGTCCCTCACTGATGGGCGCCTCCGCGCCATGTCGCGTGTTGTAGATTCGACGCAGAATGCGCAGCATCGCAAAGGTGGCAAAGCATATGGCAATGTGCGCGCGGACGCGGCGCTCAGTCCAGTGAAACACCGGACGAACCGCCATGGTATGCTTTAACACACGAAAGCCTTCCTCAATCTGCCATAATCCCCCGTATGGCCGCTGCATTCAGCTTCACCGCATTCCGGTTCACGTTCAAGTAACGACCCTTCTGACCCGATCCCTTGACCCCAGATGCCAAACGCTTCTGGGCTTTCGTTACCGCCTTCTCTCGTTCGTGTGCGTCCTTGGCCGCACGATTTGGACAATATCGCACGATGAGCCGCCTCCCCCCAATCCGCACTTCGCTTACCTTGCGCCCATCCGCGGTGGACTGCCACTTGAGGGTGCCCGTAACCTTACGCAATTCCTCCGCCTTCATTGAGCGCAAACGGGCCGCAACCACATAGTCATGCCCCATACTTTGCAGTAAGGCGACATTGTCCGCACTCAGCATCCCAGAATCCGCCACAACCACCACACGGTCCAATGCAAAACGGGCCTTCAACGAGGTGATCGCTGGCTCCAGTGTCTTTACGTCCGCGGTGTTGCCTTCAAACAACTCATAGCCGACGGGCAGTCCGTCATGGGTCTGCATCAGGGCCAAGACCACCTGCACACGAGTATGCTTCCCATCTTTACTGTATCCCTTCTTGCGGAGTCCGTCGGGCTTGTCCGAAGCAAACGCCAGCGTGGTCACATCAAAAAACAGTACATCCAGCTTGCTTCCGAGTAAGTCGGTCACCTCCCGGGCCACGATCGACTGCAACTGCGCAATGCGCCGATCATCTACCGCATCCATCATGCGGTAAAACTTGTGGACCGGGACTTCCACGCCATCTTCCTTGGACAGTTGCCGCGCATGCGCCAGTTTGCTGTCGCCAGGGGATCCTAGACGTAACAATACGGCTTGCCTGAATAGACGCGCAGCCATTGCATGCCGTTTGGAAAACAACTGATCGAACCCCATCCGCATATACAAGGCCCCAAACACCTCATGAAAGCCCACACAGATCCGCTTGACCTCCTCCAGCTTGCGGATATCTTCCAGCGGGATGGGCTGGTCGGACGGTTTCCTACGTCGGGCCTCCAATGCGGCATGCGCACTATGCTCCGACGGAAACAAGGACGGCTTGATCTCTTCTTCAATCCGCAATCGTTCCTGTTCCGCAATGTGCAGGAGGGCCTCCAATGCCGGGCCTTCGGGGGCCGTGCCCATATAGCGCACGATCCTCTGCCGCACTTTACCATCCTTTGTGCGGTCATTGCGCACGATCTGGACAGCAATGTTTTGGGTCGTCTTTCGTTTGAGTTTGCGGACGAACATGATACAGGTAAGATACGGCACAGGATTCAAATATCCAAATCAAAAAACAGACTGAACACTACATATTGAGAACTCGAAAAACAGGGCTAAAATGGCCCCAAATACCCCAAAAAAGCCCAAAAATCACTCAAAAATGGCTATTTTGCCCTCCAAGTCAACACCTACCTGTCGAAGTCAGGATTTCATCTCGTAGGGTGGTTAACTTTCAATAATTTTGCCCCACCGTAGGCGCTTTCTTATCAAGATATCAGGTGGTTAAGGCACTTCCTTCAGTATGTTCTCGCCCCCTTATTCTGTCTCGGATACAGCTTCAGAGTTTAGCTCCAGATGATTTGGATCAAGAAAATGAGAAAATATGGTGTGAATCCATTCTTATTTAAGTAAGTATTACGTGAAAATGTGAAGAATTCAGCATTGCTGGGCTCTCTTCATTAATTCTCTTGAATCTGTATTACTGTTAAAACTTCTAAGTCAGGTCAAACAAAGTGAATGCTAAGCACCGGGATTGAGCGTCTCAAACTGGCACATTTTAAGTATCAGGTTCCCAAGGAACTGATTGCCAAGTATCCTGCTGATCCCAGAGACTCCTCCCGATTGATGGTCATTGATCGTGCTAAGGAGTCCATAGAGCATCGTCATTTTCGTGATATTGGTGAGTACTTTTCCAATGGCGATGTATTAGTTGTGAACGACACGAAGGTATTTCCCGCTCGATTGCACGGAAAAAAAGAGAAAACTGGCGCAGATATTGAAGTATTTCTACTGAGAGAACTGAACTCCCAAAGTAGACTCTGGGATGTAATCGTAGATCCTGCGCGGAAAATCCGAATTGGAAATAAACTCTTTTTTAAGAACGGCCTTGCTGCCGAAGTCATTGATAATACCACCTCTCGTGGTCGTACGATTCGTTTTGACTGTGATGGTGATAACGAAATGCTGTATCGTATGATTGATGAAGAAGGATCAACCCCCTTACCCCCTTACATCAAGAGAGAGGTTGAAGAAGCCGATGATGCACGGTATCAGACGGTTTTTGCGGAGAATCGGGGAGCCGTTGCTGCGCCAACTGCGGGACTTCACTTCACGACTCGGCTGGTGAATGAGTTGATTCAGAATGGAGTTCAGATCGTACCCATTACACTTCATGTAGGATTGGGCACCTTTAGCTATGTAGGGGTAGAGGACTTGACCAAGCATCGGATGAACTCTGAATACTACTCAGTTTCGGAGACCACTGCCACTTCGGTAAACCATGCCCTTGATTCAAGTATCAATCATGTGACCATTTGCGGCACGACGGTGGTCCGTGCAGTGGAAACGAGCCTTACCGTTTCGCGTCACCTAAAAGCCAAGTCGGGCTGGACGGATAAATTTATATACCCTCCCTACGAATTTGCCGTAACCGAGCGCCTCATCACCAATTTTCATATGCCTGCAAGTACGCTCATGATGCTCACTGCAGCATTCGCTGGATATGAACTTCTCAAAGAAGCCTATGCGATTGCGATAGAAGAGAAGTATCGGCTCTATTCCTTCGGTGACGCCATGTTGATTCTATAGCCTATGGTTGCTGTTGTGATCCCGGCAGCAGGATCAGGTTCACGTTTGGGAGGAGTGCCTAAACAATTGCGAGTTATGGGCCATGACTCTGTGCTTTACCATACCGTTCGAACGTTTGATCACCATCCTGCGATCACTCAAATTGTGGTCGCCGCTGCTTCCAATGCGCTTGAGATCACCAAAGAGATTCTAATGCCTATGGAAAAACCTTGTCAGGTTGTTTCTGGAGGGGCAACCCGGCAGGAGTCCGTACAGGCGGGGTTGAATGCTCTCAATGAACCCGTCCAGATTGTGTTGATTCATGATGCAGCTCGCCCATTTGTCTCTGAGCAACTCATTACCAAGGTCGTTGCGTCAACCGAGACCCATGGAGCAGCGGCAGTCGCACTGCCTGTCGCAGATACTGTACGCTATGGAGAGAGAGGATTCTTTACCGAATCCATCTCTCGGGAGGGACTCTACGCAATGCAGACGCCGCAAGGGTTTAAGTATGATCTGCTCATGGATGCATTCCAACGGGCCAAAGACAATATCTCGGCAGCTACGGACGATGTTGCACTTCTGTATCATATTGGTAAAAAAGTGAAGATTATTGATGGAGATCAAATGAATTTTAAAATCACTACCCAGTCGGACTGGGAGTGGGCGCTGAAAATGTGGAAAAACATGAATTCTACCACATGAATTTCAGGGTTGGCATTGGGTATGATGTTCATCAACTGATTGAAGGACGTCCTCTCATATTAGGTGGAATTACGATCCCGCACTCACTGGGATTAGCTGGTCATTCGGATGCGGATGTATTGTTGCATGCCATTTCTGATGCTCTCTTAGGTGCAGCAGCCTTGGGAGATATCGGTGTTCATTTCCCAGATTCAGATGATAAATGGAAGGGAGCCAACAGTCGGGAACTTCTGCGTAGTGTGAACATGCTCCTATCAAGAGATGGTTATCATGTAGTCAATGTTGATGCTACCGTTGCGCTCGAGCGGCCGAAGATTCGCACGTATATAGATCGGATGAGGCAGGTAATTTCTGAAGATTTGGGAATTCAAGTCAGTCAGGTTTCAGTGAAGGCAACCACATCGGAAGGATTGGGAATGGTGGGACATGAGGAAGGGGTTGCCGCGTGGGCGGTTGGTCTACTCTCTGCCAATAATAGGTCCTAGCCTTCCAATGGAAGAGATCTTTTCCCAACTCCTTGGTAGAATCACCGAAGTACCCGTGATATGGGGGTACATGGTGGTTTTCTTGATTGCATGGCTAGAAAATGTTTTCCCCCCCATACCGGGAGATGTGCTTGTCGTATTTGGGGGATATTTGGCTGCTATTGGCCCAATGTCTCTCTTTGCTGTAATCCTTTATAGCACACTGGGAGGAACGATCGGATTTATGTGCATGTACTATGTGGGACGCTTTGGAGGCCCGAAACTCCTTGAATCAAGAGCACTCCGCTGGCTACCCGTAGAGTCGGTTTCCCGAGTACAAAATTGGATTCGTTCTAGGGGATACACCGTTATAGCGGCAAATCGGTTTTTGAGTGGCGCCCGTACCGTGATTTCCTTTACGGTTGGATTGAGTCAAATGCCCCCTTGGCCCGTGGGGCTTTTTGCTTTATTGAGTGCAACTGTTTGGGTGTCTATCATTGCAATGTTGGGCTATCTGGTAGGAGATGAGTGGGAACGCGTTGTAGACTATCTATCCCAATATGGGAAACTGATTTCAGGGCTAATCCTCCTCTTTCTAGGATGGCAATTATATAAGGCGATCAAACGAAATCGTCTAAATCACGTTAAATAACAATATTTTACGTATATTGATCGGCTGTAGTGTAATTGAAATTCTCTTCGCTGGCGTAGCTCAGCTGGTAGAGCAGCTGATTTGTAATCAGCAGGTCGGGGGTTCAAGTCCCTTCGCCAGCTCTTCATGATTCACCAAACAGTGGCACAAGAACCAGATAATCTCATACAATGACTGGATTGTGGGGCAGGTACCCAAGTGGCCAACGGGGGCAGACTGTAAATCTGCTGGCTCAGCCTTCGGAGGTTCGAATCCTTCCCTGCCCACACCAGCGGGAGTAGCTCAGTTGGTAGAGCATTAGCCTTCCAAGCTAAATGTCGCGAGTTCGACCCTCGTCTCCCGCTCAATCATCACTGCCGCCTTAGCTCAGTGGTAGAGCACTTCCATGGTAAGGAAGGGGGCCTCGGTTCAAACCCGAGAGGCGGCTCAAATCAATCACAAATAATTATAGATTTCCATCATGGCAAAGGAAGTATTCCAGCGTACGAAGCCGCATGTGAATGTCGGCACGATCGGACATGTGGATCACGGCAAGACGACCTTGACCGCAGCGATCACTCGGGTCTTGAATGATCGTATCGGAGGGACGGAGATCCGTTCGTTTGATTCCATTGATAACGCGCCCGAAGAGCGGGAGCGTGGGATCACGATTGCGACGGCGCATGTGGAGTATGAGACCTCGGAACGGCACTACGCCCATGTGGACTGTCCAGGACACGCGGACTATGTAAAGAACATGGTGACGGGTGCAGCGCAGATGGATGGAGCGATCCTGGTGGTGGATGCGTCGGATGGCCCGATGCCCCAAACCCGCGAGCATATCCTGTTGGCGCGTCAGGTAGGGGTTCCCTACATTGTGGTCTTCATGAACAAGGTGGATCTGGTTGATGATGAGGAGCTCCTGGAGTTGGTGGAGATGGAGATCCGGGATCTTCTGAGCGCATATGAATTTCCAGGGGAGGATCTTCCGATTGTTCAGGGTTCCGCACTGGGCGCATTGAATGGGGAGTCGGAGTGGGAAGAGACCGTGCTCAAATTGATGTCCGCGGTGGATTCCTATGTTCCCACACCGGATCGGGATAAGGATAAGCCATTTTTGATGCCGGTGGAGGATGTATTCTCAATCACGGGGCGTGGAACGGTCGCGACGGGTCGGGTAGAGCGGGGGATCGTACGTACAGGGGAGAAAGTGGAGATTGTAGGGATTCGTCCTGAGACAACGACGACGACGGTCACGGGTGTGGAGATGTTTCGTAAGATATTGGATGAGGGGCAGGCAGGAGATAATGTAGGGTTGCTCTTGCGCGGGATCTCTAAGGATGGAGTAGAGCGAGGGCAGGTGATCGTGCATCCGAACTCAATTGAGCCGCATCAGGAGTTTCGTTGTGAGGTATATGTACTGAGCAAGGATGAGGGAGGTCGTCACACGCCATTTTTCCCAGGGTACCGCCCCCAATTTTATTTTCGGACGACAGATGTGACAGGAGATATAGAGTTACCTTCTGGGACGGAGATGGTGATGCCGGGCGACAACACGCAGTTCCGCGTGAAATTGATCCAGCCGGTAGCAATGGAGAAGGGATTGCGTTTTGCGATCCGTGAAGGAGGGCGAACAGTCGGTGCAGGTGTAGTCACCGAAATTCTTGACTGAATTCTTGCCAATTAACGGGTGTAGCTCAACTGGCAGAGCAGCGGTCTCCAAAACCGCAGGTTGTGGGTTCAAGTCCTACCACCCGTGCAAATTAATCCACCCATGAAAAAAATTATTCATAAAACTCGAAACTACCTTGAAGAGGTAGCGACTGAGATGCGCAAGGCCAGTTGGCCCCAACGTAGAGAACTCATCAATCATACGGTGATCACCCTCGTAGCGAGCTTTGTGCTTGCATTGTTCATATTTGGTGCTGATCGAGTGATTAGTTATGTTCTTGACGTGATTTATCCAGGATAACTGCTGCAATACAGAATGAATCACCCACAGAAAACTAAATTCAAGTGGTATGCCCTGCAAACATTTTCCGGGCATGAAAAAAAAGTAAAAGAATTCATCATCGAGACCATTGAGCGTGAAGGTTTAGCAGACCAACTCGGTGATATTCTGATTCCTACGCAAAATATCTTCGTGATGCGTGGAGGAAAAAAACGTACGCGGGAAAAAACTGATTTCCCTGGATACATGCTGGTGAATGCGGCGCTTGACAAGCAATTGGCGTATGTGTTCAAAGAGCAAGTATTCAAAATCAAGAGAGAAGCCATTAAATGGTTGCCCTCCCGGGACCGCCCAGAGCCCCTCCTGCAAGAAGACATCAATCGGATTCTAGGTCGACTTGATGAAGCAAGGGAGACTGGTGATAAACCGGAAATTCCCTTCGCTACTGGGGATGCAATCCGAGTGATTGATGGTCCATTCAATAATTTTTCGGGGGTTGTGGACGATGTGTATCCCGACAAGATGAAAGTTCGAGTCATGGTGTCCATATTCGGTCGAAAAACACCAGTTGAATTAGACTATTTGCAGATAATTTCCGAAGAATAAATTCATTATTGAATTGTGGAACCATTCTGCTGAGCACTCGTAGCAGTGGGCTACCCAAAAATTTTTGTTCAATTTCGTTTGTTTTATTAACATGGCAACTGGAAAACCCGTTGAAAACCTGATCAAGCTTCAAGTGAAGGCTGGACAAGCGAATCCTGCTCCACCAATTGGGCCTGCTCTTGGACAGTATGGCCTGAATATTATGGAATTCTGTAACCAGTTTAATGCTGCGACCAAGGACCGCTCAGGACTGGTGCTTCCAGTAGTCATTAGTGTCTATGCTGATAAATCATTCACATTTATTGTCAAAAGCCCTCCAGCTTCTGTGCTTCTTCTCCAGGCAATTGATGCCACCAAAGGTGCTGACGATTCAATTCGCAATAAAGTTGGTACCGTAACTTGGGAAACGTGTCGTGACATTGCACAGAAAAAAATGGAAGATCTCAACGCATTTGATTTAGACCAAGGAGCAAGTATGATTGCTGGTACGGCTAGATCAATGGGGATCATTGTAACGGGTAGTCCAACATAGGGATCTATCCTTATCAACACGGTCTCGTGTTATCGTAATTCACTGATTGATGTCAAAAAAAGGGAAACGCTATAAATATGCCTCCGAGGTAATTCAAGAAGCAGGAGGAGGTCCATTTACACTGCAGGAAGCTTCTACTGTCCTAAAAGACACCAAACCCGCCAAGTTTGATGAATCTGTCGATATTGATCTTCAATTGGGCGTTGATCCTCGACATGCTGATCAGATGGTTCGTGGAAGCGTGGCATTACCTCATGGTACTGGAAAAGAAGTTCGAGTTCTCGTTCTCGCTAGCCCTGATAAGCAGCAGGAAGCTGAATCTGCTGGTGCAGATCATGTGGGATTAGATGACTATGTTCAGCGTATTCAGGAGGGTTGGACAGATATTGATGTGATCATTGCCACTCCGAATGTCATGTCCAAAGTAGGTCGTCTTGGCCGAGTACTTGGACCAAGGGGGCTTATGCCCAATCCCAAGAGCGGGACCGTAACTATGGATGTTACGGCGGCTGTGAAGGCAGTCAAGGCTGGAAAGATTGATTTTCGGGTTGATAAACAAGGCAACCTACACTCAGGGATTGGACGTGCATCTTTCACCGCCTCACAGATTGAAGAAAATGCGCATGCATTTCTTTTGGAAGTACTACGCCTTCGTCCAGCATCTGCCAAAGGTGCCTATATACGCTCCATTACCCTGTCCACCAGTATGGGACCTCCCGTAAAAATTTCATCCTCGGAAGTCCTGAATATTTCTCGTTGAATCAATGTCCGTAACCAGAGCCCAGAAAGAGGAAGTCGTTTCAAGCCTGACCGAAAAACTGGAGGATAATCCTTCAGTTTATGTGACTGATTACAAAGGTCTCAACGTTGAAGAGGTCAGTCAACTACGACAAATTCTCCGTGAGGCAGGCGTGGAGTATCGTGTCGTCAAAAATACGTTGCTGAAGCGCGCCATGCAGAGTACTGGAGGATATGAGTCCGCTTTTGATTACCTGAGGGGCCCAACTGCAATCGCGATCAGTATGGAGCCGAGTGCGGCTGCCCGTGCAATCAAGGATTTCAGAAAGCAATCGGATCAGTCCCTCCCCGAACTTAAAGCAGCGATTGTGGATGGTGTACTGTTTGAAGGTGATCAAATTGATACCCTCGCATCACTCAGGTCCAAAGATGAACTCTTGGGCGATGTGGTCACACTGTTTTTGTCACCGATTCGGACTGTTGTTTCTTTGGTGGAATCACAGGGGAGTAGCATTCTCGCAATCTTGGAATCATTAAAAAATCGTCAGGAGGATTAACCTCCATTACCCATAATCTGCGGCGCAGCTTCAATCGCTGAGACCGCCGCTGGAAACTTTATATTTATCATCATGGCAGACTTAAAACAACTAGCTGAAGAGTTGGTATCCCTTACAATCAAGGAAGCCAGCGACCTAGCGTCACTTCTTGAATCTGAGTATGGTATCAAGCCTGCTGCCTCAGCGGTGGCTGTTTCTGCTCCTGGTGTAGCAGGTGGTCAAGATGATGCAGTTCAGGAACAGACCGAGTTTGATGTCATCCTTACCAGCTTTGGAAGTAGTAAGATCGGTGTGATCAAAGAAGTACGCGCGATCACAGGATTGGGGCTAAAAGAAGCTAAGGCGCTTGTTGACAGTGTTCCTGTTCCAATCAAAGAAGGGGCTTCAAAGGAAGAAGCAAACGATATTAAATCTCGTCTTGAATCTACTGGTGCAGAGATTGAAGTCAAGTAATCGTTCCAGAGTTTCTTCATTTTTTCTGACGTTCGCGTCAGTGTTTTTCAATTATTAACAGACCTAAGGCGTACATGTCCAACAAGAATGGTCAACATGAGACACGAGTCAACTTTGCCCGATCGCGTCCAGTTTTGGATTACCCCGATTTTCTGGGTGTACAGCTTGAATCCTACGAGGATTTTGTACAGGCGAGACCCTCCTCTGATCAACGATCTGATGAGAAAGGGCTTCAGCAAATCTTTCTGAATCATTTTCCAATTGAAGATACCAAGGGGCGCTATACATTGGAGTTCGTTGACTACTCCTTAGGGCCTCCAAAGCACTCAATTGAAGAGTGTTTAGCTCAGGGATTAAATTATGCGATTCCGTTGAAAGCTGTTCTGCGGCTCTCTGCAAAGGAAGATGAAGATGAGGATGAAGCAGAAGAGGCGGTTGAGCAGGAGGTCTACCTTGGGGATTTGCCCGCCATGACCTCGCGTGGCTCTTTTGTAATCAATGGCGCGGAGCGCGTCGTGGTTTCGCAATTACATCGGAGTCCGGGGGTTTTCTTTGGTCAGGCGGTTCATCCCAATGGAACACAGCTTTTCTCCGCACGCATCATCCCGTTCCGTGGTTCATGGATTGAATTTTCCACGGATGTACACAATGTCATGTGGGCATACATTGATCGGAAGAGGAAGCTACCTGTCACTACACTTCTGCGTGGCATGGGGTTTGGAGAGACCGATGAGATTATTCGCCTATTTGATTTGGCCAAAGGGGTAAACCTTACCACAAAGAAAAATTTTCGGAAACTTACCAAATCTGCACTTGCATTTAGCGTTACAAAGCAGGTCACCCCGGTTCGTGAACTAGATGAATCCACTGGGAAGTTACTCGGATATAAAGAGCGTGAAACTGGCTTCCCCATCGAGTATCTGACTCGAGACTTAGGAGAATATATTGAGGTGTTTGATAAGCAGACGGGGGAGATGATTGAGCACATTGACAAAGAGACGGGCGATGTTGTCGAATACATCAACAAGGAAACAGGTGAGTTCGTTGAAGAAATTATTAATCGAATCGTCCTTCCCGCTGACCATGTTCTTGTGCTAGATGATTGGACTAATCTCAAGGACTACAAGGTGGATCAGATTTACATTCTCCATGAGGAAGATTCTGAACCACTAGATACAAGCCCTCTGATTAAAACGCTTCGGCGTGACCCATCAAATAATTATTCAGAGGCTCAGGATGAGATTTACAGGGTACTACGTGACAGCGAACCTCCTGACTCCGATGCCGCTAAGAACATCCTTGACCGACTCATTTTCAATGAGAAGCGATACGATCTTGGTGCTGTTGGACGCTACCGTATTAATAAACGCTTGGGGTTGAGTGTACCGCCTGAAACGATCATCCCAACGAAAGAAGATTTTGTCACGATCGTTCGCAAACTGCTTGAACTTCGATCGGGGCAAAGTGGACTAGATGATATTGATCATCTGAGTAATCGGCGCGTGCGCACGGTTGGTGAACAGCTTGGCGCTCAGTTTTCCCTTGGTCTTGCCCGCATGGCGCGCACGATTCGTGAACGAATGAACGCCCGCGATGCCGATTCCTTGACTCCTCAGGATCTGGTCAATGCAAAGACCATCTCCAGCGTCATAAATACGTTCTTCGGAACCAATCAACTGAGCCAGTATATGGATCAGACGAATCCACTTGCTGAGTTGACACATAAGCGAAGGATGTCAGCATTAGGCCCAGGTGGGCTCACCAGAGAGCGTGCAGGCTTTGAAGTGCGAGATGTTCATTACACCCATTATGGTCGTTTATGCCCCATTGAAACACCCGAGGGGCCAAACATCGGCTTGATTTCTTCGCTTTGTGTACACGGACGAATCAATCACTTCGGGTTTATCGAAACTCCCTACCGAAAGGTAGAGAATGGTATGGTAACCGATTCAATTTTCTATCTATCTGCGGAAGAGGAAGATGATGCAATCATTGCTCAGGCAAATGCCCTCATAGATGAAGAGGGACGTTTTCTGGATGATTTGGTGCGGTGTCGTCACCGTGGAGAATTCCCTTCGGAAAGACCAGATCGCATTCAATATATGGATATTGCTCCAAATCAAATTGTCTCGCCCAGTGCTTCGATCATCCCATTTTTAGAACATGACGATGCAAACCGTGCGCTGATGGGTTCTAATATGCAGCGTCAGGCAGTTCCCTTACTTCGTGCTGAAGCTCCGATTGTGGGAACGGGTATGGAAGGACGCGTTGCCAGAGATTCCCGTGCGGCCATCGTTGCTGATGGGAATGGGGTAGTTGAGTATGTGGATGCGAAACGGATTGTAGTTCGCTACAATCAGTCTGCTCAGGAGCGAAAAGTTGCATTTGATGAGCCAGAAAAAGAATACGAACTCACAAAATTTCGACGTACCAATCAGGACACTTGCATCAATCAGAAACCAATTGTCACCGCAGGACAAAAGGTAAATAGCGGTACCGTTCTGACGGATGGATTTGCCACCGAAAAAGGAGAGCTGGCACTTGGTAAGAATGTACTCGTTGCCTTCATGCCTTGGCGCGGCTATAATTTTGAGGATGCAATCGTACTCTCTGAGCGACTTGTTACCGAGGATGTCTTTACTTCGGTTCATATTGAGGCTTTTGACCTGCAAGTAAGAGAGACGAAGCGTGGGCAGGAGGAACTTACCCGTGAGATTCCCAATGTTTCCGTTGAAGCGACCAAAGATCTTGATGAACGAGGAATAGTACGCATTGGCGCTGAGGTCAAAGCTGGAGATATCATTGTGGGCAAAATTACCCCCAAGGGGGAAACCGATCCTACCCCTGAAGAAAAATTACTCCGAGCCATTTTCGGTGATAAGGCTGGTGATGTTAAGGATGCCTCATTGAAAGCTCCTCCAGGGATGGATGGTGTGGTGATTGATACCCAGCTTTTTAGTCGGCGGAGTTCTGATCCTGAGTCCAAGAAGCGTGAGCATCAACAACTTGCAACGATTGAGAAAAATTACGAGCGGGCGCTTAATCACTTGCATTCCGAATTCATAAAGAAATTTTTTGATTTGGTGGATGGATGCACCGCTTCGTCCGATATTGAATCTCATGACGGTGAGATTGTCGTAGTTGAAGGCGCCAAAATTCTGGAATCAAACTTCAAAGATGTTCAACCTTATGAGTTGAACCCCAACTTTAAAGTCAAAGGGAAACGATCCGTCACTCCGAACCTTCAAAAGTTGTTCAGAAACTTCAATCAATCGTTTAGTCGGATTGATGCCAAGTTTAAGCGTGAACGGCATCGTGCGGAGATGGGGGATGAACTCTCCCCAGGAATTGTCCAACTTGCCAAAGTCTATATCGCCAGAAAACGGAAAATTCAGGTCGGGGATAAGATGGCTGGACGCCACGGAAACAAAGGCGTTGTTGCCAGAATCGTTCCTGTAGAAGATATGCCTTTTCTGGAAGATGGCACCCCGGTTGATATTATCCTCAACCCACTCGGAGTCCCCTCCCGAATGAATTTAGGCCAAATTTATGAGACACTCCTTGGTTGGGCAGGTCAAAAACTGGGTAAGCGATTTGCCACTCCCAGCTTTGACGGTCCTACAATGGATGATTTGATCGAGAACATGGAGGCAGCTGGTTTGCCAGTAGACGGCAGAACACAGTTGTACGATGGCTTGACAGGGGAACCCTTTGATCAAAAAACAACTGTTGGCCAAATTTACATGTTAAAGTTGAGCCATCTGGTTGACGATAAAATTCATGCTCGATCTATTGGGCCGTACAGTCTCATTACTCAGCAGCCCTTAGGAGGGAAAGCTCAATTTGGAGGTCAGCGTCTTGGTGAGATGGAGGTTTGGGCAATGTATGCCTATGGAGCTTCCAATGTTCTACAAGAGATGCTCACGTACAAGAGTGATGATGTTCATGGGCGCTCCAAAGCATATGAGTGTATTGTTAAGGGTGAGAACATGCCCGCAGCTGGCATCCCCGAGAGTTTTAATGTTCTCGTGAGGGAGTTACAGGGACTTGGTCTGGAAGTTTCGCTTGACTGACCGGTCCGCTAGTTTCGCATTAAACTTTAAATATCTAGGCTAAACGCTTATGCCGTACGGAAACACCTCAACCCCGAGTAAGACGTTCTCAGCGATCACCATAAATCTCGCCTCTCCCGAGACGATTCTTGATAGAAGTCATGGTGAGGTTCTTAAGCCCGAGACGATTAACTATCGCAGTTTCAAACCCGAGAAAGACGGTCTATTCTGCGAGCGAATTTTTGGCCCTGTCAAAGATTGGGAGTGCTATTGTAATAAATACAAGAGGATTCGTTACAAAGGAATCATCTGTGACCGCTGTGGAGTGGAGGTAACCCAAAAAAGTGTGCGTCGCGAACGAATGGGGCACATTGCCTTATCGGTACCGGTGGTTCATATATGGTACTTTCGTACCATGCCGAACAAGATTGGACACTTGCTTAATCTTCGCACGAAGAAGTTAGAGAGGGTCATCTATTACGAAGAGTATGTGGTTGTTCAAGCTGGATGTGCCGCTGAGCATGGAATCGAAGATAATCAACTCTTGAAGGAAGAAGAGTTTTACGAAATCTTGTATAAAATCAGAGAGGATAACAACCGCCTTTCTGATGACGATCCTGATAAATTTATTGCCATGATTGGTGGAGAGGCGATCGAGTTTATGCTTAAACGTCTCCGGTTAGATGAACTTTCGCATGAGTTAAGGTTTCAGATTAAAACTGAGAGCAGTCAGCAGCGCAAAGCTGATGCGATCAAGCGCCTGACGGTTGTTGAAGCCTTCCGCGATGCGAACCGACGTCTTGATAACTATCCTGAGTGGATGGTTCTGCGTGTGATTCCAGTGATTCCTCCTGAACTTCGCCCCTTAGTCCCACTTGAAGGAGGTCGATTCGCCACGAGCGATCTGAATGACTTATATCGTCGAGTGATCATTCGAAATAACCGATTACAGCGTCTAATAGACATCAAGGCACCAGAAGTCATTCTTCGGAATGAAAAACGGATGCTTCAGGAAGCGGTTGACAGTTTATTTGATAATTCTCGTAAGGTGAATGCCGTCCGAAGCGACTCTAATCGTGCATTGAAGAGTCTCTCGGATATGCTCAAGGGTAAGCAGGGGCGATTCCGTCAGAACCTTTTGGGTAAGAGGGTTGATTATTCGGGACGTTCGGTCATTGTAGTTGGCCCGGAACTTGATCTGCACCAGTGTGGTCTCCCAAAAGAAATGGCTGTGGAGTTGTTCAAGCCATTTGTCATCCGAAAGTTGATTGAGCGGGGAATAGTCAAAACTGTCAAAAGTGCGAAAAAGGTTGTGGATCGGCGGACATCCGAAGTATGGGATATTCTTGAAAAGGTTATTCAGGGACGACCTGTGATGCTCAATAGAGCACCGACACTTCATCGTCTGGGTTTTCAGGCGTTTCAACCTGTACTGACCGAAGGGAAAGCCATCCAGCTCCATCCACTTGTCTGTACAGCGTTTAATGCTGACTTTGACGGTGACCAGATGGCAGTACATGTTCCTTTGGGACATGATGCGTGTATGGAGGCCATGATATTGATGTTGTCAAGCCACAATATCCTTTCGCCTGCTCATGGCGGCCCCATCACTGTACCGACGCAGGATATGGTACTGGGTCTCTATTATCTGACCAAATCACGTTCCGGTCAAAAGGGGGAAGGTATGCGATTTTCCTCTACTTATGAAGTACGACAAGCATTTGACCAACAGAGAGTTGATGTGCATGCCAAGATCAAGGTTCGGTTGAACACGGGAGAAGTGGTTGATACTACCGTTGGACGGGTTCTATTCAACGAAGTGGTTCCTGATGGGGTACCTTATATCAATGATGTGTTGACCAAAAAGAACCTGAGGCGCATTATAGGTGAGGTACTTACTGCGACAGATTTTCCTCAGACGGTACGTTTTCTGGACGAGATCAAGCGCTCAGGCTTTGAGCGTGCTACTACGGCTGGATTGACCTTCTCTTTGGCGGATATAGTTGTTCCCAACAAGAAGATGGACTTGATTGACTCGGCAAAAACCGAGGTGGCTACTGCCTATCACAATTACGAAGAAGGCTACATTACCGATAATGAGCGCTACAACAAAGTTATAGATATCTGGACTCGAACGAACAATAGTGTTTCCGAAGTTCTATTTGATACCCTGAAAGAGCATGAAGAGGGTTTCAATGCGATTTATATGATGGCTGATTCTGGCGCGCGTGGTTCCAAGGAACAGATTCGTCAGTTAGGTGGAATACGCGGTCTGATGGCCAAGCCGCAAAAAAGTCTGGTTGGCTCTGCCGGTGAGATTATTGAAAATCCTATCGTTTCAAATTTCAAGGAAGGATTGTCCGTTCTGGAATATTTTATCTCAACTCACGGTGCAAGAAAGGGACTCGCGGACACCGCCCTAAAAACGGCGGATGCTGGTTACCTGACGCGTCGCCTTGTTGATGTGGCACAGGATGTAACGGTGACCCAGTATGACTGTGGAACCTTGCGAGGGATTCGAATCAGTGCACTCAAGGATAATGAGACTGTGGTTGAACCACTGGCAGATCGAATTCTTGGTCGTGTCTCTCTTCACGATGTTCGTGATCCACTCACGGATGCAATCATTGTATTAGCGAACGAGGTAATTGATGAGCAAAAGGCCAAGCATATTGCAGAAACCAGCATTGAGCAGGTAGAAATTCGTTCCGTTCTTACCTGCGAAGCGAAGAGAGGTACCTGTTCACTTTGCTATGGACGAAACCTGGGTACTGGACGGCTCGTTGAGTCTGGTGAAGCAGTTGGCATTGTGGCTGCCCAATCCATTGGTGAACCTGGTACGCAGTTGACTCTCCGAACATTCCATGTTGGGGGAACGGCTAGCCGAATTGAAGCAGATAGTACGATTCGAAGCAAATTTGCAGGTCAAATTGTTTATGAGAACCTCAGAACTGTTACCTATGAAGGTTCGAGTGGATCTGTTGATATCGTCCTGACTAGACAGGGCGAGATTCGAGTTGTTGACGATGAAAATCGGCAATTATTTTCCTCAATTATTCCCTTTGGTGCCGAGATACTTGTGTCCGATGGAGATATGGTTGAAAAGGATGCGGTATTAGCTAGCTGGGACCCCTATAACAGTGTCATCTTATCTGAAGTGTCTGGCTCAGTCCGATTCCAGGATATTATTGATGGAACCACCCTGCGGGAAGAGTCGGATAAATTCATTGGTCGCAAGGAGAAAGTAATTATTGAGAGCAGAGAGCGTTCACTTACACCTGCAATTCGGGTCTTTACGTCTGACGATACACATCGGGAATATCCACTACCTGTTCGTGCCAGATTGCAAGTAAGTGACGACGATCATGTACAGGCGGGTGAAGTTCTTGCAAAAATTCCTCGACAATCTGCCAGAACACGTGACATTACTGGTGGTCTCCCCCGCGTGACGGAGCTCTTTGAGGCGCGAACGCCGACCGACGCTGCGGTTGTGAGCGAGATCGACGGGGTGGTCACCTTTGGTGGAAGGAAACGTGGTGCCATGGAAGTCATTGTCACGAGTCGTGATGGGCTTGATACCCATACCTATCTCGTATCTCTCCAGAAGCACATTCTTGTCCATGAGAATGACTTTGTCCGCGCAGGGAATCCATTATCTGATGGACAGGTTTCTCCGCGAGATATTTTGCGGATCAAAGGTGCCCGAGCGGTACAGGAGTATCTCGTCAATGAAATCCAGGAAGTTTATCGTCTACAGGGCGTGGCAATCAATGACAAGCACATTGAAGTGATTGTCCGTCAGATGATGCAAAAAATAAAAGTCACGGATCCCGGAGATACAGTTCTTCTGGAAGAAGAGGCAATTGCAGGGTTCCAGCTTGAGGAGTTGAATGACGCGTTGTATGACAAATTTGTTGTCACCGATGCTGGCGAATCTGGACTTCGTATCGGCTCTCTGGTTGATCGTCGACAGTTACGCGAGGTGAACTCTGAGATGAAACGTCGTGATCTCAGTGAGGTAACGGTTCGCGAAGCACACCCTGCGGTTGGTGAACCACTTCTTTTAGGAATTACTCAAGCAGCACTTGCGACGGATTCATTTATCTCTGCTGCATCCTTTCAGGAAACAACCAAGGTTCTCACCGAGGCAGCGATTAGTGCCAAAGTAGATCCGCTCTACGGACTCAAGGAGAATGTGATTGTTGGCCATCTCATTCCTGCTGGGACAGGTCAGCGGAAGTTCCGAGATATTGTTGTTGGGTCCAAGTCTGAACTGGAAGAGCTGCAGTTTACCATTGGTGCGGAGATTGATCAATCTACCGCGGGTGATGGGGCAACGACCAGTCAACCTCCAATCAAAAGGATCAAGCCCGCACTTGAGTTGAAGGTGTAATCAGTTTGAAACTTGGTGCAAGTCTGATGCGGTGATGTTAAATTACGCCGTCACTCTTTGATGAGTTATGGCGGAGTCACGCACTTTCAGGACGATAATCTCTGTACCATGATATCGTTCATGTCGTATGGATGCGCTTAGATGTTTAAGCATTCTCAGGGATACATCTCGCTCCAGATCATCGGGGCCAGATACATCGGAACCCATCAGTGCAATTCGGTCCTCCAGATTCTCGGCGGAGTCGGCGGCTACAAACTCCAATGTTGCTAGGCCTGGTTCATGTTTGATGATCAATTGAAGAACCCCTTCGTCTGTGGCATTCTCAGAATCATTTGACAGGACTAGAAGTGCTTCTTCGGCGGCAGCTTCAACTTGAAGTGTGAAATTTGAAGACCATGAGTGATTCTTGGAGAATTTTTGAATAAAGGATTGTAGTTCGGGGAGTGCCTTCACATCCAAACGTGTTCGGATTCGTCTCCTGCCTTTCAATGTAAATTCTGATACGATAGTTAGCAGGATTGCAACGAGTCCTCCACTCACCATGCCATTTTCAAAGGTTCCGGCAGCCAATCCGTTAAAGAACTCAGGGAAGATCGTCCCATTTTGTAGCCCAGTGCCAATCCAGAATGATATTCCGCAGATCAGTCCACTCCGGTAGTTGATTCCGTCTTGAACGACAATTTTCATCCCCAAAACGAATAGCATTGCGATTAATACGGTGATGAAGGTTCCGACAACTGGGGCTGGGATAGCCAAAATTGCCGCGAGGAACTTTGGGTTCATGGATAAAAAGATGAAGATCACGCCAATGGCAACCCCACATGCTCTGGATGCAACCCCAGTGAGTTCCACGACGGAAACGGAACTGGAATAGGTCGTATTCGGAATTGTACCTGTGATCCCAGAAAGAAAATTGCCAAATCCATCCGCCGTAAGGGCTCCCTGAACGGTACGAAAATCGGATGCGCGTGGCTTTCGCCAAGAAATCTTTTGCACTGCAATTGAATCTCCAACGGTCTCAATAGCACCGATCATAGTCACAAAAATGAATGCGGGCAGGAAGGCCCAGAAGATCGGTCCAAACTCAAAGTCAAGTCCAGGCCAACCGGAGAAGGATGGGAATCCAAACCAACCAGCTTCCTGAATGGACTGAGTATCATAGATCCCGAAGAAGAATGATGTGATCGTTCCAGCCATGACCCCGATCATTGGTGCCCATAAACGAAGGATCCCCCTTGCTTTGAAGGCCAACAAGAGCGTAGCAATGAGCGTAACCGTCGCACTGAGTCCTCCTCCAAATAATGAGGTTCCTTCGGGGATCTGTGTGAGCATATCAAACAGAATTGGCATGACTGTAACGGCGATGAGCATGATCACCGTGCCAGTAACCGTAGGAGTCAAAATCCGTCGAAAACTGGACAGTTTTGCAGCAAAGAGCAGTTGCAAGAGTGCGGAAACAATCACCAACGTCGCCATCGTTGCGGGCCCGCTCTTATTCAGCGCACCGATACAGACGCCAATGAATGCCCCGGACGTTCCCATCAGCAATATATAGCCGGCTCCAATTCTGAATTTTGCGGTTGCTTGCATGATCGTGGAGACTCCACTCACAATGACGGCCGCAAAGACAGCCCAAGCGAGATATTCATCGCTTCCACCGCCAGCTCGGATAATAATTGCAGGAGTCAGGACGATGCCCCCGATACTAAGAAGAGCCATCTGAAATCCCAGCCCGATCGTCAGCAGCAGGGGAGGGGTTTCATCCGGTTGGTATCGAATATCTGTTGCAGTTGTATTGAATTTCATTTTCGGGATGTTTGACTCAGATCAATAACTTAGTCGATCCTTCGTATTGGAAAAACAAAATTTAATGAATATGTTAGAAAAACCTAAGATAAGGAGAACAAACTTTCTAAACGCACACCATTGAACTCTACAAAGTAGCCATTTCAATTGGATCTGCAAACTTAAATGCAATTTAGGCGCAATTGCGTCAGTGAGTTAGGTGATTTTTTATTCTTGATATTCATCAAGTTCAAGTGATTTTCCCGTATGCCTGCATTTTACACTTGTATTTGAAACGAATCAATTCCTCTCGCTGGAGAGGTTTGATCAGCAGTGCTTGGATGATTAATCTGATCCGAGAGAACACCAATGATCCAGACTGATCACCATTTCAGATTTATGCGTGCACTCAGTCCATAAGAATTTGGGATTCGGTTTTCCTCCACGGTTCGCGCGGTGGTCGCTACCGAGAATTGCAGTCCCTGTCGCATGCGCAGGTTGTATCCAACCCGGTAGGCGCGCCCTCTTGGATCCAGCGTCATTCCCACGATGGATCGTCCAAGACTTCCCCTGACCGGAGTTCCATACCCCAGTTCCATCTCAATACGTTCATCGGTATTCCCCAGTGCTATGGAATGTAGCGGCGCTTCGCGCCAGAGGTGTCCACCATAGACATTCCCCCACAGTGGTCGTATCCGCATGGAGGGGCCAAGTCCGCCTACTGCTCCGTACTCAATCGCCCCCATCAGTCCCCATTCGCGCATCCCCTCACTCGTATGCAGTAGCAGGGCACGACCTCCGAATTCTGCACGTAGTTGACTGGTTGACCATCGGATGCCTCCACCCAGTTCAAGTCCCATTCCCGTTTCGGCATCCCCTCCATCCTGCCGAAGGGCAGCTTCCATATACGGCTCCATCCCTCGTCCCAATCGTAGACTTCCCTCCGCACCTGCGCGGATCCTGCGCACACCCAGATCGGATCCATTCTCCATCGTTGCCGTAGCCCAAAACGCATCGACCTCGTAGCCCAGCCGTCCAGCCCTGTCACCGGTCAATGTTCCAGTCAGTCCCAGCGCAACCAGCGCAGCATCCACTTCGGAGTCCAGTGTCTCCACTTCGGTCTCGCCGCGTCCCAGCCCCAAGAGAATCCATCCACGCATTCCGGTTTCCGTTTGATAACTGACATACGGATAGATCCCTGTCAATCTTGAGGATGCCGTTCCAGACTGCGTTGGTGTCTCATAGGTCCCTTGATCCCAGCTCTGTGCAGCCAAGAGCCCTGCCATCCATCCCTGATGCCACCCGTAGTCTGCTCCTAAGAGCATGGTAGTGACATCGGAGCGCAGGGACAATGCTCCGTCCCTGCCACGCATGTGTGTGAATGCTCCCTGCCCCCATACACTCCACCCTCCATGGGTGAACTCTGCTCCACATCCACTGAAGATCTGTTCAGGATACCAGCGTTCAGATCTGTAACGAAGCCAAGTGAGGTGTTCGGGGATGTGGCATTGCGCCATCCCCTCCATCCGCCGAGTTAAAGCGACTACCACCTGGGAAGCCCAGGTCCGAAGCACTCTGGAAACATACCCATTCTGGATACTTTCCTCGCTTGCCTCTTTGATTACCGCTTCTGTTCGGGCTTGGTGTACATCTGCATTCACAGCCGCAAGCAAGACCAAAGAAAAGGTCTTTGCTGTCCACAAAGGCTCGTTGGAGAGAAGTTTCACCTCCACGGTTTTGGATACTTCACCGGGGGCAAATGTGACCTGACCTGCCACTGGTTCATAGTCCTCGCCTGCCAACGCACTCCCGTCTTCACTGGCATAGCTGGCCAGAACAGGGATTGGGGAGGGGTTGGACAGGATCAAATCAAACAGTGCCACACGGCGGGATACCGTCACACTCTGCACCGAAATACTGGCGCTCCCGTCATCATCCACAATGGTGCCCGTCCCTGTCTCTTGGGCAAGGATCGCATTTTTGGGACTGGAAAGTGTCACTTGAAACGTTTCCTCGGATTCTCTCTCTTCATCATTCAAGATCTGGATATGAATCTTGCCCTCCGTGCTTCCTCGCTGAAAAATAACGATCCCGCGGGAAGCAGTGTAATCGGATCCTGCATGTGCCGTCACATCCGAAGACGTAAACTGAACCGTTACCAACTGGGAACTTGGTTGGCTAAGTCGGACTGGTAGAAAAAGAGAGCCTGCTTCCTCTGATTCACGCTCATCATAGATACTGACGGTGATCGCATCGTTGTCTACAATGATTCCCCGTCCCTCACGCTGCACGATGTCCCCATGCTCAGCATTGGTCAACTGAATCAGAAACGTTTCCTCTTCTTCAAATAACTCGTCGTCCACAATCTCTATATCAATAGTTTGTGTGCTCTGTCCAGTGTTAAAGCGCAGGGGGCTCTGAGTCTGTACATTATAGTCTAAGAATTTTTCGGTCGACACATCGGTGACACTAAATTCAACTGTGGTAGAGGGGGTTTTTGCCGGATGAGATAAGGTGACCTCAAAGCTAACCAGTCCCGCATCCTCTTGCACCCGAAGCGATGGCACGATACTTATCTGAGGCGGTTCATCATCATCAATAATCGTCCCGATCGCCGAATTATTTGACAGAATAGCAAGATCGGGGTTGAATAACTCCAAGATTAAGCTCTCAGCCTCCTCCTCTTCAGTATCATCAACAAGGGGGATCGTGATTGTCTGGCGGGTTGATCCAGGTTGAAATCGAAGCGTTCCGCTTCGTGAGGAATAGTCCGCGGGGGCCATAGCCGTCCCATCCAGAGTCGCATACTCCACCCGCAAGACCTGCTCTGGATTGGGCGCATCCAGTGTCACCGTAAAGATCAACTCCATAGAACCCTCAACTGCTTCGGTGTCATCAACCTGAAGCCGATATTCATCATTGTCTTCAATCGTCACGGTCGCTTGCTCAGGATCCAAGTCCGCACCCATGGCTTCAAACAATCGAACCAAAAAATGCTCTGGTGGCTCAGTGATTCGATCATCAATGATTTCTATCTCAATAAATTCCATTGTACTCCCGGGAGAAATTCGAAGGAGACCTTCGGTAGGTATATAATCTTTACTCTCTTCGGCGGTCTGACCAACCGTTTGGTATCGTACACTCACCTCAGTGGTCGGTGCGGGGATGACCTCCACAGGCACCCGAATGATCCCATCCCCTTCGTGAACCCCGAGACTCCGAATCTTCAGCGTAACGGGGTGATCGTCATCAAGAATTGTAAGTGTTGCATCAGGGGGAGGCAGAAGCCCCAGTATATTTGCCACTTGGCCGCTTACCGTTATCGTTTTATTCCCAGAGGGTAAATTATTGTCCTTTGCTGTGATGGTGACAGCTCCAGAACTGGTATGATCACCGGCGGGAATTCTGAGCGTCTTATTGGGACTGATCTCAAAATCACGGGGCGTAGCGGGATCATTGGGGGAAGCTGACACAGTAATTGTCACCGACGAGGTGAACGGGTTGCTCAGACGCGCAGTCACAGCTGAGCGTCCATTTAATTCGGAAATAGCTGGCGGGGTTAAAGTCAGAATCACTTGCGAAAGCGCTTCAGGACATTGACGAAGGTCACCGCCGCTATGAAAAATGATGATCGTTCCTGCATCCCACAGATCAAGGATCTTTTTTGGCAGGCAGTTAATGGGATTATCCATAAGATGGACGTTCAAGGTTGGTTGAATATCATCAAAGATATTCTCTGGCAGGGTATAAAGAGAATTCTCATTTAAGGATAACAACTCCAAGTTGGACAGTCCATTTAAAAGCCCCTCGGGTAAGGTAGTAAGAGAATTCTCGTGTATAAACAAGAATTTGAGTCCAGACAGACCATCAAAGAGATTTTCGGGAAGGCTAGTCAGAGAATTCCCCCATAAGCGGATCCTCCACAAACTGGTGAGTCCCTCGAATAGGTTCTCGGGCAGGAAAGTGAGAGAATTTTTTTGCAAGACCAGCGTTCCCAAGTTGCGGAGTCCGTCAAAGAGATCTTCTGGCAGTGTGGTGAAGGGATTATAACCTAGGTCTAGCAACTCCAATTTGGAGAGTCCGTCAAAGAGATCTTCTGGCAAGGAGGTAAGACTGCAATTGTCTAAGCGGAGGTCTATCAACTGAGAGAGTCCGTCAAAGATGCTCTCTGGTAAAGTGTTGAAATCATTTTTACCTAAATCCAGTTTTTCCAATCTGGTGAGTCCCTCAAAAAGATCCTCTGGCAGGAAAGCCAACTGGTTACCATATAGATCTAACTCTTCCAATCGGCGGAGAGCGTGAAAATCAAATTCCTTCAGCGATTCAATCTCCATCGAAGCTAATTCTAAGGTCGTAATTCTTGATAACTGGGCTGTGGTAACGGTTGCACAATTATTATGCGTAATACTTCTAAGAATCTCGTCTCTAACCTGCTCAGTTCGATCGCAAATGTTCGCCGTTTGTGCTGAGATACTCTGCACAAAGAACAACAGAAAAACAACCACCGCCATACCCAGATATGAAGAGGAGAATCTTCGCATGGCTACGATAAATCTTTAAGAATGTGGTGTACGGTCAGATAGAACGCTGAGCACTAAAAATGAATTCTATCAAACAGATGAAGGTAATTATTCTCACTATAAGTAGTTTAAGATACTCAACGCAGAATATAATCTTTGGTTTAATTCTGAATTTGCTGATCTTGGTGTATTTTGTTCACTTTTCAGACGGACGATTTATCCAGGATCATCATTTCATTTATGGTGCCAGTTATGCCCGAAGATCTTGGGCCATTGCCCCCGTAGGCGTGCCACAGTGACAACTGTAAAAAGTTTTGTCGTTAGACACCTTCCCTGTGGAGATCCCCACACCTAAGTTCTATCTGTGGCGTTGACTGTAACTTCCTATTTCCATTGAAGATAGAGATTTTCCGTACCACTGATCTCCCCCAGAGCATTCCCCCAAGGGGCTACTTCACGGAGGCGCCGATCCGCTCTGCGATTCATCATCTATGGCCCTCATGATGCTACTATACCCCGCATTTGAGTGGAGCACCAAGGAACGATCTCCGAACTCCGCAGGCAATTGAATATAGGACCAACGCATGCCAACACTCAATTCCATTCCCGACCTGTCTCTGCGCCGCACCCATCCTCCGAATGGCCATTTCTATGTACGCCTGCATGTCCGCTCCCAATCGCAGACATTCCTCAGCCTGAATAGATCCGACGATGCCCAGATCCAGTCCATTTTCCATGTCTGCTGTGGCCAAAGGCACCACTTCGTAGCACAGTCGTCCAGTGCTGCCACTCTTCAATCTTCCAATCAGATCCAATGCATTTAGCATAGCGTCAAGTTCTGATTCCACTTCGGCGTTGATAGTTCCAGCACTGTGAGCATTTTGGACTTTATCATTTAAGGTTCCTAGTGGAACCCCTTCTTTCTGCGGAAGGTTTGACTCATGTGAGAGTAGTCATTTATTGTAGAGCCCGTTTTATTCGCGGCCTCTCTTGTAAAGAATGGATTATATAGCGTTATATTCTGGGTGTCAGAATAATGCATAGACTGCCTTTGACATACCTCGGAGTGATCGTCAGTTTTTTTCTGATGTTCTTTGTGTTGGATGTCATGGCGCAGACAGAGGGCATTTGCGGTCGAACTCCAGAAGTATGGAAAGAGATTCTTACTGAAATTGAAGGTCAAAACAATTGTGCAGACGTTACTGCCGACCAGTTAGAAAGCGTTACGAGTTTGCGATTATGGGGGGCCGAAGGGAAGATAGAATCATTGGAGTCAAATGACTTTGCTGGACTCCCCAATTTGAAATCATTAGAGATTTCATATCATCCCGATCTTAGTGATTTGCCAGTAAATATTTTTAATTCTCTCCCCTTGGAATGGCTGACCGTGTCGAATAATGATGGTCTTACCACCCTTCATGAGGATCTTTTTGACGGGCTTGACGAACTTAACAATCTTTACTTAGATAACAATTCTTTCGCCGAACTACCTCAAGAGATTTTCCACGGGCTTGGCAGACTGAAACAATTGAGTTTAGACAGGAATCCTTTCGAAACTTTGCCTGAGAATATCTTTGCAGGTCTCACCCATTTGAATCGCCTTGATTTATTTGACAATTCTCTTGAAACCCTGCATGAGACTATCTTTGCAGATCTTCGCAGGTTGAAAGAACTGTTCTTACACAGGAATTCTCTCAAAACCCTCCCTGAGAATATCTTTGATGGTGTCGAAACAGATCAATTTATCCTTCGTCTTACTTATAACCCCATTGAATGCCTGCCTCAAAAGATTCTAAATCTGGCAAGGGATGGGAAGATAGATTTATATCCTAGATATACGCCCTGTGCGATTCCCAAACCCATTGTAAGGCTAAAGTTAGAGCTGCCCATTATTATGGAGGAAACAGAGGAGAGTACGACCGTTACTGCATATCTGAGTGAAGAATTGAGCCAGGAAACGACAATTGAGGTGTCGGTCGATCCCGTATCTTCCACGGATTACACATTGAGTTCCAACGTCAAACTCGCGATTGCCGCCGGGGAAACTGAGAGTACTGGAGAGGTGACCATTACGGCAGTGGACAATGATGTATACTCTGGAGATCGGATATTTCAGGTTGGAGGAACCGCGACGAGTACTGAGGAGGTTACGGGGCCGGAAGATGTAACGCTCACGATTACCGATGACGAAGTGGTTCCTACAGCCACGCTTACAGTGGAGCCTACCGAGGTTAATGAAGATGCGGGAAGTACAGTGGTCACTGTGATAGCTACATGGGACGTTGTGCGAGATCTTGATACGGAGTTGACGATCTCGGTTGAACCGGGTACGGCGAATTTGGGGATAGACTTTGAACCTGTGCCCCCTGTATCTCTTACGATTTTGGCAAATGAGACGGTGGGAACGGAGACGTTTTCATTCAAACCTGTCTGGGATAACGTTGATGAACCGAGGGAGACAGTATTGGTTATGGGAAATAGCGATTTGGGGGCCGCAACGCCGGCCACGCTCTGGCTCACCAATGTGGATCCCCCTCCAAAGGTAGCGTTAGAGTTATCCCCACCCTCCATTCCTGAATCTGGTGGAGAAACTACCGTTACTGCACGTCTAGACGCCGCATCAAGTGCGGAGACGACGATCATCATCTCCGCAGCTGCAATCTATCCGTCCATAAATTCGGATTATAGACTGAGTACCAACCCGACGCTGAAGATTGCCGCTGGAGAAACGATTAGTATGGGGGTGGTAAAGATCGCGGCATTGAATAATGATCTAGATGAACCCAATAAGATCGTGACGGTGAGTGGCCAAGCGATGAATGCGGACGGGGTAACGGATCCTGAGGATGTAACGCTGACGATCACAGATGATGACAAGGCTATGATTGTCACGCTTACGGTGGTGCCTCCCGAAGTACGTGAAGATATAGGAAGTGAAGTGATCACGGTGACGGCGACGCTGGATGTTGCGCGAAGCACCCACACTGACTTGCGGATTTCGGCGGAATCGGGCACCGCCATTTCAGGAGAGGATTTTATTGCTTTGCCTTCAATCCCTTTGACGATTCCTGCGAAGGAGAAGGAGGGAACCTGGACGTTTACACTCACGCCGATCGCAGATAACCTTGAAGAGCCTGATGAGGAGTTTAAAATTATTGGATCTACACTTGTGGAAGGTTTGCAGGTGAGCCCAGCCACACTTAAGCTAATTGATGCAGCCCCCATGCCAGAAGTGACGTTGATCTTAACTCCTGAAGCGATTTCGGAAGCTGGCAGTCGCACCCAGGTGACGGCGAGTCTAAGCCCATCGTCAAGCGAGGAAACGGTGATTGAGGTTTCGGTACTCCCCAATTCGCCTGCTACAACCAATGATTATACCTTGAGTCCTAACGTTACGCTCACCATCGCTCCAGGCAGATCTGAAAGTACGGGAGAGGTCATGATCACGGCCGTGGATAATAATATCTTCTCGTCGGAGGACAAGAAGGTGACGGTGCGGGGCCAGGTCACAAATAGGCAGGATGTGACGGATCCGTCGGATGTGATATTGACAATTCTGGATGATGACGAATTCACCGGGGTCACGCTTAATGTAGAACCTCCTGAAGTGAATGAAGGCAATAAAACTACCGAGATCACGGTGACGGCGACGCTTGAGGCTCTGGGCAGTGAAGACGTAGAACTGATCGTTTCTGTAGCGGATGGCTCTGCCGTGGCAGGCGACGATTATCACGCAGTCCGCCCGTTTGAGTTAACGATCCAGGCTTTGGATCTGACAGGCTCCTCAACCTTTGATCTTACTCCAGTGGATGATTTTGTTTATGAGTCGCCCGAGACAATCTTGATCACGGCTGAAAGCCCTGCAGTTGGACCAGGCAAGGCCGGGACCTACCTTACCATTCTGGACAACGATGAATTGATTACGCTGTCAATTCAGAATATTGTGGTTCCCGAAGAAATGGAGACGGTCCAAGTTCCCGTTGAGGTGAGTCCAGCACCACCGAGAGACCTAACTATACCCTTTCAAACATTTGAACTGGATGCCAAAGAGGGAGAGGACTATCTAATTTCTCAAAATTTCTTCCTGATCCCTGCGGGGAAAACGGAGGCTTTCCTTAACATTCAAATCGTAGACGATCCAATCATGGAGTCCGCAGAGACGTTTGAGATCCAATTGTCGGAGGTGGAGGGCACGGTGCTGGATCCAGGCGAAGCAGTCGTGACGATTGAAGACAATGATTTGTATGAGTTACGGGTTGAGGATGATTCGGAACTTGAACATGAGTTAGAATTGAGTTTTACCGTGACGCTGGATCCACCGCACCCCACAGAGACGGTCACGGTTGAATATGAAACGATGGATGGGACGGCGCTGGCAACCGTGGACTATGAGCCCCAGAGCCGGACGCTGGAATTTCCGTCAGGTACATCCAGCCGAGAGGTAATTGTACGAATCATAGATGATGAGGAGCAAGAATCTCCTGAGACCTTCTTCTTGCAACTGTTTGAACCCAGGCATGCCGTATTGATTGAAACTGATGCGAAGGCGATTGGGACCATTCTTGATGATGATGCGCCCCCTATTGCGAATCTAGCGCCTTCGGTCACGGTGCGGGAAGATGAGGGGATCGCTCGCTTTGAAGTGATCTTGACGCATTCACTACCTGGGCGCCAGACGGAAATAAATTTTGACTTCACGGATGGGACGGCAGAGGCATCTTTGGATTACAGAATGATTACGGAAAGCCCCCTCATCTTTCCTCTGGGGCAGACTGTGGAGTTCATTGAGGTAGAGATTCTGGATGATGAGTTCTATGAAGATGACGAAACATACCAGATCCAACTGACGGGAATAAATCATGGTGACTTAGGGCAATCCGTGGGACAGGGGATCATCATTGATGATGAAGATCCAGTGACGGTGAGTATTTTGGATGTGGAAGTTACAGAGTCGATAGGGGAGGCGGTATTTCCAGTCATCCTGAGTGGTCAAGACAGCCGGGAGCGCACATTCACCTTCACAACCATAGATGAGACGGCCATAGCAGGAGAAGACTATGAAGCCATTGAGAGTGAGATCACGTTTCCATCCGGGACGGTACGCCAGGATATCTTTGTTTCAATCATCAACGATCTGGAAACCGAATCGACTGAAACCTTTCGGGTGCGTCTATCGGGGGATGGCTTGTCTGACGGGGAGGCGCAAGGAACGATTCAAGATGATGATGCGCCGCTCACGGTGAGTATCTATGATGAGCGCGCATCGGAGGGAGATGGTTCGCTTCTATTGCCAGTCAGGCTCAATCGGCCAAGTTCGCAGTTGATTACAGTCCAGTTTGCATCTTCGGACGAGACTGCAGAGGATGGATCGGATTATGTATCCTCGCAGGGGATCGTCATCTTTGAACGGGGGAGTACCGAAGGCAAAATCCGTATTCAGATCTTGGAGGATTCGGAGGTGGAGTCCGAGGAGGCCTTTCGGGTAACGCTTTCCAGTGCAAGACATGCGGTCATTGCAAAGAGCATAGGGACCGGAACGATTCTAGATAATGACGGGAGTCCCGGTGTCTCGGTACGGGGCGTAACAGTGTCAAACCATGCGGCATCGTTTGACGTGAGCTTATCCATGCCTTCTCAGGTACCTGTACTGGTCAGCTATACGACCGAAGACGGGAGTGCTTATGCAGGTGAGGACTATGAACCGATAACTGGACAAATCACGTTTGCGCCTGGCGAATTATCCAAAAATATTGAAGTGAAGTTGCTCTCCAACGAACGAATCTGGGAGGCAAAGACCTTTTCTCTGGTCTTGCTTTCGGCCTTAAATGCGGACATCCAACAAACTCGCACGGAGGCAGTGATTGAAGAGGAGAGTGAAGAGAGCATCCTGAAATTTTATGTTTCCAGAGTCCTCCGAACGTGGGCCTCGCAAGTCGTGGACGGATTATCTCGGCGAATGGAGGGGATGGCACAGTGCAGGGTTCCCGATTTATCGTGGCTCCAATATCGGACTGAGCGCCGATCTCTGGGGCAGATCTTCGGTCGATGTGGTACACAGTATACACACGGAGGATGGAGTATCTGGGGGCAAGGTGCCTTCACACGTATGAATGGCAGGGATGGAGCATTGTCCTTACGCTCAGACGTTTCAACCATGCTGGTGGGAGCAGACTATGTGTGGAGTCAGGGATGGATGGCGGGTCTCTTAGCCGCACACAGTTGGGATCAAGGCACCTATGATACCCCAACGGAGTCTGCTCCAGCATCTTCCAGATTCACAGGCTTCTATCCCTATGTCAGTTTCCAAACGGGCGCGGGGAGCCAAGCATGGATGCTCTTGGGGCTGGGACGCGGCGATACAGAGCTCAAAACAATTGAATCTGGAATAGATGCTACGTTAGTTGCTGCGTTAGTTGCATTGGGATTGACGGGAACCCTGACTGGTAGTACCACACTGCGGCTAGGCTACGAAGTAGATGCCTTTTGGGCCATCGCAGATGGGGAGTATGGATCGGATCTGGGCGTACGTCGAATCCGTGCTGGTGTAGAGGGAAGTCTACGATTAGGATCAGGTATGGAGCCATACATAGAAGCTGCCCTTCGTCAAGATGGAGGGGATGCCGAGACTGGGATGGGAATGGAATTGGGTGGTGGTGTACGCTGGTTAAGAAGCAGACTTCATGCGGAGTTTAGGGGGCGTACCTTGGTGCTGCATACGGATGAGGGAGTTCAAGAATGGGGGGTAATGGGGTCCATTGAGTATGGAAATCCAGGCGGACTGGGGCCTTCCATGCGGGTGCAACCTCTGTGGGGGAATGTGTATGGCGGAAATCTTTGGCGAGAAGCACCACTACATTCTATGTCACTGGCTAGTTCGAATCAACGGGTAGAGATGGAACTGGGGTATGGAACACCGATCAGGAAAAGTCTTGGTCAATCGATCGTTGGAATGACGATAGATCCCAACATGCGAGCCTATCGGGTCGGATATAACCTACGTTTGAGCCAAGGATTCCAATTCTCGGTAGCCACCACCGCACGAACCACGGAAGCAAACTGGACTCCCCACTCGTATGGTCTTGCTGCACGCTTGGACTTGAGATGGTAATTCATCTAAATCATCGGTTCATGCGTGGACCCAAAAATCACTTGATCTACATTCATACTGTAAGGAATTAGTACACCTCTACGAAATTATACATTTAGATTCCCCACACTCCATGTCATACGACCTATTCGCTCGCACATTTTATATGGATACCATCCTCTCACGAGACAGATCAAGCGCCTTCAAATTCTATTATATCTAACTGCATGGAGATCTATTTATGAGCATCTAATCCATCATTTTCACTCAGAGATTCACAGCTTATTATCTCTAATCCTGAAGCACAATTTGCGAAAAAGCCTCTAATAGAGTACGATGATTCTTGAAGGCATCTATACGTATCCGATAAAGTCAACTCGTCGATTACAGCATCAACATGCGCGAGTGAAGCCTTGGGGGCTGGAAGGTGATCGGCGATGGATGATCGTAGATCATGATGCCCAATTCCTTACGCAGCGTGAAATTCCTCGCTTATCATTAATCCAGGCAGTGCCGCAGAGTGGTGGCAACTTACTTCTTTCCGCTGAGGGAAATGAAAGTATCATCGCTCGGGTACCAGAGAAGCAAGCCCCACAGATGATGGTTTCAGTGTGGCAGGATACAGTACCAGCCCAGATTGCATCCAATGATATAAATACATGGCTTACAGAGTTCTTGAACCGTCCAGTTTTTTTAGTTTACATGCAAGATCCCACAGCAAGGTTGGCAGATCCGAAGTATGCCAAAGCTGGTAGCGTTGTCTCATTTGCGGATGGCTATCCCTTATTATGTACCACAAATGCTTCGTTGATGGATCTGAATCAAAGATTACCTGAGCCGATTTCCATGGAACGATTTAGACCGAATGTGGTCGTGACAGGAGATCAACCGTTTGGTGAAGATTTATGGAAACGTATCCGAATCGGAGAAGTCAAATTTTCTGTGGTCAAGTCATGCACTCGATGTGTGATCACAACCATTGATCAAGATACGGCAGCACAAGGCAAGGAGCCTCTACGTACATTAAGTACGTTTCGTAAAAGAGGTGGGAACGTCTATTTTGGAGAAAATCTGGTTCCAGAAAACACAGGTATGATTCACATGGGAGATCCTGTGGAGATCCTGGAATTCAGATCTCAAAGGGCCCAGTTTACAGATGGAGCAATTCGGGGCTTAACTGATTAAATCGGTCATATCAAACGCATCTGAACTTTCCTTACTCTATTTTACAAGTCTGGAGCATGTGCTTCTCTCCACAGGGTGAACGGGTAGCATGAAAGCACATGTGCTTGTGTTAAATCACGACTATAGTGCACTTACAGTATGTACGGTGCGCCGGGCGGTGATCCTTGTTCACTTAAACAAAGCTGATCTTGTTGAGAGTGCTCCAGACTTTTTTCTCAGGTCACCATCCACCACATTTCCGTGTCCCAGTATTGTCAGGCTTCGGGGTTATGTGCGGGTTCCTTATCGAAACATCATGATCTCCCGTAAGAATATCCTCCGAAGAGATGGACATCGGTGTCAATTTTGTGGTCGCCGCGAGTCATTAACCGTTGATCATGTACTACCCAAGTCCAGAGGTGGAAAAGATCACTGGACAAACTTGGTTGCCGCTTGTATATCATGCAATAACCGTAAAGGAGATCGGACTCCCGAGGAGGCAAATATGCCACTTCTTCGCAAACCTTTTCGACCTAGCCATGTCATGTTTATTCGGGATTATGTTGGTTCCGTCGAAGAGACCTGGAAACCATATTTATTCCTAACCTGAGTGCTCTAACTCATGGTTCGTATCATTGCATTAATCTTTTGGGTTGTCCCAGTGGGACTTATCTGTCTGTCCATCAATCAAGGGTTGGTTGCAGGACAACTCCGTAATACTTGGAATAATGGTGAATTAGCCATTGCAAAAGTGGATAAATTTGAGACAACGAATCGAGCAGATGTGACCTATGGCTATATTAACCTCCGAGTGGAATTATCAAACGGAGAACTCATAGAACGCAAAAAAATGTCTCTCCCTCAATCACTCTGGCCTCGTGTGAAGGGGCAGGATTCTCTGCGTGTATATGTAAAGCGGGAGACAGCCCAGGAAATTGTTATTGATGACCTGATGCCGGCTCACTGGCTGATAGCTGTGTCGCAGATGGGCATAAGCCTATTCGGCGCACTGTTGTCGGGAGTATTCGCGTTCCTCTGGAACAGATCTCTTCGCCAAAAACAGGATTAAACCCTATCGGATGATGGGACCTGCGGGAGAGCGAGGTTCATCAGGGTATAGATCTCCAACCCACTCATCGTACCCGTTGAAAAGTTGAGTCCGAACTCTTTGTTCTACTTCTTCACTTTGGAGAAATCGCTCTGAAGCCTGTGTCCATCTAGGATGAGGAATGTTCGGGTTTACATTTGAGAGAAACCCATATTCTTTTGGCTGCAATTCATTCCAAAATGTACTAGGCTGTTTACGAGTGAACTCAATACGGGTCAAAGCCTTAGGGCCTTTGTATCCATATTTCCATGGGAGGACCAGACGAAGAGGGGAGCCATTCTGTTTTGGGAGAGGCTCACCGTACATTCCAACGGCTACAAAGGCCAATTCATTCATTGCCTCCTCCATGCGTAGGCCCTCAAAATATGGCCAAGGGTACCATGTTGCTTTCTTTTGTCCCGGCAACTGATCTGGACGTGAGACGCAGGTAAATTTGACATGGGTTGCCGATGATTTCGGATTACATTTTTGAATCAGGCTGGAGAGCGGGAAACCTGTCCATGGAATTGTCATTGACCACGCCTCAACACATCTGAACCGGTAGACTCGCTCTTCCAGTGGCATGGACTGAATCAGCTCAACTAGATCCCATGTTTGTTTCTTTTCAACTTCCCCCTGAATCTGTAACGTCCATGGGAAGGGTTCGTAGTCATCGACCAGAGGCCACACATTTTTTAAGTCCCCCTGGTTGATGAACTCGTAGAAATTATTATAGGATGAAGCTAGAATACGTTCAGTCATTTCGCGCTCGGGAACCTGAAACACTTCATTCCGTGCAGCCGGAAACCCATCCCGAGGTGCATTATCAGGAATCTTGTCTAATGGGCCACCAATAACATTCTGGCTTTGGGCTGTGCAGCCCCCTAACGCTGCAATACCAATGGTGCCTAACCCTAATGATTTTATAAATTTGCGGCGATTCGTGTAAGCAGACTTTGAAGTGCAAGTGTTTTCCTTGAGTGCCCAACCTGGGGAGAGAATCACGTTTGCCATTAAATAAGGATTTAATAAATTTACTTGTACATATTCAAAAGATAAATGAAAGATCCCAAAGCATTTAATTTTGATGGCGAATACGGTGAGGAGTACAATGAACTTGCAAGTCGTGTCATCCCTGGATACGATGAGTTATTTGTGGCCACACTTGCTCTCTTGCAAGAGCGCTTAGGCCCCGAAGCCCGCATATTAATCGTGGGATGCGGAACGGGTCAAGAAATTGAAGTGTTTGCTCCGCAATCTGAGGGTTGGGAATTTGATTGTGTAGACCCATCCCCCTCTATGGTTGAATTTTCTCGACAGGTAGCTGATCGTATAGGTGTCTCTTCAAGGGTCAACTTCCACCATTCATATACTCACGAATTGGGTCATGACAAATTATTCGATGCTGCGACGGTGATCAATGTAATGCACTTTCTCGAGGATGACGGATCTAAGGATGCTCTAATGCAGAGCGTTGCACAGCGAGTTAAGCCAAGTGGAACGGTAATCCTCTTTGATCTTCATGGAGATCCCGATCAGGCCTATTTCAAATTATTCTATGATGCCTGGAAGCGCTATATGGATCTTCGAGGATACACTGGCAAAAAGAAGGAACACCTATTACAAAGACTTGAATCCGGAATCGCTTATGTAGATCAAGATCGAATTATTCAGATATGTAGCGATGCAGGTCTGCAATTGATTCATCCTTTCTGGGGCGGGCTGCTTTATACAGGTTGGCTCCTTGAACGAAGTCAAGTAGCCTAGGGGAAGTTCCCCACTCGGCTCTCACAGAACCGTGCGCGAGCCTCTCAACTCACACGGCTTTTCCCGTGCAACCCTCTGGAATAAAGGGCTTGGCATTTTTCGGTGAAGTCCTCCCTTGCGGTTACTCCCTCCCGTCCTGCTGCATGGGTCACTTCCTTCGTTCCACGTTCATTCATATGCTCCTCTGTATCAAATCTCCGCACATTGTGCCATCTCACAAACTCATCGGCCATACCTCACGCATTCAAACCTTAAAGTGACCAACTACAGTTGGTGCCACCCGAGTTTGTACAGCCACGATAGATGTTCACTAGATATGGTCCTATGATACCGAGTCAAAAGGTGAGAGTTAATTGATTGTGGCTTAGCAATCTAAGATATTTGAATGCCCTCAGAGCCAGAGAGGGTTCTGTTGGTATAGAATGAGAATCCTCTATTTTGAGCAATCACAACGGCATTTCATCGGATGCGTCCGTGTGTAGAACCAATAAAATGGAATATGGAGAAGCAAGTTCTCGGTTTGATCATTTGAGCTCCTGTGGTAAAGAACGATTTCCCATAGGTGCCTAGTGGACTTTAACCGAATCAAGTGAGGATTGAAGGCGAACTATACCATTGCAGGCAGAAATCGCAACATAGAATGTCATTGGCGTAGTTCAGTCTGACGATCTGTAAGAACTTCCAGTGCAGGTAGTTTATCCCCTTCCAAGAACTTGAGCATCGCTCCTCCGCCTGTTGATACATGGGATACTTCTCGGTCAAGGTTCGCCTGTTTGATTGCAGCAACAGAATCACCACCACCTACAATGGTTACTGCACCTCTTCCAGTCGCACTAGCCATGGCTCGTGCCATCGCAATTGTACCAGATGAAAATTCTGGGACTTCAAAGACCCCCATCGGACCATTCCATATACAAGTTTGGGCTTGGCTAATTAAGTCAGAGTAACGAGCTACCGTTTCGGGACCGATATCAAATCCAGACAGACCATCGTCAATTGATTCTGATAGCGTCTGAGAGGATTGGGGCTCGGAGAGAGAATTGCTGACAACATGATCGCTGGGGAGCAGAAGTTTGCCTTCTGCATGGTCAAGCATTTCTCGGGCATCAGTTAAGCGATCGTCTTCTACGAGAGAAGTACCAACGGCAATCCCCTTGGCCTTCAGAAAGGTATAGGCCATTGCACCCCCAATAAGAATATGGTCAACGATTCCCAATAGATTCGTAATCACGCCCATCTTATCCGACACCTTTGCACCTCCCAACAGTGCAACCATTGGCCGGGCAGGAGACTCGAGAGCATGACCCAGTTGGTTCAATTCTTTTTCCAAGAGAAAACCAGCGGCAGACTGAGAAAAGAGACTGGCTACTCCAACATTTGAAGCATGAGTCCGATGTGCTGTACCAAAAGCATCATTCACATAAAGATCTCCAAGTTTCGCAAGTTCGGCCGCAAAAGCAGCATCATTCACCGTTTCTCCAGGAAAGAAACGAGTATTCTCAAGGAGAATCACGCTTCCATTGGGCATAGTCCGAATTGTCTTCTGGACTACGTTGCCTACGGTTTCACTGGAGAAGCGAAGGCTCGAATTCAAGAGTTCGCTAAGACGATCGGCAACAGGAGCGAGACTGAACTTCTGGTCGGGTTTCCCTTTGGGACGTCCAAGATGGCTGAGGAGAACTGCTTTCCCCCCTGCTTCGGTGATCCATTGGATCGTGGGGAGTGCTGCGAGAATTCGAGTATCATCCGCTACATTGTACCGACTGGAATCAGATGATAATTCCAGGGGAACATTGAAGTCAACACGGACGAGTACACACTTGCCATGCAAATCCAAGTCTTTAAGTGTTAATTTTTGCATCAACAGTCATGCTGATTTCAACCAGCTTTTTGAACAAGCAATGCGGCAATGTCAATCACCCGATTCGCATACCCCCACTCATTGTCATACCAGCCAAGAACCTTGACGGTATTCCCCTGAACCATTGTTGCGAGGCTGTCAAAAATCACTGAGTGAGAATTATGTATGATGTCAATTGACACAATTGGATCTTCACAAAAATCCAGGACTCCTTGGAGTGATCCATGAGCAGCGGCCTTAAAGATAGAATTGACCTCTTCTTTGGATGGTGAGGCATTCACTTGAACCGTCAGGTCAGTGAGCGAACCATTGGGGATGGGAACACGAAGTGCCATTCCATCAAGTTTCCCCTTCATGTGGGGTAACACAAGCCCGACAGCTTTGGCGGCGCCAGTTGTGGTGGGTACGATAGAATATGCTGCCGCACGTGCACGTCTCAAATCCGCATGAGGGGCATCCTGAATCCTCTGTCCACTTGTATACGCATGAACCGTAGTCATCAGGCCGCTCTGAATTCCGAATGCTTCATCTACGACTTTAATCATAGGCGCAATACAGTTGGTTGTGCAACTGGCATTTGAAATAATGTCTTCTTTTCCAGTGAGAATACTCTCATTCACGCCTAAGACAACTGTGGCATCAACTTCATCTTTGGCAGGTGCAGAAATGACAACTTTACGAGCGCCAGCTTCAAGGTGCTTTGAGGCGGCGGCTCTGCTTCGGAAGAAACCTGTGGACTCAATGACAATATCACAGCCCAAAGATGACCAAGGTAAATTTGATGGATCACGTTCACTAAGCACAGGGATCCTATGGTGATCAATACAAAGTGTATCGCCGTCCACAGACACCTCTCCTGCCCATTTGCCATGTACGGAGTCATATTTGAATAAGTGTGCAAGCGTCTGAGCGTCGGTGAGATCATTGACCGCAACAATATCAAAGGTGGTGAGGTTTCGTTCAAGAACTGAGCGGAGTGCAAGACGGCCAATGCGGCCGAATCCATTGATTGCAAGCTTATAAGACATTACTGTATTACGAATTAAGGTTAGATTGAGTGATTTGAAAAACTATAGTTTACCGTTATGAGTTAAAGATCAAGGTATACTTGTTTTTCATTTGAGCATTCCTTGCAGAAAAGTGTAAAACGAGTAAGAATTAAAAATGATTACGATAGAGGTCAATGCCTCTATCAAGATTGAACCAATCAAATCTGATTAAATGGCAAAAATTAAGGCTCCACGGGGGGTGATAGGACAAACTGCTAGTCAAAAGAGTGAATCCGCAACGAGTTGGTATTCACCTGTGTTAGCATTTTATTACGGAAATCAACGCATCGTGACTGGACTGGCAATTGGCATTATTTTGGTGATAGCTGGCATCTTTGGATATAACTATATCCAGGGAGAGCGTGATGTTCAGGCGCAGGAACTCCTTGGAGAAATCATACTCGAGTTTGAACGAGGAGAATACCGTATTGCACTGGACGGAAGTGGTGAGATCCTCGGTCTCCTTGATATTGTGGAACGTTACGGCGAGACTCGTGCCGGAAATACAGCTAGGTTTTATGCTGGCAATGCCCACTTTGAACTGCAGGAGTATGATAGTGCACTGGTTCAGTTTGAAAATTATGATGTAAGTGACGACTTTATCGGTGCCAGTGTCACTGCGGGGCGTGCTGCAATTCATGAATTAAACGGAGAACTGGTAATCGCCGCTGATCTCTTTCTGCAAGCCGCTGACATGGATGAGAATCCGACGCGTGCTCCCTATTACCTTCGCTCAGCTGTGCGTGCTTATGTGGAAGCAGAACAATTTGAAGAAGCGGAGGAGGTAATCCAGGATGCCATTGAAAATTATCCGGAAACGGATCTTCTGGACGAATTCAATTTCATGCTTGGCCTTGTTCTGGCTCGTCAGTAATCATTAATATGTCTGCTCCCCGCGTGCTTGTTGTTGATGATGAAGTAAGCATACGAAGGACGCTTCGAGAAATTCTTGAATATGAAGGTCTTGAGGTTGACGAAGCAACAGATGGAGATTCAGCTCTCGCAAAATTGAGAAAACGAACCTATGATCTCGTTCTTCTGGACATTAAGATGCCGAAGAAGGATGGATTACAGGTTCTTGCAAAATGTACTGAAGTCTGGCCTGAACTACCTGTCATCATGATCAGTGGTCATGCGGATATCAAGACTGCTGTTGAAGCTACTCAATCGGGTGCGTTCCATTTTATTGAAAAGCCACCCGATCTGCAACATCTGTTAGTTACGGTTCGATCTGCACTGGAGCGTGGGAAAGTTGTAACCGAAAATCGCCGTTTGCGACAAACCCTTAAGCAACAACAGGGGAGTGTTCTTTTGCCAATGCATGGGGAGAGTCCTGCGATGCAATCGGTTAAGGAACTCATTGCCCGAGTCGGCCCCACCGAAGCCCGTGTATTAATCAGTGGGGAACCAGGAACAGGGAAAGAATTAGCCGCACGTTGGATCCATTCTCGGAGTCTTCGCTCAGATGGTCCAATGGTTGAAGTGAACTGTGCGGCAATTCCAGCAGAACTGATTGAGAGCGAACTTTTTGGCCATGAAAAAGGCTCGTTTACTGGAGCCAATCGGCAGAGAATCGGCAAATTTGAACAGGCTCATGGGGGGACTCTATTTCTTGATGAGATCGGTGATATGAGTATGCCCGCACAAGCCAAGGTTCTCAGAGTGTTGCAGGAAAATAAACTTACACGAGTCGGTGGGGAACGCAGCATCAAGGTGGATGTACGGGTGATTGCCGCTTCAAACAAAGATTTACGCGATTCAATCTCGGATGGCAATTTTCGGGAAGATTTATATCACAGACTCAGTGTGATTCTAGTATGCATGCCCCCAGTCAGGGAGCGTAAAGGTGATGTCCCGATTTTACTTGAACACTTTGCATCACAACTTACCAAACGTAATGGCCTTCAACCAAAACATTTCTCAAGCCAAGCCATAGAGAAACTTTCTTCTCTTCCATGGCGGGGAAATGTTCGGGAAATCAGTAATGTAGTTGAACGACTTATGATTCTGAGTGAGCAGGATACTGTAACTCTGAAGGACATTGAGCGTCTGGTACTGCCCGCTTACCAATAGGCTATGGTCTCTAATCCATTCAGCGTGAGAGGATCAGAAGCATGGTTGTCAACCGCTACGATTCAATTACTGGTAAAGACACTAGTATACGGGGGAATGAATCCGTAACCAACCAAACTATGATTCAACTGAACAAGTTTGTACGGGAATATCATGGAAGACTGTTTGCAGTATTACTCATATGTTTACTACTGTTCATTCAAAATCAGGCGAATGCCCAGGCTGGTTCGGGGGAACGGCTCAGAGTATTTCTTGACTGTGATTACTGCGATGAATCACATATCCGATCCGAATTAGATTTTGTTAACTATGTCCGAGACCCCAGTCAAGCAGATGTACATGTATTTGTAACAACCAGCTTCACCGTATTGAGTGGGAGACAGTATGATTTATCGTTTATTGGACGGGGTGATTACGAAAAATCCGAACTGAATCTTACCAGAGTCCTCTCCCCAGATGCATCTGCGGAAGACAGAAGGGCTGCGGTCAATGAAGCTCTTCGTTTGGGATTTGCTCCATTCATCGGAAATAATGATGTGACCGATTTGTACACCCTATCTTATTCAGATAGAGAATCAGTTGAAGCGGAGCAATTATTGACTCGGGATCCATGGAGGCATTGGGTATTTAACCTGTACGGGGGCGATTTTGAATTGGATTTAGAGTCAAATCGCACGGTATTTGATTCTCGTTGGGGGTTCTATGCTGACCACCGAAGTGAGGATTGGAAGGCCAGGATCCGGCCATACTTCAATTATGACCTTGTACGAATTCAGCGGGATAATCGTCCCGATGTTCGCAGCAGCATTAGTCGACATGGCTTGGACAGCTATGTGATTAGAAGTTTGGGACCTCACTGGTCAGCAGGTTTTTTTCTTGATTATGTAACTCGCAATGATCGCAATCTAAAACATTGGATTTCAATGGAACCTGGTATTGAGTACAGTCTTTTCCCGTACCAAGTTGCTACTCGAAGGGCGATCACTTTTGTATACCGCATTGGACTTCGATATGCCGACTATTTTGAAACAACTATATTCGGTGAAACACAGAAATGGTTACCCCGCCACGAGTTGGATGCCACGGTAGCGATCCGCCGTCCATGGGGGGATATATTTAGTGGACTGGAAGGATCTCAGTACTTGCATGATCCCACAAAACAACGTGCAGAATTTTTTGCGAGCATTTCTGTACGTTTGTTTGAAGGGTTCTCGTTGGAATTCCAGGGCAGGTTTGAAATGATTCGAGATCAACTCTCATTACCAGGCGGAGAGTTGTTACTCGAGGAAATCCTTCTTCAACAACGGGAACTGGCGACCGACTATTATGCCAGTACAAGTATTGCTTTTTCATACACCTTCGGCTCAAAGTTTGCCAACGTAGTCAATACCCGATTCTGATGGAGGCGCGTTTAGTAGCAGATGATCTGCATAAGGGCTTTATGACGGGGGCAGGGGGGAAGTTGGAAGTACTGCGGGGAGTATCCTTAACGGTTAATCCGGGAGAGGTGGTTGCTGTTATGGGGGACAGCGGAACGGGGAAAACGACACTGCTCCATTTATTGGGTGCGCTTGATCGTCCTGATCAAGGGGCTGTACTGTATGATGGGGAGGATATTTTCCAGCAGAGTGACGACGCACTCAGCCGCTGGAGAAACAGATCCATAGGATTTATATTTCAGTTTCACCATTTACTTCCTGAATTTAGTGCGTTAGAGAATGTGGCAATGCCCGCACTCATTGGCGGTACAACACTTCGTAAGGCGCAGCAGAGGGCGCGGTTGCTCCTTGACCAATTAGGACTCGGCTCCCGTCTCACCCATCGTCCCTCTGAGCTATCGGGTGGCGAGCAACAACGCGTTGCTGTAGCTCGTGCGTTAATGAATCAACCTGCGCTTGTGTTGGCCGACGAGCCGTCTGGCAGTTTGGATACGAAAACAGCTGGTGCACTGCATCAGGAAATACTGAAACTGAGTCGGACCCATCATCAGGCATTCTTGATTGCAACCCATAACCCTGCCTTGAGTCAACTATGTGATCGTGTCCTTGTCTTAAACGGTGGCCAACTGACTCAACGAATGGTTTAATAACCATTCCTGCGTTATATTTTATTGCCACAAAAGTATTTATTGGACGTTGCAAGTGAGTAGAGAGAGCAACTTAGGTTATCGTTGCAAACTTGAAAGTCATGCCTGTATCCGAAAATCATCTGAACGTCAAATTAGAACAGTTGGGCTTCATTGATACCCCAATTGCTCCTACTTTGGATCTCTATGAGGAGATTGATGCTCTCAAGAAGAAAAAGAATGCCATCCTTCTTGCGCATTATTATCAAGAGCCTGCGATTCAAGATGTAGCTGATTTTATTGGGGATTCGTTAGGACTCTCCCGTCAAGCGGCAGAAACCTCTGCGGATATCATTGTATTTGCAGGCGTTCACTTCATGGCAGAGACAGCCAAAATTCTCTGCCCCGAAAAAAAGTCTTACTCCCCGACTTAAATGCTGGCTGCTCTCTGGCGGATACATGCCCCGCCGTTGAATTTCAAGTATTCTGTGATCAGCATGCGGATCATTTGGTCATGTCGTACATCAACTGCTCCGCTGCGGTAAAAGCCAGAAGTGACATCATTTGTACTTCAACCAATGCGGAGCATCTACTGCGAATGATTCCAGAATCTCAACCCGTCATATTTGCACCAGATCGTAATTTAGGCCGTTGGCTTGAACGTAGGACGGGACGGAGTTTGAAAATCTGGGATGGTGTCTGCATTGTTCATGAGACGTTCAGTGAGCGGAAGTTGCTCGCCTTGAAGGTGGAGTTTCCCGCTGCAAAGGTACTTGCACATCCGGAGTGTGAGGAAGCAGTTCTGCGTCATGCCGATTTTGTCGGTTCAACCAGTGGTATTCGTCGGTTCGCAAAAGAGGATGAGGGCACCTCCTTCATCATTGCAACCGAGGAGGGAATTTTGCACCAGATGCAAAAAGATTCTCCCCATAAACATTTTATTCCTGCTCCACCTGAAAGTGGATGTAATTGTAGTCAGTGTCCACACATGAGACTCAATACCATAGAAAAACTCTACTCGTGCATGTACCACGAGTTACCAGAGATTCGTATGGATGAAACGATACGTAAGCGAGCGCTTCGTCCCATTGAGCGAATGATTGAAATGAGTGAGGGAGTATCCTAATAATATCAGTATGCTTTTGATATGAGATAAATGCATCTCATCCTATTCTGTTGTGATGCCCCTCACATGGTTCCGAAGATGCTTCACGCGATGGCATGGAGATCAAGCCTGACTTTCCGTGAAAAGGGGATCAAGTCAGCAGTGAATTTTCGGGTTCTACCACAATTTGTGTGGAATGAGTATATTTCGGCGAACTAAACCTACTCAATTTCATGTCAAATTTCATAGATTTATTTATGCGCTACACTCTGGATCTCACTCCTGAGTGGCAGCTTGACCGAATCACTTTGGATCCAACGTCTCACCGGATTGATGTATATCTTCGCCATTCGGGAGAGAATCTTGTTTGTCCAGAAACGGGGGAATCTGGGACGTTGTATGACCACCGCAAGGAGCGTTCGTGGCGTCATATTGACTGGTGTCAATCCAAGAGTTATATCCACTGTCGTATCCCTCGGGTCAAGTCTTCAAAGGGAATCAAGACGATTAAGCTTCCTTGGGCAGATTCATCCAGTCGTGTAACCTATGCCTTTGAGCGCGCTGCGATTGATCTGTTGAAAGCAACCAAAAATCAAACCAGCACCGCCAAGCTTCTACGGTGTGGATTTAACCAACTGAATCGGATCATGCATCGTAGTGTAGAGCGCGGATTAGCACGTAGGGATCTGGGAGAGATCCCCCATATCGGTGTGGATGAGAAAGCACTCAAACGGGGGCATGTCTATGGGACCGTGGTAACAGATTCCACACGGGGGATTGTCCTTGATGTGGGGGAGGGAAAGACCAAAGAAGGCGCTATAGTGCTGTTTGAGCGTGTGTTTGAGGGAATGAAGGAGAAGGTCGTAACGGTGACGACGGACATGTTAAAGGCGTTTATTCGCGCCGTTGAACGAGTCTTTCCGAACGCAACCTTGATTCATGATCGGTTTCATCTGATTCAGGATCTGAACAAAGCAATCAATCAGGTGCGCAGACGGGAAGTGAAGAGCCATCCCGAGTTGAAAGGGACGCGTTATGTGCTTTTGAAGAACGAAAAGAACCGTACGGCCAAGCAAGACGAGATCTTCAAAGTCGTTCAAGAAGCCAACTTGGAAGTCAGTCACGCCTGGCGGGTACGCGAAGAGTTTAAAGGGATCTTTGAGTGTAGTTCCTTCGCCGAAGCAAAGAGGTATTTTGATCTCTGGCTAAAGAGTGTTGAGCAGATGGGCGTCAGGGAAGTCACCAAGGTGGGGGAAAGGTTTCAGCGACATTTTGATGGCGTCTGTAATGCACTTTCCCACTCACAATCCAACGCCAAGGCAGAACGCATTAACGGCAAAATTCAAGAAATCAAAACGGTCGGGAGAGGATACCGAACGTTTGAAAAATTCAGAAGTGCGATTCTATTCTTCTGTGGAGGCTTAGACCTCTATCCACAAGGTTCGGGGTAGAACCAATTTTCGTTAAACACCAGTTGTTATAGGAGTTGCATGAACAGGGGATCATGATAGAGTATACGAAATTCCAACAATCTCTGGAGCGTTTGCGGGAGCAGAACGAGAATTATCAAACCCCACATCCAGCTCGACCCAAGCTTGACCAAGAAGGAATAGCGGAATCAGTGATGCATCGTTTTGAAACCTGTTATGATTGTCTATAGAAGGTATTAAAGCGATCTATGGCTGTGGAACTCGGACTAGTAAATTTACCGAACAGCCCAAAACCAATCTTCAGACTCGCATTTGAGAATGATTTGATAGATGGTCCTGTTAGTCGCTGGCTAAATTACGCCAATGCACAAACGGATACTTCACATGATTATGATAGTGGGAAAGCTATGGACTGCCTTTTAATCATCCCTGAATTCATCAAAGATGCGAGCCGTCTTTCATCCACTATGACGGGGAGCACATGGACTCAGTAAATTCCGAGATCAATGTTGCTCCACAGGATCTGAAGATTCTACGGAAATTATTGGATAAGCATCTTCCTGGTACGGCGGTCTGGATTTACGGATCAAGAGTCAAGAGTATCTCTACACCCAAATCAGATTTAGATGTTGTTGTTTTTTCTACCCCTAAACAGCGTCTACAAGTAAGTAATTTACGTGAAGAATTTGACGAAAGTGACCTCCCGTTTCAAATAGATCTGTTCGTATGGGATGATGTACCCGAGGCATTTAAGATGCGGATTAAATCAGAGGCTGTAATCTTGGTGGAGGGTAAGTCATGACCTCCGATTCGTGAATAAAAATATAATGCTCATTCATATCTATCTTGATGAGGAAAGTGGAAGTATAACATCAAGTCAAGATCTGAAACTAGCTGTTTTATATGACTATAGAGTACAGAATGATCGGGGGTTATAATGGGTTTTTTTGTGAAATAAATCTATACTCGTACAAAGGACTGTCTTCATCTCGAGAAGGTGATGGCGTGAATTGAGTGACTGATGAATCATAGAGCGGAATATGGTTGACTCCCCTGAATGGTTCGCTGTGAATATACAATGATTCACAGTTGTTACTCTCGGCAATCTCAATATTATTGATCGTGATTCTACGACCAAATTGAGTTGCATGAAGATGCTAAATAGATTGTCCACCGTATCACTCCAAAAGGAACAGCTCAGGGAACCTATTGATTTGATTCGTAATATTGATATAGGTCCCGAAGAAATCATGGAAGTCTGGTTATATGGTTGAACAATCACATCCTCTTGAATCATGAGTAATTCCAACGAGTTGCGCTGGTTGCAGCGGCTGGATAATTTTGGAACTACCTTGACTCGCTTGGCGGAGGCCTGTGAGCGGGAGGAGTATAACCATTTGGAACGTGCGGGGTTAATCAAGACCTTTGAGTTTTGCTTTGGTCTATCGTGGAACGTACTTAAGGATTTGCTTGTCTATGGAGGATATGATGTTAAGGTACCCCGAGCCGTTATTCGCAAGAGTTTTGAAGTTGGTTATCTTGACGAGAGTGACTGCGAGGTGCTATTGGATGCCTTGGATAAACGGAATCTGTTGAATCATGTGTACCTGAATGAGGTTGCCAGAGAAGCAGAAACCCTCATAAAAGATCATTATTATCCAGTACTGAATCGAATCTACCAAAATCTGGACGCCAGACGGATCCCATGACCGTTGCACTAAAAAATCAACATCAAACTGCGATTATCTCAATACTTGCTGGGAATAAACATGTTGAGCGAGCAGTGTTGTTTGGATTCAGAGCAATGGGAACGAATACGGTGACCTCTGATGTGGATATTGCTCTATTTGGAAAACGGTTGACCTTGACGGATCAAGCTCGTCTTGTAGCCGCAGTGGATCAAATTCCCATGGCACAATCGGTTGATTTGATTTTATTTGATTTACTGCAAAATAAAGCGTTAAAAAATCATATTTTGACCAATGGAATTGAATGGTATCAGAGAGGTGAGTGTACAACTGAAAAGAATACACACCAATCCGCTTCGGATGGTCATGTATAGATGGGTTAGATCTCAGTCAGGATACATCTGAATGATAGCAAGGGGTTAAAATATGCTGAATTTCTGGAAACACGATTCGGTGGAAGAGAAATTGACTACTTTCGTCAGACCCTCTCAGGATAGCTACATCCCCAGTTCTTGGAAGTAGAATTGGCAAGAAAATTCGTTGTGAGAGATACTTATCTGAATAACAGTAGAACGATCCGTATAATTTGAATCTCAGAAATCTTCAAGAAGATAATCATGTTTACTGGTGATCCAATCAAATTTTGGCAGGAGGTTGCATTGGGAGAGGATTCTGCTATGGAATTAAAGGCGGTAGAATTTCGCGGGGAAAAGGTTTCGGCACCGCGCCGTGACTCACTATCGGACGAGATTGCAGCATTTGCCAATGCCCAAGGTGGTAGACTGGTCTTGGGGGTGACCGATGATAGAAATCCTCAGTCTTTGGAACCATCGAAACTTGATGTACTTGTAAAGTTTGTCCGAGAAATTTGTAGAGATAAAGTCAAACCCCCAATTGACTACAATGTCTTTCGCGTTCCCGTAGAATTCACCGAAGGGGGAGCACTTTTGGTGGAAATCCGCAAGAGTGCCAATGTACACCGCTCTGATGGAGGCTATTTTCGTCGTATCGGAGAGAGTAAAGTCCAGATGGATGCCGCCGAAGTGCAACAACTTGTACGAATGCGGGGGCAGATGGATGACTCATCCACTGACTCTCAAATCGTTCGTGAAACAGGAATTAAGAATCTCCAAGTTTCCCTATGGCGGAGGTATGTGAGTTCCAGAGTACAAGACTCACCAGAGGTGGCTTTGACAAAATTAAAGTTTGTCAAGAAAGATTCAGGTGATACATTTCGTGCGACCATAGGTGGACTGCTTCTTGCATCAAATGACGCACGCGAATGGTTGCCAAATGCCTGGATTCAAGCAGTGGCTTACCGAGGAAACCGCTTGGATGGGAACAATCAAATTGATTCTCGTGATATTTTCGGGCCTCTTGATCAGCAGATCAGGGAGGCGATACACTTTGTAGTTGCGAATATGCGTGTGGCTGCCTACAAGAATCCTGGACGAGTTGAAGTGCCGCAGTTTGGAATCCGGGCAGTTTTTGAGGCAGTCGTAAACGCGGTTGTTCACCGTGACTATGCCGTTCGTGGATCAAGGATCAGGCTTTTCATATTTGAAGATCGGCTTGAATTGTATTCACTAGGTGGACTGTCCAACTCAATGACGACAGAAGATCTGCGTATTAGCCAGTTCACTCGCAATGAATTAATTGCTTCGCGGTTGGGGCAATGTCATGTGGGGGATATACCAGGAGCTGGTGGACGTCAATTTTTTATGGAGCGTCGTGGTGAAGGAATTGCCATCATTGAAGATGAGACCTATGCGTTGACTGGACAGAGACCATCGTTTCAATTGATTGGTGGACGAGAACTCAAGGTTGTTCTGCCTTCTGCCCGTCTTCCTTTACCCGATGGAGTCCCAGTTTCCGTCATTGTATCCCATAGAGACACTGGCTTACCGTTGCCTGACATCCATGTATTGATTCTCAATCCCGACAATACGTTTAGCCAAGCGAAGACGAATGCATCTGGGCACGTTGAATTCTTGATCCATACCCGACTCCCGATTACGGTTTTTTGTGCTTTAGAGGGATTTAAGGCTCATGTGGAGCGATTCTATCTGCCTGATCAACCGCTGAAGATCTCCATGCAACCTGTATTGAATGGAGGATCACAGATAATTGCCGATAGTATAGGAAATCTTTCAGGTATCCAGGGAGGCTTGAAGATAGAATTAGACTCCCTGGATCGAACCTACCTCTACGCATTTGATGCCATGATCAACGAAGGTGAGTCTCAGCCTGTCCTGTTTGCAATGGATGAATCAATTCAACTAACAGATACGTTTGGTGCGAATGCGATCCTCTGGTTTCGTGAAATGATCGGAACCTGCTGCGTCTTTGATTATCAATACCCATAACCGTGCATTACTCGGCTAAATTGTTCATCCTATGAAAGAATCCAAGATTGAATCACAGGTTCTCTACTGGTTGAAAACGATTGGTTGGGAAACTGCTCACGGGGCAGAATTCCTTCCGTCAAAATTTGGAGAGGTGCGGCAACAGTTCAGTCAAGTGACTCTTCAAAATAAATTTACGGATGCCATAAGTACCATCAACCCTCTTCCCATCTCTGCATTGATCTCTGTATTTCAAGAGATTGTGCACTCCTTATCCGGGAAAACTCCCGAGCGTCGCAATCGCTATTTTCACCAGTTACTTGTGCATGGTATTGAATCCTCATTCTCTGATGATAATCAACGGCTGGTGGATTGCATGGCAAACATCATCGATTTTAATGACTCTCAGAAGAACGAATGGCTTGCAGTTCATCAATTTCCAGTCCGAAATCCCCGCAGACATAAGCCAGATATCATTCTCTTCGTCAATGGGTTACCTTTGGTCGTCATCAAACTTGTAGATCCAGATGACCCAAAGGCTACGATATGGTCCGCCTTTCAACAGCTGCAGACATACAGGACTGATATTCCACCATTATTTGACTACATTGAACTGATGGTGATTTCGGATGGCACAGAAGCCCGCATTGGAACACTTACCGATCAAAAAGAGTGGTTCAAACCATGGAGTACGATTGGGGACCAGAGTGTGGATGCTTCGCAAAAATCAGGCTTGCAGGCGATTTTGGAAGCCATCTTTGATCCCATTAATTTCCTGACCTTGCTTCGAGATTTTATTGTATTTGAATACTCTGACAACGAAGCTCCTACGAAAAAAATGGCTTCGGATCATCAGTTCTATGCTGTAAAGGCGGCTATTGAGGAAACGCTTCGTGTTGCACAAATACAATCAGAACAAACCCTGTCAGATCCGAAAGGCATGCCTATCAGACATGATGATCATCAGGGAGATCACAAGATTGGGGTTTTCTGGCATTCACAAGAATCCGACAAGAGTCTGACCATGGCCTTCTACGTGGGACGTCTATCAAGAGAGTACTCAGGAAAGAAACCAACCATTGTGATCTTGACAGAGGAAGAAGAACAAAACCATCAACTCTTTACCAAGTTTTCAAATTGTAGAGATCTCTATACTAAACCACCAATTCAAGTCAAAACCTGGAAGGCTTTTCGTAGGAAGTTGTCTGCCAAATCAGGGGGAATCCTATTCATCACGATAGAGAAATTCTTCCCCAGCGGGAAAAGTGATGAAAATCCGCTTCTTTCAGATCGGCATAACATTGTTGTAATTGCCTACGAACTATGCAGAACCCAATATGATTTCATTGACGGATACGCAGTGGATATGCGTCAAGCATTACCGAATGCTTCCTTCGTTGGTTTTACAGGCATGCCCGCTGAGCAAAATGATTCCAATACTCGTTCGGTATTCGGAGATCATATCTGCACTTACGACATCCAATCCTCCGAAGCGATGGATTAATTTCCCATGAACGGATTGGTCATCATAGAGATAACATCGTGACAACCTATTCTTTGAGGATCCTGTATCCGCCTCCGATCCATTATGATCAAGCCTGCGCTAGCGTTTTGGAAGGAAAGGAGATGATCTCATTCATCCAGTGCAGAAAGTTTAGGCAACTAAAAATTTATTTGGATCCCAAGTGTAGGTTCAAATCTTCTTTGCACTAGGTAATGTAGGCCAGATCCAACAGGTTCAAACGTATATCTTGCCTCTGCCTGAAGAAAAATGGAACTCTGGACTCGAATCACCGTCGCAAATAATAGTGCACTCTGTTCAGAGAAATCAGTGAATATATCGGTAAGGATCCGCTCACCTAAGCGATCCACACCAATTTCAAGGTGATCAAAGGCGCCGCTCCTCATGAAAAGACGAAAATAAAACTCACTTAACGGTTGGGAGCCAAAGTGTCTTCTCCAGCTGCTCGCAATCCAGAATGACTGCCCAATCTGAAGTTCAAATTCGGTTAACAGATCATTCACACCACTCGCCTCCCTCAACGTTAAGCCAGTGAAATCCTTTGGTTCAATACGGTCCAGATCTGAGTCGCCACGAACAATCCGGTTCCTGTGGTTACTCACGCTAAATAATGACCCAATATAGCCTGGTATGAAATGACGACTACTATAGAATGCCCCAACTCTGAGTCTAAAATTCATGATGTCCAAAAAGTCAGTGCCACGCACATCTGCGCCAAAAGCTAATCCATCCCCAAATTTCGTGTACCATGCATAACTGGCATAAGGAGCAAACGCGATTCGAGCTGTCTCAAAAAGCTCACTCTCAAAGTCAATACTCCAAGCTGTCAGTTCAGTGGGGGAATGGTTGACATAATTGGCTCCAAGTCTGCTGGTATAAGGGAGATCCAGACTAACTCTACCACCAACTAAGTTGTCCAATAGTACATCAGCGGTAAATCCGCTAAAATGGAACGCTCCCCGAGTCCAAGCCAGTTCAAGTCCTACGGTTCGCGCATCCCAAGAGGTAGAAGAGCGATAATGATTCACTACATGTCCGATTCCAAGGCGCAAATCTTGAATGGGCCCAACACGTACATACAAATGATCGGTTTGAACTCGGGCAAATTGAATTAAACGCAATAGATCATAGGCTTCGTCCCAGTCTGGATTGTACCGTCCAAGCGGCCCCTGTCTCATATCTCCCCTCAGTTTTACTCCAAATGGATAACTAGCAATCTCAAGGTTCAGTAGTGCGACTCCCCGCCATTGCGCGCCAATCAGGGAAAATCCTGCCATCCCACTAATCTGTCTATGGGTCTGCCACCGCTGCTTGATAAGCATTTCGGAAAGACGGTTCATGGATCCAAAACCACTCTGTGCCGCAGATTCAGTGAATCCGATCCCCGGAAAAAAAAGACTCAGAATAAGAAACCTAAACATAATTGAATTGAACAATGAGGAACGACGAAACACAGATGCTGTACTTTCATACTAACCCACGATGAGCGAGAATTTTCCAAATAAGCTTGGACTCTTTCTTCTGGAGACAGTACTGTATCCTGGTGAGCAGAAAAACTTGCATGTCTTTGAGCCACGATACAAAGAAATGATTGCAACCTGCCTTGCCGACCAGATTCCATTTGTGATTGTTCGTGGGAATGAAAGGCACATGCGAGAAATTGGATGTGTTGCTCATGTTGAACGAGTACTTGCTCAGTACGCAGATGGCCGTGTAGATATTGCTGTTGAAGGGGTTCAGCGGGTTCAAATTATTCGAATTGATAGATCCAGATTATATCAAAGGGGAGTCCTAGAAGAGTACAGTGATACGACTGAGTCAGTGTCAATTTTCGCTCGTGAAGAATTGATTACGAAGCACATCAAACTTTTAGAAGTTGCTGGTCGAACCGTAGACCCTCAGTACTATAACTCTGATCATTGCGTTTCATGGTTAATCGGACGCAACTGTGGACTCTCACTGGATCAACGACAAAACCTATTAGAGATACAAAGTGAATGTGAACGCATTGAGTTCCTTGTAGATTATCTCTCCGAATTAATCCCTAAAGTTGTTGAAAAATGGGGAATTCGTTCCCGGATTATGTCAAATGGACACTTTAAGGACTTTCCGAACGAGGGAGACTAGTCGGCATGCCAAGGATTGGTCCATATTCCCTATACGAGATTGAGTGCGGTCGGTTTAGGTTGGACGGAGGCGCAATGTTTGGGATCATCCCGCGCGTCCTGTGGGCTAAACGTATGGTGCCTGATGACAGGAATCGTATTCATTTGTATATGAGATCTCTACTTTTGGTGGGGGATGGGCGCGTCATCCTGATTGATACAGGAGCTGGAAACAAGTATTCGAAGCGTTTTCAAAATATCTATGCGTTGAGCGAAAGTACAATTGATTCTTCCCTTGGCAATGCTGGATATTGTGCTGACGATATTACCGATGTGATTCTGACGCATCTACACTTTGATCACGCAGGCGGAAGTACAGAGTACAGAGATTCAGCAATTGTCCCGAAATTCAAAAATGCGACTTATCATCTCCAATACGATCATCTTGAATCTGCCCGACATCCAAATATCCGAGAGAGAGCTTCATTTTTCTCTGATAATTTTGAACCCCTTGCAACCACAGGGCAGTTAATCACTCATGGGGAAGGGGCAAAAATTTTTCCAGGCATAGAACTCTTGGTGGTACATGGACATACAACGTCACAGCAACTGGTAAAAATTAGCGGAAAAGAGGGAACCCTGGTATTCTGCGCTGACTTGCTCCCCACCATCCATCATCTGCGAGGTCCGTGGGTCATGGCCTATGATATCAGACCGTTGGTGACTGTCGAAGAAAAAGATCATTTTCTTCGCGAAGCGCTTAAACATCAATGGCAGCTATTTTTTGAACATGATCCCGATGTTTCCGTTGCCAGCGTGTGTGAAACGCCGAAAGGAATTTCTACCTGCTCCCATAGATCATTGAATGAACTGATTTAGTTCTGGAACCCAATCAGAATCTATGGGTATACATGTTAAAATTAATCCATTATTCGATTGCCTAAACGTTACTTTGTGTGCATTGAGTGCGATAATTAAGTCGCATCCATCCAACACCTAATTAAGTGCGCTCTTGGCGTTTGTTAAGTTGGTTTATCGAGTAAAGTTATCTCTACTTCTCCTGTCTTTTGTGCTGTTTACGGGTGCTACTATCCCCGTGACTGCACAGGATACTTCTTTGGATCTTATTGAATCCGAGTCAGGACGCAGTCTATATGAATTGAATGTAGAGTGGGGGAGTGATCAGCCGAATACAGGTGGTCTTTTGGAGGTGACTACGGTGCTCAGTCTCCCCACGTTGGTTCCGCCTGATGTTCGGGTACTCAGTGCAGAATATGATGAATACCCTTTTGATCCAGTGGAGGGAATTGGCTCTGAGGCGGCCGCTGTTGTTGGACTTGGTCTATCTCGAAAACGGCCAGCCGGGACACTGGTTGTCCGTTTAGTCACGTATGATTCCACCTCATCAGAGTTGAGGAGATACAGACATATGCGCATTGAAGTGACCTATCCCACGGTTCAGACTACGAATAAAGATTTCAACACATTTGACAATCCCCATCTGGATGTCAGCCGAAGTGTCCTTGCAAGTGGGAATTTTTTTAAGATCGCAATTAACGAAACTGGAATATACAGGATCGATCGTACCTTTCTTGAGTCGTTACCTGAATTGGAGGGATCTGCAAATAACATAGATCCACAAGAAATTAGAGTGTTTGGGAATGGAGGAGCACCTGTTCCAGCCCATAATAGTGCTCCTCGGATTGCAGATTTAGTAGAGAACCAAGTGTTTGTACAGGGAGGTGGGGATGGTAGTTTTGATGAAGGCGATGCCGTATGGTTCGTTGGTAAGGGGCCAACTGGGTGGAAGAGTGAACAACTCACTGATTCAAGAGGGCGGCCTCTCCGAGATGCATCAGGGGAAATCATTCGCGAATGGTCTCACTATGTACATCCATTTGATTCAACGAATTATTACTTCCTGGATATCGGAACTTCCGAGAGCCAAACCTATGTTCAAGAGACGTATCCAAACCTTTCTTCCTCCGTCACTTTATCCGAAGTAGAGGGGCGTTATTTCCTGGATCTGGATGAGTTTTTATGGGGGCGGGAAGGAGGACACTCGGGCTATACTTGGGTGAGCACGCTGATTCCTGGTGCAGGACCAGGGCGTTCCGTATTTGAGGAATTATCACTTCCTGGACTCAATGGTGGTACAGTCAAGTACCACATTCGGGCAGCGATACAAAGTAATCCTGCCACAACGTTACATTATCGTGACGGTACGACCATACTTCACAGTGTAAACTATGGAACCACTTTTAATTCTGTCACTTCATCAATTGCACGTTCAGGGATTGATGAATTTGAGCAGACTGTTGCCGCGGGGCAGACACTTAGCTTAATTGCTGATCTTGAAGACCAAGCCGGAGGCCCGCAGGCTGCACTTGACTGGGTCCGTATTTTCTATCCAAAGTTGTTGCGAGTAGGGGAAGAATTTCTTGAATTCAGTACGCCACTCGCACAGATTGGCTCGTTCACCTTTGTCCTACAAGGATTTGATTCTGCCCCCATCATTCTTGACGTGACAGAGCCTGGTGCGTATCGCTGGCTTGGTGTTCAGCCCCAAGGAGAAAATTATTTGATTCAGACCACGGTCACTTCTTCGGATCAACCGCGCGAATTTGTTGCATTCTCCCCAGATCAAATTCAATCCCTGAATGCTACGACTGCGTGCGGATCAGGCTGTAATCTATCATCTCAGAATCTCCATGGAATACAGTCTTGGCCTGATTTCGTGATCGTTACTCCAAACCAATTTATCCCTCAGGCCAGAGCGTTGGCCGACCGTAGACAATCCGAGGGATTAAGTGTGGAAGTGGTTGATATATCGCAGATTTACAATGAGTTTTCGGGTGGACAGCAAGATATTCGGGGGATTCGAGATTATTTGAAGTTCATTTATGACCGAAGCCCTGATGCAGATCGGTTATTGAAGTATGTTCTCTTTTTTGGGGATGGTCACTTTGATTACCGGAATCTGGATCCAACGGCGACCTTTCCGAATCTGATCCCTCCATACCAGACCGAGGAATCCTGGAATCCTGAACGGTCATACACCACGGATGACTACTTTGGATTACTGGATGATAATGAAGGACGCTGGCCGTATGTGCAAGGTACCTTTTCTGGTATAAATGAGAATCTGAATGAACGTGTAGATGTGGGAATTGGCCGCTTTACGGTACACACCGTGGAGGAGGCACAGTTGATGATTGACAAAATTGAACATTATGAGAGCCCAGCTACGTTTGGCCAATGGCGTAACCGTTATTTGTTCTTGGCCGATGATGGACCAACAGGGAGCACTGGATTACAGGATGATCGAGATTTACACACCCAAAATACGGATGTAGTTGCCGTTGCGGTCGCCAACCTTGTTCCAGAGATCAATCAGCAGAAAATCTATGCTCTCTCCTATACACGGCAATTTTTGAATACTTGGCGAATTCCCAAAGCGCGTCAGGATTTATTATCTTCAATTGAAGAAGGCACTTTGGTCGTGAACTATAGTGGTCATGGAGGGGAGCAAGCATTAGCGCAGGAAAATCTGTTCAATGTGGATGACTCCCGCACACTACAGAATTATGATGCGCTCCCTGTATTCATCACTGCCACCTGTTCGTTTGGTAGATGGGATCTGGGGAATCTGCAAACAGGTGCGGAGGAGCTCCTGCTCAATTCAGCTGGGGGTGCCATCGCCCTTTTGACCACTGTACGAACCGTATACACATCGGGAGATGAAACCAGACTCAATGTTGGATTGAATGTAGCCCTGAATCAGGAACTCTTCACCCGCGAACCTGATGACTTGCTCCCTCGTCTTGGGGATGCTTTGCGAAGGACAAAGAATCGACGGGTAGGCTATGAGGGGAATAATCGAAAATTCAACCTCCTGGGAGATCCAACTCTGCGTCTTGGACTTCCTGCCGACTACGTTGCCATTAAAAAGATCAACCAGGATGAAATTCAATCCACTACGGGCCGAATGCGTGCTCTGGAACGCGTGGAGTTGAAGGGGGAAATTCGTAAACGGGATGGTTCATTGGATCCCTCCTTTGAGGGCTCTGTTTCGGTGGTGGTTTATGATGCAGCAAGGCAGGTGCCGATTCCTGAAGAGAAATTACGCTATATGCCACAGCCGTACTATGAAGTGCGAGAGGATCTCATCTGGCGTGGGAGTACTCAGATCACGAATGGGGAGTTTACTGCTCGTTTCGTCGTTCCCAAGGATATCTCCTATGCAGACCGACCGGGAAAGATTGCCCTCTATGCACAAAGTGGGTCCGTCCACTTAAATGGCTATACCGATCGGTTCATTGTTGGTGGTACATCAAGCGATGTCGCCAATGATGTCACTGGGCCTGAAATTGAACTGTATCTTGGAGATGAGAGCTTCACCAGTGGAGGTTTGGCCCCCTCCCAGCCCGACGTATTCGCCAGAATTTATGATGAGAGCGGAATCAATACTGTGGGGGCGGGGATAGGCCATGAAATGTTACTTGTCATTGATGGGAACGAATTGGAAGCGATCAATATCGGCAACCTCTATGAAAGCGACAAAGATTCTTATCAACAAGGATCCGTAGCCTACTCATTTGATGAAGATCTTTCACCAGGCCCCCATACACTCCGTCTTCGCGCGTGGGATGTGGTCAATAACTCAGGTGAAGCTTCACTTGATTTTATTGTAACGGATACGGAGGAACTGGTCATACGGAATGTGTTCAATTACCCGAACCCAACATCTGGTCCGACGCAGTTTGTATTTGAACATAATCAACTGCCAGGTACACCGGTAAATGTGCGTGTTCGGGTCTATACTCTTGCAGGCACTCCGATCCGAACCTTGGATTCAGAGCAGTTGCTGCCAGCAGGCCCAATGCAAATTTCATGGGATGGACTTGACGATGATTATGCAAGACTTTCGCCTGGCGTGTATTTGTATAAGCTAAGGGCAGAAGTTATGGGTGCTGAGGCAAAGCAGGTCGCCGAGATCATTGAAAAAATGGCAGTAATTCGTTAGACTTTTACTACATACAGACACTTCACCAAATTTACAATTCACCGAATGAAGGGCTTAATTTTCACATTCAGAATCAACTTCGCACTTCTTATCCTTTTTGCCAGCGGCGGCTTGGTGCAAACATCAACAGCACAGACGGGCGCTGCGGCTGTGGTATTTCTTATGATTGAGCCGGATAGCCGAGCAGCCGGGATGGGGAATGCAGGCGTCGCAATCGCGGATAATGCAAATGCCATATTTTGGAATCCAGCTGGTCTTGCAGACCAAGTGGGGACTGAACTGGCACTGACACACAGCAACTGGCTCCCCGAACTAACCCCTGATCTCTTTTTTGAGTATCTGGTCGGAAAGTATCACATTGAAAATTGGGGAACGCTCGGAGGGCATATTACATTTCTGAACCTTGGGGAGCATGAGTATAGAGATGAGCTGAATAATGATTTGGGGACATTCCGATCGTATGACCTCTCCGTCGGGGTTTCCTACGGATTTAAGGCAACAGATAATTTCTCGCTTGGCACCGGGGTTCGTTGGATCCGATCCAATCTTGCAAGTGTAGATGTTGGGGCGCAGGAATCTCAACCAGGCGTCTCTGTTGGAGTAGATATTGCTGCCATGTACAAATTCCCACCCTTCTTGTTAGGTAGCATGATTGGGAATTATAGTCTGGGGCTTAACCTTGCGAATATGGGGCCAAAAATTCAGTACTCTGATAGCGAACAGGCAGATCCCATTCCTACAGTGATGCGTTTTGGTCAGGCTCTGACACTTGATTTTGACAGTTACAACAAGATTACACTTGCAACGGACGTTACAAAAATGCTTGTTCGTCAGCGTTCAACCGAGACCTGCATTGATGAAAATAATCCTGAGACCTGTATCACCGAATTTTCCTCTGATCCATTTTATCGTGCAATCTTCAGTGCATGGAGTCCGATTGAGATTCTCAGTTCAGCGGTCAACAGTGAGGAGCAGGAATTCCAAAACTTGACAGTTCTTGATCAGCTTCTTATTTCAACAGGGTTTGAATATTGGTACAATGACCTATTTGCGATTCGGGGAGGGTACTTCTATGAAAACCCCTACAATGGAAATCGTGAATTCTTAACATTCGGAGCTGGAATCCGGTATAACATCGTAGGAGTTGATTTTTCCTATGTGGTTGCGCTCAAGGAGAACCATCCCCTTTCAGATACGATGCGTTTCTCACTCTTGCTGAACTTGGCACGATAATTTGGAAGAGGGGCTTCAGTGCTGGATGAGGAAATTTATTGTCGCACTGTTGTGCCTGCTCTGGTTGTACAATTCAAGTGCTCAGTCTGTAGAAAAAGCAGATGCCCACTACAATGTTGTAGCGCTTCGCGTGGAGTTTGCCCCAGACACTACTCGGTTTACAACGGGCAACGGAACGTTTGATGGATTAACTTATCCTCTAATGAACCGGGTGGATCCGCTTCCTCATAATGCCTCTTATTTTCAAGCTCATCTAGACTTTCTCGAGCATTATGTAGCAACTGCCAGTGCAAATAGAACAGACATCTCTACATTTCTGATCCCTGAGATCATTCAGTTGGACCAGACCATGGCGAATTATAGTCCAATTGGGCCGAACTCTGGTAGTGAGGAAGAGCTCGCTAAGCTGGTCACATTTGTGCATGACTCATGGATGAAAGCCAATCAAGTCAGCACGTTCGATCCTAGTCAATTAGTGCAAGGAGAAACGGCTTTTCTGTTGTTTCATGCGGGAATTGGGCGTGATGTGGAACAGGTTGGCACCACGCTTACCAAAACTCCTCAAGATCTCCCATCAGTGTTCATTGATTCTGAGGGACTTTCACGATCAGGCTTTAGTGGATTACAATTCAAGGGGATCCCCGTAGATCATTCCATGATCCTGCCTCGGTCAGAAACTCGTGCAGGGGTTAATTCTATTACGGATGAGTCATTCCTGCTTGAATTATCTATTAATGGACTTATGGCGGCCAGTTTTATGAGCTATTTAGGGGTACCTGATTTGTTCAATACAGAAACCGGAGCGTCTGCCATCGGTCCTTATGGGCTCATGGATCCTTTGGGGATATTTTCCTACGGTGGTTTATTCCCTCCACTTCCCAGCGCCTGGACACGTGTAGCACTCGGATGGGTAGAGCCCGAGAATATAACGAAGTCGGGCACCTATGACTTGGCTGTTGGAGAGGTTGCTAAGATTGAGATTTCGGAGGCGGAGTACTTCTTATTGGAGAATCGTGTGCGTGATCCCCATAATTCAGGACTCACGATGCAAATATGGAATGAGGGATCCACTCGTACTCAGATGATTCCAGAGGTTAGGGACGATTTTAGTCCGTTCAATATTGAAGGGTTTCAGGGTGGAGTCGTCACACAGGTGAATTCCTATGATTTTGCCCTTCCAGGCCGAGATTCGGATCAAAACCAATATAATGGGGGGATTTTGATCTGGCACATTGATGAGCGCCAATTTGCACGGACAGGAAATAATGATCCAACTCGGCTAGCAGTTGACATTGAGGAGGCGGATGGAGCGCAGGACATCGGCTTTGATGGAAATGTCGGCTCTCCATTTGATTTCTACTTTGAAGATAATCCATCTAGCGTGTTGCTACCATCTGGCAGGACGGTTCCGCTCTATGTGAATCGGTTCGGTCCGAACACCAGCCCAAGCAGTTACGCGAATGGAGGAGGAAGTAGCTTTGTGACGATAGATAATTTTTCTGGTACTGGGTTCGTCATGTCTTATTCGTTTCATAAAGATCAAGATGGCCCCATCACGGACCTTGGATCTGCTCTCCTCGGAATAGCCACCAATTCGGGAAGCAGTATCAGTTCGCTGGGGAATCACCTCGCAGTATTTACTGGAACTGAAGTCCTGATTCCTGACCTTGGACGTTTATCTTCCGTGGTACGTCCAGCATTGGGTTCGGACAGACTTGCAACGATTGATATCACCTCAGTAGGAGATGTTGTTTTTCAAAGTTACAGGATTCGGGATGATGATCTGGAGCTTGCTGAATCCTTGGCGCTTCCGACTTTGCTTTCACCGAAAAGTCCTATCATGAATCACGATCAGGCATACTACGCTCTTTTTTCAAAGTCCGAACAATCGCAGGTCATTCGAATCCATTCCAACCAAATGGATACTTGGGATGTGAACGACGCAGGGCTGGGGCTAGTCGGGACCGATGCAGGTGTTTATGTCGTTGGAAAATCTAGTGTGCGGACGCTTGATGGAGGGGCAATCTGGACCTATCAACTTGATGGTGATACGGGAGATCCAGTTATGGGCAGAGACCGAACGGGGCTCTGGGGTGCAATTGCTACTGCTGATGAACTCATTATTTTTCAACCCGATGGATCTGTTCTGGAGATCTCTGTATCCTCCTATCTTGGAGAGTTGAAGTTCTCAAAAGCGCTGGCATTTTCAGATTTGAATCAGGATGGGGTACTGGATCTGCTTACCACAGCAGGAGATCAGCTCGTCGCTTTTTCTCAGGGAGGAGCTCTTCTTCCCCCATTCCCCCTAAAGGTTGGCTCCCCAACTCTCAGTACACCCATTGTATACGAATCGGATCAATCCATTAACGTAATTGTGGCGGCCACCGATGGCAATATATATGCCTTTGATCTGGCACAAAGTGGACGAAAACTTCCAGGGTTCCCACTATCCGCAGGCCATTCAGTGGAAGCAACCCCGCTCTTGTCAAGTGATCGTTTAAGCATTGTCACACAATCAGGGACACTTCAGAGCTATTTACTTCGTAACGTCACTCGCTCACTCTGGTCGGAACGGTTTGGTGGCCCTCAGAACCGTAGTTTTGTGACACTTACCTCGGATACAAAAAAGAGCACTTCATTAATCAGTGAGACAGAAACCTATAATTGGCCGAATCCAATTCGGGAGGGAACTACCTTTTTTCGATGCATGACGAGTGAACATTCAGAGGTGTCCATCACGGTGGTTGATGCAGCGGGATCACTCATTGATTCATTCAGCTTTACGACCTCTGCGGGGATTCCATACGAGACCCAATGGCAAACTGATGCTGTTAGCGGCATTTACTATGCAAGGGTGAAAGCCACCTCTATTTCAGGGGAGATTGATACTCATCTTCTTAAGCTTGCGATTATACGATGAAGTGGTTCGTTTGCACGGTACTCATTGGTGTGCTTGTGATCGGTGCACAGGCGCAGATCTCATCGAGTCAACTAAACTTTACCCGACCCACTTTGGAATGGTATCGGATTGAGACCGAGCATTTTATTGTTCTGTTTCATGCGGATAAAGATGGTCGAGGATCCAGCCGATCTGCGCAGGTCGCCGCACGCATTGCAGAAGAAGTTTATGGCCCAATTACTGAATTATATGGATATGAGCCCAATAGCAAAGTGCACATTGTGCTCAAAGATTATGAAGATTATTCAAACGGGGCGGCCTTCTTTTTTGATAATAAAATTGAAATCTGGGCGCCCGCGCTCAATTCGCCCCTGCGGGGAGCGCATGATTGGATGCGGAATGTAATTACCCACGAATTCACGCATATTGTACAGATCCAGGCGGCCATGAAATCCTCCCGATCCGTCCCATTCGGATACCTTCAAATACTAGATTACGAGGATGTGCGCCGACCAGATGTTCTGTATGGATTTCCAAATGTCCTTGTTAGCTTTCCCATTGTCGGTCTGAGCAATCCGGCATGGTTTGCCGAGGGGACTGCTCAGTTTCAGCATGATCACCTGCATTATGATCAGTGGGACTCACATCGGGATATGTTGCTAAGGACTCAAGTCCTGGAACATAAGACACTAAGTCTGAGCGAATTGGGAAGTTTTTACTCCAAAAACAGTCTTATGCGTGAGGGAGTGTATAACCATGGATACGCATTCACACTCTATTTGGCAAACAAATATGGGATGGATGTTTTGTCTCAAATCAGTGATCATTTGGGTCGATGGGATACCTGGCGTGTAGAGAAAGCCATCCGGTCTGCCACGGGAGAGGATGCTGGTGAGATCTTTACTCAGTGGCTCAGTGAACTTGAGTCTTCGTACCAAGAGTCAACCGCGGCAATGAGCCTTTCATTCACTGAGGAGACGTTCATTGAATCCGATGGATATGCAAATTATTTCCCAAGGTTTTCTCCTGATCATTCAAAATTAGCTTATATCTCCAACAAAGGGGAGTACTATGGTCGGGTGAGTCTGTACATCCGAGATTTAACGAATGATACAGTTATTGCACATGATTTAGGTACATTAGCGGAAGAGTATATCTGCTCTCTCGGTCATCGGATCAAGTCGGGGGTTACTGGTGGTGCTGCATGGAGACCAGATGGGAATGCTCTGGCATATGCAAGGCAACGAACCACCCCTGAAGGATTTCTATATACAGATCTCCATCTGATTGAACTTGACACTCACGCGTCAACCCGGCTCACGCATGATGCCCGAGCGTCACAGCCTGCCTGGGATTCAACGGGGACTCGAATTGCCTATGTTGCATCTGATGACGGGACGAGTAATCTTTGGCTTCTTGATGTGAAGACAGGAGAGACGCAACCAATCACCCAATTCCAGAATGGTACTCAGATTACAGGCCCTGCATGGCATGGTGAATGGATCTACTTTGCCCAACTGGATCCTGGTCGTCATGAAAACGATCTATGGCGCATAAAATCAGATGGCTCCGAATCAATACCCGTCTTGCAAACGCCATCCGATGAGCGGTCCCCTATGGTCGCAGAGGGGGAATTGTACTTCTCTTCGGATGCAAGCGGGATTAATAATATCTACAAGATGGGGAGTGAGATGCCCAAACAGTTGACTCAAGTGGTTGGCGGCGCATTCATGCCCGATGTCAGATCAGATGGCACCATTGCATATTCAACTTACAAGTGGGATGGATACAAAATTGTACTGCTTGAACATCCCAAGGAGTTGGAATCGACTATTTTGTATACCCCTCCGGAATTCCTCTCCAAGCCCATTCATGAGGATCATTCAACGAGTGACTCGGATATACAACCACTGAGTTCCGAAGAACTTTCTGAGGCTGTCGCCGAAGTTCAGACACTGGGGGTTGACTCGTTAGATATTTCGTCTTACGGAGCAGACTTTACGCGCTTCACTATTTCGCCAGTGATACGATTAGATCACTATGTTGAGCGGCGATTGGAAGGGCGGATTCAAGGTCGAGCGGAGACATTCTGGCGAAACCTCAAATTCGGTTCTTACTTCTCTTCGAGAGAGATCCTGGAAGGAATGAGTCTCTTCGGTGGACTACTTCTTAGCCCTGGATCCCATGATGACGGTCAAATACTTGCTCCAGCCAATCTATTGGCATTGGAGCGTGATATATTTCTCCAGTTTGATTACTCAAAGGGATTTCGCTTTCTTCCAAGAAAATGGTCTCCTCAAGTTTCAATTCATCTGTTCAACATTCAACGAATGGTTGAGAGAGGTCTGTCTATTGAAGAGCATCCCTGCACTGCCTGTTTACCAGAGCCGACCTATGCAGATTTGACCTATGGTCTATGGGAGGGCAATATCTACCTGCGTAGCAAGATCAATCGTAATTTGGCACTAGAAATTGGATACCGATATAGTCCTTACCGTGTGACCACCAATCGCTTTTATTCAAGTGAGTTGGCGGACTGGATTCCAAGTTCTTCATCTCGCTATTACATTGGTCGCAGCTATATGGCGAATGCCTATTTTGAAGTACAAGCTCCGCATCGTGAATCGGACATTCAGCGAACTGGTATTCAAATGGCCGCATCTTACTCACGAGAAATGGGCCGATTACTGGATCGGTTTGATGTAAGGGATGGCCAGTTGGTTCCCGTTTACAATTCCAGTATTCTTCATCGGCTGCGGGTGAATCTGGATGGGGGAGTCCGATTACCAGGTCAGTTCGCAGGAACTTCGCATGCGCTGAGCTTCAGGGTGGAAGCATCCACCTTATTTGGTAAAAAGGATGATTCATTTTATTATGACTATATAGGGGGGCTCTCTGGAGCAAGAGGATATCCGTTTTACAGTCTTGGTGGAACCGAGACCTTGTGGCTTCAAACCTCCTGGACCTTTCCAATCCTCCCAGATATCAAGCGCCAAGTTGGCCCGATATATTTTGACAAGGCATTCATGCGACTTTATGCCGATGGTGCCAGAGTACTCCCACAGAGTCGTGCACTGCGAAAAGATTTTGGTGGAGAGTTACGCCTTATGATGGGCAGTTATTATCTATTGCCTACTGCTCTCTTTGTCAGTGTCACCTATGGAATGGATTCATTTGAGATTGAGTTAGATGATGGATTCATTGCAACGCAACCTACTGTGAGTTATGGAAGGCAACTGCAATGGCACTTTGGAATACTTTTCGGGTTTGAAACTTAGCAGAAAAGATAGATTCGTATGACCTTGGAATTGGTAGTCTGTTCTTCCTTTATTGCGATTAGCCTGGGGTTGCTTTATTTAGTATTACGCAAAAATACTTACCCAATCCCTCGCGGGCCTTTGCAGTGGATGGTCTCGGTCATGTGTGTATTGGTGGTATGTCTTTCTGGTTTGATTATTGCGCTCACATGGAGTATTCATGAACATTCCCATATTGAACCAATTGTTACAGAAGCAGAGTCATTTGAATTCCAGTTAGTTTCCACGGGTGAATCGATGAGTGTCAGTGATTTTGGCGGGAATGTGATTTTATTAAATTTCTGGGCTACTTGGTGCGCTCCTTGCATTACGGAACTACCTGAACTTGATGAGCTTCAAGTCACTTATCGGGATCGGGGGCTGGTTGTATTGACCGTTTCGGATGAGGATCTGGATGAACTCCAATTATATGCGGATTTGCTTCCTCAGGAAACGGTTTCCGGGTATGTTGAGCCCGAAGAACTCCCACAATATTACCAGAATGAACTGGCATTTGGACGGCCAGTCACCTATGTAATTGACGGTGATGGCACCATTCGTGAACGTATTCGCGGTGCGGGAAATTTTGAGTATTTTGAAGGTCTCGTCACTCCTTGGCTTGCAGCGTTGGAGTCATAAAGGATGAGGTACATCCTTGTAGTCATTGGGTTTGCCGTCAGTATTCAAGTACAGGCTCAGCCGCGTGCAGATAGTTTGGCTGAAGTATTCATGAGTCCCACGCGGAGTGTTCCCTTGGCGTTTGGGATGTCTGCAATTCTGCCTGGGGCAGGGCAGGCCTACAATCAAGAATGGATCAAAGCAGGAATTGCTCTCGCTAGCGAAGCCGCTGTACTCCTGCTTTACAGTTCTTGGCGACAACGGGGCATTGATGGGCGTGATGCATATCAGATTGATGCACATTCTCATTGGAGTCCGGTGCGTTATGCCTATTGGCTCAACGAGTATACGGATTATCTGAATCAACTACCGGATGGAAGGCCGATCACAGTTTCGCCAGTGGAGATTCCCGAGTTGCTATTCGGGATCAATTTGAATCAGCCTGACACTTGGACACAATCGGAGCAATTGGCCGTCCGATCACTCATTTTGGAGATTCGGCGGGTAGAGGGTTCGATTTACCATGCCGAAACTGGGGCTGCGTTTTCGCATGTATTACCGTTTTTTGGTGAGCAGCAGTACTATGAGTTGATTGGCAAGTATTTCCAATATGCTCCTGGCTGGGATGATTATACAGCCTTGATGCGAGATGGACGAATTACATGGATTGACGAGAATGGAAATTATATTGCATCCATTGAACCAGAGGCGGGTGAGGCAGGATCAGTTAAACCTCATGTATCGGCCAGATTTTATCAGTATGCAGATGATCATGGGAATGCGAATACCTACCTACGAAGGGCTTCACGGATCACGACGCTACTGATTGTGAACCACATGCTCGCTGCTGTTGATGCGGCTGTTTTCTCCCGAATTCACAACCGGCGGATCCAATTTGGTTTAGGATTGATGTCAGATCACCAAGGGAGAGCACATATTGCGCCCCATATGCGTTTTTCTCTGAACTCACACTCTGCAATTGAATAAGGGCCATAGGGTGAAATTCTCCTGGGCTATCTGATATATTTAATTCAACAACAGATTAAACCTTCAGAGATTCCCTGCTATGCTAGTCAGTATGTAATACTGACTAGCTGATGAACATTCATTGATAATTGATAATCAGGTCTCTCTGAATCCCTCAGTAGCACATCGGTTATTACCCTATTGATCAACGAAAACCACATTCAGTGACCTCAGCATTGCAAATGTATCCATATGTCGAACACTGAATTCTTGACAGGCATCGGGAATTTTTATGGTTTTTTTTGGATAAAGGTTCTGACTTTTCATTCGTCACAATGATTGCACCCTTAACAAGTGCTAATGCAATGAGCCGGGCATCTGCAGACTTTGCGAATTTTGCTTTAGCCTTTTCTATGTAGGTTGAATGACTTTGCGCCCACGTTATGATCTTTTTGTAAGCATTAACTACTTCATTGGAACTCTCTTCTAAAAAGAAGCTGGGCGGAAGCTCATTTTTTACCCACTGGGATAGATCATCTGTATCATGACTTTGAAGAATTTCTTTTCTGACAGATTGAACACTAAATATTCTCCCTTTCTCATGATATTTAAGCAGAGTATTCCAGAAGCCAGGACATATATCAAACGAGTAATATCGTCTATGAGCAGTAATCAATGCGTCGGAGTCAACGAGTAAGAGATCCTCTTGCATCAAGTGAGTTCTATTCCTAATTTGTTGGCATACTTCTGAAAGGTTCCTCCCCAAAGTCCTGTCAATTCATAGGCTTGTTTGAATCCGATTTTGCCTCCCATGGCCGCCCCAATCACATGGGTTGCGAAAAGTTTTCCGACGCGTACATTCTGAGTCTTAAAAAAATCACCTCCAGAAGAAGATGTTCTTCGTAGAGTTTGTTGGGCGATATAGTTCTCGTAGAATTCAAAATACTCATCTTGCTCAATTAGTTGAAGATCCAGAGTTCTACGTGCAGAAACTATCGGACTAACTTTATATTCTCTTGCAAGGATTTGAAAGGGGGATTCTTTTTCTTTGATGTCGTGCCAGCATTTCATCAATTCCTGAGATGGTAGCAGAAATTCGGCCGCAGCGCGGTTGCACCATTCTTCCACTTCGGTTCCAGCAGGAATCAACCTCTTAAAACCAGATAGCCCACTTTTCCCAAGCCAGATATGCGCCAGTTCGTGGGCAAGAGTGAACATCTGGGCAGCCTTTGAATCTTTACCATTAACGAAAATCAAAGGGGCATACCGATCAGTGAGGGCAAAGCCTCGGAATTCCTTCACATTCAAACTACGATGTGTGTTATTCCCAACGATACCGTTGATCACCACCATCACTCCGAGGTTTTCTATTTCCATGCACAACTTAGTTATCGCTTCTTGCCATGTTCGGGCTGTTCCAGCCCAACCTTGGTTTAATCCCAACACACCTCTCATCTCAAGCCCAATTCTGTTGGAGTCATCATCAAGACTAGCGCTTCCTGCAAACGGCAATGGGCTCGCTTGACATTCAATCATGTAATCATGCATCCAATCTTGCCTATCCTGCATCGCATAGATCGTATCAATGAGATTTGGGCTTGGTTTAGCCAATTGTATATCTCGAATCGTACGAAAGTCTTCAATTGGGAGACGTTCTTCGGGAGGCTCATCAAGAAGTAAATAGCCAAGCGGAACGTGGACTGACTTAGCGAATTTTTGAAGCTGCTTGAAGGTTGGGAAAATATCGCGGTCACTTTCCCAATCGGGCAATCGCTCAAACTTATTTTTAAGATCATCCAGTGATACCCCTGCACGTTCGCGAGCCCAGCGTAGAAGTTCAGGCTTCACAGGTACACGAACCATTGTCGCTTCAAAATAGGATGGAATGAAATGGGAAGTGGGAACATACTATTGACTAAATGTGAGCAATATTGTGCCGATTTGGAATGATAGTATTAGAGCGGCCTTCCGATCATTATTATGAAAGTACTTTGTTATCTCCATCTGCCACTCATCATTGAAGCTACCCAATTAGTCTATCATTTTTTGAGGATTTGCATTCGTGAACTTCTCCATTCTCTTACCTAATGTATTTCTGGAGTGTAAGGGATCCGTTTCGACGAGCATGTTCACGAATGATGTAAGAGATGGAAGTTTCGATATACCCAGACACCAGAATACAAAGATATCTGGCATAATCCGCCCACAATTCAAGATTGTCGGGACTCATTATATTAGGGAATTATATTTTTTTGCTGAAAGACGGCATATAGCCGCTGCTTCATGGTGGTAAACTGTTGATGATGAATCATTGAATAGTTTCAAACATTTTTGAAGCGAGTTGCATACGAGTTCGGACCTTACTCTCATCTGAAGTTCTTGCCTTTACTGCTTCAAGAAAGTTATGGTCACTGAGCAAATCATCCAGCTTATTTCTAACCGCGGATGGTTCACTTACATAATGTTCTTCAATTCTTTTGGCGATACTAGTCATTACGGAATCAAGGACAGAAGCATTCAAGACGCCAAAAGGGCCGGAATGCTTTGCGCACCAGGGTTTGATTTACAAAGCGTGTGGTCTTCTCAAATAGATTTTTGAGTTCTTCCTCACTTTGACACTCGAGATTCCGATTTTTGCTCATATATTTGTTCAGAAAGTCCTTCATTGGCTTATTATACTTACTCCCATCGTAGTAGAATGCAAAGAATCTAAGGATCATTTCTAAATCCTTAAGTCGATTTGATTTACTACCGTAGAGGGAGCGCCAGTTAGTATCATTGTTGAGTTTTGAGAGTAAATCTGCCAGTTTACCATGATAAAGGGCGCTCCTGATTTCTTAAGGTTGTAAACTCATACCCCCCAGAATTCAGACGCTCAAAGATATCATAGACACTACTTTGGTCATCCGTTGGTTTTAACTGTTTAACCACTATTGAGTGGATGAGGTTATCATCAAGTTTTCTGCGGTCTGAATCGTATAGATCATGATAACCTTTCCCTTGATAATATAGATGCACATTCATACCTAATCGAATCTTGCTTTGTGTCTCTCCTGATCCGTAGTATTTAAGTAAGGTAAGTAGCCGTTGCTGACCGTCTAAAATTAGGAAACGATTACTTTCATCTTTTACCAAGAAAATATCTGGCACAGGCAACCCAAGAAGGAGGGATTCAATAAATCGATCAGCTTTTGGCTTTGACCAAACATAATTTCGCTGAAAACCCGAAATATCGTGATCGTCACTGACATACTCCCCAAACCTAGGGACGAGTATATCCCCTCTCCGAAGTCTCTGAACAAGTAATTCTACGGGAAAGTCAGCTCTATGGGAGGGAATATCATACTCGTAGGATATGGTGAGATCTTTCTCCTCTTCGGTGGAATCTTCAATTTCAATATTCACGACGGGATCAGATAACGCGTTGTGTTCGTGATTCATTTCTTCAATTGGATCCATGGTCGCAATTATTGAGAGGAAGAGGGAACTCCATAAGCGAGTACATCCATATTGTAAAGACACTTCATTTATATAAGCAGCGTTTTTCGGGTAAAAATTTCTGAATTAGACGTATGGATACAAAATCCATATCTACCCGTTCCCCAGCATCCCACCAGAAGTTTGCCACTCTTGATACCGCTCTGAGGCATTTCAGTTTTTTCCAACGTTTCTTTTACTTTTCGCAAAATAATCCAAATTGATCCCAAATTATCTTATCAAAGATGAATTTTATGAAGTTGGTTCAGATACCACCCTTGGACTGTCTACTGAGTAACCTGATGAGTATCTTTTTAGGTATCGTTTCAAGAAATTTATCTCTCCAACTATACCCTGCGGATAGGGTGAGGGAACCAAACAAATTAAAGCTTGGCTTAGTAGCTGAATGGATTTCAAGAGAATTCAAAATAAAGGAGAGGAAATGTGCACATTGTAAATAGTAGCGGAGGTAATTCACTTTTGAATAGATTTAATCTAATCATCGCAACGTCTCCTTTCGTATTCAAGTTCACAACGTTCTTCCGTGATGTTGTATCTGATCTGGGGTATAGTATTCGCACACAGTTTAGTAAAGTCCAACGGATTGAAGCACAAACTGGCCAAAATCATGTCTTGGACAACTCACCAAAGGGTCCACAAGAAACCCATAGTCAACTCGTAGATCGTAACTGTGCAGAGATTATACGGCTGATTCCACACCCGTATCCAGAATTGGCTAATGCTCTATGGATGATGGGCTATCTGGCAGTACAATTTTAGGGTAAAGCCATTCCGACAGTTCTTCAAGCGACATCTCTCTCCGAGCAACCGCAGAGATAGCCTTTACCATGATATTATCATCAACCAATAACACATAACCGCTATTGTAGATAAGAAGATCCGCTAAATAAAGGGCAGTTCTCTTGTTACCATCAACAAATCCATGGTTAAAAACAACTCCATGAATCAGTGCAGCAACTTTTTCATGGAGAGTCTCATAATAGCCATGATATGGACGTGCAATGGCTGAACGAACGCCATGTTCACTCAGAATTCCAGGTGCGCCTCCGTCAGTTATCGCCCAATCATGAGCACGAAGCACATCGTCCCAAGTGATTTGATAGGTGTGGCTTACAGATCTGCCAACATCTCCAGAGCTTTCCGACGTTTTACCCAAGTTTTTGCAAAGATTCTTTCAGAATTTGGATCAACATTTGGCCCCGGCTTAGCAATTTTAGGCCCTATAGGTTTTGATGTACCATTGTTCGCAACCTGCGAGGCTTTTTTTGCCTTGGTGTCAGATGTGCTTTGTGTGATTATCGCCATAATATTATGTTGAAATATACCAGCATGATACATGTTGTAATAAAATCCATGGAGAAAAGTTCCAACTTATTGAAGTTCTGATAGACCAATCATGTATTCATCAAAAAGCTTTATCCTGCTATTTCACGGAGGATAAAGTGGTATTAGTGTTAGGAAGACTTGACTTGAATCTACCCTAATTCGGGAGCAGAGTAGTATAAAAAACTGGTACCGTTACATTTAGTAGGGGAATACTGCGGATGAAGCATATGTCTTGTTCCTGTCCAGTAAATAAGACAAGAATGTTATGGACATGAACAGGCGTGTTTAGTAAATAGACCAACCGATTTTGATGGATCAAGTCGTTAAGATCGGCACTATGGATGTCATCACTCATGATGTAGAATCGGTTACCTCTTAACGATCGGTAGAGGATAAAGAAGTCATGAAAACTTCGGAAATTAAATTCTATTGACCTATAAAAGGACTTGAATCCTATCAAGATTGGTTTGGCAATTACCGATATTTGAGTGTGAATGTGTTAAAAGTAGAATAACTATCCCCAAATCATCATACAATCATTCGTATAGGAAGCACGCATATCCAACCACGTCATGCAATCGGTGAATACAAAGAAACTCCACGCGCTTGCGATAGCCACATTAATAATGGTTCCAACCAAACCTCAACTGGAACATGAGGGTTCTCAGCTTCAAGGCGCTGCGTGATTTCATCTAGTAGTTCCTAACAGTAATATGAACGTAAGTCCAGCGAGTGATTGGCCCATAAGCGGTTGCCTTCAGTATCCTTACACATAGACAATATCACCCGATTCGGCGTTCTGTGAGGATGTAACGATCTTTGTAAATGGACTTCCATCGTTACAGATGTGATATGAATTAAGGTAGAATAATGCGTGTATGAGTGGTTGAGGTTGATAAATTATCGTTCAAATCCAGAATCAATCCGAGCTCTTTTTTCCTTGTTTAAACTGGGCTTTGAACTCCCTATTATGAGGCATCCATCGAATCCTGATACATCAGGAAACAGTTGATGCAACCAAGTTCTAACTTTTCGTTTCTTCAATGAATGAGACCATCTCGGCATAAATCACTTGGAAGCCGTGGTTCCTATAATTCTTCATATTTTCCACTCTAATATAGTACTGGTTCAAATAAGCTTCCGTTATCGTGCAATGATATAGATCACTTCCCAGTATCTCTGTTCATTCCAACGGAAAAAGTAAAGATTTTCTAACCCCCGTCTCTAAGTATCTATCTTTTTGAATATATTTCAAATGAGCCTCTTTCAAAATTCCTCAATTGGATGATTTTTTGAGAGATTTTGCTGATTGATGGATCTGGGTACTAAAGAATGTTAGGGGCTGATCTGCTCTGGGAGGTATCGTTTTTTGGGTCACAAACGAAGGGGCAGGGATCTCCGAATTTTGTATTTTTAGGAGTATTGCAAATCCAACAAACCCCGGAGAATCCCATGTCCCTTACCAAGAAGATACGCGGTTTTTATATTTCCTGCCAACAGGAGTTGTTTCCATGTGTGGAGCAGAACTATGGAGCGTTGCCCAAACGATTGAGGAAGTTGTTGTTGTTATTTGAGTTGGTCTGTGTGGAGGATCATCTGCCTCGTCCCCGGCTTCGTTCGGTGGGACGCCCGCGTGCGCACCGGGTCTGTCTTGCGCAGTCGTTTTTGGCCAAGATGGCGTTAAATATTCCGACAACCTCCGGATTGCGGGAGCGGCTTCTATCGGATGTTTTGCTTCGGTCCCTCTGTGGTTGGTCCCGCTCGTGTGATGTGCCGAGTGCGCCCACGTTTTCTCGTGCGTTTCAGGAGTTTGCGTTGGCGAAGTTACCGACTCGGATCCATGAAGCCTTGATCAAACAGGGGTACGCGGGGGAGTTCGTGGGGCATATTTCACGGGATTCAACGGCGATTGAAGCGCGGGAGCGTCCGGTTCCGAAGGCTGACATGTCCACCCCCGTGAAGCCACGCAAGCGGGGGCGTCCGAAGAAGGGGGAGGAGCGTCCCAAGGTGCCTCGTCGCTTGGAGCAGCAGTTGAAGATGGAGTTAGGCGAGATGTTGGACGCATTACCGAAGGATTGTACGGTGGGCTGCAAGCGGAACGCGAAGGGGCATACGCAACGATGGACGGGCTATAAGCTACACATGGATACGGCGGACGGAGGGATTCCGATCAGCTGTTTGGTGACCTCTGCCTCGTTGCATGATAGTCAGGCCGCGCTTCCCTTGGCGCACTTGACGCAGCAGCGGGTGGACAACTGTTACGATCTCATGGACAGCGCCTATGACGCGAAGGAGATTGTCGCACATCGGAGCGCCTCGGGGCGTGTACCGATCATTGATCCGAATCCGCGCAACAAAAAAGCGGCGGATCGTCGCGAGCAAAAGGCACAACGTACGGCCGGATTCATTCCTGCGGAGCGGGTTCGCTACCGGGAGCGTTCCACCGTGGAGCGGGCCTTTGGGCGGCTCAAAGATGAGTTCGGTGGACGCAATATCCGAGTCCGTGGGCACGAGAAAGTCCTTTGTCATTTGATGTTCAGTGTGGTGGTACTCACGGTGGACCAAATGCTGCGGATGGTGCAGTAAACCGGCCATCCAACCCCTGCATAACAGATTTTGGGCGCTCTGAACCACAGATGCCGTGGGAGGGGGGTGTGAAATCTACACGGATCGTGGACGAAATTCACCAAACAGAGACCTCCGTGCAGGCAAAACACTGGTTGAATCCACAAAACACCGAACCCCCGCCGATGATTCGGGTAGTCCGACCAGATTGAACCAGTTTAAGCCGCAATTCAGCCGGGACAACAGGAGAAAATAAAGAGTTTTGAAAGAGGCTCAAATGTATCTAATATAGTTCAGATTTAAACATCTGCAACGAATTACTCTGTACCCTGAACTTAATCCGCATACCTGATGATGTGAAAGGGATATATCACACCGAAAAAGAAGGGCGACCTATTTGGTTATTGAATGAAATAGAATTTGTTCTATATTTGGGTAGATTTTTCAGGACAATAATTACCTCTAATTCTCATTGACTATGGATGTTTTTGCTTTCCGAAAAGCACTGATTTCTGAGTATGCGCAATTTTCTCGGAGTTTCACGAAGATTAATGCAAATGATATTTTAGATAAGGTCAATGAGATCTACAGGAAAGAGTATTTCTGGCCTGCCCCTCTTGTTCAACTGAATCCCAATTTTGAGTCAGGTGGGTATGTCAAGGAGCTTGTAGAAAAGGGATTTCTTCACCCTGAGTGCGGTCAAATATTCCGAATTGGCGATCATCATCTGTCTAAACAGCCCCTTCGCTTGTACCGACACCAGACGGAAGCCATAAAGATTGCCGTAAAAAGGGAAAGCTATGTGCTGACAACTGGAACCGGATCTGGAAAATCACTTGCTTACTTTATCCCGATCGTCAACGATGTACTGCGGCGCAAGGCGGCGGGGGATATGAGTCAGGGGATTACGGCGATTGTCGTCTATCCAATGAATGCACTCTGCAATAGTCAGTTTGAAGAACTAGAGAAATATCTTGGCTCGAGCAATGACCGAGAACTTCAATCAGTAACCTTTGCACGTTATACAGGACAGGAAGAGTCAGAAGAACGGGATCAAATTGCCCAAAATCCTCCCGATATTCTTCTCACAAATTACGTTATGCTTGAATTGATCATGACACGATTTGTGGAAACTGATAAGGCGGTCAGGAGACATGCGGAGGGGCTCAGGTATTTAGTATTGGACGAATTGCATACCTATCGTGGTAGACAGGGAGCAGATGTTGCAATGCTTGTCCGTCGTGTTCGTGAGCGATTCAATGATCAACTTATGTGCATTGGTACTTCGGCTACAATGATTTCAGAAGGATCGCATACTGAACGTCATGAAACGGTAGCTGGCATTGCAAGCCGAATTTTCGGCGTCACGGTTAAACCTGAGAACGTTATTTCCGAAACATTGAGGCCTGTCACTGCTTCGGGTGAGCTCCCAAGCAGTGCTGATCTGCGAACTTCAATTCAAGAAGGAATTCCGAAACATCCTACCTACGAAGAATTGTCAATGCATCCCATGTCTACATGGGTGGAACAGAAGATGGGTTTAGAAAAGTCTGACGGCATGGGCAAATTTGTCCGAATTTCTAGCCCATTAAGTATCCACGAGGCATCGGAATGCCTTGGGGAATACGTTGATCTTGATTCTGAGATCTGCGAGAAATATCTCACGGATTTTCTGCTAATGGCCCATCAATGTAAGAATGAAAAGGGTCTTAGCTTTTTTGCATTCCGACTTCATCAATTTATCAGTAGAGCGTGGAGTGTTTACACGACACTTGATCCTCCTGGCAAAAGATATGTCACACTTGAAGGACAACAGTTTAAGCCAGGAGATCGAACTCGTCCACTATATGTGGTCTGTTTTTGCCGGGAATGCGGACAGGAATACATTCCGGTATGGGCTACTTTCACTGGGGATATGCCTGTTTCTTTTTCGCCAAGAGATCTGAATGATCATTCAATCGATGACGAGGGAACAGATCTTCAACACGGCTATCTCATACCACAGGACCCAGACGAGTCAGTTAATTTTGATTCCGCTGATATTGAAAACAAGTATCCAGAAAATTGGCTGGAGTTTCGGGGAGGGTCTGCTCAACTTAAAACTTATTATCGACGTTTTGCTCCTATTCGTGTTCAGGTGAGTACCAAAGGTGAAGTCATTCAGGAAGGGTTATCTGGATGGTTTATCTCTGGAAAATTCCGATTCTGTCTTAATCAGGAGTGTGACGCATATTACGAGGGGAATATTCGCGAACTTACCAAACTGTCTGGGCTCTCGAGCGAGGGACGGAGTTCGGCAACTACTATTCTGACACTCTCCGCGCTGAAGCACCTGATCGGGACAGAATTAGACGATGAGACCAAGAAGATTCTTGCATTCACAGACAACCGTCAGGATGCTAGCCTTCAGGCAGGGCATTTTAATGACTTCATTCAGATCCTCATGCTTCGGGGAGCACTTCTCGCGGCAATTCAAAAAGAGCCTTCAGGTCTTCTCAAAAACAACATTCTGACACAAAAGGTTCTTGATCACCTACATCTGGATGTATTTGACTATGCAGCGAGTCCTCAGGCAAAAGGATATAGGGCAAAGAAGACCATTGAGACACTTCGTGACATATTGGGATATCGTCTCTACTTTGATCTACAACGTGGTTGGCGTATTACCAATCCGAATCTTGAACAACTTGGTTTACTTGAAATCAGGTACAGAGACCTCTTGGATTGTTGTGAAGACGAAGAAGAATGGCAAGCTTGTCACCCGATGCTTGGTTTCATTACACCTGAACAGCGTATGAAAATTGCTCAGGATATCCTTGATCGCATGCGTAAATCTTTGTGTATTAGAACTATCTATCTCAACTCAGAGCGGCAAGAGAAAATTCGCAACGACAGCCACAATCTCCTGAAAGAGCCATGGGGGTTGTCAGAAGATGAGAGGATGTATCCATCTGCGTATATGATCCCAAGACCAAGAATGGGCCGCAGAAATAAGGACAGGAATCTGTATATCTCTCACAGGTCAACATTTGGGAAAAATTATAAGTCAAAAAAGTTCTGGGGAATAGATAACCCTTACTATCCTGACAAATTTGGTGAAGATTTGTACAACCGAATTGTTGATGACATTTTGTCTGTTTTATTAACCTATGGTTTCGTAGACTCCGCAGATCTATCAGGTGGCATCACGGGATACACCATTAATAGTTCAATTCTGGAATGGCATTATGTTGAAGAATCTCCAGAGGCACCATTGAATGAATTCTTCTATCATCTTTACAAAAATATAGCGGATTCTTTCAGGGACCATGACCGCCTCCTTCATCAACTTGAAGCACGCGAACATACAGCTCAGGTAGATTCCGAAACACGTAAGGACCGAGAAAGTCGTTTTCGAAGGGGACTTACAGGTGAACGAGTCAAAGATCAAAAATCTGTACCGGCCGGGCTCCCTGTTCTTTTTTGCTCTCCAACTATGGAGTTGGGAGTAGACATTGCATCGCTGAATGCAGTGTACATGCGAAACGTTCCCCCAACTCCTGCAAACTATGCACAGCGCAGTGGACGGGCTGGGCGTAGCGGTCAGCCTGCGCTCGTGATCACCTATTGTGCTTCTCAGTCCCCCCATGATCAGTATTTCTTTTCCCATCCAACCCGCATGGTAAGTGGTGTAGTTAGCCCTCCGAGTATAGATCTGGCAAACGAGGATCTGATCCGAAGTCATTTACAGGCTGTTTGGCTTACTGAGACAGGAATGAAGTTAGGGAATTCAGTATCTGAGATTATAGATCGTATGGATAGTCAAAACTATCCTTTGAGTGTTGAAATTGCAAGCCAAATTCATTCATCAAAGATTGTTTCAAGGGCGACAACTCGTGCACAACGCATCCTTCACACATTGGAACAAGAACTTTCTCCGCAGGACGCTCCGTGGTACACAGATACTTGGCTAGAGAGTGCAATGAGAGCTGCTGAGAGGCGATTTGACGATGCTTTTAACCGATGGCGTTCTCTTTTTCGTGCAACCGTTACGCAAATAAGTTCAGCAAATAATATTATTAACAATGCTGCTGCAACCGAACAGGATCGTTGGGAGGCTAAAAAACGATATGATGAAGCCTATACTCAGCAAAATCTTCTTCTTGGAAAAGGAAGAGCAATTTTCAACTCTGACTTTTATACCTATCGTTATCTGGCGGGAGAAGGTTTTTTGCCAGGCTATAATTTTCCACGCCTCCCCCTGATGGCGTTTATCCCAGGTCGTCGCAGGAAAATTGGCCGGGATTCATTTTTAAGTCGGCCAAGATTTCTCGGACTTTCGGAATTTGGACCTCGTGCCATTATCTACCATGAAGGGAGTACCTATCGTGTTCAGCGTGCAATTTTATCCCCCCATGATGAATCCGAAGTAACCATATCTGCCAGTTTACCAATACGACCGGTAATGATCTGCCTGGAATGCGGCTATGGTCACTTTGGGGACCAGAGCGAATCCGAGCGTTGCTTTAACTGCGATGTATTGCTTGAAGGAGGACGAAGGATTCATAATCTTTATCATATAGAGCAAGTGTCAACTCAGAGAGTTACCCGAATTACTTCAGACGAAGAGGAACGTCGCCGTCAAGGCTTTGAGACCATTACTACTCTTCGTTTTAGCGAAGAAAATGGTCGTGCTCGGAGCGACAGTGTAATGATTGAAGCGAATGGTAAGCCCTTACTGGAGCTTCGCTATGCCCCCTCTACTACACTTTGGCGCATTAATCTCGGATGGCATCGACGCAAGGAAAAAACGGCTTATGGTTTCTATATTGATGCAAATACAGGTGTATGGGCCAAGGATTCCCAAGCTACAACTGAGGCGGAGGATGATCTTATTCAAGAGCGGCAAGCACCTCAACGCATTACGCCATTTGTAAAGGATACCCGGAATGTACTGGTACTCAATCCCCTTATTGATCTTGATAATCAAGTCTTGGTGACCCTGCAGTACGCCATCAAGCGGGGGATTGAGCAAGAGTTCCAACTTGAAGAGTCTGAACTCGCTGCCGAACCACTACCTGATTCCGATCGCCGTAAAACGATCCTGTTTTATGAATCCGCCGAGGGTGGAGCAGGGGTGCTCACCCGATTAACAAGCGATCCCGATGCGTTTGCGCGAGTATCAAAAAGAGCGCTTGAAATCTGTCATTACAGATCTAAATCTGGAACATGGTCAGGGCCTGATGATCTTGAAAATCTAGATGAAGAGTGCGAGGCTGGCTGTTACAGATGCCTGTTGAGTTACTATAACCAACTAGATCACTCGCTTATTGATCGCCAAAATGAGGACTTTCTTACCCTTCTCTGTAAGTTGAGTGGCAGTTCTTCCAAGATCATTAGGAATAAAATGGAACTTGGTGCTCTATACCAAGAACTAGTCAATGCTTCATCCTCATCACTGGAACGAGAATGGCTAGATTTCATTACTTCAAATTGCTATGCTTTACCCGACAGAGCCCAGCCCAATCTTAAAGCCTACGAGACTCGCCCTGATTTTGCTTACAATGAGTCTCAGGCATTAATTTATATCGATGGACCACATCACCAAGCTGCCGCCAGAAAGCGTGCAGACAATGCCATAGATCAACGCCTTGAAAATAGCGGTTACGCGGTGATCCGCTTTCCTACTGATCAGAAGGAATGGCCCGAGATTATTGAAAAGTACGCGTGGGTGTTTAGGGCCAAATCAGCATGATCTGAAATGGCGGTACTAAACTTTAAGCCGGGAGACTTGGTGAGGCTGCGAGAGCGTGAATGGGTTGTTCTCCCAGAGCTTTCTGATGATCTTCTTAAACTCAGACCTCTGGGGGGATCGGAACTTGATGCAACTCTGGTCTATCTCCCAATTGAACCTAAACAACCCGTCCCAGCGACATTCAATCTTCCCAATCCTGAACAGTCAGGATCTAGCGTGGCTGCACTGTTATTACGTGATGCTCTACGTCTAAAATTGCGTGCAGGTGCTGGGCCATTCAGAAGTTTTGGAAATCTGAATTTTGAGCCACGTACCTACCAACTCGTACCATTGCTCATGGCCCTTAAATTGTCTCCTACACGACTTCTTATTGCGGATGATGTAGGCATCGGAAAGACAATTGAGGCTGGCATGATTGCGCGTGAACTGGTTGACAGGGGAGAGATTGAAAGGTTTTCAGTCATTTGTCCACCACATTTATGTGACCAATGGCAACGTGAACTCGCCGAGAAATTCAACTTTGATGTTGAAGTAGTCCGACCGGGAACGGTTAGACGCTTGGAAAGAGGCCTGCGGCAGGATGAATCTATATTTGAGGCATTTCCTTATACTGTCGTTTCGCTGGATTATATTAAATCCGATCGAAGAAGAGCAGAATTTTTGCGTACTTGTTCAAGCTTCATTATTGTTGATGAAGCTCATACCTGTGTGTCAGGAAACCCAAATACACGTCACCAGCGCTATCAACTCCTTAAAGGACTTGCCCAGAGTGAACCGTTGCGAAGTGTGATTCTGCTCACGGCAACCCCTCATTCGGGTAATGATACAGCATTTCATAATCTACTTGCGCTATTGAACCCGAACTTCGGGGATTTAATGGAATTACCTTCTGGGGATGAGCGCCAATCCTTACGGGATGAACTTGCACTGCATTTTGTTCAACGCCGCCGCGCAGATATCAAAGAGTGGGAACAGCAGAGACTCTTTCCTATTCGCGAAAGTCGGGAGAGAACGTATACACTGACTGGCAATTGGGGTGCATTATTTTCTGAGGTTCTAGCATATGCCAGAACCATGGTACAGCGGGCAGAGGGTGAAACTGATCTTAAACAGCGAATGTCTTGGTGGGCTGTTCTGGCACTCTTACGCTGTATTTCCTCAAGCCCTGCTGCTGCATACATGGCACTTCGTACTCGGCTTAAAGCTGCAAGTGGGGAAACAAAACAGGAACAACTCAACAATCTTGATCAGAGTGGACGAGATGCCGTCATGGATGAAGTTGAGGATGCTTTAATGATTACAGAAAGTACTCCCGCAGGTACCGTTGAGAGGATTGAGGATTCCAGAATCCTGAGTCAACTCATTGATCGAGCCAAAATGTTACGCGGTCCAAAAATGGATCCAAAATTAAGTGCTCTCATCAAAGAGGTGAGAGCACTTGTGCAGGATAAATTCAAGCCTGTTATCTTCTGCCGCTATATTGCGACTGCACATTATGTTGAGGAATACCTGAAAAGTGCACTTCCCGCTAAAACGACTCATGTCCTTGCAGTAACAGGTGAGTTGGATTCCAGTCAACGTGAAGCAGAAATTGAGCAGCTTGGAGAGCTATCTGATGATGTTCTTCCTGTACTCGTAGCGACTGACTGTCTATCTGAGGGAATCAATCTTCAGAACTATTTTAATGCGGTCATTCATTATGATTTGGCTTGGAATCCAACTCGTCATGAACAGCGAGAAGGCCGAGCGGATCGTTATGGACAAGCTTCTATAGTAGTTCGAACTCTCATGCTCTACGGAGAAAACAACCCTATTGACGGTGCGATTCTTCGCGTAATTTTACGGAAAGCTGATCAGATCAGAAAAGAACTTGGCGTTCATGTTCCATTACCAGTTGAGAATGATAAGCTTCTGGATACTTTGATGAAGGCTGCTCTATTTCAGGGTACAGTATCCTCTTCCTTGCCAACTCTCTTTGAAGAAGCGGAGGAAGAGATGGACATTGCGTGGGAGAAAGTGAAGCAAACCACCCAATCCCGAACTCTTTTTGCACAGCGCAGCCTCAAACCTGCTGCCGTGCTTCCCGAATGGAAAAAGACACAATCGGTGCTTGGCGGCTCCCAAGATGTGGAACGCTTTGTGCGTTCATTAGCGAATCGTCTTGGAGTTCAATTGAACGAGCAAGAAGGTTATTTTCGTTTTCCTGCGCAGTATCTGCCAAAGCCTCTTCAAGATCGTTTGAATGAGATTGGTTTCAAGGCTACAACGAAAATTGCATTTTCTAAACCTGATATGGGCGTAACCCATGTCCATGGTACTCATCCACTCGTTTCCATACTTGCTGATTATGTGGTTGAACAGGCATTAGAAAGTGATCATCCAGAGGTGGGCGCAAGATGCAGTGCCATATTTACCGAAGATGTAACAGAGCGGACTGTTCTGTATCTGCTCAGGCTCCGTTTTCAACTTCATTTGGAACGTCGTGGTCGGGATGACAAATTTGAGCTCTTTAAGTCCTTACTCGCGGAGGAGTGCCTCGGGGTTTCAATTCAAGGGCCCCATCAACCTAAGATCCTCAGGAATGAAGACGCTTTTAAGCTTCTCTCAGTGAAACCCTCCAGGAACATGCAGAGCGGGCAGAAATCATTTCTCATTCAGCAGACCATTGACTCAATTGAGGACATAGAACCTATTTTTAATCAAATCGCACTGGAGCAATCCAAAGAGTTGTTTGAAGACCATCGTCGTATTCGTGACGCGAGCGGCATTAAAGGATTGAGATACAGAGTTGAACCCTGTCTACCTGTGGACAAGATCGGCATTTATGTTTTCATGCCATCGGTAAATATCTGATCATGGCTCGGATCAGAACCAATTTTGGATTCGGTGCCTTGAAGTTAGAAGGCGGCATCCTTCCACCTGAATACCTGCAGAAGATTGCCCAATTGAAAGCCTCTGACCAATCAGGTCACGATTATGGTCTGTCTAAATCACTCGTCCTTAAAGAGGAGATTAGTCGTTATTGGAAAATTGCATCCGATCTCCATGAGCGTTATGGTAAGCGCAGATCCTATAGAATGTTTGATGGAACATCACCGATCGTGAATGACTTTTCTATTCCGTTTCTGCGAGATATTCTGGGCTACCATGATTTAGCTTCTACATCAAGTATTGAGGTTGGTGAGCGTGTCTTCAAATTGACACATCGCGCCTATGGAGGCACCGTACCCGTATTGCTCATTCCCAACCACTTTGACTTGGATCAAGCCTATCCAGAGCTTAGCGATGATGGTCGCCATCAAGCTCCTCACGCGATCATGCAAGAGTACCTGAATGCCGAAGATCTTGCATTGTGGGGAATTATTTCAAACGGTAAAAGACTCCGTATTCTACGTGACAATGTGAGTCTCACGCGTCCCTCTTATATTGATGCAGATCTAGACCAGATCTTTTCGGAACAGCTTTTTCCTGATTTCTCTGCGCTGTGGCTGACTACCCATGCCAGTCGTCTCCGTCCATTAGACGAAAAGCCGTCACGTTGCATCATTGAGACTTGGCGAACCAAAGCACACGAAATTGGCTCACGCATCCGTGAGGATCTGCGTATTGGTGTGACTGAATCATTGCGACATTTTGGTAGCGGCTTTTTGAGACACCCCCAGAATGAAAGCTTACGATATGCTCTTCGGAGTGGTACGCTTACCCCCGAGGGTTACTTTCAGCAGCTTCTTCGTCTGATTTACCGTCTTCTGTTCCTCTTTACTGCTGAGGAGCGAAATCTACTTCACACTCCAGAGGCAACCAAAGAGCAAAGGGAGGCTTTCCAGAATGGCTACTCTCTCGGTCAATTTCGTAAACGTACATTACGGCGGCGGTATTATGATCAGCATCAGGATCTTTGGCTTGGTCTTACGACCACCTTCCAAGCACTTTCGCGTGGTTGCTCTGGTCTTGGTCTGCCAGCTCTTGGAGGACTTTTTCACTCTGATCAGTGCTCTGATCTTGACCAGATTGCCCTGACAAACAGGGATCTACTGGGGGCGATAAGGTGTATTTCCTTTTTCCAGTCCAAGCATACTCTTACCCGCATTAATTACAGAGATATGGGGACTGAGGAGTTGGGATCTGTTTACGAAAGTCTGTTGGAGCTACAACCGTTCATTGATGTGGAAAATTGGACATTCAGCTTTACAGGTGAAGGAAGTGAAAAAGTCAAAGGATCCAAAAGAAAACTGACGGGATCTTATTACACTCCACCGACGCTTGTAAGTGAGTTAATCAAATCAACATTGGAGCCTGTAATTGCCCAAACTGTGGAGGATAACCCAAATAATCCTCGTGCTGCAATTCTAAAATTGAAAGTTCTTGATCCTTCTTGTGGATCTGGACATTTCCTCTTGGCGGCGGCACATCGCATCACCACAGAGATCGCCCGTATTGAATATGGGACCATTTCACCAGACGACACGACAAGGCAACATATTCTTCGCGAAGTTGTCCGGCACTGCATTTATGGCGTAGACATCAACCCACTTGCTGTTGAGCTATGCAGAGCGGCGCTATGGATTGAGACCGTTGAACCAGGGAAACCACTTTCTTTTCTTGATTCTCATATCATCCAGGGAGACAGTTTGGTTGGAATTTTTGATCCATCCATCATGGAAGAGGGAATTCCAGATAAGGCATATGATGCTCTGACTGATGATAACAAGAAGGTCTGCCAAAACTTAAAAAAGCGTAATCGTGAACCACATCTACCGAGCTTGTTTATTGAGGATGCTTCTTTAGAAGTCGCTGTGGACAGTATTGACATAGAGTCTATGCCAGAAGACACGATAGGTGACATTGAACAAAAATCTACTGCATGGAAAAACATTCAACTCGGAGAAAACTGGAGGAAGGAAACGTTACGCGCCAATTTATTTGTAGGGGCATTTTTTGCATCAAAGACATACGAAACAATAAATCTGGTGCCCCTCTCGAATGACCTTTTTGGATTGGATGATGATGATCAATACCAACGCCCTGATATTGATAAATTTGTGAACGACCTTGCAAGAGAGCATTCATTTCTCCACTGGCATCTTGCATTTGCAGAGATTATGCAGGATGGTGGCTTCCATGTCGTACTTGGTAATCCGCCATGGGGGCGAATTAAGCTTCAGGATAAAAAGTATTTTGAAATCATTTCACCTCAAATTACGAACGCCCCAAATAAAGCAATCAGAACTCAGTTAATTGAGCAATTGAATCGTGAGGATGCGCTACCTTTTGAGAAAAAAATCTATGAAAATTACCAGAATGCCAAGCATCACGCGGAACAGATCAGCCACTTTGTTCGAAAGGGTATAAGATTTCCCCTAACTGGTACGGGAGATATCAATACTTATGCTCCATTTGCTGAACTATTCCTAAATCTTGTACATCCCACAGGAAGGGCAGGGCTTATTGTGCCTACTGGCGTAGCCACTGATGATACTGCAAAAAAATTCTTTCAGAATATTGTTTCGCAGAAAAGACTCGTGAGTCTGTTTGATTTTCAAAACAGAATGGGTATTTTTCCAGCAGTAACAAATCTTTATAGGTTCACACTCCTCACTCTGAGTGGTGAGGATTGGCCCATCCACGAAGCGATCTTCACCTTTTTCCTCCATGAAACAGAGGAGTTGAAGGAAAAAGAGCGGAGAATTAAATTATCAATGGATGACTTTCATTTATTCAATCCGAACACACTCACATGCCCAATCTTTCGCACTCAAAATGACATGACAATTGCTCAGAAGATGTATCAACGGGCTGGTATTTTATGGAAGGAGGCTTCAGACCTGAAACCCGAGGAAAATCCTTGGGGAGTCAGTTTCATGCGAATGTTTGATATGTCTAATGATTCTGATCTTTTCAAGACTCACAAAGACTTAGAGACGGAGGGATGGGAGCTTCATGGCAATGTGTTTATTCGTGATGAGGTACGCTATTTGCCGTTGTACGAGGCGAAAATGCTTCACCAATATGATCATCGGTTCGCCACATTTGAGGGAAGGATAAAACCGAAAACTCGGGATCTCACGGCCAAGGAAAAGTCTGATTTCCAGACCGTTTCCTTACCAAGATACTGGGTTCCCGAGTCAGAAGTGGAACAAAAATTGAATTGCATATTCAACCAACCAACCAACCAACCAACCAACCAACCAACCAACCAACCAACCAACCAACCAACCAACCAACCAACCAACCAACCAACCAACCAACCAACCAACCAACCAACCAACCAACCAACCAACCAACCAACCAACCAACCAACCAACCACTCTGGACCTACTCCAGAAACTCGCGAAATACTCGCTTTCCGAGATGTCGCAGGGCCAACCAATCAACGAACGGTAATACTTTCCATGATTTCAGCGGTAGCATTGGGACATACAGCTGGGGCTATCTTCCTTGGCTCATCGTTTTCAGAGATATCGCCGGAGCAACAGGCCAACGAACATCTATCTTTTTGACAATACCTCCAGCAGGAATGAACCATCACGTTCCTTCGTTAAATATTGACTTTAGAATTTCACTTCAGGCATTCCGTGATATTGGAAGGGCGACTGATCAGCGGTCACTGATATCAAGTGTGCAGCCGAAAGTTGGGATGGGAAACAATGCTCCAATTATCAATTATGACCATGCTCGGTCTGTGGCCTCTGCACTAGTTCTTGCAAATATGAACAGCATTCCGTTGGACTGGGCAGCACGCCTTTCTGTGGGAGGAACGCACATGAGTTTGTTTATAGTCAAACAACTTCCTGTCTTGCCCCCTGACATCTTTCTGGAAGACAGTAATTGCGGGACTCCATGGGCTCAGCTTATTGTTCCTCGAGTTCTCAAACTGACGTACACGTCACATGAGATGACTCAATTTGCAAATGACCTTGGATATGATGGGCTTCCATTTGAATGGGACGAAGAAAATCGACATCAACTAAGGTCCGAATTAGATGGTATTTTCGCTCACATGTATAATTTAGACAGACCTGATGTTGAATGGATTTTAGATCCACCTGCGCCAAGTTCATCCTTTCCTGTCCTCAAATCAAAAGAAATGAAAGAGTTCGGTGAGTATCGAACGAAACGCTATGTCCTTCGGGCCTATGATCAACTGGCTCGTGGTGAAGTCCCTGATCTATCCTGATTTTATCCCGTAAACTCCCATATTCGGGAGCAGGTAACCAAGTTATTCGTAACAAGGGCTTCCATTTGGTAACCCATTCTCCATATAGATACCTCGGACAATGTCCCACTTTGTTCGTCGAAATCTGGTACTTGGAGTAACGTTGCGTATATTCATAGGATTAAACACTATTTATCAATGAATTGGCATAAGCAATTACATATCTGGATTATCCTCGGTTTGGTTCTGGGGTTAGGTTACGGTATCCTCTCTGCCGCGATGGGGTGGGGACAGTTTACTCAAAATTGGATCAGCCCGTTTGGTGATATATTTTTGAATTCACTCTTCATGATCGCAGTACCTCTGGTTCTGGGATCCATCATTACGGGAATCGCGTCCCTGTCCGATACACGTAAACTTGCACGGATCGGTGGGAAGACGATTGCTATTTATGTAGGTACCACGGTCGCTGCATTAATCATTGGTCTGATTCTGGTTAATATTGTCCGTCCAGGTGATTCCGTTCCAGAGGATGTACGAACCGAATTACAAGCCGAATGGAGTGATATGGCGGAGCAGCGACAGGAGAGTGCAGCATCTGCAGAGGATCGCGGACCGTTGCAGGCGTTTGTGGATATGGTTCCCGTCAATATTGTGGCCGCTGCCTCCAATAATCGCAATATGCTGCAGGTGGTGATGATCTCAGTATTATTTGGAATTGCACTACTCTTGATCCCACGGGAAAAAGCAAAGCCGCTACTCAATATTTTTGAGAGTCTGACGTCAGTGGTGATCAAACTCGTCGAACTCATTATGTGGATTGCACCAATTGGCGTGTTTGCATTACTGGCGGATACCGTGAACCTGATCTCTCAGGATAACCTAAGTGAGTTGTGGCGCTTACTCGGAGCGCTCGGATTCTATATGCTTGTAGTTCTGGCAGGATTACTCGTCCATGTGGTGATTACCTACGGATCCATTATTAAATTCTTTACCCCCCTCGCACTCAAGAAATTCATCTCTGGCATTGCACCCGCCCAATTGGTTGCATTTAGCACCTCATCAAGTGGTGCAACACTTCCCGTGACAATGGATCGTGTTGAAAATAATTTGGGGGTGAGTGAAGAAGTATCTTCCTTTGTACTTCCACTTGGAGCTACGATCAACATGGATGGGACGGCTCTCTATCAGGCCGTAGCAGCGGTATTTATTGCTCAGACCTTAGGGATTGCACTTGGATTTATGGATCAACTTGAGATCATTCTTTTAGCCCTCCTTGCCTCTATTGGCACGGCGGCGGTTCCGAGTGCTGGAATCATCATGCTGATCATTATCCTTCAATCCGTTGGAGTTCCTGCCGCAGGGATTGCACTAATTCTTGGTGTTGATCGAATTCTGGATATGTGCAGGACCGTATGTAACGTCACAGGGGATGCAACGGTAGCGTCAGCGGTTGCAGCTTCGGAGGGGCAGATAGAAGCCGAATGAGATCCCATTCAGTACGCCCGAGAGGATTCGAACCTCTGACCTTCTGCTCCGGAGGCAGACGCTCTATCCAGCTGAGCTACGGGCGCAAACCACTCTAATGTATAATTGCCCCAAAACGTTTCAATGGAGAATGAGACATCTCACATATCAACCCCATTAATTCCGAACGTTGATACGGAGACTCATACAAGCCGTTGGGCAGAGTCCGGACCGTTTGATGGGGTTACTGGGAACTGGCCATCAATATCCATTTTGCTAATCTGGATCGTCGCTGGGCTGGTTTTATACCTGATGATTGGCAATGTGATGAGTGTCCTTATTTTGGCAATTCAAGGGGTCTCTGTGGAAGATCTAGTCCAAAATCCACAGAGCATACTAATAGACTACGGTAGCTCGCTTCTGGGAGCAAATGCGATTGGACTGGCGATTGGACTTGGCGGCGTGGCACTGGTTGCAAGTTGGCTGGAATCTTCGCGTCCTCTAACTTATTTGCGTATTTCCAGATGTAGAGCGAGTGAGTTAGGATTGTCCACCCTTGGGTTTTTTTGTTTGCTTCCAGTTGTTCTTAGTGCAGGGATACTCAACGAGCAACTTCCATTGCCCGAATTTCTTCAAACTCTGGAAGAGCAGCAAATGGAAATTGTCAATTGGCTCGGTTCAGGTGGGGGAATTTTTGCACTGAATCTGCTCCTTGTTGCCGCAACACCGGCAATTTTTGAAGAAATGTTTTTTCGAGGCTTTGTACAGCGACGTGCAGAACGAGCGATGGGGGTGGTTGGTGCAATATTATTCACGGGAATATTGTTTGGTGTATTTCATTTACGCTTAACTCAAGTCCTACCACTTGCCATCTTAGGATGCTACTTTGTATATGTAACATGGCGAACAGGAAGCTTGATTATCCCCGTGATTCTTCACTTCTTGAACAATGGGCTAAGTTTGGCTGTATCCAAATGGGGGCCATCCTCCGTGGCAGACCCAGAAATCATCCCACTCCCCCTAATTATAGGAAGCATGTTTGCATTTGCCCTCTGTCTCATCTTAATTCACCGCAATCATGGGAAACTCCACACATGACTGGGTAGAAATTTTTCGCTCGGGTACCGATTATGAAGCCGCTCTGGTTCATGCTCGCTTGGATGATGCCGATATTCCTGCGGTCATTCTGAACCAACGAGATCATGCCTTTAACCTTACATTTGGATACTTGGCAAAAGTAAAGGTAATGGTCCCCAAGTCTATGAAAGAGGAAGCATTGAAATTACTTTCAGAACAATCTCCCTCCGACGAAGATCTGACCCGTGAAGCATTGAAAGACGATTAGATCGTTGGATTGCCTATGACCCAGCTACTCACACGTCTGTTTACAGCGACGATTGGGGCATCTTTACTGGTAGGTTCAGCCTGGTTAGGATCATGGTGCTTTGGAATTGCCGTGCTAATCATTGCTCTTGTAGGGCAGATTGAATTCTATCAACTCTACGAACGCTGTGGAGTCAAGGCATGGATCATCACGGGGCTGTTTATTGGTGGTGGGTTGTCTCTCAGAGCACTTGTGCCAGACATTTTTTTGCTGACGGCAATTCCAGTAGCAGGTCTAGTACTCTGGTGCACATTTACGAATAGTCAACAGTCATTGAAGCGCTTGGGTGCAACACTTTCTGGAGCTGTTTATCCCACTGCACTATTGGCTTTTTTGACTGACTTGCGTACAACACCAGGATATTCGGGACAGGATGCGCTCATCCTTACCATCACGGTGCTCATTCTTGTTTGGGCAAGTGATATATTCGCATTTTTTACAGGGTCATTTTTTGGTAAACATGCACTGGCACCGACGATTTCTCCTGGAAAAACATGGGAGGGATTCATTGGTGGAATAGGGGGAGCTGTTCTTGCAGCTCTGATACTCAACCTGACGATTGATATGCCACTCAAAATGATCCATCTTATGGTTCTTGCTATCGTATGTACACTTTCTGGAGCCATTGGAGATCTGGCAGAAAGTCGATTCAAGCGGGAGGCGGATGTCAAAGATTCAGGGGTGATTCTTCCTGGCCATGGAGGAATTCTTGACCGCTTTGATGGGATTATCGTAGCAGCTCCGTTAGCCTATATGTACATTATTTTTATTGCCAGTCGGTTCTAATATGGGATTTCTTTTTGGGCGCAAGCCCCAACCTCGTCGATTTGATTACACCCCGAGGTATTATGATCCACGCAAGGATGATAGCCTCAAGCGTCGAATGCGAATCCAGAGCCGTGTCCGCCGCCGCCGTAGTCCGATTGCTCTCTATTATTTGGCAGCCCTACTACTAACTGCACTTTACATTTATAATGCAATCGGACGATAACTCCGCAACGATGGAGCAAGTAGCACAAATCCAGCGAATGCCGATTGAGTTGGCGAACAAGATTGCTGCCGGCGAGGTGGTTCAGCGCCCAGCATCAGCTGTGAAGGAACTTCTGGAGAATGCAATTGATGCTGGTGCTACGGAGCTATCCGTTTTGATCAAAGCATCGGGGAGCAACCTAATTCAGGTGAGAGATAATGGAAGTGGTATGAGTCCTCAGGATGCAGTTGAGTGCTTTGAACGCCACGCAACCAGCAAAATTCGTACGTCTGAGGATTTAGAGAGTATTCAAACTCTGGGGTTTCGGGGCGAGGCACTTGCTTCTATCGCTGCAATTTCACAGGTGGTACTCAAAACAAAAAGACATGAGGATTCCAATGGGACACTCGTGCGTATTGAGGGAGGAAAAATAGTTGAAACGTCTCCCTGTGCCACAGCCCTTGGAACAACATTTGAAGTTCGGAATCTTTTCTTCAATGTTCCCGCGAGGCGAAGTTTCTTGAAGGCGCCCACAACTGAATTCCGCCACATTACAGATGTCTTTGTTTCCTCTGCGCTTGCGAATCCATGGACGATGTTCAAACTTGAACATGAGGAACAGGAGGTTTTCCGATTAATCAACTCACAGGCCGAGAATTTCCAAAATGCCTTGCGAGAGCGCCTTCGTGCTATTCTTGGCTCCGATGTAGCCCAACATCTCGTATCGGTAGAAGAATCAACGAGCTATCTTTCAGTTCTTGGCTATTTGGCCCATCCAGAGCATGCTCGGAAAACTAGAAAAAGTCAACACCTCTTTGTGAATGGACGACCGATCAGAAGTCCCAGTTTGAATCATGCTATCCGGTCAGCTTACGATATGATTCTTCCTGAGGGGCGTCAGCCAATCTATGCACTGTTCCTCACGGTAGAACCTTACCATATTGATGTAAATGTTCACCCATCAAAAATTGAAGTTCGGTTTGACGATGATCGGGGTGTCTACAATCTAATTCAGTCTGTTTGTAAACGAGCATTAGGAATCGCCGATCTCATTCCCCAACACCCTGGATCTGTTTCTTCTCTCAGTTTTCAGCCTGAACGCGGTTCTTCTACCTCAGAATCATGGCAACCACCCCCGCGGGCGGATGAGCTACCCCCGGTGCATGGGCATCAGACTAAAATTGTATATGAGGTTGAGCCCAGCCGATTACCTGATGGTGCACAACCAGAACCAAGCGGATTTGTGTGGCAACTCCATGAGCGTTATATCCTCACCCAGTTGAATCGTGGAATTTTGGTCGTTGATCAGCATGCTGCCCATCAGCGCATTCTCTTTGAACGTGCATTAGAAGACCTACGCACTGGTGCAGGATTGTCTCAACAACTATTATTTCCGCACCTTGTCTGTCTGACCGAACAGGATTGTGATCTCCTGCGCAGTATAGATCCTCTGGCCAGAGCGCTGGGGTTTGATTATTCCATTTCTGAGAATCGCACAGTAACGGTCCAGGGCGTTCCATCGCATATTCGAACTGGAGCCGAGAAGGATCTACTTCAGTCTATTCTTGACGAATATAAAGATGATTCTGACGGGGAAATTCAACCTCTTCCAGAGGAAGAGAAAATGGCCCGAAGCATCGCGGCTAGCGGTGCTATGCAGCCAGGTGTAAAGTTGAGTGAGGAAGAGATGCGGACGTTGATTGACTGTCTCTTTGAGTGTCAAGAACCCTACCGCACTCCCAATGGAAAGCCCACATTCGTTCGTATAACTCCTGAGGAATTAAAGACACGGTTTGATCAACGAGTGCCTGTTCATGCCAAGCCTGATTGAATCTTTCCATGACCGGGTCTTGGATTATATGGACCGAACCTGTCAGGTCAAAATCGGTCAGCGAATTTTAGTGGGAATCAGTGGTGGGATTGATTCTGTGGTTCTTCTGGATGTTCTGGATAAATTAGGATTCAAATGTGAGGGAATTCACATTAATTTTCAGTTACGGGGTAATGAGTCGGACAAAGATGAAAAATTTGTCCGAGATTTATGTACCCAGCGCAAGCTGACTGTTCATGTTCATCAAGCTTCTGCAGTCCGTTATGCCATCCGAAAAAAAAGTTCGGTACAAATGGCAGCACGCGAACTCAGATATTCTCTATTTACAAAAGTAGCCGATCAACGACAGATCACTACGGTCGCGGTAGGACATCACAGTGATGATCAGGCTGAGACCCTGCTTATCAATCTCAACCGGGGGACGGGGCTTGAGGGAATTGGTGGTATGCGGCCAAGGCGTGCATTGGGAGAGCAGAGTAGTCTCATTCGTCCTCTCTTGATGGAGACCAGAGGCTCAGTTCACGAGTATGCCGATGCCCGTCAACTTAGGTGGCAGGAAGACTCTTCTAATCTGGATGATAAGTATCTGCGATCCAGAATCCGTTCTCATGTAATCTCTCACTTGCATTCCGTCACACTTGCACGAAGTGCTTCTCTGGTTGGGCAATGGTTTGATGAAGTGATAGAACCACTGATCAATGACCACTTCACGGCTGCGTCATCAGGGCGCTCGCTAGAAATAGGATACCTAAGAAAACTACCAGATGTACTTGCCCACCAACTGGTGATTGAGGGGTTGAGGAAATGGATTCCACAGGTACCGGTGACTGAGGCCCTCGTAAGAAGAATCGTCAGGCTGATCAATTCTCATTCTGGAAAACGTATTGAGATTGGTGGTACAAAAATCTGGAGAGAGCGGGGCCTAATCACATTTTCGGATTCGATGATGAAGACATCATTCCAGAGTTCAGAGTTGTATCCAAACTCAAATCCACTACTCATTCCAGAGGGACAGCTACGACTTGACCTACAGTCAGTTGAGCCCGATCAGCTTAATGAGCCAGATGCAGCTTGGATTGATGCTGGAAAGCTTGAGCTACCTTTAATCGTTCGTAACTGGCTACCCGGTGACCGAATTCATCCTCTGGGAATGCAAGGCACGAAGAAGGTGAGTGATCTACTGACAGATAAAGGGGCCCCTTCATCTCAACGAGCGGATATCACTGTGGTGTGTAGCGGGGAGACCATTGTGTGGGTCGTTGGATATCAACTCTCTCATCAATTTCGAGTAACCAAATCTACCGACCGATATGCCAGAATATCCTTCAAATCAGACTGAAATCATTCACGGACAGCGCTTATGTCTTTTCAAGAATGCCAAAGCGATTGCGAAGCGTGTTGAGGAAATCGGAGCAACTCTGACAAGGGTTCATGATGGCAATGAACCAGTCGTGATTGGCATCTTGAATGGTGCATTTGTCTTTACAGCAGATTTAGTCCGAGCAATCCAACTTCCCTGTATCGTAGACTTCTGGCGTATAAGCTCTTATGGTGACAACACCGAGAGTAGTCACTCCATCACAGAGGTCATGCCCCCATCGATATGCCTTCGTGACCGACATATCATTTTAGTTGAAGACATCGCAGATTCAGGGGCTACACTAAGTTATATCCGTAAGGAACTGGCCAAGTATGAGCCTAAATCTGTTTTGACGATTTCCTTGGTAAAAGTAAAAGGCAGTTCCGTGGAAGTAGATTATACGGGCTTTGTTTCAAATGGAGAATTTATTGTCGGATATGGGTTGGATATTGCGCACAAGTTCAGAGAATTACCAGCTTTGTATTATCTGAAAAAATGAGAATACAAGTAGCCATCTGAATCTATTTCCCTTTCTCAAATACAACCATGAGGGAGTACGTGAACTCTCTTGATCCTCAACTGCCAGATGGATCCTGTTAAGTAAAGGTGTGAACAATAACACCTCCTTGAACGAATGTACATGGCTCCTGCCTTTCTGGTGGTGAGAGATGATTCGGAGTATGCCAATCTCCGCGTGAAACTCGGCTTGCCCATTCGTCTATTTCCTGACTTCGACAGGTAGGTGTTGACTTGGAGGGCAAAATAGCCATTTTTGAGTGATTTGGGGGCTTTTTTGGGGTATTTGGGGCCATTTTAGCCCTGTTTTTCGAGTTCTCAATATGTAGTGTTCAGTCTGTTTTTTGATTTGGGTATTTGAACTGTGTGCCGTATCTTACCTGTATCATGTTCGTCCGCAAACTCAAACGAAAGACGACCCAAAACATTGCCGTCCAGATCGTGCGCAATGACCGCACAAAGGATGGCAAAGTGCGGCAGAGGATCGTGCGCTATATGGGCACGGCCCCCGAAGGCCCGGCATTGGAGGCCCTCCTGCACATCGCGGAACAGGAACGATTGCGGATTGAAGAAGAGAGCAAGCCGTCCTTGTTTCCGTCGGAGCATAGTGCGCATGCCGCATTGGAGGCCCGACGTAGGAAACCGTCCGACCAGCCCATCCCGCTGGAAGATATCCGCAAGCTGGAGGAGGTCAAGCGGATCTGTGTGGGCTTTCATGAGGTGTTTGGGGCCTTGTATATGCGGATGGGGTTCGATCAGTTGTTTTCCAAACGGCATGCAATGGCTGCGCGTCTATTCAGGCAAGCCGTATTGTTACGTCTAGGATCCCCTGGCGACAGCAAACTGGCGCATGCGCGGCAACTGTCCAAGGAAGATGGCGTGGAAGTCCCGACGGCATGCAATGGCTGCGCGTCTATTCAGGCAAGCCGTATTGTTACGTCTAGGATCCCCTGGCGACAGCAAACTGGCGCATGCGCGGCAACTGTCCAAGGAAGATGGCGTGGAAGTCCCGGTCCACAAGTTTTACCGCATGATGGATGCGGTAGATGATCGGCGCATTGCGCAGTTGCAGTCGATCGTGGCCCGGGAGGTGACCGACTTACTCGGAAGCAAGCTGGATGTACTGTTTTTTGATGTGACCACGCTGGCGTTTGCTTCGGACAAGCCCGACGGACTCCGCAAGAAGGGATACAGTAAAGATGGGAAGCATACTCGTGTGCAGGTGGTCTTGGCCCTGATGCAGACCCATGACGGACTGCCCGTCGGCTATGAGTTGTTTGAAGGCAACACCGCGGACGTAAAGACACTGGAGCCAGCGATCACCTCGTTGAAGGCCCGTTTTGCATTGGACCGTGTGGTGGTTGTGGCGGATTCTGGGATGCTGAGTGCGGACCATGTCGCCTTACTGCAAAGTATGGGGCATGACTATGTGGTTGCGGCCCGTTTGCGCTCAATGAAGGCGGAGGAATTGCGTAAGGTTACGGGCACCCTCAAGTGGCAGTCCACCGCGGATGGGCGCAAGGTAAGCGAAGTGCGGATTGGGGGGAGGCGGCTCATCGTGCGATATTGTCCAAAGCGTGCGGCCAAGGACGCACACGAACGAGAGAAGGCGGTAACGAAAGCCCAGAAGCGTTTGGCATCTGGGGTCAAGGGATCGGGTCGGAAGGGTCGTTACTTGAACGTGAACCGGAATGCGGTGAAGCTGAATGCAGCGGCCATTGAGAAGGATCGTCAATTGGAGGGATTGCACGCGGTATGGACGAGTCTCAAGGCATCCTCCGCTGCACAAGTGTATGCGCAGTACGGGGGGGTATGGCAGATTGAGGAAGGCTTTCGTGTGTTAAAGCATACCATGGCGGTTCGTCCGGTGTTTCACTGGACGGAGCGCCGCGTCCGCGCGCACATTGCCATATGCTTTGCCGCCTTTGCGATGCTGCGCATTCTGCGTCGAATCTACAACACGCGACATGGCGCGGAGGCGCCCATCAGTGAGGGACAGATTTTGGCTCAGTTGCGTGAAGTAGAGGTGTCCGTGGTACGAGACAAGACGACCCAGCGTCATTTTGCGATCCCGTCGGCGGCGAACAGTACAAAAGTTCGGCTTTACAAAGCGATGGGGTTGACGATTCAGCGCCAGACCGTACCCTTGGAGAAAGACCCGTAACCCGCCTCCCAAGTGATGGCTTAACGTCTGGGATTCAGACCGCAAAAAGCGGCAAAACCGACGGTGTTTGTAGTGTTCAAAGTTGTCTGAACACTCTTTTCAAAAAACCTGTATCCACTGAAAAATAAGGCTTTCTTTGTTTTTAGAAAATTGTAAACCGTCGAAGTCAGGATGAGAATACAAGTAGCCATCTGAATCTATTTCCCTTTCTCAAATACAACCATGAGGGAGTACGTGAACTCTCTTGATCCTCAACTGCCAGATGGATCCTGTTAAGTAAAGGTGTGAACAATAACACCTCCTTGAACGAATGTACATGGCTCCTGCCTTTCTGGTGGTGAGAGATGATTCGGAGTATGCCAATCTCCGCGTGAAACTCGGCTTGCCCATTCGTCTATTTAAGGCAGGCTAAACTATTTCTGTCTCTATATCTTTGTAGGAATCACATGGTATTCGTCAATCCGTCCAGAGATTCATTGTTGAGACGGGTGGGGAATATTCAAATATATTAGAGCCTCTTTCAAAATTCCTCAATTGGATGATTTTTTGAGAGATTTTTCTGATTGATGGATCTGGGTACTAAAGAATGTTAGGGGGCTGATCTGCTCTGGGAGGTATCGTTTTTTTGGTCACAAACGAAGGGGCAGGGATCTCCGAATTTTGTATTTTTAGGAGTATTGCAAATCCAACAAACCCCGGAGAATCCCATGTCCCTTACCAAGAAGATACGCGGTTTTTATATTTCCTGCCAACAGGAGTTGTTTCCATGTGTGGAGCAGAACTATGGAGCGTTGCCCAAACGATTGAGGAAGTTGTTGTTGTTATTTGAGTTGGTGTGTGTGGAGGATCATCTGCCTCGTCCCCGGCTTCGTTCGGTGGGACGCCCGCGTGCGCACCGGGTCTGTCTTGCGCGGTCGTTTTTGGCCAAGATGGCGTTAAATATTCCGACGACCTCCGGATTGCGGGAGCGGCTTCTATCGGATGTTTTGCTTCGGTCCCTATGTGGTTGGTCCCGCTCGTGTGATGTGCCGAGTGCGCCCACGTTTTCTCGTGCGTTTCAGGAGTTTGCGTTGGCGAAGTTACCGACTCGGATCCATGAAGCCTTGATCAAACAGGGGTACGCGGGGGAGTTCGTGGGGCATATTTCACGGGATTCAACGGCGATTGAAGCACGGGAGCGTCCGGTTCCGAAGGCTGACATGTCCACCCCCGTGAAGCCACGCAAGCGGGGGCGTCCGAAGAAGGGGGAGGCCCGTCCCAAGGTGCCTCGTCGCTTGGAGCAGCAGTTGAAGATGGAGTTAGGCGAGATGTTGGACGCATTACCGAAGGATTGTACGGTGGGCTGCAAGCGGAACGCGAAGGGGCATACGCAACGATGGACGGGCTATAAGCTACACATGGATACGGCGGACGGAGGGGTTCCGATCAGCTGTTTGGTGACCTCTGCCTCGTTGCATGATAGTCAGGCCGCGCTTCTCTTGGCGCACTTGACGCAGCAGCGGGTGGACAACTGTTACGATCTCATGGACAGCGCCTATGACGCGAAGGAGATTGTCGCACATCGGAGAGCCTCGGGGCGTGTACCGATCATTGATCCGAATCCGCGCAACAAAAAAGCGGCGGATCGTCGCGAGCAAAAGGCACAACGTACGGCCGGATTCATTCCTGCGGAGCGGGTTCGCTACCGGGAGCGTTCCACCGTGGAGCGGGCCTTTGGGCGGCTCAAAGATGAGTTCGGTGGACGCAATATCCGAGTCCGTGGGCACGAGAAAGTCCTCTGTCATTTGATGTTCAGCGTGGTGGTGCTCACGGTGGACCAAATGCTGCGGATGGTGCAGTAAACCCGCCATCCACCCCCTGCATAACAGAATTTGGGCGCTGTGAACCACAGATGCCGTGGGAGGGGTGTGTGAAATCTACACGGATCGTGGACGAAATTCACCAAACAGAGACCTCCGTGCAGGCAAAACACTGGTTGAATCCACAAAACACCGAACCCCCGCCGATGATTCGCGTAGTCCGACCAGATTGAACCAGTTTAAGCCGCAATTCAGCCGGGACAACAGGAGAAAATAAAGAGTTTTGAAAGAGGCTCATTATATATGGTGTTACTCAAACAGTGCGCCTTTATCACCGACGAATGTTCGGGGCGCATTTGATAAATGTATCTTCCAAGAAAATTTTCACATAAAATTCAAAAAAGTGCCGATTTGAGTCAAAATCGTGCAAATCCGATTCAGAAATTACGTATGTTCATTATTACGTTCAGTTGAAACAACCATTGTGGGAACTCACGCAGATTTGTATGGATCTAAGTTCAAGTGCGCATGTTATGCAAGGGTATCTTCCATAATTGCAATCTGCGGGGCGGATATTCACAGGGGCTGGAATTTGCGCTCTATGATCAGTCAACTCAGGAATCACTCCAATATTGCTCTCGGCAGGCTATTCGTACCAGATACTGGAGATATTTTTGTCAAATTGTTCTGCCCCTGATCTTGGTCTTGATCTTTCCAAGTTCGCTTTGGGCACAGGATACCACGCCTCCATCTTTTGTCTCTGCAACGGTGGACGGGACCATCTTGGAGGTGACCTTTGATGAGAATCTGGCTTCTGTCACTGGTCTAACAAATAATGCTTTCAGGGTTAGGAAAACCCCCAGTGGAGGATCCGAAGCGGATCAAGTGCTCAGGAATATACCTTCAGTCAGTGGAAAGACGGTAACTCTCATACTGAGCAGTGCGGTTGTCGAATCCGATTTGGGAACCGTTAAGGTGACCTATACGCCTCCAAGTGCGACGAATGCCCAGCTTCGAGATGCTGCAGGTAATTCGGTGGCGAACTTCACAGATCAGAAAGTGCTCAATTTGAATGGGGGAATTTGTCCTCGGACCGATGAAGTGAGGGACGCTATTCTAACGCAGATTCGGCAGATTACGGTCAATAGAATTGATTGCGATGAGGTGACGAACTCTCACTTGGCCTCAATTGGAGGGAACAGCTCAATAAATATAGGTGGGACTGAAACTATAGAACCGAAGTCTGGTGACTTTGATGGACTCATTAATCTGGAAACATTAATCTTAGATGCTAACGGTCCTACGAGCCTACCGGAAGATCTGTTTGATGAACTCTCCGCCTTAACTCATCTGACTATTGGAGGCAATGCTCTGTCAAATTTGCAGGAAAATTTATTTTCTGGACTCACAAGTGTACAAACTATTTTCATATCAATCGCCTCTAATCTGACTGTGCATGAGGATCTATTTGATGGACTCACCAATTTAGAAAGAATAACCCTAAATACTAACTTACTTGGGACTTTACATGAAGATCTGTTTGATGGACTTACCAACTTAGAGCGGCTATACATCACCTCCCATTCTGTCACAACTCTGGAAGCTGATCTGTTTGATGGACTTACCAACTTAGAGCGGCTATCCATCTTCTCCTTCTCTGTTACGGATGTACATGAGGATCTATTTGATGGACTCCCTAAACTTGATGAATTGAGCATAGGCTTCAGTTCTCTTCAGAATTATCATGAGGATCTATTTGATGGACTTACCAATTTGAAGAAGCTAACTCTGTCTAATGTATTCGTTCCCAGGTTGCATGAGGATCTATTTGATGGACTCTCCAGCTTAACAGAATTAAATATAGATTCCAACTCATTTCAAACATTACATCCCGACCTGTTTGATGGTATAAGTGCAGCCATTTCTGTCAGTAGGCCAAATTATCCCGGCTTCTGTGTTCCAAACAAAATATGGCAATTGGAAAATGTCACCTTCACCCCATCGGGGAGTGTGGTTGCCTGCTCTGGCTTCTCTATTGCGTTAAGTGCAAATCCCTTGATCATTCAGGAAGAAGGTACCGCTACCGAAGTGACCGTGACCGCCACACTGAATGACACTCGAACGTCATCTACGCCATTAACGGTAATTGTGGGCACGGGCACCGCAACCGCTGGGACGGACTTTACCCCAGTCTCCAATTTTTCAATTAGCATTCCTGCGAATATGTTCTCTGCATCAGGGATGTTTACGCTGACGCCAACCTCGGATATGTTACACGAGTCGGATGAGAGGGTGAATATTACGGGGTCCACCACCGTGAATAATTTGACTGTGAATGGAACCAGCCTCACGATTATAGACGATGAGCAAATGCCGACTGCAACGATGACGCTTTCACCGACGTCCATCACTGAAAATGCAGGTACCGCGACGATTACGGCAACGCTCAGTCATGCCTCTGGCGAGGCAACCGCGATCCTCCTCACAATCGAACCCGTAGCACCTGCCACCGATTCGGACTATACACTGAGTAATATTTTGCTACTCATAGAAGCTGGATCGACCGAGAGTAGCGAGGCAGTGACGATCACGGCCGTGGACAATGAGTTGGCCGCACAAGACAAGACCATGATTGTGAAAGGATCAACAGTGAATTCGCTGGGGGTCAATGATCCATCAGATGTGCAACTAACGATCACGGATGACGATTCGGAACGGAGAGTGGTGCTTCATCTTTCGTCAAACTCCATCACCGAGAATGAAGAAAGTTCAACGGTGACCGCGACGCTCAACGAGGCATCCAGCGAGGTGACTACGATCACGGTATCCGTCCTTCCTGATACGCCTGCCACAGAATCTGATTATACGCTCAGTGGCAACACGCTGACGATTGCGGCGGGGGAGACCGAGAGCACGGGGACGGTGACGATCACATCGGTGGGGGATAATGTGGATGCACCAGACAGGACCGTGCAGGTCCAGGGTGTTGTAGAGAATACCCAAGGAGTAAGTGCTCCTGCAGATGTGGAACTTACCATCACCGATGATGATGCTGCGCCGACGGTAACCCTCAATCTTTCTCCCACCTCCACCCCCGAAAATGCTGGCAGTTCCACTGTGACGGCAACCCTGAACCACCCGTCCAGTGAGGCAACCACGATCACGATCTCTGTGGAGCCAATCTCGCCAGCCTCAGATGCTGATTACACGTTGAGTGGTAGCACGCTCACGATTGCAGCAGGGGAGACCGCCAGCACCGGAACGGTGACGATCACGGCAACAGATAATACGGTGATTGCCCCCGACAAGGTTGTGACCGTGCAAGGCGCGGCCTCCAATCCTCAAGGGATCAGTGGTCCGGCGGATGTAGAACTCACGATCACCGATAACGATTTGGAGCGCACGGTGACGCTGAATCTCTCGCCGACCACCATCTCCGAAAACGATGCGTCCACCACCGTGACGGCAACGCTCAGTCATGCCTCCACTGAGGTGACCACGATCACGGTGACGCTCCTTCCTGATGAACCTGCGACGGAGTCCGATGTGACGCTCAGTGGCACGACGCTCACCATTGCGGCAGGGGAGACCGCCAGTACGGGTACGGTGACCATCACTTCGGTGGACAATCGGGTGGATGCACCCGATAAAACGATCCAGGTGCAGGGTACCACAGAAAACTCTCAAGGGGTGACGGGCCCAAGTGCGGTTGAACTCACGATCACGGATGACGAAGCGGCGCCGACCGTAACCCTCCATCTTGGCTCCAACTCCATCAGCGAAGACGGCGAGCGTACAACGGTGACGGCCATGCTCAGCCATCCGTCCAGTGAGGAGACCACGATCACGGTCTCCACCCTCCCCGATGCGCCAGCCACCGATTCAGATTATACCCTCAGTAGCAGCACGCTTACGATTGCGGCAGGGGAGACGGAGAGCACCGAACCTATGATGATCACCGCCGTGAACAATGGTACAGACGCCCCCGACAATACCGTGCAGGTGCAAGGCACAGCCACGAACGCGCAGGGGATCACGGGTCCCGAAGATGTGGAGCTCACGATCACGGATGACGAGGACTCCCCAGCGGTGACGCTCCGCCTCTCCTCCTCTTTGATTGGGGAGGATGGCGAGAGTACGACGGTCACGGCCATGCTCAGTCATGCGTCCAGCGCGCAGACCACGATCACGGTGTCGGTCCATCCTGATGCGCCCGCAACCGAATCAGACTATACGTTGAGTGGCAATACACTGACCATTGCAGCGGGAGCGACAGAGAGTATGGGGCTCGTGACGATCACCTCGGTCACCAATAATGTGGATGCACCCGATAAGACATTTCAGGTGCAAGGCGTGGCAGAGAATCCGCAGGGGGTGACGGGGCCCGAAGATGTGGAACTTACGATCACAGATGGGACGGCACCCCCGGCGGTCACGCTCAATCTATTGTCCAATTCCATTGTCGAAAACGCAGGTACGACCACCGTCACCGCAACACTTGATCGGGCGTCCAGCGAGGAGACCACGATCATGGTCTCAGTCCGTCCTGATTCGCCTGCAACGGCGTCGGATTACACATTGAATGGCAATCTGCTGACGATTGCGGCGGGGGAGACCGCCAGTACAGGCACCGTGACGATCACGGCGGTGAACAACTTGGTGGATGCACCCGACAGGACGGTGCAAGTGGAAGGCGTGGCGGCGAACACGGTGGGGATCACGCAGCCGAACGCGGTGCCCCTTACGATTACGGATGACGAAACGGCACCGGCGGTGACGCTCAGCCTTGCGTCGGTTTTCATTGGCGAAAATGCAGGGAGTACGACGGTCATGGCCATGCTCAGCCATGCGTCCAGCGAGGAGACCACGGTCACCGTGTCTGTCCGACCTGATTCGCCCGCGACGGCATCGGATTACACATTGAACGGCAATCTGCTGACGATTGCGGCGGGGGAGACCGCCAGTACAGGCACGGTCACGATCACGGCGGTGAATAACTTGGTGGATGCGCCCAACAGGACGGTGCAGGTGGAGGGCGAGGCAACGAATGTGCAAGGCGCAACGAATCCGGCGGCAGTGGAGCTCACCATTACGGATGACGAAGCGGCACCGACCGTGACGCTGGTTGTATCCCCGACCTCCATCGGCGAAGATGGCGAGAGTACGACGGTCACGACCACGCTCAGCCATGCCTCCAGCGCGGTAACCACCATCACGATCTCGGGGGCCGCGGTCTCCCCCGCACAAGACTCAGATTATACGCTCACGGGCAACCCGCTGACGATTCCAGCGGGCGCAACCGCGAGCACTCAGACGGTGACCATCACGGCAGTGGATAATCTGGTGAATGCACCGGATAAAACTGTCCAGGTGCAAGGCACGGCGACGAATGTGCAGGGCGTGACACAGCCGGCAGCGGTGCAGCTCACCATCACCGATGACGATGAGCCGCCCGTCATCACGCTACTCCTGTCTCCAAGCTCCATCTCTGAGAATGAACAGAGCACCACGGTCACGGCTACCCAGAGCCATGCCTCCAGCGCACCGACCACCATTATGATCACGGCAGTTGCGACGCTCCCAGCGCTGGATACGGATTATACGCTCACGGGTACCGTGCTCACGATTGAAGCGGGGGCGACTGAGAGTACGGGTCTGGTGACAATCACCTCGGTAGATAACCCAAGGGATGCACCCGACAAGCGAGTGACGGTGCAAGGGGTGGCAACGAATGTGACGGGGATTCTACAACCTGCGGATGTGGAGCTCACCATTACGGATGATGAGGAGGCACCCACGGCTACGCTGATCCTGTCTCCGGCCTCCATTGGCGAGGATGCACAGGTGTCCGCCGTCACCGCAACGCTCAGTCATGCGTCCAGCGAGGTGACCACGATCGCGATCTCGGCCACAGCGCTGGAGACGGAGTTTACGCTCAGTACAAATCCTATCCTGACGATTGCGGCAGGCGCCATCACGAGCACGGGAACGGTGACGATCACCTCGGTGGACGACCCAAGGGATGCACCGGATCAGACGGTACAGGTGCAGGGCGTAGCGACGAACGCACAGGGGGTGACGGGGCCCACAGATGTGGAACTCACGATTGTGGACAACGAGGATGCGCCCACGGTGACGCTGCTCCTGTCTCCGGCCTCTATCCGCGAAGACGGACAGGTGAGTAGCGTGACCGCCACGCTCAGTCATCCGTCCAGCAAAGTGACCACGATCACGGTCTTGGCCGATGCAGTGTCCCCGGCTCTGGATACAGATTATACGCTAAGTGGCAGCACGCTGACCATTGCGGCAGGCGAGACCGCAAGTACGGGGGCGGTCACGATCACTTCAATAGACAACCCGGTGAGTGCCCCCGACAAGACGGTGCGCGTGCAGGGTGTCGCAACGAATACGCAGGGCGTGACGGGCCCTGAGGAGGTTGAACTGACGATCCTTGAAGACGAGGCAGCCCCAACGGTCACGCTGCTCTTATCGCCAGCCTCCATCGGCGAAACTGCCGCCAGCACCATGGTCACGGCCACGCTCAGCCATGCGTCCAGCGACGAGACCATGATTACCATCTCCGCATCCGCCGTGTCTCCGGCCGTGGATACGGATTATACGCTCAGTGGCACCACGCTCACGATTGCCGCTGGCGCGACCACAAGTACGGGAACGGTGACGATTACCTCGGTGGATAATCGGGTGGATGCGCCAGATAAGACGGTGCAGGTCCGAGGCGTAGCAGCGAATGATCAGGGAGTCACGAATCCTGCGAATGTGGACCTCACGATTACCGATGACGAAGACATGCCGACGGTGACCCTCCGCCTCTCCTCTGCCTCCATCGCCGAAAACGCGGGGAGCACCACCGTGACAGCGGCGCTCAGTCACCCGTCCAGTGCGGTGACCACGATCATTGTCTCGGTTCGTCCCAACGGGCTGGCGACGGTAGCGGACTACGGATTGGGAGGCAATCAGACCCTCACCATTGTAGCGGGGGAGACGGAGAGCACGGGGCTGGTCACCATCACCGCCGTGGATAATGAGATTGATGCACCAGACAAGACGGTTCAGGTGCAGGGACATGCAACGAATGTGCAGGGGATCACGGGTCCGGCGGCGGTGGAGCTCACGATCACGGATGAGGATGCAGCACCTTCGGTGACGCTCGTCTTATCCTCACCCTCCATCCGCGAAGGGGGAGAGCGTACAACGGTAACGGCGACCCTGAGCCGTCCCTCCAGCGAGGTGACCACCGTCGAGGTAACGGCCCTTCCTGACGCACCCGCCACGGGTTCGGATTTTGTGCAGACGGGCACCACATTGACGATCTCGGCGGGGGCAACCAGCAGTACAGGCCTCGTGACGATCACCTCGGTGGACAACCCCGTGGATGCGCCCGACAAGACGGTCCAAGTGCAAGGCAATGCGACGAATACGCAGGGGATCACGGATCCGACTGCGGTGGAGCTCACAATTCTTGATGACGATGAGGCGCCAAGGGTGACGCTCTTGCTCTCGTCCTCCTTGATTGGAGAAGATGGAGAGACGACGACCATCACCGCAACGCTGAACCGGCTTTCCAGCGAGCCGACCACGGTCGCGGTCACCGTCCTCCCGGATCTGCCTGCAACCGATTCAGATTATATCCTGAGTACGAACACGACGCTGACCATTGCGGCTGGAGCAACCGTGAGTACGGGACGGGTGACGATCACCTCGGTGACGAATGATGTGGATGCGCCGGATAAGACGATTCAGATACGAGGCACCTCAACGAATGTGCAAGGGGTGACGGGTCCGACGGATGTAGAACTGACCATTACCGATGGGACGGCGCCCCCGGCAGTGACGCTGGTACTCTCGCCTACATCCATTGGCGAAAACGCTGGCGTGACGACCGTCACGGCAATACTGAACCGAACGTCCAGTGAGACAACAACCATCGCGGTGACCGTGCTCCCCAATGCACCCGCGACCGCGTCCGATTATACGCAAAGTGGCAGTACCTTGACGATTGTAGCGGGAGCGACGCAGAGTACGGGGCTGGTGACCATCACGGCCGTGGATAATTCAGTGGATGCGCCCGATAAGACGGTGCAGGTGCAGGGCAGTGCAACGAATACACTTGGGATCACCAATCCGGCGAATATGGAGCTCACGATCCTGGACGATGAAGCGGCGCCCACGGTGACCTTACTTCTCTCCCCTACTTCCATCAGTGAAAATGCTGGCTTGACTACGGTGACCGCAACGCTGAACCGCCCGTCCAGCGAGCCGACCACGATTGTGGTGACCGCCCGCCCTGATCTTCCAGCACTGGGGTCCGATTACACGCTAAGTGGCACCACGCTCACGATTGCAGCAGGGGAGACGGGCAGCACCGGACTCGTAACGATCACCGCGGTGGATAATCAGGTGGATGCACCAGATAAGACGATCCAGGTGCAGGGCACTGCTACGAATGTGCAGGGGGTAACCAGTCCGACAAGTGTGGCGCTTACGATCACAGATGACGAGGAGGCACCCACGGTCTCGCTGGTCTTATCGACCGCATCAATCAGCGAAGATGGAGAGAGCACCACCGTCACGGCAACTCTAGATCGCCCCTCTGGTGTGGTGACGGCGATCGTGATCGCGGCCCTCCCGGTCGCTCCAGCATTGGCGTCGGACGTTGCACTGAGCGGGAACCTACGACTCACGATTGCCGCAGGGGAGACGGGTAGCACAGGATTGGTGACGATCGTAGCGTTAGATAATGAGGTGGATGGGCCTGACCCGGTGGTGCAAGTACAAGGTACAGCGACGAATACCTTGGGCGTGATTGGACCAGAGGCGGTAGAACTCACCATCACGGACGACGATCCAGCGCCAGCGGTGACCCTCCTTCTGTCGCCTGCCTCCATTACCGAAAATGCAGGTCTAACCGTGGTCTCCGCAAGTATAGACCGTCCCTCGAGCGAGGTGACCACGATCAACCTCACGACCCTTCCCGATGCGCCGGCGACCGAGTTAGATTATTCGCTAAGTGGCAATACCCTAACCATCTTAGCTGGGGAGACGAACAGTACCGAGGAGGTCACGATCACGGCCGTGGATAATGAGGTGAATGCGCCGAACAAGACGATGCAGGTGCAGGGCACCGCAACGAATGTACAGGGGATCACAGGCCCCGCAGATGTAGAGCTCACGATCCTTGATGATGATTTGACGCCAACCGTGACGCTGCTCCTTTCGCCAGCATCCATCGGAGAAAGTGGCGGCATAACCACCGTTACGGCCGCGCTCAGCCGCCCTTCCAGTGAACCCACCACTATTGAGATGACCGTCCTCCCCAATGCGCCAGCTACGGAGTTGGATTATACGTTACATGGCACCATATTGACGATTGAAGCGGGAGCGACGAGTAGCACAGAATTCGTGACGATCATGGCGGTGGACAATGCAGTAGATGCGCCAGATAAGACGGTGCAGGTGCAAGGCATCGTCACGAGTTCACAGGGGGTGACGAGCCCCGCGGCGGTGCAACTGACGATCACCGATGATGAAGCGACGCCTACGGTGACGCTCCTGCTGGATCCTTCCACGATTTCAGAAGCTGGCGAAAGCACCACGGTCACGGCAATGCTCAGCCATCCTTCCAGTGCCATGACGACGGTGGTGATCTCGGCGGTGGCCAATCCGCCGGCGGTGGCATCGGACCTCATACTCAGTCAGAATACGATCCTGACCATTGCCGCAGGAGCGACGGAGAGCACGGGGCTGGTGACCCTCACGGCGGTGGACAATGCCGTGGATGAGCCTGATAAAACGATTCAAGTGCAAGGCATCGCTACGAATCGTCAGGGGGTTACCGTACCCGCTGATGTTGTTCTGACTATTGCCGATGACGATGAGGTAAATCCGACGGTCTCCCTAATCCTCACACCTGCCTCCATTGCTGAAAACGATGGGCAAACGACGGTGACCGCAACCATAGACCCTCCATCCACTGCGGTGACCACGATCGTGGTCTCGGTGGTTCCGGATGCGCCAGCGACGGAATCGGACTATCAATTGAGCGATAACCTGACGCTCACCATTGCGACAGGCGAGACCGAAAGCACGGGGCTAGTAACCATTACGGCGGTGGATAATGAAGTGAGTGCACCGGACAAGACGGTACAGGTGTACGGCACTGCGACAAACCCGCGCGGCGTGACGGGCCCGCCTGTGGTAGAGCTTACGATCACGGATGACGAGGCGCCTCCCACCGTCACCCTGATGCTGGATCCTTCTACGATAGATGAGAGTGGAGGCAGGACGACCGTCACGGCAACCTTGAATCGGACCACCAGCATGGAGACGAGGGTTGCCATCTCGGTCCTTCCCGATGCGCCAGCCACGCAATCAGATTATAGGCTGAGTACCAATACGATCTTGACGATTGCGGCGGGAGAGACCGAAAGCACTGGACTCGTGACCATTACGGCGGTGGATAACGAGGTAGATGCGCCAGACAAGACCGTGCAGGTGCAAGGCATGGCTACCCATGCACAGCAGATCACAGAACCTGCAAATGTAGAACTCACGATTACGGATGACGAAGAAACCCCAACGGTCACGCTCCTGCTGGATCCCTCTACGATTGCAGAGAATGGAGGAGTGTCCACGGTCACCGCAACGCAGGACCGGGCTTCCAGTGAGGAGACGATCCTCACGATCACCGTTCTTCCCGTTGCACCGGCAACAGAGTCCGATTATCTCTTGAGCGATAACGTGACGTTGACCATTGCGGCAGGAACCACCGAGAGTACAGGGCTCGTCAGCATTACAGGGGTGGATGACGAAGCCAATACGATTGACAAGACCGTACAGGTGCAAGGCGTTGCCACCAATTCACTGGGGATCACTGGTCCTGCTGATGTAGAACTCGTGATTGCTGCTAACGAGGCATCCCCTCTCGTAACGCTCCGACTGGATCCTCCCATGATCACGGAAAAGAGAGGGATCACGACGGTCACGGCAACCCTAGACCGAGCTTCCAGTAAGCAGACCATCATTACGATATCCGTCCTCCCCGACGAACCGACAAGTGAGTCGGATTATTTCCTGAGCGACAACATTACGTTAACCATTGCGGAGAACGAAATCACCAGTATGGGGATCGTCACCATCGCCGCAGTAGATAACGAAGTGGATGCACCTGATAAGACGGTGCAGGTGCAGGGGGTGGCAACGAACTCTCTGGGCGTGACACAGCCTAGCAATGTAGAACTCACGATCAACGATGACGATGAGACGCCCGCAATCACGCTTGTTCTGGATCCACCTACGATTGGGGAGAACGGAGGTATGACGACGGTCACGGCAATCCTGAATTGGCCTTCCAGCGCGGTGACTATGGTCGGAATCACAGTATTTCCCAATGAACTTGCCACAGACTCAGATTATTTACTAAGCGAAAACTCAACCCTGACCATTGCGGCAGGAACTATGGAGAGTACGGGGCTCGTCACGATCACGGCGGTGGATAACGAGGTAGATGCACTGGACAAGACGGTGCAGGTACAGGGTAGGGGGACGAATGCGCAGGGAGTGACGGATCCTGAGGATGTGATCCTCCTGATCACGGACGATGATAAATCCTTTCCTGTGGCCAGAGATGCCATGGTCACCACGGAAGAAGACATGCCGTACCCGTTTAGCCCATCAGATTTTGGGTATAGCGATCCCGAGGGGGATCCGTTGGCATCCATTCGGGTTGAGCGACATCCAGATGCGGGAATGCTAACCTTGGGTAGAACGGGGTTCGCCGCTGGGACAGAGATCTCGGTAGAGCAGATCTCCGCAGGAGAGTTGGTCTTTACACCGGTCGCGAACGCATATGGCTCGGCGTACACGAGTTTTGACTTCAAAGTCAGCGATGGGACATCGGAGAGCCTACGGGCCGCCAAGATGACCATTGATGTGACACCTGTGAACGATATTGCAACGGGTCAGCCCCAGATCATTGGGTCCATGCAGGTAGGGCAACTGCTTCGGGTTTCAGTGGAGGAGATCCAAGATCTGGATGGGATGCGCCGCGCAGACGCAGGAGAATCAGAATACGGATACCGCTATCAGTGGCTCCGCATGGAAGGGAGTCAGAGTGAACCGATTGGTGAGGGAGACACCTATGTCCCCGTAGAGACCGATGCAGGGGCAAGTCTACTGGTTCGGGTTACGTTTGTGGATGACGCGGGGTTTGAGGAGAGGTTAGAGAGTCTTCCCCGGCAGGTTCGCTACACGAGCAGGATCCGTACGGCGTGGATGGGACGTCTGGGACGAACGGTGGCGGATCAGGTCTTACGGGCAACGCAGTGCGAGGAACGTATCCAGCGGTCCCAGCGCAATGAAGTCTATCTGGCGGGGCAGCCATTGACCGTGGCCTCTTTGCCAAAGTATGTGCGCATACAAGAGACCAAGCCGGATCAGTTCTCCACGCTTCTTGGAAACACCGCTCCAGTGGTTCGGCTCGGCCATACACTGACTCGGGAGCGCCTATTGCATGGCAGTTCGTTCCAACACGGGATGCAGGATGGGAGTGGCATGGCTTTCTGGGGACATGGGGCGGTGTCCCGCGTTCAGGGTGCGGATGGAGCACTGAACCTAGAGGGACGCGTGTCCAGCGGGATGCTGGGGGCAGACTGGAGTAGAGACAAAGAGGGCCTGAGCGTACTAGTTGCCCATACTCGCTCCGAAGGCGAGTATACCATGCCAGAAGAGGAAGGCACGCACTCCGCCTATCTGACTGGAGTATATCCCAATGGATGTTATGCGATCTCTTCGGGAGTCACGGCATGGGGCGTGGTCGGATATGGTCGTGGATCCATGACCGTGGAGCAGGTCTCCGCCCCAGTGGGATTGTGGATGATCGGCGGGGGGATCTATGGACGAATTCATACGGTGAGAAAGCAGGGACTAGAGTTTGGAGTTCGTTCGGACGCGTTGATGGTGCAGATGTCCGCGAGTGAGACGAACGAGTTATCTAAGGATCAAGCACAGGTGACTCGGCTACGAGTGGGATTGCAAGGGACGATGCGGGAGATACGCTTGGGAACCGGGTTCACGATGGAGCCAGCCGCAGAAGTGGCACTCCGCCATGATGGTGGCGATGCAGAGACAGGATTCGGAGTAGATATGCAGGTAGGGTTCATACTTTCAGCGCCTGCGAATGGGCTGAGCATGGAGGTGCAGTCGCGTGCGGTACTGACACATCAAGACCGCGGACTTCAAGAGCGAGGGTTGGCAGGGGCAGTTACTTGGGATATGCAGCCCCATTCCAGCGAGGGGCTCGAGATCCGAGTGGAGCACACCGTTGGAACGGATGTTCTCGGTGGCACAGAGCAGATGCTACGCGCTGAAACCATCCAGCCACAGTATACAGTCCACCAAACGGGAGACCTGCGTATGCAGGCAGGCTACGGGTTCGCTCTGTTCTCCAACGCACTAACTCTACGACCAGAAGTTAGCCTCAGTGGATCGGGATCGCAACGGAGATATGAGATGGGATGGAACATCGTACGGGCACATGAGCATCCCAGCGATGTCCAACTGTTTGTCGGCGCAACAGGGCAGGCGCAAAGAGAAGGCTCCTTGAATCTCCAACAACTGATCCGTCTGCAACTCAAAAGACAGTTCTAACGAGTTAATAAGGATAGGATTAGCAACATGTCACGCATGTTCAGCGACATAACTAATGAACTGGAAATTCATAACGAAGCAGTATTGCTAATCTACCAAAACGATTTCCTGTCTTCAGGTGATGCAGCGATGGTGGCTCTTATTGAATCTTTTCGTTCTGTACTCATTAAAATCTTTTGAATTTTGCTATACCACCATAGGTGAAGTACCATTGGACATGGATCAAAAACTGAATCGTCGTCAATTTCTAAAAACTGCTGGGATGGTCTCCGGCATTTTACTTGCTCCAAGAAAGCGATTGGTTGTTCAGTCCGAAGCCCAGATAGGGGCAATCTCTGATAGCTTTCAAGATACTCCAGGTACTGCGGAGGACATCCTCTCCTATATGCAGTCACTCGGCCTAAAAATTATTGAACTGGATGGGACAACAGCAGAAATATATGCAGGTGCTCCATCTGATGGTCTGCCTCCGCGACATCCCGAGTCAATGACACCGCAGGAGAGAAAGTCGTATGTCAATTCCAGAATGATAGCTCAGCGGGAACTCTTGAACTGGCGGCGTAGCGCTCCTCTGGAAAAATTTACGGAACTGGGGGAAATGTTCAGAGACGGAGGTGTAGAAATTGACATGCTAAGGTTGGGAAGTCCGAATTGGTTTTCAGAGGACATCGACTATGCATATCGAGCCGCGAAAGCAGTTGGTGCGCGCGGTGTTTCCTTTGATCTTTCGCCCAACTCCGCAAGACTGATGGCTCCGTTTGCATCCGAACACAATCTGTTAAACGGAATGCATAACCACCATCAATATACCAATCAAGATTTCAGATTTGATGAATACCTCGGTCACTCGCCGAACAATATGCTCAATCTGGATATTGGTAACTATGTGGCGGCATTCGGGGATTCACCGGTTCCGGTAATTGAGAAATACCATGACAGGATTACCCATTTACACCTCAAGGATTGTAAGGACACTGAGAATGGACAGGACAGTGTTGCATGGGGTGAAGGAGATACCCCAATCATTGAAGTGCTTCAACTACTGCGAGATGAGAGGTACCCCATTCCTGCACTGATTGAATTGGAATACCCTATCCCCGAGGGATCCAGTAGGATGGAGGAAATGCAGAAGTGTGTACAATATTGCAAGGTAGCACTTGGCTCATAGTTTCTGTTCTTCTGGCTTTGGATAACACACATAGTATTTTGCATCGCGCTCGGGAAGTGCACGAATTGAAACGGCGTCTGAAAACTCCTGAAGTGGAATGAGATTATCGTCTGGACATAACACGTGAATATCCTCCCCCCCGGGTTTGTATGTCGCATGGCTGGATTGCGAGATTGCCAGATAATATTCATGCGCATCTTCCTCAGAGATTCCATCTTTTTGTAGTTCAAGATCAACCTTTTTCTTCCAATCGGATTCCTCATCCCCATCTGGTTTATTTTTTAGGAACTTGCACCGCAATAAATTTCTGTTCAGGATTCTACCAGATAGATCGGAGAGGATCGGATCTGAGCACTTAGACCATTGCTTCAAACTAAATATGATATCTGAGTCATCTAAACTCAAAAATTTATCCAATAGGACACCATCCTTTAAGTCCCAGTTATATTCTTTACTCCTACTAAGAAACCAACGTAGAATTGGAGATGTTAGTTGGCTTACCGGAGAATCCCTACGTAGAATCAAATTTCGGGCTCTTCTAATCGCCGAATGCAATAAAAAATCTGCAGCAAGTACAGTTTTGTGCAGATATACCTGCCAGTACATCAATCGCCTCGCGATGAGCATACTCTCAACCGCATACACTCCCTTGGGTTCAATGGCGAGACGAGAGTTTGGTCCACCTTTCTTGGGATGGACACATAGCGTTCGAAGAATCTGTCCGACACCAATGTTCCCTTCTACTACACCCGTAAAATGTGAATCCCTACATAGATAATCCAAACGGTCCATATCCAACTGGCTCGAAATCAGATCACTAAAAAATCGACGTTTATACTCCTTCTTGAGCATTTGAATCGCCATCTTTAATGACTTTTCAATACGTGAATCGATACGTTTAATTTGTGATTTGTTACGTTTAATTTGTGCAATGATACGTTCAATTAATGCTATGCTAAGATCCTCATGAGAAATATTTGGAATTAACTGTCCCTCAAGTGTATGAGAAAGGGGGCCGTGGCCAATATCATGTAATAGGATGGCTGCCAAGGCTGAAAGTTTCTCTTCTTCTTGAATTGGAACCCCCTTGGCCTCTATACTCTCAAGTGCTTGACTGAGTAGCCCCATGGCGCCCAAAGCATGCGAAAACCGGCTGTGCTCTGCAGACGGGAACACCATAAAGCTCATGCCCAACTGACTGATTCGCCGAAGGCGCTGAACTTCGGGCAACCCTAATAGCGGTTGAATTATCTTTTTGGGTACCTTTGTAAACCCATGAACTGGATCGGAGAGTACAATAGAGTTTTCTGGCATTGTTCACGAAGAGTTCGACAGGACCTAATATAAGAATGGTAAAATTGATCGTACAATTTGGAGACACAATACTGAAGGCAACCCGATGAACTCAAAGATTGCCGTGTGCCTTGAAGTTGGACAGGACTATAGACCAAAGGCAGCGTATGGTATGCGTATGCTACTTGAACCGCTAGGTTTGGGTCCGCAATTTATACTGCGCAATGAATTACTTCGGCATGGAATTTACTACGGACCCTCTCCAAGTGGGCTTCATTCAGACATTGTCAAAATACCCCTATCTGATCATACAGAGGAATTTTTCAATCATTTTGAACCCCTAAATCCTGATTCAATTATCTGGCGCAATCATTCTGATTGGAATTATCCTATTCTATTTTCGTCCGAGCAGGGTGATGATCTCGTGGCATCTGCGTTCTACTGGTTAGCTGGCTGGCAGGAGTTTACTTCTTCACAAAGGGATCAGCATGGGCGTTTTCCCCACAGGGCATCACTCCAGCATAGCCTTGAAACCACCTGTATTCCAGTCGTTGACATCTACAGGGAAGTTCTCCAGAATAAACTCACCAAAGCGGGAGTTCATCTCCAACCGAAGACTTGGGCTGGAAATAGATGGGCCCTCTGCCCAACCATTGATGTGGATTACCTGAAACATTGGAGACCCGGAATGATCTACAGGGAACTCATCCTGTATTTTTTATTGAATAGAAGGGGGGGCGAATTTCGTGCGCGATGGAGACGATTATTTCAGTTTATTGTAAGTTTTATGACTCCTGAGGATGCATTCCAAAAAGCTCTGCGCAGAATGAACCAATTGATCCGAATGCACGGGCGAGCCACCATCTTCTTGAAAACGGATGCCCATGGCCCCAATGACGTAGGTTACAAGTTGAATCAGCAGTTTTTATATCATGCACTTAGTGATCTTCAGTCGGATCAATTTGAAATTGGTCTGCATCCGAGCTACCATGCGCATGCACATCCTGATTATCTTAGTTCGGAGCGCCGTATGCTCACGAACTTGATCGGAATCCCACCAATGAGTGTGCGACAGCATTATTTACGCTACGAACCAAGGATTACTCCTGCGTTGCAGAATAGGGCAGGTTTTCGTATTGATTCCACGCTTGGATTTTCCGAGTGCGCCGGTTTCCGAAATGGCACATGCATGCCATTTCTGAAATTTGATTGTGCAAGAAATAAAATACTTGATCTTTGGGAGATGCCATTAATTATTATGGATGGGACTTTATTCAATCGGCAGAACCTTAAGGCACCTGAAGCAATCTCACATAGTATCCAACTGTTAAAAATATGTCAGCAATTTGGTGGAGTAGGGGTTGTTTTGTGGCACAATGTAATAGGTGAAGAGATGGACTATCCTGAATGGGGGCTACATTTTGAGAAGGTAATTCAGTGGAGTAGTAACCGGGGAGCATACATTAGCTCGCTTGGTGACGCGCTGAGCTCATGGCTAAAGTATCCCATTTGATTGAAGACAGATGTCGTTAGCAAATAAGGGGGCTACCCCACTGATGCAACAATACTACAGGATCAAGGAAGAGCACCCTGGTACTTTATTGTTGTTTCGAATGGGGGACTTCTACGAAACATTTGAAGACGATGCTCTGAAAACGAGTGATGTATTAGGGATTGTCTTAACAAAGCGAGCCAATGGTGCGGCGAACTCCGTCCCTCTTGCAGGCTTCCCTCATCATGCACTTGAAAATCACCTTCCTAAACTTGTTGATGCCGGCCTCAGAGTCGCAATCTGTGAGCAATTAGAAGATCCGAAATCAACGAAATCTCTGGTCAATCGTGGGGTCATTGAGGTCGTAACTCCGGGAGTTTCACTCCGAGATCATACTCTTTCACCAAAACAGGCCAACTATCTAGCGGCATTACACATTGGCAAGAAGAAGGTTGGACTTTCCTATGCGGATATATCCACAGGGGAGTTTGTACTGACTGAAGCAGACGAATACCAACTTAATAATCTGTTACAGAGTATTGAGCCCTCGGAGGTCTTGGTGGATAAATCGGATCAAGCATTCATCCGAGACCTCAAGAACCAAGGCTATCTAGTTACCCCCCGAGAGGACTGGGTTTTTCAGTATGATTTTGCCAACCTGACGTTACTTGAACACTTCGGAACTCACTCTTTGAAGGGATTTGGTGTATCAAGTTATCATGAAGGAATTGTTGCTGCTGGTGCAGTTCTACACTATCTAATTGAAACACAAAAGGGCAAGCCACAGCACATTAATAAGATTCGGACTCAAACGGATCAGGGAACCATGCTCCTTGATCCGCAGACATGCAGAAATTTGGAATTGCTCACCCCTCTACATGAAGATTCGAATGCTCCGACCTTGGTCAAACTTTTAGATTATACTTCCACTCCTATGGGGGCACGGATGTTAAGGAAATGGTTGTTTCAACCTTTACGAAATGTCGGACGAATAAAGAGAAGACTTGACTCAGTTGAGACATTGGTTGAACAATCAGAAATCCGAACTACGTTGCAAGAAGATCTAAAAAATGTTTGTGATATTGAGCGAGTCGTTGCGCGAATTTGTGCACAGAGGGCGATTCCTAGAGAGCTGCTGGGGTTAGGACTTGCACTACGTCAGATCCCAGAGATTATTTCAAAACTGAATCAAACTCAGTCGCCGGTTCTGGGAAAATTAGCCCAAGTACTTGACCCGTGTACTGATGTCGAACGAACGATACGTCTGGCATTGGACGAGTCTTCCGATCAAATCTTTCGTTCTGGATACAACGAGAAGTTGGATGAGCTTCGCGAGATTTCTGGCTCCGGTACGCAATTTATTGAATCGCTTAAAAGTCGTGAAATTGAGCGAACAGGAATTCCATCGCTCAAGGTGGGCTTCAATAAAGTATTCGGGTACTACCTTGAAATCACCAATGCCCACCGCGAAAAAGTACCCCCTGAATATGTTCGTAAGCAAACGTTAGTCAATGCAGAGCGCTACATTATCACGGAGCTGAAAGAATATGAAGAACGTGTCCTTGGAGCGAAGGAGCAGATTGCAGAGCTTGAATACGAATTGCTTCGTGATCTTCGGGCTTCCCTTGCTGTCAGTTCCCAGAAACTCCAAGAGCTGGGAACAGCAATCGCTGTTCTGGACTGTCTTACGGCATTTTCCGAAGTCGCAGTCCGCAACAACTATGTCCGCCCAAAGATCAATGATTCCAGAACCTTACGGATCATTGACGGCAGACATCCCACAGTGGAACAGTCAATCTCTGATACCTTTGTTCCCAACTCAATACTGATTAACCCGAATAAAAACCAGATTTATATTATTACAGGCCCGAACATGGCTGGAAAGAGTGTCATACTTCGTCAGGTTGGTCTGATTGTGTTGATGGCACAGACAGGATGTTTTGTGCCAGCCTCTGAAGCCGAAATTGGTATTGTAGACCGAATATTCACTCGTGTTGGTGCATCAGATAACTTGGCTGCAGGTGAAAGTACGTTTTTGGTGGAAATGAATGAGACGGCAAATATTCTCAATAACGCAACTCCAGATTCTTTAATTCTACTGGATGAGGTGGGGCGGGGGACCAGTACGTTTGATGGCCTATCAATTGCCTGGGCATTGGTTGAGCATCTTCATCAGAATCATTCAATTGCTGCTCGAACTCTCTTCGCAACTCATTATCACGAGTTGAATGCTTTAGAAGAGCAATTTGAACGAGTGGAGAATCATCGGATTCATGTGCAAGAACATGAGGGTAAAATAATTTTTCTACGAAAATTAGTCCGTGGCGCTGCGGACCATTCCTATGGAATTGAGGTGGCTCAAATGGCGGGGCTCCCCGCCAGTCTGCTCAGGAGGGCAAAAGAAATCCTTAAAGAGTTGGAGTCTCAGGAATCGGTGACTCCAACTATTCCGCTAAGGATTGAGACCGTGCAGATGTCCCTTTTTGAAGAGTCAAAACCGGACCAGTTACGGGAGAGACTTGAAGACGTTGATCCTGACCAGATGACTCCGATGGAGGCATTATTACTCTTACATGATTTGAAAAAACTTTTGAACTGACGGCGATTGAATATGCAAATACTCATTGTGGGAAATGGTGGACGTGAACATGCGCTTACCTGGGTTTTACGAGAGGCCGATGCCCTCTTTATTGCACCAGGTAATCCAGGGACAGAACAGTTAGGTATGAATGTTCCGATTAAAGTTGAGGATACTGAAGGATTGGTAGCATTCGCGAAAAAAGAAAACATTGATCTGGTCGTGGTAGGAAGTGAAGTTCCCTTGGCAAACGGCCTTGCAGATGCTTTCCAAGACGCTGGAATATCGTGCTTTGGTCCATCTGCTTCTGCGGCTGAAATAGAGAGTAGTAAGGTATTTTCAAAAGGGTTCATGCAGCGTCATGGCATCCCTACCGCAGCATGGCAACATTTTGATTCCACTCAAATGCATGAAGCAAAAGCTTATGCCCACCAACTGGGCAAGTGTGTGGTTAAAGCCTCAGGTCTCGCTGCCGGAAAAGGTGCCATCATGTGTGAGGATCGATTCCACTCTGATCATGCTCTCCGTGATGCATTTATTTCAGAAAAGTTTGGGGAAGCGGGAAAAGAAGTGGTCATTGAAGAATGGATGCAAGGAGAAGAAGCGAGTGTGTTTGTTTTCACGGATGGGGATGATTATCTGTTATTAGAGCCTGCGCAGGATCATAAGCGTCTTCTAGATCAGGATCTTGGCCCGAATACGGGTGGAATGGGGGCATATGCTCCTGCTCCTGTCATTACACCGGATCTGATGGAGTTGGTGCGATCAAGGATCATTGAGCCTACACTTGAGGGAATGGCCCACGAGAATCGGCTTTATAAAGGGTGTCTCTATGTCGGGCTTATGATCACAGATCAAGGGCCCAAGGTAGTTGAATTTAATTGTAGGCTAGGTGATCCTGAAGCTCAGGTAGTGCTACCCCTGATCGGGGGGGATGCTGAAGAAATATTTTGGTGCTCAGCGACGCATGGAATAGGGAATTTGCGGCTTTCAAAATCATCCCAGACCGCAGCATGTGTAGTCTTAGCAAGTGGGGGCTATGGAAGTGATTATCGTACGGGATATCCGATTCATGGTCTTTCAGAGGCCAATGAGGTTTCAGATGTCGTGATCTTTCACGCAGGTACAAAGTCTCAGGGTGATCAGATTATCACAGCGGGCGGACGAGTCCTGGGTGTTACCGCAGTCCGTCCGACTCTGGCGGAGGCAGTTCGTACCGCATATCAAGCGGCAGAATTGATTGAGTTTGAACAGAAGCACTGTCGTCGAGATATTGGACATCGTGCGCTTTCACGTGAATGAAACGAGTCCAGCCATGTCTTTTCTTCGTGTTTGCAATTCTTGCTAACGCTGCAACAGCACAAGACACGCTCCACACCGGATTTGAGGTAATCGCTCACCTTCCCGGTGCCCGAGCGCTTGCAGTGGATCCAGAAGACATGATCTATGTGGTTACTCCATCGGAGGTGGTTAAACTGGATCCTATGGGAGTAGAGGAGTTGCGACTCGATGGCACAAACACAGGAAGATTTGCGGACCTATCAGATGTTGATCCAGGAAATGGTCTGATCTGGATCGTCGCAGATGAAGAAAACGGTACTCTTCTTCGGTTTTCCAAAGAATTGCTTCATCTGGAAACCATACGAGTACCAAGAAATACCGCAGTTGAATTAGGACGTTCTCCACATGTTGATCTAGATGATGGGTTTTCAACTGCACTGGGGCAACCTATCGCAGTGGCAGGTGGCCCGAACGGAGCGCTCTTTGCTATTGATGCATTTTCTCAGCGGGTTCTAAAATGGGATGCGAGTCGAAGACTGGAGCGTGTGATTGGTGAATTTGGCACTGGATATGGTCAATTGATAGAGCCAGTGAGTTTAGCGACCACTCCCACTACTCTTTATGTCGCTGACCGTAATCTTGCCTCAATTAAGGTGTTTGATTATTTTGGAGGACACCTGAAAAATATCCAGGCTCAGCAAAATCTACGGAGTATTATCGCAACCGAAACCGAGTTATGGGTAACCTATCCAAAGGAGATATGGATCTATACCCACGAAGCTAAATTATCTCACCAGATTGTCGTAGTGCTTGATGAGTCTCTGATTGCAACTGCTCCGGTCTCTGATTATCTTGTTTTATTGACCACTAATCAGCTACTAAGAATTAACCTACCTGACGAATAGAACGAAGATTCATCGTGATGGGTTGACTCGTTGGGTATACAGGATGTCTTAGAAATTTCATCTATTCTCAAGTATAATTGGACACCATCCAGCTATGCATGGAGGAAATAGGGATGGCAAACCCCATCCCGCGCTCCATAATCAACTCTTTCCCTATGAGTTTGTTGAACAGATTTTCTGCCTTACTTTTCGCCGTAGTCCTGCTTGCGGGAAGATATGATCTTTTTATATTTAGCAGGCTCTCCATGGGGAACATTTGCCTATGGATTTTGCCAGACAGTGGATCTGGTCTACACGAAAATCGCCTACTCGTTCCTTGTAATATTCCCTTCGTCCTTTGCGTCCCGATTCCAGTACCACATTCAGTCCCTCCGGTGACATGATTCCGTCATTTGATTTCAGATACTCTGCAGCAGGGTAAGCATAGGATAAGATGTGATGGGGCCAGCCGTGTGTTTCTTGTGTAATCGCATCTGTCCATTCCGTTGGATCTCCTTTTGCACCGCCTTCCTTTTGAAGCCAGTCTTGAATCACCGCTCGTTCTGACTCTTTACTTGATGCTCCTAATTCCACAAAACAGTTCCGTGCAAACCTTGAAACTTTCAGATTACTAAATCCCCTCCTTGCCCCATCAAGCCCTGTCGCCAGAAGGATGATAGGTCTTCCCAACTCGCCGTTGTGAATTAATTCTATAACTTGGATTGCCGCAGCCTTGTATTGGGAGGGAGGAATGTCCTCATCCCCCAGTGCTTGGGCTTCGTCCAGAATTAAGAGCAATGGATCTTTCCCATCTCTTAGGATGTTCTCAACCGAAGGCTCAGAGTTAGTATTTTTAGAATCTCTTCCAAGAATATTCTTCACTCCGAACCGTGTGGATTTCTCCGTAACCTCATACTTACTCTCATGCCCAAGAGAATCCAGTAATTTATCAGGATCCCAAAAAGATTCGGTTCTACCACAATTTGTGTGGAATGAGTATATTTCGGCGAACTAAACCTACTCAATTTCATGTCAAATTTCATAGATTTATTTATGCGCTACACTCTGGATCTCACTCCTGAGTGGCAGCTTGACCGAATCACTTTGGATCCAACGTCTCACCGGATTGATGTATATCTTCGCCATTCGGGAGAGAATCTTGTTTGTCCAGAAACGGGGGAATCTGGGACGTTGTATGACCACCGCAAGGAGCGTTCGTGGCGTCATATTGACTGGTGTCAATCCAAGAGTTATATCCACTGTCGTATCCCTCGGGTCAAGTCTTCAAAGGGAATCAAGACGATTAAGCTTCCTTGGGCAGATTCATCCAGTCGTGTAACCTATGCCTTTGAGCGCGCTGCGATTGATCTGTTGAAAGCAACCAAAAATCAAACCAGCACCGCCAAGCTTCTACGGTGTGGATTTAACCAACTGAATCGGATCATGCATCGTAGTGTAGAGCGCGGATTAGCACGTAGGGATCTGGGAGAGATCCCCCATATCGGTGTGGATGAGAAAGCACTCAAACGGGGGCATGTCTATGGGACCGTGGTAACAGATTCCACACGGGGGATTGTCCTTGATGTGGGGGAGGGAAAGACCAAAGAAGGCGCTATAGTGCTGTTTGAGCGTGTGTTTGAGGGAATGAAGGAGAAGGTCGTAACGGTGACGACGGACATGTTAAAGGCGTTTATTCGCGCCGTTGAACGAGTCTTTCCGAACGCAACCTTGATTCATGATCGGTTTCATCTGATTCAGGATCTGAACAAAGCAATCAATCAGGTGCGCAGACGGGAAGTGAAGAGCCATCCCGAGTTGAAAGGGACGCGTTATGTGCTTTTGAAGAACGAAAAGAACCGTACGGCCAAGCAAGACGAGATCTTCAAAGTCGTTCAAGAAGCCAACTTGGAAGTCAGTCACGCCTGGCGGGTACGCGAAGAGTTTAAAGGGATCTTTGAGTGTAGTTCCTTCGCCGAAGCAAAGAGGTATTTTGATCTCTGGCTAAAGAGTGTTGAGCAGATGGGCGTCAGGGAAGTCACCAAGGTGGGGGAAAGGTTTCAGCGACATTTTGATGGCGTCTGTAATGCACTTTCCCACTCACAATCCAACGCCAAGGCAGAACGCATTAACGGCAAAATTCAAGAAATCAAAACGGTCGGGAGAGGATACCGAACGTTTGAAAAATTCAGAAGTGCGATTCTATTCTTCTGTGGAGGCTTAGACCTCTATCCACAAGGTTCGGGGTAGAACCAAAGATTCCACTCCAATTTTTGCCACATTCCACTGCCGCTCTTCGGCCTGTTTTCTGCATTCATAAAGCAGAGCACTTTTTCCAACGCCGGGAACTCCTTTTATCAGGAATGAAGTACCACCAGACTGAATTTGCGCTGCACGCTACTAAGTACCAATTAAAAATTTCCAATATCCGTTTACGACCACGAAAATATTGGGCGAGTCCCCGGTCGGGCGCTACGGTCAGAGGGGCAATTGGAGAGGAATGAGATTGAGTCATGGTAGGGTACCACAGATTCCCTGCCTGCTCATCTATTTGACTAGAGTCAGATTCAACGGTTCCCAAAACTGGTATGCTATCCTTCCTCTGTACACAAGATAGCGTATACAGTTTTGACAGCCCCTGTCTATGTTCAAGGATTAACCGTGTGAAAATAAGAGGAAATTATCTTGAGAGCACGAGCAGTATAGTACTCTCAGATAAAGAGTTGAAGACACTAGATTCATTTGTTATCTCCCCGCATTTCATGTGTGATCAATGCAGTTCCGAGTAAAGGGTAACCAGTAATAACAATCTTTCCTTGTAATGAAGTAGGTGTTTGCTTATTAGCTGAAATCCAAGCTTCCAAGTCGGTGATTAGGATCCTGGGACTCGTTTTGTGAGAGACTCTTAAAAAGTCTTTGAGCCCATTCTGGATTTAAGCTATTTGAGACGTTTCTCTACCAATTCCATCCAATCCAGCGGTGAGATTGATCTGAATTGTTTCACCATCGGATTCGCCGCAATTTCTCTCTGATCCGATGATTGATGTTCTCCATGATATTCGCCAGGGTATAACCTCTTTCGGACCTAGTTTCTTTACGCCCAACCTGTGGAACATGGGCATCTCTCCATGCCCTTTGCGAAGCTATTCTCCACTTCCTATTATCCTTCCGACTATACTCTTAATGGTTGAGGATGGACCCTTTTTTACATCCGTAAAGCTCTCTTGATTAAACGCATGATTCAGTTCCTTCCGTAACTCAACCTGATCATCTATCCGACGGAGCCATTCTGCCACATTGTCCCGTTATGCCAAGTACATGGCTGAATCTGTAAATCATCTCCAAAGATGTCCTGCATCGTCTTTTGGATCCCTTTTGCACCAACGATTACACAGGATTCCATGTTCATAGCCAATCCCCTTTTCCATAACTACATCAGAAAAACTTGGTCATCTCAGGCATTTTCCGTTGAAAGTTCAATAAAGTATAGAATGGTCATCTCTCTCCCTTCGGTACCCCCGTACAGATGAGAATGTGTCTGTCCTCAATATTTCGTTACATTAAACAGCAATGCAACGTACGCCTCCTCTGATTAGGTCGCGTTCTTCAAATTTTCCCAGAACCTTTCGGCGCCAGTCTCAAAAGGCACGGCTGGCTGTGGAAGCACTCTACCCAGAATTGTGTGCAAATTCCCGACTCACGCAGTCATAGTTCCGCGTGTAGATCCCCAAGAAGGTCTTCTCTGGGAGATTCTTGGTCATTTTATCCGTCCGACTGCGTATATTTTGGTACAAAATATAGAGATTGTAGCCGATTCTTGTGCAGATTCGCTTCATCCCTATATTCAGAGAAAACAATGGGGAATTGAGGGGCTACCGTTAGCGAGGCTTCCAGATAGGAACTCGGTGGCGAATCCACAGGTACTAATTCTTCCAGTGATCTGTCTCCCGAATCTAAATTATTGGCTAAATATCGCAGCATCTCGCTGTAAACTTGCAACAGATAGACCATCAACTTATGACCAGATTCTCCTGTTAGACACGATGTATGTTAAAATCAATGCATCGTTTCTCTGTTAGTCTTGCGTGGGGAACTAGTCGGGAAAAAATCCTGAACAAATTCAAGTAATGAAGGAACTCTGCGCCCTGACCGATTCTCCGATGAAGTATACGGACCTCGCAACAGACTTATGTGGTGTAAGGGGGAGCCTAAAATTTCAGAATAGTGTCCTCTCCTGTTTTCAGAGGTCTGGAGATTTATCCCAGACATTCGACGTGATCAGGAACTATCCCAATCCCTTTCAAGATGAGGTGCAGTCATGTTTAATTTATCACAGCAATAACGTTCAGTTAGAGTGATGGATCTGATTGGGACACATTTTCTCACCATTCAGAAAAGTACTATTCAGGCGGATGGGCAAAATCAGTCAGTTGGAGCGGGGGAGCATTGCCTGTGGGATTTTATCTCTACCGAAGGATTGCCAGTTCGTCTTCGGGGCGTTTCATTGAGATCGGGCGATTTGTATGAACTCTTTAGTGGATCCAGTCTCCGATTTTGTTGTGCGTCACTATGGAGATCCGAATCCAGAGTAATCATTAAACTTATGGGGAAAGTTGTTCATTTGAACACAGAGCACCGTGAAACCACTAAAATGATTCGCTTTGGTTTAACTTCACTGGAATAGGGATATTGATCAATCATTATGGGGTTAGCTAAGATGGGGGCACTTTCAGCAGTTAATTCTGTCATGAGATCCCTCTAATCCCCACACATAAAGGTTTGTAGATGGTTGAACTTACTTCAGGTGCTCTCTCTTTCGTTCAAATGGATACTATATTATACAAGGTGAGTCAGAATCATGCGTAGATTATCTTCTGCTTTTCTGGGGATGATCCTCAGTAGTATTCTGTTTTTGTTTGTGACGGAAGTCTTCGCACAGGATACTGTTTGCGATCGAACCGATGAAGTACAGGTGGCGATTCTTGCAGAGATTGATCATCCCAACCCCGACTTTGGATGTGAAGACGTGACCTCGGCTCAGTTGTCACGTATTCCAAGGATGTATGTTGCTTATCGGGACATTCGTTCACTGCAATCTCGTGATTTTGAAGGTCTCTCTGAACTAGATATCCTCCGATTAGACAGTAATGATCTCACCTCTCTTCCGTCTGGACTTTTTGCGGGGCTCTCCAATTTAACATTTTTACGATTAGATTCGAATGATCTTGAAGAACTGGATCAGGACCTTTTTGACGATCTTGAAAAATTGGATTGGTTGGACCTTCAGTATAATAACCTCACCGTGCTGCCGGAGGATCTCTTTCAAGATACCCGTTTGGATTTCTTGGATCTAACAAGAAATCGTCTTGATGGCACTCTGCCATCAGATCTTTTTGATGGTCTGGACAAATTGAGACATCTTGATCTAAGTGCGAATTCCATTGATGCGCTCCCTGAGGACCTTTTTGATGGTCTCGCCGGCCTGGAAGTGATTTTCTTCACTGGTAATAACCTCACCGCCATCCCTGCGGATCTCTTTGATGATGTTCCGGATGGAGTCCGCGTGGGTCTTGGTAGAAACAACATTTCCTGCCTACCTCCAAAGATTCTTAATCGGATTAATGCCGGGGGTATCACCCTTTCATCAGGTGGCCCCTACGCCCCCTGCGAGGATCCAAATCCAGAGGTGACCTTGCATCTTTCTGACAACCCGATTTCGGAGGATGGTGGGATGACGACGGTGACCGCACGTCTGAGCGAGATGTCCACCGAGGTGACCACGATCGTCATTTCGGTCTCGCCCGAGTCCCCCACGGATCATAGTTTGAGTACCAATGCCACGCTCACGATCGCGGCGGGAGAGACGGAGAGTACGGGGGAGGTGGTGATCCGTGCAGTGCAGAACGTTGTCTACTCAGGGGATCGGATGTTTCAGGTGGAAGGGGAGGCAACGAACCCCGATGGCGTGAATGGCCCGGAGAGTGTGCCGTTGACGATTACGGAGGACGAGATGGCACCGGCCCTCACGCTTGCGGCCGCGCCCAACTCGGTTTCTGAGGATCATGGCGCCACGGAGATCACGGTGACCGCGTCATGGGATGTGGTGCGAGACCGTGCGACCGAGGTGGACGTTGCGGTAGGATCCGGCTCCGCGATGGTGGGAGAGGACTTTGAGGAGGTCAATTCCTTTTCCCTCACGATTCCCGCGAATGAGATGATGGGAACGGGGATGTTTACGCTGGTTCCGATCCCGGACGATCTGAATGAATCCGACGAAACGATCCTGGTGACGGGGCGCACCGATCTGGGGGAGGCTACGCCAGCAGCACTCACGCTCACCAATGCGGATCCGCCACCCCAGGTCACGCTGGCCCTGTCTCCTTCGTCGATCATGGAAAATTCTGACGTTCCCTCCATGGTAACAGCGCAGTTGAGCGCCCCCTCCAACGCCGTTACGACGATTGTTGTATCGGTAGCCCCGGATTCGCCTGGCGATTACACGCAACGTGGCACCATGCTGACGATTGCGGCGGGGGAGACCGAGAGTACGGGGGAGGTACTGATCACAGCGATGGACAATAACGTGTACACGGGGAATAAGACGTTTCAGGTGCAAGGGGAGGCAACGAATCTGCGGAGCGGCGCGAAGGATCCTGATGATGTGGAGCTGACGATTGAGGACGACGAACCCTTTCCAACGGCCACACTGGCGATCAATCCGAATGAGATTCGGGAAGGAGAGGAAAGGGAGGTTACGGTCACGGGGAGGCTGGATGTTGCCTTCGGCGCAACCGAGGGTTCAGGACACATCCTTGCGAGGATGACCGTTTCTTCGGAGGATGGTACGGCATCTGTGGTGGAGGACCTAGAACGTACATCCATAATAACTTTGGCGTGGGAGGCGAATGAACTTGTAGAGGAGCAGAGGTATGCTTTTTTTGTGGCGAAGCAGGATGGGATAGATGAGCCTCCGGAGACGATTCGTCTCGTGGGAGCTGGCGCTTACGATGTTACGGATAAAGATTTTACTGCCAGTCCGACCGAATTTACCATCGTGGATGCGGATGATCCTCCGGTGGTGACCTTGAATTTAACCGCGCCAGAGATCCAGGAGAACGGGGGCACTACGCGGCTCACGGCGAGTCAGACGCCTGCCTCCAGCGAACCGACCACGATTGCGATCACGATGGTTCCTGATGCGCCGGCAACGGATGACGATTACACGCTCCCATCCACAATGCTCACGATTCCCGCTGGATCCAGGATCAGTTCGGATGGGATCACGATCACGGCCGTGGACAATGAGGACTACGAGGGGGATAAGACGGTGACCGTGCGCGGGCGCCCCATGAATGAGTTGGGATTTACGGATCTCTCCCTCATTGGATTGGGTGATGTGGGGCTGACCATTCTTGATGATGATGAGCCGCCGCGGGTTGAGCTTGCGGTGGCTCCCTCCGAGGTCAATGAAAATGGAGGAAGCCAACGGGTCACGGTGAGCGCTGCGCTGAATGCGGCGCAGTCCACGGACACGCAGCTTACGATCATGGTAGAGGCGGAAACGGCACAAGCAGGCACCGACTACACTGCCACGCCTTCGTCCTTTCCGTTGAAGATTGCGGCAGGTTCGATGGAGGGAACCGGGATGTTTACGTTTGAGCCACTGCCCGATGATTTGCACGAGGGGCCGGAGATGATTCAGGTGACGGGCACGGCAGGCGATCTGGAGGTAGATGCTGCGAGGCTCACGATTTTGGATGCGACGCTCATGCCGCAGGTGGAGTTGGAGTTGATGCCTGGAGAGATTCCGGAAGAGGGTGGGATGACAACGGTGACGGCGACACTGAATCGTCCCTCCGGCGCGCTGACAACGATTGCGATCGGGGCCACTCCGATCCCGCCCGCAACGACGATGGATTACGCGTTCGGTGGGAATCAAACGCTGACGATTAAGGCCGGGCAGACCGAGAGTACGGGGCGGGTCACGATCACGGCCGTGGACAATGATGTGCGTACGCCGAGTAAGGAGGTGCAGGTGACGGGCATGGTGGAGAATCCGATTGGGGTGACGCCTCCGGATCCCGAGCCCCTCACGATCACCGATGGGGATGAGGCGACGGGGGTCACGCTGGAGGTGCGTCCAACGCAAGTAGATGAAGGAGCTGGGGAGACACCGATTGCGGTGATCGCCCGGCTGGACGGGACGCGCCCCGAGCCCCTCACGGTGACCATTTCGGTTGGGCCGGGTACGGCCATGGACGACGATTTTGATCCGGTGGACTCGTTTGCGTTGACCATTCCAGCCAATGAGAGGGAGGGAATGGGGACGTTTTCGTTCACGCCGGTCTCGGATGATCTGGACGAGCCGGACGAGTCGGTGACGATCACGGGAACCAGCTCCCTCGGGGTAGATCAGGCGTTTCTCACGATCACGGATGATGACCTGGACCCGGAGGTAATGCTCGTGTTAGATCCGGCGGAGATTTCGGAGGCGGAGGAGCGTTCCACCGTAAAGGCCCGTCTCACGTCTCCATCAAGTGCGGAGACGGTGATCACGATCTCTGCAGATCCCATCTCGCCTGCGACGGAGGGGGATTACCGGTTGAGCGCGGATCGAAGGCTGACGATTGCAGCAGGTGCCATGGAGAGTACGGAGACGGTGATGATCACCTCGGTCAATAATCGGGTCATTGATGTACAGGACAAGCAAGTGCGCGTGCAGGGGCGTGCCACGAATGCGCATTCGGGGGCGTCTCTTCCGGAGGCGATCCTCACAATTTTAGATGATGACGAAGCGACCGAGGTGAGGCTCACAGTGAGCATTTCTGATGATGTACGTGAAGACGAGGGGAGCAAGCAGATCACGGTCACGGCGACGATGGATGGGATCCTTCTGACGGACACAGAGGTAGAGATTTCGTTGCAAGAGGAGACGGCGATCCTGGGGGTTGACTTTCAGCCGGTGGCTCCATTTACGATCAGGATTCCTGCCAATGCAATGGAAGCGGTCGGAGGATTTACGTTCACGCCGATCCCGGACCATCTGGATGAGCCGGACGAGACGGTTCGCGTGAGCGGGACGAGCAGTTTGGGCGCGGCATCGGAGGATCGTCTGACAATCTTTGATTCGGATCCGACGCCGGAGGTGACGTTGGTGTTGACGCCGGGAGAAATTCTTGAAGATGGCGGGGAAGCCGAGGTGACGGCGAACCTGAGTGGGGCATCCAGTGCAGAGACGGTGATTACGATCGCAACCGACCCCCAAGCCCCCGCATTGACGGAGGATTACGAGGTGAGTTCCAATCGTGTGCTCAGGATTGCCCCGGAGGTCACGACCAGTACGGGGGTGGTGACGATCACGGCGGTGGACAATGCGATTGATGCGCCCGATAAGCGGATCACGGTCCGGGGCGATGCGACGAACGTGAATGATGTGATGAGCCCGGCAGAGGAGACGCTCATCATTCTGGATGATGACGAGGTGGGGGGCATCACGCTTACGGTGTCGCCCTCAAGGGTGAACGAGGCAGACGAAGAAGACATCCAAGTTACCGCGACACTGGATGGTGCGCGGAGCGTCCCGACGCAGGTCATGCTCACGGTGGAAGGGGGGACGGCGGAGGAGGGAACGGACTATGCTGCGGTCCCGCCAGTTGCACTCACGATTGGGGCAGGCGCAACCATCGGGACGGAGCGCTTCCCGTTCCGTCCGATTGCAGATGGGGTGCACGAGCCGGACGAAACGGTGCAGGTGACCGGGCGAAGCAGTCTGGGAGCTGCAGCGCCAGCCACGCTCACGATTGTGGATCGTGACCCTGTGCCGCGGGTGGAGTTGATCGTGGAACCTGGCACAATTCCAGAAGAGGGAGGGATGGCGACGATCACCGCGCGGTTGGATGTTGCATCAAGTGCAGAAACGATCCTCCGGGTGTCTGCGCGCCCGGAAGCTCCGGCGACGACCGACGATTACGAATTGAGTCCGAATACGACGCTCACGATCCTTCCTGGAATGATGACCAGTACGGGACTCGTGACGATCACGGCGGTGGATAATGATGCACATAATCAGGATAAGATCGTGGTGGTGCGCGGACAGGCAACCAATGCACTTGACCTCAATGGCCCGGGCGACAAGATGCTCACGATTGAGGATGATGAAGCGTCCACGGGGTTCATGCTTGAGGTCGCGCCTCCCAAGATGGAGGAGGGCGCGGGGGCAATGGAGTTCATGGTGACGGCTACGCTGGAGTCTGTTCGGAGTACGGACGCGACGGTGACGCTTACCGTGGAAGATGGCACGGCAACGGAGGGACAGGATTATACGATTGTGTCCCCGCCTACTCCCCTGAGGGTTGAGGCCAATCAGCTCTCTGGCACGGCAACCTTTACACTCATGCCCATTGATGATTCCGTCTATGACCCTCAGGAGACGATCTTGATCACGGGGACAAGCGCTATGTTGGGAGGCGGGGAAACCGTAACCTACCTGACCATTGAGGATAACGAGGTGGAGGTGTTCCTGGCGATTCAGGATACGACGGTACAGGAAGAGGTTGAGATGGCTATGGTTGAAGTTACACTGACGTCTCCTGCCCCACCGGGGCTGAGTGTACGGGTTCAAACCTTTGATCAGACGGCCACCGAACTGGAGGATTACAGAGCTCCCCTCAGTCGGCTGTTCATCCCCGAGGGGGAAACGAGCGCATTCATTGCGGTGGAGATCCTGGACGATGAATCCTATGAGGAAAACGAAACCTTCCGGGTCCAATTGTCCGATCCAATCGGGGCCGAGCTGGCCCGAGGGGAGGCAACGGTCACGATAGAGGATGATGATCGATACGAACTGCGCGTGGAGGATGCTTCGGCGCCGGAGAGCGAGTCCACGCTAGAGTTTATGGTGACGCTGAACCGAGCCAACCCGGCGCAGAGCGTGCGCGTTGCCTATGCGACGCAGGATGGATCGGCGCAGGCCGATCTGGACTATATGCCCACAAGTGGGACACTGGTCTTTCCGAGGGGGGTGGACCGTCGTCCGGTGCCTGTGCGACTGCTCAATGATGAAACAGAAGAGATGGAGGAGCGATTCTTCTTGAAGCTGTCTATGCCGGAGAATGCCGTTCTGGTGGATGCCGAAGGGACGGGGACGATCGTGGATGAGGATGCGCTGCCCCGCGTGGAGATCACCCCATCGGTCCGGGTGGGGGAAGAGGAGGGGACGGCCCGCTTTATGGTATCGCTCAGTCATGTGCTCCCGGGGCGGGAGACCGAAGTTTTCTTTACAGCCATCAACGAAACCGCGGTTGTCCCTCTGGACTATGAGGTGCAGACGCCAAGCCCGCTCCGCTTCACCTCGGGGGAGAGGATGCAGACCATTGAGGTAGAGATCCTGGACGACGATCTCTCTGAGGGCGAGGAGACCTTTCGGATTGAGTTGACGGAGATCTTGAATGGGGAGCCTGCAGGGCGCATAGGACGGGGCACGATCCTGGACAATGACGGGGAGGTGCGGGTGCGTATACAGGATACAAAGGTTGATGAATCAGAACCAGAGGCGCGGTTCCGCGTGACGTTGGATGGACAGGATAGTCAGTCGCGGACGTATGCCTATACGACGGAGGATGGGACGGCCACGGCGGGAGAGGACTATGTTGCGACTTCGTCAACGATCACCTTTGCGGCGGGCGAGCAGGAACAGGAGATCCGAATTCCGATCAACGATGATCAGGAAACCGAAGGCAACGAAACGTTTCAGGTGCGTCTCATTGGGGAGGGCATCGCCAGAGGCGTGGCAGAGGGAACGATTCAGGATGATGATGGAGACCTGTTCGTGAGTATTGGAGATGCGAGTGCAATGGAGGGCGAGGGCGCTCTTCTGCTACCCATCCACTTGAATCAGCCCAGTCCTCGGGTGGTGACGGTTCAGTTTGCGTCTTCGGAGGACACGGCAACGGAGGGATCCGATTATGTTGCGTCGAAGGGGATCGTCATCTTTGAACGGGGGAGCATGGAGGGCAAGATCCGTATTGAGATAATAGACGATTCGGAGGTGGAACCCGACGAGACATTCCAGGTGACGCTTTCCAATGCGAACCATGTGAAAATTGACCAAGGGACTGGGACGGGAACGATTCTGGACGATGACGGGAGTCTCACGGTCTCGGTCCAAAGCGTTACGGTCTCCCGCCACACGGCAAGCTTTGAGGTGGGCTTATCCATTCCATCTGCTGTCCCGGTACTGGTCAGCTACATGAGCGAGGATGGGAGTGCCCTTGCGGGAGAGGATTATGAGGCGGTGGCGGGACAGGTCACGTTTGCACCGGGCGAGCTCTCCAAAACTGTCGACGTCAAGCTGCTTACAAATGAGCCTGTATGGGAGGCAAAGACGTTTTCGCTTGTCTTGCTCTCGGCGGTGAATGCAGAGGTAGAGCAGGCCCGTTCGGAGGCGGTGATGGAAGAAGAAAGCGAAGAGAGGATCCAGAATGCGTATGTGTCGAGAGTCCTACGGACCTGGGCATCACAGGTGGTGGAGGCATTGACGCGGCGCATGGAGGGGATGGCACACTGCCGCATCCCTGATCTATCCTGGCTCCGTTACGGGCGCGAGCGTTGGTCTCCTGGAGAGATCTTTCGCGGGTGTGGTGCCGAATTTACGCAGGGAGGATGGAGTATCTGGGGGCAAGGTGCCTATACGCGGATGCAGGGACGAGAGGGAGCGCTGTCCATGCGTTCAGATGTCACAAGTATGATTCTGGGAGCCGACTATGCATGGAGTCAGGGATGGATGGCAGGACTTCTGGCCGCACAGAACTGGGATCAGGGCGCGTATGAGACGCCGGCGCGCTCTGGCACAGCATTCTCACGCTTGACAGGTATCTATCCCTATGTCAGTTACCAAACGGGAGCGGGGATGCGTGCATGGCTACTCTTAGGGCTGGGACGGGGCGAGACCGAAGTGGAGACACTGGAATCCGAACTAGAGGCTGCACTGGTTGCACTGGGACTGACGGGAACGCTGACCGGGGGCAGTGCGGGGCGGCTGGGCTACGAGGTGGATGCCTTCTGGGCGACGGCAGACCTGGAGACGGGAGCAGATCTGGGCATTCGGCGGGTGCGTGCAGGTGTGGAAGGGAGTTTGCGATTGGGAGCGGGTATGCAGCCCTACATGGAAGCTGCCCTTCGGCAAGATGGAGGGGATGCAGAGACGGGGATGGGCGTGGAACTGGGGGGAGGCGTGCGCTGGTCCACGAGTCAACTGCGTGCGGAGTTTGGAGGTCGGACCCTGGTGCTGCATACCGATGATGGACTGCGCGAATGGGGGCTGATGGGATCCGTTGAGTATGGATCGCAGGGTGGACTCGGACCTTCCATGCGAGTGCGCCCGCACTGGGGGAATGTGTATGGTGGAGATCTCTGGCGCGAAGCACCGCTGCATACCATAGCAGGGGGGAGTGCAGACCAAAATGTGGAGGTGGAACTGGGGTATGGGACGCCGATCGGGGCAAGTCTGGGGCGTTCCATTGTGGGACTGACGCTGGATCCGAGCGGGCGTGCCTACCGAGTGGGATACAACCTGCACATGGGGGAAGGACTACAAGTCTCGGTCGCGACGACCGCGCGAACGATCGAAGAGAACGGGCCTCCACCCTCCTACGGACTCAGTGCACGCATGGATCTGAAATGGTGAGATGGAATGGAGATACAGTATCATCTCTGACGAAGAGGAAGCCGAATAGAGGGGATTTCTCCCTACGATGATTACAGAGTTCGTAGATGGATGTATGAGGTTTGGGATTCTCAGTTATCTGGGGCTTACGTTGCTGCATTTTCTGACGGAGCCGAAACTCGTAACAGCTCCAATAAAGATCATTACTTACATCTCCTAAGGAGCCTTTGCCAGATAAACTGCATCCAGCGATTACCAGAAATACTTCCCATATAGACGCTCATTTGAGTATTCAAATCAATAATGCTACACGCCATGAAGAGATATTTGAAATTCTGGATCTTGCGAGGTATCACAAAATTGTAAAACGCTTAGCATACCTACACGAATTAACCCAAGATGATGATCCAGACTACTCTGATCCCGATATGGATCTTTCATCATTGCGCAAGTTGGCCTTGTTCTTTACAGACGATAGTGTCTCACTCCCTCATCCTAAAATTGGAATAAGTCACAATGGATTTTTGCAAGTTGAATGGTACTCACCGATGTGTAGACGCTTTAATGGATTTCATGCCTGATAGTAAAGTGTTTTTTTGCGGCAACGTCAACTGACGATGATCAAGATGGACTACGAGCTATTCATGGTACATCTAAAAAACAATATGCCTTGCGGACTATTTTTGCCATTTTATAAAACGGCGTCTTTAATGCATGTCTACTGTTGAGATTTACGAAGAACCCCACATCAATAGATACTGCAAGCCGCGATTTATTGAAGGCTGACTACCGATTATAGGCGCGTTTGAACTCAGAGATAAGGAGGAATACTTATCAGTAAGCTGGCCGAGTATTTTGGGTAACCAGAACTGGATCAAGCCATAGATTGGGTTCGTTAAGGTTTTCTTGATAAGGGTTACACAGTCAGGGTGGGAGGCAGGTTTTTTTGTTGCGGGTCTGTAAGGTTAAGGAGGTGATGTTAGGCGATAGTATAGGCAGAAAAACTGCAAGACTATTCACATATATTTTATACCGTTAACTAATTTGTTTCAGTACCACTTCTACTATGATCGCCAGCACGAAAGAGAAACCATTCAGGGATTCGTGACTGATACATTATATGTTGTACAGGGGTGCAACTGGGCAATACTGTATATTTCTGAAGATATTGTGAACAAGGAGATTGGTGATTGTCTCAGTTGTTCGCGTCCAATGATTGGTAAGTGGGGGAGGGGTTTGCCGAATAACCATCGTGCCCAGCTTTACTCTACAACAAGTTCTATACCCCCCCTCACTTACCGAAAAACGAATTCACCGGACGATTATCGGAACCAACCTCTAATTCATGTTAGAACATTCGGAGCAAACTCCCAAAATAAAGGTTCTAATAGTTCTACATGTAAAATATCTGAGACACAGGTCTTGTAATGTTATGGCTAAAGAAATAGAATCCAATGATGAATGCCTCGATGGCTTAGATGAACGGAATGGAACATGGGGAGAGTACCCGCTTGATGATTTTCTCATTCGTCAGGAAGCCCGCACGGTACATGATGTTATCAGGCGAATTGATCAGTCAAATTACATCATGAACCCAGATTTCCAGCGTGATTTTATCTGGAAGGAGGATGTGCAAAGCAAACTAATTGAGTCAGTTGTCATGCGCATACCTTTGCCAGTATTCTACTTGGCTGAAAATGAAGATGGAAAAATGGTCATAGTTGACGGATTACAGCGCCTGTCTACGCTCCATCGATTTGTTAAAGATAAGCTTCGGCTCAGATTACCTGAAAGTAATGGATTAGACCGTAAAAGATTCTCAGAATTGTCTCCAAAAATTCAGAACCGTATTGAGGATTGTAATCTGATCCTCTACATAATGGACTCTAAGGTTCCGGAGCGGGCTCGTCTTGATATTTTTGAGAGAGTGAATGGGGGTGTCCCTTTGACTCGTCAGCAAATGAGGAATTGCCTGTATATGGGTGAAGCAACAAATTTTCTCAAGCGGGAGGCAAACCGTGACCTCTTTGCAGAGGCCACAGGGAAGAGCCTTAGTACGAAGAAAATGAGAGATCGAGAATTTGTCAATCGTTTTTGTGGATTTCAGATTATTGGATATCGAGACTATAGGGGAGATATGGATGGTTTTCTGGCTAAAACACTTCGTAAAATGAATAAAATGGATCCTAAAGAGCTTCAAGAATTATCCGATCAGTTTCGTGTTGGTCTCTCAAACAACCATTTTCTTTTTGGACGTAACGCATTCAGAAAACATGAAAGGCAGCAACAGAAGCGTGGTGTACTTAACGCCTCTTTGTGGGATGTAATGTCTACTGGTCTTTCACAGGTTAATAAATCATATATCGAATCAAATTCAGAGTTACTTCGTGGAGTATTCTATTCTCTATTGAAGGACGAAAAATTTGCTGATTCGATCAGTATAGCAACGAACGACGTAAAAAAGGTTAAGACCAGGTTTGAAATGGTGCAAGAACAAATTTTGAAGGTGACCCATGGTTTCGCAGATTGAATTACGCTATTTCAAATGCTTTGAAGTGCTGAAACTCCCACTTCGGCAGTTAACACTCCTTTCTGGACCCAATGCATCGGGCAAGTCAACTGTGCTGCAGGCACTTAGTGTGGTTCACCAAACTATGCAAGACTTTGAGTGGTCGTCTCATTTGATTTTGAATGGATCGGCGGTTCGCCTTGGTACTGTCATGGATGTAATTGATCAGGTCCATGGGCGAGGTGATATTTGCTTGACACTGATAAATGATGAAGTGGAAACATTTCGTTGGATTTTCAAAGGCGGCCGTGAAGAGATGTCAATGGTACTGAGTGAAGGTTTATACATGTCGGAACAAGGCCATATGACTCAATTTGACAGCGAGGATAAACTTCATTACTTGTCACCAGATTCATTAAATGATCATGCTCTTATTAATTGCCTGCGAAGGGTAACATATCTGACGGCGGAACGGCTCGGACCTCGGGAGTATTATCCCCTTGTTGACCCTCAAATTACCGCGGTAGTGGGCTCGAGAGGAGAACATGCTGTGAGCGTGCTCCATACTGGATCGCTTGAGGGTGTGCTTGAAAAGCTGGTAGACAAGACCGTTCCCCCAACTCGTCTTCGACAAGTTGAGGCACGTTTATCCTGCTTCTTTCCAGGCTTTAGACTGGCAATTAGTCCAGTCCAACATGCAAATGCAATTTCACTGGGAATTCGAATGTCTAGAGAAACAGGGTTCCTTCGTCCAACACATACCGGATTCGGACTTACGCAGATATTACCTATTGTTGTTGCAGCTCTATCGGCCCAAGAAGATGATCTCCTGCTTATTGAAAATCCAGAAGTGCATTTGCATCCAGCAGGACAGGCTCAGATGGGAGTATTTCTGGCTGAAGTTGCAGCTGCTGGAATTCAAGTCGTGATTGAGACGCACAGCGATCATGTACTGAATGGTATCCGACGTGCTGTAAGGGATAAACAGTTGTCGCATCATGACATTGCACTCCATTTTTTCCGTCAACGCAGTAGTAATGGTGATGCCCAGAGGCCTCAGGTAGAAAGTCCAAGGCTAGATCATCATGGCAATGTTGACTATTGGCCAGACGGTTTTTTTGATCAATTTGATAGAGACATGCAGTATTTTCTCGGAATCTGATTCATGGATTTCATTGTTAATGATAAGTCTATTCATGAACAGTTTCATGATTCTAATGATTTACAGCGTGCTCTTGAACAACTCTATAAAATGCGACAGGTAGCCCAAAAATTCGGGTGCAGAATTAGATGTACGCATTTAATTCATCAATGTAAGCCTATGCCAAATATAGAGTTATCTCCCGCAATCAGTCAAATTTCAAACCCCAATCTTAAACGTGCGATTCTAAGTTGGCTTAACAAGGATGGACCTTTTTGGGAAGACGATCCAGAACATAGCGGAAATGACTGGCTTGAACTTAAAGATGGATCAATTGTTACGGATACAGGCATAGGAGAGGCTGCATTTCGGGTACTCCATGGCGGAAATTGTGGACTAATCACCGTTTGTCCATCTGACTGGATGTACGCTCCCATTCAGGTAGTCTGGCGACGGAGTGACGGGGCATCAGACTCCATGTGCGCGTCTGTTGACAATTGGTGGCTTCCTCGTACGTTTGAGGATGATTTAACTAGGATGGAATCACCTACTGATTCGTGGCATGAGTTGTCACGGTCCTCGAAAGTTAGATTTGGTAATCTAACATTCTTTGAGGATTCTTTTTCCCCACTTTTAGGGCTACCTTTTTCTAAGAGTTCAGCCGATAAAATTCAGGCACTCTTGAATATTCTGAATGCACTTGTGAGCACCCACAATACAGATGGCATTCGTACTGCCGAAGGTCATAGGATCTACCGTGACTATTTTACAGGGGGGAGGGCGTGGTTCTCAGACTCCTCGGCGTCTAAGAAGCGTCAATTTCAAGAAGAGCTAAAATTCAGTGATCAAAATCTTCAGATCTATAGGCTCTCATGTACATGGCATGGGAAGATTAATTACACCACTCCGATTCGCATGCATTTTTCATGGCCCATCAAGGCAGGGGAACCACTATACATTGTTTATATTGGACCGAAAAAAACTATGCGATAGAACTCTCTCTAATTCCCATCAATAACCTAAGGAATTAAGATAATATAGACGAATTCAAGCCAACGAATTTAAATCTCTGGTACCCACACTCCTTGATACTTTCCCTCAACGTTCTAATGAAGCTTAAACCGAATTTAAGATGTCATCAGTGAAGCCACAAGAAGAAAGTAAGCCAGTCAGTTTCGCGATTGCTCACTTTTTCGCAACTGGACGAGACCCTTCTCGGGATACAATACTTCATTTCGCATGCAGACGATATGCAGAAAATGCAATTCCAACCGCCGAGGATTGAGTTGTTAACCCAGAACGGACAATTCGTAAAAATGCTTGGATACGGTCAGGGATTAGCACCAACGATGCCAAAAAACAGCCCAAATGGAACGAAGTTCAAGATGAAATCCTCTCCTTTCTTGACGGTGTTGATGCATTGTTCGTATGCAACTCTGGCATAAAGAATAAATGGTTTCCCTCGGTCATTTACAATGGAATGACTCCTCCAACTCTGATAGATCTGACACAAATGCACGAATTTTTCTTACCAGATAAATCTGTGCCATATTCAGACGAAGATCTTATTCAATGGGATAATTCAATTCGAGTAAGAGATGGAGATCGCAAGCTACACAAGGTGATGAATAGACTGGATCAAATGCTGAACCGCATCTTACGAGTCATTTTATCACCCGAAAAGATAGCGAAGAAAGACTATCATCCAGTGTATACTATTTTAGAGTGGGCTCTATCAGCAGATGGAGATCAACCTGACTTTTCTTCATTATTAGGAATTGCTTCGGTTGCCTATAAAATCCAGTGGGCAGAAAGTCAGTTAGAAGGAACTATGTTTGACTTTCCATCAATAATTGAAGAGGCAGAATTGCAACAATTTGTGGAGGATTGGAAATTTCCAAAATTATTGACGGAAGATCGTAAACCATATTTAGAATTCTCATTAGACACGGATATTCAGAATCGCTATGATCAGGATAGCACTTCCAGAGAGCTTATAAAGGTTCTTGGATTAAAAAAAGAGAACAGGAATCCATCTCCTAACAAACAAGACCAATTAGATCAACTTCTCAAAGAACTACATTCCCTTATTCATGGGCTCTCAATGCACATGCATAGGCTTGACAGTGATGACGTTGAACCAATTAGGGAGAAATTGTCTTTGCATCAAGATGATCTGATACATGCAAACAAGAAATTAAATTCTGTGCTGCGAGAAATAGCCTACTACATCACCTCTCAACGAATTCTGGGAATATTCACAGTTACGACTCCTAAAACGCCTCTTAATGATCTTCGGTTGATACGAAAATGGATTCAACAGTCGTATACACAATCAATGGAACTGCGTGGATCTCTAACAAAAACCCTCAATCAATTCAGTAATTCTAAATCTATTCAAATTGAGACAAAAATTCATTCTATTGTCTCCAGTGTGTTTTTGGAAATAAGTAACCTGATTAAAGAACATCTATCCAGTTCCACTCTCATACAAAAGAAATTCCTCCAAAGGGGATTTGAAAAATTGTTCTCTGGTAATGGTTCTACCACAATTTGTGTGGAATGAGTATATTTCGGCGAACTAAACCTACTCAATTTCATGTCAAATTTCATAGATTTATTTATGCGCTACACTCTGGATCTCACTCCTGAGTGGCAGCTTGACCGAATCACTTTGGATCCAACGTCTCACCGGATTGATGTATATCTTCGCCATTCGGGAGAGAATCTTGTTTGTCCAGAAACGGGGGAATCTGGGACGTTGTATGACCACCGCAAGGAGCGTTCGTGGCGTCATATTGACTGGTGTCAATCCAAGAGTTATATCCACTGTCGTATCCCTCGGGTCAAGTCTTCAAAGGGAATCAAGACGATTAAGCTTCCTTGGGCAGATTCATCCAGTCGTGTAACCTATGCCTTTGAGCGCGCTGCGATTGATCTGTTGAAAGCAACCAAAAATCAAACCAGCACCGCCAAGCTTCTACGGTGTGGATTTAACCAACTGAATCGGATCATGCATCGTAGTGTAGAGCGCGGATTAGCACGTAGGGATCTGGGAGAGATCCCCCATATCGGTGTGGATGAGAAAGCACTCAAACGGGGGCATGTCTATGGGACCGTGGTAACAGATTCCACACGGGGGATTGTCCTTGATGTGGGGGAGGGAAAGACCAAAGAAGGCGCTATAGTGCTGTTTGAGCGTGTGTTTGAGGGAATGAAGGAGAAGGTCGTAACGGTGACGACGGACATGTTAAAGGCGTTTATTCGCGCCGTTGAACGAGTCTTTCCGAACGCAACCTTGATTCATGATCGGTTTCATCTGATTCAGGATCTGAACAAAGCAATCAATCAGGTGCGCAGACGGGAAGTGAAGAGCCATCCCGAGTTGAAAGGGACGCGTTATGTGCTTTTGAAGAACGAAAAGAACCGTACGGCCAAGCAAGACGAGATCTTCAAAGTCGTTCAAGAAGCCAACTTGGAAGTCAGTCACGCCTGGCGGGTACGCGAAGAGTTTAAAGGGATCTTTGAGTGTAGTTCCTTCGCCGAAGCAAAGAGGTATTTTGATCTCTGGCTAAAGAGTGTTGAGCAGATGGGCGTCAGGGAAGTCACCAAGGTGGGGGAAAGGTTTCAGCGACATTTTGATGGCGTCTGTAATGCACTTTCCCACTCACAATCCAACGCCAAGGCAGAACGCATTAACGGCAAAATTCAAGAAATCAAAACGGTCGGGAGAGGATACCGAACGTTTGAAAAATTCAGAAGTGCGATTCTATTCTTCTGTGGAGGCTTAGACCTCTATCCACAAGGTTCGGGGTAGAACCCTGGTAATCAATATGAGGAGAGGTTGGAGCAGCAGAAGTATGCTCAATTTATCATGGAGGCAATAAATATCGGAGGTCAATACACCCTTGAAGCGGGAACTGGAACGGGAAAAACTCTCGGATATCTTATTCCGGTATGTGAGCATATACGTATTAACAAGGATCGGCAGGTTTTGGTGGCAACTGCGACAATTAATCTCATGGACCAAATCGTTAAAAAAGAATGGGAAACAGTTACACAAAATACTCTGTACCGTGGTCAAAAAGTTGAGATTCTAATGGGACGGCGGAATTATTTGTGTATTTCCGCACTGAAAAGGCTATTTAGGCTTCTGTATCAAGAAGAACGCCAGAAGGATGGAATCTCTCTTCTTGCTGCTGACCGTTTGGCATGGTTAAATCTGTATCAGATTCTTGACCGTAGACGGGGACGGTGGGATAGATTTGATGAGTTTGAGAGGCAATTTCAGTATGACTTAAACGCAGAGAAGGTCTGCAAACCTAAACTATGTACAACTGATTCTAATTGTTGCTTCCCTCAAGCTTTGAGGCGAACTCAATATGCACATGTTGTAATCACGAATCATCACAAATTGTCCAAGCTTGATGCGGAAATCGCCAGCCGTGTCTCTGTATGTATCATTGACGAGGCCGATCAGTTTCCAGATAATCTCCGAAGTTCTTTAACTGTAAGTCTCGTGGGGGCTGACATATCGGATTTTACTCGCAGAGTAGGAGGGGCAAATGAGCAAAATGGCTTTGTTGATGTTTTTTGGAATTCTCTAAAAAAGAAAGACAAAGCAAATTTTAAAGAGTGCAAACCCATGGATGTACTCTCAGCTTCAGACCTAGATTCTATTGCAACGTTTTTTGGAAGGAAACCCAGGGATGGCCAAATTCAAGACCTTTTCCACAGCTTGAAAAATATCAAAAATGCTTGCGGTGAGATATACTCTTGTGTGAAGCGAATGACGGTTTTCCCTAATAAGGATCTATCTGAGTTACGATGGAAGAAGCTTGATCCTAAAAAACAGGCAACTATACAAGATTCACTAAAAGGACTAATCGATCATTTTAACACTATTGAATCGGAGTTTGAAGAGATCTTGAAAATGATTCAAAATACAATACAGGTAAAGAGGAATAAAATAAAATCAGAGTATACCAGTCGGATGAACAAATATGTAAATGACGCACGAGAATTTGGGGCCGTTGTCAATAATTTTCGGGATACCGACAATGACGATGGATATATAATATCCTATGGTCAGAAGTCATTCAACTGGACCATGAATAGATTTCCGTTTGAAATGGGTAATCATGCCAAAGCTATTTTGGATAACTTTGACACTGCGGTATTTACCTCGGCCACTTTATATGTTGACAATTCAACAGAATTGTTTGCCCTGGAATTGTTGGATGATCCTGATCCCAAACATTCATTCACTGCTGAAACCAGTATCCCATCCCCGTTTTCCTATGATTCTAAGGTCAGTGGTGCCATAGCCCATTTCATTCCTAAGTATGAATATGGTCATGAAAAAAGCAATTTGGATTGGATACGTCAGGTCGCATCTACTCTGTCTCTTCAGTCTCTGGCGTTGGACGGACGAACTTTGGTCTTATTCACAAGCTGGTATGATTTGCTGGAAGCATATAAACTTTGTCATCCTGTATTTCAACACTACAGAATTCCATTACTCTTGCAGGATAAATTCGGGAGTAGTGAGGCTATCATTAGGGAGTTCAGCGGATTTGAGGAAAGTGTTCTCTTTGGTGTACGACGATTTTGGACAGGGGTAGATTTCCCAGGGTCAACACTTAGTCAACTCGTTATCGTACGATTGCCCAATAAGCCTCTAAAAGATCCGCTAGTTGCTGAACGTAAAGATCGGTGGTCAAAAAAAATATTCGACGATTTGTGGTACCTACAAAATACCCAGCGTACCCTGCGTCAGGGATTTGGTCGTTTAATTCGGAAGAGTGGGGACTGGGGGGTATTCGTTGTCCTTGATTGTCGGATTCTTACAGACGATAGATTCTCACACCATAAAAATGCTTTCCCTGTAAAGCTTGAAGAATTTGGGTCTGCTGTTGAACTTGCAAATTGGTCTGTCAAGAGACTGGGGTTTTCTCCCGAAATTAAGGAACGCGGGATCGTGTTAGAGCAGGCCCATCAGAATATTCAGAAAATGATCTTCGCAGTAAAATAAAGTGCTCATTTATTCTGATTCAAGTGTACAATCATTCCGATCCGTACCCATTCAGACGATCTATCCACAGTCTTAATCTATTGAAGTTAGTCTGTTGGTGACTCTCCAAGCTATTCACATAGTTCTACAATTATCAAGATTCCTTACCCTCATCAACTCCATCATTGGGATGGAGATCAATGATTTCCATCAGAGATGAGAACGCATTTGGATCTACTGAATATCAATGGGACATCCTGCTCACTAATTGGTATCATGGAAATTGTAGGTAACTTTTCTTATGAATCATGACTTACGACACACATACAAAAACTCAACCCATTACTACCGGAGATTCGCTTCCTGAGGAGCGCCCAGAAATCACGAGTACCTCTCAGATTATGTCAGGTGCTGAGATTCTCCTTCGTTCTCTTGAGGCTGAAGAGGTGAAGATAATCTTCGGACATCCCGGAGGCGCCGTTATCAAGGTGTACGATGAGATGGCTCGTATCAAACCGAAGTTCCAACATATTCTCGTTCGCCATGAACAAGGTGGAACGCATGCGGCAGAAGGATATGCTAAAGCAACCGGCAAGGTCGGGACGGTGTTGGTAACCAGTGGTCCAGGCGCAACGAATACGGTGACCGGCATTGCAGATGCTTATATGGACTCTGTACCAATTGTCGTCTTTACTGGACAGGTTCCGACTGCATTGATCGGTAATGATGCGTTTCAGGAATGTGACGCAATTGGAGTGACTCGCTCGATCACAAAGCACAGCTATTTGGTTCGTGATGTGAAAGATCTGGCCCGAACGGTAAAAGAAGCTTACCACATTGCTGGAACCGGCCGACCCGGTCCAGTACTCGTTGATCTACCCAAGGACGTTCTGTTAGCCGAGGCTCCCTTTCAATATCCCAAGTCTGTTGACATGAGAGGGTATGTTGTACCCGAGGGACCTCGCCCTGAAAAGTTGCAGCGCGCTGCACGAATGATTGCCGAATCAGAGCGTCCTCTGTTTTATGTAGGTGGTGGAGCCATCAGCGGGAATGCGTCCGAACGGTTAACCCAACTTGCAAGGCATACGGGTATTCCAGTTACTACCACACTTCATGGATTAGGTGCTTTCCCTGAAGATGATCCACTCGCACTGCGTATGCTGGGAATGCATGGAACATGGTGGGCCAATCAAGCCGTCCAGCACTGTGATCTTCTCATTGCGGTTGGTGCGCGATTTGATGATCGTGTAACGGGTAAGCTTGATTCCTGGGCACCTCACGCCAAAGTGATTCATATTGAGATTGATCAGTCATGTATTTCAAAGAATATCTTTGCTGATTGTGCGATCTTAGGCAATGTTGAAACCGTACTGCAGCGTCTCACGCCATTAGTTGAAGCAAAGGATACAACGGACTGGCTTCAACAGATTGATGCCTGGCGTCAAGAGTGTCCATTACAATATCAGAATGATGGCCAATTACATGCCCAAGGCGTGATTGAACAATTGCGTGATAAAACTGGAGGTGATGCCGTAGTAGTTACAGATGTTGGACAGCATCAAATGTGGTCGGCCCAGTATTTCAGATTCTTGCACTCGCGAACACACATTACCAGTGGTGGATTAGGGACCATGGGCTTTGGTATGCCTGCGGCCATGGGAGCTGCCTTCGGTATGCGTGAGTCAGGCTCCTCTCGTCCAGTGATCTGTATCAGTGGTGATGGTGGCTTTGTCATGAATGCCCAAGAAATGAGCGTTGCGGCAGCCCACAAGCTCCCCTTAAAACTGGCGGTCATCAATAATCGATTTCTTGGGATGGTTCGGCAATGGCAGGAACTCTTCCATAACGAGCGCTATAGTCATACAGACCTCTCCGATACAAACCCCGATTTTGTAAAGCTTGCTGAAGCCCATCATTGTGTTGGCCTTCACGCAGAAACACCGGAAGAAGCGAAAAAGATCATTGATGAGGCATGGAAAGTAACCGATCGCCCAGTTCTAATGGAATTCAGGGTTGCTAAAGAGGAGATGGTTTTCCCAATGGTACCTGCGGGTGCAGCCACTGGAGATATGATCACAGATCGTATGACTCCGAATTCTTTTGTTTAATCAAAGTGAATGAGTAAATCCATGACAGACAATCTGGTACTGACTCCGCAGCAGATCATCCGGAAAAAGGCTGCAGGAGAACCGATCCAACCGGATGATAGCGAAATGATCCAATCGCATACAATCGTAATTCTCGTTGAGAATTCGATTGGTGCATTCATCCGAGTAGTCAATATGTTTTCGGCGCGAGGGTTCAATCTTGACAGTGTAACGGTCGGTGTCACCGAAGATCCTAATATTAGCCGAATGAATATCGTTACCGTCGGCAACGGACGGATCATTTCTCAGGTCCTACGGCAATTGAGTCGTCTCGTGGATACCATTGAAGTGACGGATCTATCAGGCACTGATTTTGTGGAGCGTGAGTTATGTCTACTCAAAGTTCGCTACTCTCAAGATTCTCGTTCCGAAATTCTTGATATCAATGATATTTTTCGGGGCAAGGTTGTGGATATTACATCTGAGACCATGACCTTTGAACTCAGAGGCCCCTCACAAAAGGTAGATGCGTTTATTGACATGATCGACGCACGCAGGATCGTTGAAGTTGCCCGAAGTGGACGTGTTGCTATGCAAAGGGATTCTTAACGAAGGAATTATTACATCATATCATATTTAATGAAAATACATTATAACGCAGATCCTGCGATCATTTTAGGGCGGAAAGTTGCCGTAATTGGATACGGTAGTCAAGGCCATGCTCATGCGCTGAACCTTAGAGATAGTGGGGCCACTGTCGCAGTTGGTTTAAGGAGTGAGTCTGCTTCAACTGCTATTGCAACTGCCAAAGGACTTCAAGTCATGAGTATCTCGGATGCATCGGCTTGGGGGGATGTGGTCATGATCCTGATTCCTGATCAAGATCAGAAACGAGTATATGAGGCAGAGATTTCCAAACATATTGTTCCTGGAAAAGCCTTGGCCTTTGGGCATGGATTCAATGTACACTATGGTCAGATCCAAGCTCCCGAGGGAGTTGATGTGTTTATGGTTGCCCCGAAGGGACCTGGCCATCTGGTTCGTCGCACCTTTGAGGAAGGCAAAGGGACGCCCTGTCTTGTTGCGGTCGCTCAGAATGCATCTGGTTCGGCCATGGATCTGGCACTCAGCTATGCCGATGCGATCGGTGGCACTCGGGCAGGAGTCATTGAAACGAACTTCAAAGATGAAACCGAAACAGATCTGTTTGGAGAGCAAGCCGTGTTATGCGGTGGCTCACAGTCATTGATTCAGGCAGGATTTGAGACGCTGATTGAAGCTGGATACCCAGAAGAACTTGCCTATTTTGAAGTTCTTCATGAGTTGAAACTCATCGTTGACCTCTACTATGAAGGAGGCCTGTCCTACATGAATTACTCCATCAGCGATACCGCTGAATATGGAAATTACTCGCGAGGCCCCCGTGTGATTGGCCCCCAGGTGAAAGAAGAAATGAAGCGCGTTCTTGAAGAAATTCAGTCTGGAAAATTTGCGCGCGAATGGATTGCTGAATGCGAAAATGGACAGACAACCTTTCAAGCCCATCGCGAAAAGACAGCTGCTCATCCTGTTGAAAAAGTTGGACAACGACTGCGCAAGATGATGGCTTGGCTCAGAAAGAGCGAAGATACACAAGACACCTCAAAGGCGGCCTAATGCCATCTTATCAGATTGCCGTATTGCCTGGAGACGGGATTGGACCCGAAGTCACCTATGAAGCCGAACGGGCTTTGTATGCCGCTGCTACGGCGTTCAATTTTGAGATAAACTTGGAGCACTGGCCAATCGGTGGTAGTGCTCTGGATCAATATGATACCCCCTTCCCTGATGCCACTCGAGATGCCTGCATTGGTTCAGATGCGGTATTTTTAGGGGCGATTGGTGGGCCAAAGTGGGATCACGAGACGGGATATAGAAGGTGTGAAGCTGCCCTTTTGTCCCTTCGAAAAGTATTGGGTGGCTATGCGAATATCCGTCCTGTCATCGTCCCTGACAGTCTCGTTCGTAGTTCCCCTTTACGGCCTGAGCGGGTTTCTGGCACAGATCTTGTGATCGTACGTGAACTTACTGGAGGTATTTATTTTGGCACGCCCCGAAGCTGCACCGAAGATACTGGACTGAATACGATGACGTATTCCAGATCCGAGATCAGGCGGATTGCCAGATTGGCATTCAACTTGGCCCGTGAGCGCAGATGTCATCTTACTTCCGTTGATAAGGCGAACGTATTGGAAGTTTCGCAGCTTTGGCGGCGCATCGTCACAGAGATTCACATGTCTGAGTTTCCGGATATAGAACTTGAACACCTCTACATTGACAATGCTGCTATTCAACTCATTCTTCGCCCATCCCAATTTGATGTAATCCTGACTTCCAACCTGTTTGGGGATATATTAAGTGATTTGGCAGGCACATTGCCTGGATCACTAGGGATCCTTCCGTCTGCAAGCACTGGGGGGAAAGTTGGAATTTTTGAACCTGTACATGGGAGCGCACCAGATATTGCTGGTTTGGGATATGCGAACCCCGCAGGTGCTCTTCTGAGTGCTGCAATGTTGCTTCAAACATTGGGCGAAGTCGAAGCTGGTCAGCGTATTCAACACGGAGTGGTGAATAGCTTGGAAGAAGGGGTCATTACCCGGGATCTGGGTGGAAGTGCTTCAACATCCGAGTTTGGCGACTCGGTTCTCAGGCATGCATTTCAAATTGCATCTGCTGTCGTATAATCAAGACTACTGAGAATCTCTGATGGCTGTGGATAATCAAGTATTGATATTTGAAACAACTCTGCGTGATGGTGAGCAGGCCCCTGGTGCGTCTATGAATATTGGGGAAAAGATTCGAATTGCTCATCAACTTGCCCGATTGAATGTAGACATTATTGAAGCGGGATTTCCTGTTTCCTCACCGGCCCAGTTTGAAGCGGTCCAGCGGATTGCTCAGGAACTTGATGGCCCTGTTGTTGCCGCACTCGCACGGACGGTTGAGGCAGATATTGATGCCGCCGGGGAGGCGTTGAGGACAGGGAATAAAACTCGAATCCACACGTTTGTAGGGACGAGTGATATCCACTTAAATGCAAAATTCTCTTCCGACCGCTACGGACGTACCTTAGAGGAAAAGCGAGATTATATTCTAGAAATGGTGGACAGTGGAGTTCGTCAGGCTTGTTCCATTACCGATGATGTTGAGTTTAGCGCCGAAGATGCGGGACGTACGAGTATTGACTTTCTGATTCAAGTCATCAATGTGGCAATTGAGGCGGGAGCAACCACGATCAATATACCCGATACGACGGGCTACTGTGTTCCACGCGAATATGCTGCTCTTTTCAAGGAAGTGCGCAAGCGCTGTAAAGACATTGATCAAGTGACTCTTTCCGTCCATTGCCATGATGATCTTGGATTGGCTGTTGCCAATTCTCTGGCAGGGGTCTTGGCAGGTGCACGTCAAGTTGAATGTACGATCAATGGGATCGGTGAACGAGCTGGAAATGCCTCGCTGGAAGAAGTCGTAATGGCTTTACATGTTCGTAGCCAACTCTTTGGTACTCATACAGGTATCAATACTAGACTCCTGTCCGCTACCAGTAAAATGGTGTCCATTGCCACCGGGTTTTCTGTCCCCCCGAACAAAGCGGTCGTCGGGGCGAATGCATTCAGCCATGAAGCAGGAATTCATCAACATGGCGTGCTCAAAAGCCGTGAGACCTACGAAATTATGCGCGCGGAGGACGTTGGACAAGATCCCGAGGCAATCCGTCTGGGACGCCATTCTGGCAGACATGGACTATTCAGCCGTCTGGAAAAGTTGGGCATCTTTGTTGGCTCCGAAAGGAAGGAAGATGTTTATGAAAAATTCGTCTCCCTCGCAGACAAGAAGAAAGAGATCTTTGATGAAGATTTAGTTGCTCTGGCCCAGGGGAAAAAAGGTGAGCCCTCTTCGGTGCACTATCGATTAGATCATCTATCCGTGAACTGTGGAACTGGAAGAGTGCCTCGGGCTGAAGTCCTCCTTTATCATACATCCTCAGATACATCATCTCGTAAATCTGCCGAAGGTGACGGACCTGTTGCTGCAATCTACAAAGCCATTGACCTAGCGGCGGGTAGCCATCATGGATTAGTTTCCTACGCCATTCGGTCCGTCGGTGAAGGAAAGGATGCCATGGGGGAAGTTACCGTACTGATTAGTGAACATGGAACTCTCTTTCGGGGAATTTCTCGGAATACGGATGTGCTCCAGGCCTCCGCGAATGCGTATGTTCTTGCATTAAATCAGTTGGAAGCATTTCGAGCAAGTAGTGGAGAAGAATTTGTGTCGGATGGAATTATGCAATCATTTGGAAGTGAGTGAGGTCAATTCTCATGACAATTACAGAAAAAGTCATCGCACGCCACTGCGGTCGTGAAAGAGTCGCTCCCGGCGAGAGTGTCTGGGTAGATGTAGATATTCTTATGACGCATGACGTCTGCGGCCCACCTACGATTGATATCTTCAAGCGTGAATTTGGTGAAGATGCGAAAGTGTGGGATCCAGAAAAATTGGTCATCCTTCCAGATCATTACATCTTTACGCAAAATCATCACGCAAATCGCAATGTTCGTTTGCTCAGAGAATTTGCTGCACAGCATAATTTACCTCATTATTACGATGTGGGGTCGCCTCGTTACAAAGGGGTCTGCCACATGGCGCTCGCCGAAGAAGGATTTAATCGCCCCGGTTCATTACTGATTGGAACGGATAGCCATACATGTACATCAGGTGCCTTTGGTATGTTTTCCACCGGAGTTGGAAATACTGACGCTGCACTCATCATGGGAACGGGTAAAATTTGGCTCCGAGTTCCCGATACCATGCGATTCATCTTTGAAGGTGAACTGCCTCCCTACCTCATGGCGAAAGACCTGATTCTTGCAGTGATTGGGGATATAGGATGTGATGGAGCCACTTATCGCGCTATGGAATTTGACGGAGAATCTGTCTATGCTCTTTCCATGCAAGAACGCATGACTCTTACCAATATGGCAATTGAGGCAGGGGGAAAGAATGGAATCATTGCTCCTGATGAGACAACAATTGAGTATGTGCGCGCCCGTACGGATCATAACTTTGAATGTGTTTACAGCGATGAGCATGCGCGTTATCATTCCGAATATCGTTACGATGTCGCTACCTTGGAACCGGTTGTCGCAAAGCCTCACCGTCCAGACAATCGTGCAAGTGTTCTGGAAGTTGAAGGTACACGTTTAGATCGTGCATATGTAGGCAGTTGCACCGGGGGAAAACTAGAAGACTTTCATGCAGCCGCTCAAATCATCAAGGGACAAGAGGTGGTCATAGATACTTATATTGTCCCTGCCACGACGGAGATCAGTGACTCGCTCCAAACTGTCTCACTTGATGGTACAACTCTTTGGGATATCTTTGTCAATGCAGGATGCAAAATGGGGCAGGCCAGTTGTGCTGCATGTCTTGGCGGGCCACCTGATACGTTTGGACGCATGCAAGGAAACGAAGTGGTCATCTCAACTACCAATCGGAACTTCCCTGGACGTATGGGCTCAAAGCAAGCTTCGGTCTACCTTGCGTCTCCCCTGACGGTTGCTGCAAGTGCTTTGAACGGTGTAATTACAGATCCTCGGGAGGTACTCGTTTAATCATGGAATCAATAATTCGAGGCTCCGCCTATGTGGTCGGAGATGCGATTGATACGGATCAGATTATTCCAGCTGAACATTTAGTGTATAGCTTGGAGAGGCCAGATGAACGGAGGATGTATGGCCGTTATGCTATGAGTGGCGTTCCAATTCCCGAACAAGGGCTCCCACATGGGCATATCCCATTTACCGATCCTGACAAGTACGTAAGCAAGTTCACCTTCGTAATCGGTGGGATCAACTTTGGATGCGGCTCTTCTCGCGAGCATGCACCATTTGCATTGACCGAAGCTGGTGCAAAAGTCGTGGTTGCCCAGAGCTACGCACGAATCTTTTATCGAAATACAATTGATGGTGGATTTGTTATTCCCTTTGAGTCTCACGAGAAGATCAATGATCAGATCAGTACGGGAGACATGTTAGAACTGGATACCCGCATTGGACAGTTGACCAATCATACAACTGAACAGGAGTATCTGCTAAAACCACTCGGCGATGTAGCCGATATTCTTCATGCAGGCAACGTTTTTGAATATGCGAGGAAGAATGGCCTTATCACCACTACTTGATGGAACGGATTGAGTTATTTGACACGACCCTTCGAGATGGTACCCAAGGCGAGCATGTGACGCTCTCTGTGAATGACAAGCTTCGTATTGCCAAGCGCTTAGATCGTTTTGGTGTCAATGTGATTGAGGGAGGGTGGCCAGGATCTAATCCAAAAGATCAAGAATTTTTTGAGCTTGCTTGCGAAGAAACATGGGATCATGCGAATATCTGTGCATTTGGATCTACCCGTCGTTCCCAGAACCTGTCTAGCGAAGACCCAAATTTACAGGCTCTACTCAAAGCGAAAACAGATACAGTCTCAATCTTCGGAAAAAGTTGGCTCCTTCATGTGGAACATGCTCTGAATGTAGCTCCCAAAGAAAACCTGAGTATGATCAGGGAATCCGTTGAGTGGTTAGTCCAAAATGTACGTAGAGTGGTTTATGATGCAGAACATTTCTTTGATGGATACAAGGATGATACTGCATATGCAATAGATTCTCTTCATGCTGCTGCCGAATCGGGGGCAGATGTGTTGGTGCTTTGTGATACGAATGGTGGCTCTATGCCATCCGAGGTTGGACGAATCACGGAGCATATCTGCTCTACGATGAAGGATCATGTGATTGGTATTCATGCCCACAATGACAGTGGTGTCGCGACGGCCAATTCAATTGCTGCTGTAGAAGCAGGGGCTCGCCATGTACAAGGTACGATTAATGGGATCGGTGAACGCACAGGGAATGCTGACTTATGTGCGGTCATTGCCTGCCTGCAACATAAAATGGGCTACCAATGTGTTTCTGAAGAACAGTTGGCTTCACTCGCGGATCTGAGCCAGTTTGTATACGAGATCTGCAACATGATCCCGATTGATCGCGCTCCATTTGTTGGTCGAAGTGCATTTGCGCACAAAGGAGGAATTCATGTATCTGCCGTCATGAAGGAACCCTGCGCCTATGAACATATGAATCCCGAGGTTGTCGGGAATAAACGGCGTGTATTAGTTTCGGATTTATCTGGTCAGTCAAATGTGCGTTACAAGGCCAAAGAACTGGGGATTCCCCTCAATGAACACGACGAGGCTCGGCGTGCAGTTCAGCGCATTAAGGAGTTAGAGCATTTAGGCTATGAATTTCAGGGGGCCGAGGCATCTTTTGAGTTACTCCTTAGGACGATACAGGGGGAGGACACCAAGATGTTCAAGTTGGATCGGCTCAGGGTCTATAGCGAGCAGGATGAGCATGGACTCGAGCGGTCGGAAGCTACCGTAGCTTTGTTTGTAGGAAAGCATCGTGAACTCGCCGTCGGGGAGGGGGTCGGACCAGTGGATGCTCTATCCCGTGCTCTAAATCAAGCTCTCTATCGCTTCTATCCCCGTTTAGAGGCGCTTAGACTAGCGGACTATAAAGTCCGCGTTCTCACCCCTGAAAAAGCTACCGCAGCATCTGTTCGTGTATTAATTGAGCATCATGATACCAATGGAGAAGATATTTGGCATACGGTTGGAGTCTCTCCGAATATTCTTGATGCCAGTTGGCAGGCATTAACTGATGGTGTCCGATATTATCTTTTGCATACCACACCGAAGCAAGCCCCGAAAGAATGATGCTTCTTCCTGCCCCATGAATATGATTCGTACCACTTGGGGGCACCGCGAACTATAATGTTCGTCTTTCTCCCAGATTCTCAATTGATTGACTTTTCTGGAGTACCTATCTGCTTTTTTGGTTTCTTGCCTATCTTTTTCAGAGAATCACAATCGACTTGATTGCGGTAAGCAATACTTTTGCCCCACGAAAGATCCCATACTTTTTCTGCGTTCCAGTCTGACAAGAATATAGAGTTGCCTAACCATGATATCAACCGAGCATAATCTTAACATACATCCAATTCCTAATTTTTTGAGAGGCTGTGTGACAACTTGAAGTGGATGGACCGCCTGTTTTCTGGGCTCACCCGGTCCGGTGATTCAAGAGTTTCGTTACTGAATGATCTTATCTCACGGAAACAATTTCAAAAAAACTTGGATTCGCAGGATAATATGCGTTTGATTCCCAAAAATATTGTATATTAGCTACGTTTGAATTTTTAGCTAATTTCCTTTAACCAAACTTAAAAATAATCTAATGGCTAGTGTTGAACAACGTTTCAAGTCTCTTCTCGAGCGACATCTTGGTATAACTGATTCTTCTGCAATGCACTCCACTCTCTCGGACCTTGGAGTTAACTCCGTAGATGCTGTTGCATTTCTGAAAGCAGTATGCAAGGAGTTTGGAACGGACTTTAAGCCCGAGGATGTGGCGAATTTTGCGAATTTACAAGCGGCTGTTGATCACATTGAAGCAACCGCTTAGATACCTTCTGGTGTCGTAAACCCAGACCTTCTCAGGTCTGGGTTCTTTTCTGCAGATTTTAGTGAGCGTTGGCTGGTCTCAGACGATTGCTCTTTTTCCCGATTGGGAATCTGAAACTGTAGTGATTTTTTGTTGAAATATCGTTTCTGTACATGGTGGATGGGGTATGACTCGTGAACAGAGTATGCTCCGGCAACTCTGTTCACGTTTCTTGATTATTCATTGGGAATGGTGTCAAAGCAGGATTCGGATGAGTGCGTTGACCGTAAAGCTTGGCTAGTGCCCGAGCCTCATTCAGTTCAAGAGGTATCCATGAATGACGGTGCCTCAGTAATTATTCGGCGTCATGGAAATCCAGAGGGCCCCCGTCTAGTCTTGAGTCATGGCAATGGTCTGGCAATAGACCTCTATTATCCCTTCTGGTCTTGTTTCTTGAATGACTTTGATGTCATCGTATTTGACCTCAGAAATCATGGGTTGAATCCGGTTGGAGACTTAAAGAGTCATAATCTGGCGTCATTTGTGCAGGATTTTGATCCGATCGTAAAAGCAATCAATCGTCACTATGGCCCCAAACCAAGCGTAGGGATCTTTCATTCGGTTTCTGCCCTTGCGGCGTTACAGCCATTTTGTAAACCGGATATATTTTCGGCGCTTGTCCTTTATGATCCCCCCTTATGTAAGGGCGGGAGGAGCTATGCCGAATATGAAGCAGCGGCAAATCGGCTTTCGGAATTAACCCGGATCCGTACAAACAAATTTCCAACCAGGGATAGCTTGGCAGAGATCCTTCCTTATCTTCCAAGTTTTCAGCGGGTTGTTCCAGGTGTCTACGAACTTCTCGCAAAGACGACCCTTCGAGAATGCATGAATGATGAGGGGTATGAGTTGTGTTGTCCACCCCAATATGAGGCGCAGATCATGCAGTTTTCTGGAAATTTCGCTGTACTCGTGGAGTTTGACCACATTCAATGTCCAGTGAAAGTTCTTGGTGCAGATCCTACGTTACCGTACTCTTATTTACCGACCTACGATCTGGGGTATGTGGTAAAAGTGGATTATGATTTTATTCCTGAATCAACCCATTTACTTCAACTTGAACAACCTGAAAAATGTGCTGAGGTTGCTATAGAGTTTCTGAAAGAGCACAAACTAATGAACTGAACTGGTGGAGTTCTGCGGCAAGAACTCCATTGCGTGCATTTTCCCAATCACTTGTCTGTGATCTACACCAGCAATACAGGATCAGATTTATTCTACGACCAGCAAATGACGTACTCATGGAGCAGAATGACATGGGGAGTATGGTAATATGGATCATCTTGAAATGTCCAATTCTATCAAGGACATAGCAGATCCAACCATAAATCTCCATGAACTCATGCGAGCCGACCTATGCTGATTCGTTTGCCAAGTTCGACCGTCTTCGCTGTCGGTCTCTGTATTCCAGACTCCATGTAGGTTTCCACACGATGGGGAAGTATGACCATTCACCATTTATGGAAACGAGTATCAGAGACGATTTTGCCATCAATAATCTTGATTTCCCTGTGAGATCGATCGTTCAAATATGGATAGCCTCTTGCTCTGTCCTGAGACCAGATTGGAGAAATGCTTCATTCATCGTTGAGTCTCTCAGTTATGATTCGGTTTAGTTAATGGGGATCATTGATTTTTTGGTCGGAACCCCTACAATTCGGGCGTATTATGTTAGAAGATTTTTGTACATTTTTAGACGACTTCATTGTTCCGGTTCACTCTCATTTTCACATGGATTTGTTCGTTGTACGAAGTGAGGCAGTTCCAAATTCCGGTTTCGCGATTTACTTCCTGAATTCCCAGGACATTATTTGAATTAGAGGTTCAATATGGATCATACAGGTATTGCAATTGTGGGGATGGCATGCCGCTTTCCCGAGGCTCCGAATATTATGGCATTCTGGGATCTATTGATTTCTGGCAGGAACGCCGTGAAAGAGATATCACCTGGTTCGGGCAACCGACGAGTTGATGAACTGTTTTTGCAGATTTCAAATCCGGGGGATGCCTGCCGATTTTGGGCTTATGTGGATGAGATTGATCAGTTTGATCCTTCGTTCTTCCGCATCTCACCCGTAGAGGCCGAATGGTTGGATCCCCAACACCGCATGATGCTGGAAACCAGTTGGCATGCCCTCGAGGATGCTGGAATCAATCCCCTCTCTCTGAATCAAAGCCTCACTGGAGTCTATACAGGAATTAGCAATGACGAGTACAGGATGCTCGTGGTGGGATCTCAGAAACCGTCCGGTGCAGCAGCAAGCCTTTATTCCCTGAGCGGTACCAATTTGAATGGCACCAGCGGTCGCGTCTCATTCTTCCTAGACCTCGTAGGTCCGTCCAAAGCTGTAGATGCAGCATGTGCATCCTCTTTGGTTGCTGTACATGATGCGATATCTGATTTGCAGCAACATCATACCGATATGGCGATTGTCGGCGGGGTTCAGGCGATTCTGAATGGACATATTTTCGCACTTCGCTCCGATGCAATGATGCTCTCCCCAGACGGAAAATGTAAGACATTTGATGCGAATGCAAACGGATATGTGCGTGGGGAGGGTTGTGGTGTTGTTGTTCTCAAGCGCTTGAGTGATGCCAAAAAAGATGGAGACCGAATCTGGGCTGTTATTCGTGGTTCAGCCGTGAACCACGGTGGAACCAGTAGCGGGCTGACCGTCCCACACACACCCGCTCTGGAAAGTGTGATGGAAACAGCATTGGCACGGGGAGGACTCGAACCCTCGGCGATTGGGTATGTGGAGACGCACGGTACTGGAACCGCAGTGGGCGATCCCATCGAACTTGATGCTGTGACTGCTGTCTACGGTCAAGAGCGTCCAAAGGAACATCCTCTGCTGATCGGCTCTGTCAAGACGAATATGGGACATCTCGAGTCCGCTGCTGGAATAGCAGGATTGATCAAGGCAGCACTCGTATTGCACCATGGTACCATCCCAAAGCACTTACACTTTGAGACTCCCAACCCATGCATTGACTGGAACGAGCAACCTCTGCAGGTAACCTCCTCAATGATGGAGTTCCCATCCATTGATCATCAACCTCGTTGCGTAGGGGTAAACTGTTTTGGAATTTCGGGGACGAATGCACATGTCGTTGTTGAAGAATACCTTACCAAAGAGCAGGATAAAGCGGGACCCACGACAAGAGTAGGTGTCTCCCTTCCGAGTAATTTAGCGTACCTCGACACATCTGAATCGATCCAGTCCTCCCGCTCGGTGCGTATGCTTCCGTTGTCCGCCAAATCAGAGTTAGCATTAAAGGAATTGGCAACACTATATCTTCGCTGGATTGATGAGCATACTCCAGAGATTGATAGCGAATCTCTTTCGGATATGGCATGGGCCGCCAGTATTGGACGAAGTCATTTTGATTGGAGAGAGGGTATTCTCTTTCAGGACAAGGAGGAGCTGAAAGAGAAGCTTCATCAACTGTCTCTCAGCGATCCAATTGAAAAAACCGCGACCGCTACCCGGATCGCGTTTGTTTATACTGGACAGGGAAGTCAATGGACAGGCATGGGACAGTCTCTCTATGAGTCTGAGCCTGTGGCAAAAGCTGTATTGGATCAGTGTGAGAAGGTCTTCAGAAAAATCAGAGGTCATTCTTTGTTAGATGTAATGTTCGGCAGGGTTGATGGTGACATGAGTGATACCGCATGGGAGCAGCCCGCTCTCTATGCACTTGAATGTTCATTGACAACTCTATGGGATAGCTTAGGAATCACGCCAGATATTGTGATTGGTCATAGCGTAGGAGAGATTGCGGCTGCACAGGCGGCTGGTGTGTTCAGTTTGGAAGATGGAATGCGATTCGCCATCGCTCGCGGCAACATACTCTCGCAAATGGCCTCTGGGGGAATGGTAGCGATTTTTGCTTCAATCGACCAAATTGAATCCGTGATTCAACAAATCAATCATCATTCTGATGATGTTGGACTGTGCATTTCGGGGGATAATGGGACCCATCGTGTTGTGAGCGGGCCAGTGGAGGATATAGAAGAGATTACCCAGCATTTTGGATCGGAGGGAATCCGGACCGTACGATTGAATACAACCAAAGCCTTTCACAGTGCACTGGTTGAGCCTGTCTTGGATTCGTTGGAGGCTTCATTGGATGAAATTGATATTCATCCTCCCAAACTCCCCTTCGTGAGTAACCTGACAGGCAAAATCGTGGAAGCCGACAAACAATTGAATGGTCATTATTGGAGACAGCATGCCCGCCATCCCGTGAAGTTCGCCGATGGAATCAAAGCGGTTGCAGAACATGATGTGGATGTGATTATTGAGATCGGCCCTCGGCCAGTATTGATCAATATGTCTCAGGCGGCTTGGCCCGTATCGACTGCCGCACCGTCAGCTTTTTCCAGCCTTCATCCAGATGACCCTACGGGATGGGGTATCATGCGATCCCTCGCAGAGGTATATCGCATGGGATTCCCTGTTCACTTCCCCAGCCTCTTTACCATGGAACAGCGCCGCCGTATTTCTCTGCCGAACTACCCATTCCAAAAGAAACGGTACTGGATTGATACTGGCAAACAGACTCGCACGGCCACCGGACATGCTCTTTTGGGAGTTCGCCATGAATCTGTTCGTGGTGAAATTACCTACGAGACTGAGCTATTCAAGTCAGATCCGGTGTGGATGAGTGATCATCAAGTATTTGGACGTGTCATTGCGCCTGGTGCTCTCTATGGAGCAATGGCAATGGTGGCATCTCAAATAGAGTTCGGAACTGCGGTGATTGAACGAGTGCAATTTCATAGCCCACTCGTTTTTTCTGAGAATGAGTCTGATGATGAGAAGGGTAGAAAAGTACAAATCCTTATTGATCCAGCTGAATCTCTGGACTCACGTCAGGTTCAAATTTTCAGCAAAGATGAACATGAGGGAGAATGGACCCTGCATGTGCAAGGTCATATTCCGCTCAGACCAGCAGCACCTCGCCTTGAATCCTCTGAGAGAATAGATTCCGAACAGATCAAGGCCAATTTGTCACCGATTGATGTAGCATCTTACTATCAGGCCAGAGCACGGACCAAAATCAGTTTGGGCGCATCCTTCCGCACACTTCAACGACTCTGGTCTCGCCCTGGGGAAGCACTCGGAGAAATATTGCTCACACTCCCCCAAGATTCAAACGAAATTCACCCCCTGCTATTGGATGGGTGTTTTCAAGTGGTCGCTGCTGCCCGTAATCCCTCTGAAGAGGGGGAAATCACTTATCTACCCTTCGGCTGGGAACGATTCTTTCTATCTGGACCCGTGCCAGAGCAACTTCTCTGTCATGTTCAAGTCAGTGACGGCTCGTTAGAAAAGGATGGATCCCCAGAGGTCATCCGTAGCCAAATATATATCTATACTATGGAGGGGGTTCCGGTAGGTGAGTTGAGTGGATACATGGTCAAGCGTGCAACCCAGGCTGCTATGCTCGCAGCCATAGAGGGCATTGATGATTTACTCTATGAGGTGGTCTGGCGATCCAAACCGCTGCCCCCGCGCATACTACTCGCTGAATTTTTACCTTCCCCAAGTGAGGTCGCCGGTCAATCAGGACTCCTATCAACATATCTTACCGAGGAAGGCGTTGAACCTGATGAACGAACTTCCCTGCTCAGTGATTTAGAGAGCTGCTCACGATTAAGAGCACTACTAACCTTGGACGCACTGGGGTGGAAGCGCAGGGTGGGAGATGTGATTGTTGCCGAAGATCTGCAGCAACAATTGGGGGTGATTAAGGAACATACACGGCTCTTTCGTCGGATGCTGGAAATGCTGGCCAAGGCTGGCATTCTTCTTGAAAAAAATGGTCGTTTTGAAGTGAAGATCGCATCTGGAGATCCTCTACCAGATGAAATACCGACCGATATAGACTCCTTTCTCACGGAAATGGCGAGGAAGTATCCCCATGGGGCCACAGAGATTGGACTTTTTTCTCGATGCAGCGGTGCACTGGTGGATGTTCTTCATGGTAAAGCCGATCCACTCACACTCTTGTTTAGTAGTGGAGATCCGACTCCGGGAGATCTGTATCTCAAGGCTCCTGTCGCGCGTGCGGCAAACCGGATCCTGAAAGAGACGATCCAATCCCTTATAGCAAATCTTCCTGCAGATAGGCATCTTCGGATTATTGAGGTGGGAGCAGGTACAGGATCTGCCACAGCAGCCATACTTCCAGAACTCCCAGAGGGACAATTTGACTATACGTACACGGATATCTCGGCAGGCTTCTTTGCGGAAGCTAAGAATCGATTCAAAGATTTTGAGAAATCCTTGATTTACCGTGCACTGGATATAGAAAAGGATCCGATTGAGCAGGGATTTGATCCCCAAGGGTATGATTTATTAATTGCTGCCAATGTATTGCATGCAACTCGGTACCTGAATGAAACCCTCACCCATTGTCAGCAACTTCTCACGCCGTTAGGCCAGATTGTCGCGTTGGAAAATATGACCGGTTACGGTTGGATGGATCTAACCTTCGGTCAGTTAGATGGTTGGTGGAGGTTTGCCGATGATTATCGTCCTCACCATGCTCTTGCAAGTCCTGAGATATGGCGGCAGGCACTGGCAGACACTGGATTCGGTGAAACGGAAATTTTGGGTTTGGATGAATCTGATCGGTCGGCAATCCCAGATAAGGGGATCATCGTAGTTCAGGGGACTTCGGAAATCACAGAACCTCCAGGTGTCTGGATCATTGCTGCTGATAACGGAGGTACTGCCGACTTACTGGCCACCGAGTTAGCCAATCACCAGCAGACCGTTGTTCTGGCCTCTTCCGATCAGGTGGAGATTGAGGGAAGAGATCTCACGGAGGGAATTATTCAAGCATCTGTGGACATGGAAGTCCGAGCGTCTTGGTGCTCACTATTTGAGAGTATTCCCAAGAATATCCCCCTTTGTGGTGTGGTTCATCTACTCGCACTTGATGGACAGGGTGCTGATGCTACGACCAATGAAATGGCGGCAGATGTGCAGCGCATAACGGCTAGCGCTCTGGCGCTGACGCAGGCAGTACTTGATTCAAATCTGTCCTTGCAAAACGGTATTTGGTTTGTCACACGAGGAGTGCAAGTATTAGAAAGAGAACGTACCGCACAATTAGCCGGCGCTACACTGTGGGGCTTCGGTAAAGCATTATCCCGAGAAGTGACACACTTGCAGCCCCGAATGATTGATCTCGATTGTGGTGAGTCTGTACCTATCTCTGAATTATCGCTTGAATTACTGTCTCCTGATCTTGAAAACCATATTGCGTTTCGTTGGGGTTCTCGCCAAGCTGCTCGTTTAGTCAAAGCGAGCTCTGAGCCTCATCGACTCCTCTTGCCAGAGGATTCGGCTTGGGGACTTGTGCCCAACCCAAGTGGGATCTTGGATAGTCCTTCGATCAAAACTCTGCCATCTCGGCCATTGGAACCCAAAGAAATTCGAGTGGCTGTGCATGCGTCAGGGCTGAATTTTTGGGATGTATTTCGCTCTCTCGGGTTTATAGAAGAGGGAGATCTTGGTCGGGAAATGGTCGGAACCGTTTTAGATGTAGGGGAAGAGGTCTCTACAATTGAGGTCGGGGATCGCGTGGTAGGGCTCGGGTTTGGCGCATTTGCATCCGAGATGATCACTCGGGAGGAGTTGGCCGCTCAGGTACCATCAGGATTTTCTGCAACAGAGTTAGCTACCCTTCCCAGTGCGTTCGTATCTGCTGCATTATCGTATGAGTATTCTGGACTTGAGCGGGGAGATCGTGTCTTGATTCATGCAGGTGCTGGTGGAGTAGGGCTTGCTGCTATTCAGTTAGCTCAGGCCTCTGGTGCAGAAGTATTTGCTACCGCAAGCCCTCCGAAACAGGACTACCTTCGGTCATTGGGCGTGGAGCATGTTTTCAATAGTCGCGAAATTGATTTTGGACAGCAAATCCTGGAAGTTACTGACGATGCTGGAGTAGACATTGTACTCAACAGTCTCACCAGTGAAGGTTTTATTGAAGCAAGTCTATCCTGTCTCTCACAGGGAGGGCGATTCGTAGAATTGGCTCGGCGTGATATCCTCACCAAAGAGGAAATGGCGCTCCAACGAGCCGATGTGAAGTATGAAATCCTGGAATTGGATGTTTTGAAAAAAACGGATCCAGACTGGGTAGGCAGGGTCCTGCGAGATCTGTTAGGTCAACTCTCATCTGGAGAAATTCATCCGTTAAAGCACAGCCGATGGCCACTTGCAGAGGCAGGATCTGCTCTTCGGTTCATGCAATTAGCGCGTCATGTCGGCAAGATTGTCGTGTCTAGTGCTCCAATGGCTCATGGACCGTTACGGTCAGATGGCACTTATTTGGTCACCGGGGGACTGGGGGGGATCGGCTGTGCTGTAGCCTACTGGCTGGCCGATCTGGGTGCAGGCACAATTGCACTGAATGGTCGGCGCCCGCCAGATGCGGATGCACAGGAAGTAATTGATCAGCTTCGTAGCCGCGGTGTAACTGTACGAGTGGAGATCGCCAATGTAACCGATACGGCTGCTCTGGACAATATGATGCATACATTGGAGAAGGAAGCCCCTCCGATTGCAGGAATCATTCACAGTGTTGGGGTCCTTTCTGATGGGGCTCTTGGCAACCAAAACTGGGAGCGGTTTGAACATGTACTTTGGCCCAAGATAATTGGGGCATGGCATCTGCATCGTTTGACTATGGACCAAGATTTGGATTTCTTTATCCTCTTTTCAAGTAGGGTAGGGGTCCTTGGGAACCCCGGACAATCCAATCACGCGGCTGCCAACGCATTTTTAGACCAACTAGCAGCCCATCGTCAATCCATTGGTCTCCCGGGACAATCAATTGCATGGGGGGCTTGGTCAGAGATCGGTGAAGCAGCAGAGCAGAAGGAGCGAATTGAAGAGCGTCGATCTGCCCTTGGAGGACGCTGGTTTACTCCACAACAGGGGATTCGTGCACTTGACAAAGCAGTCCGTCAAGATGTAATGCATTCAGTAGTTATGGCCATGGATTGGGCGATCTTCAAGGATGCAATTGATGATCGTCCAGCATTTTTGGGGGATCTGTTGGCGGACACTCCTGAAAAAGAAGAAAAGGCACCTTCGCAGGCCGACAATCTGATTGCGATGCTTCGGCAGACATCAATTGCTGAGCGGGAAAGAGAACTCATCTCATTCCTACAAGGCGAACTGCAAGCGGTGCTCCATTTATCTGATACCCCTTCGCCTTCTATAGGATTTTTTGATTTAGGCATGGATTCTCTCATGGTCGTAGAGTTGCAGAATCGGCTGAATCGTGCACTGGAAGGTGAACATGTGGTTTCAAATACGGCCGTATTTGACTATCCCAATATTACGCTCCTTGCCCAGCATTTAGTGGAAGAGTTGGGAGAGATTAGTGCTGCTGCCCCCTCAGAGGTCAAGGTTGTACCGAAAAGGGATGAGCCAGCAAAAGATACCATTGACCAGCTGGAGCAAATTGCCGTGGTAGGTATGGCATGTCAGTTACCTGGCGCCCCCAATCTTGCCACATTTTGGGATTTGCTTGAGGGAGGCATTGACGCTGTGACAGATGGAAGGAGTGATGGAGGCCATTGGGATGGTGCCGTTGGAGATCCTGCCTTGGAGAGTAGCTTCTTCACTCGGGGTGGCTTCGTTGACCAATTGGATTGGTTTGATGCTGATTTTTTTGGAATCAGGCCAATTGATGCCCACAGGATGGATCCACGTCACAGACTCTTGTTGGAGACGAGTTGGCATGCATTGGAGAGCGCTGGGATTGATCCCGAGACTTTGAAGAGTAGTCAGTCGGGTGTATATGTTGGATTGGGCAGTAGCGAGTACCGCGATTTGATGACTAATCATGATCAGCAGAGCAATCACTTTTTCGGTACATCTGGAAGTATGGCACTGGGACGGGTTGCTTTTGTGTTGGGACTCATGGGGCCTGCTATTCCGGTAGATATGACCTGTGCATCTTCACTTGTAGCAATCCATCAGGCTGTAACTGCACTCCGACGTGGAGAAGTGGATCTCGCACTTGTTGGAGGTGTGCACGCTATTCTCTCTCAGTCTACGGCGACCTTCATGGCCGACTATGGTATGTTGTCTCAAATTGGAAAATGTCAGACCTTTGATGCAGATGCGGATGGCTTTGTCAGGGGGGAAGGTTGTGGTATCGTTGTCTTAAAGCGACAAAGTGACGCAGAATCAGATGGTGATTCTATTTGGGGGTTGATACGTGGATCTGCGGTGAATCAAAACGGTGTCAGTGCAGGTCTCACGGTACCGAATGGTCAGGCGCAGGTACGGGTCTTGAGAGATGCACTTGATCGGGCTGGGATTGCACCTTCCGAGGTAGATTATCTGGAAGTACATGGTACAGGATCGCCTTTGGGTGATCCGATAGAGGTGAATGCAGCTTCAGAAGTATATGGAGAGGGGCGTGAGGCAACGCGTCCTTTAATCATGGGAACGGCGAAAACAAATATTGGTCATCTTGAAGCGGCTGCGGGCATTGTCGGTTTGATCAAGGTAATGCTTTCAATGAAACGGAGGAGCATTCCGCGTCACTTACATTTTAAGACTCCGAATCCGCACATAGAATGGGACAGTTTACCCGTGCAGGTGGCATCTGAGGCCATATCTTGGCCTGACACGAATGGTCGGCCACCTCGGGCAGCAATTAGCGCCTTTGCGGTTTCGGGGACGAATGCGCACGTTGTGGTTGAAGGCTCTCCCATGGCTGATGAGAATTCTATAGCAGACCTGACCTTTGGCCCTGAACGATTCGTTTCTGTGTCTCTTCCAGACGGTAATGACCTATCTACTGATATGGAGATGCCTGAATCACGCACGGCGAGATTGCTCACGCTCTCTGGAAAATCAGACGAAGCCCTTCGTGAATTGGCGAATCAATATTTGGTATGGCTTGACCAACATATTGATCAGCTGGAAAACGACTCAGCTGCTGCATCCTTAGTGGCAGATATGGCGTGGACTGCAGGGGTAGGTCGTCGTCATTTCTCTCATCGGGCTGGTCTAGTCTTCCATGATGTTGTAAGTCTTCGCAATCAACTCAACACTCTGGTTGAATCTAAAAAGTCTCATGAAGTTAAGGAATCCCCTCATCAAGTATCCTTCCTATTCACGGAATATAATGAGTATTCAGCTGGACTGGCTGAGGGGCTTTATCAGAGGGAACCAATCGTGCGTTCAGTTTTCGATCGCTGTGAAAATGCTTGGCAGGCGGAGCATGGCGGTTCACTGTTGAATTTGATGTTTAGCACATCACAGGATGGGGCGGATTCGTCATGGATGTTTTCGGCCATATTTGCACTTCAATGCGCATTATCGGATCTCTGGTCTAACTTGGGAATTCGTCCGACCCTGATGTTCTCTTCGGGCATCGGAGAGATTGCAGCTGCCTATGCTGCGGGTGCTTTGAAATTGAAAGATGGGATTCATCTTACAGCATTGTATGGTGTTTCCCGCGAATCCAATTCTCCGAATGGGGAGGCTACTCGTAAAGAGTTGGAGGAAGCAATAACCAACTTATCCCTTTTCCCATTGAAAACACCCATACTGAGCAGTCATTTAAACAAAATTTTTAGTATTGGGGAACTGCCTGAGATAGGGGCGTGGCGTTCAAACAAGGTTGAATCATTGAGTTCGATGGCACCGATTCTTGCGAATCAGAGAATATCCATCTTGATTGAGATGGGCCCCCATGCAGAATCTGTATCAGAGATTGTATCAACATGGACAATAGAACATCAGAATAACGAGGACATTCCATCAAAGCCCATTCTACTAAATGGAATACAGCCGTCACCTGAAGATGCCGAGGGGGAGAGGCTTGCTGCGATTGCCCGCGTTTATGAGTGTGGATGGGATCTTAATTTTGAAGGGTTATTTGCTGGTGAGCACAGGCGTCGGGTTTCCTTGCCAAGTTATCCGTTCCAGCGTCATCGCTTCTGGTATGATAATCTTCCTTAGAGCCAGATAAACCTGAGAGATGATACTTGGGGAATAAGTTAAATCTATCACGGAGGGTTTCTGTCCCAGGCTTGGTATATGGTTAAGTTGGAAAATGCTATAATTACCAAATTAATTACCGTGTTTCTCTGCTCCCCGTAATCATTAAATTTGTTTGAGGCAATGGGATGTGCACACTCTCTCAAAGCTGTTTCTCTGCGAGTGTTCCTGAATGTAAGATTCACAATTACGTTTCTCTGTCCTTTTTGCACTAGCAGACTGTTTTGCCAAAACTCGTCTATCATTTTCCATTGAAGTTCTTCTCATAATTGTTGTCCCACGGGAAAGTTCTATCATTATGCAAGTATCAAATTATTAGACATATTAGGATGAGTAAGTATTAAATTCTTATTCATTCATCTACTTGATGGCAACGAACCGATCAATAACGTCAAGGCTAAAATCTCTCATTGATTATTTCCCATCAGGATTCATTGCCGATACTGCATGGTTTAGGAGCAGAGGAATAGACTCAAAGTCCATATCTTGCTACGTCAAACATGGTTGGATTGAACGGATCGCTCGTGGAGTATATCGGCGCACATTGCCTCCAGATGCAATTGGTTCAAGACGAATGTGGCAACCGGTTCTTCTCTCACTAGACTAACTGATGGGCTATCATGTCTACATGGGAGCAGTGGAAGGACTGGCGTTCCAAAAATTATTGTGGAAAGGGATAAGAGAAAGATTAAAATTGAAACATCCCCGATCGCACGCGGCTCCGTATTCGCTCCTCAAGGAATGAAAACCTCAAGAACCGCATCACAATTATTTAATTCCATAGAAATGAATGTTGCTTCCTTTGAGGATGTATATGCTGGAAAAATGTGTGCTGCATTAGACCGCAAGCATCCATGAGATTTATTTGATATCAAGGTACTATACGATGATCACGAGAGAATTACAGACTCCCTATTCCGCGTATTTTTGGTGTATGTCGCGAGTTCAAGTAGGCCTCTACATGAACAATTAAACCCTTCCGAGCCAGTGCGAGAAGACTGGTACAATGAATAAGTTTCTGGGAATGGCTTTTCAGAAAACATCGCTTAAGATACTGATTGAATCTGGACGAAGGTTACAGAACGATATTTTGTTACGTCTCACGGGGCAGTTCTCCACTTTTTTGACATCTCTTCACAACGCGGAACCTGACTTTGGATTAATCGGACTGCCAGATGCGCAAAAACTGCCTGCTGTTCGCTGGAAGCTTTTTAATTTGAGAAAGTTAAAGAGAGTAAATCTCTAAAAACATGCGAAACAGTACATTGCACTTCAACAGCTTTTTCATTGAGTAATTTGCTGAGTGAAGTTAGCGAATATTGCTACTGTGAGACATTTTTTTGAATTCAATTCTATGATCTCGTAAATTGGACTTCATTTATCAATTGCTATACCTCGCATTCACTATGCAAATTCAATTCTTCATGGGGAATAGTGAAAAGCAATTCAGGATATTTGATCCAACAGGGACGGGCAATCTACCCGATCACCACTTCAGATCCATGCGTGCACTGAGTCCGTACGAAGGTGGGGCCTCATTTTCCTCCATCGTGCGTGCGGTGGTCGCGACCGAGACTTGCAGTCCTTGTCTCATGCGCAGGTTGTATCCAACCCGGTAGGCGCGCCCACTCGGATCCACTGTCATTCCCACGATGGATTGCCCAACACTTTTCTGGATCAGCGCCCCATACCCCAGCTCCATCTCTACGCGTTGATCCGTGCTTCCCACGCCCATGGAATGCAGCGGGGCTTCGCGCCATAGATTTCCCCCGTAGACATTCCCCCAGAGCGGACGTACTCGCATCGAGGGGCCAAGTCCGCCCGGCGTTCCATACTCAATGGATCCCATCAGTCCCCATTCGCGTAGTCCCTCGTCCGTATGCAGCACCAAAGTCCGACCCCCAACCTCCGCGCGCAATCGGCTCGCTGACCAGCGCATGCCTCCCCCGAGTTCCATGCCCAGCCCTGTCTCGGCATCGCCTCCATCCTGCCGAAGAGCAGTTTCCAGATAGGGCTCCATACCCGCTCCCAATCGCAGACTTCCTTCCACACCTGCCCGGACCCGTCGGACCCCCAGATCCGTTCCTGTCTCCATGTCCGCCGTCGCCCAGAAGGCATCCACTTCGTAGCCCAACCGTCCTGTGGTGCTGCCCGTCAGGGTTCCTGTCAGTCCGAGCGCCACCAGTGCTGCATCCAGTTCCGTTTCCAGGGTTTCCAGTTCAGACTCTCCTCGTCCCAATCCCAAGAGCATCCATGCACGCATGCCCGCTCCCGTTTGATAACTGACATACGGATAGAACCCCGTCAATCGTGAGGATGCCGTGCCAGAGCGGGTTGATGTCTCATACGTGCCTTGATCCCAGCTTTGTGCGGCGACGAGTCCTGCCATCCATCCCTGACGCCATGCATAGTCAGCGCCCAGGAGCATGGTCGTGACATTCGAACGCAACGAGAGCGCTCCATCTTGTCCACGCATGCGCGAATAGGCAGCCTGCCCCCAGACGCTCCATCCTCCCTGTGTAAATTCGGCCCCACACCCGCGAAAGATTTCGCCGAGCGACCAACGCTCTCTCCCATCACGCAGCCATGTCAGATCCGGGATCTGGCACTGTGCCATCCCCTCCATCCGTCGGGACAATGCATCCACAAGTTGGGAGGCCCAGATCCGAAGCACGCGGGCCACATACGCATTCTGGATGCTCTCCTCGCTCTCCTCTTCCATTACCACTTCCGTGCGGGCCTCCTGTACCTTTGCATTCACGGCTGAGAGCACGACCAGTGCAAACGTCTTTGCCTCCCAGATGCGCTCCCCCGCGAGTAGCTTCACTTCAATCGTCTTGGAGACCTCGCCCGGTGCAAAGGTCACCTGATCGGCGATGGGTTCATAATCCTCTCCCGCCAGCGCTGTCCCGTCTTCGGTGGCATAGCTGACCAGCACGGGCAGAGTGGAGGGGTTGGACAGGTTCATTTCAAAGATGGCTTCGCTTCGCGAGACCGTGACGCTTTGGACCGAGACATTGGAGCCCCCGTCATTGTCCACAATCGTTCCGATCCCGGTCCCTTTGCCAAGTGCTGCATGTTGTGCATTGGAAAGCGTTACTTGAAACGTCTCCTCGGGTTCTTCCTCGTCATCCTCCAGGATCTGGATACGGATCTTCCCGTTCGTGCTCCCCGGCTCAAAGATGACAATCCCCTTGGAAGAGACATAATCGGATCCCTCGGTTGCACTCCCATCCGACGAGGCAAACTCCACCATGACCGCTTGCAGGCTTGGCCGACTGAGGCGAATGGGGAGCAGTATTGCTCCATCTCCCTCCGAGGCACGCGCATCATCAAGATCCACCGTGAGTTCCTCCTCATTGTCCAGAATCGTGACCTGCCCGGTTACGTCTTCTATGCCCTCTCCCGATAGAACCACCCGAAACGTTTCGGTCGATTCGGGGATTTCATCGTCCAGGATCGGAACCCGGATCTCTCCACTTAATTCACCCGCCGGGACCGTGACAGTGCTCATGCCGGCGGTGTAGTCCTGCCCAGCTACCGCAGATCCATCCTCGGTCTTATAATTGAACGTCTGGGGGCGACCGTACGGGCCGCTCAGGATTACCGGGAGGACGGCCTCCATGGCCGACTCGTTGACCGTCCCCCCCTCCATGTGCACGGTGACGGGCTGTTCATTGTCCTCAATGGTGACGCGACGGGTGGACTCCCCCAGCCTCCCATGCATTGCATCCATGAGCACAATCCGAAACGTTTCATCCCCTTCAAAGAGTTCATCATCCATGATCTCAATCTCAATGGACTGCACCCTCTGTCCCGAAGAAAAACGCAGGGGGCTTCGAGTCTGTACTTCATAATCCTGCGCGGGCTTGGCACTTTCTTCAGTGACTCGAAAGTCCACACTGACCGTCTGCTCGGGAAGCGGACCCGTTAAGGAGACCTCAACGCGGACCATCCCGTCCCCTTCGCCTACGGAAACCACTGGCGTGATATTGACCACCGGCAGCCCGTCATCATCCTGAATCGTACCTCTTACCTGAGCGCTTTCCAATACCGCATACTCGGGCTCGGACAGTTGCAGGAAAAAGTGCCTGTCCATTTCCTCCTGATCATCATCCGGCACCAGAGGTACGCGGATCTCACGGCTCGGCTGGTTGGGCATAAATTCCAGCTCCCCACTTTGGGACACATAATCTACGCCCGCAATCGCGGTCCCGTCCAGCGTCTCATACCGGACCTGTACCCTCTGCACAGGGTTCGGAGGGTCCAGCATCACCGTGAAGATCATCTCTGGATCGCTCTCCTGCGCCGAAGCATCTTCCACACGTAAACGGTACACATCATCCTCCTCAATGGTCACCGTTGCCTGATCTCGTTCCAGTACGGCACCCGTAGGATCCGAGAGTTGGATCCGGAACGTTTCGTCTTCCTCCGATAAGTCATCGTTCGTAATCGGAATCGGAATGAATGCCTCCTCGCTCCCCTCCAAGATCGTCAGGACCTCCTCCACGCCTGTATAATCCGCTCCCTCCGTGGCACTCCCGTCCGCCGTTTGGTAGTGCACCGTTAGATCGGCCGGGGCCGCCGGAGTCACCGTGATTCGGACCCGGGCCATCCCGACCCCCTCCATGACCGTCGTATCCTGAATCGCCAGAATAATCTCATCATCGTCATCCTTGATGGTGAGGGAGGTCTCGACCGTTCCGAGTGCTTCATTTGTACCGATAAGGAGGATCGTTTCATCGGGCTCGTACAGCGCATCCTCCCTTAGCGTCAACGCAAACATTCCCTCGCCAGTGGTCTCATCCGGGGCAATCCTCACGTCAATGGATGGTGGCACAGCTGTATAGTCCTCTCCTGTCAGGGCCGAGCCATCCGCTACGGTGATCCCCACAGTGGTTTCGGTAGCGCGCAGAGCGTTGAGCTTTACGGTCACCGTGACGGGCTGAGGTTCATCGCCTTCATTCACCACAGGAGGGTCCACCTCAAGCTCGAACGCCGTCGGCCCTTCATCATCGGTGATCGTCAGCACTTCATCTTCTGGATCCTTTACCCCCAATGGATTGGACGCCTGGCCGCTCACCGTCACCTGCTTGTCCTCCGACGAGGAAACCGCATTATCCACCGCCGTGATCGTGACCGCCCCCGCACTCTCCATCTCGCCCGCCTCAATCGCAAGTGTAGTGGGTTCAATCAGCCTATAATCCGACTCCCGCGCCGGGGAGATGGCCGCGGCAGAGATCGTCACCACCGTCACTTCGCTTGATGCCACATTCAGGCGCGCCCTCACGCTTGAAGATTCCTCATTCTCCCGAATACTTTCAGGATCCAGCACTAGCGTCACCTCCGGTATGTCATTTGTATCCGTGATCGTGAGCAGGGCTGGCGCTGCGGCGCCCAAACTGCTCCGCCCCGTCACTTGCACCGTCTCTGCCGGCTCATGAACCTCATCCGCGGTCGGCACGAACGTAAACGTACCCGTCCCTTCGGAGGCATTGGCCGGAATCCTGAGCGCAAAGGACTCTACGGCTTCATAGTCGTCTCCCGAGGTGGCGGTTTCCGCGTCTACCATAATCGTCACCTCCGTGGGCGTGCTCCGCTGCGCACCCTCCAGGGTTGCCGTCACCGTGATCGGTACGCTTTCTGCATCTTCATCAACCTCGGCAGGATCCACCGCAAGCGTGATGCCCGTCGCTTCATCGTCATCCGTGATCGTGAGCGTCTGATCCGCAGGCCCCGTGACGCCATTCTGATTCGTTGCCGTTCCGCTTACGGTGACCCTCTTGTCCGGCGCATCAATGGCATTGCCCGCAGCGGTGATCGTGACCGCTCCCGTACTGGTAAACTCCTCCGCCTCAATGGTCAGCATACGGGCAGGACTCAACGCGTAGTCTTCCTCCGTAACGGGCAGATCATGGCTTGCCGAGACCGTGATGACCGTTGCCTCGCTGGACTTGCCTGTCAAACGAGCGGAGATCCTTGACTCACCGCCTTCTTCACCAATGACGCTCGGAGCCAGTTCCAGGATCACCTCCGGCGTCAGATCGGAATCAAAGAGCGTGAGCGTGCCCGGCTCCACCGCCACCAGCAGACTGGATCCCGTCACATCAATCGTCTCCTCGGCCTCATGCAGATCATCGGGGAGCGGTGTAAATTCAAAGCGCGCCGTCCCGTTCGTCGCATGTGCAAGAATCGTGAGCGGAAAGGGATCCACCGGGGCAAAGTCAACCCCCAAGATCGCCGTGCCGGACTCCAGCGCAATCGTCACCTGCGTGTCTTCGCTTCGCGCCACCTCCCAGGTTGCCGTCACCGTGATCTGTGTGGTGCCACCGTCTTCACTCACATTGGAGGAAGGCGTCACCGCAAGCTGGATCCCTGACGGCTCGTCATCATCTATGATCGTGAGCGTCCGCTCCGAAGGGCCCGTAACGCCCAAATCATTCATTGCGCTGCCCCTTAGGGTAACCCTCTTGTCCGGCGCATCAATGGCATTGTCTACGGCCGTGATCGTCACCCCTCCCTCACTCGCAGTCGCAAGTGCTGGAATCGTCAGGATATGATCCACGATCGGCAGATAATCCTCATCCGTTGCGGGGAAGATAGGATCGGCTGAGATTATGATCTCGGTCGGTTCACTGGAGAGAGCGCTCAGACTTGCCGTGACCCTCATGCTCTCGCCATTTTCTGAAATAGATGTCGGAGACAGATTCAGCATCACCTGGGGCGGGGGCGTCGCATCCAGAATTGTGAGAACCTTTTGATCATTCCCCGCGGTGCTGGACACGGTAATCAAAACCGTCTCCGGAGACTCGTCCACAGTATCGGGTATTGGCATGAATGGAAAGGTAGCGGTTTGCATTCGGGCATTTGCAGCAATCGTAAAGGTCTGCTCCTCCACCGCACCAAAATCTACGCCCGATACTGCCGTACCATCTCCCACCATAAGGGTCACCAGCGTGGGTGTACTCCCCTCAATATCCAACTCAGCCCTCACCATGATCGGTACCTCCCCGTCCTCTTCCCCCACTTCGGTACGTAAAAGTGTAAGCGTGAGATCCGAGGGCATATCGTCATCCATGATCGTGAGCGTCACATCCGCAGGATCCATCACCGGTGGTTGTTTTTCTGTCGCACGACCTCGAACCTGCACCGTCTTATCCGGCGTATCCACCAGATTGTCCACGGCCGTGATCGTGACCATTCCCGTACTCTCGGTCTGTCCTGCTGGAATCGTGAGCGTGCTACCCGCCAGCTCGTAATCCGCCGGAATGGCAGGGGCATTTGGCATCACCGAGACCGTAATGGTCGTCGGCGTGCTGGACGCGGCATCCAGACGTGCCGTCACGGTCGTACTCCCGCCATTTTCTTCAATCGTTGGTTGGGCTAATGCCAGCGTCACGATGGGCATCTCGGTCGCATCCAGAATCGTAACTTCCGCGGGGGCCACCGCGAGACCATCCACCGGCGTCGTTCCTATGACCTGAACCGTCTCATCCGGCTCATCCACATTGTCATCATTCGGCATGAACATCAACGTCTCCGAAGCCTCGGGCTCTCCCCCTGAAATCGTGATCGTAAATGCGGGGACGGCAGCAAAATCGTCGCCCACATTTGCCGTCCCGTCTGCGAGCGAAACAGTCACCTCCGTGTCCTCACCGCGCAAAACATCCAGCCTCGCCGTGACCATGATGGGTACGCTTCCTGCGTCTTCGCTCACCTCCTCAGGAGAAATCGTAAGCGTGACCTCGGTTGCATTGTCATCATCCTCAATGATGAGCTCCCTTGGTGCGGGGTTGACCACGTTTTCCAGACTTGTTGCCTCCCCGGTTACCCGCAACGTCTTGTCCGGCGCATCCACATCATTGTCTACGGCGATGATCGTCACCGCTCCGGTGCTGGAGGTCTCCCCTGCAGGAATCGTGAGGGTGGTAGTGGGGAGTGGTTCGTGATCGTCCTCTGTGGCAGACGAAACAGGCGTTACGGAGACTTCGACGGTGGTTTCGGCGGTGGAGGCGGGGCTCAGACTCGCCGTCACCAGTGCACGGCCGCCGTTTTCCGATATCCTCTCTTCGTCCAACTCCAGCGAGACCACCGAAGGCGGTGCTACATCGATGATCGTGAGCGTGGCTTCCGCGCTCAGTTCTAGACGGTTATTGACCGCGGTTATACCAACGGTCTCATCGTCTTCGCTTATATCATCATAAGTTGCTAAAAAGCCAAACTGCCAAGATTCCTCCGTCACACCGGACGAGAGGATTAATGTAGTCCCTGACACAGGTGTAAAGTCTAACCCCGCATCAGCGGTCTCGGATTGCACCGAAATGATTATCTCGGTGTTGGTCTTCTGCGCAGCAGTCAGCATTGCCGTCACGGTCACACTCGTAGGTCCAGCATCTTCGCGCACATCAGGGGGATTCACTGACAGCATAATGGCAGGGGACGGTTCGTCCTCAAGAATCGTTAGTTGCAAGGGACCTGGATCAGTGATTTGATCGTCATTCTCCGCCGTTCCGCCAACTTGAAATGTCCGGTCCCCCGTGTAGAAAATATCGTCCACCGCCTCGATGGTAACTTCATCAGTACTAGTCGTTTCTCCCGCCGCAATGGTAATTGTGGTGTTGGTACTCAATGTGTAGTCACCATCTGATGAACCCGCATCAGGGGTGACCGTCACGGTGACGGTCGTCTCCTCAGTTGATACTCGATCCAGAGTCGCGGTGACCGTCGTCGTCTCTCCTTCCGAAATCATATCTTCGGACAATGCCAACATGACTTCGGGAAACTGACATGACGAGAGACCTGAAGGTTCAAATGTGATTGTCCCTTGATTTATCAGATCAACGATGTTTTGAGGCAAGCATCGAAGGAGGTTACCCCTAAAATCAGCGTGCAATCCTGAAACACCATCAAAAAAATTTGAAGGTAATGTGCGAAAATAATTAAACCGTAACTTGAGAGAATCCAGAGAAGGAAGGCTCGTTAACAAGCCTGGGGGGAACGAGGTGAGAAGATTAACTTCTAAGTTCAGATCTTTCAGATTGGGGGTAGTATGAAAGAAATTTACAGGTAGGTCCTCGATGCCAAGAAAGTCCATTCTAAGCGTTTCCAAACTGGAAAGAGCATAAAGTAGATTTGTAGCTTGTCCAGTACCCTTGGTCTGGTCGCCTATGTTCAGACTTTTCAGATTTGAGAGTCCCCTGAAATGATCCCCAGTTAAGGTTAATCCATTTTGGTTTAGAGACAGATCTTCCAGATTGGAGAGAGGCGCAAAGATGTTTGTAGGTAGTGAAATGAGGAGAGTATTATTTATCCACAATGTTTTCAGATTAGAGAGATCTTCAAAGAGATTGGCATGTAGAGTTCTGAATGACGCATACATATTCCCTCGTCCAAACCCGGGTAGGGACAGGTCCAAAAATTGCAGATTCGTGAGCCCGGCAAAGTCTCCGTATTGCAACGTGGGAGTTGCCGTTGTACGAAAATCTAACACCGTGATGCTTGCCAACTGTTCGGCCGTAACAGTAGCACAGTCGGTTCCATCCGGGAATTTTTCAAGAATTTTCTCACGAATTGGTGGAGTCCGGTCGCAAATGTCCACTATTGTTTGTGCCGTGCTATCCAGCGCAAAGAACAGCAAAATGAAACTTGCTACTAATCGCAATAAAGAAAGAGACAATCTTGGCATAATTCCAGTATATCCAGAAATTAAGTTAGAACTATTCCGATTGGAGGAGCATCCAACATGAGTGACTTTGAGCTAGTCCCTCTGATGATAGATTCGGCATATTTCCAGACGCGGATCATAATGAAGCTTCGATCCAATAAGGTTGTCGCCCGATACGTAGATCACAAGACTCTTTGGGTATCATAATCCATTGACTTCAAACTGCTTAACCCAAATGGGTTGTTCGTTATCATCACAAACCTGTCATTCTGATAGATTTTGCCAAGAGAATTGCTTGGGAATCAACCCAAAGATAAGAAAATTCAGAACAGGCTTCTTACTTGGGGCTTATTGCTTTTGTGCGCGGATTATCAGAACACACAGGTGATACCGTATCATGAAAGCTGATTGTGCAGTTTAGTTCATGGTAAAGACACCAAGACGCAGTCCTAATCATCTTCACGGAGGTCCCATCACCATTGTCGCTAAAGTCTATCTTGACAAATTAGACCAAGCAAATTGGCGATTATGATTGAACCGAGGATTGATCAAAATATCCTTTTACCACCATCTTATATAGATCCACAGCTTCAATTACTTCCGATTTCTGAACATGCTCATTGGATGTATGGGATAACTCACTCGAGCCGGGTCCGATCTTCACAGCTGGGACCCCATCCACATAGATCCAGTCACTGGCAGTTGGCGATCCATCAGGTGTACTTCCTGGAATTGTATCAAGACAAACTTTAACTATGGGCTCATCTATATCCGTAGATACAGGTACGATTCGATCACTATGAACTGTCACCTCGGACTCCACCGTCTCCCGAATAATCTGTACAATTTCGTTGTGCGTGTAGGAGGGGGTACTTCGAATATCCAGATACATCGTACAATGATCAGGAATAACGTTCCGTGCATTGCCACCTGCGATAGTTGTTACATTCACACTGATGTTTCCAAGAATGGGATGGATTCGATCAAAGTTCAGACTTTGTAAGGACTGGACATCATTGGCAGCTTTGAGGATCGCATTCTGACCAAGTCCATGTCGGGCAGCATGTGCAGTTTTTCCCTTGGCATCAAGGCGCACAACAAGGAGCCCTTTCTGAGCAACAATTGGAAGCAAATTTGTTGGCTCACCAATCAATGCAGCATTGGGTCTTGCAAGACTTGTCTCCAATAACTTTTGGAGTCCATTATTCTCAAAATCAGTCTCCTCACATTCGGTGAGAGCAACAGTAAGTTGACCATTCTTTGGTTTCCATCCTTCGGATGCCAATTCCAAGAGAGCCGTTGTCATTGAAGCCCCAGATGCTTTTGCATCCGAAGCACCTCTTCCATAGATCTTACCATCAACCTCCGTAGCGTCAAAAGGAGGGTAGGGGTGCCGAGATGATGGAGGGACAACATCCAAATGAGATGCTAAAAGTAATTTATTGGGTCCCTCGCCGATCCAGAAATACAGACTGTTTTCTACTCGCTTACTTTGAATACCAGCACGATCCACATACGACTGCATATACGCACAAATTTCGTCCTCTTTTCCACTTAACGAGGGGAACCGAATCATTGTATCTAACAGGTCAAGAACACTTATCTTCTTCATCATGATTCCATGACCATTAATGTTGCATTCCGTTTGTGCAATAGATCATCTACTCCAAGAACCCATACATCGGATACGCCCTTAGCCAATGCACGACGTGCAGAATGTAGCTTGACAGACATTCCATCACTGATCCAGCCCTGTTCAAGTCCAGCAACTTCTTCTTCGGGGGAACAGGTTTTGAGAAGAGAGAAAGGATTATTGAGATCTCTAAGGACTCCCCCTGAATCTGTTACTATAAGCAGTTCTTTTGCATGGATCACTTCGGCAAGAGTGCAGGCAACCGTATCTGCGTTCACATTATATCGTTGACCAGAATCATCCATACCAAGAGGAGCAATGATTGAAATAAATCCTGCCTCGGTGAGGGTATGAATCAGAGTCGTATCAATGGAGACAATTTCTCCTACCCAGCCAAAGTCAACCTTTTTCCCGTGAATCATCCACGGTTCACGACGCCGAACTTTGATGATAGCTCCATCTACACCGCTCAGCCCGACTGCCTTGAGTCCATTAGTATTTGCCGTTGCGACCAACTTCATATTGACAGCCCCTCTCATTGCCCACTCTGCAATCTTGAGATCCAGATCTCCCGTAACTCGCCGACCTCCAATGAAGGTAGGTGTGTGATCAAGCTGATGAGCTAATTCAGTTGATTGGACTCCACCTCCATGGACAATCACGACTGGCGACTGGATCTGTCGTACCTGACTCCACAACAGAGATAACGAATCAAGAACGGATCCTCCGATCTTTATGACGATGGGTGACTTCATATCAGTCCCCACGCACGTTCAAGGATAGCTATCTGGGCATGTAGCCGGAATTCCGACTGCAATAAGTGGATTGCTTGTGGGCTATCAATGACAGCATCTTCGGCTACAACCCCTCGTCGAATAGGTAAACAGTGCATGAATGCCGCCTTATCAAGGTGATGTTTACGTACTTGCCAGCTCTGGTACTGACTCCTTAGTTCATGTTCGGCGGCGGGATCGTCATAACGCAGTTGACCTCCCCATGCTTTCGCATAAATCACATCTGCGCCAGTGCATCCCAATTTCTGATCATCTGTCTCAGTGATAGAGTAGCCATGCTTGGACGAATAGGATTCGGCAAGTTGCATGATGTATGGATCCAATTCAAATCCATGTGGTCGCGCAATCGTTACCTGCATACCAAGCCTTGCTGCCATCAAGAGTGCAGAATTCGGTACTGCCTGTGCCAATGGACGTGGATGGCCAGCCCAGGATAGAACAAAACGCTTTCCCTTCACTTCATTGTTAAAGTGTTCTTTGATGGTTGCCGCGTCAGCGAGCGCCTGACATGGGTGATATAAAGCAGATTCCAGATTGATCACAGGTACAGTTGCGGAATCAAGAATTTTCTTAAATCTGGACTCACTCTGATCTAATGCGTAATCCGTTCCAGTCGCAAACAGACGTACTCCCAATGCATCATAGTATCGCGACAATACACCAATCGCTTCCCGTATGTGCTCAACCGACTTACCATCCATACGACAGCCATCCCTCCATTCCATGCCCCATACTCCTGATCCTGGAGTGATGATTGAGGTATGCGCACCAAGTCTGGCAGCAGCAACTTCCATGGAGGTACGTGTACGAAGAGAAGAGTTGAAAAAGAGCAGACCAAGGCTTCGCAAGGTGTCATGCTTGGGCGATGGACAAGGAGAACGATAATGATGAAGCGTTCGATTGAGCTGCTCCTCCCACGTCTGGTCATCTTCAAGATGCCAATCAAAAAGGTGTCTCAAGTTTGGATTAGACATGTTCCATTGCACTTTTGAAAGCCAATGAAAATTCTTCAATCTGAGAGGATTCAGTGATCAGCGGCGGCATGATTCGCATGACATGAGGATCCCCACTTCCACCAGCAAGCACCCCGTGGTGTCGCAGGGCAGCCAGCACACTGCTCATAGGAGAGTCGACCCGTATTCCAATGAGGCAGCCACGCCCTCGAACTTCAACGGCATAGGGTGCAAGAGCAGCAGTAATTGCATCATATATTTCTGGAGCACGCTTCATTAGTCCATCATTGTGGATCGTCTCCAGTGTGGCTGTGACCGCACTCATCGCAATCATTCCTCCTCCGAAGGTGGATCCTTGATCACCATAGTGAATCTCACTTGAGAGGCGATCGCTCAGCAGAACAGCTCCGACAGGAATCCCTGATCCAAGGCTTTTGGCAAGTGTGATCATATCGGGAATGAGTCCCAGTTGCTCGCTGATGCTGAAAGTACCCGTTCGCCCAACACCGGTCTGAATTTCGTCAAAGATTAGGAGAACATCATTCTGATCACATATTTTGCGAAGACCAATGTAATAATCCGTGGAGGCTTCAACAATCCCCCCGATACTCTGGATCGGTTCAAGGAGAATAGCAGCAATGTCCTTGTTTTCACTCAAAATTGAATGTACCGATTCCAAGTCTCCGAATGTGGCAAAATAATGAGTTTGTGCGAGCACTTCCTTAAATGGCTCCCTGTAGGATGGATTCCACGTTGCGGCCAAGCTTCCGAGGGTTCGTCCATGGAAGCCATTCACTGTGGATATGATGCCGCTTCGTCCAGTTGATTTTCGTGCAATCTTCAGTGCGGTTTCAATTGCCTCCGTCCCAGAGTTACAAAAAAATATTCGATGTAGCGGAGCCATTTCCGAGAGTAGCTTCGCCGCACGCGCACGGACATCATTATAAACTACATTTGAATAGAAGAGAAGCTGCTCACTTTGCTTTTGGATAGCATTCACAACATGGGGTGGACAATGCCCCAGGGCGGTTACACAATGACCGCCGTAAAAGTCCAAATAACGGTTACCATCCGCATCCCAGACATAGCATCCCTCACCTCGCACAAGCGCGAGGGGCATTTTCTTGTAGGTTGGGATAAGGAATGTATCCTCATCATGTAAAATGGTCTGAGTATTCATGAATCCGCTTTGGAGATCAGTCCTGTAATGATCGGCAAGTCCATGAGAAGGTTCATATTCTGGATTGCCTGAGAGGCAGCACCGCGAAGCATATTGTCAAGTGCAAAGCCAATGACAAGGTGCTCACCTCGAATGATCCATCCCAAATCGCAGTAAGGAGATCCAACGGCATACTGCAACTCGGGGAGTTCATCCTTCCAGAGTCGAATGAGTTGATGGTGGGCATAAGCGTCCTCAAACCACTGGGCAATTTCAGAGGGTCCAGCAGGTGTTTTCAGTTGTATGGTTCCCCAAATCCCGCGTGTCCACGGTCCAGAAACTGGCACCATTGCAAGGGAAATATTTGGATTCATGAACTGGCGAATCTCAGAGAGATGCTGGTGTTCTAATACTTTGTATGCACGCACATTCCCATCTCTCTCTGGAAAGTGAGTTGTTTTCTTCGGACGAATACCCGATCCAGAGGCTCCGGTGATCGCCGTAATTGAAGCACTAATATCCGAACAGTTCAGGTGCAATGGCCATGTGGCAAGTAGCATCCCCGTGGCAAAACAACCAGGATTTGCAATGTAGTGCGAAGAGTACGGGGCGAAGATTTCTGGCTGTCCATAAGAGAACTTCGGGATCAACTCGGGAGCGGGATGTGTTACTTTGAAGAGTGACTCAAATACGGATACATCTGTGAATCTGAAATCAGAACTCATATCAATGATCTTCCCTGAGTACCCTGTATCAAGTAAGGCCTTGACACTTGCTGCCCCTTTACCATGCTCAGCCGCAATGAATACAACATCAATTTCAGTAGATTCAAACTCACTGGTAGCCATAAACCGAAGGTTATTTTGCCCCCTGAGTCCTGGATGAGCAATGTGAAGTGGTTCCCCAGAATATGTCCGACTGGTAACTGAGGCGAGGGAAGCGTGGGGGTGTTGTAGAATCAATTGAATTAGTTCTCTGCCAACATATCCACTACCATGTAAAATTGCTGTCTGGATCATTCAAGTGTTCGGGCTCTGTATGCGAGAGTTGCTTGTAGTCCACTAAGCTTGCAGAAGCTACGGGCTTCTGCTCCATCCCACAAAGCATTCTCTTCTCCGTAGGTTCCTACCCCAATGTCAAACATAGAATACTGGCTCTCGCAACCTTGGACTATGATATTTCCTTTGTATAGCCAAATTGAAACAGAACCTGTAACCACATCCTGAGAAGAAAGCAGAAATGCTTCAATATCTCTCATCACTGGATCAAAATACTGAGCTTCGTGAAGAAGCATTCCATAGAACTCGCTCAATTGATCTTTTTGGAATCGTTGCCATTTTGTGAGCACTAGCTTCTCTAACTCTCTATGTGCTGTAATGAGAATCATCGGTGCAGGAGCATCAAATCCAATCCTTCCCTTGAGCCCTAATATCGTATCTCCAATATGAATATTCCGACCAATCCCATGCTTCGAGCCAAGATCAGCAAGCTTAGTGATAAGCTCCACTGCGGGTAAAGTATCCCCGTTTAATGCGACAGGCAAACCATTCTTAAACTCAATCACCACCTCTAAGCCAACCTCTGGTGCATCGGCAGGGGAGACCGAATTTGGATAGGCTTCATCTGGAAGGGGGAGGACGGTTAAAAGTGTTTCTTGGCCTCCAATCGTAGTTCCCCATAGTCCTTCGTTAATGGAGTATCTTGTGGTCTTCTCGGGAATAGAGAAGCCTCGATCATGGAGAAATTTTGTTGTATCCTCCCTCGTGAACCCCTCATCACGGATTGGTGTGATGAGTTCGATATGCTCCGCAAGTAGCCGAACAACGGAATCGAAACGTACCTGATCATTCCCAGCCCCCGTTGAGCCATGAGCAATGGCCTGCGCCTGAACTTGGTGAGCAATCCGGACAACCTCCCGAGCCTGTACCACACGTTCTGCTCCAACACATAACGGATAAACGCCTCCACGCAAAATATTCCCGATAATCAAAAATCGTAAATAATCGTTATACAAATCTGTACGGGCGTCAACTTGGAAATGCTCTTTTGCTCCAAGTTCTTTGGAGCGAGTTCGTAGAGCCGCCTCGTCTATAGTTGCACCTGTATTCACGGTGACCGTATATACATCTTTACCGTACCTTTCTCGCAAGTACGGAACACAAAAAGATGTATCCAGACCGCCGCTGAAAGCCAGTACAATTCCCATTTACTTAAATGTTGGACAACTGCAATTGAACGCATGGAAAGAATCCTGGATCATAGCATTTTGGAAACTCAGTGTAGAAATCTGATGCTCATTTCTATTGTTGATTAGGACCTGACTGATGACTGTTCTTATTTTTTTGATTGCCATGGAGTCCTGATCATGATGCGAGGGTTATAATATGCAAGAACTTAGGGTTTTGTCTGCCACCGAAATTACTCCTACCTCACAGGTGCCAAACGACTTTTCGTTACCTTACTCACCTGACAAGAGTCTGGCGAATGTCCTGTGTGACGGTTTTGGCAGATTCCACAATTACCTCCGAATCTCCCTCGTTGAGCAATGTAATTTGCGTTGCAGTTATTGTATGCCCGAAGACGGACTGGATTGGACTCCTTCCGAACAGTTATTGACAGATGAGGAAATCATTCGTTTAGCACGGCTTTTTGTGGGGCAGGGAGTGACGAAAATTCGTCTGACTGGTGGAGAGCCATTGCTTCGGACTGGTATTGAAAAAATCGGTTCTGAATTGGGAGAATTACCTGGGCTTAAGACCCTTGCCATGACGACCAATGGTCTTCTTTTGAAACGTAAGCTCCCTGCTCTCCAGAGTGCAGGAGTCCATTTGATCAATGTGAGTTTAGACACTTTATCGGCAAGTCGATTTAAGCAGATTACTCGTCAAGATGGATTAAATCTTGTATTTGACGCAATTGATCTTGCTTTGAAGTCTGGATATTTTCGGCTCAAAATTAATTGTGTCGTCATGAGAGATATCAACGAAGATGAACTTGTTGATTTTGTTAATTTGACTCGTCACCGCCCAATTGAAGTCCGATTTATTGAGTTCATGCCATTTAGCGGGAATCGGTGGGACGAGAGCCAAATGGTTCCATTCAGTGAAATGCTTCATATTATCCGGTCTCGTTATCCTCTTCAACCAATAGAGTGTGGTCCTAACGAAACGTCAAAACTATATCAAGTCTCTGGATTTCTGGGCCAAGTTGGATTTATTTCTTCCATGACCGATCACTTTTGTGAAGGTTGTAATCGATTGAGGATTACAGCAGACGGGAATTTGAAAATTTGTCTTTTTGGACGGGCAGAGGTAAACTTACGGGATGCAATGCGTAACGGAGCAGACGATAAAGATCTCTTAGGGCTGATCAGTAGATCCCTCGGTCAAAAACGTGCTCGCCATGCCGGCATGCATCTCATTGCTGCCTCAGATAATCGACCTATGATTACCATCGGAGGATAGATGTTGAGTATTCTCTTGATGCTTTTGCTAATCCAGATTGGTTCGCCAGAATTTACAGCAATGTCATTTAATATTCGGTATGACAATCCAGATGATGGGGCAAGTGCATGGCTTTATCGCGTGGATTCGGTTGCTGCAGAGATGTCAGGGGTAGATCTGATTGGCATTCAGGAAGCGCTGAGTCATCAGGTTCACGAACTGGCTTTATTGCTGACTGGCTATGAGTGGGTTGGAGTCGGAAGGGATGATGGCGAGAGTGGTGGCGAATTCACTCCTATCTTTTTCAAGGCGGATGTTTTTGATTTACTTGAATCAAATACAATTTGGCTTTCGGAAACTCCAAATCAACCAGGAAGTCAAGGATGGGATGCTGGCCTTCCCAGAATTGCAACATCTGCTCATTTGAAATTTCGCGAGACCGGGACTGATTTCTTAGTGATTAACACACATTTTGACCATCTTGGGACGCAGGCTCGGTATGGGAGCGCAAAGCTATTGTCAGAGTATGTCCATGAGTTTTCTGGGCCGGTGATCTTGCTTGGGGATTTGAACTCAACTCCAGACTCTCATCCTATTGCTGTGCTAACTGAGAGAGGAACCTTGCAGGACGCATTTACGGCCGGTATGAGACCAAATCAAGGACCTATAGGCACATTCAGCGGATTTTGGGAGCGTAATGATTTGGACAAAGCCCCACGGATTGATTACATTCTGCTATCACATCACTGGAGAGTGATCAGCTATGAGGCCATTGTTTCAATTCAAAATGGCAGATACATTTCTGATCATTTGCCAGTTAAGGTTCAGCTGCAACTGAGTGAGTAATACCATCAATCTCTTCGGTACTCTTCAAAAATATATGGTCATCCCATTGTACCCATGAATAAGATGATGATATTGAGAAGTTGAAACAAATTTAGCGCCTTTTCTTGATGCTGGGAAAGTTCTTCAATATCTAATAAGGATACCCATTTATCTTTATTGCTGTGATTTGCGTCTACCGTGTTTCACTCTAGTTCATTTTTCTGGCTTACTTTTTTCGTGAAATCAACTTAATATTGTGAGCCTTCGGAGTATCTCCCTTAATTCCCTCATCATAGCATATCGGGTGGAATTGAGATCAACAAGTGCACTATTAACTGTCCCAATCCTGTCTTCAATATAGGTTCGCAATCTGAAACTACTGGCTGTTAAAACGGAAGGACAGAAACAATTTTAGGTGAATCGCCAGAAACATGGATTAATACGGAAAGTATTAATTTTATTTAGAGCGTAGCTTTATAGATAAGTGAATGTTATACTTGATTTGAAGAGCTACGGAACTGGAAATAAAGGTGGACTCGGGTCTCGTAGTTTGAGGTAATGACAATATACATTTATGGGTGCATCTCATGATCAAGCTCTACGAAAATGTTGACCACAAAGTGATTTGGGGGGATGTCTTGGACGTACTTGAAACACATGTGCCTAATGGTTCAGTTGATCTCATTTTTTCTGATCCCCCATATGACATAGGCAAGAACTTCGGGAATATCAAAGATAAGTGGCCATGTCTTGATGCGTATGTTGAATGGTGTAAAAGATGGATCTCGCTATGCATCAGAAAGTTGGCACCCAGTGGTTCTATGTATTTAATGGCTAGCACTCAGGCTATGCCGTACATTGATATCTATGTTCGCTCGCTCATTCATGTTATGTCTCGAATTATCTGGTATTATGATAGTTCTGGGGTTCAAGCAAGGAAAAAATTCGGATCCTTGTATGAGCCCATTTTGTATTGTGTTAAAGACAAAAATAACTACACATTTAACTACGATGCTATTGCGATTGAAGCCAAGACTGGTGCCAAACGAAAGCTGATCGATTACCGAAAAGCTATTCCTTCAGAATACAGTATCACCAAAAATCCAGGTAACGTATGGTATTTTTCAAGAGTCAGATATCGCATGCATGAATACGAAGATCATCCCACCCAGAAGCCAGAATCTTTGCTGAATAGAATTATCCTCGCTAGTTCAAAACCTGGAGATATAGTTATGGATCCTTTTGCCGGAACATTCACTACTTGTGCAGTTGCTGCCCGTTTGGATAGACGTAGCATAGGAATTGATCTTAATCCAGACTATGTAGATATTGGCCTTCGGAGAGTACTGGGTTATTCTACTATGGACGGAAGGACGCTAGAGCCTGTATTGAAGAACACCCGTCGATTAAATGCGAACGGGATCAAGAATTTCTATGCTGAGAAGTAGCAGATCAACTCTGACGCATGCCATCCCGCAAACACGATTTCACCCAAACTATTTTAGAGACATTATCCAAATATACCGATGCGGATGCCGAGGACATTCTGGAATGCAGTTCACTTATACAGTATTTGAATATTAAAACAGAGGCAGCAAATAGAGGATCAAAAGCATGTGCAGCATATGGAAATCATTATGCAATTTATGTGCTTATTGAGGACTACTTAAACAACAAATTTCATGTATCGGGTGAGTATCACAACTATAAGGATGCCAAGTTCTCCAACCTATTTAATTTAACAGGCAACGCCAACTACCCTTTGGACGCAAGCTACAAAATCATTCCCTGAACCATAGGTTGAATCAAGAATTTGAGAAATTCTTCCCGAACGAGGTCGCAAGGCCAATCATACGTGACCATGATACTCAACGGTATTGGATCAATGAGAGTTTGCTGAGGATAACAATAAACGGTGAGGAAGTAAATCTTGCTATAGCTGTCAAAGCCATTATTGATCAGTACATTCTGGTTAGGCAGGAATCATTTAATTCGTTCATTGCGGAATGCCGAAGAATTTCGGAAATAAGCACAAGTGATCTATCATCGGCTAAATCATTTGTAGCTGACTTGCTGAATCCAAATGTGGATGCCAGAATATTTGAGATCGTAAGCTTTGCAATACTCAATCAAAGCCCACTATTCCACTCAGGTAGTCTATTGGGGCTGGTCAAGGGAAGATTTGAATGAGGAAACACTGGTGCTGTATAAAACGGGACGAACGAATGCCAATGACGGCGGAATAGATTTTGTTATGAGACCGCTGGGCAGATTCTTCCAAGTTACCGAAAGCATTGATGTCGGCAAATATTTCCTTGATATTGATAAGGTTCAAAGATATCAAATTACTTTTGTTGTAAAGTCAAACGACTCAGTAGAGACAATCTATGAAAGGATAAGACTTCAAGCAAATGACCGATACAGTATACGAAAGGTGGTCGACAGATACATGGAATGTATAGAGGAAATAGTGACTGTTCCCAGACTCATCAATATATTTGATTCGTTGGCAGGGACTCAAAAAGTTCAGATTGTAATTGAGGAAATCATTCGCCAAAGTGAGCTTGAGTTTGAATCAATTTCCGAGGAAGGTGGGTGATCCGCTTTTCTGGGCGGGGAAAAGGTTTGCCATAAGACGTCTCTATGGTCAAACTTCGTTACCAGTCAAGGAAAGGCCACAGAGCAAATCCGGGGGCGTATTCATACCACCCCTCAAAAGCAATTGTTTATGCTGAGCTTCCAGACTGAAGTTACCCCCTATTTGCTCCCAATCGGGGAATCAGAGCGATAAATATCGGTCATTCTGACCGATAAATTGCCTTTTTCGGGCAAATTGGTACGAAATTCCTTCAATTTGGGTCATTTAGGACCTTTTTCCCCCCTTGGGAAGTTCTGTTTAGGTCAAAAATGTGTACCCATGTGCGTCTCCCGAATTCCCAACCGAAACTCCAAGCCCACTTGGCTCATTCGCGAGTCCCAACGAAATGGAGAAAAAATTGACAAAATCACCATCCTCAATATTACCAAACTGCCCTTACCCCTCATCATGCAGATCCGTGAACTCCTCCGCGGAGCCAGTGCCTTCAAGTCCGTCCATGATCTCTTTGAACGACTCGGATCCCAAGCCCATGGACATGTTGCCCTTGTCTTGGGGATGGTCCGAAAACTAAAAGTCCCTGCCTTGCTTCACGCCAAAAATTCCCGGAATCGACGGCTCGTCCTCGGGATGATTACCGCACGCGTTCTAACTCAGGCTAGCAAGCTGGCCGCCCGTACCTTGCTTGATGTCAATTCGGCGTCTTCCACGCTCAATGAAGAACTGGCCCTCAAGCGGGTAGATGCCGATGATCTGTATGAGGCCATGGACTGGTTGCACAAGCAAAAGACCGCCATTGAATGCCGACTGGCCAAGAAACATCTCCGGGAAGGCTCCATGGTGCTCTACGATCTGACCAGCAGTTATGTAGAAGGGAAGCAGAACGAATGGGCGGAGTTTGGATACAGTCGGGACCGCAAACGCGGAAAGAAGCAGATCGTCATCGGGCTATTGACGGGTCCAGAGGGCTGTCCGGTGGCGGTAGATGTATTCAAAGGCAATACCGCGGATCCCACTACGCTTGCGGTACAGGTGAAGAAGATACGTGAAACGTTTGGTCTCGAGCATGTCGTTCTGGTGGGAGACCGGGGGGTGACGCAGAAAGGGATTCGGGAAGCACTCCTTCCCGTCGGTCTGGACTGGATCACAGCCATGCGCAAGGACAGTCTCCGCAAAGTGGTGGAAGCGGCAAAGACGACCGAGATGAGTTTATTTGATGAGCAGGACTTCATGCAGTTAAAATCAGAGGATTACCCCAACGATCGTCTGATTCTATGCAGAAATCCGATTCAGAAAGAAAGGAAGCAGATTCGGCGAGAAGAGCGTCTGGTCAAGACGGAGGAAGCCTTGGAGAGGATCGTGAAGGCAACCCAGCGCACCGAGAACCCGCTCAAACGAGAGGCGGAGATTGGAGTACGGGTAGGCAAGGTACTTGAGAAGCAGAAGACGGGAAGGTTTTTCACGTATGAGGTCAAGGAGGGACACTTCATGTATGCCCGGGATTTGGAGGCGATTCAGAACGCAGAACGTCTGGATGGTGTGTATGCAATTCGGACCAGTCTGAAAGAGGATCCGTCTGACGAAGATGTGGTCTCGGACTACAAGCGTCTCTCGGCGGTGGAGCAGGCGTTCCGCTCCTTCAAAAAGATTTCGTTGAAGGTTCAACCCACTCATCACCGGACGAAGGACCGAGTCACAGGCCATGTATTTTTGTGTATGCTGGCATACTATGTGGAGTATCACCTGCGTAACGTCTTAGCTCCGATCCTGTTTGGAGAGGATGATCCAGAGGGGAAAGCGGCGCAACGAACCAGCGTAGTTGCGCCGGTGAAACGTTCGGAACAGGCGAACAAGAAGGTGCAGTCCAAGCGGACTCCGAAGGGAGAACAGGTCATGAGCTTTGAAAGCCTGTTGAACGAACTCCGTGGACTCAGTCGCATTGAGGGCAAACTCAATATTGTTGCCGGTGAGGCCTCCTTGGCGACCTACATCGCAGATGTGAACGCAATACAGAAACGGGCTTTTGAACTGGCAGGGATCAAGCTGGCGCCCGGCAGTGTGAAGGGATCAAGCTGGCGCCCGGCAGTGTGAAGGGATAAACCTGGAGGACGTACCTGCAAAGTCGCATGCAAGCAGGAGAGAATTTGTCCTCAAAAAGTCAAAAAAATGTAGGAAAAGTATGCTCAGAGACAGGAGAGAAGGGGGGTAACTTTAGTCAAGACGTCCGAATAGGGATTGCGAAGCTTCACCGATTTTCTGAATACGGGCATCAACTTGGAAATGCTCTTTTGCTCCAAGTTCTATGGAATGAGTTCGTAGAGCCGATTCGTCCAGAGTTGCACCTGTATTCACAGTGACCGTATATACATCCATCCCGTACTTTTCACGCAAGTACGGGATGGAAGAAGATGTATCCAGACCGTCGCTGAAAGCCAGTACAATTCCCATCTTTTTAGTGCCTTCCCGAAATCATGGGTTTTCGGGAAAGCACTAAATAACAAATATTTTGACTATCTTGGGACGTAGGTTCGGTATGAGAGTGCAAAGCTATTGTCAGGGTATATCAATGAGTTTTCCGAGCCAGTGATCTTGCTGGGGGATTTAAATTCCAAATCAGACTCTCCCACCATTGTTGTGTTGATGACAGAGGGAGACATGCAGGATGCATTCATAGGAAGTGTGAGGCCAAATCAAGGGTCTGTTGGCACATTATAGTGACTTTACGGTGCGGAAGAATTTTGACGAAGCCCCGCGGATTGATTACATTCTACTCTCCTATCATTGGAGAGTGATCAGCTATGAGGCTAATGTTTCAATTCAGAATGGCAGATACATTTCTGATCATTTGCCAGTTAAGGTTCAACTTCAACTGAGTGAGTATTTATCTTTTGTATATAAAGAGTAAGAGCTGGGGCCTGTGAGATAGTCTAAATTAAGAAAAGATGAGATATTTGTTCTATTGATTCAGGTATATATTAATCGTTGATCACGAATGAAGTCCAAAAGTATTTCATGAAAATATCTGATCAGGAAATCCGTCAGCGCCTCCTGCGTCTGGGTGAGGACAGTAATTGGGAATTTAAGCAGATTGAATTCAATGGCAATCGGCCAATTGCACCTAGGCGAGATGATCTAGCCGACGAAATAGTCGCGTTTGCCAATTTTCAAGGAGGCGTGATCGTGTGTAGAATCACGGATGACGGGAAAATTCAGGGAATGACAAAGGATCAAATGGGGGGAGTTGAATAAACTACTGAGCGAGATTAGCACTTATACAATTAAACCTCCCCTTCGCATTCAGATCAGTCATAGAGATCTTGATGGAGAATCCATTTTAATTGTTCAGATACCGCGTGGCGAATCTTTGCATTCACGGGCCGGTCATGCATTCATCAGGAATGGTTCATCCAAGCGTTGCCTTGAAAGCGATGAACAATTACGAATAGCACAAAGACGAGCTCAGAGCCGCTATTCGTGGTTTGATCATCAAGTAGTCCCCAATACTGGATTCCAATCTCTTGAAGAACGCCTATGGGAACCCTTACTCAGCGCGACTGGAGAAACCGACCCTCGTCGTGCGCTCAAGAATCTGAAGCTCCTTACCGATGATGAGGAGAACATAGAAAGAGCTACAATTGCTGGAATCCTCCTCTGCACGAAAATGCCGCAAACTTGGCTACCATATGCTACCATTATGGCTACTCAATATCGCGGCAACGATCGTGCATCAGGCCAATTAGATTCTCAAGAGATTCAGGGCCCGTTAACTGATCAGATTACGGATGCAGTTAAGTTTGTAGTACGAAATATGCGTGTATCTTCCCGAAAGACACCCGCCCGCGAAGATGTACCTCAGTATAGTAAAGCGGCTGTATTTGAGGCAGTGGTCAACGCCGTAGTACATCAAGACTATTCCACATCAACCAAACGTATCAGACTTTCAATGTTCAAGAATCGTCTGGAAATTGACGTCCCTGGTCAGCTCCTCAATGGGATGACGATTGATGGGATGGCTTCAATCCAGGCAACCCGTAATGAGGTATTAGCCTCGGTCTTCGGGCGCATTCCCGTGAATAATATTCCTGGCTCCCAACATCGTGGATACTTGATGGAACGGCGTGGAGATGGAGTTTCTATCATATTCAGGGAGACTAAGGAGGTTTCTGGTCGTAATCCAGAATATACGATGGTTGATAAATCAAACCTGAATCTAATCATTCCCGCCGCAAAACTTGAACTTACTCCATCAGATGCCACAGTCACGATCCATTCGGAGGGTAGTCCGCTTGAAGGTGCAGATGTTCTAGTACTGTTTCCAAATAAAACTTGGCACCGTTCTAAAACCAACGAAGCTGGTGAGGCAGAGTTTGATCTTCACACGACGCATCTACCCATGACTGTGTATGCTGCATTACATGGGTTCGCGAAAGGGCTAGTTCAGGAGTGGGTTCCTAGTCAGGGTGGACTCATGATTGAATTGATACCACTTGAGGACGGTGGAACAGTTATTTTTACGAACGGAACTGGTATGGTACCCGGATTAAATGGCCGACTCAATCCGATTCGTGATACCTTCGATCGAATGTACCTTTACGCTGATAATATTTCAATTGAGGAGGGCAGGCCTCAGCCAGTCCATTTCCGAATCGGGAAACCGCTGAGGGTAACAGATGCTTACGGAGTTGAAATGTCAATCACCATCAAGGACTTCGCTGGACAGTCTGCATTGGTAGAGTATGCGCCAATTGATCTGCCCTCATAAGAAAGACCGACATGACCAGATATCTTTATGTGACAAGTTCGTCCAAACGGTGCCAGAAAAACTCCAGCATTTCTAATTTTTAGCCATTCCTATTGCACTGGATTCGTTTTGATTTCACCTCGCAAGAATTCCTATCCAGTACTCTGCATTGCGGCTGCGATCCCGTTCACGCTGAGGAGTAGTGCGTGAACCAGCCTCTCTTTATCTGACTCCACATTCTTGCGACTTCGCCTGATTAACTCAACCTGAAGGAGATTCAGGACGTCCGAATAGGGATTGCGAAGATTCACTGATTTTCTGAATACGGGCACATGACTATACAGATTTTCGTGACCTGTTATTTCAAGTATAGCTTTTTCAGCTTTCTCATAGTCCTGAATGATGCGTTGATGAATTCGCTCGGCTGTACCAAGATCTGAGGCTAAGGATGCATATTCAGAGGCTACCTCCAATCGCGTCCGTGCCATCTCACGTTGAGCACTATTCAGTGCAGCTTCAAAGAATGGCCATTCCTTATACATGCGTCGGAGATCAGATGAATGATTTTTCAAAACTCCTTGTAATGCATCACCGGCGCCGTACCATCCAGGAACGATATATCGAGTTTGTATCCACGCAAAGACCCATGGAATCGCACGCAGATCATCAAAATCTACCTGATGAACGGAACCCCGAGAAACTGGTCTGGAAGCAATGGGCAGACGACTGATCTGATCTATTGGAGTAGCCGAAGCGTACCACGGCCAGAATTCGGGATCATCAATCAATGACCGATAAGCTTGCATAGATTCATCGGCGATCCGCTGCATAATTGCGGCGTCCTCTTTTTCGTCTGCAACTCTAAGAGGAGCAATGAGCATTGCACGCACAATCTGTTCAAGGTGACGGTGAGCGATCGCGGGAAGGGCATACCGGAAAGAAATGACCTCGCCCTGCTCAGTAAACCGGATCCGACCATTATGAATGATCCGAGGCATGGCAATGATTGCCTGACCTGCACGTCCACCTCCACGTCCAACGGTACCCCCACGACCATGAAATAGCCTAAGATCAATCCCCGCATCCTTACAGATCCTGCCGATGTGTCCCTGTGCTTGATGCAGCGCCCAGTTTGCCATCCAGTAGCCACCATCCTTGTTACTATCCGAATAGCCAAGCATAATCTCTTGGAGATTATTGCGATGCTCCAGGTGTATTTTATAGACTGGATGTTCAAACATCCCCGTGAGTAACTTCCCGGCAAGATTCAGGTCTTCAATCGTTTCAAATAGGGGAACCACATCAATTGGAGAAACCACCTTCCCCTCATCAATCCGCCAAAGTCCAACTTCTTTTGACAGCAAGAGGACTTCAAGGACATGACTCACCGCATGGGTCATACTGATCACATAGCTCCCAAATGCACTTGGAGACCTTTCAATGACCTCCTTAATCACAGCAAAAGTATTAAGGATCTCCTGGACATCTTCCGATAAAGTTGCTCCGTGGGGCAATAAAGGTCTTGGATTTTGTAACTCATTTGTTAAGAGTTCCAACTTATCCGATTCATCCATCCCCAAATAGTCTTCACATACCTTGGATAACTCAAATAATTTATGAACAACCCTGCCGTGATGCCGGCTATGTTGACGGACATCTAAGGAAACCATATGAAATCCGAACGCCTGAGCCTGTAGAATGAGTTTGCCCAACCGCCCATGCGAAACCAATGTAGCGTATCCTGCTTCTTCCAGAGCATGGGCCAATATTTGTAAGTCAGATATAAAACTCTTGCTATCATAGATACCAAAATCCCCATCTCTAGCTAATTTAATCCGTTGCATCATAAAGCTGATCTTTCGGCGGAATGGCTCTTGCACAAATTGTCTTGCATGATGCGAGCTTAGACGAAGTACTTCTTCATCATTCTGGATTGAATCATAAAGAATCTGTGGGATTTCCAACTGCAGTTCGGAGAGACTCAAGTCTCTACGTAAGAGTCGCAAATCTTCCAGATAGCGGGCCAAAGCAGTTCGACGATGCATAGAGAAGGTTTGTCGAGTTATTTCGGCAGTCACGTTCGGATTCCCGTCTCGGTCACCTCCGATCCAGGATCGATATTTAAGAAATACAGGGACATCCACCTTCTGATCATAATGGCGCTCAATTGCACTGACCACATCACGATGAATATGAGGAACCGTTTCCCAGATGGAATTTCGGAGATAATGAAGACCATTCTCTACTTCGTCAATTACAGTTGGCTTACTTGCACGCACTTTATCAGATGCAACGAGTAACCCGATTTGATTATGCAACTGGTGAAGCAGTTGATTCCGCTCTCCCGGAGTCGGTTTACTGTTTCTGAGCTGATCAATTAAGGATGCCAGATGCTCCTGTTTATATAAGATCGTACGACGTCTAGCCTCCGTGGGATGGGCCGTAAGCGTAGGCTGTATATCTAGTCGTTTTAGTAGATTCACCACATCTTCAAGTGAATAGTTTGCCTTGTGAAGAATCCCCACCGCTTCATCAATAGAATCCACTCGGTCAACTTCTGGAAGGAGCCGTGCACGCTCGCGATTAATTCGGATAATTTCCTGCTGCTCACTCTGGTTCACCAGATAGAAGAACGTTGTATAAGCCCTGAGGAGCCATTCAATATCTTGGAGTTCAAGTCCTTCAATACGTTCAATCACTTGAATTCGTAGACTCGGATCCTGCTCATTGATTGCCTGTTTCGTCAGATGTCTCAACTCTTCAACTAATCCCAGCATCTTGGGACTTGCCTGATCCGAAATAACTCGTCCAAGGAGTCCACCTAATAAATTGATCTGCTCGCTTAGAGGTACGGAAATGCCCGTACCCTGTGCCTCAAAACTTAAACCTTGCCAAGAATTCATACTTGAATATGTTTGAATAATAAGTCGTATAAAATAAGCGCATGAAGCAAAGTTTCGCAAATCAAAATTGAATATGAGAAATTTTTCTTGCTAAATGGCACAAATAACCGAGTTATTAGAATAATTGTCTATATTTGGGAATTATCAACAAACATTCACATCAACTAAACTTAAATTCCATGACTAAGGCAGACCTCGTAACATCAGTTGCACATAAAACCGGCTTATCTAAGCTGGAGACTAAAGCTGCCATTGCTGCATTCTGGGAGACAGTCGAAGAAGCACTGATTAAGGGAGAATCTCTTGAACTCCGCAAAATTGGTACTTTCCGGACTCAGCATCGGAAAGCACGTATGGCGCGTAATCCCTCAACTGGCGAGCAAGTACCCGTAGCGGCTAGCATAGCCCCGGTATTCAAACCATCCAAAGACTTCAAAAATCGTGTTAATTCAGCCATGAGCAAATAAGCCATGGTGGTCTGTGGTGAGTGTGGGGCAAAGCTCATCCACGAAAGAACCCACTGCGATCTATGTGGTTGGGTCATTGACCATGATATACCGAAGTCCTCTGCGGCAGGTTTACCTGTAAGTACTTATTGTAATTCGTGTGGATGGGAGAATTCGGCGGATGCTAATTTCTGCTCCAAGTGTGGTTTAAATCTGCAGAACACCAAATTGGATTCCAAATCGCCCCGTCAATTCAAAAAGTCAGACAAGCGTCCGTCTTCCGTTGAATCCGGGATTGGATCACAAATTATTCCGATCATTGGGGTAGGGGGCTTACTCGTCGTAACGTTGTTTATGGTAACGTCTGCTAGTAAGCGCTCTTCCCCTGAGGAATCTAGTTCACCTACGACATCTTCTACAGGTTCTCTCCCGAGCCGTAGTGATCTCACTGGTGTACTGGCTGATCGTGTCAATGAATTGGATCAAGCGATCGCTTCAGATACCAGTGCACTATCCCTTGTATTAAAGCGTGAAAAGGTCTATGCCTTGGTGGAAGGGGAGCGATTGGATTTGGCCGCAGATCTCCAATCACAAATTGCAGAAAAGACAGGACTTCCCGAAGATTGGAAGACGGCAGGGGATTTATACTACGAGTGGATGGCGGATGAATCTGATTCTCAGATGCGTGGGCGTGTTGCAGATCAGGCGGTTATGGCCTACCAGAAGGTTTTGGCGCTTGAATCGGATAATCATGATGTACGCACCGATATGGCTACGGCATACTTGAACACTGGAAACCCAATGCAAGGTGTGACGGAGATTAAGAAAGTGCTTGAAGCCGACCCGACGCATTTAAACGCTAATTTCAACTACGGACTTATGCTTGCACGCATCAATCGTAGTGAGGAAGCAATTGCTCAGCTAGAATTAGTGTTAGATCTTGCTCCAGATCCTTCTTCAATGCATTACCAGCGTGCAACTGCTTTAATCTCAACTATTCAGGAACAGATGAGTCTATGACGCGGTTGTTGTTGGCCGCAATGTTTCTTATTGGCGGTTGTGCCCCAGCCGACAATTCCTCACAGGTCTCCATAACGGTGTTTGCCGCATCTTCGCTGACGGATGCCTTACAAGAGTTGGTCAGCCTCTTTGAACTTCAAGAACCGAGTATTACGGTTCACACACATATCGGACCAACTTCGCTACTCGCCAGACAAATTCAGCAGGGAGCTCCTGCTGATTTATTTCTGGCTGCCAGTCCTGAATGGACGGAGTTTCTTCAAAAACGAAATTTGGTTGTCGGTCCAGAAATTAGCTTTGTCGGCAATACACTGGTTGTGCTTGGTTCGTCAGGCGCCCAACAAGTGTCCTCTTTATCGGAGTTCTCATCTGGCGATCGACTAGCCATGGCGGATCCTACCCATGTGCCCGCGGGCGTTTACGGAAAACAAGCACTTCAATGTTCTGGGGAGTGGGATGCATTGAAACCAAGAATTCTCCCGACTCTGGATGTGCGGGCAGCCCTCACCGCGGTTCAAACAGGTATAGCAGAGTATGCAATGGTTTATGGCTCGGAGGTTACCTTGGTACCTGATCTGGATATTGTATTCCAATTCCCAGATTCATGTATGCCAGAGATTAGATATTCCCTCAGCGTGATTCGAGGGACTTCGCACCATGAAACCGCAACATATTTTGCTGACTTCATAACCGATTCATCCCAATTAGAATTGTGGGAGAGTTTCGGATTTCAAAATCAATGATATGGACTTTGCAGGGCAGGAGTGGGCCATTGTAGCACTTTCTGTGAGAGTTGCTCTCGTTGCGGTTGGCATAACCGTCGTTCCAGGGATTCTCATTGCTTGGTATCTGGCCCGAAAGAAATCTGTCCTTAGTTTTCTCATTGAGAATATTGTTCAGTTTCCATTAGTCCTCCCACCAGTGGTTACAGGGTTGTTACTGTTGATGTTCTTCGGACCGAATGGTGGAGCGGGGCAGTTACTGAATTCGCTATTTGGAATTGAGTTAGCATTTACCAGTGCTGGAGCAGCTGTCGCCGCTGGAATTATGGCATTTCCACTACTCGTACAGACCTTTCGTGTAGCGTTTGAACAAATTGATCCTGAATGGGAGGAAGCAGTATCTGTTTATGGAGGAGGACGGTGGGCAGTATTTAGATGGGTTACTTTTCCATTAGCAGCAAGGGGAATCATTGCCGGAATTGTCCTTGGATTTGCCCGGGCTGTGGGAGAATTTGGGGCAACGATCGTCTTTGCAGGAAATATTCCAGGTAGAACTCAAACGATTCCCCTCGCCGTGTTTTCCAAATTAGGTCAGGTTGGCACTGAAGCGTCCTTGATTAGATTCGTGCTTGTGGCCATTGCATTGAGTATTATAAGTTTGTCTGTACACGCTTATTTATCCACACGTCTGAGACATACATGAGCACAATCTCTTCCAATGCAATTTGGTTAGCACATGAATGCTCCCCACTGCTTTATCGCCACCAACAATTCTCAACTTTCGGTTGGGATGAAATTCCTTATCCCATAAATAAGAGAGTGGTTAAGAGTAATGCTTATTTTCCAGTGCTTGGTGGTGAACCCCTCTTGATAAGATGAGACGATGATATGCACTTCATAGTTGGATCATCAAGTTGAACAAAACGAATGACTCCACTACTAATCCTTTTGGATACAGCTTCTTTATCACCCGAGTTGAACATTGCGATTATTCTTGAATACACTTAGATTGCCGTAAAATACTCCCAAGTCTTGACAACTTTTTCGTTTGGGGTTTAAGAAAGATCTTAGGTCGGATATCCTATCCTATTTTCAGTCCTTAGGTTGTTACTTTGGAGAGCAGTTGGGACTGACTGGCTACTCATGAAAGATGTGATAACTTCTCTAAGGCAACGAATATGAATATTGCCTCAGTTCAAATCCAAAATTTTCGGGGAATTAAGCGACTTGACCTAGAGTTGAGAGACGTTACTGTTTTGATCGGTGAAAATAACACCGGGAAAACTACTGTACTTGATGCGTTGAAACTTACCCTCAGTCATCTTGGATTAAACCGTACTATTTTTCAAGAAATGGATTTCCATCTTCCCAGCGAAGATGCCACTCCCTCATCCGCTGAACCGATTATAATTGATGTGATATTATCCGATGAATTCACTGAGCCTTGGGGAAAAGAATTAATTGCAAGCCTAAGCCGTGCTCAAGTTCTACAAGTGGCTGGTAACGATATCCATCGTGTACATTTACGGCTAAAATGTGGATTTGACCATGTAAGCGGTGAATTTTCGCATAAATGGTTGTTCCTTGATGAGAATCGGAGTGAGTTCCAACCAGGAGTAGTCCGTAATGGAATTACTGTATTGCGAAGAGAACTGCACTATTATTATCTGGGCGCACTTCGCGATGTGAGTCGACACTTTGATGCCAAAGGCCCATTCTGGCGACCATTTCTCAAAGATTCCCAACTCTCTCAGGATAGGAAATCAGAAATTGAGTCTCGCCTCAAAGAGGTGAACGATCTAATCGTATCGTCCCATGGCAGCTTTGATCAAGTAAAAAAATATCTTCGTCACCTGCAATCACTTGTTCCCTTGGGAAGTGACAGCCCCGTCTCTATTGAAGCTATTCCAAGTCGTTCCTTTGAAGTTCTGTCCAAAGCTCAGGTTCAGATTGGAGCGACTACTGGAGCAAAAATACCCCTTGCCCTGCATGGTGAAGGTACACAAAGTCTTGCGGTTCTGATATTGTTTTTTGCTTTTTTAGAAAGCCAAGAATCTGGAACTTCCATTCTTGCTTTGGAAGAACCGGAAGCACATCTCCATCCTTCCGCGATTCGGGTATTATGGAAAATATTAAAAAACTTTGCGACTCAACGTCTGATTTCTACCCATAGTGGTGAACTCATTGCTGAAATAAACATAAGGGAGATTCGCCGTTTGGCACAAACGCCAGATGGAATCCAAACATTCTGTATTGGTCGTGATGTCCTGTCTACAGAGGAGGTAAACAAATTCAACTATCATATCCGTAGGACTCGCGGCGAGTTATTGTTTGCCCGATGTTGGCTACTAGTGGAAGGTCAGAGTGATATATTGGTGTACGAAGCGGCAGCACGAGCATGCGAGTTGGATCTTCATAAAGAGGGGGTTCGACTGGTTGAGTTTGCACAATCTGATATTAGTACTTTGGCCAAAGTTGCGAATGCACTCGGTATTGCATGGTACTGTGTTGGGGATAATGATCGTCAGAAAGTAAAAGTTGAGAATGCTTTGCGTAAGGCATGTGGTGGTACTTTGGAAGAAGGAAAGTGTGAGTTTCCGTATCCGAATCTAGAATGCCACTTAGCAAGTAATGGCTTCAAGGATGTGTATTCACTCTACATGAAAAATCAGGGTACCAATGAAATCAAATTGAAACCAGATGAGCCTGGGTACTGGGAGAAGTTCATTGATGGTATTCAACGCGGGGGTAAGACCAAAGCTGCTGCAGACATTGCACTGAAATGGACTCAATCCGATTCGCCCAGTGTAACACCAGAGATACGTTCCGTTTTAGAGAAGGCTATTGTATTCGCTGGAGGTGATACAGGTGATTAGCCAAGAGAGCTTAAATACAAATCAGAGGTATGCAGTTAACTGGAATGATGGTCCGCTGCTCGTGTTGGCCTGTCCCGGGTCGGGGAAAACAGAGGTATTAACTCTTAGGGTAGCCAGAATTCTTGAAGAGAATGAACATGCAGGAGTTTTAGCACTGACCTTTACGAACAAGGCGGCAACGGAAATGCGCGAACGAGTAGATCAACTTCTTAAAATAAATACCAATCGTGCTCGCCTGTGTACTTTCCATAAATTTGCATCCGAACTCCTTTGTCAGCATGGGAGCCATATTGGAATTCGACCTGACCACAGTCTCCTTACCATGAAAGAAGACAGGGTTTCAGTTCTTGTAGAGGTGATCAGGAACCTTCAAGATAGCCGACATCAAATCCCTGAGGATCCAAGTCATCTTCTCCACTTGATTGATCGGCTTTTTTCGGAAGCATATAGCGGAAACGGAGATTTCTCTACGCTACCTTCTACACCTCCATGGCTTGAACCACTCTTTCATGAATATTGTACTGCACTTATCCGGGCTAATCGTTTGGATTTTGGAAGCTTGATCTATTTTGCAAATCGATTGCTTCGTGAAAACCCAAAGGTTGCTCGTGTTGTTCGTATCGGCTGGACTCACATCTGTGTGGATGAATTTCAAGACACAAACAGAGCGCAGTATGAACTCATTCGGCTGATCGCGCCCGAGCGACATCACAATCTTTTTGTTGTCGCAGATGACGATCAGATCATCTATCAATGGAACGGAGCAAGTGTTCAGCGTGTGCTGGATCTACGACGCCATTATGAAGTGGAAACTATCCAGTTCCCTCATAGCTATCGCTGTCCACCAGAGATTATCAACTACGCGAATCTCTTAATAAAGCATAATTCCAGAGTTCTTCAAAAAGAACCCTTGGTGGCCAGAGACCAGAGCGATGGCGCTCGCCCCCAGACGTTGCGTATTCGACACTTTGATTCCGAGAGAAAGGAAGCTGCATTCATAGGAGAGGATATTCAATCACGCGGGCTTAATCCATCAGAATGTGTGGTACTTGGACGGACAAGATTCCTGCTTCAACTCATTACCGATAGTCTTTGTAGGAATGGACATAATGCGCTTTTGATTCAAAAAAAGAGCAGTTTTGATTCTCCGCTCTTAGGAGTCTTAGTTGAGGTTTTACGGTTGGCTAACTTACCGCATGATCAAGTTGTATTGGAAAGGTTGTGTCATCGGTGGTATACTTTTTCGGGTAAGATGGTGGACTCAAATGCAGTAGATGCGCAGGCAACATTGGTCGGGGGAAACTTTCTGCGTGCTTGGATGGATATGGTAAAAGACCAGAGTCATTCACAGTTACTCACACTTATTCAGGATAATTTGGTAGATAGATTGGATTTCCGAAAGATTATTAACTGGGTTTTAGATGAAGCCAAGCAATCGTTGGTCTCGCAGGATCAAGAAGATGTGACTGCTGAAGAAGTTGATATATGGCGGAGTATAGATAACGAAATTCTCCAAGAGTCGGGCACCGATGTAACTCTGAATAACTATATTCACCACTTTGATCTTTCCTCCAAGGTCCCCCGACCTTCAAATGATACGATTCGGTGCATGACGATTCATCAAGCTAAGGGGCTTCAATTCAGGCATGTTTACTTGGTCGGGATGGCCCAGAGAATGTTTCCGTTATACCGAGCGGTGAAGAAGGGTTCAGGCAGTTTAGAGATGGAAGAAGAGCGTCGAATCTGTTTTGTGGCGATTACCCGGGTGCAAGACACGCTTACACTATCATGGTCAAGGGAGTATTCCGGTTACGTCAAAGAGCCATCCCAATTCTTGGGGGAGATGCAAATTTCGTCTGCCGATCCTCGTGATGATCCGAAGAGGATAGCGCTGACCAGAGATACGCATGCTACCGAAATGATTTAATCTGTCATCCCAGAATATTGATTGCCAGCCTAACACCGGACCTGCCCTTTTGATACCATGCATCCTATTTCCCACAGGTTATTTACCTTTTCTGGCAGAGGAGACCTCCTCCTTCACAGATACAATTCTGGTCCCGTCAAACACCAGTCAAGGTGATTATGTCTTGTGTGCTACCGCGAATATTATGGATGGAGTTCTAAATCTCCATGGAAAAAGAGGGCTGTACAGGAGCGGGTTAACAGAGGAGCTTATTTCGGGGAGCAATGAGTAGAGATATAAGCGGATCGGACAACTGCACATTATAGCCTATATCAAGAAGGACATCAGGGACCAAGATTTCAAAATTGTGGCAGAGGTTCACAATTTGAAAGGTGACTTGGGGATACTCCTAATTTTTGAAGCTACGGAATTACAGTTCCAAGATGTGGTAGCAGGAATCATTTTCAGCAGCACAAACGTTTTCAGATATTCTGAAGTTTTTAATCTCAAAGAGATTGCGAGGGCTTTGGATATTATTTCCGAGATTTCTCAATGCAGCCTTCAGATTATAGAGGACGCTTCTGAGTAGGGCAATGATCCCATGGGGCACTAAATAACAGGTTACTCATGGAGTTCGGATCTCATGCGGTGTGGCGTCAGGCACATGGAGAGCAACCCAATTGGAACGCCATCCGCGATGAAACTCAGAAAACCGACTATACTGATATTGGTTGGATCGCCTCAATGTACCCTTCCCAAAATGATCCCCATCCCACAAAAACTGTGGTAGAACCAAACGAATTGAACCAATACTTTCCAATTATGGTACGTACCTGCTTTTCAAATATGTGTGAGATTAATTTTGAATAAAAATATGGCATCGATTAACAAGGGGGATAAATTCAATAAGCTTTTTTCAGGTAAACCGCAAAACCTTCTTGAAGAATTGATAAATCTGCTGGAGTCTGAACAGGAATTTATTTCTAATGAAGCTATTCTCAGAAATAAAGTGATTGAAGCGGCTCTTCAAATGGATCCCCGACTTCTGAGATTACTGATTCAGTCAGAGATACTCAGGGGGCATTTTTTCGCTGAGGTTGATGGAATCTTGATTTTCGACAAAGTGAAATTTCGGGATTTTGTCTCTAACAAGACCTTTCTGCCTGACAGCTATACTGCGTTCAAAAACCGTATTGGCCTGTTGGATGGACGCAGGAATTTAATAAGTCAACCTCGTAATGTGATCTTGGTATGGCCATACAAGGATTGTGTGCTCGAGGGAGCAATGACCAAGGAAGATCGTGGCAGAAAAGAAGTATTCTGGAATACAGTGCTCTCTCCTGATGACATTACGAGACTTTTTGAACCCAAAATGCTCATCGGCTGGGAACGCTATGGCTCAGAGTCTGGTGCATCTGGAAAGGCTAAGCCTGTTAAGAGTGTCTTAGAGAACGATAATTTACTCATCAAAGGGAATAACCTCATAGTACTTCATTCCCTAAAAAAGCGGTATGCCGGCCAGGTGAAGCTAATTTATATTGATCCTCCCTATAATACTGGAACGGACAGCTTTCGCTATAATGATAGATTCAATCACTCTGCATGGTTAACATTTATGCGAAATAGGCTTGAAGTCGCTAAGGAGTTGCTCCGTAGAGACGGCACTATATTCGTTAATCTTGATGATGGAGAAGCACACTATTGTAAGGTACTGATGGACGAAGTTTATGGCAGGGAGAATTTTGTAGGAAACATTGCATGGCAAAAAAGAATATCCCCTGATGGAAGAGTTAATTTAGGTGATGCATTTGATCATATACTGGTGTACGCAAGCCCAACTACACGAGTAGCATATTCATCTTTGGAAAAAACCGATAAGCAAAAAGCGCACTACAAAAATCCTGATAATGATCCAAGAGGCCCATGGGTCTCAACTGATTTTGCCGCTCAGGGTTATCGGCCAAACCAAATGTATGAAATCCATGCACCCGGTGGTTCAAAGTACCTTCCTCCAGAGGGTAGATGCTGGAAGAGGATTGAAGAAAGTTATCTTCGTTTGAAAGATGAAGGCCGCATCTGGTTTGGAAATTCTGGAAATGGCAGACCCCGGATCAAAACTTACCTCAGTGAGGCAGGGACCATTAGATCTTGGACATGGTGGCCTAATTCCGAGGTGGGGCATAACCAAGAAGCACGAAAAGAGCTAAATGCGCTATTTGGAGCCGATACAGCCAAAAGTATGTCACCAAAACCTGAGCGACTTCTTCAACGAGTGATTAATCTCGTGACGGATCCAGGCGACATCGTGCTTGATTTTTTCGCGGGGTCAGGAACCACTGCAGCCGTTGCTCACAAGATGGGACGACAATGGATTAGTGTTGAGCAGATGGATTATATACAAGATCTGACGAAGGTTCGGCTTCAAAAAGTGATCGAAGGTGAACAAGGAGGTATTTCAAAAGAGGTTAACTGGCAGGGAGGTGGATCATTTGTCTATGCAGAACTCGCAGATTCAAACTCTAATTTTCTTGACCGGATTAGTGCTGCAGAGAAGATTTCCGAATTACAATCTATCAAGAGTGACATACAGAAAACGGGATTCCTCCGCTATAATGTCGACATGGATGCATTTGATGAGGATGAGTTCAACAATCTTCCCATAGATGATGCCAAGCGTATTCTGATGGATTGTTTGGATGCCAATCATTTATACGTAAATCTAGACTCTCTCGGAGATGAAGACTTCTCAATTTCGGATGAAGATGCCGATTTGACCCGCTCATTCTATACGATCTCAAAATGACACAGAGTCTCGCCGCTGAATACGATTCGCTGTCTAAGCATGGAGCACTGAAAGTTGACCTTCCAGATTCCATCACAAATAATCTCGCGGAGAGAATTCAGCTTCGTCCCTACCAGATTGAAGCTTTGAAGCGCTGGATCTTCTACATTACTCCAAATTCCAAGACAGATATATCCAATCCTCATTTATTATTTCACATGGCCACTGGTAGCGGTAAAACGATACTGATGGCCGCGCTGATCCTAGATCTCTACCAGCGGGGGCATCGGAATTTTCTGTTTTTCGTGAACTCTTCCCAGATCATTGAGAAGACGAAAGATAATTTTCTCAATCAGGTTTCTGCTAAATATTTATTTGCACCCACCATTCGGATTGATGGTAAGCCAGTAGAACTTCAAGTAGTGGAGAACTTTAATGCGGTAAGCACCGACGCAATAAATATTCATTTCACCACTATTCAAGGACTCCATACAAGAGTACATCATCCAAAAGAGAATACAGTGACATTAGAAGATTTTCGTGATTATAAAGTGGTGATGATCTCAGATGAAGCACACCATCTGAATGCTCAAACCAAGAAACGACTGACTTATGTTGAAACCCGAGAACTGCTCAGTTGGGAGAATACGGTAAGTAATATCTTCCTTCAGCACCCTGAGAATGTCCTTTTGGAGTTTACCGCTACTGCCGATCTGAGTCATCCGGCAGTGATGGAGAAATACCATGACAAAATTTTGTATAACTATCAGTTACGTCACTTTAGGGAAGAGGGCTATTCAAAGGATATTGAACTGAGACAAGCTGACCTGCCTCCGTGTGATCGTATGGTTCAAGCGATGATTTTGAGTCAATACAGACTCAAAGTGGCAGAGAACCACGAGATCCATTGTAAACCCGTCATTCTCATGAAGTCAAAAACAATTCGCGAGTCAGCGGAAAATGAGTCTGACTTTACATCCATGGTTAATAATTTGTCCGGAAGCATCATTAACAAGCTTAGGAAATCTTCCTCGGATGACGAGACACTTTCTCTTGCATTTAACTATATTATGGATGAACGTGGAATGGAAGCAGATGAGTTCGCCCGCGAATTGCAAGGTGCATTTGGAGAGGGGAAAGTCACAAATATTAATCGGCTGGAAGATCTTCAAAAACTTCAGATTGACCTCAATAATCTGGAAGCCCAATCAAATGATATCCGAGTCATCTTTGCCGTGAATAAGCTAGACGAAGGCTGGGATGTTCTCAATTTATTTGATATTGTTCGATTGTATGACACTAGAGACGCTGGACGAGATAAGGTTGGCAAAACTACCATGTCCGAAGCTCAACTGATTGGTCGGGGTGCCAGATACTTTCCCTTTAATGTTCCAGATCAACCTGACGTCGCCCCAGAAAAGCGCAAGTATGACAGCGATCTGAAACACCCATTAAGGATACTTGAGGAATTATACTACCACTGCTCGCACAATCCGAGATATATTGATGAGATAAAGAGAGTTCTGCGACGCACAGGAATGTTGGAGGATCATCCTACTCGCACGGTTGATCTGAAATTAAAGAAAGAGTTCAAAGAGTCGCAGTGTTATCAAGTCGGATATGTGTGGACGAATAAACGAGTCAAAAACTCGCGTGAAGGTGTAGATAGCCTCAGTGATTACGAGATTCGCAACTTATATACGTATCCTACTCTCATGACCGGGCGTGTGACAGAAGAAACCGCCTTTGATCAGGAAGGGCGGAAAATGAAACAGTCCAGCGAAGAGGTGATTGCCCGAGACTTACATCTTGGAGAATTTGATCAGAGCATCCTCAATTTTGCAATGGATTCCAGTGAATTCTTCCATTTTGTTAATCTGAAGAAGCATTTTCCCCGACTGACCAGCGTATCCGAATTTCGGACATCTGATTCATATCTAGGAGGTGTTACGGTGACTGTTCGGGGGGTACGATCCGACCTTGAAAGCTTAAATGCAAGGCAGAGATTGAAGATCATACAGTATGTCTTGAAAGAGATTAAAGCCGGTGTGAGACATGCGAGTGTGGAATTTGTAGGAACGAGGAACTTCACACCTCAAAAAATTAGTGAGTGCTTTACCGATAAGACTGTCAAACTTCGGATTGAGGGGGAATCTAGTCTTAGCTGGGGTGAGAGCAGAATTAAAGGACTGGATCTCATCGATCCCGTTGAAAAAAGCTGGCACGCTTACGATAATTGCTATGGGACCGATCAAGAAAAGTATTTCATTAAGTTCTTGGATGAACAGGCAGACTCAATTAGAAACCAGTATGATGAATTCTTCCTGCTCAGGAACGAAAAAGCTGTAAAACTATTCGCATTTAAGAGCGGGCAGGGCTTTGAACCTGACTATATTCTCTTTCTCCGAAAAAAAGGTAAAGAAATGGGGAAAGTCCTTCAATTATTTATTGAGCCCAAGGGAAAGCATCTTCAGTCAAATGACTCATGGAAACAGGAACTCTTGGAGGATATTGAATGGAGAGATAAAGTCAGTACACTCTTTGAAGGAGACGAATACTGGGTTTATGGACTTCCTTTTTATGACGAAACAGGGCAGGGCAATGCACAATTCAAAAAAGCATTTCAACAACTTCTACATGATGAATGACTGTGGGGGATCCGAATACCCACATCATCTCCTTAATCAACACTCAAATGGATCAAGTTGCAAAAAAATCCCCAATTTTATCAGACGCGGATCTTGACCGCATCAAAGAGGCTGTTTCCACCGCTGAAAAGCAAACTTCAGGCGAAATTGTCCCCTATATCGTTCAGCAATGTGACTCGCATGAAGTTGCCATATGGCGAGGAGCTGGTGTATTTGCGCTTCTCGCCTATGCTATAATTTTGTGCGTACGATGGTTTTCAGGCTGGGGTGGTGGCCTAATCGCCGAAGGGTTTCTACCGATACTCTTTATGGTCTTAATGGCTGGGATCGGAGGTTTTCTGGTATATTTAATGCCTGCGGCGAAACGAAAACTCGCTGGGCAAGCCAGATTGACTCTTGCCACTCACCGGCGTGCACTACAGGCATTCGTAGAAAAAGAAGTCTTCTCCACACGAGAACGTACGGGTATTCTGCTCTTCATATCACTACTTGAACATCGTATAGAAGTCATCGGAGATTCTGGAATCAATGCTAAAGTGGATCCAGATGATTGGGTGGAGATCGTAGGCATTATTCAGAAGCATATTAAGGCTGGCAAGCTGGCTGATGGACTCGTTGAAGGGATTCATCAGTGCGGTCATCTTCTCGAGAAAGCTGGAGTTGCCATCAGATCAGATGATACGAATGAGCTAGCGGACGACGTTAGTTTTGGGATTTAGAAAGATCCAAAAATCCAACTGGCTTCCAAGATTTCGTAATCTGTGTTTTGGATTTCTTTGTTTACCTCTCGTATACTCAACCTCCACAGCACAGAATCTGGAAGTCCAAGTTGACACACTGTTCGGAGACCAACCTTTCTTTTTGCATCCCTTGTCTGTGCCGAACACACTAATCGTATCGGCAAATGGGGTGCCTCTTGATTCAAGCGAATATCGATTTGATATGCGTTTGCGTCAATTGTTGATTCCAGGTCTTTCTATGGTTGATTCTGTAATCGTCATGTACAGGATCTGGGATTTCAATCTTCCGAAGCAATATTCTCGTGTTCAGGAAAGTCCACCGTCAGTTGATTCTATCGCACCAGTGAAGGTCACTCCCCCAAGTGAAGAATCACGTCCCATTCAGTTCAGACGAACCGGTTCAATTTCACGTGGCATTCTGGCAGGAAATAACAGGGATGCCACCATAGAATCTGGATTACGCTTGCAAATGTCTGGACAGATTGCCCCCGATATCTACCTGAGAGCTGCCTTGACGGATGAAAATACCCCCATTCTATCCGAAGGAAATACCCAACGACTCAGTGAGCTTGATCGTGTATTCATTGAGATTGAAACTCCATTCAGTACTGCTCAGCTCGGCGATTACCAGTTACAGCTAAACCGCAGTGTATTTGCTCAACTCAATCGTAAGATTCAAGGCATAGGAATTACAGCCCCGTTGCCACACAATACATTGAACGGATCACTTCAGGTAGCAGCTGCGACCTCCAGAGGACTTTTCAACACGCAGGATCTTCAGGTTAATGATGGGGTGCAAGGGCCTTACCGACTTCAGGGAAATTCGAATGAGCAATTTATTTTGGTAATCCCTGGTTCAGAATCCGTCTACTTGGATGGCAACCTCTTGCAACGTGGAGAATCCAAAGACTATGTGATTGACTATGCCACGGGAGAAATCACATTCACTACGAATCGCCAGATCAAATACCACCATCGAATAGCCGTTGAATTTCAATACAGAACCACGGAATTTACTCGCACTCTTGTGGCAACTGATGCATTTGTCTCAACATCGAACGAAAACTCTGGTCCATCATTGGCCTCCTTCGGGATTACATTTATTCAGGAAGCAGATGGAAAAACATTTGATCAGGAGTTTGGACTCACGGATGACGACAAAGAAATCTTGTCACAATTAGGAGATCGGAATGCAGCACGAAGTGGTGCGACTCCGGTGCTCTATGATCCCAATGCTCCATGGATCCATTATACCCTCCAGGATACAACGATCGGCGGGAAATCCATTCAAATCTATCTACCGATTACAGAATCTACAAGTGAGGAGGCTTACCGAGTTGAATTTTCATGGGTTGGCCCAGGAATGGGAGATTATGTGAGGCAAGGTCAAACAGTCAACGGGATTGCTTACAGCTATCGTGGACCGAAACAAGGAGAATATTTGCCAGTCCGAATTTTACCCAAGCCCACTCGGCAGCGAATGTTGAACCTTCAAGGGAGTTTCTCTCCCATTCAATATGTTGAAGTGAATGGGGAATGGGCACATTCAATGCGAGATGAAAATCGTTTTTCATCCATTGACTCTGCGGATGATCATGGATTCAGCTACCATGCACGATTGAGACTCATGGAGTTGCCCATAGGCGTGGGAACAACGAACGTTACACTCAATCGCCGTCATACTGGACAGAATTTTGCCACGTTTGATCGGACACAACCTATTGAGTTCATTCGCCTCTGGAATTTGCCTCGGGATCGTAGACTGGTGGCAGCAAATAATGAAACGATTGATGAAGCAAGTGTGACGTGGAATTTTTCGGAGATGTCATCTATTACGGGTCTGCTGGGGCAGTTGAAGCAACCCGGAGAGTTTGACGGGAGCCGTAGGGAAGTAGCCATCATGGTCAATGAACCCCAGCTTCTATTTCTAAACTATCGCTTCATTCATATTATGAGTAATGCTGATTCAGTGGGAGGGAGATGGATCCGTCATGTCGCTCAGGCCTCCAAGCCTATATTGAGGGAGCGTCTCAAATTGAATTCAAGGCTGATTTACAGCCAGCGCCTCCAGAATATCCCTCAGGAACTCCGACGGGATTCTCATCAACATTTTGGAATTGTACCCAATTTAGAGTTCAATTTTGATAGGGGAACGGTCTCGGCCGAATTTGACTACAGGGGTGAGCATTTCTGGACCAGTGACTTCCGATTGATTCCAGCCCGCCGAACAGCGACATATACAATGAACTATTCAACCGATCCCCAGAGACTTTTTCAAAGCGAAGGGCGGGTAGGTTTGCAGAACACCAACTATACGGAGTTCTTCCAAACTTCGCAGGGATTATCTATGAAACGTTCCTTGGTTGCCAGGTGGAATAGTCGAGTGCAACCATGGGATCGGTTATTGCGCATAAACTGGCAATATGAGGCACTCTCAGAGCAAACTCCCGTTCTCCAGGAAATTTATATACGAACAGGCCCCGAACTGGGGGAGTATGTGTGGGATGACTTCAATGGGAATGGAGTGATTGAACTTGATGAATTTATCCCGGAAGTTACCCAAGATGAAGGAGAATATGCACGTACATTGATTCCATCAGACTCTCTCCAAGCCGTCACTGGTGTTCAAGCGAATCTCAATATCCATTTTGATGGAGCTAGACGTTGGCGTAACCCCCAAACCACTTGGGAGAAATGGCTCCGTCAGATATCCTATCGATTCAGAGCAGATCTACAAGAAAAGAGTAAAGATCCAAACCCAACAAATATTTATTTATTGCGTCAAAAATGGTATCGACATCCAGAGAATTCCATCCGAGGAACCATCAATCTAGCGCAAGATCTATGGTTATTTAGGAATCATCCCAGATACAGCTTCCATGCTTCATGGCGGCGAATTCGTTCAACCAATGTATTTGCAGCTGAAACAGAATCCCGCAGTATTGATGAAGTTCGTGCACAAGTACGCTGGGGATTCACTGATCGGTGGGCTCTTCGGACTGAGGGAGCAATTTCAAATAAAATGAATATGAGTTCGTCATTCGCCTCCCGCGAATTTGATATACAGACTCAGTCAATCTCACAGGAAATTCAGGTATCTATCTTATCAAAGATGAGGCTTTCCACAGGAGTTCACTACTCTCAAAAAAATCCACAATCCAGTGGATCTGCTATAATTTGGAAAGTCCCATTCCAAGTCTCTTGGAATCAAGCTGGACGGGCAAATGTGAATAGTCGTATAGAATTGACCGACGTCAGACTTTCCTCAGAATCAACGTCCTCTGGACTCGCATTCTATGAACTCACGGATGGGAGGGGGAAGGGACGTTCACTTTTGTGGAATTTGAATGGATGGCTTCAACTGACTCGAGTCCTACGTGGTACAATTTCCTACTCGGGCAGGAACCCACAGGATGCTCCGCAAATTCATACGGTGAGAATGCAACTCTCCGCAACATTTTAATGATTCATTCAATGATTCTTGGCAACATTTTCATCACTTTTCGGTTCAGGCATTATGCATAAGAAAGAAACAATTCTTCGGTTTGGTTTCACTTTATTAACCGTCCTGTGTATCGTTCAGCCCGCCATTTCACAGGATACTGAGAAGCTTGAAGCGCTTTTCTGGGCACGTAAAGATAGCGCACTTGCGCGCTTTTCACAGGCAGATGTTGATTTTATGACTGGCATGATTACACATCATGCACAGGCTCTGGTCATGTCCTCCTTTGCCGAGACCAATGGTGCTAGTTCCGCGATACAGGTCCTCGCTGCGCGAATTACGAATGCCCAAAATGATGAAATTCATATCATGCAGCAGTGGCTCCGTAATCGAGAGCAGACGGTTCCTCATGTGATGATTGAAGGAAGTTCCCTCATGGTTCACGGGGCCGGCGACCATTCCACGCATATGCCTGGGATGTTATCCGATGCCCAACTAAATGAACTGGGAGCAGCACAAGGGGTAGATTTTGATCGACTCTTTCTTGAATACATGATCATGCATCATGAGGGCGCTATCCACATGGTTGAAGAATTATTCAGTACGGACGGAGCAATCACTGGTGATGCCACCTACAAGTTGGCCGCCGAAATTCATGTTGATCAAATGACTGAAATTGATCGGATGAAATTGATGCTTGAACAACTTTGATTTTACCCTTAACTCTCAAATATATAGACACATGAGTATCCGATACTTATTTACCGCACCCTTGTTGGCGGCGATCATGATTTCGCCAAGCCTCGGTTATGCACAGCAGTCAATGGTCTTTGATGACCCACGAATTGGCCTCGAGGCAGGGCTCTTTGATGCCGAAGAAGCAATATGGAACTTGCGGAAAGTGGCATCCGTCCCACCACCTGAAGATTTTGTTGGTGTTACCAATAGCGATCTGGCGTTCAAAGACAACTATGTTTTTCAGGGCAACTATAACGGTGTAATTATTTGGGATGTGTCTGATCCCACTGCACCTGTGTTGGCAAAAGATTATCTTTGTCCAGCTTCCCAGAGTGATGTCTCTGTTTACGGAAACTTGCTCTTCGTTTCTGGGGAAGGCCTTGGGGGGCGTCTTGACTGCGGAACCCAAGGAGTAGAGGAAGCTGTTAGCCCCGATCGACTTCGGGGAATCAGGATCTTTGATATTACCGATGTACTTGATCCCCAGTACATCCATAACGTTCAGACTTGTCGCGGATCACATACACACTCTCTACTCATAGACCCTCAGGATGACGAGAATGTATATGTCTATGTCTCAGGTTCTGCACCTGTTCGTCCAAAGGAAGAATTATCTGAATGCTCTGGGACATCTCCCACAGAGGATCCCGAATCAGCACTCTTTCGTATTGAGATCATTAAGGTCCCGCTCGCGAACCCAGCCGATGCTTCAATTGTCAGTTCTCCGCGTATTTTTGAAGATCTGACCGCTCCCCCAGTACATGGACCAACGGAGGCGGAAATGGCTGAATTTGCAGAGGCCGAGGCACGGGGAGAATTTGTAGCAGCTTTTGGGCCAAATTACTACATCCTTCCAGATCAGTATGTTGCCCCCATGATTGCGGACTATTTTGAATCGGAGGAAATTACCGAGCCTACCGTTGAGGACACGGCCGCGTTCAGGGAATCTCTCCCCGATATAATTGCAGCCATGATGGGAGGAGACAATGATGAAAATCTTGGCCCAGACCAATGTCACGATATTACGTTATATCCAGAAATTGGCTTGGCAGGCGGAGCCTGTGAAGGATATGGGCTGCTTTTAGATATTTCGGATCCCGTCAACCCCGTCCGTATAGATGCCGTTGCGGACAGTAATTTTGCGTACTGGCACTCCGCTACCTTCAACAATGATGGTTCATCTATTCTTTTTACCGATGAGTGGGGAGGTGGTGGAGGCCCGAAATGTCGCGAAACTGATCCAATGGAGTGGGGAGCAAATGCTTACTTCACGATTGATGAAGAAAGGAAGATGCATTTTCAGAGCTACTATAAGTTACCTGTTCCTCAAACCGAAATGGAGAACTGTGTTGCACATAACGGCTCCCTGATACCGATTCCAGGAAGAGATATTTTTGTGCAATCCTGGTATCAGGGTGGGATCTCAATTACGGATTGGACGGATCCTGCCAATGTCATCGAAATTGCCTACCATGATCGCGGTCCTGTTTCAGTTGAGCAAATGGAGATGGGAGGAAGCTGGTCGGTGTACTGGTATAATGGGTATCTCTATAACAGTGAGATTGCACGCGGCCTTGATGTCTTTGAATTGGTACCCAGTGAATTCATCACTGAGAATGAAATTGCAGCGGCAAATACTGTGCAGTTGGATTACAAGAATGTACAGGGGCAACCAACCTATGAATGGCCTCTTTCTTTCGCTCTTGCCCGAGCCCATGTTGATCAGATGGAGAGAAACCAGACTGGAACCCCAGAGGAAATTGCCTCCCTCCGTGCGGAGATTGATGAAGCGGAAGTGGAGGGGAATGAAAGCGTCATTCAGCGCATCACTGAAATGGTTCACGATCAGACTGATCACTGAGAAACCCTATCTTACGCAGAAGAAATGATGAAAAGTTGTGGAAATAGTTGATTCTGCGTATATTAGGCGCCGGGCGATCATTGATTGTCCGGCGCTACTTATTCGTCAACTGACAAGAGATTTGAATGAACAAAGGACTTGTTGCCCGGCTTAGCGTCATGATGTTTGTCCAGTACTTCATCTGGGGAGCATGGGCGCCTACTTTAGGCCAATACATGAACGCCAACGGGATCGGAGAATGGATCCAGTTAGCTTATTCTTTGGGGCCAATTGTTTGCATTATCGGACCATTTTTTCTGGGGATGGTGGCTGACCGCTTCTTTGACTCCGAGAAACTGCTCGGCGTTCTCATGCTCATTGCGGGAGCCGCAATGTGTGCCATGCCATCATTTGCTGATTCTCGCCTCTTCCTCCCCTTATTAGGTTTGCATGCACTCTGCTACTTTCCTACCCTTGGACTCACAGCTTCGTTGGCATTTCACCATCTGAAAAATCAAGAGACTGAGTTCCCGATCGTCCGCGTATTTGGAACAATCGGTTGGGCTGTCATCGGTTTATTTATGGGGTATGTCCTCAAAGCCGATGATACATCCTTGCCACTTTTCATTGGCGGTGGAGCCGCTCTATTTCTTGGCCTATACAGTTTTACGCTTCCCTATACACCTCCACCTTCCAAAGGGCAAACGACTTCATGGAAACAGATCGCTGGAATTGATGCATTTCACGCGCTCAAGAGTAAATCATTTGTGGTCTTTCTTGCTGCCGCAATGCTCATCTTTATTGCCTTCGGCACCTATTTCCCGTATGCACCGCTCTACTTTTCCGCAATTCATCAAGGCTTTTTTGATGGAACGAGTCAATTTGCCAATCCAAGTGGTGAGATGGCGTTTGGGCAGGTGAGTGAGATCTTCTTTATGTTACTGATTCCATTTTTCTTCCGTCGACTTGGAGTCAAATGGATGCTTCTCCTTGGAATGCTCGCATGGGTCGCTAGATTCGCCGTCTTTGCCGTTGGAGCAAGCGTCGGTGTCTATTATTTCATTCTGATAGGAATTCTCATTCATGGAATTTGCTACGATTTCTTCTTTGTCACAGGTCAGATCTACATAGACAAGAAAACAGCACCTGAAGTCCGCGGTCAGGTGCAGGGACTCTTGGTTCTCTTGACCCAAGGAATTGGATTCTTGTTAGGGACCCTGCTTAGTGGTGCTTATGTGAATACCTTCGGAGAGAATGGACAACTAAATCTAGAGGGTTGGGGTACATTTTGGTTCATTTTTGCAGCTGCCACATTGGTATTTTCACTTGCATTCGTATTATTGTTTAATGACAGAGTTGCAGATCATGATAAATCTGCGGAATCTGCCAGCTAACCGATTCATTTCAATATTCATTACTTAATCTCATGAGCACGCGAATATTTTTTGTAATTGCACTTGGTACGTTACTTTACACTGGTTGTAATACTTCATCGGAAGACACGGCTATGGAGGATGTAGTTGAGGCACCCGCCACCGTCGGAACTGCATGGCAGGAGCTCGGATCTGACCATTGGCGCCGCTATGGAGGAGAAGGTCTTCCAGAAGCTTGGCAGGTTGATGAAGATGGAACCTTGTATTTCACAGGGGAGGGGGAAGGTGGAGATATTGTGACCACGGATCAGTTTGACAACTTTGAACTTGAGTTGGAATGGAAGATATCCTCTGGAGGAAACAGTGGAATCATGTTTCGCGTGTCTGAAGACCAAGACTATCCCTGGCGTACCGGACCTGAATATCAGATCTTGGACAATGATGCACATGCAGATGCCTCGCAGGGGGCTGACCGTCATGCGGGAGCAAATTATGACATGCATGCTCCATCCTCCGATGTTGTCCGACCAGCCGGAGAATGGAACCAGGCTCGGATTGTTGTGGATGGAGCAAACGTTGAGCATTGGCTCAATGGTGAAATGATTGTTTCTTATGAGTTATGGACAGACGAATGGAGAGCAACCATTGCAGAAAGCAAGTGGGTTGATATGCCCACCTATGGAATGAATCCCACAGGACATATCTGCCTCCAGGATCATAGTGATCCCGTATGGTTCCGAAATATTCGGATCCGTCCAATCGCAGCACCCGAAGTTTAAGTTATCTAACATGCTGTCAAATTCCATTCTTTGGAGTGGGGATATGAGGTGCAGATCTAGTGAATTGAACAGAGTTCACTCCATTCGTAGATGTTTACCTGATCGCCTCAACAATCCTTCTTTGTGCTGGCTGACGATAACCAGAAGGTTTACACAAAGACGTTGAGACGAAGAGTAATTTAGCTTTCGGACTAAAATAGGTAGCAGGGCAGTCCATCTTAGCCTGTGGAGACCTATGTAAGACTTGTGAAATCATGAACAGCTAGTTGTCTGAGAAGCATAAAGTTCCGTACTTTAGGGCGTGGAATTGTCACAGTACCTTTTCTATTGTCGAGTTCGCTCATTCAGACTTTTATCTGGCGGAGAATTAATGGGCTACGGGTGTAGTTTATTTGCAAGTGTGTGGTTGAGCCAGTCTCGGGACGGTGTTGTTTTCAGTGCTACTTGGGTAGGGTAAATGCCAGATAAGAGTCTCCAAGCTTTGTCCTCACTTTTCTACCTCCGTGTCTAGCGTCAAAACTTCTTAGTGTGGGCATATATGACGTTTACAAAGAAATCTCTCAGCGAAGAAAACACCAGTTCCGCAGATTACAACCTTTCTCCGAGGACCTGTGAATAGGTACCTGTCCGTTATTCAGACTTTATTGGTTACTGAAGTTACCCCCTATTTTCCCACGATCTGCGGATCCGAGCGCTAGCTATTCATCAATCTGCCCTTTAAATCGCCTTTTTTCGGCGAATTTGTAGGGAATTCCCGTCAATATTGGTCATTTTCGGTCTTACTGGTCCTTCGGGAAGGTGATTTTGCGTTAAATAAGCGTACCCATGTATTGTTTTTGCTTTTTATTGATCCTTTTGATTTTAACTACTTGCTATTGTTCATTTTTATTCGTATATTTAACTTTCTTCATGAACTATTTGTACCCATGTACGTCTCCCGAATTCCCAATCGCAATTCCAACCCCACCTGGCTCATTCGAGAGTCCCACCGAAATGGTGATAAAATTGACAAACTCACCGTTCTCAATATCACCAAGCTCCCCATGACCCTCATCTTGCAGATCCGCGAACTCCTCCGCGGTGCCAGCGTCTGCAAGTCCATCCATGACCTCTTTGAACGACTGGAATCTAAAGCCCACGGTCATGTCGCGTTAGTTTTGGGCATGGTCCGAAAGCTGAGCGTCCCCGCCTTGCTTCACGCAAAGAATTCCCGCCACCGTCGACTCGTTCTCGGCATGATTACCTCCCGCGTTCTGAACCCCGTCAGTAAGCTGGCAACCAGTACCTTGCTGGATGTGAACTCAGCCTCCTCCACCCTCAACGAAGACCTGGCTCTCAAACGAGTGGATGCCGATGATCTGTATGAGGCCATGGACTGGTTGAGCAAGCAGAAGACTGCCATTGAATGTCGGTTGGCTAAGAAACATCTCCGGGAAGGATCCATGGTGCTCTACGATCTAACCAGCAGTTATGTAGAGGGGAAGAAGAACGAATTGGCGGAGTTTGGATACAGCCGGGACAAGAAGCGCGGAAAGAAGCAGATTGTAATTGGTCTCTTGACGGATCCAGAGGGTTGTCCCGTGGCAGTGGATGTATTCAAAGGGAATACGTCGGATTCAAAGACGCTTGCTGCCCAGGTCACCAAGCTCCGGGACACCTTTGGACTTGATCATGTGGTTCTGGTGGGAGATCGCGGGGTATTGACGCAAAAGGGGATTCGGGAAGAGCTGCTCCCCGCAGGTCTGGACTGGATTACCGCCATGCGCAAGGACAGTCTCCGCAAGGTGGTGGAAGCAGCCAAGGAGACGGAGATGAGTTTATTTGATCAGCAAAATATCATGCAGATCGAGTCCGAGCACTACCCCAAGGATCGTCTGATTCTATGCAAAAATCCGATCCAGAAAGACAAGAAGCAGATCCGGCGAGAGGAGCGTCTGGTCAAGACAGAAGAAGGGTTGGAGAAGATCATCAAGGCAACCCAACGGAAAGGGAACCCGCTCACGCGAGAGTCCGAGATTGGGATACGGGTAGGCAAGGTGTTCGAGAGGCAGAAGACGGGAGCGTTTTTCACGATTGAGGTCAAAGCAGGACACTTCCAGTATGCCCGAGATCAGGAGGCGATTCAGAATGCAGAGCGCTTGGATGGCGTCTATGCGATTCGGACGAGTCTGAAAGAGAAGCCGACCGAGGAGGAAGTGGTCTCGGACTACAAGCGTTTATCTATGGTGGAGCAAGCGTTCCGCTCCTTCAAACAAGTTTCGTTGAAGGTCCGACCGATTCATCACCGAACGAAAGATCGGGTAACGTGTCATGTGTTTTTGTGTATGCTGTCCTACTATGTGGAGTATCACCTGCGCAAGGTCTTAGCCCCAATCCTGTTTCGGGAAGATGATCCAGAGGGGAGAGCAGTGCAACGAAGTAGCATAGTTGAGTCCGTGAAACGTTCGGAACAGGCGAACAAGAAGGCACAGTCCAAGCGGAATCAGAATGGAGAACAGGCCATGAGCTTTGAGAGTCTATTGAACGAACTCCGTGGACTCAGTCGAATTAAGGGTAAGCTCAAGATTGTTGCCGATAAGGCACCCGTGGCGACCTACGTTGCAGATGTGAACGCAATACAGAAACGGGCCTTTGAATTGGCGGGGATCAAACTGAAGCCTGGGAGTGTGAAGGGATAAATCAGGAAGTCGCCCTCAATATCACGTCTGTGAGGGAGAAATATTGTCTTCAATAAGTCCAAAAAATGAAAAATGATGCGCTCAAATGCAGGAGAAAAAGGGGGGTAACTTCAGTTGGTTACGACAGGATTTCCAGATCACCATTTCATATCCATGCGTGCACTGAGTCCGTACGAGTGTGGGGTTTCGTTTGCCTCCATAGTTCGCGCCGTAGTTGCCACGGAGACTTGCAGTCCTTGTCTCATGCGCAGGTTATATCCGATCCGGTAGGCGCGCCCGCTCGGATCTAGTGTCATCCCCACGATAGATCGTCCAAGACTTTTCCTGATCGGTGTCCCATAGCCCAGTTCCAGCTCTACCCGTTGATCGGTATTTCCCAGGCCCATAGAATGGAGCGGTGCTTCGCGCCAGAGCTCTCCCCCGTAGACATTCCCCCAGAGCGGACGCACTTGCATGGAAGGCCCAGGTCCACCCGGGTTTCCATACTCAATGGCCCCCATTAGTCCCCATTCTCGCAGTCCTTCGTCCGTGTGAAGCACCAAGGTACGCCCCCCAACCTCCGCACGCAATTGACTCGTGGACCAGCGCACTCCACCACCCAGTTCGATTCCCATTCCTGTTTCTGCGTCGCCTCCATCTTGCCGAAGTGTAGTTTCCAGATACGGCTGCATGCCCGCTCCCAATCGTAAACTTCCCTCCACGCCTGCCCGGACCCGGCGTACCTCCAGATCCGATCTATTCTCTAAATTTGCCGTAGCCCAGAACGCATCTATCTCATAGCCCAGCCGTCCTGATGTGCCACCGGTCAGCGTTCCCGTCACTCCCAGCGCAACCAGTGCGGCGTCTAATTCGGAGCCCAGTGTCTCCACCTCAGTCTCCCCGCGTCCTAGTCCCAAGAGTAGCCACGCACGCATTCCCGCGCCTGTTTGGTAACTGACATAGGGATAGAAGCCGGTCAATCGAGAGGATGCTGAACCGGACCGCGCTGGCGTTTCGTAGGTGCCTTGATCCCAGCTTTGCGCGGCCAAGAGACCTGCCATCCATCCCTGCCTCCACACATAGTCGGCTCCCAAGAGTATCGTCGTGACATTTGAACGCAACGAGAGTGCTCCATCGCTTCCACGCATCCGTGTGAAGGCACCCTGCCCCCAGACACTCCATCCTCCCTGCGTATACGCTGCACCACACCCGCGAAAGATGTCTCCCAAAGACCGACGTTCGGTCCCATACCGGAGCCACGATAGATCAGGAATGCTGCACTGCGCCATCCCTTCCATCCGCCGAGAGAAGGCGTCCACGACTTGGGACGCCCAAGTGCGAAGGACTCTGGACACATATGCATTCTGGATGCTCTCCTCGCTCTCCTCTTCCACCACCGCCTCCGTGCGGGCTTGCGCTACCTCTGCATTGATGGCCGAGAGGAGGATCAGCGAAAACGTCTTTGCCTCCCAGATTCGTTCGCTGGAGAGCAGCTTCACTTCAATGGTTTTAGAGACCTCGCCGGGTTCAAACGCAACCTGCCCTGCGAGAGGTTCATAGTCCTCTCCCGCATAAGCACTCCCATCTTCGGTGGCATAGCTGATCAGGATCGGCAGGGGAGAGGGCTTGGATAAGTGCATGTCAAACACTGCCACGCGGCGGGAGGCCGTCACGCTCTGTACCGAGACCGTGGGATTCCCGTCATTATCCAGAATCGTTCCTGTCCCTGTCTCTTGGGCAATCTCCGCATGTCTTGCATTCGAAAGTGTCACTTGGAAGGTTTCGTCGGCTTCCACCTCTGAATCCTCCAAAATCTGGATACGAATCTTCCCTTCGGTGCTCCCCCGCTGAAAGATGACGATCCCCTGCGAGGATACATAATCCGATCCTTCCTCTGCGGTCTCATCCGAGGATGCAAACTGAACCGTCACCAACCGGGAACTTGGTCGGCTTAGCCGAACGGGGAACAGAAGTGAACCATCTCCCTCCGATGCTTGCTCATCATAGATGCTCACCGTAAGCTTCCCATCATCATCTAGAATGGTCCCCGTAGCTTCCAGGTCGGAGAGATCTGCGCCCGTGAGACGTACATGAAACGTTTCGGTCGGTTCGGTTTCCAGATCATCCCGAATCGGAACCGTGATATTCTTGCGCAAGTCTCCCGGTGCAAACGAGATGGTTCCCGTTGCGGCTTCGTAGTCTTCTCCCGCCGTGGCAGTCCCATCCCCGGTCGTAAAGGCGAATGTTCGTGGACGGCTGTCCTTGCCACTCAAGACGACCGGGAAGATCACCTCTGGTTCCGACTCGGTGACCTCCATGTCCTGAATCCGCACCGTCACCAGCGCCTCATTGTCCACAATGACGCCTTCTCCTTCGGATTGTCCCAACTCCCCACCCGCTACATCCGTCAGTTTTATCTGGAATGTTTCGTCTCCCTCATAGAATGTATCATCCACAATCTTTACCTCAATGAACTTCACGGCCTCTCCCGAAGCAAATTGAAGCGGGCTTAGTGTCTGCACTCTGTAATCCGATGGATTATTGGCTGAGACATCGTTCACGACAAATTCCACATGAATCTCCTGCCCCTCGGGTACCTCATAGCTTAGGGTCACCTCAAAGCGGGCGATCCCTGCATCTTCCCGAACCCGGACCAATGACTCGAGATGCACTGTTGGCGGCGAATCGTCATCCAGAATCGTCCCGATCGCCACAGCTTTCGCCAGTTCCGCATGATCGGGGGCAGACAATTCCAGGAGAAAGGTCTCCGTCATCTCCTCTATCTCATCACTGAGAATGGGAACAGACACCACTTGACGGATGGATCCTGATGGGAAGATAAGTGTATCGCTCTGGTGGGTATAGTCGATGGCTTTGAACGCCGTCCCATCTTGGGTTGTATAGGCAACTCGGATCGTCTCTAGCGGATGGGGTGGATCCAGTGTCACTTCAAACATCAATACTTCGCTGCTCTCGAGTGCATGAGCATCCTGAACGCGTAAACGGTATACATCATTATCCTGAATCGTAACCGTTGCCACGCCAGGATCCAGCACCGTGCCCGGGAGCTCAGCGAATCGGACTTGAAATGTCTCCGCGGGCTCTGTGATCGGATCGTCTATGATCGGAACCTGAAGGAATGCGGTGGTCCTACCCGCAGGAATCAGCAAGATCTCATCGGCTGCCATATAGTCCTGCCCCTCGGTTGCGCTCTCTGCGATCGTTTGAACGGGCACACTCAACTCAATCGGTGCCGCGGGGGTTACCTTGATGAGTATCTGTGCATCTCCCACATCCTCGGAAACGACCGTATCCTGAATCGCCAACGTAATCACGGGATCATTATCCAGAATGGTGAGGGACGTCTCGGTCTCGCCAGGGCCAAGTGCAGAACTCTCGCCTGTAATGGTGATCGTCTCCTCTGGCTCGTGGAGGAGATCATCCAGCACGGTTAGGTCAAAGGTTGCACGACCATCAGGCTGGTTCGCAGGAATGGTCAGGTCAATAGGGGATACGACTTCATAGTCATCTCCTGCCACAGCCGAGCCATCCCGAACCGAAATCGTGACCTCCGTCTCCTCGGTGCGCAGAACATCCAGGGTTGCAATCACCGTGATCCTCGTGCTCCCTGCGTCTTCCTTCACCTCAAAAGGATCCAGAGCAAGCAAGATCCCTGTAGCTTCGTCATCCTCCAGAATTGTTAACGTCACATCTGACGGACCCGTAACGCCTTGTAAATTTTCTGCTCGTCCGCTCACGGTTACCGTTTTATGTGGGGCGTCCACCCGATTATCTACTGCGGTGATCAATACATCCCCCGTACTGGTCGTGATGCCAGGGGCGATCCGGAGCGTCGTATTGGAACTTAAGGAGTAATCATGGTGGGTTGCGGGGGAGTCCGGGCGAGCGGATATCTCAATTATAGTCTCCGCGCTTGACGCAGAACTCAGACGGGCCGTAACGGACGCATGTCCATTGGCTTCTGGAACCGATTCTGGGGTTAACCCAAGGGTTACTTCCGGGATGGGATCCGTGTCCAGAAGTATGAGTTCGGTTCCAGTCACCTGCAGACCGTCCACCGCTGTCCCCCTGATCCAGGCGGTTTCGTCTGGTTCATCCACACCATCTGTGATCGGCGTGAACGAAAATGTCCAATCTCTCTCCCTCTCCCTCGCACGAATTGTCAAGGGGAACGATGGCACAGCAATAAAATCCGCTCCCGACATGGCGGTGCCCGATTCCACTAAAATGGTCAAGTCTGTGTCGGTACTTCGCGCAACATCAAGCGCTGCCGTCATCGTGATCTCCTCCCTGCCCACATCTTCATCAATCTCGGGAGGCACCACCGTGAGGGTGACCGTGGTTGCCTCGTCATCATCAGTGATTGTAAGTGTCACATCTTCGGGATCGGTGACTTCTTCCGCATTCATGACCTGCCCGCTTATCGTCACCATCTTGTCGGGCTCGTCAATCTCATTATCCACGGCCATGATCGTGACCGTTCCTGTACTGATTGTTTGCCCTGCGGGAATTGTAAGTGTCGGGTTGCCACCCAGGGTATAACTCAAATGGATAGCAGGATTGATTGCAGCCGCAGAGATCGCGAGGGAAATCTCCTCGCTTGATGGCGCACTTAGACGTGCGGAAATCGCCGCTTGTCCGTCCACTTCCGAAATCACCTCTGGAGTCAACTCCAGGGAAACCTCTGGAGGTGGATCAAGGATGGAGAGTATCGCTTCAATCACCGACAAACCGTCTACCGACGTTGTAATGTAGACCGTTTCGTTCAACTCAATCATATCATCCTCAATCGGTGTGAACGAAAAGGATCCACGTTGCGAGGTCTCATGTGCGGCAATCGTAAGATGAATGGGAGACACTTCTGCATAGTCGGTTCCAGCGGTCGCCGTACCTTCCTCAACCAAAACGGTCATCGGTGTGTCGGTGCTCCGTGCAACATCCAGGGTTGCTGTCACCATGATCCCTACACTTCCGAGGTGTTCCATCACCTCGGTAGGCTCTACAGTAATTGTAACCGTGGTGGCATCATCATCATCGGTAATTGTCAGGATTACATCCTCTGGACTCGTCACCGCATCTGCATTCGTCACAATACCGCTCACGGTCACTTCCTTGTCTGGACCATCTATCTGATCATCCACCGCTGTGATGGTGACGGCACCCGAGCTGGTCGTTGCTCCAGCGTCAATGGTCAGGATCCTGTTCTCACTTAACGTATAATCCGAATCAAGAGCCGGCGGCGTCGCTTCTGCCAAGATGGTGATCGTTGTCGTCTCGGTGGTAGGTATGTTGAGGTTTGCCGTGATCGTGGAGAACTCCCCCTCCAAAATCACACCATGAGATAAGGATAGCGTGACCACCGGTTCCTGACAGGCCCTCATCATTCCACCAAGACCATACACCGTGATCGTACCTGCTTCATCCAGATCAATGATCTTTTGAGGCAGGCAAATAATGGGGTTATATAATAGTGTGATTTCCAGGCCTGATTGAAGACCGTCAAAGAGATCTGCATCCAGGGTGGTCAGCAAATTGTTGGACAGGAACAGATTTCGTAAGTTGGTAAGACCATCAAAGAGATCTGGATCCAGATCGTTGAACGAATTGTGATTAAGCCATAAATCGGTTAAGTTGGTCAGTCCATCAAAGAGATCTTCGTCCAGGCTTGTGACGGAAGTATACCTCAATGCCAGATTTTTCAAACTGGAAAGTCCTTGAAAGAGATCCTCATCCAGATCGGTGAGAGGATTCTGGGAAAGATTCAGCGTTTCCAGATTGGGGAGTCCAGCGAAAATATTCTCTGGTAAGGAAGTGAGTAAGTTCTGGTCAATTCGAAGGAGTTCCAGATTCGTGAGCCCGTCAAAGTCACCGCTCTTGAGCGATGTAATCCCTTCATTAATCAAGTTCAGGTTCTTGATACCTAATAACCTGTCAACCGTCTGGTGAGCACAATGAAATTTAGATGTCCATTCAATCTCAAACACTACTTCAGGGCTTCGATCGCAAACGTTAACTGGCTGTGCGGAGACATTCACGACACAGAAAATAAGAAACATGCTGACTCCTGTACCCACACATGAAGTAGACAATCGTCGCATGAATCTGAATAGGTTGATCTAGACTCCCAAACGCAAAGCAATGATGAATCATGAATTTTTTGTGAATTCTAATAGTAGGAAATTAGAATTGAAATGTCAAATGGTTTATGGCACCTGAATCAACAGATGAATCTGGAATAGCTATCCAGAATGAAGAATTCCTGCTAAGAACCACGATCACATCTCAATGCGAAATTATGCAGTCGTTCTCTTTCCTGTCTTTCGATCTGATTTTGTTTTGGGGTAATCAAAGAACAGATCGGCCCGTCATTTGGGTACCGAGCACCAACAAAATTCAAGAAAATCTGTCGGGGCTTTCCTGTTCAGCTCTTCTCTAACCATTGGCCAAGAAATCAACAATTTGCGGATCTGTGGCGAGCAAATAATATTATTCTTGACGCTCGTAATTCCTGACGTGAAGGAGAAGAGAATAATTGAGGCGAAAAATGTGGTTACATTTAGCACTCTTATGCTCTTAGACTGAACACTAGGTTGATCCAAAAAATACTGGGCGAATTCGTGTTCCAAGATCGTGCGGCCGAGTTGATCAGGGTTGAAGATACATATTACGCTTCGTGAACGTTGCCCAAAAGAATATCCATTTATCATCTGTGACTAGTCCTGACAATCATCCTAACCCAAGTTCGCCATTTTCTCGTTGAGCCTCTGAATTTCATTCCAATATTTCGGTCATTCTGACCGATTTTTGCCCCAAAACCGTGCATTTGCCCCCGATTTCTCACCGTTTCACGGCCATTCTGTCTGATTGATTCCCCAAAACCCGTTCTGGTGTTGTTTTGGTGTTTTCTGGACCCCCCTGTATCTTTTAAGGAAGCTTAACGGAGTACAGTGTAGAAGTGATTACTGAAGAGAAAGATCATTGAAACTAGCCAAGTTTTTTGATTTTAGGTGAACGAAGAGGGAGAAGGTTTTCAGTCTAGAGTACTAGAGCAGAAAATTTTCAAATTCAAGCGTAATCCTGAAATTGAGGAGTGAAGGCAACGCGTGATGATTTTTTGGATTCAGGACAGTTAAACCGTCCCGAGATCACGGGTGCATCTGTACTTATGTTTCGCATTGATCTCCGCGGATCAACTCCCCAGGAGTAACCAACGTCCCCCTGCGTCCTGAACGCCTGGGGGGGAGATGTACCCTGGGGAGTCATGTGATGAACGCCCGGTAGAGAGTATGTGCCATAGAGCACCGATACAGGGAGTGACATAGCATCACAGTGATCCGCATACTTCTACCCCTTAAACTAAGGTATATTATCATGTCAACAACAATTCCTCCCCACATCTTCGTGGGGATTGACTGGGGCTCCGAGTTCCATCAAGCCTGTGTGGTCAACGCAGACGGAGAGACGCTGGGCGAGAAGTCATTTCCCCACTCGGGAGATGGTCTGAGTGAACTCCAGAAATGGATCATGGAGCTTGCCGATTGCGGGGCAGAGTCCATTGCGGTCGCCATTGAGGTACCGCATGGTCCGGTTGTGGATAGCCTGATGGAGTGTGGAGTCCAAGTCAATTCCATCAATCCCAAGCAACTGGACCGTTTCCGGGATCGGTTTTCACCTTCGGGTGCGAAAGATGACCGTCGGGATGCACATGTCCTCGCCGACGCGCTTCGGACGGATCCCCAGTGTCTGCGTAAGTTGGAGGTCATGGATCCCGAGATCATCCAACTTCGCGAATGGTCTCGGATGAGCGAAGAGTATACGGCGGAACGTACACGCGTGGTGCATCAGATCCGACAGCAGCTCTGGCGCTACTTCCCACAATTCCTGCGTCTCGGTTTTGATTTGAATGCCCCCGTCATTCGATCACTCTGGAAGCTCATTCCCACTCCCGCCCGCGCTCGGAGAGTTCGTCTCTCCTCAGTAGAGAAAATCCTAAAAGAACACAGAATCCGGCGGATCACCGCAGAGAAAGTACTTACGATCCTGCGAAGCACTCCCATTTCAGTCGCTGACGGAGCAGAACCTGCAATTACGAAGAATCTACATCTCCGATTCAAACTTCTTGGGGTGATTGAAGCGAATCTTTGTGAGGCAAAGCAGGCCATGGAAGCCATCCTTAAAGAGCTCTCGGCACCGAACCCTTCGGGGCAGACCGATTCCGTATCAGAAGACGAACTGACTCGTTCCGTGGAAAGACACAACGATGTAAACATTCTATCTTCTATGCCTGGAATTGGAACCACGGTTCTGTCGGTGCTCCTCTCCGAAGCATCTCCCTTGTTGAAGGAACGGGATTATCAAGCCTTACGGGTTTTGACGGGGGTTGCCCCCACGACCCTTCAATCGGGGAAATCTTGCCGTGTCATTCGACGAAGAGCATGTCACTGGCGCTTATCTAACGCCGTCTATCATTGGAGTCGGGTCGCCGTCCAACATGATCCAGTGAGTAAAGCCAAGTACAAAGCCCTGCGCGCACGCGGACAGACCCACGGACGCGCTCTGCGATCGGTGGGCGACCGTCTCCTTGCAGTTGCCTGTGCAATGCTGCGAACGGGCCAGCTCTTTAATCCCAGCCGCGTACTCGTTGAAGCATAAGCACCTACATACTCGGCTCGGACAGAAAGTGCGGGACCAAACCGAAAATGACCGTGTGTGAGATCAACACAACCTTTCTCCATTCAATCAACTGACTCCAATTCTCTCATGTAGGATGATAGCACACGACGGAGGACAATTAGGAGGGTCTCTTATTTATTCAAATTTTTGGGAATTCTTCCGAACAGTTCCCGATTAGTGGATTGGGGCCCAGTAAGTTGGAATAGATCTTCTGTGTCCGTACGCAACCTATTGGAGAATTTGGTACGCCGCGGCTTGTCTGCGGAGCAGGATTTGCTCTGTATCCCCCTTGGGATGGCGAGTTTATCTTGCGTTTTAACTAAAGGCGTACGAATCCGATTCTAGCACGGTCAGATGCATGAACATATGCGTGGGGGCTGCTATCTTCCCAATTGGGAATCCCCAGAGGTCCGAAGCACAATGACTTGCGGCTATGACATTCCCGATATAGCAGCCGTCTGTACAGCGCTCTGGAACAGGTTCATACCCAACTCCAATCCCATAATCGCGCGGAATTGGTGGCGCACTTCCTTCGGATTCAGTGGCTCATCGGTGCGGAATGTGTACGCTTTGCCAAAAATTAGACTACAAATGGACAGATTCACAGTTCAAATGAATATACGCGTCCCTCAAACGTTCATATGCGACGACTTGTCCCGCATTTTGTAGATCTACTCCACGCATATGGCACTCTTTCCCCAAGATCAGACTCCGGATTATCAGATTTACAGCTTTTTCTTGGACAGATTCACCAAAGAATCAGGTTCATTCCCTTCAAATCTCAAAAAAAATAAAATTCTCTGATTTTTAACGTTTTTTATTTGGATAAATGGTAGAGAGTCCCCCCCAGCCCATCCGCGTTCCAACTCCTGTCCACTTCTTTCTCCCTTTTTTATGTTTATACGTACACGCCCCTATACCCTCAAAAATGGCGAAAAACGACATGGCTTTGGCCTCGTTGAATCCCGATCGGTTGACGGTGTCACCAAACACATTTCCCTCCTCAATCTCGGACAAGACTTTGCCATTCCCGAAGCCCAGTGGGCGCACCTCACCGAAGAAGTAGAAACCCGACTGAAAGGACAGAAACCGCTCCCCTTCTACGAAGACGATGAAGCATATCAGGCGGCGGTGGACGACATCGTCCAACGATTGCTGGACAAGGGCTATGACATTCATAAACGTCCCAATCAAAAGCACTTCATCCTTCCAGAGAAAACCACACATCCTGATTCTCGTACCTTTGCGGGAGAGCGCTTGGCGTTGGAGGCGTTGCAACAACTTGGGTTTCCTGATCTGTTAGCCACGCTTGGCTTCTCGGTCAAACATACGAAGCTCGCCTGTGCGCTGGTGGTTGGACGTATGCTCCATCCCGCGAGTGAGCGAGCCACCCATGAATGGATGCTGAACCGGTCTACGATTCTGGAACTGCTCGACGTTGATCCGCCGAGCTTGAACACGCTCTACCGAGTCACGGACGGAGTACAAGACCAACAGCAGCAGATCATGGACGGGCTCTATGGGAACACGCAGGAACTGTTGGACTTTGGCGAAACGATCGTGTTTTATGATCTGACCAACACGTTCTATCATGGGAAAGAAAAAGGCGAACTCCTCCGTCGGGGACGGAGTAAGGACCGGCGGAATGATTGTCCACTGGTCACGCTGGCGTTGGTCTTGGATGCGTCCGGATTCCCGCGTAGTGTGCAACTCTTATCGGGACATATTAGCGAACCAAGTACGATGCAACGTGCAATTGAGGATCTGGGTGGAGCGAAGCCCACGATCATCATGGATGCGGGGATTGCCACAAAAAAGAACTTGGCCTATCTGCAATCGCAGGGACTGAACTGGATCACGGTAGAGCGTACAAAGGTGCTTCCGCTTCCAGAGAAGGATCCTGATGTAGCGTTTACGAGTGAATCGGGAAGTAACATCAGGGTATGGAAGCTTCCCGTAGAGGACGCGGAGAACGAAGAGGAGAAAGAAGAGGTTCTGGAAGAAGATGGATCCCCGGAGGCGGAAGCGGATCAAGAAGTTTTGGAAGAGAAGGACGATTCAGACGAGGAAACGTTCTCGGAGGACGGAACGCCCGAAGAGGCATGGAATGAAGTCTGCATCTATGTCCACAGTTGCGATCGTCAAGTGACAGAGGATCAGATATTGGAAACAAAGTCGAAAAAGTTTTTGGAGGAGATCGCCTATCTCCATGAAGGGCTCTCAATTCCGAGGAGGATGAAGAATCATGATCAGTTGCTGGTTCGGATTGGTCGGAAGAAGGAAGCGTACAAGCAAGTCTCCCACCTATATGATATTCAGGTCACGAAGAAGGACGGGACCAAGAATGCCGAGTCCATTATTGTAACGCGGCTTCCAGCGCATGAGGATCGGGTCTCCTCCAGTGGAGGCTACGTCCTGCGAACCAGTCTCGAGGATCGGGATCTTGAAACGATCGTACGAACGTATTGGCGATTGACCGAGATTGAGGCGACCTTCCGAATGATGAAATCGGATCTTGGACTTCGTCCGATCTATCATAGCAAAGACGAGCGGATTGAGGGGCATTTATTCATTACCGTGCTGGCGTACCATCTGGCGCATTTTGTCCGCACCAAATGTAAGGCGGAGGGCATTCATTCAAGTTGGGCAACAATGCGAACGGAACTCAACCGGGTCCACCGGATTACGACCCGGATGGTCAAGACCAAGACCAGATATCTGATTACGAAGATAGATCAGGATCTATCTCCGTTCTTAGAGCGGTTATTCAAGATTCTGGGACTCCGGTACAATCCCAATGAAACGCGTGTGGTGGAAGAGCATGTAGAGGAAGACGAACCGACCAAGCCGCCGGATCCCTAACCAGTCCGCACGCACCGAAAAGATTGATCACTTGAACTCCAGACGGAGCAGCCCGAGGTGTGTCCAAAGGAAAAAATGGAGGCCGAATTTGACGAAATCTACTCCAAAAGTGATAGAAAAGCGCCGTGGAATCGCACCAAATGAAGCGGAGATGATTCAGAGAATCTTTGTGCTCATGGACGAGAATGAAACCAATCCCAAACATGGGATTGAATAGAAATTCGTAACTTTATGGCACTAAAAAATGGCGAACTTGGGCTAAAGGAATGGATTGAAATTCAGAAGGATAGTCCCGAAATATTCCGAAAATCATGAAGTTATGATAGGAACCATGGGTTAGCAGATCCGTAGGTCATGCATTCAAACATTTGTAATAGATCAAACTTGTTTGACAATGCCCCAAGAGACGAATCCGGTAACCAACAACGAATCAACACAAGCAACTGCCACGTTTGACAATGGAGTATCAATTGCTTCGGGTCAAATACAAGGGGCTAGGCCGAATCAGGAGGACGCAGTTGATTGGGTTGAGTGGCAGCCAGGATGCTTTCTAATGGTGCTGACCGACGGGCTTGGAGGGTACAAAGGTGGCGAAATTGCCAGCCGCTTGGTAACCGATGTGTTCAAGGATTCATTTGTGATGAGTGATGTTTCCGACATTCGGCAGCGGTTACTGCAAGCGCTCACCGCCGCCAACGAGGCGGTGGCCCAGCGAAAAACCCAAGACTCTGAATTGAGCAAGATGGCCACGACCATTGTGGCCGTGGCCATTGTAGAGAACAAGATTTTCTGGGTCAGTGTCGGCGATAGTCTGCTTTGGCTCATCAGAGACGAGCGTATCCGACGCCTTAACGAGTTACATGTGGATTCAGCAGGGTGGGGACTGCTTGACGCGGTGCAGGGCCGCGAATTTGAACATTGCGATGCCCCTGAAACCCCAACAACGCTGGAGAAGGGAGACATCATCATTGCTGCGAGTGACGGGGTGGAGACCTGCTCGACATACCAGATCTATACGATCGCATTCAGGGATACCCCTACTGCCGCCACTATTGTGCGGGACATTTTGGCCGCTGTCAACAAACAGGCCGAGCCTTATCAGGATAACGCTACACTGGTTGTCTATAAGTCGTGATGGATCTCACTCGTGAGTATGTGGGTGTGAATGGACGGTGACCGCCTCTCTGGGAAACGAGTCATTTGGCCATTTGATGCGGATGGACAGCCCTTTTCAATTTTATCTGAGACATACATACGCGGCGGTAGCAGCAGCTCTTGTCCCACGGGTTGTTTGGTAGCACTCTCAGCACCGTCCTCTTGAGATAGATAGGGGTAGGATGCGATGAAATGCAATTTGAGCGAATTACTAGCAGTTCCCTACCGCAGATCATGGAGTCTGCTTTTGAGGGCCGCGATAAATTCTGGCAATCCAGACTGTCACAAGCAAGGGGCTAACTCGTTCTCACCAACGCCTAATCTTTCTTCTTCCCATTCATTTCCCTGTTCATCAAACCGAAAATTATCTTCTGAGTAGCCCGCAAAGATGCCGAATCCATTCTGTACGTTTGTATAAACCACGGCAGGATTTCTTTGAGATATGTTTGGAAGGCCCACATAAAGATCGTAGATGTCCAGAGAACGCTCAAACGCAAACAAGTCATCACTGAGTGCGGTCAAAGCAAGCCGATAATGAGGACGGATTGATTCGAAAATCCTCGGCTCAAATGTAATTTCAAATTGTCTTGTAGTTGACTCAAATAGTTGATCTGAAAAGTAAGCAGTTACAAAACTTTCGGATAAATTTGTATAAGTTGGATCATCAACGGTCCCGGCAAAATCAGTGAATGAGGGTGAATTACTCTGAAAAGAAGTCAACCGATAGTCCAATGAGTAGCTAGGATGATCTCTTCCAATGCGCCTTAATCCATCCTCGGTCTCACATACCGGTATTGCTTGATAAAGATTAAGTCGGTAGTAATTTTTGTCAGGTTGATCTTTCAACGTGAAGCGTAACCTGAAACGTTCAGCAGTTGATGAATCGCTTGGTACTATACGATGCAGATCCACAAGCTCAGAACTCAACAGTGGAATCTGGGAGAAAGCTTCTACATCTGGAAAACCATCTACCTTAACCTGCACTCGATAAAGTACCCCAATTATTGGGCGATGACCTTGAAGAGTACGGTAGATTCCATGGTCAACTTGTTGCAAAGTATCCCGAAAGTTATCCTCTCCAGAAATGATAACTGTAGCACCTGACACCAATAATTCGCTTGATTCAGAAGTATCTCTCAGTGGGACGCTTTTGCTAAGTTGTACACTCCACAAGCTGTCAGGTGAAAAGTGTGATTGGACTACGAGACTGGATTGATAGCCATCAGGAATATCAAAATCAACAATCGTTTCGCAACCACAGAGTACTGAGAAGAGGAGAAGTCCAATCCATTCACGCATAACCTAAAACCTCCATTGCCATGAGAAGGAAGGGATTAACTGTAAAATACTCAACTGTGCAAAGCATATGACTGACTCCTTACAGTAAAAGTCACTTTTTGGGTAGATGAACATGGGATTTTTCTGATTATAGGCATTGTACAAGCCTAACGAAATAGTACGTTGTCCTATAGACCTCTGCTTCTTGAAATTTACACTAATGTCTAAACGATGATAGGAAGGTGCGCGTACTGCATTGACAGGGCCAGTGTCTAATACATTTACATTAATATCAGAACGAGCGACATATCGTCCAGTAGGAATCCAGAATGGATAGCCACTGCCGTAGACCCATACCGCTGATAGTTGTGTAGAATTTGTGAGTTGATACTGGGCCACAACGGAAATATCATGACGGCGATCATACCCATCAGGGAAAGGCTTTCCCTGATTAAGAAGTTCAAAATGCCTCGTGGTACGCGCTAAGGTATAGCTCACCCATCCCGTCAGGGATCCTCTTTTCTTTTGAACAAAGATCTCTGCCCCACGAGAATTTCCCGTGCCTTGAATTAGCAGATCGGGCCAACTCAAAAATGCAGACTGATTCCTGTTTGATCCATGTTCGTATTCCAGATGTCCATTTATACGTTTGACATACCCCTCCACCGAAATCTGATAATGACCACCACGAAAATTTTTCAGAAGTCCAGCGGCAATCTGAAAGCCGCTCTGAGGGGGAATACGATCCATACTCGGGATCCATAGATCGGTCGGAAATGCAACCCCTCCGTCTGATAATAAATGCACATACTGCTTTGATCGGGCATAGGAAGCTTTGATAGCAGTGGTTTCATCAGCCCTAAAATTGATTGTCAACCGAGGTTCAATGGAGTGGTATCGGGCACCTTGGGAAGTATAGTCCGAAATTCGGATTCCGGTCATTGCCCGCAGAGTTTGACTGAGTACGATCTCATCTTCTATGTACAGGGCCATTTCTCGAGATTTAATCCTCCCTGAGGGGGATTGTAGCAGATTGACAAATACTCTCCCCGAATTTTCTAACCTCGTAAATGAACTTCCTGGTGTGAAGTGATGCAAAATCCCCTCCATGCCAAAACGCACATAGTGTCGGGAATTCGGAATATATTCAAGGTCAATCTTTGCAGTCCAATCAAGAATCTGTGAATGCCATGACTGTTTAAATACATCCCCACTAATGTCTTCATACGAGTTTGTATTAGAAGAAAAGTGATACTGCATCACACCGAGAAGAACATTGGAAAATAGGCGATCTCCGATGAGTCGATTCCACCGAAGAGAGGCCAAACGATTTCGCCAACCTATATCATACTCTAATTCTTTGTCTGACCCAGGCACTGGAAGAAATCTGCGCTCATACGAAAAATGGTCTTGCCCCGAATACGCACTTAAGTAAATCCGATCACGCTGCGTAAGGATATAGTTTGTCTTCAAGTTCAAATCGTAAAACCCCATTCCATAAAGCTCTTCTGATGAGTTCTGAAATGGGCGTATTAATTGATCAATATAGGTACGTCGACCCGCAACCAGAAAAGAGGCCCGATCCTTTACGATTGGGCCTTCAAGCATTACACGCGAGGAAACTAGACCAATGGCCGCTTCTCCTCCGAAACGCTTCAAGTTTCCCTCCTTCATCGTATAGTTGACCACCGATGAGAGACGACCACCATATCGAGCAGGGAACCCGCCTTTAATCAATTCAACTCGCTTCATCGCTGACGAATTGAAAACACTGAAAAACCCAAACAAATGATTGGGGTTGTAAAGGGGAAGTCCATCCAGTAAAATCAGGTTTTGGTCCGCCCGCCCGCCTCGCACATATAATCCACTGCTACCTTCTAACCCTGACTGAACACTAGGTAGCAGTTGGAGCGTCTTCTGTATATCAATTTCTCCGAGAATTACCGGGAGTGTTTCAATTTCCTCAATTGAGATCTCGTGGCGACTCATCTGCAATTTATCAAGGTCGGTTTCTTGATCTGCAATAATCTCCATGTCTTCCAACCCGATCACCCGTGGCACCAGTGTAAGGATCACAGTAGTATCGCTTGTAAGTTCCATACGCCTCCAGACCGGATCATATCCAACATGTGAGAATCTGAGCAAATTAGGTCCTGTGGCGGTTGTGAGACTGAAGAATCCATACTGATTGGTAGTAGTACCGATCTGGAGACCAGGGATGTAAATGCTAGCCCCAAGAATCCGCTCCCGACTGGTAACGTCTTCAACGTAGCCACTGATCGCCACAGACTGGGCTGATGCTGAGCCGAATTGGATACTCAATAGTACAACAAAAAGGAGTAGATTCCTGTTGCCTCCCATCTGATTACCCATGCTTTTTTCCTTGCACTGAACGAAAGGACAGGCAGGAATATTATGATAATGTTGACTCCTACTGAAAATCAGAAAATAACATGTATCCCTACGCCCCGTGATGGAACTGTTCCAATCTCGTCGCCCTGACGAGCAATTGACAATCCGACATCCACGGTCAAAAACAACCCTTTAGAGGGAGAGGATCTCCCAGTAACTTGAAGTTCTGCACTACCTCCACTGGTAAGGCGATACAGAGGCGGAACAGTTGAAGCTTCAGGTTTGAGTTCATATCTGTCAACTTGCCCAAATACCTTAAAATTCAATCTTTTCCAATCATAAACAGGGTGATTATACCGAGCAGCCAAGGATAATGAATGCACATTCAATTGATTTTCAGGATCATCAGACCTACCAAATGAAGCACCAACTATTGCCTGAAAATTCCGGTATCGGATGCTTATTCCGTTAACATCTGATTTGGTTAATACTACCACACCCACACCTATTCTAGACTGGGCATGCGAGGATTCAACGTAGCAGGTTGTGGCTACAACAAAAACCAGAAGACTAAAGAATAATCTTTGATTCATAATCTTTAAAAGAAGATCTTGAAATAATGTCACAATTCTGGATGGAACGACCGAATCTTCATAGGTTAGTGATCGCTGAACAATTTACAATTTTACAAGAGAAGTTGAACATGTTGTATCACGCCTCACACCATCGTCAATACGCTCTCCACTGTATGTGCTGGATACCCGGCAAATTTTTCTGGGATTCCACCTTAAGCTTACGAGAGGACTTAGCGGCTAACGCATTAGAACGATCGTAAATCATTCATAACATTTCCCTTGCGGTCGCGTGACTTCTACAATTTGACATATCCTTCGGTTTCGGAATCGTACGCGTTCTTTGGTGGAGTATCTGGACGTTCTTTGTAGTTGGGGTGGTCTGGTTGTGGTTTCAGGATCCTCAAATTATTCAGGACACGATTCAACTGATTTGGGCTACGGTAGGGGACTTGATTGGAGAGGTGTCACCTTAGAAGGTCTCTATATTTGGATAATACAGAGTCCTGCGGAAACGGGGACTGAACCCAGTCCTTGAGATCTGGTAACTGCGAAAATCACCGCTCAAATCCCGAACCTCGGCTATGCTCCGCACGGACTTTCTGCGTTTCGCGAGGCATCTCAATTTTCTCTTGGGTATAGGTCTCCTTCAACCAGGTGTGCATGGAAGGGATGGACACAATATATCCCGTTTTAGTCTTTTCCAGAATCCCTTTCTCTTCAAACATCTCAAAGAGTTCTTTCGCCTGATCGTCTCCGTACTTTCGCGCCATAGGATGGATTATATCCAGATAGTCCATGGTTTTGCCAGGAGACACCTCTGCTATGGACGTTGCGAGACACCCGATCTCATCTGGCCGGAAACGAACCAATCGTCCCTCGTAATACTTTTCTCTATCTTCATGCCCCGCTTCCAGTACAGAGCTTAATCCGTCCGGTGTCATGACACCACTATTTGCTTGCAGGTACTCCGAGGCAAGTCCTGCATAGCATTGGATGTGCTGAGGCCATCCATACGTTTCTCGTGCGATCGCGTCAACCCACACCGTCGGATCTCCTTTACATCTCCCTTCCTTTTTGATCCAGTCCTCAATCACCAATCGCTCGGACTCCTTGCTTAACGCACCCAACTCCACAGCGCAATCTCTGGAGAATCGTGAAATGTCCAATGTCTGGAAGGCTGTTAAGGTTGGATTGAGTCCAGCAGCAAGAAGGACGACTGGCTTATTTAGTTGGCCATTATGGATCGCATTGAGAATAGTAGAGGCAATGATCTTTTGGGGGCCCTCGGGTGCGTTGGTAGCTCCCAACCTTTGTGCTTCATCCAGAATGAGTAGCAGAGGTTTTTCGCCTTTTTGGAGTAACCGTTTCACCGTCTGCATTGATTTATCGGTACTGACTTTTGCAGATGCAAACCCGAAGATGGAAAAACCTGCTTCCCCAGCCCTGAAACTGAACTTCTTTCTCAAACCCAGGGATTCCCGCAATGAGTCCACCTCCCAAAGGTTCGGCGGATCAATGATTGCAGCCTGCCATTCGGCTGCTTCGGCTATCTTCTCGCATTCATGAAGGAGAGCGCTTTTTCCCGCGCCAGGCGCACCATGGATCAAGAACGTGGTGCCAGTCTTTGATGCATATGCTCGATCCAATAAATTCTTGAAACTTCTCCGAATGGTTTCTCGCCCATGAAAATATCGTGTGGGTCCTCGATCAAAGGCAGCAGTAAGTGGTGGAAGTTTAGACATGGTTAATTAGACATACCATTGGATTGACTGGTTCCGGATTTATCTGGGAATAAACTAATTTAGTCCCTGATCATTTATGTTTTGCGAACATATAGACGCTCAGTGGCCAAAAACATGACTAGACTGAGCCCCAAAGGAACTTGCAAGCCGATCCGTGAAGAGTACTGAGTACCTACTGTCAGTGTGTTGCAGAAACATGAATCCGCATGTGAGAGCCAAAGGTTAGGAATCACCTTTGAAACCCCCGAACCTCAGCTTTGCTCTACGCGGATTTTCTGCGTCTCGCGGGATAGTTCAATTTTTCTCTTTGGTAAAGGTGTCAATTAACCAAGTGTGCATGGATGGAATTGGCACAATATATCCCAAGGTGGTCTTTTCCAGAATCCTATTTTCTTCAAACTTCTTAAAGAGTTTTTCCGCCTTCTCGTTTCCAAACTTTTGAGCCATAGAAGAGGATAGTTTCATATCATCAATGGGGATACTTGGCTGTACATCCGCGATTGATCTCGCGAGACATTCGGCCTCCGAAGGCTGAAATCATCCAATCGTTCCTCGTAATACACTTTGCGATCTTCATGCCCTGCTTCCAGTACGGAGGTTAATCCGTCCAATGTCATTACACCGCCATTTGCTTGGAGGTACTCCGAAGCAAGTCCTGCATAACATTGGATGTGCTGAGGCCATCCATGCGTTTCCCGCACGATCGCGTCAACCCACACCGTCGGATCTCCTTTCACTCTCCCATCCTTTTTGAGCCAATCCGTGATTACCAAACGCTCGGACTCCTTACTTAATGCACCCAACTTCACAAGGCAGTCTTTGGCGAATCGTGAAATATCAAAAGTTTTAAAGGCTTTTAAGGTTGGGTTGAGTCCAGCAGCAAGAAGGACGACAGGCTTATTTAGTTGGCCATTATGGATCGCATTAAGAACATTCGTAGCTGTAGCGACTTGGCTGCCCTCAGGCGCGTTGGTACCTCCCAGCCTTTGTGCTTCATCCAGAATGAGTAGCGGAGGTTTTTTCACTTTTCTGGAGTAATCGTTTCACCATCTGCGTTGATCTTTCTACACTGACATTTGCAGATGCGAACCCAAAGATGGAAAATCCGGCTTCCCCAGACTTAAAATTGAGCTTCTTTCTCAAACCAAGGGAATCCACCAATGAGTCCACCTCCCAAAAGTCCTGTGGATCAATGATTACGGCCTTCCATTCGGCAGCTTCGGCGATCTTATCGCATTCATAAAGGAGAGCGCTTTTTCCCACGCCAGGCGCACCATAGATGAGGAATGTGGTTCCCGTATATTTTGAATCGAGTACCGAAGAAGTTCTTGAAAAGTCCGAAGTATCTTCTTTCGGCCGTGAAAATACGGGGAAGGGCCACGGTCAAGGACGAATTTGTGCCGGAAAGGTACGGACATGACGCAGTAGACAGACTCATGTCTCTTTCCCGACGGTGCGGATCTCAATAAGTTTTGATGCACCTCTAAACAGATGATCCTGTCCCGATTACCATTTCAGGCCCATGCTTGCACTAACTCCGTATGAAGTTGGGGCTTCGTTTGCCTCCATCGTTCGTGCGGTGGTGGCCACCGAGAATTGCAATCCCTGCTCCATGCGCAGGTTGTATCCAACCCGATAGGCGCGCCCTCTGGAATCCAGGGTCATCCCCACGATGGAACGTCCGAGGCTTTTCTTGATCGGTGTTCCATAGCCCAGTTCTATCTCAACATTTTGGTCGGCACTCCCCAGTGCCATGGAATGCAGCGGTGCTTTGCGCCATAGATCTCCACCATACACATTCCCCCACAGAGGACGTACCCGCATGGAGGGGCCGAGTCCGCCCGGGTTTCCATACTCAACGGATCCCATCAGTCCCCATTCCCGTAATCCTTCATCCGTATGCAGCACCAAGGTCCGACCTCCGAGCTCCGCACGTAGTCGGTTTGTGGACCAGCGTAGACCTCCCCCCAGTTCAATCCCCAGCCCCGTCTCTGCATCGCCCCCATCCTGACGCAGAGCTGCTTCCAGATAGGGCTGCATGCCCGGTCCGACTCGTAAATTTCCCTCTACGCCGGCACGGACCCGACGGACCCTCAGATCGGATCCGTTCTCTGTCTCTGCCGTAGCCCAAAACGCGTCCACCTCGTAGCCCAGCCGTCCGGTATTGCCCCCGGTCAGGGTTCCCGTTAGTCCTAATGCAACCAGTGAGGCATCTACCTCTGAGTCCAGTGTCTCTAATTCAGTCTCGCCGCGTCCCAGTCCCAAGAGCAGCCATGTATGCATCCCAGCGCCTGTTTGATAACTGACATACGGATAGATGCCTGTCAATCGCGACGATGCCGTGCCCGATCGTGTCGGCGTCTCATACGTGCCTTGATCCCAGCTTTGCGCTGCCAAGAGACCGGCCATCCATCCCTGACTCCATGTATAGTCTGTTCCCAGCATCATGGTCGTGACATCCGAGCGAAGCGACAGTGCTCCCTCCCTGCCATGCATGCGTGTGAATGCTCCTTGTCCCCAGACGCTCCATCCTCCCTGCATATACTGTGCACCACAACCGCGAAAGATCTCTCCCAGCGTCCGACGTTCATTCCCATGACGGAGCCAGGATAGATCAGGGATGCGGCACTGCGCCATCCCTTCCATCCGCCGAGACAATGCCTCTACCACCTGCGATGCCCAAGTGCGAAGGACTCTGGAAACATACGCATCCCGAATACTCTCTTCGTTTTCCTCTTCCATCACCGCCTCTGTGCGGGCTTGTTGAACCTCTGCATTCACGGCCGAGAGTAAAACTATAGAAAACGTCTTCGCCTCCCAGACCGGATCGTTGGAAAGAAGTTTCACTTTGATGGTTTTGGACACCTCGCCCGGTGCAAACGTAACTTGCCCGGCTACCGGCTCATAGTCCTCTCCCGCGTGAGCACTCCCATCCTCACTGGCATAGCTGACCAGTACTGGTAGGGAGGAGGGCATAGATAAGCTGACGTCAAACAACGCCGTATGGAGGGATACCATCACACTCTGTACCGAGACCCCGGGACTCCCATCATTGTCCAGAATCGTTCCGATACCCGTGCCCTGATCAATCTCTGCATGTCTTACATTGGCAAGCGTTACTTGGAAGGTTTCCTCGGGTTCTACCTCCGAATCCTCCAATACTTGGATGCGGATCTTACCTTCGGTGCTCCCCGGCTCAAAGATGACAATGCCTTTAGAGGACACATAATCGGATCCCGCGGTTGCCGTCTCATCCGAAGATGCAAACTCAACCATCACTGCTTGCGAACTGGGTCGACTGAGCCGGATCGGTAGCAGCAGTTCACCTGCATCCTCCAATGCGCGCTCATCATAGATACTCACCATGAGCTCTACCTCATCGTCCAGAATGGTTGCCTGACCGGCTACGTCTTCAATGCCATCCCCCGATAGACGCAATAGAAAGATTTCGCTCTCTTCCGGAATTTGATCGTCCAGAATCGGGACCCGGATCTCTTGTTCCAGCGCACCCGCAGGAAACGTAACGGTTCCGCTCATGGCGGTATAGTCCTGTCCAGCCATAGCCGATCCATCCTCGGTCATGTAGGTGAACGTTCGGGGGCGGCTATCCCGACCGCTCAGTACCACCGGAAATACCGCCTCGGGTTCCGACTCGCTGACCTCCACATCTTGGATGCGCACCGTCACCGGGGCCTCATTATCCACAATGATACCTTGTCCCTCGGATTGCCCCAACTCCCCATTTTGTATGTTCGTCAACTGCACTTGAAAGGTTTCCTCGCCTTCAAATAGCTCATCGTCCAGAATCTGCACCTCGATGAACTGTGTCGTCTGCCCCGAAGAAAAGCGCAGCGGGCTTTGCGTTTGCACCCGATAGTCCAGAGAGGCTTGAGCGGTCTGGTCGGTGACGATAAAATCTACTTCGGTCTCGCGCCCTGACAGCGAATGAGTTAAGGTCACTTCAAAGGGAGCCCGTCCCGCATCTTCCTGCACCGTGAGCGAAGACATGAGATTTGCAACGGGCGGCGCATCATCATCACGAATCGTCCCCGTGGCTTGGTCATCCGCTAATTCTGCATGCTCGGGTGTGGACAACTCCAAGAGAAAGGTCTCCACCATTTCTGCTTCAAAATCATCCACAAGAGGAACGGACAACTCGCGGCGACCTATGTTCGGTGGAAAGTCTAGTATATCACGCTGGAACACATAGTCGGTGGTGGCTATCGCCGTTCCATCACGAGTCTCATACGCGACACGTACCGTCTGGGATGGATGGGGTGGATCCAGAATCACCGTAAATGTCAATGAACCTGAACTCTCCAATTCCGAAGCATCCTCAACCCGCAACAAGTACACATCATTATCTTCAATCGTCACTGTTGCCTCGCCCGGATCCAGCACTGTACCCGCCACCTCCGACAATCGGACCTGAAAGGTCTCCGCGGACTCCGTGATCGGATCGTCCAGGATGGGAATCTCAAGGACTGCCGTCCTACTTCCCGCAGGGATCTGTAAAGAATTCTGAGGGGGCGTATAGTCCATTCTCTCGGTGGCGGTTAGTCCAATCGTTTGAACCGGTACATTCAGGTCAAATGGAGCCGCGGGAGTCACCTCAATTTGCAACTGGGCCATCCCTACATCCTCAGGAAACGTCTGATCCTGAATTGTCAGCGTAATCAATTCATCGTTATCCAGAATGGTGAGATAGGTCCCGCTCTCGCCCGGTCCAACTGCCGGGCTTTCACCAATGATCGTAATCGTCTCTGCTGTCTCGTAGATTAAATCATCCAAGAGGGTCAAGTCAAACGTTTTGGTGCCTATTACCTCCCCAGCTGAAATCGTCAGGTCAAAAGAGGGTTCGGCTTTGTAGTCGTCTCCGGCCATAGCCGAGCCATCCCTGATCGAAACCAGTACCTCGGTGTCTTCACTGCGCGGGGTATCCAGTCTTGCAGTTACCATGATCTCCTTACTTCCTTCGTCTTCATTCACCTTAGAGGGAGAAACCGCAAGCTTGACTCCGGTGGCCTCATCATCATCCAGAATCGTCAGCGTCACCTCCGAGGGATCAGTCACGTCGTTCGCATTTGTCGCCTGGCCGCCCACCTTCAGTATCTTATCCGGTTCATCCACTAAATTGTCCACCGCCGTGATCGTAACCAGTTCCGTACTGGTCGTTAAGCCGGGGGCAATCGTCAATTTCCGGTTACTACTTAGTTGATAATTCAAATCTGTGGCTGGTAAAATTGCATCTGCGGAGATTGTGACCACTGTCTCCTCGCTCGAGGCGGTGCTCAGATGCGCCGTCACCGTCGTGCGCCCGCGAGCTTCTGAAATTACCTCTGGATCTAACTTCAGCGTTACCTCTGGTATAGGACCCGTATCATAGAGCGTGAGTGTGGCCGGGCTCACCCGCAGACCGTTCACCGACGTTGTTCCCGTAATCCAAATTGTCTCCTCCGGCTCATGTAGGTTATCTGGGATTGGCGTGAATGTAAACATCTCTGTCCCCTCCATCGCTTCTGCCGGAATCGTAAGGTTAAGGGAAGACACTGCCATATAGTCAATTCCTGCCATAGCCGTACCATCTTCCACCGAAATCGTCACCTCTGTATCGGTACTCCGCGCAAAATCCAGCCTTGCCGTCACGGTAACCGGCGTGTTTTCCGCATCTTCATTTACCTCGGGTGGTGCCACTGCAAGCGTGATCTTGGTAGCATTATCATCATCCTGAATCGTCAGCGTCACATCTTCAGGATTCGTCACCCCCTGCGTATTCGTTACCGTGCCAATCACTGTTAGTGTCTCATCCGGCTCATCCACATTATCGTCCCTCGCTGTGATCGTGACCTCTCCCGTGCTATTTGTCTGTCCCGGCTCAATCGTGAGTGTATTATTATTATTGGAGCTTAATTCGTAATCCGCGGTCGTAGCAGGCGGATCTGGGACGACCGATACTTCGATCGTCGTATGTGTGCCCGACGCGAAGCTAAGACTCGCTTTGACCGTTGTGAATTTCCCTTCCATAATCCCTTCTGGATCTAAATTAAGGGTCACTTCTGGCGTCGGATCCGAATCAAGGAGAATAAGCTTGGCATCAATTATGTCCAGATCGTCCACCGGTGTCGTCCCAGTAATTTGAACCTCTTCGTCTGGTTCATCCAAATCATCCACGATTGGCGTGAATGTAAACGTCCCCGTTTCCTCCATCGCTTCTGCCGGAATCGTAAGGTTAAGGGAAGACACTGCCATATAGTCAATTCCTGCCATAGCCGTACCATCTTCCACCGAAATCGTCACCTCCGTGTCGGTAGTCCGTGCAAAATCCAGCCTTGCCGTCACGGTAACCGGCGTGTTTTCCGCACCTTCATTTACCTCGGGTGGTGCCACTGCAAGCGTGATCTTGGTAGCATTATCATCATCCTGAATCGTCAGCGTCACATCTTCAGGATTCGTCACCCCCTGCGTATTCGTTACCGCGCCAATCACTGTTAGTGTCTCATCCGGCTCATCCACATTATCGTCCCTCGCTGTGATCGTGACCTCCTCCTCCTCTGAGCTACTGGTTTCCCCGGCGACAATCGTGAGCGTAGTGTTTTCACTCAACCTGTAATCATCAAGGGTAGCGGACGGATTTGGAGTTGCCGATATCTCAACCATCATATCCGCACTCAGTGGAGCGCTCAGACTCGCTGTGACCATTGTGAATTCCCCTTCCATAATCTCTTCTGGATCTAAATTTAGCGTTACTACCGGAGGAAGGTCCGCACAGGAAGGCACATCTATACTATAAATAATGATCTTCCCTTGACTCTTCAGGTCAAGAATCTTTTGAGGCAGGCACTCGAGAGGATTACCAGCCAGATACACTTGAAGACCATCAAGACCATCAAAAATATCTGGAGGCAGGGTAGTGAGGGAATTGTTTACCATCTGCAGTACCTTCAAACTGGATAGATCAGCAAGGAGAGACTCAGGCAGGTCTTCAAAGCCACATTCATTTATGACTATCTGCACTAAGCTGTTGCCGAGTCCCTCAAAAATATCCGCAGGTAGGGTGGTGAGGCGGGGATTTTTATCTATGAACAGCGTCATCAGGTTGGAAAGTCCTTCAAAAAGATTCGCAGGCAAACTGGTGAGACTACTATTATCGCTCAGGTAAAGCCTATCCATATTAGTAAGTCCACTAAAGAGTCCCTCAGGTAGGCTCGTACGAGAATTTTTGCTTAAGTCCAGCGATTCCAGACCGAAGAGATCAGCAAAGAGGCCCTCTGGCAGAGTGGTGAGCGGATTTTCGCTCAGGTCCAGTACCATCAGTCTGGAGAGATTGGCAAATAGATTCGCAGGTAGATCGGTGAGATTATTCGCGGATAGTAGCAACGAATCAAGTCTAGAGAGACCGGCAAAAATGTTCGTCGGCAGAGTGGTGAGACCCATTGTTTCTAACTCCAGCCTTTGCAGATCGGAGAGATCAGCGAAAAGATCCTCAGGCGGAGTAACGGAAAGGGTGTTATTACTCAAGAACAACGTTTCTAAACTGGAAAGTCCGCTGAAATCAATTGACTTCAGTTCTGAGATCCCCTTATCGGCCAAGTCCAGTTCCTCAACGAGGAGTAGCTGGACATCAGTAACGGTTGCACAATCTTTATGCGGAATTTCACCAAGAATCTCGTCCCTGACTTGCGAAGTTCGATCGCAAATGTCCACTACCGTTTGTGCCGCGACATCTAATGTAAAGAATATCACAAAAAAAAACGCTGCCACACCTAGACACGAAGAGAACGATCTTTGCATCATTCTAATGGATATCAAAAGACGATCCTACACTGATTTGGGTGCAATAGTGATTTTGGTTGATCAAAATTGAAGCTTTATGTCCACCTCTTGCAAAGTCCAAAAAGAAATTTATGCATTTTTGGCCTTTTATGCTCCTGATTCAATTGTTGAATCTAAATCAGGTAGGCAAATTTTTCTGGGATTCCACTTTAAGCTTACGGAGGACTTAGCGGCCAACACATTAGAACGATCGTAAATCAATTATGTTCATACAAGTTATCATTTCCCTTGCGGTCGCGTGACTTCTGCAATTTGACATATCCTTCGGTTTCGGAATCGTACGCGTTCTTTGGTGGAGTATCTGGACGTTCTTTGTAGTTGGGGTGGTCTAGTTGTGGTTTCAGGATCCTCAAATTATTCAGGACGCGATTCAACTGATTTGGGCTACGGTAAGGGACTTGATTAGAGAGGTGTCACCTTAGAAGGTCTCTATATTTGGATAGTACAGGGTCCTGCGAAAACGGGGATTGAACCCAGTCCTTGAGATCTGGTAACTGCGAAAATCACCGCTCAAATCCTGAACCTCGGCTATGCTCCGCGCGGACTTTCTGCGTTTCGCGAGGCATCTCAATTTTCTCTTGGGTATAGGTCTCCTTCAACCAGGTGTGCATGGAAGGGATGGACACAATATATCCCGCTTTAGTCTTTTCCAGAATCCCTTTCTCTTCAAACATCTCAAAGAGTTCTTTCGCTTGATCGTCTCCGTACTTTCGCGCCATAGGATGGATTATATCCAGATAGTCCATGGTTTTGCCAGGGGACACCTCTGCCATGGACGTTGCGAGACACCTGATCTCATCTGGCCGGAAACGAACCAATCGTCCCTCGTAATACTTTTCTCTATCTTCATGCCCCGCTTCCAGTACAGAGCTTAATCCGTCCGGTGTCATAACGCCATCATTTGCTTGCAGGTACTCCGAGGCAAGTCCTGCATAGCATTGGATGTGCTGAGGCCAGCCATACGTTTCTCGCGCGATCGCGTCAACCCACACCGTCGGATCTCCTTTAGATCTCCCTTCCTTTTTGATCCAGTCCTCAATCACCAATCGCTCGGACTCCTTGCTTAACGCACCCAACTCCACAGCGCAATCTCTGGAGAATCGTGAAATGTCCAATGTTTGAAAGGCTGTTAAGGTTGGATTAAGTCCAGCAGCAAGAAGGACGACAGGCTTATTTAGTTGGCCATTATGGATCGCATTGAGAATAGAAGAGGCAATGATCTTTTGGGGGCTCCCAGGAATGCTGACATCTATCAATGTCTGTGCTTCATCCAGAATGAGTAGCAGAGGTTTTTCACCTTTTTGGAGTAATCGTTTCACCGTCTGCGTTGATGTATCGGCACTGACTTTTGCAGAAGCGAATCCAGGGATGGAAACTCCAATTTCACCAGCTTTTATATTGAGTTCTTTCCGCAAGTCAAGGGAATCCACCAATGAGTCCACCTCCCAAAGAGCTGGCGGATCAATAACCGCCACCTTCCAGTTCGCAGCTTTAGCTATCCTCTCGCATTCGTAGAGGAGGGCGCTTTTTCCCGCGCCCGGCGCACCATGGATCAGGAAAGTGGTTCCCCATGTATTTTGAAACGAATACCGAAGAACTCCTTGGAAGTCTCCTAGGATCTTCGTCCGTCCATGAAAATACTTTGCATGTCCACGATCGGGGATAAAATTAGATTGGAAGGGTGCAGACATGATACAGTTCGGTTACAATCAAATTAGACAAACCTATGGATGGGTTGGTTCCGCCGGTATCTATTTGGAAATGAACCAGTTTGCCCCCTGCTCGTTTTGTCTAAAGCGTACTTAAATCTACGATCAGACATCATGAACATGCCCAGATTTGATGCCTGGAACGCAAAATTGGAGCAATTTGGTACGTTTGAGGGGAATTTAGCACGTTTGTGCTGTTTTCCTGTCTAAAATACGATAAGACGATCTGGAAGACCTGTGCAAGACTACGTCTCTTCTTCATCCTCCCCGCCAGAGTCCGCTTCATCTATATCCCTGCCGCTCAACCCATTGGTGTCGACCTATTTGTAACGACCGATTGCTCCTATAGCGGCCGATTGCCCTTAGTGTAGTGAGCCACCATTTTGGGGGAGGCCCAACGACCGGCCTGTTGGGTCTGGAGAAGCGTCGCGCCCCGTTCAACCAGAGATTGCGCAGATCCAATACGAAGAGCGTGGCTCGCAAACCGTCCAGTCATCCCCGCCTTGCGGGTGAGCCGGTAAATAATTTCTCGGATTGTACGGCGAGTAATGGCATCATCACGCACTGCTTTGTAACTGGTTGTTCCCCTGAAAAGAGGTCCGTCCTTGATCTGATCTGAGCGCATGTAGCAGGAAATCCATCGCATGGTCTCCATCCCTAAATACATAACTGCCCCCACGCTCTCTTGGTCGGTTTTTGAATGGGGGATTGGGAGCCTACCACTCCCGTCCTATTCTTCCCAGACATCCTTGACTTGAATCTGTGTAGCTTCGCCAGCGCGGAGCATGGCATCGCTCATTATGGACAAGAGAGTGGCATTGCGGAGATTAATCACTTTTCCCTCCACTTCTTCTAAATTCACCAGGAACTCCACCTGCTCCCATTTCAAACCATCCATCTGCCCCCGACCCTGTCCTTTTCATCGTACCCCCGCAAGGACGCGTTGCGTGATTGGACCGACCGGAGAAGGCATGTCGGTAAACCTTGAGGCAGAGCGGATCGCCGTAATCACAAGTGTGATCAATTTTGGGGCTTTTCCTCTTTCAAATAAATGAGCAATGTAGCGGGAAATGCTCTCGTCCGTGGCGGGTGCACCGTCGAACCACTCATGGAGTGCTTTTAGTTCTTTTTTGGACATCTCCCGTGTGTTTCGAGACCGGGATGCGGCGATCAGGTCAATAACCTTATCTGAAAGCTGTTGGGAGTCAAACTTGGTAAGGTTCGCTATCTTTTTTCAAAAAATGAGTCAAAAATGGAAGGTGGGGCATTTTCCATAGCTGCCGCAGTAACTGACCTAAATTATGTAACCCATGAGGGAAGATTAAACGAACGTTTCGATCCATCAAATCGGATCATGGCCTACACCCGATCTACCATAGTGGAGATGAGCAAATTGAAGCGCATCTGTTCTTCTCAATTCTGGCGTTTCATGTTGTAGATCTGATCCGAAGTAAATTGCGGATAAAGGAGATTCACTGCAGCTGGGGAACATTTAAGGTCAAACTCAACCAGAGGGCACGGGTTACGACGGTCCTTCCACAGAGTGCTAAGCACTGTATCCTGCTCAAGAAAGACATGGATCTGACAGCGTTCCTGCGGGAAGTATACCAAACTATAGGACTCAAACGTGGCAATAATACCGAACGAAAAAAAAGCAAAACGATATCCAAAAGTGGAGTCAGATGTAAGTAACGTCCAAGTAAAAGAGGCATTCTGACAACCCCATTGAACAGAGAGAATAGCCGCCCTTCGTAAAAAATCCACTACGATGAAAAACCTGCATGTTATACCCTTGCTGCTGTCAGAACTCGCTCATTCAGATTTTTATCTGGTGGGGAATCAATGGGCTACTGATGTAACTCGTTTGCGAGTGTGATGGAGTCAGTCTCGCGACATGTCGTTTTCAGTGCTACTAGGGCAGGGTAAATGCCAGATAGGAGTCCCCAGACTTTGTCCCCATTTTTCCACCTCCGGCAGCAATCACGACATATTGCCTCCCAGCGACCGTATACGTAGATGGGGTCGCGTACCCACCTGCGGGAAGTTTGGTTTCCCACAATATATCTCCAGTATCTTTGTCAAAGGCGCGAAAGAACTCATCTTTCGTCGCAGCGATAAATACCAATCCTCCTGCGGTGATGACAGGCCCGCCATAGTTTTCGGTTCCGGTTTGTGGGATGCCTCTGGATGTAAGTTCGGGAAATTCCCCGAGGGGGACCGACCATTTTATCGTACCTGTATTCAAATCAATCGCGTTTAGCGTTCCCCACGGTGGCTTGACAGCTGGATATCCTTCCTGATCAAGAAATCTGTTATATCCTGTATGTGCATAGGGGGATCCTGCAAATGATTTGCTAGGCTCTAGATCAAGCAACGAGGGTTTTTCAGTTGATATAATTTCTTCCTCACCAAAAAGGAAATCCGTAATTGCAGATACTTGATCCGGTTCAAGAAAAGCAAATGATGGCATAAACCCGACACCATGAGTAATCTGCTCAATCACATCCTCAGGGATCATCCTTGCTTCTATGTTGTCCAAAGCGGGCATATCATCCCCAACCGATCCCTTGAGATCAGCCCCATGACAGCCGGCACAAAAGCGTGTATACAGACCTGAACCAGTGGTTGCTTCGTCCGAATTTAATGGGATCATAGTGAGAATCCAAGGCATTTCGTTGCTGTTGACATACAGAACCCCGCTAGTTGGATCGTATCCTGCACCACCCCATTCCGCTCCGCCATCAAACCCTGGATAGATCATCGTGCCCTCTACACTCGGTGGGACAAATTGTCCATCCGAGCGAACTTCACGAAAACGTTCCAATACGTAATCGTGCGATTCTTGTGAAATATTCGTTATATCCTCTTCATCAAACCGCTGCCGTGCAAAGGGGGGTGGTTTTAACGGAATTGGCTGAGTAGGCCATGCCTCCTCGCCTTCTATATCCGAAGGCGAGACATTCCGTTCTTCTATGGGAAAAAGTGGAATACCAGTTTCTCGGTCAAGAAGAAATATATGTCCGCTTTTGGTTACCTGTGCCACCGCATCTATTCTCCGTCCCTCACGAACAACCGAAACCAAATTGGGAGCAGCAGGCAAATCACGATCCCATAGATCATGACGAACGGTCTGAAAATGCCAAACCCGCTCACCTGTCATTGCATCAAGTGCTAAGATAGAATTCGCAAACAGATTTTCGCCAACTCGATTTCCACCCCAAAAGTCAAATGTAGCAGATCCTGTGGGAAGAAAGACAATCCCCCGTTTTTTGTCCAAACTCAATCCACTCCAGGCATTTGCACCTCCACTGTATTGATAAGCTAATGGCGGCCATGTTTCATATCCAACCTCTCCTGGGTGGGGAATCGTATGGAAGATCCATAGTATCTCTCCCGTACGAACATCATATCCTCGAATGTGACCCGGTGCGGATCGAATTCCTTCAGATAAAGATGTGCCTTGGATCAATATGTGTTGATAGATAATTCCAGGGGTGCGTGCGGATACCACTAATCCTGAAACATCGCGTCCAAGTCCCTTACGCAAATCAACAGAGCCCTCTTCTCCAAAAGAGTGGATTAGTTCTCCTGTCAATGCATTCAATGCAACTAGCCTGGAACCAGCCGAATAAAGGATCCGAGCCACATATTCTTCGTTACCACCCCAGTAATTCACACCCCGGTTAACACCAGAGCCCTCTTCCATAACACCTAACTCAAACGGATCAAAGTGCCATATCTGTTCTCCTGTTGTTGCATTCAGCGCAAAAGCTTTCAGTTTGGGGGAAGTGGCATAGAGTGTGGAGCCAATAATGATTGGGTTACACTGAATCTGTGTACGATTGCCAACGCTGTCGGCATCGCCAGAACTGAACTTCCAAGCAAGCGAAAGATCCTTCACATTTGACCGATTGATCTCGTCCAATGTGGAATAGTGACTGCTGGTTGCATCGCCCAGATAAACAGACCAATTTGTATAGGGATCTTCGGCATTAGATGAATTCTCGCTGGCTGAGCACCCGCATAGAGCAATAGCAAAAAGAAAACAACCGACACGCTTCATTGACTTTTTTTCAGACCATACAGCTAAGCAGAGGGCATATCCCAAATCATGTTGTCACCTATTTGGGAATGGGGGAGAAAGCTACGTTCAATTCTGTTTCAATTTCTGCAAGTGTGTGAAATACCCGATGTGCGCCGATCTCCTGTAGAGCGTCATAGGGCAGGGTAGTTGCAATTCCGAAGACGGTACATCCAGCCCGTAATGCACTGAGAACACCATACTTTGAATCTTCAATTACAAGGCATTCTGTGGCAGGTACGTCCAATCTGGAGGCCCCGATTAGATATGGCTCGGGATCTGGCTTTGGACTACGGACATCTTCAACCGTGATAACCGACGAGAAATATGGAGTCAGACCAAGATTTGAAAATGCCCTCTCCTGATCGGCCTTTGTGGCAGAGGTAACTAACCCCAGAGGAATACCAGAATCATAAAGAAACTGGACGAGATGCAGGGCCCCAGACATCAATTGCAACTCGTTTGATAAACTGGCAAAGACTAGATGTTTCGTTTTAATGAGATTTTCCAGAGTGGTTGTACCAGTTCCATAATTTTCTGCGATATACTTATACACTCGGTCTTCCGTCCAACCCTTGAACGTAGGGGTCACTGAGTTAGGGACATCAATCCCAAATTGCCTGCAAACAATATCTTGTGCCTTTTCGTGAATTGGTTCAGAGTCAACAAGGACTCCATCCATGTCAAATATGACGGCAGTAGAACTCTTGATGATCAGTGACCTAATTAATTCGTTAGAAACCGGGAATGCTCATGTGGATGTTCATGAGATGCCAACCCCCGAACATCTCTACCATGGGGACTCGCACTAAACACAACAAACCAATGATCAGAGAATTTCTCCCGTGGTGAGTAGGGGAATACGTAGCAAAAACATATCTGCCGTTACGTAGAGAACACTTCCATCATTACCAAAAGCACAATTTGAAGCAGACTGAGTTGTGATCAATGTGCCGAGATGGACGCCCTCGGAGTTGATGACGAGTACGCCGCCAGGCCCCGTAGCGAATACATTCCCCTGATGATCTACTTTTAGACCGTCAGGTAACCCGCGGAGACCTTCTTCAATAAGATGGGTAGCATCAAAAAATACCCGACCGTTTTCCAGCCCGCCATCTTCCTGGACATCGTACGCCATCCAGACTGCATGATCAGAATCAGAGTTAGCAACATACAAAGTCTTTTCATCAGGCGAAAAGGCCAATCCGTTCGGCCGACTCAGTTCGGATTCCAGAAGGGTAACTTCTCCACTTGGAGTAACACTGAATACCCCCTGAAAATCTAACTCTCTGGAGGGATCAGACATCCTGAGTTCCAATCCATAGGGAGGATCTGTAAAATAAAGGGTTCCACTGGAATGGTAAACAAGGTCATTCGGACTATTGAAGCGTTTGCCGTCATATTGATCGGAAATTGTAGAATACCTTGGTTCGGGATTGGAAAGAGGCACATCTAGTCGTGCAATCCGTCGGTCTCCATGTTGGGCAATGATCAAGTTCCCATCAGCGTCAAATGTTAGCCCATTGGGGCCTAGACTTCCTTGCCTTGGTTCGGGAAGAGTATATCCGCCAGGTTCAAGGAAAACACTTGCCTCTTCCCCTTCCATCCACTTATACACTCGATTGGTAGGGACATCGGAAAAAAGTAAATAGTCTCCATCATGAACCCACACAGGCCCCTCAGACCATTCAAATCCTTCAGAAAGAATTTCAAATTGGGCATTCGGAGAAATTAGTTCGGTCAGTTCGTCCTCAAATACTTGAACAGATCCAATGAAATCTTGCCCCGAGGCTGTAGAAACTTGACTTGACACAAAGAAAACGAGGAGATAGAATAGATAGCGCATGAAACAGGAAAGTGGTTAATCTAATTTGACTGAGTCGTATCAGGTGATGTCGGAATTAAACGAACTGGTTCAGGGATCCCTTGATTGGACTCATCGGATAATTCTTCGTAGGTCCAAGCCTGCGTTCTCTCACTTGTTGCTTGACGTACAGACTGAACTTCATTTTCTGTAACTGCAGAGGCTTCATTGTCCCATGAAGTTCGAATATAAGTGAGTAGGGCAGCCATTTCTTCATCACTTACGGAGGATTTCCAGGGTGGCATTGCACCTGAGTAGACAACTCCGCCCACCTCTAATTTCCCTACGATGCCATCTAATGCGATTCGGATCAATCGGCCTTTGTCACCCGTCACCCATTTAACTTCATTGAGTGGAGGGAAGACTCCAGAGATTCCTTCCCCATTCGCCTGATGGCAAGACCCACATAGACTCAAATAAAGTGATTCTCCGTCAGGAATCGGAGCACTCTGGGCCGTACTCCCCTGAATCGGGGGCCCAAACAGCGCAATGCAAAGAGTGGTGAAAATCCAGAGCCTAAGATCTCCTTTGAAAATCATACCCCAATCAGACTCAATTCGGAGACCAGTTGAAAAGCAGAGTTACGAACCATTGTCGTACAGTGTCATCAAGAGAGTTGGTGTTCCTAATTCTCCTTGATGTTATTGAATTGTTCGATTGGATACAACAAGATAAAGATCATTTCTCTTCAGATAACTAGTGTGTGCAATCCTACGAAGAGGGAGTCTTCTGGATCCAGTCATGCCGGTACGATTGAACGGTCCGTCCAGAGATCATTAATTCTGGAAGTATTTAACCAATAAACTCTCGCAACAGACCTGAACGCAGTGTAGGCGGAGAGAAATCCCTATGATCTTCATGGAAATGTGCAAAACTTTGACCGTTTCGGCTATCTATGGTAACACAATCAATACCAAATCGTACTCTTGATCAATAATTTGAATCGGGCTTTGGTAAAATGGGATGATATAGCGTCCCTTGCTATCGTGAGATAGTTCAGTTGAGTGGAATGTGAGCATTCCACCATCATATGAACCTTGAAAGGTATAATCTTGCATGACTCGGTTGGAAGTAATGCTCCGTTCCAGTTCATACCTACGGACTTCATCAAAATTTTCTCCCACTCGAAGTGAAATATCTGAGACTTCGTAACTTCGTTGAATGCGAACAGTCGCAGGAGTAGCTCCCCGTTGCATTCCATCAATAAAGATCCATGCGCTTTTCAGCGGTAGGGTAGAGGTGGAAGCTGAATCATTCGTATTACCTGCAGTGACCAATACCCCTTTGGGAGTTATACCACATCCGCACCACAGTAGCGTGATGGCTATCATCAGAGTCCTCATGACCGCTGCGAACATTCCAGACTAAAAGTATAGATACAGTAAATTGAACATGGATCCGAGTCTTTCTGTCTCAACTATGGCCAGTCAGCTTTGGAAAATGAATGAGCTCCCTGACGCAAATATTTTCCGATGCACCGATTTGCCAAACCAACATATAACAAAAAAGCGACAAAGATTGAGAACTTCTGTGAACATATGATAATATGTAAGTCATTTTAATCATATGGTTAGACTCATTATTGGTTATGCACCTTGGTCCTCCAATACAATCGGACTGAGTTGATCCAATACAGACAGAGCATGAAGATGAAGTATGTAATTTGTTTGAATGTAGGGTATTAGTTGCGCCTAATCAGTCGTAGATTATGTATTTCTTGGCTCAATCCGATGAGAAAAATACTATATGTTAATGTGCATTCATGAAAAATGATATATGTTAGGGTTCAGTAAGAAGGGTAAGTATCTATGAATAGATATTATAAATTGACGCAATTAATTGTCAACTGATCTCTTAATTTGTATCATTTGTGCGAATAAATTTGGTATTCTCCGTAGATTACTGCATTTTTGGGAAACATATTCAACAAATACTATGACACGCGTAATTTGGGCATCCGTCGTTGCTGCACTTGGAGGTTTATTATTTGGTTTTGATACGGCGGTAATCTCTGGTGTAGAGGGTACGCTGCGACAATTATACGATCCAACTTATCAGCGCCTTAGTGCAATATTTGGTAATCCTGCTTTTTGGCATGGGACGCTTGTCGCAAGTGCGCTCGTCGGAACGATCATTGGTTCACTTGCTTTTGCAAAGCCTGCTGACCGTTTTGGTCGTCGTCCAATGCTAATAATCATGGGACTCCTCTATTTAGTTTCCGCAATGGGAAGTGCATTTGCCTGGAGTGCAGAATCCTTCACATTCTTTCGTTTGATTGGTGGTCTTGGAGTCGGCGGTGCCTCGGTGGTTGCACCAATGTATGTAGCCGAAATCGCACCCGCGAACATGCGTGGGAGGCTTGTCGCAATGGTTCAATTAAATATTGTGCTTGGAATCCTGGTTGCCTACCTGTCCAATTTTGTCATCGCATCGTTTGAACTCGGAAATATTGAATGGCGATGGATGTTCGGCGTGGAAGCGATTCCAGCAATCGCATTCACGCTGTTGTTATTTACGAACCCCAGAAGTCCCCGCTGGCTCATTGCCAAGGGAAGAGATGACGAAGCGAAAATTGTTCTTCAATCCATCGCAGGAAAAGATTTGAATATTGCTCAGGAACTAAGTGCAATCAAGGAATCCCTCGTAGAGGCTCGGGATCATCTCGCAGAAAAATTTTTCCAGCCCAAATACATTAAGCCAATTTTACTCGCAATAGCGATTGCTGCATTTAACCAACTCTCTGGAATTAATGCGCTCATCTATTATACACGGCGAATATTTGAGATGGCGGGGGCATCTGGCACATCCGCACTTCTACAATCAGTAATCATCGGCGGAGTCAATCTACTGATGACTGCCACTGCGCTCATGGTGATTGATAAACTTGGCCGAAGAAAATTAATGCTTGTCGGATCAGTCGGGTATATCGTAAGCCTGGGAGCAACTGCAATTGCCTTTTACACGGACACAACAGGACCTGTCGTCCTTGCCAGTCTGATCGTATTTATCGCTTCACACGCATTCGGGCAGGGAGCTGTGATCTGGGTCTTTATTGGAGAGATTTTCCCAAATAGTATACGAGCTCGTGGGCAGAGTCTCGGGAGTTTTGTCCACTGGATCATGGCCGCCATCATCTCCTTAACATTTCCCATGATAGCGGAAGTATCTGGTGCACATATTTTCGCATTCTATGCCGTTTGCATGGTGGGACAACTATTGTGGGTCATCTTTGTGATGCCGGAAACTAAAGGCATACCTCTTGAGCAAATGAATAAAAAACTGGGAATTGGATAGTTGATGCTTACGATCGTAGACTTAATCGTGATTGCAGTCTATCTGATTGGCATTGCAGCCTTAGGAATCAGACTGGGTGGGAAGCAGCGTTCCACAGATGACTATTTTTTGGGAGGCCGAAATCTTCCCTGGTGGGCAGTTTGCTTTTCAGTTGTTGCTACGGAAACCAGCACGCTGACCATTATTGGCGTACCTGCCGTCTCGTATGGCGGGACGATGACATTTTTTCAACTTACAGGCGGATACCTCCTTGGTCGTATTGCAGTTAGCTTTCTCTTCCTGCCTCGCTACTTTAAAGGAGAGATGAATACGGCCTATGCTTACCTCGGAAAACGATTTGGGGATCGCATGCGCTCCACAGCTTCCATTACCTTTATGGTTACTCGGTTATTAGCCGATGGTGTTCGCCTCTTTGCCACCGCGATTCCAATCAAGGTCATTGTTGATTCTGCTGGCATGAGTTTTATGGGGGAGCCTATTTCCTATGGGCAAATTATTCTCCTGCTCGGAGTGGTTACAGCTATATATACTATGGTTGGTGGAATTCGGGCGGTCATCTGGATTGATGTAGTACAAATGGTCTTATACCTTTTTGGAGGGATCTTCTGTGCTATTCTTCTGCTGAATGGTCTTCCGGAAAACTGGTTTCAGTTGGCGGCCATGGAAAATAAATTCACGGTAGTAGATCTGGGATTTGGAAATTCTCTTTCTGATTTAATTACTCAGCCGTACATTTTTCTGACCGCCGTCATTGGGGGAGGAGTATTTTCCATGGCATCACATGGCACGGATCAACTAATTGTTCAGAGATTACTCACATGCAGAAATCTCAAAGATAGCCAGTTTGCTCTCATCGGTAGTTCTATTTTGGTTGCGGTGCAGTTTGCACTTTTTCTTGTGATCGGTGTACTGCTCTGGATTTACTATGGTGGACTCACTCCAAACGAATTGGGGCTATCTCGCGGAGATGAGGTATTCCCCCGTTATATCATTGAAGGATTGCCAGCGGGGATCTCTGGATTGCTTTTAGCTGGTATATTAGCTGCTGCAATGAGTACGCTTTCCTCTTCGTTGAACTCTCTGGCATCGTCCTCCATGCTGGACTTGGTAGAACGGTATATGAGGAGGTCCATTACTGATGCGAGAAGGTTGCTTTATTCCAGAGGCTTGACTTTTTTGTGGGCAGGTCTATTCATCCTGTTTGCAAGTTTGTTTGAGAACACCGAAAACCCTGTTGTTGAACTGGGCCTTGCAATCGCCTCCTTCACCTATGGAGGCCTATTAGGTGGGTTTCTCTTGGGAATCTTGATCAAGCGCTCTCATGAATGGGATGCGATCATTGCATTCTGTATTACCATTGTAACGATGGTGGTCATTATTTTCGGCATTTGGTATAGTCCTGAGAGTGGATGGATGTTTTACTTTAATCCATCAGACGCAATGATTGAAACGGCAAGCCTGCGACAGATCGCTTGGCCATGGTATACTTTAATTGGATGTATTCTTTGCGTAGGTTTGGGGTTCCTGTTCTCACTTCGTCATAGACACGCGAATCTCTGACTTTATGGACAGACTGAATCCCCTGAAATTAGGCATTCTATCACTTTAAACCCCAAACTGTTGAGTCCCAGGTTAGGAATCTTTTTATTGCTCGTAGCCCTCACGGCTATCTCATTTAAGCAGACGAATCGGCCTGAATCGTCTGTATCCATTGGCGAACGTTGGCAGAAAGAGACTCTGGTGGCAGAGTTTCCATTTCCTCTGTATAAATCTGAAGATTCGCTACGCGCAGAACGACAGCGTGTTCGTGATCGGGTTGAACCGATCTTCTACGCGTTCTCTGGCGGAAGATTGAAAACACAGGAATCAGTTGATTCTATCGCCCAAGAACTGGACAATATTTTTGCTGCCTACACAAATTATCTAACAGGAGCCAAAAATGATTCCTTAGCCGCTGGAAATACCCCCCTGATGGTGAGTCTCTCCGAACGAACCATCGAAGATTCATCAAGATTTATGGAGTTACGTCGTCAGTCTCCAATTAAACTAAGTGATCCAGTCTGGCACCGGCTTGGGTGGGATTATGCCCGTAAGCGTTCCATCCAAACCATCTCAGGCGCAGGTGACCTGTCCGAGCCACCTTTGTTTGAACAGATCCTTAACGCAGTAAGTACCCGAAGTCAAAGTCTACAAGCTCAAGGAGTTCCGGATATCCCAATTGATTCCATCCGTTCACTGTATGTGATTGTAAGGGATACCCTTGAACAGACTTTTGACCGTAGGCTAACCTCTGAAATCATAGGAGAAGATGAAGCGCGCGAACGTATTCAGCTCTGGCTTGAGGAGAGTGTGCTTCGGGAGGATTCTCTTCTTACTCAGACTGCAATCAACCAGTTTATTAATCCGTTTTTTGTACCATCCCTCATTTATCAGGACGGCCCGACCGAAGAACAAAGGCGAGATGCAGAGGCAGGTATCCTGCCGGCTCGTGGTGCAGTCATTGAGGGGGAAGAAATTGTACGTAATGGGGAACTTGTCACCGCGGAAATCAAACAAAAGCTTGATTCACGGGAACGTGCGCTGGGAAGTGAACTTCCAGAGTCTCTCAGTAGACTTCGCATCTTGGGGCGGGTAATGCTCGCCTTAACGATCATTGGTATCTTTGCACTGTTCCTGAAAAATGCCCGTCCCAGTGTCTTTGCCAGCTTAAAATCCGTGATTCTGCTTTCATTGCTCTATGCAGGCACCGTGATCTTGTTTGGTATTGTCATTCGACTTGATACAGTTGAATTCATCTATGCTGTACCCGTTGTGATTGTCTCCGTATTGTTGACGGTCATATTTGATTCCCGTCTTGCTCTTTTTGGTACACTTGCATTGGCACTGGTCGGAGGATTTCTGTTGAGTTCTGACTTCACCTATACTTGGGCGACATTTGTTGGTGGGGCTGTTGCAATATTTAGTGCTCGAGGTTTACGTAATCGTGGACAGCTATTTCTAACCGCCGCGTACGCATTTGGAGGATATGCTCTTGCTTTATGCACCATCTGGTTGTTTCAGGGAGGGGTATGGTCTCAAATTCAGGACTATCTCTTGTTTGCAGGAATGGGTTCATTCTTACTTGTGACCGCCTCGCCATTTCTCTGGATTCTGGAGCGTGTATTTGATATTACTACTGATTTACGGCTGCTTGAACTTTCGGATACAAATCACCCCTTACTCAAAGAATTAGTGAAGCACGCGCCTGGAACCTCAAACCATTCCATACAGGTTTCCAGTCTTGCAGGATCGGTGGCAGATGCAGTAAATGCAAACAGCCTGTTGACTCGTGTAGGTGCGCTCTATCATGATGTTGGCAAACTTTCTTCACCTGAGTACTTTATTGAAAATCAGTCGGACCAAATAAATCCCCATAACGATCTTGATCCAGAAGAAAGTGCAAAGATCATCATTAGCCATGTGACCAAAGGGCTGGAACTCGGAGAACGTTACCGTCTACCTTCCAAGGTTCTGCATCTCATCGCCTCACATCATGGAACGACTCGAACGGAATATTTTTATCAGCGAGCACTTGATCAGGCGAAAACCAGCGGGAAAGACTTTCACGAAGATGTATTCAGATATCCCGGCCCTCGCCCGAATTCAAAGGAAGCAGGGATTCTGATGTTAACCGATACAGTGGAGGCGGCAAGCCGAACGCTGCAGGAGGTGACCGGACCAAAAATCCAACAACTGGTGGATGAACTTATCAACCAGAAAGTATCCAGCGGGCAATTGGATGATACCGGACTGACTTTTCGAGATATCTCTCAAACAAAGAAAGTTCTTCTGGAACAACTTTTGGCAATCCATCATGTCCGATTAAGCTATCCCAAATCAAGTAATTCCACGGGTAGTTCATGACATGCCCCGCTGAAATCATGATCATTCAAGACCTGACGAGACGATCATTCAGTTATACCTCTGGGAGAAAGCATCTTGGGATCGGAAGATCTGCAACTGTTTGAAGGCCGGGGGAAGACTCAAGGACATGTGGTATCGCATTCACCAATGCCGCAACCGTAGCGGTATCCCCAAAGATTCCACCCTCAACGACCAGATTGATCGGAGGGGCGCCATTGACGATGACGCGGTCCTCAGGTTTGTGAGCACCGACATACATGCGCAAGTCTAAGGATACTGCAACCCGACCATTCATGAATGCCTCCGCAGTATGCTTAATTCCAGCTACTTTGCCAGACGATACGGTAAGGTAGGGGGTGGTTATTTCCGATTCTGCAATGACAGGTTCAAGTTTCTCAGTAAACTTATTGATTGGCCAACCGAGTCCGCGCATCACGAGCCTCATTGATTCAATCAATCCGATGTGTCCAAATCCCCCTTGCTCATTACGATCTTGAAACTCATCAACGGTGAGTCCTGCACCGACTTTCTGTTGAAGAGAAAGCCGTCGGGTACCCGCATCAACTCGGCGCCGAATGTTGACCGAATGAACACGTGTACAGACACCCGTAGCCATCAGAGCAAGAATATCCATCGCATATCCCGGGTTGACCCCGGTACCAAGAATCGTCACACCATTCTTTCTTGCCAGTGAATCTAACCTTTCAGCGATTTCAGTATGTCGATCAAAGGGGTAGGGGAGTTCTTCAGTACTTGAAATAACGGAAGCTCCAGCCTGGATACAGTTGTTCAGTTGCTCTTCTACCTGAGGAAGGAATGAGCTCGTAGTATGGAGGACAATATCGGGTTTAGCCTCCTTCAAAACATTCTGTGCATCAGGAGAGATGACGATATCTGAGGATGCACCAATCAGAGAGCCAACCGTACGGTTTACCTTTTCGGGGTCATTATCAATTGCCCCCACCAATTCCAGATTACCAACTTGTGCTTTCTCTAAGATTAACTTGGCAGTTTCTTGGCCAATTGGCCCGAGTCCATACTGCACAATCCGTATAGGATGATTCATTCTACTGAACTGGGTTATCTGGTTGGTTAAATGGATAACCAAAGTGAGAGGGAGGGATGAATGTTTCTTTGATGGTCCGTACAGAGACCCAGCGCATGAGATTCGGAGGCGCTCCCGCTTTATCATTGGTGCCAGAGGCACGTGCCCCTCCAAAGGGCTGTTGTCCAACAACGGCACCCGTCGGCTTATCATTGATGTAGAAATTCCCCGCTGAATTGCGAAGAGCATCGCTCGCCTGGATGATCACTCTTCTATCCTGCGCAAAGACAGCCCCCGTAAGTGCATAGGATGACGTTTGGTCAATTAATTTCAGTGTTTCTGCGAAATCGGAATCCTCATAAACAAATATGCTCACGACCGGACCAAAGATTTCTTCACGCATTGAACGATAATGTGGATCGGTCGCCAGAATGACGGTGGGCTCAATGAAATACCCCTCTTCATCACTATATTTTCCCCCGGCGATAATCTCTGCATTGGGAGATGCGTGCGCTTCAGAGATGTAATTAATAATGTTGTTATACGAACTCTGATCAATCACGGCATTGACAAAGTTGGAAAAATCCTCAACCGGTCCCATTTTTACCTCATCTAATTGACCGAGTAAGGCATCTTTCGTTTCATTCCAACGAGATTTTGGGAGATAAATACGAGAGGCGGCAGAACATTTTTGTCCCTGATACTCAAAGGCACCACGAACAATTGCAGTGGCAACGACATTCGGATCCGCAGATGAATGGGCCACAATAAAGTCTTTACCTCCTGTTTCGCCGACGATACGAGGATAAGTATCGTACGACGCGATGTTAGCCCCAATGGTCCTCCACATGTGCTGGAATGTTCCCGTGGATCCCGTAAAATGAAGGCCCGTAAAGCTTGGAGATGCAAGGACAGGATCCCCGATTACCGCCCCAGAGCCAGGCACCATATTGATCACACCAGGGGGGAGTCCTGCTTCCTCAAGTAGTTTATAGATATAATAGGCGGAGTAGATTGAAGTAGAAGCTGGCTTCCAGATTACTGTATTCCCCATCAATGCAGGGGCAGTAGGCAGATTACCAGTAATTGAGGTGAAATTAAATGGTGTTACGGCAAATACAAATCCCTCAAGTGAACGGTATTCTAGCCGATTCCATACTCCTGGAGCAGAGTAGGGCTGATCTTCGTAGATCTTTGAGGCATACTCCACATTGAATCGGAAAAAATCAATGAGTTCACATGCAGCGTCTATTTCCGCTTGAAAGGCATTCTTGCTTTGACCAAGCATCGTGGAAGCATTCAGAACGTCTCTCCATGGGCCAGATAGCAGATCAGCCGCCTTAAGAAAGATTGCTGCCCGATCAATGAAGTCCATCTCAGACCATATGTGCCTAGCTTCAAGAGCAGAGTCAATGGCCTGGATTACTTCTTTGGATCCACATTTATGAACCGTCCCGAGAACATGGCTTAATTCGTGAGGAGGTCTGATTTTTTCAAGGTCACCCGAATGAATGGCATTCCCATGGATGAAGGCTGGAATTTCTAATTCATTTCGTTTCAGTTGAGAGAGAGTTTCCTGTAAAGAGGTACGCTCTTCAGAGCCAGGAGCATAATTTAAGACAGGCTCATTAATAGCCTTTGGGATAACGGGTTTACTGTTGTTCATTTAAGCAAAGATTAGGAATAGAAACTGTTGTTGATCAACATGCAACAATTTGGGTTATACTCTCCAAGTTAAAGAATCATTCCATTCATCAATAATTTGATGTGATCAGTGGATGTTTTCACTCTCTCGCCAGAGTTAGTACTTTAATTCATTTTGATTCTGTGTCATTCAAAGCATTCATAGCCCTACGATATTTGAGTGGAGTGCAGGGGGGGAAAAGTGGAAGTAAGTTTTTGCGATTGATCTCCCTCATTGCGATTGGGGGAGTCGGCATTGGAGTTGCAACGCTACTCCTTGCTCTTGCAGTCGTCCGCGGATTTAGTGAAGAGATTGAGGCCAAGATTACAGGTTTTGGTGCTCACATACAGGTTGAAAATATCCGACGTGCTCCACTAGACTACTCATCTGAGATTATCACAAAAATCAATGAGAATGATTTGGTGATTTCTGCTCAGCCGGTCGTTTCAGAATTCGTATTAATTCGAAAATCCAGCCAAGATATTGATGGGGTAGGGCTTTCTGGAGTCCCTCATCTACCAATTTACCTGAGCGATCATCTGATCAGCGGTACATCCAACCTTGATCCAGCACTCAACCCGAAACTAATTATTGGAAACCTTTTGGCGGAAAACCTAAATCTTTCAGTAGGTGACTATGTTACCTTATTTTCTACGAGAAACTTTGCCAATTCTGAAACGCTCCTGAACATTCGTCCCCGTCTAAAACAGTTTGAGATTACTGGAGTCTACGAAACATCTCTGACCGATTTTGACCAGACCTATGTGTTTACGGATATCAATACTGCCAGACAGCTACTTGATTACTCACCCGATGAGGTATCACGGATTGAAGTTTTACTTGAAGATGTTTCTGTTTCTGAATCGGTTGCATATTTTTTTGAAGAATCCTTAGGTCTCGGAATACTTGTCCGTAGTATATTTGAAATATATCAAGGACTATTTGCCTGGGTTGACCTTCAGGAAGCGATTATCCCTTTGGTGATCAGTTTCCTAATCCTTGTCGCTGCGTTCAATGTAATGGGAATGCTTCTGATGATTGTGATTGAGAAGACTCGGCAAATCGGAATATTGGCTAGTATGGGAGCCTCACGACATGATATTCACCAACTGTATTTATATCTCGGATTCTTTGTGGGAGGATTGGGAACGCTACTTGGTTTAATCATTGCTCTGGGATTAGGCACGCTCCAATACCATTATGGAATCATTGGACTCCCCGCAGAAGCCTATTACATGGATACAGCACCAGTATCATTGCAGTTAAGCGACTTCTTATTGGTCACAGTTGTATCACTCATCCTCTGTCTTGTGGCATCCTATTTCCCTGCGAGAATTGCCTCTCGAATCCCGCCATTACGTGTACTCCGTTTCAGATAGAAACCTCAGAATACAAAACTTTTCTCCCGACAAATGCTTTTGTTTAAGGTGAAACTATTCAGTGTACTACGCTCAAAACTGAACAAAAATACCGTTGATCTTCAAATTCCAGATGAGATGACTGCGGGCGAGTTTCTTGACATGGCCTGTGAGCACTATCCTGTGATGGCTCCATACCGGAGTGTAATGCGTCTTGCTGCCAATCATGAATACATCCCCGATTCTACCATTATTCATGAGGGAGATGAAATTGCGATCATTACCCCAGTGAGTGGTGGCTGAAAAATCTATGAAACATTGGGTACATCTTTCTTCGCAGCCCATAGATATTGCAGCGGCTTACGCATTCTTGCAAACTCCTGAAGCAGGGGGAATCGCCATCTTTGTCGGTACCACACGACAATGGACAAAGGGGCAGGAAACGCTCTCCTTGATGTACGAGAGCTATCAACCAATGGCGGTGAGAGAAATGAACCGTCTAATCAGCATGGCATCCACCCGTTGGCCCATCAGCCGAGTATGCCTATTGCACCGGCTTGGAGAGGTTCCTCTCACAGAATCCAGCGTTTTTGTTGGCGTAGCGACTCCTCACCGCAATGAAGCATTTGAGGCATGTCGCTTCTTGATTGATCAAGTAAAGGTTCAAGTTCCTATCTGGAAACAAGAAAAGCGCTCAGACGGGAAAGATGTCTGGGTTGAAGGGAGCGAAATTCCAAATATTTTTAATCCTGAAGAGCACGAAGGATTCGTTCCTCTGGATTTGGATGCAAATCGGGAATAAATTTTTTCCCAGAGACCTTTTCAAACAAATCAATATAACGTATGGATACCTGTGTACGAAAATCATCTGGAAGAGCGGGGGCATCTTCTCCTTCCTGTCCTCTAAATCCCTGATCCATGAGCCACTCCCGAACAAATTCTTTGGAGAGTTGCTGCTGAGGTTCTCCCTGACTGAATAACTTGTGATACGGCTCCAGATAGAAATAGCGTGATGAATCTGGCGTGTGAACTTCATCAATCAATACCCACTCACCAGTAGGGAGTTGACCAAATTCATACTTGGTATCAACAAGAATCAGTCCCTGTGCCGCTGCCAACTCTGTTCCTCGTTGAAATAATGCCAGAGAGATCCCTTCAAGATGATCAAACGTGTCTCCATCAATCAATCCTTGTTCAATAGCTTCCTCTCTACTAATATCCTCATCGTGCCCCACCTGCGCCTTGGTGGTTGGAGTCAGGATGGGCTGAGGAAGGCGCTCGTTTTCTTGGAGACCTTCGGAGAGCGTTTTGCCACAGAGAGTGCGTTTGCCCGACCGATAGATCCGCCAAGCATGCCCAACAAGATATCCTCGAACAACAAATTCAAGCTTTCCTGGATCACATTTGCGCGCAATCGTCACATTTGGATCAGGAACGCTCAAAATATGATTTGAAATGATGTCGCTCGTCGCTTCAAAAAAGAATGCAGCTAATTGATTCAGCACTTGACCTTTGAATGGGATAGCCTGGTCTAGTACATGATCGAACGCAGAGATCCGATCCGTCGTAATCATGATCAAGCGGTCTCCCTGCTCATACGTGTCCCGAACCTTCCCCTGATACTTGATTCCGAGATCAGAGTAGTTCGTTCCAGTCAAGGTATTGTCTAATTGATTTTGGATTGCTTTGGAATGCATTATTAAATTTTGTTACGGTTGAAGTCGCTAGAACATCGAATACGAAGGTCAACGAGAATTTTACGATCAATGCGTGAGGAATCCGCTGGGTTCCTCCGGAGGACAAGTAAACGTTCAGCAGCGAGCCGCCCAGTCTCCTCAATGCGCTGATCAACACTGCTCAATCCAATAAAATAACTGGTCTTAATATCATCATATCCGACCAGTGCTACATCCTGAGGGATTCTTTTTCCAGCCTCTCTTAATGCTTTCCAGGCACCGATTGCATGTACATCACTACTTGCGAGAACGGCTGTAATTGGGGGACTAATTTTTAGCAGTTTATTCATCGCCTCAAATCCATTTTCTTCACTGAATCCCGCGTGTTTGACGGTAGTCCCGCTTTGGATGAAGTGACTATCAAATTGAACTTTGTATTCCTTCAATGCTTTTTTGTAACCTTGGATTCGCTGGAGTTGGACATAACCATTCGTATGGGCTCTGATCAGGCCGATGCGTTGGTGTCCCATTTCAAGAAGATGCTTTGCAGCCATTTCTGCACCAACAGAATTATCCCAATAGAAACAATCAAAATCAGTATGGTGATTGCCAATGAGAATGACTGGTGCGCTAAATGCTTTCAACTCTTTGGCCAAGGGAGGCGTCACGGGAATTCCCGCCAAAATCAAACCGTCAACCTTACCTCTTTTAAGTTTACTTTTGAGGCGATTGAGGGGATCAGTGCTCCCAAGATCAAACAAGAGTAAGTCACACTCCTCATCTACATTTGCTAAAACAGTTCGGAGTCCCTTGAGGAGTGCATTATGGAATGCCGTTGTGATTGTCGGAGTAGCAATTGCGATAACACTGGAATCGCGCTGTGCTAAAGATTTTGCCACTCGGTTTGGAAGGTACTTTAGCTCGTCCATCACTTTAAGTACTCGTTCCCGAGTGTCCTCTGCTACTTCCGATGAATCGTTCAGTACACGGGATACAGTTGAAATGGCGACACCTGCCTTATTTGCAACTTCATAAATCGTAACAGGTGACTTTGAACGTGGCATGAAATTAGGTTTGGTTGAGTGATTCGTCGCGGTGGGTTTTACGATCTTGTTCTTGTTAAGGTTACTGTTTTAGAGTGGATCAATTACTGGAGTGGAAGAATCCAATGCTGGAATTCATGTTCGCTGTTTCTGCGTCCCTATTCCCAATAGCAAAGTCATGCTGAGTTAAGTCATTTGGGCATCATTAGCATGCTCCATCACTTGGCAGAGAATCAACCTATGATTGGTCAGATTTGCTCACGATCATATTACTTTGAGTCCACACCACATCCCACCAAGATGACAATCACCACAGAACCAGCCTGCAAAGAGCAACCAATCCACCTTCTTCGTCAAGAAGTTGATGTCTCACTTCACGCTCCTAATGGAATCATTACCATCGCAGATCCATTTGTGCACTCAGTCCATAAGAGTTTGGAATTCGGTTTTCCTCTACGGTTCGCGCGGTGGTCGCTACCGAGAATTGCAGTCCCTGTCGCATGCGCAGGTTGTATCCAACCCGGTAGGCGCGCCCTCTTGGATCCAGCGTTATCCCCACGGTGGATCGTCCAAGACTCCCCCTGACCGGAGTCCCATACCCCAGTTCCATCTCAATACGTTCATCGGTATTCCCCAGTGCTATGGAATGTAGTGGTGCTTCGCGCCAGAGGTGTCCACCATAGACATTCCCCCACAGTGGTCGTACCCGCATGGAGGGGCCAAGTCCGCCTACTGCTCCGTACTCAATCGCCCCCATCAGTCCCCATTCACGCATCCCCTCACTCGTATGCAGTAGCAGGGTACGACCTCCGAATTCTGCACGTAATTGACTGGTTGACCACCGTATGCCTCCACCCAGTTCAAGTCCCATTCCCGTTTCTGCATCCCCTCCATCTTGCCGAAGGGCAGCTTCCACATACGGCTCCATCCCTCGTCCCAATCGTAGACTTCCCTCCGCACCTGCGCGGATCCTGCGCACACCCAGATCGGATCCATTCTCCATCGTTGCCGTAGCCCAAAACGCATCGACCTCGTAGCCCAGCCGTCCAGCCCTGTCACCGGTCAATGTTCCAGTCAGTCCCAGCGCAACCAGCGCAGCATCCACTTCGGAGTCCAGTGTCTCCACTTCGGTCTCGCCGCGTCCCAGCCCCAAGAGAATCCATCCACGCATTCCGGTTTCCGTTTGATAACTGACATACGGATAGATCCCGGTCAATCTTGAGGATGCCGTTCCAGATTGCGTTGGTGTCTCATAGGTCCCTTGATCCCAGCTCTGTGCAGCCAAGAGCCCTGCCATCCATCCCTGATGCCACCCATAGTCTGCTCCCAAGAGCATGGTAGTGACATCTGAGCGCAGGGACAGCGCGCCGTCCCTGCCACGCATATGTGTGAATGCTCCCTGCCCCCAGACACTCCACCCTCCATGCGTGAACTCTGCTCCACATCCACTGAAGATCTGTCCAGGATACCAGCGTTCAGACCTGTAACGAAGCCAAGTGAGGTGTTCGGGGACATGGCATTGCGCCATCCCCTCCATCCGCCGAGTTAAAGCGTCCACCACCTGGGAAGCCCAGGTCCGAAGTACTCTGGAAACATACGCATTCTGGATACTTTCCTCGCTTGCCTCTTTGATCACCGCTTCCGTTCGGGCTTGGTGTACATCTGCATTCACAGCCGCAAGCAAGACCAAAGAAAAGGTCTTTGCTGTCCACAAAGGCTCGTTGGAGAGAAGTTTCACCTCCACGGTTTTGGATACTTCACCGGGGGCAAATGTGACCTGGCCTGCCACTGGTTCATAGTCCTCGCCTGCCAATGCACTCCCGTCTTCACTGGCATAGCTGGCCAGAACAGGGATTGGGGAAGGGTTGGACAGGATCAAATCAAACAGTGCCACACGGCGGGATACCGTCACACTCTGCACCGAAATACTGGCGCTCCCGTCATCATCCACAATGGTGCCCGTCCCTGTCTCTTGGGCAAGGATCGCATTTTTGGGACTGGAAAGTGTCACTTGAAACGTTTCCTCGGATTCTCTCTCTTCATCATTCAAGATCTGGATATGAATCTTGCCCTCCGTGCTTCCTCGCTGAAAAATAACGATCCCGCGGGAAGCAGTGTAATCGGATCCTGCATGTGCCGTCACATCCGAAGACGTAAACTGAACCGTTACCAACTGGGAACTTGGTTGGCTAAGTCGGACTGGTAGAAAAAGAGAGCCTGCTTCCTCTGATTCACGCTCATCATAGATACTGACGGTGATCGCATCGTTGTCTACAATGATTCCCCGTCCCTCACGCTGCACGATGTCCCCATGCTCAGCATTGGTCAACTGAATCAGAAACGTTTCCTCTTCTTCAAATAACTCGTCGTCTACAATCTCCACATCAATAGTTTGTGTGCTCTGTCCAGTGGTAAAGCGCAGGGGGCTCTGAGTCTGTACACTATAGTCCATGAATTTTTCGGTCGACACATCGGTGACGCTAAATTCAACGGTGGTAGAGGGGGGGGTTGCCGGATGAGATAAGGTGACCTCAAAGCGAACCAGTCCCGCATCCTCTTGCACCCGAAGCGATGGCACGATACTTATCTGAGGCGGTTCATCATCATCAATAATCGTCCCGATCGCCGAATTATTTGACAGAACAGCAAGATCGGGATTGAATAACTCCAAGATTAAGCTCTCAGCCTCCTCCTCTTCAGTATCATCAACAAGGGGGATCGTGATTATCTGGCGGGTTGATCCAGGTTGAAATTCAAGCGTTCCGCTTCGTGAAGAATAGTCCGCGGGGGCCATAGCCGTCCCATCCAGAGTCGCATAATCCACCCGCAAGACCTGCTCTGGATTGGGCGCATCCAGTGTCACCGTAAAGATCAACTCCATAGAACCCTCAACTGCTTCGGTGTCATCAACCTGAAGCCGATATTCATCATTGTCTTCAATCGTCACGGTCGCTTGCTCAGGATCCAAGTCCGCACCCATGGCTTCAAACAATCGAACCAAAAAATGCTCTGGTGGCTCAGTGATTCGATCATCAATGATTTCTATCTCAATAAATTCCATTGTACTCCCGGGAGAAATTCGAAGGAGATCTTCGGTAGGTATATAATCTTTACTCTCTTCGGCGGTCTGACCAACCGTTTGGTATCGTACACTCACCTCAGTGGTCGGTGCGGGGATGACCTCCACGGGCACCCGAATGATCCCATCCTCTTCGTGAACCCCGAGACTCCGAATCTTCAGCGTAACGGGGTGATCGTCATCAAGAATTGTAAGTGTTGCATCAGGGGGAGGCAGAAGCCCCAGTATATTTGCCACTTGGCCGCTTACCGTTATCGTTTTATTCCCAGAGGGTAAATTATTGTCCTTTGCTGTGATGGTGACAATTCCAGAACTGGTAAGATCACCGGCGGGAATTCTGAGCGTCTTATTGGGACTGATCTCAAAATCACGGGGCGTAGCGGGATCATTGGGGGAAGCTGACACAGTAATTGTCACCGACGAGGTGAACGGGTTGCTCAGACGCGCAGTCACAGCTGAGCGTCCATTTAATTCGGAAATAGCAGGCGGAGTTAAAGTCAGAATCACTTGCGAAAGCACTTCCGGACAAGCGCGAAGTTCACCATTGAAATAAATAATGATAATCCCAGCATCCCGTAGATCAAGGATCTTTTGAGGTAGGCAATTGATGGGATTATAAAAAAGATCAACATCTAGTCTTGATTTGACATCATCAAAGATATCCTCAGGCAGAGTGGTGAGAGAATTATTGGCTAAATACAGCCGCTCTAGCTTGGCGAGACCGTTAAGAAGTTCCTCATCAAGAGCGGTTAGGGAATTATCGTATATGTAGATCCATTCTAATTTGGGTAGTCCATCAAAAAGATCCTTCGGTAGGGAAGTGAGAGAATTATCAAATAAATGGAGATCTTGCAAATTGTTGAGACCATCAAAAAGTCCCGATGGCAGGCTAATAAGGGAATTCTCATGTAAGAACAGGTATGTGAGGTTGGAAAGGCCTTCAAAGAGATCTTCATGAAGAGTAGTTAGAGAATTTCCCCATAAGCGAAGCCTTCTCAGTCTGGAGAGTCCGTCAAAAAGGTCGAAAGGCAGGAACGAAAGTGAAGCTTTTTGCAGGACCAGAGTATCTAAGCTTTTGAGCCCATCAAAGAGAGCCGAAGGCAGCGATGAGGTAAATTGATTATATCCTAAGTCCAGAAGTTCCAGTTCAGAAAGTCCGTTAAAGAGATCCTCAGGCAGTAAAGTCAGATCATTATGGCTTAATCTAAGAACTTCTAATCTGAATAAACCGTCAAAGAGATCCTCAGGAAGGGTAGTGAGAAGATTACTACCAAGATCCAACATTTCTAATGCGGGAAGATCCTCAAGGTCAAATTCCTTCAACTCCACGATCCCCCTCCCGTACAAATCTAAAGATTTGATTCTTGATAACTGGGCGGTAGAAACGGTTGCACAATTACGATGATTCGCAATGTTATCAAGAATCTCATTTCTTACCTGCGCAGTTCGATCGCAAATATTCACTGTCTGAGCTAAAACATTCAGAGTAGAGAACAACGAAAAAAAACCCATCGCTATACAAAGACATAAAGAAGAATATCTTAGCATGGCATTAATGATCTTGATGGGAGCGTATACTGTCAAATAGGACCCCGTAACACTGTAACGAACTAACTGGTGGACATTTGATATTGACGAAATGATTCCAATCTCAAATTGTTCAGAGTACTTAGTGCGGATAACTAACTTTGGTTAAACTCTGAATGCTAGTAGCGTACATGATTTGCGCGTGCCAGTCGGATGAGGGTACTCATTGGTTTCTCTCCTTCTTTTTCCATTACATGCGCTATTGGTTGGTTACCACTCCTTCTCATCAAATTTGATCTTGGTTTTCCACATCCAGCTTTCCGTTGAACTCACGACTTCGCCCTTGGAGGGTGATTCATCGTTGGCCAATATGTCGCAATCCGTGGGGGATAAGGGAATCCTAATGGAGAGTGAAAAGGGGGAATGCTGTCGGGATCTCTCCATGCACACTTCGTTAGTTTCAATTATGCTCCTGATCAGGCTGAACTTCTCCCATCTAACCCTTGACCAACTTCCGAACAAAGTTGATGCTATCTAGTTTTTAAGAAGTGAGTTACCATGATATTGGGAAGATCAGAAAGGATTTCATTCATGGACTCTTTGCCAAGCTAACCATTAGATTTCATCTCATGAACTCAGTTTATAATTTCGTGGTTTGGCTTTGAGATGACCACCTTGATTCGTTCAGCGTGACTTATCAATTTTGTAGCCAACAGGATTCAGGGAACCTCTATGATTAAACTAGGGATTCCTGAAACCCTAATTAGTTTTATCGTCAACCATAATTTATATTGTCGCCCAACAGAAGATTAAAGAAACCGCAGGAGTATCTCTTCCAATTCTTTATATCAACACTGGATGACTGCTCATCCGAAAGCGTAAAATGGGGATTGTTTGGTACGTTCAAAAAGTGATCTCTTTATTTGACCCTGTAAAGGCATCATGCACAGGAATGGCTTCATTGATTCTTTCATTTGCGGTCATCTAATTGTTGATCGGCTTGTGAGCAATGGCTTGCAAAAACATTTTCATGGAACTATGGTCTGATGTTGTGTTAATTTAATTGTACATAAATCATGTATAGTTCATCCACGATTGCTAACTATTTCTTAAGCAAGGGTTGGCGTGAGGGTATCAAAATCACGCCCATGCAAATTGTCAAATTGGTCTATATTGCGCATGGTTGGCACTTAGCCTACAAGAACCAATCATTAATTGGGGATCGAGTTCTTGCGTGGCCATATGGTCCTATTATTCCAGAACTTTATTTTCAAGTTAACCATTATAAAGACAATCCTATCACAACCCCTATTGCCTCCGCGTTTCGTGCCACTAACCATCAGGTATTCAATGATGAATTGTGTGAATTTCTGGACACAATCTGGGAGCACTACAAACAGTTTAGCCCACTAGAACTATCCACCTTGACGCATGAGGTTGGAACGCCTTGGCGCCAAGTCACTCACAGTTATTCACGAAAAAACCTTGCGAAAAACTCTATCATTATTCCAAACGAGATTATCTTGCATTACTACAAGTCAAAATTAACAGCCACTGAGAGCAGTGATTATGCGTAGATGGCGTTGAATAAAGTAGTTGAACTTGATCAGACTAAGAACTCTTTAAAGGTTGAGGAAGCTGAACAGGAGAAAGAGTATCCAAAGAATGAAGAGTGGCCAGAAGACTTAAAATGCAGAAATGGGTAGCACCATTTATCATCGGGCTGGTCGTGTCTTGGGTGATTTTTATTTTGGTGTTGGTAGTATTGGATAGTGCTAACGTTCTTGACTATCATCCGTCTGTGCTGGTCGCTCTGATTAGTTCTGCTACGGTTTCCATCCTTGGTATACTCATGAAACTCGTAAGCTATACGCTACCAGATATCAAATGGAGTTAAGCCTTTTTCACCGCGCTAATTGATTGAGAAGCAACTGTAAGTGGTTGAAGGTGTGATAACCTCCTCTTTGCTTGGCAAAGAGTTCTCTCTCATTTTGTCTTGATACGGATAAAGAATGAAGTACCTATTGGGGCATAAAACAGGTATCAGATACGATCGAGAACCTTGTGAATAGAGCCAATAAATGGAATGAAAAGCCGATATGGGAGAATTCCGTACTTTGGAGCACTAAAAAGCAGAGAACTTGGGCTTGATGGCAAATCTAACGTTTGAAAATGTTCGAAAAGTCTATCGTTCTAATCATTGTGCTGTTAACAGAGTGAGCTATACGGTGAACGATGGGGAGTTACTGGTGCTCGTTGGACCATCGGGGAGTGGCAAGAGCACTACTTTACGAATGGTTGCGGGTTTGGAGTCAGTCACGAGTGGATCAATCCGTATAGACGATAGGATTGTGAATAATATCCCACCCAAGGATAGAGACGTAGCGATGGTATTTCAGAACTATGCACTCTACCCACACTTGAACGTGTTTAACAATATGGCCCTGGGGCTTAAGCTCAGAAAGTACTCAAATTCTGAAATCAAACATCGGGTAGGGCAGGCAGCCGAACTATTAGGAATCACGGACATTCTCAATCGGAAACCCAAACAACTCTCAGGTGGGCAGCAGCAGCGGGTAGCCGTCGGCCGTGCGATCGTTCGTAAATCAAAAGTATTTCTGTTTGATGAACCCCTTTCAAATTTAGACGCAAAGCTGCGTGTCCAAATGCGGTTCGAGTTAGCTCGCATGCAAAGAGAGTTAAATGCTACAATGATCTATGTAACGCATGATCAAACCGAAGCAATGACATTAGGGGATCGAATCGTGGTGATGAATAAGGGATCCGTTCAACAAATTGATGATCCTGTCTCCCTTTATATGCACCCACAAAACCGATTTGTAGCAGAGTTTCTCGGGAGCCCCGTGATGAATTTTGTTCATGGATTTCTTGAAGGTGTTGATGGAACATGCCAATTCATGACGGAAAAACACGATCTGCACCTAACAATTCACATGAAGTCAGCTGCAACTATACCCAAGAATCAAGTACTTCTTGGCTTTCGCCCAGAGAACATTCAGCCACTAACACATTCTCAAAACAGGCAGGGGGAAGGAATATTTGAAGCAAAGGTTGAATGTGTGGAGCACCTCGGAGCGGAGTCATTTGTGCATGCTCATACTCCTTCAACCAAATTCATCATGCGGGTAGCAGGAACACCAGATATTAAGGTTGGGCGGGTGTTGCAGTTTGAGTTGAATCCCCGTCAGATTCATCTTTTTGACGTGAATACAGGCAAGCGAATAGCGCACGGATAACAATGATGGTGGTGGCAGTCAGCACGCTTCCTTCTCGGGTTACCCTGTCAGATATCTATATACTTGGATGAGGATTCACTGGGGCGTGCATGAGCATATTTACTCGTGGTCGTAAGAGATTGATGCCCTAAAGATTCCTTAACTAGGTGAACAGGCGCCCCATTGTCAAGGGCATGAGATGCGTGAGCATGGCGAAGCCAGTGGGGAGAAACATTTTGACTGAATCCAGCACTCTTCGCTGCATTTTGAACGATCCGCCAAATCTGCTGTCGAGACAGGCGTCCGCCTTTACGTGAGCGAAAAACGGGCTGATTGGGTTCGGTGGCCTCGGTCTCCGATTTGAGTTCCATTAATTCTGTCCATACAGATGCAGGGACGACTAATGTTCGGGTCTTGTTACCTTTACCCAGAAGAGTGATCTGACCACTCTGATTATTATTACGAGGGATAACAGCTCCCCAGTAAAGCTGAGCCAATTCTGATACACGTGCACCCGATGCATAAAAGAGTTTAAGCAATACACGATTACGGAGTGTGCTTGCTTGGCTGAGTATTTGATGGATATCTGTCTCCGTTAAAATTCGCTCACTCAACTTTTCTGGGACACTTGGCAAAGTAACTGCTGCTCCAACATTGAAGCGTAAGTATCCAATTCTATGAGCAAAACTGAACAGGCTCTTGACTGCAGCCAGTTTACGGGCCTGAGTAGCAGGAAGCGCTCCTTTTTGTTTCAAGTTGTCCACCCAATCCCAGAAATGTTGAAGTTTAACTTCGGTTAATGGCTTATCAACAAAATCTACAAATTGCTCTACATCTAACTCATAAGCTTCCTGAGAATGGGGGCTTTTCCCTTGAAGCCACAGGCTGATGAGATGCATGTCATCATTCGCTTGGCTAGATCGTTGAGATTTAACTGGTACGAGCATGAGAAACCACTTGCTTACGGGGAATTTCGCTGAACGATATGATCAGTTTAGAAAAGTGAATCGTCTGTTAAATGAGTCAATAATATTCCTAAGCCTATCTGAAAGTTCGTTATTAACTAGCGTAACTCACAATGAAGAAAGCCGTTCATTACTAACTTCCTCCTAGGGAAGTGTTCCTCTCTGTGATTAACAATACCGACAAATTCATGGATGTAGCTCATTTCAGGCAGGAAAAGGAAGAACTTACTGACTCCTTAGCAGGGACTTTGACTCTTTATCATGTTATCTTGATAGCCTCAGCAAGCCGTATAGAACTTATAGAATGCATCGTATCATGCTAGTAGGAGAGCAGATAAGGAAATTTGTTTCGTAATCAAATATACACCTTAACGGAAACAGATACACATTTTATTTCCTAAGATACCACCTCTGATTAATACTATACCATAGACATTGAGATTCCTGAGATGTTTTTTTGTCCAACTGCATTCTGAAAAGATGCCCTAGAAAGTAGCATGTATAACAGTATATAACCAAGAAGGGTAGGGGGAAACTTCTCCATAATTGGAGTGTCTGCTGATGGAAATCGTAATATGAATTACTGTGGATAGATTTGAGTCAATTGGAAAAATAATAGGGCGTTCGTGGAATTTATTTGAAGCTTGAAAGTAAATGTTCCTCTAACCTAAGCAAACTGTTCATCTTCTTGTCCTATTTACTGCTGCGGCTCACATCAATTACAACTATACTAATTCTATTTTTCAGTGCGGGGTCAAGTTGTTGTATAAGTAATGACTTCAGTTCTTCGGGATTCTTTGGCACAGCCCCACTTGGTGGAAGTACTTTCATATACTTTCTATCACAACCAAACCATAGTATAAGATAAATCCCATAACCAGCGGAACTGGGATCACACATATACTTCTGCACGAGTTGCTCGCTAATTCCGTGCCAAATGTTGCGGTGTGAATTTTTCTTTATTTTAATTTCAACAGAGAAATCCGCCCCGTACGATACACGGATATCGGCTCTTTTCTCATCTGCATAACATCCCTCCGCCTGGGCATCAATGCCATATCCTCGGAGCACTTCTTTCAAATCTGAAAGTAGAAAATCTCGACAATCGTTTTCGTGTTTAGGATCTGTGGGACGGTTCGCTTGATGATCCCAATCCCAATACTGGCGCCAGTCATTGATCTGACCAGTACGAATATGATCTGCCAGTTCTTCAAGTGCATCGGATGTCAAAGCTGTGAGGTCAGCGACACTTGCCACAGGGCCATTTTGGAAAACCTTCTGAATTTGTTCCGCAGTGAGATCCTGTCGACTATTTGCATGACGTTTCCAATGCTGTTCTTCCTGCGCCCGAACAATCTCTTCCTTCCATGCAACCAGTCTAGGATCGGTAGCCAGCAAGACGAGTGCATTGGTTGCCTCACCACTGGTATTGTAAGCGAGTGCCCTGAGGCATTGAGCGAAAAGTGTTTCGAATTTTTCTTCATGAATTAGCTTTGTAACGAGAGAGTATGAATTGTCTTCAGAATCTGGACGTTGCATGCATGCTCCTAGTGCACGGATAAACTTGAGTATTTCCTCAAAATTCCAATCGTCTAAATTTAGCAGAATGGATCTCCCGTCATCCAATACAAGGAAATCCAGTATACGGCGTACCCGAGATTCTTGGCCAGTGGAAAGGAATTCTGCCAGTAACGGGATACAGTGATCTCTGGCGGCATATATTCCTGCCCCAAGCCACTGGGACCGCTGGGCTATATCCATGTTTTTACGATTCAGTCGCCTAATGACAAGTTTCCTCAGTTCGTTAGCGGACATGCCACGCGCTAGAATGGCACTCCACAGAACAACGCGAAGAGACTCAAGCTGCTGTCTACTACATCTAGTTGGAAAAACCGACAACATTCGCCTGACAGCAATTGGTGCTATTTGAGTATAGCCCTCATCAAAAGCCATCTTGTACAGGTGTCTACCCGGGAGATTTCTGGCGCGAATACACGCCTTGTGAATTGATACCAGCGCATCTGCCACGACTTCTGGATATCGCTCTATAGCTTGTTCATACCACTTCGGATCAAAGTTTTGAAGATATATTTCCGCTACAAGATAAAACCCTAGTGCCCTACGTTTTCCCTCTTCGTCCAGTAGGTCCAATACTTTCTCATTCTGTTCCTCCATGCCAGCGAGAAACGGAACTGTATAATATGATATATGACCAGTCTCATAAAGTTGTGAAATTTGATTAAGACCTAGCAAGTCCTCTTGACCAAGAAGATTGCAAAACCCATCTAGTGCAGCTTGGAGTAGCTCCTTATCTCCGTCCAAATATGCCTCCAAATGATCCTTAGGCTCTCCCACATCTGTTTTCAAACCGTCGAAATAAATCGTGGCAAGACGGTGAAGCATCAAAGGTGGACCGCTTCCCAGCGCCAGTTCCTTTTTTTGCCTCCGTATGCTTTCAAGCTCTTCCTGTTTTCGCTTTTGGAAAGAATTTCCCGTTTCTACTCGCTTCTTTGTCAATATTGCTTTCTCCGAATTCACTTGATCTCTATTTCTCAGCCTCCTTTGATTCCATTCGTGCAGGTTTGGTGTATTCAATACGAACTTTTCAACGATGTCGTCAGAAAGTGGCTGGTCCCATCCTTTCTGTTCGCTAACAGACCAGAATGCAAGTCTCTCGGCTGCCCTCGGATATGAATCCCAAAGTTCTCCCGCACGGGTTAGGCACCAAGATCGGAATCCAGTTGATGCACATTCTCCGATGAATTTAAGACCTAGTGTATTGTCACTCTCAATCTCTAATTCATTTGTAATCAGTTCAAATTCAACGAGTTTACGCTGAACCTTCTCGCGATGGCCCAGCCAATTAAGGATAGCGGTAGTGGCCTTGACATCATTTCGGTTGCTATATTGATCCAAACTATGAACCGAGAAAAATTGAGATGTTTGAACGTTAAATTCAACAAGCTTGAACCAGCGATATAAGTTTTGAGTGGATAGATCATCCCCGAACAGATCTAACCCTTTTGCAAGGAGTTGGGGCACGATCATTGATAGCCCCTGTTTCATCAACTTGGGAATCACTTCCGAAGCCCTAGGGCAAAGAGACTCTAGTAGTTCTCTAATCTGTTTTTCCTGAGAACGATCAACGAGGCGATGCCAGAATGCTAAGTAGACGTTGTGTGGGTGAGCAATAGTTCTACTTGTGAGATAATTCCATACATCTGAGGGTTGTAATTTGGAGGGGTATAAGATGTCTAATATTGTGCCTCTTAAATCATAAGCTTTATCTGCCAGAAAACCCAGCCGTAGGTCATCAAGAAGCTCAGTAAACGTAGTATCATGAATGGATTTATCTATATATGTACCAAGTTCAAGACCCGAAGCGCCTTACAGCGGACTTCTTCCTGCCAACTGGGGTCATAGATGATACGAAGCAAGTTTTGACGACTAATCTCTAACTGCACTGGTGGAAGGATATTCCTATCAATACCCATCCAGGAGTACATCCTTAAATAGCTGTGAAGTAGTTGATGAACAAGCTTTTTTCTATTCTCTGAACGCAGAGAAGAGCCTGACAATTCCCACATTAGTGACATGCCTTGATTACTGGCCATGATTCCAAGAGAGGATGATAAAGGCCAGGCATGAGTGAAATCAAGGCTGTTTTCAAGATTATTGAGTAATTCTTGCCGTTCCCCATAGCTGAAGTTTCTTGCATCGCCATTGAATGCTATGGTGACTGGATCCGCGTTAACTAAAATCTCTCTTGCTTGAAGATTAAAGGTAGCCAGCCAGGCTGCAAGTCCTTGAAGATCGGATAGTGGAACCCCATCATATCTCATCAGAAGTGCCCCAACACGTCGAATGCTTAGGCCAGCCTTGATTTCATCCGCCAGATATCGTGCACCCAAAAATTCTGCAAGAATTCGATGGAGCGGGGCTCGGAATGTATTGCTACCCACGAATAGTTTAGAGTCTAACGCTCTGAGAAAGGCGAAGTGATTCTGAGTCTCCACCTCCTGCAGGGAAAGAACCTGAGAATCCTCCGTATCTGCCGCTGCCCAACCAGCCTTGTTTGCAATCAACATGATCGCAAATAGCTGACCAGTTGCACATAATACTTCTTTAATGGAAGGGAATGTTTCGGATGAAGACGTATCACGAAGTTCTTTGTATCGTCCCTCCACAATTTTTCTACATGCTCTCTCAAAAATCTCTGTTGGGCTATTGGGCCATCCATCAGCTTCGACGGCATTCAGTAGAAGTTCAAGTAACTGCGGATTGAAAAGAAAGGGGCTTAGTCCATGCTCATCGGCTTGACGAATAATTGAGTTGAAATCTTTTCCTCTGTAGGTAACAATCTCCCGTATGTTGTCGTGATTCAGCGGGTTCAGATGCAAGATTGAAATTTTCTGTGACTCCGTGATTGAATTTAGTTCTTCCAGACCTGTATTTCCTAACCAATTGACAGAACGACACGATAGACGAAGTTTAGGATTCCCCCAATCTTCGACCTGAGTGATGATTTTTCTCAGAACATCTTTTATATCCCCTCCGCCGATACGCACTTCGTCAAGTCCATCAATGAAAACTGGAGCCTCGCGTAGTCGGGAGTGGCTTTTCAGGTTTAGGTTGATAAACTGACGCGCGGAGATTGATGGGCCAGCATGAACTCTGCGGGCTTCTTTATGGAATTCGATACTCTTTCCCATTCCCGGCTCACCCAGCAAAACATAACAGTGGGCACTCTCAAAATCACGAAGTGTTTGGAGATCCTTTCCAAAGTGCCAGTCATTGATTGGCTCAATCTGGCTGATAGTTCGCTCAATCATCTCATTCAAAATGACTCAATCCACTCTTCGGTAGTGCGCGAAAAAAAATTGCCTAATGAAATGTCCCTCGGACCTACGACCATGGTTTTGGCCTTCGGAAAACGGCTTTTGAATGCATCTAAACCACTGCGAGACCGCACATTCCCACTCTTTACTTCTATCCCTATAAGGTGCGGGCCGCGTTCAATGACGAAATCAACCTCATAGTGTCCACTTCTATCACGCCAATAATGAATTCGAGTGACAGGTCCACGAGTATTACATAAGTGTGCCCCCACCGCACTTTCTACTACACGTCCCCAAAAGGGACGATCGGTCTGAGCCTCTTGGGCAGAATAACCAGAAAAAGCTGTCATGAGTGCCGTATTTAGTGCAACAAGTTTTGGGGAGGAGGATTTGGTGAGATATGGGGCCGAAGAATATCTTGTGAGAGATGCAATTAGACCTGCGTCGGAAAGAAGGTTGAGATAATCTACAATCGTCGTTGTGTTTCCAGTGTCCTGGAGTTGACCAAGTAACTTGTTATATGAAATCACTTGCCCCGAATATCTTGGAGCAAGATCAATCAATTGACGCATTAGGCTAGGCTTTCTGATACGTTTAAGTCCCATGATATCCCGATCCAGCACAGGTGCCAATATTGAATTTGCAATGTAGTCTTGCCAGCCAGACAATCGTTTAGTTTCCCATGCATCAGAGAATGGGCCAGGATAGCCACCATAAAACAGGAATTCATCAGCCGTCAGCCCAAAAACCTCAGACATTTCTCGAAATGACCAGTGATTGACTCGTATTGAGTCAAATCGACCAACAAGTCCCTCATTACGTCCAACAAGCATTCTCCAAGCAGCGGAGCCCAAGATCATGATACGAAGGGTATATCCTTCCACTTTGTCTGCATCCCAGAGACCCTTCACAATATTTGACCAGCGTGAAATAACCTGAATTTCGTCAAGAATCAGCACCAAACCCTGTGGTGAACTGGCAGCTGCTCGACGGGCACTACCCCAGATATCAAAAAGAATCTGCTCTTTGGGTTGACTGGTAATTAATTTCCCACCTCCACTTTTTTTCAATCCAAGCCAGTCGGACTTTGCAGAACTCAGATTATCCATTGGCATGTACCAGCAAGGAATTTGAGATTCAGTCAACAACTTCTTGACCTGATGAGCAATCGTCGTTTTGCCTACCTGTCGTGGACCAGATATGGCAACTATGCGCATGTGTGAAGGTCTTGACACTCTCTCGAAAATGAGCCGTACTTGCGCTCGTTGATATTCTTCTATCTTCATGATAGTACTATTTTAATCAAATTATTTCATAATGGTACTGTCATGAAATATATAGGTTTCCCCTTCGCATAGAATATCAAGTAAATCAATGCCATAGAGCATAATTGGGTTCTATACAAGAGGGCGTTGGTCATCATAGTGGTGTTTCTTGCCACATGTACAGTCAGATAAGATGCCCACCTGACAATATAGAGAGAATACTCTTAACCGTATATTCTTGATCTGGATCTGGCACTTATGACTTTGAGTGCGTTAGTCAGATGGAGTTTGTCTTGTCTTGCCCAATAAACTGGAATGTGAAGATTTGGGGCAGGGGGGAGTCTATTCATTTTGAAAATGTGCGTGCCTATGAAGGGGCATCCTTGATGAAATTCCAACTTGCTTAGTTGCAGGAAAAGTATTCTGTTTCAAGTTGAAGTACTGCACATTACTGGACGGAGAATTCTGGAGGTTTCAATTCAAGCATTAAGAGCGGAGGCTGATCCCCATGCAAGCCAGAGAGGGATCTCATCTAGCCTCTATAATTATCGTGTGCTTGTTGAGGCTCAAGAAAAATATTAGATTCTAATTGGTAGCATGTCACTGATTCAATAGGCCAGCCATGAAAGCTGGTGCTTGAAGGCCGTTTACTAATTTTGTGATAGAAAAGACAAATTGTGACTATCCATGATATTCAGGACAGTATGACGAGAATTTTATCGATAAAGGATATCCTCAGATAGGAATATATTCGCCCACGCTACTCTCTAAAGTGCGGACTCCTCGGACGTATTCTGGAGGGTCTTCATCGTACCGACCAGAGAGGGATGGGGAATATCATGAGTACGGGTTATGTTAGAACCTAATATCCACCAACATCTATATCTTTCACTGTGACACAACTCATTCCAGATTCCTATAAGCTAGATCCAGAAACCGCCAAGATGGCCGAGAAAGCATTAAAAAAACTTGCCGAGATGGGTCAAAGAATGACACCGGCTGATCACCGTGCTCAACTAAAATCTTATGCACTTGGGGCTGCAAAAACTAAAGAAGCGAGAGAAAGGTTATCTAAACTTTGGGACCGCAGAAATGGTGTTTAATCCATGATCGTAAATGAGCTTGTTGGTAGCGATGAAGACCATCCTGTTTGTGTGGACTAAGATTTACAGAATCGGGAAAGGCAATTCCACTTTCTGAAATCTTTGGTTGAAGCATCAATTCAATCCAGTACTCTTTTCCTATCACAAACCCTAATCAAGGCCCTCAATTTCCATGCAATCGTATGCCTTCAAGTACACGCAGGAGAGTACAGACCTTGTCAAGTAGCCGTTGGAGATTACATTCCGCCACAGCATTTTCGGACTGACTCTTTGATAGACGATATGGTCAGTCGCGTCAATCGGAGTTGGGGAGAAGCTTCTACATTTCATTGGCCGCACATGTATTACAGAATCTCTTGTAATCTTCCCGAATGAAACATAAGGATAATTATGTTACATTCGGATATTTTGGTCAAATGCTATTAACTTCAAAAAAAGAACTATGACCTATCCATCAACCATCTTGAAAATATCCTCATAAAATCGTAAATTGAGAACCGTGACTATTTTCGTATGATGAAGTTCAGATTTCTTTTCTTAATTCCCTTTACTCTCCTCATCGCCTCTTGCGGCGGGAATTTATCTAATCTTTCAATGAATAGTGATCCAGGAAAAAGCGAAGTTCAACTCCCAGAAATTACGGTACAGGAACTTAAGTCCCTTATTGATAATGATGAGCGTCCATTCATATTGGATGTTCGTGAAGAATGGGAATACTCTACGGTCAACTTAGACGGACATCTTATCCCTCTGAATCAACTCACCGATCGACTAAGCGAACTTGATGCATATCGTGAAGATGACTTGATCGTGGTTCATTGCAGGTCTGGTGCACGATCTGCCAAAGCCGTTACGTTCTTGCACTCCTTTGGTTTAATAAATGCAAAGAATCTCCGCGGAGGAGTTCTTGCATGGAGCAGGGAAATTGATCCAAGCCTCCCGACATATTAAATCCTCAAATTGTCCAAAATCCAAGTAATTACAGGCCCTACGGCGTCTGGTAAATCGGCCTTGGGTTTGAAGTTAGCGCAAGAAATAGGTGGAGAGATTATCTCAGCGGACAGCCGTCAAATCTACAGAGAACTATCAATTGGATCTGCAAAGCCTTCTGCAATTGACTTGGCCAGTGTTCCGCATCATTTTGTTGATGAACTTGATCTTGGTGTACCCTACTCGGCAGGCCTATTCGCCGAACAGGCCTTAACCCGAATAGATGAGATCCTACGACGAGGACGAGTTCCAATTGTTGTGGGAGGATCAACACTCTATCTTCATGCCCTTGTCCACGGTCTATCCCCGTCTATCCCCTCCGACGCAACCGTACGATCAGATCTTGAAGAAAAACTAACCAAGTTCGGCAGTAAAGCACTTTATGATGAACTTTCTAAGGTGGATCCACGGTTAGCCAGCACCATGGATTCTACGAAAACCGCTCGAATAATTCGTGCTCTGGAGGTATTTAAGCTCACAGGGAAGCCTCTCTCTGAATTTCATCGTCAACCTATCCCCCATCCACATGAATTTTGTGTCTCTGTACTTACTCTTGAACGTGCTGATTTATACCAGCGAATTGAGCAGCGAGTTGATGCAATGCTTGAAGCTGGCTTGATTGACGAAATTAAGTACCTGCGATCTCTCAATCTGGACAATAAACTACCTGCTTTGAAATCTATTGGATATCAAGAGCCATTGGCTTATCTGGACGGTTTGTATTCATGGGATCGTATGGTTGAACTCATTAAGCGAAATAGTCGTCGTTACGCGAAACGACAACTCACTTGGCTTAGGCGCTATAAATCTTATCGTCAAATCTCTCCCCAGACTTCCCTTGAAGAATTGAGAGAATATTTATGACTCACGCATCTCCCCCACCCTGCTCAGGTGTCTTGGTCTTTTCTCATTGAGAAAACCAACTCTCCTATTCTGTGAAACGAAATAGATTAGCGTTTTTGAAATACAATTGAATATCAAAAAAAAGATATTGATATTCAAACGATCAGAGACGAATCCCCGTAGTTTCATATAGATACAGGAACCTATAAATCCATATGCTTGTCTAACAGAGACGATCAAGTGTACCATGCCTAAATCGCCTGTACCCCATACTGCTGCCTTTGATCGAGGCCCCTCCCCGTATTTCCACGGGAGAGAAACCATCCAGAGGAATTTCAAGAATTTATTAGATCGCGCCAACGCTTCGGATACTGGGACTACGTTCCTGATCCAAGGTGCGCCGGGCGCGGGAAAGACGGCTCTCCTTTATGAATGCCAGAGACACGCATTAGAAGTTGGCTGGAATGTTGTTTCAATTCCTACTTCTTCGCTCTGGGATACCAATGAGTTACTTAGTGCTCTGGGGGAAGGGAGCAAACTGAATTTGACTCAGGGATCAGGGAAAGTTGGTATAAATGCACTCTTAAAAATTGAGGCGGGTGTGGACTTTACCTTAACCAAAACTGACCGTACGACGCTGGAAGTACTCAGGGGGGCTAAGAAGCCTTTACTCCTTACACTTGATGAAGCGCAGGTACTGGGCACCGAAGGTGTTCCTCCTACGAATCACCGGAGTGCAGCCATTAACTTCCTTACCTTCATCCATAATGGGGACTTGGGGAAGCCGATCATTCTTTTGGCAGCTGGTTTGGGTACAACAAGGGCCGCCTTTGGTAAACTGGGAATCTCGAGATTTGCAGAGAACTACGTTGTAGAGTTGAGTGCGTTAAGCAAAGTTTCCGAGCGCTTAGTGATTGAGGACTGGATCAAAAAAGAAGGAAAAGGGAAAGGGAATCCTTCGGCATGGATTGATGCGATCTCACAGGAGACCCATGGATGGCCCCGACATGTCCACTCCTATGCGAAACATGCCTCGGAGTATCTGGAAGTAAATAAGGGTGTGATGACACCTGACGGATTAAGCAATGTACTGAAAGCAGGACACAAAGGGCGTAAGGCGTATTACAAGCAAAGAGTAGGTGATTTCCGCGTAGATCAGATCCGCTGCCTGACAGGGTCAATAGCGGAAGTTCCCCAAGGATCCCCCATAGAGTATAAAGCCATCATGTCCTCTCTGAGACAAGAGTATGGACAAAATGAGGCTGGAGAATTATTTCAAAAATTTATGCAAAAGGGGATATTGGAAGAGAATGATCTAGGATATGTTGTCCCCATTCCATCAATGCACGCCTGGCTAATTGATACCTATGCCAGAGAAAGAATTGAGACACCCCCCGTGCCATAGAAAATCATAGCGTTGCGTGACCGGGATTTGGGATTTGAAAGGTGAATTCCAGAGTTACCGCTCTCATGGATTTTCAACTACCTTCTAACTTCTTACTCGATAGGATTCTAACATTCCACTCATTTGGGTTCTACCTGTTGATGTCTGTACGTTGATTCCAGCCTTTCAGGAAACACAGATCACTGTTGGACTACATGGAAGAACTAGTGGCAAGGACAAGAGTAATCTGGCACTGTTACAAATCTCGGGACATCTATGAACGAGATCTGATTGATATACACCTTTGGATGATGTCCCAACCTTGATCAAACAACCCGGGTCTTGTGTGAACACTTTCTTTGGATCGAATCCCAATGATAGACACATACTCTCTGGAAGACACATGACACACATCCCCTATGGAAATACTTAGCTTGATTTCGTGCTCCAAGTTTCTAATATCTATTGATTCAGCAGGGTACTCTTGTACGTTGACTTCATTATCAATGCTCAATAGTTCAGACATGTACCGGTAGTTAAACTTCGTCTGACGCCAGAGAAGAGGTGAATCCGTATAGTTCTATATAGATACTGGAACCTATAAATCCATATGCCTGTCTAACAAAGATAATCAAGTATTCATGCCTAAATCGCCAGTACCCCATACTGCTGCCTTTGATCGAGGCCCCTCTCCGTATTTCCACGGGCGAAAAATCATCCAGAGAAATTTTAGGAATTTACTAGATCGAGCGCAAGCATCTAATACTGGAACTACGTTCCTGATCCAAGGTGCACTGGGCGCGGGAAAGACGGCTCTCCTTTATGAATGCGAGAGACACGCATTACAAGCAGGTTGGAACGTTGTTTCAATTCCTACTTCTTCGCTCTGGGATACCAATGAGTTACTTAGTGCTCTGGGGGAAGGGAGCAAACTGAATTTGACGTAGGGATCAGGGAAAGTTGGTATAAATGCACTCTTAAAAATTGAGGCGGGTGTTGACTTTACCTTAACTAAGACTGACCGTACGACACTGGAAGTACTCAGGGGGGCTAAGAAGCCTTTACTCCTTACACTTGATGAAGCGCAGGTACTGGGCACCGAAGGTACCCCTCCTACGAATCATAGGAGTACAGCCATTAACTTCCTTATCTTCATCCATAATGGGGGCTTGGGGAAGCCGATCATTCTTTTGGCAGCCGGTTTAGGTACGACAAGGGACTCCTTTGGTAAACTGGGCATTTCAAGATTCTCAGAGGATTGCGTTACGGAGTTGAGTGCGTTAAGCAAAGCGTCCGAACGCTTGGTGATTGAGGACTGGATCAAAAAGGAGGGGAGAGGGCAAGGGGATCCGACGGCATGGATTGATGCGATCTCACAGGAGACCCATGGATGGCCCCGACATGTCCACTCCTATGCGAAACATGCCTCGGAGTACCTGAAAGCAAATAAGGGCGTGATGAACCCTGATGGATTAAGCACTGTACTGAAAGCAGGACACAATGCACGCAGGGCATATTACGAGGGAAGAGTCTACGGTTTTGAACCCGACCAAGTCCAATGTTTAGCAGGTTCCATTCCAGATGGTGCAGTAGGACACCCCATTCCTCGCTTGAAAATAATGTCTGCGTTAGGAAATAAATACGATGACGGTCCAGCACAAGATTTGTTCATGGATTTTGTGAATAAGGGGATCATAGAAAAAAGAGGGCTGGGATATGCTATCCCCATCCCCTCAATGCACACTTGGTTAAGGGATACCTATGCTATGGAGAATTGAGACGCCCTATGAGCCACAGAAAATCATAGCGAGCGTGACCCAGGTTTGGAATTTGAACGGTGAATTCCAGAGTTGTCGCTCTCATGGATTTGAACAACTACCCTCCAACCTGTTATTCTATTTGATCTTAATACTTCGCTCCATTGGGTCTACCTGGTTGATCCTTGTGCGCAAATGCCTCCTATCAGGAAACAGAGTCATATTTTGAGTAAATGGACGAGCTAGTGTAGTGTTTCATTAATTCTTGTGCAGTAATTTTTGATGGATTCCAGGATTTGATCTGCGGATTTGGTCCACACAAATGGCTTTGGATCTTCGTTATAGACTTCGAGATACTCTTTAATAGCGGTTTCCAGTTCTTTGGTACTGCGGTAGGTACCACATCGGATCTGATCATTGGTAATGGCAGCAAACCAGCGTTCAACGAGATTCATCCAAGAGGAGCTGGTTGGCGTAAAGTGAAGATGAAATCGTGGACGCCGAAGCAACCAGTTGTGAATGAGCGCGGTTTTGTGGGTGCTGTAGTTATCCAGCACCAGATGAATCTCCTGATCTTTGGGGACGGATTGGTCAATGACACGCAGAAATTTGAGAAATTCTGCGGAGCGATGTCGGCGATAACATTGTCCGATGACTTCCCCGGTGGCTACATTCAGGGCCGCAAACAAAGAGGTGGTTCCATGGCGTTTGTAGTCATGCGTACGTTGTTCGGGAAGTCCAGGCCGAAGGGGTAAGATGGGTTGGGTTCGATCCATGGCCTGGATTTGGGATTTTTCATCCACACACAGCACCACCGCCCGCTCAGGGGGCGACATGGACAGGCCGACAATATCCCGCACCTTTTCAAGGAACAACGGATCCTTGGATAGCTTGAACGTCTCTACACGGTGGGGCTTGAGTCCGAAGGCGCGCCAGATCCTGCCCACAGTCGTCGTGCTCACCCCCGTCGCATCGGACATCTTGCGCGTGCTCCAGTGGGTTGCATTTCGCGGAATGGATTCCAGCGTCTTCGCGACCACCTGTTCCACCTCTTCATCGGAGACCGTCCGAGGTTTTCCCGGACGGGGCAAGTCGAGAAGTCCGTCACAGCCCTTCTCCAGAAAACACCGGCGCCATTTGCCTACGGTCGCCCGGGAGGGTCCCAGTTTCTCAGCAATCATCTGATCACTGTGTCCTTCGGAAGCCTCCAAAACAATTCGGGCACGTAACGCGAGCGATTACGCCGTTTTCGACCGACGGAGCCAGCGTTCCAACTCCGCACGCTCGGAGTCACTCAGTGTGGGGATCTTGCGAGTATAATGATTTGGCATTGCGAATGTAGTTTGGTACATTCCCAATATACGAATTTCCTGCTTTACTGTAAAAAAATTAATGGTTCAGTACACTAGCAGTGGGGCGAGCCTGACTGGTACTGTTCCCAAATCTCAGGAACGTCTATACGTGATCCGATTGTCATTACTATGGGTGATGTCCTTAACTTGGTCTTACAACCAGTGTCTATGTCTTGCGAGAAAACTTTCCGTATGAACTGTTTAGCTTCACTTTGTCTCCATCAATTAACCTGGTTGCACTTGTCATTGACTTCATTTTCGATACTCCATAACCAGTCACATACCCGCAGACAATACTTAGCCTGACACCTACTACCCAGAAATAATTGATGGGTTACATCTTAATTATCGCAAGACTTCAACTTGCTATATGTTACCATGTAGTCTGTTGGATGAGTTTTAGTTTGAAACCATCCTCCGTTTGGTCATGAACCGATTGGAGAACGAATCCCGCAGATGCAAACGGGCCAAATCCAGATCCAAACTCTGCTAAAACATTTATCTTGCGTTCAAGGAACAACTTTCGCCATTCACTTGAAGTTCTGAATTTCAGAAACTCTTCCTGTGGATTCATCCTTCCATAGGACCTAATGCGATTGGCCAACCGATCTAAAATCGTTAGGAGCATGTGCTGGAATGGTGTCCTGTATACGGATTCAACGATAATTACCCTACCCCTACATATTCGCATAGCTTCACTAAGCAATGCCTCTGCATCTTTGGCATGATGTAGGACATAATTAAGGAGCACTACATCAAAATGCTTTGAATCCCATGGCAGAATATCCGATTCTAATAAGCAATGTGGAAGCTTCGTTTGATTCATCACTACAATATCTGCAAGCGTCACGCTTGCGTTCAGATGATTCTGAACTAACTCCCCCACATACCCTTCTGCACATCCAAGATCTAATACTTTCAAATCTCGACTTCCCAAATATGGAAAATACGGTCGGATACTCTTGAATTTCCTTGTAGCCCTTGAACGCATGATACTCTGGATCCACTTTGGAGTATTGTGGATCAACGCAATGATTGTCCACCCAGCCCATCCACCAATGACAAATATCCAATATGGACCATTAGCATACAGCAGATAAGTGCCAACTGAACATACTCCTAGCCAGATCCAGTTCCATCCATAAGTTTGTGTAGATGCGCATAAAAACAACGGGATCAGTAAGTACCAGGGATGAACGGTCGTTGCAAAAATTAGGTAACTGCCTGTCATGATCAACATCGCCTGGGCAAGGGACCACCGTTTTCGCCTATCTATCATGTATAGAAGTGGCAAACTGCCCAAGAAAATTAGTCGCAGGAAAGGACCCAGCTGTTTGCTCCAGTCTTCTCCTGTGATCCAAAGCATGATCTTTTTCAAGCCGTAATAAAGTCCCGAGTTAAATTCAAAAGATCGGACATATAGATCCAGAGAGTTCATCACATTTGAGAACACATAAGGTGCAGCAAAAGGAATAGCAAGGAATATGATCATCAATATTCCAGGCCATACAGAGCGCCAACCATGCCGTCTCCACAGAAACGGGAAAAAGAAAAATGGGAATAATTTGATCCAGCCAGCCACTGCAAGAAATATGGAAGCCCATCGAGCATGATTTTTCCCTGCCAGATATATCACCAGACCAAGTGACAATAGAAGTACTGACTCAGTATGCGACTGCCCAGCTGTTTCTAAAATGACGAATGGATTCCATGCGTAGAGCAGGACAAATCCAGTTGATACAACACGGGCAAGGAAATAGATGGCAAATAATTCAGCAAGAACAAGGATGCCCTTAATTAAATAGTAACTGAGAAAGTCATCTGGTTGGTGCCATGAAGTGCCAAGCCTAAAAATTAACTGGGATACTGGCGGATAGACACTGACATACGATTTTGAATTTAATCTCTGGTAGGTAATGTCATCTTTCAGTGTAGCCTGAGGGACTTCTTCGGGAGTAAACTGGTACGGATTCAGTTCCTGATGCTGGACCAATCCATCCCATACATACCGGTAAGCATCATCTGACAGAGATGGCGGGATACCAAATAGTACCAACCGAAACAGAATTGCATATCCAATGACTGTCTTCAGATTGAAGCTCCCCCAGCACCAACATGCAACCCAGCAAATGCTGCCAAACACAACCAAACTAACCACCAGAGGCAGATGAAACCGATCAACACTTACAAGTCTCAATCCAAAAATTGAGGCACAAAGCCCTACAAGGAAGATCCACTGCCATCGTGAAAGAATACTTGATACGTACGACGGCATTCAGCTACCAAATCAGGATTCACTCATTCGCAGACAAGCGAAAATGAGTTAATTGATTGCTCCGTGATGAATAAAGTTAGAGACTATGACAGTTCCACGGTCGGATAGGTTAGCAATAAAAGACCAAACGTACGGTACAGCTTTTCTCGTCTATGTGCACTTCATCAGCCATCTGTTGCATGAAATACTGCCCTCTACCATGATCTGCCAATCGGTTCTTCTTGGACAAAGGATCTCGCTTCGCCCAGTGAATCCCTTTGCCTTCATCGGAGACAATGAGTTCAATACGTTGGTTCTCTCTGGTCAGCAGAAGAGTAGCTTCCTTAGCTTCATCCCACAGATTTCCGTGTTCAATAGCATTTGTCAGCGCTTCACTAGCTAAAAGCAGGACCCTATAGGCTAAGTCATCCTCCAAATCAAGTTTTGGGATAAAATCCTGTAATTCTTCAACTGCACGGTCAAGGTCATCAAACGTAGAGGCAATCGTCAAATCAAGCTTCATTGGTTGCATGACTCTCCTACTCTATTCATTGTCAATCAGAGAGTTAAACATGCTGGATAACTCTTTCGTCAGATTTTTCCTGTTAAACATTGAGACGAACGATTCATTGGGGTTCGGAAGCCTTTGACGCTCCCAATCATCTTTAATTTGACACAGCGCTTGTGAGATACTCTCCACACTTTCAGGTTCCGCAATGTATGCTGCACCATACTGGAGTAAGGTCTGTTGAGCTGCACCAGATGGAACCAGTCCCAGAATTGGTTTTCTTGTTCCCATATACTCAACTAACTTTCCAGGAGTGATCCGATTTGCACCTTCACGGCTTCCAAGCGTCATCCAGAGTATGTCTGCTTCATGTAGCAAATCTGCGATACGATTATGCTGTATATAACCCAGGTATTTGACCAATCTATTAAGATTCAGCTTATCAATTAATTCATCAAACCCTCGAGGAACGAATCCAGCAAAGATAACCGACACTTTTGTACGCATAGATGGTTGCTGGGTTAATAGTTCACTCAATCCTCGTAGAAAATATTCGGGAGTCTGAGCATCATAAAAAACACCGGTATAGACAAATTTTAGCTGATCACCTCTGGGAGATTCTGTTTCGACAGAAGCTCTCTTTCGGTCATCATATCCATGTGGAATAACTATTGAGGACCTCTCAATATGTGGATGTCGCTCTTGTAAAGATTCGAGAATTGCGCGATTCACTGTCGTAATTGTAGATGATTGTAGCAGAGTCTTACCCTCTAAATGGATATGTATTTTTCGATGAAGACTCGTTGGGTAGAAATGTCTCGGATTGCCAACCCAGTCATCACGAAAATCAGTCACCAAAGGAAGACCTAATCGTTTCGAGAGCTTGGCACCTATCAGATGGCCAGAGTAGGGAGGAGCACTGGAAAAAATTAATCGAAATTTCTGTATAGAAGCCTGTCGTAATCCAGCCCTGACCGCAAATGGCATCCAACCTAACTTGTTATCAGGAATGAAAATCCATTGACTCATTGAAGAAAGGAGACGCCTACTTGACTCTTGGGGAAGTTGAACCGTTGAGCCCGAACGAAAGAGTCGAGTCGGATCTATGCTTCTGGTCTGGATCACATCTGTCTCCGTTTCCTGAATAGAATCCCAAAGCGACTCATCGTAGACAAAGTAGCCCCTGGGCTGTGCAGTGAGAACCGTAGGAATCCATCCATACGCAGGTAAATGACGAACGAAACCTGCGATCCTCTGAACCCCACTCATTCCAAGCGGCGGAAAATAATAGGCCACAACCAGCACATGCCGCATCTTATTCAGACGATGATTAGGTCCCGGCCAATAGAGGATATCCGCTCGCAATCAGTCGACCGAACCAGTACGGTATCCTCAATTCGAATTCCAAACTTGTTTCGAAGATAGACTCCTGGTTCAATCGTAATCGTAAATCCTTTTTGTAAAATTGCATCTGAATATGACGAAATGCGGGGCCACTCATGAACCTCCCATCCAATCCCATGCCCCGTACTATGCGTGAAATATTCTCCAAATTGACTTGAATTCAAACTATATCTAGCGGCCAGATCGACATCAGATGCACTGATTCCATCCTGAACGAATTTGACGGCTTGATTCTGCGCCTCTTGCACAGCAGAATAGGCATCCAGAAATTCGTCCTCTGGTTCACCAAAATAAACGGTACGGGTCATATCCGAGGATAATCCATTGACCTCACATCCGAAGTCCAAGAGTATGTTTGTATTGCGTTTTAATTTTTTTTCACTTGGATGAGCGTGTGGGAGTGCACTATTTTCACCAAAGGCAACGATGGTATCGAATGCCATTCCAGATGCACCATGTTTCCGATGCAGATAATCAATCTTCGCAGCCAATTCATTTTCACGAATCCCAGGTTGAATTGACTGAAGCACTTCTACAAACACGGCATCCGAAATGTGCTGCGCCGCCCTCATTCCAGCAATCTCATCCTCTGATTTGAGAGCTACGGGAAGGCTAAGAAGTTTCTCAATAGGTAACATAGTTAACTCAGCGCCTAAATCCTGCCAGCGTTTCAGTTCAGCTACGGTCATGTATTCTGGCTGATAGACCAATCGGTCACTGCTATTTACCAATCCATCCTTCAGCACATGACCGATCAAATTATTCTGATAAATATGGATCTTCGCCCCCTCAACTTCAAGTGGTGCCTGCGACTCATATCTGGAGTCCGTAACTAAATAAAGTTCATTCTCACGAACAATCAGAAAGCCGTTTGAACCACTAAATCCACAAGCCCAACGAATATGAGGCAAATGAGTAATCAACATACCAGTTGCATCCGCAGAGCGAATCGCATCATGAACCCAGCTACGTTCCTCTCTGAACTTTGATACAAATTTACCTATCATTAATGGGAGCGAAACACTCGAGGGTATTGAATGCAGGATTGCCAACTTTCTTCGTCACTGGAAAGACCTCCAACTTTATCTCATCGCTGGAATGGAGTAAATCATATGCAATGGCAGGTTCAGCAAGATATTGATGCATGGCGGCGTAATTTAGGATCAAAGGCATCCGATCATGAATAAATGCAATATTACTCTGAGGCGAACGTGTAATTATCACACTCTCGTTCCCTGTATACAATCCTGCAAGTAAGAGGGGACGTCCATCCTGTTGACGAATACAGTAAGGCTGTTTTCCAGTTGGTAAAGGTCTCCACTCATAATACGCGGTCGCTGGAATGATTGTACGACGCGAAGAAAATGCATCCTTGAACATTGGCTTCTGCGTCACCGTCTCGGCGCGAGCATTGATGATGCGGTTGCTACTCCGTTTCCATGGAGCAAGTATTCCCCATGTGAACTTTGTCCATGAAGGTTCGCCAAGATCCCCGATTCGCAAAGCACAAAGATCAGTACCGGGTGCAATGTTGTAGGATGGACTGAGATCAGATAATACCTCAGCTCCCCGAGGTGTGTCAAACACATCCACAAGGGTTTCTGCATCGTCTACTTGAGCAACTCGTCCGCACATCAACTCTCAAAATAGAAGCGTAAATTCATGAGTGACAAACATCTTGACTCGGTTGTCTCATCTATTCAACTGAAAGACGTCAGGCGATCTGCCGTTATGAGCAATGATAATCCGATCATCAATGCGCAAGATCCGACGCGCATCTCCGATCGTCCAGAAAGTCTCTGGCCCAGAGTCTTCAAAATCTAACTGTCCGTTGCCAAATAATATTCCCCCTCTTCCACTTGTCATACGTCCCTCTTCTGCCCGATTTGAGTAGTCATTCCCGACAAAAAGAATGTCAAGAGTACCGTCACGATTAAAATCATGTACGATAGCGTCTCTGAGAGGTGAAAACTGTGCAGAGACAGGTAAATCATGGGGGACAAATTTTCCCTCTTCGCTCATTTCAAAAATCATTGATGTACTGTTCTGAACATGGAGCGGATGTGGAACGTCTTCATATCCATCCAGAACTTGACCGGTAGTTGCGGAGGCATAATCTGCGTAGGTTGGAAATCGTGTCCTTATATCAGGCAATTGATGAACCATCTGATCTCTTGAAGCTACGGGTACATCCAACCCCATGACAAAACTGCTGTAAATCACCTCCCATGTTCCAGACCGATTAAGGTCACCAGCAAAAAGGGTAGCAGGATACATCCTGGAGGCTTGAACCTGAGTATTTAGTCCTCTATTGCCGACAATTAAATCCATATCCCCATCGGAGTCTACATCTGCAGGGATGATACGATACCAGAAGCCTGTCATTGCTGAAAGTCCCACCGATTCGGTACATTCCTCTAAACTTCCAGAATCCAGATTGCAGAATACGCGGACGGGCATCCAGTGACCAGCCAGGATTAATTCTTTTGCACTGTCCCCAATTACGTCAGACCAAACTGCAGTAGATACCATGCCTGGATACAATAACTCTGGAGCCAAATTTTCGGTTCGGTCTATGAATCCACTTGGTGAATTTTCAAGAAGATAACTGCGTGGAGACTTTCCGTATTGACCAGAGATATGAAGACCTCCAACAAAGAGATCTATATCACCGTCATGATCAAAATCATTCGGAGCAACCGTGCTCGTAATAGTCGGCATGGTCGGGAGCAGGTCCGGAACATAGATCAGCTGGCCAAACCCCGCATTCATGTAGATGCGATCTTGCCAGTAATCTGGATTCGGGACATTTCCACTCACTACATAAAGGTCCAATTGACCGTCCCCCGTCAAATCTTCTAAAATGGCATCCACATCTTCAAAGACAGCATGCTGATCAAAAATAGGTAGACCAACTTCCTGAAAAGAGCCATTCAATTGCTGTAGATACAATGTTGCAGGCTGTCCACTCCCCCCTCCCAAAAACAGGTCGACCAATCCATCCCCATTCAGGTCCCCTTTTGCCATGGCCGGCCCTTCTTGCGCCAAGTCACGGGGTAACAACGGCTGTAAGTCCCACTCCGAGTGAGCGTCCTCAAGATGCATACGGTTGATTCCTGACAAGGTATCTGGCACGAATCGTTTCGTGTCCCTCTCAGAGAATAAACTCAATGCTCCATAGGAATTCGCCTCACGGTGTTGAACAGAGATGGCTTGTCCTGTGGGAATCTCTAATAATTGTTGTGTCCGACCATCTGGCCAAAAAATTTCTACATTCACAGCTTCCCACTTTCCCGTCCCAAACGTTAATACAGTCTCTAAGGAGGAAAGATAACCTCGGGTAAAATAGGCTTCCTGAATCATTGATTGATCCTCGTGACGAAGAATTACCTTTGTACCGATCCCATGCGCGTTACCTGGAGGCCCTTCTAAAATCACTCGTAAGCTAGAACCCCTCCCCTGCTCTTCCGCCTCGTTACGGTAAATGAAAGCAGGCTGATTGAGGTTGCTGATCACCAGATCCAGATCAAGGTCCCCATCAAGATCGGCTAGCGTCATTCCATTGGAATGAGTTGGTAAGTCAAGCCCCCACTCGGTGGTGACATCCTGAAAACGAATACCATCCATCCCCCTAAATATATAATTTGGAACGCGAGTGGATGGCATCTTTTCAACCATTTCTAACCCAGAAACGCCACCGCCGCGCATCTGAGCTTCTCGAGATGCATTGGGTAAAGTAGTTGAAAGGAAATCTAGATCTGTATAATCACGCAAATAACCGTTGGTGACTACAAGATCCTTCAATCGGTCTCTATCAAGATCAGCAAAAATTGGTGCCCAACTCCAATCCGTATTGGATACCCCTGCTAATTGTCCAATCTCAACAAAATCAGGCCCTCGGCGCAGATGAAGCATATTCCTCATATACTGTTCATGAAAGCCATCTTTACGTAACTGATCATAGAACATGTAATCTTCGGGGCCTTTGAGGACTTTTTGACGAAAATTGTCCTCAGCCAACATATCCAAAGTATAGATATCTGGTGCCAGATCATTGTTTATATCCGCAATATCGGCCCCCATGGATGCATAGGAAGTGTGCGTCAGATAGGATTGAATTGATTCAATAAATGTACCATCTCTCTGATTGATATAGAGATAATCATCTTCAATGTAGTCATTTGAGATGTAGAGGTCTGGCCACATATCTCCATTGATATCACTCACAATCACACTAAGTCCATAACTGAGCGGATTCCCCAAAATTCCAGCATCTTCACTTACATCTGTGAAAATTACTCCATCATTACGGAACAGTTTGTCACCTGCTAATGAATCACGCTGTGCGCGCATGAAGTCAACCACGAAATGAGAATATCGCCGGATGGAATGATTGAGTAGATACATATCTAAATCACCATCCATGTCATAGTCAAAGAAGGTGGCATGATTTGAATAAGAGGGATCATCAAGTCCGTAGGCTGCTGCCTCATCCTTGAAGGTTAGATCTCCTTGGTTGATATAAAGTGCGTTGCGTCTTCGGTCTGTGGCAACATTCCCACTGCGACAAACATATATATCCAGTAGCCCGTCCCCATTGACATCTGCCATCGTAACACCTGTCGTCCAGGTCGGCGTGTGCGTGATGCCCGCCTCTTGGGATATTTCTTCAAATGACCAATCTCCACGATTCATGTATAGTTGATCTGGCACCAGATTTGCCGTGAAATACAGATCAACGAACCCATCATTGTTCAAATCTCCCGCTGCAACTCCAGCCCCATTATAAAAGTATTCGTACTCTAATACATTAAACGCATCCTGTTCAACAATCCTATTTTCAAACGTTACACCTGTTTGATCCATGAGAGTGAATAACGGTCGGTCTCGAGTACAACCTGCCATAAATAGCATGGTGAGGCATTTCAAGAAAATCAACCCCCGAAGCAAGGTCATGCGTATCAGATCTAAAATCATATGTGTCCAACGACCATGAAGAAGGTTTTTTCCATTTGCTGCCTTCAATTGCTCATCGTTGCTACCCTTCTCGCCCAAGAAGCAGACCTTGCCCGAATATTCTCTAATGAAGAGGTCAACTCTTACGAGGAGGCAACGAATGCCTTCCTTGAATGGATTGGTAGTGCGGCCGACCCATCCGTTGGAGATCCGGAATCCTTGGTACGACACCTTCGCTGGATTGCCCTCATTACTCCAAAAAGTTCTCCAATCCATGAAGCCGCCTATCGTCTGATCTCCAGTCAAGGGACTCCTGCGGATGCGCAAATGATCGTCTCCTGGTGGCACCGTCAGGATCCCCTGCCCGCAACATTGCACAATGAACGTATTGAAGAGCACTTATATCGTGTATATTTCGCACAGGCGAACTATGCTTATCGGAAGGATTCATTGGGCGTTGATGATCGGGGGCGTATCTTTGTGCGGTTCGGCAAACCATGGCGTGAATCTGTGATCAATCTTCTTGACTCCCAACTTCGAACTCTGCCGCTGGAATATCGCCTTCCAAGAAATGAGATTTGGGTGTATCGTGGCATCCATGATGATGCACACTATCTATTTGTTCAACTGTCTCGCAGGAAACCGTATCAAATTGACACGCCCGAATCTCTGATTCCTCCTAATCTTCAGGGAACTCAAAGGCGTATGGGAATCCTACTGGCCTGGATGGAAGATGTATTTGGGCAACTTGCGATGGCCCATGATCATTATGGCACGGTCTATGATCAGGTGGTCAATTATAATGCCCTTCCTACGTCCGCTCCAATGCGACCCCACGAATTTTCCCAAAAAGCTCTCCAGATGACCAAAGAACGGGATGATCAGCATCAGTTGCGTCGTGCGCAAACCGTTCCCCCCCTTGCGACCCAAGTTTATGGAAACGCTGTGGAATTGAAACCGGACATTCGGTTCAGTCGCTTTTTAGATGGAAATGGCGCTACTCGCCTGGAAGTCTACTGGAGTATTGAACTTGACAAAGTACGTCCAAGCCGTACTATGATTCGGCGCTCTCAGCAACTTCAACGGGGTGTGTCCTCAGATTTTATCCTCACCGCATCCCTGACGACCCGCGGGACGAAATATGAGCCTCAAAATATTCAGATACGAAGGTATCACTTACCTGATGGATACGCCTCTCCTCCCAGAGTCTATTCGTGGATCACATCTGAGTATGACCCTATCCCACCGATCGCATTGCAGTGGTCTCTACACTGGACTGTCCCGGATTCTATTCCCCCTCAACCTGCTGCTCCCTGGGGGATTGGCATTGCTACATTGGACACTTTGCGAGCCCTCAAAGGTGATGGATCAACGTTGGAGTTAAGCGACCTTAAATTGCTTCAACATGATTCACTTTCCCCCAATGGCAATTCAATTCCCTATGTTAAGCGAGAAATTCAAGCTGATACCCCTCTATCCCTCTACTTTGAGGCATATTTCCTGAGATTTAATGAAAACGATCAAACAAGCTATACGGTTGAGTATTCACTGCATCGTGAGGGGCAGGAGTCAACTTCAACATCATTTGAGTATGAAGGAGACGATGCAACGATTCAAGAATTGATCAGCATTGACATTGAACAGTGGAATCGTTCCGGGCCATTTACATTGGAATTAACCGTTACAGACTTGGTCGCAAATACCTCCGTTTCCAGATCAATTGACTTGAATTATAAAAAATAGGAGTTGGAGTGTCATGCTCAAAGTTGTTGCAATGATTACTCAGGTGATTCAGCATTTTTCGTAACAGAGAACAAAAAAAGGGCATCTGCAATCGCAGATGCCCTCAAGACATCGGACTGGTTCAGTTATTTATCCCACCAGACACGAGTCGTTAACTCATCAGGACCTTGCCCGGCAACGGCGGCAGCATAATTATCCGGATTTGCAACCGCTTCATTCTCACGATAGCGCAGGCGACGAGGAATCGTGCCACCCGTAACATTTCCAGGAAAGTTAATCGGAGTGAGTTCAGGATAGCCTGTACGTCTCCAATTCGCAAAGGCCTCGTATTCATTCAACAAAACAGCAGACCACAACTGTTCATTGATCATTTTCATGCCAACGGACGCATCATAAGGATTGGCAGCCAGATATGCATCTATATCATCAGATGAAATGGCCCCGGCATCCCCATACATGGCTAAGTACTCCATGGCAGCGCGAACCCCATTCGAGTAATGCGTTGCAGCATCTCCACTATGCCAACCTCGCAAGGCAGCCTCGGCTTTGAGGAGTTCTACCTCTGCATAGGTCATCAGGAACATCGGATCATCTGCTCCCTTGATGACGTCATTCGGAACCATATACACATCTATTCCACATGGCTCCGCATCGGAATCACAGGAGATCCAGGTAGAGTGATTCTCAATTCCGAAGTTGAGATCTGAACCACCAGTAATATGACCATTCGGCATCCCAATCTCCATTGCTCCTGCAACTGGTACTTGACCATAAACATGTAGACGTGGGTCATCATGATCTCTCATCCAGTCAACAAAAAACGCACTCAACCTTGGAGCACCATCAGCGCGGAAGACTAAGCCATTTCCATTTTGGAAACCAGAAGGATCATTGTGAGGGACATACGCAATGTCATCATTACTCTCCATCGTTCCCCCAGCAATCGCTTTCTGAACCCAGCTTTGCGCAGCTCCGGGATCCACCTTCACGAGGCGCATGCCTAACCGGAGCATGAGTGAATTGGCCAGCTTTCTCCATTGATCTACATTCCCTTGATAAATCAGGTCACCAGAGCCAAAGGAACGACCGCTGGAGTTGAGCGTGGTGGCTGCCGTCTCCAGTCGAGCCAGCATATCTGGATAGATAGTGGACTGAGCATCATACTTCGGCTGGCTAATTCCTTCAATGAACCCTTTCCCGGCTTCAGAATACGGAACATCACCATAGAGGTCGGTCAGCCGATGATACATGATCACACGAACAATCTGTGTAATCTGATGAAGGTTGGCATCTTCGGGGTCTTCGGATGTCTGAACGAGGAGATCTTCAATATTTCGAGCTACATTGGAGTAGTACCGATCCCACAGTGCTGCGGAGTAAGATGCAATATATCCATACTTATCCCCAGCCCAGAACGTAGGCAAGGTCGCAAAATGCTGGATCATCGTAGAACTGTAGATCAAATTAGTCCTCCAATTTTCGTAACGACCTCCACTAACATTCAGTTGGATGTTCGTCAACTTAAAGTTGGGATCCACCTGATCGGCAAGCGATGGATTCACGTTCATCTCCTCAAAGCCTGAATCACATGAGACAATCAGGAGAGACAAGCTCAAGGCCACTAATATTGTAAAGTTTTTCAATTGAGTCATCGTATCAAGATTTTATGTAATGTGATTTAGAGGCGGACATTGAAGTTAATCCCAATGCTTCGCGTCTGCGGCACTCCTGAATGTTCAAGTCCAATCCCACGGTTCGTGCTATTATACAAGGATTCAGGATCAAGATTGTCTACATTGCTGTAGATCAGCCAGAGATTTCTTGCAATCAGGGAGATCGACGCAAATTTGAGAGGAGTGTTGACAAACAAACGGGCGGGTAGATTATAGCTGAGTTGCAACTCCCTTAACTTTACAAAACTGGCGTCGTAGATGAATTCTTCCCCGATAGTCCCTCCACCAATTCTGCCAAAGTAGTCTTGGGGACTCGCCTGTACAGTATTTGGCTCACCGTCTTCATTCACACCCTCACCAATGATATAGCCATCTGTACGTCCTGCTAACGTATTCTTGTGGAGTCCATTGGAATACCCTGCACTATTGGTGACCGAGAAGAGATCTCCACCAAACCTCATATCAAAAAGGAGGTTCAGAGAAAGGGTACGCCAGCGTAAGCTGTTCTGAATTCCCCCACTCAGATCGGGTGATCCATTGCCAATAACACAGAGGCTAGAAGTGCGCATCGGGAGACCATCCGCATCATGAACAATGGGACCTGTTGCATCGCAGTCTGTCGCATCTGGACCAGTAGGGACATTCTGGCGAAGATATTTGCGACCCTTGATCGCTCCATAGGGCTGACCAACCTCAGCAGTAACAAAATTTCCCCGATGGCGGCTCTCGGCAAGCGTGAGTTGAGTCTGCCCCTCAACGAGTTCTACGACCTCGTTAGTATTTCGGGAGAGGTTCACATCAAAATCCCACCGTATATCACCCTTACGATAGGGAGTTGTCGTTAGGAGAAGCTCAAGCCCCTGATTTGAAATTTCGCCTGCATTAATCACCTGATTATTAAACCCTGAGGCATTTGATATCGTGGTGGACAGGATCTGGTCGGTAGCGGTCTCAGAGTAGTAGGTGAAGTCCAACCCGAACCGATTATCAAAAAATCGCAAATCAAAGCCACCCTCAATCCCAACCGTTGAGGATGGTTTTAAGTCAGACAACGGAATATTCCCCTGAGCAATCTGTCCACGAGGCTGGCCAAGGTGACTTCCTGCCAAGCTGTATGTGAGGGATAATTGGTAGGGAGAGGTATCCCCGCCAACTTCGGCCCAAGAGCCACGAATCTTGGCGAAGCTGACCCAGTCAGGGAAATCCAACGCGTCCGATAAAACCAAACTCGTACTAATTGATGGATAGAAGTAGCTATTGTTCTCAATCGGAAGGGTTGAAGACCAATCATTGCGGGCGGTGAGTGTCAGGTACAAAAAGTCACTGTACGAAAATTCAGCCGATCCGTACAACGAATTGATCTGCTTTTCATTATATCCATATCCGTGTGAGCGTGTATTCTGGTTGCTCACGACTTCCAGACCTGGCACGTTAAATCCACCACCCCCACTGAGCGTGAGAGTCTCCGCTTCGCGGTAGAGGATATTTCCGCCGAAGGTTCCCAAAATTCCAATGGAACCGTTAAGGCTTTGATCAACCGTGAGAAGAAAATCCGTATTAATTTCTGTGACTCGGAACTCTCGTTCTGACTGAGATCCCAATGGTTGGTAGGCAGTGCCCCAAGGAGTAATTCCGGTCCGTCGGGTGGTGTAGGTGTCACCACCAAAGCGACCTCGGAGCTGAACACCTTCTGCAAATTGATACCCCATAGAAACAAATCCAAGGACGCGTAAATCTTCGTCTCGGTTGGTATACTGGTGGGCAGCCCAGTAAGGGTTTTGTTGAAACGTGTTCCCAAATAAGTTGCCGCCATGCAGTTCCCTGCCATCAACATCTGCTCCATAATCGGTACAGGTTTCATCTGCGGGTGGACACCTCATGGACTCTACGTCCACATTGGGAGCCAATTGATAGACAGAATAATTGGCATTCCCAGGAGAGTCACTGAGCCTTGGGCGATTATTTACAAATTCGCGGACGAGATTAATCTTCGCATCAGCACTTAGGCGAGTCCCGAATTTGGACGTGCCGCGCAATGAAAATGAAGTTCGGTTCAGTCCAGAGTTTGGGCTGACTCCTTCATTTTCTAAATGCGAAAGTCCGATCCGCAAGGTACTGACTTCGGTGGCTGTTGTCAGTGCAAGACTATTGGTGGTGGTGTAACCAGTGTTATAGAATGTCGTAATCGGATTCGCAACCAACTGGTAGGGCTGCTGGGTACCATCCCAACTGATCGTTTGAGCACCATCAAGTCTGGGGCCCCATGCAACGTCAACCGTGCTACGTGCCTCATCCTCTGAGGTAGGCTTCGCACCACGAGTTCCCTGACCATATTCCGTCTGCCAGTCGGTATTGATTAACACATTTTCAAACGTGGAATTACTGGAAAATTCTACACCAAGTCCTATGCCGGGAATCGCTCTTTTGGTTGTGATCAAGATTACCCCATTTTTCGCACGAGTCCCATAGAGTGCAGCAGCGGCAGGACCTTTCAGGACCGAGATTTTGTCAATATCATCTGGGTTGATTGAACCAATTCCATCTCCACCATCCGTACCACCCCACATTCCTGCACTCCCCTGAGTTGTATTATCAATGGGGACTCCATCAACAACATAGAGAGGTTGACTGTCTTCTCCCAGAGATGAAGCACCACGAATGATCACTCTACTGGAACCAGCAGGCCCGGTCGCAGGCTTCGTGACAATCACACCGGCAACCTTCCCTGCCAAGGCATTTGCGACATTATTTTCTCGGGCTTCACGCAGATCTTCTCCCCCAACTTCGCTCACAGAGTAACCTAACGCTCGCTGCTTCCGCTCAATTCCGCCTGCGGTAACGACAACTTCTTCCAACAAGCCAGTATCTTCTTCAAGAGAGATCGAAATATAATCTTGGCCTTCAATCGGAACCGTCTGGCTTACAAAGCCAATGAATGTAACCGAAAGGGTTGCATCCGGGCTGGAAACCTCAATAGAAAACGTTCCGTCGACGTCGGAAGCGGTTCCATTTAAAGTTCCCGTCTCCAAGATAGAGGCGCCAGGAAGAGGCTCACCATCAACAGAGGAAAGTACCACTCCCTCAACGGAGTGATCTTGGGCAAATGACTGTTTACCCGTAAGCATAGACAATCCCAAGAATATCATGAGAATTGTAGATGCACATAGTCTTAGTAAGGGTTTCATCATAGTGAATTGGTTTGATGGAGTTTTAGATACAAGGGGTAATTACTAAACCGAGGAGGTTCAATGTTTGTGGGGAGACGATAAGGGAGTTAACAAAATCTTCATATTTTGTTCCACAATTAATCCAGTCTACTTCAAATTAAATTCATTGTTTCACTTTTTCCTATCAAACCCTAATCCGACCGTTATTAGGTGAGCATCTATTCGTGATCACAAAAACGATTCACCAGCAGTCCTAAATGAGATACATCCATGATTGATCACCTTCGCCACTCCGAGGGGCGCTCCGTCCAAAATCACAAAACTGGCAGGATCCCTTTATCATGGATCAGTAACCTTGATGCAACAGTGGTTAAGAAACGATTCCCGTTGATCCATTATTTTGGGCATTGTATGGTGGGAGCCCCGCGATACTGCCCCAATCAGATCTATGGACGCACGCAACGATAAGTTTCACGATCAATTATATCTCTTCGAGAATTCCATTCCAGGCTCCTGATAAGGGACGAATTATTTTTTTCTCAACCCATACCTGTCGGCCTGCCTGATGGGACTGGTGGTATGCCCACCGAGCAATTGAGTGAGTCGTAGGCCAACTATGAAGTACATTCAGTTGATCAAATCCATCCTCCAGTTCATGCTTGTACACTTGACTTCGGTGCATCCACCGCTCTAAGTGTTCCTCCGCCGCCAGAAGGTCGGACTTACTGGAATTACACCCCTTATGAGCCAGTACGAAATTGTGGCCAAGATCCAGAGCATAGAGTCGCCAGGGGATAAAGTGGTCAATGTCTCCCTTCGTCTTCGTGACATTCTTATCGCAATAAAAGCATCGTCCCGATTGCACTTCCCGAAGAAGTGGATAATATTTAGAAAGTGAACTGCGCTGTGATCCAAATAGAAACGAACTAAGATCCGTAACCTGCCCCAGAATAGACAGATTCTGTTTTTGAACAAACATGGACCATGCCCCCTTGATCATCTCCCGAACCATTGAATAGAATACTCTGAAGCAATAGGCTACCCCGGGCTTGAGGCGAACAATGTTTCCTCGATCCAGGTTCTGATATAAGAATTCTAAGCGTTCTGCTCCAAGTGTCTGCAGTTTCCAAAGTGGCATTCTTGAGACTGTACGCTCTACTTGACGAATGAGATCGGTCCATTCGCTACCTGATCTCTCCAATGAGGCCAGAGATCCGTGGTGATGTTTGTATTGCTTGGCGATACAGTTAATGATTGCAGCTTGACGTCCTGTATTCTGTTTCAAGATCTGCTGATGGTCACTGGTGACATAGGGTGCGGTTTGACACCAGTAGAGGCGTATAAACTGTTCTGCAATTTCAAATGTGTGAAGTTCTAACTCCGCTCCACTGTCATCCCCCATCTGAACACATAGATCGGCGATCGCATGAAGGAGAGCAAATTTGTAGCTGGCTGTGAAGTTTCCCTCACCCAATAATCGCTGAAGCTTTTTGAGGAACTCTAGTTGTTCTTCTGCCGAAGGAGGGCCTACGTAACTCATCCTTCCCAATAGTTCGCACGATCAGGCAAAATCCATCGAACGCCTCCTCTTGGATCGGCAACATCTCCATTGAAGCGAGGGATAATGTGCACATGAGCGTGTTGTACGGTCTGGCCTGCAGCCTGCCCGTCATTGAGTCCCACATTAAAGGCATCGGGATCAAAGCGGGTCTGTAATTCATCCCTTACTTCTGCGACCAAGCGCCAAATATCTGCTTGGACATCCAAACTCATAGAAAATAGAGAAGGGGCATGTGCCTTAGGGATTACGAGAGTATGTCCGCGGCTGACAGGATATCCATCCAAAATTGCGAGAGCATGTTCCGACTCCAGGATGATCGAGCGATTCGTCACGTTACAAAAAGGACAGACCTGACACATTGATCTATAAAGTCACTGCACCTAAATATACCAGATGGTAGCCAATCTTCGCAGAATCAACTGTAAAGGCACACTTGATCATTGGAGACGTTCGTCAAACCCAATCAAACATGTGAAAAGTGAGACGGAAGAATGGCCAAATATAGTGTAGTGGTGCAACTCTATCTCTCCCCGTTAGTGAACTGATGGATCTCTTTGATTCGTAATTGATTGTCCCGTAAAGAGAATTACTACTCCTTCACTACATTCCAGAATTTGATGATAGAGTGTTTCCAGCAGTAAAATAGTCATCATCAAGACTAATATGATGATTAAGAATCCCGGCTCTGGTCATTCTGACGATAATACGAGATGCCCTACCAGGGTGAATGTTCGCATGCTTGGCAAACCCTCGGACAGTTATCTGGTCTGCTTTCTCCAGCTGCTTGAATAGAAGTCGCTCTTTCTCGCCAAGTTTAATCAAACTGTTCTCCGTGATTGATTCCTCACTCATCAATTTGCGTGCTTCAGGGCTTGCTTCAATACACATATCCTGAAATCTGACAAAAACAGATTTTCGTCGGGTAGACTCGTCAAGCACATAATGAGGTCGCTCTGAACTTATAGGGACTTTCACAACGATGGCATATCGTTTGCGACTTACCTTTACATATTCAAACTCCAAGTCAATTCTGGGAGTGCAGTACTTTTCCAGTGCACGATTGAGAGCATATAGTTCTTCTTCATAATCTTTTAGCCCCCGCAGGTATCCTTCATCGGTTACACCGATCAACAGATCTCCCCCATAAGTATTCGCAAGGGCCGTAATCTCTCTGGCAATCCGTTCATCCTCTGGTAGGCGATGCTTGAATTCAAGGCGTTGACCCTCCCCCGCCGCCACCATTTGTTCAAGGTTTCGCTTGGTCATGATTCCCAATCAATCTCTAATCAATCCGCTTCGGTTGATTGAATTGAAAGCCCCAGAGATTTCAGTAAATCAATCCCAAGGGCAGTAGCCTAAACCAATTACCACGCCTCTTGTTTGGCTGAACGTGTCATTAACTGTTTGACAATATCATCCGGTCGCTTTCCACGAAAAAGGATGTCATAAACGGCTTCGGTGATGGGCATTTCTACCTGAAGACGCTGTGCCATATGATAGACGGCCTGCGTGGTTCTTACTCCTTCGGCAACCATGCTCATGGATTCTGTTGCTTCGGCTAAGGTCGCTCCACGCCCAATCAGCTCACCAAAGTGACGATTCCGACTGAATTGACTCGTGCACGTAACCACCAGATCTCCTAATCCTGTGAGCCCGGCAAATGTCTGCGGTTTAGCACCAAGTACACTCCCAAATCGTTGGATTTCCGCAATTCCTCTAGTAATCAATGCGGCTCTCGCATTATCCCCGTAACCGATGCCATCGCTAATTCCCGAAGCGATAGCCATGATATTCTTGACACTCCCCCCAATTTCTACACCTGTAACATCACTATTTAAGTAAATCCGCAGTCTATCTGTCATGAACATTTCCTGCACCTCCTCAGCTCGTTCCATATTCGTGGATGCAGCAACTAGGGTAGTGGGTTGCCCCGCAGCAACTTCTTCGGCATGACTCGGACCGTAGAGGACGACCAGATTCCCTCGAGGTACTGGTGGTGAGATGATAGCTCCCAGCACAGCCGTCGTTGTTAATTCGGTTTCCGTCTCAATTCCCTTTGCAACGGATATGACCGTTGTCTCCTGTGTGCAATAGCGCACTAAATTTGTAATGAGTGCTCGAAGGGCGTGCGATGGAGTAGCCATCACCCAGAACTTCGCATGCTCTGCTACCACAGCCAAGTCTGTGGTCACCCGCACAGATGGGGGGATCGGGATATCTGATAAATACTCAGGGTTGAGTCTATCCTTGGAAATCGCACTCGCGACACTGCGTCGCCGGGCCCACAGTGCAACCTTATGGCCTGCATGTGCGAGGCCAACCGAAAGTGCAGTACCCCAACTGCCAGCACCAAAAACTGATACAGCACTCGACATTTATAACAGAACGGGGCTATAGTTCTCGGCGTCCACGCATCCCATGGGCCAATCGAAAATGTTTGATCTTTCTCTCGGTACCCGAGATAAGACGTTGAATATTACTTCGATGCGCATAGAGAATAGCAAGTGCGAAGATCGTTCCGAACAAGAGTAGACTCCGATCCAGTGTTTCTATATTGAAGACAAACATTTGAATCGCAACTGTGGCGGGAAACATGACCGCAGCGATAATACTCGCCAAAGAGACATATCTCGATCCAAATAATACCGCTGCAAAAATCCCAATGACGATCCACATCGTCTTTGGGGTAATGGCAAATAATACGCCCGCGGCAGTATTGACCCCTTTCCCACCGCGAAACTTAGCCCAAACTGGAAGCATATGTCCCACAATGGCGGCAATACCTGCCATGAGACGGATCACGGATTCCACTTGCCAAAAAGCGAATCCAGAGGGAAGTTCGTCGATTCGGATTGAAGCAATTAATCCCGCGGCCAAGACTCCTTTTCCCACATCAACGATCGTTGCCAAAATGCCTGCTTTCCAGCCAAGTACACGAAATACATTGGTTGCCCCAGCATTCAAACTCCCATACTTGCGGACATCCACCTTATAGAGCCATTGTCCAACCCAAACACTCCCAGGGATAGATCCCGCAAGATAGCTTAACGTAAGAATCAGAGAAATTGAGCCCATTATACTGATAATTCAAGACAGAATGTGGTGAAGACAAGTCCTTTGCCCCGCTCTACGGTTTCCAGATCAAAATATAGTTCCAATCGCAATTGGCTTCTCATCATAAAGTTCTGTAATGCGGTGTAAATCTTGTTCTGCAGAGGGCGGAAGAATTACAATTAAACCAATCCCAAGGTTAAACGTGTCCCGCATATCTTCCTCAGGAACTACTCCTCGCTCCTGAATCAGATTGAAGATAGGAGGTCGTTCCCAACTTTCATAATCAACTCGAAAATGCAGCCCCTCAGGGAGTACACGTTGCGTATTTCCCTCAATGCCCCCTCCAGTGACATGAACGAAAGCATGGGCGTACTCTTTTAGGTCACGGATGACAGGAAGGTAACACTTATGCACATTAAGTAGTTCTTCTTGTATGCTCTTTCCGTTCAATTCGGGTGGGCTTTCATCAGGGGAATACCCCCATAGGGGCCCTAGTAATACTTTGCGTGCGAGAGAATAGCCGTTCGTATGAATCCCGGAAGAAGGAATTCCCCAGAGTACATCACCGCTTTGAATCCGCCGCCCATCTATAATTTTTTCTTTGTCAACGACCCCAACGATTACACCAGCCAAATCATAGTCTGTAAGGGAATATAGATCGGGCATTTCGGCGGTTTCTCCACCAATCAATGCAATTCCAGCCTTCTTGCAACCGCGAGCAAGTCCCTTGATAACATCTTCCATCACCTCAGTTGAAAGCTCTCCAACCGCAAAATAATCAAGAAAATAGAGAGGATCAGCTCCACATACCGCAATATCGTTAATGCAGTGATTGACCAAATCCTCTCCAATCGTATCATGGATTCCCGCTTGAGCCGCAACTTTTACTTTCGTACCTACCCCATCAATGGAGGATACCAGAACGGGAGTTTGATACTGAGACGAATCAAATTGAAAAAATCCACCAAATGCGCCGACATCACGAATGACGCCAGGGGTATGAGTTGACTTGATGAGCGGCTTAACGCGGTTCAGCGCTTTATTTGCCTTTTGAATGTTAACACCTGCGTCTTTATAAGTGGTCATCACTTTGTTTTACCTAAATAGGCTTGCAAATATACATTTGTTTTGCGAAGAGGGCTAAGCCGTATGGGCTTGGACCAAACATCAAACTTACGCGATTCGATACATGCCAGCAAGTTAAGTCCGCCCGTCCAGTATAGGCGAAATTTGCGTCGGCACCATCCATTCAGGTCGGTGTTTAGGGACTGACATGCGGCAAATGCATCGCGGGCACGAACAATCTGTTTCCACAGAACCGATTGAATCTCTCTGGATACTGCACCTTTCATCAGGTCGTCCTGCGTAATACTTTTACTCGCCATAATGTCCATCGGTATAAAATGCCTACCCTCCATGAGGTCGTCTTTAAGATAACAAACGGAGCGGGTAAGAAAGATTGCGCGTGCGAATTGTTTCACGGGCCGTTCAATCCAATTCGCAGTATAGCCGGCAAGCTTGACCAGTAGAACTGCATGAGAACCCGCGTAGGCATCCATATAGTCCGATAATTCCAAAACTGACTCGGGGATCAGAGTTTGTTTGGTAATAATCTGTGAATCAAGTAAATGAGTGGGCAAGCTAAATTTTTCGCATACAGAGAGGGCTTCACGGTGGTGTGGCATGGCGGCTGGATCAGATTGAACTGAACGATGCCAGTTCCACAGAACTTCTGCAGCCATGCGTAGTTCTTTTTGAGGCCAATCCTCTGGACCAAAGGGTGTCATGGGTTAATGCCAAGATTCTAATTTCTCGCGAAGCGCCTCCGATGTAGGCGCCAAAGATTGGACTCTATTCGGCATTGAATCTAATCTGGTCAGTTCCTGAACTGAATCTGGAGCATTCCCAAGTGCCTGCTTCATTATTGCAGGAAATTTTGCTGGATGAGCGGTTGATAATACAACAACAGGGATACTCCAATCTTGAACCGCAGCCAGTCCGACCGCGGTATGCGGATCAGCAATGTAGCCCTTCTCCTCGTATACTCTTTGAATGGAAGTAAGTGTGTCATGATCTGAACATGAGTGCCCACGAATGAGACTTCGCATTTGATGATCCGTGAGTAAATACTGTAGACGTTCAAAATTACTTGGACGGCCCACATCCATGGCATTTGACAGGGTTCGAACGGATTCACGAAAAAAATCTTCTTTACCTGCTAAAAATTTAGGGAATCCATCATTCGCATTATGGGCGGCAATAAACTGGCGTACGGGAAGGCCGCACAGAGATGATAGAACCCCCGCTGTCAAATTTCCCAAGTTGCCACAGGGCACACATACATCTGCAATATCCCAGCCACCTTGGGCAAACGCCCAATAATAGTAGAGCATTTGGGGTAAGAGGCGTCCCACATTTATAGAATTGGCGGCAGATAGGTTTAAGCTGTCTGGAGAAACCAATAGCTCCTTGACCATTGCCTGACAGTCATCAAACGTTCCCTCTACTGCAAATGTGCGAACTCCCGATCGCTTGACAATGAGCTGTTTCTCCTGCGTAGGGCTCACTTGGCCTTTTGGATAGAGAACGGCAACTCGCAGATTTGAGAGATTTGAGAATCCATCTGCAACAGCACTTCCAGTATCGCCTGATGTAGCAACAAGGATGGTCAGAGGATCCTCCTTGACAAAGTAATTCATGAGCCGAGACATTGTACGTGCCCCGAAGTCCTTGAACGAAAGGGTTGGTCCATGAAAGAGTTCAATTACCCAAACATTCCCCACTTTGACCAGCGGGATGGGGAAATTGAGAGCATCCTGCAAAATTGAAGACAGGACGCTTTTGGGGATATGATTTTCCAACCATGGAGAGAGAATTTCCGTTGCCATGTTAGGGAAATCGTCTGCCTCTTGCCAGATCTGAGGTTGAACCTGAGGAAATAATTGTGGAACATAGAGACCTCCGTCAGGAGCAAGTCCTTGTAATAGAGCCGTTACAAAATCGGACTGTAGCGTTTGGGTACGTGTGCTGCTATACTTCATGCTCACTCACACTGGCGTACCCCTATCATATCAGCTTCCGTAATGATTCCTTTTGCACCATCACCAGCGGCCTCAACCATTGCATCACAGAGTTTAGAGATGGTTTCAATGTTTTTTGGAATTGCAAACATTGCTGGCCCGGATCCCGTCAGAGCCACCGCACATGCACCAGCATCCAGTGCAGATTTCCGAACTGCGTCATAACAAGGTACGAGACTTGCTCTTGCGGGCTCTACGATTCGATCGCGCATCATATATGGTGCAACAGCTTCCCAATCACCGACGATCAATGCATGGAGCATGAAGACCAGATCGCTCGCATTATGGACTGCATCAATTCTTGGCACCACGGAAGGCAGAATCGTCCGAGCATCTGCGGTAAGGATCGTTCTCTTTGGTAAGACGATCACCAGAGGTAATGGTGCTGGAAGCTGAATTTTACGGTAGTCAAGTGGACTGACTGGAGAGGTGAGTACAAGTCCACCAAAGAGAGACGGTAGCGCATTATCTCCATGAAGAGTTCCTCCACTTGCCAGGCGCTCAGCTTCCAGAACCGCATAGGTTAGTTCACTCTTGCGGAATGGCTCTCCCAAGAGAAGATTGGTCGCCCATGCGCCCGCAGAGGCGCTTGCGGCAGATCCACCAATCCCCGACCCCAGAGGAATACCTTTATGGATGGTTAAATGAAGCCCTCGTCTGTCTCCTGCCTTGGTCATTACCAAATGGGCTGCACATCCTGCGGTATTCTCAGCAGCAATGAGCGGAATGGGGGCAGAAGAAGAGATCGAAATCCCTGGCTCTGGTGAAAATCGGGCCTCAACAATGTCTCCAATCCCCTTTACACACAGGCCCAATGTATCAAATCCAGGACCGAGATTAGATAAAGAGGCGGGACCAAATACCTTAACGACCGAACTAGCTTTATTCCTGTCTATCAAATCACATCAATCATTCTTCACACTATCCTACATAAGGGAGACTCTGGCGGAGAATCTTCGTAGGTAGAATTCAGAACGCATATTTTGTTTGTAGTTGATTCAAAATTTTTTTGGTATTCCGAGGAATTAGATCCTCAAAGACCGCCATTCTCACCAGATCATCAGGCGTGTCTATATCATACCATTTCGGTAGTTGAACTACGTTTGCCTCCATCTGATGCGCACGGTCCAATGTATGTCTATACACATTTGGTTGACTGAAAACGATTCCATCAAATAGTCCTCGTATCATTGGATTCATCCCAAGGAGGTAATACCCTCCATCGTCGGTCGGACCAATGCACAGAGAAGGTGGATTAGCTAACGAGTCATAGGCATCTTGAATGAATTTTGTCGGCAATGTGGGATGATCGGTTCCAATGATGACAATCTGCTTATAGCCTGCCGCCTGTGTTTCGTGAAACGCATTGCGCATTCGTTCCCCAAGTCCTTTCCCGTGCTGTTGATGGAGCGTAGCACCATAGATCGGGACATATGGAGGCGCGTCATCTGACATGTAGAGTCGCACCGAAACACACAGCGAGGTATACTGATGCAAACTGTCAGTGAGAAAAGCACGATATAGATCTGCTGCTTCTTGTGGTGTTATCATAGTCGTCAATCGGGACTTTACTTTACCTGCCCGAGGGGAGCGTGCGAATACGATCAATGCCCTACCCTTCATATTGCCTTTGCTCTCGCATCCGTTTGATCACCTTATGAATCCTTAGAGCGGTCTTTTCAATATCAACTTTCGTAGTTGAGAGTCCGAGTGAAAGCCTCAATGATGCACGAGCGGTATGCTCGGGAACGCCGAGTTCTATCAATACGTGACTTGGAGTTAATGCACCGCTGGTGCAGGCAGAGCCAGCGGAAGCGCATACGCCTTCCAGATCCATGTTAAGTAATAACATCTCCCCATCTACGGGGATCTCATCCACAGGCTTGAATGCCACATTGAGAATATGCGGAGCTGAGTTGGACGGTGTATTCACAATCAGTTGGTCGCCAATCAAACTGAGCAGGCGAGTCTGCAATTCATCTCGTAGCGATCTCACCCGGGCTGTATTTGCTTCTTGGTTGGCCGCAATTAGATCCATTGCAGTAGCCATACCCACGGCGGCGGCTACATTTTCGGTTCCGCCACGCCGCCCACGCTCCTGTGAGCCTCCTATAATCAATGGAGTTAACTCTATCCCCTCCTTCACATATAAAATCCCGATTCCCTTTGGGCCATAGATCTTATGTGCGGAGAGAGACATCAGGTCAACTTTTAGGTATTCTGTGTTCAGGGGAAGCCAAGCAGCTGCCTGGGCGGCATCCGTATGCGTTCGGACTCCATGATCACCGCAGACAGAGGCAATCTCTTGAATGGGAGCGAGTACACCAGTCTCATTGTTGACATACATGATAGAAACCAATCTGGTGTGAGGCCTAAGGGCATTGCGAACCTCCCTTTCAGACAATGTTCCCGATTTGCGATCGGGTGATAGATAGGATACCTCTGCTCCACGAATTTCTAGTGCATCAGCCGGTTTAAGTACTGCTTTGTGTTCTGTTGTTGAAGTAATGAGGTGTCCGCCTGAGGAAAGAAGATTGAGAGCAAGATTATTCGCTTCAGTGGCTCCGCTTGTGAAAATAATTTGCTCGGGCTCTGCGCTAAGATGGAGGGCAATTCGCTTACGGCTTTCTTCAATGATCCCCCGTGCAGCCCTTCCCAACCGATGAATTGAAGAGGGATTTCCAAAACGATCTTTTAGATATGGCATCATTGCTTCCAGTACCGCAGGCGCCATTGGTGTAGTGGCAGCATGATCCATATAGATTGAATCAATTGAAGATTGATCACGCAGCACTTCCCCAGTTTGTCGGGACACACTCATGTTGATAGACGACTCCAAACGTACATTCTGCTGAAAAGATGAAAGATGATTCCTCTGAAGTATGAAATCGGGGAAGTGAGGACGCCAACGCTGACATTTCAAAAATGGCAACCAATCATGTGCTCAGAACTTACGTGAAGACTGGTAAGGACATTTGAAGCATTTTACGAATAAGGAGGTTGCCAGATTCCACATCTCACTTTACCAGACCAAGCCCAAGTTCGCCATTTTGGGTTCCATAAAGTTACGGATTTCCATTTGATCCCATAATTGGGACTCGTTTCATTTTGGGTATGAGTACAAAAGATTCGCCGAACCATCTCCGCTTTATGCTTTATCTGGGTCATTCTCTGGCCTTATCTTGCATTAAGGAGCAGGTTTCGTCAAATTCAGCCCTTCACTTTTTCCTCTGGACACACATCGGGCTATTCCAACATCCAAAAACCATCCATAATGAAGTAGAACATAAGCAATAGCCCCCGAAATCAAGACCATAATGGGACAAAAATCATACTTTCGGAGCAAAAAACAGTAGATCCTAAGCGAAAAAACAGTACCTTCCTTAGGGGATGGATACAAATAATAATTTAACTCCGTTGTAGACTATTGAGTATTACGAGGTAAGTGAGCCACTGAATACGATTGATGTGAGCACCCATCGCTCGTAATCGGTGGCTCTTTTGTTTGGAATACTCAACTATCAACTAAAATCATTATATTCCCCGTCAATAGATATAAATTTATGTCCTTAAGTATGTCGTAATTTATTCACATGAATTCGGTGAACATGTTGTTTAAGTTTTTATTTTCGTTTCTTGTAAATAAGTGTCTTTATCTCAGTCGCTTATTTGGCTCTTGGGCTTTCAGATTCATTCCTGACTCGGCATCCGTAAGACCACAAGTTCAATTCAACTCTTAAGTTCTGGTTAGTGACTTGTAATTACTTTACTTACAGCACAGTAGCAGTCTGTTTTGCGTTCGTTCTTTTTGCAGGTTGCTCTGATCCGAAGAAAGCGTCCAATTCCAATTTTAAGCGAGTTCTCCAGGAATATCACTCGGAGGATTCTCCTTGTTTTGATGTCGAAGTTCAATTTCCATTGACCTACGAGGCTGAGCATATGTCCTCATTATTCGGTGGACCTATGTATTCTATTGGAGAAACTCGGGAGGCCACATTAGTGAAGACTCTTGTAGATGCAGGGATCGTTGTAGACACCTCTGGAAGCGATTCTGATGATAATTTACGCATTGCAACCCTCACTGATTTTGGTGAATCAATCGCCAAGTCTCATGATGATGATTCTGAGTCATCGGAAAATAGTGATGGTACTGAATTCTGTTGGGGATCAGGGTATCATGTGGATGAGGTGACGAGATACACTGAACCTACATCCCAACTTGGCATCACTATCTCAATGGTTACATATACTCTTTCCGTGAAGAATCCAGTAGAATGGCCAGGTGGTACACATGAGTTACCTGATGGCATCCAGAGAATGATTTTCCCGTCCCTGTTTGGCTGTTACTCTTCTTCTCAAGCACTCGTCTCTGCTGAACCAGAGTCCCAAGAAACCGAACTTGTCCTTATGGGAGATGGATGGGCTCATATCAGTGCTATAGAATAGAGTAGTCCCCTTATTCTAATTTAGTTACTTCAACTCTGTCAATGAATCAGTCATTCACCCAAGTCTTACTTCGCATCAATAGGGTATTTGCCCTGGGCATTGAGATTCTCAACCCTATTATTGGTTTTGTGGTATTCCTAACCGTTCTGATCGTCTCAATCTTTGCCATGGGAGACGGGTTTTTTCGTGTTATCCTATCGTTGATTTTGGCATCAATTTCTTCTATTCTGGTTTGTGGGCCACTCGCAGTCCTTACAAACATTCAAAATAACCTCAGTCGGTCTACTGACGAAAATATTGACCACGCGGATACACCGTTACCTTCCACATCTTTTGATTCGCATTAGTTGTCACATCCCCTATTGGTTGGTAGATATTTTGCCCTGATTAGGGTTTAGTCCCCCACCCTATTTTCCCGTGACTTGTGGCCGTTCACTTTTGTATCAGAAATCGAAATTGTACCCAAGTTTACCATATTCTTGTGTTCCAAGCTACGGAAGAACCTACGTTCAAGAGCAATACCCTTTCCGTTAGGAGTGGCAAACTTGGGCAACAAGCAATTTTCTACATTCTAACTTTTGCAGAGGACTACTTCATGAGTGTCATCTGACCTTGAGCAAGTTGTACTCCTGCATCCTGTCTTGCAATGATACGATAAATATAGACACTTGATGGCAGGTTGGGAACTGTAAGCATGAGAGATCTTGATACCCCCGCAGATACACCTGAGAACTCTTCAACATGCACTCTTTGCCCTAAAAGATTGAATACTTCAACAGCTAGATCCGTAGTTGTCGGTAAATCCACTATGATATTTGTTGATGGATTGAACGGGTTCGGATAATTCCCTAATAGAGTGAATTCTGATACCGTCTGACCTGTTTCAACAGATATATCTCCGACCGCTTCAATCATCATGGCAGATGCCTGCTCTGAGTAAGTACCTATCCCTGCCGAGTTAATCGCTGCCACCTGAAAAAAGTATTCCTGTCCTGCTGTCAACCCAGTAAGCGTAATCTCTGTACCTTTGGGGTTCGGGGTCACGGAAACCCATTCGTCATGGGACATACTCCGGTCGCGACACTGAAAATCATAGGAAATGATCTCCGTTCCACCAGTATTCTTGGGGGCATCCCAAGTGACGAATAGTTTGGTCTCAGACATCAGTTCAACTGTCACGCTGGTTGGCGCACCTGGAAGTGCTGCTGGTGTGGCGGATGCCTGCTCCGAATATGTACCCCTCCCCGCTGAGTTGATCGCTGCCACGCGAATAAAGTATTCCTTGCCAGACGTAAGTCCACTGATCATGATTTCCGTGTCCGTGGGCTTTGGTTCCATGGAAATCCAATCTTCCTGTGATAGACTTCCATCACGGTACTGAACATCATACTTTAGAATGTCCATTCCTGCTGCATTTTGGGGAGGATCCCATGACGCGTGCAAGGATGTCTCAGAACTCACTTCTACGGTCAAGCTCGTAGGTGCCTCGGGAAGCGCAGACATGACGGCGGATGCTTCCTCTGAGAAAGCACCAGTTCCGGCAGAGTTGATCGCTGCCACCTGAAAAAAATACTGCATACCTGAGGTAAGTCCTTTAAGTGTAATTTCTGTTCCAGTGGGATGGGGAGAAATGGAAACCCAATTATCGTGAGACATGGTTCCATCACGACACTGAAAATCATAGGCAATGATCTCCGATCCCCCAGAATTCTCTGGAGCATCCCAAGTAACGAACAGTTTGGTCTCAGACATGAGTTCAACTGTCACGCCAGTAGGTGCTTCTGGAAGTGACGTCAGGGTAGCCGATACTTCCTCCGAGTAAGTACCTATTCCATCCGAATTGATTGCTGCCACACGAATAAAGTACTCGTATCCAGTCGTTAGTCCGCTAATCGTAGTCTCTGTATCCGTTGGATTCGGAGCTACGGAAGTCCATGAGATAGGAGATTCGTTGCCATCTCGGTACTGTACATCATACCCTTCAATATCTGTTCCGAAAGTATTTGTGGGAGGGTCCCAAGTGACGCCCAGAGTGGTTTCAGAATTTACTTCGACGGTTACATTGGTCGGTGCCTGTAAACGTTGAGACAGGAGAGCAGATGCTTCCTCTGAGTAGGCTCCGATCCCAGCGGAGTTGATTGCTGCCACCTGAAAATAGTACTCCATGCCTACCGTAAGTTCCGTAAGCGTAATCTCCGTTCCTGTGGGATGGGGAGAAATGGAAACCCAATTATCGTGAGACATGGTTCCATCACGACACTGAAAATCATAGGCAATGATCTCCGATCCCCCAGAATTCTCTGGAGCATCCCAAGTAACGAACAGTTTGGTCTCAGACATGAGTTCAACTGTCACGCCAGTAGGTGCTTCTGGAAGTGACGTCAGGATAGCCGATACTTCCTCCGAGTAAGTACCTATTCCATCCGAATTGATTGCTGCCACAAGAATAAAGTACTCGTGTCCAGTCGTTAGTCCGCTAATCGTAGTCTCTGTATCCGTTGGATTCGGAGCTACGGAAGTCCATGAGATAGGAGATTCGTTGCCATCTCGGTACTGTACATCATACCCTTCAATATCTATTCCGAAAGTATTTGTGGGAGGATCCCAAGTGACGCCCAGAGTGGTTTCAGAATTTACTTCGACGGTTACATTGGTCGGTGCCTGTAAACGTTGAGACAGGAGAGCAGATGCTTCCTCTGAGTAGGTTCCGATCCCAGCGGAGTTGATTGCTGCTACCTGAAAAAAGTATTCCATTCCCGCAGTGAGTTCGGTGAGTTCAATCTCGGTGATCGTAGGATGTGGAGAAATGGAAACCCATTCGTCATGCGACATCGTTCCATCACGACATTGAAAATCATAGGCAATGATCTCCGTTCCGCCAGTATTCTTGGGAGGATTCCAAGTAACGAATAGTGTGGTCTCCGACATGAGTTCAACCGTCACGCCGGTAGGAGCTTCGGGAAAGGTAGTAAGAGTAGCGGATACTCCTTTAGAGTATGCACCAGTCCCCGCCGAGTTGATCGCGGCTACCCGAATAAAGTACTCCTTTCCTGAGGATAATTCAGAAATCGTTGCCTCCGTGTTGGTATGATCCACAGTGATAGAAGCCCATGAGATGGGAGATTCACTCCCATCCCGATACTGAACATCATAGCCTGTGATCTCCAATGAACTGGTATTTTCAGGAGGATCCCATGTGACACTCAGGGAACTCTCCGAAGCCACTTGGATCGCCACACCAGTGGGCGCATCAGGAAGTAAAGTCATGACTGCGGATGCCTGCTCTGAGTATGTTCCCATCCCCGCCGAGTTGATCGCTGCGACCTGAAAAAAATACTCGATCCCAGATGTAAGCTCCTTAAGTTCAATCTCCGTGACCGTAGGATGCGGTGTGACGGAAATCCAATCGTCATGAGACATCGTCCCATCGCGGCACTGAAAATCGTAGGCAATAATCTCCGCTCCGCCGGTTTTTGTGGGAGCATCCCAAGTGACACGCAAGGTGGTCTCCGAGGTTACCTCCACGATCAGGCTGGTCGGTGCATTAGGAAGTGAAGCCAGGGTAGCGGAAACCTCCTCCGAGTAGGAACCAGTCCCCGCCGAGTTGATTGCGGCCACTTTGATAAGGTACTCTTTTGTAGCATTTAATCCAGAAATCGTTGTCTCAGTCTCGGAACTGTTCAGGATGATAGAATTCCATGAGATGGGAGACACACTTGCGTCCCTGTACTGAACATCATATCCAGAAATTGCAGATATACCGATATTCGTGGGTGCATCCCATGAGACATGTAGGGAGCTTTCAGGTGCCAATTCAACCGTAACATCAGTAGGTGCATCAGGAAGTAAAACCATGATTGTAGATGCCTTCTCTGAGAAGGCACCCGTTCCCGCCGAGTTGATTGCGGCCACTCGAATAAAGTATTCCAGTCCGGACGTTAGTCCGAAGAGTTCGATCTCTGTTTCCGTGGGATGCGGTGAGAAATTAGCCCAATCGTTGGGAGACATTCTCCCATTTCGATACTGAACATGATAAGCAATGATCTCTGCACCGCCTGTACTTGTGGGAGGATCCCAAGAGGCGTACATCCTATTTTCCGAAATCATCTTAACAATCAAGCCTGTCGGTGCATCGGGGAGCGGAATCAGGACAGCAGATACTTCCTCAGTGTATGCGCCAATCCCTTCTGAGTTGATCGCTGCCACCTTGAAAAAGTATTCTTTTCCAGCCGTTAATTCAGAAATCTCTGTCTCTGTTTCGTAACCGTCCAAAATCATAGAATTCCATGAGATGAGAGATTCACTTCCTTCTCGATACTGAAGATCATAGCCAGTGATTTCCGATGAGCCGGCATATGAGGGGACATCCCAAATGACATACACGGAGGTCTCAGATGTCACGTCAACGATTAAGTTATTGGGAGCATCAGGAACAGGAAGTGGAGTGAGAATGGCGTATTCTTCCTTTGAGTACGCTCCTGTCCCAACAGAATTGATCGCTGCAACCTTAATAAAATACTCCTGTTCGGAAACAAGTCCACGAATCGTAGTTTCGGTGTTAGTGCCTTCCAGCGTCACAGAAGTCCAAGCGATGGGGAGGCGATTTTCGTTCAGGTATTGAACATCATAGCCTGTAATCTCCGCTCCCCCATCATCGGCTGGAGCAGTCCATGAGACATGTAATGACGTACCAGAAGCCACATTGACTGTCACGTCAGTGGGTGCATCGGGCACGATGGCCAGAACCTCAGCTGTAGTCCCTACACCAGTCAACCATGGTCCTGTGCCTATTTCATTCTTGGCAGCAACCCTAACATCATATCTAGTCCCAGGATTTAAACTGGAAATCGTAGTACCAGTAGTTGTAACCGTAGTGGAAGACGTAGGATAGTCGGACTCCGAGGCCAACTTGTGTTGTACAATATATCCCGAGATCTTCGCTCCTCCAGTTTCCGCGGGTTCTGCCCAAGTCAAGGTCAGTGCATCCGACTCGGTTTCATCTACTGTAAGATCTGTGGGAATGCCTGGAACTGTTACATCGGCAGTCTGGATATCTCCCATCTCAGTTTGAAACCAATCGGAGGAACCCTCAGCATTTTTCGCACGAATCCGAACCAAGTAAGAACTGGATGGACGTAGACCCGTGAAGGTATATTGAAGTTCAGAAGGGAGTATAACCTCAATTGATGTGAGGAAATCAAAGTTGGGAAAGTACTCCGTTCTGGCTAGTTCATATTTCTCAATTGGGCTTCCACCATCATCTTGTGCATTCCATTCAACGGTGAATTGGTATGGAGTAATTGAGAGAATATTTATGTCCTCCCGAGTCAGAGCGGAGGGAGCTGTGGGGGGAATAGCTTCCAATAAATTAGATTCAACCATCTCATCTGTGCCATCATCGTCCCTGTAAAATACTCGGGCCTTGATCATCACCCCCCGATCAATATCCTGAATGATATACTGACTTTTCTCATCCAATGGAAGACGAGTAGTGATCTCTCCTTGCTCTGTTAAAAAGGTGCGCTCCACTTCTACACCATCTCTAAGAGCAACCCATGAAACCTGGGGGAAAAATTCTTCCAGAGGTGGTTGGCTCCGAGCCATAGTCATTCCATCGGGATCATCAACACCAGTCTGATTCTCTCCAAAAAAATTGACTTTAAAAACTCCAAAAGGTGACAACTGTGGATTTTTCTCACGCGTCAGAGTCAAGCTCCCAATCGGTGGGTCATTCACTGGCTCTACATTAAACGTAAATCTGTACGCCTCGCTGAAACTTTGTTGGACAATGTTGTCACTGACTTTGAAAAGAAAGCTACTATAACCTTCACCATGTTCGTCTTTACCCGGAGTGAATACTAATAACCCTGCTCTTATTAAGGCAAGTATTGCGTTATGTTGAGTAATATTTTCTGTTAAATCAAACCCGCGCATAGTCAATTTTCCATTACCCGTGAACTCGGAAATTATCACACTTTCCAGCACATCACCTGGGTCGTTATCTTCAAATGGAAAATCACTTAACGAAAACGTGTACGGTGTGTCTTCCTGAATAGTCCTGACCACATTTTCAGAGGTCGGAGGATCCTGTCTTTTACCCGCCTGTATCGTTTCTATATCATTCTGGGGAGTAGATCCAGACTCTTGCGAGAGAGATGGATCACTATTACCAGAATAAATTTGAGATCCTACACTGGATCTATCCTGCCCGCTGATATAATCTGCAATAGATACCTTGTGGACGAAGAATGTCAGTAGGAAGGTAAGACAAAGTAGGAATGAATATTTGACTTGAAAGCTAAATTGTAACATTAAGATGATGGCAATAGCCTTTGTCTGTGATGGTCAATTTCTATCATGAACAAACACTTCAGTTAAATAAATAATTCACCTTGCTTCGAAAAAATACACCATTGTCCTTAATAATATTTAATAAAAATACCATATACCTTAACATTTCATGTTAAATTCACATTTATCCTTAATTATTTCATAAATGCGGTTAATACTTCGTCTTGATCTTGATTTTTTTGGAATCAATTTAATGATGTATCTCACGCTGAAAAATGAATGGTGGAATGAAAGCCATTGCGCTCCGGCTCGCATGAGACAGCAAGAAATTCAGTCAGTTCGTGTTTAATTCGCAATACTCTTTCGTAACGAAATGGGCGGACGGCCCGAAGAGACAGGGTAGATGGACTTGCGCATATGTGGATCATCTTGGTTCAGATCCACCTTGATGCATTTATTACGACATCATGAACTGATTCGCGGCCACAAAAACAGAAATGGGGAGGATTGACCTGGAGTTTAACCTTTACATTCCGAAACCTTACTCCGCAGAATCGGGCTAATGTGCCCCTGAATGGCTGTGTGGTTATTTCTGTGTGTCACTGACTGAACTTCAAGACCATATAAGTTCTATGAATTGGGTGGGAAATTCCGAAATCTTCGTGAGTGTTGTGAGATTACTTCACCAATGTCATCTGTCCCTTGGCGAGTAGAGCTCCCATATCCTGTCTTGAAATAAATTGATAGATATAAACACCTGATGGCAGGTTAGGAACTGTAAGCGTGAGTGATCTTGACTGCCCCGCAGAGATACCATAGAACACTTCATCATGCACGGTTTGTCCAACCAAATTGAATATCAACACAGATAGATCAGCCGTTATCGGCAAGTCTACCAGAATATTTGTTGATGGATTGAACGGGTTCGGATAATTCCCCGAGAGAGTGAATTCTGATACCGAATGACCAGTTTCAGAGAATATTCCCCCGACTGATTCAATCATCAGTACGGATGCCTGATCCGAGTATGCACCAATCCCTGCCGAGTTAATCGCTGTCACCTGAAAAAAGTACTCCTGTCCTGCTGTAACAATGGGCAACTCAGAAGTCTTGCCTTTCTCCAATGGAACGCACAAGTGTAAACATTCGGTGTCCAAAAGTATAGGGGGAGAGACATCGCAGCAAAATTTTTATCAATGCAGGGCCAGAGGAATGCTCAAAAGCATCAAGTTTTTCTGGCAGAAATTATCAAGGAGGTAACTGTTGGCCTCTTCGTTCGCATTGCTATCATTGAATTGTTTCTGATACAAAATTTTGAAAAAATCGGTTCTACCACAATTTGTGTGGAATGAGTATATTTCGGCGAACTAAACCTACTCAATTTCATGTCAAATTTCATAGATTTATTTATGCGCTACACTCTGGATCTCACTCCTGAGTGGCAGCTTGACCGAATCACTTTGGATCCAACGTCTCACCGGATTGATGTATATCTTCGCCATTCGGGAGAGAATCTTGTTTGTCCAGAAACGGGGGAATCTGGGACGTTGTATGACCACCGCAAGGAGCGTTCGTGGCGTCATATTGACTGGTGTCAATCCAAGAGTTATATCCACTGTCGTATCCCTCGGGTCAAGTCTTCAAAGGGAATCAAGACGATTAAGCTTCCTTGGGCAGATTCATCCAGTCGTGTAACCTATGCCTTTGAGCGCGCTGCGATTGATCTGTTGAAAGCAACCAAAAATCAAACCAGCACCGCCAAGCTTCTACGGTGTGGATTTAACCAACTGAATCGGATCATGCATCGTAGTGTAGAGCGCGGATTAGCACGTAGGGATCTGGGAGAGATCCCCCATATCGGTGTGGATGAGAAAGCACTCAAACGGGGGCATGTCTATGGGACCGTGGTAACAGATTCCACACGGGGGATTGTCCTTGATGTGGGGGAGGGAAAGACCAAAGAAGGCGCTATAGTGCTGTTTGAGCGTGTGTTTGAGGGAATGAAGGAGAAGGTCGTAACGGTGACGACGGACATGTTAAAGGCGTTTATTCGCGCCGTTGAACGAGTCTTTCCGAACGCAACCTTGATTCATGATCGGTTTCATCTGATTCAGGATCTGAACAAAGCAATCAATCAGGTGCGCAGACGGGAAGTGAAGAGCCATCCCGAGTTGAAAGGGACGCGTTATGTGCTTTTGAAGAACGAAAAGAACCGTACGGCCAAGCAAGACGAGATCTTCAAAGTCGTTCAAGAAGCCAACTTGGAAGTCAGTCACGCCTGGCGGGTACGCGAAGAGTTTAAAGGGATCTTTGAGTGTAGTTCCTTCGCCGAAGCAAAGAGGTATTTTGATCTCTGGCTAAAGAGTGTTGAGCAGATGGGCGTCAGGGAAGTCACCAAGGTGGGGGAAAGGTTTCAGCGACATTTTGATGGCGTCTGTAATGCACTTTCCCACTCACAATCCAACGCCAAGGCAGAACGCATTAACGGCAAAATTCAAGAAATCAAAACGGTCGGGAGAGGATACCGAACGTTTGAAAAATTCAGAAGTGCGATTCTATTCTTCTGTGGAGGCTTAGACCTCTATCCACAAGGTTCGGGGTAGAACCAAAAAATCAGATCAAGGACTGGTAAAGCTTAGATACCAACGGAAGAGCATTGTTGTTGAGCGGGATGGAGAGTACTTCATCCCTATTCCGTCTGTGCACACTTGGCCAGCGAAAATTTATCTCAGGAGAAAGGGCAATTTACGCAGTCCACTCAAGCACCAATTTCCCCACCAAGCTCAGGGGGGCCACGGGAAACAACCATCACATGCAACTCCCACCTTAGGCATCCTTGAACAAGATGCACCTGTCTCGTCAATGGAGCAGGAGAAAAGCCTATCCTATCAAAGCTCCAGTTGGGAACGATAATCACAAGATCACTGGATCAACACTGACAAACAGAATCACTGACGCGCGTGTCAGTGTTCAACGACAATACAAATTACGGTCGACGACAAAACTTTTTACGGTTCCAGAAATCCAAAGTTTAACCATGGAGGAGCACATTTCATTGAGGCGGAGCAGCGAGCTGCGACGCCTCAATGAAGATGGTAATTTCCACGATTTGGTCCATGTCTGATCTCTCTGTTGGCCTGCCGGACACGGACAACAGCAGGCAGATTCACTTTTAATTGTGTTCCAAGGGTTCATGTGTTGATTGGTTAGGAAGTGGGAGATTCAGGTCCTTCGCTCGCGTTTTCTTGTCGCCGTTGGGCTACTTCTAACCGATAACTCGGCAGATGAAGCTCTAAGACCACACAATGATGCACCAATCGGTCCACGGCGGCGGTTGCGTTCATTGGATCATAAAAGATGCTCTCCCATTGCGAGAAGGGCAGGTGGCTGGTCAGGAGCACGCTCTTGCGCTCATAGCACGCAGCCAAAAACTGGAACAGGGCTTCCATCTCTTCCCGACTATGCTTCACATAACCCAGTCCATCAATGAGAATCCCATCAAAGCGTAGCAACTGCTGAATGAAGGGTTGGAGTCCTTGCTCCTGTTTTGCACGAAGTAACGCGTCAACCAGCGCATCCGAGGGGTAAAAGATCAATCGTCGTCCCAGATAAATCAATTCTTGCCCCAGTGCGCACATCAGATGCGTCTTTCCGCTCCCCGTAGGGCCCAGCACCAGCACATTCTCGTTCCGATCCAGAAAGCCACCTTCCAGTAGCCTGCGCAACTGATGATCCAGCTTCAACGGTAACCGCGTTCGCTCAAACGAAGCCAACGTTTTGGATAAGGGCAGCTGAGAAGCCCGTAGAGCGCGCTGAATACGGTTGTGAGTACGTGATTGCTGTTCCTGCTCAATCAACGTCAGCAAAAAGTGCTCAAAACTCATAGATTCACGACGGGCAAGGTCTGCCGCTTCATGGAGCGCCATGCGAATGCCCGGCATCCGTAATGACCGGAGTCCACGTTCAATCCCTCGCTCCAAGTCCTTTGAGGATTTGTTGTTCATCTCAAACCCTCCGTCAAAAGCCCATCGTAACAACCCAGATCCACGGTCGCTTCCGCATCTGGCGCTTGGAGATATGCTTCCACCGCTACAACCGTAATCGGATGCTGATCTGCAAGCAAATGTGCTAAGGCCGCCTCAACCCCTGATTCACTCTCAGTTGCCGCCAGAAACAAGAGCTTCAAATACACCTTGTCCGATTGAGGACTGCCCAGATTGGACGCTTGGAGACAGTCATACGCCCTACGGAAGGTCTGCGTGGGAAAAAGGTCTGCGCGGTAGCGATACCCTGCAAATGCACCCGGCTTTTGGATTAGACTCCGAATCACATGGCGGTAATGAATTGAATGCTCTCCCGCTCCACAGAGACGCGGCATCTGCTCTTGAAGTCTATGCTGAGACCATACCTCGATTCGCTGAGCATACAAGCGAACCTCCACCCATTGTCCAATCAGCGTACTGGGAACCGAATAGTGATTCTTCTTCACCAGAATCGTGCTCCCCTTACTGACACGAACCCGCCGTCGTTCACAGGAATCCAGAGGACGGAGCGGTAATGCCTTGAAGAACGCTCGTTCCTCATCCAGTTTCGATTGCCGGTGCGCATTCAAGCGGGAGGTGAGTTTTCCCAAAAATCGCTCGTAGGCATCTAAACTCTCAAAGTCACGGTCTCCGCGGAGCGTGAGCGCACTCTGCACCGCATTCTTGAGGCGGTGATGGCTTTGTTCTACCTTCCCATTCTCGTGTGGACACCGGGGGTGCGTTCGACGAGGTTCTACCCCGTAGTGCGCCATCAATGCCGTGTAGGATCCCGTAAATTCCTCCGAATCACCTCCTCCCCCGTTCTTGACCGCACAACTCATGGAATCCGTTTGATGCGTCTGTGGGACTCCACCAAGTTCCGTCACCGCCTTTTCAAATCCTGCCGCCAATGCCACAAAACTCTCGGACTCGCACACCATGACGGACTCCCAATTGGAGTACGTCAACACAAAATGGTACAACAAATGCCGGAATCGGACCCCACCAATCGTAATCTCCAACGAATTCATGTACGTAAAGTCCGATTGGGCACATTCCCCAGGGGAATACTCCTGCGCAAAGAACACTTCCTTCGGACGGTGCGCTTTCCATCCCTGTACCCGACGTTGAAACGTTCGCAGTTGCTTCGGCGAAAATTGATTTGGATACGTATCCATCAAGTATTCAAACAACGCTTTCGCTTCTAATGTCGGATCCACCTCCAAAAACCCTACACATTCCTTCCATACCCCCGCAAATACATCCACGCGTCGACTTGGCACAGGGGGCTTTTTCAGTTCGCTCGGGAACTTCCCCGAACGAAGATACTTGCGTGCAGTCGACTCACTCATTGCCGCCTTCGCGGCGGCGGCTTTAACGGTCATCTTATTCTTGTGTCTAAATTGAAAAACATTTTCTACCTGTTGGTCTGTAATCATTTGCTTGAATCTGTGAATGAAATTCACTGATTCGCGCAAACTATCTTTAGGATGATCCCAAGATTTAATCACAGCAAAAACCGTAAAAAGTTTTGTCGCTGGCAGTAAAAAGTTTTGTCGTTAGACAGTCAGTTCGCCACTTGATTGAGTCTGTACCCTGGGTATCCCTGATCAGCATTTCATTCGGACTTGAGAATACACATAGGTACATGTCCTTTAACCACCACCTGATGGAAGAATAACGCAAGGAAATGTGCTTGCCCCACCGATTTGAGGTAGGTCACGGTATTCATCAGATTGCAGAGAAGCCAAAGTGAAATCTTAGTAGATTCAGGGAACTGGTTTATCATATACAGCAAACATCAAGACAATCTGGATAGTAACAAACCCCAATCATTCAAAACAAACTGCAGAGTCAACAGATGGTTGGATTACTTGGGAGACCCTATCCTATTTATCTCGGTTGACTAGAGGTTTTTTCACAACCCTCCTGATGGAATCATTTTATAGTAGAGAGAGCCAAGTTCATCAACCAATGGATCCTCCCGTCTCATGAATCCCGGCCAGTATGGCGATCAAGTTATTTCAAGAGCGTCATCTGGCCTTTGGCAAGCTGGACTCCTGTATCTTGCCTAGCAACGACATGATAAACATAGACACCAGACGGCAGGTTGGGAACCTCAAGCATGAATGATCTTGATGGGCCCGCCGAGATACCATAGAATTCTTCTACATGCACTCTTTGCCCCAACAGATTGAATACTTCAACAGACACATCTGCGGCTGTCGGTAAGTCCACCAAGATATTCGTTGATGGATTGAATGGATTCGGATAATTTCCCAACAGGACGAAGTCTGTTACCGTGTGACCTGCTTCAAGAGATGTTGCCCCGACTACTTCAATTGCAAAGTCTGCACTGACAGTGCCCCCTGCGTTATCCGTTACTGTAAATGTATATGCGGTTTGTGCAGTAATCTCCTGAGGTGTACCCGAGATGTACGGACCCGAGGGAACGAACGTCAGTCCAGAGGGCAGCTCGGGAGTTAGTGTGTACATGTACGGCGACAGCCCTCCTGAAGCGCTAGGCAAATTCAATTGATCAATGGGCTGGGATACGGTATAGGTCTGGTCTTCTATTGTACCTGTCAGCGTGAGTGCGCTGAGACAATTGGAGCCCATTACCTCGGATACAGTTTGTAACCAGTTCTGGAACTCATCCTGAATTGGCGCACAGAGCGACTGACCATCAAAGTGGAAAATCTCCAGATTCTCCAAGTTTGTCATCTCTCCGGGGAGTGCACCTTCCAGATGGTTCTGACCGATTCTCAGTTCAATGAGTCCAGTCAAGTCTCCCACCGTTTTAGGCAAGCTTCCAAGCATCCCAACCCCATTGAGATTCAACTCTGCAACGCGCCCCTGATAGACCTCTACCCCACTCCAAGCATCTAACTCCTCAATCTGAGGGAGATCGGATTCCGCAACTGACCAGTTTTCCTGCGTAGTCCATTGGGCACCTGCAGTCTCTTCGTATAGATTTTTGAGAGCATTCCAGTCCTTCTCCAACTCCGCAGAGGGAGAGGTGGTCGCTGAGCGGGTTACGTAGGGACTCATCCCTTCCTCGTTCAATGCTGCCACCTGCACTTCATACAATGTTCCCGAGAGGAGTTCGCTCAAACTCGCTTCGTTGGATGGAGCATTGATTTCCACCCATTCACTTGGTTGAAAGCCTTCCAGACGCCGATCTGCATCGGATTCTCGATAACGTACTGTGTATCGCAGGATCTCTGAACCACCATCTCGTTCGGGCGACTGCCAACGTAGGTCAAGTTCGGAGTCCGAACCCGGTTGAATGAAGAAATCCAAAGGGACCGATGGAATCGTTGCATCCTGCGTGGAAACTGCCCCAGTATAAATCGTCTCTGTATCGTCTACAAAATGACGGAACTCAATCTCATAGGCCGTTTCAGGAGAAAGGTCATAAATTCGTGCATGGCCTTCAGTTCCGAGGTTCAGCACCTGTTCCCACTGGGAAGCAGATTGCTCCCTGTAGTACAATTTATATATATCATCAGATGCGGGGCTGGATGCCTCTGGATCTTTTCCTGTACGACAAGTTGCTTCTATCCAGAAGACCTCCAACTCGGTCGGACTTTGTCCACATATCGTCAGCGTTAAGGGGGCATTGGTCTGATCCGATGACGGCGTGGAGGCGGCCCCATTCGCATAGGATCCTCTCCCCGCACTATTCACTGCTGCAACCTGAACCTCGTAGAGCGTGGATTCACGGAGTCCACGAATCGTCTCTTGCAAGCCGGTCTCCTCACGAGTCCATAGAGTCCATTCACTATTCTCGGTAGTTTTGTAGCCAATCTCATAGTCGGTGATCGGAGCGCCCCCGTGGTCAGAGGGGGCAAGCCATGAAAGACGGAGCGCATCATCACTACTCCCATTCACCACCAGATTTTCTGGCGAACTCGGAAGAGTCGCCCGGGTAGTGGCGGACTGCTGAACGAATTCTCCATGTCCAGCGTCAATCTGTCCTCGAACGCGAACCTGATAGGTGGTCCCAGCCATGAGCCCTATGATCGTAGCCTGGGTGGATAATCCTGTATGCGCGATCTGGTGCCAAGTCCCTGAATGCTGCTCCCTGCGATACTCCACACGATAGCCAGTTACATCAGGACCCGAAGAAGGAGCGGCCCATGTGGCCTGAATGCGAGTGGCAGACGAAACAGTCAGTGTTAAGGAAGAGGGCGGAGCGGGTATGTCCGTTCCATTCAATGTTTGCCCGGTGCTCTGAACAAACGATCCCTCAGAGACGGCATTGATCGCGGCAACCCGAACGTCGTAGCCTGTTCCTGCATCAAGATTTTGAATGACAATGGAGGTCCTCTCCGAGCTCTGTTCCTCCCAATCTCCAGGTTGCCGTCCTGTTTGGGTTTCATCCTCGTCTGAGAGACGGTAGTCAACACGATACCGAAGAATGGGGATTCCTCCCGGGTCAACTGGTGCCGTCCACGATACCTCCAGATCCATAGCAGAAGTCCCGGTAACCATCAAGGCGCGGGGTGGGAAAGGAGCGGTTGCCAGCGGAGTCGTCACGGTAGCGGATTCAAATTCACTTCTCCCCAATGCATTGATCGCGGCAATACTGACTTGGTATTCTGTTTCGGGCAGAAGACCAGTCAAGATCACTGCCGAAGCCTCCGCGTGACGGGTAAGAGACATTGGATCAGAATCCGCAGGGGCATTGGCGGGGGCATACTCAACCGCAAACGACCGCAGGGCCAGCCCTCCAGTCTCAGTGGGTTTTGTCCAAGTTGCTTGGACCTCGGTTGGAGATAGAGATGTCAGAACCACATTTGTGGGCGCATTAGGTAGAGATACTGCTTCGGTCGTGGTTGCCGAGCCAAGATCAGTAAATTCCCCCCGTCCAGCTTCGTTCACCGCTGCAACCCGCACATCATAGGATGTATTTGCAAGCAGATCGGTTAATTCGACCGTGGTAGCCGTGGTGGAACGTTCCTCCCAGTCTCCCGCTGTTTCCGTACCCTCCCCATCGGGATCGGAAGTCCGATACGCAACAATGTAGGATAATGGAACAGCTATTTCCGCTCCGAGATCTTCGGGAGCTTCCCAAGTCGCACATAAAGACGAAGAAGAGGAAACGGTCACTGCCAGAGTTTTCGGGACTCCGGGAAGCGTCACCAGAACAGAGGATGCTTCCCCTGAGTAGGCACCTGTCCCGACCGAGTTGATCGCGGCAACCCGGACCAAGTACTCTTTCCCTGCCGTGAGTCCAGTAATCGTCGTCTCAGTGTCTGTGGGATTCGGAGTAACAGATGTCCATGAGATTGGAGACTCACTTGCGTCACGGTACTGAACATCATAGCCAGTGATCTCGGCTCCACCGGTGTTCGTGGGTGCATCCCATGAGACGCTCAAGGTGGTTTCTGATTCTTTCTCTACCGTCACCCCCGTCGGTGCAGCAGGAACCGTAGCAACAAATTCAGGTGCTGTGGATCCAGCGCCCGTCAACCACAAACTCGCGCCTTCTGCATTGACCGCAGCAACCCTGACATCATACTGAGTATTGGACTCTAAACCAGAAATCGTTGCACTGGTGGAGGAGACGGAAGTGGACAATGTGGGGTAGTCGGTCTCTGTGGCTAACTTATGCTGTACCCTATATCCTGTGATTTCCATCCCACCGGTTTCCACGGGGGCTTCCCAAGTCAGCGTCAACTCATCCATCTCGGTTGCATCTACAATAAGATTCGTCGGGATATCGGGCACAGTTGCCGGCAGAGTCAACTGTCTATTTCGAAGTGGAAGCACGGCCCAATCAGATTTACCCACCGCATTTTCTGCACGAATCCGAACGATATAATTTCTCGCCGCACGAAGATTTGTGAAGGTGTGACGAAGCACAGATGCGCGAACTATCGCGGTAGCTTCTTCATCCCAACCAATTACGATAAGGTGTTGTCTCTGAATTTCATATCTCAGGATTGGACTTCCTCCATCGTCTGGGGCACTCCATTCTACGGTGAGTTGGGATGGTGTGGTAGCAATTACTCTTATGTCACTCGGATTCGGAGCGGCGGGCGCCATGGCAGGAACCGCATCCATCCACTCGGAGTCCACCTCTTCATCCGTACCATCATCGTCCCGATAAAACACACGAGCCTTGATCCTCGTCCCCCGATCCATATCCTGAATAATGTATTGCGTATTGCCTGCCAATGGAAGACGGGTAGCAGTCCCACCTTGCTCGGTGGGAAGAGTACGCAACACTTCAGCACCGTTTTCCTCTGCGATCCACGAAACCTCGGGGGCAAACCCATCAGGTGGGGATTGGCTGCGTGCCTTTGTTAATCCATCAGGTTCAGTAATACCAATTTCTCCATCTCCCAAAAAATCAACTTCAAATGCACCAGAGGGTGCATCCTGAGAATTAGCTATGCGCGTCAGCGTCAAAAGGCCCTCAGGGGCATCATTCACAGGATCAACATGAAACCAAAACCTTTCCTTCGGTAGTATGCCATTCCCGCCGTAGCCGTGCCTAAAATTAAAACCGGTATAATAAGTACCGTGACCGTGTTCATTAGGAATGTATACCAACTTCCCAATATCTGCCTTTTGAATTATGATAATGTCGTTTATAGTTCCAGGCACCCCATCAAATTCAAATTTTCCCCGTTGGATAAAATCTACGACTAGAATGTCAACCAGTCTGTCAGGGTCAAGTGTAAAGTCACTCACCTTGAATGTGTAACGTTCATCCTCCATAATTCTCTTCTCAATGGGATAAAAATCTGAAGGAATTATGTCGGACCAGTTGGATTCAATTATTTCATCTGTACCCTCATCATCTCTGTAAAACACACGGGCCTTGATCCTAGCGCCCTCATCCGTATCCCTGATCATGTATTGGGTGTTGCCCGCCAGTGGAAGACGCGTTGTAGTCCCGCCTTGTGGGGGGAAAGTACGCTCCATTGTAAGTGCGTTTCTCGCTGCAATCCATGAAATCTCAGGAGCAAATCCACCAGGAGGTGATTGACTGCGCGCCTTCGTCATTCCGTCGGGATCACTCACGCCGATATCCTCATCTCCAAAAAAAACGATCTCAAAGGATTCGCCAGTTTCCAACAGCATAGGGTTCATGATGGTCAAATTTCCAGTCGGAGTGTCATTCTCCGAATCTACATCGAACGTAAACCGATACGTATCCTCGCTATCTGATGTGCCGTCGTTGACCCTAAACAGAAAACTACTATAATCGTCGCCGTGTTCATGTTCACCCGGTGTGAAAATTGCCCTGTCAGAATTGAAGATGCTCACTGCTGCTGTAAAAATTTCAGTATCTGTTGAAAGTATTTCTCTTCCGCCTATGATCAAAGTTCCATTCCCCGAGAACTCACTAATTTTCACACTTACAAGCACATCGCCATCGTCGGTATCTGAAAATGGGAAATCATCAGCCATGATGGTGTAAGGTGTATCCTCCTCAATAGTCTTCTCCACATTGTCAGATGTAGGAGAAGCTAATTTTTTGTCCTCAGATACCCTCCCTGCACTTTCCTCAACCTCAGGATTTTTCTCAGGCGAGTGAGGGTATGGAGATAATGAAAGAAACGCCTCACCTATCCCCGAAAAGATTGGCACTCCATACTCGGACTTATCAGATCCACTTGCATCAGTGGCAAGAAGTGTAGCTGGAATGATGAACGCCAACAGTAAGGAAATGAAAAATCGGGGGGGGGGCAAATTTATAGGTTGATTGAGGCATTTGATCATTGGAATAACCATAGTCAAGGGAATAAGAGGTTTACCAAAACAATTACTTACAATTTGTAAATTAATCATGAACGAATATAGCAAATTTCTTTCATAATCTACTACATCTCTCTGCTCAGGAATAGGCGATATCAATATTATATTTCTGAGGAGATCCGCATCTAGCGTTCAAATGGGGCTCAAAGGAGCTTGTATTTTATTTTGCCATTGATCCTCACTACTATGCATTCCATTCTACAAGATGGTGTTTGGTGATTCCAGTAAGGTATAATAGCAGAATATTCCCCTTTTGAACTATCCCACTAAGTTGATTCCTAAACAAATGGTTCACGCTTGGGACGGAGACAAGAATGAGAAACAATCCAGACTTTGATCTTTGGTAGAGCGCATTCACTACCTTGGATGACAAAACCAGTGCGAACGATCATCCGTGTTGGATAGAGCACCTTAAATCCCGTAGCTATCGGTTAAGGTTGCACCATTAGAAGTAATCATATCAACCGCGTCTTTATTTTGAGAGTTGACCTCAATAGAACTTAAAGAACTACCGTAAAGTATTCAGGTACAATACAGATGTTTTAGCATTAACTGCATCCTGAAGCGCCTAATTTTTTAATCATTTCCTGTTTCTTCTAGCATTGATTTCAGGGAAATGCGTGTCTCTGCCCCTCTACATCGTTGCCATGTGCAGAGCTGAGCGTCTCTCGCCACTTCAGTGATTCGTTAGTTCCACTCCACGCTACATGGAAAGACTTGTTATTCGCGGGGGCAGGTCACTACGCGGAGTACTTCAGATTAGTGCTTCAAAGAACGCCGCACTTCCCCTCATGGCCGCAGCAGTTCTTCCTCATGGAGTCTCCTATATAGATCATATTCCTGATTTGCGTGATGTCACTACGTTTTCTCAGGTGATTGAGGCCACAGGAGCTTCGGTTGAACGTCGGGGCCACGGGCTTCAAATTGACTCGGCGAATGTTTCATTTCCTGAGTCTCCTTATGAGCTTGTTAAGAAAATGCGAGCATCATTCTATATGCTTGGAGCATTACTCGGCCGCTGCGGTCAAGCCAAAGTTTCTCTGCCAGGGGGATGCGCTTGGGGACCGCGCCCGGTGAATCTTCACCTTGAAGGCCTCAAAACCCTCGGTGCTGAAGTTCATCTTGAAGAGGGCTATGTCATTGCGCGCGCGCCCCAAGGAGGGCTGCCAGGCGGATCATTTCGGTTTGAACCTTCAAGCGTTGGTGCCACAGTTAACCTTCTCCTCGCTGCCAGTCTTGGACGAGGTGGTAGCCGAATTGAAAATGCAGCGATTGAGCCAGATGTGATCTTGTTTTGCGAAATGCTCGTAGCAATGGGCGCCAAGCTACATGGAATTGGGACACGTACGATTGAGGTTGAGGGGGTACCAGAGCTACATCCTGTGACTTTTAGTAATTGCCCAGACCGTATTGAACTAGGCACGTTTATGATTGCGGCAGCGATTGCTGGCCTCCCCGGGGAGTCTGTCCATCTTCTTCGTGCCAACCCTGATCATCTGGGAGAAGAGTTTCTGGATGCCTTTCAACGCACCGGAGCTACCTGCGAAGTGAAAGGTCACACCGTGATGGTCACTCCCCCCGATGATATCCAACCCGTTTCCATCACTACTGGCATTTACCCCGGATTCCCAACTGATTTACAGGCCCAATGGACAGTCCTCCTATCCTGTGCCAGCGGGACAGCGACCATTACCGATGAAGTATATGGAGATCGATTCAATCATATCCCTGAACTGGGACGAATGGGGCTAAAGGCACATGTGAGTGGAAATCAAGTCACTGTTCAAGGTGGAGGGCAACTAAGCGGAGCACATGTGATGAGTACCGACCTCCGTGGAAGCGTATCGCTAGTCTTGGCCGCAATGATCGCAAAAGGTACGTCGTATATTGGTCGAATCTATCATTTAGACCGAGGCTATGAAAAGCTTGAATCCAAACTCATTCAATGCGGAGTTGATATTCGCCGGGAGGATTATGACGAATTTGCGTCTCCAAATCAAGTTTAACGTCTAACTGATTTCAGATTATGCCAGTGAATTGGTTGGGCCTCGAGATTATCGGACGGGTGGCGTTGCTTGTAAGGCCCCGTTACTGCAAGGGCAGTCTCATCCTGTTTATAAAATTCGTACAGACTCTGGGCTGCTTTCAACTCCTCGGTTCGATTGAGCGCACCAAGAGCCAACATCCGATTATATAAGCCACCCAGATCTTCAGGATCTATCTCTAGAACGCGGTCAATCCATTGCAGGGCAACCTCGTAGCGTTCCATCAAGTAGTGCATCCTTGCAATGGAAAGCAGAAGTACACGATCATTTGGATATGCTTCATACACCTTCATCCATTCATTTATCGCATCGTCATATTGTCCATATCCTTTTAGTATTTCCGCACGGAAGTATGCGGTTTTTAGGTATCCAGTTTGCCTCTGCTCTGCAATGCGCAACTGGGATTCTGCACCATTTAGGTTCCCCTCTGCTAAATAGACTCGGGCCAAATTAATCGGCCCCTCTGGGCTGTCGGGGGCAATGATGGAAACTTGATTAAATGCCTCCAAAGCACCACGGGTATCCCCTTCAAGAAATAAACCGATACCATAATCATTCCATCGTTCCCAAAGTGGATAGTTTGAGTCCGTAGACTCTGACCGAATGGATGAAGCCATCAGAGTGATTGGTATCTCAGGTGCGTCATCTGGGCCTAGTTCCCAATATCTTAAATCAACCTCTTTGCGGGCTAGTGAATCTGGTTGCCCCGATGCCACTTGCCCACGAAAAGTCCAATTATGAAAATACCACTTAAACTTTCGGTGATACAGTCGGGCGGAAAGGGTATGAATGGTAACTGCTGGGGGAACAGTGAATGCATAATGAACGGTATGTGCGGTTCCTGGTCCGATCATATTTGCATACACGGTGGCGATCCAGTCTTGTGCATTCCTGCGGTTAATTTCTTGACTAGCCCGATCCACCTGAACAGCACCCCAAAAATGAGCAGTGGAATCCACTCTACCCTCCCGATCAAGATCTCCCGAGATAAGGATCTCCGTCCCTGACTGATCTTTCGCAGAAAATTCAAGCCACATCTCATTCGAATCGTTCGTCCCGCCGGGAAGCAGATGACCAACTTTACGATTACGTACCACGACAGTAACTTCTACCTCGGTGCCTGGTCTGAGGGACGGCATTCTATCCTGAGGCCCATAGGCTTTACCATCTACCATTACGGAAAAGATGTCAACTGACGCGGAGGATTGCAATGATTTTTGGACTTCCTCAACCTGTTTGGGATATCCTTTGAGTTGAGGGATCGCCGTGTTGGCCGCGGCAAAGGTGTGGCTTCGGATGAATCCTGCCCCCCCACCCTGATCATTGGATGCGACCTGAGGCATATGGCAATCAACACATGACAGGGGAGTATCTGGTAAATAAAACGACCGAACGGTATTTCCACTTGTACCACTATTGTGCCAAGCATCATATTCATTCTGTCCACGCTTCCAGCGATAATTGTTCACCTCAGGAGGCAGGCCTACTTTGTGACAAGTTCCACAGAACTCCATGGATTGATGAACAGGCTTCAGCATAGCTTCCCGGTGGGGATCAGGTTTTGCCCGTACCAAAGTATTGTGAATCCATTGTCCAGCACCATCTTCTGAGCGTGCAAACGGATATTCATCAGGAGTAGCAATCACATATCTGCCGTTTCCCTTTACGTCTCGTAAGGTTTCTATGGCATGACAGGAAAGGCATGTAAGTCCTGCACTCGCGGTAGGATGTTCAAAATCAAGGATCTGCTCATCCGTTAAACGCCCAGTAAAGAGGACTAGCGGATCATGACACGACGAACACCATCTAGTGGGATCATTGCCACCACGTTCAATTAAGGCCTCCACACTCTTTCGGTAGTAGGGGTTATTGAACGAGGAAAAGCGATGCGCTGATGCTTCCCACTGAGCAACTACATCAGGGTGGCATCCTTGCTGTCCACAGGATTCGGATCTGCCTAAATCATCGTCGCTCAGATACCCTTCATGGGCCAAGATAGCTTGGGAAGCAGATAATGGGTTACCCTCGATCCGATCTGCGTAGATCGTGCCCCTGTCCTGTAGCCAAGGCACAAGCCCTCCAATAAATGTGACCACTAAACCAATGCCAAGAGTCAAGGACAATGGGTGTCTCCACACTTGTAAACCTCCAGACCGGAATGCCTGTCCCCATTCCAGAAACCGATATCGAACACCTTCTTTCAGGGAAATATGAATCACAAACCCAATGATTGCCGAAGCAACCGAGATCAAATGCACATACAGCAGTATACTTCCAGCCCATGTTGATCCGAGAAATACAAGCCCAAACCCGGATGAAAGAAGTGCAATGAGAGATGTACCCGTAACACTACCTGCCAAGGTGGCCTTCCAATTACTGCGCAAGGGCATCTTTGAAAGATGTAGCGTAAGAAATACGACCGAGGGGAGAACGAACAGAGTGCCCAGTCCAATGTGAAGCAGTACATTACTCATATAGAGCAATGCCGTAGACCCCTCTACGAGATACAAGAAGAGACTATTGACGAAAAGGACCGTAAATCCCCCAATCAGAACGGCAACTAATCGCCGCTGACGCTTAGGCAAACGTATGTAGCGGGTACGCAGACGCGCCATATTAGTAAACTGATTCCGGCCACCGAAGCTGTACACCCTGTGAAATCAATACATCCTGAAACTCACTCAGGTGTGCAGCTCGCACACCTTTGGGACTAGTTGTTTTTTTATTGCACCAAGCCGCCAGCACTCCAGCCGCTTCGCCAATATTCCATTCAACAGGATGAAGCCGATAGCACCCTCCAGTGATATGCGTCACGCCGATATTTTTTGCAGCAGGGATTAAATTTTCTACTCGTACCGGAATGAGTGCTCCGAGAGGGATTTCAAAGGGTAAAGAAGCCACATCTATATAGTTATCCCCACCAGTGGATGGGTGTAAATCAATTCGATAACTTCCGACTCCAACAGAATCATAAAATCGTTCAGCACGGTTGGTGCCAGCCCGAGCCTCTTCACCAACGTGATCCTCTGTCACCAAGAATTCTGATTGAATCCGTCGTGATTCCCTTAAATACGGAGCTTTTGCGAGACCATCCGAGGTACCCAAAATATCCCCACGTAATCTGAGTCCGGGCCAGCCCTGCCCCCCATCTTCTCGGGGTACTTCGGTTTGAAGCCAATAAAAAAATGAGAGGCTTAGGTCTCGGGCCGCTTGTCGGTGCATTTCTGCATCTGAATTTCCGAATAGATTTCCAGGGATATAATCATTTTGGGGCCAGTTGACCAATGAAATTCCACCCGCGTAGGTCTCTGATTCAAATAACCCTGGGTCTATCAGCCTTCGATAAATCCACAGATTAAAGTGTTCGGTCTCCGCTCCCAGCCGAGGATCAAAAGACGCAGTTCTTGGCTCCAATGTAATTGGATGACTGTAAGTCAAACTAAAAAGCTTACCTGGCCAAGGTGGATCAATTGGGGGTTCATAATCCCTCCAGTACAAGTAAGACTCGGGGCGTTCAATGGTATGATCTTCATCAGGTTGATAATCCATCGCGAAGCACCATGTTGGTGCTTGCATGTTTTGAGGATCAGGGCGTGGAGAGGCATGTAACTCGCCAGTATCGGCCTCTGCCCCCATAATATATTCAGTCTTGGAAAGTTCTAACAAGACGCCATCTTCGGTTGCATCAAGGAAATACTTCGCCTTAATTACTTGATCTGTGGGAGAGACTCGAACGGTCAGAATACGATCACCATTAACTTCGGCAGAACTGGGCTGTACATTCAGGAAGATTCGAAGCTGCCCACTACTCAAATATGGTGCGAACCAGTCACTCAGGATTGAGAGCGCAGCGCGAGGTTCATGACAGAGTCTGGAGACCCCACAGGTACCAGGATTCAGTAGGTCGGCGGAGGGATCAATGAGCGGATACAGCCGACGATAGTAGTTTCGGATAATCTCTCGAAAGGCTAAGTAGCTGGCTGTGGCACCTTGTGTCTCAATCCATTGATGTTCATCAGGTGGAACTCCTTGCTGTGTAAATTGCCCTCCAATCCAGTCTGTCTCTTCGGTCAGAATGACGGTTTGATTCATTTTAAGAGCAGCCAGCGCTGCCGCACAACCCCCAGTTCCACCGCCAATGATCGCAATATCCGCTTCCCATTCCTGTTGATGGGTGGACCATACAAAAAGCCCCGCGCTCGTTAGTTGCAAAAATGATCGTCTTGAGAACATGAGTCAATTTGGAGTGGGATCTTCAGTTCGTTAGCAGGTATTTGCGGGGTTCTACTACAATTTGTGTGGAATGTGGATTATTGTACAGGCCGAAGAAAACATGGAAATACGACTTATCAACATTGAAAAGAGAGGCATCCGATAAGTCATCAAGATTGGATAGGGGTTTCAACGATATTTTGACGGAGCCTGCAATGTACTTTGCCATAAACAATCAAACGCTAAGACAGAACGAATTGAACGACAGGATCCAAGAAATTAAAAACGCTAGTGTGATTCTATTCATCTGGGAGGATTAGACCTCTATCCATAAGTCTCGTGGTAGAACCTATTTCTTTATAGTACTACATCATATCCGGGTTTAAGAATCCACTACTAACAACAAATTCTAGTATGGTAGCACCACAAAGTCGCGAACTATAAGTCAAGATCAGTTTAACTATCAAAAAATGAAGGGTTAAGGGGCAGCCTCAAGTTCTTTCCTTGGACTGATCGTCATTTGTCCTGTGTGTAAATTATTGTCTCTGATTTCCGTGACAAACCGAGACTCCGTCTGTCCACATATATCCCCCCAAGGCATTTTTCTAGTCTGAGGATAAGTTATGTAAAGCCAACGTTTCGAGCGCGTCACGGCAACAAAAGCACTATTTCGTTCTTCTTCCATCTTGTCTTTACTCTTTGCCCTGTAATCTGGAAAGATTCCCTCACACATGGTCATAATAAACACGATGTCTTTTTCAAGTCCTTTCATGGTGTGAACTGTACTCAACATCAGACGATCTCCCGTTGCATCCCCCTGAAATAACTGGCCAAGAGCAAGAGCATTCTGAAAAGATCGCAATGAAGTTCCTAAACCTTTTCCTCTGAACGTAATCCAGTTTCTGTAAAATTCTTCCAGTTCTTCTATGCTTTTTTCAATTTCTGGAACATACTCAACCTCAGACATGTCAACTTCTCTCAGCTTTTGACGTAGGGAGGTTTTTAATTTATTGATATTGGGTTCCGATGAATCTAATTTGTGAACAGCTAACAGTGACTCAGAATGAAATCTGGTAAGAGAACTATTTGATGTACTCATTTCGTCAGACCAGTGTTTAAGAATATTTTCATCCTGCCATTTCTCTGGAGAATCAACTTTCAGAAGACAACAAAGCTTTCTTCCATTAACCCAGTCCTTGGGATTCAGTTTGATCCTTATCCCGTAATCAAGAATTTTCCCCAAAAGCGAAATTGGTTCTGTTGCTCTCTCAGCCTTCTTTAAGAAGAAAGGAATTGACTCCTCGTGTAGCACTTTCTGTAAAGCAGAAAATACAAACCGATTACGTGCAATTATAACCATACGGCTGAGCGAAATATCGCCTTCAATTTCTTCATGTCGACCTCCACCGATCAAACTCTTTATGGAAGACACTATCCATTTTGACTCTTCCACCTCGTCTGAAAATGATTCAATTCTAACTCTGCCTTCCAGCGCAAATATGTGTTCTTGTTGAGAACCGGGTTTCAGGTTGTTGGCAGCCTTGATTACAAGCCTACTGCTTCGATAGTTCTTATTTAATTCGTATCTCTTTGCAGAAAAATCGCGGACAAAATGTTTGCAAAGATGGTCTGACGATGACCCGTTAAACCCATAAATCATCTGGTTTGGGTCCCCAACCATCATCACACTCGTTATACGATTACCACACAGAGCTTTAAGGAATTCATACTGAAGAAGATTAAGATCTTGCGCCTCATCAACACATAGGTGTTTATACTTGACCCCGTAAATATTAGCTATCCAATCTTGATTTAGTAGAAGTTTGCGAGAGTATACTAGAAGATCATCATAATCAATGCCACCACTATCGAGCAATGCATCCTGATAATCTTGAAAAATCCTCCATAATCCTGGTTTGTTTTTGAATTGGATTTTCGTTTCTTCTTCTCCTAGGAGTTCTCTTTTTATGACGGAAAAAGCATTCATGTACTCACGCAATTCACGCTCTCTATCTTTTTTCTCTATCCCTTTGAGGCCCAGATACTCATCCATATCAATCCAAACGTCGCGAAGAGACTGGATAAACACATCCACACGGTCTTTCTCCCTTTCATAGATGTGAAGTTCTGCGGGCAATCCCATCACATGGCCATATCTTTGAAGAATACGCTCTGCGACGGAGTGTATCGTAGCCACCCAAGCCCTATCTGCTGCTTCGTCACAATCAGACAGCCGGGTTTGCATTTCTTCGGCAGCTTTATTGGTGAAGGTAAGTGCTATAACCCCTTCCCTCTTGGTATTTTCAAGTATATACCTGACTCTTTCGGTGAGCACGCGGGTCTTTCCGGCTCCTGCTGATGCAATCACTTGAACTGCTTCAGATAATGGAGTCTTGACAATCTGCTTCTGCTCAGAAGATAACTGAACCATTACCCTATCCAACTTTTAATCGTTTCAAATGTCTTAACAAAGGCCTCGGGTATCATCTCCTTATCATTTGATCTTTTGTTAATCAACTCTGCCAGAAAATCCGCGAAAGAGGGTTTCTTATTGTCCAGATATTCCAATAACTTTTTATCCTCCATGGCATTGAACTTTGTGTGCTTTGCCCTCGCATGAGGTTCATTGTCTCCGGTCTCCAAAGATACAAGCGCTTCAATTATTTTCTCCCTCAGCCCAAGAACACATAAAAGTTCTTTCTCAATATTGTTACCCTCGCTTAGGAATTCACACGAGAATCTCTTCTTGCTCAGGTCAAACTCTTGTTCCTCTTCTATCCTACTTATGGCAGTTTCTACCTCTCTCTTCGTAGTTCCATCATTGTCGCTGATTATACAGACTGGTATATCAAAACTGAACGCAAAAATTAGAAAAGGTCTGTAGTTTTTCCCACCAACACTAATACAATTAATACCTTTCTCAAAAATGGTGTAATTATGATACAGTTCATACATGGCCGGAACTAAGTTCTCCTCAGTAGGTCCTTCAACCAGAATCAATGCTCTGGAGAACAACATCTCTCCTCTGAATCTCATTATTTCCCTATGTAGTCTTTTTTTCTCGGCACAGTTCAAATTAGAGAGAAAAGAAGTTGCTTGAACCTGCCCGTCTGTCCTTTTCAGCATGCGTATTTCATGAAGAGATGAGATTGCAGGGAGATACGGCGAATGCGTACTGATAATAGTCTGCCTCGGTGGATTCTTTCTCATCTGCTGATACAATGTTCTTTGTGCATTAGGATGCAGATGAGATTCTGGCTCTTCAACAGCAATGATCGGAAAAAAGGGCTTAGCTTCCTGCTCATGATTATCGGCCATAAGCTCAACAAAAGCCTTGACTGTAAGCATAGAAGCCCAGCTACGAGTCCCCATTCCATGATATTCCATGGAGAATGAACTTTGGTCTGATTCACCAAAATGTATGCTAAATCTTTTTGCAATGTCTCTTATCTTCTTGGGATAAGGTGCTAGTTCCGCATATCCAGAACCTTCAAATGATTGATTTAAGTTATCCAACTGACTCTTAAGTCCAGTCAGTGGCTTGCTTGCTACCACGGCTTTCTGATTGATTTTGGTGATCATACTTTCCAGTTGACTAACATCAGACGCATCATACTTAACTCTGGATAAGATTTTACCCACAAAGGATGTTCTGTCTCTTAATTCCTGATGAATGTCTCTCTGAGCATTCACTGTTATAAACGGCAATGCCTCAAATCGCCCACGAATCCGGTTACCGTTTTTCAACCCATCGCTCTTCCATGATGAGAACGGCCGCCAGCGATCCAAAACGTAGTGCTCCACTACGAAGCCTCCCTTTACATAATCATGGCATGCAATAGTTCTTATGGCCAAAAACTGATCGCTTCCAGGTTCGTCGCCTTCACTCATTGCGCTTATATTATCACCAAACTCCTGAGTCCAATCATCACTAAGAATCTTGGTTCTCTTTCCTTCCTCATTCAGAGGAACGATTCGAACATCCACGATAATTTCTTCGGATCTGGTATCATCCTGTGCGATGTGGAAGTCATCATCGGTCAAGTATCTTGAATAATCTCCAAGGGCAAGTTGCATAGCTCTTATCACTGAGGTTTTGCCTGAGTTATTTACCCCAATCAACAAGGTTGACCTTGAAAAACTTACTTCAAGATTCTTAATTCCCCGAAATCCTGAAATTCTCAAGTTGTCAACCAGAATATTCATGTTCAATACCTAACCTTATTAATAGTGCAACGGCATCACGAATTCCCTTAAAATAGATCTTGCAAGCGCTCTTTGGTTGGCTCTAACGTCGTCACATCAAATCACATGACAAAGAACCTATTTCCCAAGAAGCAACACCCGAGTACTTATTTTGTTCTAAATTGCAGGGGATCTATGGTCTCTACTGGAACTTAGACACCGGCCGACCTGCCTTAGCTATCTTCTGTCAAGCATACAAATAATGTGACCGGGAATTGCTCAAAGATTACCTTAAAGTAGGGGGCTTAGTAGGCTCGTTTGGAACTAACAGTTGACTATTGATCTTCTCAGCTTGAGATAAATGATTGCATTGCCTGAGGTGGTCCGAATGAACGTCCCTATATGCTTTATTGAAGGCAGTTAGACACATCAAATGCTGCATCCGTGCGGACCCGTTCGCCTTCAACTACCTTATCCTTGGATCACCTGCAAGATCTACTGTAAATGTAATTCCACATGCGTCAGGCTAACTCTGCACTGTACCCATAAATAAGGCCTAAAAATGGCATCTTTATTTCTTAGATTCTTGACACATGAGTCTATCACAGAATTCATACAAAGCTATGGGCGGCCCCTCCAACCCTGTCCAAGATCGTAGCTGGTCATCAGGATAAGAGTCGTGCTGGTCTAGGTCAAATTGTATGCTTGAAGTTTGGATTTCAGAATAGATTTGGTCACCCTTGTTATCCAGGACGTATGAAGGTATTCCGGTCACTGGACTCATAAGATCAAATTTTCGCTTCGCATCAAAACCGCGACTAAGAAAAATATTGCCAGAAAAAGTCTAAGATATCGAATACTCTGGAATACCGGGAGTTGAGTGTTCAAGATTTTGAGTAACACGCGCTCCGACGGATAGCTTGAATTGGCAGTCTTCCTATGGATAGATTGCCCTCCAAAACTGAGTGTAACCGTTCCTCAATGTCCAGACAGAGATCTGCCGACATGATTGGCCTGGAATCATTGCTCTGTAGTTTCTTCGGTAAGAACTGAAAGCGTATTACTTGCCATACAGAGAAAATCTTAAAGCTCGTTCATGCACAAAAGTTCAGTGAAGTTAGCCTCTTTAAATGAATCATCTCCAGTATGAAAATACGAGATCAGAGGATAGAACTCACAGGAAGTACGGTTCAGTCTTGGAGCGGTCAACTTTCACTGTCGTGAAGGCGGGTTGCTATGTTTGTGAATAACTTTCGATCTCGTTTGATTGAGGTCTGGGAAACATGATTTGGCCATGGGTAGCAGATGGGGATTTTGAATTTTGGAAGATGATCTGCAAGAAATTGTGTCAAGCGTTGAAAATCAGAGCATCCTCGTACAAACGCCACTGGGCGTTGACCAAACTTAGTATCAGGAACCGGTACGACAATAGCCTCATCAACCCCACTATATTCCATAAGGGTATTTTCAATTTCTTCTGGACTTATATTTTCACCACCTGAGATAAACATATTATCCTTACGATTTAGAACATAGAGTTCCCCCGCCTCATCCAAATGTCCTATATCACCAGTGTGTAACCAACCCTTTTCATCAGTGGCACTGTATAGTTCATTTCCACGGAGATACCCAGAGCAGACCGCGGGGCTTCTGAGGAGTATTTCGCCATCTTGGGCGATCTTTAATTCATTTCCCTGCAACAGACGGCCTGATGAGCCAATAGGGAAGGTTTGGTCACTGAGCGTCACCATTGAACTCGTTTCAGTCATTCCATAGGTCGTTTGAATTGGCCAACCCTTGTCCAGTGCCTTCTCCAGAATGTGAGGAGGTGTGGCTCCCCCTCCTACGATAGCAGATTGCAAAGATACAGGGGGAAACTTATCTATGAGTTGCATCAGCTGAGTAGCAACGATAGACACATGTGTAATTTGATGTAAGGATAGTGCTTCAAATAGTGATGTTTCTCGGTCTGGAATTATGATTTCAGCTCCGGAGACCAGACATCGAAAAACAATACTCATTCCTGAGACATGCCAAAGGGGGAGGCGCAGGAGCCAGCGGTCTGTACTCCCAAGATGCAGTTTGTTAATGGCTCTCTCGGCACTGAAAAGATGGTTTTCAAGCGAATGAACCACAGCTTTTGGTTCGTCTGACGATCCAGAGGTGTGGAGTATGATTTTTGCATTATGATGAAGACTTTTTATCGTCACTTCTCTGTGTTTTCTTCGTGCCAAAAGAGCTATATCTGCTTTCTTAGCGAGTAGATCTGTTCTATCAGTTAACACCTCTTGGATTTTCAGTTTTTCTAATTCTCTATTTATCTGAACTGCTGGCCAACGATAATTAAGTACACAAACAGGAACACCTGTCTGCATGCAGGACAGAATTGACTGAATAGCCTCCAAACCAGTCTCCAAACAGATTCCAAATACTGACATCAAATCATTAGATTAACACCGGGGGAATCCACGGTATATTGAGTCAAAAAGGTCTCAAACTATTGCAGGTTTCCAGACAAATGAAGTCTGGATTGTAGGCAATGCAAATTCGCCTCTACCAGTTTCCTCTAATAATATGGAGAACGGTACGAACTATCATAGAATCATGTAATGGCACGCTTGATAGAATAATATTAGAATTCAGGATTTCTTTCAAATCAAGTTAATGAAATGAAGTAAATCTGGTAGTATGGAGAAGTCATAATTTCGGTAATTCCAAATTGATTGCAGTGAACCTGAGAATTACCAGTTAGATTAATTAGTCTTCGACGATACCTTAACCAAAATCTGTAGACCCCTATAAATATTGATGATTGAATTGTATTGATAAATGGATAAACTAATGTTCGTAACATATTATTGAGTGGTGACCTATCAAAGCAACGTTTTGGTAACCCTCAAAGAGTACAACCATGTCTAACTCTTCGGTTGACCTTATTCTCTGATGAGTATGATCACATCGGTTCTAATCTACCAGTACAGGTTGCCCCTTACCTATCCAATTACTTGGGGGAATAGAACTCACAAGTATCGTGAAGGACTTCTGATATGTTTAAGGACATCCGAAAAAGAGGGTTGGGGGGAGATTGCACCACTGCCAAAGTTCAGCCAAGAATCACTCTCAGAGGCGCTGACCCAAACCTCTTCCCTTGCAAAGAAAATTTTGAACTCACCCGTAAATTCGCTAAGCTTTACATCTAACAACCTCTATCCATCTGTTCAATTCGGATTTGAACTCGCCAAGTATAGCCTGACAAAGGATAGTGAAATCAAGACTGTCCATCCGCCTGTCGCATGCTGCAAACTGCTGATCCCTCAAAATCAAAATAACACAAAGAGTTCATTGCAAGTGCAAGGTTTTCAAGCGGTAAAGCTCAAGGTTGGAAAAGGCAAGTTAGACGATGATCTAAAGTTCGTTCATACGGTTTGGAATGAAAACCCCAGAATAGAAGTACGCATTGATGCAAACCGTGCCTGGTCGCTGCGAACGGCCTTGGATTTTCTCAGTGAAACCAAAAATCTGGATCTGGGATATATTGAAGAGCCTCTCAGAGATAAGGATAAACTCTCAGAATTTACCCGTCACAGTCATACCCCCCTTGCCCTGGATGAAACACTCCGTGAACCCGGAGCAGAGAAGTTTAAGCCATTCGCTGATGTATATGTGCTCAAACCAACTCTCTCCGGTGGAATCATGAAGACGATCAAGGAGATGCAACTTGCGGAAATCAACAAAACTCGTTGCATTATCAGTTCTTCCTATGAGTCGGGGGTTGGAATTCTAGGACTTATGGAATTGGCTATGAATGCTCCGAAAGAGATACATGGCCTGGATACTTATAAAGCCCTTGAGCGTGATGTGCTGATTGATCCACTTCCTCAGAGTGTACCAAATTTACAACCTCGAGGATATGTGATTCAGAGGAATCACTTGGAGTTGGAAGCAATGAAACTGCTACGCTCCTACTCTATTGGCAATCAACCAAAAGGGTAGAGTCTACCGTTACTCACGAACCGCCTCAACTGCATAGTAGCGGGGGGTAAACCGGCGAAGAAGCGGACGAATTCCATTACATGCGCCATAACTAGTCCATTTTTCTGTTCGCACAATTTTCCAGCCGGCATGCTCAAGTAGCCAATCAAACTGCCAGTCTTCAAATTCATGGAAGTGTCTATCCCATGGATCATCCGGGTTACGATACGCAGTAGCAAACCATAACCGAAGGGGTACAGTGGCAATCAGCCTTGGAGCCTGAATTGACCGCAATACATTACACGGTGAAACTAGGTGTTCCAAGATTTCAAATGCGGTCACGAGATCTGCACCTATACCGAGCATTTCTGGTGACTCTAAATCCCCCTCAGTATTCGTTACTTCATATCCTTCCTGTTGCATCCTCCGCCCAAGCTCATTTTGAGTACCCAAGTCAAGAATTCGCGCGGGAGGAGGACATGAGGATCCCAAAAATCTTAGGGTGTTCTTAAATCGTCTCTCGAGTACATGGGAGGTGCTGCCTTTCATTAGATTAGATCAACAGTATGGAAAAGAAAACCATCACTCGGTAGCTGAGTCTTTTTGTTTTTCAAATCACCCACCCAACTCCAAAGAGTACGCTATACATCAGGGACAGCAAAGCCGTATATCCCAGAAGTGGATTCAAACGTTCAGGCTCTCTCGTGGTGATGAGCCAATAAAGTATAGACACAGAAGGGATTAAAGTCAGTGAAGGAAGGTCTGCCCAAAGATGGCCATCTAAGGTATATCCAACCGCGGGTGGAATTAAGACGGCAACGATTATACATCCAGCCCACAGAGCGATTCCAAAATTTCGACCGAATTGAGCCACTAAAGTCATTTTTTTAGCTTTGCGATCTTCATGTATATCACGGATATTATTGACAGTCAGTATTGCAACCCCCAATAGACCTGGGGCCAAACCCACAATCACTACGGTGGAAGTAATCTCGAGCATTTGGACATAATAGGTGCCTGCAACAGCAACCGGACCGAAAAAAATCAATACGAATAACTCACCAAGCCCCTTGTATCCATAAGGCCAAGGACCCGCCGTATAAAAGATACCAGATAAAATAGAAGCAAAGCCAATCACCAGAACCTCCCAACCAGCTCGAAAGAACAAATACATTCCGAAAAACGCCGCAGCCGCAAATACTGTACTGCTGGCAATCATCACCTGACGGGGTTGAATTAAGCCGGCTTGGGTAACTCGTTTGGGGCCCTTTCGCTCATCTGTGTCTGCACCACGGATAAAGTCTGCATAGTCATTACATAGATTGGTACCAATTGTAATTAGAAAAGCACATAGGGTAGCTATTAAAACAGCACCAAGATGAAAGCCCCCATCAGCCCACGCCATTGCTGATCCCACAATGATCGGAGCAATAGCAACAGGGAGCGTCTTCGGTCGTGAAGCTAATATCCAGGCCTTCAGATTGCTCATCTTATGGCTTGTATCCATCCTTGTCAAAGTGGGGAGGCCTCTTCTCTAAATACGCTGTCTTTCCTTCCTGTCCCTCCTCGGTCATATAAAATAACATGGTGGCATGTCCAGCCAACTCTTGCAAACCTGCCTGTCCATCACAATCGGCATTGAACCCTGCCTTAAGCATTCGAATAGCAATATTTGAGTTCATGAGAATTTCTCTGCACCATTGTACGGTAGTCACCTCGAGATCATCTAATTTGACAACCGTGTTTACGAGCCCCATCTCCAGGGCTTCAGAGGCATTGTATGGCCTGCATAAGAACCAGATCTCCCGAGCTTTTTTCTGGCCAACATGACGGGCAAGAAAACTTGCACCATAGCCTCCATCAAATGAACCAACTTTGGGACCGGTCTGCATAAATTTGGCATTTTCAGCTGCAATTGTGAGGTCACATATCACATGCAAAACATGCCCTCCGCCAACTGCCCATCCTGCAACCATGGCAATGACTGGCTTGGGACAGGTCCTGATTTGTCGTTGAAGGTCAAGGACATTCAAGCGCTGCGTACCAGATCCTTCCTCTTCATACCCATGATCACCTCGTATCCTCTGATCTCCACCAGAGCAAAAAGCATCAGGCCCTGCACCAGTCAAAATAATTACTCCGATGGATGCATCATCTCTGGCTTTTGTAAAGGCATCCTGCAGTTCGGATACAGTCAAAGGACGGAAAGCATTACGCACTTCAGGTCGATTCATTGTGATCTTCGCAATCCCCTCCGTATCCGTACCTGTAATCCCCGTCTCATACAGTATATCAGTATAGTCTCCAGCATTCTTCCATTCAATTGGACCGTGAACAGATGGGCGATAGGTAAAGTGGTGTTTTCTCTTGGACATATTATAATAATTTAACTTGGATCAGAAGTTGGTTGTAGACATCAGGAGTTAAAGTAATCAAATCATCCCGACATTAAACGCAAGATGCTCTGGGGTATTCCAAATCAGACAAAAAACTGGATGGGAAGGCGAATCAGAGTGGAGGTTAGGCGAACCTATTGCATATGATTGAGATCATGCATCGTGGAATAAAAATTAGGGGTATACAGATCAATCAGTTTGGATGTAGACCCACCTTATCTTCCTATTGACCTGAGTTGACATTGTATCCTCTCCATCTAACAAGCGAGAAGGTGTATAACTTTCTCAGGGCACAACCGCGAAAATGGTTGGAGGCAAAGATCTCCGCCGATAGTCCGTAGTTGTGCGGTACTTCGGTTTGCTCTGTTGGTACCTACCGCCTTTCACGCTGCTCATACGGGACATACTGACGTGTCTCTAGTGTACCGTTGAGTGCCTGTGTAACAGTTCCCTGCAAACGGGCTCTATCCCGAGAACTGTATTTCGCCATAACTATGTCGCTGTTCAGTAAAGCATTGGCCATGCGTAATAACTCAATTTCTCCAAGCGACGAAGCTAAACTTATGGCCCCACTCACAGTACCATAGGAATCAAATCCCGCAATATACTTAGCGGCAACCTGCCGCATTCGATCACGCTCCGACGAACTGAATGAACTTAATCCCAAGTAATCTACCATCATGCGAAGAGTCATCAATCGGCTTCCGACACTTAAAAGCATTGTTCCATGCAGCGGAGTTTCTACAAAATTCAAAACAGGTTCAAAGGCTTTTCGCCCAAAATCAATTATTTCCATATGATGTCCCACCCATGGTAAAAATAGTGGAATTGTGGAAGGATCCCTTAAGTATAGTACTTCTCTCACCAGAGACAACGCACTCTCTGCAAACCACTCACCCTTGTACATGGGCATTGAATCATCTCCGCTAAGTACAATTCTACGAACTCGCTCGTTTTCATTTTGAAGTGCCATAACCAACGCAGATTTAACCTCTGGCGTGCGCTGATCCGATGGGAGTAACTCATAGCCATAAATACCACTGAACGATACAGTATGGTCACTGCTGAGTAACTGCTCAATCACTTCATCTGGTGAAGGGATACGAGGCCTTTGTGCGCCTGATTCCCCTACTGTAAGAAAATTAAAGGAAAGCGTTGCCGCGAAGATAAGAGCAAATCTTGTTTTCATGATCTAAGGTAAGGAATATGATCACATGTCAATGTGAAGATGACAATCTGGATAAGTACCCCATGGAAGCGGATTAAAACCTAGATCGTTTGCAATCTGGTACAGTTTATCATAATATGTCCTATTACAGCTTGTGCGGATATCAACAGCCCTGCCACTCATATGATGGCTATTATCTACTCCACCAACTGCACGGTTTCCCTTGGGACATCGATAGCCGGAAGTCAATACAATTGGTCTCCCATCCATATCGCGAAGTTTTTGAACCCCATTCATAACATTTGATTCCATAATACCATAGGGGCTATGCTTTCCGAATTCGGTTCCATTCCTCCAGTTTCCCATAAACTCGTTCCAGGAAAAATTCGTGGTTGAACCCCCGCTCATAAATTGAACGCAAACGGGCGTAAAGCCTACTTCATATTCTTCATATTCTGTAATGAGATCGCAGATTCTTTGGTCGTTACAGAGGCATTCTTGAACCTCATTATCATGGACATATGGATTTCCGTCCCCATCATCCCCACCCCCTTGGCCATCATCGGAATCATCTCCACCATCACCACCACTTCCTGCGTCACCATTACCGTCAGAATCTCCTCCGGTAGTGATGTCTATAAAAACTGTAGAACAGGTAATCTCCAACCTTTCGATGAACGGCAAATACGAGTCTCCATAGAATACATCGTTCTCTACTCTACAGATATATGCGAAATCAATATCACTTACCCAACAAAAAGTAGTATTATCGTTCTTGCCTGATATTGGTTTTTGTTCCAATGTCATTGTTATCTGCCTTGGATCTTTGCCAGGGGCATACACTGTTGTTTTGATTGGTTCATACCCGATTGTATGCTCGGCAACTATCATCCGATTTTTTTCGGAATCCCCCTCTAACCACTGCACAACGTAGTCCTTAAAGAGAGAAGTGTCTAAGCCTATGCCAATGAATTCAACCAGCTGCCCCGAAATCCTTTGCCCCTTCCCATCCACATTAGCCACCAACGTTCGTACAACGGGTATACCGGTATGGTTAGCACTGGTTGCGGTTCCCTCAAGAAGCGTAGCGGCGACATATCCACTGGTGGTATTATCCCAGATTTCAATCTGATCCCAATCTGGTGAATGCTGTTGCACCATCACAGCAAAGATCTCAGGAATGGCGCTGTCACTAGCTACCTTATATGAAACATTAGGTTGAGACGGAATAGATTTCTGATCTTCTTCCAAGGCAGCAGTATACCACTGGCGAACAGTTTGAATTCAATTGGATTCTGCCTCAGGTGAACCTATATCTGGTACAAATGAACTGTCGCAGGATGCAAACAACAATAATCCAAAAAGTAGTATCACCTTGAATATTCGGCGCGGAATGAATAGGGATAGGTTACTGAAAACCATCTTCGGATTTGGGTTAACGTCCACTGCGAAATATATGCCCAGATATTTTGCTTTCAAAATTTGGGGATTTTGCAAAGACTATGGCTATTATTAGACATTGGGGGGAAGCTTGAATTAAGCTAGACCTGTCCTGCACCCATAAATTTGTGAAAATGTCCATTGTCAAGTCATATTTATAGGTACAAGGCAGACCTCGGAGAACACCGGCGCAGTAAATAACGCAGAGATAGTGAACAGATCCCAAATTCGGAAAATCAATGAACTCAAGGTATCCCGTAGCGATGTTATTGTAAGTTAAAACGAAGTACTTGTCAAATTGTTCAACGACAAAAGAGGTGAATCGTCTACCTACAATAAATCGCTTGATGTTTATTGTACTTAGGCTTCCCCATAAGGCTCTAAGAAAATACTTACCCGTTCGCTTATTTCGCTGAATATAGCCTTACGCAACTGAACGTTCTTCTTAAGATTGACTTTAACCTCAATGATATGAGGTCCTGATAAATTAGCGGCAGACACCCACGCCTCTTCTAACTGTTGTAATGATTTAGCCTGAGAATACGGAATCTTAAACTGCTTCGCTGCCCAACGAAAATTCATATGATGGGGTGTCACGAGCGCTTGTTCAAACTGCTCATTCCCAAGTGCAATGGGAAGCATACGAAAAATTCCACCACCATTGTTGTTGATCACCACAATCGTCACATTCCTCCCATTCAATAGAGCCAAAGAATTTAGATCATGCAAAAGTGCTAAGTCTCCCAATAGAACGGTCCCTCGTTCAGGATATGCCTGGGCAATCCCCGCAGCCGTGGCAATCGTCCCATCAATTCCACTAGCCCCCCGATTTGAAAAGATCCGAGGGAAGCCGTTCAGTCCCATTGGAAAGAATGATTGTAAATCCCGAATCGGCATGCTACTTGCACTCAACAGCCAATTTGAACTGTTAAGTAATCTGGACATCTCCCACATAATTGAGGGCTCTGAAAGTTTGTGTCCCAGCGCAATGGAAAGATATTTAGATATTCTGGAATCTATAGTCGTCCAGAATTGTAGCCATGGTGAATCCATGCGCCCCTTGATTACATTCCTTTCTAATCCAAAACAACAATCATCAATATTCATCTGGATCCGGTCTGTCACCACATGAAATGGATCAATTCGATTGGAAGATGGAGAAATAAGCACATAAGTATCGCATGAAGAATTCGCAAGAAACTTTTGCAACTCTTTAGATACCAGCGGCCCTCCAAAATGGAGGATTACATCAGGAGAGTGGGTATGCACAATTGAATCATTGCGCATGATTAGATCGTGGAAATTGATGGTAAAATATGGAGCATGCACTGGTGCACAAATATCCGGGAATAATGGCCAACCCAAATGATGACACAAATCAAAGATCGCCCGCCCTTCTTCAAGAGTTTGTAATCGACCAACTACTACCATCCCCCGTTCAGCAGCTTGAATTCTCCTCAATAGATGATCTTGTATGTTCATTCCTATCCCTACCCCCAGATCGTAGTGCGTCTGCGGAGGAGCATTCTCTGACCAGGGTATCTCTGGAATAGACTTCGCCTGGTCATCCATTTCCAGCAGCGGCGCGCGGAACATACAATTGAGATGAACTGGTCCAGATTGAGCCTTAAAGACGGCATAATCTACAGTAGAGCGTATGAATGCCTCATCGTCTTCGGATTCAGGGGCTGATAAATCGGCAAACCATCTGGGGTAATGACCAAAAAGGTGTACTTGGTCAATGGTCTGATTTGCACCTGTATCTCGCAGTTCTGCTGGTCGGTCCGCCGTAAGACATATCATTGGTACATCGTCCATCGACGACTCTACTACCGCAGGGAAACCATTCGCCGCCGCAGTACCTGATGTAGTGATCCAGACACATGGGGTACGGGTTGCCCGACCGTATCCAAGCGCAAAAAAGGCGCTTCCCCGCTCATCATAATGAACCGAAACATGAGCAGAGGGATGACTCAGCGCAGCTAATGCAAGGGGAGCACTCCGAAAACCTGGTGCAATCACAAACTGGTCAATCCCACAACGAATCAACTCTTCAATGAGGTACCGCGCTCGATTGGCATTCCTCTGAATCATGAATAATCAAATCCTGATTGAACAGGAGAAGTGTAGAGACCAAGCACCCTGGCTAAATCACCAATCTTATGCTCAACCTCGTTCCATTCATCGACAGGTGTGGATTCCCGAACAATCCCTGCACCAGAATACAGACGCAATGTGGATCCAGATACTAGACCGGAACGAATGGCAACGGCAAATTCAGCTTCATTGACACCCACCCAACCAACTGGCCCCGCATACCATCCTCGGTCAAAGGGCTCTTGTTCGCGAATCAAATCTAAGGCATTTTCTGAGGGATATCCCCCGACCGCGGGAGAGGGATGCAATGCTTCCAGCACTTCTAAACTTGTCACTCGCTCTCGCATGATTGCACGTAATCTGGAAACCAAGTGTCTCTCAGATGCCAGACGCATAATTGATGGAACCGTATCCATCGTTACATATGCCGCCAAAGATGCAATTTCTTCCTGGAGACTGATCCGTACAAATTCATGCTCACGATGCTCTTTTGCACTTCTGAATAACTCATCAATCATCCGAGCATCATCAACATCAGATGCACCCCGAGGACGAGTACCAGCCACCGCTTCACTCTCTATGGATCGACCCTCCCGTCGGAAGAGACGCTCAGGAGACGCACCTAAAAATGACTCATGATCGGATGGTTCAAAGAGGAAATGAAAACTATTGGGAGTAACCTGCTTCAAGAGTTTAATAATGGATACAGGCTCGAGTGAATTAGAAAAATCAACAGCAGCTTCCCTCGCCAGAACAACCTTATCCAAAGATGATGAGCTAAAACTATGTAAAGCTTTTCCAACAATGGTTTCCCATTCCTGAAAATCAGGAAAGAAGCGATGCGATAAGGGCTGTGGAAAGATGCTTGGTTTGCTGGAAGAAGATCCAATGGAATTTAACTGATGGAGAATTGCTTCTTCTTGCGAGTAATCTCTGGGGAGTACAAGGTTGCAAAGAAGGATCGTATGGTTGGAGTTTTTACGAATTTCGAATCGGGGAAGAACAAATCTCCACGCCCCAAATGAATTCCAATGTTCAGATTTGTTGCGGAGAAGATCAAACCGGATCCCTCCATAATATCTCACTCCTACTTTGCAATCAGAGAGCATTGTCATGAGATTTGACCGTAACTCACCAAGATCGGTGGCAGACGATGAATAACAACAATCCGCCTCTCCTAATGCTGCAACCTCAACGCCATAATCTCTCCCGGACCAATAGATTCTACCCCCCTTAGGGCAGTTCATTAACCAGTCAATCAGAGACATTGACTCAAGTTCCACCGAAACCGTGATGATCCTACCTTGATGAGATGGATCAGAATGATCAAGTTGATCTTGTATTTGTCTCCGCAATTCACGGATTGAGTCTGCACTCACATGACTCTTCATCTAATTGGTTCTTTTCTCAGGAGTTTTATTTCTTTTGGATTGTCTGGATAATACTTTCCTCAATGCTTTTGAAATCATCAAGAAGAACTCCGTTATGAAGAGCACTGCGAATGATAAAGGCTCTTAGGGTATGATCCGGAGCAGGTAATTGATAGAGCATGTTCCAACAGCGGTGCACCAACGGCCTCATTAAAAAAGATAGAACGCCCCAGCGTAGACACAAAAATCCGACCAATCCAATAATCACACCAGTGTAATTACCCGATATTGCTAAGAATGACATGGTAGCCGCATAAAGAACAGCCTGCAAGAATACAGAATCTAAAATTCTAAGAAGTGGAGAAAGGCGAAGACTTACCACAGCAGGAGCGACGATTTGCCACAATAAATAGAATCCAAGTACGACAACCGACAGTAGCCACGGAGGATAAAATACTATTCCGAGCGCCAGAAGCCAGAGAGACAAGGTCTGGGGAGAACGAACCCATGTATCAGATCTAGCCAAGTGTACTTCAACGGGTATGCGCTCCAGGAGCTCTCCTGCATATTCAAAAAGTAGATCAACAGTCGTTTGATACCAAATTCCAGACTCTGTGATAATCCCCTGTGGGGTATTCAGAAATTCAATCTTACTTTTTGGCCAAAGTGGCCATGCCATCGCACTTGGATAAAAACCCATGCTTCAACCAATCCCCTACCCCATTGTTGCTAACCAGATAAACTACTGTGAACCAATATTGATAAAATATCTCAACTGATTCGGAGATACTGTGTATTCCCTTATCATTAAATCAGGCGGAAATTCAATCCTTGGTACTATGAGCCCCGTCGTATCATCATAAATTTGAGCGTATGATACGATTGCGCGAATCTGGGATGATTGGGATGCGAGAGGAAATTTTGACAAGGGAACCTGATACGTAATCGTCACAGATTCAGGATCAAGCTGCACTGCACTACTTGGATTAGGTATCCCTTCAATCTCAACTCTTACTCGCTCGTTCTGCCCTTCAGTGTATTGAGATATTATTTGTGTAACGACGGTCTCAGAAGTACTTAAACGAACCAAGCCAGCCAATGAATCATCCAAGGCAACTTGATGCGTGATGGTGCCATTCGTATAACCTGTGGTGTCTTGCTCTGTGGGCCATGATACTAAGTGACTTATAACTGATACAGGCCCCGATGCTCTAACAGAATCAGGAGTTAATTTGGGTTCACCTATGAGAAAATAAGGGGGCTGTGTAGAGAACATAACACGAGATTCGATAGGAATGAGGCGTTCACTTTTGGCTTCTTTTCGCAAATCAATCGTTTGGGGTACAATACTTTCTATATTCACTTCGGCTGGAATTTTAAGCAGGGATTGTGTCTCAAGCACCCCTTGATCTGACGAAAATAGGATGGGGGTACTCTCAGAGCGAGCGCGGCGACGTTCTTCAATTAAATTGATACCTGATCCTTCAAGTGTCGCAAGAATCGTTCTTGGTAGTGGCTGTGCAAGAGCCGAGTCTTCCTCAAGGCCTGAAACGCATACAGAATTGATTTCTTGGGATTCAGTCGCACAGGTGATGTATTCTACTGATAGAGAATAATCTTCCAGCAGACTCAGCACCAGCCACACAAGGATAGATGCTACCAAGCTGAACATCATGACCCACCGCCGGCCACCAATCGGCTTTGTGGGCTCAGTCAGTGTTGATTCCCGCCCGAGAACTACCCACCGAATCCCGTTCCATAACTGTTCAAGCCTATTCAGCATATTCCAAAATAATCTTGCATGAATCCAACTTGGATGACAATTGGATACACATTACTCAGCAGAGGTTCCAGTCACTTTTGAGATCCTGGAGTACATGTTAACCAACGATCGCGCCGAGTTCTCCCAATTATAACATTCACGGACTGCCATGCGACCATTCATCCCCATTTGTTTGCGGCGATCTGGATCATTGTACAACTCAATGATACTGGAAGCCAAGGCCTCTTGATCTCCATACGGTACCACCACCCCGCAATCGGTAGTCTCAACAATATGTTGGATATAGGTACAGTTCGTCGCAATGACTGGGCGTCCTAGATACATGTAGTGAAATAATTTATGCGGTACAGTTGAGCTTGTATGTTCACAGTTTATCTGAGGGATTAAGCACGCATCACTGGCAAGAATATAACTTTTTATTTCCTCTTGCGGTCTCCAACCTTCAAAGATTACATGGTCATTCAATCCTAAAATTTTAGACTGATCTTCCAGTTCTGATCGTATTTGTCCCTCACCAACAATCACAAGGCGTGTATGACAGTGCGGGAGTACCAATGGTATGGTCTGGAGTAAGAATCCGAGTCCACGGTGCAAATTAATTCCTCCAGTATATACTAAGGTAAATTCAGATTGATGGCGATGAATGATGTTTTCATTCAGAGGATAGTTATCAAAGGCCTTGATATTAATGGTATTTGGCAAAACGGTGGTATTGTTCTCCGACACTCCAAGCTTAACGTAATGCGACTGCATCTCTTCAGTCGTAACGATGACATTGATCGCTTTATGTGTCCACTCTCGCTCCAGGGATTTCCATTTTTTATAATTAATAAACAGCCTCCCTGGAAATCGGGTACTCCAAGCATAGGTTTTCAGAGCAGCAACCCATGATTCATGTAAATCTGCAATCACTGGTATGCCTAAACGTTTGCCAGCACGCAGTGCACCACCACACATATAGAGATCGTGCGCATGAATAGCGTCTATGCTATACTCTTGATAGAGGAGACGAACCTGTCGTGCAATGAACCAGGAAAGAATAGGGACTGTGCCAGCGAGCCCGCGCATCCAGTTACGATATTTGGCAGGTACATTTCTACGGATGATGGTAAATCCTTGATATTTTTCCTCTCTGGATCTGGTATCGGGAGCCAAAACCAGCAAGAGGACATCAAATCCCGCATTCACCAGAGCAGTCGCTTCATTCTCCACGCGTGTATCCTGCGGGAAAGGCTGATCCAGGATCATCAAGATGCGAAATGGCTTTGAGAGATTCATGAAGAAAAATAGACGGACAATCCAGAAAGATCTGTTCTATCTGAAAATGATGTAATGATGACCCCTGAAATCATTACCTTTACCTATGTGAGTTGACGATCCCAGAGAGACATCAAAGTTGGTATTGGAAGATCAATGCTTCAAATCTTTATAGTGAGTTTAATCCAGTAATACCATATTCCCTTGAATTCAAAAGAATATCCAAATACCTATTTGTCTGAATAATTGACGTAGAATGTCTTAACCACCAGATAGATGACAACTGATATTTGTAAGCGATTGTTTTTTCTGGAAGTTGTTCAACTATTGCGTAGTTAGGGGTTCCGTAACGATAAATATGTCATTTAATGATTGAACCAGTTTGTCTTTTCAGATCACTATTTTCAAGAAATTCTTCGTTGCCTTGACGATCTATCAAGTGCAGATGGGTTCGGATGGAGCATTTCTACCAAATCATAAAATAGAATAAAGACAATGGCCATCCTGATGGGGCATGATCTCAATTCATTCCTCATAGTTCTACCGCGGTTTGTAGGAATGCGAATCTTTAGTATGACCAGAGGAATTTGTACAAATGTAGATGATCCGTGTTGAATAGAGGTGCATCAAGGTGTCATTATGGTTACCAAAATATTCCGAGAGATTTTGACAGAACCTTTAATGCGGTAACCTATTACGATTAATACCATGACTAGCGAATTGAATGACACAAATTCAAGAAATCAAATGGTCGGTCAAGTTAGAAAAAGGGTTGAACACTTGGGAGGCATTATTCTACTCTTCCGCGGATGGTTAGACATTTAGCTATCAGATTCGTGATAGAACCATTGCTTTCACAATACAATTCGCAGATTATGTTGCGGTCTGTTGACCGACTGAATTGCATCAAGCCCTATGCAGTTTTCAGACGTATCAATGTCTTCATTGATCTTCATGTTCCTCTCCCTGGATTAATATCATGAGAACTTGGAAATATTATGAACGAACATCATATTTCATTTATACCTCTGAGTGGATTTGCTCTAATCCCAAATGATACATGAGGCGTGTAACAACGTGTTAAATGGATTCTAACTTGCCAATAATTACATAGACAAGATGAGTAATCAGAATAATGGTCTAGGAAAAATTAATGAACACATAGCAGAACTTCTTCGGTCGGTTGACCGTCCTGGAGATTACTGCGTGGGAGGAAAGATGCATGTTCCCATGCCCCGCATTACAGTTGAGAACATTGGAGATCTGTCATTTCCAATACATGACGTCCTCATTTATGCTTTGATAGATGAAGCTGAACAGGCTCCTTTTGGTAAAGGCACTGAGACGATCACCGATACCTCCGTTAGAAATTGCTGGCAAATTGATTCTTCTTGTGTTCGCATCTCAGGCAGTTCGTGGAAAAAAACGTTCGCAGACCTTCTGAACATTGTCACCGATGGTTTAGGTCTTGATCGTGGGCAGATTGGCACCGAGTTGTATAAACTACTCATTTACAGGGAGGGGGGCTTTTTTGCCCCGCATAGAGATACGGAAAAAGTGAAAGGAATGATTGCAACTCTATCTATTTCACTTCCAACTCCTGGCGAAGGTGGTGAGTTGTCTGTCCGCCATTTGGGGCAGGAGACTATTTTTGACATAAGTTCTCAGGAACCATCCGAACTATCCTACGCATCCTTCTATTCCGACTGCCTCCACGAAGCACATCCTGTGACCAAAGGTCACCGGGTTACTCTCGTATACAACCTGTTCATCCAATCTGGGAAAAAATGGACAGGTGCTCCCGATTACATGGAGTTGACCGATAAGGTCAAAGAGTCTCTGGTAAAATGGAGAGACACTGGGAATTCAGAAAAGATTGTTTGGTTGTTGGAGCACTCTTACAGCGAAGAAGGCCTGTCCTTTGATACGCTCAAGGGTACGGATATGGCAGTGGCACAAATCTTAGAAAAAGCTGCTACTGATGCAAAATGTGCTGTGTTCGCCGCTATTCTTAGCATTCAAGAAACTGGTGATCCAGAATTCGGTTGGGGCCCTACTCGGATGAGCCTACTTTAGGTTCCACGATTGTTCATGTACACGAACGCTCTGAACTCCTTGAACAATGGGTTACTCATGATGGTCGGCAATATGATTTTGGCTATTTTGCTCTAAATGATGGTGAGGTACTTCAGCCCGAATTGCTCACTGATATGGATCCCGATGAGGAGATCCTTGAAGAATACATGGGAAACTATGGCCCAACCTTGGATCTCATCTACCGTATCTCCGCCCTAGTCCTCTGGCCGAAAGCAAAGTCCATTGAAATATTAGCAAAAAGAAGTATTGCTACCGCTGTTCACTGGGCTACGACTCAGTTGGGAAGGGTAAGCAATCAGGAAATGAACCAAATTCTGTGCGAGATTGCAGACCTGTGGCCAGAAAAAAGGGTCAAATTCCAACAGTACAATCTGCCTGAAATGATCCGACTTATCGGGGAGACGGGCAATATTGAGTTAGCAACGGAGTTCCTTGATTCAAAGGCACTTAACTACTATAACGGCAATGCAAATTCCTCTCTTGCTAACTTGTTACTCATGGTCGGTCCCAGAATTGCGAAGAAATTTTTGGTCCGTTTAGTGGAGCAACACACGCTGCTACTCCCCAAGGAAGTTCTTTCATTGGTGTCCATGATTTCTAAGAATCGGCTTAATTCTGATTCCACATGGCAAGACGTTGATATTGAGATTGCACGGTCCATCACTGCAATCTTTCCCAAATCGTTAGAGGAGATCTCTGGGCTATTCGTAGCAAGGAGGAACTATGTGGTGTCAGGTGGAGAGTCAGAATATGTCTCCGAACAAATGATAGACGAACGGTCTCTTGATGCGAATGCGGTCTACAATTATTTTGCGCTGATGCTGAGACTTGATCTAATTGAGGATGCGAATAACGTAGCATCTCTCATTGCTGACTTTCCCAAAGTCGTTACTCCAAATCGCATGCTTCCCGATGCCCTTCAAAGCTTGAGCAAAACTGAAAAAATCCGAAGTTTGGGAACTTACAGATTACTATGGCAGCAGTCAGCGGATTTTTTGCTAGGGCATAGTAGTACTTTTCCTGAGGAACCAAAAGATTGGAAATTTGACGTTGAGATCCCCTACTCTGGGGATCTTGCATCTGAATTAACCAAATTCTGTTTATCCGCAAAGAGGAAAACGAAGCATTTTCGTGTGGCTCGGGAAAAACGTAAACAAATACGGAAAATGATTGATACGTTGAAGTTAGATATTGATTATGAAACTCTCTCTGAGGGAAGCCCCTATACGCTTATTTGCAAGAAAAACCGTAAGGGGTACGAGAAGAGGCTCACCGAATATGCTTAAGATATGCGGTATATGGAATTACTCTTAGACCTCGTTCCGCCAGACAGTAATGAAAACAGCGAGAGTTTACGAGTCCAACGTATAAAGGCAGCATCTGAACGCCAACAACAGCCTTAACATTATCAATTTAAACGTGAAATCCTCAGAAAATCGTCTTGCTAACCGAAAAATCTACCAGCAACAACAAAACCAACTCCAATCAACATCACCTATCGTTAAGCACGGAGTTCCGAGTTTCGGGCATTCAGCCTGGCATCAAGAATTGAAGCCAGAAAATCCAGCTTTGATTCCGAAGTAGTGTTGATCACTTGAAGTTCAGAGACAAAACGAGTGGTTGGCATCTCTTTCTGAATTTCTACTCATTCGTGAATTTCTTCGGGTGTGAACTCCTCTGAATGCGTTCAGAATGGATAAAGATCAACGAATCTTGCCAAGAGAGAGCAGATGGGTTTTTCAACCAAAATTATTGGTTCTACCACAATTTCTGAACAAACTCGCTCAGTGAATAAGCATAGTTGGCTACTCATATTATTTTTGGCTCCAGTATGACTCACCGAGAAAGTAACAGTTGCAAACAGATTTGATATTAGCAATTTTTCTTATGTCAAGGAGCGTGCCCGTTCTGCTTCTTGTACAGAGTCATCCTTTACCCAACAGTGAATCCGCAATCATTGCACTTGCCAACTTTTCAGGGCCTTCGCCGAGGGGGCTCTGTGGCCCAGTTGGCTCTCTCATTACCGCATGTACAATAGCATCTTGATCCGCCCCCGTGCATATGCTCCAACTGTTATGAAGAGTTTCAGGATATTCCGTCTCTTCACGCAGAATGATACATGGCACTTCAAACCAGTAGGACTCTTTTTGCAGCCCACCACTATCCGTGAGTACACGATGCGCATTGGATGCCAGCGTCAGCATTGATAAGTAACTAACTGGATTCATCACTTCCACATTATCAGGTACGGTAATCTCCGAAAGAGCAGTTCTGGTTCGGGGGTGAAGCGGTAAGATCACTGGTAATGTTAGTTGACCAAAAGCATCAAAAATACTTTGAAGATTTGTCTTGTTATCTGTATTGGATGGGCGATGCACTGTAGAAAGAAAGTACTTACCTCGGGGATGGATGGTAATTGATTCCAGTGGACAACACTCTTTTGCACGTTCAGAAAACATCCGCGTCGCATCCAACATTACATCCCCAACTAGTACTGTATTCCCCTCAAGACCCTCACGTTTCAAATTTTCAACCGCAATTTCGGTAGGAGCAAACAGCCACTCTGATATACGATCGGTTAAAATTCGGTTGATCTCCTCAGGCATCATCCAATTGAAACTTCGTATTCCAGCCTCTACATGAGCCAAAGGAATATTTCCTTTTGCAGCTACGATTGCACCTGCAAGTGTAGTATTTGTATCACCATAAACGATAATTGCATCAAATGGGCCACTCTCTTCAATAAACCGTTCCAGACGAGTCATAATTTCTCCTGTCTGAGTGGCATGGGACCCTGATCCAGCCTCCAAATTGGCAACAGGTGCAGGAACCCCTAACTCATCAAAAAAGACTTGACTGAGAAGCCTGTCATAGTGCTGGCCTGAATGTACCAGCGTCTCTTTGATTCCTGCATTCATTAACGCAGGACTGACCGCGGATGCTTTCACGAATTGTGGCCGTGCTCCGACGAGCGTACAAATGTGCATGCTCAAATTACGATTCTGATGTAGAAAGACGATCAAATAAATTGGCTAATCGGCCCGTCAAACGACGACGCTCATATTTCGCGATGGCTACCTCATCAATTTTCCAAGGCTTCCCCCTAGATTCTATACATTGTTTCAGGAATGTTAGAATGCCATCTTTGTCCTTATGATCAAAGATCTCGCCAGTCCGTGTTTCATTCAAAAGATGTGCTAAATCCCCATCTACAGGCCCGAGTGCAAGAATTGGACGTCGCGCAGCTATGTACTCAAATACTTTTGCAGAAATATTGCCGAGTGAATCATCGCTCAAAATATTAGGTAGGGCCAACAAGAGAATGTCAACCGAATTCATGTAGGCCATTGCCTCGCCATGAGGAAGAAATTCTACCACCTTCAACGGGATTTTGTGCTTATGGTATTCTTCTATGGCATCTTGATCAATTTTGCCCACCAAATGAACCTCAACAGGGATGATGTCACGAAATTCCTGCAATGCAAGAACGAAGGCATCAGAGTGTCTGCGCAGGTTGTATGTTCCAACATACGCAATTTTCAATGGTATCCCCTTCGTTGGTGAGACACTGCACTTCATTACCTCCGTCGGATCAAAGCCATTTGGGATGGTTTCGTAATACTGAATAGGGGCTCGCCTCAGAAGTCGCTCTCCAAGATAGTTGCTCACGGAAATAACAGCATCTGCGGTACCCAATACTTTTTTCTCCAGATGCGTCTGAATCTTTCTGGCCACGAATCCTTCGAACATTTGGTCACGGTAATATATTTCAACCCACGGATCCCGCATATCAACGACCCAGGGACATCCCGAGATATTCTTTAATGCCATACCAATTAGATGACAAGAATGAGGTGGACCGGTGGTCATGATTGCATCGAATCTCATTTCTTTTAGTAGCCTTTTAGCAACACGAGACGCAAATGGGACCCAACCTACACGAGCATCTGGCAGAAATACGTTCCCCCTAAGCCACTTGGCAATTCCTTTAAACCAAGTATCTCCATCAATGTATCCAACTTTAATCACTTCCTCTCTCCGTTTACCTTGAACTTGACTATACAAGGTGAAGGGATCCCATGCTTTGGTTCGGATCACATCAACCTGTGGAGGGAGCTCATTTAGGAGTGATGCATCAATGGATGGAAAGGCAGCATGGTTTGGATCTACTGTTAATACGGTGGGTAACCATCCAAAGTCAGGCAGGTAACGTGCAAATTTCAAGACTCGCTGGACCGCAGCCCCACCAGATGGTGGGAAATAGTAGCTGATCAACAGAATACGTTTCACAGTATACCCCAGAACTATCAATCAGTTAATGATCAAATTTCTACTTTTAGACCTACGAAAGTAACTGATTCCGCTGAATCCCAAAAAGATTAGTGAAAGACCATAGACAAATATCGTGGAGATCAAACTGATTCGTTTGCCCCAAATGTGGCTGGCCGGGTTGAAGGTCATTTCAAGGGTGTGATTTCCAGCCGGAACAGCTACAGCGCGTAACAGATAATTGGCTCGGTGAATCGGTACATTCTCTCCGTCTATGGAGGCATTCCAACCCGCTGGGTAAAATAGTTCGCTGACGATCAAAAGACGGGGTGCATCGGTTACCACTTCATAGGAAAACCGCCGTGGACCATAGAAAAGAGGAGTAACTGACACGCTACTACTTGAATCCAAAGGGGTGATTGCTTCCTCAATTGGTGCAGAGAGAAATGCTTGGGCAGACGGGTCAAATTCAGCATCTTGAAGACGGAGTAACAGATCCTCTGGATTCGGAATCACCTGCGCTTCTCCAACAAAATAAGCCCGAGGAAGCACATCAAGATTTTCATACACGGTGAGCCCCGATTCCTCACCATACTCTACATCTAGAGCACCTGCAATTGGAGCTTGAGAAAATATATAGCGGACATTCATCATGTCAAGCATATTCTCATTTGGCATTCCAGTGGCAGGGTTAAAGAGGAGATGATCCAAAAAATCCTGATATAAACGTAACTTCGCAGCACTATACCCTCCAAGGGATTCATGGTGGAACGATGGTCTAGCGAGTCCGGTCTGATCTCTGCGTTCAAGTGAAAGAATTCGAAACTGCCCCTCCCTCTGGAGTACATACTCGTCCACATCAAGGGTTTCTATACGATTAGCTGGATCCTTGGTGATACTAAGTCTGTCTGAATTTAGATACCTGTTTGCAACTCCACCTAGATCTACGACTATTAGAAGGGCCAAAATTAGCTGTAGCAGCCAGGCTGGTATTATTCTACGTTGCGTTGCAATGAATGCAATCCCTGCTAAGAGAATGAAGAAAAAAGACCGTCTTGCATCATTCGTGAAGGCGTCTTTGCGAGGGGGGATTACTCGCTCTGAAAGAAGTTGCCTCGCAGCCATTGTGACCTGTGGATCAGATGGACTTCTTCCAGATGACTGGGCTATATACGCGGTGACTTGTTGGAGTTCCCCTTCGCGCTGGAAATCAAATACAGAATCACCCGATGCCATAAAAAACAGGAGTATCCCGGCGGTAATTCCTAGTACCAAGTACATGATTCGATATTTTTCGCGTTCAGCATCAGGAGAAGTTTCACGGCGCACAGCATAGCCAAGCCCTAATGCGGCAAGAACTGCCAAGATCAGAGCAACGGCGATCAACCAAGTCTCAGGAGCTCTGAAGGCATCAAATAAGGGAAAGTAATTGAACATCATGCGATTTAGTCCCTCAAAATGATGCCCAAATGAAAAAAATACCATCAAGCCCCCCGTGATTCCAAGTACTGCAACCAAATGAGATCGAATTCTCAAAATTGATATGATGGCAAGGACGAGTACGATACTGCCAATATAGTGAGGTCCACCTGTAAACGGTTTCTGTCCCCAGTAGTAGGTAGCCCCACCAAGGGCATCCGCTATCAGCAACGTTAACAATTCTTGTGGGCTTTGACTCCATCGCATGGCATAGTCCCAACTTAAGCCCCCTTCCCCACCTGCCGCGGCTGCACCTCGGATACTATATTCTTTGTACTCAAGAGTCGGCCAGTAAACCTCTGCTACCATCAAGAGAGCCAGCCCACAACCGAATGCTAATAAGCCTGTTGACTTAAAAAAATCTGGTAACTTCCTGCGGCGTAGAGACTCAAAAAAGAGTACAACCCACCATACGAAGATTAAAAATGTAATGTAATAAGTAATTTGTACATGCCCCGCTCGAAGATTCACAGCTAATGCGATCGTAAACAACAAACTGGCCGTGACATTTGGCTTCCTCATCGCATGAATGAATGCCAAAAGTAGCCAGGGGGCGAATGCTAATGCTACGAACTTTGTATTATGCCCAGCAACCAAAATCACTGGTAGATAGGTCGTCATAGCATAAGCACTTGCAGCCAGGAGTGAACTTAGTGTATCATGTGTTAAGTACCAGACAAGTAAGTAACCTCCTAGCAGGAGAACCAAGACATGGGAGAATGGCCAAGAAATTCTGCGTAGCGCACGAGGAAGTTCATCAATTTGTGGGACTAAAGAAGGACTGGAAATAATATACCCTGGCATCCCCGCAAATAAATTGGTGGCCCACAGGGCTTCTTCGCCAGTCGCTTCTTTATACTCAAGCATGCTCTGGGCTACGGCTTTCCACTCCACAATATCTCCTCCAACGAGGCTCCTACCACTGAAAAGAGTTGCCCAAGAAAAATAAATCGCAACCGCAAGCAACGCGATCAAACACAGGGAGTGCTGCAGAATAGGATCCTGCTTTGCCCACCACGGCCGTTGCTGTTTCGGGGAACGGGATGCTTTGGATCTACCCATGACAAATCCGCTACCCAATTACTTTGGGTACTCGAAAATATTCGCCATCCGTGTCAGGTGCGTTCCCGAGAGCATCTTCATGACTCACTCGCTCTTTCACAGAGTCAGGACGTAGGGTTTGCGTAAGATCATGCACACGGGTAAGAGGCGTAATGCCCGAAGTATCAATCTCATTTAGGGTATCAATAGAATTCAGGATTTTGCTCAATTCCTGAGCAATGACTTTCTCCTCGGCATCAGTGAATTGCAACTTCGCTAGCTTTGCAATGTGACGGACTTCATCTATGGAAATTGACATGAAGAATATAGAATTTGGGACTCACAGCACTCGGTATACGCTGTTCCATAATACCGGGTACAGGATAATTCAGGAGTAACTCGCCTTCTGAGCGAGAATGATTTGAAATGATTGCGATTTGATTGGAGATATAATGACCGTTCAGGGAATTTGATATATGTGATTGTGAAATTGGCCAAATTTTAAGAAATTGAATTCCTACTGGGACACATCGGCTAATCTACAAAAGAAATGATTCATATTATTAAACGATAGTAGAGATGATTCCCCGTCAATGATTGCTGCGCATCTGGACAATTATTCATCATCTGAAATCTATATTTGTTGATTTTCGCAATGCTATGGAAGAGTCATACAACCAGCCAATCCAATCACAGTGGGTATCAAATTAAGAGTGATACGAACCGTTTGTGATAGCAGCTTAGTGTCTGGTTAACCTACTGTGGTATGTTACATGAATTGGTTGGAGAGGTTCAGTGTAACCAATCGAATCGGTGGCACCATCGTATCTGTGGAACTGCTTATCTTCAAGTGGGAGTACCAGGGGGCAAAAATAAGTAGGTCTTGAAATACTGTCTGAATTCCAGACCTTCGATCAACAAAGAATTCAATGATGTCCAGAGGTATACCCGATTCATCTTCTGGTTCGCTGATTGATGATTTGGGTCACATTTGAAGGTTGCCATACCAATGGGTTTGAATAAACGTCTAACCTATCCAATTCATGTTGCGCATTGGCATAAAGATCATTGGAATGAGGCACGAAACGCCAAATAGCCTGGATACTCATCATTCATAGGCAATGATCACCCTATAAGATCGATTCAATTGCATCAATAAATCTTTCCCATCCTAAGGATTCTTTCTGACGTTTTACCCCGATCAGGAGTTTTTCTCGCATGTCTTCATTAAAGTACCTAATGACTGCATCTGCAAGAGCTACATGATCATTGGACGGGACTATGAGTCCTGCCTCTTCATTGGGTACCGCCTCAGAAAGCCCTCCTACATCTGTGGTGATGATGGGAACTTCAAACTGATATGCAACCTGCGCTACACCACTCTGAGTTGCCGACAGGTACGGTTGAACGACTGCGTCAGCAGCGGCAAAGTAAACCGCCACTTCATTTTTAGGAAGATATTGATTGACCAACCTTACTTGTTCCTCAATCCCAAGTGTTTTAATTTGCTCCCGATACAGCGCTTCATCTTCATAAAACTCTCCTGCCACTAACAAACAAATATTTGGGAGAGCATCCCTTATTTTTTGTAAGCTGTTTAGAAGCACATGCAAACCTTTGTAACGTCGAACAAATCCAAAAAATAGAATGATTGGGGCATCAACATCCAGATTTAATCTCTTGCGTGCTTGAATTCGGTCTACGGGTTCACCGAACGAATCATATACAGGATGAGGTGCGAAAGTTCGCGGACAGCTCACGTTCAACCGATCTAGATCTTGATCTACAGCATGGGACATCACGACACATCCACTCATTGCCTTAAAAAAGTAACGTCCGAGCAGAATATCTCCCAATCGGTGCTCATGAGGTATCGCATTATCAACAATTGCAACAGATTTTATTCCACGTCGGGAAAGCCTACGAGCTATTGAGCCGAATGCAGGGGCGAAAAATGGCATCCAGTATCGGAAAACTACAATCTCTATCCCCAACTTTTGGATAAACCGAACGGTATCCCGCCATGAAAATGGATTGATGGAATCTACCAGCCGCTCTGCTACAATAGTTTGATCCGAAATTAATTCATTTTCGTATTGAGTTTTTCCAGGAAAGAGAAACTCTGGATATTGACGTTTGAAAGTGATTGCATATACCTGATGCCCTCTGGAAATCAACTTAGTCGCCATGGTTTCGGACAGATGGGCAATGCCTCCTCGGTATGGATACATCGGGCCAAGGAGTGCAATCCGGCGATGCTCACTCATTGCAGAGATAATTTCGCGAAAAAACCATAAATCTGTTTTTCATCCATATAATGAAATAATTCAGTTTTTCAATTTATACTTGTGCGAGGTATCTGATTTGACACATGTGGCATACGAGGTCAACCATTCAAAGGATTGCATACCTAAGGGAAGGGGTGATAAAAAAGATCCACAAGTCATACTTGGAATTGTGCAATTCGCGATGAGAGAGGGAAGGAGGTTTTCAAGGTACCAATATGATATCTACACTGGTATGAAGGGGCTTTTGATAAATGATTCAACGTTAAGCAGAATGGATTCACACTAAAATTCATCAACTCAACAGCGTACATTTATCTGGTGGTTTGAAAATTGGAATGCACTATTCTTACATCTGCAGATTTTTGATAATTTCCCACAACTTTCACAATAGAAACTAACTCGCTGATAATATTAGGAGGTAATACTACGAAACCCCCAATTTATCAAAGAAAATATGATTCCTGATCCGTGCATCGTTGAAAATTTTATCCCAACTTAGGAACTCAACGTAAAGATTTGATCCACTCTCCCACTTAAACCAACCCTGCCCATCAGGCATAGGAGTATAGCTCTTTTTCTGACCAAGCCATTCTCGAATTTTTTCCGACAAATCGCACACAATATATCCATACGATGGAGTGTTGTCAGAGATACGGATAGGTCTGCCGTTGGGAGTTTTAAATTTTCCATTTCTGAGATCAACCACATAATCAATGATCTGCTCAATCGGATCATGAGTAGAACTTCGATGCGTAAAATCATCCCGATTTGGTCGCTTGAACTCAAAGATCGTAATCGGATTTGATTCTTCGTTATCTCCTCTAAATAACACACGTTTATCATAAATTAATAAATCAGGTCGACCGAGACTACCGTTACCAATAGATTTATCTGAGGAAATAAAAGTGGTGAAATTGAGTCGCTCGTCAATGAGCCACAAGTTGTGTTGATCAAAAGGCGTTGACTCAGAATCTCCACCTCGAGGAAATATTATGTCATGGACTACGCCTTCTGTATGATACTTTCCCTGACTATCCTTCTCCAAACTCTTTTGAAACAACTCAAGAATTAGCTTCCGAAATGCAATGTAGCGTATCAGATCGTCTTTGCTACTTGCAGTTACCCTGTCAGCGATTTCAGAAATATTCGACTCAGACACATCAAGACTACCTGCTGAGATAATCTTGTTAACTTCTTTACGAATATCCCCATGATGTGAAAGTTGTTTAGCTTCCAAGTATTCATGCATCCTTTCTGGTGTTGCATTCCAAGGAAGGTCAGCCAAGTCGCTTTGAGCCAAAACATTTTTCAACCAAGGTGCATTCTGATCAACATACTCCTGAACATGCTCTCGTTTCCTTTCGGTTCGGTCAGAATAATCGGTTCCGATTGCATCCCTTGCGATGATCGCAGCACTTGTTTCAATATCAGTTTTGCCGATCGGAGTATAAAGCTCCGGATCACTCCCGAAGGTGAATCCACCTCTTTCAACAGTCACATGTTGATCAAGGTAATCGCCGAATACATAGGCCTTGACGATATATTTTTTCTCAGTGTCATGATTCTCGTAAAACTCTTCCTCAAATTCAGGAATATATTTTTTGAGTGGAGTTCCAGATACTTCTCTCCTGTGAGCAACCAAACTGATTTGATTCTTAAGATTTCTTGGTTCAAAAATTTTGAACGTACGGACTCTGAATTCTTCACTAGATGGCTCAGAAAGTAACGAGAAGCGCTGCGAACCTTGATCTATCTCACTGATGAATCTGAGATATTGATTTAGAATGATGGTTTCGCTTCCGTCTTTCTCGGATAGAGTGATCTGAGGGCATTCATAATCCTGATCCACAAAAAATGGAAGGAGGCGCTGAACAAGGACTTTTGCAATCGTATCCAATCTCAGATCAAATGAGGTTCCCTGTCTCGGTCCAGTAAGGCGAAGGGTAGTCCCTCGCTCCCCATCGTTAATTTTTCTTATTTCTTCATTCTCAATGATTTCATCCCGCTGTCCAAGGGTAAAATTTCTGGACATCAGTTCTTCACTATCTGTATGGAAAACGCTCTCAATCTGAACATGATTAAAGTGTTTGAGGCATACAAATCTGCCAAAGCCTCTACCACCCTTCTCAATCTTCTGATCCGTATATAATGTATCAAATGCCTCACGGTGAACATCAGTAAATCCGATTCCATTATCTACGATCTCAAATCCCTCTACTGTCCGATCTCGTCTCTGAATCTCATTCTGATGACTTCTCAGCACACGGATCGTGACACTACCCTCAACTGTATTATCACGCTCCTCAATAGATTCAATCGCGTTCACAATGACCTCAACAAGAGGCGTATAGGAATTTGTTTGAGGCAGTATATTCTGAACTGCTCGCAGAAGATTGATTTTACTCATGTCATAACGGATACCTTCGCAGGTAAACGAAACGTGATTCTATATGTGCCTATGGTAGGGATTGTCATATTGGCAGAGAATTATCATGGCGTTTTCTATGATTGAGACTGATAATACCTTGGAAGATTACGATTACGAATTGAGTATTCTGAATGAAGTGCTTCACTTATAACATAGGAAAGAGGTTGATTGTGTCCTTTACCAGCGGAATAGTGCTCGGAAAGGCAACTCTTTCAAGAAAAAGACAGACGAACCAATATATGCACGCCTCATTGGATGACTCAGGCGTAGTGATCTTGTTTTCAATACTTATGGTGCGGAGGTATATGAATGGCCGTAATATATTGATAAGGGCTTTCTGGATATGAACCAAATCACTTATGAAATTATTCAGAATTATACTAAGGAGACTAACTTAGTGAATTACTCTGCGAAACGAGGCATATTGATTGAGAAAGGACGCATAATACCAAAAGATTAAATGCGTGATCAATTAGATAGGGGGTATTTTCAACATGAACAGTTTCGGATTATTGATACTACAATGCAACACAATTCAGCGGACTGCGTACTAAGTTGTAATTTTATTTTATTCACCATGTCCTCACGTAATAGCAATTTAGGAGAGCGGCTCGGAGAGCGTTTTGAAGAAATCAAGGTAGAAGGATCCCAGCTTGTTGACAAGGTCAAGGAACTTGCTCGGGAAGGGAAAGTCCGCAAAATTTCACTGATCAAGGATGGTCAAGTAATTGCGGAGTTTCCTCTCTATCTGGGACTGGGAGGTTCGGTGGCTGCGGTTGTACTCATCCCCACTATCGCCGCAGTTGGCGCAATTGCAGCCCTTGTAACCGATATTACCGTACGTATTGAACGTGAAGCCTCCGAGGAAATCAAACGAAGTTCTTCGGGGGATGCAGATGATCTTCCCTGATCACCTCTTCAATTGATGGAGTACATCATTTGGTCGGCGCAGTCCTCAAAAGACTCTCTTCATATTTGAATCGCGTTGCTCTCCTCACGTTGAATTTGTTGGTTCGTAAGTGAATGCTCAACATTCACACGTTTTACTTTGCGAGCACTCAACCAACTATAATCATCCAGCTCGCTGACTTTGGAGTGTAGTTCTTGCAACCCTTTCAAGAAGATGAATCCGCATATGGTAGGGCCGAAAAAATAGCTGTGTCAAAAACTGGATTTCATCCATCGCTGGTTGCGGTTGTTAAGTCAAAACATATAGGCCTGCACCAACAGCACCAACTTTTCTTTGCTATAATATCTGATCCGCAGAATCTGGCCAACGCCATGTCTTGAAGACATCAATGCAGCCATGTGCAGTACGGTCACACTGTAGCGGTGTAATAGAAACGTATCCCTCCTCCATAACCTTGGCATCCGTGTCAGTTGCCTCATCCGAAACCTGAAGCATCCCGCGATACCAGTAATAAGGTTTGTTCGATGGATCAGTTCGAGCAATGAAATCCTCCTCCCACCGAGAGATGGCCTGACGAGTGACGCGAATCCCTTTGATTTTATCCTCGGGAAGGTCGGGAATGTTTGCACTCAAGACAATTCCCCGAGGCAAGCGACTTCGAAGCACTTTTCCCGCAATGATCTTCGCATACGTACTCGCAGCAGAATAATCAGCATTAATATCTTTGGAGTCCAGACTAAATGCAATAGAATCAATCCCGTTGACGGATGATTCGGTTGCCGCACTGATGGTTCCTGAATAAATTACATTGATGGCAACATTAGATCCTCGGTTAATCCCACTGACCGTTAAATCTGGTTTGCGATGAGATAACTCATGCAAGGCCAATTTCATGCAATCACTTGGTGTACCAGAAATTCCCAAAGCCCGAATATGACTTAGTTCGCTACCCAAAGAATAGTCATTCACTCGAATGGGGTTTGTCAATGTAATTGAGTGTCCAACAGCACTCTGTTCACTGATCGGAGCAATTACAACCACATCGCCTAACTCGTCCATCGCCTGGGCCAAAGCACGAATACCTGGAGAATAGATTCCATCATCATTGGTGACCAAGATCATTGGCCTCCGACGTGACTGGACAACATTTTCGTTTGTGTTGAGGGATGCCATGCTTAGTAGCTCTCTTCTGATGACGGGAAAGATCGGTTCCGAACATCATCCACATAGTTCTTGACCGCTTCCGTCGCTGAATCCGCCAAGTTCGCGTAATGTCGAACAAAACGAGGATTAAAATCGGTGTTCAAGCCCAATGCATCATGCGCCACGAGAACTTGACCATCGCACGCATTTCCTGCTCCGATACCGATCGTTGGAATACTTAATGAAACTGAAATCTCTCCAGCCAATTTTGCAGGAATTTTCTCTAAAACAACTGCAAAACATCCAGCTCGTTCAAGCGCAAGTGCATCCTGCAAAAGCTTATTTGCTTCCTCTGGTTCATTTGCACGGACTTTATAGGTTCCAAATCTATAGATGCTCTGTGGGGTAAGCCCTAAATGGCCAATCACTGGGATTCCCGCTTTAACCATTTGATCAATGGCAGTAACAACTGTACTTCCTCCCTCAATCTTCACGGCATGAGCGCCTGCTTCCTTCATTACACGAATTGAAGACGAAAGCGCCTCTCTGCTGTTTCCTTGATAGGATCCAAAAGGCAAGTCTACAACAACAAGAGCTCGCTTTACAGCTCGAACCACACACTGAGCATGATAAATCATATGTTCAAGCGTGATCGGGAGAGTAGTTTCGTGGCCAGCCATCACATTGGATGCTGAATCCCCGACCAAAAGTGCATCAACACCTGCGCGATCAAGGATGCGCGCCATTGTATAATCATACGCCGTCAACATTGCAATTGGCGTACCTCCCACCTTCATCTGACGGAACGTCTGGGTGGTAACCCTCCTAACATCATCCATGAAGATAGATGCAGTAAAGTTTAAGGGAGGCTATAGTGTCAGAACCTAATTTTCCCTAGGTTGCATGGCAGCGTCAACATCAATACCTAACTCTCTGGCAACCTCAATCGTGATATCAGTGATCCGTTCCTCGTTCGCAAAAAGCAAGATAGGTTGAGAAGGTCCGGCTTGAGTTCGAAGTACTAAATCAAGCCCTTTCTCGGAGGCAATCGTCTGAATAGCTGTATCAACCTGCTGATAGATCGGTCCCATCAAATCAACTTCAAGCTTAACCAGATTCTCCTCGAGTTCCGAGGCTTTGCTTCGGAGTTCTTCTTCAAGAGATATTAATTCTTGCTGGCGCTCCTGACGGCGCTCCTCCGATAAAAGTGCTTGTTGCTTTTGATAACGATCAACCTTGCCAGCAAGATCCTCCTGCATACTTTGAAGAATCCTCTGACCACTGTCAAGTTCAGCCTGTAATTCCTCTTGAATTACACGGGTTCTGGGCATATTGGAGATTAATACTTCATGATCCGTGTAACCAATCCGAAGAGCAGGAAGCTGCTGTGCCTGCACCTCTGTCCAGAATCCGAAAAATAGTACTGAGGCGAAACAAAAAGTGACGGCTCTATAGTTGAGCGAATAAAGTCGCATTGAATTAATTAGTTAAATGTAAGACTCACTGTCCAGGGTCGCTGACAATGTCAATCCCCAGTTCTATTAGAACGAAATCCGTAATGTCAAGATTATCATTCGTGTACAAAAATAATAAATCCCCACCCCGATCAAACACATAATCATAGCCTTCCGCTTCCGCAACTTCCTCAATTGCAATCAAGACTTTTTCTTGGATTGGTCTTAAGACCTGTTCCTGTTGTTCAAATAATTGCCCCTCGGGACCAAAGTATTGGACACGTAGACGCTCGAGTTCTTCTTCTGCAGCAATAATTTCGTTCTGCTTTTGTAGACGTGAATCCGCAGTGTACAGAAGTTCTCGGGCTTGATATTCCTGAAACATTTCGTCTAAAGCGTCCTGACGCTCAGCTAGATCTTCTTCCCATTGCTGAGCAATTCGATCTAAGGACTGCTGTGCAGTTGAGAATTCAGGATAGTTATCATAGATTCGTTCCGAATCAACATAGGCGATCTTTTGCTGTGCCAGAGCAGGCACGGCAAACCAGATTGTTAAAGCCAAAAAGCTGAAAGGTGTTCTCATTGAAATGAGTTAAGAAAAGTTAATTGAATCCCTGACCAAGGGTAAACTGAAAAAACCATTTATTTGAACCATCATGATTGGATTCCTGTCCTCTGATGGGTACAAATTCGTCAAAGTTATAACCATAGGCAATCTCAATCATCCCCAAGATTGGTAGGAACAAACGTGCACCTGCACCTGCAGAGCGATAAAGCTGGCGGGGGTTGTAGGTATGAAACCGATCCCATGTGTTTGCAGCATCCATGAAGAAGTAAGGTGCTGCGGTAAGTTGCGGGCTTTGAACTGCAAGCAGTCGTAACTCAGATGTGAATTTATTCAATATCCGCCCCCCAATTGCTTCGCCTCCACGACGAGGCCCGAGTACCCGAGCAGGATAGCCTCGCATGTAGATGATATCCTTTCCAAAATTATTCCTGTACCCCTGAACATCAAAAGGCGAGCCTCCCACAACATAACGTTCAAAGAGGACATCATCCCCCGTCAGGGAGCCAATGTAGCCAAAATCAGCAGAAAAACTTGTGGATAATTTTGGAACGATTGGAACATTCCAAGACGTACTTAACTCCCATTTGTGATACTGTATAAAATCTGACACTGGCAGGGCCAACTCTCCAGAAACCAGAAAGGTAGATCCCGCCGTTGGAAAAACTGGATGATCAACCGAACTGCGGGTCATGGACTGTCGAACAGTAACTTGTTGACTTTGACCAGCAGGAAGTACAGAAGTGTATTCTCTGTTAGAATAGAACTGATACCCTAAGGAAGTACTGATACTGAACTTGTCATCAGGCCATTTCAGTCTCTGCTCATAAAAGACCCGTGCCGATGTATTTGCGAAGCCGACATTGCTATCATCATCTCTGCCATCTCTCCCCAAAAAGCCAGACCCATAGAATCCATATCCTTTGAATCTTGAATGTGAAACCTGAAATCCTACTGGTGTAGGCCTCCCATTTAACCAAGGTTCAGTAAACCCGAACGAGTAACTTTGATACCTGACTCCACTTGTTTGAAGGCTGACGGAAAGTTGCTGTCCATCGCCAGAGGGTAAGGGTCGCCATGCTCTCCCCTTAAAGAGATCCTGAGCACTGAAGTTATTGAAGCCAAATCGTAACATCAAAATCACGCCAAACTGAGTATAGGTTCCACTCAGTTCTAGTTGATCACTTCCAATCTCTTCAAGGTTATAGGTCAAATTTACCTGCTTTTCCTCTTCATCAAGATCAATTGATGGGCCAGTGCTAAGCTTCTCTTGGTCAAAATATTTTAACTGAGAGAGCCTCCGAATCGTCTCCTGAATCATTTCTCGACTGAACGTCTGACCTGGAATCGTATAGAGTTCACGGCGTACTACATGCTCCTTGGTCTTATCGTTGCCAGCAATGGAAATTTCGCCAAAACGAAAAATATCTCCCTCGTAGATGTCATAGTGTAAATCCAGTGAATCTCCCCCGACGACGCGTACTTCGGGGTCCGCTCTAAAGAGCATATGCCCTCTGTTCATGTAAAGACTGGAAACATCACTACTGGACTGATTTCCATATAGATTTCTGTCAATCCGTTCGGAGTTGTATACATCTCCCCCGTCTACACCAAGTGCTGCTGAGAGGACTTCATCTGGGTAGACCGTATTCCCTTCCCATTCAATATTTCGCACATGATAGCGAGGCCCCTCATGAATCTTCAATGAAACGACCATCCCTGGTTTATCTTCGGATGTGTCAAGCCATACCGAATCAGCCTTGACGCGGGCATCATAGTAACCTTTGGTGTTATAGTGATTGATCATATTCACTTTATCTTCCTCGTACTCACCTCGGTCAAAGTTGGCTTTCCGCCAGAAGAAAAGTGGTCGTCTCGGTTTGGTATTCTTAAGTTTGCGACGGACTGTACGGTCACTAACCTTCTCATTTCCTGAAATGATCACTTCGCTGATTCGCACCTTCGCACCCCGATTCACCTCAAAATCAAGATTCACAGTGTTATCAGGCCCAGGGCTTTTACCTACTGAAACTTCCGCAAGTAGATACCCCTTCTCAGCAAAATAATCCTTGATCAGCTGGATTGATCTGTCCAAATCAGCGGGGCGAACACGGGCCCCTTTGAATAATGGAATCTCTTCTTCAAGCTTTCGCCGATCTTTCTTCTTGACTCCCGAGAACGTAAATGCTCCAAGTTGAGGCTCTTCTGTGAGCTGAATTCGCAGGAACACTCCACTACCAGCCCGACGCTCTTCCAAAATCTTCACATCTGAGAATACACGCAATTTATAGATGCTTCGAATCGCTTCAGAAATCGCAGGATCACCTGAGAGGACAATTTTTTGTCCGACGGCCAGTCCACTACTTCTCAGTGCGAAATTACGCATGCTCTCTGTCTCTACTCCCTCAACAGAAATTCCAAGAATTTCAAATTCATCAGGGAGAGAGGATAAATTGCTGGCTAAGGAACTTCCAGATAGCCCCTGTGCAATCACCGTACTCGTACAGATCAATGAGGTAAACAATAGGAAGATGTAGCGCATCAGAGTATTAATCACCGAAGAAGATTAAGTTATAGACCAACGCAACTGAATGGAACCACCAAGAAGGCGTTGATGTTTCTAAATCCCTCACGTAACGAAATTCTTGTGCAATTTAGTACAAAGTAACCCTTACGAATCTCTATTCAGAATCTATATCACCTTCATCAACTTGACAGGTTGGAGCTGGACTAGTATTCTCGTCATCATCCGAACTGAGTGCACGAATCACATCATTCGTGACCAGGAATGCCATCAGAACCAGTAGAAGTAACATCCCGATCTGTTGAAGAAAAATCCGAACCTTCAATGGGGGTTCCTTACGAGCGATTAGTTCATAAAAAAGGAATACTAGATGCCCACCATCCAGAACGGGTATCGGTAAAATATTGACGATGGCTAGCGTAATGGAGAGCACAGCTACAATATGCCAAAATGGCTGCGCTCCACTACTCGCAGCTTCACCAATTACGTTCGCCACCATGACGGGGCCGCCCAAATTTTCCCTGACACTTTCTTTTCCCGATGCAATCCGCCATAAGCTGGTGGCAATTGCTTTCGTATTATCCCAGGTATCTGTCAGGCCGATTGCAGCGGATTCAATCAGGCCGTACTTGATTTGGGTAAGTTCCACACCAATTCCAATCACATAATTACAATCAGAGTTCATAACGGGCATGATTGAAGCTTCATGTTCGGTGGGGATCGGATCAGTCTCGCGAATCCAGTTTACTTGAAGCGAATCACCTCCAGAGTTGATAACATGATGAATCAGCTCCTGCCAGTAACGAACAGGATTCTGGTTCACCGCAGTCACTCGGTCACCGTCTTGTAACCCAGCTTCGGCGGCAGGCATTCCCTCGGCGACTCTTCCTATCACACTTGACCAAGCATAGATCCCTAGCCCGTAGAGTCCGCCACTGGGTAATTCCTGAACTCGTGTCATCAGGTTACTCGGCCCTGTAAGAGCTAGACGCTCTCCTTCCCGCTCCACTTCAAACGATAAATTTTCCGTCAGTAACGACGACAAAGAGAGTTGTGAATGGCCAGTATTGTAAGGCTGTCCACCAATAGAGAGGAGGCGATCTCCAGTCTCCATTCCAATATCAATTGACGCGACCGAACTGTCAGCAACGAAGATACTTCCATCTTCGGTCTGAGCGATTCGGTTGGTACCATAGCTCCATGTGAGTACAAAAAAGATGACTATCGCCAGAATCATATTCATTATGACTCCTGCACTGAGAACAACCATCCGCTGCCAAAGCGGCTTGGAACGGAATTCGTCTGGCTGCGGCTCCTCATCTGAAAAATCGGTGTCCAGACTTTCGTCAACCATACCTGCAATCTTAACATAACCACCGAGTGGAGTAACTCCTAAAACATATTCAGTTTGACCAAACCGCCTTTTCAGAATGTTTGGGGGAAATCCAATGGAAAAGCGATCCACCCGCATACCAAAAGCACGGGCAGCCCAAAAATGCCCCAACTCATGAACAAACACGAGAATTAAGAGGGCCGGGATGAATGTGATGAGAATCCAAAGTATACTCACAGGGACACGATTTATTTATGGTTGATCAATTTGCGGTGGTTGCGCCTTATTGAAGAACGCCTCAAAGTTTGAAAATGGCAGAATCACTTGCCTGTTCTCCTAACGGGTATGCAATACGAATCAGAGGTTAAGACAGGTTCAGTGATCTAAATGCCCAAGGTTTCTACCTGTTGACATAGTGAGATACCAAGCATCAGGCTAAGAGATAACTCATTGATAAGCGTAGATGACGATCAAGCTAAATTGAATGAAATTGTATTCGTGGTAAAGCACAAATAAGAAACTGACCGCTTTAACTATGAATTGTAATGTTAGGTTTACGGTGTCGTAAACTGAAAAGCTGGAAAGATCTACTGTTTTATCTCCAAAAGAATCATTTTGACTGTTTGGCCGGGTACCCTATTCTTGATCGGGATCAACTGTTCAGAGCATGTTGTCGGAATTAAAACATGAATCTTTCGCCTCCGCCTCTAAAATTTGAGATACACCATCTCCGTCCATCCGTCGCAACTCTTTAACCAAGATCAATGTAAATCAACAACATCAATACAAGGTCGATCGAGGTGGGGCGTGTTACACGGTCGTCAGCTTTATCATTCAATGTCCATTTCCTGACCAAGACGAAAAATTCTCCGATGAATTCCTCCAATTGACCAGCCCCTGAGTTCTACTTATTTCCTTACACGAAAACTAATTGGCTACAATATGTCAAACATGGAAGATGGCATATTATTGCAATCCTGTAATATTCAAAGTACAGATGCCAAGGGACGGATAGATGTGAGAACCCTAATTCGTTGAGATGAATGATTCAGAACTATGGACTCTCATCACGGATCCACTCCTCCAGAGACTAAGGTGAGTTTTCAAGACTTTACCAACTTTATACTCAGACGTAAGCGTCTCTCCATGAGGGATCTTCCTTATTGAGGGATGGAACTCTATTGCACTTTCTCAAATACGAACTGGCGGGCGGACTGATCAATCTCAACAATCTCATTGTACGAATTGGGGGCTGGACCTGAGAATTTCTCTAATGTTCGTTCTATGACCTGAGGGATACCCATGAAGTCTAATTGCTCATTCAAAAATAGATTCACCGCTGCCTCATTGGCAGCATTCAATACCGCAGGTGCATTCCCTCCATAGTTTAAGGCATCAAACGCCAAGCGCAGGCATGGAAATTTTTCTAAATCAGGGGGAGCAAAGTTTAAGCTCTGTGGATCTGACCAATTGACACGCCCCTCGGGAAAGGGCCACCGATCAGGATAACTAAGTGCATATTGGATCGGTAGCCGCATATCCGGTAAGCTGAGTTGAGCTTTGACAGACCCGTCCTTGAACAATACCATGGAATGAACGATGGACTGCGGATGCACGACGATATCAATCTGATCCTTATTGAGTCCAAACAACCAGAAAGCCTCAATTACCTCAAGCCCCTTGTTCATCATTGTGGCTGAATCAATGGTCACTTTTGGCCCCATATTCCAGTTCGGATGCTCAAGAGCCTCCTGAGGGGTAATGTTGGCGAATGAATCAAGAGTTCTTTCCCTAAATGGACCGCCAGAAGCGGTAAGAATAACCTTTTCAACAGTCCCGGTTTGATTATCTTCAAGACACTGAAATACCGCAGAATGCTCACTGTCTACCGGTAGAATTGTCGCATTATGGGTTTGGGCGGTTTTCATCGCAAGCTCCCCCGCAGCGACAAGGGTTTCCTTGTTAGCCAGCGCCAGTACTTTCCCAGCAGCCAGAGCAGAAAGAACAGACCGAAGACCTGCAATTCCTGTTGCAGCCCCTAGAACAATATCCGCCTCTGGATGAGCCGCACAAGCACTCACCCCCTCTTCCCCACCCAATACCTCAATTCCAGTACCCTGTAATTTTTGGCGAAGGATGTTAATCCGTGAATGATCAGCAAGTGCAACTACTTGAGGAGAAAACTGATATGCCTGGCGTACTAAAAGGTCAATATTCTGATTGGCACATAGTGTTACGACATTTAACCGCTGGGGCTGTCGCTGAACAATATCCAGACACTGCGTTCCTATGGATCCTGTGGACCCAATTAGACTAATTCCACGCATTCGGTCATTTACTCTGTTGGATTATTCATAAGGGTTCTGCTGCGAATCTAGTAGATTAAGATCTAATCTTCCACAAAAGTAAGGTTCTACCACGAATCTTGTGGATTGAGGTCTAATCTTCCAAAGAAGAATAGAATCTCACTTCTGAATTTTATAAACGTTCGGTATCCACTCCCGATCGTTTTGATTTTTTGAATTTTGCCACTCAACTGTTCTGCCTTGATGTTTGATTGTTCAAGGCAGAGCGCATTTCAGACTTCGTCAAGGCGTCATTGAGCCCCCGCCAACCTTGATGATTTCCTTAATTCTCATCTGTCAGCACTGATAAACCAGAATGCCAAACGAGTTCTTTCCAATTAAGGCACACTACAAAAGAAGGCCAAAACACTATTTGGGATCAGGGTGTACGAAGATAATAAATCCTGAAATATTCAGCACCGAACTTGACGCAACATCTGGGACCTTTTCAAATGGTGCGAACGATGATAGAATCATGTAGTCGTTCACGAGGGCATTTCCAACGGCTCTTGATATCCTTTGTCACCCTCAATCAGCGTTTCAACATCAAGCATACGTTCAGACAACCGACTTACATCTGTATTCGTAGCATGGACTACGTCACGCAAATCATCATTTTTTTTCTCTAACTTCTCGGTGGAACGATCAAATTTCGCATCCAACTTATCAATTCTTTTCTCCAGCTTCTCAGTGGAACGATCAAGTTTCGCATCCAGTTGCTCAGTGGAACGATCAAGTTTCGCATCCAACTTATCAATTCTTTTCTCCAGTTGCTCAGTGGAACGATCAAGTTTCGCATCTAGCCCTTTGACGTCCTCACATAGCTGCTCATTGGAACGTTCGTTCTTACGCAAGAGTGGTAAAAAAAGAGCAGAAAGAGCCCCAATCATAATGAATAGGGTACTAACGACACCAATAATAAGTTGAAGAAGTGTAATTTCAATCCCCATGAGCATGATTAGACAAGTGTTAGTAACTTCGTACGAAAATTGGAAACCATGGTTCCACATGCAATACGCAAGATATAGAAGCAAAAATCGTAGTCCTCTACACCTCAGATCCTCTCTAACTTAACAATCAAATTCAAACTTATCAAAAATACAATCCGATAGTAAAAGTATTTTTCTAACACGAAATAATTACGATTTGATTCTGATACCCTTAAACAGCTTGGGAGTAAAATGTCACTTCTTTCCCTCCCCTACATTAAGGAAAATCCAATTCGTGGAATCCGTTGCAACCGTCTCGAAGAAATGTTCTCGCCATAGGGTTTTCTTATCTAGATCTCAGCGTTCAAATCCGCGTTCTATACTGCGATACATAATCCTACCCTGAATTTCCATAGCATAGATGCTTCCCAGTAATCCAGGGTTAAAAAAGTGATCCATATTCATAATTTCATATAATCGTGTGGAGATGTCCCTAAATAGCTTTTCATTAAGAGGTTTAGCGGCCTTACCAATTCCGAATACAGCTTCCTGATAATTCAGGCTACTGAACTTGTCAAGGCTGCACCCAAGGGACTTTGCGGTTTGGGTTGCTTTAAAAGATGGAAAAGCGCTCAGGCAAAATAATCACCAGACTGGATGAATCTACCCAAGGAATCACAACCGTCTTGATTCCCCCTTGAAGATTTGATCCAATGTACACGGCAGTGGATAAAAACATGCATTGAAATCAACCACATGCTGTCAGGAAAGCCCCTAACTGCAGAGTGCATGTTTCCTGTTCCCCGCCTCTGGATGGAAATATTTTGCATGAAATAGGTCAGATATACTTCAATCAATTCAAAACTCATATCCAACTGAAGTTACCCCCTATTTTCCCACGATCTGCGGATCCGAGCGCTAGCTATTCATCAATCTGCCCTTTAAATCGCCTTTTTTCGGCGAATTTGTAGGGAATTCCCGTCAATATTGGTCATTTTCGGTCTTACTGGCCCTTCGGGAAGGTGATTTTGCGTTAAATAAGCGTACCCATGTATTGTTTTTGCTTTTTATTGATCCTTTTGATTTTAACTACTTGCTATTGTTCATTTTATTCGTATATTTAACTTTCTTCATGAACTATTTGTACCCATGTACGTCTCCCGAATTCCCAATCGCAATTCCAACCCCACCTGGCTCATTCGAGAGTCCCACCGAAATGGTGATAAAATTGACAAAGTCACCGTTCTCAATATCACCAAGCTCCCCATGACCCTCATCTTGCAGATCCGTGAACTCCTCCGCGGCGCCAGCGTCTTCAAGTCCATCCATGACCTCTTTGAACGACTGGAATCTAAAGCCCACGGTCATGTCGCGCTAGTTTTGGGCATGGTCCGAAAGCTGAGCGTCCCCGCCTTGCTTCACGCAAAGAATTCCCGCCACCGTCGACTCGTTCTCGGCATGATTACCTCCCGCGTTCTGAACCCCGTCAGTAAGCTGGCAACCAGTACCTTGCTGGATGTGAACTCAGCCTCCTTCACCCTCAACGAAGAACTGGCTCTCAAACGAGTGGATGCCGATGATCTGTATGAGGCCATGGACTGGTTGAGCAAGCAGAAGACTGCCATTGAATGTCGGTTGGCTAAGAAACATCTCCGGGAAGGATCCATGGTCCTCTACGATCTAACCAGCAGTTATGTAGAAGGGAAGAAGAACGAATTGGCGGAGTTTGGATACAGCCGGGACAAGAAGCGCGGAAAGAAGCAGATTGTAATTGGTCTCTTGACGGATCCAGAGGGTTGTCCCGTGGCAGTGGATGTATTCAAAGGGAATACGTCGGATTCAAAGACGCTTGCTGCCCAGGTCACCAAGCTCCGGGACACCTTTGGACTTGATCATGTGGTTCTGGTGGGAGATCGCGGGGTATTGACGCAAAAGGGGATTCGGGAAGAGCTGCTCCCCGCAGGTCTGGACTGGATTACCGCCATGCGTAAGGACAGTCTCCGCAAGGTGGTGGAAGCAGCTAAGGAGACGGAGATGAGTTTATTTGATCAGCAAAATATCATGCAGATCGAGTCCGAGCACTACCCCAAGGATCGTCTGATTCTATGCAAAAATCCAATCCAGAAAGACAAGAAGCAGATTCGGCGAGAGGAGCGTCTGGTCAAGACAGAAGAAGGGTTGGAGAAGATCATCAAGGCAACCCAACGGAAAGGGAACCCGCTCACGCGAGAGTCCGAGATTGGGATACGGGTAGGCAAGGTGTTCGAGAGGCAGAAGACGGGAGCGTTTTTCACGATTGAGGTCAAAGCAGGACACTTCCAGTATGCCCGAGATCAGGAGGCGATTCAGAATGCAGAGCGCTTGGATGGCGTCTATGCGATTCGGACGAGTCTGAAAGAGAAGCCGACCGAGGAGGAAGTGGTCTCGGACTACAAGCGTTTATCTATGGTGGAGCAAGCGTTCCGCTCCTTCAAACAAGTTTCGTTGAAGGTCCGACCGATTCATCACCGGACGAAAGATCGGGTAACGTGTCATGTGTTTTTGTGTATGCTGTCCTACTATGTGGAGTATCACCTGCGCAAGGTCTTGGCCCCAATCCTGTTTCGGGAGGATGATCCAGAGGGGAGAGCGGCCCAACGAAGTAGCATAGTTGAGTCCGTGAAACGTTCGGAACAGGCGAACAAGAAGGCACAGTCCAAGCGGAATCAGAATGGAGAACAGGCCATGAGCTTTGAGAGTCTATTGAACGAACTCCGTGGACTCAGTCGAATTAAGGGTAAGCTCAAGATTGTTGCCGATAAGGCACCCGTGGCGACCTACGTTGCAGATGTGAACGCAATACAGAAACGGGCCTTTGAATTGGCGGGGATCAAACTGAAGCCTGGGAGTGTGAAGGGATAAATCAGGAAGTCGCCCTCAATATCACGTCTGTGAGGGAGAAATATTGTCTTCAATAAGTCCAAAAAATGAAAAATGATGCGCTCAAATGCAGGAGAAAGAGGGGGTAACTTCAGTATCCAAAGTGACTCAATCAATTTGCCATTCGGGACTGAGATCAAGAGGGTATCGCATCAATTGATTACATCATTTGACATGAAATTGCGTTAGGTTTAGTTCGCCCAAAATGACTCAATCCACACAAATGGAGATAGAACCTTCATATTCTTGGAATCTTTATATGATTGGTAGCACTCTCTTCGCTCTAATGAGTTCATAAAAACATGCGTTTCCATGTAATTTACTGTCTATTCATTCTCACGCTTGGCGAAGCCGCGTTAGCTCAGCCCCAGCAAGTAGATCGGACTCCTCCGATCACAGAGGAGGATCAACTTGATGAGGCAACTGCTTCTCGGTATCAACTTGCTCTGGGATACTTACGCGGCATGCAGTTTGATCGTGCAATTTCCGTATTGCAGGAACTGTATATTGAATCGCCTGACCGAAACATTTTCTTTGATAAACTCAAAGAGGCATATGTGAATTCAAAACGCTACGATGACGCATTGACGCTCCTAAGTGCTGAAATGAGTCGTCATTCTGCTGATCAGAGACCAGTTCTTGCCGCAGAGTATGCTCAGTTATTGTATTTAAGCGGTAATGAGCCAGCAGCCATGGAGGCATGGTACACAATCGTTGACTCTGCACCCAACTCCCCTTCGGTTTACCTCACGGCGTACAGCAGTATGATTCAGGTTCGCCTTCTGGTTCAGGCGATTGACCTACTTCTGAGCGGTAGAAAAGCTATTCAAAATCATTCACTCTTCCAGATAGAGCTTGCCTACCTGTATAGCCTGACCGGGCAGCATGAACTCGCTACCCTTGAATACTTGAACCTTTTAACACTGAACGAACGGCAACTCAATTATGTGCGTGGGCGTCTCGCCCGTGATCTACAACAGGATGGGGCTTTGGAAGCTGCGATTCAAGTCACACAAATTCGTGTCTCCGAAGAGCCTCAACTATGGCAACTCCGAGACCTATTAGCGTGGCTTTATGAGGAAAAGGGAGATTTTGAACGCGCTTATCCAGAGGCTTTACTTCTTGAGAGTCATAATGAAACAGGCGGTCAAGGCGTCTTTCAGTTCGCCCTTCGCGCTGCCGAAGCCAGCGCATTTGATGTGGCAGGACAGGCATTTCAGGAGGTACTAAAAACACATGCCGAGGAAGCTATTGTGATTGAAGCACATCTTGGAATTGCAGATATGTATCGTTTACAGGCTGAACGTACCCGTGGGGTTGATGACTACCAGAAAGCATTGGAGGCATATGAGATGTTTTGGGTTGATTTTCCGAACCATCCCCATATCCCCCTGGTGATGGCACGAATTGCCACTCTTTATCAGGATGTGTTCAGAAACCGCGAAGCAGCCCAATCTATTCTTGAACAACTGACCGTACGTTACACCAGTTCACCTGTTGGGCAACAGGCCCAGTTTGATTTGGGGCGTCTCGCCATTGAAGAGAGGGACCTGGATCAGGCCGAAATCATTTTTGAGCGGCTTTCTGGGCAGTCTTCGGGGGAATTGCAAGCCCGATCACAATTTGAACTGGCATTAATTCATTTTTATTCTGGCAGATTTACCCAGGTGGAGTCCATCCTGCGCGATCTTCGGGAGAATACCGACAAAGAAATTGCAAATGATGCCATCGCTCTGCATATCCTCCTCCTTGAGAACCCTCAACCCGACTCACTCAACCAAGCGCTTCTGAACTACGCAAACGCATCACTACTTCTACGACAACATAAAGCAAATGAAACCGTGCAAGTCACTCGAGATATACTTACGAATTGGGGGAGTCATCCCATTGCTGATGATGCTCGCTTTCTTCGTGCCGAAGCACTCTTGATTGCAGGGCTTCATGATCAAGCACTCACGGCGTTTGGAGAGTTTCCCCTTATTCATCCTGAAAGCCCACTACGGGATCGCAGTCTATTTCAATATGCTGAAATACTTGAAACAGTTCTTGGTGATACCGAAAAAGCACTGCAGGCCTATTCTAACCTGCTTTCTCAATACCCTGGCTCATTATTGGTTAGTAAAGCCAGAGAGCGTATCCGAGCGCTTCGCGAAGCTAGTATTTAGTGGAGTCACTCTACTTTTATTTACGGCTTTCCCCGCCCATGGTCAGTCGGATATACTGGTTCCCATGGATGAGAATCAGTCCGATCACCTCAAAGCTTACGGGCTTGTTTACTGGTCGCTCCAAAGAGGGAATTCCGTTGATTGGTTACTAAACTATCGCGGCGGATCATTCCTTGTTTCTGATTTCTCGGGCCTTCAGAACGAACTTGCCCTTCGTGGTATAAGTTACGAATCCTTCTCTGGTCCTTCGGTTGCCCAGTTGATTGCCGAAGTGGAAAGTAACCGTGCCAATACCGCACTGGTCCGCCTTGAAACCCCTCCACGGATTGCAGTTTATGCCCCCGAACAGACACTACCCTGGGATGATGCAGTGCTACTGGCATTAAAGTACGCAGAGGTTCCTTATGAAATGATCTACGATGATGATGTTCTTCGGGGTGCATTATCCTCCTATGACTGGCTTCATCTTCATCATGAAGACTTCACAGGGCAGTACGGAAAATTTTATCAATACCGGAACATGCCCTGGTATATTGAACAACAACGTGAGGCCGAGCAAGCTGCACACCGACATGGGTTCCGTAAAGTGAGCCACCTGAAGTTATTAGTCACTCAAACCATCAAACAGTATGTTGCAGATGGAGGATTTCTGTTTGCTATGTGCTCAGGTACGGATACCTATGATATTGCTTTGTCGGCATTCGCAACTGACATCGTTCCATCTGAATATGATGGAGACCCAGTTGATCCAGATGCGAGGACCAAGTTGGACTATAGTACGACACTTGCATTTGAGGATTTTACTCCCAGCTTCAATGCAGCCGAATATGAGCACTCGGATATTGATGCAGGGCCTCCACCCCCACAATTACAAAACCCAGCTCTCGACTACTTTACCTTATTTGAATTCAGCGCAAAGTGGGATCCTGTCCCCACAATGCTAACCCAGAATCATGTCGGAACCATCGCAGGATTTATTGGCCAAACGACTGCATTCCGAAAAAAATTTGTTAAATCCGGTGTCGTTATTCTTGCGGAAGTTCCGCAACGAAGTGAGGTGAAGTACTTGCATGGATCTTATGGTGAGGGGACATTTACATTCTATGGTGGGCATGACCCTGAAGATTATCAACACTATGTCGGAGATCCTCCAACGGATTTGAGCCTTCATCCCAGTTCACCAGGCTATCGGCTGATCCTGAATAACATCCTTTTTCCCGCAGCACGCAAGAAAAAGCAGAAAACCTGACAAATTTCATGGATTCCAGAAAGACTCCGAGCAATTCTCTGTGCGTAATGTCCGAACTTGTCCTCCCGAACGACACGAACGCCCACGGTACTATGTTTGGCGGACATCTATTGTCTCTGATGGATAAGTGTGCTGCGATCAGTGCGATGCGTCATGCCGAGATGGTCTGTGTCACCGTGGCGGTGGACTCGGTGGAATTTCACTCTCCACTTATGCTCGGGGAGGTCGTGATCCTTCAAGGTTGGGTGAACCGAGTATTCGGGTCTTCACTGGAAATTGAAATTTCCGTAGAAGCTGAAAATCTTCACGAGAAAGAACGACGTAATTGTAATCACGCATATTTCACTTTTGTTGCGATTGATCAACAAGGAAAACCAACCCCGGCCGCCCCGATTTATCCTCAGACGGAAATCGAAAAAGAACGCTATGAGAAAGCTGCTATGCGGCGGGAACTGCGTCTGCATATGAAAGGACGGCTCTCTTTGGCCAATTCTGTGTACCTCAAGGATGACCTCATCGCGGCCATTTCCGGCAGAGACCTATAGTTTCGTCTAAATTCCCAAAGACCTCATGGCTCTTGAACGTATCCTGATTACCGGTGCCAACGGTCTCCTGGGACAAGAACTGATCCGACAGATCGCTCATCATGGTTCGTATCAACTCCTTGCAACTGGTCAAGACGAGCAGTCACGGATGGGGGCACCAAAAAAATATGATTATGCCCGGCTTGATGTGTGCAATGCTCGGCAAATTCATGAAATATTAAAGGGATATCATCCGGCATGTGTCATCAATTGTGCCGCCAAAACAGGAGTTGACGACTGTGAAGTAAATCGTGACTTGTGTTGGCGAACGAATGCCGAAGCCGTAGGACATTTAGCGAAGGTTTGCCATTGCATCGGTGCACGCCTGATCCAAATATCAACGGACTTTGTATTTGACGGCTTGAATGGACCTTATCGTGAATATGATCGGCCGCATCCCATTAATTATTATGGTAAATCAAAGCTTGCTGGGGAGAATGAAGTCCGAGCCACAGGCATAGGAAAATGGGCAATTGTTCGGACAAATGTTGTTTACGGTACAGCAATTGGGACTCCAAACATGGACTTTGTTCAGTGGGTCTTGAATAAGCTGAGGGCAAAGCAAGAGATTCATGTGTACACTAATCAGTGGCGCACTCCTTCGTATACGTACGATTTGGTTAGAGGAATACTCCGAATTGTACACTTTCAAAAGAGCGGAGTGTATAACCTGTCTGGACGAGAGTTCATCAGCATGTACGAATTTGCTCGGTCCATTGCAGAAGCTTTTGATCTTGATCAGTCACTTATTCAACCGACCGTGCAACACTTGACACCACAGGTAGCCCAGCGACCAGAATATACCGGGCTGGTTACATTGAAGGCAGAAACGGAGTTGAATTTTCAACCTTTCCCCCTCAAAGCAGCCCTGGAACACATCAGACTCCGTTCGGAACTCCCTCCTTCTGGAAATCCTCTTGTTCATGCTTGGTGTTGAGTTTATTCGATCCAACGCGGACAAAGTCCGCCATGCGCTCTCGCAGCGTGGCGCATCACAGAGTATTCCACTCGTCGATGATCTGCTTGATCATGACCTCTTACTACGCGAAGCCCTCACGCGTCAGCAATCCCTCCAGCAGACGATCAACTCCGAGAGCCGAAAGATTGCCACGCTCATGCGTGATGGGGATCAAAAAACGGCTGAGCGTTTGATCCAACATCAGAAAAAACTGAAAAGCGAGGTAAAGGAATTGGCAGAGACGGTTTCCAAATCCGAAGATCTACTCCAAAATCTATTGCTATTGATCCCGAATATTCCCCATCAAAGCGTTCCCGAAGGGGTCTCCGAGGAAGAAAATGTCATCGTTCATCAACATGGTACACTCCCGTCTTTTGACTTTGCCCCTCTGCCCCACTGGGAGCTGTCTGACCACCATGGCCTTATCGACTTTGAGCGCGGGGCAAAAGTAGCTGGAGCCGGGTTTCCCTTCTATATTGGGGCTGGCGCAAAGTTACACCGAGCACTCATCAATTTATTTATTGACTTCGCTACGCCGGAATATACAGAGGTTCGCCCACCTCTGTTCGTCAATGCCCTCAGTGCTCAGGGTACAGGGCAACTACCCGATAAAGAGGGACAGATGTATCATACCGAGGAAGGTTTTTTTTTGATTCCTACTGCGGAAGTGCCTCTCACTAACTATTTTCGGGATGAGATCCTGCCCCAGAAAGATCTACCTGTCAAGTTTTGTGCGCATACCCCATGTTGGCGTCGAGAGGCTGGTTCGTACGGCGCTCATGTACGTGGTCTCAACCGATTGCACCAGTTTGACAAGGTTGAGATCGTACAAATCACCCATCCGGACGAGAGTTATCAAGTTCTGGAAACTATGCGTCTCCATGCAGAAAATCTTTTGAAACAGATAGAACTACCCTACCGCTGCCTTCTGATGTGCGCCGGAGAATTGGGCTTTAATCAAACGAAACAATATGATCTTGAAGTTTGGAGTGCAGGACAGAAGCGCTGGCTGGAGGTGTCTTCTATTTCCAACTTTACGGATTATCAGGCTCGGCGTATGAACCTGAGGTTTCGACCTGAATCTGGCGGTAAGCCTCAACTTGTTCACACGCTCAACGGCAGCGCTCTTGCCCTGCCAAGAGTCGTCGCTGCACTATTGGAACATAACCAAAAAGAAGATGGCTCGTATGAGTTACCCGCAATCTTGATGTCGTACTTAAACTGAATCTCACCAAATCAATCCTACCGTGATACACTTGACTCGCAGGTCTACCCTCTATTCCGCACAGTCAATTAATATTCAGATCAAACTCCTGATCGCATTCAGCTTCCTCATTCCTACGGCACAGGGCCAAGAGTTTGCTGCGCTGGATGGATTCATTACCGAAGCCTCCACTGGTGAAACCCTGATTGCCGCCAATGTTTTTCTTGAAGGCACTCTTCGAGGGGCAACCACGAACTTATCGGGATATTATGCCGTCTCAGGTATTGAGCCAGGAAACTATATCGTTCGATTTTCCTATGTTGGGTTTGAGACCGTACGACGGGAAATTACGTTTGCCTCGGGGGAATCCATCCGTTTGGATATTGAACTGTCCTCTACTCCCGAGCTTCTGGAAGCATTGGAGGTTGCAGCAGACCGTATCAACGAGGAGGAAATCCGATCTATTGGAGTGAGTCAAATCGGGATCGCCGCAATCCAACAATTACCTCAGGTTTTTGAACCCGATGTTTTCCGCTCTTTACAACTCTTACCCGGTGTAGCCCAGGCATCGGATTATTCCAGCGGTCTGTATATCCGTGGTGGGGATCCTGGTCAAACACTTATCCTTCTGGACCGCACAAAAATCTATAATCCTAGCCATGTGTTCGGATTTTTCTCAACATTTAATACCGATGCCATCAAGGATGTACGTCTTTATAAAGGAGGATTCCCAGCCAAGTATGGCGGAGTAATCGGATCTGTTCTGGATGTTCAGAATAAAGATGGTAACCGGCGGGAAACTCATGGGAAGGTCAGTCTAGGCCTGTTGGCTTCACGGGCATTTGCAGAGGGGCCGTATTCTCGCGGATCGTGGATGGTTGCCCTAAGGCGCTCCACTTTGGAACCACTACTTTCGGTGCTCCGGAATGTTGATGCGGTTCCGCGAGCCTTCTACTTTTACGATTTCAACGGGAAGGTCAACTTTGACGCCTCTGCAAATGATAAAATCTCTGTTTCTTTCTATTCGGGCTCGGATTACCTTCGCTCAAACTTTGCCGAAGGCGTTGAAATTAAATTGCTTTATGGGAATCGTACTGCCACAGGAAGCTGGACACATCTATGGTCTAACCAGCTCTTCACGAATGCTACCATTACTTACTCCTGGTATGAATCTACCCCAACCGCACGGTTCAGTGGTACAAATTTCAAGCAAATCAACCGGGTAGAAGAAACTTCTGTACGGGCTGACTTTGAGTATTATCCGAACTCCAAACACGAGATTGTTGGTGGCTTTTGGGCGGGAATCTTTGATGCCCCCCTGATCAACTTTTTTGATGATCGTGAGGTCTTCAACACTCGTAATCGTGTGGAACATGCATCTCTCTATCTTCAAGATACGTTTCGTCCAACCCCCTACTGGTCTATCAGTTCGGGTTTACGGGCAACTTATTACGGATATGGACGACACTTCACGTTGGCACCGCGTGTTTCTGTAGAACATCAACTGGGATCCGAGGTCCGTCTACAGGCGAGTGCGGGAAGGTACTATCAGTTCTTGACCCTGATTACGAATGAAGTATTTTCTGGATTTGACTTCTGGCTAACCAGTGGTGAGGGCGTAAATCCTTCGTTTGGTGACCAGTACATTGTCGGGGTCAAAACCAATTTGACGGATAATCTCACCCTGGATACCGAGTTGTATGTACGTACAATGCGTCAACTCTTTGTGCTGGATCCATTTTCGAATGGACTTGCAGGGCTTGAATATCCTGAAATCTTTGCCTTTGGGCGCGGAAATGCTCAAGGGGCCGAAATTCAGCTTTCACGCCAAGGGGGACGTATAAATGGATTCATTGCTTACACACTGGCGAATACCGATCGGTTTTTCCCGAGACTGAATCAGGATACTTTCGGTGAACCTCAACCGTATACCCCCCGTAATGACCGCGTACATGATCTGAATGTGGTGGCTCAGTGGAGAATTTCTCCTCGGTGGGAATTAGGTGGGGTGTTTACATTTGCATCCGGGCAGGCATATACCAAACCCGAGGCGACCTATCGAACATACGGAACTGAACTAGTCAATGGGTTTGATGAAACCAACCTGCTTGTTTCGCCCGGGCTGAATCAATCAAGATTATCCCCCTATCATCGGCTTGACCTTGGGGCGACTCTGAGCGGATCAATTGGTAAATTTGCTGACTATGAACTGCAGATGCAAGTAATCAATGTCTATGCCCGTAGTAATGTCTGGTTTATCTTCAATGATGTTGAAGATGAGGGAAATTTGACGAGTACGACCATCCCTCAGATTCCTGTTCCCCTCCCCAATTTCTCATTTACCGTGGAGTTCTAATGGTTAGACGGCTTCTTTATGTTGGCTTGCTTTTGGTCTCCGCTGGATGTGATTCATCAGATTTTAGCGTGCTGGATAATCAAGTGGTCGTGGAGTTGACCCTCGTTGCGAATGAACCTGTGCCTCCTGCTCGCGTGAGCTTCCTTGCTCAAACTGATCAGGAATACGAATTTGAAGACCTTGCGATTCGTGATGCCGAAGTAATCCTGACCACTGGGTCAACTGAATTACGAATGGAATCCTCTCCAGATACGCCCGGGATTTATTCATATCTTGGCGCCGAACATATTGTCCAGCCTAGCGCGCAATATGATCTATTGGTTAACGTACCCCAAGCCACCTCTCCAATTACGGGATCAACGAATGTCCCAACATCTGTTGAGATACTCAGTGCTTCTCGAGAGTCAGGAACCTATGAGTCAACAGAACAACTAGTCCTCATTGTATCCCCTGGAAAAAGTACTGATCAATCCCAAAGTAAATTCACTCTTGTGACTAAAGCAATAGATGCCGTTCTAGACACGGCGGTTCCTACGGTTGTAGATTTTTTGGAAGATGATGACGAACTCACCATAGAAGACTTTAGGATCAGTGGTTCGCCAATCATTACCGAGGGAAATTTTGTCAAATTCCCAGACGGCACGATTGAGTTGATTTACCCCTGGATTGGAGTAAGTTTTTTTGGCCCGAATATTATTTATGTCAACTCGTTGGACGAGAACATGTCCGATTTTATTCGTTCGGCTGAACTTCAGCAAGGAGGCGGAACATTTGGTCCAGGGGTGGTTCCGAATGCCATCCAGACGTTATCAGGCGCACATGGTTTGTTTGGAAGTGTATCCAGAGATAGTGTACGATTTATCGTCTTTCTCCCATCTGGTGAATAGGGCTATACCCCACTCATCGTTTCTTCAATCAACATATTCACAATCGCCTTGCTGGCTTCCTCTGGAGTTGCTCCCTGAACGGTTGCCTTCTGGTAGGCCTCTCGCTGTAAGTGTGCGCTGGTTCCCCGCTTAAGGATTGTTCGTGCATGATTGATCTCTTCCACACATCCCAGATCCTCGGCATCCGGTGTAATGGAAGAGAGTAGTTCTTCAATTAAATCCGAGTAGGGAACCATCTGCCCTTTTCCATAATCAATGAGCTCTCCGTCAATCCCATAGCGCTGGGCAAGCCATCGATTCTCGTACAGCAACATGTTCGCATAACTTCTCCAACGCTGGTTTTCTCTTCGTAATCGCCATAGCATATGTAGCCAACATTGATAGAGTGCGGCGATGCAGATGGCATCATCAATCTTTGTACAAATATCTGAAATCCGCATTTCTAACGTAGGAAAGCGATGGCTAGGGCGAATATCCCACCAGATTTTCGTGCTATCTTCAATTACTCCGGCATGAACCAGTATACTGACATGACGCTCAAATTCGGCATAACTCTCAAAATGTTCTGGTAGTCCTGTACGGGGAATCTCATTCCATACTGCAATACGATAAGACATCAATCCGGTATCTTGACCTTCCCAATAGGGGGATGAGGAACTCAGGGCCAATAAATGGGGCAATACATAGGTGGCCTGATTCATTAGATCGATTCGAAGATTATCATCTTCAATCCCTGCATGAATATGCATGCCACAAATCACCATTCTCTGAGCGATGACCTGCATATTCTGTGCGAGGATATCATAGCGTTCCCGTGGAGTATGACGCTGGGTGATGTAGGACGCATTCGGGTGGGATGACGCAGCAATAATCGCAAGCCCATAGGGTTCAACCACATCTGACACCGTTCTACGTAACCGAATTAATTCATCCCGGGCGTCCTGCACATTTTTACATACGCTGGTACCAACTTCAATTTGAGACTGGAAAAATTCCTGCGAAACTTGCCCGCCAAGTGCTTGACGGGCATCCTTCAACATCATGGGCGATGCCTCACGTATTAATTTCCCCGTGTCTTGATCGACAATCAGATACTCTTCTTCTATCCCAAGACTCAACGAGGGCATTTTCAGGATTTCCGTAGCAGTGGACATAGATTTTATGAATGGAGAAGTTAAATGTAGAGAGCCAGATACTTAGAACGTGTTGTGATTGACAGTTTGCAAAACGTGGACGTCCATTCCAAGTTAACAAAATATAGTCGGTTGAACAAAAGCAAATTCAAGTATGAATTACCCGCAAGATGGTGCACAAAAGAATCAGAATTAAAAACCTAGCCTATCCGCATGATTGGTGATTCCAGAATTCATTTTTGGGAACATAGTGAGCCGGAGTATTGATACAGAGTATCCGTTAAACCTCTTTTCATTCTGGTCTATATTAGGCAATCATAACTAAAATTGCTGACTGTAATATCTATTGTCCCTACACTCTAATATGAGAATATCACAAGGTAATAAAGTTATTGATCCCTCTGCTTTTTTGAACCTAACTGCAGGAATACTCAGAGTCAACCATTCATCAAACAAGATGTTGAAAACCAAAATCTGATACGGGTATTGGCAAGGTTCACTCATAATGTGCCCACTCTTTTTTCAAGTATGAAGGCTGATTTCGTTGAACGTTTACGGAGGGCACAGACTGCTACAAATAGTTTAGTCTGTGTGGGTTTAGATCCAGATTTGAGTAAAATCCCAGATGATCTTCACAAAAAACATGGCTCCCCTCGGTCTATTGTTTTGGCTTTTAATCAAGCAATTATACAGGCTACTGCACCTTATGCCTGCGCATACAAACTCAATTCTGCATTCTATGAGAGTCTCGGGAATTGTGGGTTTGGTGTGCTAAAAACCACGATGGATTATATCCCCGAGAACAGAATCCACATTATTGATGCAAAGCGTAGCGATATAGGGAATACAGCTTCCATGTACGCTACCAGCATTTTCGATTTACTAAATGCGGACGGCTGTACCATTGCACCGTACATGGGTTTGGATGCAGTTGAGCCATTTTTGAATTACCCAGGACGTGCTGTATTCATCTTGGTTCGAACATCTAACCCCAGTGGTGATCAACTTCAGTCACTGCAGATCAATGGGAAGCCACTGTACGACCATGTTGCCCGTCTCGCATTCAAATGGGGGGAAAAATTTCCAGGATCTGTTGGTTTTGTAGTAGGTGCAACCAACTCAAATGAATTATTCCACCTACGCCAAGAGTATCCTCACACACCTTTCCTGATTCCCGGGATAGGTGCGCAGGGAGGCTCAATCAACTCTGCTGCACAAGTAGCCACCTATAATGCCCCAGTGCTCGTAAACAGCAGTAGAGGGATCTTGTATGCCTCTTCGGGAGAGGATTTTGCCGAAAGAGCCGCCGATGCTACTCTAGAGTTGCGTGACTCACTCAATCAAGCAACCACATAATTGATTGGTCAGAATTATCCAGTATCTTTCAACGGTTATACAAGAACTTTGGTGATAATTTTGACTTCCCATACGAAAGTGTAGGGGCTTTATCTGGCACCACAATCGCACTATTGCACTTCTTTTTTTTCGTTCATTTCCAATGAAGTGTAGAGAAAATGGGAGTCGTGCGATTATTCAAGCAAGTCAACTCGAAATTTTTGATCCTGAAATTCCCAACCTATCACTGCTTAAGTAAAAATCGGGAATTTTCTGGTAAGTACCAGATAATTGAAGATATGCCATGCCCCTCAGGTTGAGTCATGAAAACTTTCTCTCGGGTAAAATGAGTTTCTTTGATTAATTAGAATGCGCGATGATCAATAGATTTGTCCCAATGAAAGCAATGCGTCTCTGCGACTACATGTGGCAGGATCCTCAGAACGTGACCTGAAGTCCTGCATGAAATGCACGGCCGGGCCCAGGAAGCCCTAATTGCGGTAGTACGGCCTCATCCGTGAGGTTATTCACTCGCACAAATAATTCAGCGGAATACCGACTATATAAGACGAGCCATGCCAGACGGGTATTGGTTACCAGCGAATTTGGCAGGGGAATGAGTCGGTTATCCTCTCCTAGCCCGTGGGCCTCACCGGAATATTGGCTCTCCAGGATCATTGAAATTCCCAGCCCAGGCCGGTAATTGAAGTTACACATTCCAATCCAAGATGGCTTTTCTATAAAGGGCTGGGAGCCTCCAAAACTAAGCTCACGAGCATGCATCGCAGTAACATTACAACTCATCCAGACGTTGGGCATAATTCTTGAAGAGACGGATGCCTCAAATCCCAGGACCCTACTCCCCTCAAGATTTACGCGCTGACGCCTTGCTTTAGGTTCACCCTCAAACAATACCATCTTTTGTCCAATTGTATTGTAGGTTCTGCTGAAGAAGGTAATCACCTCTGCCGTTGCTTTATCTCGCTCAATCTCAACTGCTATCTCGGCCAGGAGTGAAGATTCAGGCTTGAGATCAGGATTCACAAGAAAACGTCCAAGTGCTTCCCCAAACAACTCCCGCATAGTTGGAAAACGAATTTTTCTACCTGTCACACCCCGGATTCTGATTCCTGATGGTAACTCACGAGAAAGCCCCATTGTGACTCCCAAGCCTGTCTGTGGACCACGATCAGGCTTGTCTCCCGTCTTTGGAGTAACTAGGAGATCCATACTGGTTCCTATGAGTACATTGACGGGGCCAGCTCTTGCAAATTCAATCCCATGACTGAAAATACGCTGCGAAAAAACCTTGTATACCGATGGGTCGCCAACTGGTAGATCTTCCTGTTTATGGCTTGAAGCAATATAATTCAGTGCCGTTCGGAGTGATGCGAAGTTTGAAAAGTTTCGTAAATATGCAAGTCGGACACCGTAAGTATCATCCTGATCAATTTGAGTATCCAACCGCTCAGAATAGGACGGATCCGCAAACTGTGCAATGGTTTGACCGAACCGACTAGCCCAGGCGGTAGCGCGAAGACTTCCTCCCTGCAACGGGAAGTCACTGCTAAGGATTGCCATATTGGTATTCCAATCAGGATATCGCCAGAAACGTACATTGGCTTTTTCAGGATCAAGATGCCCCTCAGGAGCAATCCCTTTTTTTCCATCAAACCGCAGAAGCGACATCCCAATTCTTCCCTCTGCGCCGATGTCAAAAGAGAATTGACCGAACACCGACCGCATCTGTCGATCCGTATTGGTGCGAAGATTACTTGCATTCTGGCTGTATGGAAGATGTGCCCGTTGAGAGAGACTAAACCCATCTTGGTCTGAAATTCCCATGAAGACCGTAGACTGAAATCGCTGGGACCGACGAAGCCAAGTCAAGCGCGCCTGCTTTGAGCCATGGGAGCCGAGAATTCCAGATGCTTGGGAGAAGCTTCCTTGATTTCGGAGTTGCCGAGAGGTCATATTGATTGCCCCTCCCAAAACATTCGTTCCGTAGAGGACAGATGGCACTCCTTTTGAAATTGAAATTTCTCCTACAACCTCTGATGGAATCAGGCTCAGGTCCACACGATTATCCCATGGTACATTTAGCAACGCCCCATCAAAAAATATACTCACTTGCCTTTCGCCGGCGCCTCGAAGATAGATCAGCGATTCTCCCCTTGAATTCGTCTGGAGGTGTGCAGATGGGATGCGGCGCAGAATCGGTGCAATGGAAGCTGCATCTGCTTGTGCAATCTCAGCCAGTTGGACTCGATGGGTAGTTGAAACGGACAAGATGTCAGGGGTACCTCCAGATGGACTCACAACAATATCTCCTAACTGATAGTGAACCAGTGAGTCGGTGGGGACTTGTGCCTGAGCTGTCCATGCCCAACACAAACATAGCAGAGACCTTAGGATCATACGTCCACGAGTCGTCAACTTAGCCCTAATTGGAATACTACTCGGCAGTTGCAGATTCTAAACCAGCAATTATATTTTGAAAGTCTACATCTCTCTTCAGCTGGTTATAAAACTGAGGTCGGATTTGTAAGCGTCCTTCTTCGGATGGAGTCTTCCGCTCAATTACTCCAAGGTACTCGCCAAGATCTACCGAGAGCATATACCTTTTATCAAGTTTCAGTTCTCTTTCACTGATGACCGCACCGAATGCACGATGTAATGTGCGATAGCGATCCTTTCCGACCCAATTCGTAACTACATTATCCTGAAAAGCGATGGCTTGATCAATCATTTTTTTCTGCTTCTTGATCATTTCAGCATACTCTGTGGCAATTTTCTGCATCTGCTCACTGAAAGGAACCAGTTTGGGATATACCTCAGCAGTCTCAGCGAGCATCTCTGCCTCAGATTGCAAGATCAGGGCCTCGGCATCAATCTGTTGGTAGGCCGTACGTAGGCTCGCAGCCATTTGATCATCTGTACCACCGCCGTAGGTTCTACAGCCGGTAAATACGAAAAGTCCAATGATTAGTGGGATCCACCAGCAGCTTTTTTCAGCCAAGTACATCAGATTACAGTTTGATCGGAGATTGTGACATTTTTGGGAATCACGACGATTCCATCCCTGATATAAAAATTCTTTCCATCATGTTCTTCTACGCCCTCCTTGTTGCGTATGATGCAATTATTTCCAATTTGAACATTTTTATCAATAATGGTCCCTTCAATAAATGTATGATCTCCGACACCGGGTTGATCTGGACCTTCAACCCGCTCCCGAAATGTTAGTCCATTCCACGGATAATAATCCGCCCCCAATAGAACAGAGTTACGGATGGTGGTGTGATTCCCTACGTAGGAGCGGATTCCAATCACAGACTGAGAGATGTCACTTTCTCCAATCATACTTCCCTCTGATACGAGACTATTTGTGAGTTTGGCCCCTGAAATTTTTGCTGGTGCAAGCATCCTTGCATTGGTATATAATCTCTTATTCGGATCATAAATGTTGAATCCAGGCTGGGGCTCCGCCAGCATTAAGCTGGCATCATAATATGAACCAATCGTTCCAATATCACTCCAATAGCCTTCATACGGAAAGCTGACTACCTTTACTTTCTCAATCGCTCGGGGAATAATCTGCTTACCAAAGTCATGGTCATTGGGGTGTTGATCAAGGGCCTTGAACAGGAGCTCACTGTTGAACACATATATGCCCATGGAAGCCAAGTACACCCGTCCCTTACCCTCCATTGATTCACTGACTTGGCTTGATTTTCCTACCAGATCTTTGGGCTTCTCATGAAATTTAATGATTTCTTGATTTCCATTGGTTTTTAGAATACCGAAACCAGGGGCTTGCTCCGCAGTAACTGGAATGGTTGCAACAGTAACCGCCGCATCATTCGCTTCATGATGATTAAGAATTTTGCGATAATCCATTGAGTAAAGCTGATCCCCAGATAGAATCAGCACATATTTCTGGCGGTAGTTTGAGACGTGAGGAATACATTGCCGTACTGCGTCCGCCGTCCCCTGAAACCATTTAGCCGAACGCTGGGTCTGTTCTGCAGCCATGACTGTAACAAAACCCCGCCGATAATTATCAAACCTGTAGGTATGAGCCAGGTGACGATTCAGACTTGCGGAGTTGAATTGTGTCAAGACAAAGATCCTATTGATACTGGAATTGATACAGTTTGAAACTGGAACATCAATAAGACGATATTTGCCCGCAAGCGGTACAGCGGGCTTAGAGCGAAGTAGTGTAAGTGGAAACAAGCGTGACCCGGCTCCACCGCCGAGAATAATTGCGATACTATCAACCATGAGTAGATTAATGACAAAGTACTACCCCTTAATATCAGGGTAGAGTTGGATGGAGAAATATTACTAAGATTCTGAATATTCCAGCTTCTACAACGTTGTTGTTCTCTTGTATGATTCTTTAAACTCCCCTGCATCAAGCTAGTCGCTTTCTGAGTTGGTATGGATTTACTCGGATAATTCATAGTTGATGCTCACACCTACACAGGCCCCAGATATCAGTCAATTGAGGTCTTACATTGGTGTTCCTTGATGACCTCACGTATCATGATGTTGAAAAAGCTACTCCTAAAGATACCGATTGAATTAAAACTATTAACATGAGCCTCTTTCAAAATTCTTTATTTTCACCTGTTGTCCCCGTTGAATTGTGGCTTAAACTGGCTCAGTTTAGTCGGACCACGCGAAATCTTCAGTATGGGAACCTCTTTCGAAATCCCTCAAAAAATCATCCAGTTGAAGAATTTTGAAAGAGGCTCACATGCTTATTAATTTGATCAGTAATTCAATCGTCCAGATGAAGCCTACTTATGCAGAGCATTGGATCAGCATGAGACTTCTGGTCGCTCTGAACAAATGTCTAGTAGCAAATGTTTGAAATCTCAAATAATGAAATTTGAGGACTGTTCCAATTATCAGCAACGTATGTATTTTATGTATAGACTGGCATGATCTCTTAAATGAAACAATGATGCTGAATGGATGCTACCGTTGGTAAGATGATGCAGTTAGTTCCCGTCAATGAATATAGGTTGAGCAGTTAAAGAACAATTATGAAGACAAACAATAATCAAATTGTCGCTGGGGATGTGGTTGAAGGTTTACTTTCGGGCGAACTCGTTGAAATAATAAAAATTGGTTCATTTGGTGATAAAACGCTTGTTGAAGGTAAAGCACTGGATTCCAAGCGGGTTATCGAACGTCTCTTGGATTTACAAGAATTCTCAGAGCTAGTCAAGATCCGTGGAGACCAGCATTCTTTTGACGCTGACCCTGAGTTGTTCCTTTTGGGTGTTGAGGCGGAACGCATCCGTATCGCACATCAATTCGATCCTCTTTTTGCTGTCAACTCCAGTATTGTTGACCCCCTACCCCATCAGATTGAAGCAGTTTATCGCTATCTACTGCCATTGCCAAGAATTCGGTTTTTGCTTGCCGACGATACTGGTGCGGGCAAGACGATTATGGCTGGCCTCTTGATTAAAGAGTTACAATTCCGTGGAGTTCTACAAAAAGTTCTCATTATCACACCTGGCGGCCTGACCAAGCAATGGGCAGAAGAAGAACTGCATGGAAAGTTTGGTCTTAAAGTTCGATTGATTAACCGAGCGTCTTATGAAGCTGAACCTAATCAATTTTCCCGTAATGAAGAGTATATTTCTGTCACTTCTGTTGATTTTCTTGCACGAAATAAGGGGTTCTTGAACGCTGTCACTTCTACACACTGGGATCTAATAATTGTTGACGAGGCACATAAACTCTCAGCCTACGAATATGGCAAAAAACTGGACGAAAGCGAACGATATAAGGCGGTGAAGGCACTTTCAAGTATGACCGATCACATGCTTTTCCTCACAGCAACTCCTCACCGAGGGAGAAAGGATACTTTCCGGCGTCTATTGCTTCTCCTAGATGAAGATCTTTTCCAGAAAGATGAACATGTTGATGAGAGGATACGACGGCATAGAGGGGCACCTCAGATACATATTAGTGAAGACTTTGAAGCTGAACAACCTATAAGTAATGCACGAAATCGATTCTTTCTTCGCAGGTTGAAGGAAGAAATGGTAGATTGGGATGGCCAACCGCTATTCAAGAGTCGACACACCAAAACAATTGGCTATAGACTTACACCTGAAGAAAAATCGCTTTATGACGAAGTTTCAAACTATGTTAAACCAAAGCGAAAAGAGGCGAAGGAGAAGAATAATAGAAATGTTGAGTTAACTCTCATGGTCATGCAGCGTCGCCTTGCCAGTAGTATACATGCTATAACAAAAACGCTGGATCGTCGCTTGCAGGCACTCACTGATGTTCTGTCAATTCTGCAGGATTCAGGCCGGTCTGATTCAGAAAAAAAGCGACTCTCTAAGGGAAATCTTGATCCAGATGGTCCGCGCAACTTGGCTGAATATGAGGACTTAACAGAAGAGGAGCGTGAACTGGTTGATCAGCGCATATTCCGTCAGGTTCTAACTGATGATCCTGTCAAAATTCAAGAAGAATGCGATGAAGTCAAACGACTATTTCAACTTGCCGAGAGCCTTAAGAATCATCAAGAGGCAAAGTTCTCAGAGCTTCTCTCCGTCTTAGACTCGTCAGATATTATTCGTTCCGATGATGAAAAACTCCTGATCTTCACCGAGCATGTAGATACACTTAAAAGCCTAGTTGAACGTCTTCATCAACAAGGTTATTCGGTTGCAGAGATTCATGGGGGTATGGATGTTGATGCTCGAAAGCAGGCGCAACGTGAGTTTCGGATCAATGCAAAAATAATGGTAGCCACTGATGCCGCTGGTGAAGGGATAAATCTCCAATTCTGTCGGTACTTGATCAATTGGGATCTTCCATGGAATCCCAATCGACTTGAACAAAGGATGGGACGAATTCACAGATATGGACAGGCTTCTGATGTATGGGTCTATAACTTAGTTGCACAAAATACACGAGAGGGAGCAGTTCTTGAGACGGTTCTTTCCAAGATGGACATCATGCGTGAGCAGATGGGATCTGACCGTGTCTACGATGTGATTGACGATTTGCTTGAGGGCGTACCTTTATCTCAACTTATAGAACAAGCTTTAGACTCGGATGATGAATTGAAGGGTTCCGAAGAGGCAGAAAAAGCACTCGTCTCAGCATCAATTGAGAAAGCTGAGGATTTGATTGCTCTGCAAAAAAAGGCATCACTTGCATCTCCTCTTGACCTTAGGTCCGCTTCTGAACTCAGAGATTCATCAGAAGAACACCGATTACAGCCTTTATTTATTCAGGGTTTCTTTGAGCGAGCCTGGAAAGCATGTGAGGGAACGCTTCCCTCCCTTGAGAATCAGGTATATCGTTTAGGGGCGACTCCAACTAAACTCCTTGATCTTGCCCGCGAGCGAAGGAAGACAATAGACAATTTCCATAGAGCTTTCTTTGTATTTGATAAGAAACTCATCAGCGTTGCCAGTAGTGTGCCGGTTCCTGAGCAAACAAGTCTATTGGGCCCTGGACATGACTTGTTTGACATTCTTGTTGAGTGGACGCTTCTTCAATCTCGGAAAGCATTTGCCAAGGGAGCTGTGCTCGTGGACCCGAATATTACTCAGCCCCAGAAGATCTGGCTGATCCGCTCAACAATCAATGATAGCCGGTTGCCTCCACGGCATGGGATTCATGATTCAAAAGCTCACGAAAGACTGGCAGTAATCACGTATGACCAGACGAAACTTCGTACGATCTCACCCTCTTACCTTTTAAATTGTACAGTACCTGATGTGGATATACAGTTCCCTCAGATGGCTTCAAAATCAACAGATGATGTTCTTATTTGGACGTATGATCATATCACTAAACCTCAGCTGGAGAAAGTCAAATCATCTCGGGTGAAGGAATGTAGTCTCCGTCAAGGTTATCTAAACACTGCTTTTACAGATCTTATTCTTGAGTTACAACAAAAACTTAATGATCTCCAGAGGGCTCAACTCTTCGGGGAGGAAAATACAACCGAACGACAACGTCTTCAACAGAGAATTGGGGATCTAAATTCGCGTAAAGGCGAGCGCATTAGGGAATTGGATAACATGAAGAAACTTTCTCCAGATCTTCCAGAACTGCTGGCGGAAGCTTTAATTGTACCTGCTCCTGTAATTGCAATCGATAGTGATCCTAACACACCATCTAAAGGCTTTCCCATGCGCAGGGATGATGAAGTTGAAGCCACCGCTATGGATGTGACGATGCGCTATGAACGAAGCCGTGGTTGGACACCGACTGATGTTAGTCAAGACGGAGAGCACTATGACATTCGCTCTGAGGGATCTAACGGGAAAAAACGATTTATAGAGGTCAAGGGACGTGCTCTGTCCGGTCCAATCATCATCACCAGTCCAGAATTGAATAAGCTACGTCAACTTGGTGAACGCGCATGGCTCTATGTGATTACTTTTTGTAAGGGTGAACAGCCACGATTACATATTATCCAAGATCCAGGATCAAGACTAAACCCAACGATGCTCTACCGTCAAATTCAATACATGATTGACGAAAATGATTGGGTTCAACAAGGACAGGAAGTTGACGGTTGGAGTAAAAAAGTACATGAATCCAAAAATATGAAATGAATTGGTATGAAGAACTTGATGGACCTGCGAAAAAAATCGCGGAGTCCGACCAGACTCCAATCCGAGTCCTAGCGGGGCCTGGTACTGGAAAAACTTTCGCCCTGAAGAGGAGAGTAGCTAGGCTTCTACAAGATGGGACTCATGCAGATCGGATTCTGGTTTCAACATTCACGCGGATGGCAGCCCAAGACCTTAAATCTGAGTTGAGTGATATGTGTATCCAAGATGTTGAGAATGTTTGCTGTGGAACCTTACATGCCTTTTGTTTTAGTTTGCTGGGACAGCATGACGTATTCAAAATTACAGGACGTACTCCCCGTCCTCTATTAGCGTTTGAGGAGCGTATCTTATTGAATGATATGGATAATCGGGATTATGGTGGTATCCAAAAACTTAAGGAACGCCTCAATGCATTCAATGCCGCTTGGGCACGTCTTCAATCCCAAGAACCTGGCTGGCCCACAGATGATTTGGATCTCTCATTTCAGAAAGATCTTAATGCATGGTTAAAATTTCATGAGGCAATGCTAATTGGTGAATTAATCCCAGAGTCATTAAAGTATCTTCAGGAGAACCCAGCATCCCCTCACCGTCGTGTATTCCAACATGTGCTGATTGACGAGTATCAAGACCTTAATCGTGCGGAACAAAAACTTTTAGATCTGCTTGCCGACAATGCGCAACTGTGCATTATCGGAGATGAGGATCAATCAATTTATTCATTCAAATTTGCATACCCAAACGGAATCGCTACCTTTCATGAATCACATTCTGGAACCTATGACATCTACCTTGAGGAGTGTAGACGATGTCCAAAGGATGTAGTTGAATTGGCCAACACATTGATCAATAATAATGAGCACAGAGCGCCTCGCCAACTCATGTCGAGACCAGAAAACCCCGACGGCAAAGTACATATACTTCAATGGAATTCCATGCAAGAAGAGGCGAGAGGTATCGCCGACATAATAAAGAGTCAAGTTGACAGAAATGTAGTGACGCCAGGACAGGTCCTCATTCTTGCACCATGTCGACATTTCGGTCATGCCATTCGTGATGAACTTCGGCACAAGAATATCCATGCTCACAGCTTCTTCAATGAGGAAGAACTTGAAGATAAAAAAGCTCAAAGGGCCTTTACATTGCTTACCCTCCTCGCGAATCCTGATGACCGTGTCGCTCTCCGTTCTTGGTGTGGTTCTACCAGTCCTACCCTTAACCGCCGAGGGTGGAACCAACTGAGAAATTATTGTGGTCAGACAGGGAAAACTCCACGCGTGGCCTTGGAGCAACTTGAATCTGGAGACCTTACTCTTTCATTTACTGGCTGTCTAATTACTCAATTCCGAGAACTTCAGAGTCGTCTGAATGAACTTGATAGCTACCATGGTCAAGACCTGATTGATTACTTGTTTCCTATCAGTGAAGATTGGGCTAAACGTCTCCACAAGCTAGCTTCTAAGATTGTTGGAAATGATCTTGATGCCAATGCACTCCATGATGGTCTACGTAACCAGATTTCTCAGCCTGATCTTCCAACCGATGCCGATTATGTCCGCATTATGACTCTGCATAAATCTAAGGGGCTTACAGCAGACCTTGTTGTTGTGGTGGGATGTATTGAAGGGTTAATTCCCAGTCAACCTCCACAAGGGTGCACTCTTAATGAGGATAATGATTTTTTAGAAGAACAAAGGCGTCTTTTCTATGTGGGCATTACAAGAGCGCGGCAATCACTCTTCCTGTCTAGCGTAACTATGCTTCCCCTAGACCAAGCACTTAGAATGAGAGCGCGCGTGAACGGCAACACAAGTTCATATGTTTCTACCATAGCATCAACGTTTCTTAATGAACTTGGTCCTACCAGACCTGAACCTCGATCAGGCGAGACTTTCCTTCAATCGAGACTATGATAGGGGGAGGGCTAAATTACAAGAATGACTGCCCTAGACTCATTGAGATAGCGCTACCTGTCAGAGAGATCTCCGCTGAGAGTGTTCGTGACAAAAATATTCACCACGCACATATCAGCCACTTGCATATTTGGTGGGCGCGGAGACCCCTGCCGATATCTCGGGCAGTGGTCTTTACTTCACTGGTACCTGATCCCGATGATCCTCGGTGCCCTCCAGAATTCCGAGCTGCCATAGAATACCATCTCAAGATACATGTCCATGAAAGCCTAAAAAGTTATCGCCAAGGTAAAAAGGCATATCGTGATGAAGATCCATACTGCCCCACTGATAATATCCCTGATACTTTGAGGAATCGGTTACTCTCATTTGTTGCAAAATGGTCACCAGAAACTCTGAGTTTTGAGGCAGGACAGCGCCAGAATCAACCCACTCCGAAACAACTATTAGATGATCGCTCCCTTGTGAAATGGGAAACCTGTGATCCAACAAACGAACAAGGAGGTCAAGTATTACAAATCGCACGAAAGTTGATACGCATTGCCCAAGACAATGAGATTCCTCATGTGTTGGATCCTTTTGCCGGTGGCGGTGCAATTCCCTTGGAAGCCGTTCGCCTTGGCTGTCAAGCAATTGCAAATGATTATAACCCCGTGGCACACCTAATTCAACGTGCGACTATTGAATTTCCACAGAAATACGGTGCATCTGGAAAAAGAATCAAACTTGTAGAAGAATTTGGGAAGCAGATTAAGCGTGAGATTCCTGTTGAAAATATGCTTACTCATGATTTTGAATATTGGGCTAAGCGTATTTTGGATCATGTGCAGGAAAAGATTAAACATATCTATCCCGTGGGCAAAGATGAGCGTCCCATTCTTGCGTATCTCTGGGCAAGAACGATTCCTTGCAGCAATCCTTCCTGTAAAGGACAGGTTCCATTACTACGCAGCCTTCTTGTGCGCAATAAAGTTCCAAAAGTAGCGCTGGAGCTCCATGTTGATCGTCAGAACAAGAAAATAGCTTTTGGGATAGCCCGCGGTAGTGAAGTCAAAAGAACCGAAGGTACAAAGCGAGCAAAAGGACCAGCAATTTGTCCTTTTTGTGAACAACCAACATCTGAAAAAGAAATTCGAGACGCTGCATCTTCGGGACTAATGAGCGAGCAGATGGTTTGTGTCGTTGTGGAGGGAACGAGTGGTAAAGAGTATCGAATGGTGGAAGATATTGACCTGATTGGATTTGAAAAAGCAAGAAATATTCAAGTGGAATGTCCAGCAGAACCACTTCCAGATAAACAACATAATGTCAGACAATGGTTATTTGGAATGACAACTTGGGGTGAATTATTCAATCGCCGCCAACTCCTAGCCATTCAGACATTTGTTGCATCACTTCATTGGGCATTCAAGGAAATGGAGAAAACTATCCCTGACAGAGACTATCGTCTTGCAATCGGGCTATATCTGGGATTGTGGTTGGACAGAGTTGCAGTGTTTAACAACGGATTTACACGTTGGCGCTCCAGCCATCAGAAAAGTGAGACTCCATTCGGTGGGCAAGCTATCCCAATGATATGGGACTACCCAGAGGTTAATCCTCTCGCCCATACCTCAGGTACCGCCTCCACTCAGCTCCGCTATATGCTCAAAGTTATTGAACATGAGCGTTTTTCTGATGTGGGTACATTTCGAGAACCAACTATCCTTCTCGGTAATGCGGCATCGTTGCCTCTGGAGTCAGGAACCGCTCATTGCGTTGTAACTGATCCACCTTATGATGATGCGATTGCTTATAGTGACTTGTCTGATTTTTTCTATGTTTGGCTTAAACGGAGCGTGGGACCTCTATTCCCAGATGTATTCATAACACCATTGACACCTAAGTCTGAAGAAGCTACAAGCCTCAAGCATCGTCATGAAGGCTCGCTTGAGCGTGCACGTACTCACTATCGTCAACTCCTAACGACAAGTTTTCGAGAGGCACTACGCATTGCAAAAGAGCCTAAGCTTGTCACTGTTATGTTCGCACATCAATCAACGGATGCTTGGACAGCTCTGATTTTGTCGCTCTTTGATGCAGGATTATCACCTATTGCTACTTGGCCGATTGCTACCGAGATGCCAAAAACAGCACTTGCATTAGGGACTGCCTCTCTGGAAACGTCAGTCACAGTGGTTTGTCGTCCTCGAGTTGTTGGAAGTGCAGTATCATTTAAGCAAATTCGCTCTGAAATCAAAGATGTTGTCGGCCAATCTGTTAAACGATTCTGGTCTTATGGCTTTCGAGGTGCTGACCTCATCGTTGCCTGCTATGGTCCGGCAGTCGGCGTTTTTGGCAAGTACGAACGAGTAGAAAAAGCAGATGGCACTCCAGTAGGGATCCCTGAACTACTGGACCTCGCTCGGCAGGCAGCCCGTGATTCCATTGCAGGAGAATTTCGTAGCGATAATCTTTCAACACTCTATTTCGTTTGGGCAAGCCTTTATGGTACCGAAGAACAGGCATGGGACAGTGCTCGATTAATGGTCCAGATAGGGGGCGGAGACATAGTTAGTGCCTTGGAAGTGGCTCGTGTGCATGGAATCTTTGTGGTGGATGGTTCTACATGCCGCCTTGCCCTTCTTGATGATCGTGTTGATCAACTAGACGATGGTTTCTCCCATCCCCCTGCCCATATTGATGCGCTCCATAGATGTATGTTACTCTGGAAAGAAGAAAAACGACAGGACCTCGTCAAATTTCTTGAAGACAACGATCTCTTGGAGAATGACTCGTTCTGGAAATTAGCCCAAGCATTATTTGAAGTTCTACCTCGTAATTTAGAAGACTGGAAATTAGTTAATGCATTACTCAGCGAACGACCAACCTTACGCATGGAATCTATGAGCGTTGAGTACAAGGATGAACAGCCAGATTTGTTTATTAATCAAGAAAGCACATAGCCACAATGAATGCAATGAATGATGTTCTAAAACCATGGTATGCAGTCGCGATCCCTCATGAAGATATTCGAGAGGGACGGCTCGCCGAGGCAATATTTGCTGCCAACCTCTGGGCAGTTGTTCAGGAAACCGCACCAGAAATCTACCTTAACGCCGAAGAATTCTTCGGCAAAACTTACTTAACGACTGGATTATCCCGAGTATTGAATCGCGTCACTGCAGCACTCCAAGGAGGAGCAGAAGCTGGCGACCGAATCATCAGTCTGCAAACGTCCTTTGGTGGTGGGAAAACTCATACCCTCGTAGCACTTTGGCATCTGGCGAGAAATGCTCATAGTCTCACTGGTTCTCCATATGCCAAAGAACTTCTGGAAGCAGTTGGTGGTCAATTACCTGAAAACATCAAGAGCATTGCCGTATTTACGAATCACACATGTGATGCGACACAAGGTCGTGAAGTAGATGATGGAATTCAACTACGAACGTTATGGGGAGAACTGGCATATCAACTCGGCGGCAGGACTCTCTACGAGCGTATTCGAGCAAATGATGAAAGCAGGCATGTTCCTCAGGGTGTATTCGTAGATATTCTTCGATCTGCGGCCCCGTGTCTCATTCTCCTTGATGAATTAGCCGATTATTGTGTTGGAGCCGCCGCGGTTTCTGTTGGTCAAACCAGTCTCGCTGATCAAACTATTTCCTTTATTCAACAGCTAACTGAATCCGTTCAACAAGTCCCAGGTGCAGTTGTGGTTGCAACACTTCCTGCAAGCAAATTAGAGGTTGCTCAAAGCGAAAAAGGTCAAGAAGCCTTCACTGCATTAGAAAAACGTTTTCAACGCCTCGGAGCGGATGTCAAGCCTGTTGCAGATAATGAAATCTATGAGGTTGTCAGAGCCAGGCTCTTTGAATCAATCGTCACAGAGAATGAGCATTCCGATTATCCAAAAAAAGTTGCGCGGGCTTATCATGAATTGTACAAAATACACTCGCGCGAAGTGTCAGGATTCGCTTCAAAGAAAACTTACCAAGAGAGAATTCAACGAGCCTACCCTTTCCATCCGTTACTCATTGATACGCTGTACACTCGTTGGGGAAGCCATCCAGACTTGCAGCGAACTCGAGGAGTACTAAGACTTTTGGCAACTATCGTGGGAGATTTATGGCAACGACGCCGAGGGAATGTTCAGACTCAACATTTGATTCAACCGTGCCATATCAACTGGGCTGTTGATTCAATTCAAGCAGCATTGACCAGACTCTGGGGGCCAGCCTATCAGTCTGTCGTGGCAGCAGATGTCACTGGAGAGAGGGCTAACTCGGTAGAATTAGACGATGAACGAGGTGGCGATTATTTGAATGAAGCTATTGGGGAAGGACTAGCCTCTGCCATTCTCCTCGGATCTTTTGGAGGCCAAGGTAGCCGGAGTGGATATAGTTCAAAGGAAATTAAGCTTGCTTGCTCTCGAGAGGGGATAAATTGGAATTATGTGGATGGTGCTTTGCTTGAATTAGAAAATCGCGGTTTCTACTTGCATACAGCATCAGCAGGAAGTCTTGGAAAACGCTACTGGTTCGGCACCAGACCAACACTCAACAAATTAGTCGTTCAGTATCGTCAACAGATTGAGAAGAATGATCTTGATGTCCAAATTATAGAGAACTTACGTTCAGAATCAAAAACAACAACGAGTTCCCAAGTAGGTACTATATGGCGTATAGTTGTTGATCCCACCACGGCCTTGCCAGAACAAAAATCTCTTGCATTACTGATTTTGCCACCATCTATGGTCTGGAACGAGACCGATGAGGCAAACGAAACAATCAGGCAGTATGTGAACTCCATTAGCACACGATGCGGTCAAAAGGATCGACTCTATCGTAATACCCTGCTTTTTCTTGCGGCAACCAAACATGGTCTCGCAAGACTGCGAAAAGTTCAACGAACCTTAGGGGCTTTGTATCAAATACGCTCGGACTATTGGGATCAACTTGATCATGACCAACAGGAAGATCTTACACAGCGTTTGGAGGCCAAGAAACGAGCAACCCTTCAAGAACTTTGCTCTGCCTATACGACGGCTATAAGGATAACTGTAGACGGAATTGAAACTGTCACTTTACCAGATACTCGTTATTCACTTCCAGAACATCTTGATTACTTGTGGACTATCTTGGTTGAGGATGAAGAATGGATTTTAAGACGTGTCGGTTCAGTGACACTGGACCACAGTGGCTTAATTCCAAAGGAAGGAGCTCTGCGTCTCAAAGATAGTATTGAAGCGTTTCTCCGATTCACTGATAAGCCTATAATTTCCAATAGAAGAGCTGTTACTGACGGGCTATCCCAAGCCTGTGCGGATGGACTCGTAGGTCTCGGGCGCGGTGGAAACCCCAAATCTCTCCTTTCAAAGTATTGCAAACAAACTATAGAACTTGATCCAAGTGAAGACGGAATTTGGATTATTCCCCCATTTGAATCTGATGTAGAGGACGTGAAATCTGAGAAGGAGATTGCTGATGTGGCTAACGTTGGTCCTAAATCTCTTGACAAGAATTCTGAAATTGTATCCGGAAATAATTTGGATGGAAAAATACCTGTCACCCGTTTAACTGTTCACGGCAAAATTCAGGTTGAGCACTGGGGGGATCTCTTTCAGTATTTTGTTCATCCCGGCGTTGAGATGAATCTTAAAAAAATGAAGCTCCACATCCATTTTGAAATGATCCCCCGAGAAATTGATCCACTCCACACAAATGATAAGAAAATCATCGCTATGAAAGAGTCTGCTTCACAACTAGGCCTGAAACTGGAGATTGAAACTAAATAACACTCATTCAACTTCACTGAAAAAACAATTTCTATTGATGAGTAAGGAATCCAGCACTATTCTGAATGAAATCCAGGCCCTTCTTCGGGCATGCTGGAACCGAAAGATTGTGGAACGTGTTGCGGTTGGCTTAGTCTTGCTCATGATCTGCACCGCGAGCGGGTTTGTACTTCTGCTCACTTTAGAAATGAACCTCTGGATGCCGACCCTCTGGCGCAGTTCACTCTTCTGGGCCTGGATCGTTGCAAGCATGATTCTCCTGATCTGGGCTGTACTCCGTCCTGGGCTCATGGGATGGCTTACTCGCTCCCGTTACCGTCGGATCGCCCGGGAAGTGACAAAAGATCAACCCCTCTTGCAGAATCAATTGGTATGCTTGTTGGAGTTATGCAACGGGAACGCAAGCCAATCCCCCCCTCCCCTGATTGATCGTGCGGTCAAGTCTCTTGAAGAGGATGTGTCTGCTCAGTCACTGGACATGAGCATCAACTGGAACCAGCCTATGGCATGGAGCCGATATGCTGCGATCCCCTTAGGGCTTATCACCATACTGATTCTTGCAGCTCCGCAGGGATTCCAAGATGCGTCCGTACGCTTATTTTCGCCAGGCAAGTCCTTTGAATCGCCTGCCCCTTTTTCACTTACGGTAACCTCTGGACATATTGAAGTAGCCAAAGGAGATTCTGTAACTCTATCTGCGATGGCAACCGGAGTTGCCCTACCAGCAATAGTTGCTTTTGAACTCAGTGTAGATGGAGAGCGTGCTATACGATCGGAAAATGCACAGATTGATTCACTTGATCGTTTTCTACATCGCGAGAAAAACCTCCGTCTGTCCCAACGATACCGGGCACGGTCCGGTTCTATAACATCCGATTGGTATAAGATCACTGTACTTGACCGACCGGTACTCAGGAATCTTCAGGTTACTTTACGGCCTCCTACCTATACCGGGCTCCCCGAAACTCAACTGCCCCTTGGAATTGGTGATATCTCCGCCCTCCAAGGTACGACAGCATCTGTTCGGGTTCGATCCAGTATTCCCGATGCCCATGCTTGGCTTAGCTTTGATTCAGAGCGTCAAGATCTTGCCCTTGAAGATTTTGCAGGGACGATTATAGTTCGTGATGAAACCAGCTACAGGATTCTGCTTGAGTCCTCCAGCGGTGTCCGCAATATTGACCCCATCACTTATTCGGTCATGCCGATTCTTGACCAGTATCCCTCAGTCGAACTACTCTCACCAGATGACCACGCAGATTTGAATGATCAACTACTAATTCCATTGATAATCCGCGTTCAGGATGATTATGGCTTTTCACGCTTTACCCTCTCATGGAGCCTGACCGAGAGTCGATTCGGAGATACCATGGAAAGCTACCAAGAGTTGGTCCTTCCACTTCCATTGACTCCGGAGATAGAATACTCATGGGATATTGACCTCACGACTGGCTTGGATATTGTACCCGGCGATGTGATCAGCTATTTTTTGACGATCTGGGACAATGATGGCTACAATGGTCCAAAAAAGAATTCTACGATCACGCATAAACTCAGACTCCCCTCCATCACCGAGAAGTATGAGGTGCTGGAATCAACCCAGAATGAAACTGAGTCAGGGCTTGAATCCCTGTTAGATGATGCTGAACTCGTTCGAGAGCAATTCAACGAACTTCAAGATGAACTGCGCAGAAAACAGGATGCAAGTTGGGATGATCGCCAGAATCTTGAAGGGTTACAAGAATCACTTGAAGAAATACAGACTCGTGTGGATAATCTGGCTGATAATATGTCCGAGGCTGCACAGCAGATGGACGATCATAGTCTCGTGAGTGACGAACTACTGGACCTATTTGAAGAACTCCAGGATGTAACCGAAGAAATCCATTCTCCTGAGCTGATGGAAGCACTCCAAGAACTACAGGAAGCTGTGAGCGAGCTTGATCCGGCTGCAATGCAAGAATCATTGGAAAAATTTGAATTCAACGAAGAAATGTTCAGGGAGCGCATGGAACGTACTCTCGAACTTTTCAAAAATTTTCAGGTCCAGCAACAACTCGAGGAAGCAGCTAGACGTGCTGAAGATTTGAAGCAAGTACAGGAAAATCTATCAGAGCAAACTGAACAAAATCCACCGGCTGAAAATGTGAATGACCTAATAGATGAACAACAGTTCTCCTCCGAAGAGATGACTGCTCTTGAGGAAAAGTTGGAAGAGATTCGTGATCGAATGGAAGAACTTCGGAATGCTCCCGTATCACAAATGGAGCAACTCAACCAAGAGACTCAGGCCAAGGAATTACCAGAAAAGATGCAGCAGAATGCTCAACAGATGGAGTCTGGTAATATGCAACAGGCGAATCAGGAGCAGCAAATGATGAGTCAGAGTATGGAGCAGTTGCAATCTGATCTACAAAATGTTCAGAGCGGAATGGGTGGGCAGCAAATGAGTATCAACTTGGCGGCTCTCAAATTAATTTTGAGTAATGTGCTCAGACTCTCTCACGATCAGGAAGGTTTACGTCGGCAAATTGCCGGTGCGACCCGGGAAAGTCCATTGTTACGCGACTTTGCAAGGGAACAGTCAATTTTGAACGTCGGCGGTAGGGTTGTTGCAGATTCTCTCCGATCCTTAGGACGTAGCGTACCTCAATTGTCGAGAGATGTCCTACAGTTTGCCGGTAATGTACTTATACACATGTCTGCCGCCACGGACGCATTGACCGATCGTGACAGCAATTCTGCTGAATCTCATGCCATCCAGGCCATGACAAGCTTGAATGAACTGGCCCTTCTCCTAAGTGATCTGCTCAATCAACTCATGAATTCCTCCTCGTCAAACAGTGGGAGTGGCATGTCTATGGAGCAGATGATTCAACAGCTTCAGCAGATGGCAAAACAGCAAAGTCGGCTCAATCAGGCACTACAAGATTTTTTTGGACGTGAGCCTGGTGAGCGCTTGAGTGCAGATATGCAGGAGCGTCTCCAACAACTTGCTGCACAGCAGGAAGCCATGCGGCGCCAACTCACCGAACTTGCGAAAGAACGAGACTTGGCAAATCAACTGGCGGGCAATCTTGAACGTATTGCCCAACAGATGGAAGAATCTATTCAAGAGTTTCAGTCTGGACAGATAAGTCGGCCGACCAAACAACGCCAGCAGCAAATCTTAACTAGGTTGCTGGATGCCTCAAGAAGTCTGCAGGAACGAGGCAGGGAGAGAAGACGTGAAGGACGTCAGGGTGTAGAAACTGAGCGACGATCTCCTGAATCTCTTCAAGAAAGTATGTCTAAGGATGAACTACGCCGTGCACTGATCAATGCACTGGAAAGTGGGTACGCAAGGGATTACCAATTGCTCATCCAACGTTATTTTGATCTCCTCCAGAATCGCTGAAGAACCGGTGACGGTTTTGGGCAATGGTCCGATAGATTGCATCCCGGATGGCTTTGGGTATGATTAAGACTATTCTGGACAGAATGAACCACCTGCCCCCTAAGTGTCCCATGGCGCGAAGAACCGCAGTAGATGCTTCCCATTCCCCCGCCTCATCACTTAAAGTAACACTAGGAGCCTCAGTTGGAAGTGTTTTGTAAGACAGACGGTGATTGCGATCATGTTTACGTAACCATTTAACCGAGTGATTACAGAGCTTGCACGCCCCATCAAAGCCTATTTCTATCTTTTTTTCCATCAGATACCACAATCATGAGTGAACTCATACGACTTTTTCTCAAGTTAGGTTTTATCGGATTCGGTGGACCAGCTGCTGTGATTGCAATGATGGATGAAGAAGTGGTATCTCGTCGTAAGTGGCTGACTAGAGAGCACTTTCTGGATCTGGTTGGTGCCACCAACCTTATTCCTGGTCCCAATTCCACTGAAATGGCGATGCATGTTGGCTATGAGCAGCGTGGTTTCGGGGGCCTAGTCACTGCGGGACTCTGCTTTATTCTGCCTGCAGCACTCATCACGGGTATACTTGGCTGGTTGTACGCCGAATACGGAGCGATTCCAGAGGTGGAGCCATTCCTGCGGGGGATCAAACCGGCTGTATTGGCAATTATTCTTGGTGCTCTTTGGCGCCTTGGAAAATCTGCTGTGAAAGCTTGGTCACTGGTTCCCATCGGCATCGCCGTTTCCGTTGCACTACTTCTTGGTGTCAATGAGGTACTTGCCATGCTGGGAGGCGGCCTACTTGGCCTGAGTGGCCTTTATTTTTGGCGACATCGCTTGATATCTATTGGTGCTCTGCTACCCTTTCTTCTTGGTTTTCTTCAGATACCAAAAGTAGAGTATAGCCTCTGGACGCTGGGATGGTTCTTTCTTAAGGTTGGTGCAGTTCTATACGGAAGTGGGTATGTGTTGATCGCCTTTTTAGAGGGTGGCCTTGTTCAGACTTATGGTTGGCTCACGGAACAACAATTATTAGACGCAATCGCGATCGGACAATTTACCCCTGGCCCTGTACTGAGTACTGCTACATTTATTGGTGTATTTTTGGACGGTTGGCAGGGGGGATTGATCGCAACCCTCGCAATCTTTCTTCCCTCTTTTATTTTTGTCAGCATCTTGAACCCGCTCATTCCACGTTTGCGAAAGTCCACACTCATGGGGGCATTTCTGGATGCTGTAAACATTAGTGCGGTTGCACTAATGCTTGTGGTAACCGTACGATTGGGGGTTAGTATTCTTACGGGCTGGCAACCCGTACTTATTTTTTTACTCGCATCGGTCGCAAGCCTTCGCTATAAGGTGAATGCAGTGTGGCTTGTATTAGGAGGGGCGCTGCTTGGTCTGCTTCTTATCTGATGAATCCAGCGATCATTCATCTCCATCCGCAAGAATGTCTATTCCCTATGTGTTGATCGTATTCAATAGCGGAAAATAAAGGGAAGGGAAGTTTCATGAAGGAATCACTGGAAAATTTTCGGACTCAGGGAGAGAGTCTTTGGCCGTCTTCATGGTCCACCGTCAACTGAACAACTATCTCCGCTTCAGACTCTCACGCCATTTGTCGTGCTTAGGGTGATGCATCACGAATCGCCTTCGCAAGCTGTGGTACAACTTCAAACAGATCTCCTACAATTCCATAGTCGGCAATCTGAAATATCGGAGCATCTGGATCCTTGTTGATTGCAAGTATGCAGCGAGACCTCGCGATGCCTGCTACATGCTGCGTAGCACCTGATATTCCAATAGGAATATATAAATCTGGTGCAATCGTCCGACCGGTCTGCCCGACATGCTCATGATGCGGCCGCCAGTTCGCATCACTAACGGGACGAGAACAGGCAAGTGCCGAATTCGGTCCAAACGCATCCAGAAGATCTTCCAAAATGTACCAGTTTTCTGGCGCCCCTAACCCTCTACCTCCACTCACCACAATGGACGCTTCGGTCACATCTGGACGTTCCCCCTTGACTCTTGCATTGAGTTTGTAAATTGTCTTGGGAGTGAACTTTGATTGTGTATATAGAACCGCATCCACAAACTTATCCGATCGCGGAATTGGTGAAAAGGATCGAGTGCGAAAACTAACCAGATTCGGTTGCCCCGATAAATACACCTTGGCGGCTACCTTACCTCCGTGCATTTCTCTGGAGAACAGCACCTTATCACCAATCGCTTGAAAGCCTGTACAGTCTTGTGCAAGTGGAGCGTTGAGAAGTTGAGCAAGCCGGCCCATCATGTCTTTGCCCGAGCTGGTTGCTGCCATCAATACATAATCAAAGGTATCAATGATTTGGGATGCAATGAGCGCAATTTCTTCACTGCTCTGATGTGAGGAGTCAGCGGCAGATCCGAATGCGAAGACATGGGGCGCAATATTGCAGGCCTCATTATTGGCGCGATCATGCACCATGAGACTCCAACTTCCTCCGAGAGAATCTGAAAGCTCAGATGCAGCCTGACAGACTTCAAGAGTTGGGATCGTCAATTGAGATCCATTCAATTCGGAAATGACAAGAAGGCTAGGCATCTGTACTCCGTCAGATCACTTTGGCCTGCTCTCTCAGAAGTGTGACAACTTCGGCGGCAGTTCCATCTTGGTAATTAAAGATTTTCCCCTCTGACCGTGATTTAGTAAGCTCCAACAGTTCTATGTGAAGTTGCGCAGGCTGCAAATTAATTTGAACTTTTTCAACTGGCTTCCGCTTAGCCTTCATGATGCCTTTGAAAGAGGGATAGCGAGGTTCCTTGATCCGACGATTAATCCCAATCACAGCTGGAAGCTGGCAGGTATGAATTTCGTCACCTTGATCAATGGGATGCTTGGCAGTAAGTTGGCCAGATTCAATCTTCAACTCTTCCACTCCCGTGATACATGGCCAATCAAGCAACACGCCCAAACGTTGAGGAACCTGAGCCCCTGCCCCATCAATCGCAAGCTCACCTGTCAATACTAAATCAAAATCATGGGATTGAATTTGGGTCGCAAGTGCCTCTGCAACAATACTTGAATCATCGGGCATCTCATTACAACAAAGGTGAACCGCACGGTCTGCCCCCATGGCTAAACCTTGACGCAGAGCACTTTCAACGCGATGAGGGCCAAGAGAGAGCAATGTAACTGTACCTTGCACATTCTCACACAGCATTACTGCCACCTCAATTGCTGACTCATCATGCGGATTGATGATCCAAACTAACCCGTCGTCAATGATGTGTGTTTGATCTGAGCTCAAGACGGGTTTTGACTCAGTATCGGCAGTTTGTATTACACAAACAGCAATATTCATATGCTTACCCAAAAATGGATGCTATTTTAGTTCTATTAGGATTGATGGGGATAGAGTAACATTACAAAAAGTCATAGTGAACCCGTCTCTGATCAGTATGAAATGAGCGTAAGGAAAGATCAAATTATTGAGTGAATCATGATATGGAAAGTATCGGTCATGATCTTAAAAGTGTGTATTTATCGTCATAGAGAATGAGTGAACGATTGAGCTGAGGAAATCAAATTATGCAGATGGCTGTTCGGATTTATAGTCCATTTGGTTGAAAAATTTCCTGGTGTACTTCTACACGGCAGTCCCTTAGAGGCTCACTCAATAAGAAGAGATTGGATTTGTATTTGGAAAGAATAGACATCTGTGACCGATGAGATATGTTGCTTGTCCAATTCCTGTATTCATTTCATTAAGAATGATCCGAGCAAAGCAACTGAGCAAACAGGTCAAGTCTATTCACCTGATAAATGAGTGTTGAACGATTAAGTCTATTCCTTAACTGCTTTGCCGAGAGCTGAAAAGTACCATCACTTTTACGTAATTGTAATCGGAAACTGAATAACATAATCGATCTGCTCGCCGCGATGGATCGGTGAGGAATCGTTAAATTATCCCTGAATACAGTCATATGGAAAAATTTTGGATATCCCTCGGAGTATCCATTAAATCTCTATATTTGTACGGTTCACTCTTCATTTCTGATTATAATTGTGTATTGCACTTTAACTTTGGATCTTGCATCCTGTATCCAGACTTCATGACCTAATAATTCCATGACTCGTACCATTTTATCAGTTTTACTCATTGCATTTTTTGGCTTATCTCATGCTATTGCACAGCATTCGGAGATTGATTCGGTACTAAGTGACTTCCACCTTGCCGCATCCGAAGCTGATTATGATCGGTACTTTGGGCATCTTGCCGAAGAGAGTATATTTATGGGAACGGATATGTCCGAACGATGGACCAAAAACGAGTTCCAGGACTACGCAAAACCTCATTTTGATTCGGGGCGCGGGTGGACTTATGTTCACACCGATCGGAATATCTATCTTGCCGAAGATGCGAAAACCGCATGGTTTGATGAGATCCTCGTGAATGAAAAATTAGGGAATGTGCGTGGGACTGGCGCGCTTTCTCTTGATGATGATTCATGGAAAATTGTTCAATATCATCTCACTCTCCCAGTCCCCAATGATTTAATTTACTCCTTAGTTGAAATGATTCGTGAACAGTCCCCTTAAAGACCTATCCTCTATTGCCTTATTCTCCTTATCCAAGTAAAGCATAGTCAAGCCAGTTTTAACCCATCAAGTAGAATCCTACCAAATAAGTTGTTCCGTGCGGTTCAGCCACTGATCCTTTATTCCCACATTCTAATGTGTTGATGACACTCCAAATGAAGGGAATCCACTGATCACTATAGATCTGAGATATTGGACTTCTAGCAAACGACTTGATTTCCCAATAAATACGATGGCAATATGCAACCATACGTACGAATGGACCAGCACCAAGTATCTTATATGAAGCATCATTCTTGTTGGTGCAATTGAATGTGCGCGCTATGAAATTACGTAGGCAACTAGTATATCTGAACCATCCTTTGCACTCAAAATCCCATAAGCTTTTCCATTACGAATCGCTTTGAGACGTAGATGAAGTGGTAACTCTACGGAGGAAATTAGATGTCCGCTTAGGTCCAGAACCAAACACAATGCCGTAGTTTCTCCCTCTGCTGCACTCAGATGTACCCAAACTTGTTCTTGACCGTCAACCACAAGATTCTGCACTGCGGGCTTAAACTTTGGTCTTCCAAGATCCTCAAGCACACGACGCCACCTTCGACTCAGTTTTCTGCGCTCGGTTCGTAACTCACGTGAAGTGATGGGGACCAAGTCCCTATTCCACCGTAAACTATCTTCCAGAACCCCATTTTCAGAATAAACTGAAACCGCGTTGATATCCCCCTGTGAAAAGTACATCCTGCCCTGACCACTGACACGCATATGAGGGGTAACCCGAAAAGGGTGGGAGATCATAGCGTACCCCCCATCACGAGATTCATGAACCATTACCCCAAGGTTCTGCATACTCACGATAGGATCGGACAGAATTTTCTCGCCCTTGCGATCTATCAAGTATGCGTCTCGGAATTGATTCGCCTGATTATCAGTACCGTCCTGAAAACCGCTCGTGAATGAGAGGAGAAATCCATTAGATACCACCCCAACCAACGAAAGTGGATACAAGTTTTCCATTGAACTAATCCTAAGCGATTCAACAAAATCATAGCTCTCAGGAGAAAACAAACTTATCCTGCCATTATCATGGTCAAAGACAAACAAGCTGTCTCCTTTCCCAATAAACACACTTCCTACTTGGGTGAATTCATCCGGACCTTTTCCCTTTTTTCCAACTTCTTGAAGAAGAGTACCATCGTTGCCAGAAAAAACATAAACAGCAGGATGAGACCAGTCCACAACGTGAACGCTCCCCTTGGAATCCACGGCAAGGTCTAATATGCTATCGAATAATATATCATCACCAGGGGCTCCAACTCGCCAGAGCTCCTGGAGTCCCTGGGGGATTTTTGCACTCGGTGCGTCCTGCCCATAGGATAGGTGGTTGGGTAGTCCTATATAAAAAAGTAAAATAAGGGAACTGGCCAAACCCAGACCGACCCGAATGTGTGTAGATTATTCCCAAGTTTTGAACAAAGATCATCAGGTTGGTGGTAAGGTTCTAAAAATTTTGAGAAGGGTATAGAGAGTTGATCTACGAGTTAGTCCAATATTCTGTGGTTATACGTCGCATATTAGAAGAAATTTAGTGATGCAGTAATATTCCGATCTGAGTCGCCTAAGATTTCATACGGGAGACAATACTATAGAGTACTGGAACAATAAATAGGGTCAGAACAGATGCACTTGTTAAACCTCCTACAATTGCGATTGCCAGAGGAGCTCGGAGTTCAGCTCCTTGGCCAAATCCCATTGCTAAGGGCAATAATCCCAGAACGGTCGTGATGGTCGTCATCAATATTGGACGGACCCGATCATGGCCCGCCGCAAGGATTGCCTCCCGAATCGGCATGCCCGCCGCACGACGCTGATTAATAAAATCCGTTTTGATTATAGCATCATTTACCACAATCCCTACTAATACGACCGTACCCATCAGACTCATTAGATTAATTGACTGACCGGTAAGACCAAGCACAAAGGAAACGCCTGCCACCGCCAATGGGACGGAGATGAGGATGATCAAGGGTTGCACTAAATTCTCAAACTGCGCTGCTAAAATCAGGTACACAAGAACTAAACTCAATAGTAGGCTCAGAGCAACACCATGCAAGCTCTGTTGAAATACTTCAACAGATCCCCCCACTTGACTGCGCACCGTCAACGGTAGAGATTTACTCGTGACATCATTCACAGCATTGATTGCATCTGTAAGATCATATCCTAATTGGATATCGGCCGTCAACCGGAGGACAGAGGCCTGCTCTACTCGAACAAGTGCGGCGGGGAGTGGGATGGACTGAATTGAGACAAATTCAGCAATGGGCATCAACCCATCATGGGTAGGAATCTGTTCCGCTAATAACCGTTCAACAGAATCAATGTGACGCGATCGCAATATGATCGGGACTTCTTCATTCACTGTATTGAGAGTCGTAGCCTCAGCCCCTCGAGCACCAGACTCAAGATAGGAGGTAAGCGTTGGAACAGACACTCCATAACGATTCATCACATCTCGCTTAAATGTCAGTTGATAGGTAGGGACAGAGGCAGCATCCATGCGGCGGACATTGACCAATTCGGAGCGAGCCTCCAACAACTCTTGGACTTGCCAAACTACTGCCTCCGCATTCCGACGATCCTCACTCACTAAATCAATCAATAGATCCGCATCACTTACTGTCAATAATTGCTCCAGTTGTGTTTCTACTCGCTGTGCCTTGATCGCAACGTCATTCGGCAACGTCATTGACTGCAAGGCAGACAGAATTTCATCTGCCTTCATGTTGGAGGGTAAGATCAACGTAATATCCCCTTCGTAAGGTGGTCGCGGATCCAGATCAAGACGCGCCTGATCACGCTCACCCAAATCGGCGAGGACTCTATCTGCCCAACCTCTGGCCTTGGCTTGTGATTCAATCTCAGATGCACGAGCGGCAACCATAGTAATGTCGGCATCCGTCGGGAGAGTAATCCGAATATCTACTCGTCCTTGTTCCGTTTTAGGAATGACCTCACGAGGGAGATTCAAAATGAGCACTCCAGCCCCGATCAGTAATATCATAGAGAACATCATGACAGACCAGCGATGATCCAAGCTCCATGAAAGTGTATGCCCATAACGAGTCAACAACCGTGATCCAATTGCGGAGCAAGGCTTGAATTGGTTCTCAGTGTCTCGCCCGCGGGAGATGATGAGCGGAACAACTGTTAAAGCGACCAACAACGAGGCCAGAAGTGAACAGACAACCGCCAGTGACTGATCTCGAAAGAGTCGACCCGCCAATCCCTCTACTAATGTGATTGGTAAAAAAACCGCAATCGTTGTAAGTGTGCTAGCCGTGATCGCACCTGCGACCTCCGAAGCACCATTACGAGCTGCCTCAAAGGTTGACTGCCCCTGCTCTTTCAACCTAGTCACATTCTCAATGACAACAATTGCATTATCTACCAGCATGCCTGCACCTAATGCCAACCCACTCAATGAAATTAGATTGAATGTCACATGAAGAGGCTCAAAGAAAACCAGTGCGACACCAATGGAGAGTGGTACGGCAAGGGCGGCCGCCATCAGAGCTCTCAGTCGCCCAAGGAAGGCAAACAGTACAATGATTGCGAGGATTCCACCCAGTAGAATTGCCTGAGTCACACCTCCAATCGCAGCTTTGATGAATTCGCTTTCATCAACGATCACATCCAACGCAATCTGTTCATATTCCTCTTCTAATGCGTCAAGGACTGCGCGAATTTCTTCAACAGCCTGAACAACATTTGCATCTGCTTTCCGCTCAACCAGAAGCAGAAGAGTCTCCGCTCCATCTAGACGAACCATACCTCGACGATCCGCCACCGCGTCACGCACCTGAGCTACATCTCGCAGCCTGATTGGGATATTATTTCTCGTAGAAATTACTGTCTGAGCAATATCATCGGTTGTCTTGAACTCCCCACTAATCTCAACAGGGTACCGAAATGGACCTCGACGGATCACACCTCCCTGAATGGCTACGTTTGAAACCTCAAGTTGCTGTTCAATCTGATTGAGATTGATTCCATAGGTCAGCATTCGCTGGGGATCTACCTCCACCTCGATGCGACGTTCAAATCCCCCAGTTACCTGCACGCGTGCTACATCACTTAGCTGTTCAATGCGACGCGCAATCAAATCTCTTCCCACTCGCTTCAACTCCATTAAATCCTCTGATTGGATATTCCCTTGGTCTCCATTCTGGTAACGAAGTGCAATGATCATAATGGGACGATCACCCGGATCAAGGTGAAGGACCGCTGGCCTGGATGCCTCCCTTGGAAACAGATCCCCCAATCGGTCAAGGTTTTCTCGTACATCCAGCAGGGCTAAGTCTAAATCTGAATTCCAACCAAACTGCAAATGCACGAGACTGCCGCCCAGCAAAGTACGTGAGGTGACTCGCGAGAGTCCAGCCGTTCCAGCAACGGCTTGTTCGATCCGCTCCGTGACCGCTCGCTCAACCCGATCGGGAGGTACATCCGGGTAGCTGGTCCAAACGACCAATCCTGGATACTGCAAATCAGGGAGCAGAGCAACTGGTAACCGTACCCATGCAACGGCAGCCAGAATAACAAGGAGAATAAAGAATGCTGAGACAGCAACGGGACGATTCAGGCAGAAAGAGATTAATGTTTTCATACCCGATCCGAAAGACCAGCAATAAGGGTTTATTGGAGCCCGAGGACGACGATATTTGTCACTTCCACGGGGACATCATGCGCTAAAGCATAGTTTCCCGATACAATCAGCGAGTCGCCTGGCTCCACCACACTTGGGGGATCTCCGCCAATGATTTCCGTAAAATCTTCCGAACGTTCACCTACGTTCACATACATCCAGTAGGACCTTCCCCCTTTCACCAAAAAGACAACATCTCTTCCCTGCCGAACAACGACCGCATCCGATGGAGCAATCATCCGATCCTCTAAACGATTCTTCTCCAGAGCCACATCTGCATATAAACCAGAGACTAATCGTCCACCCGGATTCGAAAGGGCTACGGTGACTCTTCCAGATCCAGTTTTTGGATCAACATATGGATTAACAGCATGAACATAGCCTTGAAAAACTTCATCACTGTAGCTGGGTACTACGACATTCGCAGTGACTCCGGGACGAATGTGAACCAAATCTCCCTCAAGTACATCTACGGACACCTTCATTCGCTGATCCTGAAGAAGAGTAAGAAGATGAACTCCAGTTCCAACATGCTGTCCCTCCTCAACTTGAAGATCCGCAACTCGACCTGCGAACGGAGCAACGACTTGGGTACGCTCTAATTGCAGGCGTGCCTGCTCTACTTGTTGTTCACGCTGAGTCAAATTAGTATAGACAGCCGTGACGTTTTCGCGTTGATTTCCAGCCAGCACATCCATCGCCTCAAAGTGTCTACGAACATTGTTCAGTTCCGACTGTGTGATGGAGCCATCATCAAATGCGACCTTTGCGCGCGTCAGGCGAGACCTTGCCTCAGAAAGTTTCGTTGTATCCCCAGCGACGGGATCCCCTGCACTACTGAGTTTGACTGCATATTCCGCGCGTGCCTGCAGAAGAGCTGCTTCAGCCTCGGCGAGACGGATTCTGAGTTCCCGATCATCCAGGCGCATTAGAACCTGTCCTGATTCGACACGCTGTCCCTCTTCTACGGGGCGTTCAAGAATCAACCCTCCTACCTGCGCACTTATTTTGGATTCTCGCCAAGGGGCCAAATGTCCAGTAGCCTTGGCACGAAGTGGAAATTCTCTCCGTTCCAATACTAATACTTCAACAGGTGCCCGAGAGAGTTCCGGCTCCTCGAGAATCTGCCGATCACCATCAACATCTTCACCCACCACCGCTGGCCAAACTCCATAGAGAACCAAACCAATTGTGGAGAGGAGCAGAAGAATACCAAATATGTGCCAGAGGCGAACCCTGCGAAAAAAAGAGGATTGAATCGCCATGCGTGCCCTGAATGGTGCCTGAGAATCCAGATTCACTTCGTCCACAGACCAAAGCATAGCCTGAGACTACACAAGAATTAGGAACGTACGATCATCTATAAAGTTGGTTCAACCGATTTGACGCTACTCTAATGCTCAATAAAGGAGTCTCTGGACTTCTTAAACGACCGATTGCCGTACTCTCTTGGTCCATCGCCATTCTATTGGCTGGAATCTGGGCGGCACTTGACATTCCAATTGAGTATTCACCGAACACGGAACTCCCCCGAGTTCGTATTTCTGCATCATGGCCGGGGGCCTCTCCCAGACAGGTTGAGCGCTATGTCACCGCCCCGATTGAGCGTGAGATCCAAATCGTTCCCGGCATTTCTGAGATCAACAGCCTGTCCTCAGAGGGACATTCCCATATCCAAATCCAAGTTGACCCAGAGATTGACCTGAGTACCTTCAGCACTCAGATCGGAGAAAACCTGACCCTCCTTCGTGACCGGCTGCCAGAGAATGTTTCGCCCCGTTTGACAAAAGAAATTCCAGAAGTTTTTCGGGATGTTCAAGGATTTATGACGCTTCGGCTGATTGGCCCCTACAAGCCCGACTCACTTCGGAAAATTGCAGATGAACTACTGAAACCCAAGTTTGAAAGTCTGCCTGGAATTGATTTAGTTGAAGTGACTGGTGGCAGTGAGCGTGAACTGCTGATTGCATTAGAGCCAGACCGGTTGGATGCTTATGGAATAGAGTATGGTGATGTGATCTGGAAAATTGGCTCAGCGCTACGCGATCATGTCTTTGGTCGATTGGATGCACATGGTAGAGGGCATCTAATGATCAATAAGCCAGAACTTGACCTAAATCGACTTTCATCCATCATTGTCAGTCAAAGCACATCAGGGGAACTTCCCATCCGTCTTGACGATGTTGCCAGCCTAAAATTAGGTCAAGCTCCTCAACAAAGTATCCGCCGGATTGATGGACATAATGCCGTTGCTCTTGATCTGGAACGCACTCGCGGATCCCATATTCTAGACGTTGCAGAAGCCACCTATGATCGGATCCATGAGATCCAGTCCTCTCTTCCAGAGAATACAAGACTTCTAGTTGTTCTGGATCGTACGGAGGATGTCCGCGAATTGCTGGATGATCTGACCTTGCGCGGGGGAATTGGACTCCTCTTGGTGATTCTGGTTTTAGTATTTATGCTCAAAAGCGTTCGTGCCACGATCATTGTGCTGTTCAGTGTTAGCGTAGCCCTTGCGCCCGCACTTGCACTCTTTCGGTTCTTTGACCTTTCGCTGAATATCATCACACTTGCAGGACTGGTGCTGGTGTTTGGACTTCTTGTAGATAATAGCGTGGTAGTTGTGGAGCAACTCCTTATGCAACAAAACAAACTCCGCGGCCGGGGAATGAGCCAACTTGAATTATATACCGCTCGCACCCTTGAAGCCATGCGAGCGGTCTGGCTACCTCTGTTGGGCGGTACATTAAGCACCATGGCGGTCATGCTTCCACTTGTATATCTGAGTGGAGATCTGCGCGATTTATTTTTACCCTTTGGGGTTCTGGTCAGTCTTACCCTATTGATTTCATTGATCAGCGCAGTGACCTTTGTACCCGTCGTTGTACGTTTTCTGCCTTCAAAAATTGAAAAACCCCAATGGACATGGCTCCGACGTTCCATTGCTGTCCCCTATGCTCTGGTTGTTCGTTTCCCGAAAATAGCACTACTGGTGCTAATACTCATTCTTGGCACCCCGCTCTGGAAACTTCCTGCGGAGATAAATCAGCCTCGAGAGGGATGGTCTGGTGAGATTCAGGAACGCTTTGCACATATGTACAACGTTTCTGTGGGATCTATTTTTGTTCAAGATGTTAGAGAATATCTTGATCCTCTAACGGGTGGAGTACTAAGACCATTCTTCCGAAATGTATCATTCTACAAGCCCTGGAGCTATCCCGAACGACAAAGCATTTATGTTCGCTTGGGGTTCCCCAAGGGAAATACGATTGAACGCAGTGATTCACTTATTGCGACATTTGAGCAAACTGCATTGGCAGAGGAGAGCGTCTATCAAACCGATGTACGGATCAGCGAGGGAGTTGCGCTACTAAACATTGAATTCAAGAAAGGCTCCTTAAAGACTCCAGGTCCTCACATTCTTCAACGAAAACTGGTTGGACAGGCAATTTTACTTGGGGGAATGTCTGTATCTGTGGGAGAGATTATCCCGCAAACAGGTTATTACAGCGGTGGTGGTAGTGGAATGAGTGGTGCGAGTGTACGCTTTTACGGACCTAATTACGAGGACCTGGATGCTTTGGTTCACCGATTTGGTGAGTCTATCTCTCGTCAAAGTCGACGAGTTCATAGTATTGATTACAACGCTACACGAAATACCTGGATACAAAATCAGGCTCGCCAGATATTACAGTTTGACTGGACGGCAGATGCGACGGCCCGAACCGGCGTTCAGGCTTACTGGCTGAATCATCGCTTACGTCCCTACTTTAATACAACTCATCCTCGCTGGCGGGCGGACATCGCTGGAGACTCACGAGTTCCGATCCGCTTGATCATTAACGAAGCATCAACCCTTGATATTGATCGAATTATCCAACGTCCTCTCATCGTCAATGACAGTTCGATGTTTCGGCTTGCCGGTCTGGCAGACTATAAAATTGTTGAGATGGCGGCCGAGATTGAACGGGAGAATCAACAATATGTCCGGCGGATCAATGTGGACTATCGTGGCCCATTTAAAATGAGAACAGAGTTCATGGAGCGTGCAGTTGACTCATTCTCGATCCCCCCTGGGTATCAAGTGGAAACTGGATATTCATTCTTTTTTACTGAGGAGACAAAGCGTGCCTTCGGCTGGGTATTTGGGGCAACCATCCTACTGGTATTTCTGGTCACTGCTTCCATATTTGAGTCTTGGCGCCTCCCTTTGGTCGTCATGCTTAGCGTTCCACTCGCGGCAGTAGGTGTCTGCATCGGCTTCCTATTTACTGGTGTTAGCTTCGTAGAGGGTGCATTTATTGGGATGGTTCTATTAATTGGAATTGCGGTAAACGATAGTATTCTCTTGACGGATCGCTTTAGGCAATTACAGGTTGCACGGCCTTATGGCAAGCCATCTCTTCTTGCGCGTCTGGCAGTTCGAGAGCGATTGCGGCCGATGTGGACCACAACATTGACAAGTAGCGTGGCAATGCTACCCCTGATGGTCTTCCCGAATCATGATGATTTCTGGGTTGGGCTGGCTGTCACGGTTACCGCGGGACTTCTATCTTCTACTCTGTTAGCACCTCTGGCATCAGTTGCCATGCTATCACTCTTCAAGCCCAAGAGCGCCTTGAAATAGCTGATCTGATATGGATGTCTCAAGGAGCCCTCTCCTTTGCGGGTTAATGGAGTTGTAAGTCAATAAGCACTCAGGAGAAAATGGGACCTTCGTTCAAATATAGAAAAAGTATCTTTCCAATCAAAAACTCTACTGATGAACTTTGATCATCCCCAACGCTCAAACAAGGGAGATCATGAGAACCCGCAAGATGACTGAATCCTATCTAATCAACTAGTATAGATTGAACGATCGGAATTTTCCATTTTATGATATTTCTGAGCAATCTTCAGTGCCATTTCAAGAGATTGGCTCACGTTTAAGCGAGGATCAACCGTAGAGTGGTAGCGCAAATTAAGGTCTTCTTCCCCTACCCCACTGACACCTCCGATACATTCAGTTACATCTTCACCTGTCAATTCAAAATGAACCCCGCCTAAAATGGTCTTCATCCGTAGATGTATGTCAATGACCGCTTCCAACTCAGCCAAAATACTGGAGAATTTCCGCGTCTTTATCCCATTGGATGAAGTTTCTGTATTCCCATGCATCGGATCACAGCACCATAACACATTGATTCCCCCCCGTTGGATTGCTTCAATCAGGGGAGGCAAGAAATTTTCAACCTTATCAATTCCCATTCGAGTAATGATGGTCAGTCGTCCAGAATCGTTGAGGGGATTCAGAATGCGAACGAGCGGCAACAAGTCACTTGGAGCGATGTCAGAACTGACTTTTATCCCAATAGGATTACGGATCCCGCGCATATACTCAATATGAGCACTATCGTCAAAAAGTGTTCGTTTCCCGATCCATGGTAAATGAGTGGAAGAGTTATACATTGCATTGGAATGGACAACCTCTCTGGTGAATGCTTCCTCATAGGGTAGATGGAGCGCTTCGTGGCTCGTATAGAAGGTCACTCTCCCAAGTTCACCAATTGGATGATCCGTCACGGTTTTAGCGAAATCAAGCGCCTCTCGAATTTTATGAATTATTTCCTGATACCTTTTCACCGATGAACTTTGTTGCGCAAAGCCGAGGCTCCAGTTTGCCGCATTATGCAGATCTGAAAACCCGGCATCTGCCAATGCACGGACTAAATTGAGTTGAGCAGTAGAACAATAATAGGACTGTATGAGACGCTGCGGATCAGGAATTCGAGACTCGGCAGTAAATTCGGGCGCATTGATACTATCTCCACGATAGGAAGGAAGAGATACTCCATCTCGAGATTCAAATGGATCACTTCTCGGTTTTGCATATTGTCCAGCAAAGCGTCCGACTCGTACAACTGGCATTTGGAGTCCATAAATCAAAACGACGCTCATCTGAAGTAAGATCTTCAGCCGGTTCTTGATGAAAACCACGTTACAATCATCAAAGCTCTCTGCACAATCTCCACCTTGTAAGAGAAATCTACGTCCGGCCGCGGCTTCCGCGAGTTGCGTTCGTAAAGCTTCAATCTCCCAAGAAGTAACCAGAGGGGGAAGTGTTTTGAGTTGGTTGAGGATTGATTCAAGATGTGCTTTATCCTCGTAAGAGACCTGCTGAACTGCTTTTTTCTTACGCCAAGACCCAGGAGTCCAATCGGAAACTGAGTTTCCCATTTCTAAATTGATTATTTAAGAATACCATCCAACGAATACGCCTCTATCAACGTTTCTGTGAGCGAATTCATTATGTATTTTGAACAGTGGGTATTCAGAGCATTGTCTGGTTTGGGAACTCCATTACTGAATGCGAACGTTACGGTGTCGCGCGCGCATTCGCTCACGTTGCTCACGGATTTGTCGCTCAACCGCTTCCAGAGCTTCACTCACCGCAGAACGGACAGAATCCTGAGTGCAGGTGGCTGCAATATTTGCTGGCTTACAATATACGACCATGCGCGCTCGGTACTCAGCCCGCTTGTTGGCACCACTCACACACTCCAAAGCAACCGAGGCCCCAGATATATCTCGATGACCTTGAGCTAATTTATGTAGTCTAGCTTCAATGGTTTTTTTTTCGCGCTGAGCAAGTGTTGCATTCTCAACATAGTATTCAATAGCGAACTTGGGCGATTGGGAGTGATTGTCTGTAAAGGAAGCCATGTAATTGGTTTGATGATTTAAGTATAATCTAAGGTAAATCTCCATAAATTGGACAATATTTTTCACGTACATAATCCAGCCAAGGACCTGCACTCACCGAACCCATTGTCAGCCATTCAATGATTTCATTTGCGGACAGCCTGCGTCCCCAGTGATAGATATTCGTCTGTAACCATTCACGGAGGAGGGTAAACTCTCCTCTTGCAATCTGCCCGTCTAGATCCTTGAGTGTAGACTTTGCACATGCAAAAATTTGGGCAGACATCAGGTTCCCAAGTGTGTAGGTGGGAAAATATCCAATTGCACCAAGGGCCCAATGGATGTCCTGAAGAGCTCCGTCGGTATCACTCTTTGGCTGTATACCCAGAAACTCTTCCATCTTATCGTTCCACAGCTCAGGCAGCTCCCGAACTGTTATTTTTTCCTCAATGAGCATGAGTTCCAACTCAAATCTTAGCATAATATGCAAATTGTACGTCACTTCATCTGCCTCAACCCGAATCGCGGATGGTCTGACACGATTGATTGCACGGTAGAATGCTTGTAATGAAACCCCTCCTAACTGCCTCTGGAATTGCCGTTGCAGATCACCATAGTAACGCGTCCAAAATGCTTCACTTCGCCCGACCTGATTTTCCCAGAGTCTGGACTGTGATTCATGGATTCCCAGTGATGTGCCTTGGGCTAAAAAAGTCCCCTCAAGTTTTGAATCAATTCCTTGTTCATACATGCCATGCCCTGCTTCATGGAGAGAACTGAAGAGACCGGAAATCACGTTATGTTCATGAATTCTGGTCGTTAAACGTACGTCATTTGTAGAGAATGCGGTACTAAATGGGTGAGCAGATCTATCTTGGCGTCCACGTTGAAAATCAAATCCAATCTCATGGAGAATCTGCATGCCAAACTCCCACTGATCATTCTTATCATAGGACTGGTTAAGAAAGGAATCATCAGGTTGGCGAGATCCTTTGATCATCCGTACGATCTGCTTCAATGCCTGACGTAAATCCCCGAAGATTGACCTCACCTGAGCCGTGGTAAACTCTGGTTCATATTCATCCAGTAGTGCATCATATGGATGTTCTTCGTACCCAATTGCTTCTGCTTTCTCAATACAGAGTCCCACAATTCGTTCAAGATCATCCGCAAAGTGGCTAAAATTATTTTCACTGTATGCCCTTAGCCAAGAGCCTTTAGCCATGGATGTCGTTTGGGCAATCTTACCCACTAACTCGGGAGACAATTTGCGGGCACGTGAATAATCTCGTTTGGTGACTCGTACCAAACTTGTCTGGAATCGCATGGGATCCCCCACCGCTTCTTGCAGATTTTCTAATAACTCCCCCGTGCGATCGCGAATAAAGATCTCATGTGACGTTGCATAAAGTGTTGCAACTTGGCGAGCCCTTGACTCCATTGCCTTTTCAGGCATATAGGTCTCTTGATCCCATTCCAACAATGAAGCAGCCGCACGAAGATCACATACCGTGTGTACAATTTTTAGTAATTCCTCAAATTCAGATCCGCACTTTGAATTCATAAAAATAATATTTACAAGATCACAGAATATTCAATGATGATACAATCTGAATGGATCCCAACGACTGCAAATGTTCTTGCTTCAGTGGAAAGATTCAAATTAACCTGGAACCAATAGGTCTGGGGACACCTACCAAAACTTGAGTTAACGTACTTAGGCAAGATTAGGTGAGAGGCATTCTGAAATTCAGAAACCACTACACTTACTACGCGTGAAATGAGCATTTCGCCAACGTAGCTCAGTTGGTAGAGCAGCTCACTCGTAATGAGCAGGTCGCCGGTTCAAGTCCGGCCGTTGGCTCCATTTCCGTGAAAAATTTGCAAACACATCTGACAATAGGGTGTGACATACAAATCGTATTGTAATATCTTCGCTTTTTATTGGGAGTTTTCATCTATAGCTCTACGAACATCTCTATTGCCTTGCGCTGCTCTGGGGAGAGGGTTGATAATCTTACTGACATTTTTTTGATTCTACTCTCGGAAGTGGAAGCCATAGCCTTTTAGGTACTTTTCCCTTTACATGATCACTGAACCACTTCTTTTGATTTAAATTGATCATAAAACGTTCACTTCTGGGATTGCACTATGATAGAACTTCCTGCAGTTAATAAATGGAATCCTGAGGGGCTAACGATCCGCTGTATAGATGCGCATACGGAGGGAGAGCCCCTGCGAGTGATTATTGGAGGATTTCCTCAACTTTCTGGCTCGACTATCTTAACTCAACGACGCGAGCTGGAAACTTATCACGATGCGCTTCGGACTGCCCTCATGTGGGAGCCGCGAGGGCATGGTGATATGTATGGTTGTCTCATCACTGAACCAGTAACCGAGAACGCCGATTTTGGGGTGCTCTTCATGCACAATGATGGGTACAGCACGATGTGCGGTCATGGAATTATAGCTGTGACCAAGGTGGCAATTGAAGTTGGCATGATTCCAATGACTGAGCCATGTACTAAAGTTTCTATTGATACGCCGGCAGGACTCGTTACCGCAATGGCACGGATTGAAAATAGTTGCGTACAGTCGGTTAAGTTTCGTAACGTTCCATCCTACGCATACGCGCTAGATCAATTGATCCACATTCCCGAGATAGGGCATGTGAACTATGATATTGGCTTTGGAGGTGCATACTATGCGTACGTTCAGGCCAGTGAAGTCGGAGTTGAAACTAAGCCCTCTCACTATTCAGAATTAATTCGTTTGGGTAAAAGGATAAAGCAGTCAATTGCGGAGAATACGACCATTACCCATCCAGATCAATCGGATCTGGGATTTCTTTATGGTACAATATTTATTGGGCCTTCTGAATCACCAGACGCTCATAGTCGTCATGTCTGTGTGTTTGCAGATGGACAGGTTGACCGAAGCCCTACGGGAACCGGTGTGAGTGGTAGGCTTGCCTTGTTGCATGCCAAGGGGTTGCTCGGGTGCGGGGAGCCAATACGAATTGAAAGCATCATTGGAAGCGCTTTCAAGGGAATCGTTATAGATGAAATAAATTTTAGCCCTTACGATGCCATTGTTCCCGAAATTGAAGGCACCGCATTTATCACAGGCCAGCATACATTTATTCTGGATCCGAATGATCCGTTACGAGATGGATTTCTCCTTCGCTAATTTTCCATGAGCCACATACGAATCATCTCTGGTTTAGAAATTTCCCGGATCATCAAAATGTCCGATGCAATTCAACTGATGCGGGAGGCATTCATTGCTATTTCTTCTGGACGAGCCAGTATTCCCATTCGGATGCACCTGCCTCACGGAGATGAAGGCGGAAGTTCTACACTATTGATGCCTGTTTATTCAGAAGATCATGCTCAGATTGTCGTAAAACTTGTCAATCTCAACCCAAACAACTCAGAACATGGGCTCCCCTTAATTCATTCCCTCGTTGTGTTGAGCGATGCGAAAACAGGTGCTCCTCTGGCGGTCATGAATGGTGAATCAATTACATCTCTTCGGACTGGTGCAGGAGCTGGGCTGGCTACCGAATTTCTTTCGCGACCTGATTCATCCGTCCTTGCAATCTTCGGAGCTGGAACTCAGGCATACACACAAGTTGATGCGATCTGTGCAATCCGTCCCATCACTCAAATTATCGTCTTTGGACGTTCATCAGATTCTTCGGATACCTTTGCCAAAAAAGTATCGGATCATCGTAATATTCCTGCGGTTAAGGCGAAGAGACCTGAGGAACTGGCGGAAGCAGATATCGTATGTACCGCCACAACATCTATGACCCCTGTCTTTTCCGCCAGACATCTTGCACCTGGGACACATATTAATGGAATCGGCTCTTATCGCCCTGAAATGGTCGAAATCCCTCCCGATGTGGTTGCAACTGCAAAGGTCGTCGTTGACCAAAGAGAAGCGTGTCTGAAAGAAACTGGAGATCTTGTTCAGCCGATTCGGCGAGGGGATTTTGACGAATCACATATTCATGCTGAACTCGGTGAAATCCTCTTGGGGAGCACTTCAGGTCGTACCAGTGATTCGGAAATTACTTTTTTTAAGTCGGTCGGCAATGCGATTCAGGATCTGGTGGTCGCTCACTTCATTGAGAAGCTTGCTAAGGAGATGGGCGTTGGCAAAAATATAACCATATAACCGTACATGATCTTTTGATCAAGCCGCGGTGACATAATCAATCCAGGAAAAGGCTCATGCATATTCACGCGGCAACAGGGACGAGTGGACGCCAAGCAGAAGCTTGAGCAATCCCGTGGAGATAATACTTCCAATAGAGCTTTCACCTGCAGGTTAAGATCCTAACTTATTGATGCGTATGACCGACACAGGTGTACCCCACATCACCGTCGTGATCACATTTGACTCCTGTTTGAGAACAAACTCCACACGGATTCCATCGGATTGCAACTCTCGGTCAAGCGGATTCAATGGATAATATTTGGCACCTGACAGTGCTTGAATACCAAAAAATCCGCCCTCAAAATCATTCCAAATAATCGTCCCCTCCCCTCGAATCTCATCTGTGTTCATGATTTCGTTATGATTAACAATTTCTGGTTCATGATCTTCATGCGATTGCATCGTTTGACAGGATATTCCTACCAAGGTGACCACAATGAATAACAAGCGTCTCATCAAGGCAAGTGTTGAGAAGGCTTGCTCTTTCCTGAATACACATGCTGAATCCAGCCACCAGCCAAAATATCCTCTCCTTCATAGACCACAACAGACTGACCTGGAGTAATTGCACTTCGTTGATCGATGAAGGATACTTGAAGTTCTCCCTCATCAGTCTGATGTACCATACATGGAGCCCCTGGATCCTTGTAACGTATCTTTGCAGTTGCGAGTTGTTCATTAAATAAATTTGGGTACTTAACCAGATTGATCTTATCTGCGACCAATGTCTGTTTAAGAAGCTCTTCGCGCGGGCCTACTGTAATCGTATTCGTTTCCGGGTTGATTTCTGATACATATGCAGGATATCCAAGTGCGAGATTCAAACCATGTCGCTGTCCAATTGTATAGAAAGGATATCCATTATGTTGTCCAACTTTGGTCCCATCCTTGAGAATGATTGGACCATTTCCGACCTCCTCATTTAATTGAGGAACTTGATCACGCAGGAATCTACGATAATCGTTATCTGGAATGAAACAGATCTCGTAGGAATCTGGCTTCTGTGCAACCGAAGTGAGGCCGAACTTGGATGCCATGTCTCGAATCTGAGGCTTTTCGTAGTGACCAAGAGGAAAGATTGTGCGAGCGAGGTGCTCTTGGGGAAGCCCCCAAAGGGCATAGCTCTGATCTTTATTCAGATCCAGTCCCTGAGAGATGATGAATCGTCCATTCTCGTTACGAACCTGGGCATAATGTCCCGTTGCTATGTACGGACAATCAAGGTCATCTGCACGGCGCAGGAGGGCATTCCATTTGATGTGGGTATTGCATAGTACACAGGGATTTGGGGTCCTGCCCGCCATGTACTCATCGGTAAACCGCTCAATCACCCAGTCCCCAAACTCCTTCCTGATGTCTACGATGAAATGCGTAAAATCATGCGCTAACGCAACCTGTCGAGCATCATTCATGGATTCCAATGTACAGCAACCTACTTCTTTGCCAGCTTTTTTGGGTGCACTTTGACTGTAATCCCATGTTTTCATGGTAATACCAATTACCTCATACCCCTGCCGATGAAGAAGAACGGCGGCAACAGAGGAGTCAACCCCACCGCTCATGGCAACAAGTACTTTGGGTTTCATTTCACAAGATATGCTTGGAGTAACCGCCATCAATCGGGAATGCGATCCCCGTGATAAAACCAGCCTGTTTGCTTGCGAGAAAAGTAGCAGCAGAAGCAAATTCCCAAGGTTCGGCCAAACGGTTTAAAGAAGCCTGCGAACCCCATCCAGACTCAACTTCCTCTTTCGTCTTGCCTTCCTGCTTCATGAGATATTCAACTAAATGCTGCAGACGCTCGGTTCTTGTAAAGCCTGGCAAAAGTGTATTCACCGTAATCCCTTCTTTTCCTACTTCGTCGGACAGCGTCTTCGCAAATCCCTGAACTCCGGCCCTTGAAGTATTTGAGAGATAAAGAGAACCAATTGGCTGCTTTGCAGCAATGGAAGTGAGGATTAGAATTCGAGCATGTTGATCTTTCTGAGCAGCTTCGCGAAGGAATGGTAGTGCATAGCGGCAGAGATTGATGGTGCTAATTAAATTCAACTCTAACCCCTCTCGCCAATCCTCTTCACTGAAATCATCAATGAGCCCCGTCTTCGGCCCCCCTGCATTGGCAAATAAGATATGTAGGTGACCAAACTTTTCAACACTTTTCTGGATGGCATGACGAACGTCAGATTTCTTGGTTACATCACATACAATGGGATATATTTTTGCAGGATCGGCCCAATCCTGTTTCAAGATTGATTCCGCAGCCTGAGTGATCCTCTCCTGATCACGGGAGCAAATGGTGAGACTGCATCCCTCACGGGCCAAAGCAGTCGCAGTAGCCAACCCCAAGCCACTACTTGCGCCTGCAACGAATGCCGACTTTCCATCAAGTTCAAAGTCCATAACTTCAACGTTATAAGGGAGATTAACCTTATTAAACGCATAGGTACTGGTATGGCTCAATTATGATTGATTTGCAATTCGTTCGGATGATCAGTATTTTTAGAATGTCTATACCTAAACGCAAGGAGTAGAAACCTGTACTCAAAATCATGACCAAGCGTGCTTATGTGCAACACCGCACAGCGATCACTACCCCATTAGCTCCAGAGTCTATTGGGCCATACAATCAGGCTATTCTCGTGGGTGACACACTTTACTGCTCTGGACAAATTGCGCTTGATCCAGATACCGAGCGAGTAGTTGAGGGGGGTATAGCTGAACAAACTGAACGCGCATTGGAGAATCTTGGGATGGTCTTACGGGGGGCAGGAATGGGGTATGAAAACATTGTGCGGTGTACGATTTTCCTGCGTGATATGAATGATTACCCCCACATGAATGAAGTTTATTCTCGCTACTTCACTAAAATGCCACCGAGTCGAGAAGCTGCCGCAGTGAAAGGCCTTCCCCGCGGAGCATTGATTGAGATCTCCTGCATCGCAATTCGTTAGTCAATCTCAGTTCCTATTGAGCCTGGGGCCCACGGATGTCAACGATCTATGTCTGGATGACAGAGTGCACCCTCTGTCCATACCGCAGTTTTGCCCTCCCACTGAGTTCAATTAACTCAATCAAGAAGGATAGACCTACGATCTCTGCTCCACTACGTTCAACCAGATCCTCCACAGCGGAAGCAGTGCCACCCGTAGCAAGAACATCATCGTGGATCAATACCTGATCACTGGGGATCACAGAATCTATGTGCATTTCCACTTTATCTGAACCGTATTCCAAGTTATAGGAAACACTATACGTCTGGCGCGGCAGTTTTCCCTCTTTACGAACAGGTACAAAGCTGGCCCCCAGTTCAAGAGCAATCAGGGGCGCCATGATGAAACCCCTTGATTCAACACCAATTACTTTATTAATCTTTTTCCCCTTGAACGGGAAGGCCAATTGCTCCACAGCCAACTTTAGTAGAGAGATGTCAGATAAGATTGGCGTGATGTCCTTGAAATTAATTCCGGGCTTGGGAAAATCTGGAACTGTGCGTATAGCATTCTTAAGTTCTTCAGTGGGGATCATTGGAGTTAATGTATGACAGGATGTGAATATAGGAAATTTCTACCTTGATCAACAATTCGCTGAGCCTGAGTATCATTCCTGATGTTGCTAAAGATACTTATTGCTTAGACCGAGACCGTGACAACTCCCCGCCCAGGTTCTATCACGAATCTAGTGGGAAAAGGTCTAACCATCCGCGGATGAGCAAAACCATGCTTCCCATGTGTTCAAACCTTTTTCTGTCTGTACCAATCATTTTGAGTTCTTGGATTTTGCCGTTTACTGGTTCTGTGATGGTGTTCAATCGTATAGGCTAGAACGCATTACAGGCTCTTCAAGATGTAACTGATATATTTCGGCAACCGTGATGACTGTTTTGATGTCCCTCTTTCCAACACGAATTATGTACATTTATACAGATTCCGCTAGTTCATAAAATGGTTCTCATCCCACACAAATTGTGGTAGAACCGTTCCTATTCGTGGGAGATAGTCCTCAGCCTATATTCTTCATGAGCTTGTCTTTATTCGAGGTTAATCCGTCACCAAAAAATTAAGTTTATCTGGTGAATTTGGGATTCTGAGGTCTATCCTTGATCCCAAGATGGTCAAGTAGTATCATTTTCATATCCAGATAGGATGCGTTGAACGAAATGAGTCGCACTATCTTATGTCGTTGATCAGTATCGTCTAGCTTGACCTGCCATGATCGAGGTCTATCAATGTAGTTCCAGATACAAAAACCTGTGATTCCCACGCTTAGGATCCAAAATATTCAGAAGGTTTTTTGCATATAACTTACATATATGCTGGGAGTTGATGCAATTCTATCATCAAGTGCGGATGGTTCCGCCAGAAATCCTCAATATACCCTTGGATGCGTTTTGAGAACTTCATTGGTATTCAAGACCTGTTCTGATGCCAATGAATCTCTTCGGTTTTGATTTGGACTGACATTACTCCCCCAGTACTGGTCATAATACACCATGGTATATCTCTATAAATTTTCTCGTACTAGCGTGCACAATGCACCGTTTTTGAAAAATAGCCCGGTGTTAGACCATGAAAGAAAAAATGTCCCGCTATATACTTACAGTCATTAAGGATTTTCACTGTCGCAGGAAAGAGTATATTGAACTTGTCACTCACACTTCGTCAATCCAGCCTATCCAGACGCCAACATAATCAGATTCAGAAAAACATGGCCCCCCGACAGGCTTCAGGGAGGAATGGGCAAAGTTCCGAAGAGGAAAAATTTTGACAATCCAGATATTTTATAACGGAATGGATGATCAACAAATACTTCAAAGAGGCACTCCTATGGAAATAATTGCAGGTATACCAAGGTAAGACCGAAAGTAGTAAGTATCGTCGCTACAACCCAACGAATAACTCGGACTTCTGAAGAACTGATCTTACCTTCCACTTGACTGACCTTACCTTCCACTTGACTGACCTTACCTTCCACTTGACTGACCTTACCTTCCACTTGACTGATCTTACTATCCAATTGATTGATCTTGTCACTCAGTTCGCCGTTTAGAGTATGAACTTCAACTTGAGCCTCGCTGATTTTGGTAATCATTTCACCGTGTAAGGTATGAACTTCAACTTGGACCTCGTTGATCTTGTTATTTAGTTCTCTATTTGCGGTATGAACTTCAGTTTGAATATCACTGATCTTGTCACCTAATTCACAGCGTAATTCGTTAATTTCACTCCGCACAAATTCTTTCGTTGCAACATCACCATGTTGTTTGTGCAACGTATCAGTTAATACAGATAGGAGCACCTCAGCCTGTTTTGGCTTGAATCCAACCTCCGTAAGATGATTAGTTATTGACTGTGGATTAATCATTTTAGAGTTTTGTTACGTGAGGTGATACACCTCGGTAATTTTGATATCAGAAATTTCTCTCACTAAGGAGTCTTCATTGTTAGAGTGAATATCCATTCAGCAGGATTCACTTGCTTATGTTCCCAAATCTCCTCTCCTTTGGTCAAATGGCAAATCTTTTCTCGTAATCAATATACTCTGAGTCTTATCGACCTATTTCAGAGCGCATTATAGAATGCCTATCCATGAGATTTAGCATTCAGATTATAGCATCCTCAACATTCAACCAAACTGGAATCAATGTTATTCTTTCGGTTGATCAACAGTTGTAGGAATAGATTGATCCAATGAGAATAATTGTAGCAAAGGAAGGAAAGGAGTGATACCAGAGAGTAGCGCATAAATAGATCTATGAAATTTGACATGAAATTGAGTAGGTTTCGTTTGCCGACTAATACTCATTCCCTACTAATTGTGGTAGAACCCCCGTCCAAAAGTATGGGGACTCCCGATTCTCAGACAGATGCTCTTGATTTCAGTGTCTTACGCTGGTTTCCTCAGGTTTACGGGTTGCCCTACCCCCTGTTCTTAGTCCGAAAGCAAAATTGCTTTTGGTCTTAACGTCTTCGGTGAACTGCTAGGTTATCGTCAGCCACTACAAAGAAAGATGATTGGGACAATTAGGTTAATATCCAAGAGTATCGTGAACTCTATTCAATTTACTTATCTGCACCTTATATCCCGCTATAAAGAACAGGGTTTTACGGCGCGTTTGAGAAGATCAGCGATAACCTGATGTCGAAGATTTTCCCACAGGACCCCACGAACATGGATCATATGGAACGAATGTAATGGATCAGGCTATGTATTAGGGATTATTGATATCCGCCTGCCGGCTACCTCTGATTAAACTTCGGATATTGTCTGACTTATATTTTCTCTTGTGGATTGCTTATTTCGTAGACTATATGCCGATCCTCGGAAAACTATGGCTCATATTCTTTGAAATTTATCAACAGAATGACATAAGTTATCCATGCACTGAGCGAATTTGGAGTGCGTTTGACGCTCCCTAAGGAATTCGTAATATCCAAATCGGTTTAGTTGTTCGTAGAATTATATTTCTGAGTCACCCTATTTGCATGAGAAAAAATGAATCAACGTAAACCTTTCAAAATTGAAATCTTTTTGTCTGAGGGAATTCCAAATGGTCTTCGCTTGGTTGAAAAGTCCAGCCGGGATGTCCTTTGCATTGTTTGTCCCCAGGGAAGATACCCTCATGTGAAGAGTAGAGACGAATTTTCGAAAAGTGGTGTTTATCTATTAGTTGGACAAGATGGGGATTCGTTACCCAAGCTATATGTTGGAGAGTCAGAAAAGGTTAGGGATCGCCTCAACTCGCATTATGCTGACAAAGACTTCTGGCAACAGGCGATCATTTTTACGACGAGGGACACTCCACTGAATAAAGCGGAGATCAAGTTTTTAGAGTCACGCCTTTTAGAATTGGCAAAGGAATCTGGCCGTTCAAAGCTTGAAAATTCAGGTGAGTCGAAACGGCCGAAACTATCAGAATCGGACGAGGCTGTAATGGAGGAGTTACTTGATGAATTACTATTACTCCTACCTGTCTTGGGTTTGACTCTATTCCAGCGACCCGAGACACCATCTGATGATAGTAATGTCTATCATCTAAGTGAAAAGGGATTAGATGCAAGAGGAATTGAGACGGACTCTGGGTTTCTGGTCTTAAAGGGATCGCTTGCACACATAAATGAAAAAGAATCAATGAAAAAGCATATTCCTAGCTACTATCGTCTGCGTCGGGAATTAATTGATCATCAGACACTTCGTAAAATACCCAACGGATATGAATTTGCCACAGACTGGCTCTTTGACTCACCCTCGGCCGTAGCAGCAGTCTGCTACGGTGGAAATACTCGTGCCTTCTCCGCTTGGAAAGATTCTACTGGCACATCTCTAAAAGATAATCGGACACGAGAGGCAGGAAGTAGCGACTCGGATTAGACAAAATGAGTTACATTTTCGCACCTATCTCCTACTATGCAAACCATAATACCTAATGAGGGTTTTTCCGTTATTCGTATATGAAACCCTACCATTGGTATGAGGAGCCACGGCCAAGAAGCTGGTTCATTCGGTCTTGAATAATCTCGTCCCTGTTGTTGAGACGCTCTTCCAAGGTTGAATGTTGATCATCTAAACTGCTCCGATTACGGTTTAGTGCCTCCGTATCTTGTACCTGTTTATAGTCAAAGATTTTCTCCAACTGCTCTCTTAACATCTGCTCCGTCTCATCACGAGCGTCCTCATCAGCCCGACGGAGTTCTCGTGCAAGACGGTGCGCTTCGGCTTCCATATTGCGCAATTCACTGGTGTGCGAATGGTCGTGACGCCTTCGCCGATCTCTAATGAAGCGTTTCCGTCTGGAGATTTCAGGTCTCTGACGGAACCCTCGGTGCCAATGATCTCTTCCATTTGAAATATGGATTTGAACCTTTGGATCTCTGACGAAGGAATCTACAATGGTGGTATCCCCTTCCGAATCAATCGTGATTTCGCGTTCTATTTGAAAATTCCGCCTGCGATGATCCCGAATATGCATACGACGCGAAGACGAATCCATTACGATCAACGTATCTCTATCCGAAGTAATGATCACATCACGCTCCGTATAGACAGAATCCTTCTGAGCATTTGCACTTTGAAATGAAAACATTCCAAAAACAAAGCAAAAAGTGGCGACCAAAGTAATATGTTTCATGAATTTGAGAATTTATGTGCTTGAAGCACAATGAATTGATTTGCCTGAACCCCCTTGTTAGTGCACTTTTCCCAGCAACTCATCCAGACGCGCATCAATTAGACGATCCTTAGCACGAGATCTTTCCCTGAGCCGATCTTCCATTCGTTTGAGTTCCATTCTCAAATGTTTAATTTCAATACGTCGATTTTCCTGTTTCATGTCAAAGACTTCTTTCAACTTTGCTTCTAGTTCATCAATAGCGCGGTCACGTTCCACTCCATCCTCAAGCTTTCGAATGCTCTGTGCCATTTTTACCGCTTCCAATTCTTCCCTCCACTCATGCCGTAGTAGCTCAAATAACTCTCCGCCAGCATCCCGAACACTTGACATATAATTTGAGAGCTCTATCATCTTTGTCGCATCATGATGCGTGGACGCCATCCCATACGGGATTGATTCGGTTTGAGTTGCCGCGAAATCGGATGGATCGGCAACCACATCAGCACTATTCATAATTAACTGCTGCCAGTGTCCATCAGGACTGATCAATGAGTCTATCATTTCTGGCCAGGGTAAAGAGGAAACCATATCCACCATGTTCCCAACTAATGCACCCCCAAACCCATATAGATCATTCGGGGTAGAAAATGATTCGATCTCAATAGAGGGTTCATCCAGAGTAACCAATACTCTGAAATCAATCGCTCCATCCTCTTTTGCCTCCGTAATTCGGTTTTTCCAGATTTCGTACTGATTCCCATTGATTTCTACACGCATTGGGAATGGTCCCATAGAATGTAAACTGAAACTCAAATCTCCAACGCTAAGTCGATCGGGGATTTGAGATGAGTCAATGATTTTATTGTTCACCATTAACTCACCTGCCTTACTTTCAAATTGAATGGATTGGGAATGGACACTGACGACAGTGAATGCAGTCGCAAGGATCAGAATGTTACAAGCAGATAGGACTTGTTTCATAAGAATACCTAGTCGTTATTGAGGGGAACACTTACAGCTTCGACACCAGGTCTTGCAGCATTAGAAATATCTGGAAGCGAGTCCAACTTCATGACCTCAGACTCATCCCATAGATCTGGACTGGTCCGCTGACGCACGACACTGAGCGCCTGTTGCATCACAACCCGATCACGCGTATCATCCCACTGCAACTCCACAGAACTTGATGTCTGAGGATCTTCAAGAATAGGACTCTCTGGCTGTTCAGTTGGCAAGAGGAAAATGAATAGCAGGCAGGCAGTCACTGCACCAACTCCGCCGATAAGAATCAAGGGTCTAGGGCGGCGAACCATTCCACTCCATAAGCGAGGCGACTTGGATCTGGCAGCTATAAAAATTTGGCTCAGCGTCTGTTCAGGTACAGCAATTGACCTTCGCAGAGATGGGCTCTCCATCTGTTGCTTGACGTGTAGCAGACGCTTGAATTTCTCTTGATTCTTTGGATCTTCTAGAATTTCGTCCAGTATCTCCGAACTATCCCCCTCACCATAGAGGTGCTGGATAAGAAGAAGCTTTTCGTCAATTTCAGTAGTTCGTTTTTTAGGCATGCATCGTTTTGGGCAATTGCCCATTCTCTGTCTGATCTATGGGAGCATAACGCTGTGATTGACGCTCAATCATCGCGCGAAGATTAATCAAGGCATATCTCATGCGTCCTAATGCAGTATTGATAGAAACCCCAGTGATTTCGGAAATTTCCCGAAATGTTAGCCCTGCATCTTGGCGTAGCAACACCACTTCACGCTGTGAAGGGGGTAAAGATTCAATACAAGCATCTAGCCATTGACTTCGTTCTTTAAGATACAACAGGTCGTCGGGGGATTCTCCGTCATCAGGGATACGATCCCAGTAGTCTTCATCCCCGTTGGCTACATCCTTCCACTTATTCCGTCCGCGCTTATAGTCAAACACTACATTACGAGCAATCATGAGGACCCACCCCAAGAATCGCCCTTTGGGAGTATACCCGCCCCGCCGCTGGTGCACAACGTCAATCACCTTTAGAAAGGTATCCTGAAATAAATCACTCGCAAGCTCGGCATCATGAACCATTCCTAAAATAAAACCATAAACACGGTCTTTGTGGCGATTGACAAGCTGCTGGAACGCAAGTTGATCTCCCTTTTCCGCATAAGCGGCCAACAATTCATCGTCAGACAAGGATGTGTACATGTTTCTGTTGTGACTCAAGCAAAAGAACGGCCCGGACTCTCTCTTTATTGCTTCCCGTCAAGCCAGGAGCAATTCAATGACCTCGGTCACAGTCTGGACCCCAATCGTATGAATCCCTTTCAGAGCTGGAAAGCCTTGGAGGCTTCGGGAAGGCACGACGGCAGTTTCAAATCCTAACTTTGCACATTCATGGAGACGCATTTCAAGTCGGCTCACCCCCCTCACCTCGCCTCCCAACCCAACCTCACCGATCAGGACTCCACAGTGATCGGCGGAGATGTCATGCAAGGAAGACGTAATTGCAACCGCAATCCCTAAATCCGCTGCGGGCTCCTCGGCCCTCACCCCTCCTGCCACATTCAAAAACACATCATATCCACCAAGAGCAAGCCCTTCCCGTTTTTCAAGAACTGCAAGTAATAACTGTAATCGCTTCGGATCAAACCCCGTAGAGGTCCGCTGAGGTGTGCCATAGGAGGTCTCAGTAACAAGTGCTTGCGCTTCAATAAGAAGAGGTCGTGTTCCCTCCATCGCACAGATGACGCAGGATCCTGTGGCTCCACTCTGACGCTCTGACAGGAAAATTTCGCTCGGATTCAACACCTCTTTTAATCCACCGCTTGTCATTTCAAATACACCAATTTCGTTCGTGGATCCAAAACGATTCTTGACTGCACGAAGGATTCGATACCCGTGGTTCCTGTCCCCTTCAAAATAAAGTACGGTATCAACAAGGTGCTCCAGTACTCTGGGGCCAGCAATCGATCCAGTTCGGGTGACATGTCCAATCAAAAATGTCGCGGCATTCATTCTCTTGGTGAGCCGCATGAGCGCAGCAGCACTCTCTCGGATTTGAGTAATACTACCCGGAGCACTTGAAACATCGGGATCATAGAGAGTTTGGATTGAATCAATCACGATTACATCTGGCATTGAATCTTCAATCGCTCCGAGGATTGCTTCTGTATTGGTCTCCGCCAATAAAAGTACGTTACTCGTTGCGGCATCCAGACGCTGGGCTCTTAGCTTTACCTGCTTAGCAGATTCTTCCCCCGAAACATAAAGAACCGTAAGCGGATCCAAATAGCGCCCCAATTCCGTCATTAGGGTAGACTTCCCAATCCCGGGATCCCCTGCAACCAGTACAATTGACCCCCGCATAATTCCTCCACCCATGAGACGATCCAACTCCTGTGAACCGGTCACAATGCGAGGCATCTCGCCAATCTCAACCTCATCAATGGGCTGAGGAATGGCGACTCTGGTAGGAATAGGGCCTCGATCAGATACCTTCTCCTCCACCATGGTATCCCAAAAATTGCATCCAGGACACTTCCCCAGCCATTTAGGTGAAGAGTATCCGCATTCCTGACAGCAGAAACGTGTTTTAGCTTTTGCCATTTATTTGATTCATTCTTCCTCAAGATAGCCCTTAAATGTGGCGATTAGAAACATCAACTGCTAAAATTGATTAACCCCAAAGATTTCTGATATTTAATGTCTCCTTTTACTTTACGTCTTACACAGCCGTTCTTGAATATTGGGCGTTTTGCATTGCTGATGTCATCGGCATTCACATCGCTGCGTGAAATGGCATCGTACTGGCAAAACTTCCAGATCCAGCTCGTACGAATTGGAATTGATTCAATTCCAATTGTAGCTTTAGCCGCAGCATTCTCTGGTGCAGTCACGACCGTTCAAACTGCCTATCAGTTGGTCTCCCCCTTCATTCCGCCCAAAATCATTGGCTCCGTTGTGGTCCCATCACTTACCATGGAGTTGGCCGCCGTGGTAACCGGATTCATTCTTTCTGGGAGGGTTGGTGCACGAATTGCAGCTGAGCTTGGGACCATGCGCGTCACCGAACAAATTGATGCACTTGAAGCCATGGGGCTTAATTCGGTTGGCTACCTGATCGTTCCACGTATCCTGGCTGGAATCGTGATGCTTCCCGTCTTGTATATTGCTGCATGCGTGGTTGGGGTTGTGGGAGGGGTGATCGCCGGTGAATTGACTGGTGTTGTATCCGCTGGCGAGTTTATTCAGGGAGCACGGGAATTTCATGATCCCTTTGGTCCATATTTTGGTCTGATCAAGGCAGTCGTTTTTGGCTTCTTGATCACCGCCGTGTCTTGCTACATTGGATATTTTACGAAAGATGGTGCTGATGGGGTTGGCAGGAGTACAACACGGGCCGCCGTGATGAGTTGTGTCTTGATCTTATTTGCTGACCTTATTTTAGCTGTACTTCTCTTATAGTATACGCTTCAATGGTGATGATTGATTTTGTGCAATGATTCAGGTAGAGAATGTATATAAGTCGTTTGCGGGGCGTACGGTTCTTCATGATGTCTCTTTGGATATTCATGAGGGGAGTACGCAAGCCATCATTGGTCAGAGTGGCTCCGGCAAGAGTGTCTTAATGAAACAACTCATTGGCTTATTACGTCCAGATCAAGGGAGAATTTTGGTAGATCAAGTTGACATCGGAAAAATTAGTTACAGTCAACTTCAAAAAGTCCGAAGACAATTTGGGGTTCTATTTCAAGGGGGTGCTCTTTTTGACTCTATGGATGCATTTGAGAATGTAGCGTTCCCACTTCGTACATTTACCAATAAAACTGAGGAAGAAGTTCGTTATGAAGTACAGAAATGTCTCGATCTGGTAGAACTCTCAAATATCGGTTCAAAGACTACGGATGCACTTTCTGGAGGGATGCGAAAACGCGTCGCACTCGCACGTGCGATCGCTCTTCGACCAAGGTATGTGATCTATGATGAACCTACCAGTGGTCTTGATCCTGAAACATCCAATACGATTGATGACCTCATTAAGGGACTAGCCGACCAGCTTGAGATCACCAGCATCGTCGTCAGTCACGATATGCATTCTGTTCTGAAAATTGCTGATAGTGTTGCATTTATCCATGATGCGCGAATTCATTGGAGGGGATCGACTGAAGAATTGCACGAGAGTACCGATGAAACGCTTCGTTCATTTGTCAAAGCCAATGAATATGTGATTGGTCCAACTTATTCATCACTAATTGAATAATCCAGTGAATACCCCGAATGAATTAAAAGTGGGAGTCGTTGTGGTTCTGGCCGCAATGGTTTTCTATTTTGGAATACGATTCCTTAGAGATCTGCCAATTTTTGGACAGGCTTCTATTTACCAGACCGAACTTGCGAATTCGAATGGACTCGTTTCTGGCAATATTGTAGCTGTGAACGGGGTAAGTGTTGGTTCCATTGAGGATGTAGAACCTATACCCACAGGCGCACTCATCTCATTTTCCATTGATAATGAACTTGAACTCACTGAAGGAACTACGACGTCTACTGGAGGATTTGGCTTTGTCAGCAGCGTACAGCTAAATCTAGATCTTGGTCCTCCCGATGCCCCCGTATATCCACCAGGCTCCAAGATTCCCTCCTCCGCTCAGCCAGATATTTTATCTGATCTTATGAACCGCGCACCTGATGTACTCAGTCGTGTTGATACCGTCCTAACAGGTTCCAGCCTTGCACTCAATTCAGCACGAGAAATTTTGGCAGAGCCTGGAGGTCAAATACAACGGACTCTGATAGAGATCCAAAATTCAGCGCAGGCATTCCAGTCCGTTCTACTGGCGGAGGGGGGAAGTGTACAGTCAGTTCTGAGGGATATAGAGGAATTGTCTCGCGCCATTGAAGCCTTTACCGAAGATTCTCTTAGTGGTACAGCAATGAACCTTCAACAGGTTTTGGAGAACTTAAACACTAACCTAACTCAACTACAAACCACCACCGATGAGCTTAATACTTTGCTATCATCAATCAACCGCGGACAGGGTACTCTCGGTAAACTTGCCACGGATGACTCGCTTTATCTGGAATTGAAAGGTGCTTCGGCTTCACTCAAACGTATTCTGGAAACGTTCGAGACTGACCCACAAGAATATTTACAGCACCTCAAGCTCATTGAAATTTTTTAATCTTATGCCTACCTACCAAGAAGCACTGAATCTTTTTCATGAATGGACAAAATCCGAAAGCCTACGAAGGCATGCGTATGCGGTTGAGGCTGCAATGGAAGCCTATGCGGAGATTTTTAACGAAGATGTAACACTGTGGCGAATCACTGGGCTCCTGCATGATCTTGATTATGAACTCCACCCAACCGTGGAGGAGCATCCTTATGTAGGTACGAACTTGCTTCGTGAACAAGGATATCCTGATGTGATCATTGATGCCATTCTGGGGCATGCCCCCTACACTGGAACACCAAGGAAAACTTTACTGGCCAAATCTCTTTTTGCGGTTGATGAACTCGCTGGATTCATTACGGCAGTTGCCTATGTTCGCCCTACCCGTCTTGAGGGGATGACTCCAAAAAGCGTTCGGAAGAAACTCAAGGACAAAGCATTCGCCGCAGCGGTAAGTCGCTCTGATATTTATCAAGGAGCAGAGGAGCTGGAGGTTGAATTGTCGCAACACATTACCAATGTGATCTCTGGAATGCAGAAACGTTCTGACCGATTGGGATTCAATGTACCCTCCCAATCCTGATGACGATTCCAAGTGGCAAATCAAATTCGAATCTGCGGGAAGTTATAACGGACTATTTGGGGCGCCACTTGTCCGTCAATACATCTTCCCAGACTTCTACTCCATCTGGCCAAAGCAATACCCACCGCTCGGAACTCGGGTTAAAACTGATCCGAATTATTCCATGGTTCTTGTTTGCTCTCTTCATCTTATCATTCATATGGGACTTTGACCAATTAAGCCTTCGGATTGATCAATCAGGTATTTTTATTTACTCCCAGGATTTAATGTCCTTTACGATAAGTAACTATACTGGACTCCGACTTCCCCCGTTTGATCGACTCCTTCCTTTGGAGGGACTGATTGTCACCGTCTCTGCTGCTGGATTAATTGGGTTCTTTACCAACTGGTTGGCAATCACGATGCTGTTTCACCCTCGTAAGCGCAGGCCCATACTTGGGCAGGGAATCATCCCTGCCTCTCGGGACCGCGTTGCCGATCTTATTGCGCTTGCAATCAGTAGGGACCTGATCAATGAAGAGGTAATTTTGGAGCGCATTCACATTAGCGGAGTCGTTCCAAAATACAGGGAGATTGCTATGAACATTACCGAGGGGCTTCTCCTTGATCAAAATTTTCAGCGTGAGATCAAATCTTCCATTCAACAATTTATTACCGAAAAACTTGAGAGTCCCGAATTGAAAGAAAAAATTGTCACTGCTGTCATGAGCATGATTGACTCTGCCGCAAACAAAGGGTTTGCTGGGGTGGCTGTCAAGGTTTATCGAGTGTTGAATCGTGATGGGTTACGTCGCCAGATTGAAGAAGCGATTGAGGAGTTGCCTCAGAATTTAGATCTGATTGCGGATGAAGTGACACCTGTATTACAGACATTGCCCCAGAAAATCGCACAGCGTTCGGATGAAATAGAGGTCTGGCTGAGCAAGGCGATCATGTCTTTTGTAAGCACGCTGAATTTTTTTGAAATGGTTTCTCGAAATTTGCGTGATTACGACGATCGTCGGTTTGAAGATCTGATCAAGCGAACTTCAAGTCAACAGTTAATTTATATCAAGTACCTTGGAGGAGCGCTTGGGGCGATCGGGGGGTTGGTAATTTTTGATCAATGGCTTGCCCTGCCCTTCTTGGCGCTGGTTCTTGGAGCGGTCGTGGCCCTGGATTACTTTGTCATATGGATCATGAAACGTCGTGGAGTGACTTAGTGGGGGCAGGTGAATCACATCGGGTTCAATTTCTTCTGTACTGAATAACAGGGAAAGTACTTCTTCTTTGGTGTTTGCTTTCATCAGTAGCATGCGCAACTTACTCGCGTTCCTGAATCCCTTGAAGTAACCGCTATACATTCGACGCATTTCCTTGACCCCTCTGCGTTCACCAAGCCAGTTGCACTTCAGCGTCAAATGCTCGGCAACCACATGGATCCGTTCGTCCCACTGGGGAGAGGGCAATTCTATTCCCTCTTCTATGAATGACTTCGCACGTTGAAAAACCCAAGGATTTCCAATCGCACCGCGTCCAATCATAACACCATCTACTCCAGTCTCTTCAAACATTTGCAGTACGGATTCAGGCGCCAGCGCATCTCCATTCCCAATCAGTGGAATCTCTTGGAGTCCATCTTCACGAATTGCCCGTAGATATTCCCACCGTGCACTCCCGCTGTACATCTGTTTTCTGGTTCTTGCATGTACAGCCAGTGCCTGAATTCCACACTTCTCCAGCATCTTTGCAACATTGACGATATCAATGCTACTGTCATCCCAACCGAGACGTGTTTTCACGGTCACAGGGAGATTCGTCGCGTCAACAACCGTACGCGTAATTTTTTCCATCTTGGGAATATTGCGTAAGATCCCGGCCCCAGCCTCTTTGCAAACTACTTTTCGTACGGGACATCCAAAATTAATATCAATTAGATCGGGCTTAACTCGGTCTACGATCTCCGTCGCTGACCTGACTTGATCTACATCGCCACCAAATATTTGGATCCCTACTGGGCGTTCATGGTCGTGAATATCCAGTTTCATCAATGAATCTTCCGCATCGTGGACTAACCCACCAGAGGAAATAAACTCGGTATAGACCATGTCTGCACCATACCGTTTACATAGTGCTCTGAATGGAGGATCAGAGACATCTTCCATAGGGGCGAGAAGAAGCGGGAATTTCCCAAGTTGGATTGAACCAATACGCATTGATGATATGCAAAGTCTTTCATTAATCTATTTAAAACGATTGAGAACCTCATTCGTGCATCAGACGACTCTTTTTTGCCGTAAAGTAGATTAGACTGAATACTCAAACCAATGAAACCCCGACGAATCTCCCCCTACTTACTTGCATTGTGTGCTATATTGTTTGCCGGGTGTGGGCCATCGCTCCTATCCATGGCAGACTCTTGGAAAGGACTGTCGTGTTGTGGACTCATAATTCTAGTTTTGGACATAATTGCGATTATAGAGATTGCAGGCAGTTCCCGCGAAACCGCTTCAAAGCTTATTTGGATCCTGTTTATTATTTTTGCACCAACAATAGGACTCATCGTTTATTACATTTTTGCCAATCGTTCATGATGTCTGGAATTTCAGTCAGGTGTATGGCACTTGGGATTATCCTCAGATTTACACTTGGTATACCGCCTTGTTATGCGAGTGACGATGAGCCACGCACCGTGATTTTGATCTCCATTGATGGACTTCGGGCTGATTATTTGACTTCGGAGAACACTCCCAACCTTGTTGAACTGGCTAATCAAGGCGTACGGGCTGAGTATCTCGAGCCAGTCTTCCCCTCGAAAACTTTCCCAAACCATTACAGCATCATTACAGGACTCTACCCGGCCAACCATGGGATCATAAATAACTCAATGTATGATCCAGATCTCGGCTTTTTTCGTCTCAGTGACCGAGAGGTACTTTCAAAGACCGCATGGTGGGGAGGAGAACCACTTTGGATTACCGTCCAGAAACATGGTCATACCAGTGCCACCTATTTTTGGCCTGGCTCCGATGCAGATTCAATCCAGGGATTCCAACCTACTTACTGGATGGAGTATAACCATAGTCTTCCTCATCCGGCCCGGATTGATTCAACCGTGGCAGCAATAACTCGTACCCCCCGCCCTGCACTGATCACCACTTATTTTAGCATCGTTGACACCCAAGGACATCGATATGGTCCCGATTCTGATGAGATCCGTACTGCTTTGAGAGATGTTGATGCTCAGATTGGTGACTTAATTGCCCGCCTTAAAGAAGCTGGACTCTATGAACACATCAACCTTGTTGTGCTTGGAGATCATGGAATGGCTGCTACCTCTAAGGATCGGGTCACAATTCTGGACGACTATATTGATCCTGAGGATGTGTGGGTTGTTAGTCTGGATGCCATGGGATTTTTGAATGTGAAAGATTCAACCCAGTCAGAGACCTTACTGGATCAACTGAATGAAATGCCCCATGCACGCTGGTTCACCTCTGATTCAGTTCCAGAGGAGTGGCACTATCGCAATAATGACCGAATCCCCGATTTCGTAGGAATTGCAGATGTGGGATGGCAGATGGCGACACAGTGGAATTATGATCGGAATCCCGATTTTTACTCTGGTGGAAACCATGGGTATGATCCTGAACATCCATCCATGCATTCTGCCTTCATTGCTCGCGGACCGCAATTCAAACAGAATCTTGTCGTTGAGGGGTTCTCACTCATCCATGTCTATGAACTGTTGTGTGCTGTTCTTCATCTTACCCCCGCAGAAAATGATGGGAACCTTGATGAAATTCCCCACCTTCTCCAATTGGCTCCTTAAAAAACGAATTCATTGAATCCTTGCACCTCATTCAGCCCTGCTTAGGATACCTCCTAAAATAAGTTTGATCTCTCGCATCTTAATTGTTTTGTAGGCATAGGTACTCCTCAAAATTTGTAAAATGACATGCGACGAATAGGACGATCAGAGAGTTTTGAAAAATACGCCGCGTATATTCCCAAACTATGAACTCAAAAAGTCCAATCCTGCTACGGATTGGGTGGCTCACATCCCTCGTAATGGGTGGCTCACCTACGTCGTAATACTCAAATTGAGCAAAAACAGTACGTTACCCAATTTTCAGAGAGGCAAAATCTAATTGCGTTTTTATGTCGTGCCGTTGGTTCCCTTGACTCCTTTTCGGCAATACTTGATAATACGGTCTCATACGTGCTAATTGTTTAGTGAACGGAATTAGCCCAATATGAAATTGCTTTTCCCGTTACACAACATCCGCCTCTATGTCCCTGTCTGTAGGCTTGGAGCAGGAGTACCAACTGACATTTTCAACAATACCCAAATCTCTATTCTGATCTCTCTCAGAACCCTAATCCAACTTATCCATAACCATGAGAAAGTCCACTCCAATTATTCCCACCCCCTTTTGTTAGTCACAGGTGTTGAGGGACATTTGGCGAACTTCGAAAGTAATCACTGAGTTTAAGAAAGTCAAACCCATGATCGTAAAGGGTTTATTGCGTTCGAAGTCACTAAACACGAAAATAGTAGCTCTAAGGAAAAAGCCTCCTGCTTGGACTTACCTGAAAGTGATTTTTCGGATCAATTCAAGAAAACATCTTACAACTGTTTTTGTTTTACTAGTGTACTCAGATAACTAACAGCCGAGTCATCGGTGCAGGTGTTGATCTCTAACTTTTATATTTTGAGCGACTTCGCCGTCGGGATCGGCGACTCATATGTTCGGAATATGCAATTCTGGTGTGTTTCGGCACCTTTTCCAGATTATTCAGGAACATCCAAGTTCATTATTTCCAATACCTTGTCCCTCAACTCTATTCCAAATACGCTCTGAACTTTCTCTTTGGTGATCCCATTGTTATAAGCATAACCAATGATTGATCTAAGTTCTTCATCGGCGTAGTGCTGATCGTCAATTGCGTACATAAAACAAAATTCTTGAATATTGTAGGCTTCTTTATTTTCAATTTCAACTATTTTAGCGGTTTTTTCTGCCCAAGTAGCAGCATTCAGTTCTTTGGATACTTTTTCACCTTTTTCAGTGAGGCGGAGCGGGCTCTCCCCGTCTATGAAGTCAGGATCTGATCCAGAAAAAATTAAAAAAATGTGTCTGTTGATTTGTCGTATATCCTTTCTTATCTCTTGCATAAATTCTTTGAACGAGTTTCGGTCTGCATCTACAGCACCCTCCCATCTAGATCTATCTGATATTTTTCTTCCAATGCTACGATGTAGTGTGATCGCACTAATGATTACAGAAGCAATAACTGCTATTGCAGTAATCCATTCAGGTGTCATCATAGTTACCAGTTAGTTCAAGTTGATAAAATTGGCTATACTCCTACTATGAATCTACTTTTGACTAAGTAGGAAATCTAATCTAGTCATGGATTGGAACTACCGCACAAGGAAAAACGGTTGAATAGCCCGGTTATTTATTGGTATCGTCATTGGTTATGGTCCACAATAGGTAACATACTTGCTAACGGGTTAGCTAGTTCCCTCGGCAAGTTTTTCTATTAACATCTTTGCAAAAAGTGTTATCCTTGTAAAGCGTGAACGATAATCCCGCTAGTAGAGTGGCGGAGATTGGACTCTTTGCCTGCCCCTCCAAGTGATTCAGGAAAAATATGATTAATCCCCCATCCAAAGGCTTGAACACATGGGAGGAATTATTCAGATACTTTGAGGATGGTTAGACATTTACCCACAAGGTTCGAGGTAGAACCTTATTTTTTACGGTGAAGAGTTCACGGAGGCTTTCCTCCGCCTGTTCAATCTGTGCACGCCCCGAAGAACCAGCACAATGATCTGTCCAATCAATGGAGTTGTGGCCAGGATTTCATTTTCCTCACAGGATAATCCATTTTTCAGATCATCTACGTTCCATTGCTCAAATTTCTTTCGCCCTGGCCACCCATTACGTGATTTGTGCCAAGGCGTTGTTAAATTCATTGATTCGGAAATATCACATGTGCAACCACCAAATCCGCCGATCAGAAACAGAGGCTGCTTAGAGCGAAGGGCCAATAGTGCCTCCTCCGCAATGCCAGGCATGCGCCCTCTATAATCAGCAACCTGACCGCCTAAGAGTATCCGCGCATCCGTACAAGAATTTTGGAACTCACGCATTGCAGTAAGCCCCGTAATCCATTCGTGTTGATCTGGAAAACGCGTCTGAAGTTTTTGACGAGCACCCATGGTCATTGGAGTCCCATCACACTCAAGAAGCTTGATTTCAGCTACATCTTGAAGATCTGTAGCAAGTTCATTCAGTTGATCAACAGGTGTCCTAATGTGAACAGGCCAAGCCAAATGATTCGTGACTCTTATTAGCTTTCCCAAATCTGCAGAAGATGTGTATCGCAGAACCAGTTGAAAAAGAATCTGAGTGAATCCATGAGTACGCAGGTCGCCTCCGTAAGCAAGATTCACGTCAGCAGCCAATAGTTGAAGTGCCAGCTCAGCCTTGGCTTCTTTGAGATGTCCCTCACCAAGACCAAGTGCTGCCATGTCTGGGCTAGAAGATGTTGAAACTGCAACAGTTAGTGGTTTTGAAGAGCTACTCATGAAACTTCCTCCGCAAGCCACTGGCTCAAACTACGAATTTGCAGATCTTCCCACAGTGTTGCAAAAAGATTGATTTCTTCCTTGCCAAGAGGTGGGTCAGGATGTAACAAAACCAAAGGTTTCATAATTTTCCCCAACAGAGTCGCCAACGAAATTAACTCTGGAGAGCGAGACATAAATACTATTTCTGTTGCAGCAATTCCCACTAAGTCATTAATTTCTTAAAATTGGGGAATTTCTTTTTTGTTTTCGCAAACGTTTGGCTTATTTTTCGGTCAGACTGTTTTGCTTTAGCCTTGTTTTGTTGAGAACTTCTCCTGATTGGAGCGTCCATCTTCTTCCTGCCCAGAGATTTGTCTGTGTTTTTCCATAAAACTTGCTGATCAACCATGAAAAAGAAGTCACTTCATCAAGCCCCCAAGCGTTTGAGAAAACCGTTTCTGCTTGAAGCTGTCCGGGAGTGTTTTGCCTCCATTGCGGACCCGATTGCGGGGCGGGGCTTCGTGCTTACGGATTCCCTCATGTCGGGGCTTGCCATCTTTTCGCTCAAGGATTCTTCGTTGCTTCAATTTGATCAAGCGGTGAGGGATGAAGCCCTCCCTGTCCATCGTAATCTACAAACTCTGTTCGGTGTCGCGCGGGTTCCTTCGGACTCTGGATTGCGGAAGCGTCTGGATGGGTTGGATCCACGAAGTTTGCGGGATGCGTTCAAGAGACTGTTTTCCTTGGTGCAACGGGGGAAAGTTCTTGAGGACTACAAGCATATGGACGGGCATCTTCTTCTATCGTTGGACGGAACGGGTTATTTTTCTTCCAAGACGGTCCATTGTGTACACTGTTGCGAGAAGCATCATCGGGATGGGAGCACGACGTATTATCATCAGATGCTCTGTGGAGCGATTGTGAGTCCAGATCAAAAGGAAGTGATTCCATTGGCACCGGAGCCGATCTTGAACACGGATGGGGCCAAGAAAAACGATTGTGAGCGAAACGCATCCAAGCGGTTTATTGAGGATTTCAGGCGGGAGCCCCCGCACTTGAAGGTGATCTTTCTTGAAGATGGGATTGCATCGAATGCCCCGCATATCCGAGAGTTAGAGGCAAAGAATCTTCGGCGAGGGGCAAAGCCGGGCGATCATAAGTTTTTGTTTCAGGAACTGGAGAGCAAGGCCCAGACATGGGAGACGAAGGAAGACGACGGCACCGTTCACCAATTCAGCTATCTCAACCATGTTCCGCTGAACGCATCCAATCCAGATGTAAAGGTGAATCTGCTTGCGTATCATGAGATCAAACCTGGAACAAAGAAGCGTCCAACTCCCAAGATGAAACGGTTTTCATGGGTAACGGATTTAGCGCTAACCAAAGACACGCTCATGAAGATAATGCGAGCAGGACGGGCAAGATGGAGGATTGAGAACGAGACGTTTCACACATTAAAGAACCAAGGCGATCACTTTGAGCATAACTTTGGACATGGTCATCAGTATCTATCCAGCGTGCTCGGATCCCTGATGCTCCTTGCATTTTTGGTGGATCAGATTGAGATGCGGTGCGATGAATACTTCAGGATCGCTCTGGCGAAGATGACGCGACTCCTGTACGTCCGAGAGAGAGTACGGGGAATACTTCGGGAGTTTGTGGTAGAGAGTTGGGATTTTTTGTACAAAGGGATTGCAGAGGGATTCAAGATTACCGTACAAATTGATTCATCGTAGCCAAATCAGACCTGAGGGCGGCGAGGCAGCAAAAGTGATTTTAGGTGCCATGGGATAGCTGTCTCCACGCGTGAGCAGATGGGCGAAACTAGGGACAGCTTGAACCTTAATTGAAGAAAAAACCTGTTTGAGAAAAAGGGAAATGCAATCACGTTACAGAAAACTACTTCATAAAACCAAATTTGGTGATTTGAACAGAGTTAGTGGGAGCATCTGTAAAATGAACGGATTTGTGAAATGTTAATATTATGATCTATTGTGTACTTATGTCTACTTTCTGATGACTATTTATGCCGAATTCTTCACGTCTCCCACCTACAAAGCCCAAATCTACTATGAAGCCCTCCGTGCCTACTATGTGGAGGGAATCTCTGGAACCGAAGTCGCCAAGCGGTTTGACATCCCTTATGGCACCTTCAAGAATCTTTGCTATGAGTTTCGCAAATCGCCCAATGCTTTGTTCTTTTGGACTCCTCCCAAATCTGCTTCCAAGCCCGCTCCTGATTCACTGCGTGCGCGCATCGTGGAGCTCCGAAAAACACACAACGTTTCGATCCATCAAATTCCCTCTCTGCTACGGAAAGAAGGGCTTGATGCAACCCCGTCTTATATCAGTAAGGTGATCCGTGCGGCAGGGCTTCCACGCCTGCCCACTCGGCCCCCTTCACCTAAACCCGCACAGGCCACGCGTGCTGATTGTCGCGCGCTCAACTTATCACCACATAAGTTCTCTACCAGTTTTGGCGGACTTTTTCTCTTCCTGCCAGACTTGGTTAAGATGGAGATGGAGTCCTTAGTCCAACATTTGCCAGGATCCAAGTTCATTCCTGCTCCCTGTATGATCCGTTCCTTGTTAGCTCTCAAGCTCTGGGGGATTGGACGACATACTCATGTGATGGCAAACACCATGGACGAGGGACTCGCACTCTTTGCCGGACTCAATGGCATTCCAAAACGGTCCACATTAAGCGAATACAGCTCCCGATGTGATCCCCACTTCACGCAACCGTTTACCCATGGATGGCTGGATGCCGCTGCGCATCTTGGCGCAGGGCTGGGCCGTGGCACTTCGTTTGATCTAGATTTTCACACCATCCCCTATCATGGAGACAAAGCACTCTTGGAAAAACACTATATCAGTAAGCGGAGTCGGCGACAATTAGGGGTTTTGACCTTTCTGGCGCGGGATGCCAACCATCGCGTCTTTTCCTATGCCGATACGACGGTGCACAAAGAGAACCATTCTCTGGCAATCCAGAACTTTGTGGATGACTATGCGCAGCGCACGGGTACGAAACCCTCTGAGTTAGTATTTGATAGTGGTGTGACCACCTATGAGCAGTTGGGACGCTTAACGCAGCAGAAGATTCACTTTATTACCTTGCGCCGCCGTCACAAATCGGTCATGGATGAGATCCAGAATCTCCCCCAAACGCAATGGCGCGCTATCAAGCTGACCAACATAGGACGCAACTATCGGAACCCAAGTGTCCTGGAGCAGACTGTGAAGCTGAAAGGGTATCCCGACGAGTTACGACAAATTGCCATTCAAGGGCTTGGACACGACCGCATGATTCTCTTGATCACCAATCAAATGGAACGGTCCGCTTCCCATTTGATTGATCGCTATGCACGGCGGATGGTCATTGAGAATGTCATCAGCGATACGATTGACTTCTTTCATATGGATGCCCTCAGCGCGGCTATTCCGATGAATATTCATGTGGACGTTCAACTCACGGTGATCGCCAGTCTGCTCTACCGAATCCTTGGCCTCCGAGCGAATGAGCAGTGGAGCGTAGCTGAAAATCGTACCCTCTATGAATACATAGTTCCCAAACGTGCAACGATCCGATTGACCAAGGATGAGATCATCGTCAAGTATCCCCGTCGATCCCACAACCCGTTGCTCATGGGGGCCAATTATCATAAAACAGAGCAACCGATTCCTTGGCTTGATAACAAAATTCTGAAAATTCAGTTCACGTGAAAAGTCACAGCCATTTTTTCAATGGAAATTCAGGGTAGCCCATTCTTCTGGGTTCGTATCCAGAGCCTCAAACCTACTCCCATCTGTTTTCCTGGGAGTGTTATACTTGAACAGTCTTTCTCTCTTCACTAACATCTAAATCTGTCTGGCATGTTTCCAAAAACAATTCATTTCAAAGCGTTTGGTTAATCATCGAAAAGCATGTCTCAAAATTATTGAGTGTGTGATCCGAGAATGTGGGTAGGAACTCATTTCGGTGGCGGAGTAACATATCAGCAGGTTTACCATGATGAAAATCTCCCCCTTTCTTACGCGCAATACGCTTCACAATCGGATCGTTTCCTTTTAGATTTGATGCCTTCAGTTCCTTTTCAAAAGCTTTATTGTACAGCGCCAGATAATCTTCCACATCAAATACATCCTCAATATCGCCGAATTGACCATTTAGCACTCGATCAATAGTTATGATCCGCCTTTCCTTTATATGATTTTGTTTCATAAGTAATTGTAGCTTCTGGTGTCCTTCAGTACGTGAATCTAACAATACTGTAAAATCAAGATTCTTACCTCCGAGTAATGCCACAAAAGTCGGAACGAGATCCGCACCACCTACGGGAATTATTGTCCACCGCGAGTTGAGACCTTCTCTATTTATTTCAATCAAATAATCAGACAAGACAGAGAGGTAAGCGTGGTCCGAGGTGCCCTCCACCACGAGATTGTCTGGACCAATGAACAGGTTTTGGGCCAGGTCGTAGCCGAGTGCTCCCTGTAGCGGAAACAATGTATCACGATCTGTGGCCAATATATCCTGTGAAATTATGGCACCTTTGTCTGGACCACAATCCTCAATCACTCGTGCGCGTTCAAGTTTGCCGGGTTGAATCATAAATGGAGAGTGCGTTGTGTAGATTACTTGGCAACGATTTGCCAATCGGTCATCTATGAATTTCAAGAAGTCAGACTGCGCCCTCGCATGTAATCCAATTCCTGGCTCATCCAATAGGATAACCACTGGCTTATCACTAGTTTCATACTCCGAGAATGCAGCAAGAAATGAAAAGAACCACTGAAAACCAGAGGAACGTTCTTCAAATGGTAATGACAGCATATGCCTATCATCTCGCATCCTAAAGCGCAGTTCTTTGAGACCCTGTTCCTTTGTGATATCAATCTCAACACGAAGTTCGGGATTGGTTGTCCAATACTTAAGCACCTCTCGGGTGATGCTATTTGCTACATTCTCAAGCTCTCTCTTTCGCTCCTCGTAATCTTCCGCGAGAAGATATTCATTTTCCGCACCTGCCTGCATTAGCAGTGATTTCGCAGTTCTCTGACTCTCATCAAGTTGATCATCATTTGAATTGAAAAGTTCTTGAATTTTTACCACACCTGGTAGTTTATTGAACTCAGAGAAATAGAAGAACGCTGGAATTATCTGCTCTAAATTGGACTGGACCAACTGCGAGAAATCTTGATGCTCATTGAGGTAGTCTTTAATTCTTGAGTTTAACTGCTCAACAACGGATGCCATTGTGGGATCATCTTCTGATCTTTCTGACAAACCATCAACTATTCCTTGCAGGTCCTCAATTGAATTTGCTCTGCGAACAGCATCATCAATCGAATTGGATATTGACTCCTGATCTATCAGATTGCTTACTACTTTTGACTCTGACACATCATAGCGATAGTCAATTGTACCATCATACTTTCTACAAACAGTGATTTCGTTGGAAGCAATCACACCATCACCCAGTGTAGAGTGTAGGATGTCTATATCTGAGCCGTCAAGTGTGAACCATGCGGTTACTGCCTCAACATCATTGATATTAATGTCCTCTCTACGATGTTTTTTTTGAAGCCACGCTGGATAATGTCTAATCGCTTTAAATTCTTTGTTACCTTGAGCGGGGTTGAGTCGGTACAGGGCTTTCAGGAAGGCAGTTTTGCCAGACTCATTCTTCCCAACAAGGCAGGTGACGTCGTCTTGAATGTCAACTTCGGAAGAATCCAATATATTGCGAAACATTTGAACCTTTACTCGTGTCAGTTTCATTATGGTGTTTGTTTCTGGAGAGATATGAAGTCTACAGTTTATTTCACAAGAGTTGAAGTTCTATAACTTGACATTACGCATCCACAGTGAGAGCACTCGCATACATCCGTACCGCTTTTCAAGAAACCATTCTCCGTGGTTTAATTATCAAGTTGCATTAACAAGTGGATTAAAGTGAAGAAAGCGTTCATCCGATCACATTCATAGTTCAGGATAGAAAAAAGGGTATCCCCTAGGTAAAGGGATACCCTTTTTCATTAAACATTGACGAATGTCTCTACTTCATTAGCATCATTTTGCCACTAAGACGATGACCAGCAACATCTAACTGGTAGACGTAAGTACCAGAAGAGAGATCCGTAGCATTAAAGGTGGCGGTGTATTTACCGGCAACTAAATGCTCATCAACAAGCGTGGCGACCTCCCTGCCAAGCACATCATAGACTTTGAGGGTAGCCAGACCCGCGTCCTTCATTTCAAACTCAATATTGGTTTGAGGATTGAATGGATTTGGATAGTTTTGAGACAGAGTAAATCCTTGAGGGATTTCCGATGGATCACGCTGAATGCTCGTAGGGCTTTGGTACTTGAATTTTTGGAGCGATGGTACTCCACCAGTATCCCACAAACCTACATATACATACATTCCATCAGGTGAGAATCCCATGGCACGCGTCTTCTGTTTATCATACTCACCTTCAGATAAGTTATATGTGAGACTGTCCACAAATTCGTCCGTCGCAGGATCAAGAGCGTACCAAGTCAGAAGAGTGTAAGCTCTTGAATCTCCTCCAATTCCAGAATGCTCTGTTGAATTACCAAACCAGAGATAATCAGTTCTGGGATCTCGTGAACTTGACTCGGCAAGTAGTCCTGGACGAACAAGTCCAGTTGTGTCAGCAAAATTTGCTTGGGTAGTGTAGGGAGAAAACTCATCGGAGCGAGTATACTTGACTAAACCAGGTTTCGAGGTTCCTACTGCATCAGGCCAATAAACAGAATTACCATCAGCAGTTACCTCTAAATTACGCGCAATACCAATCGCAGAATCAGTTACAAGTCCTTCAAATCCAAATTCTGAATCAAATATACCGACGGGGTGTCCTCGTGAGACTACTTGCCCCAAATAAATGTTGCCATTTTCGTCTATCCCTGGTGAAACAGGTTGCGAGTAATTGCTAGCCGCAGATTCACCAAGAGTTACGGAGTTCATTACTTCACCAGTCGCATGATCAAACCTAACAATTCTGCCGCCGAGATCACTCCAGGTTCGTCTTAGCGTGACAATGATGTCCCCATTATGATCTGATTTGACACCAGTAACGAAAGCAGGCCCGCCAAATCCCCCGAGAGTATCTCCTTCAACCACGCGAATTGGATCCCATGGTCTTGTACCGTCAGGATTAAATACGTGAAGAGGAGCGGACAAATATAAAGTATCACCATTCTCTCCAATCACTGGGCTGTTACTGGCTTGATCAAGCCAAATTTTTCCCGCGGCATCCACGGCAACCCCATGTGTTGCAAGTGTAAACGAAGAGTCTGGGGGGAAAACGCTCACAAATTCCCAATTCTGAGCACTGACAGAGCTACTCAAAACCAGAACTGAGGCAAAGAATAGAATCGTTTTGCGAATCATGGTAAAAAGAGTTTTGTTAAAAGTATTGAATAAAGAAAAAGCTAACATAAAAACCTATATCTGATAAAGATAGTGAATTATCGATATCCCAATCGGCGTGATATAATTTGAACAATCCCCGAAGGATTTAGGCCAGTAGAATTCGTGGCACCATAAAGCAAACCCTCAGGACCCCATGCAAACCACCTTATGGGCTGGGTTAGCACGCCCGGATACAATGCCTCTCCAACTTGATCAGGATCAAGTACGATAATAGGATTAACACCATCGGTCCCAATATACAGGTGTCCGCTTGTGGCAATTGCAAGGGCATGTGGTGTCGCACTATTGAAAGATGTAAGATCAAATATCTCCTGAACTGCACCCAAATCTCCATTAGAATCAATTGAGAAACGCCATACCTTACTGGTCTGATCCTGAATACCCGTGACATACAGAACATCACCAAAAAGGATGAGATCACGAATGTCAGCTTCAAAAGAATAGGTGGTAATAGTCATATCAGAATCAATTCTGTATATGTCAGTGTTGTCTCCAGCAGCCCATATACGATTATTTGAATCTACGGCAATAGAACTTATTTTAGTATTGCGGTCTGGAATTACTGCAAATACTTCAAAATTAGTCCCACCATCAGGAAACTGGAAGAGTGCTCGTACATTCCGGACAGCATAAAGTGCATTATCCGATCCAAATTCTAAGTCAAGCCAGGGGAATGAAGTATTGATATATTCACTGCGCTCACCCTCAGGAGTAATACGAATGATGCCAACTGGCAGACCAAATGCGAAAAGAGAAGCATAGAGATTCCCAGATGCATCCGTCGTAATGCCAAAGACATCCTCAAAATCTTTTATATCTCCGAATTCAATGAATGGAGCATCTAACGCGTAGGGGATGCTGTTGCTGAAGTTTTCGGCGCCCACTACGGACATACGGAGTTGTAGCTCGGGTTGAGGCACATTTGGGACAAAGACACGGAGCTGGTTGGCCGAAGCCTCTAAGACATCTCCCCGGTCCGTTCCGAAATATACAAGATTGTCGGTGGGCTGAATGGAAAAGTTACTGCCCGTAATCGTTACCACATCCACGCCTGCAAGGGCCCTGCCCTCCGGCGTAATGTTCTCAATGACTGGATCAGGTAAGCTGGAACGGGTGGGATCGTATATACTGACCGCCGTCCCCGAGTCACAACCCGCCACCAGCGCGAAACAGAACACGCTGGTGATCAAAGCAAGTTGCCCCTGCCTATAAAGAGAATCGAATGGATAGTCGGTGAACATTCGATAGAATACCAAAATCAGTATACGAATAATCTGCCCCGAAACCAAATCCGCGGAGCGATTGCGTCAAACCAAAACCAAAACTCAGGCCCTGCTCATCGGCTGGGAATGAATAACCCGCACGAAGGATAAATGTTTGAAGGAACGTATATTCCGTTCCAAGTTTGATCTGCTCAGAAAAGTCTCGAGGGTTCGACGCATCCACAGATAGCATCAATTGATGCATGCTTGATCCATAATCAATTAAATCCATCATGTTCATGGATACACCGATGTTGAGGGTCAACGGCAGAGCAACACTCTCTTCACTGAAGGTAATCTCGGGTGCAAAATTCCGAGCACTGACAGCAAAGTTAAGACTCTGAAAACCCGTTTTGTACAAAACACCAAAATCATAAGCTAAAACCCTCTCTTCAACGTTATCCCGCTCATACTCGTCCTCCGAGGCAATACCCGTGACGGAATCGGCCAGATACTGGTTCGCAAGTTTGAACTGCGCACCCACGGAAAAACGATCCGATAACTTTCGAGCATAACCGACTCCAAAACTCCATGCCGAAGGAGAGAAAGTACCAATATCTAAAAATCCTTGATCATTGTCAAATCGGATGGTCTCCTCCAATTCGCCATAGTCCACCATCAAGAAAGAAAACCCAATCACACCAAAGCGTCCACTCCCCGGCCGAAATGACACACTCCCAGTCGAATAGTTGATTTCAGCAATCCATTGCGTCTGCCCAAGAGCAAGATCAAAATTGCTCTCTTGCCATGCCATGCCGCTGGGGTTATAGAATAACGAAGCGGATCCATGATCAATCGCGGTCAATGCATCCCCCAAGGCAGCAGCACGTGGATCAACCGAAACAGATAAGAACTTCATCGCCGTCTGAGCAAGCTTTTTCTGCTGAGCAGATGCAGGAACTGCCAAAAGAAGCAGGAGCAGCAAGATATACTGAAATCGTCGGTGCATGGATAACGTCAACGAATAATTACGAATTTCTTGATGATCCTCTCTCCTGTATCCAGATCCGTGATCACTGCAATATACAAACCACTGGAAACAATCTGTCGAGATGATGTGGTATGATCCCAAAACTCATCCCCGCTACCGTCTAAGTGCTCAATCTCATCAACAAGCTCCCCGAGATCTGTGTAAATGGCAATCGTACACCGACCTGGGATATTGAAGAATGCAAGCTTATCCGTCTGATCTGGGAATCGCACCGTCGGACTAGACCCAATATTAAACGGATTGGGTACGATCCGTACATCGGCGAGCGCTTCGCCAGCAGGCCGCTTCAGGCGGGTTGGTGTATAGGTCTGCGTGGAATAACGAGAACTCCGTAGAGCGCGCCCCGCAGGAGTAAGACCTGTTCCGTCGTTCATGCTTGCATTCTGTACGGCAACAATGTAATAGTAATAATCTATGCCACGAATGGGAGTTGTATCATCAAAGGTGGTGTCTCCTGCTGATGCAGTGTGGACAAGCGTGTAAGTGCTGTCAAATCGGCCTTGGGCACGATAGATCTCCCAACTGTCAGGTAAAGGTTCAGTGGTATAAGGTGTCCAAGTGAGTAGAATGCGGTCCCCCCCTCCATCTACTTCAAAGACGCTGGGCGGCGCCGGGCCGCGAGGAATCGCATAGCCCGATTCATAGTTGGCAATCGCCCTCCGAAACGTCTGAAATAATGAATCCCGCCCCGTGAACACCCACTCGTTTTTCGTCATGGAATGCGTCTGACCATGCACTTCCAAGGTAATGGGAGAACTGTCATTCGCATTGGACACTTTGTATGCTCTGCCAATCAGGGAATTCGCCTCACGGCTTAATCCTGATGCGCCCTCGGCAAGAACAATTCGTATGCTCTCCCCAGGCGCCAGCGTGTAAGGTCCGTATCCGTTTGCATTGGAAAATCCTCCAGGAGTGCCCAAACTTGGATCGCCAACTGGACTCAAGAAGCCTGGAAAACCAGAGGGCTCAACAACATCTGCGTGGCGAGGGGATTTATGCCCCGCAGACATCACACCGTATTCAATCTCCATCTTGGTTGGATTGAATGCATCATTCTGGGATGTATAAGGATCATCAGATCCTACCCATGAAGTGGTAGTTGGCTGGTTCCGATCATCCGCACGATCGACGGGAGATGTATCAGCATGGAGAGTGACCACGCCGACAAATTGCGAAGCACCTAATCGACCTGTTGTATCAGTCGGTGCTACATTCACGGCTGGGAGCGCTTGGGGTAAGATAGGCCCTCCAAGATTGTCATAGGCATTGAACGGTGGAAACTTCCCATGCCAAACGTACTGAGCCCTAAAATCTTCATCTGGTGGATCCACTTTCACTCCATCCCCCCTGGTATCTAACATTGCGTTGAGTCCCCAACTGGTACCGTTTCCAATCACATAACGTGTTTCTTTTGCAACAGAGAGTCGCCACTGGAAAAAGAAATAAACTCCTTCCAACGTCTGATTCGGGAGTTCAATTTCAGGATCGTCGTCCGTATTTCCAGTGTTTGTAAATGTATATTCAAAAACATGATAGTTATCGTGGTATTCTTGGGTGAACTGAAGAATCTTGCGCTCCATGGTGACCCCGAGAAGTGTGTTGGCTTCGTTCACAATCATGACATCTGCCTCAATGGACGGATCGGCAAAATCCGTAATCATGGCCGCCTCAGGCTCAGAAATCGCCCCATCAACCAACACTGCCGTTGGAGACAGCCGACTGATAAGATCAAAGCGGGTTGGAAAAAATTCTCCACCACCTGAGACTCGCGGTCCCGCATGTACCACTCGATGAGGGTAGCTCGTTCCAAGTTCATCCGTCACATTGATTGCACCGATCCACAAAGCTTTGGCAGCCTGCATATCTGTAAAGCGATAGATACCTGGCCACCGAAGCCCATCCTGTTGGGTACCAACAAAACCACATACTTCACATTCGCTCCCCACTTCGGAATACCAATTGTGCATAGAGCCAGCCGAGAGCCACTTTTTGACAAACTGTGCATGAACGTCGGTACTGGTACTGAACAATGCAATCAGCACTCCGATAGAGAGGAAATAAAACAAATGCTTGGTAAGGAATTTAATCATGAACTAAAATGACAAGCGGATTCCCCAATAGATATCTCGTGGATCAAGGAACGTCAGAAAACTCTGATTGGGCATATCAATATACGCTTTGTCTTCTAATACCTGATCAACAAGCTGCTCATCCGCTGCCCCCCATGAACCATCCTGATACACCAAATACTGTCTGGAATCAAATTCCCAATAAATGACTCCTTCTTTCGGAGCAGTAATACTCTCACGTTCTGCAATTCTCAACATTGGTTGATAAGCAACATCATTAGACCGATACGCCCCGATTTTATCATTCCCGGGAATATTGGTCTGGTAGTCATCTGATTCAGGGAGATGAAGTGATCTCAAATAGGATAGCTGATCGTTCCCGTCAATAAACCCGTTAAACGACAGTCTACGCGTATTCAGCGTGTTAAAGACATCTACAAAGAGTTGCGCACGCCGTCCTGCAATCATCAGATTTTTGGTAAAACGTAGATCAATATTCCAGTAATCCAAATAGGAAACATTATTGATCACCCCAGGGATCGCTCCTCCACCCGTCCAAGTGAACTTGGATCCTTTCCGCCAGCTACCAATCACGCTGATCCGCCAATCTCCGAGAATGGAAAATGCACCAGCCTGAGGTCCAAAATCTGTGGGAGTCAGAAAATCTACGTTCAAACGGGCATAAGGCCTGGGGACTGGTCGCGATGAAGCTCGACGTCGCTCCGCATCACTTTCCGAAAACTCACGCTGTGCCGTGGGGTTTTCAAAGTTCTGTCGCAAACTAAAGTATCCAGAGGTAAATACCATATAGGTGTAATTGACAAAGCCCTGAATCCAACGCCCCTTGTCTCGGGACAATGTAAACTCAAATCCGCGAATATCTTCAAAGGAATTCGGTTCATTCACCGTATAATTGACCTGTCCATCACGGCTGATGTACTGGGTGAGATACGGCTGCAGAGATACATCCTTGTAGTATCCCGCCATTCGGATTAACAATTGGTCAAAGAGAGATTGTTCATAGCCGAGTTCGTACGCAACGGTCTTCGGTAATGGATTATTTGGATTTGCGACTCGACTGATCTGACCCGTTTCGGTGAACTCGCGAAGTAAAAATAAATTATTGGGATCTGGCAGGGATCGAAAATGACCATAGTTGAAATACAACTTGCTAAATTCCGTAATTGGAAACGAAACGCCCATCCTCGGACTCAACGAAAAGATATGATTCGTCGGCTCTTGAGTGAGCAGTGTATCAATTCCAGGGGCGAACCGAGCACTGAATGCTGGACTGAATGGTTCAATGCCGTACCAGTCCCCACCAGCATTGAAATAATCCATCCGCAGACCAAGATTCGCAATCATCCCCTCAAACTCAAGCTTGTTTTGTACATAGGCAGCTCCACGTACTGGAGAACGATCCCACTGAGAGTGGGAGTTGCTGCTCGGTAAAAATTCGTCGAATCGTCCGTAGTTGACCTGCGAATCGGAAAGGTTATACTCCACCCCTGTTTTGACTTGTAGAAACCGATTGAGCTGACTCGTGAGATCCGCTTTGAAATTAAATGCCGTAACTTGGCTGGTGTCACGGGCGTTACTCATCCCGACCCCCGTACGCATACCATCCACGCCAAAGGTGGGTTTGGGTTGAAATCCAAATGGAGCCTCATCAAATCCTACGCCACCAAAAAAGGCGACAGGTGTCTCGTCACGAAGCTCGCCCGGGTTGGTATCATACGCCGAACGAAATGCGTTCAGACGTATCTCATAAAAGGTAGTAGAACTCAGTGAGTGGGTTAGCTTGATTCCACCCATGAAGTTATTGACCTCAGACGGTGTCCAGTAGTCCGTAGAAAAAATCCGAGAATCAATAAAGCTGACACGGCTGAGTTCACCTGCAATGCTTGAAGCAGAGCGGAAAATACCAGGTTGCCCTACCCTGCTAAATGAAGTTCCTTCCACCCGACCTCTTAGGCCTTCCAGTGTCAATTTAATGCCAGGTCGGAGATCGGCAGTTAACTTCAAATGACCTGACCATTCACGGTAACGATCCGAATTCAGTGGAATTAAATACATGCTTTGGTCGGAACGGACCGATGCATAAAACCGAAGATCACCCAAAAATTGACTCACGAAGGGAACTGGACCACCGAAACCCACATCAATATTGTAATCTGGATCAACAACCTCCATTGCCTTGCGGTGTTGCCACAGGAATGCTTTTTGAAGTGCTTCGGGAGTCATATCATTTGAGGGATCATCATCCTTGGATCTCTCTTCGGAGATCGCAATCCATCCCTCAAAGCGCGGGTATTGCGCTTGGGTAAATTCATCCCATCCTCCAGCTTCGGTACCTGTCCAAGCGACATCGGGGTCAATGAATGGACGAATCCAATAAGCATTGTTGTCGTCGGCACGAAAACCAAAATGCTTCTGAGCGGGTGTACTGTAGCGAACGATGGCATTCCCCGAATATCGTCGACGATCCCCTTCTTTGGTTACAACATTTACCACACCTGACCGTACGTTTCCATATTCGGCGTTAAATCCACCAGTTTGAACCTGTACCTCCTCAACCGAAGAAAGACTAATGCTTGTATACGGTGCATTATCACGCTCGTCTCGGAGTGTGAGACCATTCACCATAAAGGATAATTCATCGGATCCACTTCCACGAACAGAAAGCCCCTGGATTCCTGCTTGCAATCCAACTACACTGTTAATGCTAGCAACGGGCAGAGCTTCAATCTGATCAGAAGTAACATTTAACTGACTGTTGGACACATCTGCCTGCACAACGGGCAACTCTGCAGTTACAACGATTTCATCAAGTCCGACGGTATCCTCAGAGAGTTGAAAATTAACCGTAGTCGTCTGATCAATATTGACCCGAACGCCTTCTACGACTTGTGTCCCAAATCCGATAAACGAGGACCGAAGTCTGTAGGTACCCGGAGATACATTCAAGATCGTGTAGTATCCATCCACATCTGAGGTAGCTCCCTGCAGGGTTGAGGGAATGAACAGATTAACCCCAGGCAGACCTTCCCCTGAATTATCAGTCACGCGCCCAGTGATCTTACCCGTCTGGGCAAACGCTCCTGCAGAAAACAAAACCGAAACAAACAAAATAGTACTAACTACTCTCATACATTAATGCAAACAACGAACAATAAAATCAATACAGTCAAATCTTGTGAATAACTGACCTCCACTTCGGCTTCTGCCCAACTTTCAGTCTAATTTACTGAAAGTTGTTGAATTTGTAACACGAACATAATAATTTATTGTGAGATAATGAAGAATTCTGCTAGAATTCTCGCCTGAGAGGCCAATTCATGCAGATGATTTCAGAAATTCACTGAAATTTCACAGTTATTAAAAGAGGTTCACGTTAACAAGGTACTATTTTCCATTCATGGACATGAATGGTTCATGAGTTTTGACCGCAATAATCGGTCCCATCAGTGATTTTGTTGATGGATAAAACATCGTTCATTTCTTCACTACCCTTTACAAAAATTTACCAAACATAGTTCCAGCATACCCCAACTTTGCCACTTGTAGTGCCTGAGGTACGGAATTCTTCCATTTCGGCTTTTGATTCCATTATTCATGACCAGCCGATCCTGATTCTTTGCCCGATCCGATTTCGGTGATTTGATGTCTCTGTCTGACCTAATTTTGTAGGAATATTTTCTCTACTTAGGGCTCTGGCGTATCAATTGGACACAACTGGGCACTCCATTTGGAGTGTTGCGTCTCAATCTTTCCGAACGACTATCCACAGCTATGGACCCTGCGGCTTGGCGGGGCCTTCACTTTCAGGCTTTACTTCGTGTTGCTGTATCGTTTTGGTTGCCCTCGGATCATACTTCAATCCCAGACAAGCGAAGAGTTCAATAAAAATAAGGTCAAATTCTGATCACACACATGGATCAGAAAACGGTAATTGTTTTGGGGGAACCGTGTCGTGATTCGTTTGATTCAATTTAATTCCGTCCGAAGCGTGTCCCATCTCGCATTGATCCCCTCTTGTTTGAACTTCGTACGCGCCAGATTCCACAAAATAAATCAGCACCATGATGAATAGATGTCCATCAGTGCGTTCGACTTTTCAGTGATAGATCAATCGTAATCCCAAATCTGACTTCATGACTCTAAACGCATTCGCAATCTCGGTAAGATGCCAGTAAGTCTGTGCAATCTGGCCAAGGGGTAAGTACGTACGACTCGTCGGCAGGATACACCCACCAGTCACGTTTCTCCTATTCTCTGAGGAAGGGCTTCGGGTAAAGGCGGCCGAAGGCACATTCTTGTACCCCGCAGAGGCGGCTCTACCTTCACTTCGTATGAATGGATACCTGCTTGAACTCTTCCCGCAGACATCCCACCCCATACCATCACTTTATCGTTTCGTTTCAGACACTTTTTTTGGAAGGCCCGTCATCTACCGGAGATTGGCGAAAAAATAACATATCCACGAATCAATCTTGATTGTTTCCAAGATGGGTTCTGATTGTGGTTCTATAGCATAGTTCTATTACGGCATACTGATCCTGCACCATCAAACCACGGTCAATAATTAGATCCCTGTACCCGAAATCATTATCATTAAAAAGGTTCTACCACACAAATTGTGATAGAACCCTTTGCCACTCACAATCCAACGCCAAGGCAGAACGCATTAACGGCAAAATTCAAGAAATCAAAACGGCCGGGAGAGGATACCGAACGTTTGAAAAATTCAGCAGTGCGATTCTATTCTTCTGTGGAGGTTTAGACCTCTATCCACAAGGTTCGTGGTAGAACCGTATTTATTATTGGATGCTCCTCAGAGAAAAGTTAGACAGAATTACAAGTATACCTGCTCCAGATTAGCGGAAGGAAGGAGAACCTTCCTTCCGCTGATCGTCGTCACCTGACGAGCACCATGGAGCGGGAATGTCTGAATTGTCCCCATTCCAGGGTATAGACATACTGTCCACTGGAAACCGCCATTCCAGAATCAGAGAATCCATCCCAAGTGACAGAATGCGTACCTTCCGCGAACTGTTCATCATTGATTAGAGTGCGGACAAGGCGTCCAGTTACATCATACACCTTAACGCTCACGCGCTTATCTAATGGCAGTTCAAAAGAAAATGTAGTGGAAGGATTAAATGGGTTAGGATAATTAGAATGCAACTCAAAATCCGACGGAACAATCACCTTATCCCCAGTAATGAATGTTGGAGTGAGTCCCTCCCCTGAAAGTACCAACATAAAGCTACGGAAAGGGTGGGGGACCGCAGACTCAGTAGTACGGGTATAAGAACTATCAGCAGGGTTAAAGACCTCGTTGTAAACGTAAACGCTATCTGGAACCCCAGAGATGGAGACTGCTACCTCATTGTGCCCATCTTCGTCTGTATCACCCAAATATGCAAACTTCCCAAAAAGTAATCCTCCCGCACCCAATTCGTCATCTTCGTAGGTCGTCGTGAGATACGTCGATTGGACACCTGCACTATCTCGATTCACAGTATCAAAAATCATTCCCTCTGGCATTTCAAATTCAATGTGACTTACTTTGTAGCTACTCGGATCTTCAACATTGCCCATACCATCATAGTCAACGATTGTAACCGGTCTTGGAGGATTTCCAGCCGCAAATTCTGCAGGAGTATAGGGGCGACCAGTTCCTATCAGTTCTGGAATACCATCTTTATCAATGTCTCCATGCGTAAGCCCCCAATCAGAAACATCATTCAACAGAGGATAGATCACATTTTCTTCGGTAATCATTAGCGGATCTTCCCCCGATTCGTAGTTGATGATGGCAAGACTACGGTCTTCAAAGGAGGGGCAGTACACCTCATCATCTCCATTCTCATCCATATCCACGACCGTACATCCAAAATATGGGACATCATCAATTTCCGAAGCGTAATAGTTAATATTCTCTCCCTCGGAACTAACGTATGTGTCAGGTCCTGTTACATCTATGTTGGTGAAGTTCAGAAAATTCCAGCTGGACAGGGCAATCTCGTAGGTGCCATCTCCATCCAAATCCGCAGGAACAATTCCAAAAGCACTTCCACCTCCACGATCAACGGGATCGTAATCTTCTGTTGCTCTACTACTAAACCTTGCTTCAAGTGTAATGGTAGTTAAAGGCGTTCCAAGATCATTTGCCGTCACGATATACCAGCTATCATATCGGTTGTCAGCACCGTTATTTCCAAATAGGAGCTCATCTATCCCATCTCCATCTACATCAGCAACCGTAATCTGTTCAGTCCTGAACCGATCTGGAACATCCATATCAAAATCCCACAAGTCAGGTAAAAAACTGAATGTATTGTCACCTGTAGCTTCAAGGATTCCAAGGCGAGGTCCTTCCAAAACGGCATTTATTCCACTGTCTTCTGGAATGTCGTGCCCTATGAAAACATAGATTTCCCCAAAACCATCACCATCCAAGTCCCCGACTCCAACACCTCTGGCATTCTCTGTAGAGTTAGATTCCAGATTCATTGAAAGGGAGGAGTAAATAAGTTCCCAAGTACCATCTCCAAGATTTTCAAGCACATGAGCTCGGCCACCACCAGAATAATCAGTCAGAACAACCTCAATTTTTCCATCACCATCTAAATCAAATGGTCTAGAAATACTTGGTGCACTGCGGTGAAGGCCGGGAGCATAAGGGGGGAGATCTGGAACTTGAAAAAGCGGATGAATTGGTCCAACATCCGATTGGCCTGGCACCCACTCGAACACTTGTTCCTGAGCAATCGCAGGCGAAATGAAAAAGAGAAGAGACGTAAATGAAAGCAGTACAAATCTATGCATCTGACAATTGATCTGGTTAGAAAGTGAAATCATTTTACATCATGAATATAAAGAAATCTACGCAATTATTATAATCTTCCGCACATTACCCCCAGGGTGCTCCAGAAGAAGGGGAATTTTGTTTCCAGGCCCTCTCCCCCACTTAATGCGAATCAGCGTCCCTCCCCTATATTTCCTTTATCTTCAACACTCTTAAAAACCACCCCGCCAAACGCTCTATATTCTCATTTGCCACTACTCTCGTTAAATTACTCTAATCAGTTCACGCTCCTATGGTTTTATATTCCTTCCTATCAAACCGAATCCGAAATTGTCTTATATCATTCTATGTTCTTATTTCCACTCTATGTTCTTCACTGGCAGTTTCCAGTCATCGTTAAGGTCTAGTGAACAGAAAATCCAGTTCATTCTCATTGACCAAGGATTCATTGAAACCGCGCCCAAGGCTATCCAAAGATTCATACCATATAGTCATGTATCTGGTCAGTGAAAGATGAATGGCCCAATCAAATTGTAGCTATATGTTGGTAGTTGATATGATTAGATGATTGACTTTCATAGTAGGCTACACATCAGGTGTGATCCCAAAAGCCCCATGGAAATTCATGTTCAAAGCTTTCGTTGATCAACGGTATGCGCCTCTTCAAAGTCAGGTCTTGTTCGCTACAATCCAGTCTACATCCCTAATTGCTGAGAAATCTGAATGATTTGAGCAGAAGTATGAGGTACATGAGAGAAGTTACCCTTGGCGTGGTCCGTGATTTTATGATCCAAGCATAATACAATTATCAATCTGCCGAGCATTATTTTGATAATCAGCCAAAAATTTATTGAGAATCTGCCGAAGTGTTTTGTGATACATGATTTTATCATAACTTCCATAATAATTGTTTATTTGACGCAATTTAAGTTAGAACCATCTTAACATATTCATGCTTTTTCTGTTATGAACTGATGATCTATTGAATCATTTATTGACAATCTGCCGAATTATTTTGTATAATTCGCCGATATTGTGATCTACGAAATGACATCAATTTTTCGTCCGACACCTGTGGGATGATCCTCTGAAATATTGTACAGATGATAATACCAAAGCTCATTCCTCGTCGCTCAGAACAGCAGCTCGTGGAGTTAATTCCACACTCTCCTGCGATAATGATTCATGGCCCCAGACAATCTGGTAAGACAACCTTGGCAAAGCTAATTGGAGACCGACTCGGTTACTCCTACTATACCTTTGATGACTCAAAAACTCTTGCCTCGGTGCAAAGGGATCCCACAGGGTTTATGAACGCGCTACCAGACCGAGTCATCCTTGATGAGATCCAACTTGTCCCTGAACTATTTCGGCTACTGAAGTTGTCCATAGACCGTCATCGTAGAAATGGCCAATTTATCCTCACGGGCTCAACGAATGTCTTATTTCTTCCAGAGTTGATGGATGCGCTCACTGGTCGCATGATGATTGTTCGTTTACATCCGCTATCACAACTGGAGATTGAGCAAACGAATTCAACGCCTTTCCTCAAACGACTCTTTAGTGGAGATTTTGGAATGAGTCAAACCGAGCCCCTGAGAAGTAATCTTGCAGAGCGAATCGTGGCTGGTGGCTATCCCCCTGCGCTGGCTATCCCAATAGATAGCATACGCTCCGCTTGGTACAACAGCTATGTCATCAGCTTAGTTCAGAATGACATTTCTGGGCAGGAAAGTGTTCACTCTCTTGAATCACTTCCTGATTTACTCACCGCCACAGCTAATTTGTCTGCACAGTTGTTTAACGTGTCTTCAATCGCGGCCACACTGCAAATGAATCGCAATACAGTACGGAACTATCTGATCTTGTTGGAGCGCCAATTCTTGATTAAGAGGCTTCCACCTTGGCACAGCAACAAGATGAAAAGGATGATTAAAACACCTAAAATTCATCTTGGCGATACTGGTCTCGCATGTTCGCTTTTAAATATTGATGAAGATGATTTGCTCAGTGATCGTAACCTAATGGGCCAACTCGTAGAATCATTTGTGTTTCAGGAATTGAGGCGACAAGTAAGTACGTCTGGTAAGCCTTACAGGTTCTACCATTACCGGGATCGTGACGGGATTGAAGCAGATCTGATTATTGAGTTCGGAGGCTCCAAATTAGCCGGTATTGAAATCAAAGCAGGTGCATCAATCACTCGTTCCGATTTTAGGGCGTTACGAAAGATCAAGGCAGCTCATGAAGATAGATTCACGTTTGGTGCACTGCTCTACGACGGAGAACTGTGTGCGAGTTTTGGGGATGGGATGTTTGCAGTTCCAATCCGCATGCTCTGGGAGACTAATCCGAAACCCTACTCGCCGTAAAGTGAAGATTCAACCGACCTGGAAGATTCATATCAACTCATCGGTACTGCCGCATAGCTATACAAAACCCGTTGCAGGGGATGTGCCATTCTTCATGGAAGTTCATCATATAGTCTAGTGGGCTTAGGATTGCTCACTATAACTCCATCAATCACGACACACCCCCATAAAAGTAGGGAACTTAGTTCTCCAAAGAATACTTACGTAATTGTCTATCTTTAGAATCTCACCAGTGTGGTGATGAATTCCAGAGGATGATTTAATTCGTCAGCACTAACGCCCGGGTCGCTATCTGTCCTGCAACAGTAAGCCGACTGAAATAGGTCCCCGCTGGCAACTGGTCCGCTTTCCATACCACGCGGTGCTCACCGACCGACCTCAAACCTGATACTGGATGGGCAACCTCACGTCCTAATGCATCATAAATGACCAAAGATACCTGCCGAGCTTGTTCAAGTACATAAGTGAGTGTTGTAGAATCATTGAAGGGATTCGGATAAGCTGGTGACAAACTAACAATCTGGGGGACACCAATCTCTTCCACGGCTGTGATTTGGGGAGACTTATGCAAGACTACATGTGCAGGACCGATCCCCGCAGTAAATCGACCAACCTCTGACAGATCATCTCGATTTGCAATCTGAACAAATCCTGGCTCTGTAAAGGCGACCATAAAGTTACTGTCAAACCGACCAATGTAGAATAGACGCTCCGTAGCATCATATGCCAAACCACCTACCCTCTCGGTCCCCGAGAAGGTGATGGACTCCTTATACATGTTTGTATTGGTATCAAAAACTAAGACCATCAAGCTGTCACTACGAATCAGAAAAATTTCTTCGCTCGCGGGACTATAGTAAGAATCTTGACCTGAGGCACTGGCACCGACTTGATGGCTTAACTCAATGCGATTCAGGATTTCACCAGTTTGGGAATTCAATACAACAGCTTCTCCATTGGTGGTTTCAATAATCTCGGTGAAGTCCGAGTTATAGATCGTGTCTCCTGTACAAAACGCCCAGAGATCACCCTGCTGATCAACTTCAAGATGCCGGGGCCCATCACATCCTAAATTGATCGTTTCAATTACCCGATCGGTCTGGGTATCAATCACAGTCAGCGTGGAATCTTTACCCCATCCTGAGTTTGCCACGAACGCACGATTACCTACCACGGCAATATCTTCTGGACTGGAGCCTGTGTCCACAGAGTCGGACACAGTCCCCGTCTGCAGATTCAGCACTTTTACTTTGCCTGGATCCAGTAACTCGGATACGTAAGCTTTGTCTTGGTTAACCACGCTGATATATCGCGGACTGGCCACCTTAGGAATCTGCCCGACACGCATGTTGGTGGATAAATCCAGTATATCTACATTGTTTGATGTGTTTGACGCAATATAGCCGAAATTACCGTGCAGTGTAATGCTTTGGGCAAGAGTGCCAAAGTTGGATAGAACCTGCTCTGCCTGTCCGGTTGCATGATCGTACCATGTAATTGAACCATTACGATCAGAAAAATTACCCTGATTAGCGACATACACGCCCAGAATTTCCTGTGCGGAAACAGGCACAGAGAAAAACATAATGAAGATGCAAAACCGTGAATATATTGTCATTATTGAAAATAATTAGTGAAATGTGATAGTGAGGACTAACCGAACCTGCCTCGGAGGCATTGGATTGGCTGGTAGATATTCGTAGCGGATATCCAAAAGATTTTCACCATGGACCCCTACTGCAATTGGACCTGCATAGATCTTTAATTGACCATCTAAAAGGAAAAACGGATCTGATTCACTGACCGACGTTATCGCAAGTGCACCAGTATAGTTAGCGGTAATTCTTGCTGCAATAAATCTCCATCGGAGGTACAAGTGACCTTTGGCAGCGTTGCGCGGAGTAAGCCGTAGGAAAGAGTCGCTTTTCTGTGTCACATGCGTCCACACCAAACCTGCTTGACCTTTTGTCATTGGACTCAGATCCCGCTGATAATCAACGGAAGTTTCCAAGCCATAATTCGTCACTTGAGTGAGGTTACGAGGTGACCAATATCCAGCTGATGTTGGTTGCCATACGATTTGATCATATAGCTGGATTATAAAGGTGGTCATTTCAACCTGTAGCCCACCCCGCAGCCAGATCATACCCGCATCAAATGACGCACCCACTTCTGGCTTCAATTCTGGATTCCCCCCTGGCAGCCAAAATCGGTCATTGAAGGTGGGCATCCTAAATGCCGATGCTGCGCTTCCCTTCAAATGAAGATTACGTTTCAGACGAACATTCACTCCTAAGCTAGGAATGAGGGGGCTAACTCTTTTTGGACGGACATAATGATCAAGGCGAAGGGCTGGGTAAATGGTAAGTGATCCCCAACTCCCAATCGCTTGGGCATAGATAGCATAGCGACTCTCCTTATTTCCCTGCTGCAGACTTGGATGGTTTGCCCGACCTGCCCCTGCTTCTACGCCTCCACTGAATTGCCATGCACGGATTGGCAAGAGTTGAATATTGGCTTGAACAGATGATAATACCGTCCGCCCAGTGTTATCAATTTCATTACTTGGATTGATATAACGGAGCGACCCAGCCTGCAAAAGACCACCAGCCTTCAATGTACCCCATGCTCGCTTTCGATGAACCTGCGTCCATCCACGCAAGTGCTCATCCCACTGGCGTTCCCCTGATGCCAATGAAGAATTAATGTTTGGTAGCCCCCGTTCGGCATCGTTATACCACAGGCTAACCCGCCATTCGTCTTTGGGACGTGTCCATGTCATTGACCCAAAGATTGAATGTTTTTGTTGATCACCACCTTCACGTGGGGATTCTCGAGGAGGGAACAGTGCACGATTCAAATAAGGATAATTCCCTTTATATTGGTCAATCTGAGCGGCAAATGTGCCAGATAACCGTCCTATGCGCCTGGTGCTGTAAACAGAACCGTGGCGTTTCCCCCAAATCCCCGTTTCAGCGTGTGCAATGGTGAGGTTGTCGGCGGCTGTTGTTTGAAGGTTTACCACTCCGCCAATCGCATCAGTACCGTACAGAACCCCACCTGCCCCAGAGGTGACCTCAACTGAATTCAACAGAATTGTTGGAAGTAGGGACAGATCCAGTTGTCCAGCCTGAGGGCTTGCAATTCGGTGGCCATCCAGCAGAACAAGTGTTTGAGATGCGGTTCCGCCGCGCTGAGATAATGTAGATAATCCCCCAACGTACTGCCTCACATACAATGCCGAACGCTGGCGAAGAAGATCCGCCACAATCAATGAGCCAGACGCTATGATGGCACTCCGATCAAGAATCTGCGTCCGTATAGGAGCGCGAACCACTGAAACGGGCGTCCGCAAAGCAGTGACCGTAATCGGAGGCAAAGACAAAGTACTATCGGCTACCTGTCTGGCAGAGACCAGAAGTGGCTGAAGTACACAAATAAGAAGAAGAATACGCAGCATGTAAGTGCCTGAACCCCAATCGTGGGTCTCGGCCGCCGCGTCTAGCTAGTGATCCTAGCTGATGCCGACCATAGACCTCAACGCCCGGAGGTTGGTGGCGCGTTTTCCCCTCGGCAGGTTTCCTGACTCGCTGCACGCACACTTAGTGTACTGGAAGAAGCGGAATTCATAGCCTTCCCATCATCTCTGACAGTGACTATGTACTCCCTCGCTCTTCTCCCCTGGAAGCAAATTACTTCCGTGCAGCCTACAGTTGCGGGTACAGTTCAGGCTTACTCTTTAGAAAAAGAATGACCTGATTCCCTTTTACCTAGACAACATGCCTAGACCGAAGGCGCAATAGTCAAATATACGAATTAAATTGAATCCTACAATGAATGGACCTCCGATTAATTGAAAATATCTGGTAGATTAGGCATCTGTGCTGAAGAAAACCTATCCACTTGCTTGGACAACTCTGCATCTTCATGGATAGACGAGGGAGATTTCAAATCTATCACCTATCTTCATTTTCTGAAATAATCCTGTGGCCCTAATCCATGCCATCATGTTATGGCTTACACTCTTACCATCTGTTCGTGAATTCTCAGAAATGCATCTGAATAAAAGATCCCTACATCATGGCAGAATTTATTAAGGTAATGATCACTGATCTTCAAGGGACGCAGGTAGTTATCCACATAGCCATTTGATGAATCCGTGAATCAAAAAGACGCTTTGCCACTTCTTGTTCGAGAGCAAGTTGTGCTTACCATTATCTGTATCAATGGATTAGCAATATTCCTTGATGCATTTCCAAAGGTGCATGCCTATGCGGGACAGGTGATTCAATGGATTGACCTTGGATTTCTTCTGTATTTCTTCGCGGAAATCATTATTAAAATCCGGCACTATGGATCATGGAAACTTTACGCTGCGGATCGATGGAATATCTTTGACTTCGTTATAGTGATCTTGAGCACTCCCGCGGTAGTGAGTCTTTTATTTCAATTTGGTGGCGAAAACTTCGTAGTCATCACGATCCTGAGACTTGCACGAATCCTGCGCCTGATCCGACCGTTACGTCTTGTTCCCGATGGAGATAAAATTATACGGGGAGTCATTCGCGCAATGAAGGCATCGGTTGGAATCCTATTGATGTTGATCTTCCTGAACCTGATCCTTTCTCTCACTGCAACCCTACTATTTGGAGGAATCCCCGAAGCACGCGAGTTTTTTGGAAATCCCTTCCACTCTATGTATTCAATGATCAAAATTTTCACCGTGGAAGGTTGGTATGAAATTCCTGAAATCCTGGCAGAACGGGGAGTATCGGATGGCTATGTTCTGGGGCTCCGAATTTATGTTGCCTTCGCGGTACTCATCTGTGGTATTTTTGGTTTGTCAATCGCCAATGCCGTATTTGTAGATACGCTCGTCGCTGACAACTCCGATGATCTTGAAGAAAAAGTGACTCAACTGCACAAAGAATTGCAAGAATTTCGGGCGGAGGTAGCGCAGTTTAGGACAAGAGAATGACTCTGGGGCAATTGCTGGATGGCTCTATATAATTGACTTACAATTGGAGGTGATAAACTCAATCGTTTGCTTTCAAGAAAATGGAAAAGTTTCCACAGCACTCATCAAAAAAGGAGTACCTCAATAAAGAAGTACTCCTTCATGCGGTCCGGACGGGACTCGAACCCGCGACCTCTGGCGTGACAGGCCAGCATTCTAACCAAACTGAACTACCGGACCTAAATTAAAATAATTGCAGTTATACCAACCGAAGAACGATAATGTTTTCAGTGGTCAGGGAGGGATTTGAACCCCCGACACACGGATTTTCAGTCCGTTGCTCTACCACCTGAGCTACCTGACCAGCAAAGCGAATAAACCCATTATCAAGGAATCTGGTTTCAGTTCTTGCAATGTCAGCCTCCATAAATACACATTTTACGGAAGACCCAATTAAGGCCGCCTACTTTGTGGGAATTGGTGGCTTGGTAGTGTTTCCAACCGAAACCGTGTATGGACTCGGAGCGAATGCTCTGGACGAAGAGGCCGTAGAGCAGATCTATCAGGCAAAAGGACGCCCCTCATCTAATCCATTGATCGTACATATTGGATTATTTTCTGACGCCCTAAAAGTGGCACGCGAAGTCAGTCCACTGGCACAGCGGCTCATGAAGAATTTTTTTCCAGGAGCACTCACACTCGTTCTCCCCCGCCATCCATCCCTTCCGAGGAATGTGTCAGGTGGCTTGGATACCGTTGCGATCCGAATGCCCGCCCTCCCAATAGCATTGAAGTTTTTGAGAGCGGCTGACAAACCTGTTGCAGCCCCCTCCGCAAACATCAGCGGGCGCCCGAGTGCAACGACTTGGCAATCGGCAGCCGAGGACCTCAAGCATCGAGTCCACTGTATCCTGTATGGCCAACCGTCTACTATTGGGCTCGAGTCCACCGTTGTAGACTGCACGGATGCACAGCCATCTATCCTTCGACCAGGGGGAGTCAGTGTGGAATCAATTCGGTCTATTGTACCAGATTTATCAACTGCTCCCTCAGATATCCGACGTAGTCCAGGCATGCGTTTCAATCACTATGCACCTGCTGGACAAGTCCAAATTGTTGCGTCCCCCCGAGATGCAAACTCTGGAGAGCAAAGGGGATATATTGGACTAAAGTCGCCTCCAATGGATATGAAATTCCAGACCTGCCTCATTCCAACTGATGTGGATGAGTACAGCTTCAGACTCTTTGAATTTTTCCGTGAATGTGACCGATCAGGGATCAAGTTCATCTACTGTCAAGAGGTTCCTGAAATGGGACTCGGCCGCGCCTTGATGGATCGACTCAAGCGTGCAGCTAAATCTTCCACATAAATGAAACCCCGTATTGGCTCACTCCCATCGTTACCCCTCTTGCAAGACGCTGGTGTCTCTTTGAGAGATAATATCCCATCCCAAATCCAATAATGGCACCAGCTACAACGTCACTGAACCAGTGATATTCATCAGCTACCCTGGCCACCGCGGTTCCAATTCCTAAGGCAAATAGTACTCCGGAAGGAATCCCTGGATAATAGAGTAACCATGGCGTCGTAAGGGCAAAGATCGTCGTAGCATGCCCCGATGGAAAGGAGCGATTGCCGTCGAAAGGATGAATAGATCCCGGACCTAACCCGCGGTCTGGTCTTGCCCGTCCAACAACCGTTTTGAGAGAACTAGTCAAGATATTTGCCAAGATTACCGACTGCAGAGATGTGAAAGCAGCATCCTGGAAGTACACATCACTACCAGTGAGAGCGCCTATGAACAGGATGGCTGCCATGGGACGGATGATCTGTACGTTCCCTGCTTCATGAAAAACATGTCGCAGTCGATTGGGACTTGAATCTGAAAGACTTCCGGCATTCTCCGAAAGTCTACGGTCAAAGTGCGATGCTAACAAGACTCCCCCCGTTGCAATCCCAATTTTCAGACCAGATTCCAATGAAACTGTGGACTCAGGAATTGAGAGTATATCCGCGGCGGTCCATTGAATAAATCTCAATGGATCCGTTGACTGTGCTTCAACCGATGAGACTGAAATCACTAATGCAAATCCAGTAAGGATCGCCCATCTACGTAGTAGAATCATGAATGAGATGGTTTAACCGTCTATTTGTAAATCTCCATAAGAAACAAGTCTACCCTGTGGGTCAACGATAAATACCCTGATCAGCCCCGTTACTCCCAATACTCGAGGCGTAAATCGAAAAACGTACGACCCTGGATCCTCAGCATTTGAAATCCTGTCCAATCTACGAGGGAGCCCATTCGCATCAAAACTGGTAATCTCCAGTCCCCCCAGAACCGAATCAGAAATGCGAACGCGAACAGGTACTGAAACAGATAGCCCTGATGGAACGGGGTTCGGAAACGCGGGGTCAATCAGGATACGTCCAAAATACGCTGGCGAAACCCTCCAATCATCCTCATCCATGGATTCAATGGTGCCATTCTCGGTGGTTCTCGTAATTCCACTCGGCTCCGAAAACGCCTGATTCTCAAATTCTTCCTGCCCTATCCCAGAATCACAGGCACCGAGTCCGATGATCAACGTTAATATTGAAAGTGTATAATAATTCATCTTAACGGCATCTGATCCGTGGGCACTACGCAGCCAAAAAACATTGTTTCCTCTCAATCTGAATCTATTTTACTCAGGGCGAACGATTTGAGTGTCCAAATATTGGATTCAAAAATTATTCATTCAATCCAGTTGAGTCTCTACCCAAGCACGATTACAGGACTAGTGGGGCCGAATGGTTGCGGGAAAACTACGCTACTTCGTTCAATTTGTGGTTATCTCACATATTCTGGAACGATCCTGCTTGAAGAGAAAGAGATTCGAAACTGGCCCAGAAAGAAGCTGACAAGAAAGATAGCCTTTGTACAACAAGCCCCCTCGCTTTCATTTGACTTTACAGTTGAAGAACTTGTACTCCTTGGATTGTTACCCAGCAAAGCACTATTAGAAGGAATCTCCACTGAAGATCGGATCTCCATGAATACTGCTCTTCAAAAGGTGGGACTTACAGGATATGCCTCACGAATAATCCAATCACTTAGTGGAGGTGAGCGTCAGCGTGTGTTCCTTGCGCAGGCAATCCTTCAAGATTCTAACTTGCTTTTACTTGATGAACCTACAAGCCACTTGGATGTGTGTCATCAGTATCAGTTTATGGGGTTAATGAAAGAGTTGGTAGACAGTGGCAAGACCATTTTGGCCGTTTTTCATGATCTCGAACTTGCTGCAAGATTCTCTGACCAACTGCTCGTTCTGAATCATGGACATATTGTTGATGCTGGTACTCCTAAAGCTGTCTTAACAAAAGAGTTACTGGCCGAAGTATTTCATATGCGTGCCAATGTGGATATGACATCCAGTGGGGAAAATAAAATTCACTACGAATCTCCCTTACCCATTTGATCTTCAATATTAATTCATTCGTCACTGCAACGAAATGCCCAGCGTGGAGCAAAAGAAAGGGGTATTCGTTTGCAAAGTTTTTTAAGTTGACTCGTTTAATACACACCTACTTATCTGGACCTCCACTGGTTCATCATGAAAATTTATACTCGTACGGGGGATGATGGAACTACAGGCCTGTTTGGGGGCGATCGTGTCTCTAAATCTCATCCTCGGATTCAAGCGATGGGAGCCGTAGACGAAACGAATGCTGCCCTCGGCGTAGCGTGCTCCGTATTGTCGCCTGATTCTGAACACCTACGTTCACTTTTGGTGCGTCTGCAGCATGAACTCTTTGTCCTTGGTGCTGATCTCGCTACTCCATCCGAATCTCGCGCTGCGGTACCCCGAATTCAGGATGAGCATATCAAAGCTCTGGAAAAAGCAATTGACGAATGGGAAACTGAACTGGAACGGCTCCAGCACTTTATCCTTCCCGGTGGAACCCAAGTTGCATCTATGCTTCACTTGGCACGAGGAGTCTGTAGAAGAGCAGAACGCTCTCTGGCTGAGAATTTAGATACTATATCCGCTGGCATGTACGTTCTTCAGTATCTTAATCGGCTATCAGATCTCCTGTTTGTGCTTGCTCGCCGAGCAAATCATGATTCTGGAGTCCCAGATGTAAGATGGGTTCAGTAAATAATTCAGCCACAAAGAATCCATCTGGAGCACCGTAACCTGATGACCGACTAGAACAAAAAAATATGGTACGTCTCGGTATCTTGGTCTTTTTGGTGGCGGCGACTCATCTGCCGACCAATCCCCATATTGAACCACAATCTCTCCTTGCTTCAGTCCTTGAACGCAATCAGTTTGACCTGCCGATTACTGGACTTGTTGAGCATTCATTTGATGTAAAGAGAGGCGAAACATTAGGCTCAATCATGAGCCATTGGGGAGTTTCTCAGGATGATATTCACATCGCCTCAGAGAAAGCCTCATCATTCGTAGATCTCCAGAAGATTCAAAGGGGCGATCCCCTGTACGCTTACACTGATTCTATCAGCGGTGCGATCTCATTCCTTGTCTACCAACCCAGTGTAGAACGCTTTCTCCTCTTTGATTTACGAGATTCAGTACTGGTGCACGAAAATTATTTCCCAACAACGACGCTTACTCGCACTGGATCTGGCACAATTGAGACTTCACTCTATGAATCGGTATTGGAAGCGAACCTTGCCCCTGATTTAGCCATGAAGCTGAGTGAAATCTTTGCTTGGCAAATCAGTTTCTTTCATCTTCAATCTGGCGATGACTTCTCTATTCTCTTTGATGAACAGATTGCGAACGGACAATCAGTGTCCACCGAAGTAAAAGGGGCCCGAATGCGTCATAGAGGGGAAGAATTCTACGCATTTTTCTATGCTGACGATGAGCACTCCGGGTTTTATGATGAAACTGGACATGCCCTTAGGCGCCCGTTTCTGAGAGCCCCACTAGATTATACTCGCATTTCTTCTCGGTATAGCCTGAGCCGGTTCCATCCAGTACAAAAGCGTCGTGTGCCCCACCTTGGTACTGATTTTGCCGCTCCCACAGGAACCCCTATCGTTGCGACCGCGGACGGTTTGGTGACCAGCGCCTCATTTACACATGGAAATGGGAATTATGTCAAAATCAGACACAATGATATGTACTCCACTGGCTACTTGCATATGTCTCGAATCGCCAAGAGGATCCGTTCAGGGGTGCGCGTCAAACAAGGTCAGTTGATTGGGTACGTCGGGAGCACTGGACTTGCAACTGGTCCCCATGTCTGTTATCGATTCTGGAAAAACGGACAGCAGGTTGACGCGCTGAAAGTGAAAATGCCTCCATCAGAACCACTTCCAGAGGCGCTCATGCCCCAATTTACTCAACTTGTGGAAAAACTACGCCCTCAGTTGGAAAGTACTTCCTCAACTGTCCTCTGACTCGTTGATTCGGATCGTCACAAGCTCTTCTGTTTCTCCAGGCCTCAGGAGAATTTGATACTCGCCAGGAACCAGATAGTATACTCCGTTCTCACCTGCCTCGAGAGGAATCTCACGATCTTCATTCAATTGAGGTACGACAGTTGGATCTATTGAAAGATCGTATGTCAGGAAATTGATCCCCCGCTCTGCGGAATCGGTCAGTGTTTTCAACGGAGTCCCGTGGTGGTTTCGGACCTCAATGGCTACCTCACTGGTTTGGGCAGCCCAATAGGTGAGTTGGTAGTCAGGCTTTGTGATTTCATCATCCCACCAGACCAATTGAGTACCCCACTTGGAGTTATGAATCTGTTCATCAGGTTTCATCACCACAAGGGGGCGCCGAGTCACCTCAGGAGTCAAGTGTTGCAGAGGTGCAATATCTACAAGGTAAATTGATCTGCCATGCGTACCAACGAGTAAGTGCTTTCTACGATTCTGTAGTTTAAGATCATGTACGGCTACATTCGGCAATCCATTCTGCATAGACATAAATATACTTCCCTGATCCAGAGACACATATAAACCATGATCCGTACCTAAATAAAGCAGGTCCGGATTGACGGGATCCTCCAGAACCACATTGACGGGCTCCACAGGAAGGTCGCCATGTAACTCCTCCCATGTTTGTCCAAAATCATTGGATCGGTACACATATGGCGCGAAATGATCCCATCGGTATCCATTGAGTGTCACATATACCCGCCCAAGCTCATGATTTGAAGCCTCGATACGACTGACCCAGAGCTCTCCCCAGTCATCACCAGTAATATTTTCCCATGTATACCCTCCATCTCGTGACACATGAACGAGTCCATCATCGGAACCTACATATACTAGCCCAAACCGAAGCGGCGACTCATCAATACTTGTGAGGGTTCCATAGGGTACATCTCCTCGCCGTCCGCCGCGGGTCAGGTCTCCCGAAAGCGTTTCCCAATCGTCCCCTCGGTTGAATGAACGGTGGAGTTTATTTGAGCCATAGTATAATACATCTTGATTATGGCGAGACAAATGAATGGGCGTCTGCCAATTAAATCGAAGGGGACGCTCTCCCAGTGAGTGGCGGGGTCGTATGGATGTGCGTGATTGATCCCCCTTATCTATGCGATAGTACGCTCCAAACTGCGAACCTGAATAGATGATTTTATTGGTTCGGGTATCCACCTCTACTTGCATGCCATCTCCGCCTAAGAATCTTGTAAATGGGTAGTTGCCACTTTCATGCCAGGAAGTTGATACTTTATTGGAATGAGGACCGCCCCAAACGCCATTATCTTGAAGTCCACCATATACATGATAGGGCGTTTGATCATCAACTCCGATTGCGTAGAATTGCCCGACCGGCGGGGTATTTCCCTTGAACCAGGATGTGCCATTATCGTACGAAATATTTAGCCCACCATCGTTGCCATTGATCAAGTGTCCTGATCTGGAGGGATTGATCCAGAGGGCATGGTGGTCCACATGCACGCTTGGCCCACCGATAGACTCCCATGATGATCCTCCATCATCAGAGAACAGCAGTGGAACACCTAAAATATAGACTTTCTCTGCATCCGACGGATCAATGCGAATTTCACCAAAATAATAACCATACGAATTATACACGCGATCCAGATAATTCTCATGAGTCCTTGACCAGGATTCTCCTCCGTCTGTTGAACGGTATACTTCGGCACCAATCACAGGAGAATCAAACAGTTCTCGATTGGCATCTTCAACATACCAGACTAAATGGATGGGCATCAGTGTTCCTTCTTCAACTCTGGTTCGGATGACCTCAGCACTATATCTCTCTTCAAAATTATGCTCTTCTAAATATCCAGTGATCAACTTATCCTCCAATGCAAGAAATTCACTTGCACTCATGGAACGCAGATCTTCCTTGGAGAGGGTAGATTCCATCCCATCTTCCTCAGCGGGACGCCGCTCTTGATTATCAACGAGAGCGTATAGAATCTGTGGATTGGTAGAAGAAATCGCAAGCCCAATACGGCCGACGGTATCCCCAGTGGGAAATCCTTGGGTTGAGATTTTCTCCCAAGAGGAACCTCCATCTATTGACTTCCAAATTCCTGATCCACTTCCACTCTCAACAAAATTCCATGCACGGCGCTCCCGATGCCAGCCAGCGGCATACAGGACATCAGGATTTATGTGATCAATGACCAAATCAATGATGCCGACATGATCAGAAATAAAAAGTGTCTTCGTCCAAGAATTTCCACCATCGGTTGTCTTGTAAACTCCGCGATGGGGGCTTGGAGAATACAATGCGCCAACCGCAGCAACCCATAGCACTTCTGGATCAGTGGGATGAAGAATGATCCGACCTATCCGGTGGGAATCATTTAGTCCCATATGCTGCCACGATTTGCCGCGATCCAAGGAACGGTAGACACCTGTCCCGGCGTAAGAAGAACGACTTGAATTGTTTTCACCTGTCCCGATCCAGATTACTTCGTCATGCGTCCAGTCAACGGCAATATCCCCTATAACCATAGAAGCTTCCCCATCAAACAACGGTTCAAATGACTGGCCGTTCGTCTCACTTCGCCATAACCCTCCTGATGCGTATGCAACATACATTTGAGTGGGATCCGATGGATTCACATCAAGATCAACAATCCGACCACTCATCACAGTGGGCCCAATATTCTCAATTTCTATGTTGGTGAACAGGGACTGCTGGGATTTCTGGATGCGCTGGTGAAAACTGTTCAACCTTACTGAATCAGGCGTAGGAGTTATTGAGTGTGTTGCCTCTGGGATCTGGGCTTGAGAAAGCGTAACCAGAATAGACAGTGATAAAAATCCGAAAAGACAGACCCGCATGTGCCATAAGAGTTTGATAGCCAAATTTACGCAATCCCCCCAATTTCCCGGCAAATATTATGAGGGGTATTGGGATGAATTTACCCACTCCGTGATTCAAACCGCACCTACGAGATAAATTTGAACATCAGTATTCATTTACACCAATGGATAGATACAAACTCACTAAACGCTTGAACAAGAGAAAGTTATGCTCCAACCTGACCAATTGAGTGGGCGGGCAATCGTGAGCAAATTAAATCTCACCAGTGAGCAAATTAAATCTGAATGGTGCGCAATTTATTTCTCACTGATGCACAAATTAAATCTGAATATACAGGCATGAAACTTAAACTCCGAAGATTCCAAGTTCAATAGGCTTCTGCCCCACATGATGAAGTGAAAAATTACCAAGCCCATACCTTTCACAAGCGATGGAATAAGCATCTTCATCATCATTGTATGCGCCTTTGATTTCCCCATTGTTCATGAGCAAAATTTTTCCAGTAGGATAGGTTTTTTCAGTTTCTTCTTTCCTTTTGAGATAGACAGCGAGGTTTTGTTCAATCTGCATATCAGCGTCTATGATAGAAGTCGGTCTATGCTCAGTAGTAGATGTCATAATGATACTCCGTTAAGTTTATGTGTACAAAAGTTGCAAATTCAATAGAGAAAAGTTCATCCTGATTTTGTCAACACATATGTGATTGGCTTACTAAGAATGATATGACATGCGCTATAGACGCCTCCATAGGAGAGCGAGGCCTCTATAGGTCGCCAACAACTTTCGAAATTGAGGTTCATCAAAAATAAATCCGTGATCCAGACCCGCATGTTGTAACCATCAAGAGTTTAGTTTACCGTATCGGTTTTCAAACCGTTACTTAAGTGCTGAACGACCAAGTTGTAGATATTTTGTCCAATTTCCTTAACATCTCTGAGCTCTCCTTGACGATCCAGGCAATTAATTACAGTACATGGATCTAAATAATGTGAACCGATCAACCAATGATAGATTTGCCTCACATTAGAGAGATACGACGAATCACGCTCATGCAGGTCGTAGGTATCATCCGTGTAGTTTCGAGTTCCTTTTTGGGCTACCAGTTCTTTGGAGGTTTGAGTGGGGATATCCAGGAACAGGGTTAGATCAGGCTTGGGGAGGTCAAAAACTTCATACTCAAGGTTTAGGAGCCACTCCATGAATTCTATGCGTTCAGGCATCGTAATCCGTGCACTCTGATAGGCCAGATTTGAGGCAACATACCGATCGACAATGACAAGTTGGTGTTGCTCGCACAACTGTTCAATATGAACTCGGCTTTCCATTCGATCAAGCGCAAAGAGGGTAGCGGCAAATGCTGGAGGAACTTGTTCAAGTCGTCCAAATTCGCCATTCAAATAGGCCGCAACCATCTTCGAGGACTGGGTAAATGTGTAACGCGGGAAGGAAATTAGTTCAGAGGTATACCCTGATCTTCGGGTGTTCTCAAGAAGTTGCTTAGCTTGGGTCCCTTTTCCCGCACCATCAATCCCCTCTATCGAAATCAGCATTTTTGTATCAGTGCACTAAAATATGTCAATTATGGTTACCATCCAGCCTTGAACCGAGTACAATCATCCTTAGATACTTGTCTAATACTTTGCAAGGATCAAAATCATACTGCCATGTACCCTCAGACATCCAATTCGTTTAATACGACGGCACCATCAATCCTCTATGATCTAATGATCTTCACTTTAACGGAGAATGGCGTTTAGCAACATTGTTGATCAAAGCGCGTTATCTGGTTGCTATTCAACTCCCTGCTCCCCCTCAGCTTCACAATCATGAATCGTCTCTACATCGTGGTCCTATTCTGTGCTGGCTCTCTGGTGCATCCATGTTTAGCGCAGGACTCCTCGGTAGTATCCCTGCCCCCTATCTCAGTTGAAGCTACGCGTCATTGGGAGACATACACTACGGCTGCCCGAAGCATTTTCCTGCGAGAACACCATGTGGTTGATTCGGAGCCTGGATTATCTTTACAGCATGTTCTTCGGGGAATACCGGGAATTCAGATTAGCGAACGGGGGCATTATGCTATAGGTGAGCGACTCCTCGTGCGAGGGATGGGGTATCGCGCTGCATTTGGCGTTCGCGGATTACAGGCATTTCTGAATGGTGTTCCGCTCACCATGCCAGATGGTCAAAGTATACTGGATCTTGTTGATCCTGTCTTCATTGGGTACTCTGAACTGCTCCGGGGCCCAAATTCTCTGTTCTGGGGAAATGCAAGTGGTGGAATTCTTCATCTTACTACGGCAGAGTCCACCTCCGCTCTACGACTCCGATATATGGCCGGGAGTTATGGGTTGAACCATTTACTTGGGAACTCCCATTTTCGTATCGGATCACACAGGATGCAAATTTACGCATCTCGAGTTTCCAAGGATGGATATCGAGCCCATAGTGAGGGTAGCTTTCTTCGCGCTGGTTTGACGACTCAAACCATTTCTAGCCGTCGGACTGTATGGCGCCTCACCGTAAATATGGCCTTTCAGGATGTCTTGTCTCCCGGTTCACTCACGCTTGACCAATTATCTAACAATCGTAGACAAGCACATTCGCGATCCGTGAGCATGGCGGCTGGAAAAGCCAGTACGCATCTTCAGAGTGGTGTCACCCTTAATACCCAGACAGATCTGGGAATTCTTACCTCCACTCTTTACGGTGTACGTCGCTCTCTTGAAAACCCACTCACCTTTGCCTGGAGTGAGTTAGAGCGAATTGCAGGGGGGCTTTATGCGCAGCTCCAGACTGAGATCGGTAGCTCTCTTCGGCTCATGACAGGCTTGGATTTTCGGATCATGAGAGATGATCGCATCCGATTCAATAACAATTCGGGGAGCCAGGGAGACCGAATCCTCCTTGATCAGCGGGAAAATGTTGGAAGTATTGCGGTATTTTCAGGAGTTAGTACACAACTCTCATCTCGGTTTGGAGTATCCGCAGGATTGCGTCTTGATCAAATTCGCTTTGAGTTGAGGGACCAATTCTTAACCAACGGAGACCAGAGTGGATATCGTAACTTCACCGCATTCAGTCCATCCATTGGATTATTTTACCAGACGTCCGCACTCATCTGGTATGCAAATCTCGGTACCGCATTTGAGACTCCAACCACTACCGAACTAATCAATGATCCCATGAATAACTCTGGCTTAAATTCTGACCTCAACCCTCAGCATACCTTTGGGATGGAAGCTGGTGTCCGAGGACGCGTTGACGATATAGAATTAGATTTGGCAGTTTTCTCCCTGCGAATTGACGATCGGCTACTCCCTCAACAGGGAGAAGATGGACGGACTTGGTATACCAATGGTGGCAAAAATCGTCACCGTGGCGCCGAGGTTGCACTTGAATGGCCTGTGGATTCCCCAATTGGTCTCAGAATTGCATACAACTACGGATCATTCATTTTTCTGAGTGATCCTGAGGAAGGTCGCAGAATTCCCGGCGTACCAACTCATCAATTTCATGGAACGCTTCGTGGGGCCACTTCAAATGGCTGGAATGCACAATTCGTCCTTGAATCCGTATCAAAGATGTGGGTCAATAATGCGAATTCCGCCTACTCTGATGGCTTTACCGTCTTAGATTTTTACCTATCCCGATCGGACGTTCGCATTGTCCATGTATTCATGCAACCTTTTGTGCGTATCCAAAACATTTTTAATCGCCAGTATGTGCGCTCCCTGATCGTAAATGCTTTTGGAGGGCGTTACTTTGAGCCAGCCGAAGGCCGTTCCGTTCAGGCAGGTATAGCTATCCATCTATAGCACTCCCTTTTCTGATGGATCAAAACCATCCAATTATTACTTTGACGACGGATTTTGGCTTGAGCGAGGGATATGTAGGGGCCATGAAGGGAGTCATTCTCAGCAAGAATCCAACGATAACCCTTGTTGACATTACCCATGAGATTCAGGCGTACGATGTGATGGCTGCTGCATTTGTGTTGAAACAGTCGCTGGAGTATTTCAGGGAAGGTACGGTACATCTGGTCGTTGTAGACCCTGGCGTTGGGTCCCAACGTCGTGGGATTGCGATCGCACATCATGGTCATTATTTTGTTGGTCCAGATAACGGATTATTTTCCCTCTTTTTTGAACCGGAGACACCTCAGCAGATCGTGGAACTAGAACCCGATCCAAACTACCCTTTATCTACAACCTTCCATGGAAGAGATCTATTTGCTCCAGCCGCTGCCAAGTTAGCCTGTGGAGTTCCCCTTCATCAACTTGGACCATCTGTATCCAAATTAAAGCCCCTTCACTGGGCCCTGCCAATAGACAATGAGGAAATGATTCAGGGCTGGGTAATGTACATTGATCACTTTGGGAACTGTATCACAAATATTTCGCGTGCACTCCTTGATCATCGCTTAGAGGGACGAAAAGTGACTGGTTATGTTGGAAGTGGAATCATACGCAGTATCCATACTACCTACAGCGATGTCTCCGTTGGAGAGACACTGATGCTCTTTGGGAGTACTGACTTACTGGAAGTCGCAACAAATCAGGGGGACGCTGCCACGCTTCTACATATTCAGAAAGGGACGCCTATCAATCTGGTATTTGGCAGCCGTGTTACTTCTCCCCTATTTGACTGATCATGGTTGATCTGCGATCAGTATCCTATTCAAGATGCTGGAAGAAAGATTCTGAACGTTGACCCATGACCAATCGTGGATTGTATTAGAGTCAACTGTCCCCCATGATAGTCCTCAATGATACGCTTGGCCAAGCTAAGGCCCAGTCCCCATCCTCTTGTTTTTGTTGTAAAGCCCGGTTTGAAAATACTTGACCAATCGCGACGATCTACTCCCTTACCATTGTCACTAACATCTACATATACGCGGTTTCTTTCCGTACCCACCTTTACGGTGATCTGTCCCTGAACATTTTCGATCGCATCCATTGCATTTTTGAGGATGTTCTCAATCACCCAGGCAAATAACTCCGCATTCACGGGAGCTTCCAGTTCTGGCTGAACATCGACCGTGAGCGTCATTCCACTGCGGGGCATGCGGCGACGTACATAATCAGCAGTTGAAGTGATCACAGGGGCCAAAAATTGATTTTCAAGCTTGGGAATGGAACCAATGTCATTGAACCGATTGGCTACTAACCCTAATCGCTGAATATCTGCATCCACATCTTTCAGGATTTCCTTGTCTGCTTTGGGACTCGTTCGCATGACTTCAACCCATCCCATCAAACTTGAAATTGGGGTTCCAAGCTGATGAGCTGCTTCTCGGGCCATTCCCACCCAAAGATTGCTTTGTTCACTCCGCCGGGCATAAGAAAAGCTGAGATATCCAATTCCAATAAAAATTGCTACAAAAGCCAGCTGTAGATATGGGAAGATGCGCAGATCCCGAATCACCGAACTTTCGTCATAATGAACTCGCTGGATGAGAGCAGAGGTTGACGAATCCTGCTGAACTTTGATGATGATTGGTTCAAAATTACGCTCCATCTGCGCAATGCGCAAAGCAATACGGAGGGAATCCTGGGGATTTAGGTCACCGTCTTCAGGTACGCCAAGATGTTGCCAGCGGATTGGAACACCTGCATCATTTACAATCGCAGCAGGCACATCAGGCGAGTGCTTTTGAATGATGTCAAAAATAAACTCAATATGATCCCCGAGCGGTAATCTGCCAGCCCAAGCTAAGGCAGCACGATGATGTTGCGACAATGGATCTCGTGGATCAAGCTGCTCCGCGATGACGCGAAAATCAGATTCGTATGGGTTCTGCTGAGCCGCCAGAGCAACTTGTTCAATTGCACCGGCCCAAATGGTTACACTCGTGCGCTCTCGCTCCTGGAGATGGCGTACGAGATTACTTGTATACAAAAGGGATGCCAGTGCAATAGACAATGCAAAAACACCGAGCAGAAACTTCGCGAAAAATGACCGCATGGAACAATGGGTCTGCGGGTGGAAAGTGCGGATTAAGTAATAAGCTCAATGGCGTGCGAGCGGTTAGGACCTGTCGAAACCATCCTCACTGGTACGCCCGTAAAGGACTGGATATGGTCAACCAAATTCATAGCTGCTTTGGGAAGTTCGCTTCGCTCCGTACATCCTCGAATATCTTCCTTCCATCCCTCCAAAACTTCATACTTTGGAGTGGCTTTATCAAGGGTATATGTATCATTTACAAAGTTAGGAATCCTCTCCCCATCCAGTTCGTATGCTACACATACGTTGATCGTTTCAAGGCCCGACAATACATCCAGTTTCGTGACGGCAAGTTCTGAAAAACCATTCAGTCTGCAACTGTATCGGAGAGCTACCAAATCCAACCACCCACACCTGCGAGGTCTACCAGTTGTAGCTCCAAATTCACCTCCAACCTGTCGAATATGTTCTCCAGTTGCGTCCATAAGCTCAGTGGGAAATGGGCCGTGACCTACCCGAGTACAGTATGCTTTTGTCACACCAAATACGCGGTGAATTGAATTCGGGGGAACACCAAGACCAGTACACACTCCACCCGATGTGGGGGAACTAGATGTTACAAATGGATAGGTTCCAAAGTCAATATCAAGGAGGGCACCTTGAGCACCTTCGGCAAGGATCCGCTTCTGACTCCGAAGCGCCTGATGGAATAAATGAGTCGTATCTGTTACATACGGAGCAAGACAGCGACTCGCATCCTCATACTCGGTAAGAATCTCATTGGGATTCAGAGCTTTTTCACCAAAAGTGTCGCTGAGCACAGTATTGTGGCGTTCCACTTCATCGTGTAGGCGTTTCGAGAATCTCTCCGGGTTTACAAATTCGACAATGCGAATTCCAGAGCGTGCAATTTTGTCTGTGTAAGCAGGACCAATTCCCCGCTTCGTCGTCCCGATACGTTCGGCAGACCATGCCCTATCAAGGGCTTGATGATATGGCAAGATGCAGTGGGCATTGCTGGAAATCCAGAGACGCTCGGATAGATCATAGCCAAGGGCTTGGACTTTCCGAATCTCATCCACCAGCGCCAAGGGATCTATCACCACGCCATTCCCAATCACGCAAGCCACCTTTGGAGAAAAAACTCCACTGGGTAGCAGATGAAGAACATGAGTTTGCTCCTCCCACTGAATGGTATGTCCAGCATTTGCACCTCCCTGATAACGAGCAACAATATCAAACTGAGAAGCCAATAGGTCAACCACTTTTCCCTTCCCCTCATCCCCCCACTGACTACCTACCACCACGGTTACAGCCATATGATATTATTTCAGTGGCATTACCGCTCCGGAGCGGTTTGCTACCAACTCAGTAATGGTAACTTGGGAGTTAATCAGGAAGCCTTGAAACTTTCAGCGGCCTCCTCAACGGAATCAAAATGCTCGAAAACTGTGACCAACTTGGTCACGACCAGAAGGGAGCGAATTTTCGCGGCAGGATTAGCAAGGCGAAGATCCCCACCCGCATTCCTCATCGTAGTCATCGCACTAATCAACATTCCCAACCCGCTGGAATTCATGAACTTGACCTTAGCTAGATCCACGATCACATTCAATTTTCCTTCTTCCTTGAGTTCATTGAGTGTATCATGGAGCTTCGCTCCGGTGGGACCTCCCATCACATTTCCTTTGAGCGTAATGACCACAGCATTGTAGACTTCAGCAACCGAAAAATTCATTCTTTCCTTAAGTTATCGGCGGGCGGCACGAGAGGCCGAACCCGACCGGTTATGCAATTCAACCACTACAGGAGTGGCTACGAAAACGGACGAATATGTCCCAATAATAATTCCAATAATCAGTGCAAATGAAAAGCCGCGTAAGACCTCTCCCCCAAAGGTAAACAATGTAGCAACAACTAGCAATGTAGTTCCCGAAGTAACAAATGTACGACTTAATGTAGTATTCACAGAACGGTTGACAACAATTGGGTACGGTTCCGTCTTGAATAGGTTAGTATATTCACGAATTCGGTCAAAAATAACCACAGTATCATTCAGAGAGTACCCCACAATCGTAAGAAATGCTGCAATGATGGCTTGATCAATCTGTAAAGAGAATGGCATGATACCTTGGAGTATAGAAAAAATCCCCAAGGTAATCAAGACATCGTGAAAGAGGGCAGCCACAGCTCCAAGTCCAAATCTCCACTCAAAGCGAAGCATCACATAAAGAAAGATGACCAGTAGCGAACCAAGGACAGCATACAACGAACCTCTCTTCAGATCTTCAGCGAAGCGTGGACCCACAACATCAGTCTTGATAACGCGAGGGTTGCTTTCAGGAAAGGCATCTGTAATTCCTTGAAGAATAGATCGCTGAACTTCGGTCGTTTCTCCTTCGGAGATGGTCCGAATCAGTAGAGCCTCTTGCCCCCCAATTCCCGTATCACGATACGTTTTTACCTCTGGCGCAGTTGTGAGCACTGGGGTCAAAGCTGACCGTACTTGGGTAGCATCCAGAACTAATTCGCTTTCCACAACAAACTCCATCCCACCCCGAAAATCTATCCCAAGCTCCAGCCCTCGAGTAAGAATTCCACTTAAGCTGAGGAATAGAAGTATCCCACTAACAAGATAGGCAGTTTTCCGTCTGCCGACTAAATTAAATTCTGTATTCTCAAAAATGCGCATATGATGAATCCCAATTCGTAGTAGGGCGGTTGGTCAACCGAAGCTAACAGCTCCGCGACGGCCAATCACAACATAATCAAAAATGATGCGGGTGAACACAATTGCACTAAACAGGGAGGCAAGGATTCCGGCCATCAAGGTAACAGCAAATCCCTGAATCGGGCCAACACCAAATGAGTAAAGGATGATACCAACAAAAAAGGTAGTGATATTGGCATCCACAATTGCACTCAGTGCCTTACTATATCCACCATCAATGGAAGCTTTAAGGGTTTTTCCCGTAGATTGCTCTTCTCGAACCCGTTCAAAGATGAGCACATTTGCATCTACTGCCATACCAATTGTCAGCACTATGCCTGCAATACCTGGTAAAGTGAGCGTTGCATTGAACCCTGCCAAGATACCCAAGATAAAAATGATGTTAATGATTAAGGCAAGGTCAGCAACCATCCCTCCTGCCCGATAATAGACAATCATGAACAGAGCTACAATTGTAAGCCCCACCAGTAGCGAAGTAAAACCAGATTTTCGAGCTGCAATTCCAAGGCTAGGTCCAACCGTACGTTCTTCAACGATATCAACCGGAGCAGGCAATGCACCGCTCTTTAGAACGGTTACAATATCGTCGGATTCTTCTTGGGAAGCTAACCCGGTGATCTGAGATCGTCCACCACTGATTTGACTTATGACGGTTGGATAGGAGTAAACGACATTATCCAAAACGATGGCAATATTCTTACCTACATTCGCACCTGTAATACGTGCCCATGTCCGAGATCCATCCGAATTCATTTCCATGTCAACGAGCGGTAGATTGGTCGTTGGATCAAAATCAGATCTGGCGTCCGTAATCACATCCCCAGTCAATTCAGAATTAATATTCACTGCTAATACAGGATAGAATTCCCCACCTTCTGGACCACTTGGATTCGCATCATAGAGTAGTTCAATTTCACGCGGAAACATGGCTTGAACTTCGGGATCGGACATCAGCGCATTGAAGGCAGCGGTATCCTGTACAGCTACCTCTCCAAACACTACAGATCCCTGCCCCGCGGGAATTAACAGATCTAGAAGAGGATTCCCTCCCTCATCAAAAGCTTCGGTTTCGGCAAGTAACTGGCTCACATCAAATAATGAATCCGAAACCTCAGCGGTAGTGTCTGCTTCGGTCCCAGAGAGAGAATCAGCAGAGGAAATATCAACTTCAAAATGACTAATGATGCGCTGCAGAGAAGAATTCAACTCTCCTGGATCCGCCATTGTCCGAAATTCCAATCGTGCAGTACCTTTGAGCAAGCGGCGGACACGCTCAGGGTCGTCTATGCCAGGTAACTCAACAATGATCCTCCGATTGCCCTGTGTCTGAATTGAGGGTTCTGTGACTCCGAATCGGTCTACCCGATTACGGATTACCTCAATCGCCCGCGCAATCGCGTCTCTGCCATGGGCGCGTAGAAAAGTGGTTACTTCTTCATTAGTTGCTTGGCGCCTAAGTTCATCACTGCGAAAATACCTAGACAAGCGCGCTTCGGGATCCCGGTTTTCAAACTCTTCTATGAACGCGTCAATCAGCGAAATACCTTCTTCTTGACTTCGTTGATCTGCAGCATCAAGCACCTCTTCAAATATATCATCCTTTCGATCGCCAGCTAACTGAGAAAGTAGATCCCTGAGTCCAACCTCCATCGTCGTGTGCATCCCTCCCTGGAGATCTAACCCAAGATTGAGTGATTTTTCCTTGATTGATTCGATTCGGGAATAATTATCACGCTCGTAATCATCTCGTTCCTCAAGGTTCATGGCCTCGAGTTGGTTGTTCATTGAGATGCCCTGAATTGAAGGGAATAAGTACCAAGCAGAAAGTGATAGAAAGAAAACAACTGCTCCAACTTTGAATCCGTTACCTTGCATAGATGGTTTTGAATTAGTTGAACACTGCGGAGATTTTGAGCAGTGCGATTTACACAGCCCCATGGAACGCTCTAACAATAAAAAAGGTGCCCAACCTCACGGTTTGAATTCTAGAATCATCATAAATTGAATTTGAAGCCAATGAATGGTACCACCGTGATGATTCGTAAATCGAACCATGATCAAGTCCAAAAGTAGGAATAAGACTGTCATTGGTGATATTATGGAAAAACTAAAAGTGCTTGTAGCAGGATGTGGTCATATGGGTGTCTCCCATGCCCGTGCTTACCATTCTATGGAAGCTTTTGAAATTGTGGGGCTCGTGAGTCGAACGCCGGCCTCTCGTAATCAACTCAGTGACGAATTAGGTGGACTCCCCACCTACTCTTCCTACGAACATGCATTAACCACCACAGGCCCAGACGTTGTATCCATTAATACTTACCCTGATACCCATGCCGACTATGTACGGATGGGGCTTGAAGCCAATTGCCACGTATTTGTGGAAAAACCTCTCGCCGAAACTGTTGAAGAGGCACAAGCGCTCATTGATCTGGCAATAGAACGTGATCTAAAAATTGTGATTGGATACATACTGCGTGTCCATCCAGCGTGGAAAAAGTTCATCTCTCTTGCTCGGGATCTTGGTAAACCCTTGGTTATGCGAATGAACCTGAATCAGCAAAGTAGCGGGGATCAGTGGAATACTCACAAGAAATTGATGGATTCTATGTCGCCGATCGTGGACTGTGGAGTTCATTATGTCGATGTCATGTGCCAAATGACACGTGCGCGTCCTGTAACCGTCAGCGCTATCGGTGCACGGCTATCCGATGAAATTGCCCCTGATATGTTCAACTATGGACAGCTTCAGGTCGCATTTGAAGATGGCTCTGTCGGTTGGTATGAGGCTGGCTGGGGACCCATGATGAGCGAAACTGCTTCATTTGTAAAGGATGTGGTTGGCCCTCTTGGTTCCGTGAGTATCAGCGATGAGGTGAAAGAGCAATCCGATGATATTGAAGGACATACACAGACAGGGGGGCTCAAAGTTCATCATAGCAGCCTGGATAAAACGGGTCATTTTACTCAGCGTGATGAATTGATTGACACCTCTGATGAACCCTCACATGATCAATTATGTGCTCTGGAGCAGGAATTCCTGCTAAAGGCCATTGCCGAAGACCTTGATTTGACTGACCACATGGAAGATGCCGTCAGTAGTCTGAAGATTGTGCTGGCAGCAGACCAGGCAGCACGCGAACGGCGTACGATCAGACTTGATATTTAGCCCTTCAGGTTCTTACCATATTCTCGTCCATGTGTAGCGAGTTAGTTGACTGGTGATTCCCGATTTTGTGGATCGCGCCGAAATACTGGCTTGATTATGGATCAATGGTCGCAATCATTTACATCATTGAGAATTTCTTGGTGAATTCAGATATTGTCATGCCTTGGCTCAGCGCGGCCATTAGTGGATGATCTTGAAAGTTCGGATCTCAGTAACACTCAGTGGGTTGGTCTTGTAATCTTCTCTTAGTGAACATTATGTCTATCGGATTACGATCAAGGGGGAAATCATATCTCAGGTCATTCGATGTATACGATCCTTAACAGATATTCTACTACCACTTCTCAATGGACTCTATACCTGTCTCATTTGAAACATTTATTCGGTTGTGGCTGAGATTATTGAGCGAATAACCTTTGTTAAGCGCTCAAAGGATTCACTCTTTAAAGAAGACTAGAATCTTTGAAGTGAGAAGAACCTAATGTTCTACTTTCATTCCTAACTAGTTCAATGGTTAGATTGTCTGGTTCTGAACTATAACAATATGTAACCATCACCGAATCTGACCGAGTTGAGGGAAAATGTTCCTTTCACGGAGATCTACGAAATCAATCTTGGCAGTCTGTATGTGCATTAGCGAACGATCTTCCGAATCGCTGCTTATCTCCGCATTTCAGTTCCCCATCTCGCTTTCATAACTTCCTTCGTTGCTGGGGCACCGTATTTAACCTACTGCATCCGTATCCACAATAATAAGTGCCTTAGCTTGTATTGGCATGAACCAGCTTTGGTGAGATGGTCAGAGAGTGATGAAGTAGTTTCCATTATTGGGTTGAGATTGAATGCTTACCACAGCGCATAGGGAAATTTGTTTCAATTCAAACCTCTCCTGATGTAGTCTGAAAAGACCTAACTCATGAATATAATGTTGGATAGAACCATATAAGTATGGCCTAATTTTGTGTAGATCATCTACCATCAGGGAACCGTTGTGTTAAATCTCGGTGCAATGCCGCTGTTTTTAAATTTGATGTTATCTATGAAGTTATTTTGGTATATCTCTCTATTTACGGTAGCCTTCTCCACCCCAGTTGTGCATGCACAGGAAATCATCCTCGCCGAAATTGATGGGGAAGAACTTACACTCAAAATATTTGAACAGGAGTATGCAAAAACAATGGGGGATCGTGCTACTGCTGCCGATGATTCGCTGGAAGAGTATGTGGATTATCTGAGACGCTACGTGAATTTTCAGATTAAATTGAAGGAAGCCAATATCGCAAACTACTTCAATGATCAAGATTTGCTCTCTGAAATTAATCAGTACCGTGTCTCCTTTGCGAAACCATATCTCATTGACAATGAAGTGATTGAACCAATTGTTGAGGATCTCTATCAAAAACGTCAAGAGTATATTCGCGCCAGCCATATCATGGTCGCCCTGCCTCGGGAAAATCTCCTCCCCCAAGATACACTCTCCGCATGGGAAAAGATCGTTGCATTGAGAGATTCTCTTGATGCTGGGGTTCCCTTTGAAGATCTTGCCGTGCGATATTCTGAGGATCCCTCTGCCAGCAGTCCTACCTCCCCCCGTGGATATCAAGGCGATCTTGGTTACTTTACCGGCGGTCAAATGATAGAACCCTTTGAGAATGCCGCCTACGGAACTTCTGTGGGAGAACTATCCGATATTGTGCGGAGTTCCTACGGCTACCACATCCTCAAAGTCCATGATCGTGAGGATCTTAAACCAGACTATGTTGCCTCCCATATTATGGTTCGATTCCCCGACTCCCTTCAAGTTGATTCATCAAGTGCCTTCGCAAAGATTGATAGCCTAAAATCACTCCTTGATCAGGGAATGTCATTTTCGGATGTCGCTATGGAGCATTCCGAGGATCAATCCACTGCAAGGGTTGGTGGCTCTCTCCAGGGTTCGATTCAATTCAGAAATCCAAACATAGATGGAAGTTTTCACGATGCTCTTTTTGCACTGGAATCGCCTGGAGATATTTCGGATGTCGTGGAGACCCCGTTTGGACTTCACCTGATCAAGCTAGATGAGATTCTACCCCTGCGGACAAAGGAGCAACAATACGATAGACTGGCCCGAATGGCAGAATCTCTTCCACGAATGAGAGCTGCCGAAGTAGCTCTTGCAGATGCATCTCGTGAGTTGTATATCAGTAAAGTAGATACCTTACTGTTAACCCGTTTGATTGGAGGGATACCGCCTGACTCAATCCAGAATTACCTCCAACAACTCGTGGAGATTGATTCCGTTGGTGCGATGCCACTCATTACCTTGCAGGATTCCGTATATACGCTCAAAGAATTTTCGAACTTCTCACTGCGTCAGCCCCCTCCAATGAACACCCATTTGTCCTCTACGGAACAGGCCTTTGTGTTTGCTGACCAATTTCTTGATGACCGTGTCCTCTTCTACCGCTCCTACGAACTTGAATATTCTGACCCAGAGTTCCAAGACATCATGCAAAACTTCAATAACGGTCTGGCAATCTTCAAAATTATGGAAGATTCTGTCTGGAATGCCTCTTCCACTGATACACTACGCCTGCAGCAGCATTATGAAGCAAATGTTTCGCAATACCAATGGCCCGATCGACATCGTTTGATTGAAATATCTGGAACGTCCGATTCGCTTCTGACTGAGGCGACAAACATGATTGATCTCGGTGGTACATTGACGGATCTTGAACTAAAAATTGCCTCTGATTCAACGTTTAACCTGCAGTTGGATACCATACGAGTCGCTGAGAATACAGACAGTATTTATGATGAAGCGACTGCACTTGATACTGGAGACCGAACGGATATACGAACCGTTCGTGCCCGAAGAATAGTGCTCTACAAGGATGGGGTTGAACCCGCCCGTCCAAAATCATTTGAGGAAGCCATGACCGATGTGATGGCTGATGTTCAAGTGCTTTTAGAGGAACAGCTTCATCAGAGACTGCGTGAAAAATATCAAGTGACAACCTTCCCTGATCGCCTCGTCCATGCATTTCAATCGGAATGACGTGTGGCTTTGGATCAGTTTCTCGGTGTTGATTGGGGGAACAGGCTGCCAAACCCGAGAGTCTCCCGACGGATTTGTTGCCCGAGTTGGAGATTCATATCTACTGAACTCTGATATTGAAGCAAGCCTTCTAACTCTGAACGCAGGCGTTGATAGTCTCGAAGCCCGGAAACAGATCATTGACCAATGGGTGAATAATGAACTCCTATATCAGGAAGCCATTCGACTTCGCCTTGCCAGTCGGGACCATATTCGGAGGCGTCTGGATGAGAGCGCACGGGCAGTTTTGACTGAAGGATTGATCTCTGAATATCATGATCATGCAGATAGTGAAATCACATCTGCCGATATAATGACCTACTATGAAAATAACAAAGAGTATCTGCGATTTTTTGAACCCTTCGTTCGGATTCGCTATCTGAACCACTCAAGCCGAGATTCACTGGAGGTCGCAATGCAACTGCTGAACGAGGAGACGACCGATGATTCTGTATTTGTGTCGCTGATCAGTCGCTTTGGCGATTCCCCCGACGAACTGATCAAGATGACCGAAGATTTCCAACTCGAAACGCATCTCTTTCATGATCAGCCTGAACTTAATAATCTACTCGTTCAATTGACACCCGGTAATCTACCCGTATTAGTTCAGCTTGATTCTATGTATCACCTCATCCAGGTTTTGGATCGCAGTCCTACTGGTGCGGTTCCAGAATTACCCTGGATTGAAGACTTCATCCGAGAGCAACTAATGATTCGTAATCGGAAACAGAACTATCTCCGAAGCGTTCAGACATTAAGAGTGGAAGCCCAATTTAAAGAAGAGATTGAGATCAGGTGAGCGCTACCGATTCCGACACCAGCATCCACCCGTTGTTTTCATCCATTCGTCACCTGAATCCTTAGGCCTGCTTCCATCCTATTCCCCGAATGCACTTAAATCCTCAAATTTCTCGACTGCTTTCTCTCTTTATTTTCCTGTTGCTCCCCCTCTCTTATGTATCGGCACAGGAAGAAGTTATGGATGAAATTGTTGCCATCGTCGGCGAGAATAAAATTATCCTCCGATCAGAGATTGATGGCATTATGCAAGGTGTCGCTCAGCAACAACAAATTGAAGCGAGCGATGAGCTTTGGTTCCAGACCCTCCAGCAACTCATTGACCAGGGTGTGCTTGCCGAACATGCCCTGCGAGATACGAATATTGTCGTTACGGATGATCAGGTAGATCAAGCCTTGACGCAGCGCATTGACCTGATGACACAGCAACTGGGAAGTGAAACCCAGTTGGAAGAAATTTATGGGAAGAGCATTGTTCAGATTCGGGCCGACCTTCGAGGTGAGATTCGAGACCGAATTCTCGCCGAACAATTCCAGAATACAAAGCTCCGTAGCCTGAGGGTAACTCCCTCCGAGGTGAGAGAGTGGTTTGCCCAATTTCCAACAGATTCACTCCCAGTCCTCCCCCCTATCGTTCGAGTCTCACACATCGTCAAGTATCCCGAGATCCTTCCTGAAGCCAGAGAGGAAGCCCTTGAAATCATTGGGGCAATCCGAGACTCAATTACCGCAGGAAGAAGTACCCTGGAAGAGTTGGCCGGTCGCTACTCTGAAGACATTGGATCGGCGCAGAATGGTGGAAGGTACCAAAGTATGGCCCTCGGTGATCTCGTCCCAGAATTTGCAGCCATTGCAGCCCGTATTGACCCAGGTGAATTATCTCAACCATTCCAGAGCCCATTTGGCTATCACATCCTTCGAGTGAATGAGCGCGTCGGCGATATGATTGATTTTAGTCATATCCTTATCAATATTGACCGTTCAAGATCCGATCCAACGACTGCCATTGCAGAACTTCATGTACTCAGGGATTCCATCCTGACATACAATATCCCCTTTGAGTTGATGGCAAGAAGGCATTCCAGTGAAGAAGCCTCCTCGGAAATTGGTGGCCGCGTGGTGGATCCGGCATCTGGTGAGCGAGATCTTTTTGTAGATGCCTTGGGACCTGACTGGAAGGCAACCACCGATACACTTGAAGTGGGACAGATTAGTCAACCCGCCGAGGTAACGTTATTGGACGGAAATCAAGCGTGGCACATTGTCCTTCTCCTGCGCAAACTACCGACGCACCGAGTCAATATAGAGACCGATTATTCCCGAATCGAATCCCTCGCCCTCGAAAATAAGCGTACCACGGAAATACGCCGATGGCTCAATCTGCTTCGTGAAGATGTCTTCGTTGAACTGCGTGGAAAAGCTTCAGAAATTCAGTCCATCATGCTTGGAACCACCGCCGATATCTAAGCATGTCACGCACTGTCAACCACCCGGAACCTGAAATTGAAGGCTTCTCTCCCGCGCTTGCTGAGCACCTGCCCGTTGCATGCCAACACCTGGAGTCAGAGATCTCCAAGATCATTGTTGGACAGAAAGACATTATTCGTAATATACTTGTGTGTCTTCTGGCCCAAGGACATGTGCTGCTTATTGGGGTTCCCGGTCTTGCCAAAACACTCCTGATTCGCACCTTAGCTGATGCATTGGCCCTGAATTTTACTCGAATCCAGTTCACACCCGATCTGATGCCCGGCGATATTACCGGCACCGAAATCATTGAAGAAGATAAACGAACAGGTGGGCGTGCATTCCGATTTGTGAAAGGACCCATCTTTGCCAATGTTGTACTCGCTGACGAGGTAAACCGAACGCCTCCAAAAACACAGGCTGCCCTCCTTGAAGCCATGCAAGAGCATCGAGTAACTGCTGGCGGAAATACCTTCGCTCTGGATGAACCATTTTTTGTTTTGGCGACTCAAAATCCAATTGAACAAGAGGGAACCTACCCCCTGCCTGAAGCGCAGTTGGACCGGTTTATGTTAAATCTGTGGCTGGATTATCCCTCCTTTGATCAGGAGGTTGAAGTGGTTCGATCCACCACAGCCGGCAGTACGAGTGTGGTGGAACCTGCTATGTCGCAGGACGAACTGCTCTCATTCCAAAAACTTGTTCGCCTTTTGCCTGTGGCAAACAATGTGATTGAGTATGCAGTTCGGCTTACCGCAAATACCCGACCGAATCGGGAGGGGACACCAGACTTCGTCAACGAGTACATCGCCTACGGGGCCGGACCTCGCGCATCCCAGTTCTTGATCTTGGGCGCGAAAGCCCTTGCAGCGATTGATGGTCGATTTACCCCTCTGATTAACGATGTGCAAGCACTGGCAACCGCCGTCCTGCGCCACCGTGTGATTGCCAATTTTAATGCTGAAGCCGACGGGGTTTCAATTCCCGACCTGATTGACAGGATTGTACAATCGGTAGAAATCTAATCATTCCTCCTAACCGATCAGCCATGACATCTGCTCATCCCAAGTTCATGGTCAAGTTCGGAGGATGTGGCATCTTGGGTATTTAGCGACAAAACTTTTACGGTTTTCGCTGTGATTGAATCTTGGAATCATCCCAAAGATAGTTTGCGCGAATCAGTGAACTTTATTCACAGATTCAAGCAAATGATAACAGACGAACAGGTAGAACCTTCCAGATAGATACTGGAACCTATCCAGTTCAGGTCATACCTGATAGACCATAGCCGAACCGTGCCATCATGCCCAAACTGAATCCACCACTAACCGCTGCCTCAGATCGTGGTCCTTCCCCGTATTTCCACGAACGGGAAAGTTGTTACGCAATTGACACATTACTAATGGGGAGGAGTCCCACGATAAAGTGACTGCTCGGCCAACAGTTATTCCATATTGTTCAAGCTGACAATGTAAGGAATTGGTTTTCCGAAGCTGTTGATTAGATGTAATTCGGCACACAAGCACAAAGATCAACTGATCTTTGTAATCTGATGTAAAGAGAGTGTGTGTGGGATAAACTTACCCATCCGTGAGTCAAACCACCCATGGATAGTAAATTTGAATATCAGGATACATTGATGTCATGAATAGGTGCAAACGCTGAAAAAGTCACAATGAGAAATTTTTTTGTCCCAATTTGACTAATTGAGTGGGCGGGTTATAGAGTGCGCAAATCATTCTCAGTAACGCGCAAATTAGATCTGAATATACACACATAGTGATTAACGGATGATAACGAAAGTCGTACGACTTAACGACAAGCATGTTAGAACACCATAGGGATTGGTGATGGACACTCAACGGTTTGAGGATGCTGTCTGCAAGATCAAATCTGCGTAGGATCACTTGTATTCCTGGAGTGCCCCGCTAATCATATCCAACATTCTCTGCGCATTTTCACGCGCTTCACCCTCAGGGACAACATTGAGCCGACTATTCCATTTGTGAAATTCAGCTTTCAGATGCTTTACCTTCTGTTCATGGCTCCAGTCCTGATTCATTCCAAGTAGTTTCTCCACCGGGGCATCTAGTTCAGAACTGGTATCCAACTTCACAATCCTGTCATCCCGAATGTTCGTCAATCTCTCATGACTGATCTCAAGCAGTTCAGCAATTTCATCAATGAGTTCCAGAGCATCTGTATTTGCATGTCCTTCAATGGTCATCACTTCAAAACAAAGTTCAATCAATTCGTCCGCCATATGCGGATCGTAATTTCTATCAAGTTCAGTCAGAATTCTTGATTGGTTGATTTTTCCTTTTTTCGCTTGATCAATCGCTTTATTTAGGTCTGCATCATAAGATTTTGTACGATTCTCATGGCTCTGACCATCATAAACCTCAAAAGGATCACTTATTTGGTGTAACCACAAATCAATTTTTCGGCGCAAAATTTTGATGTGAGGCGTTCGGATCGAACCGCTCTTCGCCGCAACGAGAAGAGCAAGTTTTATGCAAATAAATTGTAAATTCCGTCGCCAGCTGTATTCATTCATATACCCTTCATCACTGAATCTGTACTCGAATCGCTTCATCCCGGTCCAGATGATTCCATACCTGCTTTGCAACTGGCCGTGACGAATCTGAAAATCCGACTCCAAATCAACCAATCGGACGACCGCCAAAAGATTTCGGGTATATTCAAACGGTCCTTCCAGAAAACCTCGATTAATGAAAGCAACTTCGTTCCACGCATCAAATTTGAAAAGAGGGTTGAGTTCACCAACCTTCTTAATCAATTGAAATGAATTCGTACTCTCCTCCTGTAAATCTTGTATCAATGATCTGATCGGAAGGTAGCGGTCGTTGGTACAATCAAAAAGTGAAGTGACAAAGCCTGCGGAGTAGACCCATTGGGATTGAAGTGGAACTTTGCCCCTGACCTCAACCACCATCTGATCAGTCAAGCCTAAATCAATGTACGAGACTCGAAGTTTTAATCCTCCACGAACAGACGGAGAAGGCGACTCAATCTCCAGTCCAGAGATTCTATCTTTTTTCATACGATAGCAAACAGAGAAAATCCCAACGACACTCGAAAAGGACTCCCCTCATTCACAAGAGTCATAGCTGAATGCAACATAGTCTAGTCAGAAAATTCAGTTGAAAATCAAATACGAGCACAGCCTGCTACGTAAAATTGAGCGAAACCTCCTTGGTTTCACCTGTGTTATGATGCTTAAAGGAGCAGTGCATGATTTGATTTTCGTCATAGGAATAGGTGATGATGATCTCTTCACCGCTGGGCCAAACTCCTCCCTCGGGCGGCGGAGGAAGTTCCAGTATCGTGTCCTTGGAGATGATTCGTACGAAGTCATTCAGTTCCGTTTCTTGATAGGAACATTCTGTGATCCTGCAATCAATCTTGTCTTGCCCATGTCGGACAGTAAAATAGGATTCTTCCTCGCTACAAGGAATTGGGGTTCCTTTCTCAATGATGATAGAGTTATATTCCATGGGATAGCCTGTGACTTCATGGCTCCCAAGTGCAACCGTTCCAAAGTTCATATTCGTGACCTCCTGTAAACTCAGACAAGCCAATGCAGCATTCTGGACCGCATTGTACTCGCTTGAATCAGAGCGAAGAGCAGCATAAAGGGCTGCCCCAAGTGCGACCACTTCATCCACATTCGTGGACTGCACAAGCTTGATGTTATCAAATACTTTCAGAATACTCTCCTGGACTAAAGGCACCCGCGTACTACCTCCCGCCAGAATCACTCCTGTCAAGTCGGAGGGCTTCATCCCTGCTTCTTCAAGAGTGGATTCGCAGCAAATTTCTGCCTGTAAGACAAGCCGTGAGATGGCCTCCTCAAACTCTTTTCTGGAAATCTCGATCAGGGTTCCCCTGGCAAATACGGTGACGGTTTCCCGACGAGTGAGACGCCGCTTCAATTCTTCAATACTCACAAGGTCCAAGGGCGGCTCGTGCATTTCATGATCCTCCAGACTTTCACCAGTTGCTTCCTTGAATTTGTCACGGACAATCTGTTGAAGGCAATGATCAAAATCCATTCCTCCGAGTCGACTCACCCCATTACTAGCGATCACATCCACATCTCCACCCTCAACCTCAATGAGCGAAATATCAAAGGTGCCACCCCCAAGGTCATAGACGGCATAATTCCCGTCTCCAGGAAGATCCCCCGAATACGCGTAATACAGGGCCGCCGCAGTAGGTTCATTGATAATATAATCAACATTCAATTTTGCCTGCTTTGCTGCATCCAACGTTGCCTGACGAGCTTCAACACTGAAGTTCGCGGGGATGGTAACCACCGTGGATCCAATCTCCCCCTCATGATTCTCAATCATCTTGGAGAGGTATCCAAGAACATGTGCACTCAACTGAGTTGGTGTACACGATTCTTTACCGATCGGGAAGCGCTCGGATGTTCCCATGTGTCGCTTGAATCGGGCCGCGGCATTACTCGGCCCCGAAGCCCATTGCCGACGAGCCTCGTCTCCTACCCACCACTTCTTCTTGAAAAATGCTACGCAAGATGGAACTAAACTCTCTCCATTTGAATCGTTCATAACCACAGATCGCCCGTGTTCATCAAATTGTGCCACCGTTGAATAGGTTGTCCCCAAGTCAATTCCAATAATTAATTTCATTTCAAGATGTAGTGGTTTCAAACCTGGAAATTACGACACGCGCGGGAATTAATACCTCATCTTTTTCCTCTCCGCGGATCAAATATCCACACTCAACGACTTCTGCAATTGTATAATCATCCTCTAAACGCTCCGTAGACTGAACCTTGGGTTGGTCAGCCACTCCAAAAGCATGTCGGTAGTCACTCCCAACCGCAGGAGTGAAGGATTCCACATTGCAGTCGGCCAAGGCATCCTGAAGTAATCGGTGGATAGATTCCAGGCTTGACGACGGACCCTCATGTGTTCGCAGGAAATAAAGGATTGCCTGATCAACACGGATGAATTGAGTCACAAACTTGCGAAAAATTTTATTGTCGTATCCCCGTTTAAGTCGTTCATTCTCCTGTTCCCGTTCTGTGAGTGCACGCTGCATACGAAGCATGCTGTCGGTGTATTCGGAGATATCTGTTGTTGACTTGGTATTCAATCTGAGGAGTTCCGCTGTGTCCCCAATTTCACGTGTAAGAGTATCCAGACTCTTCTCAATGGGTTCCTGCGAATCCGCCGGTTCAGAACTTTCGTCTGACTGCGTATTTGAGCGGCCCGATCTCCTGCGTGCAAGAACAGAAATCGCAGCAACCAGAACGAGTAGCAGAGTCCCGAGGCCAATCCACCACCACTCCCTGACACGAGTGGAGTTGATAGATCCTAATCTTGACGGACACACTTCCAGTTCTGATGCAAGTTCTACGTTCCCGAACCATTCCCGCAGATCAGATCTTGATGGATAGCAGACCTGCGTACCATCTAGTGAAAGCTCTCTCAGCCTAGATAGTGCGCTCCATGATTCAGGGATCTGACCCGTGATTGAGTTGAACTGCAGATCAAGAACGCTCAGTTCGGTAAGTGCACTGAACTTTGGGGAAAGTTCGCCTTGAAGATGATTGTAGGGAAGTCGTATTCCACTGATTCGACCGTTAAGAATCTCCACACCCTCCCAGTTCGCAACTTCGTTGATGGATGGACGAGTACCCGATTGCCAGTTGGAGTTTCGGTCCCAGTTTCGTCCGTCCGTTCTTTGATACAAGTCAATCAGTGCTTCCCACTCCGAGTTCAGAATACAAGCCTGCTTTTGGGGGAATGAATCTTCGGGAAAAATTGACTCAGGTGGAATACAAACATCTGTTTGATCCACTCCAACAGATAAATCGGGATGGCTACGGTCCATGATCAAGTCGGGTAGCGGCCCGCGAAGTTCTGGATTAAAGGAGATCCAAAAAGAGTGCAGATTCGTTAATCCGTCCCATTCGGCAGGAATCGTACCCGAGAGCCTGTTATCATTTAAGTACAACGCAGAAAGCAGATTTAGCCTTCCAATACTTTGGGGCAATGGTCCAGAAAGTTGGTTAGATCGAAGATTCAAATACTCCAATTGCCCCAGATTCCCAATCTCTGCGGGGATACTTCCAGAAAATTCATTTAATGCCAAATTCAATCGTTGCAGTTTGGGGAGCTTCCCGATTTCGGGTTGGATTGGCCCCCGTAGCTGATTAACACCCAGGTTCAGAACTTCCAGACCCGATAGAGTCCCAATGGCCCATGGAATGACTCCTTGCAAATTATTATTCTCAAGTTCTATCCGACTAACGCGTCCATCACGTACCGTAATTCCATACCACCGATCAAGTTCTTCAGCTCTGGGAACCCGGTTGGAAGCCATGTCCCAGTTTGTACGGTTCTGCCAGTTTGGCCCTCCAGTTAATTCAAACAGCTTTTTCAGTGCATTCCAATCAGACTCGAGTGACTCTGACTCGGTTGCAAATGAGGGACTTGAAGGAGTAGCAATGGTAAATCCCCAAAGTATGCCTAACAATCCGAATGCATGTACGACTTGACGAATGGAGATCATAAAGATGAACCAACGCATTTCATTCAAAACGATCGTTCAACGATGTAATGAATTCAATGTGCAAGATGATTTCGTCAATTCTTCAACAGAGTTCTGCGAAACACCAAAAACATGTGATCCCCGCAGATGGTAACAATGCCCGTATTCCCCATCTGGATCTCTGATATTTTCACTACTTCTGTTTGAACGCCCGAAAGACTTTGAGTCGGATGTCAACTGCTTTGCTGGCCACACTGCGTCAACTCCAAATCCTACCCGATCGAGGTAGCCCTGTTTTTTCATGGTTTTCCATCGGACTAGGATATATGATCTTGTCTGTCTTTTTCTTCAGTCTGATGGCTTTATTGGTGAAGCTGATTTCTCAGACTATTCCAACTGGTCAGATCGTAATGTTCCGAGGTGTGGTCGGAAGTATCCTCGCCTACTGGGGAGTTCGATCGGTCGGACTTAATCCGTGGGGTGTGAATAAAAAACTGCTCATTTTTCGTGGGATCACTGGGTTCGGAGCACTCATGTGTTTTTTCTGGACACTGATTACTCTATCCTTGGCGGACGCAACCATCCTCTTCTATCTATCTCCCTGCCTTGCAGCCATCATTGCGACCGTCTTACTTCGAGAACACCTATCGGTCAGGATGATGATTGGATTTGCCATCTGTATTCTTGGAGTCACCTGTGTGATCCAGCCCGAATTCATCTTCAATGTACAGCAGATTCCTCTATCATCTTTTGCCGTGGGAATCCTGGGGGCATTGCTAGCTGGACTTGCATTCGTATCTGTGCGCAAACTGCATGAGACGGATCATACCTTGGTGATTATCTTCTATTTCTCTTTTGTTACGGCCATTGCGGGGATTCCGTTTGTTGCCGCCCAGTACGCACTCCCATCTCCCATTGAGTGGCTGGCACTGATCGGAATCGGCGTCTCCACGCATATTGCCCAAGTGTTTCTGACTCGTAGTCTGCAACGGGAGCAGACTTCCCGCGCCATGGGGGTAAGTTATATCCAAATCCTGTTTGCGGTGGGTTGGGGAATTCTGGTCTTTGGCGATATCCCGAACATGTTATCTCTCTTCGGAATGCTTCTGGTCATTGGCGGGAGTCTGCTCACCGCGCAACGCAGATCTTCTACACATCCAGATCCTCGGCCTTCCGCGCATTCTCCATAATGAAGCGATAGCGTACCGATGCATCCCGTCCCATCAACCCTGCAATCGTATTTTCGGCGTGAGTTTTTTCTGGAATCGTAACCTTTAGAATTCTACGCCGAACTGGATCCAATGTCGTTTCTTTCAGTGTTTGTGGCATCATCTCTCCCAGTCCCTTAAAGCGTTGGACCTCAATCTTGGCACGGGAATTTCGACTCCGCACGCGTCGTTCAATCTCATCTTTCTCTTCATCATCCAGCGCCCAATAGGTCTGTTTCCCAGTATCCAGTCGGTACAGTGGAGGCTCAGCTACAAATATATGTCCTCGATCAATAAGGGGGCGCATGTACCGATAAAAGAAGGTCAGCATCAATGTGGCTATATGGTGCCCATCCGAATCGGCATCCATGAGCAGGATGACTTTGTGGTAGCGCAATTTTTCTGGCTCCAGGCTGGGCCCCATGCCACAACCCAGTGCCTGAACCACATTCGATAGTTCTTTATTGTTCAGCAATTTCTTGGCACTTGCCTGTTCTGCATTCAGAACTTTCCCACGCAATGGAAGGACGGCTTGAGTTTTTCGATCCCTGCCTTGCTTTGCCGAACCACCCGCGGAATCTCCTTCAACGATGAAGAGCTCCCCCTCAACTGGATCCATTGACGAGCAATCTGCCAGTTTTCCCGGGAGGGTGAGACGCCTGCGCTGGCGGGCCTTCGATCGGGCTGACCGTGCTGCCGCGCGACTGGCCTGACGGGCCCTCGCTGATTGTAATACACGAGCGCCAATTGCATCGCTGGCAGACGGATGAGAATTCAAAAACTGCTCGAGCGCCACTCGAACCGTACCACTGACCAATGACCGTGTAGATGGGTTATTCAACTTATCCTTCGTTTGTCCCTGGAACTGAGGATCCGACATGAACATATTGATGACACCAAAGAGGCCTTCACGAATATCTTCAGAGGTGACTTCAACCCCGCGTGGAATGACATTGTGAGTCTCCATCCATGCCCTCACCGCCGCTCTGACCGCATCCTTGAATCCCTGTTCATGCGTACCACCATCCTGAGTAGGGATCCCGTTGACATAGGAGCACAAGCATTCCCTCGTTGACTCTGTCCATTGCAATGCAATTTCCATGCGAACAGAATTCTCAAGTGAATCCTGCAAGATAGAGAATACCTCCTCATGTACCGGGGATCCCTGATCCTCTTGGACCAGATGCCCAAGATATTCCACGATCCCCCCTTCGTGAAAAAACTCAATCTTCTCCCCTTTCCCTTCATCACGAAATAGGATCCGTAGCCCACGATTGAGATAGGTTTTAATTTCAAGTTCCCTTCGAATGCGCGCCGCATCAAACTTGATTGAATCAAAGATTTCGGGGTCTGGAGCGAAAAATATCTTCGTTCCTGTCTTGTTCGTTTTCTTTCCGAGATCCTTCAACTTGCTCACTGGACGCCCCCGCTGAAATTTCTGTTCATAGGATCCCCCGTCCCGATAGACCTGCGCAACCATCTCTCTGGAAAGGGCATTCACCACAGAGGCCCCTACCCCGTGCAATCCGCCAGAAGTGATGTACTGATCTCCCTCAAATTTACCGCCAGAATGTAGCGTGGTTAAGATCACTTGAAGGGCAGGAATCTTTTTCTTGGGGTGGAGATCTACGGGAATTCCGCGCCCATTATCTTCAACCGTCACCGAGGTTAGATCTTTGTGAAGTTGCACCTTAATACAATCTGCATATCCATTGACTGCTTCATCAACCCCATTGTCAACGATCTCCCACAGCAGGTGATGAAGCCCTGGCTTACCAGTCCCACCGATATACATGCCTGGGCGCTTACGGACGGCCTCCAGCCCTTCAAGAACTACAATATCTGCACCTGTATAAGTACTCATGTTAGCTGACGTTCATAGGGTTCAGGGGGAATTGAACGGAGTTCACCACGCAGAATGATTCGTTGACCTTTTCCACCTCTACGTGTGACCTCGTATTTTGTCCTGCGTACAACCACTTGGACTCCGCTCGGTTTTTCTACGGTGACCCCATCCCGTGCCTGTCCGCTCAGAGTTGCTCCAACCAGTACATCCTCGGGGGCCAATCGCATCCCAATGACTCCTTTACCTGGTCCGCTGATTATTGGAATATCTTCAACCGGAAAAATCAATCCATGCCCTTTGCGCGAAGCCAAACATACAAATTCCATTCCGTCAGACGGCCATACACCAACGACTTCATCTGATTCGTTGAGACGAGCACACAATCTTCCCGTACGTTTGGATATGTCTACATACAGTTTGAGTGGTTGACGAATCACCATTCCCTTGGCCGTAATCGCGACCAAGTGTCCCAGCGGATCGTCTTCCCCGTTCTGTGAAGATTTCGCAACTCCGACAATCCTTGGATCACACGAGATCGCACCAACCACATGCTCTTTATCCCGAAAATCAAAAATCTTTTGAAGGGGGATTCCATGGCCGGTTGTACTTTGGATATCATTCGCACGAACCGTATAGGCCTTTCCAAAATTCGTCCACAGAACCACTGTACATCGTGTTCCCGTTCCAAGAGCCCACCCGACTTCGTCTCCCTCACGAACACGTATAGATTGGACTTCGGTATAGGAACGCTGTCTTTTGATCCAGCCAGCTCTCGTAATGATCACCACGGTATCCTCGTCTACAATAAAATCTTCTTCGGAGTACTCATAGAGACCTTCATCCTCACTTGTGATCAATGTGCGACGCTCGGTGGAAAACGCCTTTTCTACGTCCTTAAGTTCTGTCCGTATCAGTTTCCAACGCGCCAACTCATCTCCAAGGAGTTCTTGAATCTCTTCCACTCGAGCGCGTTTCTCTTCAAGTTCCTCACGGACTGCATCAATCTCCAGTTGAGACAGCTTATAAAGCATGGTTTCGAGGATGGCATTTGCCTGGATCTCCGAAAGCGAAAAGCGGTGTCGTAATCGCTGCGAGCCATCCGCTTTGTTTCGTGAGGCGCGAATAATCTGAATTGCCTCATCCAGTGCGTCAAAGATGGTATCAAACCCTTCAAGAATATGAATTCGTTCCTCCAATTTCTGCAATTCATACTGGAGTCGTCGGGTGATCACTTCCATTCGGAATAGGAGGAAGTGCTCCAGTGCTTCCTGTAAGCTAACCCGCTTTGGCTCGCAGATCTGCGGATTCATGGTGGGGAGGAGACAGGTCAAATTCACATGAAAGCGTGATTGAAGAGGCGTATACTTGAACAGATAGCCCATCGCCGCTTCCACCTTTGCTCCCCGCTTAAGGTCTAGCACAATTCGGATCTCATCCGTTGACTCATCACGGATATCCAATAGCTGAGGGACTTTCCCGTCTGCAATGTGAATTGCAATTTTTTCCACCAGATCACTTTTATTGATGGCGTACGGAATTGAAGTAATGATCACTTTGGATTTGCGCTCCACCTCATAGGTTCCTCGCAGAACAATCATCCCCTCCCCTGTCCTGTAGATTTGATGTAATTCCTCTTTGGAATTCATCATTCTGCCACCCGTCGGAAAATCCGGCCCCAAGATATAGTGCTTGAGCAGATGATTGAGCAAATTAGATGGCCAAGTATGATCTGACCTCCGAAGCAAAGAATCCACCATGTAGATCGCTCCACGAGTGACCTCTCCAAGATTATGGGGAGGAATACTCGTTGCCATTCCCACGGCAATTCCTGTTGCGCCATTGACCAACAGGTTCGGGATCTGTGCCGGCAATACAACTGGCTCCGAAAGTGTTGCGTCAAAATTTGGTCTGAATGGGACGGTATTGTGACGAAGTTCTTCTAATAATGTCATGGCCAGAGGGAGCAGTTTCGCCTCCGTGTACCGCATTGCTGCAGGTCGATCCCCATCAATGGACCCAAAATTTCCATGACCATCCACCAGTGGATCCCGTAAGGCAAAAGATTGAGCCATGCGGGCCATTGCATCGTAGATTGCACTATCCCCATGAGGATGATATTTCCCCATGGTATCCCCAACAATGGTTGCACTTTTTCGGTACCTAGCATCGGGGTATAGACGAAGTCCCGTAAACATGGAGTACAGGATCCGGCGCTGGACTGGTTTCAAACCATCTCGGATATCTGGTAGGGCTCTGCTGGTAATCACCGACAGAGCATAGTTCAGGTACCTCGTATTTGTAATTTCGTGAAGAGGGGCTGACGCGACCTTATCCATAGATTAATCTGAGATCATTATTTTGGAAAAATACTGCCAAATGTGTCATTATTCGTTATAAAGCCCAAACGACCATGACAAAAATTTAGAGTCGGGACACTTGCCAACCATCTTGCGGCTGATTCCACCCTTGTTCGTAGAATTTGCTCCGTCCTCACTCTACCGACGAGCATTATGCGAACCTCCCTACAATAGTACACATACACTTCAATACCAAAGGGTTATTATCATTGGATGGTATGTCATTTTCCTGATTCCTTCGATTCGTACATGAAAATCACCTAATTTGCATGGTAAAGAAAACAAATGAACCATGACATCACTTGACTGGACAATTATCGGAGTATACTTCCTCATTGTTGCTGGCATTGCATTGTACTATTCAAAGCGTGCTGGGCAGAATACATCAGAATTCTTCCTCAGCGGCCGGCGAATGGCGTGGTGGTTGGCAGGGATCAGCATGGTTGCCACCACATTTGCAGCCGATACTCCGATGGCCGTAACCGAACTGGTTGCAACGAATGGGATCGCTGGCAACTGGTTGTGGTGGAACTTTGCCCTTGGCGGCATGCTGACCGTATTTTTCTTTGCGCGCTTATGGCGGAGATGTGGGATTCAAACAGATGTCGAATTCGTTGAAATTCGTTATGCTGGTCGGGTTGCCGCATGGCTTCGCGGAATCAAAGCGGTCTACTTCGGGTTGCTGTTAAACACAATTATTATAGGATGGGTCTCCTTGGCCATGGAGACCGCAATCAATGTACTGTGGCCGAACATCACCTTATTTGGCCAGACCTCATTTTCAGTCGGCGGACTCTCCATGAGTGCAGCGCTGGTGATCGTGAGTGGGCTTGTCGTTCTGGTTTCCATTTTTGCATTGCTTTCAGGGCTCTGGGGTGTAGCCGTGACGGATGTAATGCAATTTACTTTGGCAATGGCAGGATCCATCTTAATGGCTATCTTTGTCCTTCAACTTCCAGAAGTCGGTGGGATTGCAGGTCTGAAAGCAAGTCTGCCACCAGAGACGTTTGAATTTTTTCCTGCGATTGGAGATGTCCCTGGTGCTGCTGCTGCATTTGCATTGTCCGCGCCTGCGTTCGTGGCATTCATTGGAATTCAGTGGTGGAGTAGTTGGTACCCAGGTTCAGAACCAGGAGGGGGTGGATATAGCGCACAGCGTATGATGGGAACAGCCAGTGAACGAGACTCGGTATTCTCGGCACTATTTTTCACGATTGCACACTACTGCATCCGTCCATGGCCATGGATCATCATTGCGCTGGCATCTCTGGTTCTCTACCCTGAACTGGATCAATCAAGAGAAGGGTTCATCATGGTGATGCGAGATGTTCTGCCAGTGGGTATTTTGGGATTGGTATTTGCTGCATTCTTGGCTGCATTCATGAGCACGATCTCTACACAGTTGAACTGGGGCGTTTCGTATTTGGTGAATGATTTCTGGCGGAGATTTATTCGTCCAGACAAGAGCGAGCGCCATTATGTGGTTATCTCCCGAACCCTCACTTTCATTGTGGGCTTACTAAGTATTTTGGTGGCAACCCAACTCGAGTCCATCAGCCAAGCATGGAGTCTGATTCTGACTGCCTCGGGTGGTTTAGGCACCGTCTTGATTCTAAGGTGGTACTGGTGGCGAATCAATGCGTGGAGCGAACTTGTCGCCACCCTTGCCCCAATTATTCTTGTTCTATTGACCGTTTTTGGTGTTCCAATCCCTGGAATCAATGAACCTTTCCCCTCAAACCTGTTCATTGTCGTAGGCATTACGACTGCATTATGGCTTGCCGTTACATTTCTCACCAAACCTACAGACCACTCCACACTTGAGAAATTTTACCGACTGGTTCGACCTGCGGGGCCCGGTTGGCAGCCCATAGCTGCTCTCCACCCTGACATCCAGGCCGACTCCACGATTCGTGCAATGGCACGTCAATGGGGCGCGGGGATTGTCCTTGTTTACACATGTTTATTTTCAGTTGGATACCTAATTCTTGGCAATTATCTATCTGGTTTTTTGATGTTGGTGATCGCAACTGGTTCAACCCTCTACCTCAGACGAACGTTAAAGTGAATCTATTTGTCTGACTAAATTAGACGACTCTTTTCCATGCCAGAATTGATCATTGTTGGCGACCGAGTATTGATCAGGCCGGATAGCGGCGAACAGCAGACTGAATCCGGATTGGTTCTTCCTGCATCGGTTGCAGAGCGAGACCTGATCGGATCAGGGCGCATTGAAATCGTTGGGCCAGGCCATTTGATTCCTAATCCTGAATACTCCGAAAGTGAACCCTGGGCCGAGCCAAAAAGGGTTGGCAGGTATTTGCCGCTCGAGGCGAATGTGGGAGACTTGGCCTTCTTTCAGCGGAAAGAAGCGATTGAGTTCAATTATAAGCAACAGAAATACTATATCGTTCCACATCATGCCATCCTTGCCCTAGTCCGATCCGATCACGAAGATGTGATTGCCGAACTTCTGGATTCAGACCGCCAGTGAAATAATGAACACCCAATTCACCCTGAAACGAATCTGCCCTCCAATTAATGATTCAGGACAAAGATGGCAAGATCTGTCCGTTACAGATGTTCAAACCTATAAACGATTGAGTGGCGTGGGAGAGACTCGAACTCTCGACCTTGCGATTATGAGTCGCACGCTCTAACCAGCTGAGCCACCACGCCAAAGTCCCTTGAACGGAGATGATCCAACACAGGTTGCAAACATAAATCAAGATGAGTCGATCTTCCTCCCTGCTACATTGGGATCATATCATTGGGCAGGAAAATGTAGTTGATCTCTTGAAGCGTACCCTTGCATCTGGTCATATTGCTCATTCATATCTGTTTCATGGAATTGAGGGTTCTGGAAAGCGTGCGGTTGCGCTTGCGTTTGCCCGTGCTTTACAATGTGAGGGTTGCTCTGATGAACAGCTTTGCCCATCGTGCAAGCGCGTAAACCATTTGCAGCATCCTGACATTGAATTCCTGATCCCCGAACCCAGCGATGCGAAGCCAAATGAAGTTGCCGATCGCATTGCCCTCCTCGTCGAGGAACCCTACGCGGCGGTGGACTTTGTTCGCGCTCCCAACCTTGGATCCCAGCAAACCGAGTCAAAACGATTTAAGCAAGCGTTGTATTCCGTTGATCGAATCAACCTGCAACTGCGTGAAAAAATCGTGATGCGTCCCACTCAAGGGAAGTACCGTATCGCCATCATTACAGATGTAGATGTTATTCGCGAACGCGCAGCCAATGCATTTCTGAAAGTTCTTGAGGAACCCAATCCAGGCACCATATTCATCCTGACAACATCAAGAAAGAATGCACTCCTGCCTACGATCACTTCACGCTGTCAACATATTGCATTTGATAGCCTATCACCCGAGATCATCGTACAGGCATTAAAGACTCGCACAGATGTTAACGATGAACTTGCAAATGTCGCAGCCAATATGGCGCAGGGCTCGTATATGCGAGCCCTGGATCTGATTCGGAATGAAGATCTTCGGCTTGACCGCGAACGCGTGATTACCTTCCTTCGTCTTGCATTTGTGGGGAAAATTGTACCGTTGACAGATCTGATTACGGAGGTAAGTCAGTCCAGTCGGGATGGTATCCGAAATCTACTCAAGTTACTTCTGAGTTGGATCCGTGACGTTGCACTGTACCGCGAGATGGGAGAGGAGGCACCAATCACCAATCGCGATCAAAAATTGGAGATTTCCAAGTTTACCAAGAACCTTCAGAATGCCGATCTAGATGCAATGTCCAAACTCGTTGAAGAAGCGCTCCTCATGACAGAATCCAATGTAAATACCAACTTGTTACTGATTAATCTTTGTACGCGATTGGGTGAGGCGATGCGAACCGAACACTACATCTCTACGCCCGTTCCCATCACAATTTTTGACAGCTTGGGGAAAGCCAGACGCACCACACACAGCGGTAAGCTGTTTCAATCCCTTGCACACTGACGATTGCATCTAGACCTCTTTGCGACCCACTATTCAGACTCCATTGTACATGGATCTCCGTAGATGCACGGGTAGATCGTTGAACGTTATTTGGCCCTCTGCGTAATTCACCTCTAGGTTGAGAACGCTATTCTAACAAATTTTAGATCATTATGTCTTGTGGCACAAACGGTGCCTGTGGTTGTAGCGGCAGTTCCCTAAGCGGTTATGGAGGGTGCAGTGATAGTTGCCCGTCTGTTCAGATTTTTGACTGGCTCCCCGAATCCTCTAAAGTTGAAGGACGGGATCATTGTGATCTGGTTGAAGTTGCTTTCAAAGGACGGCGCCGAAAGGTGTACCAAAACAAACGAAAAATTCGCGTTTCTGCTGGGGACGATATCATCGTTTCTGCACAGCGTGGTCTGGACTATGGTCAGGTTGTACTAACTGGTGAACTTGTACATATTCGTGCACGAAGTCATCCGAATTACGATCAAGTAGTGCGATTGGCATCCTCCAATGATCGGAGCATCCATCAGAGGAATCGGGAAGCAGAGAAGGATGCATTGCGTGCGGCAAAAACTACAATTCGACGGCGAAAGATGCCAGTCAAACTGGTCGATGCTGAATGGCAGTTTGATCGAAAACGTCTGTCTATATTCTACACCTGTCAGCGGAAGGTATCATTGCGTTCGGTGATCAGCGAACTGTGTCGTCAATTTTCTACACGGGTTGAATTTCTTCGTCTGAGTCTTAGAGAGGAAGCAGCTCGGATTGGTGGACTTGGAGTTTGTGGGAGGGAGCTCTGCTGCTCTTCCTGGATGCGTCAGATCCCCCCCGTTTCAGCTTCTGCGGCAAAAAAAATGCACTTCCCACTCACGAATGAGCGGATGATCGGCCGCTGTGGACGACTCAAATGCTGTCTGAATTATGAACTTGAGCAGTACATGAAGATACTTGAGGAGTTTCCTCCAAAAAACACCTCGGTGGAGACTGACCGTGGGCAGGGACATGTCCTAAGCATGAATATTTTCTCTCGTACGGTACGTGTAAAACTAGCAGGGAATATGATTGAAGAATTTGAACTAGAACAAATCTCCTCACTCGCGACAAAGTCCCCGCAGAGTCAAGGAAAAAAGTCAGGTCCCAAATCATAGGAATCAACATAACCTCTCTGTATCAACCTTGATGTGATTTAATCATCGTTGATTTCCATGACTGGCAGAACCCAGACTCTCTACCGATTGGTTCATGTAGACACTCGCTCCTCAGTGAATTCCTATCCTATTTGACAATGGGACATTCATCCCATAGAATCTGTGACTCCGTATTGGATTATTCACAGGATGCAGTTGCTACCCTGGCTGGACACTCGGACTTGATCGCCATAATATCGCACCGAATTGGTTGATCCATGACCCTCATTCCATCTTTTCATGAAGTACAGTTGTTTCCAGCCTTGAACCATTGATGGTGATCTATGAGGCACCTGTCCACTCATTCAATGAATTACGGACTCGTGTTCAGTAATTCTGTTTTGTATCAGTAACTCAACTCATGACATACGTGTAAAATGAACGAACCAACAACGACAATTGACTTGGAAACTCTCAAAAGTGTACCTCCCCGAGAAATCTGGAAGAATGAAGCCCAAGACTTCACACCGTGGTTAGCCGCGAATATTGATCTCCTGTTTGAAGAGATCGGTGTCACGGCCGAAAATGTGAAAACTGAGGAGCGCGCAGGACGATTCATCGTAGACATTACCGCCGAGGATAGTCAGACGGAAAAGAATATTATTATCGAAAATCAATTGGGCCAAACAAATCATGACCACCTTGGAAAGCTCCTAACCTATGCTTCCAGTTTTGATGCAAGCATCATCGTATGGATCGTTGGGGATATTACCGATGAGCATCAGAGGGCAATTGAATGGTTTAATGACCACATGGACGACGAAATATCTTTTTTTCTTGTAAGAATTGAGGCGTATAAGATTGGAGACTCTAAGCCTGCGCCCAAATTTAATGCGGTCGTCCAACCGAATTCATGGTCAAAAATAATCAGGAGAAGTACTACATCAAATACGGAGATAACATCCACAAAACTGGCTCACCTACGTTTTTGGGAAGGACTGAAAGAGTATGCGTCTGACTCAAAAACAAGCTTCACAGTGAGTCAAAAACCAACACCAAGACAATGGTATAATATTTCCATCGGAAGCAGAGAGGCACACCTTCGTTTAAGTTTGAATTCCGTGAACGACTCCATTCAAGTGGCGATCTACATCTCCAAAAATCCAGCTTTGTTCGAACATCTGAATTCAAAGCAAAGCGTCTTTAATGAGAGGGTGAAATCAAAAATAGAATGGCTTCCCCTTCAGGATAAGGAGGCCTCTCTGATATCCTGTACGTATGAAGGGGATCCTCATGAGGAAAAACGCCAGGGTGAATACTACATGTGGATACTGGAAACATCTGAGCAACTGTTCCAAGCCTTCAATGAGGGAAACGACTCATTTATTCAAAATAATTCACCAACTAATCAGGAGCGGGTTGATCCAGAGCCGTATGGTGATTCGCGAGTCTAGTCCTGTTGGGCTTTGGCCGCAGCAGATACAACGTCGTCCTGCACATTTCGAGGCATTGCCTGATAGTGGCTAAATCGGGCACTGTGAATTCCCCGTCCCTGCGTCATGGAGCGAACGCGGGTGGAGTACTGATACAGTTCGACCTCTGGAACCTGTACAAGAATTTTCTGCATCTTTCCTTCGGCCTCCATCCCCTTGATGGTCGCTCGGCGGCCATTCAGATCCCCCATGACATCCCCTGTATACGCATCCGGCACAGTGACCTCAACATCATGGATGGGCTCCAGAATCACAGGTTTTGCCTTTCGAAACGATTCGCGAAAAACCATTCGAGCTGCCGTTCGGAAAGCATTCTCATTTGAATCAACGGTATGCATTCCACCATCAAAAATCACAAACCGAACATTCCCAACGGGGTATCCAGCCACAGGTCCTTTTTGCATCGCTTCAAGAACACCCTTCTGAATGGCACCAAAGAAACGCCGCATATCAATCACGCCCCCAACGATCGCATCAATAAATTCAATGGTTGAACCCCAAGAGGTCTGCGCCTGAACCACATTGCGCACATTGATATCTGGACGTTTTTTGAATTCGCCTTCAAAAGGTTCAATCAAAACAGATATATCTGCAAACTGTCCAGCCCCACCCGTCTGTTTTTTGTGCCTGTAGGAATCACGGGCTTCAGTTGTAACCGTTTCGCGATAAGCCACCCGCGGACGGGAGAATTCAACATCAACATTCACCTTTGACTTTAGACGAAACTGAGCGACCTTCAGGTGCATCGCCCCCTGTCCTCCCAACGTAATTTGGCTCAGATCCGGTTCGTGAACGACAACCAAAGATGGATCCTCGGATGTGATCTGGTGCAATCCCTGTGCCAGCTTATCCTCTTCCCCCTCTGTCTTCGCATGAATTGCCTCTCGGTACCGGGGCTCAGGGAAAGGAATCGGCGCGATAATGAGTTTCTCTCCTTTCTTGCGAAGAGTATTGTTTGTGTGCGTATCCCTTAACTTGACAAGTGCTCCCAGATCTCCAGCGTTCATCGTCGCAACGACTTCACGCTCTCTCCCGCAGAGTGCATACAATTGCCCCAATCGCTCCATGGTACCGGATTGTGCGTTTTCCAAGTCCATCCCCGACTCAATGAAACCATTGCACACGCGAAAAAATGAGTAATCCCCAACATGGTGCTCTGCCATGGTCCGATAGATGAATGCCACTGGACTCCCATCAGTACTTGGCTTAAATGAATCTCCTTCGGCGAATGGAAGCGGAGCTACATCCAAGGGTGATGGAACAACATTATTCACAAAACTCATGAGGCGAGCGGTCCCGACATTGGTCGTGGCAACCGTGCAAAATACTGGATAAAGTGACCGTGCCAACATTGCATCCCGGAGGCCTGCGCGCATCTCATCCTCGGAGAGTCGTTCGGTCTCCAGATATTTCTCCATCAATTCTTCATCACTTACGGCAATGTCCTCTACTAACGCATTATGAAGTTCGTCAGCCCGTTCACGAAACTCTTCAGGGATTTCGGTGAATGTGGGCGGATCCTGCGAGCCAGGATTGAAACGGATCTGTTTCATCACCAAAACATCTATCAGATCATTTGGAGTAGGCCCAGGAAATTGTACAATGGTGATCCCCGAACCAAAGCGATCTCGCATCTGGGCAATCAGAGATTCTATATCTGCCTGCGGACGATCAATCTGATTGATCACAAACATGACGGGCTTCTCATTCTCAACCGCAGCACTCCAGGCAAGCTCAGTTCCAACCTCCACTCCCTCTTGAGCATTCATCACAAAAACGGATGTATCTGCAACACGGATCGCAGACACAACCTCGCCTACAAAGTCGGGATATCCAGGGGTATCAATGATATTGATCTTGTACTCATTCCATTCTGCATGAAGCAGAGATGAAAAGATGGACATTTGCCGCTCTTTCTCACTTGGCTGGTAGTCACTGACCGTAGATCCTTCAGTTACCGAACCTAAACGGTGAATTTTTTTGCTCACAAAAAGCAATGACTCGGCCAAAGATGTTTTTCCACTACCTTGATGTCCGACTAAAACAATATTCCGTATCTGATCAGGGGTGTAAACTTTCATTGATTGTATCTTTACAATTTGGTTTAAGCCAAAATATACAGCGAGAAAAAGAATCTACCTACTTTTTGACCTCATTTTTTGCCAAGTGAGAACACCTTCATTCAAAATCGTTAAAGCCTTTCGCTGTACATTCAGACAATGACTTGGTTCAAAAGAACAAAAAAGGGAATCCTTACCAGTCGGAGCGGTCAACATGAGATGCCCGCCGGCCAATGGAAGAAGTGTTCGGGATGCAAGGCGATTAATCATGTGAGGGAGTTGGATTCAAACGTAAATATCTGCCCAAAGTGTGACTACCACGGCTACTTGGGTTCGGAGAAATACTTTGCATTACTGCTTGATGAGGAATCCTTCCAACTTCTCGACACAGACGTAACTGCTGTGGATCCACTGGAATTCACGGACCGAAAGAACTATGCTGACCGACTCCAGAGTGCCCATCAAAAGACCGGACTCCCGGATGCAGTTCAAGCCGCATTGGGGAAGATGGATCGCCATGATGTGTCAATCGCTGTCATGGATTTTAGTTTTATTGGTGGATCCATGGGATCTGTGGTTGGCGAAGTGATTACCCGAGCCATCCGCAGAGGAGTTGATCAAGAAATTCCTGTGATCATTGTTGCCCAAAGTGGAGGGGCTCGGATGATGGAAGGAGCGCTCAGTCTCATGCAAATGGCTAAAACCAGTGCACACCTCGCGAGGCTTCATGAAAAGGGCATTCCCTATATCTCCATATTAACGAATCCGACAACAGGTGGAGTTACCGCCTCCTTTGCAATGCTGGGAGATATCAATATTGCAGAGCCCGGTGCACTCATTGGTTTTGCGGGCCCCCGCGTGATTCGTGAAACCATAGGGCAAGATCTCCCGAAAGGATTTCAAAGTTCCGAATTTCTGAAAGATCATGGATTCGTGGATCTGGTCGTTGATCGTAGAGAGCTTCGAAAAACCGTCATACATTTTCTTGACCTGCTCCGTGAAGAAGAATCACAGACGGACCTTCCACAAAGTTAGTCATTGCTAAATTTTAGTATGAATAAGCTGTTCAGTCGTGCCACCGGAATGATCCTCAATACGGCTCAAAGATGAATGTTCTCTTTAGCGAATGGGTTCCGAAGTGGGCAAACCGATCTCTGAATCAACGGACCGAGGGTGAATCTCTGGGTCGGTCGTCAAAACAGTCTGTTCCTTGGGATCCACCAACGATGTTTCTTGTAACCATAGATGATTAAGAAAGATGGTTCTACACTATCTTCACGGAATTCAACTCGGAGCCCAAGATGGTCTAAACTGTTTGACCGTGGGAATCTTTGCGGGCGGCGCTACTGTGGTTTTACCTGCGGTAACCGACTCGGCTGATCGCCCCATTCATGAATACCAAAAACAAAAATAATGAAGATTGAAATCTTCCCAGACCATGAGGAGGTTAGCACCCGCGCAGCCGAAATCTTCTCGGCTACCATCACTGAAAAACCGAATGGCATGTTTGGCTTTGCCACGGGAAGTACGCCAGAGCGGCTCTACGAATTACTTGTGGACCGTTACAAGCGAGGACAAATAACCTTTCGTGAGATAACCACAGTGAATCTGGATGAATACATTGGACTGCCTGCAAACCATGAACAATCCTACGCAGCCTTTATGCAGCGTCATCTTTTCGGACAGGTTGATATCAGACCAAATGCAGTTTATTTCCCGGACGCCAAATCAGATCCAGCGAAATTTGATCAATTCATTCAGAACCAAGGAGGCATTGATCTGCAGATTCTTGGTCTTGGAGCAAATGGTCATATCGGGTTTAATGAACCTGCTTCGCCATTTGGCTCCCGTACACGTATTGTGGACCTTGCATCCTCTACGATTCAAGATAATTCAAGATTTTTCAACCGTCCAGAGGATGTGCCTCGTCAGGCGGTTACCATGGGAATCAGAACGATTATGGAAGCTCGCAGAATTCTTCTACTGGCATCGGGCGCCAATAAATCAGATGCTGTGGCACACTGTTTAGAAGCAGCACCAACCGAGAAAATCCCTGGGAGTTGTTTGCAATCGCATTCCAATGTGACGATTTTATTAGATGAAGCCGCAGCTTCCAAATTGAATACTCAATAACCATCACTTCACAATCCGACTGGTACCGTGATACTAATCCTAAAATCTGATACGGATCAGGAGTCGCCAGAATACAAGCTTCTGCTACGATATCTTGACTCCCTCGTCAATATTACCTATCAAGTTCGTCACATTCAGGGGACGGGCCAACTTCTTACGGAGATCTACCTCTTGGGAGATACTAAATCCCTCTCAAACCCATTTATGAAAAGCCTACCGTGTGTGGAACGCGTGGTTCGTGTTCAGGAAGCGTACCGAGTGCTCGGGCGACATGGCCAAGAAGATTTCCCGCATCAGTTTGAATACAAAGGGATTACATTTGATCAAAAGAGTCTTCACATCTTTGCAGGACTCTGCGCGGTAGATACCCCCGAGCATGTCGAACTCATGCTACAGACGCTGAAAGAGCATGGATTAGTATGTACTCGCATGGGCGCCTATAAACCTCGGACTAGCCCGTATTCTTTTCAGGGGCATGGGAAAGAATGTCTTCCTTACGTCTTTGAGTTAGCAGGAAAGTATGACATCCGAGTTATCTCAATGGAAGTTACTCATGAGTCTCATATTGAAGAAATTACCGAAGCACTGGAATCAACAGGGCATCCCACTGGGGTGATACTCCAAATTGGGACACGGAATACCCAGAACTTCGAACTTCTCAAGTGTGCCGGTCGTCAAGATGACTATCCAGTCCTCATCAAAAGAGGATTTGGAATTACCTTGAATGAATCCTTGAACGCAGCCGAGTATTTAGCCAGCGAAGGGAATCGGCGCGTCATCTTTGCGCTTCGTGGAATGAAAACGAATCTGGGCGATCCTCATCGAAATTTTGTGGATTTCTCTCATGTACCTGTGGTTCACCGCTTAACCCGAATGCCTGTATGTATTGATCCGTCCCATTCGGTGGGTACTCGACACCGGAGTCCAGATGGATTAATGGATGTGATGCATGCCACCGCGCAGGGCATCATTGCTGGGGCAAATATGGTACTCGTAGACTTTCACCCAAAACCATCCAAGGCACTGGTAGACGGCCCACAGGCATTGCTACCCGACGAGTTGCCTATGTATCTTGAAGACATCCAGATTGCAAGAGATGCCTATCTAAAACGTGTGGAACTGGTTCAATCCAGGTTACAGGCTACATAACTTGCTTCCGCCCGTTCGATCAGATCTTCAATTGCATTGAGTCCCTGTTGCCAGAATGAGGGATCCCGTAGGTTGACTCCCAAATGACTCACCAGAGTGTGGGGCCAATCTGAACCACCCGCCCGCATCAGTTGAATATACTGCGCAGGAAATTCCTCTGGAGATTCCAGATAGCGTGCATAGAGAGCTAAAACCAGTAATTCGCCGAAAGCATACGCATACACATAGCCCGGGGTATGAAGGAAATGTGGGATATAACTCCACCAATGCCGATACTGATCGGTGAGGATGACACTATTTCCGTACATTGCAGACTGGGTTGAGATCCAGAACTCTGCAAATTTATCGGTTGACAATTCTCCCTGTTCACGCCTCGCCGTGTGGATTGCATCTTCAAACCGATTCATTGAGACCTGACGGAATACAGTCGCGATCGTGTCATCTATCTTACTGATCAATAGAGTCAGGATATTACGAGGATCAGATTCCTCAGATAATAGCCGCTGGAACGTAAGCATTTCTCCAAAGACAGATGCAGTCTCCGCAGTGGTTAATGGAGTTGATGCCTGTAAAAATCCTTGCTCTCCGGAGAGAAACTGATGAACCCCGTGTCCTAACTCATGCGCCAATGTTTGTACATCTCGAGCACGTCCAGTGTAATTGAGCAAAATGTAGGGGTGAACACTCGGTACAGCACCATGACTGAATGCCCCACCCTGCTTCCCCTCTTGAACAGGAGCATCAATCCATTTTTCGTCAAAAAAGCGTGTGGCGATTTCGGCCAGAAGTGGATGAAATTCTTGATAGCTTGCTAAAACGATCTCCCGAGCTTCGTCCCACGAATAATGGGTGTCGCTCTCTCCGACGGGTGCATAGCGATCATAATCATAGAGAGGGCTGAACCCAAGTATCTTGCTCTTAATATCAAAAAAGCGTGCCACCAAATCATAGCGATTGACTACTGCATTGACCAATGCATCTGCGGTTTCATCTGCAATCTCATTACTTAGATTACGGGATTTAAGCCAGTGAGGCAGCCCCCTCATTCGGTCACTTGATGCCTTGTCTGCAAGGAGTGTATTGAAAATGAAGGTGAGCGTATGTTCCTTTGAAACAAGCCCCCGTGTAAAACTGTCAGCAGCCTCTTTACGAAGTTCACGATCACGAACATGTAACTTGGTGAGAAGATGTTCCTGAGAAAGTTGTTCACCACGGAGCACGAAGCGCATCCCACTCATTGTCTCAGTGAAATAACGCATCCAAGCACTTCGCCCCGTGACCAGCGTTTCGGCCAATATTTTCTCTTCAGGCTCAGATAAAGTATAATCTTTCAGGAGCCGTTCACATTCAAGAAAATGACGATATCCTACAAGTTCATAACTATTTATCAAAGACCGGGCTTGATCTTTTTCCACCTTCATCCACTCTAATCCAAAGAATATCAAGCTCTTGCTAATCTGCGTTGATAATTCGCGAGCATGTTGAAGAAGTGCTCCTCGCTCAGCATTATGCGTAGCAGTTGCCCAAGAGAGATACGCATAAGTCATTGCCTTTCCGACGCGCTCCTGAAGTAACTCAAATTCTGTGAGAGCTTGGTGAAGCTGGGAGGCGGATAAATCGGCGATCCGCCCTCTCCAAGATTGATTGAATTTTACTGCTTCCTCTACTACATCCGATAAATCCGCCCGCATAGCAGACTCATCAAGGTAAAGATGAGTTAGATCCCAGTGTATCCCCTCTGCGCCTGTTTTGCGTGTCTCCATAGCTTCTTGGAATTTGGTGCTTCGTAGAACCTTGACGCTCATGAATTGTTGTATCAAAGAGTCAGATTAACCAAATACTATGTCCTATCAGACGATTGATTCAGTTGACGACTTTGCTACGATCCTCAGACAATCTGAAGATGAAGTTGTTGTGGTGTTTAAGCACAGTTCTACCTGTGATCTCTCAGCCACAGCGAAGCGTGAAATGCTAAATGTCAAGCTTCCTGTCTATGAACTGATTGTTCAGACCGCTCGCCCTTTATCCAACCATATTGAAGCGCACTTTGGGATTCGGCATGAGTCCCCTCAGGTTATTCTCATCTCCCAGGGAAATGCAATTTATAATGCGTCCCATCGGGATGTAACGGCGAAGAGTATTCATGCTACTGCTGAGACCGAGGGAGTTTCTTGAGTCTTCCAAATTCTTGCACCATCATGCTTGGTTTGCAAGAATCATGTATCATTAGCACCTGCCCTTATCGTTTTCTTTAAGAGAAAAGAGTATTTATGGACTTCAGAGAGATACCACATAAATCTGATTACGGACGAAAGTCCTAATTCAAAATTGACCGCCCTCAGGCTTAAATTGGATTGAGACACCTTATATTACTCTGATCACCTAAACCAAAATGAGAGCAATAGCCCTCAGATATCATTGCTGACTCGCACTGCACGCTAGTTCTGAAATAGCCGATCATCCCATTGTCATAGATGTGAAAGATGATATGACCGCCAACATTGATGTTCCCTCATTAGTCAGACAGCTATGTTCCCTGCCTCAGGAAAAGGAATGGTTTGAATTTAAGTCAAGCGATGCCCAACCTGAGAAACTTGGTCAGAATATTAGTGCGATTGCCAATTCCAACGTAATTGCGGAGAAATCCAATGGCTATATCATATGGGGAATTCAAGATGATGATCACCGAGTAATTGGAACAAAATTCAATCCTGACTCAACCAAAGTAAAAAAAGATGATCTGAATCATTGGCTTTCTCATCGACTAAAACCATCTGTTGATTTTCGCTTCCTCAAAGATCAAGTAGATGGGAAGCCAGTTGTTGTGCTGGTCATTCCCGCCGCGGATCATCTACCTATAAGATTTGATCATGAGTCCTATATCCGTGTTGGATCTCATACTCGAAGGCTGAATGACTTTCCCGATAAGGAAAAATTGCTCTGGCGATTATTGGATACCAGAATTTTTGAAACGGAAATTGCCATTGAGTCGGTGAATGGTCAAGGGGTTCTTCGCTACTTGGATTATGAATCCTATTTTGATCTGTCGAGAACCCCAATTCCCCCGAGTGAATCAGGTCAGTTACAGGCGCTTCAACGTGAAGGATTCATTCATCAACGCGACGATGGGGCATGGAACATCCTGAATCTTGGATGTCTTGCATTTGCGAAAAATCTTGGAGATGCAAACTCATTACGTCGCAAACCCATCCGGATCGTCAGATATGCTGGGCCGGGTAGATGGTCTCCAGGCGTGGAAGAAGAGCTAACGATGGGATATGCTTCGGGGTTCTCTGAAATAATGGATTGCGTAGACAGGCTTGCGCCGATCAACGAGCGATTCAACGGAGGAATCAGAAAACAAGAACCGCTTTTCCCCCAAGCCCCTGTCCGAGAGTTGATTGCAAATGCACTGATTCATCAAGACTTGACGGTGAGAGGTGCTGGTCCACTCGTTGAAATATTTGAAGATCGTATTGAGGTGCTCAATCCAGGTGTACCCCTGATTGATTCCAAATTTTTTGTCACTGATCCTCCGAGGTCACGGAACGAAGAACTATCCCGACTCCTTCGTAGATTTGGGATTTGTGAAGAGCGTGGAATCGGCTGGGACAAAATTGTCCATGAAGTTGAATTACATCACTTGCCTGCCCCTCGAATTGAAGTCATTAGTGACAGCACTCGTGTTACACTCTATGGGCCGAGACCTCTGGCTACTATGAGTCCTGCAGATCGTATTGAGGCAATCTACCAACACGCGTGTCTTCTGTATGTCAGGGGGGCTCATGTAACGAATAGCACCGTACGAAAGAGGTTTGGTTTAGATCATAAGAATACATCTAAGGCTTCTCGTTTTTTGGCCGAGGCCCTAAATGCCAGAGCGATTGCACCAGTTGATCCTACCGCAGGCCGCAAATTCATGAAGTATCTCCCCTACTGGGTGCAAGATTCCGGGATACGTAGTGGGATGTGATTCGTGAACTCAATCATCCGCACCAATCTTATTTGCTGGTCATTTTCAAAAGCTACCAATTTAGATTGCAAATAAAACTTTTCTCTGCCGATAGATGTTCTAAAGAGCAGTTTTTTATTTGCTGGTCATTTTCAAAAACCACCAATTTAGATTGCAAATAAAACTTTTCCCTGTCAGCAGAAAGAGAAAAAGAAACTATGTTTATATGGTAGACGTATAATAAATCCAAATTTTCAATCCCGTGTGTTTATTTTTCTCGTAAAAAAGCTTCAGATATTGATATTTTTTATTTGTCGGCTATTTGCAATAGATTCCACTATTGCTTACAACAAAGGGTTCTCTGACCAATCTGCCCCTCCTCGGTTTGTGATTTTTATTTGCTGGTCATTTGCAAAGACCAGCATTTGAGAGGTCAAGTTCAGTCTCCTCTGCCCGGGTTTGGACTAAAAAAATCCGCAAGCTTATTCGTTTTTTCAACAAAATTTTGGTGATCCGATGGTGGCTCCCTCATGCGGGTAATATTTGGCCAAACTTTAGCATATTTGGTATTCAGTTCAAGCCATTTGCCGTCTGGGTCATCCTCGGCTTCCGGTTTGATTGCTTCAACTGGACACTCGGGTTCGCAAACCCCACAGTCAATGCACTCATCTGGATGGATAACGAGCATATTTTCCCCCTCGTAGAAACAGTCAACAGGGCAAACTTCCACACAATCCATGTATTTGCAACGGATACATGGATCCATGACGATGTATGTCATGATAAATCTTGATAGAAGGGAATATTGAATATGATCACAAGATAAGTCATTTAATCAGTTTTCTGTGCTGGGGCGTATAAATGATAAATTTATCATTTCTTCAAGTATGTCATATCGTACAGGAGTCTCCAATCTCAGAGTTACGGCCATAGCAAAGTGAATCTTCATATCTGGGTCAAGTCCAGATGCAGTTTGGCACTGAACCCTGATGGGTAGAGTTGCATCCTGTGAAAACTGAGATACTTTTTTTCGCTTGTGGACAAAACGCCGAGACCACACAGTTCCGCGTGAAATAAGATTCATGTTCGGAAAAGTTGATTTCATTCCAAGTCTCCATTCATTATCTCTCTCCTCATCTTTCTCCATAGTACCGTCAGCAGCAACGGCCTCAAGTGCTGCTAAACGATATCGTGCGTGAGTTGGCTCAACAGGTGAAAACCATGCTAATGTTATTGCCATTGATCGCTCAACCTTGTCCTCTGATAGAGATAAGGGTAATGGCATATGGAATACAACTCCTTCGTCCCTCTGAACATGACCAAGCCCCACAAGTGTCACTCCTCGTAACGGGGCCTCACTCATCAATTCTTGATTCAAAAAGCCATAACCGAAATAACGTGCTACTTCTTCCTGAGCTTGACGGTAATGAGGTTGAAGTCTGGAGTACTCAGACTGATAAAATGCTTTCGCCGAATCAGGCCAACTGGCGCTATTAACTGCTAAGGCTCTAGTAAGTAGCGCCAGATCAGTTCGAGATAGTTCATGTCCCTCGTAGGGACCTCCTTCTTCCGTCAGGGCAGCAGCAGTATTGACCAAGGACCGAGTGACAAGTGCAGTAGCATGACTGGTGCCTCTGGATCGTAAATATGAGAAACTTCCCTGTGTGATCCCAGCAACCATTAATCCTGTTTGATCATTCCTTGAAATTACACGTAACTTTAAAACATCACCTCCAGCCAAGGGTTGAACTTTGTGTTTTCCCCCAATTGCGATTAGATCTGGCTTTATGCATCTAAATGGACCAAGGCCGACTGCTGATGAAATTGCTGAAAAAAATTCTCCGTCCTGACTAATTTCAATTGTTCTGTCGGCTGTGTTATTCACCGACGGAACTGAGTCAAGAGATGCTGCACCAATCGTGAGAACATTTAGTGCTTCACTAGGAAACAATAGCGTGCGCTCGTGGCGATGAAGCCTCTGAGCAGTGCGCACAAGATTTTGTCTCTCCGAGATAGAAAAATCTTCAAAGTCAATTGAAGTCATATCACTGATCTCCAGGTCATATAGAACGTTACCCGCAGACACAACGAAGAGCACTCCTGCTTTATATGACCACCAATCAAGTAATCGTGCCAGCGAACTAATTCGTCCAGAAAAATGACCTCCACGCACCCCGATAGAAAAATTAATGACAAACACATCTGGTGCTAACGGGGCATCGCCCTCAAAAACACGCTGTAGAGCCACATGGACAAGATCAATGAAGAGCCGGTCATCGGGAGATGTGGCACTCATATTGCTGCTGTCAATTAACAGTGGAATCGCTAAAACGCGACTATCAATAAGTGGCTGGCCGTCTGAAATAAGATCTCCTCGCAAAATCAGGGAGGCCATTTCGGTTGCATGACGTCGTGTAGAAACAATTGACCGCCCGACCAAATCATGGATATCTTCAATTACGATCCCGCCATCAAGAACTGGATGCTTGGCAATTGGTGTTCCATCCAAAAGGAGTGCACGAAACGTACTGTCCTCTTCAAAGCACTCAAGATTGCTAATATTATCATCAATCGGAGGAGATTGTGAAGGCATAGCCTGAGCAATCGTTTGAGGTAATATGAACTGAATACCATCAAGTGTTGCGAGGCTGCCATGCGCAGATGGCTCTCTGATCATTTCACGCACCTCCCTTGCGGAGAGGCTCACCAGCAAAGCCTCGTAGTGAAAGTTCGCCTCATGGATGCTACTATAATCAATTACTCTTCCACCCATCTCTTCAATCTTTACTTCTGTATTTCGTCTCCACTGTTCCGGTGAAGATTCACTTTCATTTGGCCAATGTTCCAGTTCAATTCGTACCTCGTCTTCATCATCAAATGGAAGACGGTCTTCTAATTCCTGTCTACTTTCAACGGTCAGCCGATCTTCCGCACTCCATGCACATAATTCAGCAAGCATTCCAAACAAGTTCCACCAAGGAGTGTAACCACGCTCGGCGGCGACTCCCTTTTCATATTTACGCCAGAGACGAAGGAGTTCTTGTAAGGTATCCAAAGTCGGCATGGTAGCGTAAAGCGTAGGCTTTACTTTAATCCTGCTCTTCGGAAATCAGATCATCTGGTAACCCACATAATCGTCTCCTAATTCATATTCCAAAAGAACGCCAAGATTTACACGCTGGGCCGCGCGCGCAAAGTTGCTGATAGGGACCGCGGTAACGAAAACTATCGCTCGTTCTGGCGCAATTCCGAAGGGATCTCGCCGCAATTCAATCCTTGCATTTCGGCTCGACAAGGCCGCCTCAAGCCGATTGAATTGCGGACTAAACCGATTAGCCTGCTGGTCGTGGATAGCTCCCATGGGGCGAAGAATCCTTGCTGGTGGCCCGGTCAATCTTCTTACGGGCCGCGGGTTAGGAAGACACAGGATCGGACGATCTGCCATTAGTTTGATGTAAACTCTGTTGATCCGGCATTTCGGATCTTGCCTTCACACGCTCGGTGACAATTTTTCGGAAGGAAATTCTACCCTGTGCCAGCGCATACCGTCGGTGTAGATCAAGAAAAAAATCCTCGGCATCCGAGAAACTTCGCGGAGCAACAATTGAATTCAGACGTTTTGCACTGTATCCTGACGTATCGTTGAACTCACTGAGACGATAAGCAAAATAGGAAATCATTTGCTCGTTGCTTGGATGATCCAGTTTGAGCTTGATTTCAAATCTACGCCATGTGGCCCGATCCAGCAATTCAGGGTGATTGGTTGCAGCGACTACCACACAATAGGATGGAAGGTCATCAAGCTGCAACAAAAGGGTCGTGACAACTCGCTTAATTTCTCCTGTCTCGTGAAGATCTCCTCGCTCCTTCCCGATCGCATCAAATTCATCAAAGAAGAGGACACACGGCTCGGTACGAACAAAATCAAAGAGTTTTCTGAGTCGTTTTGCTGTCTCTCCGAGATAGCTTGTCACTACCGCATCATACCGAACGGTGAAGAGGGGAAGGGTAAGTTCCGATGAGAGGCTTTCGGCCAAAGATGTCTTACCATTTCCTGGTGGTCCGAAAAGCAGGATACGATGTCTAGGTTCTATGCCATGAGCACGGAGAACATCAGCACATCCCTGTTCTTCAACAAGTTTCAGACAAGCCTTACGAGTAGACGGTTCCAGAAACAAGGTAGTCATTGGTCGCTCAACATAGCGACGCTGGATTCCATCTGAGCCCTCTCGAGCCCCCAAACTACTTGATCTGGACAGGAATTGCTTTTTTTGCTGGATGACGCAGAGAGTGCTCGTACAATTCTGTCTGCTAACAAGTCATGCGTTTGGGATCGCTCGTTTGCTGCAATTTCTTCGGCAACGGTACGAACCAATTTTTGGTCACCACTTGCACCCGCTTTCACAAGATTAACAATGAGATCACCTCGAGCCATAGAGCATCTTTACACGCTTTGAGACATAGAATTAGAGTAATTGTAGTAGCCTACAATGGATCAAGTTTTTTCTGGAAATTGTATCTTTGGTCCCTCCGTATGACTCGCATTTGGATGAATACGAACTCTTTATATCTCAGTTCCAAAGAGTATTCCGAAGGCGATGAATTGCCATATCCTGTTGAAGTGGCTACCAATGCGATTGGGACCATCAAAGTATTTGGATTGAGATTGTCACAGTCCTTATCCGAACCACCTTCCATTGATTCATTTCTTAAACTCCATTGGATCTATTCGGAGCGGCAAGAATCCTACTGAATATACCCCAAAAGAAACCCAAAGATCTGTAAGGCTTTGGAATGGGTCCACTCACATCTGTATTTCCCTACGATGATTGCTGCGATCTACTATCTTCCTTGGAATTATAATTAGAGCCAATAATTCAGGGGGATGTTAATGTCTCTGGTCCGATCCAATTCGTATTAACGCAACAGTTCAGGATGATGATGGCACCAGAACCATTTCAGCATCTGCGGGATCATAGTTCAAAATTGGACCTAACCAACGCTCGGCTATATGCATATCCATCCCCTTGCGGCGAGCATAATCTTCAACTTGATCACGCTCAATCCGACCTACAGAAAAATATACGCTCTCCGAATGAGCTAAATAAAGACCCGAGACCGAGGCCGCGGGGATCATGGCAAAGCTTGAAGTTAAGGAGATACCAATACGATCCGCACCCAGTAGGCGAAATAACGTTTCTTTCTCTGTATGGTCAGGCTGACACGGATAACCAGGTGCTGGACGAATTCCAGAATACGCTTCTTTGATTAACGCCTCATTACTGAGGTTCTCATCAGGAGCATATCCCCAGTACTCCCTCCGTACACACTCATGCATATATTCGGCCAAGGCTTCAGCGAAGCGATTGGCTAGTGCTTTAACCATAATTGCGGAATAGTCATCACCTCGATCTTCGTACGTTTTCGCAATCTCTTCCGCCTCCGCTCCTGCTGTGACAGCAAATCCACCAACATGATCTTCGGTCTCAGAAACAAAATCAGCGAGTGCAAAATTGGGACGTCCATTGTCCTTTACCATTTGCTGACGTAGCGTATGTAGCGTATCTCCCGTTTCCAGCCTGATATCGTCACCGTCCCGGGATGCCCCCCAAAAGCCGATGATCGCCTGTGGATTGAACAGGTTTTCGGTGATGATCTCCTGGATCATCAATTTTGTATCTCGCCAGAGTTCTTGTGCTGCCTTCCCTACCTTCTTGTCATTCAGAATTTGTGGGTACTGACCAGCTAGATTCCAATTCACAAAATAGGGGGTCCAATCAATGTAACGTGCAAGCTCGGAGAGATCAAAATCACTGATTACTTTCGTGCCGAGGAAGTTCGGGGCCTGAGGCACAGAGCCTTTTAGCTGGTGCGCTAGGCTTCTTGCCACTTGAATCTCATGACGCGGCTTCGGTGGACCTCCTTTTCGACGTTCACGTACCCGCTGATATCTAGCTTGAGTTGTCTCAATGAAGAGGGTCCGATCATCTTCGGATAATAATGAGGATACCGTGCCAATTGCCCTACTGGCATCGGTTACGTGAATGGTTGGGCCATTACTTCGAGCTGGCTCAATTTTGACTGCTGTATGCACTGGGGAGGTCGTCGCTCCACCTATGAGTAGGGGCTGTTTCATATCTAAGCGCTGCATTTCGCGCGCTACATAGACCATTTCATCAAGGCTCGGTGTGATCAAGCCAGAAAGCCCAATAATATCAACTTGTTGTTCTTTTGCCACCGTAAGAATATCCTCACATGGCACCATGACCCCCATATCCACAATCTCATAACCATTACACGCAAGGACTACTCCCACAATATTTTTGCCAATGTCGTGAACATCTCCTTTTACCGTAGCCATCAAGACTTTACCGTTTGACACGCCTACAGTACCCAGTTCCTCTTTTTCGGCTTGCATATATGGATCAAGATACGCGACAGCAGCTTTCATCACGCGAGCGGATTTAACCACCTGTGGTAAGAACATTTTTCCTGATCCGAACAGATCTCCAACCACATTCATGCCGTCCATAAGCGGCCCCTCAATGACATGTAATGGACGATCCGCGGCAGCGCGAGCCTCTTCCGTATCCTCCTCAATAAATTCGGTGATTCCATGAACTAGTGCATGCTCTAATCGCCTTTCAACCGAATGATTGCGCCAGGATAAATCCTTTTCAGTAGACTTTCCCTTCTGCCCACGAAACCTCTCTGCATAAACAACCAAAGCCTCTGTGGCCTCTTCTTTCCGATTGAGGATTACATCTTCCACCAACTCTCGAAGCTGCGTCTCAATCTCATCGTAGATGTCAAGTTGACCTGCGTTCACAATCCCCATATCCATCCCCGCTGGGATCGCATGGTACAGGAAAACCGAATGCATTGCCCTACGAACCGGCTCATTGCCCCGGAAGCTGAATGAGACATTGGATAACCCGCCAGAGATATGACACCTAAGACAAGTTTTGCGAATGACCTTTGCTGCATCAAAGTAGTCAACCGCATAATTATTGTGTTCCTCAATTCCGGTGGCAACAGCAAAAATATTGGGATCAAAAATAATGTCCTCTGCAGGAAAATGAACTTCTTCAGTCAGGATCTTAAAGGCACGTTGACAAATTTCAATTTTTCGTGCGGCAGTGTCCGCCTGTCCAATCTCGTCAAATGCCATGACCACTGCTGCGGCGCCATACGATATGCATTTTTTTGCTTGCTCAATAAATGGAACTTCACCTTCTTTCAGCGAGATAGAGTTAACAATTGCTTTCCCCTGAACACATTTAAGACCTGCTTCTATCACCTCCCACTTTGAACTATCAATCATGATTGGGACACGAGCAATATCAGGTTCCGCGGCAATCAGGTTGAGAAAAATTTGCATAGCCTCTGCCCCATCCAACATCCCATCGTCCATGTTCACATCAATGATCTGTGCACCATTTTCTACTTGTTGACGCGCAACTTCTATCGCCGCAGTGTAATCACCATTTACAATGAGTTTGCGGAATCTTGCGGATCCCGTCACATTGGTTCGCTCTCCAATATTTACGAAATTCTGGGATGCAAAGCTCATCTAATTTCTTGATCTTACTTGACTGGCGAGATTCCTGTGCTACCACAATTTGTACGCTCAGCGTCCAGTGTGGCATCATCCCCTTCAGCAAAGGATGAAATTCTGGTTAGTCTAGGCATGCTCTGTGTGCAAATCTCCGTAGATGGGTATTCAATTGGTGAACATTATGGTCTAATGCTCTACTTTTGTGGAGATTGAAAATACAGTTCCTAAGAACTGGAATCTCTTACTCCCTGTACGTTCCTGCACTCTTTGATGTAGCCCCACTCGTACCATTGTACCATTGTTTGGAAAATATTTTGAATGGTTGGTAAAGAATCGTTGTGACCACTCATAGAATATCTGAGCAATCATTCAAATTCAATTTGCCAGTTCAAAAGGTTCTAAGCCGGCAAGACGCATTGAGTCACTACTTTTAGCTGCAACACGTGGCTTGATGCCTTTAACCGCGTCGGCAATTGCCCGAGTATGTTCTGGAGAGGTTCCACAACATCCCCCCAGTATATTAACGATTCCATCTTTAGCCCACGCGGCAACTTTGCACGCAGTCGCGTGAGCTTCTTCAGTATACATTCCCATTTCGTCTGGCAATCCGGCGTTAGGATATGCAGCGACGAGTGTATCTGCAATACGTGAAAGGGAAGCAATATGCGGGCGCATCAGATCGGCACCAAGTGCACAATTTACGCCTATGGCAAAAGGCTTTGCATGACGTACGGAATACCAGAATGCTTCAATCGTTTGGCCAGATAAAGTACGTCCAGACCGGTCTGTTATGGTTCCAGAAATCCAGAGAGGCAGCGGCTCCAAACCCTCAGATTCAAGATCAATAATCGCTTTGAGGGCTGCTTTACAATTGAGCGTATCCGTAATCGTTTCAATCAAATAAAGATGAACCCCTCCCTGATTCAAGGCAAGGATTTGTTCACGATACGCCTGATAGACCTGATCAAATGTGACCTCTCTGGCACCTGGATCGTTGACGTCCGAACTCATTGAAAGCATTTTGTTCAACGGCCCAATTGACCCAGCGGCAAAGCGAGGTTTATAGGGCTCTTTCTCTGTCCACTCGTCAGATGATGCCCGGGCTAGTTTCGCACTTTCATAATTAATGTCATTCACGGACTGAGAGTCCAATGCATAGTCACTTTGTGCAATCGTAGTTGCTGTAAAGGTATTCGTCTCTGAGATATCTGCTCCTGCGGCGAAGTAGGCGTTATGAAGTTCTGTTACACGCTCGGGTCGAGTAAGTGACAATATATCATTGTTCCCCTTCATTTGTCCAGGATATTTATCTCTGGTAAAACGTGAGCCTCGATAATCTTCTTCGTTAAGTTCCATACGCTGGAACATGACGCCCCAAGACCCATCAAGAATTAACATTCGTTGTTTGACAGCCTCATGGAGCTGAGTGATACGATCCTGACGATTGGGCATAGTTTGAGTTAAATCGTCGGACTAAACGTTTCAGACCTCGGCTTGAGCCCAAGCAGTCTACAAGTTGAGAGCGCTAAGCTTGCTTGATTGAGCGTATAGAAGTGAAAATGATCCACTCCTTGTTCAGAAAGCTTATGACAGAGCTCAGCGGCCACATTCGCAGTCATACATTCGCATGTTTTGGCATCTTCTTCCGTGCCAGCATAAAGTTTGTATAGCCAATTTGGCAGACTGACTTTACATAGCCCTGCAATCCTTTGCAGATTATTAAAGTTTGGCTGGAGCATGATTCCAGGAACAATCGGCATGGTCACCCCCCCAGCACGAGCACGATCTATAAACGCAAAATAGGTGTCCGGTTCAAAGAAAAATTGCGTAATGGCCCGATCCGCACCAGCATCCTGTTTCGCTCTTAAATACGCAATATCTTGATCCCATCCCCTACTATCAGGATGGCGCTCGGGATAACAGGATACACTAATTTCAAATTTCTCACTGGGAACGACTTCGTACGACCGTATTCCCTGAATCAGGTCTACACTATCACGAAATCCTCCAGGATACTGCTCAAATTTCCCTCCTATCCCCTCTGGCGGGTCTCCACGTAAGGTGACCAAATGACGTACCCCTGCGTGCCAGAAATCCGTAGCAATTTGAAGTATTTCTTCTTTTGTTGCACCGACACAGGTGAGGTGGGCTGCTGGCTGAAGCGGAGTGTCCAGTGCGATTTGAGCCACAATTTTCTGAGTTCGATCTCTGGTGGAACCTCCCGCACCGTAGGTTACGGATACGAAGCGAGGAGCCATGGGAGTGAGTTTCGCCACCGACTCCCAAAGCTTCGCTTTCATTTTATCTGTTTTCGGTGGAAAGAATTCAAACGAAACGCTCGGGGCAGGAGTGGATTGCTGCTCTGCAACGGATAACTTGTTAGTATAGAAACTGCCCAGTTGATGAGCGGGCAATGTTGCGGTCCAGATAGATACGTTGAGCCCCTGATCAAGTGAAGCTGGAGGGGCAAATGTTTTGGGTGCCTTTAATACGAGCCCAGCCGTATTCGCCCAATCAATCATATCAGCCTCGGAAATGCCAAGCCGACGATGACCCTGTGTATCACGTAAAAACTCAAAGTCATGCGGGGCAAAGTCAACAATGATTAGCTGCCCCCCAGGAACCAGAATTCGTGCTGCCTCGTCAAGAACATCCTCGGGTTGTTCAAGGTAATGCAATACTTGATGGATAATAACAAGATCTGCACTATCATTCTCAAATGGCGTTCTGGTGACGTCCCCGTGTCGCACTCTAGCATTCTTAACACCTGCACGATTGAGATTTGCCCGCGCAACAGTCAACATGGAATGGGACAGATCCAGCCCCTCGGCCTCATGGACATGCGGAGCAAGAAGGGTAAGCATCCGACCTGTTCCAGTTCCAAAGTCAATCATTCGCTCAAATCTGCGGGATCCAATGCAATCATGGATGGCACACTCAATTGCAGCTTCTGGATAGTGTAGGGCGCGGAGACGATCCCACTCACCAGCGATCTCGGAAAAGTATGCCTCCGCTACTGTTACTCTATTCTGGCGTACGCGCTGTAATGCTTGAAAATCAGATTCAATTAATTCGTTATTAACCTTCAAATCATGAAAGAGTGTTTGTAATAATCGGGCAACCCAACCCTTCCTCTGGATACGATAAAACATCCATGATCCCTCGGGTAGACGCTCCAAGAGGCCCGCGTTTGTGAGTGTTTTTAGGTGATGAGATAGGCGCGGTTGGCTTTGTCCCAGAATTTGTGCAAGCTCTCCAACGGCAAGGTCTGCATGCCGCAATAATGCAAGAATGCGTAGCCGAGTCAACTCGCCAGTCGCTTTGAGAGCATCTGTAAGTACCTCAGGAGACATCATGCCAAACATGTATAAAGGATCTATTAAATAAACAGATTTTTATATGTTCCATAATTCAGACATCTGATGAATTATGGAACCAACCAGTACTGAAAGCGCAGGAAGAACTGTGATAAATCATATCAAGTGTTCAAGTGGTACCACTGAGATTCTCATTTCAGAACCTGATATCTCGTGGAAATATCTTACATGTTTTGAACGTTAACTTCAAGTCTACTTGATGACTAAATAGATATTTGAATCGGCGGATAACCCATTGGATAATTTGCGTGAATCAGAGATTTTGGTTCTACCACAATTTGTTTTGTCAAATATATTAATTATTGCGAGTCCTTAGGGCCATGCAGGCTAGAACGATCAGTGAACGCTGCGCAGCCTTGAAATCAACAGTGTGAACGTTAAGATTCTTTATAATCGGGAATCCACATACACACCTCAAAACGAGGGACACGAGTACTCTGGGGACGTTATGGTGCACATAGTCTTACTGGCAACACAGGAAGCCTTGCTGGTGGAGAGTCATCAGGCAACCATACTACTTCAGGGGCAGACTGTGCATACAGAATGGCGAAGTGTGTCTATTCAGGTATAATGGAAAAACTGCAGTTGAGCGAAGAAAGAATCCTGACTTTGACAGGTAGGTGTTGACTTGGAGGTTGAGAACTAAAAAAAACAGGTAATCACCAAATTGTATGGATTTCTAAATGATGCCCTCCTCCGAATTGATTATCCTCTACTCCCATGATCAGGTCTTTGTGTGTCCTTCTGTTCAACGACAATACAAATTACGGTCGACGACAAAACTTTTTACGGTTCCAGAAATCCAAAGTTTAACCATGGAGGAGCACATTTCATTGAGGCGGAGCAGCGAGCTGCGACGCCTCAATGAAGATGGTAATTTCCACGATTTGGTCCATGTCTGATCTCTCTGTTGGCCTGCTGGACACGGACAACAGCAGGCAGATTCACTTTTAATTGTGTTCCAAGGGTTCATGTGTTGATTGGTTAGGAAGTGGGAGATTCAGGTCCTTCGCTCGCGTTTTCTTGTCGCCGTTGGGCTACTTCTAACCGATAACTCGGCAGATGAAGCTCTAAGACCACACAATGATGCACCAATCGGTCCACGGCGGCGGTTGCGTTCATTGGATCATAAAAGATGCTCTCCCATTGCGAGAAGGGCAGGTGGCTGGTCAGGAGCACGCTCTTGCGCTCATAGCACGCAGCCAAAAACTGGAACAGGGCTTCCATCTCTTCCCGACTATGCTTCACATAACCCAGTCCATCAATGAGAATCCCATCAAAGCGTAGCAACTGCTGAATGAAGGGTTGGAGTCCTTGCTCCTGTTTTGCACGAAGTAACGCGTCAACCAGCGCATCCGAGGGGTAAAAGATCAATCGTCGTCCCAGATAAATCAATTCTTGCCCCAGTGCGCACATCAGATGCGTCTTTCCGCTCCCCGTAGGGCCCAGCACCAGCACATTCTCGTTCCGATCCAGAAAGCCACCTTCCAGTAGCCTGCGCAACTGATGATCCAGCTTCAACGGTAACCGCGTTCGCTCAAACGAAGCCAACGTTTTGGATAAGGGCAGCTGAGAAGCCCGTAGAGCGCGCTGAATACGGTTGTGAGTACGTGATTGCTGTTCCTGCTCAATCAACGTCAGCAAAAAGTGCTCAAAACTCATAGATTCACGACGGGCAAGGTCTGCCGCTTCATGGAGCGCCATGCGAATGCCCGGCATCCGTAATGACCGGAGTCCACGTTCAATCCCTCGCTCCAAGTCCTTTGAGGATTTGTTGTTCATCTCAAACCCTCCGTCAAAAGCCCATCGTAACAACCCAGATCCACGGTCGCTTCCGCATCTGGCGCTTGGAGATATGCTTCCACCGCTACAACCGTAATCGGATGCTGATCTGCAAGCAAATGTGCTAAGGCCGCCTCAACCCCTGATTCACTCTCAGTTGCCGCCAGAAACAAGAGCTTCAAATACACCTTGTCCGATTGAGGACTGCCCAGATTGGACGCTTGGAGACAGTCATACGCCCTACGGAAGGTCTGCGTGGGAAAAAGGTCTGCGCGGTAGCGATACCCTGCAAATGCACCCGGCTTTCGGATTAGACTCCGAATCACATGGCGGTAATGAATTGAATGCTCTCCCGCTCCACAGAGACGCGGCATCTGCTCTTGAAGTCTATGCTGAGACCATACCTCGATTCGCTGAGCATACAAGCGAACCTCCACCCATTGTCCAATCAGCGTACTGGGAACCGAATCGTGATTCTTCTTCACCAGAATCGTGCTCCCCTTACTGACACGAACCCGCCGTCGTTCACAGGAATCCAGAGGACGGAGCGGTAATGCCTTGAAGAACGCTTGTTCCTCATCCAGTTTCGATTGCCGGTGCGCATTCAAGCGGGAGGTGATTTTTCCCAAAAATCGCTCGTAGGCATCTAAACTCTCAAAGTCACGGTCTCCGCGGAGCGTGAGCGCACTCTGCACCGCATTCTTGAGGCGGTGATGGCTTTGTTCTACCTTCCCATTCTCGTGTGGACACCGGGGGTGCGTTCGACGAGGTTCTACCCCGTAGTGCGCCATCAATGCCGTGTAGGATCCCGTAAATTCCTCCGAATCACCTCCTCCCCCGTTCTTGACCGCACAACTCATGGAATCCGTTTGATGCGTCTGTGGGACTCCACCAAGTTCCGTCACCGCCTTTTCAAATCCTGCCGCCAATGCCACAAAACTCTCGGACTCGCACACCATGACGGACTCCCAATTGGAGTACGTCAACACAAAATGGTACAACAAATGCCGGAATCGGACCCCACCAATCGTAATCTCCAACGAATTCATGTACGTAAAGTCCGATTGGGCACATTCCCCAGGGGAATACTCCTGCGCAAAGAACACTTCCTTCGGACGGTGCGCTTTCCATCCCTGTACCCGACGTTGAAACGTTCGCAGTTGCTTCGGCGAAAATTGATTTGGATACGTATCCATCAAGTATTCAAACAACGCTTTCGCTTCTAAGGTCGGATCCACCTCCAAAAACCCTACACATTCCTTCCATACCCCCGCAAATACATCCACGCGTCGACTTGGCACAGGGGGCTTTTTCAGTTCGCTCGGGAACTTCCCCGAACGAAGATACTTGCGTGCAGTCGACTCACTCATTGCCGCCTTCGCGGCGGCGGCTTTAACGGTCATCTTATTCTTGTGTCTAAATTGAAAAACATTTTCTACCTGTTGGTCTGTAATCATTTGCTTGAATCTGTGAATGAAATTCACTGATTCGCGCAAACTATCTTTAGGATGATCCCAAGATTTAATCACAGCAAAAACCGTAAAAAGTTTTGTCGCTGGCAGTAAAAAGTTTTGTCGTTAGACACCTTCGGTATATGAACCCTTCGGGATCATCAATCTGGAAGCCATGGCTTGCGAAACGGCCGTCGTCGCAACAAATGTTGGGGGGATCCCAATGGTGGTCAAAGATGGAGAAACAGGCCTATTAGTTGAGCTTGAGGGAGATGGGTTTGAACGGCGATTGGGGGACAAGATTAACCTGCTCATGCGGAATCAGCAGCTGAGCCTGAGCATGGGGCTTCAAGAGCGTGCACGCGTTGAAGCCAAGTTCAGATGGAAAGTAGTTGCTCAGATGACCGCAAACCTGTATCAGCGTCTCATAAAGAAAGTTTCATAGTAGGAACTTCACGGGGCAGACATTTTCCTTCCCTGCGTTTCCATAACGATTGATTTTCGGATTGATTTGGTACCTCTTCTGCAGCTGGTCTCTTGGGAAGCCCATTAGAACTGTCTTTTGAGTTGTAGTCGGACTAGATGCTGGAGTTGCAGGGGACTGTCTCGTCGTGCTTGCCCGGTTGTCCCGACAAAGAGTTGCACCTTGGTCGGATGCTCGTGTGCCCGTGCGATGTTCCATCCCATCTCATATCTCCGCTGCGGTCCCCCGCCGCTGAAGCTGACCTCTGGTTGTAGGGTGAGTGCTCTGGAAAATAGAGCGAACCCATAGCCTGCCTGTACCCGCAGGCCTCCTGCTTGATGAATTGTATTTTGTGGCTGAATGGTTTCGGCGCGGAGCAGCCGCTCTGCACCACCCAGGGCCTCTGCCCCGATGGTATGCTCCACTCGAACCTGGAGCCCCTCAATGGAATGGGGCCGTGTATCCCAGTTCACTGCCCCTGCGAGCCCCTGATCTTGGAGTCCGCGATCTTGGTGTGTCAGCACCGCCCGTGCATGCACTTCTATGTCCAGACCACTCGCTGGCTCCGAGAGACGGAATCCGACCTGCATGTCCATCCCGAATCCTGTCTCTGCATCGCCACCGTCATGGCGGAGGGCCAACTCTGCCGCTGGCTCTATCGTAGATCGTTCCCCCAAATGGATCCCCCGCATGGTTCCCTGTAATCCCAGCCGCAGCCGAGATACCTGTGCCTGATCTTCCGATAACTCCTCCGTCCCATTCGCTCCCATCTCTACCAGTAAGGCATCCGAACGAATCCCAAGCTCCAGTCCTCGCTCTGCTACCCCACGGATGCGCCCATACATCCCCCCACCGACCACTCGCAGATCCATCGGGGTGGATACCTGTTCCACGGTCATCGATCCACGACCATATCCGACCACGCCCCATGCCGTGATCCCCGAACTGAGCGCATAACATCCATTGGGGTATACTCCAGTCAGATAGGCGGAATGCGTACCTTCATCACTTGCCATTGCATATTCGCCCTCGGAGCGTGTATGAGCTACCAGTACACCCAGTCCCCCCTTGTTTCCAGTCCAGTCTACCCCTACCATCCCACTGGATACGCGTCCCTCCAGGTTCAAGGCCCCGTCCGCACCCTGAACGCGAGACACCGCTCCATGTCCCCAGAGCGCGACCCCGCTCCCATCTCGCATCCCATGCCGGAACGAACTGCCATGCAGTAGACGCTCCCGGGTCAGTGTATGGCCCAGCCGATAGACCGGATTGGTCGTTCCAAGGAGTACAGCATGCCGGTCCGGCTTGACCTTTTGTACATGCACATAATTTGGCAAGGAGGCCAAGGTCAATGGCTGTCCCGCCAGATAGACTTCCCTGCGCTGAGACCTTTGTACACGCCCCTCACACTGCGTTGCACGTAAGACCTGATCCGCCACCGTTCGTCCTAGACGTCCCATCCATGCGGTACGGATTCGACTCGTGTAGCGCACCTGTCGGGGAGGACTTTCTAAGCTCTCCTCAAATCCTGCATCATCCACAAACGAAACTTGGACCACCAGACTTGCCCCCGCATCGGTCTCTACGGGGACATAGGCGTCTCCCTCCCCAACCTGTTGACTCGGATGTCCTTCCTCTATGCGGAGCCACTGATAGCGATACCCATATCCCAGTTCCCCAGCCTGTGCACGGCGCAGTCCATCCAGATCCTGAATCTCCTCCACCGAAACCCGAAGCACCTGTCCCAGTTGCATGGACCCAATGATCTGGGGCCTTCCGGTTGCCACATCGTTCACCGGCGTTACGTCAATGGTCATCCTGGCGGCCAGTGGACTCTCTGATGTCCCATCGCTAACCTTGAAGTCAAAGTTCGTGTAGGCCGGGCCATATGCATTGGCGACTGGAGTAAAGACGAGTTCTCCCGCCGAGATTTGGGCTACTGAAATCTGTGTCCCGGTGGCGAACCCGATTCCGCCCAAGGTCAATGTTCCCGCATCTGGATGCCGCTCAATCCGAACGGCCGCCAGTGGATCTCCCTCGGGATCGTTGTACCCAAAGTCAGATATGCCAAACGGGTACGGCGTATCTTCCTCCGTGGTGACCGTCGCATCCTGGGCCACAGGAAACGATTCATCGTCATCGTTGATCGTGAGGGTTAAAGCTGCTGGATCCCTCACGCCCTGCGTATTCGTGGCAGTGCCTTGTACTTGCACGGTCTTGTCCGGCGTATCTACTTCGTTGTTTAACGCCGTGATCGTGACCAGCCCGGTACTGGTGCGTTCGCCTGCCGCAATGGTCAGCGTTTGATTGTCGCTGAGTTGATAATCCGACTCCGTGGCGGGCGCATCGGGAAGCGCCATCACTGCGACCGTCGTCATGGCACTGGAAGGCCGGTTCAGGGTGGCCGTGACCGTGGTCCTCCCTCCATTCTCTCCAATCGTGGAGCGATCCAGTAGCAGCGTGGCGGCCGGTGCTTCGTCATCATCCGTGATCGTGAGTTCGAGCCCCGCTGGACTTTTAGTGCCGAGCGAATTGGTGGCTACCCCCTGCACCTGCACCGTCTTATCTGGTGCATCCACTACGTTATCCACCGCCGTGATCGTGGCCAGCCCGGTACTGGTGAGTTCGCCCGCTGCAATCGTGAGCGTCAGGGGATCGCTCAATACATAATCCGACGCGGTGGCGGGTGCGTCAGGAAGCACTGATACCGCAATGGTGGTTTCCTCATCAGATGCCCGATCCAGAGTTGCCGTGATGGCGGTCCTGCCTCCATTTTCTGCGATCGCGGTGGGATCCAGCAGCAGTGTCACTGCTGGTGCCGCCTCATCATCGGTGATCGTAAGTTCTACCTCCGCAGGGCCTGTGATCCCCTGTACACTGGTGACAATCCCCTGCACCTGCACGGTCTTGTCTGGCGAATCCATCTCATTATCCACCGCTGTAATGGTAACATGCCCCGTACTCTCGGTCTCGCCTGCTGCAATGGTGAGCGTTGAGTTCTCGCTGATTTGATAATCCGACTCCGTCGCCGGCGCATCGGGAAGCACCGTCACTTCAATGGTGGTCACCGTCCCAGAGATCCGATTCATGGATGCCATGACCGTCGTCTCGCCTCCATTCTCCTTGATCGTAGAGGGATCCAGCATCAGCATGACGGTGGGAGGCACCTCGTCATCCGTGATCGTAAGCTCTACCACAGGCGGGCCCGTCACGCCGCGCGGGTTCGTCGCAGTGCCGTGCACCTGTACCGTCTTGTCCGGTGCACTCACTGCATTATCTACCGCCGTGACCGTCACCAGCCCAGTACTGCCAGTTTCTCCTGCCGCAATGGTGAGCGTCAGGTTATCGCTCAATTGATAGTCCGATTCCGTCGCTGGCGCATCCGGAACCACCGAGACCACGATCGTGGTCACCGCAGTGGATGGAGGGGCTATGGTTGCGGTCACCGTCGTTTGCCCATCGTTTTCACCAATGGAGGCAGGTGTGAGGATCAGAGAGACCGTCGGATTTACCTCATCGTCATCGGCAATGGTCAGAACCACATCAGCGGGCACGGTCACCCCCTGCGGGTTTGTCGCAACAGCCTGCACCTGTGCGGTCTTGTTCGGCGCGTTCACCTGGTTGTCTACGGCGGTGATGGTCACGAGCCCCATACTCTCGGTTTCGCCGGCCGCAATGGTCAAGATCGTATTCTGACTCAGCATCAAGTCGGATGCCCTCGCCGGCGGATTGGCAAGTGCGGAGACGATGACCGTCGTCATGGCACTGGAAGGATGGCTGAGCATTGCCGTGACCGTGGTGCTTTCGCCAGCTTCTGAAATCGTGGAAGGATCCAGCAGGAGCGTCACCGTAGGCGTCGCTTCATCATCGGTGATCGTCAGTTGCACCGCCGCGGGGCTCGTCACCCCCTGTGAACTCGTGATGCTACCCTGTACCTGCACAGTCTTATCTGGCGCATGTACTGCATTGTCCACCGCCATGATCGTCACGAGTTCTGTGCTACTCGTCGCTCCCGCTTCAATCGTCAATGTGGTGCCATGTAACGTATAATCCAACTCCGTAGCTGGCGCATTGGGGAGGACGGTCATCTCAATAGTGGTGGGTTCACTGGAAGGGCGGCTGAGCGCGGCCGTAACGGTGGTTATGCCGCCACTTTCGCCGATGGATGCTGGCGAAAGGAGCAGCATCACGGTTGGCGTCAAATCATCATCAAGGATCGTGAGCTCTACATCTGCGGGGCCTGTGATCCCCTGCACATTCGTTGCGGTGCCCTGCACCTGCACCGTCTTGTTCGGCGCATTCACCTCATTATCCACGGCCGTGATCGTGACCTCCTCGGTACTGTTCGTCTCCCCAGCTAAGATGGTTAGGGTACTGCCACTAAGCGAATAATCTAACTCGGTCGCCGGCGCATCGGGAAGGGTCGTGAGGTTGATCGTGGTCACCTCGCTCGAGGGACGGTCTATACTTGCGGAGACCATGGTTAGCCCTGCATTTTCGGTAATGGAGGCAGGCGACAGAAGGAGGGTCACCGCTGGCACTGGATCGTCGTCCGTGATGGTGACTTCCACCGCCTCTGGCCCAATCACGCCCAAGGGATTCGTCGCCGTACCTTGTACCTGCACCACCCGGTCAGGCTCATCCACCTCGTTATCTAACGCTACGATCGTCACCAATCCTGTGCTACCCGTCTCCCCTGCGGCAATCGTGAGTCGTAAGTTCCCGCTCAGTGCAACGTCCGACGCCGACGCCGCCGCCTCGGGGAGGGCCGCGATCACGATCGCCGTCACCACACCAGAGGGGCGATCTAGCGTTGCCGTGACGGTGGTGCTCTCTCCATCTTCGCTGATTGATGCGGTCGATAAGACCAGCGAGACCGTGGGCGCCTCCTCGTCATCTGTGATCGTAAGCGCCACACTTGCTGGACTGGTTACCCCCTGCACATTCGTAGCAGTGCCCTGCACCTGGATCGTCTTGTCTGGTGCGTCCACCTGATTGTCCACCGCGGTGATCATCACCAGCCCCGTGCTCTCGGTTGCCCCAGCGGCAATGGTGAGCGTCGTGTTCGGACTCATCGTATAATCCGAAGTTACCGCCGGTGCATCGGGAAGGGTGGTCACCGTGATCGTGGTCGGCTCGCTGGAAGGGCGGTTCAGCGTTGCGGTCACCGTAGTCAAGCCAGCATTTTCACTGATGGAAGCAGGCGAGAGAAGTAAGGTCACCGTGGGCGCCGCTTCATCATCCAGGATCGTGAGCTCCATATTCGCCGGATTGGTGATCCCAAGTGTATTCGTTGCACTGCCCTGCACCTGCACCGTCTTATCCGGCGCATCCACTGAATTATCCACGGCCGTGATGGTCACCAGCCCCGTACTCTGCGTCGCTCCCGCTACAATCGTCAAGGTACTGCCACTTTGCGTATAATCGGATGCGGTCGCGGGTGCATTGGGGAGCACGGCCACCGCGATGGTTGTTGTCTCACTGGACGTTCGGTTCAGTATTGCCGTGACGGTCGTCACGCCAGCGTTTTCGCCAATGGATGTAGGCGAGAGTACCAGCGTCACTGCCGGGGGCGCCGTCCCATCGGTAATGGTCAGTTCTACATCCGTCGGACCCGTCACCCCTTGCACATTCGTTGAGGTGCCTCGTATCTGAATCGTCTTATCCGGCGCATCCACATCATTCGTCACCGAGGTGATCGTCACCCGTCCCGTACTCACGGTTGCTCCAGCCGCAATGGTCAGCGTCGTGTTCGTACTCAGGATATAATCTGAATCGGTTGCAGGCAGATCCGGGAGGACGGTGACCGCGACCGTGGTCGGCTCGCTGGAAAGCCGGTTCAGCGTTGCGGTGATGGTCGTCGTCTCTCCATCTTCTCCAATCAAGGAGGACGAGAGCAAGAGCGTCACCCTTGGCGCCTCATCGTCATCAAGAATTGTGAGCTCCACCGCAGTCGGATCCGTGATCCCCTGCGTATTCGTCGCATTGCCTTGCACTTGGACCGTCTTGTCGGGCGCATCCACGGGGTTGTCCACCGAGGTGATCGTCACGAGACCTGTACTGCTGGTTGCCCCCGCCGAGATCGTCAATGTGGTGCCCGTTTGCACAAAATCCGAACCCGTGGCGGGTGCGTCAGGAAGGGCCGTTACCTCGACGGTGGTCACCTCGCTGGAGGGACGGCTCAGGGTCGCCGTTACCGTTGTGCGCTCTCCCCCTTCGCGGATGGAGGGTGAGGATAAGACGAGCGTCACCGAAGGTGCTGCATCCTCATCCGTGATCGTGAGCGCAATCTCCACTGGTCCTGTCACTCCCTGCACATTCGTTGCGGTGCCTTGCACCTGAACCGTCTTGTCTGGCGCATCCATCTCATTATCCACGGCGGTGATGGTGACCAGCCCCGTGCTCTCCGTCTCCCCCGCTACAATGGTGAGGGTCTGATTGCCTCCCAATCCGTAGTCCGCTACCGTCGCCAGCCCGTTGGGACGAACCGAGACAATGATCGTCGTCACCGCACTGGACGGGTGACGGAGCACCCCGGTCACAGTGGTGCTCCCTGCCAGTTCGCTGATGGAGGCAGAGGAGAGGCGGAGGGTCACCGTCGGCATGTCCTCGTCATCGGTAATCGTGAGGTCCACATTCGCAGGATTCGTGACTCCCTGATCATTCGCTGCTACGCCTCGGACCTGCACCGTCTTATCTGGCGCATCCACCCGATTATCCACCGAGGAAATCGTCACCGTCCCCGTACTTGTGGTCGCGCCAGCGGCAATCATGAGCGTGGTGCCACTGAGCGTATAATCCGTATCCACGGCCGGAGACACGGCGGATGCGGAGATAGTGATCATGGTCTCGTCGCTGGACGCATGGCTGAGCGTGGCCGTAACGGTGGTTATGCCGCCACTTTCTCCGATGGATGCTGGCGATAAGAGCAGCGTGACCGTTGGGGCTGCCTCGTCCTCAAGGATCGTCAGTTCAACCTCCCCAGGGCTCGTCACGCCCTGCGTATTCGTTGCGACGCCCTGCACGCGCACCGTCTTGTCGGGGGCATTCACTAGGTTGTCCACAGGCGAGATCGTCACCATCCCAGTACTCTCAGTCTCCCCTGCAGCAATCGTTAGTGTATTTCCAATGAGTACAAAATCCGAATTCTGTGCTGGCAGACGCGCCTCTACCGATACCACAATCGTGGTTACCACACTGGAAGGATGGCTGAGCGTGGCGGTCACCGTACTCATCTGTTCATCTTCGCCGATGGATGTGGACGATAGGCTAAGTGTCACCGTAGGTGCTTCTTCATCGTCGGTAATGGTGAGTTCCATATCTGTGGGCCCCGTCACCCCCTGCGTGTTCGTCGCTACGCCCTGCACCTGCACCGTCTGATCCGGCGCATCCATCGGGTTGTCCACCGAGGTGATCGTCACCGTTCCCGTACTGAAGGTGGCGCCTGCCGCAATCGTCAGGATGGGATTTGTACTGAGTGTAAACTCCGTCTCCAGTGCTGTGGCCGAGATCACGATCGTGGTCACCTCGCTGGATGCATGACTGAGCGTTGCGGTGACGGCGGACACCTGTGCATCCTCGCCAATGGAGGCCGGAGACAGGAGCAGCGTCGCCGTGGGCGCCTCCTCGTCATCCGTAATGGTGAGCTCCACATCCGCAGGTTGTAGAATCCCCGTCACATTCGTTGCCACCCCTTGCACCGTCACTCGCTTATCAGGAGCATCCATTGGGTTATCTACCGAGGTGATCGTCACCAGCTCCGTGCTGCTCATTGCCCCTGCTTCAATCGTGAGCACGGTACCCGTGAGCGTATAATCCGTATCTTGAGTCAGGGCATTGGGAATGACCAATACCATGATCGTGGTCAACTCGCCAGATTTTCGGTCAAGTGTCGCTGTAACCGTTGTACTCTGATCATTTTCTCCGATAGAAGCGGGGGAGAGACTGAGTGTCACCGTCGGCACCTCGTCGTCATCTGTAATGGTGAGTTCCACCGCCGTCGGCTGCGTTACTCCCTGCGTATTCGTTGCGACGGCTTGTACCTGTACCGTTTTGTCCGGCGCATTCACCAGATTGTCCACGGCCGTAATGGTCACCGTCCCGGTGCTCTCCGTCTCGCCCGCCGCAATGGTCAGCGGGTTGCCCGTGAGCGTATAATCTGAGTCCTGTGCGGGGGAGACCGCGGCCCCCGAGATCGTGATGGTAGTCCCCTCGCTAGAGGCATGGCTGAGCATGGCCGTGACCGTCGTACTCTCGCCATCTTCGCCGATGGAGGTCGGGGATACAACCAGCGTCACGGTCGGTGCCGCTTCGTCATCCGTAATAGTGAGCTCCACTGCCGCCGGATCGGTCACCCCCAGTGTATTCGACGCATCACCCTGCACCTGTACCGTCTTGTCTGGCGCATCCACAGTATTGTCCACCGAAGTGATCCTCACCGTCCCTGTACTTTGGGTCTCCCCTGCAGGAATCCTGAGGGTGTTGCCACTCAGCGCATAATCAGAATCCGTGGCAGGCGGGTCAGTTGTCACCGTGATCATGGTCGCCTCACTGGAGGGGTGGCTAAGTGCTGCCATCACCGTCACGCTCTCAACATCTTCACTGATAGAGTTGGACGAAAGACTGAGTGTAACGGTCGGCGCATCATCGTCATCAATGATCTTCAGGCTAGTTCCTGTGAGATCACCGAGCGTGGATGTTCCGGTGATCGTCACGGTCTCATCGGGCTCGTCCACATTATCCGAAGTTGGCGTCAGAGTAAATATCCCTGTAGCAGACAGGGTATTCGCTGGGAGGTTGATCATAAAATCGGATACTTCCGAAAAGTCCGTCCCTACGGTTGCGGTTCCAGACTCCACAGAGACCGTGACCAATTCGGGAAAATTTTGAGTGACATTCAGAGCGGCGGTTACGGTTACTTCGGTAGCCCCATCCTCCTCTCCAATGGTTTGTGGGTTCGTGCTTAACGTAACTCCGCGGTCAGGACAAGGAACACGAAGACTGGAAGGTTGAATCGTGACATTCTCCTGTTCAAGAATTTTGCTTGGAATACAGGTCAAGAGGTTACCTTGTACTACAACTGTAATGTCTCCCTCAATACCATCAAACAGATCTTGGTGTAGATCATCAAGATCGTTCCCGAATAGCCATAAGCTTCTTAAATTGATTAGTTCATCAAATAAGCCCCTGTGTAGAAAGGTGAGAGAATTGTGATCCAACCGCAGATTCTCTAGGCTAATCAGTCCATCAAATAGATCTTGATGTAATGACGAAATGAAACCGCGCTTCTCGGTCACTCCATGTAGTTGTAGCATCTTTAAGTTCCCCAGTCCATGAAATAGATCCGCATCATCCAGAGCCGTGAGAGAGGTTTCGTATAAAAATAGATCCTCCAAGGCCTCAAGCCCATTAAACAAATTTTCGTGTAGACTCGTGAGAGGGTTACGGCCAAGCCGTAGTTCCGTCAAACTAGATAACTCATTGAAAAGACCAGCATTATCTAAGGTCGTGAGAGAATTATTTGATAGATCGAGAATCTTCAGTTTGATCAGTCCATTGAATAAATTTTGGGCTAAACTATTAAGGGAATTGTTGGTAAGAATTATCTGTTCTAAGTTGACCAGATCATTAAACAGACCTGAATCATCTAATGCCATGAGAGAGTTGTTATCTAATCTGATAATCTTTAATTCGTTTAGTCCATCAAATAGGCCTTGATGTAGATCCGTGAGAGAGTTGTTGTTTAGATTGAGGGTCTGTAATTTGTTCAGATTACGAAACAAATCTGATGGTAGACTGACCAGTCTCAACCCTGACAGAGTCAAACTTGTCAGATTCGTGAGTCCACTGAAGTCGCCAGATTTCAGTTCACTGGTATTACTGCTCACGCGAACTAGGGAGATAGATACAATACTCTCTAAGTCATCGGGCGTGATCTCATCACAATTTCTACGTTCAATCCATCTATCTAAGATCGCTTGCCTCACTCCCTCGGTCCGAGGACAAATTCCGCCCCTCAAATTGAGCACCTTCTGACGTGTAAAGTTCTGTACTGCGTTGTCTGTTGCATCCCGAAGTCTGGCATTCGCCTCACTTGGGGCCGTGTAGTTCATCTGCACAGTTCCCATATCGGACTCAACAACAGGCCTTGTTAATGTGAGTGTCACTGTTCTCCCGCTGACTGTGGGAATACCACTTAAAGGTTGGGATCGTTGAGCAAATCTTTCCAGTTTAATTACCTCGAAAGCAGAATTTGTCAAACCAGTGACGGGAGAGAGTTCTCTCACAAAGGTCACAACTAAGTTAGTCCCATCCACCGTTGCAGAAGAAACAGATGGAGGTGAGGTATCCTGTGCCCACAATGAACTCGGAAATGCTGAGAATAAGATCAGGAGCACAGCATACGATAAAATTACCCCCCTGTATCTTAGTAAATTGGTGCTTGGCAGAAAAATGTCCATCTCAGTTTACATATTTGTTAATGTTTCTGTTAGGTACGCATTCGCCTATTTCGGCTTCTAATACATTTTTCTGAAAACAGGTCAAGTCCCTTATGAGGAAGATTTGGAGTGATTTGGGCATCCCTGTGTGACCTATCTTCTGGGATAATCCTCCAAAATTTTCGAATTGGAGGTGCGCTACCCAACGCGAAATGATAAGTTGTCTCGCCACTCTGTGGGGCTTAGGCGGACATGGCACTTCATTCCTGTTTTCATCCACGGCAGTCCACAAAGCATTGGATTGAATTCTTGCGAATAGCACAATACCGCGAGATGTGGTCATTTCATCAGGATTATGAATGTCATATCATCATCGCCAAGAAAATGGAGATAAAAATTCCTTTCGAGAGTTCTGCTATACCTCATATAATATATATAAGTCATTCTGAAAAGACAGTAGGAGAGATCACTAGAGTTATATTGGAGGTAAGCCGAAATGCACTGCTTACATCACCTGCGACGAAGAGTTGGAATTGATAAGAGTTATAGTCGTCGCCGTCATTGAGTTTACCAAGTGGCAATATTTGATTGCTTACATCAAGATCATCCTTTGTGATCGGTTGCTTGGAAGATATGGTGATATGATTGAGAGTTAGTGAACCCGTCCCTGTCAATTCTGTCATTCTCATAGAATATTTGCCCGCTTCTGTAACTTCAATCGTCTGAATCGTGTAAAGAGTGTCTTCCCGAATGGTCTTCTCAACGTTTTGAGGAATAGAGAACCGCTTTTTTTCATTCTCTGGTAGCGCTCCCAGATAGTATTCAGGTGTAAGCAAAAACGCAACTGAAAGAAGGAATGATGGCGATGAAAAAAATCGCAAATCCCATTCCCATTAATTGGGAATGAAAACTCAGATCCTTCGGGGCCGCTTAAAAGACAGACAAAAAATTTCGCTGGAAATAGAATGAGTAATGAGGTGAGATTCAAATGAGATGCTGCTTCATCAATTGAATTAAGCATATGAGTGAGGATAAATCCCAAATTAAATTGATTCTTAGATCTCCTCCTCATTATCCTTGGAAAAGTCTTGAAAAAATTGATATAACAGTAATTGTGACAGGCAGTTACGGATCATATTTACTACTAACTAAAGAGTAAACAAAAATTATAATACATAAAAAACCATGATTTTTTCATGAAAAAAAGATCTTATTTATAGAATTCTTATAGAATTCTCATAATCTTTATTCAACCTTCTTATTAGTTGGCCTCAATTCCGATTCTTCAGTTTCTATGGAATTAAGCTCAATTAGGGGGTAAAATCAGATATTTCAGCCCCAACTTTTCATCCTAATTTGCTGAATCTTCGGTGCCAACCTTTCACATCACGACCTGATAAATTCATGAAGTTGGGAGAGGAAACTGCCAAAAGAGTCTTGGTCTATATGCACCAATAGAGATCGTGGATGGCGATGAGAGTGTAGATAACGAACAGATGGTTCACTGTATGGATTCTTCTTCGCTGAACTGCCTAAAATGTCCAGTCATTTCTTATCGTATTCGTTGAAAAGCAGTCCCCGGCAGTGGATACATTTTGAATGTATTGGGTATAGGACAGTGTAGATCCAATGTCTTTTGCATAGGGTTCAAACGTAGTAGATTCCCCTATCATCACCAACTTCTGGACTCACATGACGTTGAAGATGTAGTCATTGGGCGAGTCTCGGGAGAGAGCGTCTCTATGGTCACACACTAGTCGGATTTCAACTAAATGGGAGGACGGGAATTATCAAGATTGATCAATCAAGCATAATCCTTGAACTGAGCGGTGAAAAGGTGGGGGTAGACCTTGTGTAGATGACATGTTCTACGTTAGGGTGAATAAATAGTACCCGGTAGAAAACGGACGACTTTCGAATTCTGAACGAGTAGTCCCGCATGAGATGCTGTTCAAATTGCTCTCATCCTAAATAATTCGTCGGATAAGTCACTCAAACTACGCTCTTTGAGGTCATACACGGGAAGTCATGAGGTCAACGGTTACCACTCTGCTGATTAATGTGGGGCTCAATCCATCGCACCAACTTAGCAGTCACGCCTATCTGATCAGGTCAATAGTCTAGTATCCAGTGTTCTTGGTGTTTTCAAGGCCACTTTATAGATTTCATTAATGTTCACTGTACCTGCAAACGATGAGGGGCAGATGCCCCTCTTCCCCACACTTGAAATGAACGTAGATTCAACTTAAAGCAGCCCTCGGATCTTGGTACAATTTCTAATTTGCACTGAGAACAGGAAGAGACGTAGCAGGCGTTAAGCCTAAGTTTTCTCGAACTGCAATCTTAATTGTTTCGCAATCCTCTGGATTATCCCTCAACCAGTCCTTCGCGTTATCCCGCCCTTGACCGATACGCACCTCTCCATAACCATACCATGAACCACTTTTGGTAATCAGACCAATATTCACAGCCAAGTCAACCAACTCTCCCATCGACGAAATCCCCTCCCCATAGATAATATCAAATTCTGCATTGCGGAAAGGAGGAGCTACTTTATTTTTGATCACTTTGACACGCGTTCGATTCCCAATCACCTCCGTTGCATTTTTTATTGCACCGATACGACGAATATCTAACCGCACCGAACTGTAGAACTTCAGGGCTTTGCCGCCTGGCGTCGTTTCGGGATTCCCAAACATGACACCAATTTTTTCGCGCAATTGGTTAATGAAGATGACTACCACATTTGACCGATTGATGATCCCCGCTAACTTTCTCAGGGCTTGGCTCATGAGGCGGGCTTGCAACCCAACATGGCTGTCTCCCATGTCTCCTTGAATCTCCGCGGCAGGAACCAAGGCAGCGACTGAATCCACAATGATCAGATCAAGTGCTCCACTCCGAACAAGGGTTTCACAGATATTAAGCGCTTGTTCTCCAGTATCCGGCTGCGACATGAGCAACTGATCTATATCTACCCCAAGCTTCTCTGCATAGGATGGATCAAATGCATGCTCCGCATCAATGAAAGCACATTGTCCTCCCAACTTTTGAGCTTCGGCCAAACAATGGGTCGCAAGTGTCGTCTTGCCAGATGACTCTGGTCCAAATATTTCAACGATGCGACCGCGAGGAATTCCTCCGACTCCCAACGCTGCATCCAAAGCAATAGATCCAGTAGGAATCGCTTCCACTTGAACTGGAGGAGCATCCCCCATTCGCATGATTGAGCCCTTACCATGTTGTTTTTCAATCTCCTTGATTGCAAGATTGAGCGCACGCATTTGTGGATTTTCTTTAGTACTCATGATTGATTTGAATTGTTAGTAGGGATACAGAATTCGTGGTCAGGTTAACTAGTTGATTCATTACGTTTCAGTAACTCTTGACGAACTAGATTCATCGCAGCAAGAGCACTTTTCTGCTTATTCCGGTCACGATCTCTACCAAACTGATGGCGAATCGCCCAAGCGTCTGTAGAGTCAGCGTATCCTATCCAGACTAAGCCAACAGGTTTCTCATCCGTTCCTCCACCGGGTCCAGCAACGCCGGTCACAGACAATCCTATATCACTGTTGAGGCGCATCCGTACTCCTTCCGCCATCTGAACCGCAACCAATTTACTCACTGCACCAAAATCCTGAAGAATATTCGCCGAAACACCTAATTGGTGCTGCTTGGAAAAATTACAATATGAAACCACTCCGCCCAATACGTAGGAAGAGGCCCCCGATACATTGGTCAACTGATGGAGTAGTAGTCCGCCGGTACAACTCTCGGCAACAGCTATCGTCAACCCATAGCGCAACAGTAGATTCCCGAGCACACTTTCCATCCTGTCATTTTCACACCCGAAAATGGCGGATCCAAGTTTATGCTTGATTTCCTGCACTGACGATTCCAAACGATCAGTAGCATTGCCCCCCCGAATGGTCAGTCTAATGCGAACGCCATAAATACCAGGGAGATATGCAACCTTGAGTTCTGGATCTAATAAATGAGAAATTTCCTCAATCTGCCTTTGAAGTATAGTCTCACCTATCCCCGCAATTTTGAGTGTGTGCTGCGCAATTTGAGCATGGCCTTCCATCTGATTGAGACGAGGAATCACATGATTTGAAAAGATAGCCTTCATCTCATGCGGAACACCTGGAAGGAGAATCAAATTATTATTGTTGGGTTCTTGATACCATAAGCCTGGTGCGGTGCCCTTCTCGTTAGGAAGAACATCAAAGCCGTCTGGAACCAGAGCGACTCGCTCAGATCCATCTGGAACCTTCCGGCCAAGAGATTCAAAATGCCGTGTTACATGCGCAATGGTTCCCTTATCAGTTTCAAGAGTGGAACCTGCAAACTCTGCGGCCGCTTCACGGGTCAGATCATCAGGTGTAGGACCCAGTCCACCCGTCACGAACGTAAGACGGGAACGATGAATTCCTTGTTCAATGGCAGATTTGATGGAGTTTCGGTCATCACCAACCGTAAGTGAATATGAAACCGTAACGCCAATACGGGTCAACTCTGCGGCAAGATAAGTGGCATTCGTGTCCACTTCCTGCCCCACGAGTAGTTCATCTCCTACTGTAATTATGCTCGCAGTGAGCTCTTTCACTCCAGCCACCTAATGTTTTAAAGTCCAGGATTGATGATCATGGCGCCACTCTAATAGGATGTTGTACGACTCGGTGTCCAGATACCCCGACTCAAGGGCTACGTCCACGAATGTGAAAAAATCACATAAAGTTTCCAGCAGTGTCCCCTTTTGCTCAAATAATTCGGCAACCCCATCCAGACCGTAGGTAAAGATGGCAAGAATACAGACAGGCATGGAGCCAGTTGCCTGTTGGACAGCCTCAGCAGCTTGAAGTGCAGAAAGACCAGAAGCAACAAGATCTTCAACCATCAAAACCCGACTATTATTAAGTAGATGTCCTTCAATTTGATTCTGATGTCCATGTCCTTTTGCCTCCGGCCTGACATAAATCAGAGGGAGGGACAAACAATCGGCTAACCAGGCTGCATGGGCAATTCCAGCAGTTGCGACACCTGCGACACAATCAAATTCATACTTTGAAGCGCGCTCGCAAAATGCTTCTGTGAGCATTCTACGAACTTTGGGATAGGACAGCGTTCGTCGATTATCACAATAAAATGGGGATAACATTCCCGAAGACCACACAAAAGGCTCTTCCTTTGAAACGGACATGACCCCAATCTTGAGCAACTCATGAGCAATTTTAATTTCGATGGATTCTGATGGATTATTCATTTATTGAGATCAGTTAATCGTGTCCAAGGAAAGATCCGAAGATAAGAGAACCCCGTCAAACATGTAATGAGAAGAACAATAATCATCCCCCAGAAAATGAGTCGACTCTGGAGGAGTTCAAGAGTTAAGGTTTCAAATTCTGGTAGATATTGGAACACCAATATCAACAAAAATAAACCTAGAAAGATCATTTGTAGTCCGGTCTTGATCTTTGCAAATCCAATCGTTGGTAGAGAGCGCCCGGTTGAGTCGGCTCTCATCCGCAACCCCGTAACTGCAGCATCCCGAAAACCAATTACCAAGACAGCCCACCAAGGGATATGCTGGGGATATAACCATGCTAATGGAATGAGCGTCCCGAGGATTAAAACCTTATCCGCGGCAGGGTCAAGGTGACGTCCCAGTTGACTTGGATGCTTGATCGCACGAGCAACTAGTCCGTCAGCAAAATCCGAAATTGCTCCCAACGTGAAGAGAATACAAGAGATCGTGGCAAACCAAGGGGTTTGCTGGAAAATACAATAGATGAGAACAGGCGTCACCAAGATGCGAAATGCTGTAATGGAATTCGGAAGAAACGTCATGGTTGACAACATAAATGCCTGTTCTACCTTAACTATTCTGGAGCGTTCATGGTCAAACAGTTCCATTAATGACTCATGTTCTGCCATTCTGTCCGATAAGAAAAGGCGGCAGGATTATTGCCGATAACTTAGTAATTATTGTCATACTTATTCACTAATTATTCGGAACACATGAGTAAAATAATTGGAATTGATTTGGGAACAACCAATTCGGTTGTTTCTGTATTGGAGGGAGGCGAGCCAAAGGTGATTGAAAATTCGGAGGGTGGTCGCACGACTCCGTCTGTCGTCGCGTTCAAGAAAGATGGTGAACGACTTGCGGGTGGACCTGCGAAAAGACAGGCAGTCACAAACGCTGAGAATACGGTTTTCTCCATCAAACGCTTCATGGGACGCGCTTATGATGAGGTACCGAGTGAACTCAAAACCGTCCCGTACAAAGTTGAGAAGGGTGAAAATGGGACTGCCCGTGTACGGATTGATGACAAGATGTACTCTCCACAGGAAATCTCTGCCATGATTCTTCAGAAACTCAAGAGTACTGCGGAGGATTATCTTGGTGAAAAAGTCACAGAGGCGGTGATCACCGTTCCAGCGTACTACAATGATGCTCAGCGTAAGGCAACCAAAGAAGCTGGAAAAATTGCCGGGCTTGAAGTTCGCAGGATTATTAATGAGCCTACTGCTGCCGCACTCGCCTACGGCCTCGGGAAACAAGATAAAGACCGCACAATTGCAGTCTACGACTTAGGGGGAGGTACGTATGATATTTCTATTCTTGAACTTGGAGAGGGGGTATTTGAAGTCAAATCAACCAATGGGGATACCCACCTTGGAGGAGATGACTTTGATCATAAGTTAATTGACTACCTTGCCGACTCCTTTCAAAAAGAGGAAGGCGTAGATCTGCGCGCTGATAAAATGTCACTGCAGAGGCTTAAAGAGGCAGCTGAAAAAGCTAAAACCGAACTTTCCAGCAGTAGCGAAACTTCTATCAACCTGCCGTTCATCACTGCCACTGCGGAAGGACCCAAACACTTGACGACCACTCTGTCTCGTTCAAAATTTGAGCAGTTGATTGGTCATCTGGTACAGCGAACGGTTGCTCCGATGGAACAGGCGCTGAAAGACGCAAAGCTTACCCGAGACCAAATTGACGAAGTGATTCTGGTCGGCGGTTCTACAAGAATCCCACTTGTGCAGAAAACTGTTGAGAAATTCTTTGGAAAAGCCCCGAATCGATCGGTTAACCCCGATGAAGTCGTTGCCATGGGAGCGGCAATCCAAGGGGGAGTACTCTCCCAGGATATTGATGATGTCCTGCTACTTGATGTGACTCCACTGAATCTGGGCATTGAAACTTTGGGTGGAGTCATGACAACTCTGATTGAGTCAAATACCACGATTCCTACACGCAAACATGAGGTTTTCTCAACTGCATCCGACAATCAGCCATCCGTGGAGATTCATGTGCTACAGGGAAATCGGGATATGGCCGTTCATAATCGAACCATCGGGAAATTTCATTTGGATGGAATTCCACCTGCAAGACGTGGAACCCCGCAGATTGAGGTTGCCTTTGATATTGATGCAGATGGAATTCTGAATGTTACTGCTAAGGATAAGAACACAGGCCGAGAGCAATCCATTCGTATTGAAGCCTCCAGTGGACTGTCTGAAAGTGAGATTGAAGCCATGCGCCAGCAGGCCAAAGAACATGCTGATGAGGACAAAAAGCGTCGCAAAGAAATTGAACTGTTGAACCAGGCTGATAGTCTGATCTACTCTACAAAGAATAATCTCTCGGAGTTTGGTGAAAGCCTATCAGATGACAACAAAGCAAAGATCACTGGTGCTTTGGAGCGACTCGAGAGTTTGCACGAATCTAAGAATGTTGACGAACTCGAGAGTGGGATGGAGCAGTTAAATGAAGCATGGACGGCTGCTGGTGAAGAGATCGCCGCCGCTCAGCAGGCCAAAGCCCAGAGTGAGGCAGCTTCCTCTGCCCCCTCCGATAACGGGCAGGCATCCGCTGATGATGTCATTGACGATGCTGATTTTGAGGTTGTTGACGAAGACGCAGAGAATAAGTAACCTCTTTACGAATCAAGCTTGAACAGTTGCCGGGCGTTAGCAGATGTGATTTCTGCTACCTCGGCAACTGTTCTTTTTTTTAGGTCGGCAACTTTCTGGGCAATGAGTGCGATCCTTGCAGGTTCATTGCGTTTCCCGCGGTATGGAACAGGTGACATATAAGGAGCGTCTGTTTCCAGAACGATTTGACTCAGTGGGACATCGCGGAGCATTTCTGCAACACCTGAATTCTTGAAGGTCACTGCTCCCCCTACCCCTAACCGAAATCCAAGTCTTGCAGCGGCTTCTGGTAACCAATCAGGTCCGGTAAAGCAGTGAAAAATCCCACCTGGATGCCCAGCGGAACAGGGCGTTAACTCTTGTTCCAGGATCTTTATTGCATCGTGATGTGCACGGTCAAGATGCTTCTGATCTCGCAGATGAATGATCAGTGGTAATTGTGTTTCAACCGACAATCGGATATGCCTTGCAAAAAATTCAGGCTGGCGTTCACAGTAGTATTTTTCCCAGTAATAGTCCAATCCAGACTCACCAATCCCTATTACCTTTGATTCATCACACAGTGATTTAAGTTCATCAAAATCCTGATCATCGGCATCTTGAACATGGGTAGGATGGATTCCCGCCATCGCATAGGTTCCTTCATACTTGGCACACAATTCAAGGGCTTGATGGATTGATGCTACATCAACCGCAGGCAAAATTGTTCTGTTCACCCCTGCCTCATTTGCCCTATGGAAGACATCATTCAGGTCGTGAACGAATTGATCATCATAGAGATGTGCATGAGTGTCAATCAACATTCACCCTTAAAGATATGAGTGCCAAAAGTAAATTCATTCCTGAAATTTGTCTTTCTAACCTTTGAACTGGATTGATATGATTTTTCTACATTGAATAATCCTGATTGACGGAATTATTTCTGCCAATGGGTAACCTGGAAGCAATGGTTGGGCTGGGAATAAGGTATCATTTTTATTGTCTGCACCGAAAACATTCGGAGTATTTCCATTCTCAAATCAAATGTTCTAACACCGCAGACCGATTCATCTATAGAACTATCTGAAAGAATTCACTCAAAAATATTTCCTTGGTAGCGTGTGAACTACACTGATGATATGTTAACTTTCAGAAATTGTATGAATTACTGACACTACAACAACCCATGAGGGAATAATGCACTTATTGTATGTAACTTCAATAATTTCGGGGTTAACTTCCACATCGTAAATTGATTGATTCTTTTGAGTAAAGGAATCTGGATGACGGACAGCACTACGACGGGGAAACCTCTTACAATAGATCTACATGATGTGCTCTTTGGTACGAGTAGCAATCTTAATTTATGCGTCGTGTCAACTGATAATTGGCAATCCCCTGGCCCAATCTCCTGATACGAATTCCCCTCTGGCTCTACCCAGACTCACAGAACCGATTCAAGTAGATGGGTTTGTGAATGACCTAGCCTGGGAAAAGGTAGCTTCGTTGCCTTTTGTAATGTATAGTCCTATCTTTATGGACAGCATGTCTGAACAGACCGATATTCGAGTCGCCTACGATGATCAGTATCTATACCTCGGAGGAAAGCTGTATGATCGTAATCCAGATGGAATCCGTGCCAATTCAATGTACAGAGACCGTTACAGTGGAGACGATACCGTTGGTCTGATTCTTGATACCTTCAATGACCGTCAAAATGCTTTGTGGTTTTTGACAACCCCAAATAATGTTCGGATCGATATGTCCATTTCGAATGATCTTGAATCAGGTGGACGAGATCCCTTTGGTTCTGTAATCAATCTGAGTTGGAACACCTTCTGGGATTCAGCTGCACAACGAACAGAATTCGGATGGTCTGTTGAAATGCAGATCCCGCTTACAAGTCTGGGATTCCAGTCTCTGGATGGTCAAGTGGAAATGGGAATGTCCGTAACACGACGCATTTCCAGAAAGAATGAAATTCATCAATTCCCTGCGATCCCTCCCAATTGGGATATGAGCTATGCGAAACCCAGTAGGTTACGCCGCGTCTCTCTTCGCGAAGTGAAGGCGGGATGTCCTTTTTATATCACTCCTTATGTAGCAAGTGGAACTGAGCAGTTTTCTATGCTCTCTAACGATGCATCCCAATATGATCAACTATCAAATTGGTCAGCGGATGTCGGAGGAGATGTGAAATACAACCTCACTAATAATTTGACGCTTGACCTTACCGTGAATACAGATTTTGCACAGGTTGAGGCAGATGATCAACAAGTGAACCTTACTCGCTTTTCTCTTTTTTTTCCCGAAAAGCGCAGATTTTTTCAAGAACGATCCGGCATCTTTGAATTCCGAACCGTAGGAAGATCTGATCGGCTCTTTAATACCCGCCAGATCGGACTTAATGAGGGGGAAACCGTCCCAATCTATGGGGGCGCTCGTCTCGTTGGGCGGGTTGGGAGCTGGGATATCGGATTCATTAACATGCAGACCGGTGCTGCCCATGGAAATCCATCCGAAAATTTTGGCGTCTATCGCTTGCGTACACAGGTTTTTAACCCCGGTTCATTTATTGGCGCTTTAGGAACTACACGCCTCGGCTCCAAAGGAAATAGCAATGTGGTCTATGGAATTGATTCTCAAATCAAAATTACACCCAATGAGTACCTTGAATTGAAATGGGCACAAACATTTGATGAAGGATCGCCTCGCCATGATCCAAGAGCCAACGGCTTTGCCCGAATCCAAATCCAGCGCCGTACCGAGATAGGACTTTCCTACCGATTCGCATCCGTGTGGGGAGGAACAGAGTTTGAACCTGGTGTAGGTTTCGTTTCACGAAGAGGTTTTTTTCAGCCATTCTTTGTTGTAGGATATGGCTGGTTTGCAAGCGAACAGTCAAAAATTCAATCAATACGACCGCAACTGTTATTCACACAATTCCTTCGTGACTCGGATGGAAGTCTGGAAACGCAGATCGCCTGGATTGATGGATTCATCAATATGAAATCTGGCGATTCACATACTTTTCAGATTGAGACCTGGATTGATAGTCTGACAGCCCCCGCTGAACTCCCCGAAGATACTGAGATCCCAATCGGTCGATACAAGTTTTTTAACTTTATTTGGGAATACGAGATGCGCTACGGACTTCTATGGCGCATAGATGCGGCCGCGGAGATGGGACAATTCTATGATGGTTCAAATATTCAAATTGAAATAGAACCAACCTGGAATCCCTCTCGGTATCTGGAACTTGGAGGAACTTACCAGTTCAATCGTGTACGATTTCCTGATCGCATGCAGGAGTTTTTTGTTCATCTTGCCCGAATTCGTACTCAAATCAGTTTTTCAACTGCGGCCAGCGTGAGTGCCTTTCTCCAATATAGCACCTCCGCGGATATCGTGTCTGCAAACGTTCGCTTCCGATACAACTTTAAGGAAGGAAACGATTTGTGGCTTGTATATAATGAAGGGCGTAACACCGATCGGATGCCCCACCGCCCGATTCTCCCGCTCCTTGATTCTCGTGCGCTGTTTTTGAAATACACCTACACATTCATCCGATGAATAGGAGCTCAACGATTGCATTCTCCCATCATTGCCACATAGTTTGACACTGGTGGCGGAGAATCTTACGGGAACCCGAAGTCACGATAACGAATGAATTTGATGTAGTGATTCTGTCACTACTTCCAAAAAGTTGAACCGACTGGTTTATTGCGAGAAGTTAATCCCGACTTGATCCCAATTCACGATATTCCAGAATGCAGCCACATAGTCTGGACGGCGGTTCTGGTAATTGAGATAATAAGCATGCTCCCATACATCCAGTCCGAGAAGTGGCGTATGTCCTTTCATATATGGACTGTCCTGATTTGCCGTTGAATAGACATGGAGAACTTTGGCGGCATCTGCAACAAGCCATGCCCAACCACTCCCGAACTGTGTGGCAGCAGCAGCAGAGAATTTGGATTTAAACTCTTCAAATGAGCCAAATGTGCTGTTGATCGCGGTGGCCAACTCTCCTGTAGGAGAACCACCCCCCGAAGGACTCAGGATCGTCCAAAAAAGATTGTGGTTGGCATATCCTCCACCATTATTGCGAACGGCGGTCTGAATACTTTTAGGAAGCTGGGCAAATCCTCGCAGTAATTCCTCAATTGACTTTACCTGGAGGTCTGCGTGAGATTCCAAAGCCTTATTCAAGTTCGTGGTGTAGCCCTGATGATGTTTTCCATGGTGAATCTCCATCGTTCGTGCATCAATGTAGGGCTCCAACTCAGAATGCGCAAAAGGTAGATCAGGTAGTTTATAAGCCATTTGGTCGGGTTGTTAAATGTCTTGATTTGTACGAATTTATCCACGATTTGTTCAGAGGTAACTGCTTGAATCACCCAGACTGTGGACGAAGACTGATCAGCCTTTGAAAGTCAGATTCGGATAAATGTCCCTCAGCAACAAGATGTTGGAGTGCATCCGAAACTGTAGTCCAATTCGTACCCTGAACTGGGGATGGTTCGGGAGCAACCATGAGCTTGCGGAGAAGTTTTTCAATGTATGGAAGGCTTTTGGGATGCTTGGAAAGATCTAGTTTTACTGGAAAGGTTGCCCTCCCTCGGTTGATCTCCATGTGAATTGATGCTCCGCGTAATTTTGATCGGCGAGATTCAACGAACACAATGTCACGGTAATGAATGGTCTGGGAGGGCTCCAGATCTGAATTCTGGAAAATAAATCGATCCGATAGGAAAACCGCTCCATCCTTTCCATTCCCCAAAAATGTACCATCATAAAGCGCAATAATATCTTCAGCGTGGATATCCTTTGCATAATCCCGTGTTGCACCTCTGAGACGTTTCTGTGGAATTTCAGGGGCCACATACAGCCCAATATCCGGTGCATGGGGAATCAAGTCCTCAATCAATGAACGCATAATGAAGTCCTACGGCAAAGCAGCAAACAATCCCTGAGAGAAAAAGGATAACGTCAGGTCACGAATTTCTGGAACCAAGCCAATCCCTAAAAGCAGAATAGAACAGGTGATCAGAACGATGGAAGACGAACGGGGAACGGGAAACGATGCGGATTGAACCGCAGGATCTGCCTCAGTGAATGGTTTCATCCAGATCACATACAATACGCGGAGATAATAATACCCCGAAAAGACACTTGCCAGCACGCCCACGATCGCCAGCCAAGTCAACCCAGCGTTGACTGCGGGAGCAAAAACTGCAAGCTTACCAAAAAACCCTCCCAATGGAGGAAATCCCGTGAGGCTAAACATAAATATCCCCATCGTAATACCGACCACAGGCTTCTTGAATCCGATCCCGGCCAGAGAGTCAAGCGTCTGACGCCTGCCTTCCTTGCCGTCCCACTCTAATAATGCAATGGCACCGAATGCTCCAATATTCATCAGAGCATAGATCAATAGGTAGTAGACCGCGCCCGCATAGGCTTCTGATGTTCCGGCTGCAAGAGCAATCAGCACATACCCTGCATGTGCTATCGAAGAATATGCGAGCATTCGTTTCACATTATCCTGTGTGAGAGCCAATAAATTCCCAATCACAACCGTAACCAGTGCAATTAGCGCAAGCACCAGTCGCCATTCAGCCCCTCCTGGCCCCAACGTTCCAATTCCATGATAGAGTACCAGAACAAGAGCGGCGAATGCGGCCGATTTGGAAGCCGTGGCCATGAAGCCTGTCAGTGGAGTGGGAGCTCCCTGATAGACATCCGGTGTCCACATATGAAAAGGCACCGCACTCACTTTGAACATAAATCCAACCAGGAAAAGGGCAACCCCAACCCAGAATAATGGGCGCAATTCACTGACCGAGTACCCGAAGGTCATCTCGTTAAAATACATTGTTTCGGTAGCACCATAGATCAATGCGATCCCGTAGAGGAAGAACCCAGTAGAGAATGCACCCAATAAAAAGTACTTCAAGGCGCTTTCTAACGCGCCTTCATCACTGCGTACAATTCCGGTCAGGATATAAAGGGCTATGGACATGGTTTCAAGTCCAACAAAAACCGTAACCATATTGTTAGCCGTTCCCAAAAGTAGCATTCCACTGGTGGCAAACAGCATGAGAGCATAAATCTCTCCATAGCTACGCTGGATGCTTTTCAAGTATGGGACAGCAAGAATGATTGAAAAGAGCGAACTGACCAGAATGGTCACACTAATGAATGAAGCAACTCCGCCGGTCTGAATAAGCGAAAAGAAGACGGTAGAAGCTGGATCCCCTACCTTGCTGAACTCAAAAATTAGGGCAATCACGATGGAGAGTCCTGCAATCCAGGGCAGTGATGGAGCATCATTGCGGAATATATCCCATACAATGACGACAATGCCAACCATAGAGAGCCAAAGAATTGAGGCGCCTCCGGACAAATCAGAGAGAATGGTGTCAAACGCAGCTGAAAGCTCCATCAGGTTAGGTTTGGCTCCCCACCACTTTGTCAATAGCTCGGGCTAACAGCACATCCATCTGAGAAACCTTATTGTTCGCACTGTGAGTTGTAAGTTCCACTCGGACTTGATTGTACACATTATAAAGTACAGGATGGTGATCTAACTGATCTGCATGGAATGCAATCCGAACAATGAATGCAACAGATTCATGAAAATCGGCAAACTTGAATGTTTTTGAAAGTCGATCATTCTCATACTCCCAATCCAGGAGTGAGTCCAGCGCCTGATTAATGGCACCCTGATCAAGTGGGTCACGATTCATTTGCTTGTATTAGTAATTTTATAAAATCCATCCACTGTAAAAGACCAGCCAAACGACCGCATAGACTGGCAGCAGAATGGTGAGTCCATACTTGACTAAGTAGCCAACAAAGGAGGGCGCATCTACATTGTTTGAATCAGCAATCGCTTTCACCATAAAGTTGGGAGCATTGCCAATGTAAGTCATTGCGCCAAAGAATACGGCGGCAATCGAAATTGCGGAGAGGTAAAGGGCATCCTTACTAGCGAATTCCTTTACATCAAGGGCATTGTTTACGTCTAAGCCAAACTTACCCATTGCGGCAGCGAGAAAGTTGAGATAGGTAGGAGCATTATCCAGTACACCAGACAGAATCCCCGTTCCCCAATAAAACGTGGTCGCAGTGAGTGCATCCGCATTCTCGGCTGCATAGTTGGAGATCAAGGCTAATGCTGGCACCATACAAGCAAAAATACCCAGAAACAACCAGCCAACTTCGCGAATCGGCTCAAACGTAAATTCATTCTTTTTTAATGCTCCCTTATCACAAAACATGAACGCAAGCACACACATTGAGAACATTATGATTTCCCGAATTCCAAACGGGAGATGATATGTGCCTACCAAATCCCAGGGTGTACCTTTGAGTGCACTAATCACATTCGGATCAATGAAAACAGAGAGAACAATAATGACTACAAACAGGAAGCTGCGTACGCCCTGAATCTCAATTGTTTTTCCTGTGGAAATTTCGGTGGTTGACTCGGCTTTATTGCGGCTGTCAATCACATAAAAAATGGCCAGTAATACGATGAGCGTCGGGATCCAGATATACCATAAATTGATGGCCGTCCAAAAAAATGGAACTCCACGCAGAAATCCCAAAAAGAGGGGAGGATCTCCGATCGGAGTCATTGCTCCGCCTACATTTGCCACAATAAATATGAAAAACACAATATGATATGCCTTCAATCTTCCCTTATTCAGCCGCATATAGGGTCGAATAAACAACATCGCTGCACCAGTGGTGGCAATAAGATTTGCAACCACTGCTCCCACAGAGAGGAGCGAAATATTTGCCAATGGGGTCCCCCTTGCATTCACTTTCAAGAATATTCCGCTTGCAGCAATAAATAAGGAAGCAACTAGTGCAATAAACGAGAGATATTCCTGAAGTGCATGGAGCATTGAGTAACCGTCCTGAAGAACGAACAGGTAGTAGATTGTCACAAATAGACCTAACCCAACAGCATACTTGGGATAATGACTATGCCAGTGATGACCATAGAACAGCGGTCCCGTTGCAATCAGTAGCAGAAGAATCACAAAAGGGGCGACGAGCCATAGAGGAGGTAGAACTTTTGCGTACCCATTACCATGGCCTTCCTCATACCCCTCCTCGGCTGTGTGCATCTCCGCTTGACCATCATCCGCCTCTTGAGTATCATTCATCATTAGACGAGTGGTGTCCCCAACCTCTTGCGTAGCTCCCGCGGTCGCATCAACCTCTTGGGCCAATACCCCAGAAGCACTATAAAGAACAATTGTTACGAAAAAGATGGAAAGTAATCGCATATAAGTCATGAAATCTAGGATTACGGTTGAGGAGACGAGGGGTTGTCAACAGGGGAAGACGACTGCATTGACGATCTTCGGTTCATTTCAAGAGTGCGCCGCAGGGTTGGATCATCCATCTCGGCGAATGCTCTTTTCTCTTCAATCACTTCAATCAAGCGCACAGCAGCAGGTTCACTCACTTTCAGGAATGGCTTGGGGACTAGGCCAAGAAGGATCATCAATAATGCCATTGGAACGAGTATAGTCAGCTCTCTGCCATTCAAGTCAGACATAGTCCGATTCGCCTCAAGTGTCAAGGGGCCAAAGAACATTCGACTTAACATCCAGAGAAGATACACAGCCGCAAGAATAACTCCAGTAGTGGCAATAATGGTCAGTACTGGAATCCCTGGCACCTCACTGCTAAACGCACCTACGAGAATCAGGAACTCTCCAACGAAACCATTCAGACCTGGAAGCCCGGCACTCGCTAATGCCGTGAGAACCATAAAGAATGTAAGAATAGGTACAGACCGGGCAATGCCTCCATAGTCAGACATCAATCGGGTATGCCGCCTCTCGTACAACATTCCAACAATCAAGAACAAAGCTCCCGTAGAGATACCATGATTGATCATCTGAATCATCGCACCTTGAACACTCTCGAGCGTCAGGGCAAAGATCCCCAAAACAACAAATCCTAAATGGCTTACACTTGAATACGCAACCAGCTTTTTCGCATCGCTCTGAGCTCGAGAAACCAGTGCTCCATAAACAATTCCAATCACAGCAAAGATTCCAATCAGCAACGTATGAGCTGCCGCGGCGCTGGGAAAGAAGGGGAGGCAAAATCGAACTAAGCCATAGGTCCCCATCTTAAGCAAGACCCCAGCGAGAACCACTGATCCACCCGTCGGAGCCTGAACATGGGCGTCTGGTAACCATGTGTGAAAGGGGAAAATTGGAACCTTGATCGCAAAGGCAAAGGCAAACAGAATAAACAGCCATGTCTGCATTCCAAGAGGAACATCAAAAGACAATAGCTTGAAATAATTCGTAGTGAACACCCCATCATTGACCGCATTGCCCGCTGCGTATCCCAAATAGAGGATGGCAACCAGCATTAGGAGAGACCCTGCCATCGTGTATATCACAAACTTGATCGCTGCATAAATACGCTTCTCTCCACCCCAAATACCGATGAGAAAATACATCGGGATCAAGGTTAACTCAAAGAAAATATAAAAAAGGAGTACATCAAAGGCACAGAAGACACCGGTCATCCCCGTTTGAAGGATAAGTAGGAGAGCGTAATAGCCTTTGGTGTTCTCTTTGATATAAGTCCAGGAACAGAGAACAATGATTGGCCCCAAAAATGTAGTCAAGAGAACAAGGAGCAGACTGAACCCATCAATTCCGATCAGGTAGCGAACATCTATGCTCTCAGAAATCAGAGAGAACTCCACACTACGGAATTGTAACTCGGCGGCATTTGCTACATCAAAACTGAACCACAGAGGTAGAGAAAGAACAAATGTACCCAGCGTAACCAATAGGGAGAACCACCGGATTGCTCGATCACTTGGGGCAAACAACATCAGGAGTGATCCCACCAAAGGTAAAAAGATGATGATGGTCAAGAGGTTCGCAAACTCCATCGTGGTGGTTCTTGATTAGAATAAAAAGAGAGCAATCATCAAAACAGTCCCGAGCACAATCGCAAGTGCATAATTTTGTACAACCCCGGTCTGCAGACGAGCGAATAGCCAACTGAATGCCATGGAAATCCGAGCAGCCGCATTCACCAATCCATCCACAACATGCTGATCAAAAGGCGCGAATGCTTTATTTGCCCCTCCAATCACTGGACGTACAATCGTGCGATCATATAACTTGTCCCAATAATAGCTAGATTGCCACCACTGGTAGAGAGCACCAAAACGATCCCGAATCAATTGATCTCCACTCAACTCGTATCTGGCAAAGTAGCGCCATGCCCATACAACGCCTAGAATCGCGATCATTGCACCCAGTCCAATCAAGACAAGCTCGAGAGGAACGCTGATGTATGCCCCAACTGTAGGCTCTGCAACGGGGCCAAGGTGATCCCCATGTCCAACCAGATAGTCATGAATCCAGTTAGATAAGCCGATCTTTTCGGCGACTTTTGGGAATCCGATCACACCTCCTACCATTGAGAGTCCAGCGAGGATCATGAGTGGAATCGTCATGGATCTCGGGGATTCATGCGGATGGAGTTGATCCTTCATTGGCCACCTGGACTTCCCCTCAAAGGTCAGCATATAGGAGCGCGTCATATAAAATGCTGTCAAGAGAGCAGTTATGATCCCGATCGCCCAAACAAACCATGCATATCCATTCCCATCAAATCCATAAAGAAATGCTTTGTATAGGATTTCGTCTTTGGAGAAAAATCCTGCGGTCAGCGGAATGCCCGCAATAGCAAGTGTTGATAGCAGGTACGTCCACCGCGTCACGGGCATATATTTTTTAAGCCCCCCCATATGATGCATATCCTGAGCGTCAAAGGGGCCATCATAGCCTTGATCTCGGAGATCATGCTCAACATGGTGCATCGCATGGATCACACTTCCAGATCCCAGAAACAAACAGGCCTTAAAGAATGCGTGCGTAACAACATGAAAAATTGCTACAAAAAATGCCCCGACCCCCGCCGCCATGAACATGTATCCTAATTGGGAGACGGTTGAATAGGCCAAGACCCGTTTAATATCGCGCTGTGTCAGGGCTACGGTGGCAGCAATAATTGCGGTTGCAGCTCCAACCAGAGCAATCACCATCATTACATCAGGGATCATCAAGACCAATGGGGAGAGTCTTGCCAACAAATAGAGCCCACTTGTGACCATCGTGGCAGCGTGGATCAAAGCAGAGACGGGTGTGGGGCCGGCCATGGCGTCGGGGAGCCAAACGAACAGGGGGATCTGTGCACTCTTTCCTGTAGCCCCCAAAAACAAGAGAAATACCACTGCGGCGAGGGATCCCTGAGACATGGTTTCTGCACCCGTTAGGATGCTCCCAAAATCAAGCCCACCTACGTCCCGAACAAGAATGAACATAGCAAGGAGAAAGGCAAAATCCCCTACCCTGTTCACAATGAATGCCTTACTTGCCGCTGCACTGTTCTTGCGCTCTTCATACCAAAAACCGATTAACAGGTAGGAGCAGAGACCAACCCCCTCCCAACCCAAGAACATGACCAGTAGATTATCCGCCAGAATCAGGTTGAGCATCATGAAGATGAATAGGTTCAGGTAGGCGAAGAACTTCCAGAACGATCGGTCCTCGGCCATGTAACCCGTTGCATAAAGGTGAATGAGAGCACCCACTCCGGTCACAACCAGAGTCATGATCAGAGAAAGCTGGTCAACCCGATAAGCAAAGTCAATTGTAAAGTCCCCAACCCCCATCCAAGTGTAAAAGGATGCGATGATTGGACTATCAACTCCCTGAGCAAAGAGCATGAGCGTAAGCCCAAAAGGAATCGCAACCATCAACGTTCCAATCGTCCCGAGCATTCGCTTATAATGGCGGAGTCCTGAAGCGAAGAGGGGAACCAGTCCAAGAAATGCTGCCCCAATCAGAGGAAGCAAAATAATGAGCAGAATAAAGAGGTCAGTGGACATGGATCGGCTTAATGCCTGAACAATTTGATATTGTTGACATCCACAGTAAGCTTATTACGGAAAATTGCGATGACGATCGCGAGACCAATCGCCGCCTCGGCGGCAGCAACCGAAATGACAAAAAATACGAGAATTTGCCCGGACACATCTCCCATAAACTGAGCAAATGCAATGAGTGTAATATTAACAGCATTCAGCATAAGCTCCACAGACATCAAGATGATGATCAGATTACTTCGAAACAGAACCCCCATCACTCCGATGGAAAAGAGTACTGCGCTGAGGGTCAAATACCATGTAAGAGGGATTCCCATATAACTTACTCAAAAGTGCGTTTGGCTAAGATTACTGCTCCAATGGTAGCAACTAGCAAGAGAACTCCAATCATCTCAAACGGGAGCACATAGCGGGTAAATAATTCTTCGGCGATTTTCAGTGCCGACCCAGTTTCCGCAGATACGGCAACTTCCGAAGATAAGGACTCAGATGTTATCGCTGTGACATAGACCAATTGGCCAAGGATCGCAGTAAACAACACCACACCGATCACTTTTTTTGCATCCATGTGATCTGCTCTGGGCACTTCACCAAGATTCAGGAGCATGATGACAAAGAGAAACAGGACCATGATTGCTCCCGCATAAACAAGAACCTGAACAACTGCAATAAATTCAGCACTCAGAGTTACGTACAAGCCAGCGACGCAGAGCATTACCAGAATCAACCACAACGCGCTCTGCACTGGACTTCGTGAGATGAGCATGGCCAACGAGGCGAATACAGCGGTGAGACTCGCAGCGATAAAAAATATTTCAGCAAACATTCATGAGGCTAAAATCCTGATTGTCCAAATTTAGGCAATAAATAGCAGGTAGTAACAAAGAAAACTCCAAAGAATGAATGAATAATTATTTTTGTGCATGATTTCTCATGCCAACAAATCACAAAACCGATAATCTGGTCATCAAATTATTGGATTCCGATCGCATCGTTGTCTGCGATCACTTATATTTTTTCCTCAACCATCAAAGGTTCTATCCGATGAATATTTGTAGTAGATAGCGCTCATCGTCTTTCAATTAACTCAAGATATTGTATCAAATCAATCCCTCCACCGCTCAGGCTATGCCCATAAATTCTTGTAGAGGTGAGGAATTTAATTTTGTTGAAGCTACCAACCATAAAATTCAGTCGGAAAGAGGAAGACGAAATACAATGACACTCGTGTATTTTGCCTGATTTGAGAGAAGACTCCCTTCCATACAGATGCAACGATCCGTCTCATACTGTTGAGTCCCAATCAGATATGAACCATCACCAAAAATGTACTCTTTCCAGGGGCTATCTGTCATGCATCTGACTGTCTGTTGATCACTCTGGTCCGACTGTAACCACCGATTTGTGGATCACAAAGGTTGGTACGATCTGTTTCCAATTATCCATCACTGCATCAGACCTATTATACGCATGAGTTCGCTCTTGATCAGTTACTCCACTGTTGCACCAGCACCGAGATGTGATTCATTGTTGTCATTTGTATCACAGGATCCATAGACGGAACTCTCATTTATTCAGGATTAAATTTTCCAGTGCAGCATTAAATGTAGACGGGGTATAATCTGAATTCAAAGGTAATACAGATATGTGATCCCGTTCTTTGAACATCCACATTCCAAGCAAACTGATCGCATCTACTTGCTGCATATTCAGACGTTCGGGGGGACTCTTGACTTGATCATGAAATTCTGCCCTAAATGATTGGAATAGTTCATCCTCGCAGGGCCACCTCACATGCCCTACTGGACAACCATACGCCATGAAATGTATCTCCTTTTTATCATCTAATCTATAAACGACTGCCCCAGTTCGCTTTAACAACGGAGTCCGCGTAAAGAGAGGACGGACTTGAATGAGCTTCATAACATCTAGCCAGTCCCGTCTCTGAGCGGCGATCTCATACTCTTGAGCCAAAGACGCTTCTTGTATTTGATTAGTGATCACATCCAGCAGATCTGCATTCTTTCCCTCCAAGAATGCAATTGCCTGAGAAAACCCCTCGCTGGTTAAGGGTCCACCGATTTGGGATGCCTCTATTCCGATTCCGATTCGTTCGGGAGTAGGGAATGAATCGGGAGAACTACCATAAAGTGATACCAATGCGCGTGCGATAAGAATCGCCTCACGGTGGGTTGCAAAAGGTCCGTAATGGCGCGCTCCATCAGCACGAATGTGTTGAATGAGTGTAATCCAATCTGCATTCGCGATGCTTCCTAGTCGCAGAAATGGTCGATTACGATACGCACGACCAACCTTATTGAATGGTGGGGTGAACTCTTTGATGAACTGCGACTCTAATAGAATAGCTTCCAGTTCGGTACGTGTTGTCGTCCATTTGATATCGTGCACTCTACGAACCATTTTACGGATATGCTTTGCATGCCCCTCTGTCCCAGAAAAATAGCTGCGAACTCTCTGGCTAAGTAGTTTGGCTTTCCCAACATAAAGTACTTTCCCATCTTTACTCATCATTTGATAGACGCCCGGGGAATCTGGCAATTTGCTCAGAAGACCACGAAGAACTTGATTCTGGCGCGTCTGATTCGGAGAATTTTTCTGGTACCGCGAGTTCTGAAAACGCAATAAATCATCCAGCTCGGTAATTTCATACTGCATTTCCAATTTTTTGAGGAGCCTGATCAGTACCTGTTGGGTTGCGAGCGCGTCACTGAGTGCACGATGACGATCCCCAGGGTCAAGTTCATAAAATCGTATCAGGCTACCGAGACTCCGTGAGGGAAGTCTTGGGAGGAGCCTGCTCGCTAATCGCACGGTACAGAGTTTCCGATTGGGAAGTGCAGGGAGTCCCGCTCGTTTCAGTTCTGCGGTAACAAACTTGGAATCAAAGGAACAGTTATGTGCGACAAAAATAGCATCTTCCATAAATTCAATAAAATCTGGTAAGATCTGGAAGGCTTGAGGGGCATGCACCACATCGGACTGCTTGATCCCCGTGATTTTGGTTATCTGCCATGGTATCCTGCAATCGGGATCCACTAGTGTGGCGAATGTGCCTTCAACTGTCCCTGCCTTCATCCGAACAGCCCCAATCTCAATGATCCGATCCTGCATTGCCTGCATTCCTGTCGTTTCTACGTCTACGATTACAAATTTTGCATCTTTAATCTTCATTTTCGTCTCTACTTATTTGAGTCCATTCACTGGCGTACGCGTATCACTGATTCTGGTTAATCAAAATTATTATGCGTAAAGTTACAGTCATCGGTGCAGGAAATGTTGGCGCAACGGTTGCCGAATGTGTTGCTCGTAAAGACATGGTAAGGGAGGTCGTACTGATCGACATCAAGGAAGGTCTATCCGAGGGTAAATCGCTTGATATTGCTCAATCCGCCCCCATTCATTTATTTGACACAACTATTACTGGAGTCACTGATGATTATGGTGCGACATCCGACTCGGATATTTGTGTGATCACGAGCGGTGTACCTCGAAGGCCCGGAATGAGCCGGGATGATCTGCTGAGCATTAATGCAAATATTGTTCGGTCGGTCACGAAATCATTTGTATCAAAGAGTCCTCTTGCAATCATCATTGTGATCTCAAATCCGCTTGATGTGATGACCTATGTCGCTCATCAAGCTAGTGGTTTTCCCTCCAGCCGAGTATTTGGCATGGCTGGAGTATTGGATACTGTAAGGTATCGGGCATTCATTTCGCGGGAACTTGGTGTTTCCGTAAAAGACATTCAGGCTCTTCTAATGGGCGGACATGGCGATACCATGGTTCCGCTCCCCAGATACACCAGTGTAGGTGGTATTCCGATTACAGAGCTTCTTCCCAAAGAAAAGATTGAGGCCATCGTTGAGCGCACAAAGGGTGGTGGTGGTGAGATTGTTCAACTTATGGGAACTTCGGCATGGTATGCACCTGGTGCAGCAGCAGCGGAAATGGTTGAAGCAATCGTCAAGGATTCAGGGCGTGTCCTCCCGTGTGCAGCCTGTCCGTCTGGCGAATATGGGCTGACTAATTTATTCATCGGATTACCCGTTCGTTTAGGTCGGGGTGGTATTGAAGAAATCATCACGGTTGATTTGAACGAATCTGAGAAGGCACTTTTAGATATCTCTGCAAACCATATCCGCAGTAATTTTGATGCGCTCAATCGCGTTCTGAATCAAGCCACGGCTTAAGAGCAACAATTGTGGCACCCCAGCCACTGGAGTCCGTCGCAGGTTTCCAAGACTTTACGATTGCTGACTTCTCCAAGAGAGCGTGGACTGTATTCCGAAGTACGCCCTTACCTTTACCGTGAATAATCCGCACACGATAGATCCCTTCCGCACGACATGCCAACAAGTACTCTTGGGTTACATCCGTTACATCTCGAGGATGAAAGGTATGTAGATCCAGAATCCCATCTATCGGATAGTGAATGTCTGGGGCGTTCTTGATTTCGTTATCTCTTGTCATTCCCCTTATGGAGCATCATGAATAATTCTTTCACGCAGCGAAGAATTCTGTTCATTACGGCATGCTCTAACTTGATCCCCCCTTCCTGTAAAAAACAAAGTCGCGCTCTGAGCAACTCTCATTAGGTAGGAAGTTGGATCTGCCCGAATTTAACTGTGAGAGTGGAGAATATCTATGCTAATCTCCAAGTGGTTCAATCATACTGCCACGCACGATTCCAATGAGTGGAGTGAACTCAGCATCACCATTTTCGTCAAACGAGAACGGACCGTAGATGGAGTCCACATCACGGATTTCGGATAGTCCTTGCCTGACGGTTTCACTCGAAATATTCTCGGGAGGAATTTCCATGAGCGCTCCCAAAAGAAGACGGGTAGCAGCATATGTTCTGGCATGAAAGTCATTCGGAATCTCATTGTAGCGACTCTGGTGCTCCTTAACGTAGACTTGGCTTGTAGGATGACTGCTACCTGCAATCCATACATGAAGTGCCAAAATATCTTCGGTAGAAGATGGTGCTGATTCGCGGGCCAAATTTATATCAGAGGTACTCAACAGAGTAATCACGAATGGTAGATCTGTAACCCCTAATTCGTGAGCTTTCAGGATAAAATTGAGACGGTCAGGTGCAAGTCCAAAGAAGAATAGTGCATCTAGCTTCGGAGTTGCATTGGTGAGTGCATTAATCTGTGAGGTCAGATCAGGGGATGAATCCCCGCCAATTCGGTTAAAAGACTGTTTCATGCCGATAGACACATCGCTAATTTTGCCAATCTCTTCAACAAATTTTTCCTCTGCACTCTGAGAAAAGCGATCAGCGGCGTTGGTCAAGATTCCAACATTCTTGAATTCAAGATAGTCATGGGTTGCACGCACCCCCTCGGGGATGAGAACATCAACCGTGAGCGAAGAGCGGAAAAGCCAATCGGACATGGCAGATAGTCCTTGTGCAGCCGAAGCAGGGGCAATCGTAACCACACGAGCTTCGTCAATGATCGGAATAATATGATTTGTATTGGTGGAAGTGTACGGCCCTAGGATAAATGCAACTCCACTTGAGATGAGACTGCGGAACGCATTCTCTGCACCTTCGGTGGTACTTTCACTATCTTCAACCATGAGTCTGAAGGGGGGGCGGTCCTCAGGAAGGGAATCATTCGCTAGATTGATGGCCATTTCAACTGCAACACGCATATCCTGTCCAGTGCGAGCCAACGTACCCGTCAAGGGCGCAGCAAGCCCTATGGTGATTTCAGAGAGCTGATCGTTCGTAGAACTGTCACATGCGCTCAGAGTCAGAATAGAAAAGACAGACAGACAAAAAAATAAAATTCTCATGCGATTAGAATCAATTAATCATGAATGGAAATTTGAATTACTCACAGAGATAAATATGCTTTCGTTGATACAGTACTTAGGCAGTACGGTTCAGTCTATTGGTGGACCTCAGGACTGCCTCAATGACTTGTAGCCCCAATACAATTCAAATAGGCGAGTCATGGTCAAGATCATCTGAACTGCCATAGACCACTCCAATACTTTATACGATACCGCAATCTATATCCATGACCGATTCCCAACAGCATACTTAAAGATATATTTCAGGGGCTAACCGTAGTTTCCAGCCTGAGAGAGGTTAAGATACAGTTAAGTGGTTACTTGCATACCCTAAGGACACCTATGGATGCCTTTTACAATAACTATCATTGTCAATGCTGCGAATGTATCACCAATTATTCATCTTGGAATTAGATTTTTCTGCAAAACAGGCAGCCACTTTTGTTGGCATTCTCCCTGATTACTTCAAATTGCAAAATTTTTCTATCAATTCGGTATCTTTGAGGATGGGCATCACCAGTGAATCAACTCCGTAGTTGATTAATATCAAGTTCGCAACTGCCCGTTACACTTCTGGTATTCCACCACTGAAACGAATTTTCAGAACCCTTGATATTTTGTCAAATATATCTCGCATAGTTCCAAAAAACGACCACCGCAGAGCGACAGCCCTTAGCCGTTTTGATACGCTGGATGATATGGTGGATGAGGACCTGATGGAGCTTTTTCAGGCAGGTACCGTGGAGGCATATAATTTATTGGTAGATCGGTACAGTGATCGTTTGATGAATTACCTCTACGGATTCATGGGAGATAAAAAACGCTGTGAAGACCTGCTTCAGGAAACGTTCCTGCGAGTACATCGGAATCGACATTCTTATCAGCGGATCGCTAAATTCTCAACTTGGCTCTATACGATTGCAGGGAACCTCGCCCGAAGTGAGTATCGTAAACTTAAGCGCAGACACATGTACTCCATCCAATCAATGAGTAGAGATAGCGAAGAGTATGAAATGCCTTTACCAGACGAAACCTTTCTTCCCGATAAATATACCGAGAGTTCTCTCCAAGGGCAATACATTCTGAAGGCTTTACAGGGGCTCCCTCCTGGATACAGAGAGGTCATCATCCTGCGTGATATCCAGCAACTCTCTTATAGTGAGATCGCAGAGATCACTGGACTTCCTATGGGCACCGTAAAAAGTAGGATTAATCGCGGTCGTAGTAAGCTCCAGTATTTACTGAGAGATATATATCCATTTGATAAAGAGCCTACATAGGCTTCCCGAGACATGAATGATACCCCCCTGCATACATAAGGCTCTCAAATGACTGCACTCACAGCTACCCCTTCCTGCCTGCGCGTGACGATCCAGATAGAGTCTCAGACCCTGCAAATTCAATGGTCTGATGGGCACCATTGTACATTTCCCTTGGATGGTTTACGCCGTGCATGTCCATGTGCTGGATGTCAGGGACATGAAAAAATGCATGAACTTCCCGATCCTGAATTATTTCGTCTCCCCGCTTTAATGCGTTGGGACAATGTTAAGGCAGAGGTGGCTGGTAGTGTAGGTTTACGTCTAAATTGGGATGATGGACATAATAGTGGCATATTTACTTGGGCCCGCCTGCGAGCGATGTGTCCATGTGATTGATCAATCATGGGCAAATGTCCGAACCGTAAGAAAAAATCATCCACCTAACATGATCTATTTTCCCCATCTTCATCAGCAGACGCTTGATGGGGGTATATACAGTGCTTTTAGGCAAATAATTTCGTATATTTACCATTTATCTCAGACTTCTCTATAATTTGTCATACTAATCTTGGTTGTTCGTGAAAAATAGAGAGACGAATAGAGATTACACAATGAAGTGTAGATTCCAATCGTTTAGTCTGCGAATGTGTAACTATTGGATTAAGGATACGTATGGTACATTGGGTTGTACTGTGCTCAAACTATAATTAACCAAATAATTATTGACGTGAAGCAAATAACGCGCATCATTCGAAAGGATTCCAGGCGGCGTACTGCCTTGAGTCGCTTTGACGCACTACTGGATATGTCCGATGAGGATCTCATGGAGCATTTTCAGTCAGGTGTGGTTGAGGCCTACAATATTTTATGGGAGCGCTGGACAGGGCCCTTAGTGAATTTCCTGTACCGATTCACTGGTGATAAGAAAGCCTGTGAAGATCTTATTCAGGAAACCTTTCTTCGTGTATATCGCAATCGGCATTCCTACAAGCGGATTGCCAAGTTCTCCACCTGGCTCTATACAATTGCTGGCAACTTGGCTAAAACGGAATACCGTAAGCGTAGCAGGAGACGTATGGATTCTATCCAGTCGTTCAACCGGGACGGCGAGGAATTTGAGATGCCTCTCCCAGATGAGACATTCTCTCCCGATAAGCATGCGGAAAGTGCGATTCAGGATCACTACATCCAAATGGGTTTACTAGCACTCCCCGACCATTTTCGAGAGGTTGTCATTCTGCGTGATATCCAACAACTCAGCTACGAGGAAATTGCCATCATCACAGGCTTGCCTATGGGTACGGTCAAAAGTCGGATCAATCGTGGACGCACCAAGCTCCAAGATCTCTTGAAAGGGATTTATCCCTTTCTGGGTGATGATGATGAAGATGAGGATCAGCTACCAGAGTTTGCCCTTAGATCTTCAATCTAATTGATCTGAATCAGCTACTAAGCTGAGTCAATAAGGTGAGAGCAGCGATCACACTTACAAGTATCGTGAGTGCGATAATTATATTCCTGCGTTGTTTGCGGTTCATTTTAGTAGGGGCTTACCCCTCAATAAAAGGAATCGTGTCAACTTTTGCAAATCTCCGTGATTTCAGTTCGTTTTCTGTTGAATTGCCCTCTGGCCCAGTTTACCTATATTGAAGAATCATCTGAAATCCGATTGTCGCAGTCCAGTGAATTCAAACACGAACTCACGAATCATATGTGAAATTTCTATTTCATTAGTTGCATACGCCGCGTAATAGTCGTCCCAGCAGCTTGAAGTTGATAAAAGTAAACGCCACTCGGTAGCCCATCGGCATGAAATTGAAGCTCGTGACGGCCAGCGAGTTTCCACTGGTTGATCAATGTAGTTACCCGACTTCCCAGGGCATTAAAGACATTGAGACGCACATGAGTAGGTTCGGGAAGTTCAAAGTGAATTGTCGTAGCGGGATTGAATGGATTCGGATAGTTTTGATCAAGAATCAGAGCAGTAGGCGGTAGTCCTGTCTCTGTGGTACTGACTGTAAATTCCAATCTCTGCACTCGTATAGAACTGTCATCCGATCCCGAGGCGATGTAACTTCCGTTCGGAGAAAAAACCACGGATCTGACCACATCGGTATGGTAATCAAAGAGTATAATTTGATTGCCAGTAGAAGCGTTCCACAGACGGACGGTTGTATCGCGTGATCCAGATGCAATGTACCTACCGTTAGGAGAAAATGCCACCGAGAATACCCAATCCATATGTCCCTCAAAACGTCGAACTTCATTGCCTGTAGCAACTTCCCATAGCTGGATAGTTCGGTCATCTGATCCAGAAGCAATGTGCATCCCGTCTGGGGAAAAGGCTATGGATCTAACCCAATCCACATGCCCCTCATAACGTAATACTTCTTCACTAGTAGTGGTATTCCATAATTGGACGCTACTTTTTTCAAAGTCAATCAAGTGACCGGATCCGGCGGCGATGAGTATGCCGTCAGGGGAAAACACCACTGAATTAACAGATCCTCCATGCCCCTCAAAACGTTGAAGTTCAGTGCCTGTGGTGGTCTCCCAAAGGCGGATGGAACCATCCAATGAACCAGAGACCACCTGCATACCGTCTGGCGAAAACGCCACAGAAGATACCATATTTGTATGTCCTTCAAAACGCCGAATTTCTTCCCCTGTTGAGGTACTCCACAGCCGAATGGTTTCGTCATTGGATCCAGAAACGATGTACAGACCGTCGGGCGAAAAAGCGAAGGATCTGACCCAATCCGTGTGTCCTACAAATGTTTGAATTATCTGGCCATTGGAATGATCAATCAACAAGATATGGCCGTCACCTGATCCCGAGAGCAAATACCTGCCATCAGGAGAGAATGCTGCAATGATTGATAATCTATACCCTACGGCGTTAAGTTGAACCTGATCATAGATGGCCGTTTTCCGTTGCAGGAAAGTACCGTAACTTTCTCTGGTACTATCATAGGGATCGCCGAGAGAGAATACGCTTGATGTCTCCTGCGATTCACTCGGTAATATCCTAACCCACTGACCATGAGCAGGAAGAGATGCAATCAGCATTATGAGGAGTAAAGGCGCGAAACATAACCCGAATTGGTGGAGGGTATGGTACTTCTGAAATAAAGAACGTTCGCCGCATCTTGAAAGCGAAAGTCTTGAATCTATAAAATAGGAAGTTGGGTCACTCATGTTAAATTGATCCGTATGAGTCAGAAATATCGTTTACACCTGATACAATTTGAGATTATGAACGGATCAGACCGAAGGATGTTGTTCCCCATACCAAACAGAAGGTCTGTAGATGATTTGCCTAGTGAATATCATGTTAGCCAGACTGAGCCTTTCTATACCTGAAAGTAAGAAATTTCCCCTCTACCTCAAAGCAAAGACTGTGCATATCTAATGTCACTTCATTCACCCGTCTAAAATCACAAGCTCTCTGACCCGTGGACCTTCTCCTTCAACAGGCTCAACACCATTCAATATACAGATCCATAGATCATGCATGCAGAAAAATACTGATTCCTCAACGATAAGTAGATAGTGTCTGAATGGTCATGAAAAGTTTCAACTACTAAAAAGTATACTCATGCGCAAACCCTGCCATGGATGAAATACGAACACCAAGAAAATAATTGGATAAAGTCCATGCAGGATCCTATCTATTTCCAAAATCGGAATTTTCTGTTGCATAAATGATCCAGACGATGAGTGAGTTCGGCACTGAACCTTTATTAATCACAGAGAAAATTTCCCTATTTCAACAGTTGCATCCGCTGGGTAATGGTATTCGCAGGCGTATGGAGTTGGTAAAAGTAAACGCCATTGGGCAGCCCATCAGCATGAAATTGTTGTTCATGATGACCAGCGACTTCCCACTGGTTCAGTAGCGTCGTCACATGACGTCCCAACGCATTCATGACTACCAAGCGCACATGAGCAGGTTCGGGGAGATCGAAATGAATTGTGGTTGACAGATTAAATGGATTCGGATAGTTTTGGTTAAGAAGAAATGATGTGGGCGGAGAACCCGTATGTGGGATATTGACGACCGATTCCAGCTCCCACACCAGGATAAAACTATCATCTGCCCCAGATGCAATGTATCTACCGTCTGGAGAAAATGCGACGGATCGGACCCAACCAGTGTGTCCCTCAAAAATTCTGATCTCTTCGCCGGTTTCGGTATCCCAAACACGTACAGTAGTATCACCCGATCCTGAAGCAATTTTATCGCCATTTGGTGAATATGCAACGGATAATATCCAATCTGTATGTCCTTCAAAACGATGAAGTTCCGTGCCTGTGGTAATATCCCACAGCTGGATCGTATTGTCATCTGATCCAGAAGCAATATGCATACCGTCAGGGGAAAAAGCGATGGATCTTACCCAATCATCGTGTCGCTCATAGCGTAGAACTTCATCACCCGTGGTGGTATTCCACACTACGATACTGCTTTTTCCATAGTCAGTGAAATGACCAGATCCATAGGCAATAAGTTCACCGTCTGGCGAAAACGCCACGGAGTTGATCGCACTCTCTTCTTCTTCAATCATGTGAATTTCATCTCCAGTGCTGGTATTCCATAGTCGTACGGAACTATCCAATGAACCAGAGACAATTTGGGAACCGTCTGGCGAAAACGCTACAGAATATATCCAGTCGGTATGTCCCTCATAACTTCGAAGTTCTTCACCCGTCTCTGTATTCCACAGTCGGACTGTGGTATCATCGGCTCCTGAAACAATATACCTGTTGTCCTGAGAAAATGCCAAAGATCGGACCCAATCCGTATGTCCCTCAAAATATTGAAGTATCTCACTTTGAGTAGGATCCCACAAGCGAATAATACCGTCACTTGATCCTATTAGGATATATCTGCCATCAGATGAAAATGTCAGCACCAACGGAGATCTATAACCTATGTCATCATGCTTGGCTTGATTGCCCGTGTCTACTTTCCGTAGAGGGTTACCTCTGTCACTTAATCCAGAGCCAAAATGTGAATTAACCGAAGAACAGGTGCCAGAAGATTCGAGTGACTGAACTGAAAATGCCCTGATACATTGACCTGATGTGGGAAGTGTTACAACCAACATCAAGATGAGTAGAGACGCTATGCATACACCGTAACGAAAGGGAATCGGGTACTTTTGGTAGGTTGCAGTTTCATTGCGTCCGAAAAACAAAAGGATGGAATCCGAAAAACGTAGAGCCAGATGGTTCATATTGAATAATATTCGCATAAGTGATGTGGTAAATCAGTGGAGAATAGCAGGATCTTGATTTGAATGGATATTCAGTTCTATTCTCTCAAAGTGAGGAATCAGGGCATTCGTTCATTATTTGGAAGACTTGTGACGAATGTTACTATTTTCCTGAGCCTGAATTTAAGTATTTCCAAGACATCAGGGCTGGTGTATTGCCATTGGTTGCAGGGATTCATCAGATCAAGGGCAAAAGACGGGGAGACGATTGGCATTATACGGTTCCAGCCTATCGTAACTTATGGAAGTATGAACGACATATTGTGTTCCATGAACTGCTACGTACATGAATTTCTTCCTCTGTAGTTCTCCACAGACACCTCTAAAGACGCTAGTCTTCGTGATTTGTTAGCCCCCAGTCAGGAAACAACCTCACGCCAGTTCAGCATAGCCTGCTTTGCACCACAGAATGTAACTGGTTTAGACACATTGAGAAAGTTGAGTCTATCACTGGGCGGATAATATACATGGCGTTTCGCCTTGAAGAGTCCTGTGACTAAAATTATGAATAAAGGTATAAACTCTTTTCAACCACTATGATCTATGACGCATTCTATTGATACACAGTTGATCCACGCTGGAGAAGGAGACCGAGTTGAAGGGGCCGTCCGAATGCCAATTTTTCAAACGACCATGTTTGAACATGATCATACACCCATTAAATATCTCCGCTATAATAATACCCCTAATCAACTTGTACTCAATCGAAAACTTGCAATCTTGGAAGGTGCAGACGAGGCACTTGTCACTTCAAGCGGAATGGGTGCAATCAGTGCAGCCATCCTTTCCGTCGTTAAGCCGGGTGAACACCTCCTGATCCAGAATAGCCTCTATGGAGGAACTCACAAATTCATTCATAACTTGCTAGCCGATCTTGGAATCAATTTCTCTTTTATCAAGGCAGATGCACCTAGTTCTTGGAATTCTCTCTTGCGAACGAATTCTCGTGCGATCTATGTTGAGTCCATCTCAAACCCTCTTCTTGAAGTTGGTGATCTGAATCGTGTGATTGAATTTGCCCGTGCGAATCAGTTGGTCTCATTGATTGATAATACATTTGCCTCGCCCTTTAACTATCAAGCGGCGAATGCTGGATTTGATTTGTCACTGCACAGTGCCAGTAAGTATCTGAATGGACATTCAGATCTATTGGCCGGAGTGATTATTGGGAAGGGAGAGTGGGTTCGTAAGGCAGGGAAGAATTTGGCCTACCTTGGATGCTCTCTTGATCCTCATGCTTGCTTTTTATTACATCGAGGCATTCAAACCCTCGCTTTGCGGATGCGTCAGCATAACGCCACTGCACTTGCTCTGGCTAGATTTATAGAAACTCATCACGCAGTTGAACGTGTCTATTATCCCGGGCTTGCTACTCACCCGCAACATGACCGCGCTACTCAACTCTTCAAAGGGTGTAGCGGAATCCTGAGCATGGAACTCAAAGGCGGCCTTGAAGCTACCGAAAATTTGATTGAAAACTTAAACATCCCCGTTTATGCTCCAAGCCTTGGAGGAATTGAATCACTGATGACCCGACCAGCAATTAGTTCGCATGTTGGACTTTCCCCTGAAGACCGAAAAAGAGCAGGCATCCGTGACCACCTCCTCCGAATTTCTGTTGGGATTGAAGATGAAGTGGACCTGATTCATGACTTTGAACAGGCGCTGAATCAGTCATAGCTACCCATAGAATTCAGTAAATTTTTTCCAGAAGCAAAGGATTCCGATCAGGTTGGGGGTAGATCTATTCTTATCAGATTAAGACCAATCTTCTGGAAGAAACATCTGCAACACAATATCCCCGAGACAAGGCATTATGATTCCTGCAAGTGCTTGGAGCGAAGAGAGTTAGATTAGGCCATCTTCTGATATTAACCCTTCCAGTGCACTAATTCCTTGACCAACCGGGTACCGCCTCATCATCCAGAACTTCAAGATCCTGAATGGCAAACCATCCTTCATGCTCCTCCCCACTACTATTGGTATAGGGGGATGATTCATCTCCCATTGTCTCAATGTCCACCACCAAGGCAAGATCTTTTTTCATCCCTGGAGCAACCTCAACTTTGGCAGCTACATCAGCAACACGTCCAAAGACTGCTCCGAGTGCGACACCCTTATGTGTATAGAGATGTACCCGAACTTGCTTGCCGATCAAACCATACATCGATCTGGCCTATTGATCTGCACGCGTAGCTGTCAGTGGAGCATCCACGCCAAACTGTACAGAATGTAGCATCCCATTCATTCCCCCCTCATGTAATGCTAATGAAACCTCCATTCGGCCGTAGTCTTGATTATCAAATTCAAACGTGAGCATTTGAGTCTCCGAATCAAACTGCACCGCCTCTGCCTGAACAGGATCCGTATCCTCTTCCTCCGAAGTAAATAATAATGAAAGGCCATACTCCCCTTCCGAGATCATAAATTTACCCGAAAATATACCATCAGGGCTTTCAACGGTATAATCCCAACTCCCAATAATTGGGCTGGATGATTCAGTAGATGAGAGTTCACCGTAGGATGCACACGCACCAAGGAAACAGGTCAGGAAAAACGCAAATAAATAATTAATTCTACGCATGATTCATGTTGAGATAGTATGTGGGTTAAGGTCTAATCGCACGCGGTTTGAGTGAAGTGAGCGATTCTATTCGAACTGGCTCGCCAGTTTTGACACTTTCTCTGGCCGCAACTCCAATCAATACCGACATTGCTCCATCTCTTGAACCTGCCGCTTGACGATAGGGATCCGGAGCATTCTCATCTTTGAAAATTCGGTCTTTGAGCCGTGTATCTCCACCCCCATGTCCACCTCCACCATGCGGAACTTCAATAATTTGAGTCTCACCAAAATTATCTGTCACACGAATTGCATCAAAAGATTCTTTTGGCCATGGTTGACGCTCTTGAATCCAGGCCTCAAGTCTCCCCTCCGTTCCGTTAAATGCAATCCGGTATCCTTCATACGGAGAATACGTTGTGCATGAATAACTGACATGAGTGCCATTGGCATATTTGATTTGTGCACTCATCTTATCATAGATATCTATGTCTTCGCGCCATACACATCCATCCCGAAGGTACCCGTCATACTGCTCATTCGCAACATAAAGATCCATATTCCGCTGATTCTTGGTGATATCCCAATAATGAACGCATTCATTACTGTGTGGACAGTTTCGGCAGTTGGTGTGGCGGAATGGATTGTTGTGTCCGTAGCGCTCCAGTGCTCCGAAAGCAAACACTTTTTCTGGCTCTGACTCCAGCCACCAGTTTAATAAGTCAAAATGGTGGGTTGCCTTGTGCACGAACAGTGTCCCTCCGAAGCGCTCCCTGCCATGCCAACGTCGAAAATAATCCGCACCATGATAGACATCCAAGTACCAGTGAAAATCAACTGACGTGACCTTGCCAATCCGATGATTCATGAGCAAGTCCTTTATCCGCTGACGGTGAGGGGAATACCTGTAGTTAAATGTGACCGTGACATTCTTTTGAGTGAGAGATTGAGTGTCAAGAATCGCCTGAACTTTCTCTGCATCGGTGGTCATTGGCTTTTCCGTCACCACATCACATCCCATCTCCATTGCACGGATGATGAACTTATGATGCGTAGAGTCCATGGTGGTAACAATAACTTTGTCAGGTTGGGTTGCACGAATCATCTTGTCAAAGTCCAAAAAAGTCGGACAATTTACCCCAATATATCCCTTTGCGTATTCCAAACGACCGGGATTATGATCGCATAAACCCACAAACTCAACTTCATCCGCATAATCATTCACGATTGCACGCCCCCACATTCCAGTGCCTCGAGACCCAGTTCCCACCAACGCAATCTTCTTTTTCTGATTTGATGCAATCCCGGAGCGAACAAAGAGCCCACCTGCTGCAACTGTACTGCCCGTTTTGATAAAATTGCGACGATTCATTTTATCCTCCTTGATTAGCTAGTAAATTAGACGTTCGGTTCCCAGCCAGGCTCATACTCACGTCCCCAGTGAGCCATGGCATCTTCGTCGTTCAAAATTTGACCATTCATAGGATCACATTGAAGTACACTCCCAGTCGTCTGAGCGATATTCCCCAGATGACAAAGTAATGTGCTTTTCTGAGCATCATCAATTGGGGAATTCTGAGGGACACCGTCACGAATGGACTGAAGCATATTCATGATGTGACGATCGGTCAACCCCCCTCCACCTCGAACGTCCATTGCCGATTCTCCCGAAGAGATACGGGAGCGTTTCCATACCTCTTTCCTGTCTTGATCATAGACGATATATCCGTCGCGGTCAATGATCACCGTTCCATGCTCACCGTGAATAGAAGCTCCTCTTCCACGACCGTGTAGAGGGTATGAATTGCAACTGCGACCATCCCAGATGATGGTCTTCTCCCCTTCAAAATCAAACGAGGCAATTTGAGTATCAAAAAATTCCCAATCGTCATCAAAATGATACCGCCCCCCAGAAGATGTGACTCGGATAGGATAATCTACTCCCAGTGCCCATCTACATACATCAATCTCATGCGTACCATTATTACATATCTCGCCAGTTCCCCAATGCCTGAACCAGTGCCAGTTGTAATGAATCAGATTGTCTTTATAGGATGCCCTTGGAGCAGGACCTTGCCATAGTTCATAATTTAGCCAACTTGGCACTTCTGCAGGTTGACCACGACCGATGGACCCCCGACGGTTCGCATACCAGGCTCGTGCGAAGTATGGTCGTCCAATGATTCCCTCCTTGATCGCTTGAATGATCTGTGCAGATTCAAGAGATGAGCGTTGCTGATTCCCCATTTGTACCACACGATTGTACCGAGCTTGAGCCGCCGTCAGCATTTCTGCTTCATGAGGATTGTGACTGGCAGGCTTTTCCACATACACATGCTTCCCTGCCTCTAAGGCCATTATCGTGGCGGGGGTCTGCCAGTGGTCTGGAGCAGCGATCACCAGAATATCTATATCCGGATTATCCACTACTTCACGGACGTCCACAACCCCAACGGGAGCGCTTCCGATCTCGGAGACCTCCTGGATAGAATTCGCAACTGCACGCTCATCCACATCACAAATATGGGTAACTTCGCAGCCCTCAGCCCGAGCAAATGAAGTGGCCAATACACCCCCTCGTCCATTGACCCCCATTACCGCCGCGGTCAGCCGGTTGGAGGGAGCTGCCATTCCTCGGGAAGCTCCAAGTAGGGAGACTCCTGCGACACCAGCAGAAGCCGTCTTGATAAATGTTCTACGGTTTGTGAGTTTTTTCATTGCGTCATAATTTAGGTTCCATGGAATTTACGACGCAATTTGCGATTAAACAATTATCTGCGGAAAAGATATTGCACCTTAAAGAATAATTGACGATTGCTTTGTCGAAAATACGTCTGATCTCCCTCCATACGTGTAAACTGATCTAGATCATGGGTTGAACCAACATGAAGGGCTGTAAATGCATTTACCTTATAGGTTAGAAGAGGATCAATCTCAAGAGATTCTGAAAAATCACTGTATTGAACCACTGAGCGCAGAAATAAGCGGCGGCTAAACTGGTACTTGACCCGCAGACGCGCAATGTACCCACTGAAATGTTCTTCACCAGTTTCCTTATCCGTGAGCCGTGAATATGCAAGTCTGGGCTCAATAGACATTCGCTGAGTTGGCCGTACGGTGCCCCACGCGTAGATTTCTATGCTATTTCCAATCTCTGGCTCATATAGGAAACGTGCAATGGATTCGCCAACTTCAACCTGAGCACCAAGGTTAATTTTCTTGCTGAAATTACTGGACACCCAAATATTCATACTGGTCATTCCATCAAACTGGACACCAGAAAAATTTTCATTCCGATACCGCCAGTTAATTTGGAAATTGGTCTGTCGCTTTAGTTGAACAGATACCGATGGACGAAAGAAAAAACTTTTTTGGAGTCCATCAAAGTTCCAGCTGCTTCCGATCACCATATTCGGACGGATCCGATCCGCAAACCCGATGACTTTTCGGGGATAAATCGTTACTCCCTGCCAGAAATAGGCTGTCTGGTCATTGTTCTGTCGTACAAACCCGTTATCAGCACGAAACGTGGGACTGACTGCTTCATAGCCACCCTCAAATGACCAGTAAGGTCCACCCCTGTCCAATTCAACCCGCGTAGCGTAGCCACGAAATGACTCACCATCCAGCGCACCCGTATACTCCTTTTTACCAAAGGTAATATCTCCAACATCCTCACTCATTTGTTCATCATCCAACTCCGTGGTATTGCTGTACACGATTTGGGCATTGAGAGTATACTTCTTCAGAAATCGTGTAGCCGCATCCACACTCACCGTGGAGCCCGATCCCCCCTCATCCAGTCTTCTGTCCGTAAGCAAGGTCCCTATGAATGAATCATTATTGAAATTGTGTCGCAACCGCAGAATATTTGAAACACTCTGACCACCCTCTAATAAATGGCTCTCTTCTTCAAAAGGTACGAGGAGGGGAGAATGGAGATCGCGTGCTCCGATATATGCAACATCCACCGTCCCAAAACGGCCGGTCATTTTGGCTGCCCCAATCGGATCATTAATGGACCGAGTATAGACTGTCTGAATCTGGGAATTAAATAAACCTGATCCTTCCTGGAAAAAGGGACGCCGCTCAGGAAAGAACAATGCGAAGGTGGAATTTACATCAATCTGTGCCTCATCGGATTCAATTTGGCTAAAGTCGGGATTTACGGTGACATCTGCTGTAAGCTCGGAAGTAATCCCATACTTCAGATTCAAAGATGGTTCAAATGTCATGCGCTCATTCTTGAACTCCGAAGACGGTTCCTCAGGATCCTGAAGTGCACCTGCACCTGCTCCTGTCAATGAGGGGAGAATTTCCAGGTTACGCCCAGCCCTGACACCCCGAATCCCACTGATCTCTCCTAACTGGCAACTCATGCAGGGATTATCCCTGTCAACTGCCGCCCACGAGTACTGACTGCGACTCTCCCGAGGTCGGGTAATCCAGAAGGTTGCGCCCCAAGTCTGGAGATCAATATTCGGAAATCGCAAACTCTTAAAGGGAATGGCAAATTCAATCTGATAGCCCGTTTCCGTAATCTGCCCCTTTGAGCGAAAGAGTAGATTAAAGCCTTCGTCTTCGTTGTTGGGAGAAATAAACGAGTCTCCCTGGATTCCAAGGGGATTGGCAGCAATGAAATACATTCCTTGCCCATCCCGATTCGGATCTAGAATAACGCCAGCGTAATCATCTTGCCAAATCTCATCTCGATCGCTCAGGTTCGCGCGAATCGTCTTGGGATCATCCTTCATTACAATCGCTACATAAAGATAATCGTCATCATAGGAAATCATCGCCATCAATTCTACAGGTGGCTGTCCAAGTTGGTTAGGAAACACCTCGGAAAAATCTTGGATTGGCGTTTGACCCTTCCACCCGTCATCATCTAATTCACCATCAACCTGAATACTACCCGTTGATCGGGTTAGTGGAAAAGAGGGTTTGAAGCGAGGTTGGAATAGATCAAGTGATTCGGGCTCGTCTTGGAAACCCACGGGTTGTGATTTTTCGTTAAGTGTCTGTGCCTGGGGCAGAGTGACAATTGAGACGCATATAACGGAAACAAGAAAATACTTCAGCATGGATCGGGAAATGAATGTGAGAATTGCAAATGTATTCCCAGACTACAAGAGCACTTTATTTCCCTACGATTACAATCATGGATTTGTTACGCCATTCCAGTAATCATTATCTTCAGCCCCTAAGGATTGATCTGAAACAACCATGTTTAACCATCAAGTCGTACTCATCACAGGTGCTGCAAACGGGATTGGATTTGCTGCTGCTCAACAGTTTGCCGATGGGGGAGCTACCGTATTTATCAATGACGTAGACGCGGATGCGTGTTTCAGGGCGGCTCACTCAATTCAAGAAACAGGCAAAGCTGCATGGGCGCTCCCTGGTGATGTTACGGAACCAAATCTCCCTGAACAACTGATTGAAAAGATCATCGATCAGTGTGGCACCCTCAATATCCTGGTCAACAACGCAGGCTATACCTGGGATGGAATGATGCATAAGATGACGGATGAGCAGTGGTTCCAAATTCAGAATGTCCATACATTGGCTCCTTTTCGCTTCTCCCGAACTGTCTCACAAGTATGGCGTCCTTTGGCAAAGGACGAGATGGAAAAGGGACTCCCCCACCCTAATCGTTGTATCATCAATGTATCCTCCACATCTGGCCTCCATGGGAATATCGGACAGATCAATTATGCCACCGCGAAGATGGGTGTAATTGGAATGACCAAAACGATTGCCCGCGAATTGGGGATTTTTGGCATCCGATGTAATGCAGTGGCGTTTGGGTTTATTGATACCCGGCTTACACGTCCAGCGGAAGAAGGCCAATCGTTTACGATTCAAGACCGCTCCATTGCTCTTGGAATCCCTCAAAAGGTACGGGAGGCCTCTTTTGCAGGGATTCCCATGAAGAGACCCGGCACGCCAGAGGAGGCAGCTGCTGGGATTCTGCTTATGGCATCACCGCTCGCAAGCTACATCACTGGCCACACACTAGAAGTTACTGGCGGACTCGGAATTTGATTCACGCACACAATGGGGAATCACTTAATCCTACCTTGATGGCTCCGAGGGCTTTGGTGATGAATGATCACAACCTCCTTAGATTCCTTTCAGAGGCGATCAAGGATTCCGAAAAACAAGTTCTGCCAGCGAAACAAGCTTATTGCTGCTCAGGATAGAGGGTGACCTGAACATACCGATCAGTTAACCACTTCGTTGCTGCCTGTTGCATATCTTCAGATGTTAAACCATCAACAAGTTCATCGTACCTAAGGAGATCCAAAGGCTCAGACACTGCATCCGAATAGTAGACATCACGTAAAGCGTTCACCCAGAATTCATTCTCCTCAAGAAGAACCGTGCGAGCCTGTCGCTGTTGCTCCTGTACACGAGCGATATAATCTTCAGCTACACCGTCACGCTTCATTTCTGCAATTGTCTCAAAGACAGCATTGGTTAATTCCGTTGCACGCTCTGGATCACATCCAAAATTAATGGCGAACGTAAATCTCCCCTGAGGACGCCGCCGAAGCGTGCCACCTACACCAGCTCCATAGACACCTCCCATCTCCTCACGTAATTCCTCAAACAATAAGATATCCAGGAGCATTTCCAAAGACTCCATGTGATGTAAAGACTCTCTAGAAACTTCAGAGGGGCCATTAAACGTAATATTCACGCGACTCTTGGGCTCTTGACCTGCATAGACTGTTCTGATCACGGCCCCGCTGGGAGTACTCACGTTAACATTCTTCCATGTCTCGTTCCGATCTGTGGCAGGAAGAGTCCCAAGATAAGTTTGGGCTAGAACGGTTAGCGTATCTACGTCAAATGCACCTACAAAGACAAAGACGAAATCATCCATGTCCATGAATCGATCCTGATAAATTTCCAGCGACCGCATCATATCAACCCGATCAAGTTGATCGGTCGTAACGGACTGGAACCGTGGGTGGTTCATGTACAGTATGGAACGCAGTGTATCACTGAATGCAGATTCGGGTGAATTTTCCCGATTTTCCTGATAGGTTTTATACAGGTTGATCTCAGACAAAAATGTAGACGAATCCAGACGCGCCTGGGTTGCACGCAAATGAATTAATTGGAATAATAATTCCAAATCGTCTGGTGAAGCTTCCCCTCTGAATCCTTCATACAAACCCGTGATATAGGCAGATGCAAATGCCCGTTTTCCCGACAGCTTTTTCCGCAATGCCGACTGATCAAATTCTCCTATCCCACTCGCGGTCACTGCACGTGCTCCATATACAGCTGTGGGATACTCTTCATCGTTATAAAGAGAGGTACCTCCCTCGCTGAAGGAGGTAAACTGGACCTCATCCGCCCGAAAATCAGTAGGTTTCATGACGACGCGGATTCCATTTCCCAGAGTAACTTCGGTGACATCAAGTTCAGGAATGAATGTCTGGCGAATGACCTCAGCAGGGATCAAATTCTTGTCAAACAGGGGAATATCCAATTCAACATCCATATAGGGCTCTACGGTTGCTCCATCATATTTTTCAAGCGTATTGGCAAGAAGTTCTTCGGTCACCCACTCAAGAGACGGCTTTTCGGGAAGGTCTACTGTAACCATTCGATCCATACTACTCAATGCCTCAGGCAAGTAGGCACTCACCTCATCCAAAGTGACCGTAGGGACCAACTCTTTGGCAAGTTGATACTGGTTGATTACACCAAGAATCGGAGTATCCTCCAGAAAATGACTAACATAAGAGGATACCAGCTGTGCCGAGGGAGTGTTCTCTCGCTCGTTGTAGGCCTCTTCACGCGAGCGCATGAATGTGTCTTTGTATCGGGAGAACTCGCCTGATGTAAAGCTATGCTGCTTAACTCGTTCCGCTTCAAGAATCACTGTACGAAAGGCGGCAACCAGACTATCCTCATTTGCATAGGCAGTCAGGTTAAATTGAGGAACGCCGCGCACAATATCTCCACTCCCAGCTCTTGCAATCAAAAATGGAGCACGCGTACCATCCTGGGCGATCTCTGAAAGACGTCGGGAAAGCATCCCACTGGCAAGATCCCCCACCATAGATCTACGATAGTCGGAAATCGTCTTCATCTCCATGTAAGGCTGCCGATAGGAGACACTCAGATTCGGAAAGAAGTCATACTCAGGGTCGCTAACCACTTTATAGCGAGTCTCCATCGGTGGGACGTCAAAGGTGGGACGTGGGACGGGGTTCTCTGGAAAAGGAAGTGATGCGAAATGTTCTTCTACCAGAGATTGCATGGTAGGCACATCCAAAGCTCCCACCACAACAATTGCCATTAAATCAGGCCGATACCATGTCTCATAAAAGCGACGTACCGTTTCGTAGGAGCTTTGCTGGATGACGAGTGTGTCACCAATTGGAAGGCGCTCAGCATAACGGGAATCTCCGAGGATGGTTGGTAGAACTTGATCAAGCATACGCCCATAGGCCCCTCGCCCGCTCCGCCATTCTTCCAAAACTACTCCACGCTCATTATCAATTTCTTCATCGCTCATCGTTGCATATGCTGCCCAATCTTCTAGGACCTCGAAGGCGTTGCGAACCACTTCCATACTATCCGTAGGAACCTGAAGTTGGTAAACCGTTTCGTCAAAACTTGTATAAGCATTGATATCAGGTCCAATCTGCATTCCAATCCGTTGCAAGAATGCCATAAGAGTCTGCTTTGGGAACCGCTTTGTACCATTGAACAACATGTGCTCAACAAAATGGGCTAATCCTCGCTGATCTTCATCTTCAAGGATACTTCCTGCATTGACAACCAGACGAAGTTCAAGGCGAGATTCTGGTTCATGGTTCTCCTGAAGATAATACGTGAGGCCATTATCCAACTGACCAATCGTAACCGAACTGTCAACGGGAATTGGATCATTTAGCTTATTCTGAGCCAGTACGTTGGCAGCCAGGAAAATTGAGGCTACAATTGGGATCCATGTGGAATTGAAGATGTCGGAGAGGATGATTCGGACACGCATTTCTAATTGGAAATATTGATGAATTTTTGACAGATTAGGTTACACAGATGTAAGGGAAGCGTTTTTCATCAAGAACAGTCATTGAACAGGAATTGGCATCTGGTATCTTTTCACAGGGATGATTCAAATCTATTCGGTCTGAATCCGATCAATCAGACTTTCAAATGCTTCAATTGGACGGGATCCATTGAGGAGAAAGCCATTCACATAGAACGCGGGAGTCCCAGTGAGTCCAAAGCGTTGGGCGGTGGAGGTTGAAATATCAACATCCAGTGCGACACCTTGATTCGTAGCAGTGGATTCGTCCTCGGCACAGGCTTGCCATAGATCCAGATCAATTGAAGTTTCCCCAAGCCATGATCGGACGGTTCTGATCATTGAGTCAGAGGAAATTTGACTCTGAAGTTCAAAGAATTTATCATGTAGAACCCAAAAGGCGGCATCACTCTGCCGCGCAGCACACTCCGCCGCAATCGCCGCAGGCTTAGCCCAGTCATGCATATCCAACGGGAAGTGTAAATAAACGAAACGAATCAATTCGGGATACTTATCCAGAAGTTGCTCTACAACTTTGCTGGCCCGTGCGCAGTAGGGACACTGAAAATCACTGAATTCGTAGATCGTGATTGGAGCATCGGAAGGACCTCGACTTGGTCTACCATTCGCGAACCTGCTTAATGCCCGATGAGACTCCTCTGCAACCTGACGTTCCTGTGCGAGTTGCTCTGCAATCTTTTGATCAATTTCTGCCTGAGTAAGACTCACATCTATGGGAGAGGTGGTCAATAGAATAAGGTGCCCCAGCTCCTCGGAGAGTAGAAATTCTATGGTCTGTTGGTCGTTGATCAGAAGCAAACCCTGCTTAAGACCATCATATGGACTGGATTCAAGATCCCCAATGGATAGTTCAGCTCCGACTAATTCGGGAAGGCTGTACCGTATGTTTGCGAGAAGTTGCTCTTGATCCAATCCCTGGGCAGTAACCGAGAGAGTAAACAGCAAATTGAACAGGAGAAGAGTCCACCGCATAGCAACTTCAAGTAATTTTCGTGCCAACGTATGATTCTCCCAAATGTTGCTCTTTCGCAGACATAAGAATCTAATGATGGAGATTCTCCCCGGTGTAATCAAGTGATTAAGGTCACCGTATAATCTGTATCAATTTTGAGTGATGTCTTTAATTCGAATTATTTGTTTATTCACCGTACTTGCCATTCCCTGTAAGGCCCAGGAATATGCATTCTCCATTGCGCGTGTGAAGTATGGAGGTGGTGGGGATTGGTACAGTGATGAACAGTCACTCCCCGAACTCTTGACGTATGTAAGCTCACAAACGTTGGTACATGTTGCCCCGACTGCCGAAGTGGTGGAACTCTCCAATGATCGGATCTTCACTTTCCCCTACTTGTATCTCACTGGGCATGGAAATGTCGTGTTTTCAGATCAAGAGGTTACTCAACTCCGTCAATATCTGGAGCAGGGAGGATTTTTGCATATTGATGACAACTACGGTCTGGATGAAGCCATTCGCCGTGAAATGGCGAAAGTGTTCCCTCAACAGGAATTTGTTGAACTCCCTTTTGATCATCCTATCTTTAGAATTCATTACCCGTTTCCGAACGGTCTCCCTAAAATTCATGAGCACGATGGCCAACCACCTCAGGGGTTTGGGCTGTTTGACCGTCACGGACGTCTATGTGTTTTCTACAGTTACGAAAGTGATTTAGGGGACGGATGGGAACCTGAATCCGTTCATGATCTACCGCCTGAAACCCGACAGCTTGCCCTCCAAATGGGAACGAATATCCTTGTGTATTCCTTGATGGGGGCGAATTGATCTTACTCTAATTCATTATAATCATGAGTCATCTTATATCCCAAGATCCACAAATCTACTCCGCAATTGAACGGGAGGTTGACCGACAGAATTTTGGACTTGAATTGATTGCTTCGGAAAATTTTGTATCCAGAGCTGTTCTGGAAGCGCAGGGATCTGTTTTCACGAATAAATATGCCGAGGGGCTCCCAGGAAGACGCTACTACGCTGGTTGTGAATTGGCTGACATTGTAGAGGATTTGGCCCGATCGCGTGCGAGGGAATTATTTCAATGCGATTGGGCAAATGTCCAACCTCATTCAGGTGCATCGGCGAATGCAGCAGTCTATTTAAGTTGTCTCAAACCTGGTGACACCTTTCTAGGGCTTAATCTTGCACATGGTGGACACCTGACTCATGGGAGCCCCGTAAATTTCTCCGGGATCTGGTTTCAAGCGGAATACTATGGCTTGGAAAAGAATGGTCGAATTAATATGGATCGGGTTCGTGAGAAAGCGAAAGCCGTCCAACCTAAACTGATTTCAATCGGTGCCAGTGCCTACTCCCGTGATTTTGATTATAAAGCATTTCGCTCAATTGCCGACGAGGTTGGAGCTTTGCTGTGGATGGATATGGCTCATCCTGCTGGATTGATCGCAGCAGGAATCCTTAATGATCCCCTCCCCCATGCCCATATTGTATCCACCACTACCCATAAGACTCTCAGAGGACCGCGTGGTGGAATGCTACTCATCGGACAGGATTTTGAGAATCCATTTGGAAAAGTTGCGCCGAAGAGTGGTCGGGTTCGGAAGATGAGTGAATTACTTGATTCGGCGGTATTCCCTGGGATGCAGGGTGGTCCACTAGTCCATGTGATTGCGGCAAAAGCGGTGGCATTCATGGAAGCGATGCAGCCCCAATTTGTCAACTATGCAAAACAGGTTCAACTCAATGCCGCTGCGATGGCGCAAGCGTTTCTGTCAAAGGGGTATGATGTAATCAGCGGGGGGACAGATAACCATCTGGTATTAGTAGACCTTCGATGTAAGAAAATTACTGGGCGAGACGCGGAAGAGGCTTTACAGTCTGCCCACATTACCGTAAATAAAAATATGGTACCCTTTGATGATCAGAGCCCTTTTGTTACGAGTGGTATCCGTTTAGGGACACCCGCTCTCACAACAAGAGGCTTCAAAGAAGCGGACATTGAAGAGGTGGTCATCTTAATTGATCGAGTCGTGAATGCACCCACAGATGAGTCTGTACAGCGACAGGTGAAAGCAGAGGTACATGCGCTGTGTGAAGCCCACCCGCTTTACGAAGATGTGCTCGCTTGACGAGAGATGATGTTTATGAAATTAGGTCTGATCCACTTAAATGATTAGAAGGTTATCATCAGGTGGAGAGCTGTCTCGGGGCTGTCTCTATCTGCCCAGCCCAATGACTTTTGCTTGAACCGACCTGCACAGGTTTGGTATACACTCGTCGTTCAAATGCAGACATCCATGGAGGTCAGGAAAATAGACCAATCATCCGATTCATACTGCTCACAGCTTTCCGAAGAGATTTATGATATGGCTCTGGTGTGCGGTGAGCATGAAGAGATCATGGATCCACTCGGCGTGGAGGTAGATTGGCTTTTAGATTTACGAATTCCTCTTCTTGACGGGAGTATTGCCGCTCAACTTGGATCTCTCCTCGCTGATCAGTTGCGACAGACTGGCTGTAAACAAGTGGCTGGATATGGGTTCGGAGGACACGCAATGGTCTGTGCAGCCGTTCATGCAACTGGTTTTCCCCCACTCATGGGAGGCTTTATTCGGAAAAAACGCAAACCTCATGGACGTCAGCGACTCATTGAGGGACCTCTTGATCGTAATCTTCCCGTTGTGCTATTGGATGATCTGTTGAATAGTGGTGCATCTGCACTTTATGCGCTGAATCAACTCAGAGATGATGGATTCAATGTTGAAGGATGTTTCACCATTTTTGAATTCACTTGGGGAGAAGGTCGCGCAAAGCTTGAAGGAGAGGGTTTATGGGTAGATACACTCATGGAGTTAGCCCTTAATCGTAATCATTCAGGAAGTTCTGACTCCGTTATGCGTGCATAGGTACCATGGGCTTCAGATGGCGAAGACTATTCCAACGGGGGAAGGCCGCTGAATCCACCCTTGCGCTTGAGTCTCCCAAGACTCAAGCACTCGCCGAACCACGCGAAAATGTGTTACCCGAGGGCAGTGAAATGTCCTTTCTGGATCATCTTGAAGATTTGCGGTGGACCATCATCAAGGGGGTAGGTGGTGTCATCATCATGACCATTATCGCCGCCGTTTTTCATAATTGGGTTGTGGATGTGGTACTGATGGGGCCCGCCAAGTCGGACTTCATCACGTATCAGATTCTGGGGGTTGATTTCACAGATCTACATTTGCAAAACCGTACCGTGACGGGCCAATTCTTCGCGCTCGTAGGGATTGTAATGGCCGTCGGGCTTGTTGCGGGCTCTCCGATCTTGATCTACTATATCTGGAAATTTATTGAGCCAGGACTCTATCCCCGAGAAAAAGCGGGTATGAAATTTATTTCAGCGTTTGCTACCGTCTTTTTCGTCATAGGAATTTTATTTGGTTATCTTGTCATTACCCCGCTGGCACTTAATTTTTTCAACAATTTCAATATCTCTGATATTATACGGAACGAATTTGATATTACTCGCTATTTCAGCAGTGTCACATGGTGGGCATTTGGTGCGGGAGTTCTTTTCGAGCTTCCCGTTGTTATTTACTTCCTTGCCAAGTTGGGAATTGCTACCCCCGAGCGCTTGCGTTCATTTCGTAAGTATGCTCTTCTAAGCGTATTTATTATTGGAGCAATCGTAACCCCTGCGGATCCTTTCTCAATGTTTGCGGCGGCAATCCCGCTCTATCTACTTTACGAAGGATCAATTATCGTAGCAGCATGGACGGAAAAGAAGAGGGTTCGGGAACTCAATAAAGCTTTCGGAGACACTCCTTAACTCAATTGTCCCCAAACCCACATCAGGGTTCGGATTCCCAGCCCTGCACAGATCAGCGTCACCATTATTCCGAGAGCCATGTACCAGCGTGGCAGTGCTGCAATCTTTTGTCTTGTGGATAAAAACAGCACAAAACCGGCGATTAAAGGCAGTAGTAATCCATTTGCTGCCTGAGCAGCAATAATGATTTCCAGGGGGTTGCGACCATACACAGCAAAACCCACTCCAGTCAACAAGACAGAGATCCAGACAATCCGAAATCCTGGGTGTTCTGTATCCTCAGGCCATCCGAAAATCTCACGAACTCCATAAGCTGCGGCCAAAGGGGCCGTCACCGCAGAAGTAATGCCTGCGGCAAAAAGTCCAACCCCAAAAAGTAATTCAGAAAAAGGGCCTGCAACTGGCCGAATGACGGGTGCAATCTCAGCGACTGACGTAACAGCCCCTACTTCCAGTGTAGCCCCTGCAACCAATATTGCAACTGATACAAGGCCTCCGAGTGGTAGAAAAATTGCCATGCCGATGATCTCACGCCGCCATGCAAACTGTGAATCCGTGCCAATCCAATACTTTTTTGCCGCACTCCCATGCAGGAATAGATTGTAGGTGACAACGGTTGTACCGACGAGAGCGACCGTACGTACTAACCCTCCCTCAGGAATATTCGGAACCACTAGTCCAGTAAATGCTTGCTGCCAATCCACTGGTACAAGAAATAAGGTCACCAAAAACACCACCCCCATGAATGCCACCAAACCGGCCAATAGTTGGGTAATCATGCGCATCTGCAAGAGTAGTACTGATCCCGCGAGTCCACCAATCAGAATGACCAGAACGCTTTGAGGAAGTCCAATGAGACTGCTTAAACCCGCGGCTGCTCCGACAATATTGCCTGTTTCAAACGCCGCGGTTCCTGCCCAGAGCCCCAAGACAACCAAGGAGATTGCAATCCAACGCGTTGAAGAATTCTGGGTATAGATCCGCAGTGCCTCTCCCATTCCAAGCCCAGACAGAATCCCGGCCTGAGCCGTAAATGATTGCAGCACGAAGGTGGCTCCAACAGAAAATAAGAGTACCCATCCGAGCGAATAGCCGAAATCAATCCCCGCCGTAGCACACGTCAATACGGTTCCAGGACCTACAAATGCAGCTACGACTAATGATGAGGTTCCAAATTGTAGCCGAGGTCGCTTCATAAGATAAGTTTATATGGACAAATTTTATCCAACCTGATGATCTCCGAGCAAAATATTATCAAATTGTTGCCACCGAGAGAGGGTATCTGACTATTTGAGAGTCCAAAGATCTAACAAACATGTTGCCAGATATATGAATTACTCCATCCCATCATTACTAAGATAGTCATTAGGGAACGAACAGATTGCTAATGGTTGCCTTAAACGTTTCCACGCGCAGGTTTGCCAAAGTGGGAATAATTCCTTCAGTGTCGGCCATTCTATAAGGCGGGTTGATGATTTAGTACGGTTTAACAGGAAATTTAAGTATAAGGGAATGAATCTAGGGTCTTCATCTTTTTAGGTAGTTAAGGTGTCAAAATTGGGATGAACGGCTATGGGATGAATTAGGTTCAGAACCAATTTTCATGTAAATTTAGTCTGTTTTGCGGGTACACTTTAACCACAATCTATCTACCTACTCATGTCTCTACGTATTTAAGATATTAATCATTTAATTGGGATTGACACGAGCTGGGAGGTCTCGGAGATCACCCAAGATCGCGAGTTGATGAAGGCCGAGATCCTTGTTACCTATTCAAAGGATTTGGTCTTACGGTGTCCTGGGTGTGGGAAAGCCTGTCCAGGGTATGACCATCGTCGTCGGAAGTGGCGTCACACGCGGATCTGTGATTATCAGACCAAAGTGGTCGCGAATGTTCCCCGTGTGATGTGTTCGGAACATGGGATCAAGACGGTATCTGTGCCATGGGCAGAAGCACGAATGCAGTATACGTTCGGGTTTGAGGCGCGCACAATTGACTGGTTAAAGGATGCCAACAGTATCTCAACAGTAGCCACTCGGACGGGTGCGAGTTGGAGGATGATCTCCAACATCTTGGAGCGTGCGGTACAACGTGGGCTTGCCCGTAGAAAGGAGGAAAAGATTGAACATATCTGTGTGGATGAACTTTCCGTCAGAAAAGGACACAATTACTTTACGGTGGTGGGGAATCCGATGAAAGGGACTGTGCTGTATGTTGCTGATGGGAATAAGAAAGAGAGTCTTGCAAGCTATTATGCTCAATGTTCTTCTACACAGTTGTCCGATCTAAAAAGCGTGAGTATGGACATGTGGTCTGCGTACATCCACGCCACTATAGACTGGGTTTCTGGCCCATTCTCAAAGATCGCATTGGATCGCTTTCATGTTGCCAAAAAGATTGGAGACGCGGTGGATAAAGCTCGGAAACAGGAGAACCGAGAATTGCGGAAACGAGGGATTCTGGACCTCACAGGAACCAAGTATGTCTGGCTGACGAATCTGATGAATATGTCGGACAAACAAAAAATCCTGTTCAAAGAGTTAAAGAATAGTTCGCTGAGAACCGCTCGTGCATGGGCAATCAAAGACCTGTCCCAGAAGCTCTGGACCTATAAATAAAAGCCGAATGTGGGCACGCAAAGGTTGGAAGCGATGGGGCAATTGGGCCAGACGATGCAACCTTGCTCCCATGAATAAGGTGGCCGAAACCGTGGATCAACATCTGTGGGGGATCGTCAATGCTATCCTTCTTCGGGTCAGCAATGGGCCAGCGGAAAGTCTCAATAGTCGGAGCAAAAACGTCAAAGTCCGTGCGAGAGGATACCGGAATAAGATACGGTTTGCCAATGCGATTTACTTCTATCTCGGGGGATTGGATTTGTATCCAGTAGGCTACCAAAAACACTCAACCCACTCTTAGAGCTGTAGACCCAGAATAGTTACTTTGAGAAATAATTCCCAAATTTAATTACCCTTGACCACATCGTAGAGAGGGCATCGTATTCCTGTACTGTGATATGCTGGTTTGACTCCGATGCTCTCTGCTCTCACAAGAATGGCGTCAGAATTCTATTATTTCAATGCAGGATACGGTGTCTGTTCCCTCGACGGGTGTACCCATAGCCTGCTTCTCAGTGCAAACCCGAAGTACGCCCTTACTATTTTCCGAGAATGGCACTAAATCTTAATTTGCTCCCGATCATTTTGCAGTTTAGAACTCCATCACCACGAGACAATCTGCTACCCACTTTCCCTCTGGGAGAAGAAAATATGTTCTAGATTTGAGAGTTTGTATCTCCTCTTCAACTGAGTGATTTCAAATGAATTTGACAGCGGACTCTACAAACTAAGAGTTATCGATCGGTACCATACCATTTTAATTCTGGTCCATGGCAGATGAGGGATCCCCAGAGTTCAACATGCACGACGCTCTCAATGGTGAGGGGGCAGGAGAATGTTTGTTCGTTGGTGTTCAATCTTGACTTCCCTCAGTTGATTATGAATTTTGGTAAGTCGTTGATCTACCATCAGAGGAGATGATCTTTTTGAATCACCATTTCAGATCCATGCGCGCACTGATTCCATACGAGATTGGAGTCTTGTTTGACTCAATGGCTCGCGCCGTAGTCGCCACCGAGACTTGCAATCCCTTCCTCATTCGCAGGTTGTATCCAACCCGATAGGCGCGTCCGCTCGGATCCAGCGTCATTCCCAAAATGGATCGTCCCAGACTTCTCCTAATCGGAGCTCCATACCCCATTTCCAGTTCTACCCGTTGACCGTTACTTCCGTGTCCCATATAATGTAGCGGCGCTTCGCGCCATAGATCTCCACCGTAATTATTCCCCCAGAGCGGCCGCACTCGCATGGAGGGACCAAGCCCGCCTGGATTTCCATATTCAACGGACCCCATCAGTCCCCACTCTCGTAGCCCCGCATCTGTATGAAGGACAAGGGTACGACCGCCGAGCTCCGCACGTAGTTGATTCATAGACCAACGCAAGCCACCGCCCAGTTCCATTCCCATCCCTGTCTCGGCATCCCCTCCATCTTGACGAAGGGCAGCTTCCATGTATGGCTCCATGCCTGATCCTAATCGTAGACTTCCTTCTACACCAGCACGGATTCGACGTACGCCCAGATCTCCCCCCGTCTCCATGTCTGCCGTCGCCCAGAAGGCATCCACTTCGTACCCCAACCGCCCCGAGGTGCTTCCCGTCAAGGTTCCCGTTAGTCCCAGTGCTACCAGCGCTGCATCCAGTTCGGATTCCAATGTCTCAAATTCAGACTCGCCTCGTCCCAACCCCAAGAGCATCCATGCACGCATTCCTGTTCCGGCTTGATAACTGACATAGGGGTAGAAGCCAGTCAATCTTGATGCTACCGAACCAGACTGTGTTGGTGTCTCATAGGTACCTTGATCCCAACTTTGTGCCGCTAAGAGACCCACCATCCATCCCTGACGCCAGACATAGTCCGTTCCCAAGAGCATGGCTGAAACATCAGAACGTAAGGACAATGCTCCATCCCTACCGTTCATTCGCGTGAATGCACCCTGTCCCCAGACACTCCATCCTCCGTGTGTATACTGTGTACCACACCCACCGAAGATCTGTCCCAGAGATCGGCGCTCGGTCCGATATTGGAGCCACGATAGATCGGGAACCCTACACTGTGCCATTCCCTCCATTCGCCGAGACAATCCTTCTACGACTTGCGAAGACCACGTTCGGAGGACTCTCGAAACATAGGCATTCTGGATGCTCTCTTCACTCTCCTCTTCAATCACTGCCTCCGTGCGGGTTTGTTGGATGTCCGCATTTAAGGCCGAAAGCAAGACTAAAAAAAAGGCTTTTGCCTCCCAGATTCGTTCGCTCAACAGCAACTTCACTTCAATGTTTTTGGATAATTCGCCAGGCGCAAACGTGATTTGCCCCGTAATCGGTTCATAGTCCTCACCCGCATAGGCACTCCCATCTTCGGTCGTATAACTGACCAGTACAGGCACCTGAGAGGGTGTGGATAAGCTCACATCAAACGATGCCGCATGGCTTGATACGGTTACGGCTTGTACCGAGATGCCTGGGTTCCCGTCATTGTCCACAATGGTTCCGATCCCCGTACCTCGGTCAATGGCTGCGTGTCTTGCATTGGAAAGCGTCACCCGAAAGGTTTCTTCGGATTCCACCTCCGAATCTTCCAACACTTGAATACGGATCTTGCCTTCGGTGCTCCCCCGCTCAAAGATGACGATCCCCCGCGAAGCTACATAATCAGATTCTGCCTGTGCAGTCTCGTCCGAGGACATAAACTGGACGGTCACCAACTGGGAACTTGGCCGACTGAGTCGAACCGGCAACAGAATCGAACCATCTCCCTCCGATCCACGCTCATCATAGATGCTTACCGTGAGCGGCGCATCATCATCATGAATCGTTCCTTGCGCCTCCCCGTCGGATAGGCCATCCCCCAATAGGCGCACCCGAAAGGTTTCGGTCGGTTCAGTTTCCAGATCATCCAGAATTGGAACACGTATGTCTTGGCGAACCGTCCCCGGTGGAAACGTGATCTCCCCCTCAATGGCTTCATAGTCTTCTCCTGCTATGGCCGTCTCATCTATGGTTCTGAAGGTGAATGTGCGCTCCCGGCTATCTTGACCACTCAGGATGACTGGAAATATCGCCTCCCCTGTCAACTCTGTAACTTCCACATCCTGAATACTCACCGTCACTGGATCTTCATCATCAATGATGATCCCCTGCCCCACGGATTGCCCTAACTCACCATGATTTATTCCCGTCAGTTGGATCTGGTATGTTTCGTCACCTTCATAGAACTCATCATCCAGAATCTCCACCTCAATGAACTCCACAGTCTGCCCCAGAGAAAAGATGAGGGGGCTTTCCGTAATCATTCTGTAATCCAAAGATGCCTCTGCCGTCCCATCCGTGAAGTCAAAATTTATTTCCGTCTGGCGCCCAGGTAGTGAATGCGTTAAGATCACTTCAAAGCGAGCGATCCCCTCATCTTCCCGCACCGTGACCGAAGGCGCTAGATTCGCAATAGGGGGCGCATCATCATCAAGAATGGTCCCAATCGCCTTCGCATCAGTTTCAATCAATACGGCATGCCTGGGTTCAAACAGTTGCAAGAAGAAGGTCTCAGGAGATTCTTGCTCCTCATCATCTATGATTCGTACAATTACCTCTCGGGTGGATGTACCCGGGGGAAATTCCAGCGTCCGGCTCTGGGACTCATAGTCCACGGTTGCCAGCGCCGTCCCATCCATCGTTTCATATTCAACCGTGACCGTCTCTGTGGGGTGCGGTGGATCCAGCGTCACGGTAAACCTCAATTCTAACTCATGTTCAAGTTCCGAATCATCCTCAACCCGTAACTCATACAAATCATTATCTTCAATCGTCACGATTGCTTCGCTTCGCCCTAACGCTGTTCCAGGGATCTCTGACAATCGGACTTCAAATCTCTCTGCGGGCTCCATAATCGGATCGTCTATGATTCGAATTTCAAGGACTGCCTCCGTATTTCCCGAAGGGATCTGGAAGAAATATTGAGGAACTTGATAGTCCTCTCTCTCTTTGGCGTCCAATTCAAATGTTTGAAATGGTATAGTTAGGTCTCTCGGTGGTGCTGGACTCACCGCAACGGGAACTTGGACCGTCCCTATTTCTTCGGAAACCTCAATATCCTGAACTGACAACGTAATCAATTCATCATTGTCCAGAATGGTGAGGTAAGTCCCGGTCTTGCCCGGTCCAAGTGCAGGGCTTTCGCCGGTAATCAAGATCGTCTCCGCTGGTTCATGAATCAAATCATCCAATGGCACCAAGTCAAAGGTTGCAACACCTATAGTTCCATTCGCCGGAATCATCAGGTCAATCGGGGATACGGCTTCATAGTCGGTTCCTGCCACGGCTGTGCCATCCCCCACCAAAATCGTCACCTCCGTGTCAGTGCTCCGCACAACATCCAGCGTTGCTGTTACTGTGACCTCCCTACTTCCTGCATCTTCATTTACCTCGGGAGGCACCACCGCGAGCGTAACTCTGGTGGCGGCCTCGTCATCATCCAGAATCGTCAGTGTCACGTCTATAGGATTCATAATCCCATTCGAATTCGTCACTTGGCCGCTCACCGTCACCGTCTTGTCTGGACCATCCACCCGATCGTCCACCGCCGTGATCGTCACCTCCCCTGTACTGGTCGTTGCTCCGGCGGCAATTGTGAGCGTGGTATTGTCACTCAACTCATAATCTCCGGCCGTAGCGGGCGAATTCAGGGTTGCCGACACCTCAATCGTCGTCTCGGCGCTTGAGGCAGCGCTCAGACTCGCCTTGACGGTCGTGACCCCGTCGGCTTCCGAAATCGTTGCAGGGGTTAACTCCAGTATCACTACCTGGGTCAAATCCATGCAAGACTTAAGCGGAGAAAAAAAATATATGATGATCACCCCCGCCTCTTCCAGATCAAAGATCCTTTGAGGCAGGCAGTTAATGGGATTAAAAGCAATAGATATGATTAGTTCTGGTTGAACATCTTCAAAGATATTCTCTGGCAGGGTAGTGAGAGAATTATTCAATAAGATCAAACGTCGCAGGCTAGATAGGCCGCTGAAAAGATCCTCAGACAGGCTGGTAAGAGTATTATCGTGTAAGTCCAATAGTTCCAGCTTGGAGAGGCCATTAAAAAGATCCGCAGGCAGGGTGACGAGAGAATTCTCGCCTAAGTACAGCTTTTCCAGACTGCGGAGTCCGTCAAAGATGTTTTCAGGCAGGGTGGTAAGAGTATTACCCCACAAGATCAGCTTTTCCAGACTGCGGAGTCCGTCAAAGAGATCCTCAGGCAGGCTGGTGAGAGAATTACCCTGCAAGTTCAGCGAGTCAAGGCTGGAGAGACCGGCAAAGTCATCTTCCTTCAGCGATGTGATCCTCCTTCCCTCTAAGCCCAAGCTTGGGATACTTGATAACTGGCTTGAAGTCACGTTTGCACAGTTGGTGAGGGGGTCATTGATTTGATCAAGAATCTCCGCCTCTACTTCTGGGGTTCGCTCGCAAATATTGATAACTTCAACTGTTTGTGCAGTAACATCCGCCGTAAACAAAATCAGAAAACAACCGCTGATTGCCCCCAGATATGTTAAAGGTAATCTGGACATGATTCTGAATTAGACTTTATGAAAATTTGACATATCTTCTGTTTGACGACAATACAAATTACGGTCGACGATAAAACTTTTTAGGGTTTCAGGAATCCGAGCCCAAGTTCGCCATTTTTTAGTGCCATAAAGTTACGAATTTCTATTCAATCCCATGTTTGGGATTGGTTTCATTCTCGTCCATGAGCACAAAGATTCTCTGAATCATCTCCGCTTCATTTGGTGCGATTCCACGGCGCTTTTCTATCACTTTTGGAGTAGATTTCGTCAAATTCGGCCTCCATTTTTTCCTTTGGACACACCTCGGGCTGCTCCGTCTGGAGTTCAAGTGATCAATCTTTTCGGTGCGTGCGGACTGGTTAGGGATCCGGCGGCTTGGTCGGTTCGTCTTCCTCTACATGCTCTTCCACCACACGCGTTTCATTGGGATTGTACCGGAGTCCCAGAATCTTGAATAACCGCTCTAAGAACGGAGATAGATCCTGATCTATCTTCGTAATCAGATATCTGGTCTTGGTCTTGACCATCCGGGTCGTAATCCGGTGGACCCGGTTGAGTTCCGTTCGCATTGTTGCCCAACTTGAATGAATGCCCTCCGCCTTACATTTGGTGCGGACAAAATGCGCCAGATGGTACGCCAGCACGGTAATGAATAAATGCCCCTCAATCCGCTCGTCTTTGCTATGATAGATCGGACGAAGTCCAAGATCCGATTTCATCATTCGGAAGGTCGCCTCAATCTCGGTCAATCGCCAATACGTTCGTACGATCGTTTCAAGATCCCGATCCTCGAGACTGGTTCGCAGGACGTAGCCTCCACTGGAGGAGACCCGATCCTCATGCGCTGGAAGCCGCGTTACAATAATGGACTCGGCATTCTTGGTCCCGTCCTTCTTCGTGACCTGAATATCATATAGGTGGGAGACTTGCTTGTACGCTTCCTTCTTCCGACCAATCCGAACCAGCAACTGATCATGATTCTTCATCCTCCTCGGAATTGAGAGCCCTTCATGGAGATAGGCGATCTCCTCCAAAAACTTTTTCGACTTTGTTTCCAATATCTGATCCTCTGTCACTTGACGATCGCAACTGTGGACATAGATGCAGACTTCATTCCATGCCTCTTCGGGCGTTCCGTCCTCCGAGAACGTTTCCTCGTCTGAATCGTCCTTCTCTTCCAAAACTTCTTGATCCGCTTCCGCCTCCGGGGATCCATCCTCTTCCAGAACCTCTTCTTTCTCCTCTTCGTTCTCCGCGTCCTCTACGGGAAGCTTCCATACCCTGATGTTACTTCCCGATTCACTCGTAAACGCTACATCAGGATCCTTCTCTGGAAGCGGAAGCACCTTTGTACGCTCTACCGTGATCCAGTTCAGTCCCTGCGATTGCAGATAGGCCAAGTTCTTTTTTGTGGCAATCCCCGCATCCATGATGATCGTGGGCTTCGCTCCGCCCAGATCCTCAATTGCACGTTGCATCGTACTTGGTTCGCTAATATGTCCCGATAAGAGTTGCACACTACGCGGGAATCCGGACGCATCCAAGACCAACGCCAGCGTGACCAGTGGACAATCATTCCGCCGGTCCTTACTCCGTCCCCGACGGAGGAGTTCGCCTTTTTCTTTCCCATGATAGAACGTGTTGGTCAGATCATAAAACACGATCGTTTCGCCAGAGTCCAACAGTTCCTGCGTGTTCCCATAGAGCCCGTCCATGATCTGCTGCTGTTGGTCTTGTACTCCGTCCGTGACTCGGTAGAGCGTGTTCAAGCTCGGCGGATCAACGTCGAGCAGTTCCAGAATCGTAGACCGGTTCAGCATCCATTCATGGGTGGCTCGCTCACTCGCGGGATGGAGCATACGTCCAACCACCAGCGCACAGGCGAGCTTCGTATGTTTGACCGAGAAGCCAAGCGTGGCTAACAGATCAGGAAACCCAAGTTGTTGCAACGCCTCCAATGCCAAGCGCTCTCCCGCAAAGGTACGAGAATCCGGATGTGTGGTTTTCTCTGGAAGGATGAAGTGCTTTTGATTGGGACGTTTATGAATGTCATAGCCCTTGTCCAGCAATCGTTGGACGATGTCGTCCACCGCCGCCTGATATGCTTCATCGTCTTCGTAGAAGGGGAGCGGTTTCTGTCCTTTCAGTCGGGTTTCTACTTCTTCGGTGAGGTGCGCCCACTGGGCTTCGGGAATGGCAAAGTCTTGTCCGAGATTGAGGAGGGAAATGTGTTTGGTGACACCGTCAACCGATCGGGATTCAACGAGGCCAAAGCCATGTCGTTTTTCGCCATTTTTGAGGGTATAGGGCCGTGTACGTATAAACATAAAAAAGGGAGAAAGAAGTGGACAGGAGTTGGAACGCGGATGGGCTGGGGGGGTTCCAGAAAACACCAAAATAACACCAGAACGGGTTTTGGGGAATCAATCAGACAGAATGGCCGTGAAACGGTGAGAAATCGGGGGCAAATGCACGGTTTTGGGACAAAAATCGGTCAGAATGACCGAAATATTGGAATGAAATTCAGAGGCTCAACGAGAAAATGGCGAACTTGGGCAAAGTTTAACCATGGAGGAGCACATTTCATTGAGGCGTCGCAGCGAGCTGCGACGCCTCAATGAAGATGGCAATTTCCACGATTTTGTCCGTGTCTGATCTCTCTGCCCGTTCCAGAGGACAGATTCAGTAGTCGAGCGATCTCCCGCTGACTGTACTGCTCTGCGTGATAATACCGAAGAATAGTTCGGATGGCTTGCATATGTATTCGTAATCTTGACATGGAAACAAAGGGGTAAATGAAAACCCTTGTTTATGCCCGAAATAGATGCAAGCTTAAAAAAACCGCTAACACGAGAGAAAAATTTGCCCCAACCTGACCAATTGAGTGGACGGGGTAAAAGTGCGCAAATTAAATCTGAATATACATAGGAGGTGTAATTGCATAAATCTTTTCATTCCCACTGCAAAAGGAAAGGGAATTATACATATAAAATGATGCCCATTATCTTACCCATTTTACTTATGCTTACGGGGAGTTTGTGCGTTATTCTTTAACTCACTGCTAAGGTTCACTGGTTTCGTCTTAAGTCGCTTTTGAAGCCGTAGAACTGCTTCACGAACGGTTATGCCTCCATAACATGGATTTGCGCAAGGCTGATCCATTAGTTCGTCTATGCGAGATTTAGACTGATCTGGAATAGGTTTTTGTTTGGGGGTATCTATATTATTCATAGTTGATAGCGTCCAGTTTCTTCAGGCGGTTCTATTCCCAGATATTCGCGATAAATGCGATCCCGATACTCTTTTCCTATCTCATTGACCGCATCAATGAAGGCCTTGTATGTTCCTACTCCTCCTATCTTTTCCCAGAATTCATCCCCAATCAGTACGACTGGATCCTTTTGCATGTTGAACCATCTTTCTGGAAAACTCCATTGATAATCCTCTTTGGCTTCATAAGGATTGTAGGGTAAAGCGTAGTACGCATTCTTAACATGGCAAGGATCCATTGCTAACAACTTAAATATTTTCTCCTTACTGACTTTGGTTTGATCGCTATTTGGAAGCGGTGCCTTCAATTCAAACGCGTAATATTCAACGCGTGTAAAATCTTCTACAAATAGGTCGCATTTCACCGAGGTTGGGATTGGTTCACCTTTTCCCTCAAGGATGTAGGACAGCTCGTTTTCCCAGTCAGGATAAATACTTGTATCTCTCTTCTTTTTGTGTTCTAACCTGTTCAATACTTTACTGATTCTGTGCAGCCTCTCCTCGCTGACTACTCCGTCAATCATCTTTCCTCTAACACCCTTGCCGATTCCGTGATTTGCGGCAATAACAGCTAGGTTCTCCCATATTCCTCCGAATGGAGTAACAAATCTTCTTTCAAAATGAGACCCCTTAAATATTTCGTCAGGTACCAGTGCTGCATATAAAGGCCTATTGGATCTATGCTTTTCTGGAATAAACGGGTCAGTATTCAACACCCTATTCATTACCTTGTCCATCAATTTAAGAATCTCATCTTGAATTGCGGACTTCATTTCACCTCGATCAACCATTCTACCCTATTTCCTCCAAATGAAAATCGACTCGTAAAATTCTGAGGATCGCCTACCCGTTCGTCTATTCACATGGCGCTTAACCACACCTATCTGTTCAAGGCTACAAGAATCTGCAATCTTAGGATATAATCCGTAACGATCTCCGGCGACAGTAACAAATAGTGCGCCGTCATCCATGTATTTCGCAGCGTTTCTATACACTTCTGAAAGCAATGTCTGATATTCCTCCTTTGCAGACTTACCCGACCCCTTGAATGCAGGACCTATTTCTTTTGAACTGAAATCCTCTAATCCCAAGAGCTCGTATGCGTATCTATGTTGTTCATGGTAATTAATCATCCCAACGTAAGGCGGACTTGTGATAACTCCGTCAATGTTATGCGGATTCACCGAGCAACTATCTCCATGAATGACGCTAACCTCTGCTTCTGTCCTATGATGAGAAAATTGTTCTACACGTCTCATAACGTCAATACTATAACGGCGTAAGAACTTCCACGCCTCCTGAACAGGTGTACATGTTCTACCATGTTTGTAGCAATAGTACGGTTCAGTCTGAGGCTTTTTGGGAAAATCTAGGTCAAAATGTGTCGTTAACCGAGCGGAACGTGCAGCCCGTGTTAAGACAATTTTCATAAGGTCTTGGTTTTTGTATTGTGGAATTAGATCCCTGAAAACAATCAAGTCCATTAGCGCCTGCGGTGAGTACCATTTGCGTAAGTATTCACTTTTTGTCCAAACACTATCATCCGAATCCGTCCGTTTTTTTTCAGTGAATAGATCCGGTCGCAAAATAGACTTGGCCTTTTGTAGAATATCTGTTAATTCCTTGCGAAGTTCTTCAATGTTATACTTTTGTGATTTACATCCAGACAAAAGAACATTGAATGCAGAAATATCACATCCCACCGAATGAACTCCAAGTTCATTCGCCTGAATAAGTGTTGTCCCTGACCCGGCAAAAGGATCAAAGACTCGTTGACCGGGAGAAAAGTACTTTCTGATAAATACTTCTACAAGTTGTGGAATAAATTTGCCAAGGTATGGATGAAGCCCATGTACATGTTTCGTTCGCTTCTTTTGGGGCAAATCTTTTTCAGCCCAGTTCAGATTGAGTCTCTCTATTTGAGTATTCGCGTCTACTTGGCTCGGATCGGTACATTCAGTACCAATCTCATATAATCCTACTCTGTGTTCCTCGTTGGTTAGAACTGCATCCTGAAAAAGTGATTTGCTCATACAACGAGGTCTCTATACCTCAACCGCTTACCAACCATTCCCCGGACTACCATAGCCATTTGGTCAATTGTATCGTGGTCTCGCAGATTGTGCTTACCTGCGAACTGAGTTACGTAGCGATGGAGATGCTTCTTGCTTAGGTGATGGTACGTACCATGATAGGCACGTTTGAGTACAGCCCAAAAGGATTCGATTCCGTTCGTATGGGCAAGGTCTCCGAGCACGGTAGATACTGTCCATTGCTTTTGACTGTGATTAACAGAAGTACGGTTCGTTAATCCCTCATAGCTTAGGTGTTCATCGGTATACACCATTGCATCTTCTGCACGCGTATCATTCACGATCTGCTGAATAACAGGCTTCGTAGTATCTGGAATCACTTCTGCACGAATCTTGTTCGTCTTACGATCCTTTACGCCCAGTACAGCCGTTTTGCCAACCGTTCCGCGTCCGGCATTCAGTTTTTTGTCTTCATGCTTATTCTTTTCTAGGCCTCCCAAGTAGGCTTCGTCTACCTCGATCGGTCCCTCAAAGAACTCCATGATTTCAGGGAGTAATCCTTCGCGAATCCGGTGAAGCATATGCCAAGCCGTTGCTTGTCGAATCTCTAAATCTCGATGAAGCTTCATACTAGAAACGCCTTTGAGACTCGTGATCTCCAAGAAGATCGCCCATACCCATTTCTGCAGGGGTAGGTTACTGGATTCCAGCACCGTACCTGTCCTGACGGAAAAATACCGTTTACAGTCACGGCAACGATATGGCATCTGATTCCCATTCCCCTTCGTAGCGTAGGTATTGCATCCTTCACAGCGCGGGCAGGTACGCCCCTTTGCCCAGAACACAGACTCAAACCATTCCGTGGCAGATGTTTCATCAGGAAATTGGCGAGTAAGTTCAAATAAGCTGATTCCTTTGCGATAGTAACGTCCATGTCCTTTCTGTGCCATATGATTAACCCCTTCGGGTATCTGTGAATATACCACCTTATATGCATAACTCTGAAGTAAGTTACAGAATAGCGTATAATTTCCAAAAATAAACGACAAAAGTGCTGTGATATGGCACAATTGGTGCCTAAAAGTGTCACAGTCCAATTTGGGTGGGAATTCAGGCTAGATTTGAGAGTTTGTATCTCCTCTTCAACTGAGTGATTTCAAATGGATTTGACAGCGGACTCTACAAACTAAGAGTTATCGATCGGTACCATACCATTTTAATTCTGGTCCATGGCAGATGAGGGATCCCCAGAGTTCAACGTGCACGACGCTCTCAATGGTGAGGGGGCAGGAGAATGTTTGTTCGTTGGTATTCAATCTTGACTTCCCTCAGTTGATTATGAATTTTGGTAAGTCGTTGATCTACCATCAGAGGAGATGATCTTTTTGAATCACCATTTCAGATCCATGCGCGCACTGATTCCATACGAGATTGGAGTCTTGTTTGACTCAATGGCTCGCGCCGTAGTCGCCACCGAGACTTGCAATCCCTTCCTCATTTGCAGGTTGTATCCAACCCGATAGGCGCGTCCGCTCGGATCCAGCGTCATTCCCAAAATGGATCGTCCCAGACTTCTCCTAATCGGAGCTCCATACCCCATTTCCAGTTCTACCCGTTGACCGTTACTTCCGTGTCCCATATAATGTAGCGGCGCTTCGCGCCATAGATCTCCACCGTAATTATTCCCCCAGAGCGGCCGCACTCGCATGGAGGGACCAAGCCCGCCTGGATTTCCATATTCAACGGACCCCATCAGTCCCCACTCTCGTAGCCCCGCATCTGTATGAAGGACAAGGGTACGACCGCCGAGCTCCGCACGTAGTTGATTCATAGACCAACGCAAGCCACCGCCCAGTTCCATTCCCATCCCTGTCTCGGCATCCCCTCCATCTTGACGAAGGGCAGCTTCCATGTATGGCTCCATGCCTGATCCTAATCGTAGACTTCCTTCTACACCAGCACGGATTCGACGTACGCCCAGATCTCCCCCCGTCTCCATGTCTGCCGTCGCCCAGAAGGCATCCACTTCGTACCCCAACCGCCCCGAGGTGCTTCCCGTCAAGGTTCCCGTTAGTCCCAGTGCTACCAGCGCTGCATCCAGTTCGGATTCCAATGTCTCAAATTCAGACTCGCCTCGTCCCAACCCCAAGAGCATCCATGCACGCATTCCTGTTCCGGCTTGATAACTGACATAGGGGTAGAAGCCAGTCAATCTTGATGCTACCGAACCAGACTGTGTTGGTGTCTCATAGGTACCTTGATCCCAACTTTGTGCCGCTAAGAGACCCACCATCCATCCCTGACGCCAGACATAGTCCGTTCCCAAGAGCATGGCTGAAACATCAGAACGTAAGGACAATGCTCCATCCCTACCGTTCATTCGCGTGAATGCACCCTGTCCCCAGACGCTCCATCCTCCGTGTGTATACTGTGTACCACACCCACCGAAGATCTGTCCCAGAGATCGGCGCTCGGTCCGATATTGGAGCCACGATAGATCGGGAACCCTACACTGTGCCATTCCCTCCATTCGCCGAGACAATCCTTCTACGACTTGCGAAGACCACGTTCGGAGGACTCTCGAAACATAGGCATTCTGGATGCTCTCTTCACTCTCCTCTTCAATCACTGCCTCCGTGCGGGTTTGTTGGATGTCCGCATTTAAGGCCGAAAGCAAGACTAAAAAAAAGGCTTTTGCCTCCCAGATTCGTTCGCTCAACAGCAACTTCACTTCAATGTTTTTGGATAATTCGCCAGGCGCAAACGTGATTTGCCCCGTAATCGGTTCATAGTCCTCGCCCGCATAGGCACTCCCATCTTCGGTCGTATAACTGACCAGTACAGGCACCTGAGAGGGTGTGGATAAGCTCACATCAAACGATGCCGCATGGCTTGATACGGTTACGGCTTGTACCGAGATGCCTGGGTTCCCGTCATTGTCCACAATGGTTCCGATCCCCGTACCTCGGTCAATGGCTGCGTGTCTTGCATTGGAAAGCGTCACCCGAAAGGTTTCTTCGGATTCCACCTCCGAATCTTCCAACACTTGAATACGGATCTTGCCTTCGGTGCTCCCCCGCTCAAAGATGACGATCCCCCGCGAAGCTACATAATCAGATTCTGCCTGTGCAGTCTCGTCCGAGGACATAAACTGGACGGTCACCAACTGGGAACTTGGCCGACTGAGTCGAACCGGCAACAGAATCGAACCATCTCCCTCCGATCCACGCTCATCATAGATACTCACTGTGAGCGGCCCATCATCATCTAAGATTGTCCCTTGGGCATCCATATCAGAGAAATCATCTCCCGATAGACGCACCCGAAAGGTTTCGGTCGGTTCAGTTTCCAGATCATCCAGAATTGGAACACGTATGTCTTGGCGAACCGTCCCCGGTGGAAACGTGATCTCCCCCTCAATGGCTTCATAGTCTTCTCCTGCTATGGCCGTCTCATCTATGGTTCTGAAGGTGAATGTGCGCTCCCGGCTATCTTGACCACTCAGGATGACTGGAAATATCGCCTCCCCTGTCAACTCTGTAACTTCCACATCCTGAATACTCACCGTCACTGGATCTTCATCATCAATGATGATCCCCTGCCCCACGGATTGCCCTAACTCACCATGATTTATTCCCGTCAGTTGGATCTGGTATGTTTCGTCACCTTCATAGAACTCATCATCCAGAATCTCCACCTCAATGAACTCCACAGTCTGCCCCAGAGAAAAGATGAGGGGGCTTTCCGTAATCATTCTGTAATCCAAAGATGCCTCTGCCGTCCCATCCGTGAAGTCAAAATTTATTTCCGTCTGGCGCCCAGGTAGTGAATGCGTTAAGATCACTTCAAAGCGAGCGATCCCCTCATCTTCCCGCACCGTGACCGAAGGCGCTAGATTCGCAATAGGGGGCGCATCATCATCAAGAATGGTCCCAATCGCCTTCGCATCAGTTTCAATCAATACGGCATGCCTGGGTTCAAACAGTTGCAAGAAGAAGGTCTCAGGAGATTCTTGCTCCTCATCATCTATGATTCGTACAATTACCTCTCGGGTGGATGTACCCGGGGGAAATTCCAGCGTCCGGCTCTGGGACTCATAGTCCACGGTTGCCAGCGCCGTCCCATCCATCGTTTCATATTCAACCGTGACCGTCTCTGTGGGGTGCGGTGGATCCAGCGTCACGGTAAACCTCAATTCTAACTCATGTTCAAGTTCCGAATCATCCTCAACCCGTAACTCATACAAATCATTATCTTCAATCGTCACGATTGCTTCGCTTCGCCCTAACGCTGTTCCAGGGATCTCTGACAATCGGACTTCAAATCTCTCTGCGGGCTCCATAATCGGATCGTCTATGATTCGAATTTCAAGGACTGCCTCCGTATTTCCCGAAGGGATCTGGAAGAAATATTGAGGAACTTGATAGTCCTCTCTCTCTTTGGCGTCCAATTCAAATGTTTGAAATGGTATAGTTAGGTCTCTCGGTGGTGCTGGACTCACCGCAACGGGAACTTGGACCGTCCCTATTTCTTCGGAAACCTCAATATCCTGAACTGACAACGTAATCAATTCATCATTGTCCAGAATGGTGAGGTAAGTCCCGGTCTCGCCCGGTCCAAGTGCAGGGCTTTCGCCAATAATTGTGATCGTCTCAGGCTGCTCGTAGATAAAATCATCTATTGGGGACAAGTCAAACATTTCGGTGCCTGTGAATTCCTCCGCTGGAATCGTCATATCAAATGAGGGTACGTCCTCGTAGTCGGTTCCTACCAGAGCCGATCCCTCCCTTACTGAGACTATCACCTGGGTGTCTTCACTGCGCTGGGTATCTAGCGTAGCCGTCACCGTGATCACAGTAGTTTCATCGTCTTCATTCACTTCAGGAGGTTCTACATTAAGCGTAACTCCTGTCGCTTCGTCATCATCCAGGATCGTCAATATAACATCATCAGGGGCGATCACGCCTTGTACGTTTTCCGCTAGTCCACTCACAGTTACTTTTTTATCTGAAGCATCCACCAGATTGTTCACCGCTGTGATTGTAACCTCCCCCGTAGTTACCTTTGCACCAGGAGGAACCGTAAGCTTTGGATCAAGACTTAAATCATAATCCGAATCTATGGCGGGTAAAACTGGAGCTGCGGAGATCATGATCACGGTCTCCGCGCTTGAAGCAGGAATCAGACTCGCTGTGACTATTGCGCGCCCACCATTTTCCTCAATTTCTTCTGGGGTCAAGATAAGAGTCACTTTCGGTGTCGGATCCGAATCAATGAGGGTAATCATGGCTCCATCAATTTCCAGCCCCTCTACAAGAGTCGTCCCTCCAATCAAAATCGTTTCGTCCGGTTCATCTAGACCATCCGCGATGGGAGCGAGAGAAAATATCTTGGTTCCCTTTATTTCTTTGGCAGGAATCATCAAGGGGAACGAAGGTACACCAATAAAGTCTGCTCCCGAAATGGCGGTACTCGATTCCACCGAAATGGTCAATTCCGTGTCGGTACTCCGTGGAACATCTATCGTTGCCTCGACCGTAACCTCCGTGTTTTCTGAGCCCTCATTCACCTCGGGTGGCACCACTGTAAGCGTGACTTTGGTGGCATTATCATCATCAATGATCCTCAGCGTCACATCTTCAGGGTCCGTTACCGCCAGCGTATTCGTCACTTGCCCACTCACTGTCACGATCTTGTCTGGCTCATCTATGTTATTCTGTACCGCAGTGATGGTGACCGTTCCCGTACTGGTCAAGATGCCTGGGCCAATCGTCAGCATAGGATCGTCACTGAGAATATAATCCAGATCAGTAGCTGGTAGGGTTGCAGCCGCGGAGATCCTGATTGTTGTTTCCGAACTTGACTTACCGCTTAAACTTGCCGTGACCGTTGCCTGTCCTCCATCTTCTGGAAGCGCTTCCATAGATAGCCTAAGGGTTAGTTCGGGCGTGGGGTCTGAATCAATAAGCGTGAGTGTGGCATCGCTCACTTCCAGACCGTCCACCGATGTTGTGCCCGTAATCTGAACCGTCTCATTAGGTTCATCCAAATTATCCTGAGTCGGTGTAAACGTAAATGTCGCCGTTCCCGAAGCCTCTCTCGCTAAAATCGTGAGTTCAAGGGGATCATCTACAATGGTGGTATAATCGGTTCCTGCCACGGCCGTAACATCCTCGACCGAAATGGTCACCGGTGTATCTGCAATTCGTGCAACATCAAGTGTCGCCGTCACCGTTACCTCCTTACTTCCAGCGTCTTCTTTCACCTCAGTAGGATTCACCGTAAGCGTGATTCTGGTCGGTGCCTCGTCATTGTCGGTAATCGTGAGAGTCTGATCCGCAGGATTTGGGACAGCTGACGCAGTCGTTACGCTCCCGCTAACCGTCACGATCTTGTCTGGATTATCTATCTGATCATCAACTGTCATGATCGTGACTGACTCCGTACTGGTAATTTCGCCGGCGGGAATGGTGAGGACTCTGTCCTCACTTAGTGTATAGTCTGAATCCAGAGCCGGGGCAGTCGCTTCAGCACTCACCTCAACCTCTATGTCCGTACTCATGGGGGCACTCAGACTTGCCGTCACCGTTGTAGATTCTCCTTCCGTAATCACATCTCGGTTAAGCGCCAGCGTCAATTCTGAAGGTGCTTCCGCACAAGGATGAATTTCACGATCAGCCAAGATTTCGATCCTACCTTCTCTTTCAAGATCAAGAATTCTTTGAGGTAAGCACTGAATACGTTGATACCTGAGATCAATCAAAAATCCTGGTTGTTGAATATCATCAAAGATATTCGCAGGTAGGGTGGTGAGGGAATTAAAGAATAAGTCCAACTTTTTGAGACTGGTGAGACCAACGAGGACATTTCGTGGAAGTTCGGCGATAAAATTGTAGGGAATGTAGATCGTTTGCAAATTAGAGAGACCAGCAAAAATATTTGATGGCAGGGTTTCAAATAAGTTATAAGATAAACCAATATATTGAAGGCCTGAAAGACCTGCAAAAATATTTGATGGCAATACACTGGTACTGAGAGAACTATTGTCCAGATACAGGTTTTTCAGGCTGGAAAGACCAGCAAAGGTACCCGCCGGTAGATACGTGAAAGAAATACTGGTCAACCCCAAAGATTCCAAACTGGATAGATCAGCAAAGATGTTCGCAGGCAGCGTGGTGAAATCATTTCCATTCAACCTCAATTCTATCAAGCCAGTAAGGCCTTCAAAAAAATTTGCAGGCAGACTTGTGAGGGATTGTTCTTGTAGGTTAAGAAGTGTTAAGCTTGATAGATCAGCATAAAGGCCAGCAGGTAGAGTGGTGATAGGATTATCAAATATATGCAACCGATTCAAGTTTGAAAGACCTGCAAAAATATTCGCAGGTAAAGTGGTAAGAGAATTTTCTTGCAAGTCCAGAAATTGGAGGTTGGAGAGACCCGAAAATAGACCCGGAGGCAATTCTGTAAGATCATTATCGTACAAAGCCAGCGATTTAAGATGGGAGAGACCCGAAAACAGATCTGAAGGAAGGGATTCAAGAGCATTTCCGTCCAGAAACAACTCTTTCAGGTTGGGGAGATCAGCAAAAAGATCCGCAGGTAGGGTAGAGGCGAGAGAATTATTTTCAAGGCTCAGACAATCTAAGTTGGAGAGGCCAGCAAAGACCGCTTCCGGTAGTTCAGTGATAGAATTGTTTTCTAAGTACAACTCAGTCAACAGGCTAAGACCGGCAAAATCATTTTCCTTCAGTGATGTGATCCCCCTCTTATCCAGACGTAGTACCCTGACACTTAACAACTGCTCTTCAGTAACGGTTGCACAGTTTTGTTGGATGACATAGCTGACCAGGTTAAGAATCTCGTCCCTGACTTCAGGAGTCCGATCGCAAATATTTACAATATCTGAGGATTGCGCCTTAGCATTCGGTGCAACTAAAACTATAATCAATAGACCTACTACCACACACACCAAAGAAGAAATTCTCAGCATGATCAAGGTGGATTATTTGTAACGAAACAAAGCCCAACCAATAAAGCAGCACTAACTTTATGAACATGACAGGTAGGAAGTTGATCCCACTTCTAAGATGAATTTGGTGAATTTTTGTCGCAGATTGGGAGATGTTCTTCCTGATTTCCATTTCATGCACATACCCATACGAGGGTGACGGTTTATCCACCGCGGTTCGCGCAACAGAAACCACGAGAATTGAATCCAGACTTCATAATGCAGGTTGTTTTCCAACCCGCTCGGATCTATGGCTATTCCCGCAAAGAATGGTCCGAGACGTTCCCGAATCAATGCCCAAAATTCATCTCTACGCGTTGATCCTAACTCCCCACCTCCATTAGATTCCATAGAGACGATCCGCGAAAATCTCCCCTCAACGCCAATCAAAGTGGCGGGGGCTACTTGTGATCAAAAAGTTGGGACTCAAACGTTGTCGCCAGATGATAGTCCAAATTGTACCATCGTATCATTCACGAGTGCTTCCGCCTCATTTCGTGTAGGTGCCTCTGCATAAATACGGAGCACTGGCTCTGTACCCGAAGGACGAACCAGTAGCCATGCATCCTCCATCAAGTGCTTGAAGCCGTCTAACGTATTCATGCTCCTCACCTTTCGACCCGCAATTTCGCGAAGTCCATCCATTTGACGAAGCTTAGTAATGATCTCGGGCTGCCTATCGGTATGCACATCCTCGCGATAGTAGGCATGCGGTCCAAACTCATCAAATAATTCGTGAACCAGCGCAGTGAGTGATTTCCCGCGCTGCATCAGCATCTCCAAAAGAAGCAGTGCCACATAAATTCCATCCCGCTCAGGAATATGCCCCGTCACCGCAATCCCACCAGACTCTTCCCCCCCAACTAAAACATTCGTTTCCAAAAACCTTGGAGCCACATACTTAAATCCGATGGGGAGCGTCTCCACTGGTAGCCCCCATGCATTTCCCATCTTTTCGAGAATGGCGGACGTTGCAAACGTTCGAACAATTGCACCCTCAAGTTGATGGTGTCTGTGAAGATGTGAAACTAACAGTGCCATGACCAGATGGGACGTCACCACATTGCCCTGTTCATCCACGACCCCAATCCGATCTGCATCTCCATCATGCGCAATACCAATCGCCGCTCCATTGTGTTCAACACTTCGCATGAGTTCTTCCAAATTTCGTTCTATAGGCTCTGGCGAACGACCGCCAAATGTGGGATTGATCTCATGATGGATCTCAGTAATCAATTCATCCTTGCCGAAAATCTTTGCCAAAATTCCCTGACCGGCCCCATACATAGAATCATGAACCATCGAAAGATTTATGGAGTTGATATCAAACTGGGTTTGCATATATGCAACGTACGCAGATGTGATATCTTCCTCAGTGATAGATCCATTTCTGGTCTGTACTTTTCTTTCGGTATGCGGCAGGATAAATCCTTCCACCGAATGAATCATCTCCGAAGTTGCTGGGCCGCCAAAAGATGCTTTTATCTTGTATCCACTGTACTGGGGAGGGTTATGACTCGCCGTAATGACGACACCCGCATCTGCCCCGTTGAAATTCGTAGCCCAACTGATGGCTGGAGTCGGAGTGGGACCGGTCGTGAGTATGACCTCTGCCCCTTCGTCTGCTAATACTTGCGCAACATGCTGGGCAAACAGATGCCCCATGAAACGAGTGTCATATCCGACAATCACCTTGGGAGCATTATTTCTGGACGATTTGAGCCAGGCGACGGTTGCCTTCGCTAACCTAGTGAGGTTATGGAAGGTAAAATCTTCCCCAATCACCGCACGCCAACCATCGGTCCCAAAACGTAGAGGCTTATTCATCTTGAACCGAGGACAAGGCCTGATCTACAATTAACTTTGCCTCATCAATGATCTCAGACAAATGGGGATCTCCCAGAAAGCTCTCCGCATAAATCTTATACAGATCTTCCGTTCCCGAAGGTCTCGCTGCAAACCAGCCGTTCTGCGTTGTCACTTTGAGCCCTCCAATAGACTGATGATTTCCAGGTGCTCTGGTAAGTTTAGCCGTGATCGGATCTCCTGCTAACCTCTCCGCCGTCACATGATTGGGAGATAATCCTGCTAAGGTTGCCTTTTGACCGGGGGTTGCCGGAGCGTCAATCCGTGCATAGGCAGGCTCCCCAAAACGATTTGTTAACTTTACATAGTGGTCGCCAGGGTTTAGTCCTGTGGAAGCTACAATTTCTGCGGAGAGGAGCGCCATGATGATTCCATCCTTATCCGTCGTCCAAACTGTGCCATCTCTTCGCAGAAACGATGCGCCAGCACTCTCCTCCCCTGCAAAGCCGCAGGTGCCTCGAAATAATCCATCCACGAACCACTTGAAGCCAACGGGCACTTCAAATAGTGGCCGATCCAAATCTTCTGCAACCCTGTCAATCATTGAACTCGAAACAAGCGTCTTTGAAAAGCATGCATCTTGGGACCACTCTGTACGGTGCTCAAATAAATACTTGCCCGCAACAGCTAAATAATGATTCGGGTTCAACAACCCATGACTCCGCGTAACAATTCCGTGACGATCCGCATCTGGATCGTTCCCAAAGGCTATATCATATCGGTCACCGAGCTTCACGATCCGCCGCATTGCATGTTTTGACGAACAGTCCATGCGCACCTTGCCATCATGATCCAAAGGCATAAACCCAAAGGCTGGATCAACCACTTGATTGATCACATCAATACCGATGTGGTAGTGTTCCGCAATCGCTCCCCAATAATTGACCGAGGCGCCTCCCATTGGATCAACCCCAATCTTTAATCCAGCCCCGCGAATCAGGTCCATATCTATGACATTCGACAAATCGCTTACATACGGAGTCATAAAATCTTTGACGACAGTTTCGGAGCGGTCAAGCGCCTGTCGTAACTCAATACGCTTGATTCCCTTGAGTCCCTTGGTCATAAGCTGGCGCGCTCGCTCTTGAATCGCCATCGTGAGATCGCTTGATGCTGGTCCGCCATGGGGAGGATTATACTTGAACCCACCATCTTCGGGTGGATTATGGGATGGGGTCAGGATCACGGCATCCCCTAAATGCTCCGGATGAGTGCGATTCCATTCCAAGACGGCATGGGAAATCGCGGGAGTCGGAACATACCCATCGCCTAAAAAGATTGAAAGATCATTCGCAGCAAAGACTTCCAGGGCAGTGAAACATGCAGGCTCGGATAACGCATGGGTATCTATTCCAATATGAATTGGGCCCGAAGCGCTCCTTAGTTCACACAGTGCCTGACTTATGGCCAAGATGTGCGCCTCATTAAACGTACCCTTCAATGATGATCCCCGATGCCCCGATGTCCCGAAGGTAACCTCACCATTAGGCTCCTCAGAGTAATAGGCATCGGTGAGCTTAGGAATCTCCTTTGATGTGATCCGCTTAGGATGAGCACTCATTGTCAAATTTCATTAATTCTCTGGCACTTTGGCGCATTGCGTCGGTAACCTCAGCCCCCGTGATGAGCATCGCGACCTGTTCCAAAGATTCCTCATCATGGAGTCGCCTAATTTGGGTGGTTGTTCTCCCATCCGAGACTCGCTTCTCTACAACGTAGTGTGCGTCAGCCAAGGCAGCAATCTGCGGCAAATGTGTGATGGCAATGATTTGATGCGACTGCGCCAAGTCTGCCATTCGATTGCCAACCTGACGTGCAATCGCCCCACTGATCCCTACATCTATTTCATCAAAGACCAGTATGGGAAGCCGATTATTTCGTGCAAGAACTCGTTTGATGGCTAACATGATGCGGCTGATCTCTCCACCCGATGCGACCTGTACAAGCGGGCGAGGCGCTTCGCCCACATTTGCGGTGATCAAAAATTCCACCTCATCTATACCATGGCGAAAAGCATGATAAGGACCTTCATTAGGGCCAAATGACGCAGAGGTCACCCAACCAGCAGGATCAACCTGACGTTGAACCTGAACAACAAGTTGCCCCGCTTCCATTCCAAGTCCGGAGAATTCTTTGATGATGGAGGATTCAATCTGGGTGACTACCTCACTCCGGCGAGTGGATAAGCGAACTGCAAGATTTGAAAGAGTTTCCTTTGCTTCGTTCAGACGCTGAGCATTTTGCTGCAATGCACTATCATAATTTGCTACAATCTCATACTCACTTGCAATCTGTTTCCGATAGCTGAGTACTGCAGCGATGCTGGCACCATACTTTCTCTTGAGCATATCCAGCTGTCCGAGCCGCTCACGATGTTCTTCCAGTTGAGTTGAATTGAATTCTACATTGGCATGGTACTCTTGAAGTACAGAGGCAATCTCAGTAACCGAGATGTATGCTTGTTCAATCTCTTGCCGTGCATCATCAAGTCTTGCATCGATCTTCGCCAACCCCATGAGTTCATTTTTCGCAATCGCCAGCTGCTCAGCGGTGGAATCTTCGCGGTCATAGAGCATTGAGTGAAGACTTGCCGTAGAACTGCTGAGCTGTTCGGCATGCTCGAGTCGATTGATCTCACCTCTGATCTGATCTTCTTCCTCCTCCTGTGGGGCAACCGAGTCAATCTCCTCCATCTCATAAGCTAACCTCTCACGAGAAGCTTCCAACGTGCTCTGACGGGATCTGAGTTCCTCAGATTCCGATATCAACTGTTCCACTTGTTGGTATGCTTCTGAATACCTTGCGCGGAGGTCTGTGAGCTTTCCGAAGTGATCCAATAAGTTCAAGTGGGTGTTCACGCGGAGTAACGACTGGTGTTCATGCTGCCCATGAAGATCAATCATTTGGGCAGCTACTTCGCGCATGAGAACGAGCGTTGCAGGTGAGTCATTAATAAAGCCCCGACTATAGGTCTTTGTAACTTCTCGTCGCAAAATAAGCACAGATTGGGAGGAAATTTCATGGTCTTGCAGAAATTTGTCCAACTCTGGAAGGTCTCCGCCCTCAAACATTCCCTCAATGACGGCTTTCTGGGCACCCGAACGAATCACATCTGCTGAAGCACGCTCTCCAAGAATTAACTTGAGTGCTCCAACGATGATGGACTTCCCTGCACCTGTTTCTCCCGTCAAAATATTGAGGCCAGGTTGAAATTCAACCTCGAGCTCATCAATGATGGCGTAATCCCGAATGTAGAGGGTACGCAGCATCAGGTATTCCTCACAACTAGATTCGTCCGTGACAGAGTTTATATTTTTTGCCACTCCCGCATGGGCAGGGTTCATTCCTGCCGACATGTTCACCTGCCAAGACGGGCTCCCGTTTCGCACTCGGATCCCGTTGAGCCCCATTCGTGCTTGAAGGGACCACACCAAAAGAAGGCGCCGCAGAGCGGTGGCTTGTTTGGGCTTTTCGCCGATCCATTCGACTTCGTTGTGCGTTATCCCCGACACGCCTGTCAACGACAGGTCCAGCCCGAAATACGAAGGTCACCACACTTTCACCGATCTGTTCAATCACCTCCGCGAAAAGCCGGAATGCCTCCATCTTGTACTCTACCAATGGATCTCTCTGACCATAAGCGCGAAGACCGACCCCCTCTTTGACTTCATCCAGTGAGCGTAAATGTTCGGTCCAGTAGTCGTCAATCAGAGAGAGCATGGCAGTCCGTTCAAGGCTGTCATTGATCTCCTGACCTTCGGATTCAACAGCATCTTCAACTCGAAGCACATTGCGCAGTCTTCGATGGCCATCAGAGAAGTCTACAAATACACGTTCAGGTTTATTCTCTACATCGCTCTCGTGCATGGCCTTCATACTTTGCAAAAATGGACCTGCCAAAGCATGGCGCTTGCGCTCGTAATACTCAACGGCTTTATTATATGCATCCTCGGTAACCCCGTCATCTCCTAAATCAAAAAAACGCTGGCGGTCAATTTCATAATCAAAGGATAAGAGTCGACGGAGTTCATCCCGAAACTCATCCATCTCCCCTGCCCCATGGTAACGCTGAACGAGACGTTCGATCAATTTGTAAAGCATATCCAAAATCTCGCCTCGGAACCGCTCCCCCCTGAGCGCGTGCATGCGGCGATCATAAATGACTTCACGCTGTGAGTTCAATACATCGTCATACTCCAGCTGACGTTTTCGAATGGCGAAGTTATTTTGTTCAACTTTTTTCTGTGCCCGTTCAATACTTTTCGTGACCCAAGGGTGGGTAATCACGGCCTCTGGTTCAACCTTCATTCGGTCCATTACGCTCGCGACCCGATCAGGTCCAAAAAGGCGCATGAGATCGTCTTCCAAAGAAACATAAAACTGACTTTCGCCCGGATCTCCTTGACGCCCTGACCGTCCTCTAAGCTGTAAATCAATTCGCCGACTTTCATGCCGTTCGGTTCCGATGATTGCAAGCCCCCCCAGGTTCACGATTCCAGAGCCAAGTTTAATATCCGTCCCTCGACCTGCCATATTCGTCGCGATGGTAACTGCTCCACGCTTTCCGGCCTCGGCAATAATTAAAGATTCTTGTTTAGCGCGGTCCCGCTTTGCATTGAGAACATTATGCTGAATATGTGCGCGCTTGAGCATTCGACTTAGCGTTTCTGATACTTCAACAGAGGTAGTTCCAACCAGTACGGGCTGGCCTTTGTCGTGGTATTCTTCAATTTTATTTATCACAGCAGCATACTTTTCTCGTTTGGATCGGAACACAAGATCATCCAAATCTTCTCTGGCAATTGGCTGGTTGGTTGGAACGACGACGACATCCATCTTGTAGATCTTGTGAAACTCTTCGGCCTCTGTTTCCGCAGTTCCAGTCATTCCAGCAAGTTTGCTGTACATCCGAAAGTAGTTTTGTAGCGTGATCGTTGCATAGGTTTGGGTAGCCGCCTGAACTTTCACTCCCTCTTTTGCCTCAATAGCCTGATGTAATCCATCAGAATACCGACGGCCAGAAAGAACTCGCCCAGTGTGGGTGTCAACGATCTGTACCTTGCCATCTTGAACAATATACTCTGTATCTCGCTCGTAGAGGGTATAGGCTTTTAGGAGTTGTTCAATCGCGTGCAACCGCTCTGCACGGTCTGAATAGGTGGTATACACCTTTCGAGTTTCATCGTCAAGCGTATTTTTCAGAACACGGAGGTCATTTTGCAGCTTATGTTCGCGCTTTTCCTCTGACAGATCCTCCCTATTTCTGATTGAGTCATAGAGTTTCTCTTTATGAGCTTCATACTCTCGTTTCAAGCGCGCAGTCTCTTCCCCAACGTCCGGGAGGATAAATAAGTTAACATCTTCCCCAGCTGCCTTCGCAATGAATTCTCGTCCCTGATCCGTGGGCTCGAGGGCATGCTGCTTTTCGTCCAGAGCGTAATTTAGTTCATCATCAACGGTCGGCATTCGTTTTGCATTATCCTGCAGGTAGAAGTATTCTGTCTTGCGTCTCAGTTGCTCTACCCCGGGCTCCTGCAGAATCTTTATGAGTCGCTTATTGCGGGGAAAGCCGCGAGATGCCCGTAACAGGGCAATCCCAGCCTCAGACTCGTGGTCTTTCGCTTCTTTTTCGTCTCCTCGCTCGAGTGCAAGGTCACGAGCTTTTAATTTTTTTTCGGCCTCGGATACGAAACTGGCAACGAGGCGCTTTTGGGCATGCACCAATTGATCAACAGAGGGCTTTAGTTCATCAAACCGACTCTTATTCGCTTGGGGAACCGGTCCGCTAATAATCAGTGGAGTTCGGGCTTCATCTACAAGAACTGAGTCAACTTCATCAACGATCGCAAAGTGGTGCCTTCTCTGAACGAGTTGATTAGGATCAATCACAAAAGAGTTGTCTCGCAAATAATCAAATCCAAATTCGTTGTTGGTGCCGTAGGTTATATCTGCGCGGTATGCCATCCTGCGTTCTATGGAGTGGGGCGCATGCCGATCAATCACATCAACCGTCAACCCAAGAAACTCAAAGATGGGCCCCATCCATTCCGCATCCCGCTGTGCGAGATAGGGGTTGACCGTAATCAGATGTACTCCTCGACCGAGAAGCGCATTCAGATAGACGGGGGCAACGGCGACGAGCGTTTTCCCTTCTCCAGTTTTCATCTCGGCAATATTGCCGTGATGGAGGACTGCTCCACCGATGAGTTGAACATCATAGGGAATCATTTCCCATTTGATGTTCGCGCCTCCGGCCTCCCACTCATTTGACCATATGGCCCATGATCCCTCAATTTCAGGATAGGAATGCTGGCTTCGGATCAAATGATCATGTTCGGTTGCGCGTACCTTTAACGTGCCATGTTCGGAGAGGCGGCGGCAAACTTCCTTAACCACTGCGAAGGCTTCGGGTAGAATTTCATTCAGGGTTTCCTCTGCCACTTCCTGCCACTCGTCTTCAAGTTCGTCCAATTCCTCAAAATAATTTTGTCGTTCATCCAGCGTGAGTGGAATGTCCCCTTCATCAGAGTACCCCTTTTGAAGTGCAGACTGGATCTCCTCTCGTCGCTCTTCAATTTCCGCGAAAGCAGACTGGATTTGCTCTTTATATTTTTGGGTACATGCACGCAAGTCATCATCCGATAGAGACTTTACCGCAGGGGTTGCTTCATGGATCTGTGACACGATCGGTTCGTAATCACGATCAATTATGCGCTGATTTTTATCCCCAAAGAGTTGGTTGATGAAGTTCAACATTGTGCTAAAGAATTCTCACGCTTGGCTTGGAGTTCCTCAATAATGATCATTAATTGAATAACAATGAAGCTTTGGTACACATCCAGACTGTGGGCGTTTGACACGCATTTACCCTGGATCCGTTCCCCTTCCCTACAAGTACACGCCATTCCAAGTGTATCTCTTTCATGGTTACCAAAAATGCTTTTTCTTGTCTGAGCGTACTGCTAATTTTTTCAGGGTTAGTGAACGCACAAGGCCAGATATTGTCCAGTTTTGATTTTCTACGTCTTGAACCTTCGGCGCAGGCCTCTGCTTTAGGGGGAGCGCTATTAGGCGGGGGTGCTTCCCAAAATAGTTGGGCGCTCTATCACCCTGCCCTGCTCACCAGGGATGCAAGCCATAGTATGTCTGCATCGTGGTTGAATCACCTTAGTGATCTCCAGGCGGGCACGATCACTTATGCTCAAAGTTTTGGCACGCTGGGAACGGCAGCGGCAGGTATCCGGTATCTTCATTGGGGACGTACTGCTCGGACAGATGAAGATGGTGCACAAAATGGTACATTTTCTTCCAGTAATATTGCTCTTACTACAGGATTTTCTCGCCCGTGGCAGTCCAGAATCCGATACGGTGCAAATCTACATGTGGCTTATTCTTCCGTAGCTGAGTACGGTGCGGTTGCAGTTGCAGTTGATGCGGGTGTCCTCTATCACATTGCTGAGGAAGAGTTTACTGCGTCAATGAGTACGACCAACATGGGATTTACTCTATCAAGCCTAGGCCAATTACGAGATCATATTCCAACCGATCTTCGCATCTCAGTCTCTAAACGATTACGATATATTCCTGTGCTTTTTGGCCTTACGCTTCATGATTTACTGCACCTCAATCAGATTACGAATGGGAGAGAGGGATTTCGGCATGCAATCTTCAGTTTTGAATTCCAGGCGATTCCTGTCTTTCATATACGGATGGGTTATAATCACCGAAAACGAAATCTGAAATCTGAACGCAGATTAGATCTCGCAGGAACATCGGTGGGGTTTGGTCTCAGGATCCGTCAATTTCATCTTGATTACGCCTACAGCTCCTGGTCATTTTCTGGACTTCATCAATTTACCCTTACGACAAAGTTCAGAACGAGGGATCAATGAGGCCTTTTGCTTTCAGGTCAAGCAGTCGATGATAGAGCCGCCATGGGCGTGTGCGCTCTCGCAGTTGTTGTCTGGTCATCCCTTTTTGAATCAGCAAGTACATGGAAGTATGTACCAAACTAAGGGGAGTAACTTCTTCGCGGGTTATATCTGCACGGTCAAGTAATACCCGCATACGAGATCTGATGGTTCGAACCTTTAACCGTTCATTCCTTCCTCGCGGACCATGAGATACAAAGAGCGGCTCATTCGGCTGGATTGGTTTCTCTCGTGTCGTCAGATAATCGTCCAGGCTCTGATAGGTTTGGGGAGCTATCAATGCCCGCATAGGCCCACCTTTCCCCCGAACCAGTAACTCCTCACCCATGAGCGTGTATTCCAAATCTTTGTAGTTGGTCCGGCTAACCTCTGACTCTGAGAGTCCCTCATTGAGCATGCAGCATAATATTGCACGATCTCGAAGTTCAATTGGCTCATTCCCGATGGATACCCGAAACAAACTCTTGATTTCATCCTTGGTCAAGATATCCCGGCTTTTGGCCGGTTTACTACTACCAATTTTGATTTTTGTGGGCGGATCATGTTCTAATAGTCCTTCTTTGGAAAGGAATATAAAGAAGCGGCGTAGCGCAGCCAGATAAGTTCGGATGGTATTCGTACTGACTTTTCGGCGCTGACTCAGATACTGGGGATATTCCTGCAGTTTTTGCTGAAAAAGTTCAACCGTCCCTCCTTGCTCATCTATCCAGCGAGCAAATACTCCGAGTGCATGCTCGTAGGTATGGAGTGTAGATTTGGACTTCACATTTTTCAGAGAACTTAGAAAGAGAGGAATGCGCACAGCAACCGACTCTGTTGTCAGTTTATCAACTAAATCATGTGTGTCAAGCATGTCCCAATCCTGTCAGCGTTAGCTGACGACTCTCATAGTTCCATGTCCAGATCCAGATTTTCAATCACTTCGGTATAACGGCGCAGGAATGCAATTCCCATAGCACCATCAATGATTCGGTGATCATAGGAAAGAGACAAAACCATCATGTGCCGAATTGCAATTGTATCCCCATGATCAGGGTGCTCAACGACAACTGGACGTTTCGTGATTGAACCCGTGGCGAGGATGGCTACCTGTGGCTGCAAGATAATGGGTGTGCCCATCAATGAACCCAGAGAGCCTACATTGGTCAATGTAAAGGTTCCCCCCTGCAAGTCATCGGGCAGTAACTCAGACGCACGAGCGCGATACGCCAAGTCACTAGTTGCATGTGCCAATCCAGTAATACTTAATCGGCCAGCATGACGAATAACAGGAACAATCAGACCTGACTCCTGCAGCGTCACGGCCATCCCAATATGATAATCTTTGCGAACGAGAATCTTGTTGTCATCTACCGAACTGTTCAGGATTGGAAAATCACGTAGTGCTTCAACGGCAGCATGAATCAGGAAGGGAACATAGGTTAGCTTCACGCCATCCCGATTATAAAAAGCTTTCTTGTTTGCCTCCCGAATTCGAACGAGTCTGGAGACGTCTGCTTCGGCAAACGAGGTAACATGCGCAGCCGTTCGCCGCGATTCGGTCATATGCTTGGCAATCAGTTGACGCATACGATCCATCTGAATGACCTCAACCCGTTCCGATGGATTTGTAGAGGGGGGAGGAATCGGTTCGGTGGATGAATGGTGTGGGGGAGATACAGTTAGCTTGCGGGGCGCAGGAGATTGCGAGGCGATTCGGGACTCTAAATGATCTACCATGTCTCTCTTTGTGATGCGTCCGTTACGTCCAGACCCTTTGATTGATGTGAGCTCATCTCGGGATATATTTTCGGTCTGCGCAATACTACGTACCAGAGGACTCAAAAAACGGCCATCTTCCAGATGTCGCTCCATTCCATTCTCGGAGCCATTTGTTGAGATAAGAGTGGCAACTGCAGGGACAGGAGCGGATTCTTCAACAGGAATCGGGTCAGGAGCAGAAGAAGTCGCAGGTTGAGCGACTGTGTCCAATTCACTTCCCTCCGGGCCAATGAGTGCAATCGTAGTCCCTACCTCTACGGTATCTCCCTCGGGGACCATGATCGCCCTGAGGATCCCAGCGGCGGGGGCAGGAACATCAGTATCAACCTTATCCGTCCCAATCTCGAGAATCGTCTCATCCAACTCCACCAGATCACCTACCTTTTTATGCCATGCAACCACAGTTCCCTCCGTGATACTCTCTCCCATTTTGGGCATGACGACGGGAGTATCCTTCGGATTGGAATGATTGGATGGCGGAGAGTTCGGCGAATTGTCAACAATTGGAGAACCTTCGTCTGTGACCTTCTCATCGGTTGCCTCTGTCGAGATAAGGGCAATAATATGTCCTACTGGAACGGTTTCTCCTTCGGGAGTGAAGATTTTCGAGACCACGCCAGAGGCAGGTGATGGGACATCTGTATCCACTTTGTCCGTACCAATCTCAAGGAGTGTCTCATCCAGTTCGACGGAGTCTCCCTCTTTTTTATGCCACACGATGACGGATCCTTCGGTGATACTTTCGCCCATCTTGGGCATTGGGATTTCTACATTAGCCATGGCATCAAATGTTTAGAGTTCGTCCTAAGTACCAATAAACGGATAAGTTGTTTACTTGATTGAAGATTCAATCGTTACGATCAGAAATCTGACGATCACTTACCATCAGTTTCCGATTAAGGTAATCAATACTCATATTCACTTCCTACTTGATGAGAAGATAAGGTATTGAATCTCAGTTAGAAGAGAGATGAGTCTACTCAGATTTCTGAAATATTTTCCAACTCTTTACCAACAAAACATTTACAGATGAACAAAGTTATTCATGGTTGAATATTTTGTGGCGAGGATCAAATGAACGTTTTCACAGCTTTTTGTAGCACAGGGCTCAGGCGTACTGAAGTGTTTTGTGCCATTTACCATTCCAATGAGGGTACTTCGTTCGTAATGATTACACATGAATCTCAACTGACGACAATCAACTAAACGATGGTCTTATAACAAATCAAGTCTTGATTTGCTGATCGTGAGTAGCTACAAACTGTTTGAATACAATCAATGGAAAGCTATGCAGTTATCCCCCTTCCCTTCATTTCATAAGCAGAGTAAGAATATCAGGGAGTTTAACTCAAAATCTGCACGCTTCAGAATTATTTGAGATCATCCTTACATTAGTATCTCACCGCTCCCCGCAGATTCAAGCCGATCCCCCTCTGTGAATTTGTATTAGGATATGTCAACCCAAACATGGATACATTCACAAATCCCCCCGGCTGTAATTCTACCCCCAGACGGTACATCCTTCCAGTGAATAACTGAGTCATTCCTGCTACGGACCGCATCACACCTGCCTGAAATGGCAGACCATAAGCCATCTCCATCCTGATCTGGTTCTGGTTCGTACCTACTGGGGCCGTTTCCATAATTGTCTTCTGACGTAGCAATACACCGTTCTGATTCGCCCCCCATGATGGGCGGACCGAGACCACGAATCCCTCTGGTCCATTCCCAAACTGTACAAATCCCGACAGCCCCCACTCGGTAAACCCATCCGCACTGTGGATCACCAGTCCCTGAGTCCGCATCTCCCCTCTCAATCGCCATGCTGGATGTGCAAGCCGGATCCCGCCGCTCAGTTCAAGTCCAGTTCCCGTCTCTGCACTTCCCCCATCCGTGCGCACATTCGCTTCCACATAGGGGCGGATCACTTTGCTAATGCGCAGATCGCTCCCCAGACCTACGCGTACTCGGTAGACTTGTACGCTGACCGAATGCTCATCTACCTCTGCCCCCGAATACAAAATATCCCCATGCACCGTCAATCCAACCGATGCACTGGAAGCCCATTCACCGTACCCACCTGCCGCACCAAACATGGAGACCAGATCCCCCTCCAATTTTGCCGGTAGGACTATAAATGGATCAGGTAATCCAGATGAACCAAGCAGTGATTCTACGTCTCTATCCAACATCTGAACATCCATCCGACCTTGTCCATAGCCCAGTGCCATCCATGCTCCCCACTCTGCCCCCTGAACGGATACATATGGAATCAGACCTGTAAGTCCAGAATGCAAGTCTCCTGACTCCTCAAACACATCAAATGACCCGTCTCCCTGGCTGTGCGATACCAATAGTCCAGCCAGCCATCCTTTTCGCCAGGTATAATCCGTCCCCACCATCGCAGTTGTCACATCTGCGCGGAGGCGAAGCGCGTCCTCTCCTTGCCCATTGAATCGGGTGAAGGAGCCCCGGCCCCAAACACTGAGCCCTCCGCCGGGTAGAGTACTTGATAGATGGCACCCCGCAAGCAACTCGCTCAGCGAAGGCTCCCAGCCAGAGGTCGCTCCCCACATCTGTGCCATGACCATTCGCTCCCCCGCCGAGCAAGAAGATGCTCCCATTCGGGATTGGAATCGCTGGTGCAAAGCCTCTACAATCTGTACCGTTGAGGTTCGGATAAACCTCGCGGTGTACGCTTTCATAACCTCCGAACTCACCGAGGTTGCCTCCTGAATCGTTGCGACGGCCACCGCTTTCTCAATTTGAGTCTTGCCCAAACTCTCCAAATGCACCGTAAAGGTTTCCTCACGCCAGTCAAACTCATCCGTCAGCAGTTCCACAACGATCTCTTCCTTGATCATCCCTGACGCAAACGTGAGCACTCCACTGGTTGCAAGATAATCCTCCCCCGCAATGGCCGTTCCATTTTCAGTCCGATAACTAACCATCACAGGAACTGAACTCGGTTGGGACAAGTGTACCGTAAACTGAACCTTGCCATCTTCTTCAAACGCTACTTCATCATCAATCCAGATGATAAGCCCTCCATCATTATCAAGGATTGTAACACGCCCGATCCCTCGGAGGATATCGGCGTTCCGTACATTACTCAACACCACCGCAAACGTCTCGTCTGACTCTGGAATTTCATCATCAATGATATCCAAACGGATCTTCCCTTTTGTAGATCCTGAACTGAACAGGACAATCCCCCGAGAATCCTGATAATCTAATCCTGCATCAGCATCTTCAGCCACGGCTTGATACCTGACACTGACCAGTCGGTCCGTGGGCTGGCTTAGTTCCACCTGCATGTCCGCATATCCAGCCCCCTCATTCACCTCCGCATCGGAAATCGAAACCGTCAAAACACCCAGATCACTGATGCGCACCTCTAAACTGGCTGTTTCATCGTCATAGCCACCTCCACTGGCACTGTGGGTCAACGTAAACTGTTCGTTATCTGTATCCTGATCGTCCAATGCCTGAATAGTCACCGTCTGAGGATCATTCCAGTTTGACGGCGTAAAGGTCAAAGACTCCTGATCAAGGGTTACTTTATTTGAATGCCCCGTAACCGTGATGGTCATGGTGGAAGTCGGGGCAGATTGAAGCTCAACAGTGTAAGTGTCCGCAGGTCCCCCTTCCTCAAGGTCAAGTGAAAGAGGATTCAATCGGATCCCTTTCTGGTCAGTATCTTCTACCCTAACCGTGACCATTTCAGTAATCCCATCATATTTACCGCCAACGGCGGTAAGGGTAAGTGTCTCTGGATTCTCATCTTCGGCATCATCATCCTTGTTGGCAGATACCTTAACCGTCTGCGGCTCACTCCATGTGGATGGTGTAAAGGTCAGAGTGGATTGATCATGCGTTAGGTCTTGGTTCGTGAAATTTGGAAGTTGGACAGTCACCAGGACAGCAGGAGCGGAGGAGAGCTGAACAGTAAACTCCGTTGATGTTCCTTCCTCCATCATTAGGTCGGTTGGATTGACCACCAAGTTTGATACATCCCCATCTATCACGGTAATCGGGAGGGTGGCTGTCTTTCCATTATAATCTTGATCCAAACTGCTTGCCGTATGGAGCAATGTGATACTTTCATTGACCGTATTGTCGTCTGGATCCGATCGAACAGTAACCTCCTGCTGTTCACCCCAGTTTGAAGTTGTAAAGAGAAGCGCAAGTTGAGCAACCGTAAGTCCCTCGCTTGCTTCGGCAATGTTGACGGTCACGGGTTCAGACGGTTCAGTTTGAAGTTGAACTGAGTAGGTTTCTGTACCACCCTCCGTCAAAGTCAGTGAAGTAGGGATCAACTGAATCTCAGCCACATCGTTATCCATAACGGTAACGAGTAACGGGGCGGTGATTCCATTGTAACTCGGATCCGAACTGGTTGCTGTATGGATCAGAGTGAAATCTTCATGGATCGTATTATCGTCAGCATTGGCTGTAAGAATCACTTCTTGCGGTTCATTCCAGTTGGATGATGTAAACTGAAGTTTTTCTGTCGAGAGCGTCACACTCTCTTCCGATTCGGGGATGTGGATGGTCACCAAACCAACCGGCGCAGACATCAACTGGACCGAATAGGTCTCCGTGTTTTCCTCGGTTACTTCCAGCGAGTTGGGAGTCAATAATATCCCGGCAACATCGTTATCAATCACGGTAACCGTCAGGGTTGCGATCTTTCCATTGTAGTGTGGATCTGAACTGGTTGCCGTATGGATCAGAGAGAAAGTCCCATTAATTGTATTATCGTCATCCTCCGCGTATAGAGTCACATCCTGAGGATCATTCCAGTCAGAAACGGTAAAGCTTAGCTCTTGTGGAGAGGAAGTAATCCCCCCTGCCTCAATGATTGTGATCGTTACAGGCTCGGCTGGCTTAGACATCAACTGGACCGTGTAGGTCTCTGTATCCTCCTCTGTCACTTCCAGCGAAGTGGGAATCAACTCTATCCCCGCGACATCGTTATCCAGAATTGTCACCAATAGATTCGCGGTAGTTCCATCATAGTCGGGATCGGAACTCGTAGCGGTATGGTTCAGCGTGAAGGTTTCATTGATCGTATTGTCGTCTGGATCCGCTCGTACAGTCACTTCCTGTGCTTCATTCCAATTGGAAGCAGAAAAGCGAAGTACTTGGGGGCTATACATTGCCACCTCTTCTGATGCAGTAATGTTGACAGTAACTGGCGCAGTCGGCTGGGAAAAAAGCCGAACTGAATAGACTCCTTCATTTCCCTCCTCCACATTCAGCGAAGTAGGAATCAACTCTATCCCCGCAGCATCATCATCAATCACCGTGATCTGGAGGTTGTCCGTCTTTCCATGGTAGACTGGATCCGAACTCGCTGTTGTATGAAATAGAGTGGACATCTCATTGACCGCATTCTCATCTGAATCTGCACGAACGATCACCTCCTGCAATACATCCCAGTTTGAAGCCGAAAAGTTGAGCGCTTGGGGAGAAAGAGATACGATTCCTTCCGAATCCACAATATTGACCGTTACCACCTGAACTGGCTCGGAGAGTAGCCGAACGGAGTACGTTGTTGCATCCCCCTCCGTCACCGACAGAGAGGAAGGGAGCAGCTCAATCCCGGCCGCATCGTTATCTGTCACCGTGACCTGCAGTGTTGCAGTTTTTCCGTTGTAATCAATACCTGAACTCGCTACTGTGTGAATCAGAATCGTGTTCTCATTGGTTGAATTGTCATCGGGTTCCCCTTGTACGGTAACATCCTGCGGCACATTCCAGTTGGAAGCCGAAAAGCGAAGCACCAATGGGGAAAAGGTGACCACCCCTCCCGATTCGTTAATCCAAATCGTTACGGGCTCAATCGGCTCTGAAGAAAGCTGGCCGGAGTAGGTTTTTGCACCCCCCTCCGTCACATTCAAGGAAGTGGGATCTAATTTGATCTCTGCTACATCATTATCCGTCACGGTGATCGTGAGGGTGGCTGTCTGTTCATGATAACCACGATCCGAACTAGCTGCCGTATGGATTAAGGAAGAGGCTTCGCTGATTGAATTATCATCTGGATCTCCACGCACCGTCACCTCCTGCGGCTTATTCCAGTTAGACGCATCAAAGCTGAGCACGGTCGGCGAAAATGAAAGAACACTTCTTGACTCAACAATGTTGATGGTTACTGGTTCAACTGGCTGGGACAGGAGACGAACCGAGTAGGGTTGGGTACCTTCCTCCATGATATTCAGTGAAGGAGGAGTTAACTCAATCCCTGCATGATCATCATCCCTCACCGTGACCGTCAGCATTTCTGCCTGCTCATGGTAGCCCAAGTCTGTACTGGTTGCCGTATGGGTCAGGGTAGAAACTTCACCAAACGAATTGTCATCTTGTGTCGCTTGCACACTCACCTCCTGCGGCTCATCCCAATTTGAAGCGGTAAAGCGAAGTACTTCTTGGGGCGAAAAGGTGATCCCCCCATCGCCCGATTCAACAATGTTGATGGTTACTTGCGAAGATGGTGAAGACGTTAGTCGTACAGAATACGTTTTTAAGTCTCCTTCGGTTAAATTCAGCGAAGAAGTAGAAAGTGCAATCCCTGCATGATCGTTATCAATGACCTTGATCGTCACTGCCTTCGTACTGTTAGAGTACCCGCCCCCCCTCGCAACTAATGTGATGGATTCAGTTTCATCCACCGCATCTGGATCTTCTGCTGCATACACCGTTACAGACTGGAGGGCATTAAACTCGGATCGAGAAAAGAGTAGTAAATCTGTATCCCGAGTCAGTGCTGGATTTTCAAATGTTGGCACGCGCACGGATACAAGAGACCCAGAAGGTTCTGCTGCAAGGGTCACCGAGAAATTCGCCTCTCCTCCTTCAGGAACAAATACCTCTGGTGGAGAAACGATAAGTTTTGGCTCATCATCATCAATAATATAAACAACTATTTTTTTTGTCTCACCATCGTAACCACCGCCACTGGGGGCCACCGTAACTACTCCTATATGATCATGAAAATCATCGTCCTGCTGAGCAGTAAGTTCCACGGACTGTCCTACATCCCAGTTTTCATTCGTAAATGTCAGACTGGAATGAGATATGATCAAATCCAAATGCAATATGCCTGCAGAAATTGTGACGGTCACATCGGAAGTTCCAGCATTCTCGAGAGGCTCGTCCGTAAGCCGGATGGTAACACTTCTCGTTTCACCTTCTGGAATATTCAGAAACTCAGGTATGCCCTCAAGTTCTGGGTCATCATCGTCTTCAATAGTTACAATAAATTTGAAAGATACGCCAAGAAAATTGTTTTCTTCAAGGTCGGGCCCTGTGACCCGAAGTATCAATGTGATCTGATCATCTTGATCGTCTGCATCATGGGCAGCATCCAAAATTGCATCCTCTGATAGATCCCAACAATATTCCCAGTCGTCGTCTTCAGTAAGGCATAAATTCGCTTCGTCTACCGGATAGCTTACAATTGATGGGATTACAGATAGATCCGAACCCTCATGTCCGCTAAAAGTTGATACGAATGCACCAAAGTATGAAGGGTACATCCGAGGAGACAATAATGAAATTGCTGGCATAAGTTTTCTTGTTCCCTCTGGAATCGTAATCAAATGTGGAGGGACATCTTCAATGGTTACCACGATGGAGTATTTCAAGCCCGTGTAGCCTCCTCCCGAAGCAGTAAACAGAAGCGTCACTTCCTCATTCTCAGAATCATCATCAAGTTCAGCAAGCAGTCTAAAAGGCTGAGCTCCCCATGAGTCACTTTCCAGAAACTTAAACGTCGTTTGGCTTGGAACAAGTGTAGTCCCCGCATGTCCAGTAAGCACGACTGAGACATCCCCAGTGAGGGAGCCGACAGACTGTCCAAAGATAGAAGGAAAGGGGTTATTCACCACACGACTTGCGCCCTCTTTAACGCTTAATTGGGATAGTTCCCAGATCTGTTCGTCGTCTACAATTTCTACTTCTAAAACGAATTCAGTCTCGCCGTTAAAGGAAATGGTGAGCGCTACTTCGTCATTGATCTCATCATCATCCTGCCCCGCCGTCAGGGTAATTGTTTTATCTTCATAGTCGGTAGGCGTAAAGGTAAACGTACTGGGACTCACGGTGAGGTCTGTCCCTGCAAAGCCCGTAACGGCCACAGTTACATCAGTTAAAGGCACTTCATCTATGGAGACAGTGGCTTCTTTTGAATTTCCTTCCAGAATCTGTAGACGAAGTGGATCATCATTGGCCACCTCTTGACTGTCCCAAAATTCTCCGCCAAGATTCTGTCCATAGTTCTTGAGGGACGGGTTGGAGGTTTCATGGCTCCATTCAGGGCCGATCAATGGATCAGTAGAAAATGCTTGAATGGATGGATCGGGAAACCGAACTTGGCTCATACCACCCAGATTCCACGGCTGCGGATCAGGTCGATTTAAACCCACAGCCCCCACTCCAAAGCCAGAGGAAAACCCGTGCAGGTCCTCCTCAGATTTGGCTAAACTCGAAATTGGGAAATGATCCGTAGGTACTTTGATCTGGAACTGTGGCACATGGTCTTGGCCAACGGAAACGAAGGGCAGACAGGCCAATAGGAGTCCAAGAGCCAGTAGCCCTCGACTGATGAAGAATGTCACGAAATGATGCTGCATGTGTCAAATGAGAGAACTCAGCAATCACTGGTGATAATACTAACAGAAACTAACTAATACATCAGCAAATTTCAGATAGAGCGTATTCAATAATCAGAATGAGCGTATAACTATATCCAACATTACAATTATGATAACTCGGATCAATAATAAAATGTTTATTCTTCACCCAATTGAATGAATATCGTACAAATTTTGAGATCCTAATTCTCTTGGATGCCAAACAAGTACGAGTAATCAGGGTTGTTCCTGTTAATTAAACGCGGACACTGTCTTCCCATGTGCGGACAGATTTTCCCTCTCAGGAAAATTCGTGAATTTGTACCTTAATCATATATCCCTGGACCGTACATAGTTTTGTCGCCATTCGTCATGGCATGTGTTGTTGAACAGGAATCTATGACTGTATTCATTCACCAGAACAATTAGAATTTCCCCTCTCCAAACCCAAGTTCGCCACCTATATGATATTCAGGTCACGAGGAAGGACTGGACGGAGAATGCCGAGTCCATTACGGTGACGCGGCTTCCAGCTCATAAGGATCGGGTCTCTTCCAGTGAAGGCTACGTTCTGCGAACCAGTCTCGAGGATCGGGATCTTGGAACGATCGTAAGGACGTATTGGCGATTGACCGAGATTGAAGCGACCTTCCGAATGATGAAATCGGATCTTAGACTTCGTTCGATTTATCATAGCAAAGACGAGTGAATTGAGGGACATTTATTCATTCCCGCGCCGGCGTACCATATGGCCCATTTGGTCCGCACCAAATGTAAGGCGGAGGGCATTCTTCAAGTTGGGCAACAATGCAAACAGAACTCAACCAAGTTAACAGGATCACGACGAGAATGGTCAAGACCAAGACAAGATATCTGATTACTAAGATGGATCAGGATCTGTCTCCGTTTATAGAGCGATTGTTCAAGATTCTGGGACTCCAGTACAGTCCTGACGAAACGCGCGTAGTGGTGGAGGAGCATGTAGAGGAAGACGAACCGACGGAGCCACCGGATCCCTAATCGGTGAACACGCACCGAAGACATTGATCACTTGAACTCCAGATGAAGTAGCCCGAGGTGTGTCCGAAGGAAAAAGTGGAGGCCGAATTTGACGAAACCTGCTCCAAAAGTGCAAGAAAAGCGTCGTGGAATCATCCCAGATGAAGCGGAGGTGCTTCAGAGAATCTTTGTACTCATGAAGAGAATGAAACCAATCCCAAACATGGGATAGAATGGAAATCCGCAAATTTATGGCACCAAAAAATGGCGAACTTGGGCTAGGTTTTGACGGCAGGTCCTTCAACTCACTGAACTGCTGATCGTCCCATCTTTGCGTCGCTCAATCATAGATCATCCCTACAGAAAATACCCTACGAGCGGAAAGTCAGGGGTTTTCTGGTAAATACATATTGAAGAAATTGCAATTCAGAGCAATAAATATCTCCACAACCGAAGCCTTCTATATGATAAAGTTATCGCACTACTATAAACTGGGATTCCTCATGTGCTCCATGGTCTACCGACAAACGAACCGCATAAACGCCCATAGGAAGTGAGGTCTGCTTGACATTCCAGGTAACTTCATGCAATCCAGAAGTCACATCGCGAGCGAGCAGACTATGGACATGTCGACCAATGAGATCGTAAATACCCACTTCAACATGTGCACTGTTTGATAACCTGAAAGAAAGCGTGGCTTGATCCGTAGTTGGATTGGGGTAAATCTTTCCAATTGAAATGAATGATCTTGGAACGGGAGATGGCTCTGATGAAACCAAAAGTGCAGTTTCGGCAGCAGTCAAGGCCTGATCCGAATTGTCCTGAAGCTCTTGTACGCTATCTCCAGTAACCAAAGCAAACAGAATATCAGATTCATCCCCTGGAAGAATACTAATTGGTCCAACTGAAGTAATCTGAAAAATATCTGCCCTTAGAAGAGTTGTTCGAGGTTGAATTCTGCTCGTAAGTAATTTCCATTTATTCTCCCGAATACGCAGAGAGTTATTTCCCTCAAGATCATCTTCGATATTAGCAGCATGGCTAAAGATAATGGGGTACTCATTACTTAGGACACGAACACCGGCGATTGATCTGTTATCTACATCTGATTGCACATAACCCAAATTACGGTCTCGATCATAGAGAGCAGTATTACGCTGGATGTCTGAACCCAAATCCCAGTCAAGCCACAGACCAGCAAATAAATCATTAATTGGCTGCTGAGATTCATTTTTGATGGTGTAACGCAGAAGCATAAACTTCCCATAGTCAAAACTTCCTTCGTAGGAAAAGGATTCCTGATGAACGGAGACACCGATAGGATATGCAGCGTTTTCATCGGTCAACTCAACTGTCCCGTACATTATACCTGAATCTTTTTCCGACACTTCCATTACGGATCCTGGCCGTTGAGTAAGATCCATGTCTTGATCAATGATTATCTCATTACCCCTCACCGTAGACAAAACGCGGGTTGCATCTAAAGCGAGAATCAATCCACCTTCATAAAGTAGTTGATTTCCTTGATCAATGAAACCAATACCCCGGGTCTGCGCCTCCCGAGATCTACAAGATGGCCTGGAAGAAGGATCAATATCGCTATTGGTTCCAACATATCCAAGTCTTCCCACATTCGTAATGCTCATGCACAAAAAAGTTGACTCCTGAGTGAGAGCACGCTCTAAAGGAATGTTATCATCTCCACGATCTCCAGTGGTAATCTGCTGATTTGGTGTCAGATGAATAGCAGTCTCTTCAAGAGTAATCTCCTGTCCATCCGATGAAACTCCAACTTTTATCCATCCATAATGGAGTTGATTAATGTGAAAAACCTGGAGACCAATATAAGCCGACTTACCATGCCATTCCGTGAAGTTAAGAGAAGATATAAGGGCCCCCCCATCGCAAGTAGTATTGCATGGTATCGTTTTCTGCCAGTTACTGGATGGGCCAATAATAACTCCAGCATCCAGTGGCGTTACTAAGGGATTTTGTCCTCCGCCGGTCGCCACTACATCTTTACCATAAGTTTCTAGATAGATTCTACCTGTAGTCTGTACTACGAATAATCCAAATGCCAAGCTTTCAATCCTCGCATCTGATGGAAAAGGAGAGCGAGAACCTAAATAAGACCAAATAAAATCAAAATCCCCATCAGGAAACGTATTACCGCTACTAATGTCACTCCACACTATCCGGTCATATTGGGCAATACAAGGCGCAACTTGCGAGAACACCAAGGTGCAGAGGAACAATGACTTATAAAAGAATCTCATGAGTCTAGGTGTGACATTTTGTTTCCTAAGCGGAAACTTGTATAATATAAACATTTTGAAAAATTAATTTTTGAACACTCCTGCTATCTCCGACGCAATTTACGCAATTTCCCTAAATATAGCGCAAAGAACTGAGTAAATCCATCGGTTCTGTACACATGCAAATGATTTGTTTGCGTTTTCCTGTCAAATGGAGTACAATCCGTTCATATGGGGACGCAGAACCGTCTCAAAGTGATCTATTCCCAAGTAATCCACTTTTAGCGAATGAAGACCGTCCTGATTGGACACTTGGGGCAATCATGCACTATACGGAAGATCTGTGTGGAAAAAAATCTGAGAGATAGTGCTTGACCGAAAACTCCAGAAGTGGTGCGGGAGTTATAAAGTCTGCACGGCGAACTTGCTGACAGTGTGTACAAAAACGCTCCACACTTCTACTCGGACGCGGCAATCAAGAATGTTACATAGCGACTATGACTCGTAATCGGTGCACCAACCTTCAAAAGATCTGACCGAAATCAAAAATGTGCATTCGAGAATCGGCATCCGCATCTGTGGAGTTCCTCGGTTTCACTCTCCTCTGCCTGAAGTGGGCGATGAAAGACGTCCCTCGCTATGTGCATAAGAATGTACACTGAAAGGTAAACCTGACGGCGAACGGCCTTCATCTGCAATACTTAGGCATTTATAGGCCCGTCCAATATTTTTGAGACGAATTTTCATCCACGCGCTTTGGTCCAGAGCTTGGATGTGCTATAGTAGAGAGGCGTTCCGTCTCCGCAACATGATAAAGTCAATTCCCATGTTGTTGAGTTCCCCCAGATTCTTGTAGATTGTGAATCGCCTGTCAAAGAAAATTCTTTTGGTAACTTTCCCATTCAAACTTTCAATACTCATGAACTCAAAAAAATCCCAAATACTGGGAAGGGAGTGTGTAAATTGTAATCGTAGCATAAATGGAAAAGCTCCGATAAAGGAATCTACTGCGTGACTCTCTCCGCCAAAGATTAGTCACGTTTGAAATATTGGTTGTTAAATCACATTCGCCATCATGCAATCATGATAGAGAGGCTAAGTTGCTCACTCAAAAGTCACCTCAATGAACTAAGGACATCAAAGCAGACGAAGATTGAGTGGACTGCTCGCTAGTAGCTATGACCTGATACATGTATATTCCAGCAGCCATATCTTGAAGATCTATTTTGATTGTGTGAGACCATCCCGCATGATAGTCCGCAGGAGGAAACTCTCGGATTTTCCGGCCAAGCATGTCAATTACCGAAACGGATACCTTAGAAGGTAGAGGCAGATCAAATAAAATTTCAGTAGATGTCTGAAACGGATTAGGATAGTTGCCAATAACAGAAAAGACAGTTGGGAGTGAAGTGACCTTTTCGTTTGCCACATCTCGGGCTTCATCATCCAAGACTTGTATATTGACTTGTGATTGCTCCCCAAACAATGTGATGTATACATACTGCCACGCATCTCCATCATTCGTGTCATTGTCTTCTGCGGTGACGATTACAGTCTGATCTTGATCCCAATTATCGGGTGTAAAGACCAGACTTTGAGTTGATAAGGTTAATTTTATGTCGTGATTAAAATCATCTTGAGAAAGGAATGCAATTACATTTGCTCTGGGATTCGCGGTCAATCTGACAGCAAAATCAGCTGTCATGCCTTCTACTAAATTCAGTATTTGATTGGGCTCGATGTCCAACTCAACCGCATCATCGTCTAGCACAAAAATTTGCACTATTTTTCCCGAATACCCGGAAGCAGAAATAAATACTCGTCGCCATTTATCTCCTATATCTTGAGAATCGTTCAAAGCCTCAACAGTAACCGTCTGATCTTGATTCCAGTTGTCGGTTGTAAACTCTAAAGTATTTGAATCGGATAAAGAACTTCCTGAGAAGCCTATATGATCCGAACCTGCAGTCAGAACCACCGTTGTACTTGAAACTGGTCGATCTAGCAACTTAACAGCAATATCAACGGATGATCCCTCTGCTAAGGAAGGAATCAGCGTAGGACCGACTGAAAGTTCGGAGAATTCATTTCCTATCCAACTCGCAGCCAGTGATTTAGCAAATCGTAGATTAGCTAATACATCCTCATAGTCGTCTCCGTAAACGATTGAGAAAGTAAGTGAATCCTGCATGTTTGGAGGAATGCTTAGAGGACCCAAACCAATATACTGGCCCACAGTAGGGAGATCTGTTCCAACAATGCCTCCTTTCATCATTTCCCACGCATCATCAGAATTAGGGAATTCTGCTTCTGCAACGGCGCGTATGTGGAGATTATCGTATTGATCACTGATCGCCCCCACACCAATATGTTGTGAACCACGGGGGTTTTGAGTCAGAATAGTCTGCTCCTCTTCAACTATTACATGCTGAAACTCAAAATCATCTAGAAAGCTAAACGTTGCGTAAATCCCAGCATATAGCTCTGTGAGGGATTGATTCGTTGGGCTTCGGAATAGATAGCGTATCAGAGCAACTTTGTCCAACAATGGGTTGCTAAGGGTCTTCTGCACTACTTCAACATTAATTTTCTCCGCGAATAACTCAACACTGGTGCAATTTAGTCGTTGTCCGCACTCCCAGGAACTGAGTGGTGTAAGGGGCACAAAATCCTGATTCTGAGGAGAGTCCTCATGTGTCTCAAATACTGAACTTGCCACTTGACTCTGGTGCCCCACAATTAATCCTGCCTCATCCTCAATTTGGACCCCTACATCACTGAATATTACCCCGCTGCCTACCTCGCCCAAATAGTCAGTGTTAGATATCCAACTAAAGTCAACCCACCCTAAATTCCCCTCAGAGGTAACATTCAGAACCGTGTTAGATTGGTCGTGTATCTGAACAATCGTTACATCGTTGATAATCATAGGAATTGCATCTCCTCCACTCAAGACTTCGTTTTTTGAATTAAGAACAATAGGTTCAATGAAAACACGGCTCCTGTATGGCACATTCGCCGTTGAAGTAAGTCTTAGCCGGGTTGTAAAACTCTCTCCGCTTTTAACTAACCCGACGTCGACGAATTGTCCAGATGTTAGGATAACTTCATCTTCATGCACACCCCACAGGATAGTAACTGCCTCAACATCAGATAGATAAGAAACAAAGGTTGCTTCCACAGAAATGTGCTCTAGCGGATCATATCTTCCATCTTGATTCTCGTCCGTCAATATCCATTCAGTCAATCGAATGGAAACTGCATCAGTCTCTGTAACGGCTCCGTAGGCATTCACTCGCCCACGTCCCAATCTTCCAGCTAATGAAGGATGATTGGCAAAATCAATGTTGTTCGAAGTGGCACGAATTTGTTCCCGTAGTTGAATCGCGGATATATCAGGAAATTTTGTTTTCACTAACGCTGCGAGACCAGACACAATCGGGGCCGCAAATGATGTCCCCTGAGCATTATCAAAATAACCACCGTCAGCCACAGTTGTGAGTACACCAATTCCAGGAGCACAGACGTCCACCGAAAATCCGTAATTAAAGACATTTTCGTCTGAGTCAGGCGTAGTGCCACAGACAGTTAATGCCTCCTGCAAACCGCCCGGAAAATGACGAAAATACTCCTGTCCAGATTTTTCATTGCCTGCTGCAACTACCACAAGGGAGCCTAAATCGGTTGCAGCCTTGATGGCATCGTGTTCAGAATTACTGTAAAACGATGATCCATAGCTCCCATTGATTATATCAGCACCAAGCATCGCGGCATATACAACTCCTTGATCTGTAAAACAGAGAGTAAACCTTCCGTCGCAATTGGTATTTATTGGAATGAATTTAGCATTCCAACTGGCGCCTGCCATACCAATCCTATTGTCGGATACTGCATTAGAGACACCAGTTACGTAACTTCCGTGATATTCTAGAGCAGTATTTGGGCTTGGATCATTTGTGGATCTGGTAAAATTCCATCCGTGGACATCATCAACATAGCCGTTTCTATCGTCATCAATGCGATTGTTAGGGATTTCACCTAGATTCGTCCACACATTCGCGTAGAGATCGTCGTGACGCCAATCAGTTCCAGAATCAATTATCGCAATGGTTACCTCAGCATCTTCACCTTTTACGACATCCCACGCCTCAGGGAAGTGTAATCGATCCAGATAAGAACTATCAAAATAAAGCGGATCATTAGGAATCGTTGGTCGCTGTGTATTGAGATTAATTTGCTCACCGTAGGGGACGCGGGGGTACAATGGTTCGGCATATTCAACACTTGATAAGGCACTGACTAAGCGTGCAGCCTCTTGGGGAGAGATAGTAGCACCGTAGCGAACACGATGAATGCGTTGGAGAGCAGTAACGCTACTTGGAACACGTTTTCGTAAATTCTCCAGGCTAGGGAAAGCAGGTTCAACGGAGTGAACTTCAAGATTTAATGGCAGGCTCCTCTTGGCATGACCCTCTTTGTACTTGACGATCAAAACACCTGGCAGTGCATCAGGGGAGGGTTGTGAAAGCGCGGAAGATATACACACAATTAGCGCCAACAAAGTACCAATGAGAGCAACTCCAGAATAAAGAATCCTTTCGGGATGAGTATATCCAATGTTCGTTGTAAGAGAATGTGCTCCTAATTTTACCATAGCAAGATCCAAATATGATCAGATGAATCGGTTGTGGTGAACGTCATTGAAACGAGCGACTTGAACTAGAATAGGTTCACTCCAAATGGCATTATTTGCCTCTGGTCAAAACTTACCAATTTACAGATGGTTCATTTCGGGCTTATCTCGCTCAGTTGTAAAGGTACAGACTTTACTTGGGTTCAAATTCTTATTGTCCCACATTTGTATGAATAAGCAATCTTCAACAAAATTCAAATATGGAAGTCCTCGGCTATTTAGTGGTAGATGAGCATCAAGGAAATCATCAGGTTGTCACGACGATCAGTCCATTTCGTTGAATTGCCATCTTCATTGAGGCGAAGTAGCCTTGCGGCACCTTAATGAAGAGGGGCTCCTCCTATGTTTAAACTTGGACTCCTGAAACCGTAAAAAGTTTCGTTGTTGAACACCTATCCCACGCACTGGGATTTTGAGTTTTAAATTTTTCTAAGGAGCAATTCATCAGGTTGATCATTGAATCTGTAGTTCGTTGCTTCACCTCGTTACCCGACCTCCTCCAACTTAAATTTTAACTGTCGTTGAACAGCAGTTATCCCGTCACTCAACGAACGACTGCTCATGAAATGATACTGTGAAGTGAAAATACGATCAATTTGATCAACTGTAACAAAAATTTACTCGGAATCAACTTTGATCCTCTCATGTAATTCAAGTTCTTCAAGAACTCTCTTTAATTCTGACTGTTTATGTTGAGCAGATGTAGAGTTCACTTTTGAAGATAGATTAATTTCTATGTGAAGATCCCTATGCTCTCGTAACATGGGTATGACTTTAGTGCCAAAACGATTCCATATTTCTGAGGGCATACTTCCTGTAACTTTGAGGGTGATTTCAGCCTTATCAAGTTGATCTGGTGGATCTGGAGTTGGCTCTACAATTTTGTCAGGTTGTTTGGGTGGTTGAGGGTCTACCTTGCCAGCAGGTTTATCCAACAGGGAACGTACCCTGTCACTTTTTAACAGGTAAACATCCTGATCAAACTCTATCTCCTCCTGTGAAATCGGCTGATTATACCTGACTCGTTGATATTCACCATTCGCTTTTAAGCCAGATGCCAACCCGAATTCACCCGTCTCTACAAATTTTCGAATCTGCTCTCGTAGTGTTTTCTCTGGATTAGCCAATCGAGTGAGTGATCCGTCAAGAAAGTTTTTCCTTAAACCCGTAAGAGGCCAGGCCCCATCATCTGTAAAGGCGTTTGGCCATTTACGATCAATATACCCGGCGCTAACGGTTTCATTGAGAAGACCCTCGGACTTTAACGCAGTAATGACTCGTCCGCACAGAGTTTCAATTGAACTTGAGTAGCCTGCTCCCAGATCTATGTGTCTGATCCCGCTTTGCTCTTTGGGATCTGAAAGCACTACATAGCGATAGCTGGCCCATACTTCGTTCTTTGCTGCTTCCTCAGCCTCTCTGACGTATGAACTAACATTGGAACGCTCCCTATTGTCAAATTCTGGTCCCAGATCTCCTCTTGACAATTCCTGCTCCACCATCTGCCATGCAAGCCAAAGTTCAACCTTTTCGCGTAGCTTCAGACCAGTTGACTTGACACACCATACTAATGATCCTGGATAAAGGCGCGGAGAGTGCCCGCGATCTCTTGTCCATTCAATGATGCGTTGAGGGACTTGACCTTCTTCGGACCACTCTGTTTCTGGATCAAGAATTATCAGGATCAACTCAGGCGTATCCTGAACAATAGAACTGCTGTCAGGGAAGGGAACAACTCGTAAGGTTTTCCCTCTGCGAAATTCATTCTCTACAAGTTTGCGTATGGCAGGCTTGGTATCCTTTTCCTCATTAAGTGAGGCGCGACGATCGCTCACAACCTTTTTCAAAGTTGCTTGATAATGAATCTTGTAATCTGATCCCACTCTTCGAATGAAAAATCCTTTTCGCTCTAAGGCTACTGCTGCATTTTCAATCGCACTAGTATCAATGGAGGGCGCACCAAGTGCAAAATATAATTCTGGAAGGGAGGTGACCTTGTTCACCTGCCCACCTGAGGATTCAAATAAAATAGCCGTACCCACACGACGATGGATGCCTTGGAGGTCAGTCGGGACACCGGCATCTAGGGTACGAGCATGTGCGTTCCTTCCTGCTATATCGGCATCAATCGCCGTATCAAGGCGATTCTCTCCCAATTGTCCTAATACAACAGCTCGAAATTCTGGTATATCAAGAGGTGCAGATCCCAGAGTGATCAAAGGCTCATTGTATGCATGCTTGTACTGTTTCAGAGATATAGCAGAAATCCACTGTGCAAGCATTGCAAGAGATCCTCTGGTTTGCTGAAATTGGGAAAGAGCTTGCCATTTGCGTTGGAAAACCGAAAGGGTAGCAGGATGAAATGGATAACATGCCTCAAATCGCCCAGCAAGAATATCTTTTGCCTTTATATGTTTGAGCGCTGTGTCAGCAGATGTCCATTCTCTTGGAAGACGGTCAGTACGCTCAAAGCACCAATCTGCATAAACCCGAGCTATCTTTCTGCGCTCTTTTAGACTCCCTCGGTCTTCAAAAAGTCTTCGGCAAATGACCTCACTGATTTCGGATTCATCATTTGCAAAGAGATCACGTGAAACTCGGCGTACAACTTTTGTAATTTTTTCCTGCCATTCTTGATCTCTACGAGTCATCTCAACTTGGCTCCGTGGCAAGCTGATCACGGCAACCGCTCGGGCCGTCCCCGTGGTAGCGACGGATAGATTCTGAATGAAGGCAAGGAAGCTCTCTGCCATTTCACTGTGGCGATTGACAAAATTCAACACCTCATCAAAAAGTAAGAGAACAGGAGCACCTGCAGCTTGAAAAACATTTGCTAATGCCTCTGTCCCAGGCGGGACAGTCAGAGCTGCACTTCCCAATGCTTCCACGCCTTGATCACCTGCGACTTGACGGGCTAAATCAATCCAAGGATTCTCCTTGCCCTCTTCAGGGTCCCAAGCATTACCCACAAACACGCCTACACGAATATCGGGAAGTGAAGTAATCTTTGCTTCTTTGAGTAGATCAGATACTCCTGGAAGATTGGACACACTGGAACTGTTTTTGGCAATGTGGTAAAGCGAAGTAAGTATGTGGGTTTTTCCTCCACCGAATTTTGTAATTAGTGTCAGTACTGGAGAGGTATTTGCTGTCCTACCACAGATGCGGCTAAGTACTTTGAGAATATGATCTTGAAGGGAATTTGTAAAACAAGTTCTTGAAAAAAACTGAATCGGATCACTATAATCTTGTGGGGCAGATCCAGAAACGACCTGCTCCAAGGCAATAGCGAACTCATCTGGGCTAAATGAGCGTCCTTCCCGAACTTCTTTACGAAGCTTAACAACTGTATACCAAGGTTTCAAAATTTTATCCTCCGATTAGGGTTTGCCATACGAGCCTCTTTCAAAATTCTTTATTTTCACCTGTTGTCCCCACTGAATTGTGGCTTAAACTGTCTCAGTTTAGTCGGACCACGCGAAATCTTCAGTATGGGAACCTCTTTCGAAATCCTTCAAAAAATCATCCAATTGAGGAGTTTTGAAAGAGGCTCATACGATTAAATAATTCCAGAGACGACTTCTTGAGCTTGTTGAGATTGGCATATGCAACAGAAGTGTATCCATTATCGGAATCATACATACGATAGCGGATACCGTCCGTGACAATCACATCACAATTCGCGCCTATTTCTTTTGAGTACCCGACTACTTGCTCTAATTCACCTTCAACTCCCTCTCCAAAACGTTTGGCCTCAATCATAAAATAGCAATTCTTGGCTGATCTTGGTGGCTTGTTGAATACCGACACATCAACTTTCTGCCACTCAACTGCAATTTTTTCAACTGACCATCCAAGTACATGTAAAAACGGAACCACCCAGTGTGCAACCATCTCCCCTTCCGTGGGAAAATCGCCAAAAAAGTCTGGATCTTCATAAAGGTGAACCAAGTCATTCACTTGGGCAATAATCTCTTCTAGTTCAATGGGCTGTGCTTCAAGAGATGCTTCTTCAACAGGTAGACTTGGTAGCGAGGATTTCTGCCAGTGTGATGGTGGTGAGTTAATAAATTTATTCGCATAATCAACAATACATTTCGAGTGAACTTGGGAGAATCGTGATGGCTGAGCACCAAAATCATACTTCTTGAAAGGTTCGGGTTCAGGAAGTTTAAACCAACGCACTCGCCTAGCGTGTTGTAGATCAAGGCCATTCACGTCATCAAATTGAGAAAGGTACTGATATTCAGACGCAACAAGACCGACTGCTTGAATATCAGAAGATCCAGTTCGAAGCAATAGCACATCACCTATTTTGATTTCATTAACAAATTGTTGAAGAAATCCTTGACGATATCGCTCTGGTCGCCACGGCCCTGCATCACCGGGCCCAATCAATGCAACGCCGTAATCAATAAACTTGGCGGCATAAGATGTATTGGTAGATCCTGCAGAGACCTGCCAGACATTAATTTCTGCTGTCAGATCCTTCATGATATTGCTAATGAACAACCAACCATTCTACTCCAGAGCAGATGGATAGAACACTGCAAATTTAATTCATCAATTCCAGAAAGACTAATTTTCTGAATAGACGTAAGTCTCATCTCAAATCAAAATTGCAATTACCCGAAAGTGATCTAAACGGGCTCAGATTGAAAGCTGATCCCAGACACATGATGATTCAAATCTGTTGCAGTCACAACTGCGATTGGCAAAGATCCCTCCTTGATAATAAATTTTTGTGTCCTGGTGAGAATGCCTCGCGCCCATCATTGGTTGAGTAGATTTTCCCTCTGGGATTGTTGATTAACTGTCTGTTTTTGAAATCCTGCTGTAATTTCTTGTCATTTGAATACAATAGCCTTGCACCACTAAGTTGGGCTAATGCAATGATGTGAAGATCGTTGGACGAGCAGACTTTTGTTTCCTGGAGTTCTTTCTCTCTTTCCATGACTTGTTCTCCGTTTTCAAGTATAATCTTTCCAGTACTAAACGCAGATTTTGTCCATTTTCTAAAGTTCTGCGAAGCTCCTTTAAGTTCTTGAAAAAGTGTTCTACCTACGACCAATTGTACTTTGCCACTTTCTATCCAGTTTAAAAACTTCTTTCCTGCCTCTGGACGGGATTCACCAAAGATTTCGTGTACGATATTTGAGTCTATGATGGCACACATTACTCAGGCCACAAAGATCTATTCGTTTCTTCCATGAAAAATCTACCATAATGATTGGGAGAATTGCGGATATTTTCTTGGCTGTCTAGCCGAATTGAATGAATGGTAACACTCAGATCATTTTGATCAAAAAACAGAATAGAGACATCTTCTGGTTGAAGATTGGTCTTACCATCATGTACATCCAAACGAATTGGTTCTACCCCGAACCTTGTGGATAGAGGTCTAAGCCTCCACAGAAGAATAGAATCGCACTTCTGAATTTTTCAAACGTTCGGTATCCTCTCCCGACCGTTTTGATTTCTTGAATTTTGCCGTTAATGCGTTCTGCCTTGGCGTTGGATTGTGAGTGGGAAAGTGCATTACAGACGCCATCAAAATGTCGCTGAAACCTTTCCCCCACCTTGGTGACTTCCCTGACGCCCATCTGCTCAACACTCTTTAGCCAGAGATCAAAATACCTCTTTGCTTCGGCGAAGGAACTACACTCAAAGATCCCTTTAAACTCTTCGCGTACCCGCCAGGCGTGACTGACTTCCAAGTTGGCTTCTTGAACGACTTTGAAGATCTCGTCTTGCTTGGCCGTACGGTTCTTTTCGTTCTTCAAAAGCACATAACGCGTCCCTTTCAACTCGGGATGGCTCTTCACTTCCCGTCTGCGCACCTGATTGATTGCTTTGTTCAGATCCTGAATCAGATGAAACCGATCATGAATCAAGGTTGCGTTCGGAAAGACTCGTTCAACGGCGCGAATAAACGCCTTTAACATGTCCGTCGTCACCGTTACGACCTTCTCCTTCATTCCCTCAAACACACGCTCAAACAGCACTATAGCGCCTTCTTTGGTCTTTCCCTCCCCCACATCAAGGACAATCCCCCGTGTGGAATCTGTTACCACGGTCCCATAGACATGCCCCCGTTTGAGTGCTTTCTCATCCACACCGATATGGGGGATCTCTCCCAGATCCCTACGTGCTAATCCGCGCTCTACACTACGATGCATGATCCGATTCAGTTGGTTAAATCCACACCGTAGAAGCTTGGCGGTGCTGGTTTGATTTTTGGTTGCTTTCAACAGATCAATCGCAGCGCGCTCAAAGGCATAGGTTACACGACTGGATGAATCTGCCCAAGGAAGCTTAATCGTCTTGATTCCCTTTGAAGACTTGACCCGAGGGATACGACAGTGGATATAACTCTTGGATTGACACCAGTCAATATGACGCCACGAACGCTCCTTGCGGTGGTCATACAACGTCCCAGATTCCCCCGTTTCTGGACAAACAAGATTCTCTCCCGAATGGCGAAGATATACATCAATCCGGTGAGACGTTGGATCCAAAGTGATTCGGTCAAGCTGCCACTCAGGAGTGAGATCCAGAGTGTAGCGCATAAATAAATCTATGAAATTTGACATGAAATTGAGTAGGTTTAGTTCGCCGAAATATACTCATTCCACACAAATTGTGGTAGAACCAACGAATTCGATTAATTAGATGGTCACTATGAGTCTCAACCACCAACTGTCTTCCTTGTCCTGCAATCTCACAGAATAGGCTACCAAGTGCAGCCTGAGCACTCGGATGCAGGTGTACTTCTGGTTGCTGCAATAAAGCAATTCTGGAAATTCCAGGCAACAATAGTTCCGTTAAAATCGGTAAGATCTGACTGACACCATACCCTACGTCAATCAAATTCTGTTTTGGCCCCTTTCGTCTCTTTCCGTACTTTCTGATCTGAATCTGAAAGGGAGAGCCGTGGGACTTACCCAATCGCTTAACGTCAATTTCATTGAAGATTCCTGCTATGGAACCAAAATTTTCAAGTTTTTCCTTAAAATTTTTCCATCCTTCATCATCATTGAACGCCAGATCTGCCAAGAGCATAGGAACATTATCTCCTTCGGGATCAAAAAATAAACTGCTGGGATCGTAAGTTCGTTGAGGTTTAGATCGAACTGGTGCACTTGCAAATGGCCGATCCTCCTTAGGCTCCATTCCCAATAACCTAAATCCTGCGATGGCATCAGCATCTGACTTTGAGAGCGGAGGAGACTGTTCAACAGGTTTTAGAAGTGTAGGCCTCTCTACCTCGTCACGGAAGATCAATTCGGGAAGCGCAAGTACAATTTGCCTCAAACTAAGCAATGAAGATTGGTTGCCACTTGAATCTGACGGCAATGGTAAATCCCAAATTCCATTTTGAGTAACTACCCTAATCACGGGCTTCCCCATAGAATCATAACTATCTAAAATTGAGACCGCACCATCAGTCAAACTGACGGTTGTGGGCATGGGGATACTACCTTGTTTATTAAACTTAACGCTTGCTGCCAAGTCATCTGAGATTTGGAGTCGCGCATTAAATCTAGATACCTTTGAATGTCTTCCATTTTGGAAATAAGCGATCTCTTCAAAGCTCCCCAAGTCAAATGGAGACTCTTTAAAGTCGGGGATAGTATGTCCGTAAATACAGTCCCACATAGCCCGAATCATAGCCAGAAAAGAAGTTTTACCTGTGCTATTATCACCAACTAGTAATGTCAGAGGTGCTAAGCGGGCAACCTGCTTGGCATGAAAGCATCTATAGTTTTCAAGTGTAATCTCTTTCATGGGCATTCCCTTTTACCTTGGAACTGCTAATAACATAGCATCCAATAGGCGTTTTTCCTGACTTCCCACTGGATATAAGGCGGAAAGAGCATTCGCCAAACGTAGAAACTCTGGTCCTGACCTTTGTTCAAAAGTTATCCATTTCCGTAATGCACTTGCCTGCCCGCCAGCGTGAAGCAACATCGCTACGTGCACACGATCCAGAACTGTAGCAGCCTTGGCTTCAAATTCTGAATCTGATCCCATGTTTCTCTTCTTTCTACGAGATTTACTACGTTCTAACTGGGTATTTGGCTCAGCAAAAAGTTCGCTTTGTATGACACTGCGGGTCTCATCTTCAATCCACTCTGCAGCTGAAACTGCCCCTTCAGTACCGAACAGATCCTTGATTCGCTCGGTTACTGGTAACAAACGCACTACACCTTTTTGTTGCACAATAATGCTACTATTCCATGCGTCCAGATCTATTCCCATTGGTTGGGAAAAGCGACGGACAACATCATATGGAAGACTGAACCCGCTCAGTTTTTTAGTGCTATGTGCATTTTCTATATCCGCATTATCCACAGAAGTTTTTGAATTCTGAAGCGTCCAGAGAAATAACGCTGTAAGGCGTGCGTCTTCTTCTAACTCCCCCGAAAAACTTTCAGATGAATGAGGCTGTGACGTACGAAGTATCTGTTCCAATGCCGTGCGTCCTACAACTTCCCAGACCTTTTCCAAATATTCTGGCAAGTTGATGTTGCGGCCATCTGCGGTTTCCACAGCCAGATATCGACTATATATTTCTAAGGCGGGTCCGATGCAAGCAAAAACCAAATCTGCACCGCGTATCCCCTCTCCTTCCAGACGATCCATCCAACTACGGACACGTTGAGGCAGTTCACGAAGCACATCTGCCCAATCGCCAACAGATGCGTCATCTGGCCTTGGACGACAAATTAGATGGATGCTAGTGGCGAGGGCCGCAGATTCACGGGCTCGCAAACGACTTGGTGATTCAGTTGCGATAGGCCATGAACCTGTAATTGTCCAACCACCATGGATTATGCCTGATAGCAACGCTTCCCATCCCTCAGTTGTCTTATGAGCAAACACTACGGAGCCTATCCCGTCCTGCTTGAGAACTCGCTTACCCTCTGCAAAGGCCATTGACATTCTGTCTTCAAACCATTTACGATCCTTGCTTCGTCCTTTGACTTGTTTTGTTTCGTCCTGAACGATTTCTCCCCGCTTAGGACTAAGTTGATTATTAATATCAAATGGATCCTGTAATAAAGGCAGATCGGGCAGAGAGCGCTTTAACCAAACAAGAAAAAAATCGGAAAGGTCAGAGTAAGGAATTGCGTCATAATATGGGGGATCTGTGAACCAAATTTCAGCGGACTCGTCTGGCAGAGGATGATCAGATGCATCTGCCTGCTGAACTTGACATGAACCACCTACTTGAAGATTGTTAATGACCTTACATGCGGATGTAAGACTAGAAAGAAAAACTCCTCTGGCATTACTCTTGGGGGTAGATTCGCAAAAATCCCACACGATTGGTATAGCTTGTCGAGCGAATAGATTCACTTGATTCTCCGAACCGCTTTCCCATCGAGCCAAAGAGCAATTACCATCAGCCATTTTACCCAAAAGTAACCCGATGAGAGATTTTAATAATTCATGAGAATCTGGATTCAATTTTGACATTACTCTGCTTAGTTCCACCAAAGCTATCTTTTGCCTAGCGGTAAATAAATCTCCCCATTTGAGCATCCCGTAACGTTGTACACGGAAACCAAGTGTGCCAACAGGAGGTAGTGGCTCATCTGGCACCGGTGAAAGATCCACTTCTTCTTTACGTTCCCAATCATTGATCAATTTGTTCAGGTATCTCTGAGCATTAAATACTGCGGTATAGTCTTTTTCATCAGGTGTCCGATAATGGCGACCCTTTTTGTTTGGTTTCAGTGTAACTACTGCCGTCATTTGAGCTCCACCAATACGACAACCATTATTATCAAAAATCACATCGGCCCCACCCTTTTGTGCAGTGATCTGCCCCCTAACACGATCAGGGGGTAATACTGCACTACAACAAATGCATGTGGCCTTTGCTTTTGACACTGTGCCAAGTGGCACATCTCGGGAGGAGTCTGGCTCAAATACTTCAAATTCAATTTGAGGGACTCTATTTTTTGATCTTATAATTTCATATCGTAGTGCAACTTTTCGTTTTGGTTTATTGCAAAGCCAAAATGAACGAACAAGTGGAATTTCTGCCCCGCAACTAGGAGACTCGCAACGTACAGTTCTGGCCCAAAGATAGTTTATTGGTGTCGTCCCATCGGGATCATTTGGATATAAATGTGCCAGATTTCTCTCTGAGTGGGTTTTAATTTGATGTACTGCATCACTTAACTGACGAGAAATACTAATGTCTGAACGAGGCACATCCCGAAGCATCAACCTCTGTATTAGGCAAGCTACTGGGTTTAAGTCGCTGGCAAAAGCATCGCATCCTAAGCGCAATGCTTCCAGTGGAATAGATCCTCCACCTGAAAATGGATCTACAACTAATGGGGTATCGCCCCCGTGAGCTGCCCTTATGAGTAAACTCCCTACATCAATATATTTTGGATCTGCTGCGTTATCCCAATTTGAATAATCGGCAATAAATTCAAACATAATTCGACGGAGCCCCTCGTCTGACTTACAAGCTCTGTCCCAACCTCTGGGGTGACTTTCCATGCTCAATAAAATCTTACTAGCCCTCCTTTTGAATTCTGGGGGACAGTAACGATCACACGGATCGGGCAGTAACAATGCCATGAGAATAGCCCTAGATGAAGCTAGTGGGCGCCTTGCCCACCACAGATGGAGTGAAGATGGATGTCCTTCCCGACGATTCTTCTCCCTGACGGATTGCAGTGAAACCTCAGCAATTGGAAAATCAACTTCAGCAAGTCTCTTACACTCTTTTGGTATCATATGAATTCCATGAAAAATCAATTGATGTTTTTAGCATGTAGAATGGCATGCCTAATTGATCCAAAAATTGGAAATAAACCCATGGCACTTCGTTCAAAGGTCAACTTATACAATCCATCAAGTTACCCTGTACCCCACTGAATTATATTAGGATTGTTCAACCCTGAGAGTTTCATTGGGTCGTGAGAGTCCTAACATCTAATTCAAAATGTTGGACTTTGCTGATCTTGTTCCATGGAAAACGTGAAGGATTCTCAACAGGTGGTTGAAGTTCTGGGGTTGTGGCACAATTCGTCACGATATAAAGCCAAAAACTCTCTGGACGATCCTCGGCAACTCTATGTTCATTAGGCGTTAGTAATATTTTTCCTGGCGGACCTGCAAGCCCCTTGATTTCTATTAGTCGCTGCTCTCCCGATCTTGGATCAAAACTTTTGATGTCATAACCAAGATTCTGTTTGTGGACATCTTCAACTTCCCGACCCTGGTTCGTCTCATACTCAATGACCTCGCGCATTGCGATCATCTCTGTTTCTGGATTCGGACGCAAGCGCCTAATCTCTTTGGAGTCACGCTCAGGATGAGGAAGGACAATTATACTTGTTAACCTCTCGACACCTTGGAGTGTGACCGTTCGTTGCCGATTAAGCTCCTCTCTCCGTCTTGATCGTCGTGACAGAACCTCGGCATGTCTTCGTTCTGCCTTCGCATACCGCCCCTCTGCCCCAGGAATTTTATTGTTTACCTCACCGTGAGCACGTCCGATTTCATCGTCAATCCTCTGGAGAATTTCAGTCAAAGAAATCTCAACATGGTCTCCGATTCGCTCAATCTCCTTATTTCGCTCCGCACGAATTTCTTGAATGAAAGGGTTTAAAGCGTTCTCATTGAGCCAAGCATTCTCTTCTGGTAAGAGTGCTACGGACGGCAAGTCGGACGGAGGCGGTGCAGGAGACAGATCCCCTAAAACGCTCGCATTACCAATCTTCTTGGTTCCATCCTCAAATAACTCTGCGACGAAGAGTTTCTTATGAATTACCTGTCCAAGGCCATCTACTATACTTGCACGGTAGAAATCAAGGCGTGATGGAATATCTGATTTTAATGAATAAAAACAAGCACCAGTCGCCAAAGAATCCCGTCCAGCTTCAAACGCATGCCTCCGCAAAGCCTCAAATAGTGGATGCTCTGGAGTAACCCATTCAAGATTGTGTTTTTCGGCTACAGAGCGATCCGTCGTAAATCGGGGATATTTTATGTCCAATTCGGCTAATTTCCAGTCTCGTTCCCGCTCATACTTTTTCAACTCTGGAGGTGTCCTGCTAGGTTGGAACGTGTAGGGTTGCTTGCTTACTGACTTCAGTTGAAAGTTTGCGTTTCGTGAAGATTCTTCAAGAAAACGTGCGATCGTCTCAGGAACGATACGTCTCTCCTCAGCCAAGGCACGACGCTTTTGAAGAACCTCCAAATTGAGAGACCTAGTAGCCAAACCTTCCAGAGCTGTCTGACAAATATCCCTAAAATGCTTTTCATCAACATTCTTCAAAAGACGTACTTCCAAATCTGCATCTCCAAGTTTTCCAGCATAATAATCTCGAAGTACCCGCTCAATATGAGTGGATGGTAATACTTCCCCCACAACATTGAACACCGCATCATCGTCAAGCGCGTCTCGAATCTCTTGAAGCTTGTCCAGAAGACGTTGAAGAACATTCCCTTCAATCGTATTCGTTGCTACAAAATTGAATATCAGACAATCTTTTTGCTGCCCATAACGGTGAATGCGACCCATGCGCTGCTCCAAGCGGTTTGGGTTCCAAGGAATATCATAATTGAATAGTATGTGGCAGCACTGAAGATTAATCCCCTCACCAGCGGCTTCGGTAGCTACCAAGATTTGTATTTCACCTTCCCTAAACTGCTGTTCCACGAAAAGACGAGTTCCTGGCTCACTCCTCGAACCCGGCTTCATCCCCCCATGAATACATCCGACTCTGAATTGCCACTCACCTAACTTGTCAATCAGATGATAAAGAGTATCCTTGAACTCGGTAAATATCAGGAGACGCTGATTAGAATCGTCAAAGAAACCATGATCATGAAGGATTCTGTGAAGATGCTCTAACTTCGCCTCCCTTCCCGAGACCTCAACTTTTCGAGCTTCTTCCGCTAATTCTAATAAGTTGGATATTTCTTTATGTACTTGTTCTTCATTATTTGAAAGCGTAACAGCATCCAATAACTTTTCTAGTTTTTCACGATCCTGATCATCATACTCTTCCAATTCTTCCCAACTTGGAAGCTGTACTGGAGCGTTTGCTATGAGTTTTTTTGCTTCTGCCAATCCCTTCTTTAGCCTATTGGCACGATTTTCGAGAGACTTTCTCATTGCAAAAATGCTTGAAGCAAGACGCCGTTGATACAGGGACATCAAGAATCCAACAGCCCGAGCCCGTGGATTATCTTCCTTGGCCGCCGCACGGCTACTCTGTTGTTTCACGTAACGAGTAATCTTTTGATAAAGATCATACTCATTACCCACAATGTTAAAACTTGCTGTATGGGCAATCCGTTTGGTAAAGACAGGCTTTGCAACCCATTGATCTTCGGAGTGACGTTCAGGGAAATAAACCATCGCCTCTTTAGTTCGACGCAAATAAAATGGGGCCTTCCTCTTGTTCATTGCCTGCTTAATGGATTGAACATCAGCATATGCGTCCTGATCAAGAAGTTGCAAAAATAATGTGAAATTTTGAGGATCCCCCTTATGTGGTGTTGCGGTTAACATAAGCATATGATCCGTTGTGTCTCGCAATAATTCTCCGAGGCGATAGCGTAGACTACGCCGGTTTCTATCCCTTGCTGACATTCGGTGAGCTTCGTCAACAATCACTAAATCCCAGTTGACCTGACGTAACCCTGGTAAAATATCTTCCCGTTTGGCGAGATCCAAGGAAGTAATTACCTGATTATTTTCAATCCACTGATTAATTCCAAACTGTTCGCGAATATTGACACCCTTGAGTACCAAAAACTGCTCATCAAATTTTTCTTTAAGTTCACGCTGCCATTGAAAGGATAAATTGGCAGGACATATCACTAAAATTCGTTCAATCAGCCCCCGAAGTTTTAATTCCCGAACTAATAGCCCCGCCATAATGGTCTTCCCAGCACCCGCATCATCTGCGAGTAGAAATCTTACTCGGGGGAGTTTCAAGAGATGCCCGTATACAGCTTCAAGTTGATGAGGGAGTGGATCAACTTTGGAGATAGATAATCCGAAATAGGGATCATATTCATATGCAATGCCAAGTAAATAAGCTTGCAGGGCAAGTCGCAATAACCTTCCATCTCCATCGTAGGAGAGGTCTGAGTCAAAGATCGTTAGGGTTGAGATTTCCTCATCATTCAGCGTCACCCTCCGAAACTTATCTGAACGTTGGCCAACAAGTCCTAAATTCCAGACTCCATGTCCATTTGGACGAAAATTCTCCACCCTCATGGGCTCGCTAAATTGAGCTCCAGTCAATATTTGACCCTCAGAGATATGAATATCAGTCGCCATAATTAACCTCCGAATATTTGCCGTAAGGGTTCATAATATGACAGAAGAGATGGACAAATCAAATTTAGACGGAGATCCATGATAGTAGATTGCGCTCTACATCACACCTGAGCAAAATAAGCATTTTGCGTGAGTATACATGAATCGTGCCCACGCAACACGTTGACAAGGCTAATGACTTAATTGTACGGATATAGCCATCTTCATTTATCTTTTTTTACAAGTGGGGATTTAAGCAAAATAATTTGATACGTACAACTCCGCAAAGTTCCTGCAAGTTGGAGATCCCCCGAAAAGACAAGTTAGCGCTTAGGTGCTCATTCTTGTCTGCCATCGCGGGTTTGCTCTATGGACAGTGGAAGATTTTGGCTGCGAATGTGCGAATTTTCGCCAAATGAATTCATCTTCTTTCATTCAATTGAGGGAGTCACTACAACCCGAGAGAACAAATCCCTCGCCAAAAAATTTTGGGCAATATTTTGGATCTCACTGACGGTAACCATTTCCAGTTCTTCAATCGTCTCATCCATGGGGATCACTCTACCGAAGTATAATTCCTGTTTTCCCAGACGAGTCATCCGATTCGATAGACTCTCAAGTCCCAATACAATCCCTCCCCGGGCTTGGCATTTGGCACGAGCAAGAACTTGCTTGCTAACAGGCTTCTGAGCCAAATCGTCAAATTCCCGAAAGATCAGATGAGTGGCATCATCAATCTTTGATGGATCCAGACCCAAATAGATTCCAAAATCTCCGCAATCAGAATACATGTTCAGGAACGAATATATATTATAGCAGAATCCGTAACGTTCTCTGATTCTCTGGTTCAATCGACTTGAACTCCCTCCACCTAAAATAATATTCAGTAATTCTAATGCCGCACGATGCCGTGAGTGAATTGAAACGCTGGATCTTCCCAAAATCAGATGTCCCTGATGGATAGGTCGAGTGAGAGATAATTCGGATGCCTGATAAGGGGAGTTGATGCGATCAGTCGTTGACTTGCATGGGGTGGTTCGAAGGTTCATGAATGCTTTTTCAACACTCTTGTGCACCCGCGCATGGCGGAGATTCCCCGAGGCAGCAACGACAATCTGATCGGGGGTATACTGACTGGAAACGTAATGAAAAAGAGCTTCCCGGTTCAAGCCTGAAACGGTTTCAGGGTATCCAATGATTGGACGACCGATCGCCTGATCTGGATAAGCAATGGATTCAAAACGATCCGAAATGTATTCTTCGGGGGCATCTTCATACATTTTAATCTCTTCAATCACCACTTGCTTCTCCTTTTCTATTTCCTGCTCCGGAAACACAGGCGAAGCAACTAGATCACAAATAGAGTCAATGCCTCGATCAAGATGGGAATCCAAAGCGCGTGCAAAATAGCATGTATGCTCTTTAGATGTAAAAGCATTCAGATAGCCACCAACCGATTCCATCCGATTGGCAATTTGATGCATACGACGTTTTGTCGTTCCTTTGAAGACCGCATGCTCAACAAAGTGGCTGATCCCGGCTAATTGCTCTGGGTCATTGCGACTTCCAGCGTCAACCCATACACCCACCGCAATAGACCTCACCAACGGTACAGATTCACTGAGAACACGGACACCACTGGGGAGAGTCGTTTTGGTAATCACAACTCTTTAACTCAATTATTATAACGTCGAGGTCCTCGTGGGCGTCTACCTCCACCGCGATAACCGCTATCGGTCCGTTCTCTGCGGGGAGGACGTTCACCCATCTTTATATGTGTTGGACGGGGAAGTGTTATTTTATGGCTGAGACGAAGGCGTCCACGATCACGAATTTCCATGAGCCTTACCCGAAGCTTGTCTCCTACCTGTACAGCATCACGAGGGTGATCAACCCAGTCCCAGGACAACTCACTCTTGTGCACCAATCCCTCTTTACCAGGGAGAATTTCTACGACAGCACCAATATCTAGAATACTACGCACAATGCCGTCATATTCCTCTCCCACTTCAGGCGTCGTAACCAAAGATCGAATGATCTCAATCGCCTCATTAACGGAGGTTTCATCCGCACCAGCAATGGTGACATAACCCAGATTATCTTTCTCTTCAACTTCAATCACAACACCAGTGTCAGCCTGGATTCCCCGAACGATTTTACCACCCGGACCAATCACAGCCCCAATCAATTCGCTATCAATCGTGATTTGCGTCAGTCTGGGGGCATGAGGCGACATATTTTCGCGAGGCTTGACAAGCGTTTCATCCATGATGTCAAGGATATGTAACCGAGCCTCCCGAGCTTGCTGCAAGGCCTGCAACATGAGTTCTCTGGATAAACCACTGATCTTGATATCCATTTGACAAGCCGTAATCCCGTCACGCGTTCCAGTAACCTTGAAGTCCATGTCACCCAAATGATCTTCGGTCCCCAAAATATCCGTGAGCACTACATGACGGCTTTCATCAGCAATCATGCCCATGGCAACCCCCGCCACCGCCTTTCGGATTGGAACACCCGCATCCATCAGAGCCAAGCTACCAGAGCAGACACTAGCCATTGAAGATGACCCATTTGATTCCAGCACATCCGCATTGACACGTATTGTGTAGGGGAACTCCTGCTCATCAGGAATCATGGATTGTAAGGCTCGTTCTGCAAGATAACCATGTCCGATCTCCCTGCGACTTGCCCCTCGTAGAAATTTTACTTCTCCAGTGGAGAATGGAGGAAATTCATAATGGAGGAAGAAGTGTTTGTCTTGCTGGTCAAATACCTGATCCACTGCCTGTTGATCACGAGTCGTCCCAAGCGTGACAGATGCCATCACTTGGGTTTCTCCGCGAGTAAAGATTGACGATCCGTGCACTCTGGGCAAGTAACCTGCCTGACACCAGATCGAACGCACAGAATTTGGATCCCGACCATCAATTCGACGTTGATCAGCCAGAACCATTTCGCGCATCACCTCTCGAGAAACTACATCGGCGGCGGAGCGAATTTGTGCGTCAATGGGATCTTCGGTATCGGGAAAATCTGCCGATATGACTTCAACAGCCTCCTCAACCATATCTCTGATCCCGCCATAGAAATTCTTCTTGTCATAGGGAGAACGAATATGGGATTCCAGTTTGCTCTGTAGTAATTCACGTACCCGATCAACCAAGTCAGGATCGGGAGAATCTACTTCATAGTCCAAGGACTCAATTGGAGAGTAGGCCTCTTCAAACTGAGAACGAAGATCAAATTGTGCTTGACAAAGCTTTTTTATTGCTTCATGAGCAATAGATAAAGCTTCAACCACATCCTCCTCAGAGCACTCTTCCATCTCACCCTCAACCATCATGATCGCATCCATCTTCCCAGCTACTACTAGATTGAAATCACTGTATTGCAATTCATCCATCGTTGGATTCACAACAAATACCTGATCAATACGCCCCACGCGAACCTCTGCAATAGGTCCATCAAAGGGAGAGCCAGACAGTAAGAGTGATGCGGAAGCCCCAACACCGAAAAGCATGTCCCCATCATTTTCAGTGTCTGCGGAGATGACCGATCCAATCAACTGGACCTCATTTCGAAATCCATCGGGAAATAGTGGCCGAATGGCTCGATCTACAAGGCGAGAGGTAAGAATTTCTTTATCATTCAGCCTCCCCTCACGTTTAATGAATCCACCAGGGATCTTGCCGCCAGAAGAAAATTTCTCTCGGTAATCCACGGTGAGCGGAAAAAAGGTTTGCCCTGATCGGGCCGTATCAGAGACGACGGCTGTGGCCATCACCATTGTGTCTCCAGCACGTACGATAACCGCGCCGCCAGCTTGTTTAGCCAGCCTGCCGGTCTCTAACAATATGGTTTTCTCAGGCGCATATTCTACATGCACCGTAACTGCATTAGGTGTCATTGATCCTCATTGTGATTTGCATTCCCAAGGTCATCATCCATGATGCCTGGAATTGTGAGTTTACTTGCGTAACTCTAACGCTTTGGTGATATTACGATAACGCTCAATATCTTTATCCATTAAATAATTGAGCATTCTACGACGCTTGCCTACAAGCTTCAGGAGTCCACGTCGCGTTGCATGATCTTTTTTATTGTTCTGTAAGTGTTGTGTCAGATGACGAATCCGTTCAGAAAATATTGCAATCTGTACCTCAGCGGTCCCCGTATCCGAGGGGCTATTGCCATACTTCTCGGCAAGAAATTGTGTTTGCTCCTTTGATATCATTCAATAGTAAAATGGTCTTGACCCAATCAGATCACGCTCTGCCTCATGTCTACCGCTTGGGTCGCAACAGTGCAAGATTTCGGGGAATCCAGAGCGAATCAGACCACTGATACCCCCTACGATTCGCCGGGTTCCAATATTTTCCTGCATTCAAGTTCGTCCTGCTGCATAGCAACCTGAAGCTGTTGCATTGTATCAAAATTTTTCTCATCCCGAATTCGATCATAAAAATGGACTGTCAATTTTTTTTCGTAAATATCGTCATCAAAATCCAGTATGTGCACTTCCAGATGTAATCCCTGACTATCTTTGATGGCAGGGCGAATTCCAATGCTCATGATCCCTCCATGAAGAGTACCTCCCATTTGAACGCGAACAGCATAAATTCCATTGAGTGGAATGACCTTGTTCGGGTCTGCCAGAACCAAATTTGCGGTCGGGTAGCCTAATTCACGACCGCGTGAATCTCCATGAATCACATAGCCTGTAATCGAATAGGGGCGAGAGAGTAATGTTGAGGCAAATGATACGTTTCCCTCTTCCTGCAAAATTGATCGAATTTTTCGGGATGAAACAACTTCATGATCTACGAAATACGGCTCCACAACCCCAACGTCAAACCCATATTGCCCACCCATAGACGATAGCAAATTCACATCACCTTTGCGATTCATGCCGAACCGATGGTCATGCCCCACAACAATGGTCCGAATCCCAATGGATCGCATGAGTAAATCAGTTACAAATCGTTCAGCACTTAGTTTGGAAAATTCATCCGAAAATGGGAGAATGACCAATCTCCCTAATCCGAGGGAGGATAAAATCGCCGCCCTCTCGTCCATCGTTGTTAATTTGGGAAGAGGCTGATTTTGGAGAACTTCGCGTGGATGTGGATCAAATGTGATCAGAGTACTTAATCCATCCGAGTTTTTTGCTCGGCGAACAAGATCCGCAATGATCATTCGGTGCCCCAGATGGACTCCATCAAACGTGCCAACGGTCACAATGCTACCCGCTCGCCTGATTACGGCATTTAGTCCACGTTCCAGAATCATAGATTCTCCAGGGTAGCAACCAATTTGTCGATCGTTGGCGCTCGGTCTACCCGATAATCTCCAATGGCAGTCCGGCGTAACTGAGTGAGATGGCCGCCTACACCTAGATGCTGACCGACATCATGTGCCAATACCCTGATGTATGTACCTTTGCTGCAGCGGACGAGAATGCTTACCTCTGCCCCCTCAATGCGAAGTACTTCAAATTTATGAATGATCACCGTGTTCGGGCGGCGCTCAACGGATTCTCCCCTTCTGGCTTTTTTGTACAAACGTTCTCCTTTGACTTTGACCGCAGAGTACATTGGGGGAGTCTGTCCAATCACTCCTGTATAGTTCATGCATGCAGCTTCAATCTCTTCGTGAGATAACTGATCAATCATTTTTCGCTCTGTTACTTCAGTCTCTGAATCCATAGAGGGCGTGACTTCCCCGAGACGTATTGTACCGAGATAGGTCTTCGGAAGACAAAGAAATTGTAGCTGAGACTTGGTCGCCCTACCAAAAAGCAGGATGAGTAAACCGGTAGCGAATGGATCAAGTGTACCGGTATGCCCTATTTTGGTTGATTTTGGGAAATACCTCTTGACTCTCCTGATGATATCATAGGATGTACACCCGCCGGGCTTATCTACCAGTTGTGCTGCCCCAAGAAAATCGTCTAATCTCCTTACACCCCCATGAACCGATTGATCCAGCACCTTCACATGCCGAGGTTCATCAACTTGATCAAACATTGGATTCTCGCCTACGGAAAACTTATGACTTCCCTATGCATGATGTATCTTGCTCTGCCCAACAAAGTTGTTTTCTGGCCCAACCTATGGAGATCAGGCCTCTATTGAGTTTCCACCGAGAGGATTATTCGTGTTGATCCCGATGATTGATTTGATCAAACAAATCGTCTATTCGACGGACATGTTCTTGAGAGTTGTCCAGAAAAAACCTTAGATCTGGTACTGCTCTCATTTGATGACGGATTCGTTGGGCAAGAATTTTACGGATTGTTGGAGCGTGAGCCACAAATGTATCAAACGCTTTTTGACGCTCCTCGGCAGAATCAAGCAGAATGCTTAGATTGACATAAACAATTGAAAGATCTCTGGTTACCCGAGTTCCTGTCACAGTCACCATGGACCCGTTAGGGAATTCGCGTGCTAGTACATCCGCAATCTCGCGGTGCATCAACTTGGCAACGCGCTGCGTTCGCACATTCATGGATTCTAAGAAACCTCTAGCGTACGCTTCGTTTGTACCATTTCAAAGGCCTCAATCTGATCCCCAACTTTGATGTCATTATAATTCTCAACCCCAATCCCACATTCATAACCAGAGAGAACCTCCCGTACATCATTCTTGAATCGTCGGAGGGAGGCCAGATTCCCCTCATAGATCACAATACCCTCACGCAGAAGATGAATGGAGTCACTCCGTCGGATTCGCCCCTCAGATACATAACACCCCCCAACAGATCCAATTTTGGGAACCTTGAAGACTTCGCGGACTTCTGCAACACCAGTGATCTTCTCGGTTTCCTCGGGCGTAAGCAACCCTTCAAGGGCATCTCGAACATCTTCAATCGCATCGTAGATAATGGAATACGTCCGAATATCAATTTCTTCACGCTCAGAGGCTGCACGGGCGCCAGCTGTAGGACGAACCTGGAATCCAATGATGACTGCATCTGAGGCAGAAGCGAGCATAACATCACTTTCGGTGATTGCACCTACACCTGAATGAATAATGTTGACGGCTACCTCTTCGGTAGATATTTTATGTAGTGAATCATTGATCGCTTCAACAGAGCCACCGACATCCGCCTTGATGATCAGGTTTAACTCATTGAAGTCCCCTAATGCCATACGCCGTCCGATATCTTCCAGACGCACATGCTTGTACTGTCTCATCTTCTGCTCTCGCCATATCTGTTGACGGCGCAAGGCAATCTCTCTCGCCTCCGATTCATCTTCAAGCCCGGACAACTGATCCCCGACAGTTGGTTGTCCTGGAAGTCCGAGTACCAAGGCTGGTTCACTTGGTCCGACGGCTTGAATACGATTATCTCTCTCATCAAACATTGCCCTGACCCGCCCTCCATAGATCCCAGCGACAAATGCATCGCCAACATTCAGGCTTCCGTTTTGAATGAGAACCGTCGCTACATTCCCCCGCCCACGATCTAATCGACTCTCAATTACAATGCCCTGTGCATGGCGGTCAGGGTTTCCCTTCAACTCTAACAGATCGGCTTCCAACAGAACTTTCTCAAGCAGGTCATCAATTCCCTCCCCCGTCTTTGCCGAAACAAATGCACACTGGACTTTCCCGCCATACTGCTCAACTAACACTCCATAATCAGAGAGTTCATTCATGACGCGCTGCGTATCCGCCTGTTCTAAATCAATCTTGTTTATTGCAATAATCAGGGCAACCTCTGCTGCCTTGGCATGATTGATTGCTTCAATTGTCTGGGGCATGACGGAATCATTTGCAGCAACAACCAAAATCACCACATCCGTTACTTTTGCACCACGAGCACGCATCGCCGTGAAGGCTTCATGCCCGGGCGTATCCAGGAACGTGACGACGCGATCATCTTCTAATGCAACCCTGTATGCCCCTATATGTTGGGTAATCCCCCCCGACTCGCCAGCCGCGACACTTGCTTTACGAACATAATCAAGAAGGGAAGTTTTCCCATGATCAACATGCCCCATGACCGTCACAACTGGCGCTCTTGGGATCAAGTGTTGAGGATCATCCTCAATCTCTTCAATATCATCAGACCCGAACTCGGTAATGAATTCTATCTGGAAGTCAAACTCATCGGCTACATAGGCAATGGTATCAGCATCAAGTCGCTGATTGATTGAGACCATCATTCCTGAACTCAGCAGCATACTGATGACGTCCGTGACCGGAATTCCCATCAAATCTGCCAGTTCGCCAGTAGAGACAAACTCAGTGACTCGTAACAGACGATCCTTCTCTTCCTGTTCAATCTGCACATTGAGCCTCTCTTCTGCACGTTGCTGACGGCGTGCTCTTCGGCGGCGTTGCCGCACGCGCACTGTACTTTGGTCAATAGAAAGTAACGTTTCCTGAACTGACTGGCTCACCTCCTCAGAGTCAGCCTTTGCCTTACGTTTTCGCTTGCGCTTTGGGGGAGTAGATGTTTCAACCGACTTCTCGGCAGGTTTGGGGGCAGGCTTAGATGCAGCGAGTTTTTTTCGTTTTCGCTTTCTTCTGCGTTTAATTCCTGGCTCCCCTTTCCCCTCAACGGTATCAAGATCAATCTTCCCGAGTACCTTTGTCCCTTGCAACTTGTATCTATCTGCGGAGATCACTTCATCCTGGGAATCCTCAATTTCAAGATCATCTTCGTCAACAAGCAAATCATCTTCCAGGAAAGCTGGATCATCATCTAGATCCTTCTCTTCTTCAGCCAAGCTATCGGGTTCCTGGATAGGCTTAATCTCTGAATCATCTGTCTCTGATGATGGAGTGGTATCCTCAATAGTAGGGATCAACTCCTCTTCAGTCAAGACCTCTTCTTTGGATTCTGGATCAGTCGTTACCGTTTCTTGAATTTCAGAAGCTACGGCTTCATCCTCCAATGCAGGTTCTGTATCCGGTAAGACTGGATCCAGCGATTCAGAACTCGGGGAAACATCCTCTTGTTCGGATTCTGGGCTTTCAGGAATAGCATCTGGGACTGTGGGGTCATCAGTTTGTGCAACCGCCTCTGTATCGTCAAGCGTTGAACTTTCAGATTCAAGCGTGGGAGATGAATCCAGATCAGAAACAACATGCTCTTCGGTAGCAGGATCCGTCTCCTCTTCGGTTTTGGAAGCTTCTGGATCAAGGGTTGGTTGAACCACTTCGGGGAACGTATTCGCAGGGGCAGAATCACCACTGGACTCCGATATTTGCGATTCGCGGATTGCGCGCAGTTCTTGCACCCGCTCACGTCCCTCGCGGTCTTCGGCAAAATGTTCAATCAGATCAAGGTAAACTTCCTCATCTGCGATTGCTGCATTGATTCCACTCCCGCTCAACGCGTCCGAACGTCCGAGTTCATTCAGGTGAGCGACGATCGTGTCAATCGTCAAATTAAGTTCTTTGGCTACTTTATGTAACCGAACTTTTTTGAATTTTTTTCCTGTGGCGGTCATCACCATCTCCGTTACCTTGCTTCGTTAATCGTGGTGGTGCAATGTCCTAGAACTGAAACTCTTCTTCCAGCTCCTCATCTTCTTCATCCTCAAACTCCGCACGAATAGATTCCATAATTTGCGTGGCTACATCAGATTCAAGATCACTCCTGCGAATCAGTTCATCAACGGAAAGTTGAAGAACTGCCTTTGCGGAATCACAGCCAATTTCACGAAGTTTTTCGATGATGGCGGTACTGAACTCATCAGAGAATTCACCGATTTCTACATCTTCCTCATCAGCAGGAATTTCGCGAAAAATATCTAATTCAATCCCAGTCATGCGAGATGCAAGACGAATATTGATTCCTCCTTTGCCAATGGCTTGACTGACTTCATCTGCGCGAACAATCACCTTCGCCTTGGGGGGGATTAAATTGTCATTAATGTTTACGGACACAGGGTTGGATGGAGAGAGTGCCCGCTTGATCAGCACATACAAGTCATCGGTCCATTCCATGACATCAATATTTTCATTACTGAGTTCACGGACCACGGCATGGATCCTGTTTCCTTTGAGTCCAACGCATGCCCCAACGGGATCAATGCGGTCATCATGGCTGATGACTGCCACTTTAGCCCGATCGCCTGGCTCACGTTCAATGGCTTTAATCTCTACAATTCCCTCATCAATCTCTGGGACTTCCAACTCAAAAAGACGCTCCATGAGTTGTGGCGAAGCCCGACTGATGATGATCTGAGGGTTACTCCCTGCATCTCGGCGGACCTCTTTGACGATCGCTCGTAGCATATCCCCTTTACGATAACGGTCTCGAGGGATCTGTTCTTCGCGTGGCATAATAAGCTCAACGCGGTTGTGCAAGACCAGAATTTCCCTGCGTCGAATCTGATAAATCTCCCCGACCACTAATTCACCAACCAGATCCGTGTATTCTGCATAGACATTTTCTTTTTCAATGTCCCGGATACGGTTCCGGAATGTATATCTAGCAGTCTGAACAGCACGCCGACCAAATTCAGCTATGGAAATCTCTTCTGCCACTTCATCTTCAATCTCAAAATCATCATCAATTTTGACGGCATCACGCAGTTCAATCTGGGTTACGGGATCAGCTAAGTCATAATCTTCAACCACTTCACGGATATGAAGAACCTGAATATCTCCATGATCGGGATTAAGAATGATTTCGAATGATTCGTCCGAGCCAAACCGGGTACGAATCATCGCACGGATCACATCCTCCACAATTAATTGGAGTGTATCCCGGTCTATATCTTTCTCCCGGGCGATCTCAGCGAATGACGAGACAAGATCTCTACTGTGCATTGCAAATAATTATCTTACCAGGGAAGCTGTACTTTGGCCCACTGGATGTCCTTGTATAGAATTTCCAAAGATCCTTTTCCATAATCGATCTGGATGGATGAATCTTCTGCAGCGATGAGTTCACCACAGACCTCGGTAGACACATCTTCCGCTTTCCTGTAATGAACCCGAAGATTTCGTCCCAAATGTTTGTGGTATTGTCGAGGCAAACGCAATGGACGATCTGCACCAGGAGTAGACACATTCAGCGAATAATTTCCAGGCATGACCTCACCGGTATCCAACGAGAACTCAATCTCTCGGCTCAGTTCGGCAAGTTGATTGACTCCGAGCGCTTCATCGCTTTCGACGAAGACATCAACAGCATGTGAACCTGAGCGACCCCGGACGGAAAAATCAACCAAAAAAATCGGTCCTCTATCCACGAGTTCCTCAACAAGGGCACGAACCTGATCCTCAAGCCTTATGTTATCCATCAGTTCCTAATGTCAAAAACGCCCATCTATATACACATGACGGGCGAGTCTCAAACGAATCAACAAAAAAGGGACTCGCATCCGAATCCCGTCAGCCGTCAAGCGACTCCTCCATATCAGATGGTATCCACCTGATAGAACGCCGCTCCAGAGGATGCAACCCTCAGTTAAAATCAATGTTCCGATTACACCAAACTGGGTCGTCGCTCAACCGACACTTTCTTGGGGTAGTCCAGCGTATAGTGTAGACCACGGCTCTCACGCCGCATCTGGGCGCTCCGGATGATCAGATATGCAACCGCAATCATGTTCCGCAACTCACAGAGCCGACTGGAAATGCGGGTCCGATGATAAAATTCTTCTACTTCTTCGTAAAGGAGCTTGGTTCGGCGGAGTGCACGGGCTAGGCGTAAGTCGGAACGTACAATCCCAACATAATTCCACATCGTCCTACGTAGCTCTTCCCTATTATGAGATATGAGGATCCATTCCCGCTGCCGTTCGGTGCCCGAAGAATCCCAATTAGGCACTTCTGTGTTAATTTTTCGGTTTTTTGCAATTTGAGGCGCAATCTGAACGGCTCTACGACTAAACACCAAGGCTTCCAGAAGGGAATTACTGGCAAGTCGGTTCGCACCGTGTAATCCGGTGTGCGCAACCTCTCCAACGGCGAGGAGCCCATGCACGCTTGTTCTAGCCATAGGATCAGTCTGCACTCCACCACATTGATAATGGGCTGCTGGAACGACGGGGATAGGCTCGGAAGTTGGATCAATGCTCATCTTTCTACATGTTTGTACAATATGAGGAAAGGCTTCCTCTGTCTTCAACGCATCAAGATAAGAGACATCTAACAAGACATGATCTTCACCCCGATGCTTAAGTTGATCATCAATCGCCCGAGCCACAATATCGCGAGGAGCCAACTCTGCCCTTGAATCATACTCCTCCATGAATTGACCTCCATCTTTGTTGCGCAGCACCCCGCCATATCCTCTTACCGCTTCCGAGATCAGAAATGCACGCTCTCCGTGATCTTTTTCCTGATAGAGAGCAGTTGGATGAAATTGTACAAATTCCATATTGGCGACTCGTGCTTTGGCCCTATAGGCCATGGCAACCCCATCCCCTGTTGCAATTGAGGGATTCGTGGTGTGTTGATAGACAGCACCAGAGCCTCCCGTTGCCAATAAAGTGACGCGTGATAAAAATGTATGAACGATCTCATCCTTCTCATTCAGTACGTATGCACCATAACAACTCATATCTGGACGTAATCGTGTAACATACTGACCAAGATGGTGCTCCGTGATCAGATCCACTGCATAATGATAGTTGAAGACCTTAATATTCGGATGAGCATGGATCTGGACCAGAAGTGCACGCTCAATCTCCCGTCCAGTCGTATCACTCGCATGTATAATTCTCGGATGACCATGCCCTGCCTCGCGCCCAAGATGCAACTGTCCATTGGCTTGGGTAAATGATGCACCTATGTTGATCAATGCCTGAATTTGATGCGGCCCTTCAGTCACTACATCACGAACGATATTTTCATCACATAGCCCTGCACCAGCGACAAGGGTATCATGAATATGACTTTCTATGGAGTCCTCCTGATCCCAAACCCCAGCAATTCCCCCCTGAGCATAATTCGTATTGGACTCGGTTGTCTCCTTTTTGGTGATGATGGCGACTTGCCCCTGATCAGCAACACCGAGCGCAAACCACAATCCGGCTATACCACTTCCCAAGACCAGATAATCATAGGAATGTCGTTCTGACATAGATTATTGTAAAAGATATGCTTTGATAAATGCTTGGAGTTCTCCGTCCATCACAGATTGAACATCTGTGACTTTGAGTTCCGTTCGATGGTCATTCACCATGGTATACGGTTGGAATACATAGGAACGGATCTGGCTCCCAAAGTCAATTCGTTTCTTTTGTGCTTCGCGCTTATTTTTCTCGGCTTCCAGAATTTCCTGTTCAAGGCGATACACACGACTTTTCAGCATGGTCATAGCCCGCTCCCGATTCTGAAGCTGGCTTCGCTCCTCCGTACACTCAGCCGCTACGCGAACCTGCTCTCCATTGGATAGCTTTCCATTCCAGATCAATCGAACACCAGTATCCAGCTTATTTACATTCTGTCCCCCCTTGCCACCGGATCGGAATGTTTGGAGTTCAATGTCTGCGGTTCGTAGATCTACTTCAATCGTTTCGTCAATTTCAGGGTAAACAAACACACTGGCAAACGAGGTGTGACGTCGAGAGTTGGAATCAAATGGAGAGATTCGTACGAGTCGATGGACACCTGACTCGGCTTTCAAATATCCGTAAGCGAAGTCTCCTTGAATACTTAGGGAGGCACTTTTGATACCCGCAACGTCTCCAACCTGATGTCCCAGCAGTTCAACCTTGAATCTATGGCGCTCCGCGTAGCGGGTATACATCCGCAAAAGCATTTCGGCCCAATCCTGACTCTCGGTGCCACCTGCACCTGGATTAATGGAGAGAATCGCATTCCGTTGGTCATCAACCCCCGAGAGCATACTACGTAGCTCTAAGGATTCAATGGATGAGTGCAGAGCCTTGCAACTGGCTGCAATCTCTTCGTCAAGATTTTCTGGTTCTTCTTTGGAAAGTTCTAAAAGAACCTGAACATCGTCTGCGTATTCACGAACTTCCTTGTACGCGTCCAACCACGCATTTTCGGATGCAATTGCACGCTCATTGGCCTGTGCCACCTCTGGATCGTCCCAATAATCAGGTTGGAGGCGTTTATCACTAAGGACTTGAACCATCTCTGATCGCTTCTCAACGTCAAAGATAGCCTCCGAGCGCAAGAGCGCGCTCCAATAAATTCTCAATTTCTGGTGCAGACATTAGATCGGACCGTCAAATGGCAGTGATTGCTATGACATTATACTCAGAAGATCTTCAATCTACCCAGAGGAATGGGGTTGTGATAAATTCTTCCTGATATAATTTGGATGACTCACTCTTGAATTGAACGCTCTTGAAGAGCGATCCCCTGTCTCAATCGACCGACCAATGGTGTCATGGCGGGATGCAAAAGTGTTCCAAGTACGCCTCCACTGATGCCAAGGAGGGCTCCAATGAGAATGGTGAGAGCGGGGATGAGCACGGATGGAATTTCGCCGAACATGTCCCCAAGGATCACCATCAATCGTCCTGTTGGTTCGGGGGCAACGATGAACGAATGGACAACGAACAAGGTCCATCCCATTGCAACCGAAATCCCACCGAAAAGCCAAGCTCTTTTTGGCATAAAGAGCCCAACAGCAACCCCTCCACCTATACTCCATACCCATCCTAGTAGAAGGTGTAGCACAATTGCAGCCACAAATCCAACCAGTACTCTGATCATACTGAACTCTTACATTTCGCAACAAAGCGATTGATACGGCGACCTGCTTCAATCACGTTTTCATCTGCAGTGGCATAAGAACAGCGGACATATCCTTTTCCGCTGGGACCGAATGCATCCCCTGGAACTACGGCTACGGACTCTTCATGTATTAACCTCTCCGCAAACTCTTCGGAACTCAGGCCGGTGGATCGAATATCTGGAAAACAATAGAAAGCTCCTTCGGGTTCAAACGTTGGAAGCCCGGCTTCCCGTAGAGCCAATAGGAGGACATGCCTGCGACGATCATAAGCCAGACGCATTTGCTCAACGTCTGATGCACATGACTGAATGGCAGCTAAAGCCCCATATTGCGCCATGGTCGGCGCACTCATTACCATATATTGATGCACCTTGTACATTCCTTCGTAGATGGAAGGCGGAGCGATGGCATAGCCCAAACGCCATCCAGTCATGGCATAGGCTTTGGAGAATCCACCAAGAATAATGCTACGTTCGCGCAGTGATTCATTGGACCATGCGCTAGCATGCCCCTTCTTGTGAGCATTTCCATAAATGAGTTGATCATAAATCTCGTCAGAGACCAAAATCAGGTTATGCTCTTCGGCTATCAAGGCAATTTCATCCAGCGTTTCTTTTTTCAAAACGGCTCCCGTAGGATTATTTGGATATCCAATAAAGATCATCCGTGTCCGTGGGGTAATCCGGCATAAAATATCTTCGGCGGTCACCTCAAAGTTTTGCTTCGCAGTGGTAGGGACATAGACTACTTTGCCGTGAGCAAACTGGGCCACTGGACCATAAGATACAAAACACGGTTCTGGGATGAGGACCTCATCTCCTGGATTCAAGAGAGATAGCATTGCCAACTGCATTGCCTCACTAACTCCAACCGTGATAAGTATTTGGTCGGGTGGAGCATGGAACCCGTACAGATCAAGCAAATGAGAGGCAATTGCCTCACGTAACTCCACAAGACCGGCATTTGAGGTATATCCTGTCTTGCCTGCAGCAAGTGAAGCTACGGCTGCATCAATCACAGGATGGGGCGAGATGAAGTCTGGCTCACCTATCCCAAGTGATATTACATCCTCCATGGAAGCAGCGATATCAAAGAATCGCCGAATTCCGCTTGGTGGAACAGATTGAATATGTTGTGCAAGTTCAGACATCCTAAATGAATTTAACTCCTTGCGCAAGGGGGAGATCTTTCCCGTAATTTACCGTATTGGTCATACGACGCATATATTGTTTCCATGCATCGGAGCCACTTTCTCGCCCACCACCCGTTTCTTTTTCGCCTCCAAACGCTCCACCAATTTCTGCACCGCTCGTCCCAATGTTTACATTGGCGATTCCACAATCGCTTCCGATTGGACTACAGAAAATCTCAGCTTCTTGCACATTATCCGTAAATATTGCACTCGAAAGCCCCTGCGGGACGCTATTCTGTATCCTGATCGCCTCATTAAATTGTTCATATTCATGCACATAACAGATGGGGGCGAATGTTTCGGTTTGCACTATGGGAGCATTGGCAGAAATTTCTACCAGTGCAGGACGCATATAGGCTCCTCCTGCTGGAACATCGTTTTTGACGCGTTCTCCACCATGAATGATTCCGCCTTGTTCAGATGCAAACATTAGAGTTTGCTCCATAGAATCAGCAGCCGCATGATCAATGAGCGGGCCAACCAATACATCGCCCTCGCGGGGATCCCCTATGCGGATTGACTCCCAAGCACTGCGCAGCCGATCCACTAACCTGTCCTTTACACTTTCATGAACGATCAAGCGCCGCAGTGTTGTGCACCGTTGACCAGCCGTTCCGACGGCGGCAAATGTAATTGATTTGATCGCCAGATCTAGATCTGCATCAGGGGTAACGATCATGGCATTATTTCCGCCGAGCTCAAGTAAAGATTGACCGAGTCGTGCTGCAACTCTCTGCCCGACAGACCGACCCATAGCCACAGAACCCGTCGCTGAGATAAGCGGCAGGTGGGGAGAGTCAGCTAATGCCTCACCAACCGAACGGCCCCCATTGATCACCACACTGAGGGCATCTGGTGCATCATCAAAATCACGAACGACTTTCATGAGCAAGTTGTGGCATGCAATCGTAGAGAGGGGAGTTTTTTCAGAGGGCTTCCACACCAACGAATCACCACAGACCAACGCCAGGGCGGCATTCCATGACCATACGGCAACTGGGAAGTTGAATGCTGTAATGACACCAATGGCCCCGAGAGGGTGCCACTGTTCCGTGAGACGATGTTGGGATCGCTCACTCTGAATGGTATGACCATAGAGTTGCCTGCTTAATCCACTCGCAAAATCGCAAATATCAATCATCTCTTGCACCTCTCCTTCTGCCTCCGAACGAATCTTACCCACTTCCAGAGTCACAAGTGAACCAAGGGCCTCTTTGTATTCCCTTAGCAATAGACCATACTGTCGCACCAACTCTCCACGACGGGGAGCAGGAACGACTCTCCATGAAAGAAATGCGCGATGGGCTTCTTGGCATGCTTGTTCAACCTCAATTTCTGAGGAGGAACCGACGTACTGAATCAAGCTCCCATCAATTGGGCTATGAACTTCTATGCGAGGCCCATTCCCCGGGTGCAACGATGAACCAATGGCTAATCCCGGTCCAGAATCGGTGATTCCCAGTCGGCTGAGAATGGATTTGTGTTGCATCAAAGGGAATTAATTCCGTGAAAATAATAGTACGTCAGGGGGATATTTGGTTCACCTTTTGAGTGTCCTTGAACTGTCAACACATAGTGATCATCGTGCTTGAACACTCTTGCAAACCGAATCAAAAAAGAAGTATGACTCCAGATCGGACGCACTAATCGTTTGCTTCTTCTAGAACGTCACTTTTTGAAGTTTTTCCTTTTTTTGTTTCTTTATTCTGAGCAACAGATTTTTTCTCACCTTTTGGGGAGGCAGTCTTCTCTACTTTGGGATCATCCACCCCATCAGCAGTGGCAAGATCCTCTGTGTCGGGAGTGTCCGAATCAGTTGACTTGACAGAGTCTGTATCCGTAGGTTCGGAAATATCTGCGTCGGGCGAATCGGTACTATCTACATCAGGAAGATCCACAGACTCCGTGTCAGTGGCTTCGGCTGTCTCTACGTCAGGAGTTACGGTGGCTTCCACCTCAGGGAGATCCGCAGATTCCTCGGCAGCTTCGACTGTCTCTGCGTCTAGAGTTTCGGAGGCTTCCGAGTCGGGAAGATCCTCCGACTCCGCAGCGGCTTCGGCTGTCTCTACGTCTGGAGTTTCGGAGGCTTCCACTTCAGCGAGATCCTCCGACTCCACAGCAACGGCGGCATCTCCAGTCTCTACCTCAGGGACATCGTCGGCACCTACATTTGGGGCATCTGCTGTGGCTGTTTTAGAAACTTTTGCATCGGAAACATTCTCCGTTTCAGATTGATGATCCTCCGTTGCCTCTGCCTCGGAAGTATCAATTACATCAACCGACTGGTCTTCGGTCTTTGATGTTTCTGGAGCAGGAGATTGATCATCTTCACTCTGGGGCGTCTCTTTGATTGCTTCAAGCCCACTCAACTCACCAATCGTCGTTGGACCACTAGCAATCTGCTCACGCTGAGCATGCTGACGAACAGCTTTTTCCTGCTCTTTACGCTCAGTCCGCTTTGCTTTCTGCTCTTTCTGACGATCCTGAGCTTCTTCCTGTCGTTGTTTAGCTGTTTCACTAAGGACGATCTCTTTCTTGCTCACATCTAAACGAATCACGCGGAGATCAAGTTCTTCTCCTTCTTGATAAGGCGGGAATCCACTGTCGTACTTTTTCTTCAGTTCCCCACCTGGTATAAAGCCCTCAACCTCAAGAGGTAACTCAACCGTTAATCCATTGCGTTCAATCCGTATGACCTTGGCTTTATGATCGGATCCCGTCTCAAAAACCGTCGCCAAGTTTGTCCACGGGTTCGTTTCAATTTGCTTATGCCCCAGTGCAATGCGCTGACGCTTCTCGTCTACATCAAGTACAACAACGGAGAGTTCCTGTCTTTTCTTGATGATCTCACTGGGATGCCGTATGGTTTTGGTCCATGACAAATCAGATACATGGACGAGTCCATCAATTCCCGGCTCAATTTCAACGAAGGCTCCGAAGTGAGTGATATTGCGTACATGCCCGCGTAGGACGGTTCCTGGAGGATAACGAGCCGCGATGCCCTCCCATGGGTTGACTTCAAACTCCTTCATGCCGAGCGAAATCTTTTTGGTATCGTGATCAATACTCAGCACAGAAACCTTCACCATCTGCCCAAGTGATACGCGCTGCGAAGGGTGACGTATGTGTCCAGTCCAACTCATTTCTGATACATGCACGAGTCCCTCAATCCCCTGCTCAAGTTCAAGGAACGCACCATAATCAGTAATTGAGACAACTTTCCCCTCGACAATATCCCCGGTTTTATAACGTTCGTCAATATTCTCCCATGGATGAGTCTGTAACTGTTTGAGTCCCAGAGAAATACGTTGGCGCTCCTTATCATACTCAAGCACAACAACTTTCAGCTCCTCATCAAGAGACACAATCTCGGTGGGATGAGATACACGTCCCCAAGTCAGGTCTGTGATGTGCAACAATCCATCCACTCCCCCTAGATCAACGAATACCCCGAAGTCGGTAATATTCTTTGCAATTCCTTCCAATACTTGCCCAACCTCCATGGTTGAAAGTATGCTTTCGCGCTGGGACGCTAGTTGACGCTCAATCAGTGCCTTATGAGAAATTACTACATTCTCGTTTTCGGCATTAATCTTTACAATCTTGAATTGCATCCGACGATCAAGGTATGAATCAAAATCACGGACGGGGCGCATATCAATTTGCGACCCTGGCAGAAATGCCTCTAACCCATCAATCAGGTTGACTAGCATCCCCCCTTTAATACGTCGAATGATTGTCCCTTCCAAGATAGTTCCATTCGAAAAGGCATGTTCTACTTGTTCCCAACGGCGAACTTGTTCCGCTCTCCCCTTACTCAGGACAAGCTGACCGTGATAGTTTTCCATCCGTTCAAGGTAAACCTCCACTTCATCTCCTGCCTTGACCTCTCCCGAAAATTCACTCTTGGAAATCACACCATCACTCTTGAAACCAATATCAATCACAACATCTTTTTCCCCAACAGAAATAACTCGCCCTGTGACGATTTCGTCATTTGAAACCTTGTTGAGTGTGCTATCAATCAGTTTGATCAACTCGTCGGTTTCGGCTTTCTCCTCCGCCGTAGTCTGGGATTGTTCTTCCAGGCTGGAAAGAGCAACGACATCACCAATGATCTCACCCGTGTACCCAATGCGAAGAGGTTCCTCACTCACATCCTCGGGGCTTACTTCGCTAGTGGACGTCAGGTCTGATGAACTCTCATCAGCCGAATCATTCGTCAGATTTTCCTCATAGCCCGCGGGAACTAAACTTGGAGCTTCCGGCGCTTCATCTGAAATTTCAGAGAGCGCTCCAACGCTATCAGACTCGGGTGAGGCCACTTCACTCTCCGTTACAGATTCGTCAGTTACATTCGGTTCCTCAGCAATTGACTCGGTGGTTTGAGTCGTCTCTGTGAAATCGTCTGTTTTCTCTGCAGTGGCATCCGCATCATCAACAGACTGATCTTGGATTTGGGACGATGTAGAAGGCGTTTCCTCATCAGTAGTAGATTCTGAATCGGGCTGATCTTTGGGATCAGTTGAGTCAAGGTCACTCAGAGCGGTTGTACTTGACTCTCCATTGCCATCATTGGTTAATTCATTGTTTACCTCTTTTTCCGAGGTCTCTAAGGTTGATTGCTTGTCTTCAGACATATAAGTGGACCTGATGGTTGGGAGGATACGCTTCCTTAGCACCTACATCAGGAGAAAGTTTGAGTTTTAGGTAGACACACATGCAGGAAGACAGGTCAAACGACCATCATGTGAGCCAAACGAACCCACTTGAACTACACCAGACGAATTATCGTTCCTGAATGTGATCAAGCATGAATTGTACTTGGTGCTCAATGGTTAGTTGGTCCGTGTTAATCAGGATTGCATCGTTGGCTTGCCTAAGGGGAGCAATCTTACGTGAGGAATCTCGCTGGTCTCGTTGCTCAATGGCATCATAAACTTCTTGAAACGATATGTCTGCTCCAGTCAAACGAAGGTCTTTGATGCGTCGACGAGCACGAACATCTAGTGATGCAGTCAGGAAAAATTTCAGATCAGCATTTGGAAAAACGACCGTGCCCATATCGCGACCGATGACCACAATTCCTGGATCTTTCCCGAACCGTTCTGCAAATCCACGTTGAACACTGAAGAGACAGCTGCGAACACATTTGAGGGCCGCAACTTGGCTTGACATGGCAGAGACCTTGGGTGTAGGAAGCTGGGACGTAACATCATCTCCATCAATATATATCCTCATCTCAGATTTGACGCAACTGGCATCAAACTGCATTTGTGACAAATAGGCAGACGCAGACTCCTCGGTACATTCAACCTCATGTTTCAAGAATCCGAATGCTACCGCTCTGTACATCATACCAGAGTCCATAAAGATGAATCCCGATTTTTCAGCCACCACTTGTGCTGTGGTACTCTTTCCAGACGCGGCTGGACCGTCAATTGCTACTATCACTTGGAGTAAGAAGAGGTCTGATCAGAGGAGAAAAGGATTTGTCGGTGAGTGATAAAAAATGCACTCTGTTGGGGTTCAAGTACCGTCTTCCTTGTTAAATTTCACTTTCATCAGTATACCTTAGACCGATAGATTTGATTGACGGAGAAAAGAACGATTTGATGAGTGAACGAATCTCAAAGTATTAATATGACTCATCACTATATGATTATCGTCACACATCTACTACATCTCAGTACAAGTGTCAATCCCTACCGTGTATTTAGTGCTTTACCGAATGAACTGTTTCAATGCCGTCAGACAGGTACTCACTTCACGGACCATTTGGAGGGCTCCCAGCAGTTAGGAGAGACGGTAATAATGGCTATCAGTTTTGATACAAGCCTTATAAGTCAGTGTACCGGCAACATAAATTTTGGCATTCGGTGGAACTGGTAATGATGACATTCTGTTGCGGCGGATCCATTAACAAATGCATTGTGAAGCATCAGGCTTTTGTCCAACCCACAAGATACATAGTCTTCACCATAGTGTCGGAAGGTAACATTCATATTGCCAATTTCGGGGCTTGCCATCGTTCACTACATGTACAGCCCGCATGGTCACCAAGCTGCACTATATAGCCTGTCAAGTTCAGTTGCTTCATATCTCGTACCTTGATTATTAAGTTAAGTCCGCTACCAACCTAATCCCCAGGTGTTGGATTGGACTCGAACCCACCATAGGAATGTACTTTATCATAGTGCACAACAAATCGTGAGTTACTCACGTAAACTATTATTTATTCCCAAAAATAAAAGTGGCTGGGTGTACAGCATTTAGGAGGTTCTATCAACGTATGTCGCCGAACTACGAGATAAACTTTTTGTACAATTCGAAATGCTTTTATGATTATTCTACATGAGAATCCATCAATTATTTTCCTTTTTGATTCTGGGCTTCGCCTTAGTAAACCACTTCGGTACTTCCCAAGTGGTAGCCCAAACTCTCCCAGATGTAGTGCCCCGAGTCGTGGTGGTTCAATTTGACGAGGGAATTACTTTCCACGGAAAAACTGTCCAAACTGGTTTACATGTTTTTGATCGCAAAGCAGCCAAGTATGGCGTGCATACCATTGAGCAGATTTACCCCATTCTGGATCATGTAGAGTCGACTCCAACTACGCAGCACAACTTAATGTCACTGCGCCGTACGTACTACGTACGATACACTGATGATGATACACCTGAACAAGTTTCCACAGATCTATCTCTTGCTCCCGGCATTGTCTACGCCGAACCTGTACCTGTAAATCATACTTGGGGACCATATGACTGGGTGTGTATTGATCCAAATGATCCGAAATTTTCTGAACAGACTGAACTGAATGCCCTAAACCTTCCCGAAGCGTGGGATATTGTGAAAACCGCTGACAGCACTCCAAATGTTGTAATTGCTATTGTTGACGGAGGTGGCGAATGGAGGCATGAAGATCTTCGTGCGAATGTATGGACAAACGAGGATGAAATTCCTGACAATGGAATTGATGACGACAACAATGGGTACATTGATGATGTGCATGGTGTTAACTTTGCCAATGAGGATGATTCTGATCATGATCCAACTGGATTGCCAGAGACTCCATCCAATGCTGAACACGGAACGGCGGTCGCTGGAGTGGCTAGCGCCGTGACGGACAACAATGTTGGAATTGCTGGTGCAGCCTGGAATGCAAAGCTGATGCACATCAATGTGGGATGCCCTCCCACTTCAAATATGTCAATTTGCGATGGATACACTGGTATCCTTTATGCCGCTTTGAATGGCGCTGACATCATCAATACGAGTTGGGGTGGAGTACGCCAAAACAGCAGCGAAGTAAGGCATCTTGATGAGACGCTTGACCTCGTTACCGACATGGGGGCATTGGTCGTTGCCTCGGCGGGAAATAGCAGTTCATCTGTGGATGAATCTCTCTTCTATCCAGCCCGCCATCCGCGCGTTCTCTCTGTTGGTGCTACGGAGAAAGATACGCGTGTCAAGGCAGAGTTGTCTAACTGGGGAACATTGGTGAACGTATTTGCACCTGGAATAGACATCATCACCACTGGATTAAATAACGAATATATTAAGGTTGAAGGTACATCATTTTCTTCGCCTCTAACCGCTGGTGTTGCTGCTCTGGCGAAAACGAGGTTCCCTAATCTATCTCCTGATGCTCTTAGGGAACATGTACGGTTGACGAGTGAGAGCATTGATAATGAGAATCCTGACTTTGACGGTCAGATGGGGCGTGGATTCGTGAATGCTCTGGCCGCCGTTCAAGAACCCGCCTTCCCAGCAGTACGTCTTCAAAACTGGTCATGGGAGGACAATGATTCAAATCGCATCATTGAGCCTGGCGATCAGATCACCATCACGATGGATGTTATTAACCATCTCCATGATGCAAATCAACTTGAAATAACTCTTGCTGGAAACGAGACCTATCCATTCATTGAGTGGTCCACTTCCAGAGTTGAGATCGGCTCACTTCCCAGTGGTGATTCTATTGAAGTGACCTTTAAGTTCACCGTTGCCTCAAATACTCCTCCCGACCAACTGGTACGATTCTTTCTGCAAGTTCGTGATGGAGACTTTGAAGATGTGGCGGATCAGGTTACGCTTCATGTTAACCGACAGCTGGAGGTCGTCTATCAGGGACTGAGAGCATTCTATAACTCCACCGACGGGGATAACTGGACGATGAATGACAATTGGGATTTCTCAAGGATTCCCACCGAGGAAGAACTAACGGAATGGTTTGGTATCACACTTAATGCGGGATTTCTACAAAAACTGTCTCTGGTAAACAACAATCTCAATGGGATATTACCGCCAGAGCTGGAGAATTTGAGGAATTTAGAAATCCTCGAATTATTTGAGAATGAACGACTCTCTGGACAGATCCCACCTGGGCTTGGAAACCTTCCAAAATTGCAAAACCTCACCCTCGGAAACAATTCCCACTCTGGTCTCATCCCATCCGAACTCGGAAATCTTAACTTGTTAACGGACCTGCGCCTTTTTGGCAATTCGTTTTCTGGTTCCCTCCCTTCCGAACTCGGAAATCTTCAGCAATTGAGGGGACTCTATCTTGAACGTAATCTTCTCACTGGATCCATTCCGTCCGAACTCGGAAATCTTCAACAACTCCGAAATCTGCACCTGTATAGTAATTCTTTTTCTGGACTCATCCCATCCGAACTCGGAAAGCTTCAAGAACTGAGAGATCTATTCCTGTATAGCAATTCTCTTGAGGGTCCTATTCCATCTGATCTCGGAAAGCTACAACAACTATCAGGGTTCCGCTTGGATAGTAATTCACTTACTGGATCCATTCCGTCCGAACTCGGAAATCTTCAACAACTACAGATCCTGAACCTTGATCGTAACTTACTTACTGGATCCATTCCACCAGAACTTGGAAATCTTGAACAACTCTTTCACCTACTTCTCAGGAACAATTCTCTCGCTGGCTCTATCCCACCGGAACTTGGAAATCTTGAACAGCTGGGAGCGCTACGTTTGGATAGCAATGCCGTTTCTGGACCAATCCCGTCCGAACTCGGAAAACTTCTACAACTCACGGATCTTGGGCTGGCAAGTAATTCTCTTTCAGGGCCAATCCCACCAGAACTTGGCAACCTTACGAACCTGACTCGTCTACTCCTGAATGGGAATGAACTCACTGGACAGATCCCAAGAAGTTTCATGCAATTGGAGGATTTGGTCATATTCCATTTTGAGGGACAGAGCCTATGTGCTCCAGCCGATGAAGAGTTTCAAATGTGGCTGAAACGCATCCCTAATTATCGTGGCCCTACCTGTGGAGAATTGCAGTTTACTCGTACTGTCCATGATCAATCGTTCCCACGTTCGCTGCCAATTACTCCATTGATCCTACCAGAGGCCCAAGGAGGTGTGCCACCCATTGCCTATACCCTCACCCCTGCACTCCCCGATGGCCTCGCCTACGATGCGTTGTCACGCACGATTAGCGGGACACCCTTGGTTGTTACTTCGTCTCCAATTCCATACACATTCATTGCTACGGATGCCGATGGTTCTATGGCTTTCATGGAATTTAACATTGAAGTCTTTAGTCCCGTCGCTTCGGAGCAGGATGGACTTCCTTCATCGTTCATAGTTCATGAGAACTATCCCAATCCTTTCCGTGAATCCACACTTCTGGTAGTAGACCTTCCGTGGTCTGCCACGCTAAATGTGGACATATTTGATTTGACAGGTCGGAATGTACTTTCAAAGAGTAAGGTTGATCTAACGGCTGGCTGGAACCGGAAGATTCGTCTTGATGGTTCAACCTTGCCCTCTGGCCTCTATTTGTATCGCATTCACGTAACTTCGGAAGCAGGAGTTCAATCACAGTCTGGTCAATTCGTGCGTATGCGGAACTAATGTAGGAATTTGAAACTGCTTCTTGCGAGTCAATATAGATTCGCTTGTTCCATTTCATGAATCTCCCGTGCCTGATCTCCGCCAGCTGAAATTCTAACTGCCTCTGACGTAAATAATAGTGTCAATAAACAATGAGTCAGCACTCAATTTTCTTGACCAGAGCTTGACTCCAAGGAATCCATCCCTTGCCTTGATGCCCAAAATCAAATTGATCTGGATGCAAACATTCTGCAAGGATCTCTGCTGACTCAACCACTCTGGGGCCAGGACGGTTAAAATACTGGTTACCATCTGTGATAAATACCTTATCATTCTGAACGGCAGGAAGCTTCGTCCATCTAGGATCTGAAATGAGAGGGTTCATCTCCCGAATTGTACGTTCAATATCAAACCCACATGGCATGACAGCGATCACTTCGGGCTCGGCAGCCACGAGTTGATCCATTGAACAATACCCTGAATGACAGCCTGGATCCCCCAATAGATGATTTCCCCCTGCGTAATTGACTAGGTTGGGGACCCAGTTTGCTGCAATCATGAGTGGATCAATCCACTCAATACATGCGATCGTGGGACGATGTGACAACCCAGTGGTCTGATTGCGCAAAGAATCCAACCGATTTTTGAGTAGCGACACTATGGATTTTCCTCGCTCTGAATCACCAAGAGCATCTGCTACACGTAGAATATCTGCCCACACATCCTCTAATGACATAGGTTCAAGAGAAACGATTGCGGGTTTTGAAGTCACTAACCGACAAACCGCAGATTCTACATCGCGGAGGCTAACCGCACACACTTCGCACTGAGTTTGCGTGATGATTACGGTAGGAGAAAGCTGATCTAACAGATCAGAATCAACTTGGTAAACCGATAAACCTTCACGCACGATTGATCTGACCTGATCGTCAATCTCCCCACTGGAAGACTCCTTGATAATTTTTGAAGACGAGCATACTGGGATTGAAACAGTAGACGGCGGATAGTCACATTCATGAGATTTGCCAACAAGAGAGGTTTCATATCCAAGTGCGCATACGATCTCGGTTGCACTTGCAATGAGAGACACAATTCGATGATTCATCGTCACTCTGTGCAGTTAACTTGACACAATGGCCATAGATGATTATTGGGGAGCAGTGCGCAAAAGTTCTTTCAATTCTCAGATCCGATGACAACCTTTGAATTTTCCTCTTCCAAAACAAGATCCGCATAGACAAAACCACTTCTTGTAACCACATCACCGGCTCTCACGCGAACTGGCTCCGAAAACATTGGACCCGCATGCACGAACGTATGAAACTCACCATTCTCTCCGCAGGGATCTACGGAAGGTGGGAGATTTGCCAGTAGCTTTGAGTTATATTCTTTTCCCGCATAATGTGGTGCCAATTGCTTAGGATCTACACAGGTAAGTGTTGCCCTTAGTCCAGAGGATACCATTGCCTCTGCCAATTCTCGTGTTGGGTGTTCCCATAACGGGAAAATAGGTTTGAGTCCCGTATTGTTCAGTTGCTCAATCCTATACTTCCGAATATCTTCCAAAAACAGATCTCCAAATGCGATCATCTCCACACCACTATGGATTGCCTTATTCCAGATGCTCTCCATGGCTCGCTCATATAATTTATTGGAACAGGGCCAAGGAATTTTAACAATATGCAGAGGTAGCCCGACCTTATCTGCTTGGGCATGTAATAGATCTATTCGGACACCGTGCATTGATACACGAGAAAACTTCTCCGTGATCGTGGTGAAGAGGGAGGTTACTTCGTATTTTCCCTCCTTTCTCAGCGTGTGCAGCGTCCATGCACTGTCTTTACCCGTGCTCCACGAAAGCCAACCATGTTTCATATTGAGCAGAAGGCCATACTAATAGAGAGGAGCATTTCTTTTGGGTGTCTCATAGCGATGAATTTAGTTGATGGATCGTTGATGGCTGTGGCCATTTACCAGAATAACTTAAAATATCTGCTATATAGGTTGGTTTCCGTTCTATGTCTATGAGGTGTTCAGCAAGACGAATAAGATTTGACGAATATGACTGCCAGACTTTTAGCAGAACTGTCAGTCATTACGATTACTGAGATCCTCGCATTGTACAGTCCGATTGGCTTCCTGAGCGAGATAGCCACCTAGTTGCAGCTTCATGAAATTGCATTGATACATGAACTTGTCTAAGGGGAATTCATTCTCCCGATTATCATTGGCCGTCTGCGAAATTGATTCATCGGATATAGATGCATCCCATGGGTCTTCTCAAACTTTCAACTAACAAAATAATTACTCATTTTCTTCAAATAATTACAGGAGAATCGTTGTCTGGATAGAGTCGCCTTGGCTTGAATAGAGTCTACGAAAGGAAGTTACGAACTGTGCAGTCCCTATACTCGAGACTTCAATTACGCGAACGGATTATTGGGATCCAAAGGCAGGGTACATTCCGTTGACACCTTTGGTATATTCAATGACCCATTCACACAAGTTCTGGTAGAGTCAATATTCTATTCCACCTAAAATGCTGTCCGCGTTTCTAAATAAATTGTACAATAGAGTTCTAATAATGGAATGGAAAGGATCGGTAGCCCTATAGAGGTAGTAACTGATGGTGTGAGTTGTTATCAATGTTCAGATTTGAGTGTAGGTGATCTAGAAAGCGGGGGCCATACTTGGCTAGATAATAGAGTACAGGCAACTCACGCTCCTGGAAATTTCCATTCGGATAAATTGCATCCTGACAGGATTCAATCTGCACCTGCAATTGCTGATGACGTCTCTTCTCTGCCCACTCAACACGCTGCTTTAACTTCGAGAGTTCTTTGATCCATTGCTTGTGGGTCGCCTTTAGAGTCGGGTGTAAGGTTAAATCGATTCCTGTCACGACTGGTTGTAACTGATCAGCGCATTCCTCAAGTTTCACGCTGGCAAGATTGAATGCAGATGTGATTCCCGATCCCTCAAGAACGCGTTTGCGCATGATTCCGGGGATTGTATCTGATAATTCGTCAATGGTCAGATCATGACGATCCATCATCTTTGCAATTCGGGGCTCAATAATTGTCAGACTTGTCCGCGGAAAAATAATCGGCATAGGACGCTCTGCCCATGCGTAGAGCGATTTTAGCTGTGCGAAATATGCAATCTCACCTGGGCCTGCAACATAGGCAATGGTAGGTAGAAGCGAGTCCTGTACGAGGGGGCGCATGACCACATTTGGGCTCAGCACACAAGGGGGAAGATCCTGAGCCTCTTCAAACGAAAGACTATTCTTTTCCTCAAATTGGGGATGGTATCCATTTTCTGTCGGAACCAATACTTGCCTGTTTGATTCCCCCAAGAGAAAGACATTGCCTGGACGGATATGAACTTGGGCATGATAATCTTTTTCAAGCTTGGCACTGACTCTCTTGAGAGCCGAGTGGGTGCTTTTGTAGTCCCTCAACTCACGCTTCAGAAGAGGTGCAGCCAACTCTTGAAGCCGACAATCCAATGGATTCATCAGCACAAGGGTATCTTTCCCCAGCAAATTCAATAATGTCTCTGCAAACGCATCCGTGAACGATACACCCTGACGGTAAGCAGAGTAGTATTTCGTCAGCACCTCGTGACTAAACTCTGTTGCAGGTAGTTCTTCCGTGAGCGTCCTGCGCATGGAATCAATTTCCGCAGTAAACCTCAATGATCCCACACTTCCCAGGTTTCCAGTCTCCGGCAGGGTATGGCCCTGATACCATATCCTCTTATCTGTCAGGCTGATGTGGCGAACTTCATCCAGATCATGGTCTCCACCTTCAAGCCAGAACACCGGAACAACTGGTCGAGATAATCTCTGAGTCAGTTGCTCAGATAATCGAATTACCGTGAGTGCTTTATAGAATGTGTAGAGTGGTCCTCCAAAGATCCCCACTTGCTGCCCCGTGACGACTGCCAATGAATCGGGATCGAGGAGTTGAGAGGCAATAGTAGGATTTCCCCATTTAGAGTTTTGCTCTTCAAGAACCTTGACCAATACCCGACGCTCAAGAGGACTGTCCTGTAACTGCTGAGCAACCGTATGATAGCTACGCTCCTCTCGCCAATCTCCAGCGTAATATTCCGCTATCTTACTGTAATCCTCTGCATAGGTCGCGAAAAGCCGAGATACCCCCTTCATCCCCGTGTAGGGAATCAATGTTTGTACCATCATGAACTACATGTCAGCGACAATTCCACACGCGGTGCTACTCTTTCAACTTGGCAATCGCATCGCGAACTCGGGCAGCTTCCTCGTAATCTTCATTTTCAATGGCACGGGCAAGCTTGCTCTCTAACCGTTCCATTGGGGAAGCTTCTTCTTCGGTCTCCTCATTTTCAGCGAGTTCAGGATCGCCGACAGGAACGCCGGCTTCCTCAAGAATGGATTCGGCGACCAAAATATCCACATCCAGACGTACCGCAATGGCAACCGCATCGCTGGGACGTGAATCCAGCATACCGTGCTCTCCATTCTGTAAGAATCGAATTTTCGCGAAAAAAGTTCCTTCCTCTAATCCATCAACTAAAACATCTGTAACCTCCATCCCCACATGCTCCATCAAATCACACAATAGATCGTGAGACATGGGTCGCTGTGGACGTCGTTTCTCAACACCAATGACGATCGCAGTAGCCTCATTCTCTCCGACGACAATCGGTAGTTTTCGGGTTCCACCAACTTCACCCAATACCAGAACGAATGCACCGCCGCTGGTGGGGCTGGTGGACAGCCCGACAACTTCTACTTGAACCAGTTCATCCTGCATTGAAAACCAAGCTAAAAGGTTACAAAATTAAATTTGTTAACGCATCCAGGAACGCCCTGTTCTCGGCAGGGGTCCCAGTGCTAACACGAAGATACCCCTTTAACTCCGAATACCCGCTCATGTCACGAACAAGAACCCCATTTTTTGCCAATGAATGAAATAATTTCTGACTATCGCCCGTAACTTCAAATGTGACGAAATTGGCCTGTCCCTTAAGAGGACGAATTCCTGAAATCTGCTGTAACTCATGAATCAATAGACTCGTTTGCGTACGAATCTGGTCTATACGGTTCTGGATCAGATGGGGTTGCAATAGAAGTTCTATCACGGCGCTGGCGCTGAAACGATCAATCATAAATGGAGTCCGCACTTTCATGATTTCGGACATGAGTTCGGGATGCCCAATCAAGTATCCTAACCGTAAACCAGCGAGCCCAAATGCCTTGGAAAAAGTCCTTAGTAAAACTACATTAGGGAAGTCATTCAGGCGTGTAAGCATACTGGGTTCATCTGAAAATTCTACATAGGCTTCGTCAATTAAGACTAGACCGGGTGCTGCAGTAGCAATGGATATGATCTCTTCAACAGGTACTGCTAAACTGGTAGGGTTATTCGGAGAGGTAATGACCACGACTGGTGGTCTAGTTCGGCGGATTGCCTCAATCAAGCCATCCGTGTCAAAACTGAGATCCTCATGGGGAGGAACAGATACGATCTCCCCTCCGAAAATATCTACCACCCGCTCATAAAAAGAAAACATCGGACGAGGTAATACGACCTTGGTACCAGAGGAAATAAAGGTCAGTCCAAGGGAAAAGGTCAATTCGTTTGACCCATTCCCAATGATGATCCCCGCACGATCCCAGCCGATGTAGTCTGCAATGATGCTTGTGAGTTGGCGTGGCTGCTCTAATGGGTACCGATTAAATGCAATCCGGTCCCAAGCTACGGAGATTGCATCCTTCAACTCTTCTGGAAGGTCATACGGACTTTCATTCTGATTCAGCTTTACAACAATTTCCCCGGGCGGTACCCCAACAGTATAGGGGTGCTGTCGATGAACCTCGGGTTTAACATAGGCAAGCGTCTGCTTGATAGAGGTCATCAATGGTTGGTTCGTACGGTTATACTTTGAGCGTGGGCATCAAACCCCTCACTCTGGGCCATCAGGGCAATTTCATCTGCGGACATCTTGAATCGTCTCTCACTATACCCAATTACACTCTGAGAGCGCACAAAATCATCAACCCCTAAGGCAGATGAAAATCTTGCTGCACCACCAGTTGGGAGTACATGATTGGGACCCGCATAATAATCCCCAACCGCTTCGGGCGACCAAGGGCCAATGAATACTGCCCCTGCATGTTGAATTCTCTCAAGAACATCCCAGGGATTTGCAATCATCAATTCCAAATGTTCTGGTGCAATCGTGTTTACCATCTCAATCCCTTCGTCCAATGAAGAAGTAAGGATGATTGCTCCGTATTCACTGAGTGCAGGATCAGCAATATCCTTGCGAGGAATCATCGGAAGAATTTGCTCCAGAGTTGATCTTACCGCGTGAGCAATTTTTTCATCCGATGTCACCAGAATGGCGGCGGATAGCATATCATGTTCAGCTTGCGCCAGGAGGTCATGCGCAATCCAACTGGGCTCACTAGTTTGATCAGCCAAGACGACTAATTCACTCGGTCCTGCAAGACTATCAATATCTACATGACCAAACACACGTTTTTTTGCTGCTGTAACGTAAGCACTCCCAGGACCTACAATTTTATCTACTTTGGGAATTGATTCCGTTCCGAATGCAAAGGCTGCAATGGCTTGGGCTCCACCAACCGGAAATACATCACTGATTCCCAGCATATGTGCGATCGCCAATACTTCCTGACATGGCAATCCTGAGGATTCATCTGGAGGGCTTGCCAGATATAGATGACGCACACCAGCTACTTGGGCTGGAATTGCCGTCATCAAAACGCTGGATGGGTATGCTGCGGTTCCGCCAGGAACATACAAACATACAGAATCTAGCGGCAAGATACGCTGACCGAGACGCACGCCATCTCCATCATCAGTGTACCAACTGTTTCTGGCCTGTTTTAAGTGGAACCTACGAATATTATCCGCCGCATTCCCGAAAGCACGCTTCCAGACGGGATTGGACACATCCCAGGCAGATTCAAGTTCTGATGGAGGAACCGAAGTAGAAGAAAGTTGGACACGATCAAACTTGGTCGTGTACTTCAATAAAGCTGTATCTCCATGATCAGCAACATCCTTGATTATCTCGGCAACCAGCATGTCCAATGCCGGGTCCAGGCTGATTGGCTTTCGCCTCCATTGGTTCGGCTCAATCAAGGGGATCATGACAGAATCTAAGGCTAACGATCTTCGTCCCTTGGCGGGAATTCGACAGACGGGTAGCCGTAAAATTCGTAATCAGGCAAACGTTCCGTTCGTACATCCTCCATTGCCTCGTACAAGCCCTTCATAAACTTGGCAAAGTCCTCTTTGTACACAAAGATCTTGTGTTTCTCGTGACGTTGATCTCCAACTCGTTTACTTTCGGTGATGACAATAAAAAAATCCTCACCAGATCTTGTTGTTTTGACATCAAAGAAATACGTACGCCGGCCAGCTGGCACTCTCCTTGAGAATACCTCATCCCGATAACGGGACTCTCTGTTTGGATTTGGGGATTGATCCCAATCACCGTTGTCATGTCTATAATCGTCGTTCATGCGCTCCTGAATAGTTTTGTGATTTGATATGCAGATTAATGTACAAGTGAATGATTTGGAGCCTGTAATACGGCTTCAGATAATAAGTTCGTTAGATGGGTGCGAGCCTTGGCGGACGCGTTGAGCACACTTTCATGGCTTAACGCCTCTTCGCCTAACCCAGAGGCGCGATTCGTTATAAAAGCGGCGGCAAAAACGTTCATGTTCAGAGCAGATGCTTCCATTGCTTCTGGTACCATACTCATTCCAACTGCATCGCCGCCTCTACGTTCAAAAGCAATAATTTCCGCAGGAGTCTCATAACTCGGACCGATCGTCCAAACGTAGACGCCTGAAGAAACGAATGAGTGATTGTACGCTGATCGCACGCGTTCTCTCCATGATGTGTCGTATACTTGCCTGTCCCGAAAGGTTGCAGCGAGCCCGTGTGCGCATATATGATCCTCGACAAGCATAATACTTCCCGAATTCAGTGACTTCCGTATTCCACCTGCAGCACTGACAATGATTATATTTCTGATCCCCAACTCATACATCAGTCGCACCTGAAAAGTAACATCCTCGTGGGATAATCCTTCATAATAATGTACTCTCCCCCTCATCAAGACCACTTCGGTTTGAACCAGAACACCTGCTGTGACAGATCCAGAATGTCCCGCTACGGTTGGAACAATCAATCCTGGAATCTTCTCGGAAGTCAACTCCCAGTGAATGGAATCTAACTCAATCCCTAATCCTGAACCCAGAATGATGGCAGTGGAAGGTTGAATACCACCAAGGTATTGCGACAGAAGTTCACCTGCTCTTTTCATCTGAACGACTCTGACTGAGTACCTCTTGAACCAACTCATGTGCTAAACTATACTCGTACCCACGCCGGACCAGATAATCTACCAGTTTTTTCTTTCGCTCAGGTAATGAGCCCCGCACACGCACCTGAAATCGTTCCACCAGCTTTTTGGCAGCAGCGAAGAGAGCATCCGACTGGATCCCAGCTGCAATTGCCTCTGTAATACACTCTTGTGCAATCCCATCTTCTGCTAATTCACGCCGAATCCTATCTGGACTATAACTTTTGTTTTTAAAACGCGCAGCTGCATACTCAAACGCATATTTGGTGTCGTCAATATATCCATGATTTTCAAGATCGTGTACAATACAATTAATTTCTTCACCCGAATAGTTCTTCCGTCTTAGGTGTTCCCGGATCTGATGTTCAGTCCTTGGAGCATAGGCAAGGTAACGTAATGCAGTTGCCCTTCCCTTGAGGGAAGTCTCGCTCTCAAATAAATCCAACAAATCCTGTTCACTAAGCTCCAGACCCACACGCAATTCATGACGCAGAACCAACTCTGTCCATATCCCAAAGGCATATTCTCCCTCAATGAATACGGAGGTTCGATGGCGATTCTTTACCTGCGGCTTCAACGCAGTGATCCTTCCTGACTTTGGGATACAGCCTCCAGAGTTCATCATCTCATCGTTGGATTTGCACAAATATGGTATCTATTGCGAGACCGGCAAAGATCCCTACCCCTCCTTGAATATTTGATGGAGGTTCACGCTCACTGGGATTAGAACTCCCCGTAACAAAATCTGCATACGCTTGGCTACTACGAATAATGCCAATGCGCAACCCATGGTTGGGAAACTTATCTTCTCGCCCAGATATAGGTACCGCGTAAGCACCAGACCAAGAACGCTGATAATCACTGATGAGCGGAATGTCAACCTCTGACTGTAAAACTTCAGGACTCAGAAAATAATCCCTCAATCTTCGTTCCTGCCCAAGATAGGGAAGGAGTTGGGTCCGCATCCACCAATCATTTCCTATGCCACCGCTACTGTCAGCCCAGAACAGGGTGGCCTCTACGAGATATACTAGTCCTTCCCTTGCGCCAGTTCCTAGTGCCTGAAGGCCCAAGGAATCAATCAGGAATGGATCAATAAAGACGGAATCCAGAAGCAGCCCCGCCACTGGGTTATCAGAAACCGCAATCTGGACACTATCAAGCGTGATCGGTGGTGGGATTTTGCTTTGCGCAACGATGGTCTGATTCTCCCATTGAACCTTCAGTGCTAATTCTGCACCTGATGTAGCAATCACTGATTCTAACGGCTCATACTTTCCATTGGAGTTCATGGAGAACGGAATTATTTTTTCCTGTATTGCAAGTTGAACCATTGCCCCAGTCGCGAGGGCAGATTGGTCTGGCTGATAGACTTCTTGCAATGGCAAGGCTCGTCTTAGGGTGATTTCGGGCAATTCTTCCTCAGACATTACGAACATCTCTACGACGAGAAGTGATGGTTGCTCTGTTTGAGCGGAATCACACCCGCCGATCAAAATCAAAGCGAGAAGAAGATTTCGGATGTGCATTCTAAAACCGGGCAGTGATTTCAAAGAGTGGATACGCTGGGAATCCATGTCTGGAGGAAACCGCCACACTCTCTGGGATCTTGGGATCAAATATTCTTCCGATTACATTACGACGAAAGGTCAAATTATTGACTTCCAATTTCAATCGTACGGACACATTTCTCGTCATAAATTCGTAAGATCCCTGCAATCCAAAATTCATATAGGTTGATAACCGACCATTATTGATCTTTGGGAAATATAAAAACCCCTCGGGCTCTTCGGACAGCGGATCTCCGACAGCATATCGTGCTTCCGGGATGGTAATTGGGTATCCGCTTCGCCATAGCCCACTGATTCCATAGGTCCAGTGCTTGGATGTGCGTTGCAAGGCGACTTGCAATCGGTGAGGAACATCATATCGACTGGGACGCAGGGTAGTTTCCCCTAATTCGGGTGCCCTGCTTCTGGAGCGACTAGCGGTATAGCTTAACCATATCACCGCGGGTGACAGGGAATATTGGAGATTGACCTCTAGTCCATGAGACATTGCCTCCCCTCGGGTATACTGTCCCAGGATTGCACCTAGTCCGATGCCTGGACCGAGCAAATCTTCTTTGTCTTGGCCCTCATTCCGCGGAAGTAGTAGCCCTCGAGTAAGATGGATGTACATCCCTACATCTGCCGCAAAGAAAGATCCAATTGACGTACTTCCCCCCAAGGAGAAATGATAGCTATTCGAAGGATCTACGGATCGACTAGCGGGCACCCAGCGATATGAAATCAGGTCATACAAGACCGAATAGCGATCTCGAACCTGATGTAGGTACTGTACATTCACACCAGTTGTCATGCGTAAAATGATTGGATCTAAATCATAGCGAACCCCTAAACGTGGACTCAATCTCAATTCATTGCCCCCCCTGAGTTGGCTGAGACGAATCCCTGGCTGAACTTGCAGTTTTGGGGCTGGCTTCCAGATATCTTGGGCATAAATGACAATTTCTGTGTTACCCAATTGACTCAGGTCCGTCGTACTTTGGCTGATGAGATTCGTTTGTAAAATCAGAGCATCTAAGTCACTTGAGAACTCACGCTGAACAATTGAAATTCCTGACCGAATATGATGCTGATACGAGAAATAATAGTCCACATCCAGCTTGATGCCTACATCTAGTACATCAACACCATATTCAGAATTCACCGTTGATGTAGCAGCAGATTGAAGAAAAATCCGTTCATCTGCGGTGTATGACGTTCCATATGCTGTTGCCGTGAGGAAGAGTTGATCGTTAAATAAATATTGATATCTTGCACTGATTAGGCGATTACTCCATTGCGTATCAAACTCAACCACCAAATCAGAGGGGCGTAACCATCCACTCAAGGGAAGCAATGAACTTGATGCGTTTGCCAGAGACAAATTAACAGGAAGTCGGATATCCAGAACATCTGCGCTTCCATAGATTCCCAGACTGAGTCTCGCTTTTTGGGATGGGCGCCAAGCTATCTTTGCACTGACATCATATAGATATACCTTTGTGCGCATCGTGTCCCTTTTGATCCCATTATCTACTGGATGACGGCGGCCGATAATCTGATCAATATATGACCGTCTTCCTGCGACCATAAAGGATAGTTTTTCAGAGATGGGCCCCTCGACAAATAGGCGTCCACTAAGTAGCCCTAGACCTGCGACTCCTCGGATGCGATCTAATGCACCATCCTTCAGTTCAGCATCTAATACACCAGAGAGACGCCCACCATGCTCAGCCGGAAAACTCCCCCTGTACAGACGGACATCCTTGAACGCTTCTGGCTGATATACAGAGAGAAGCCCTCCAACGTGCCACATATGGTATACAGGTACACCATCTATCAAATATTGAATCTGATCTGGCTCGCCTCCACGAATAACGAGCCCTCCCTGATTGGTTCGTACTCTTTGAATACTCGGAAACCAGCGTAGGGATTGGAGGAGATCCGCCTCGCCAGGAAATCCGGGCAGTCTGCTAATCTGATTCATTGGGATCTGGCGCACCCCCGGTTCGACATCAAACCGATCCCGACGCTCGGAATTAATCACAATCGGGATCGATTCTATAATTTGGCGATCAAGAGGAATATTGACTGGTTGCCCAGAAATATCCACCAATGTATCCAAGGGAGAAAAACCCAAAAAGGAAACCCTTACTTGGTGCAGCCCACATGGGATGGAAGGGATTGCATAATACCCAGCTTCATTGGTCACTGCACCCATAGAAAGCTCAGGTAAATGAACATGAGCACCTGGCAGGGTCTCCTGAGACATCCTGTCACTGACAAACCCCCAGAGGGTAGCGCTTAGTACTGGATCTATATTCGGTGCACTCCCACCCCAAACGAGCACAAACTGACGCCTTCTTAACTGTAAAACATGAAGGTTATGTTCTGCAAGAATACAATTCAGAGCCGCAGGGATATCAAACCCCTGATACGAACATGTCACCGTGAGCCCTTCAACCTGCCGCTGGGCATAGACGATATTTATACGATGCTCGGCCGCAAAATCATCCAGTGTCAGAGCAAGTGGCTCGGAAGTAACGTCCACTAAAATCTCTTGTGAATATGTGGTTGCAACTGGGAGGACCACAATGGTAGCAATGACCACATGTAGGGCAAGATTAAACTTCCGAGTCAGGAGTTGCCGAAGAGTAACACGCATTTGAAGAGCGCGTTACAATGTAGGGGAAACTGTGTTCCGAAAATCCACCTATGGGATGATCCAAAAGGTATCTCCCTCTTGATTAACCTCGGCGTTCAGTGTTATGGCCAAGGCATGAAGAATTTCTTCAATTGTCTCATCGGGAGCAAATGTACCCGTTACCGTCTCATTGAAAAGTGATGGGGCAACCTCAACGCGGACTTTTCTGCTCTCGGAGAGACGCTCAGCTGCTTCTCTCATGGAAGTTCTGCGGAAGAACATGAATCCAGTCCAGAGTAATTCATCTTCAATGTTGACATCAACAGATGGCAAGGGGAGCTCTTCGTCAAGGGAGACACTTGTCATCTGACCTGACATGAGAAGAATACTTTCGGATGGGAGGGAATGAGAAGATACTTCCAGTCGACCGCTTTCAAGTACCACTTGGGTGGTATCATTGTGTGAGCGCATTCCGAAACGAGTACCAAGTACTTGTACGATAGCTTCGCTCGTATGAACGACAAATGGATCGGGCTGATGAACAACGTCAAAGAATGCAATACCAGAAAGCTTGAGCTCACGTTCAAAATTTCTTTCGTTGAACTGGAGTTGAGCAGGTCCACTAAGATATACCAGAGAACTATCAGGTAGTAGAACACGCTCATATGCTCCAGGATTCGCAGAGACAGTCTGCAATAAATTATCTCTAAGGTTCAAAAACACTAAAAAGGAAATGACGCAAGCTGCTATTAAAATAATACTGGCTGCCACTGATACACTCCACAAAGAGACACTTCGCTTAGAACGGTCTTCTTTGTCCCAACATGCAAAAAAATCTAGACGATCCTGCTGAATTTGAGTCGTAACATCTGAAAAACCTGAGTGAGTTTCTACGACGTTATCCAGAGTTTCCCACTTCTCACTTACTTCGGAGGCTTCATCACTATTTAAGTCGCGAGAATGTCCGCCAACAGCAAGAGAGTATAATACCAAGTCATCAGAGTTGGGAATCCGGTCTCGTAAATAGGCGCGAATCATCTGCCATCGATCCAAAGAAAGAGCTAAATTTGGATCGCTCTCTAGTATCTGGAGATACGCTTCTTTCTCATCGGAGGTGAGTTCTTCCCCAAGGAGTGACTTGTCAAGTAGTTGATCCTGATCCATTCAAAAATATGCCCCGCTGTAAGTCACTTATGATATTGCAGATAAAAACCCAACTACTAATATGACGCATAAAACTTAGCAAGAGTAACATTTAATCTACAAATACAGATCGCATTTTTTCAAACGCGCGTTTGACCTGCATTTTCACCGCTGTCTCGGTAGTATCTAAAATTTCAGCAATCTCTTTGTATTTATAACCATGCTCTCGGAGTTCCAGAATACGCTGAGCACGGGGTGAAAGTATTTGCAGCGCCTTCTGGGCATCAATAGTACTTCCCATCCATTGACTGTCAGAGTCTGGTTTTTCGGGTAACATTTGCGGTTCAAAGGTCTTCTCTTTCGGCGAATGGCGGCCCCGATAGTAATCATGCAATTCAAACAAGGCAGCTTTCATCGCGAATGCCTTGAATTTATCTGGATGTTTTATGGCGGTTAGACCAGAATTTACTCTTAGCAGTGAACACTGTGTCAGGTCGTCTACAACCGCTTGATTCCCAATTTTTGCTCTAAAGAAGTTATTGAAAACTTTGGTTAAGGCCTTTAATAGTAGTTCTCTGGAGGCCTCATCGCCTCTTTGGGCCTTCAATACAAGTAAACGATCAAACCCTTTTTGTGCCATGATAGTAGACTTGGATCTGCTCCAATGTATTCAGTTTTACCCACACTTCGGTTATTCTGTTACATTGCAGAATTCCATGAGGAAATTTTAACCCTATATAATGCCTTCCCGAAAATCTCCGATTTTCGCTGAGTAGGTTATTTTGGCAGGTTTTGGATCAAAATGGTTGGATTGATTCACTTTTAGGATTCCCATTTTCCCATACCCTCCTTGGGATGAGTCACAAATATGGGATTAATTTATCCATTGGGGTGCTACATGTGTGGGAAAAGCCTCTCAGGTCAGATTTCCATCTGCCGAACATACCTCGTCCTCCCTTGATGGAGTAATTCAAACTTGCCTTCGGGTTGGAACACAGAGGCTATGCCGCCTTCAGTACTTGACTACGCTTCATCAGCACATCCCCAATCCGACATAGATGGGTAGCGACCACGGAGGCGCCCACCGTACGGGCAAATTCCTCTTTCCCCCTTTGGTGCGAATCCGTTCCCCGCCACGCTGTTCCAGACAGTTGATCCAGGACTCTACCTGCACATGCATCTGGCGAGGATCGGAAACTCTGGAACAGACTCCACTTCTCGATCCGCCTACTTAAGATTCCCCTTTTTGGGCATAAGGCATGGTCAGAGATTGGATCTAACTTGTCTATGTTTTCCATAGAAGTGAATCCTCGGTCAAGGCCTATAGAGATCACATTGGGATAGCCCTCCAAACGCTCCCGTACCAAGTCTACGGCTACATCCTCCCCCGTCCACAGAATCTTCCAAATCTTGATCAAATGACCTGCATTTTCTACGATGGACACGGGAACCCTTAACTCTAATAGGATCCAAGTTTCCCTTTCTTCACCCAAGAGTTTTGTCAATTTTCCCCAGTCGGAAAATGATTGCTTCCATCACCCCACAGATATTTATACTCCTTGATCAGTAGCGATTGATGATGGTTGTACGCATTGATAATGACTACGAGCACTGAATCAATTTGAGTTACGGGTTTCATCCATGGGTGCAGATGCTTCCAGTATTTTCCTGATATAATCGTCTTTATCCTCTTTCTGGAAAAGAACATTACGCTGCTCCATTTCATGTTTCGCCAAATTCCATTGTCTATGCATCGTTGAAGAGGATGTGTTTGAAACGATAAATGAATGCAACGAAACGGAAGGATCTCCGAGTCGCTCTTCAATCCCCTTGATTGTCTCAAAGAACTTGATTTTGGGATCGTTCTGATCAAGATTCCGAATTCCTTTCGGATCAACAAACATGATCTTTTGCTGCCCCTCTTCCAATAGCCAAAGGATGAAATCAGGATGAAAATTGCCAGCTTCAAAGAAACCTATACCACGCCCTCGACTAAGATTTCGTAACAAGTAGAGGTCACGATTCTCAAAAAATCTTTCATTCTTGTCATGGAACGACTTTAGATCTTCCACAAATTCCCGCTCTCCTTTGTTGAGTGGAGCAGGACTAATCTGAACTACCTTAGATTCAAGGCTAAGTAAGGGTTGGTATAGATGGCATCCAAACCATAGTGCTTTAATACCCTGAAACGACCAAGGTCTAAGCTCTTTATTTTCAATGGCCTCCTTAAGCTCTTCTAACTTGTGAACAATCTCAGAGGCTGACTTATCAATTAATATGCGATAAGATCCATCCTCTTTTGATGAAGCACTAATCCCCAAGAGATTGGGATCATCCCCACTCATGGAGCTGTATTCAAGGTGTGGGAGTTCCCATTCTTGTTTGCGGAAGGTATAGTAGCGTTGAGTGTATTTTTTGAGTAGCGCAAGTGCCATCTCTTCCCATAATTGTACCCTCTGGTAGGAATCCCCAATCATTTCCTCTTCGGGTATCTGAATGGAATACCAAGTCGGATCGGCAAGTAGAGCAACGATTGCAGATTTAGTAATATTTAATTTGTACCAACCTCGCTCGGCTTTATATCTCTCGAGTTCAAAGTAAAGCCGATCAACGTCCATAAAAGCCAGATGATTCGCGCGTAGATGAGTCTCATTGGGAGCAAAAACTGCGTCACCTCCCCTGAGGCCGCTTGACTTCATTGCGCGGATTTTCGGATACCAGTTGAGTTTCACTCGGTTATTCACCAGATAAGCGGTTGGAGGATCGTTGGCTAGATCTGGTGGAGATAAAGTTGGGGTAGGTGCAAGCTCAAGGAACGCCACACTTGATTCGGTTGTCACACCGTTGATCGTGGGTTTAATTTGAATCGTTTTGAGTCGTTGAGTTCCGAGATTCTTGATCACTGGCAGGAAGAATTCAGTTGGGTCATTTTCGGTCGGGAGTCCCTCATCTGAAAGAAAATCCCGAAACTGGATCATGTAGTCTGCATGAATTCCGAAAATACTGAGGGTTTCCAGTAGGTTCATATATTGAGGGGGTAATAGACCGTCTGGAAGTTGCCTTTCAACACTGCGTTTGAGACTCATATTGTATCCCATGAGTCGTACCCCCCTCCCAAACAATTGAATAATTTGCGCACCTTCGCCTTTCCCTACATTCATTAACCCCATGGTTGAAACCCTCCAACTATTCCATCCCTCGGTAAATTTCTTTGAACCGATCAAAATATTGACTTTGGAGTGCGACTGATTGAGTTCATGAAAAAGTGAATCGGAAAATTCTATATCCCCAGTGATCAGCCCATTCTCCCCGCACAACTTAACAAGCTTTTTATCATCACCAACATTAATTACCCCAAATGCTTTGTTATCAACCCCTAATCGCAAAGCAACTTCTCCTTGGATACCGTTCAGATTCTCTACATGCAACTGCCCTCCACTAGATGCATTGAAAATGATTTGAAGGGTCTCATCAAAGATCTGAGCTGGAGAAAGCCCTAAGGTATTGAGATAGGGAAAACGACCAGAAAAAAGATTCTTGCCATTTGCACTAATCAGGCCCTCATTCAGTACCCTGTCAATTGCCTGAATACTTTTTGTACGGTCAGATACATACTTGGCCAAGAATTGAAGGATTTCAATTATGTCTGACGCATCCCTCTTTGCCAATGTGGCTGTGACACGCCCACCTACAAAGATCCAGAGTGGGTTTTCAATCTTGAAGGGAAGGAAAAGAGGTTTTTGATCCAGATAGAGGCGTTTTTGTTGGAAAAATGTGAGAAGACATGCAACCAAGTATATGTCCAGATGATATTCATCCGTAGTGCGGTCAAGATTAAGAATGTGATAGTCTTTTCCATATCCATCCGTATAGAAATAGCGATAGGAATAATCACATAGTATACTCTTGGAGTATACATTGATTAGATCACGGTTACCCTTAATTGCCTGACCAAAGGTAGCCGAGTATTCAAAAGAGAATCCTTTTTCGCAAAGTGCATTTCGATAGGCCATCCAGGTGCCTCCTTTTCCCGCACTTGCACCACGGTGTCCTTCATCTACAAGGACAAGATTATTTCCTTCAAATGCTTCAACAGCAACAGTCTTATCCCCCATCTGATCTCGTAGACGGGTCACCTCCAAGATTTCAACAGTTAAACCGCTGAACAATCCACGGCCATTCTTTGAGAATAACTGTGCATCAATCCCAGCCAAATGAAATTCACGTAGGTGTTGTTTGGAGAGTCCTTCATTTGGCGTCAGGAGAAGGATTCTATTCAATTTATGTGATCTACCATGTTGAGCGAGAGCCTCACAGTACTGTAAAATATTGACATGCATGAGTAGTGTCTTACCACTCCCCGTAGCCATCCAGAACGCAAGTTTATTGAGCTGCGGCCATGCCTCATCGGATGGTTCAAACTTAGATATTTTGTCTGGATCAAATACTTTCCTGTTGTAGGCATACACTTGATCATTCAGTTCCATCAGCAAAGCCTCTGGATCTCGAAAGTAGCGATCTAAGTAGATTTCACAAAATAGCAAGGAGAGGTATTGATAGTATTTCCAGGTGATTGGAGTTTCACCCCGTGTAATCCGTCTTTCATTCAGACGCTGAGTATGCCTCACAATATTCTGATCATACTCTAACAGAAGATCGTGAGGGAGTTGGCTTGGATTAGAGAATATACCCCTAAGAGCGTGGTGAAGATGATGGATATTATTCTCGTCAAGCCCTTCATGAGCATCATTCTTCAAGGGAGCCGCAAGGTCTTCAAATTGATTCACTTTGAACAGCGAGAGAATCCATTGATGAAGTACCAGTTTTTTGGTGAATAGTACCTGAGGCTTTTTGGTAGAAGACCTTCTCATCCTCGCCATTAAATCTTTTCCGTGTCAAACATCAGACGGTGGAAATCCTCTTCAATGAGTCGCACCCTCCATAGGTCGGTGGGAGACTTGAGGTTCTCAAGATTATTTCCCCCGTTTACCCATATAATGTCAAACTCACTTTCTTTATCCAAATAATCCTGAGTAAACCACTCATCAAGAACAAGGTTATCTTGTTCGGGCTCGCCAGTAAGTTTTCGCCAAATGATAAGGGCCTGTTGACCATCAGGCGTGATTCCTGTTACAGTTCGGAACCAGTAGTGTCCATTCTCTTTCTTCCTTAGACCATCATCAAGGCATAGGCGTTTCTCACTATCGCGAATGAAGTTCGCGACAAATGACCGCTGTGCCCCGATTTGAACAACCGTGAGACCAATCAGCCAATTAAATGTCTCTATAAGATCAACATTGATCAATCGACTTTCATCAGACCCAGGTTGCTTAACATTAAGCTTATAAGCATATGGATCTGCAAAGGCTTGAATGTTAAGTAGCGACTGGCTCCCACGGGTTTCAACATCAAGCATATACTTCAGGATATATTGCTCCCTAAAGCCATCTACACCTTGTGCTTCGGGATTATCAAGAAATGACTGTTGGGATTCGGATCGGACTGCCTTTAAATTATTGAGCACATCTTCATAGGATTCTAGTCGAAGTATTTTCATAATTCGTGGGCTTCGCGAAGCTTCTTCGGGAGTCGCATAGCGGAGAGGCTTACCGTCTTTCCATTCGGGGCTGAACGTCACTTTCTTCAAGCGGGGTAGCAGAACTGTGTCAAAGTAGTCTCCCATTTCGACCAGAATGAACTTTCTGTGTCCTTGATCTTCTCGGTTGAGATTGATTACGGCATGCCCTGTGGTACCTGATCCTGCGAAGTAGTCTAAAACCACCTCCTCTTTTGAAGTCCGTACGTTCGTTCCTATCAGACGCTTGATAAGTAAGGTAGGTTTGGGATAGATAAATTGTCTCCCAGATCCAAACAGAGCATTAAATTCAGAATTTGCGCGAGCATTGTCTCCTGCGAATGTGCGCTTAAAGAGTGTTATTGGAACAAGACCATCCTGAACATCAGCTAAATATCGCTTAATCATGGGGTAATTGTCGCCTTTACCCCACACAACCGAATTACTGGCAACTTTATCCTTCCAAGTTGACTCACTCAAACGCCAATACTGTCCCGATGGTGGATACAGTTTAATGCCATTTGGCGTAGTAATCACATAGTCAGCATCATATGGGTTGTTGGCGTAAACAGGATCAGGTTTCCATGGGCCTCGCGGATCCCCATCTGGATTGGAATATGCGCTTACCCCTTCCCTTGGTAGTAGCACCCGATCCCACAGATGCTTATTTCGGGCAAAACAGGGCACATAATCATGAGAAACTGAAAAAAATCGGGCTGAATTTTTTCGAGTGTGCACCTTTTCCCAGATAATGGTGGCAATATGATTGGAATGTCCAAAAATATCAGAAAGTTGCAAGAACAAGTTCGAGTACATCGTATCATCAATGCTGACAAATAGACAGCCCTCTTGGGTAAGTAGTGATTGCGAGAGATGTATACGTCCATCCATCATTGTGAGCCAAGATGAGTAATCTAATCCATCCTTGTACAGGAATTTTCCCAGTGATCGATCTTTTTCAGTGTTGTACGGAGGATCAATATATATGCACTTCACTTTATCTTGATATCGTTTCTGCATAAATGATAAAGCTTGGAAATTCTCCGTATGGAATAGAATCCCGTCAGTCTGATCATCAGTATCACCGACTGCTTCAAGAAGTCTTTCGGTGAAGTCTCTGCTGAAATGGCGAGTATCTACTACCAAGGTTGGATAAGCATTCAAAAATTCAGGCGAAAGCTTTCCGCTGTATCCAGGAGTAACTAGATCGCCATTCATCTTGTCAATTGAAAATAGGGCTATCCACTCTTCTCTCTGTGCCTCATTCTCTGCAATCTCGGGATAGAATTCCTTGGGGATGCAACCCGTAGTGATGCAATAATTCGTCTGGACAACAAACTTCTTTTTGAGCCATAATTTCTTTTGAAACTCCTCTATCTGGACAAGAAAGTCAATGATCTTACCCGCAATTATGCGGATGATTTTTACTTTTGAGAGATATTGTTCAACTCGGAGAATAGTTTCGTCTTCAACGTCCTCTAAGTACATGACCTCACTTTTTATATAGAAGTCTAGTTCTTGACGTAGGTATGTATCCAAATCTTTATGAATGAAAAAATCAAAGGTGTTTCTTGCAGCATACCGGCGAAGATGGGACTCCAATTGAGTGTATTCCGATTTTTTTCCATCCTCCGAAACATGAAGCTTGCCAAGTTCGGTGATCCAGGGAGATAAATTATTGATGGACAGGATGCGCCGAACGGCAAGATCTATATGCTCCTTCTGAGTTGGAGGTTTACTCTTCCATGGACGCTCTTCTTCGGGCCAATCATTACGAGTTGAGGGACGAAAATTAAACTTAATAACCAACTCTTGATTAGCCCCATCTGATTCTTCTAAAATAAAATTATTGTCCGATTCTCCCTTTGCTTGAAGAATAAACATTCGCTCATTGCCATTAGTTGGCTTGATATTTGAATGTTCCCCCTCGGTGCAATCCGTAAGCCTGAAGTGCACTCGCATCGGATTCTCCTCATCCTCAGGCTTCAACCTGAACGCGTAATCACGTAAATACTCACTCGTCTTGATATAGTACTGATCCTTGTTGGCCCAATGAAGTGTAACTTCCTGTCCTTCATAAGGAACAGAATATACACCCGGCTTATAGACTCGTTTAGCAATATAGTCACCCTCGGAATAGTAACGACGAAAAAAACTGTAGAGATGATCATACACCTCGCTTTCTAATGCGTCAAAGTCCACAGCATCCGTTGAGAGCCGAGCGCGTAGCCTCTGAACAAATGGAACTTCCTCTGGGCTCATTTCATATTTTTCTATATTTCTAACAGCTTCTGATAATTCTTTCTCCAGATACGCCTTATCCAAGAACCTGTAATTTGAAAATGCCTTTTTTATCTGAGGTAGCAGTTCATTGTCCAAGAACTGCGAAACCTCTGCACTCTTCGCGTGCATGATGCGATAAAGCCCAAAATCAAGATCTGGTTGGTTGAGCTGGAAAAGTTCTTTCAGTAGAGACTTTAATTTCTCGTACCGTTTACTCATTTTACAAATCTAATTCTTTGCCAATTAAAGATTCAGCCCAATATTTTAGAGAGAGAACAGATAACGCGGGTACCCTCCCATTCCCATCCGATAATGCATGTAAACATACACTAATTCTTCCATTTTTTCATATCTGTAATGAACAGATTGATCAGACATTCAGTCACGCATTACCATCCACTAGCATGACGCATGAACATTTTACCTTAAACCGAAGCCCAACATATCTACCAATGTCTTGGAGGCTTGAATAGGGGAGATAAACTGTAACACCAGAGGATCACCAATAAATCGCCTAAATTCTGCAAAGTTTGTTCCCCATATTCATGGTGAACAAACCCCGCAAGTGAGAACCATCACTTCATCATTTTTTTCTCCCCAACAGGCTTGATTCAAAACTTAAAAACAAAAAAGGATTCATAAATGAAACCTATAAAATCTAAAAAAGTAAGTTATTGAGTAAATAAATATAATAAGTTATATGATTGAATCAAAATATGAACGATCTCATGTAGGAGAAATTGTTGAATGGGTATCTAGTGATCCAAACATGCGGATAATTGCGATTACTGGCCCCCGCCAAACTGGGAAAACCACCATTGCACTCCAAGCCCTACGGCGGTTAATGGAGGCAGGAATTCCATGTCAATATTTTGCTATGGATAATCCAGGACAGGGGAGCTCTGATTGGATTCGCTCTCTCAGTCAGAATGATCCAAGGAATCCTATTCGTACTCCCGGCCAATCTGGTAATTTACCGAATGAGGAAATTCTGATCCGAATTTGGGAGAATGCCCGCATAGCATCCAAACAGTCAAAACAGGGACTTGTGCTATTCTTGGATGAAATTCAAGTTATTCCACGATGGTCCAACATAGTGAAGGGGCTCTGGGATGCAGATCGTAGGGAAGAGTTTCCTCTCCGAATTGTGATTTTGGGCTCCGCTCCCTGGCGAATGCTGACCGAAATTAATGAAAGCCTTATGGGACGTTTTGATTCTTTTCCGGTCACGCACTGGTCTTTCAAAGAAATGATGACGATGTTCAGATTCACCATAGAGGAGTACATATATTTTGGAGGATACCCCGGTCCATGGATTGGACGACACAATATTCAAATAGAGAATCCAAAGACAGCCGAATCATATTGGAAAAAATACATCCTCGCTTCAATCATTGACCCCGCGATTAACGGGGATATAATTGGTCTTAACCGTATTCAAAAACCCCCGTTAATGCGACAACTGGTTGCTCTGGCACCCAACTACTCTGGTCAAATTATCTCATACAACAAGATGCTCGGCCAACTTCAGGATGCAGGAAATACGACAACACTCGCAAAATATTTAGATCTACTTTCTGACGCCGGTCTAATGACGACCCTATCACGATATACGACAAAAATTCCATCAGGAAGAGCCTCATCACCTAAGCTAAACGTATTGAATACCGCTCTGATGACAGCCAACTCAATGTATTCATTTGACAGGGCTCAGGCTAATCCATCTTTCTGGGGACATCTTGTAGAAAGCGCGGTTGGTGCACATTTATACAATTCCAGAGCTGTCGGGACGCAAATTTATTATTGGCGTGACAGAAAGGGGCTTCATGAGGTGGATTTTATCCTTGCGCACGGCCCTAACCTAATTGGAATAGAAGTAAAAAGTGGAAACGTACGATCACGCCGAGGACTCAGAGCTTTCAATAATTATTTTCCTAATGCAAAGACTATGATCGTCGGAGGGGACGAGATGCCTCTCAATGAATTTTTTTGCCTGACCACAGAACAATTGATAGATCTCCAATGAGTTTACTTGCAGAGCGTTCAGTCACATTGCTTTGGCCAGAAGATGATGAGCGTTTCGGTAGAGAGAAATTATCGTTAAGCGATTTTGAGTCTGATCAGGGCTATATTTTGTTGGGCGAGCCAGGTATGGGGAAGACAACAAGCTTCATCAAAGAATCAAAACGGATTTTGTCGGATCCTCCTATGTCAGCTCGACGATTCATTCATAAAAACCCAGAATATCATCCCATTCCCAAAACTGCCCCCCTGTTTATTGACGGGATAGACGAAGTGCGCGTTGATGGAGGTAAATCAAGCAATGCGATAGATCACATTATTAATATTCTGAAAAATTATGGCACACCGCGATTTCGTCTCTCATGCCGTTCTGGTGGATGGTTCAAGAAAAAAGATTTTCATGCGCTTTCCTCATCCCAAGGTCTGAATACAATCCCGATTCTACAACTCAATCCATTGGATGATAAGGATGTCTTGAATTTTGTCTCTCAACAAGTGCATGATGCAGAAGTATTCATTCGTAAGGCGTATGATCATGGACTGAAAGCCTTCCTGTACAATCCACTACTTCTCAGCTTACTCCTTCGTTCTGTCCAGTTTCAAGGATGGTCTCGTAGCATAACAGAGATTTTTGAGAAAGCTTGTCAACAACTCGTGTGCAGTTCTAATATAGATGATCATGATGGCCACATACCAAATTTTGAGGATCCCTCCCAATCCGTATCCCTAGATGTGATTGGACTACTTTCTTCATTGCTTCTCATCGGGAACAAGGATGGTTGGACAATACAGGATACCGGATCGCCTGATATTCTCTTGTTAAATCAAGTTAGCTCTCTTAATCATCACACTCTACTCGCTGCCTTAAGATCAAGTGCTTTTACAGGTGACCTGAACCAGAGAGTTCCCTTCCACCGTCTGTTATCTGAATTTTTGAGTGCGCGATTCTTATCCCATAGAATCCAAAATGGGGCAAGCTTACGACGCGTTTCATCTCTTCTGGTAGGCCCCACAGGGAGAATTCTGCCGGACCTACGAGGTGTTGCAGCTTGGCTCGCTGCATTTCATTCTGATGTAAGATCAACTCTGATCAAGATTGATCCACTTTCCATAGCTTTTAATGGAGATTCAACCAATTTCAGTCCCGAGCAAAAACAAGAATGGTTGCTGAACCTTGAAAAACAAATTCACAATGAAGATACATCTTCCTATGTGACCTCCCTTGGAGCTTTAGCCCAGATCCAAAGCATCTCAAAAATCTGGAACATAGCTAGTTCATCCGATCGATCCGAAAGCAGACAAGATCTTGTTCATTATCTCCTGAAAGGTGTTAGGCATTCTTTCAGAACTACACACCTGTTCAAAAGATTTAGTTCAGAACCGGAACTGAAGATTGAGCAGGAATACTTACAGAAGATTCTCTATGACCACAACTGGGACACTAGAATCAGGTATGAAGCACTTTTAGCCCTGAATAAACTGCTCATAGGAAGTCCTGATCATGGTTCCCTGATGCGAAACTTACTCAGCGATCTAACCGAACATAGACTCTCTGATAAAACGCATGTCTTGCTTGGGTCATTGCTGGAGCTCACATACCCCAACATACTTCAACCCGAAATAGTTTGGGACTGCCTTGTAGACGAACCGCTTTTGGATTCATCAAACCCCTACTGGAATTTCTACTCAAATCTCTGTGAAAAATCTAATAGGAAAGAACTGGAAATACTACTCAAAACTCTCACTGATAGCCCCACCAAAATTATTCCCAGATTAGCTAATAAGAACTTTTCAGATCTCGTACTAAAACTCCTGGCTCAGTGTCTTGAATTATTTGGAGATCAGAAGAGCATAATAGAATTAGCCAACTGGTTTACTCTCGTTAAGATTGATGATTTTTCCTCTCAACTGATCCCAATTCATTGTTCTGATCAGCTGGATCGCGGAATGAATAAATACATGAATACTGCGATTCGAGGCTGGCTGAATGAACGGAAGATGATCCAGTACCAACTCATTGAACATGACTTGATCATCAACGAAGATCATATCGGAGATATTAATCTTGAAAGAAGAGTTGGTATAAAATACCTGGGATTAAATGTGTCACGGGAATTTCGTTCGTGGTGTCTAAATCGTGCGATCAAACTATCAAAAATGAAACCAAGGGTCGCCGAAGAACTTGCCAGATGGTCAACTATTGAAAGCCGCGAATGGAAGAGCCCTTTACCCGATGAGGAAGTGACGAACAGAGTTGTAGACACTCCCCATCTGCGAGAATGGAATCAAACACGCATGACAAGGAAGGCTGAACATGCACTCGGAGATCCCAAACGGGAAGAAGATGGATGGCTTCTTTCTTTCCCCAATTTTGAAAATCAGCGACAACATGAACTAACCTATCTCCTTCTGCATCAGGATGAGCTTTCTCAGGGGCAATGTCCCCCAGAATTGCTTGATAAACTTGCTGGGATATACTTCCAAGGAAATAGGGAGGAACACAATCCAAACACTGGACTAGAGTTTTATTTGAATCATGAACAAACCTTGGTGGATGCGACACTGAAGGGATTTCAAAGCGTCTTAAATCGGGATGATCTGCCAGATCTTGACAAGATTGCCGAGATACACGAAAAGGGACAAAGATCTCATTTTGCCCTCCCTATTCTGGCGGCAATGGAGGAAAACGGAAAATCTACGCTGTGCCCTCTATCTGAGAAGGGGAAACGAAGAGTACTTGGGATTTACATGGTGACTAATCTACTTCAACCACAAGACATCACTTTCTTCTCAGGTATGTCCGAATATGTTCCTCAGTGGTATGAACATGCCCTCAGTCACTATCCTATGGCCGTCGCGGACGCATTAGTTTCTGTGCATAGAGCATGTGTTCAATCAAAAACTAACCCTACCAAGCAATTGGTTAAGATGGCCTATGATGAAACATATGCAAAGGTGGCTCCGCTTGCAATGCGAAAGAAGATCATGACTATTTTTCCTACGAAATGCAGCGGAAAACAACTCGCCTCCTTGCATGCTGTTCTTTTGACTGTAATTCGAGTCTACAATTTGTCCTCAGATGAATCAGAGAAAGAAGATCTGCGCAAGCTGATTCTGCATCGCTTACGGCGTAAGAATATGGATGTCGCCCAAGAAGCGAAATTACTTTGTGCAGGCGTGTGTATTGCACGAGATCTATGCCTGCCGCGCTTTACAGAGTTTCTGTCCACTGGTCGTATGCCACGTATTGTTCATGTTTTTGATTTTTTTGAATCAAACCCATTTCAAGCGATAGGACTGAATTTGGAAGAATGGTCCTCAAAGGAATTATCGCAATTCATCCGAGCAATAGGACGTCACTTACATGCTCCAATTGTGGACAGCGGGGCCTACTCAACTGACCATGAGGATATGATACTGGATAAACACCTTGATTTGATGTCTCTGTTTATCTCCGAGCTTTCAGATCGTAGCAATCGCGATGCTAGTCAAGCATTAGTCTCTTTGGTGTGCGATTCAAGTCTCAGTGCATGGAAGCGTCGGATTGAGGATGCCCAACGAAATCAAGCCTGGCGGTCAAGTGCGGCGGAGAGAAAGGACCTCACTACATCACAAATTCACAGGACGCTCTACAACGGGCCACCTTCATACGCCGGAGACCTGCATGGTCTAGCGGTTGATGTTCTGGAAGATCTGAGAGCACAGACTCGGAATAATTCTTCTAACGACTGGCGTAAGTATTGGAAATGGAATCATTCATCCCTGTATCTACCTATCAGACCAGAGCATGAAGATCAGTGTCGTGACAGATTACTTTCAAATCTTGAACCACGATTTGAAAAATACAATATTGACGTTCAACCTGAGGGAAGATTCGCCACTGATGGACGATCGGATCTTCGTGTATCCCATCCCCCTGATACCTCGATCTTGATTGAAATTAAACAGAATTTGCACCTTGATATCTGGCGTGCAATCAACAAACGACTTCTACCTATATATCTACATGATTCTAAAATTAACCAATATGGAATTTACCTAGTATTATGGCTTGGCCCAGAGTATATGAATATCGTCTCGCCATGTGGTCAAATTCCTGATACCCATCAAGAATTAGCTGATCTACTTGAAAAGCAGATAGATCCCACATTGAAGAATTTGGTATCCATCTTCGTAATTGATGTGAGCCCTATGGATCGGGATAGAGAGACCGTCCGACTTTAGAATTGAAAAATCTAATATAATATTTGCACATTACTCATCTGAGGCTCTTGTGGAGGCACGCACCCGGTCGGAATTATCGCAGAACGATAAGTGGCTTTGATTCCTTATAGACCGTAGACGAAAATCCGGCCACTAATATTCTGTAGAGATATACCCCCCCGGGTAGTGAAGACGTATCAAGTGTGGTCACATACCACTCCCCTGGCTCCCGAAATTGCTGTTCACCTGTGAGCACTATTTTTCCTGTAAGATCGAAGAGATTCACAGATACTAGACCGGGATCACTTTCCAGAAAGTATCGAATCGTGGCCTGAGATGAAGTTGGATTTGGGAAGGATTGTACCAAAATATTTGTTATCCTCGGCTCTACAAAAATTTCGGCAGTAGCTAGACGCTGTTGTGCCCCACTTTGATTCTGTGCTACGAGTTCATAGATATGAAGTCCAACGCTAGGAGCATCCGAAATGCTACCATCCATCGCGCCCTCCCCCCTGATAATTTCAATTGGGTTCCCATCTTCCGCATGTCGCTGAACATAGAACTCATCTATCCCATTGTCCACAGTGAATGACCATCTGAGTCTTACAATTCCCGACTGACTCAAACGTGCAATGATGGCACCCTCTCCCAAGCGCATATTTCCCCGAAGAAGCAGGTCTTCTACTCTGAGCATAAAGTCAGGTAGATTCTGATAATTATTATCTCCTGGACATGCAGTATTGTTGAAATCCCGATGTCCTCGCATATCATCAGGCGACACATTATAGCGCTCTGACAGGAATCCGAAGGTCGCTATCAGTGAGTCAGTGGCAAACGGCGTGAGTTCATTCCGGCAACCTGCCCCCTCTGGAGGATGAAAACAACCCATCAGTGATATTCCAATATTCCCACGATTCGCACCACCCGCATGAGCCCCCTGCACCAACTGGGGTCCTTGGTCAAAGGGATCACTTTCTCTTAAAAAGGGGCGACCTTGATATAAACGTCCTTCCTGATCCATCAAAAACTGATACCCAATATCACTCCATCCCCTGCCATTCTGATGAAATAGCTGGATCCTTCGAACCTGTTCCAATCCTTCCGAAAGAGTGGTAGCTGCAAACCCGGCCGTATGATGGAGCGTCATATAGTCATAGCTGGGGCGATTCAAGGGAATGGGAGACCCCCGAAATGGATGTGCACCCCATTCTGTACGCCTGCGAATGTTGGGGGCACGGATCAAAAAGTCATTTTTCTTTTCAGCTTTCTGAGACAACTGATCCATCTCTTCTCCCTGATCCAGACGCTGATCAAAAGTGCCAGCGTTCAATATCAGCAGTGAAGCGTCTGCATCCAACTGAAAGCGCAGTTCAAACTTTGTTGCATTGATTACATGATCATCTCGGTAGGCTGCAAGAAACGCTTCGTCCGTTGCACTACGAACAATGTAAAGGGGATGCCACCTCTCCCAACCTTGAGGACTGAAAAATCGTATGAAACCTGATAGGGAATCACTATCTGTAAATCCTTGAAGGGCAATCCCCGTGAAATCATTGGAAAGAGTCTGACTATGAACACTCACGGATGCGTGCTTACCTGTCAAGGTAACGTTGGGAGCCGTTAATACAACTTCTTCATGAATCATATCATGAATAAGCTGTGCATGAACCGTGATCGGCCCTCCAATCAAGAGAATAAAGCCCAGAAGCCTTAGCCTCATGACCCTAAAAAGATAGATTAACGGTCAGCCAATGCGTCTGGGTTAAGCGCCCAAAATCCGCATATGCATAATCGAATTTGGTTACTAAATCTCGGTTGATACGAATCATAAGACTGCCCCCTACGGTCAGTCCCTGCTCCGAATCCGGCTCAAACAAGTTCCGATATCCGGCCCGAAATGCAATCAGATCCCTAAACATATATTCTGCACCTGCATTGATATACTCTGCATTATCGTTCGGATGTGCTGCGTCGGATGTAAGTACGATCCGGTGGGTTCCTGTATCCACAGCATCCCACGCTAAACCTACCCTGAAGATGAGGGGCATTGAGAATCCATCCGTGCGATATTGTGCATTGACTATTTCTGCAGTACCCGTTGTATTGGGACTGGGATCTTCGCTGAAGAGGATATCCCGCCCATCAATTCGCATCTTAGGACCTATGTTTGACATACTGGCGCCAAGGCGTAAACTTTGGAACGGAGTTGTGAAGAGAGTACCGATGTCAAATGCAATGGAGGAAGCTGTACTGTGCCAGATTCGCTCCTGAACCATTTTAACATTCGCGCCGATTGAGAATTGCTCGCTGAGATTTCGGGCATAGGTGAGTTGCAAAGCAAAACTGAGTGTATTGAACTGTTCACCTGTTCCCTCAGGCTGTAATTCAGTCCGAACCGGCATGTCTCCACTATCAACGATCAGAAGTGACAAACCCATAGACCCAAACGGAGCCATGGAGGTCCCGAATGCGGCAAAGTTATAGTTGATGTCTGCCAAATATTGGGTATTGCTAAGTTGTAAATGACTCCCAGTCAGTCGCGCGAATCCTGCGGGATTCCAATATACAGAACTCATATCACTCGCTTCAGCCACATACGCCCCTCCAAGCGCAATTGCCCTCGCACCTGCCCCAAGTTTCAGGAATTGTGCTGCGGTAGTCCCAACTCTGGTGATCGTTTCTTCATCAAGTGAACTAGATTCCTCCTGCGCTACCACCGAAGTACTGGTAAATAATCCCAGAAATAAGATCCCTACACTAAGGTTCTGGATTCTCATGGGCTCTATTTTATCACCGCGAATTTCCCAATAAAGGTTCCTGCTGGACTATCCACATGGAAAATATAAAGCCCGTAGGCAAGGTTCATATTATCTCGAGTGCGCATATCCCAGAATACTTTCCCATTGTCAAGCGCACTGTCATGATGAAGCGTCTCAACTAGTTCACCCGAAAGTGTGTAAATGCGAATCGTACACTGTTGGGGTACATTCGCAAAGTAGAGTCTTCGTTCACCGCGTTCCGTACGAGAAATAGGATTGCGGGGCTCAAATACCGTTGTAGCTACATAGGGGTTTGGAACCACATATATATCCTGCAATTCTTGGGTCGTGAGAGTTTCGTCTGTCGCCGCAGCAACAGTACGAAAATTAAATAGATCTCCCTTGGCAAATGGCTTACGGGTCGCCAGAACGAGTACATCACCCCCCTGTGGAGTAGACCCGATGTCATCCAATCGAACTTCCCAAGTTGCCGTGAGCCCTTCATCTAACTGCTCCAGAAATACAATCCGTTCCATGACCTCCCATGATCCATTACGGTTAACGTCTGGGACAAATACTTGAATTGGACGATTGGCTTGGGTTACATTGACGACCTCAAACGGAATCGGAATATTATTACTGAATCCAGTCGCAACTGGAACGTCGGAAAATCTGATTTCATAATCAAAAGGCTGGGTCATTCGCCCAGGACCTGTACTTGCCTGCTGAAACCTAAAGGGGATATTCGTGCTTCCGCCTGTCCAACCCGAAGCTTCAGTATCAAATTCCAGGGCATCATCCTGCACAAACACATGGAGGCCCTCAAAAACAATATTCCCTTCTTCGCTTTGCAGTAAGGTGCTCTGAAATAATGGAGCATACTGAAACGTAGCCTGTATTTCTTCGCCAGCATCTACACCAGCACTCCCAAATACATTGATGGCCCCTGAACGACCATCTACTGAATAATCTGTATCCTGAGTGAGTAATCTCCCATCCGAAGTACGAAGCTCAAAAGAACTTTCTATAATATTCCTGTATAGTGTGTTCTGACTTTTTCCAGTGGCAACTTGAAGCGTTATGGTGACAGGACCTTCATTGATTACCGAATAGACCACGCTTTCATCCGTCTCATCAAATTCAATTCGGTAGGACTGGTCATCCCGTACTGCCAAGTCATCCACTACATTGATGACAATGGAACCCGTTGCATTTCCTCTGGTGTGAATTAATCCTGTTGGATCAAATGCAGACGCGGGTACATATCCTGCCACCTTAGGACCTGGTACAACGGAAATGGTATTCACATCAAATATATACTGATCTGTAGTTGGGTCATAGGTGATCGTCTTGCTTGTTTCGCTTGGCGGAATTCCATTCGCGAATGCATCTCCGGCTGCACCAGCAAACCCGCGATCATAGGCTGCTAAGGCATAGTAATATGTCTGCCCGTTAACAACATTGTTTGAATCAACAAAGGTATGAAATAATCCCGTGTCTTCTCCAAGATCATAGGTGACACCACGCCCAGGGAATGGGATGGGACTTGGACCATTCAAGCCATTATTCAGATCAAATCTCGCATCCACGCCAAGAGAAGTCTTTAGTGGGGTGAACAGGAAATTACTTCCATTGATATCTGTGATAGTCTGTTGGTCAGAAAATTCGTGATCCGTAGAACGATAGATTACATAGCCCTCAAAATCTTCCTCTCTGGTTAAAGGATCCACTGAACCCTCGGCCTCATCATCCCAATACAATGTGACACGCTTATCTCCAGGAACTGCGCGTAGATTCGGCTTCTGTGGAGGCTTGGCAAACACATATCCGACATCATAGATCTGCTGCGCTGTATTTGCATTTAGACGTAAGTCCTCTCGATTTTGCCCAACAATCAGGGCAATAGAAAACCGTTTGGTCGCACCAGCGCGAAGGCGGAAAGAGCCCGACCCATACAGGAACACATAGTCTCCAGGTGATGTGGGTACTACATCAAATCGCCCAGGTTGGACAAAACTCCAAACACGTTCATCATTGTCAACACGATTCCCTGCAAATGGTGGAGAGGCGAAAGAAGTGAGACCAAACTGATCGCTCTCATCAATATCGGTGAATTCAAAATTGGGCTCGCCTGGCTTGGTAATATCAAACTGATCCCCCGCAGTAGGCACGCCATCTCCCTCGCCTAGATCACCCGTTCCTGGAATGCCATCAATGCCCACATCATCAAACTCTGGATTCCAGTCCCCATCATTGTCAATGCCATCGGTCCAGGATTCATCAATCATGCCGTCGGCATCATTGTCAATCCCATCATCATCAACTCCGGGACTTTCTAAAAATTTATATCCAAAATATCCAGGGACCCGACCTGCAATATCACTGCGACCATCGTCATCCCATGCGAAAACCATATTGAGATTTTCATCATAGAATGCCCAGTCATCGGGCCAGTCGTTCGGGCCTCCAACATGTGGATCTCCCCACATTCCAAAGATCACTCTATCTAAATCTTTTTCACTCTTATTCGTGATCTTGTAGATGAGAAATATTACATCCTCAGCCAATGGGTTCGCCCACTGATAAAGTCGGACTTCCACCTCTAGCCCAAGCCCACGCTTTGTACTATCACTCGGGAATGGCCAATAGCTGAATTCACTATTGTTGTAGTCATTCATAAAGTAGATTGTCTCTTTATCCGCATTGGATGCACCTTGCCGCAGCGCCCCAGGCCAGAGGTATTGCTCCAAGGTTTCATTGTACCATGCCTCTGGCCATGAGTCCGGTTTCCCATCCAGATCCTCATCCGAGTCATCATTCGTAGGAATCTTGATTGATTGGGGATTCACTACCTGCAATCCTCCGAAGCTCCCCACTGGTTCCGCACAGGAAATAGGTTGCCAACCCCAAAAGGTGGAGCCATCTGGGGAGATTTCCCCTCCATTGGAAACTAAACCATCGGAAACAATCCGCATGACATAGACTTGATTCCCCTGTTCATCAAGAACTGGACGACCAGTTTCATCTACCAAGGGAACACTCTGGGGATCACGAACGCGGCCGTCCTCACGATAAGTATCCACGACCTCGGCAGCAACGAACGGACCAAACTCATACCCGTACCCGAGTCCATTCCAGACAATATCAGTAATGGTGTTTCCGGGTGCGGAGATGGACCCAAAGTTGAAGATTTGGGTCGTAATCCTATTTCCATTCAGAATCACATCACGACGATTCGTGATTCCCTCTTCACATTCCTGATTTGCCCCTGTACGAAACGGTATCTTACCCAGATTGGTGAGCCAAGCATGAACTTGATGTTGATCCCAGCCCCGTAGTCGTTCAAATTCACTCTGCTGCGCCTTTACCTGAAAAGAACCCAGAAGTAAGACCAAGACGAAAGAAACCCTGAATTGAAGACTCATTAAAAGGAGACGGTTACACCAAGACGGATCTGGCGCGGCGAGGAATACCAATGGGGTCGTGTATCGTATTCTTCTAAGGAATGCACACCGGGAAGACGATAATTAGGCTCCCAAGTGGCATGCAAGTTCCGCTGAGCTGAGAGCGAATAAGTTGCACGACCAGTATCATTAAACACAAAATTTTCGTTTAAGCGGTCGAATAAGTTGAATACTTTTACAAACGCACGAATCGGTACATTTGCCACATTAAATTCTTTGAACAAGTGAGCATCCACATTCAACTTGGCGGGCTTTCGGCCGCTACGTGTCGGTAGGTCAACATTTTGATCCAGAATCAAGGGAGAGTACGGATAGCCTGTGGAGAACTGACCGTTAAATGAAAGTCCAAATCGCCGAGTGCGTGAAAGTGTGACGGTAGAAGAAATCACATGACGCTGATCAAACGAGAGCGGAACCACCTCCAGCTCATTTTCACGCCCAGACAAACGATTGAAGAAAAATCTGTTTGCATCATCATCACTCCCTTCGGCAATCTGAAACGTGTAATCCAGTGTAGCAGACAGAAATCCATCCTGAGCCCGTCGCTTGGTAAATGAAACCGTGAGTCCCGTGACATTGGCATATGCTTTGTTGAGATAAATATTGTACAGATCTTCACCTGCAATCGTTGAATGTCGCACCAATTGAAGCGCCATATAATCGCGAATGTTCTTAAAGTACCCCGTTACATGAACGGCCAACAATTCTCCCAGTTGTTGCTGTACTCCAAACTCATACTGCACGGTTCTTTCAGGTCGCAGGTTGGTATTTCCAAAGGTTGGAGCACTTCCCTTGGGAAATTCAAATTCAGGGTTGATAAATAAATTTCGTAAAGAGGGCATCTGTGCAAAATGCCCATAGGAAAAGTGAATGATCCCTCTATCGGTGATGGGGAATGACACACCAAGTCTGGGCAGCAACAGGTTCTTGACGGAAGCATCTGCTAATTCACCCTGAGGGTTGAACAAGTCGGGGATATACGCACCATTGGGTTGAAAGCGCTCAAAACGTAACCCTGCATTTATGATGAAGTTATCAAATTCAAGCTTGTCCTGAGCATAGGCGCTCAGTTCGAGTACTTTTTGATCGTCATAACGGTCATGCGAAGGGTTATCAACTGACTCAACAGTGGGCTCTGGATATTGATTCCCATCATAGAGGACAATAAAGTTCTGGCGGCTCAGACTATGCTGCTGAGCTTCAACTCCAACCTTCACCTCATGGGTGATCCCAAACTGCCGAGTAAAGTCTGCCTTGCCTCGAAGTGATCCAGAGTCTTCGTAAATATGCGATTTTTGATTTCCACCAAAGAGATAATTATTCCCTGGAAAGCCGGTAACATTCCCAGCACCAATCCCCCCAATATCCTTGACATAACGGGGATCAAGCGGATCTTCATAGAGGAAATATTTATACGATGCCTGTGCCCAAGACAGCTTGACGGTGTAGAATGTGCGTGGATTCAGTGTATGAGTATAATGAAGACTGTGATTCTGATTCCGACGCTGATTACTTGCGACACCGTCTGGATTGTACCTGTACCCAAAACTGAATCCTTTTGCCTCGCTGTTATCAATCAAGAAAGAGTATTCCAGTTGGGTGTTGGTGGAGAGCCGTGCTGTGAGTTTTGAAAGCACATTGAACCGATCGTTGGGATTCATGGCAACGCGCTCATTGGGTAGCTCCAAGCCCTGCCCCCCAACCTCTGATCCATCTGGAAGGGTGATCGTACTGTCTACGTACTCCCACCATGGATTCCCCTGAATTTCATAATACCACGGATTGCTATTGAAATTTGCAGAATCGCTAGGGAAATGCTGACGAATTCCATAGAGATGACCATCATGATTGTCGTATCTACCCGAAATCAAAAAACGAACCCTTGGGCCGATTGGAATGGGACCACTCAAAGAACCTTCCAGTGTCGTCGAAGTAAGTTTGATCCCATCAGGCAGGAGGAAGAGTTCATGGTTTTGAGTGAGATAGTCCCCTCCGTAAGCAGTAATGGATCCTTCCAACTGCTCGCCACCTTCCTTCGTTACGAGGTTCACGACGGCCGACATGGCTTTGCCATATTCTGCATTGAAAGCCCCAGAAATCACGGAAAGTTCTTCAATTGCATCAATTGCTACCCGTGTGTTAATTCCGTTGGTATTGAATGGATTACTGACGGGGAGACCATCCACCAGATAGGATATCTCATTACTGCGCCCACCCCGAACATGTAATTCTCCACTGGCCCCTGTGGTTACCCCTGCCGTCGTCGCTAAAACACCAAAGAGACTTTCAACAGGCAGTGCTTCAATTTCATCAGCAATAATGGTTTTTTTTGATGCGGTAAGATCCTTCTGTACGAGAGGGCGCTCTGCCTGAACGATCAACTCCTCTCCCTCTATTACAGTCTGATTCAATTCAATATCTATTCGTGTCGTTTGACCACTGGTAATCTGAATATCTGTGACTCGCTGTCCCTGATAGCCGATGTAAGAATAGACTAATGAGTAAGAGCCTGGGCGCAGATTGAGCAGAACGTAATTCCCTTCCAGATCGGTCGTGGTACCACGCCCAGTACCTTCAATGAGTACAGCAACGCCAATGAGCTCTTCCCCCGTATCTGCATCCTCTATATGTCCAGCAATCTTCCCCTGTCCATAAACAGATCCACTCCATAGGCAACTTACAACAGGAAGCAATAGAAGATGACGCATTTATGATCCTATCCTTCCAAGGATACTCTTCTTTGGACAGATGTGGAGTGACGATCAAGTGATACAGCCAAACTATTTTTCATGGGAAGGAAACTTACTTCAAGAGCACCATACGTCGTGCATGTCTGAACTGTCCCCATTCCAAGGTATACAGGTACTGTCCACTCGCAACAGACATTCCGCTTTCTGTAAGCCCATTCCAATTGACTGAATGAGTACCCTTGGCGAATTGTTCATCATTGATGAGGGTTCTGATTAAGCGCCCCGTCATGTCATACACCTTAACACTGACGCGCTTATCCAGTGGCAGGGTAAATGAGAAGGTCGTTGAGGGGTTAAATGGATTCGGATAATTCGGATGTAATTCAAAATCCCGCGGTACGATGACACGCTCTTCGGAAATGCGTGTTGAGATTCCATCTCCAGAAAGCACACGTAAAAATGCTCGTCGTGGATTGGGAACGGCGGCGGTGGTGTCCCGACTGAACGTTGAATCGGCAGGGTTAAACAACTCATTGATCATGAAAATGCTATCAGGGACAGCCTGGAAGCTCATAGCGACTTCGTTTGCACCATCTCCATCTACATCACCGAGGTAGACAAATTGATGGGCCGCTCCACCCTCGCCTTCATAATAGGTCGTCATAACGCCAGCACTGTCAAGATTAACTGTATTGAAGAGAGTTTCGGTAGGAGTAGAGAACTCAATGTACCTTACTTTATAACTACTCGGATCTTCAACCCCACCATCATTCGCGTTATTGTAATCCACGATTGTCACCCATTTTGGTGGGGATCCTGTCTCAAAATCATCAACCGAATAACCAGGCCCCGTTCCAATCAGTTCTGGAGATCCATCCCCATCAATATCACCTGACGTAATTCCCCAACCAATTGCATCTTCAATGATAGGAGAAACAATATTATTGAGGCTGAACTCGTCGGAGGCGCTATCTCTTGTAAAACGAATTTCCAGAGGGTTTTCACCCTCTTCGTAGTTGAGGAGAACCACACTACCAGTATTTTGGATCGGACAATAAACTTCATCATCATTGTTACCATCCATATCTACGGCAGTGCATCCAAACAATGCAACAAGGTCGGTTTCGGTTGCCCGTGCATATGCGTGCTCCCCAGAGGGGCTCATATACGTATTGGCTCCTGAGATATCAACATTTGAGAAATTATGTAAATTCCAAGACGTCAGTACAAGTTCATAACTCCCATCCCCATCCAAGTCAGCGGGTAGAATTCCATAGGGACTGCCGCCACCACAATCAACGGGATCAAACTCTTCCGAGGATCGGCTACTCCATCTGGCTTCAATGTTCCAAGTTTCAAGACCAGTACCTATATCCTGCACAGTGACAATGTACCAATTATCATGCTCATTGGCACTGCCATTATTCGCGAAGAGAAGTTCGTCAATGCCATCACCGTCCACATCTTGAATGATCATCCGTTCAGTACGAAACCTATCCACTTCTATACCTTCAAAATTCCAGAGTGCTATTCTGGTTAAGCTGAAGCTATTATCTCCATCCGCTTCAAGAGCCCCAAGGCGTGGGCCTGGAATAAAGGCAAGTGCGGGGCTATTCGCTGTTAAATCATTGCCGATAAACAGATAAATTTCCCCAAAACCATCTCCATCCAGATCTCCTGCTCCCACACCTCGGGCATTGTTGGCACTTCCAACACTAGCGTCCAATGTGGGGGACGAATAAATCAACTCCCAAGTGTCTACGCCGACATTTTCAATTACATGAGCGCGCCCACCACTTGAATAATCTGAGAGAACAACCTCCATCTTTCCATCATTATCCAGGTCCACTGGACCTGCAATGCTTCTTGCACCAGAATTGAGCCCGGGTGCATAGGCAGGAGAACCAGGAAAGGTGAGAAAAGCCCCCACATCTTCATCTTGGCTGGGCTCCCACGCGAAGTCTACGGTGCCCATTTCAGGTTGGCCTACACTCTGAGCAGAGGCGGAGAAGGCCAAGAAGATTGTGAATGATAATAGCAGTATAATTCTTTGCATTTGACGAATGGTTTAGTTAGATGGCCGTTCTCGTGAAATAGAAGGCTTGATTGCAATTGAAGATACGAAAAATCAGGTTCTACCACGAACCTAGTGGATAGAGGTCCAATCCTCCTCAGAAGAATAGAATCGCATTTCTGAAAATTGCAGAGATTCTGTATCCTCTCCCAATCGTTTTGAGTTCTTGAATTTTGCCGTTAATTCGTTCTGTGATGGTGTTCAATCGTATAGGCTATAACGTATTACAGGCTCTTGTATGATATCACCGATATATCTCGGCAACCTTGATGACTGTTTTGATGTCCCTCTTTCCAACACGAATCATAAACATTTATACAAATTCCACTAGTTCATTTAATGGTTCTCATACACACCAATTGTGGTAGAACCTAATTTATTAATCCATTTCTGTTTTCATGTCTGGTACAATACAAAATGTGCTGGTCCACTCTCTTAATCAGTCTGGAGTTTTTCATTTTATCTGGCACGCAAAGGCTATCGCTTTTTCTGGTCGCAGAGCAAACCAACCGTGCCTGTCTCCACATCCAGGCTGACTAGTCATTTGTTCTTGGTTCTACTGTACATCTCCACGGACAGCTGTATTCCGATTTCCACTGATCATAAATAGGAATTCCGTGATTATCTGCGGTAGCTGTAATTAGGGGCTTCCTTCGTGATATGAACACTGTGAGGATGACTTTCGCGAAAACCACTATCGGTAATTCGAACAAATTCAGAGTCTGAGCGGAATGCTTGAAGGTCTTTACATCCACAGTATCCCATTGCAGCTCTCAATCCACCAACCATATGATAGATCACCTCATGGAGGTATCCGCTATATGGAACTCGTCCCTCAATGCCTTCAGGCACTAACTTGCTAATCTCATCTTCTGCGTCTTGAAAATACCTGTCCTTGCTTCCATCTTTCATTGCTCCAAGGGAACCCATCCCCCGATAAGACTTGAACTTCCTCCCTTCAAAGATTACGGTTTCTCCTGGACTTTCCTCCACCGCAGCAAAGAGACTGCCCACCATGACGCTGAATGCACCTGCAGCGAGAGCCTTTGGGATATCACCGGTTTGTTTTATCCCCCCATCCGCCACGATTGGAATCCCATGGGGCTTCGCAGCAGTGGCACACTCAAGTACAGCAGAGAACTGTGGCACCCCTACTCCTGCAACCACTCTCGTAGTACAGATAGATCCAGGGCCAATTCCAACCTTGACTCCATCAGCACCCGCTGCAATCAAATCTTCAGTCCCTTTACCCGTCGCGACATTTCCCGCAAGAATCTGAAGAGATGCATACTGGGATTTTAGTTCATGTACAGCATTAAGGACACCCTCAGAGTGTCCGTGAGCAGTGTCAACAACAATGAAATCAACGCCTGCCTCATTCAGTGCTGCGACCCGTTCAGACATATCCCCGAATACACCGACCGCTGCACCAACACGAAGACGACCGTGGCTATCCTTACAAGCGAAGGGGTGTCTTCGTTTTTTCTCTATATCTTTGAACGTGATCAGACCTTTAAGGCATCCTTCCTCATCAACCACGGGTAGTTTCTCAATCTTATGTTGTTGGAGCATTGCTTCAGCCTGTTCCAACGTTGTTCCAACAGGTGCAGTATGAAGTGGTGTAGGAGTCATGACATTTCGGACGGGTTGCTGACTCTCTTCCTGAAACCTCAAGTCCCGATTCGTAATGATCCCTACTAAATGTCTAGCTTGATCAACAACAGGGATCCCCCCGATTGAGTAACGCGCCATCAGAGCACGAGCATCCCCTACCGTACTCTCAACTTCGAGAGTAATTGGATCCAGGATCATACCACTTTCTGATCGCTTGACTCTTCGCACTTGGGTAGCTTGATCCTGTACAGACATATTTTTGTGCAAGACACCAATCCCCCCCTCTCTAGCCATGGCGATCGCAAGGCCTGCCTCGGTCACGGTATCCATTGCAGCAGACAAAAGGGGGATATTCAGTTTTATGTTCCGAGTCACCCGTGAGTCTATTTTGACCTCTCGAGGCATCACACTCGATCTTCCAGGAACAAGAAGTACATCGTCATAGGTGAGCCCTTCACGCTTTATCCTGGCGGTGAGAACATCATTTGGAATTGACGAGACTTTCATGGAATTCAATTTATGGTCATGTAGGTTGGCCAACCATTCGGTACAACCTGCGCGTTTCGCTTTCCTTTAGCTCACGCCAGTTTCCTCGTCGTAAACTGTGGGTCGTTAATCCGGCATAAGAGACTCGCTCTAATGCAATGATCTTATGATTGAGCACATCAAACATACGACGGATTTGACGATTCCTGCCTTCGTGCAACTCAATCCCAATTTCATACGGATCGCCCCCATTCAAATAAACCACCTGATCACATGAGGCTAACCCATCCTCTAAAACTACACCCTGACGAAGTTGATTAACTTGTTCAGGGCTGATTGGTGACTTGGTACGCACTCGGTACTGTTTGGTTACCTTAAAACTTGGATGCATCAAGCGATGCCCCAAATCTCCATCAGTAGTAAGTAGCAATGCCCCCGTAGTATTGCGATCAAGTCGTCCAACAGGAAAGAGTCCACGGATCTCATGGTCCAATTTGATTAGATCCATCACTGTTTTACGTCCTTTTTGATCTTGAACTGTGGTTATCGTGTCTTTAGGCTTGTTCAGTAAAATATAAATGAAGCGCAAAGGTGAAATGATTTTCCCGTTCACACTCACTTGATCTCCCTTATTTACCTGGAACCAATATTCATGAATGATCTTTTCATTCACTCGGACCTGACCGCTCTTGATTAGATCATCCGCATTCCGTCGAGAACAAATTCCTGCCCTTGCAATGTATCGGTTCAACCGACCAGACTCCAATGTCTGTTTTGGTGGCATAGTTTGAGACCTATAAGGATTGATCCGTGCACTTAGACATCAAAATCTAAGGGGCAGTCTGATCTTCGGAGGCGTTGAGGTCAGAGTCATCGTCACTGGGCGTAAGTCCAATGGACATGAAACGTCGTAATCGCTCTTGGTCAAATTCAGCATCCTCCAATAACTCTTCTACTTGTCGCAGGTTCGGTAATCCATCCAGATTATTCAATCCAAACTCTTCCAAGAATCGGTTCGTGGTCTCGTAGAGGATCGGGCGCCCCGGTGCGTCTGCTCTTCCAGCGATTGCAATAAGATCCAGTGAAAGTAATTTTCGAATGGAGTACCCCGAATCTACTCCACGGACCACATCCACTTCTGCTCTGGTTGTTGGCTGTTTATAGGCAAGGATGGCAAGAGTCTCCATTAATGGCTTGGTCAAACGACGGGTTCGCTCCCGTTGGAAATAGCTCTCAAGAAATGGTGAAACCGATTCGGTCGTAACCATCCGTAGCCCTCCTGCCCAGCTTTGAATCTGTAATGGATGACCTTGCTTTTCATAGGAATCATTGAGTAAATCTAGGGCATCCTGCACATCACTCGCACTAGGGAGTGAATTACGTCCAGTTACCTCTGCATAAATGGTGCGAATTTGTTGTATAGCCACCGGGGTCTCAGCTGCAAATGCAAGCGCTTCAACCACTTCCCCCAGAGAGGCTACCTCAATTGAAGATTCAGGTTCACTACGATTCATCTTTTGACGCTATTAGTTCAATTGCAAAACCATTCTCATCGTACGTATTCGATAAAAATACTTCTTGGGCAAAGGCCATCTCTAACACCGCCAGAAACGTAGCTACAATGAACGCCCGAGCCTGTCCTCTCACAAGATCGCCAAAACCGGCTCTTTTCTGGATTGATAAAATTTTACGTAGGCTCGCCGCCTGCCCCTCTACTGAGTACTCTTGCCTTGCAATGGTAATCAGTTGTTCATCAGGAACTCCTTCCAAAATAGCATGAAGGGCGCGGACTAGGTCAAATATAGTGGTCTGAACCAAGACTTCCTTTTCAGATGTTGATGCTTCTAAGGGAGTTGATGCTTTCCCACGATTGTAAAGTAATGCGCGTTGATCTCTTTGATGATTGAGTGATTCTGCCGCCTCTTTATACCGAATGTATTCCAGAAGTTGGTCTACGATTTGCTGACGGGGATCTTCCTGCTCTTCCTCTGAGTCCATGTCGGGTTGGGGGAGCAGCATTCGCGCCTTGATACTAATCAATAAAGCGGCAAAGTAGATATAATCTCCAACGCCGTCTAAGTTAATTGATTTCATCAAACCAATATAAGACAGGTATTCTTTGGTAATCTGAGCAATCGGTATATCAAATATATCAATCTCCCTCCGATTGATCAAAAGAAGAAGTAGATCTAATGGCCCCTCAAAATCCTGTAACTGAACTCTGTACATTACTTTGCCAGAAGATAGGAGCGAAACCAATCCGCCGTTCTACGTAGACCTTCATCAAGGCACACCTGGGGTACCCAGGAAAGTCTGTCACTTGCCCGTCGGTAATCAAGTACACTTCGGCGCTGTTCCCCAGACTTTCCTGGGCCATGCGTTGCACTCATTTGGACACCACTTGCTTGCTGGATTTTGTGATGAAGCGTGATCACATCTGTTTCAATACCAGTTCCAATATTAAATGATGTCGGTGACTCACTAAAGTTAAGTGCTGCAAGGTTTGCACGGGCAACATCATCTACAAAGACATAGTCTCGAGTCTGAAGTCCATCCCCATGAATGATCGTAGGCTGGCCTTGAAGCAACCTCTCCGTAAATATCGCAACGACTCCTGCTTCACCATGAGAATTCTGACGTGGACCATAGACGTTTCCGTACCTTAGTGCAACATATGGAATTCCATATTCATGATAGTAAAAGTGAAGTAGTTTTTCAGAGGTCAATTTACTGATCCCATATGGAGAAATTGGCTGCTGCTCATGGCCCTCGTTCTGCGGCCCCGAGAGTGGCTCTCCATAAATTGCTCCACCTGTTGAAGCAAATATTACCTTTCGTAGACCGCTATCCTTCCCAGCCTCCAAGAGATTGATTAGGCCAAGAACATTCACCTGAACATCAAACGCTGGGTCTGAAACACTGCGCCGAACATCCATTTGTGCGGCATGATGAATGAGAGCAGAATACTTATTACGCCGTATCAGTTCAGATGCAGCAGAGGATCGGATATCCATCTCATAGAGTTTGACAGATTCAGGAATATTTTGTCGTATTCCAGTTGAAAGATCGTCAAGTACGTCAACTGAATACCCTTCTCGAATCAGCAGGTCTGTAACATGAGATCCAATAAATCCGGCGCCACCAGTGACGAGTATTTTCATTGATTTAGTTGTTGCATCTAATCTGTTGATGGAACCGAGCGTACATATCTTATATTCATGACTGCACTCTTCCCAAACTGGAACGGACTCCGAGCCAAATGGGAGACTTTATTGAGGAATGACGAAACCATCCTTTATGTTTTTCTACCTCCATTATCAGCGCTTTCATACGTGCAAGTTATTGGATTATTGGAGATTAGCGTACATCTGCCCTATTCTCTTCTTCCCACTCATTCACTTCGCAGGTGCACAGAGCACATCTGATTTACGTCAAATTTTTGACGAACAGGAAGTGCTACGCTACGAAGAGGGTGCATCTCTTTATATGGAGTTACTGAAACAGGCAACTGTGTCTCCGCGAACTGATGAACTCAATCTGCACTTACAATTCCTAGATCTCATTATTCCCAATTCAAGTCCGGTTCGTGCAGTTCTAACTGCTTTACAGCAGGAAGTTGGCAAAGAAACGGATGTTTTCACACTTATACAATGGTGGAACCAACAAGACCCCATTCCAGCAACCTTTACCAATGAGCGATTGATTGAACATTTATCACGAGTCTATTTTGCATTAAAACATTACAATCATTCACGCTCTGCTCTCGGGGTTGATGATCGGGGCAAGATACTGATTCGCTATGGATGGCCCGATGCGGAAACCGAAATCAAACTCAAGAACTCGGGATTATATCTACGTCCGATTGAGTACACATTGCCCCGCAATGAATTTTGGGCCTACAAGAGGATACATGAAGATGCACATTACTTATTTGTATATCATTCTCGGCGGCGCGGATATCAGATTGGTACGGTGGAAGATCTTATCCCGAACAAGTTTCGCACGCGAAAAGAAGATGCTCCAGTACTTTTGAGCTGGCTTGATGACATTTATCAGCAACTTTCAATCCAACACTTTCACTATGGTACTTTGTTTGATACGATCAGTAACTATGTCTCCATTGCATCCTCTGATGAAACACAACCCTACTATTTTACGAAACAAATATTGCGGGAGTCCCGAATTCTTGATGATTTCCATCAGAGATCCCGAAACACAAATGTTCCCATATCTGCAACCGAAGTGGGGCGATCCCCTGTGCCAATGAACCCATGTGTTCGTTGGACACGCTTTCTGGAACCTGAAGGAAGTACTCGCCTGAATATTGCATGGGGGTTGAATCCTAAATCAATGGAACCGAATCGTAGACTGATCAGGCGTCTACGCAGACGTAATATTGAACCATCCGATGACTTTTTGTTGACGTCCTACTTGGTTTCCCTTGATTCTATATATGCGCCTACAAATCTGAGACTTCGACAATTTCACCTCAAAGAAGGCGCAGATTCATCTTTCCCTGCCCGCTCCTGGGTGGTCCCAAAAATCAAAGATACGCTCAGCTTCGCTCTTCAGTGGGAGTATGCATGGACTCAATTGGATTCTCTGGAAAAAATATTGCCCAGTGTTCAGCTTGGTATGCATGTACAGAGACTGCACTCTATTCAACCACTCAGTGCTTCGGGCTATTCTCTTGAAATGAGTGATCTACTCCTGACTGAGATCAACGAAGACGAAATCCCCGAGAAAAAACTACCCGTTGTGGCAACCCACTGGGACCCCGATCAGCCACTTGGGATCTATTTTGAAGTGTACTTCTTGAATTTCAACGATGAGGACCTAACGGATTACACTGTGACCTATGAAGTTGAAAGCACGGATGGATCCATCGGTCCGAAAACCTCCACTTCTTCAACACATCAATCTACATCAAGTATGGTTGACGAACATGTTGTGCTGGATCTGTCCGAGTGGCAGGAGGCCCCAGTAGCGATCACAATCAGAATCACCGATCATGTGTCTGGGACGATGACCGAGCGCTCTACTCTTCTGCAGTTGACGAAGCAGACTCATGTTTGCAAGCCAGCTCAGACAACTTAACTGTTCAACGATACGCAAGCCATTCGGGGGTAATGAATATGAGGTCCGAGAATTGATTTTTCCTTGGAGGACGATGCTCACATCTTATGGCGTGCACTCATGATAATTCTTGATTCAGAAGTATGGGAGGATTCAAGCGGTTGAATCTGGACGCACCTACAAATCAAACCGAGTTGGCCGAAAAAACCGAAGGTTTCCACCGCTGAGTGCTACCACGATGAGGCGTCCCTCATTGGTGCGAACGATTTCAATCGCACGAACCTCGCCATCGGTTTGAAATCCGCTGCTGATCGCAGGCATATCAATGAGATGATGGATGGAATCCTGTCGAATTACGACGCCATAGCCTGCATCGTAGCGCCCTGCCTGAGGCGTTGCAGCGTAGAGGTTGCCACCTGTAAGGATTTCGGATACACCATCCGAATCAATATCCTCAACCAAAATTGCGTGCATAGGAGTCCATTGGGCACGAACTGGCAGCGGTTCAACCCGAAAAGAGCTATCATGCTGGTTCCACGCAATGACAGATGCTAGTTGCTCTACGAAATAATGAGTAGCCTTATTCAATTCAGCACCAAATAAATCATGAACTGTCTTTTTGGCATAGGCTTCAAAAGGATCCATGAGTGGAGCGAGATGAGGGAGTCGTTGAAAAATTTGCTGAAGCTCTCCCTGCCCCATCCCCATATAGTGGCGTACAATGAACGGGGAGAGTCCAAAGTGTAAAAGTAATTGCTCTCGGAGTGCAAATGGCCATGGCCCTCCCTCTGAATCGTAGCCAGTGATGATTTGATCAAGCTGTCCGTTTTGATCAAAATCATGGATCCACATTTCTACAGGATGTTTGCTGCCTGCCTTGAAACGTGAGTTGATCCCATGATTCCCAGCGATGATGTCAATGGCTCCATCAAGATTCACATCGGCAAGTTGAACGGACTGCCACCACCCAGATAAGCCTCTTAAACGTGACTGAGTTGGATCCGAGCGCTTTAAGATCCCATCTTGACTCATAAAAATCGTGATTGGTATCCATTCACCTACCACAACCAGATCTGAGTATCCATCTTGGTTCAAGTCTCCCCACTGAGCGTCCGTGATACCTGCAGCGTTCAACTCGGAGTTCATGACTTCTGGAATCAGTCGATCGGTCACATCTTGAAACTCCCCTGCCCCATGATTCTCTAAGAGTATACCCCCAACCAATTCTCCATAGGTTGCTCCATGACGAATCCCGATAAATAGATCCTGATCACCATCCGCATCCATATCAGTTGAGCGAACCACTCCCGTATGGAAGTTCATATCCCTTGAAGTGGTTACTTGGTACTCAAAAGGGACCAATTCTCCGAGTGCATCAAGAGAATAGATGCGGTCTGTAAGTAATGAATTTCCTGAGGGAATCTCACTGCTACCACTTGCAACATATAATTCTGGAATCTGATCTCCATTGAGATCCGTCCATACACAATCAACATCCTCTGACTCTCTGTCCTGTTCAAGAATCGGTTGATATGTTTGAACAAAGCGCATTTCATCCTCAGCCCTGAACAGAGCCCCTGGTTGCCCTTTCCCCCCGCCGACATACAGTTCGTCTTGACCATCCCCATTTAAGTCTGTACCGCAGAGCGGTGGGCCCTCAGTGGATCTCATATGGTACAGAAGTGGGGAACTCCGAAAATCATCATACGGCAGTTCTCTGTGTGTCCAATTCAGATCAATTTCGCTGGAAATATCCTCCAACAAGGGTAGATTCTGAACATCAGGTGAATCCTGAGTTGAGAGCAGATGGGCGAAAGGTTGAATCGCAGTAGGATTCTGGAAAGGAAATTTCTGCTCCATGAGCGATGATTCATGCTCTACTATTTCTATGTATTGGCGCGTCTTCACCTGGGTCTGGATTGTCAATTGACCACTAGGCCAACGGACAATTACGGTGTCCAATAGCTGAACCCCGGTTCCAAGACCGAGCATGAGTACAGGATCTATTGAGGACTGAAACCCTCGTTGGGGCATCTGCTCAATGTACCACAGTTGATCTTGATGAACGACCTCCACTTGTGCTCCTACCCCTTGAGGGTTTGGGGATTGCCCCAGCAACCGAATTCCAAGCCAACTACGCTCTGGAAACTGCTCTGCGGCCCTGCTACGATAGACGAAGGGTTCCATGTTGACATTGTTCACGACAAGGTCAAGATCCCCGTCCTGATCCAGGTCGCCGTAGGCGGCACCGCTTGAAAAGCCCGGGGTATCTACCCCCCAGTCAACTGCCTGATCAATGAACCGCATCCTACCCAGATTTTCAAATAGATGATTAGAGGTCGGAGTGCTGGGCATCATTTCAACGAGTCTCCGAATATAATCTGGTCCTCCCGGACCTCCTGCTGCTAAACGACTGGAGGCCATCAGAAGATCTTTGTCGCTGACATCCTTGAAAAAACCATTTGGCACGAAAATATCTCGATAGCCATCCAAATTAAAATCTGCAAGGAGAGCACTCCAACTCCAATCGGTTGCCTCTACACCTGCATAGCGACCAATCTCGCTGAATGTGCCATCAGCATTATTGTAGTGAAGTGTATTTCGAAGATATTTTCGATGGTATCCTAACTGGATCTCCTCTTGCAGTTTTCGCCATTCAATATAATTGGAGACGCGCTTGATTCGGCTCTCCACAGCGGGAAGCATGTCTGATATAAATATCTCTGGAGCTCCATCATTATCAAGGTCGGCAATATCCCCACCCATTGATGTGGTACTGATGCTTGGAAGCATGGTCTCCAAGGACTCCACAAAGGTTCCATCACATTGATTCATATACAGATAATCCCGTTCAAAGAAATCATTTGAAATATACAGATCCATGCACCCATCACGGTTCAGATCCCCTGCTGTGGCACCTAAACCAAAACCCACTTCCGAACTATAGATGCCCGCAGCCTGTGTCACATCTACAAATGACTCCCCGTCGTTACGATAAAGCCGATCACCTCCCTCAAGTGACAGACTGTTGCGATCTATCAGGGTAGGATCGTATGCACTGATTGGTTGAGAATGGAAATTGTTTACTACATAGACATCTAGTAATCCATCCAGGTCATAGTCAAAAAATACTGCATGGATTGAATGGCCAAGATCCGCTAGTCCGTAGTCTTGGGATCGCTCTGTAAAGGTTCCGTCTCCATTGTTGATAAACAACTCATTCGCCCGAAACTCTGCCTGAATCGCACCAGAATTCGTAACATAGAGATCCAGGTGACCATCCGCGTTAATATCTACAACACTGACTCCTGTAGACCAGGGGTAGGATCCTTGTATTCCAGAAGTACTTGCGACTTCTTCAAAAACGAAATCCCCTCGGTTCAAATACAATTGATTCCGATGCTGATTACTGACGAAATAGATATCAAGCCTGCCATCTTGATCAAAATCTGCCAGTGCCACACCTCCACCGGCATAGAAATTATTATAGGAATAGATATTCAGCGAATCTGTAAAGGTGAGATCATTGGAAAACATAATCCCCGAATGTTCGGAGGAGATCCTTTCAAAAAGTGTTTGCTGTGAGTTTGACCCTCCACACCCGACAAGACAGATCAATGCTGTTGTCAGAACTATCCTATGGACAGCAGACGGGGTTGCATTCCTGGAATAATGAGACATGCTCCCAAAGAGATCAGTAGTTATTATGAGTATGCCTAGCATACGTTGCAATTGTTTTCTGCCCAGTAAGATAACCCGAAGAGAAAATGATCAACGGCATGAACGAAATTTGCCCCTATCCCCGGTATCACCACGAGGATAGAGGCAAATTTGTACCCAATTCAAATTCAGCGAATTAGGGAGGGTCCTTGCTGGAAGGATCCCAGAATATAATTAAGTATCTCGGCGAATAGAAAGGGATGTCTACTTATTTTGCATCCCACCAAACTCGAGTGCCATTCTCATCAGCACCTCCCAATAGGGATACGGCAGCCTGCGTCGCTTCCCCATTGTCATCGTACTCACTACTTACAAAGGTCATCCGACGCATGACACCATCCTCTGGTATGCTAGTATTTTGCGACTCAATGATGGGGTACAATTTCGGATAGCCCGTGCGACGATACTCGGTATATGCCTCCCATCCATCAGGATAAATGGCCAACCATTTCTGGGTAATGATCTGCTCAAGCTGGCGTTCAACCGAACCACCCGTATCAAAAGCAACGGGAATATCACTTAGAGGCGGGGATGACCAGTCGTCATTTGGAGCTGAGGGAGGACTGGTTCCAGCGATATAAGCATCCACTGCGGCCATTTCGGCTCCCACACGGCTCTCGGTGAGAGACATCCGAATTCCTTCCTCGTATAGATCCTTAGCCGATCCACCCATATTCCAACCTAGTGTAGCACCTTCCGCACGAAGCAGATAAACTTCGGCTGCACACATGATCCGAATGGCGGGATTCGTTCCACCTCTATTTGGGGGGAGCCAATCCGCACCCATGTCAGAAAATTTACTGTTGATCACAGCACCTTTTTCAATTCGGGGTAACCCGTTCCTCATTCCTTCATAAGGACTTTCGTCGCCGTCGGAATCTCCATCAACTGAGGGACTGAAATATACTCCAATTCTTGGATCGTCGTACCCTTCCAATAGACTTTCCATGGCAGAACTCATACGAAATTCTCCCCAGTTGGTAATCACATTGTAGGGATTACGAGAATTGTCAGTTGTCATCAGCATTGCATTATCAGAGTTATCCATCATGACTCCTGCAGCAACAGCTTTCTCCGCCTCGGATCTGGCAGTGCCTGGATCAGCATAACGGATACGAACAGCAAGGCGTAAGCGTAAAGAGTTTGCAAAGGTAATCCACTGATCCGCATTTCCATTAAATACCTGATCATGTCCACCAAAAACAGTGGCTCCGCGATTCTGACTCAACAAGGCGACCGCTTCGTCCAGCGTTTGAAAGAAGTCCATATAAATATCCTGCTGCGAATCGTAGGGAACCGTGGTTTCTCCATTCCCAACCTGAGAATAAAGGACAGGTCCCCAATAATCCGACATTCTGTGATAGATTTGGACTCTCCAAATTTTGGCAACAGCATTCGGTAATTCAAGCCCCTCATTCTCCGTAGAGAAATCCTCAACAAACGCAAGAGAACGAGCACCATTGCCGTAAAAATTCCGCCATGCACCATTGATCCATCTTCCCACTTCCACAAACTGATCCGAGTCAAAGTTTTCGGCCGTTGTGGCGAAATACTGAGAATACAGATCGCCGAACAGTGATTGTGCTAACTGGAAAGCTCCAGCGGATCCAAACATGCCATTGAATTGTGAGTGAGCAAACGACTGTCCCAAAAGTCCAACGTCAATGTTGCCTTCCGAGATTTGATGCGGCGGGGTATTGAGGCTCACGAAGTCATCTGTACAACTAGAGACAGTGAACGTGAGCACGGTCATAAGTACAAATAGTACGACCCAATTTTTTGTGACGCGTGTAAATGTTTTCATAATAATATCCTTTTGATTCGGATGATTTTGTCGATGTGGAGTACTAGTAGTCAATGGAAAGATTGAAGCCAATAGAGCGAGATGAAGGAGGTGCAAACGAATCAAATCCTTCAGCCGTCTTTCCAGTGCTAATCAACACATCGGGGTCAATATTCTCAGAAGCCCTGTGAATATAGAGAAGATTTCGGCCTACAAGAGACAATCTCATACCCGAAATCGGTACGTTCCCGAATAGCGATGGGGAAAAATTGTATCCAAGTGTGAATTCACGGACACGTGTGTTGGTGGCATCCACTACAAATGCTTCCCCTACGGGGGCATTACGACCACCCACAGCTCTCCAATAAGTTTCAGCATTCATTGGAATATTGTTCGGCGTACCATCTTCAAGGACGGCCGTTTCATGCGACCAGAAGTTGTCGCCGAAAATTAAGCCTCCTTCGCGACCTTGAAGAGTCTCAGCCGTCACTCCATCAGCATAGAGGATCGCATTCGTAAGTGATGTGATCGTTCCACCTTGACGATGATCAATTAGAACACTTGCATCCCAATTCATCCAGGAAAATGAGAGAGCCACACTTCCAAGCCAATCGGGATTATAGTTGGCAACCAGCACATCATTACCAGAGGTGACTCTGGGAACCCCATTATCGCCAACAATAATTCGTCCATTGGGATTCATAGGATTGTCCTCGCTAATGGGTTGGTTTGGATCCATGGCCTCACGGAGAAAGCCACGAGAGTAGACCGTTCCAAACTCTTCACCTTCCTCAATAAAATACTGACGCAGAAAATCCCCCCCTACGCGCAGACGAGGCCGCTGCTCCGAAATACTCTCCACTTTATTCGTGTTCTGTGAGAAATTAATGTCCAAGTTTACTGTGGCATCGTCAGTACGTAAGGGAATCGCATTCAACATTAACTCAATCCCTGAATTGCGAACATCCCCTCCGTTCGTAAATAGATTGGCAGCACCAGATCCGAGAGGTAGAGCGACTGTGAAGAGTTGATTTTGGGTTCGCGTATCATAGTACGTTGCATCAAATCCAAGTCGGCTTTGGAGAAAGCGCATATCAAGACCAATCTCAATTGATTGAGTCTCTTCGGGTACCAATTCTTCGTTAGGAAGCGTACCACTCAAGCTAAGGAATCCATTCATCCCACCACTACGTAGAGATGCGGTTCGCAGTAAACGGAAGGGGGATGTACTGTTCCCTACCTGTGCATAAGAAGCACGGAACCGCCAAAAACTGATTGCGTCGGGAACGGCCAAGAGTTCAGACATGACCGCAGAAACACCAATTGAAGGATAGAAATATGACCAGTTATCCTCCGGAAGGGTTGAGCTCCAGTCATTTCGACCCGTCAGATCAATGTATAGAGCATCGTTCCATCCTATTTTTGCGAAAGCGTAGACCGAATTAATATCAACGGGAGACCCAACCCCTTGGGAGGCACTCACCAGTTGCGTGTTTGAAAGGGTAAAAAAGTTTTCTACGGTGAGTGCTCGGCCAGTATTCGCATTCAAGGAGGTACTACGCCTTTGTTGCATATTTCCTCCAACATTTATATCAAATTCAATCCCAGCATCTGGTAGAGTTTCACGGAATGAGAGGAGGGCATCACCATTAAATACATGGGAATTACCCTTACTGAGGAAGTATCTCCCATTCTGTGCAATGATATAGCTGTCAGCATACAGGGTTCTTGTACCATCCCCTGCGTTTCCGTCAAAGGATCCGCGAACCATTAGAGATAGTCCATCAATCAGTTCCAATGTGGCAGAACCTAACAGAATAATGCGGTCATTCGTACCTGTACGCAGATTCCGGTTCAAGGTCCAGTAGGGATTCGCTCCTCCATTTGAGCCTGGCACCCAGTAATTCTGTCTGCGCCGTCCAGTCTCCGTAAAGTACTCAAATTCCTCAGCATCTTCTGTCCGAATATTACGAGGCAACCGATAGGCATGACGCATCGGATTCGCAAAATTCTCTCCAGTATCCAACCGATTCGCAAGATCCGTACGGATGTAATTTAGCTTTCCGTCAATTGAGAGACGTGAACCTGGCTGGGCAGTTACGCGAACCTGAGCATTGTGACGTTGCAATGTATTGCCAGGTACTATCCCGCGAGCATCGGTGTATCCGTAAGAAAAATATCCTTGAACCGATTCGGATCCGACGTTAATGGAGAGGTTTGATGCCGATTGGTAACCGTTCTGGAATACATCCGCAACATTATTCGGTTGAGGACTAAGGTTGTACGTTCCAGCCTCGGCCTCAGATACACCAGGTGTCCAGCGTGGTACAGCCTGATTTTCCATTCTGGGACCCCAGGAGAACTCAGAATTTCTCTGGTAAACACCTCCACTTCCCTGAGCATATTCATTCTGAAATTCGGTCAGGATCAGAGGTTGCTGGGTCGTCAGATTGGTGCTGAAGCGAGCACGTACGGTTCCTGCACTACCAGTATTGGTGGTGATGATGATCGCTCCATTCTGTGCAGCACTTCCGTAAAGTGCCGCAGCATTCGCACCTTTGAGAACTGAAATATTGGCAATATCGTTCTGATTAAGATTACTTATATCTCCGCGAATCGGGACTCCATCAATGACATACAACGGCTGGCTACTTCCGCTGATGGAACGATTACCGCGAAGAATCAATCGTGTCTGCCCCCCAAGTCCGTTACCCTGTTGATTCACAGAAAGACCGGCAACCCGTCCTGCAAGCGAAAATGCTACATTCAATTCGCGTGCTTGGGCTAATTCGGTAGGGCTGATCGTTTGTGTGCCTGTGGTAATTGATCTTTCTGCTCGTTCCACACCAAGAGCCGTCACGACAAGGCCACCTAATTCAAGTGTCTCCTCAATAAGCACAATATCAACTTCAGTCGTTTGATTGGCCATCACCATCACGTTCGCAATTTCTTGGGTAGCAAAACCAACAAAAGATGCAACAATTGCATACTCGCCTGGCTCAACGTTAGAAATCATATAATTTCCATCAATATCGGTTGTGGCCCCGATAGATGTTCCCACAATAACCACATTTACACCAGCAAGTGGATCCTCGGCTTCATCAACTACTGTTCCACCAATTTGCCCAGTTTGAGCAAATGCGTGCGTCGAAGGCAATAACAGTATGCCGAGAGTTACCGTTACAACCCAAAAATGGAAGCGTTTTCGTTTTCGCATGATTTACCTCAAAAAATTATAAGTTGTCCAGTGTAATGATAAGAAAAAAAGTTTACTTCCCACATACCAATGGATTTTTTCTATAAATCATAATTCTGTATCAATTCCACTGTTGATTGACAAATGAAGTTTCCCTATGATGATCAAAGAGCGAACTTGGATTTTCGGATTCCAGACCGCACGATGGTATGGATATCTTGCATATTGTTCGTAATCTTACTATAGATACAAAGGGTTAGATGAATCCTTGTTACTGTCCCACTTGAATGCATACATCAAAAACGCTGAAATGGGAGGATAATTTGCACTAAACTGATCAATTGAGTGGGCTGGCTAAACGTGCACAAATTGAATCAAAGCGGTGGTCAAATTATTTCTCAGTAGTGAGCAAATTAAATCTGGATATTCATTCTGGGCAAGCCTCCCCCTTTTTTGTTGATAAATCAGAAATTACTTTTACCTTATTCGGAGTATAACTGTTTTGAGTCCTGCGATTGAACCCATGACATATCTAAACCCTCCGAGTGATTTTATTCGGACGATCATTAATCAAGATCTTGCAGCGGGAAAACATCAACAAATCATTGTGCGATTTCCTCCTGAACCGAATGGGTTTCCGCATATTGGGCACGCAAAGAGCAGTACATTGAACTTCGGACTAGCCGCGGAGTACGGCGGTCGCTGTCACTTACGTTTTGATGACACCAATCCCGAAACCGAAGACCAAAAGTATGTTGATGCCATCAAAACAGACCTGAAATGGTTGGGGTTTGATTGGGGAGAGCATGAATACTATGCTTCTGATTACTTTGAAATCTTATTCGAGTGGGCATGTAAACTGATTCGAAAAGGACTCGCTTATGTAGATGATTCTCCAGAGGATGTCATTCGTGAGATGCGTGGGACTGTAACGACACCTGGTGAGCAAAGTGCTTATCGCAATCGATCACCTGATGAGAATCTGGATCTCTTCCATGCGATGCGTTCAGGTCAGTTCAAAGATGGGACCCGGGTACTTCGTGCAAAGATCGATATGGCACATTCCAACATGAAGATGCGTGACCCCCTGATGTACCGAATTCGTCATGCAACCCATTATCGCAGGGGGGATGAGTGGTGTATCTATCCATTTTATGATTGGGCCCATGGTCAATCGGATGCAATAGAAGGAATCACTCATTCTATCTGTACACTCGAGTTCGCCACAAACCGAGTCCTATATGACTGGTATCTGGATGCCCTTGAAATAGACCCACGCCCACATCAGTATGAATTTGCAAGGCTTAATCTTGAGTACTTTGTAACCTCAAAGCGTAAACTGCTCTCCCTCGTCAATGAAAAAGTTGTTGACGGCTGGAATGATCCCCGAATGCCTACCCTTGCTGGATTCCGGCGCCGTGGTGTACGTCCGAAAGCAATCCGTGCATTTTGTGATTCCATCGGAACGACTCGGGTAGATAGCATGCATGATCCTGCCCTACTGGAACATTGGATCCGAGATGACCTGAATCATCACGCGCCACGTGTTCATTGTGTTCAGGATCCATTACCAATTACCCTTACCAATTGGTCTGAAGATCATGAAGAGATTCTTTCTGCACCATATTGGCCCCGTGATATTCCGAGGGATGGAGTCAGGGATCTCCCTTTTTCTGGTGAACTACTGATTGAGCGGAGTGATTTTTCTGAAGATCCGCCGAAAGGGTTTCGCCGATTAAGCCCTGGAAGAATTGTTCGTCTTCGCCATGCATACATTATCCGATGCACCGATGTAGAGAAGGACTCTCACGGACAAGTTGTCCGATTATACTGCGAGTGTCTCCAAGGAACGCGAAGTGGATCAGACAACTCGCAGTTAAAACCCCAAGGAACCATTCACTGGGTTGATGCCAAGCGCTCACTCCCAGTTATCGTCCGCATCCATCATCGATTATTTCTCAGATCCACGACTGAGGGGGAACTAAAGGATAATATTGCCCCATCCTCATTAGTGGAATATAAACAGGCTCATATAGAGCCAAGTGTGGCGAAAGACGCACCTGATCAGAGATATCAGTTCGTACGACTTGGTTATTACTGGCGTGATCCCGAGTTCTTGGATCAATCCCCTAATGTATTCACCTGTATCGTTCCCCTCCAAGACTCCTCTTCCAAAGCTAAGGAGAATCAAAAGGAAAATTTTCCGAAAAAAAGTAAATCCAAGACTGCTCCGCGATCGCTGACTTCTGCCGAAAAAAAGTGGCTCCAAAAGAGTGGACTCAGTCCAGCAACTGGTATCGCAATTTTCGCTGAACCCGGGGGACCTGCTTTTTTTGAAACCGCATCCAAGTCTGCCTCATCTACTTCTGTGGGGAACTGGATGGCCAATCAACTGCTGCCAGCTCTGAACGATTGCTCTCTCTCCGACCTCCCTTTTGGACCTGAAAAATTCTCACAACTGGTTCAGCTTGTTGATCAACGTATCGCATCTGCACACGAAGCACGAGAGGTTCTAAAGCTCATGTTTGATCAAGATACTCCACCAGACCAACTGCTTGCCCGCATACAGGCTTCCATCGTGGATGATACGGAAATATTAGGCAAGGTTATCGCTGATATTCTTGACGAATTCCAAGACCGTGTCACTGCTTATGCACAGGGAAAAGTGGGCTTGCTTGGGTTTTTTGTTGGACAAGTGATGAAACGGACGAACGGAAAAGCCAATCCAAAGCAAGTTCAGTCACTTGTATCTGATGAACTTTCCCGACGGATCTCGTAACCCGACATTCGTAGTGTCTCTCGAGTTGCTTCTATATTGCGCGTAAACAGATAATCGGTATCATGAGTGGCAACTGCGAGGACAGAAATGCCTGCGCCTGCCAACACAGAGGTAATTTGAGCTAAAATTCCTACCTCGGAAAAATCTAAGGGACCTTCACAACCAATCATATACATTCCACGTTCAGCACGCAAAGTAATCGGAACCAGAGATTCCTGACAAATCACTGAGAGTTCATTGTGTGTACGCGTGATGGAGGAAAAACGGCCTTGCTCTGCCCAGGGAGGGACTTCGCTGGTAGATGGAAACCGAACCACAGCATAAGGCTCTGGATATTCAATGAGAACCATTTTACCTCCCGATTTTCTCGACTGCAAAACGCAGCCTTCTAACACATGTGTTGCGTCCAAGTACGTTTAGCAAGGCAAAAAGTCCAGGACCTGAAGTTGTACCACTTACCGCAAGCCGCACTGGATGAATGATTCGCCCAGCACCAATACTATACTTTTCTGCCAAATTACGCAACGCAATTTCCAGTGATTCCTCATTGAAGGATTGGACAGATTCCAAACAGTCCGCATATTCACTGACCAACTGAGGAGCATCCGCCTTCCATCGCTTTCGTACACCAGCCTCATCAAAGGTTTTGGGATCTTTAAAGCAGTACACATATATGGATGATAAATCCTTAGCGTGCTCCAACCGGTCACGGACCAGACTACATACATCCCGAAGATAACGATCACTTGAAACCTCAACATGGCATTCATCCAGGAATCGACGTACCCGTGTAACTAATTCGTCCATTTCTAGTCGACGCAGGTGCTGTGCGTTGAACCAGTTCAACTTTTGGAGGTCAAATGTTGCAGGAGCTGAACCAACTCGTTCTAAACTAAATTCATGCTCCAATTCTTTGAGATTGAAGACCTCTTTTTCAGTGCCGGGATTCCAGCCCAACAGAGCTAGAAAATTGATCACTGCCTGCGGCTCAAATCCGCCCGTACGATAGTCACGAACATTGATAGGAATTCCCTGTCTCTCTGCGCTCCTCTTGGAGAGCTTACCTCCATTAGGGCTCATGATGAGTGGTAAATGAGCCATAACAGGAGGGTTCCAGTTCAGAGCCTGATACAGCAAAATATGCTTTGGGGTAGATGGTACCCATTCATCTCCACGAATAACATGAGAAATCTGCATGTGATGATCGTCTACCACATTCGCCAAATGGTAAGTAGGCATCCCATCCGACTTGACTAGCACCTGATCATCAAGTGTGCTGGAAAGAACCTCAACACTACCTTTGATAAGGTCATGGAACCGAACAACTTCTTGGTCGGGGATTTTTAACCGAATGACATAATCTTCGTTTTGGTCCAAGCGCCTGCGAACAGACTCCGAGGGCAGATTCAAACTGTTATCCATATGACTTCTGGTATGAATCCCGTAGGCAGCATTACGTTTTCGAAGCAAAGCAATTGATTCGGGAGAGTCAAATGCATAATATGCATGCCCGGATTCCACCAGTTCTCTGGCGTATTTCATATACAGGGGCTGTCGTTCAGATTGACGATAGGGTGCAAAACTTCCCCCTTGGGCTGGTCCCTCGTCTACCTCCAATCCACACCACTGTAAAGCTTGAACGACATCTTCTTCTGCATCCTGAACAAATCGGGAACGATCGGTATCTTCTATACGGAGAACCAGATAGCCTCCTCGACTGCGAGCAAACAAATAGCAGTACAGAGCAGTCCTCAATCCTCCAATGTGCAGGTAGCCTGTAGGGCTTGGAGCAAATCTAACTCGAACAGAAATTATACAATGAATAAATGATGACTATACAACCCCTTCACGCAACAGTTAACTGTTCTACCACAATCAGTGTGGAATGATTAGTTCTAATTATGTGAAGAATCATCATTTTCATTCCTATTATATTTCGGCGTTCCCCGAACATGATCCTTTGGATTCTGCTTGAATGCTTAGTAATGGGCAACAAGGGATAGAAGGTTAAAGGGTTTTTTCTCCTGAATCTGACGAATAAGCTTATATGCCCCGATACAGGACAGGCAGACCAAAGAAGTTGAGACACCGTAAGGATGGTCTTCATGCCATCAAGTGAACTAAAGAGTTTTTCTCACTGTTGGGTTTCGAAGATCCGGTAATCTGGGATCAGAACAGTCACTTCTCTGGATGCACGCATCCAACTGCTTGGCTTGTTACGCCATGAACATTGGTCATTGATTCTAAAGAATGGACAATTGTAGATCTAAATGACTAACAATTCGAATGGGGCATCAGCCGAGATAATCAACCACATACCAAAGTGAGGAATACGGATTTCAGTGCGGTATTGGAACTCAGTCTGCCCAGTTATAGCCAGAAGTAACCCAACGGTGACTGGAAAACGCGGACGAAGGACGGAATCCTCCATTACCCAATCAATCAGAGCATGAACCCTTGGAACACAATTGGATCTGAATCTGTCTGCTGTTGCCTGTCTCGCCGGCCAACAGAGAAATCAGACATGGACAAAATCGTGGAAATTGGCTTCTCCCAGTTAACTTTTGGATTCCTGAAACCCTAAAAAATCTGTTCACTATAATCAGTTTTGCCGTTGAACGTAGTTGGTTCAGTTCCAATAAATACTGGAACCGATCAATCCAAGTACTTGTCTAGTTGACTAGTCCAACTTGTACCATGTCCGTACCCTTCCAATCCAAATTTATCCCAGATCGTGGCCCCTCCCCGTATTTCCATGGGCGAACGAAGATACTGGGGGATTTTCAAGGAGTTCTTCGGTATTCGTCTCAAAATACATGGGGAACCACCAGCAATTCCCACTAAGCAATTAATTGCTTAAAATCGGGAAATTTCTTTGCTTTTGTTTTTGCAAACTTTTGGCTTATTATTCGGTCAGACCGCTTTGCTTTAGCCTTGTTCTGTTGAGAGTATGCCCTGATTGGAGCGTCCATCTTCTTCTTGCCCAGAGATTTGTCTGTTTTTTTTTCGATAAAACTTGCTGATCAACCACAAAAAAGAAGTCACTTCATCAAGCCTACAAGCGTTTGAGAAAACCGTTTCTGCCTGAAGCTGTCCAGAAGCCCTAAGATGCGCTATAAATCGTTAAGATTTAAATTTTAGCATAGAATTCCCAGAATAATGGATATCGTGGATAGGACAATAATGAGGAGACGCGAGATTGTGTGGTGGGTTACCACGCAAATCAGGATACGCCCCAGTTGAATAAATTCGCCAAAAATCCCAAGACGCCGGTGGCAGTCAGAACCCCTAACAGCCAAAGTGACAGATTTACTCTTGTGCCCTGGGCGTCCAACTTTGCATCATGAGCTTTAAATCTTGCATCTATGGACTCAAACTTGGCATCCAGTTCTGCATCTCTAGCCTTTAACGTAGCATCCAGTTCTGCATCTCTAGTCTTTAACTTGGCATCCAGTTCTGCATCTCTAGTCTTTAACTTGGCATCCAGTTCTGCATCTCTAGTCTTTAACTTGGCATCCAGTTCTGCATCTCTAGCCTTTAACCGGACATCCAACTTTGCATCAAGGGCGTTCAACTCAATGCGTAACTCATTCAGACCAGAATCCAACTTTGCATCAAGGGCGTTCAGCTCAATGCGTAACTCATTCAGACCAGAATCCAACTTGGATTCAAACGATGCTATAATCGTTTCAGATTGATCAAAGACCCGTCCTGATAATGTGTTCGTTAAGAGTTCAACAAACTCATTAGCTTCATCCGCCTCTAAACCGGAATTTTGAAGTAGTTCCGATATTCGGGTAAAGTGATTAAAATAAGTAGATGTTTGACCATGCACAGTCGCTACAACGAATTGAAAGATTTAAGGTTCCCATTCAATAAGGGATTGGCAATAACAATGTTCACGGAAACACAGAAAACAGGAAGAGCAGGTTTAGAAAAAGCAATCAATGGTAGAGTAGCAACGGATGAATAATAGCTTGATCAGCAATTCCCACTAAGCAATTAATTTCTTAAAATCGGGCGACTTCTTTTTTGTTTTCGCAAACGTTTGGCTTATTTTTGGGTCAGACCGCTTTGCTTTAGCCTTGTTTTGTTGAGAACTTCTCCTGATTGGAGCGTCCATCTTCTTCCTACCCAGAGATTTGTCTGTGTTTTTCCATAAAACTTGCTGATCAACCATAAAAAAGAAGTCACTTCTTCAAGCCCACAAGCGTTTGAGAAAACCGTTTCTGCTTGAAGCTGTCCGGGAGTGTTTTGCCTCCATTGCGGACCCAATCGCGGGACGGGGCTTCGTGCTTACCTCATGTCGGGGCTTGCCATCTTTTCGCTCAAGGATTCTTCGTTGCTTCAATTTGATCAAGCGGTGAGGAATGAAGACCTCCCGGTCCATCGTAATCTACAAACTCTGTTCGGTGTCACGCGGGTTCCTTCGGACTCTGGATTGCGGAAGCGTCTGGATGGGTTGGATCCACGAAGTTTGCGGGATGCGTTCAAGAAACTGTTTTCCTTGGTGCAACGGGGGAAAGTTCTTGAGGACTACAAGTATATGGACGGGCATCTTCTTCTATCGTTGGACGGAACGGGTTATTTTTCTTCCAAGACGGTCCATTGTGTACACTGTTGCGAGAAGCATCATCGGGATGGGAGCACGACGTATTATCATCAGATGCTCTGTGGAGCGATTGTGAGTCCAGATCAAAAGGAAGTGATTCCATTGGCACCGGAGCCGATCTTGAACACGGATGGGGCCAAGAAAAACGATTGTGAGCGAAACGCATCCAAGCGGTTTATTGAGGATTTCAGGCGGGAGCATCCGCACTTGAAGGTGATCTTCCTTGAAGATGGGATTGCATCGAATGCCCCGCATATCCGAGAGTTAGAGGCAAAGAATCTTCGGTGAGGGGCAAAGCCAGGGGATCACAAGTTTTTGTTTCAGGAACTGGAGAGCAAGGCCCAGACATGGGAGACGAAGGAAGACGACGGCACCGTTCACCAATTCAGCTATCTCAACCATGTTCCGCTGAACGCATCCAATCCAGATGTAAAGGTGAATCTGCTTGCGTATCATGAGATCAAACCTGGAACAAAGAAGCGTCCAACTCCCAAGATCAAACGGTTTTCATGGGTAACGGATTTAGCGCTAACCAAAGACACGCTCATGAAGATAATGCGAGCAGGACGGGCCAGATGGAGGATTGAGAACGAGACGTTGAACACACTAAAGAACCAAGGGGATCACTTTGAGCATAACTTTGGACATGGTCATCAGTATCTGTCCAGCGTGCTCGGATCCCTGATGCTCCTTGCATTTTTGGTGGATCAGATTGAAATGCGGTGCGATGGATACTTCAGGAGCGCGCTGGCGAAGATGACATGACTCCTGTACGTCCGAGAGAGAGTACGGGAAATACTTCGGGAGTTTGTGGTAGAGAGTTGGGAATTTTTGTACAAAGGGATTGCAGAGGGATTCAAGATTACCGTACAAATTGATTCATCGTAGTCAAAGAAGACCTGAAGGCAGCGAGGCAGCAAAGGTGATTTTAGGTGCCATGGGGTAGCTGTCTCCAGATGTGAGCAGATGGGCGAAACTAGGGGGAGCTTGAACCTTAATTGAAGAAAAAATCTATTTGAGAAAAAGGGAAATGCAATCACGTTACAGAAAACTACTTCATAAAATCAAATCTGGTGATTTGAAGAGAGTTAGTGGGAGCATCTGGGAACCACCTTCCTGATTCATGGTGCGCCTAGCGCGGGAAAGACTGCCCTATTGGCTGAATTGGACACATTGGCTTCAAGGAGTCAGTGGGATGTCATTTATATTAACTTGAAAGACTTGTACAACCCTGCCCATATGGTCCAATCCTTTGGGGAATCCTATGTTGCTCGGAAACAAACCGCCACCACCGTAAATGAGAAGCTGTTATCCAGAGAGTATCTCAAATAAGTTGCAGGGGATGCAAGCGTCATCCAAGTGCTGAAACAGATCAATCCAGATCAAGGTGTGGTTTTGATTCTTGATGAGGCCCAACGAATTGCTACTTTTGCTGGCAAACCATACGAGATTGAGGTAATCGGCCCATTGGATGTAATCCATAATGGCAACTTGGGGAAACCAGCAATCCTTTTGGCGGCGGGATTGGGAACGACAGAGGCGTCTTTTGGTAAACTGGGGATTTCGAGGTTTTCGGAAGGTTGCGTTGTAGAGTTAGGGGCGTTAAGCAAGGAGTCCGAGCGGTTAGTAATTGAGGACTGGATCAAAAAGGATGGGAAAGGTCAAGGGATCCAGCGGCATGGATTGATGCGATCGCGCAGGAGACACATGGATGGCCCCAACATATCCAACACTATGGAGACCTTGCTTCAAACTACCTGAAAGCCAATGGTGGTATCATGACGCAGGACGGATTAAGCTTTGTGCTGGAAGCTGGACACCAAGTTCGCAAGGAATGCTACAAGCAACGATTAAGAGATTTCAAACCTTCGGAGTCCCAATGTCTCGCGAGATCAATCGCAGATGTGCAGCCAGGGATCCCTATGGATGATATGGATATATCTTCTTCTATGATTGAAAAGTTTGGAGACAATAAGGCGGAAAAACTCTTTAAGAAGTTTGAAGAAAAAGGGATTTTGGAAAAGACCCCTACAGGATATATTGTGCCAATCCCATCCATGCACACTTGGTTAAAGGAGACCTGTATCCAATAGAAAGTTGAGCAACCCCCGAGACACAGAAAAGCCGTGTGTAGCGTGGCCCGATTCTGGATTTGAAAGATGATCCCCAACCTACCGCTCCAGAGGCTGGGTTCATGTTTATTTTTTTTGCATCACATACCCTACATGATACTTATTCTATATTTATTCGTGAGCCCTTCAAGATGGTAAACCTGGGCGATTCGTGTGAGTTGAGCCACTCTGGTCTCTGCGAGGAATATGAGCAAGTTCGTCGTACATCGCAACCGTCTGGGTTCAAAGCATGTATCGGAACTACTCACACAGATCAGCAAGTGGAACACCGTAGAGAAGTAATATGGAGATGCTGGTAGCAATTGACTCCACGAGTTCAGAAAGTGTAGATCACTCTTTACTCACCCGAATAAAGATTTCCTCTGGTAGTTCGGCATCGGATAAAATCCTACATACAGATACCCACCGTGCCAGCAAACAAATAATTATGAGAAGACTGAACAAGAGAGGGGGTACCCTCTATGAGAATACCCCTTCTTCTCCACACGATAGCAGATGTTTCTAAAGCTGCGCTGAAACCGTAATGAACTGGATATTGTCAAAATAATCCGTGGGAATCAGAGAATAATCCAAGGCTATTTCGGTGCCAGCCAAGTCCAATTTCAAGCCACCACCGAAAGAATATCCTTTATAGATCGTAACGTTGTCTTGCGCAGAATACTCATAGCCGCCTCGGACATACAGCAGGTCTGCATAGCCAAATTCGACCGCACCGCTAAACTGGTCATCTTCAAAACTATTGGATCGGAAATTACCAAGTAATGTAACCGATGAACTTGAGGTTACACTTCGTTCATAGGCAACACCAAAATTTAAGAGTGTAGGGAACTGGACTCCTTCGGACTCTAACTGAACGGTATTCACGCTGGCATCCCCCTGCTGATCTGGCAATCGTACACGGCGCCCAAGACCCGTACCAGAGAATTGAAGCTCATTTCCAATATTTTTGAGAGCAATCCCCAAGCGCAAGCCCGATTCGCCAACCAAATAAGTCATCCCCGCATCAAAGACAATACCTGATGCAGTCATGTCATCAATGGCTTCACTGACAACCTTAAGAGTTCCCCCAGCGGAAATCCTGTCTGTAAGCGTCCGAGCATAACTGAATCCAAGAGTGATAAATGATACACGAAACGTAGCGTCATCGCTCTTCTCAGGATTAATTTCTGTCTGTCGGTAGAGTGTACCCATATCCCATGCTGCAATGGTCAGTGCTAAGTTATTGTCCCCAATACGCTGTCCTATCCCAAAGTAATTCACTCCAACATCGGCGACATACTGTAATCGGCTGAATAAGGCAGACGTTCCTCGATTATTCGTTAATCCAGCGGGGTTTGCATACAGGGCTTCAAGGCCATTGACACTGGCAGGTACGCTGGTAGCTGCACCACCAAGTGCGCTATACCGTGCAGTTAAAGGGACCAATAGCTCTGCTGCTCCACTAGTACCAGCACGGTTGGTATTGGGCTTATCAATCCCTCCCCCTAGATCACCAGTCCCCTCTTGGGCAATTGAAAAGCTGGGGTGAACAACGAGGAGGCTTAGTGTAGCAAGGATTCCAGCACTCAGTTGAAAAAGTTGTTTGTAGGTTTTCATGTCTCTGCAAGTTTATAGTTCTATGAATAGAATCGTAATCAGGGGTATACTCTTAGAACACATTTAGCTGGATACGTTTTTTGACTACGGCAAATTTCATCGTGTGAGATCCCACACCCGGCACCTCAACATTTATCAAGTACAACCCACTCGCAATGGGTAGATTCTGATCTGTTGTCAAGTTCCATGGAATAGTAGCCACACCAGGTGACTGCTTATTAATTGTCTTGACAAGGGTGCCGTTCAAGGTGAATATTCGAATGGTTGCCACATCGGGAAGATTCGTGAAGCGAACCTCGTCGGTTAGCTGACTAACCTCGTAAGATGAAGCCCCTCGATAGGGATTTGGAACAATCCCGATATCCTCCAAGCGCTCTTGCTGTGTAGTTAGATCATATTCTTGGGGAGCAAATCCCTCCGTGGAAAAACTGAAGACAGCGCCAGGTTGATTGGGCTTGCTGGTGACAATTCTGAATACGGTCCCAATCTCAGGCAGTTCAGGATCGTATGGAGGGGCGGAACCGATATTCCATCCCACAATCACAATTCTGGCCATCACCTCAGAAACAGAAATACTTTCATCTCCACTGTAAAACCGATCCCGACCACTTGTCCCAGGAGTAATATCATCGGGCCTGTAGAAATAAATCCAATCGGTGAAAGGATCATTCTCTGCACCTGAAGCAGGGTGATCAGCACCAATGTCAAATACACCATGCTCCGTTCCACCGCCACAGGTGTCCGTATCACATACGACTGCAACAAGCCGCACATCATCGCTTGGATCATCAGGGGTAGCAACACCTGTATCCCATATCTCAAAGGGAACCTCAATTATGCTGTTGTCGCCGAAAGCACGCAAACCAAGGCAGTCCTCTAAAGATATAGCACCATCTATCTGGTCTATACAACGCTGAGTAAAACGAATCTCATAATCACGAATCCCAAGTGCGGGTGAGTTCCCACCGTCTCTGAGGCTACGGCTGACAAAAGATGCAAAGGGCTGAGTCGCCCCGCCTGCATGGATCATCCAAATGGTACCATTACTTTGCTGAATCCCGGCATAATCTCCCAAAGCAAGTCCAGCCGGGTTTGGGAAATTATTCCAGGTGATTGCCGCGTATGCAGGGGGATCCACAGGTCCAGCGGCATTGGCAGTAACCTGAAAATCTTTATAGCCTGGATCGGGGCCTCGAACCGTGAATAGCAACCCGTCAAGCACCATGACATTGTCTCTTTGAGGGGCAGCATAATCAATGGAAGATCCGTCAAAAAGAGTAGTGCCATCCCGTTTAATATCATAGGTGATGAAGGTCTCGTCGTCTTGGACATCCACACCTTCATAATGGGCTCCCAATTTCCGAAGGGCATCCACCTCGTTATCATCCTTATTTGGGGCATGAGAATCGGACCGTTTATGCGAAATAGCCTGCTCACGAAACTCAACCGTATAGATTCCTTCAATGATCGCCGCAGGGTTGACCACATCGGCGTGGACAAATCCGTCTCCAACTCCATCAAGTGAGGCAATAAAATCCGGCAACTCATTACTTTCGGATGCAACGATTGCATCCTCTGATATATCTTCAGTTGACCTTGTTGGGACTACCTCCACGCGAGTAATCGGTCCACGAGAGATTTTGCGACCAGGACTGTCATAATTCTGTGCATAGGCCTGAACACCAAAATAATAGGTGGTATAGTTGGTGAGTCCTGTAGCAATATGATAATTTTGAACCCCTCGGTCTGCCCCATTTGCTACAACAATCTGCGGCTCCTGAATGAGCCCATCTATCAGTAATTGGCCGCCATCAATCACGCGAGTGATACCATTAACGACATCATATACGGCGACTGTTGTTCCGACTTGGTCCAGAGGATTGTCATATTGAATCACCTCATACCCCTCAAAAATAACTTCATTGTTCCCGGCTGAAGCAAAAGGATCAAATTCCTGATAAGACTCTAAAAAATTGTTGGATTGTGGAGAGTTTGTCCACTCCAAGATAGCCCCACCATCCCGAGGAGTCACAGTTACTAGGGGGGCAGCAGGAGGGGAGGGGAGTAAGAAATCAATATTGTATGCAGCCTGCGCTAGCGAACTGGCACCTTTCAGCCTCTGAACGGAGTCAAAATTGTCTGCTCCTTGAGCCCAAATGAGCCCAAATACAATCTGCTGAAAATCTCCAGGATTGATCGTAAATGGCCCCGTTCCCATGACGAACCGTCGGTCGGCAGCTGCAATATCAGTTCCTGCACCATCCGAATTGCATTCAGACCAGTATTCGCATTCACTATCACTATTACCTGGATCCCCGGGAAACATGTAGGCCGTACAGTCATCCGAGAAGTCTCGTCCATTTCCTCCTTCAGTAATGCATCTACCATCCTTCCACAAGCCTTTCATATAGTTATAGTGATCCAAGGCGGTCGAAGGATCTCCTGTAACAGTACCATCATTATTGTAATAGGTGAAAGATGTCATGTTCAAGTTCCTGAAATCTTGAATCCATTCCCCGTCTACTTTGGCAGAGTCGCCAGGAGAGGGGATCACAGGGCCCTGAAAGAAATCATATCCTGCGGCAGGAACGGGAGACCCGTACCCGTCAGATCCCTCATCTTCGTTGTCCGAGTTCCAAACATACCCCACACCAAGTGTGGTATCCGATCCTACCCAGTCATCCTGAAAGTTTCCGAGATCGGGATCGGAAAAGATTGCCATGTGCACATCTGTGAAAGGCGAGGTCCCCTTATAAAAAATATTGTATCGATAGAACGTAGTATTCCCGATGTCACCTGCGGTACGGAATGAAAACGCAGTAACATGCACTTCAACCCCAACAGGGGGAGAGGCAGCACCTTCATGTTCATTCCCTCGATCATTCATTACCCACCAAATGGACTGATCACCCAAAATCGCAGGACGCTCTCCGTTTGCAAGATCAATCACTCGGTTGACACGTTGAGCAAGTGGCTGGTCAAGAACGAAAATAGTTTCTCCATCTTCGTCAACTACTCCATCGCCATCATCATCAATCCCATTATTTGGCGGGGCATAGGTTGGTGCACCTAAACCTGTTGGCCAATCCCGCAGATCTGGTGTCGTTACACCAGTAGCCGCATAGTCTTGAATGTCGTCAATGCTTACATTGTACAAGCGATCAAATTGAGAACAGTCAGCGGGAGGCGCTCCATTGTCATCAAGAGGTCCAGCCCAGAAATGATAATTACCATAGCGAGCTGCAGCGACTCTTAATTGACCTCCCACATTCCCACCAATCCAGATTCCACTTGCAAAAATAGCCTGTGCCCCCCCCCCTTTCGGAACGTTATATACATGGGGGCTTCCCCTCCAAAATAGATTTCCGTTGTTGAGTATTCGGGCACGAACATTATTGATATCCAGATAGGATTCACCAAGTGCCGGTCTACATGTCCCAACTTGGGCATGGACTTCAAGAACTGAACCGAGCCCGATGGAGATCAGGAAAACAAAAGCAGATATATAGTTTCTAATGCTCATCATGTAATATGATTGTATAAATGTTGTGACTGGGTTCCAAAAATAGGTCATGATCTACCTACTCAATATTAGAAATCAAATCGAACCCCTAACCGTGTGAGTCTGGGAATCCCATAATTGCCCAGAGAGCGATTTCTGAATCTATATAACGTTTCAGATGCAGGTTCTGCTGATTCAAGAAATTGTATACCACCAGCAGTAGCGAGGAAACCATCATCATCGGGCAGACCAGAATATCGATATACACCCTGAATATTGACGGTATTTAGGATATTCTGCATCCAGAGGAATGCAGTAATCGTTCCAGAGTTACCTACTTCAAACCGACGCTGAACCCTGAGGTCAATCCGATTCGTCCAGGGCAACCGATCCTCATTAATGCCACCTCTTGGCAGAGGTGCTCGAGACACATTGACAGGAATTGGATTCTGTGCACCAGTGTATGGGAATCCGCTTCCTGCTGTGAAGAGCACATTAAATCCAAAATTCTGCAATAACTTGGTCCCTACTAGTGTAGGGCCTTCCCCTTCGCCCAAACTGTAGTCCAGCGTGACATTAATTTTGTGACGTTGATCAAAACTGAGTGGGCTGATGAAGTTCGGGGGTGTTTCATCAATCCAGACAATAGAACTCGTCGTTCTGGATCCAGAACCAGTCCCTTGGGCAAATGAGAGTGTATAGTTTGCACGCAAAGCTACTCCTTGGGTTTTCCGCAGATCATAGTCAAACTCAAGCCCTTTAACAGTTCCAAAATCAACATTCTCATAACGGGAATAAGTGGCCGGACTTGCGCCTCGGATATCTCGAAGCTGGATTAAATTATTGATCTGGTGAAAAAAGCCACTGATGGTGAGTGCTTGACGCGCGCCTAAACGCTGGCGAAAACCCAACTCATACTTCGTAGTTTTTTCGGGAAGCAGGCTATTATTGTTACGACAGGAGGTGGAAGATATACAATTTAGCAAGGCAGGTCCTTCTTCGGAGGGACGCTTGGATACAACTCCATAACTCGCAAAGAAGAGAGCTCGGTCTGTGATCGGGAAGCTCACTCCAATTCTTGGCATCACAGTGACTTGGGGCGTGTAGTCTTCAAACATATCCTCCGTTACAACTGTACCAGTGCGTCGAACCAGACCATTTAATAGAATATCTCCGGCACCAGCAGGATTCCCATTCTCATCAAAGAAAAATCCATCCAAGTCTCGATACCCAACCACATCACTCCCACTGAAATACACGGCGTAATCTGTCCCAATTCCTGTGGGGAGACTAATGCCCAGATCTCCAGCGCGCTCAATTGGGCGGCGAGCATATTTATCTTTGAAGACTGGACGATTATTATCCCAAACATCCACTCTCAGTCCCAAATTCAGCACAATATCCCGAAATTCAATCTTGTTTTGGACAAAAGCTCCGTAGTAGATGGGCTTGTGGGGGGCTTCAAAGTAGTGTTCTTCGGGCTTATCTTTGTCATTATCTTGAAATCCCACAAAATTTTCTGAATCGTGCTGTTGATCACCCAGAACGTTATAGCCTGGACCTCCCATGATTTCGTCAAGAATATGGAGTGGGACATCTGAGAAGGATGTGTATCCATCTGGATTTGCACTTTCATCTCCAGGATCAATATTTTCGGGGGAACCATCCGCAAAAATTCTGGCAGCTCTCTCTTCACTGACACTCCAAGATCGACTGATCCTGGTTTCATACTCAGCGCCAAACTCTAACTGACTAAGCCCAACCTGCGTCGTGGCAGATGCCGCAATCCTATATCTGTGACCATGTTGCTTAACGTAGTCATTGGAACCACCACCGACAATGCCAACTAAACCAGATGTCGTTTCATATGCGATCCGGAGCCCATCCTCATATCTCCGTACATAGGTGGGAACTCTCACAATCTCCTCTGTGTCATCAGTAAGATCGTCGGGAGTCCCATGATCATCAATTCGAGTCTCTTCAACAAAAACAAGGTTTCGGTATCCAGCAATGGTTGCATGCACGGGATCGTCAATGTCTGCGTATCTCCACAGCGGACTCAGATCATCGGACGTCGGCCGGGGAAATCTTGGATCATACTCTTCATCAAAATAGCCCCTCCAGCTTGCCTGAATCTCATAGAATGTTGAACTTGACAGATATTGGGTCCAGTTCACAAAAGCCGAGTATCGGTTGTCGTCATAGGCACTGGCTGCCTGAGGAGAAAAAACTTCTCTGGAATATCTTCGTCTAAAGCCCCGATCAACTGAATCCTCGCCAGTAAAATTGCGAAAGGTTCCACCAGCACGGACACGAGCGTCATGAAGGATATTCCATGTTAAGTTCGCATTCAAACTGATGTTATCTGAGGCACGCATTCGCTTCTTGTAACTTTCGCTAAAATCTGCTGCCGTCAGCTGCTCAGCACGTGAAATTGGATTGAGTTGCACGGAACTGCCTTCGGCAACAGGAATCACAGTTCCGTCACTGAAGGTTAAGCCCCCACCACTTAGGTCAGGATTTCCATTGATATCAACCAGGAGACTTGCGCCATCCTCAAGACCGATGGGCAGGCCAACTACAGACTCACTGCCATCTTCACCCGTGACGACTAGCCCCGCAGGTGCGTTCCACAAATCTTCAATCTGTGCATCAGAAAGTTGATTGGTTACTACATTTCTGGGATTAAAATCAGCACTCTCGGTATATTCTCCAGCGAGAAAGAAATTAAGTTTTTCCCCAACAACGGGGCCTCCAAGAGTTGCAGAAACCAAATTGTAACCATAGGCATCAAACTGGGTAGAGGAAAGAGCTTCAACCGAGCCAAAGAAATCAGGTGTGCCAGATTTTGTCGTAATATTGATAATCCCACTCATGGCATCGCCGTATCTGGCGTTAATACTTCCAATCAACATTTCCTGCTGTTGAACTGCTCCTTGGGGCACGCGGTACCCATTCTTGACACCGTCCACATAGTAAGTAACTTCCCCTCCGCGTCCTCCGCGGATATTTAGTGTGGAGGAACCTTCTCTACTAACGACACCAGCCTGGATCTTGGCCACTTCAGCAGCACCTCGTACGGGGAGGGTAACGATTTCCTCGGCGTCCACAATTTTTGGAACACCGACAGCGTCTTTCTGGATTAAGGGACGCTCATACTCAATAACCAACTCTTCCAACTCAACACCTCCTTGAAGTTCAAAGTTTAACTCAGTTGTGTATCCAGCATTCACATCAATGCCCACAACGGTTTGAGCTTGGAAACCAACAAACTGCGCCTGTACGGTATAGGTGCCCACTGGAATACCAATAATAAAGTAGTTTCCATCAATATCGGTGGCAGATCCGAGAGTAGTACCAACAAGCACAACCGAAGCACCTGGGAGAGTCTCACCAGTAGTAGCATCAACAACTTGTCCAGCAATTTTGCCAGTCGTTTGGGCAAATACTGCCGCTGGTAAAACGAATAGAATTAAAGAGAAAAAACTCCATGTACGTAGCATGATAGAACCTCGAGATAATATTTCGTGAGTGAGCGCAAGACACAACAACCAACTTACTGTAAGGTAGACCAGTGAACCCAAGAGTAGGATTTTCTGGAAGTCCAACGATGAAAATTCTGTTGTTGCTCTCGAATGTTTTGTGAGTGAGTGAGTATATTACATTAAGTATAATTGCGTGGAACTTCCACCTCCCAGATCCAAAGTAGAAAACTACTAAATAGTATGATGAACGACACCGCAAACGTTGACAAAATATATCTATAACGTCAAGAGTTCAAGAACCACAGGCGGGCTGAGCGTTTTTTGTGGAAGCAGTAAAGTACTCAGAGGTGGAGAAAGAAAATTTAGCGTATTCTAAACCATATATTCTAAAATTAATGAAACACTATAATATACAAAAAATCAACTTAACAATTCAAATTCATAGGAAAGATGCCCTCCCTGACAAATATTCATATTCTTCATATTCATAGAATTGTGTTTCTAATAGTCCTGATATTGCATATTGCGAATATCATGATAAATTTGAAGGATCATGGCCATTCATGATGAGTCACTTGTTCTCATCAGTCTCTGTATTGATTCGTCAAGCAGGGGTTAATTGATGATCCAATTTGATTAAGCAATTCCTGACGTCCTTTCCGAAGTAGTGCCGAGGTCACGATAATTGGCAGTTCATTTCCACATTCTATCAAAGCTTGGCCAGCCGTTTGCACGCTTTGGATCACCGAATTTCCAGACAGCTTGTCCGCTTTGGTGAGAACCAGATAACACTGAGCATTGGTCTTTCGTAAAAGAAGCATAACCTCCCGATCCAGTCTGGTGGGCGCGTGTCGACTATCTACAAGATGAAGTACGGTACTCAATGTAATTCGTTGTGTGAGATAGTCTGTAATTGTCCTTCTCCATCTGGCTCTGGCCGCCTTACTGACCTTCGCATAGCCATATCCAGGGACGTCAACAAAATAAACTTCATGATTGACGTTATAAAAATTAAAGGTTTGAGTTTTCCCAGGAGTTGAACTGGTTCGTGCCAATGATTTTCTTTGACAGAGCATGTTAAGAAGAGTGCTCTTTCCCACATTTGAACGTCCGACAAAGGCAACCTCTGGAAACCCCTCCTCTGGCATCTGCTCCAGCGTTTCTGCGCTCTTGATAAACGTGATGGTTTTCATGTCCATGAACTTGCTCAGATACCCAAGCTACGCATGACTTTCCCAATATGAGCAGGATTCCGCACAATATGAGCGCCTGCGTCAGTGAGTGCAGAAAATTTGTCTTCAGCTGTCCCTTTTCCCCCTGCAATGATAGCTCCTGCATGTCCCATGCGGCGACCAGGAGGAGCCGTCGCACCTGCAATAAACGCAATGACTGGTTTCGTCATGTACGCCTTGATGTATTTTGCAGCATCTTCCTCATCCGTCCCGCCGATCTCTCCAATTAGAACCACCGCCTCGGTCTCGGAGTCTTTTTCAAATAATTGAAGCACATCAATAAAACGAGTCCCAATGACTGGGTCACCACCAATTCCAATTGCCGTACTTTGACCAAAGCCTTCACATGTGAGTTGGTGAGCAGCCTCATAGGTCAAGGTTCCAGACCGTGAGATGACTCCGACTGGCCCCTCGGAAAAAATCATTGCAGGCATGATTCCTACTTTGGCTTGCTTGGGAGTCAAGATCCCAGGACAATTTGGTCCAATGAGCCGTGAGCCCGAGGATCTTACGAAGTGAAATGCCTCAACCATATCCTTGACAGGAATTCCCTCGGTGATACACACAATCAAGGATACACCTGCTGCGGCGGCTTCCATGATAGCATCTTTGGCAAAGGCAGGAGGGACGAAGATGACAGAGGTGTTGGCATCCTCAGCTTCAACCGCTTCGCTGACCGTATTGAATACGGGACGTTCCAGATGAAGTGTACCTCCCTTGCTAGGTGTCACCCCTCCAACTACGTTCGTACCAAACTCAATCATCTGTTCGGCATGAAATGTCCCTTCCCTACCTGTAAACCCCTGTACCACTAACCTTGTATTCTTGTCAATCAAGATGCTCATCAATTCATTCACTTAGGTAATATTTATTATTTGGCAGTCCCCATCCGTTCCATGATCGCCTTTCCAAGGCCAAACAGCTTTGACTCGCTGAATGGCGGACCGAGAAGTTGAATGCCTACGGGTAATCCTCCCGATGTTTTCCCTGCGGGGACAGACAAACCTGGCCCCCCCGCTAAGTTTGCTGGCACCGTATTTACATCACTCAAATACATCTTCAGCGTATCATTGCCCCATATTCCAACTCTGGCACCTGCGACAGGAGATACGGGTGTAAGAAGGACATCTACTTGCTTCCAAGCATCTTGGAAATCATTCTGAATTAGATTACGAACCCGCTTGGCTTTTCCATAGTACGCATCATAGTAGCCCGCTGAAAGCACATAGGTCCCCAACATGATCCGTCGCTTCACCTCAAATCCAAATCCTTGACTCCGGGTCTGCACAAACATATTCTCGAGTCCTTGACCATCAAGAGTGCAACGAAGTCCATATTTTACCCCATCATAGCGAGACAGGTTACTTGATGCCTCTGCGGTAGCTAGCACATAGTATGCTGCAATGCCATATTTGGTATGAGGCATGGATAAAGGCACCAACTCAGCACCCGAGGATTTTAAATTATTCGCAGTTTGATCAACGATCTGCTTGACTTCATCGTCCAATCCTTCCCCATAAAATTCGGCGGGTATTCCAATTCGTAATCCGTGGATAGATTGATCAGCAATTGGAGGTTCAGTCTCATGGCTAGAATCTATACAGGTTGCATCATTGGGATCCCAGCCCGCCATGTGGAAAAGAACCCGTGAAGTAGTGTCAATATCACTTGCCAATGTGCCTACACTATCAAACGAAGATGCAAATGCCACAAGTCCGTAACGGCTGACCAATCCGTAGGTGGGCTTAATTCCAACGACACCACAGAAAGCTGCAGGTTGCCGAATGGATCCTCCTGTATCCGAACCAAGCGCCGCATGACACATGCCTGCTGCAACCGCAGCAGCAGATCCGCCAGAGGATCCTCCAGAGACGTACTTCAGGTTATGTGGATTCAATGTAGGACCATATACAGAGAATTCCGTGGTTGCACCCATCGCAAATTCATCGCAATTGGTTCGCCCAACCAGAAGTGCACCAGCCTTACGCAAACGAACGACCGAAGTAGCCTCGTATGGTGGGCGATAACCCTCTAATATTTTTGACGAACAAGTAACGGGCCACTCAGTGGTGTTAAGAACATCCTTGATTCCAAGAACAAGCCCCTTAAGTGGCAAATCCTCACCATGAGCGGAAGCTTGATCAATCAATTCGGCGGAGCGATATACGGATTCTTCATCAACATGCGTGAATGCGTTGATTGAAGGATTCTTTGTGTTAATTTCGTCCAGTGCTAGTTGAGCAATTTCAACGCAATTGGTCGTTCCCTCGTCTAAGGCACTCCTGCATTCAGCAAATGAGGGCAAAGCCATGTAGAGTCACCACGGACGAATAACACCAAAGGGGCTACTCAGTAGACTTGGTCGTGCCAGTTGATTGAATCGGTTCCTTCTCTTGAGCAGGAGGGGAATAATTCTGAGCTTGGTTCTGTGAAGGCTGGCGATACGTAGACGGGCGGTCTTCCACAGTAAGTTCGCGACTGATTTCGCTTGTCGCAGACTTAAACTCACGAATACCTTTTCCCAATCCACGTGCTACCTCGGGGATCCGCTTAGCCCCGAACAACACTAAAACGATAAGCAGGATCACTGCGATTTCCATAGGTCCGAGTCCAAACATGATATACCCCGTGATTCAGTTATGAGTAACTAATGATACAATATATAACATTACATTCAAACTATGTTCCCACCAGTGAACCAAATCCAAGACATAGGTATTCCAAACCCAAGTTAGCCATTTGTGATGCAAAAAAGCCTCTTTCAAAATTCCCCAATTGGATGATTTTTTGAGGAATTTTCATGACTGGCGGATTTTTGAATTGAGGATATCAGGGAACTGATCTGCTCTGGGTTGTATCGTCTTTTTGAGTCACAAACATAAGGAACAGGGATCTCCGAATTTTGTATGTCTGGAATACCAAAAATCCAACAAATCCCGGAGGATCCCATGTCCCTTACCAAGAAGATACGCGGTTTTTATATTTTCTGCCCACAGGAGTTGTTTCCATGTGTGGAGCAGAACTATGGGGTGTTGCCCAAACGATTCCGGAAGTTGTTGTTATTGTTTGAGTTGGTGTGTGTGGAGGATCATCTGCCTCGTCCCCGGCTTCGTTCGGTAGGACGCCCGCCTGCACACCGAGTCTGTCTTGCGCGGTCGTTTTTGGCCAAGATGGCATTAAATATTCCGACGACCTAGGGGTTGCGGGAGCGGTTTCTATCGGATGTTTTGCTTCGGTCCCTCTGTGGTTGGTCTCGGTCGTGTGATGTACCGAGCGCGCCCACGTTTTCATGTGCATTCCAGGAATTTGCGACGTCGAAATTACCGAGTCGGATTCACGAAGCCTTGATCAAACAGGGATATGCGGGAGAGTTAGTGGGTCCTATTTCACGGGATTCAACGGCGATTCAAGCGCGGGAGCGTCCGGCTCCGAAGGCGCATACATTGAAGCCCGTGAAGCGACGCAAGCGGGGGCGTCCGAAGAAAGGAGAGGAGCGTCCCAAGGCGCCTCGTCGCTTGGAGCAGCAGTTGAAGATGGAGTTAGGCGAGATGCTGGACGCGTTACCAAAGGATTGTACGGTGGGATGTAAGCGGAACGCGAAGGGCCATACGCAACGATGGACGGGCTATAAGCTACACATGGATACGGCGGACGGAGGGGTTCCGATCAGCTGTTTGGTGACCTCTGCTTCGTTGCATGATAGTCAGGCCGCTCTTCCCTTGGCGTGCTTGACGCAGCAACGGGTGGACAACTGTTATGATCTCATGGACAGCATCTATGACGCGAAGGAGATTATCGCACATCGGAGAGCCTCGGGGCGTGTACCGATCATTGATCCGAATCCACGTAAGAACAAAGCGGCGGATCGTCGTGAGCAAAAGGCGCAACGTACAGCCGGATTCATTCCTGCGGAGCGGGTTCGCTACCGGGAACGTTCGACCGTAGAGCGGGCCTTTGGACGGCTCAAAGATGAGTTCGGTGGACGCAATATCCGGGTCCGTGGGCGCGAGAAAGTCCTCTGTCATTTGATGTTCAGCGTGGTGGTACTCACGGTGGACCAAATGCTACGACTGGTTCAGTAAACCGGCCAGCCAACCCCTGCATAACAGAAGTTAGGCGCTCTGAACCACAGATGCCGTGGGAGGAATGTGTGAAATCTGCACGGATCGTGGACGAAATTCATCAAACAGAGACCTCCGTGTTGGCAAAACACCGATTGAATCCACAAAACACCGAACCCTTGCCGATGATTCGCGTAGTCCGACTAGTGTCATGTCACACTTGATATGTCGTAATTATTGTGTTAAATTCCATGTCATACCACAATTATATAGAGGCTGGCATGAAACGGTACATAGTAGAATTGGAATCAGGGGAGCGCGGGGAGTTGGAGGCGATCACGCGCAAGGGATCGCATCGTTCGCAGAAGGTGATCAACGCATTGGTTCTCCTCAATTGCGACAGGAGCAAATACAACGAGCGATGCACGACCGGTGCAGAAATCGCTGGGGTATTGCGCATCAGCATGCGCCGGGTGGACCGGGTCAAGAAGCGGTTTGTGGAGGATGGTCTGGAAGCGGCACTTGGGGACCGACAGGGTCGACGTGCTCGCTACCTTCGCAAGGCAGACGGCGAATTTGAGGCGCGTCTGATCGCGCTCAGTTGCAGCGATCCGCCCGATGGGCACGAGCAGTGGTCGCTTCGCCTGTTAGCGGACCACGCAGTGGAACTGGGCTATATCGACAGCGTCTCGCACGAGACGGTGCGGCGGGTTCTAAAAAAACGACCTCAAGCCCTGGCGACGCGTTGGCTAGGTGATTCCGCCACAACGCAATGCTGACTTCGCAGCAGGAATGGAGCGGGTGCTTGACCTCTACCGGCGTCCGTACGATGCATATTTCCCGCTGGTGTGCATGGACGAGACCCCACGCCAGCTGATCGGCGAGACGCGCAGGCCCGTCCCGCCAGCCCCGGGACGACCGGCGCGTGAGGACTACGAGTACCGGCGCCTCGGCACCTGCAATGTGTTCATGGCCACCGAACCCCTGACCGGCTGGCGCCTAACCAAAGTGACCGAGCGTAGGACCAAAGCCGACTGGGCTCACTTTCTGCGCAACATCGCCGCGCAATTCTCCGGTGCCACCCGAATCACGCTGGTGATGGACAACCTCAACACGCACCGCCCTGGCGCGCTCTACGATACCTTTGAACCCGCTGAGGCCAAGGCGCTTTGGGATCGCTTTGAATTTGTCTATACCCCCAAGCACGGAAGTTGGCTGAATGTCGCCGAGATCGAAATCAACGTGATGACCCGGCAGTGCCTCAATCGCCGCATTGATTCCATCGACACGTTACGCAACGAAGTCGCCGCTTGGCAAGCGGCCAGAGACCAAATCCGAGCGAAAGTCGACTGGCAGTTCACCACCGACGACGCACGGGTGAAGCTCAAACGTCTCTATCCGACATTTGATGTGTGACGAGACAATAGATTGAACCAGTTTAATCCGCAATTCAGCGGGGACAACAGGAGAAAATAAAGAGTTTTGAGAGAGGCTCATACATAAGAAATAGACTACTTTTGATTGGCCAAATAATTTAGAAGTCAAGCTTTCATCCCCATATACAACGAGTCCTTTGGTACACATTATTCCATCAAAGAGCGCGACCACAGTCAATACGGTACCTGCCCCCAGATGGATCAAGTTTTGACTACCTTCGCGTTCATAATCTGTATGACGCGCCCACCTGTCTGGTTTACTTGATAATGATCCTTTAAGTGGTACATAACTATGTATCTACCCACTGTGGGTCTCCGGTGGACAAGGATGGGGAATGTTTGGTTTCGTATCTGAGTGGGAGATAGGAGTCTCCCGGAGAGAAAAACTGAACGTTGAGTTGGGACTCACCCAAAAACAACTTTATCATCTTGCATTAATGTCTCTGCAAGTCGTAATTCGTTTCCGAATTGATCCAGAATTTGCTGTCTTGATTTCAACCCTCAGAGTTGATTGATTTGCGATACTCTAAGCGGATCTCCTACCTTATAATTTGACTCAATTCGTGAGTATTGTACTTTTTGGGGTTCCCCACGGTTACGAGAGGGGTTCAAGGAGATCTTTGAATGTATATCCTTCGCCGAAGTGAAAAGCTATCTGGACTTATGGCTGACCAATGTTGAACAGAGATAGACGTCAAGGAGGCCTCAAGGTTAACAAGATGCCTCGGCGACATTTTGATTGAGTTTGTTGTGGCTTTGCCATAAACAGCTAAACAGATAGATCAGACATAGACAAAATCATGGAAATCTTCATTGAGGCAGGGTAGTAAGTTACGAAGCCTCAATGAAATGTGCCTCTCCGCGGTTAAACTTTGGATCCCTAGAGGGGTAAAAAGTCTTGCCGTTGGACATTTGAATCATGCAAGGATTGCCCTCTATGTGTCTGGGAGTGATCGTCAGTTTTTTTCTGATGTTCTTTGTGCTGGATATCACGGCGCAAACAGTAGATATTTGCGGTCGAACTCCGCAAGTCAGGGACAAAATTCTCAGTGCAATTCCAAATCAAAGCGAATGTGCAACCGTTACCGCCGACCAGTTATCAGAAATCAAAAGTTTGGATATACAGAATACTGGGATCGAATCAATAGAGAACGATGACTTTGCCGGACTCTCCGGATTGAACGTGTTGCAACTAGAAGGTCATCCCAGCATAGATCTACCCGAAGATATTTTTTATCATCTCTCCAGCCTGAAAAGGTTGGGGCTGGCAGACAATGGTCTCAATGAGTTGCCCAAAAATCTATTTGTAGGTCTCTCCAGTTTGGAAAGTATTGATCTCAGTAAAAACTCTCTCGACGAACTGCCTGAGGGTATCTTTGCACGCTTCGATAGTCTGAAACAACTGTATTTAGATAGGAATTCTCTCAAAGAACTGCGTGAGGATGTCTTTGCAGATCTCTCCAATTTGAAGCGCCTTGATTTATTTGACAATTCTCTTGAAACCCTCCATGAGAATATCTTTGCAGATCTTAGCAGTTTGAAAGAACTGTTCTTACACAGGAATTCTCTCACCACTCTGCCTGAGAATATCTTTGATGGTATCCTAACAGAGTCACCACTGACCGTTAGTGTTAATGGTAATCCCATTAAGTGCCTGCCTCAAAAGATTCTAGATCTGTCAGGTACAGGGAAGATTAGGCTTAATACTTATCCTGACCCTTATCCTGTCTCCTGTGAGGATCTGAAACCGATCGTGACCCTAAATTTAGATCCGTCCACCATTATGGAATCAGGCGAAATCACGACAGTTACGGCATCCCTAAACGATGTATTGAGCGAGGACACGACGATCGATATATCGGTTGCTCCGGTGTCTCCCGCGGATTACACATTGAGTTCTAACATCACGCTTACGATTGAGGCGGGAGAAACCAAGAGTAAAGGGCTGGTTACGATCATGGCCCTGGACAATCGAATAGATGGTCCAGATAAGAGGGTGATCGTGAGGGGCCAGATGATGAATGCGCAAGGAGTGGAGAATCCAGAGTATGTGTTCTTGACGATTCTGGATGATGACACGGCTCAGGAAGTTACTCTCTCAGTGGCACCCCCCGAGGTGAATGAAGGTGTTGGAAGTGCGCAGGTTACGGTGACGGCAACGTTAGATATTGCGCGAGGTACCAATACGAGGGTGGCTATTTCATTGGAAGATGAGACGGCCATTGCAGGGACGGATTTTGTCGCCGTGCCCTCGTTTACTTTTCTGATTCCTGCAAAGGAAATAGAGGGAACGGGCACGTTTACGTTCACTCCAATCCCTGATGAACTGGATGAGCCAGACGAAACGGTTCTGGTTACGGGAACGATACGGGTGGGCCGCCTACAAGTGAGCCCAGCCACACTTACACTCTCTGACGTAGACACCACCCCAGAAGTAACATTGATATTAACTCCGACTGAGATTTCCGAAGCTGGTGGGCACACGCTAATTACCGCGAGTCTGAGCTCCGCATCAACTGTGGAGACGGTGATTGAAGTGTCTGCGTTTCCAGATTCACCTGCTACGACGGGGGATTACACGTTGAGTTCCAACCAGACGCTCAGGATTGAATCAGGAGAAATGACCAGTACAGGAACAGTCACGATCACGGCGGTGGACAATGATGTAGATGCCCCGAATAAGACGGTGACCGTGCGCGGTCAGGTGACAAATAGGCAAGATGTAACCGGCCCCTCGGATATGACGTTGACGATTCTGAATGATGACGAGGCCGCCGGGGTCACGCTTGACTTGGATCCTTTTGAGTTGAATGAAGACGCAGGAAATACGGAGGTCACGGTGACGGCGATGCTGGATACTCCGAGCAGTGAAGACACTGAGGTGACCGTTTCGGTAAGTGATGGCTCTGCCGTGGCAGGAACCGACTATGAAGCCGTATCCCCGATTGACCTGACGATTCCGGCGAATGGGACTGTAGGTATTGCAACCTTTGACTTGATGCCATTGGATGATTTGATTCATGAACCAGCGGAGACGATCTTGATTACCGGCGAAAGCCCGGCACTTGGATCGGGCAAGATCGGGACCTACCTTACGATTCTAGATAACGATGACTTGATTACATTGGCGATTCAGAATCTGACGGTTTCCGAAGATGCGGGGACAGCTTCGGTGCCAATTGAGATCACCCCGGCAGCGCCATTTGACCTGAATCTGCAAGTTCAAACGATTGGATTGACTGCCACAGAACAGATAGACTATACGCTACCTCAGGATCTGTTGCAGATCCCTGCGGGGAATAGGACGGCAGTCCTTGAAATGGAGATCATAGACGATCAATTATTTGAAGGAGAAGAAACCTTTCAGATCCGATTGATGGAGACGGCGGGGGTGATGCTGGATCCGGGTGAGGCAACGGTGACGATTGAAGATAATGATGTGTACCGGTTGCGGGTTGAGGATGCTTCGGCATTGGAAAGTGAACAAGAATTGACGTTTGTGGTGACGCTGGATCCGCCGAACCCGGTGCAGACCGTGCATGTCGCGTTTGAGACTGTTGCTGAGACGGCAATGGAGTCTCTGGACTATATGCACCAACGCGGTGTATTGGAATTCCCACCGGACACGCCCCGCCGCGAGGTTTCTGTACCGATCATAGATGACACGGAAGAGGAAATAGAGGAGACCTTTTTCTTACAGTTGTCCGCCCCCAAGCATGCGGAGTTGGTGGATGCCAAGGCCACGGGAACGATTCGTGATGATGATGCGCTACCGATCGTCAACATAGAGGGTTTGGTGACCGTGAGCGAAGATGCAGGAGAAGCCCGCTTTGCCGTGACCCTCAGTCGTACCCTGCCCGGACGCGATACCGAGGTTGAGTTTTCGGTCACCGACGAGACGGCGAACGCTTCCCTGGACTATCAGGTGCAGACGCAAAGTCCGCTGCGCTTTATTTCTGGGGAGACCAGAAAATATATTGAGATACAGATCCTGGACGATGAGATTCATGAAGAAGAGGAAACGTTCAGGGTGCAGTTGAGGGGTGCGCAGAATGGGGTGCTGGGGGAATTTGAGGCTCAGGGCGTCATTGTAGACAATGAGGATCCCGTGATGGTGAGGATCCGAGATGTGGAAGTCACCGAGTCGGCACCGGAGGCAGTATTCGCGGTAGAGTTGAGTGGTCAGGATAGCAAGCCTAGGACCTTTACCTATACGACGGAGGATGGATCGGCCGTGGCGGGGGATGACTATGAAGCCGTTACGGGAGAGATTACATTTGAACCGGGCGAGTTACTGCAGGAAATCCGAGTTCCGATCATAGACGACTTGGAAACCGAACCGACCGAAACCTTTCGAGTTCGTCTGTCGGGGGATGGCCTATCCGATGGGGAGGCACAGGGAACGATTCAGGATGATGATGCACCACTCACAGTGAGTATCCATGATGAGAGTGCATCGGAGGGAGCAGGTTCGCTTCTGCTTCCGGTTCGACTGAATCGGGTCAGTTCCCAGTTGGTGACCGTCCAGTTTGCATCCTCGGATGAGACGGCAAATGCAGAATCTGATTACGTTGCCTCTCGGGGGATCGTCATCTTTGAGCGGGGAAGCACCGAGGGCAAGATTCGCATCCAAGTATTGGAGGATTCAGAGGTGGAATCCGAGGAAACCTTTCATGTGATGCTTTCCAATGCAAGACATGCGACCATTGCACAGGGCACAGGGACCGGAACGATTTTGGATAATGACGGGAATCCCGGTGTTTCGGTACAGGGCGTCACGGTATCTAGCCGTGCGGCAACGTTTGATGTGCGCTTATCCATACCCTCCACCCTGCTGGTGCTGGTGAGCTATGCCAGTGAGGACGGGAGTGCCCAGGCGGGAAAGGACTATGAACCAGTGGCAGGGCAGGTTATATTTGTACCGGGCGAACTGTCAAAAACCATTGAAGTTAAGCTGCTCTCCGACGAACCCGTGTGGGAGGCGAAGACCTTTTCGCTTGTCTTGCTCTCGGCCATGAATGCGGAGATACACGAAGCCCGTACCGAGGCGGTGATGGAAGAGGAAAGTGAAGAGAGCATCCAGAATGCGTATGTGTCCAGAGTCCTTCGCACATGGGCTTCTCAGGTCGTGGAAGCATTATCTAGGCGAATGGAAGGACTGGCACAGTGCCGAGTCCCTGATCCATCCTGGCTCCGGTATGGGACCGAACGCCGGTCTTTGGGGCAGATCTTTAGCGGATGTGGTGCAGAGTACACGCAGGGAGGATGGAGTGTCTGGGGGCAGGGTGCCTTTACACGGATGCGTGGAAGCGATGGAGCACTATCGTTGCGTTCAGATGTCACGACCCTGCTCGTGGGAGCGGATTATGCGTGGAGTCAGGGATGGATGGCGGGGCTACTGGCGGCACAAAGCTGGGATCAAGGCGAGTATGAGACACCGACGCGGTCTGGGACTGCATCGTCGCAATTGACGGGCATTTATCCGTATGTCAGTTATCAAACGGGGGCCGGAATGCGTGCATGGATGCTCTTGGGGCTGGGACGGGGCGAGACCGAAGTAGAGGCACTGGAATCCGAGATGGATGCGGCGTTGGTTGCATTGGGGCTAACGGGAACGCTGACCGGTAGCACCACAGGACGTCTGGGGTACGAGGTGGATGCCTTCTGGGCCACGGCCGACATGGAGACCGGGTCCGATCTGGGAGTCCGTCGGGTCCGGGCAGGCGTAGAGGGAAGTCTACAAGTAGGACCGAGCATGCAGCCGTACATGGAAGCTGCGCTTCGTCAGGATGGAGGCGATGCCGAGACTGGGATGGGAATCGAACTAGGCGGTGGTGTGCGCTGGTCCACGAGTCAATTGCGTGCGGAGTTGGGAGGGCGTACCTTGGTACTGCATACGGACGAAGGACTGCGAGAATGGGGACTAATGGGGGCCATTGAGTATGGAACGCCTGGCGGACTTGGGCCCTCCATGCGAGTGCGTCCGCTCTGGGGGAATGTCTACGGAGGAGAGCTCTGGCGCGAAGCACCGATCCATTCTATGGTACTGGGGAGTACGGATCAACGAGTAGAGATGGAACTGGGGTATGGGACACCGATCAAGAAAAGTCTTGGACGATCCGTCGTGGGAATGACCTTGGATCCGAGTGGACGCGCCTATCGGGTTGGATACAACCTGCGCATGAGCCAAGGATCCCAATTCTCGGTAGCCACCACCGCACGAACCATGGAGGCAAACGGGACGCCCTACTCGTACGGTATCACTGCACGCATGGACCTGAAATGGTGATCAATTAAGGTCATTTGTCCATACATGTATCAAAAATTTGACTGGGATCCACAGTCATCCAACAAGGAATTATTACATCTCAACGCAATTTCACGCCCAGATTCCTGACTTCGACAAGTAGGTGTTGACTTGGAGGGCAAAATAGTCATTTTCGAGTGATTTTGGGGCCATTTCAGCCCTGTTTTCCGAGTTTCCAAGATGTAGTGTTCAGTCTGTTTTTTGATTTGGATATTTGAACTGTGTGCCGTATCTTATCTATATCATGTTTGTCCGCAAACTCAAACGAAAGACGACCCAAAACATTGCCGTCCAGATCGTGCGCAATGACCGCACAAAGGATGGCAAAGTGCGGCAGAGGATCGTGCGCTATATGGGCACGGCCCCCGAAGGCCCGGCATTGGAGGCCCTCCTGCACATCGCGGAACAGGAACGGTTGCGGATTGAAGAAGAGAGCAAGCCGTCCTTGTTTCCGTCGGAGCATAGTGCGCATGCCGCTTTGGAGGCCCGACGTAGGAAACCGTCCGACCAGCCCATCCCGCTGGAAGATATCCGCAAGCTGGAGGAGGTCAAGCGGATCTGTGTGGGCTTTCATGAGGTGTTTGGGGCCTTGTATATGCGGATGGGGTTCGATCAGTTGTTTTCCAAACGGCATGCGATGGCTGCGCGTCTATTCAGGCAGGCCGTATTGTTACGTCTAGGAGCCCCTGGAGACAGCAAACTGGCGCATGCGCGGCAACTGTCCAAGGAAGATGGCGTGGAAGTCCCGGTCCACAAGTTTTACCGCATGATGGATGCGGTGGATGATCGGCGTATTGCGCAGTTGCAGTCGATCGTGGCCCGGGAGGTGACCGACTTACTCGGAAGCAAGCTGGATGTACTGTTTTTTGATGTGACCACGCTGGCGTTTGCTTCGGACAAGCCCGACGGACTCCGCAAGAAGGGATACAGTAAAGATGGGAAGCATACTCGTGTACAGGTGGTGTTGGCCCTGATGCAGACCCGTGACGGACTGCCCGTCGGCTATGAGTTGTTTGAAGGCAACACCGCGGATGTAAAGACACTGGAGCCAGCGATCACCTCGTTGAAGGCCCGTTTTGCACTGGACCGTGTGGTGGTTGTGGCGGATTCTGGGATGCTGAGTGCGGACCATGTCGCCTTACTGCAAAGTATGGGGCATGACTATGTGGTTGCGGCCCGTTTGCGCTCAATGAAGGCGGAGGACTTGCGTAAGGTTACGGGCACGCATAAGTGGCAGTCCACCGCAGACGGTCGCAAGGTAAGCGAAGTGCGTATTGGGGGGAGGCGGCTCATCTTGCGATATTGTCCAAAGCGTGCGGCGAAGGATGCACACGAGCGTGAGAAAGCGGTAACGAAAGCCCAGAAGCGTTTGGCATCTGGGGTCAAGGGATCGGGTCGGAAGGGTCGTTACTTGAACGTGAACCGGAATGCGGTGAAGCTGAATGCAGCGGCCATTGAGAAGGATCGTCAATTGGAGGGGTTGCATGGGGTATGGACGAGTCTCAAGGCATCCTCCGCTGCGCAAGTGTATGCGCAGTACGGGGGATTATGGCAGATTGAGGAAGGCTTTCGTGTATTCAAGCATACCATGGCGGTTCGTCCAGTGTTTCACTGGACGGAGCGGCGCGTCCGCGCACACATTGCCATATGCTTTGCCGCCTTTGCGATGCTACGCATTCTGCGTCGAACCTACAACACGCGACATGGCGCGGAGGCGCCCATCAGTGAGGGACAGATTTTGGCTCAATTGCGTGAAGTAGAGGTGTCCGTGGTACGAGACAAGACGACCCAGCGTCATTTTGCGATCCCGTCGGCGGCCAACAGTACAAAAATTCGGCTTTACAAAGCGATGGGGTTGACGATTCAGCGCCAGACCGTACCCTTGGAAAAAGACCCGTAACCCGCCTCCCAAGTGATTGCTTAACGTCTGGTATTTAGACCGCAAAAAGCGGCAAAACCGACGGTGTTTGTAGTGTTCAAAGTTGTCTGAACACTCTTTCCAAAAGACCTGTACCCACTGAAAAATAAGGCTTTCTTTGTTTTTAGAAAATTGTAAACCGTCGAAGTCAGGATACATGTATCAAAAATTTGACTGGGATCCACAGTCATCCAACAAGGAATTATTACATCTCAACGCAATTTCACGCCCAGATTTCCCACTCTCCATGTCATATGACCTATCAATTTGTGTCTAAGCGACAAACCTTTCTGCAGCTGTCTAACGACAAAACTTTTTACTGCCAGCGACAAAACTTTTTACGGTTTTTGCTGTGATTAAATCTTGGGATCATCCTAAAGATAGTTTGCGCGAATCAGTGAATTTCATTCACAGATTCAAGCAAATGATTACAGACCAACAGGTAGAAAATGTTTTTCAATTTAGACACAAGAATAAGATGACCGTTAAAGCCGCCGCCGCGAAGGCGGCAATGAGTGGGTCGACTGCACGCAAGTATCTTCGTTCGGGGAAGTTCCCGAGCGAACTGAAAAAGCCCCCTGTGCCAAGTCGACGCGTGGATGTATTTGCGGGGGTATGGAAGGAATGTGTAGGGTTTTTGGAGGTGGATCCGACCTTAGAAGCGAAAGCGTTGTTTGAATACTTGATGGATACGTATCCAAATCAATTTTCGCCGAAGCAACTGCGAACGTTTCAACGTCGGGTACAGGGATGGAAAGCGCACCGTCCGAAGGAAGTGTTCTTTGCGCAGGAGTATTCCCCTGGGGAATGTGCCCAATCGGACTTTACGTACATGAATTCGTTGGAGATTACGATTGGTGGGGTCCGATTCCGGCATTTGTTGTACCATTTTGTGTTGACGTACTCCAATTGGGAGTCCGTCATGGTGTGCGAGTCCGAGAGTTTTGTGGCATTGGCGGCAGGATTTGAAAAGGCGGTGACGGAACTTGGTGGAGTCCCACAGACGCATCAAACGGATTCCATGAGTTGTGCGGTCAAGAACGGGGGAGGAGGTGATTCGGAGGAATTTACGGGATCCTACACGGCATTGATGGTGCACTACGGGGTAGAACCTCGTCGAACGCACCCCCGGTGTCCACACGAGAATGGGAAGGTAGAACAAAGCCATCACCGCCTCAAGAATGCGGTGCAGAGTGCGCTCACGCTCCGCGGAGACCGTGACTTTGAGCGTTTAGATGCCTACGAGCGATTTTTGGGAAAACTCACCTCCCGCTTGAATGCGCACCGGCAATCGAAACTGAATGAGGAACGAGCGTTCTTCAAGGCATTACCGCTCCGTCCTCTGGATTCCTGTGAACGACGGCGGGTTCGTGTCAGTAAGGGGAGCACGATTCTGGTGAAGAAGAATCACTATTCGGTTCCCAGTACGCTGATTGGACAATGGGTGGAGGTTCGCTTGTATGCTCAGCGAATCGAGGTATGGTCTCGGCATAGACTTCAAGAGCAGATGCCGCGTCTCTGTGGAGAGGGAGCGCATTCAATTCATTACCGCCATGTGATTCGGAGTCTAATCCGAAAGCCGGGTGCATTTGCAGGGTATCGCTACCGCGCAGACCTTTTTCCCACACAGACCTTCCGTAGGGCGTATGACTGTCTCCAAGCGTCCAATCTGGGCAGTCCTCAATCGGACAAGGCGTATTTGAAGTTCTTGTTTCTGGCGGCAACTGAGAGTGAATCAGGGGTTGAGGCGGCCTTAGCACATTTGCTTGCAGATCAGCATCCGATTACGGTTGTAGCGGTGGAAGCATATCTCCAGGCGCCAGATGCGGAAGCGACCGTGGATCTGGGTTGTTACGATGGGCTTTTGACGGAGGGTTTGAGATGAACAACAAATCCTCAAAGGACTTGGAGCGAGGGATTGAACGTGGACTCCGGTCGTTACGGATGCCGGGCATTCGCATGGCGCTCCATGAAGCGGCAGACCTTGCCCGTCGTGAATCTATGAGTTTTGAGCACTTTTTGCTGACGTTGATTGAGCAGGAACAGCAATCACGTACTCACAACCGTATTCAGCGCGCTCTACGGGCTTCTCAGCTGCCCTTATCCAAAACGTTGGCTTCGTTTGAGCGAACGCGGTTACCGTTGAAGCTGGATCATCAGTTGCGCAGGCTACTGGAAGGTGGCTTTCTGGATCGGAACGAGAATGTGCTGGTGCTGGGCCCTACGGGGAGCGGAAAGACGCATCTGATGTGCGCACTGGGGCAAGAATTGATTTATCTGGGACGGCGATTGATCTTTTACCCCTCGGATGCGCTGGTTGACGCGTTACTTCGTGCAAAACAGGAGCAAGGACTCCAACCCTTCATTCAGCAGTTGCTACGCTTTGATGGGATTCTCATTGATGGACTGGGTTATGTGAAGCATAGTCGGGAAGAGATGGAAGCCCTGTTCCAGTTTTTGGCTGCGTGCTATGAGCGCAAGAGCGTGCTCCTGACCAGCCACCTGCCCTTCTCGCAATGGGAGAGCATCTTTTATGATCCAATGAACGCAACCGCCGCCGTGGACCGATTGGTGCATCATTGTGTGGTCTTAGAGCTTCATCTGCCGAGTTATCGGTTAGAAGTAGCCCAACGGCGACAAGAAAACGCGAGCGAAGGACCTGAATCTCCCACTTCCTAACCAATCAACACATGAACCCTTGGAACACAATTAAAAGTGAATCTGCCTGCTGTTGTCCGTGTCCAGCAGGCCAACAGAGAGATCAGACATGGACCAAATCGTGGAAATTACCATCTTCATTGAGGCGTCGCAGCTCGCTGCTCCGCCTCAATGAAATGTGCTCCTCCATGGTTAAACTTTGGATTTCTTGAACCGTAAAAAGTTTTGTCGTCAACCGTAATTTGTATTGTCGTTGAACAGCAGCCGAGATTTTTCAACCGTTCAAGTGCATGAAATTCAATGTATGATCCATTAATTGAAATCGACATTTAGCCAGTGCAATCCGTCATTATCGATAACGTCAAATTGTAAATCATCCCCTCCCCCATCTTGGATACATAACTCAGAAATAATACCAAGACACGCATTCCTCTCATATCCAGAGAATCAGTTGTTCTGAGAGCCTCTTTCAAAACTCTTTATTTTCTCCTGTTGTCCCGGCTGAATTGCGGCTTAAACTGGTTCAATCTGGTCGGACTACGCGAATCATCGGCGGGGGTTCGGTGTTTTGTGGATTCAACCAGTGTTTTGCCTGCACGGAGGTCTCTGTTTGGTGAATTTCGTCCACGATCCGTGTAGATTTCACACACCCCTCCCACGGCATCTGTGGTTCAGAGCGCCCAAATTCTGTTATGCAGGGGGTGGATGGCGGGTTTACTGCACCATCCGCAGCATTTGGTCCACCGTGAGCACCACCACGCTGAACATCAAATGACAGAGGACTTTCTCGTGCCCACGGACTCGGATATTGCGTCCACCGAACTCATCTTTGAGCCGCCCAAAGGCCCGCTCCACGGTGGAACGCTCCCGGTAGCGAACCCGCTCCGCAGGAATGAATCCGGCCGTACGTTGTGCCTTTTGCTCGCGACGATCCGCCGCTTTTTTGTTGCGCGGATTCGGATCAATGATCGGTACACGCCCCGAGGCGCTCCGATGTGCGACAATCTCCTTCGCGTCATAGGCGCTGTCCATGAGATCGTAACAGTTGTCCACCCGCTGCTGCGTCAAGTGCGCCAAGGGAAGCGCGGCCTGACTATCATGCAACGAGGCAGAGGTCACCAAACAGCTGATCGGAACCCCTCCGTCCGCCGTATCCATGTGTAGCTTATAGCCCGTCCATCGTTGCGTATGCCCCTTCGCGTTCCGCTTGCAGCCCACCGTACAATCCTTCGGTAATGCGTCCAACATCTCGCCTAACTCCATCTTCAACTGCTGCTCCAAGCGACGAGGCACCTTGGGACGGGCCTCCCCCTTCTTCGGACGCCCCCGCTTGCGTGGCTTCACGGGGGTGGACATGTCAGCCTTCGGAACCGGACGCTCCCGTGCTTCAATCGCCGTTGAATCCCGTGAAATATGCCCCACTAACTCCCCCGCGTACCCCTGTTTGATCAAGGCTTCATGGATCCGAGTCGGTAACTTCGCCAACGCAAACTCCTGAAACGCACGAGAAAACGTGGGCGCACTCGGCACATCACACGAGCGGGACCAACCACATAGGGACCGAAGCAAAACATCCGATAGAAGCCGCTCCCGCAATCCGGAGGTCGTCGGAATATTTAACGCCATCTTGGCCAAAAACGACCGCGCAAGACAGACCCGGTGCGCACGCGGGCGTCCCACCGAACGAAGCCGGGGACGAGGCAGATGATCCTCCACACACACCAACTCAAATAACAACAACAACTTCCTCAATCGTTTGGGCAACGCTCCATAGTTCTGCTCCACACATGGAAACAACTCCTGTTGGCAGGAAATATAAAAACCGCGTATCTTCTTGGTAAGGGACATGGGATTCTCCGGGGTTTGTTGGATTTGCAATACTCCTAAAAATACAAAATTCGGAGATCCCTGCCCCTTCGTTTGTGACCAAAAAAACGATACCTCCCAGAGCAGATCAGCCCCCTAACATTCTTTAGTACCCAGATCCATCAATCAGAAAAATCTCTCAAAAAATCATCCAATTGAGGAATTTTGAAAGAGGCTCCTGAATTATGAGACCCCCTCACTCATTTCAATCATTCGCTCGATTGGACGAAGCGCTCGTTTACGTATGGTTTCATCCATGCGGATCTCCGGTAGCTCGTGGTAGATACAAGAATAGAGTTTTTCTATCGTATTGAGTCGCATATGAGGACACTGACTACAATTACATCCACTTTCTGGAGGGGCGGGAATAAAATGTTTGTGAGGAGAATCTTTTTGCATCTGATGCAAAATTCCCTCCTCAGTTGCAATGATAAAGGAATTGCCCTCATCCCCTCGCGCAAATCGACGAATACCACTGGTTGAACCAACAAAATCGGCATGTCGGAGAACCGCCTCCTCACACTCAGGATGTGCAAGCACCTTTGCGGCAGGAAACTCAACCTTTAAGGCGAGCAACTTCCGTTCACTGAAAGTTTCATGAACGATGCAGACACCGTCCCAGATTTTCAAACTTCGCCCGGTCGTACGTTCAAGCCAATGACCTAAATTGCGATCTGGTGCAAAGATGACTGGCTGAGATTCTGGAATCATCCGCAATAAATGCTCTGCATTGGTGGAGGTACAGATGATATCACTCCTTACTTTTACCGCAGCTGAGCAGTTGATGTACGACATGACCAAATGGTCAGCATGCTGATCACAAAATGCTTGAAATTCGTCTGCTGGACACGTATCCGCTAAGGAGCAGCCCGCATTTAAATCTGGGAGTAAAACTTTTTTGTCTGGGCAGAGGATTTTCGCAGTCTCTGCCATAAAGTGAACCCCTGCGAATACAATGATATCAGCAGAAGTTTCGGCTGCCTGCCGAGAGAGTCCCAACGAGTCACCTATAAAATCAGCTACATCCTGAATTGCGGGCTCTTGATAATAATGTGCTAACAGGATGGCATTCTTTTTCTTCTTGAGGACTTCAATCTCTTCATAAAGATCCAAGGTAGGATCCAGAGGGTCATCAATGAAGCCTACTTGCTCTAATCTGATGTTCAGAATATCTTGTGGTACAGGCATGACTTTCAAGTTTACATGCGGCTACCTGCACTTTTCTCTCCTCACAAACTGATCAACGATCAAGAAATACTTTTGTGGCAAATAAAAATACTCGGAAGGTATAATTAGTTCATTCTTTGTGCAAGCTGGCCACCCTTTAAGACAAAGATACGATCGCATAGTTGACTCAAAGCAGGGTTATGAGTTGCAATCACGAATGCCTGATTATGAGTTCGACTCAGATTAAGCATTTCCTTATGTAATGCTCCGGCTGTTTTTGTATCTAAACTACCAGATGGCTCGTCCGCAAGAACTAATGCAGGTTGATTCATTAGCGCGCGAGCAACAGCAACGCGTTGTTGTTCTCCACCAGAGAGCTCGGAGGGACGATGAGTAAGACGGGAACGAAGCCCTAATTGGTTAAGAAGCATACCTGCCCGCCTCTGTACTTTATGAAGTGTCTCTCCACCAATTAATGCCGGCATTGCCACATTCTCTAACGCATTAAACTCTGGCAGTAAATGGTGGAACTGAAATACAAATCCAACTGATCTATTTCTCCAGCGGCTGAGAGAGTCGTCATTCTGCTTAAAAATGTTTTCCCCATCATAGGAAACGGTCCCACGATCAGGTCGATCAAGAGCACCTAATAAATGGAGGAGCGTCGTTTTTCCCGTTCCGCTGTCCCCCATGATCGCCACCACTTCACCGGGATTGACCGTTAGAGATACTCCCCGCAATACTTCCAACCTTCCCCCTGCCCCCGTGACAAATCCCTTATATAGATTATGTGCAATTAAGCGCGCCTGCATTAAAATCGTGTGTTCACTACGTTGGCAAACTTTGAACCAAATGTGTACGAGAAAGCAATGCTGATACTGGCATAGTAATCGGTCGCGAGTTCTCGTTGCTGAAGGAGAATTTCCTCCAGTAATAGCTCTCCACCTGGTAATGAGAGCTGGTCTCGAATCATTTCAAAACTTCCTTGGAATTCTAAGGAGAATCCTTCAAACAGACGTACGGAAAGGCTGGCAAAAAATTCCGCCCGTTGTTTTGATAGATCGTGCAAATACTGTGACCCCTCTAGTCCGCTAAATATATCTCCCCATGGACGCCGGATCGCAACCGTAGCATCTAACTCGTGACGGGGTAACCACTCTTGTATTTCACCGAAAATTGTTGTCTCAAAATAGTCTGCATACTGAAGCCCTATTCTGTAAACAAATGTGATTGCTTGACGCGTCGCAACTTGGTATGGAAACAAACTGTATTCAACTCCTGGAACGATCGAAACCCAGTGTTTTAGATTCCGATCATTACGGGTCACATAGTCAACAAACAAGCCTGCGGACCAGTGTGGCCCCAAACTTCGAATTACATAGCTATCCAACCCATGTCGGGTAATACTGCTGCGAATATCGGGGCGATTATCCCGCTGAATTCGTACAAGGTCATAATTGAAATACGGTCGGATCCGAGCCTTCCAGTCCTCACTTCGATGGTCTGCATAGAACCCCCAACGAGAATCAAACACTATGCGATTTGATTCTAAATCTAGTTCAAAAGAGATGATTTCCCATAGTATTTGCCTGAACTTGAGTTAGGCTATTTATTATAGGATGACCTCAGCAGTGAATATTTCTACTGACTTCCATTCTCAAATCATTTTTCTAAATTAAGAATTGTGCGAATGATAGGATTTGATACCTTCCTCATATTCGTTTATCTTTCCTATTCGTATCCATGTGTGTTCCTGCTAGATTGATGTGCCATTCTTCCTAATGTTTCAAACTCTTCTTTGCGTCTTGGTCGCTGGGTTCATGTTCTCAGGTTGTACCACACTACCAATCAACTTGACCGAGTCCCTTCCTCATCACATTGAACGGGTATGGATAGGTTCAGATTTTTATGCAAATCGCCTCATGGATTGGCGATATGCTAATGGTCGGATTGAATGTCTAGAAGGATCAAGTGCAAAGCCCATGCGGACACTTCATCTGCTATCGCACTACCTCGCTGAACAAGAGGGGGACTTTACAATGTCTGTCCAAACTGGTTCATTAACTCTCGCTGATAGCGTTCATGCCAATACTTGGTCGGGGTTTCTTTTGGGTGCAGGAGGCTCGCATGTAGACTGGCGAGTTTCAAGTCTGGTTCACCATTGGCCTGGAGAGGATGGTGGCCTGATTGTAGGGATGGATGGCCGTGGACATGTAATTGTCCGATTAAACACCAGTTCCGAAGGTCCCAAAGAGCCAGCAGTGAATGTTCCAGTTGAGGCATGGCCTCTCATTGAACCCGCAGAGTCAAACGGAATTATCTCAACCTCAGAGCCCATTGAACTTCGTGTTCATGTCAGAGCCTCTGATCATGGTTATGATCTGATCGTGACTGCCACGGAACTCTCTACCCAGAATACTCTCTCCGAAGCGAAATATATCGGATTATCAGACAATTATTTCTCGGGAAATGTAGCACTCGTCAGCCATCATAGTCCAACCATGGAAGGTCCGGGCTATTGGTTTGATAACTGGATGATTGAAGGTTCAAAATTCGTTCATGCGCCAGAAAGATCATTCGGTCCAATCATGAGTGCAATGTACACGGTTAGCAATGGAACTTTGAAAATGACCGCACAAATGCCACCGCTCGGGGACGAGGATACTCAAACGGTTGGCCTTGAATTGATGGTGGATGGGAATTGGACTCCCTCCGCGTCCGCACCAATCATTTCGCATAGTAATACCGCAACGCTTCGTATCAATGACTTTCACACAACAACTGATATTCCCTACCGATTAGTCTATGATCAACTGACAGCCACTGGACTTGAACCTATTTCCTATTTAGGTACCATACGCTCTCCCAAAATTGAAGACCAAGAGTTTGTATTGGCATCCCTGAACTGTCAGCATATCTCGCGGGGGCGTAATCTGGTATGGAATCACAGTGCAATCTGGTATCCACATACCGAACTGTCTGCCTCGGTTGCGGAGCATGATCCTGACTTACTTTTTTTTGCTGGGGATCAGATATATGAAGGGGGGCTTGCAGGGATTATTCGTTCACCACTTGATCAAGCATATCTTGATTATCACTATCACTGGTACCGATTTATTTGGTCATTCAGAGATCTGATGAGAGATCGTCCAACCGTAACGATCCCGGATGATCATGATGTCTATCACGGAAATATTTGGGGGCATGGTGGGAAAAAAGCCGATGGACCTTGGATTCCCCCTGCTGACAATGGAGGCTATATCATGGATGCCAACTTCGTCAATGCAGTCCATCGTACACAGGTATCTCACCTTCCCGACCCATTTGATCCAACCCCCATTGAGCAAGACATCAGTGTATACTATACCGATTTGACCTACGGGGATATTAGTTTTGCAATCATTGCTGACCGAATGTGGAAATCTGCCCCTCGAATCGTCGTTCCCGAAGCTCAGGTCCGCAATGGATGGCCAGAAAATCCCTCATATGATCCAACTACCATCACCAATGCACATCTGCTTGGTCCTAGACAGCTTAAATTTTTGAATCATTGGTCACATCAGTTTCCTGACAATGTCTGGATGAAGGTGATGCTTTCTCAGACACTGTTCAGTAATCTCGCAACTCTTCCAAGCGGTTCCTCAGACGACCGAATCGTTCCACAAATGAGATATGCCGAACCGGGAGAATATATTGCTGATGACCACTTGGGGACGGATATGGATTCAAATGGATGGCCACAAAGTGGTCGGAATCGTGCGCTGAGAGCAATTCGAAAAGGCTTTGCCTTCCATGTTGCAGGAGATCAACACCTTGGCAGCTTTATCCAGTATGGAATTGATGATTTTGGAGATGGCCCGAACGCATTTATCTCACCTGCCATTGCGAATGTATGGCCTCGGCGTTGGTTTCCTCCAGAACCAGGAAAAAATCGTGTGCCCGAAGATCCCCCCTACACAGGAGAACACTTGGATGGATTCGGAAATCATATGACCGTCCGCGCAGTTGCGAATCCTGTTCAAAGCGGACGTTCTCCCAAAGCACTTTATGATCGGGTGCCGGGATATGGGATTGTCCGATTTAATCGTAAAGACCGCACAATCACTGCGGAAGCATGGCCCCGATGGTTCAAGCCTTCGGATAAGGATGCCTATCAGTATCCAGGGTGGCCAGTCACCGTGACACAAGAAAGTAACTATGGACGAGAGGCCGCTGGTTATTTACCTCCAATTGACGTAGAGGATCTCCGTGAACCCGTGATGACCCTCATTGAAGAAACGACTTCGGATACCCTGTATACAATCCGTTTATCAACTCTACCCTATCGGGCCAAGGTATTCAATCCAGACGTTTCTTATACAGCTATCCTAGGAGATCAGTCAGGGAACCAGACATCCCTGACTGGACTCCGAATAGATTCGCTTCACACTATTGAAACCATCCTCGTAACGTTTTGAATCGCTCAATCATTTTCGTGCTCCTCTTGTTTACCGCTTGCAGTCAAAACCAACCCAATGTCGTTTTCATTCTAGTTGACGATCTTGGATGGATTGATACAGGTGTTTATGGTAGTTCCTTTTATCAGACTCCACATATTGATGCATTCGCATCGGAGGGGACTCAATTTACTCAATTTTATGCCGCAAGTCCTGTCTGCTCTCCCACCCGAGCCAGCATCATGACAGGGAAGCATCCTGCAGGACTTCGGATCACGAACTGGATTGGCGGCAAAGAAAATGCTCTTCTCCTCCAAGCTGACTACCGAAGTGCGTTACCTCTTGAAGAGGTCACCATTGGAGAAGTTTTCCAACAGGCAAGTTATCATACGGCCTACATTGGAAAATGGCATCTGGGAACTGGTGATTTTCGGGCCGAAGCACATGGATTTGAAACTGTACTTGCATCAAATGATGCAGGACGGCCTGGATCCTACTTCGCACCATATATGGATTCAAATTTTCCTGCTTCCAATGTGCCAGATCTTGACACTGATGCAGATAGCACCTACTTGACCGATCGCCTCACAGATCTGGCCGTGAAATTTATCTATACTCATCAAGAAGATCCATTCCTGCTTCTACTCTCCCACTACGGTGTACACACCCCAATACAAGCAAAACCTTTGGAGATTCAACGATTCAGTAACGGCCAACGATCCGAGGAGTTGATGCTGGAGGAGTCCTTTAATAGCGTGACTCGAACAGTCCAAGATCATGCAACTTACGCAGCAATGATCGCTTCGGTGGATGAGAGCGTTGGGCGAATCCTTCATGCTCTCAAAGAGACGGAGTTAACGAAGAATACGATTGTTGTCTTCACTTCGGACAATGGAGGATTATCAACCCTGCGCAAAAATCGCAGGTTAGCCCCAACCGCAAATCTCCCCCTTCGTGCGGGTAAAGGATGGTTATATGAAGGGGGGATCCGAATCCCCTTGATTATTCAAGGAGCAGATGATCTCCCTCCAACAGTAGATGTGCTAGGTACAACAGACGATCTACTACCGACGATTGCAAAGTTAGCCGAGGTCACCGTTCCTTCCCCAATTGATGGGATTGATTTATTTGCTGTTCCTACCCTTGAGAGAGATCTTTTCTGGCATTTCCCTCACTATCATGGCTCTGGTAATCGTCCATCTGGTGCAATACGTTCAGGCAGATATAAGGTGATTGAGTGGTTTGAGACTGATTCTGTTGAGCTATATGATCTTGAATCAGATCCGGAGGAGACCGCAGATATTCATCAATTTGAACCAGGAATCACGCAAGAATTACTTGTTCGCCTCAGATCATGGCGAGATACAATTGATGCAAGTATGCCAAGTCCAAATCCAGACTATGTTGACGATTCAAATGAAGACTAGTATGTGCTCAGGGATGATTCTATAAACACTTGAATGAGTGCCCCCTACCCTCTCCAATCATGTTTGACGGTACTGTTTCCTTGTCGCACCGAACTGTTTCATCGTTTTCTTTCCTCTAATCAGAGATTATGTCCGCATATCTACACCTCATAGTTGCGTGTCAGTAAGGAATCTGATCTCTTTGCAGGCGCTTATGCATGTGTGGTACATTCCTGTTGGTAAGGAGTCAATCATTGTTTATAAAAGAACGGGGGCTATTTCTTACTTGAACCCTTCTAACTGTATACCCTGCATACTTTATCGTCCGTTTGCAAGCATCATGGTGGACATGAAGCTATTCAGTGAATGAATTCGCTTTGCGGAACACATGGACTTATGTTGGATAGATATGGTCGGATTCATATATCTTGTTCCACGGAAGTCTGATTCTGGAGGGTTGTTATTTCATCACAATGGAGAATTCACTGCAAATGTCCGAGTTTGACCGCTATACAGCTCATTACCCCGATTGGGCCAAACTGTTAGCGCGAAAATACTTCACAAAAACATTAATCCAATTTATCCTCCATGGGAATGTTCGAGATCTTGTACGGCATGAGAACCCTGAATCTGGAAAGGTAGAGTATATTGGACTCACACAGTTTCTGGCCATTGAGCTCTTTGCTGCCCGGGATATTGTCGTCTTCTATGACCGTGCGGCGGGAATCCATTTTCTTGATGCAGAAACACAAAAGGACTTCAACCGAGCGTTAACTGGTCACGACAGTCTATTCGGAACAGAGTTTGCCAAAAAACGCCCCCGCAATCCTTCCCAGGTGCTCTCAATTCTGGGCAACTACTTCCGACTCCGCCTCAACTCTGGAAAGCGGATTGCCTGCATCATTGATTATGCCGAAACCATTATTCCGATGGCAGAGGCATCAATGTATTCCGCTGAAGACCGAAGTGCACTCGTAAATTTGCAACGCTGGGCACATGATCCGCTTTTTCTTCAACATGATTTTACCATTTGTCTGATTACCGAAAATCTCAGCGATCTGAATCAACAGCATGTGCAAAGCCCTTGGACAGCAGAGATTAACATCCCTCTCCCGGAACGAGAAGACCGACTTGAATTTGCAAAGTGGTCTACAAAAGATTCATACTCCCTTTTTGAAGAGCATTCAGATCTGAGTCTGGAGGAATTTTCGCAAAATACTCCTGGACTTGGATACACCCAGCTACGGACTATCCTTGCGGACACGTTGGAAAACAAATCTCATCTCAGCTTTGAGAACCTGTCTGACCTCAAGAAGGTTTTGATTGAGGAGTCTGCATTTGGAATGTTAGAGTTTGTCGAATCAACCAATGGGATGGATGATGTTGCTGGACACTCGGAAGTAAAAACGCACCTTCGCCGAGCCGCATCAGCCCTTCGCTCTGGAATGTATGATGTCATGCCAATGGGGTATTTGGTCAGTGGTCCTGTGGGTACAGGCAAGACATTCCTCATCACTTGCTTTGCCAAAGACATTGGTATTCCGATGGTCAAGTTGAAGAATTTTCGATCCCAGTGGCAGGGTCAAACGGAAGGAAATCTAGAGCGAATTTTGAATCTCCTTGAGGCTATGCCACCAATTGCCGTGATGATTGATGAAGCAGACGCAGCACTGGGAAATCGGGATGCAGAGGGAGATTCAGGGGTTTCCAAGCGTGTTTTTGGGCAAATAGCCTCGTTCATGAGTAAACCCGAACACCGCGGACGAATCATATTCTTCTTGATCACTGCTCGCCCAGACCTGATGCCTGTGGATCTTAAACGTCAGGGACGTGCGGAGGAGCATATTGCTCTCTTCTACCCTTCCACACCCGAAGATCGGCTTGAGCTGCTCCGCGTGATGATGCGAAGAACGGAGATCAATCTTCCAGACGAATCCATTCCAAAAGCGCTACTGAATGGAAAAACAGTTTATAGTGGAGCGGACATGGAGGCTCTCTTAACACGTGCAAAGTTTCTTGCCGCTGCAAATCATGGTAACTCAAAAAAGGTTACCCCTGAAATTCTTGATACCGTAGTACAAGATTTCACTCCTCCTGCGAATAGTGATGAAAAAGAACTTCAAGCACTCGTCGCTGTGCTCGAAAGCACCAGTAGAGAATCTATACCCCAAGCCTATCGCTCAATGGACCGAGTAAAAATTCTTCAACGTGTCAACAAGTTGAAATTGAAGCTGTTGTAGCGTTTCATTAGTAATTGCTGTAGACTTTGATGGATTCCAGAATCTGATAATTGATTTTGTCCATATGAAGGGCTTGGGATCCTCAATACAGACCTCAAACTACTGTGTGACCGTATCTGCTAATTCTTTTGCACTCTGATGCGTTCTCCTTGGAGTTGGTCATTGATAATCTTGGCAAACCAGCGTTCTGCGAGACTCAGCCAAGAAGGACAGGTCGGTGTCAAATGAAGATGAAACCGTGGCGGCGAAGTAGTCAGTTATGAATCAGGATGGTTTTGTGGGCGCTGTCATTATCCAATCAAGGTGAACCATTACTTCCTCAGGAATTGATCTGTCAGTAGCATGCAGGAAGTGTCGGACCACAAAATGAGAACCTGTCACCGTCACCAAACTATGTGCTTTGCATGAGTCGTAGCCTCTTGATAATCCACCTAACCCTACCCCGCGAATCAATACTATGGGCGAAGCAAGCCACGAGACAGATTACCTTATTCGTACTATAATAATGTACTTCATCACTATTGCACCAGACTTTTAACCCACTATACTTTGCAATGAGTCTTGGTTATCACAACAGTGACAATTATTTTTAGCTGGATTTCTTCAAATAACCTATAAGCAACAAAGCCTCAGGAAATCCTGAGGCTTTGTTGCTTAAGCTGATGATCTAGAATAGATCAGCAACTAGGCGTAGAACGAAGGATCGGCCATTGTAATCCCAAGGGGTACTTTCTGGACGAATATTCCCTTGGCTGAGCGTTTCATCTGGATGTGCATCCGGGACTGTGTCTAACAAATTATCAATCCCAATTGCGACTTGATAGTTGCCCATGAAACGATACCCAATCTCTGCATCAACGATAATGGCAGAGTCATACTCATCCAAGAGAGATGAACCGTCGGAAGTGGTACATGAGTTACTATTATTGCGGCAGGCAAACCAACCATCATAGTAGTTGAGCCGAAGCATACCACTTATGGGACCACGTACATGTCGACCCATCGCAACAATCCGATGCTTCGGATTGAGATCTTCCGTTTCTAACTGCCTACGTGGAGTTAGGATACTGATTTCGAATGGCGTACTCAATGTTCGGCCAAGGAACTCATTGATCTCCCGTGGGGGAGAGAAAGATTGTAGGGTAGTAGCTGTCCAATTCCAGGCAAGCGTAACCTGGGTAGCATTACCAGCCTCGGTCTCAGTATCATATGCTAAGAGAAGGTCAATCCCGCGGGTACGGGTATCAAAATCGTTGGAGAAAAATTTAACTTCCTGTAAATTCTCTACCCCCCCTAAGAGATCTGCCTCATCCATAATATCCTGAATTTCATCTGAGATAGCAATATTGCCCGTAAGTGAAATTCGGTCCAGCAACGTAATGTCAAAATAATCAACCGTGAGTGTGAGATCAGACGATAGATCCATGACGGTCCCCAAAGAAATACTCCGAGCAGTTTCTTCAGTCAACTCTTCGGCGCCAAACGCAGCCGAAATTGGATGTGTTGGAGGGAGCTGGCCAGTTTCCACAAGCTGATCTCCTTCACCAGACAGAGCGGTCTGCAATGCCCATAGATTCGCTTGACCAGGAGTCGGAGCTCTGAAGCCTGTAGAGGCAGTCCCACGTAAACGAATTCGGTCCGTCGCACGGAATAAGACTGCAAGTTTACCTGTTAAGGTTGATCCAAAATCATTGTAATAATTCTCATATCGTGAAGCAACTCCCAGAGTCAAGCGCCTACTAACATCTGTTTCCAGATCCACATATGCCGAAACATTCGGACGAGTCCATGAGCCGGCAAACTTGGGGTTGAGTCCTTGGTATCCATTGGAACCAACACTGAATCCCTGAGGGCCATACTCTCCGACACGATAAGAATCTTCGTCCCCCCCTTCGGTTGTAAACTGTTCAGTGTGATATTCTAACCCAAAAGCAACGTTCAATGGCGTTTCAAAGGCACCAACATCCACTGGTAGGGATCCTGCCGCGGCAACGGTAATTTCTTCCTGCTCATATCCACGGGGATCAAATGTCGTTGGAGAATCGGGTCCCATAGATGCATTGATGGTATTATAAATGAAATAATCAATATCACTATTGCCATAGGAAAAGCTCAGATCCCATTGGAAACCGTCCTGAAGGCCTCCACGAATCCCTCCAGTCGCACTCAAATCATATATGTCAGCGCCAAAGCGTGGGGTAAATCCGCCAGGAAACAACTGATTGAAGAGAAAGCAGTTGTTTCCATACTGCGTAATAAATGTATCAACTGTAGCAAAATCAGCATCAAGATCGGGGACAACTTCACTACATACGATATCATCATTTAGGTTCAGATCAGCTACAGCTCTCTCATCACCAACTCTGAACACAGCGTTACGAGCACTTGATGTGCCCGGGGAACGAAAATAAAATCCACCTTCGGATCTTCGTTGCCCATATCCGCCAAACGCATACACATGCGTGTTAGCATTAATATCAAGGCCTGCGTTCACGAATCCAACGAATGAATTGCTAACATGTGGACTTCCCCAGATTTGTGCGGGGTTATTCACAGGATATCCCCGATCAATGAGAGCTCCCTCATCTCGTCGTAGACCACTGCGAATCGTGGGTTGAGCATCTCGGTATTCAAGGCTTAAATTCACAAATCCTTGATCGGTCAATGGAAGTCCAGCATTGGCAGCTGCCAAGATGCTGGCACCAGACCCCGAAAGAGCATGATCCGAAAGTCTCTGGTTAGCAGCAGCAACTCCCACCAGATTGGCATCATCGCCACCTCCATATTGGCTGGCTTGGAACCGAACATGCACCCCACGATCACTGTCTCGGAGTTGTATATTGAATACGCCAGCGACTGCATCAGCACCATACTGAGCAGTAGCACCATCTCTAAGAACTTCAACCTGCTTCAAGGCAATGCTGGGAATCATATTCATATCGGCCCCTTGAGAGCCAGTATTCAGCGAACTGCCGAGAAGAGCCATTGATGCAGAGCGATGACGACGTTTCCCGTTCACTAATACCACCACATTGTCGGGAGATAGCCCTCTCAGAGTAATCGGCCTTACGAGAGTAGCCTCATCATCAATGCCATGGCGTTGGACATTATACGATGGAATTTGCGTACGCAGTATGTCATCCATATCGGAACTGGATTGTGAAGCTAGATCTCTTGGTCCGAATACATCAACAGGGACAGCAGAGTCTTTGGCAAGCCGAGGCGTACGGCGAGTTCCCAGAATAACAACCTCGTCTAATCCGAGAATACTCTCAAACATGCGAACGTTAAGTTCGGTCATTTCCTCCGAGACAAGTATCTCTTGGGTACTATACCCCACGAATCGAAAGACGAGTGTATTTCCGACAGCAGGGACAGAGATTGAATAAGCACCCTCGGAATCCGTAGTCGTACCCGACAAGGTACCCTTGACGATCACCTGAACACCAGGAAATGGTTCTTCGGAGTCGGCTTCAGTGACTGTACCGGAAACTATGACCTGAGCGGTAGCCAATGGTAGAGTGAACCATAGCGTGAGAGCGAATAATATTGGAGTAACAATATATTTCATTTAATTATTTAGCTTTATTAGCAATTAACTTGAATTGTGAGAAACAAAATTACAAATAGACCGCAAGAGCAGTCCACCAACAACATAACCCGACAAAAGGTTATACACCTAACGCCCTATTAGTTTACAAAATGGCGGTTAAATTGTCAAGTTTGCGAAAGTTCCTAATAATACATAACCCCTCGAACAAAAAGATGAAACCTATTATTCCAAAACTGAGGTTCTATCTATTGCCTACCAGAAAATTTGAATCTTTGAAATTAAGATGGGTTGGGTATTTTTGGTAGCCTAATGAATACAAACCCTCCTCCAGACAGAAGTATCTCGCATTGGCAAGCCACTGCTTATTTCGAAATTATCTTTCAGGCACTTTGACGTTTTTGATCCGAGTATTGATACTTTCCGCCGCCCAATTGCTGACTTCATGAACGAAGTAAGTGAGGATTCCCCGTCCATCGTTATACCTGTTCGGAGACAGCCTTGATAGGATTGAGGAGGCGTTGTACATGTAGACTTGCATCTTCACCTCTTGGTAACCATTGCCTCCCCCCTTCAATCATCAATGATTTTTCCGAATTTTTTCCTTCTTGCTCCCTAACCCATATTGATGCCCAATTACTTTGAAGACATTTCAGCGCAGAGTGTACGACAGCATCATTTTTACCGTGGCAGACGATTAATGCAGCGTCAGAAAGGCAGTAAGCAATAGCACGATGCTGCTTGAAAGTGGACGATGTCACTTTGGCAGGCGGAGCATACGGAGGCAAAGCCGATAGAGATACCAGTTTATTGTCTATAATAAATTTCCTGAGGGGAGAGGTACTGGAAGATTTTTGCAGATCACCTGGAAGTACAGCTATGCATTGTCCACCGTGATCCAATGAAGATTCAATTGCATCTTTTTCGATCTGAGCTCTGTTGATCGAAACCAATATACTCTTTGCCTCTGCAACTGCAACAGCCAGCGAACGTGAATAGTTCAGATCGATATCCGAAATGCCTCTTGAAGACCCTAGAACCATTATTTTTTTGCCCTGAGAAAGCAAAGCACGGTCACCCGAACCAAATAAAATGGCTGGACAATCATTCCTCAGCTTCCTTTTGAGCACCTTGGGATAATCCTTATCTCCGCGAGATAATATCCAAATACCTGCTTTATGCCAATTCTCAATTTCTTTGGTAAGCTGTTCTTGTCGTGATTGACCCAGCAATGCCCTAATTCTATCAGAGAATTTGTTTTTCTGCTCCGCGAACTCCAAAATATCGTCAAGTGCGTTAGTAAAGAGATTCTCTGGTGTGAACTGATGGTTCAAAAGCCATTTTGCAAACTTTCCCCACTCCTTAAATCCTAACGGACTCACTTCGCCGTTGCAATCACTCTGTAATTGCGCCGTTAGCAGAAGTACTGCTAAGGTTCTTTGATTGCCATTACTGGGGGGATCCACTCCTTCATTCGCAGAGGGCTTTGGTGGCAATACAGTTTTCACTCTTTCTTCTTCAATGCCGAAGATGAGGCGAATATGTGCATATTCGTCTTCGTTCTTTGGCAAAAACTTCCCTTTTGCTTTTATCTTCTTCTCTTTCTCAAGGGCATCATTTACTGACCGCATAGAGTTCGTATCTCGCATCCACAGTGATACCCAATCACCCTTCAGATTATCTCTTGCACCAGACCATGTTCCTCCTTTATCAGCAGAGTGAACAACCACAGTAGCATCCGACATACAATAGATGTAGTGATTTCGTTGCATGGCTGCACTGATAAATTCAAAGCGAGAAAGCTTGACCTCCGGAGAAGTTGATGATATCAGGAGCAGTTGATCTTCCAATAGATGATCCCTCGTGTCATCGCACAAGGATTTTTTCAACAAACCATCCGATAATATGCCAACCACCCTGCCCCCACTTCCGAGGGCACCCGACATCGCTCTACGATCAATTCCTTGTGCTCCACCAGAAATTACAGCAATCCGATCGCTCGCAGCAGCCTGTCCAAGATCATGTGCGTACTTCAAATCTTCATCAGGTGCATTGCGAGATCCCACCACGGCTAACCCTCCACTGTTGAGTAACGATTTGTCCCCAACTCCGAAAAGAACTGGCGGGGCCTTATGTATAAGTCGTTGATTTAGTCTGGTAGGATACTCGTCATCAAGATAAGTGATAATCCAGATTCCCTTTTGCTCCCACTCAATTATAGTAGAAGCATGGGCCAATCCTCGTTCAAGCAAGCTTCGGATATCATAGCTTGATAGCCCATTCGTTTGCATCATACATTCACTAAGCACCGACGCATCGCCTTCAAGAAGATCTCCTGGGCGTAACTCATTCTCTTCCAGAAAGTTACGGATGGTTCTCCATTTCGCTAATGTGAGTGGTTTCAGCCCACCTGAATGTTCCTTGCCAAAAACTACTGTCAGCAGTAGTATAGCCTCTGCGTCCTTAGAGAGTTCCATATTTCATGATTCCTTGTACCTATGAACTCATGTATGTGATATCATTGTATGAATTAGTGGAAATTTTATTGAAGTTTAGATGCTTCCCAATATCGGTCCAATTCGTCCAAGTCAGCGGTGGTTATATCGGGAACATGCTCTTCTACATATTCAAACCTGCTTCGGAAACGACGATTTGCACCTCGCAGTGCATCTTCGGGATTGAGTTGATTTTTTCGTGCATAGTTGACTAGTGCGAATAAAAGATCCCCGAATTCGTCTTCACGGTCTTGTTCAGAATTTGCTGATTTGAATTCTTGGATTTCTTCTTCCACTTTGGCCCAAGTCCTTTCCTGAGATGGAAAATCAAACCCAACACCTGCTACTTTCTCTTGCATCCGATATGCACATAAGAGCGCAGGTAATTTGATTGGTACACCATCTAAAATGGACTTCCCGTCTCGTTCTATTGCTTTAATTGATTCCCAATTCTGAAGAACTTCTTCGCTACTATCCACTCGCACGTTCTCAAAAACATGTGGATGACGGCGCACCATCTTATCGGTAACCCCAATAATCACCCGAGCCAAATCAAAGTCCTCAGATTCTTCAGCGATGATACTGTGCAAGATGACTTGTAACAAGAGATCCCCCAATTCAGCACATAATTCGGGCATTTTACCGCGATCAAGTGCTTCCAACGTTTCGTACGCTTCCTCAATTAATAAATGGCGGAGGGATGCATGTGTCTGCTCCCGGTCCCAAGGACATTGCTTTCTGAGTTGACGAATGACGTTCACCAAGATAACCCAGTGAGGGGAAGAGTCATTAGGCTCTGTGTAGGCTTGATTGAAGATTTCTTTAGACATTCAGACTATACTTAATGAAAATATTCTGTGTGTTATGATCAATTGAGACGTTTCTTCGTTAGGTGAGTATACCGTGGACATTTAATCAAACATTGCACATGTCGGAAATTAGCGTGAATAAAGTACTCCTCATTGGAAGCCTTGAGAAGGATCCTGAACTTCGTTACACATCTAACAACACTCCTATTTGTCAGTTGCGTGTAGTAACTACGGAAAAGTATACCAGCCGAGATGGACAACAGATTGACGCCAAGTCCACTCATACGGTTACGGTTTGGGGACAAAAAGGGGAGCGAATCAAGGATCAAGCGCAAGCGGGTTCGCGCGTATATGTTGAAGGAAGTATAAAAAATCGGTCGTATGAAGATACTTCTGGAAATAAAAAATGGGTTACCGAAGTGAATGCCCAAACCGTATTTTCCCTTCCAGTCGGTGAAGGTGCCCCTGTAGAATCTGGACATCAAGGAGGTTATAGTCAGTCCCAAGGAGGTAATTATGGACAACCTCAACAGAGCCAGGCCCATAATACTCCCCCACAACAACCTTCTCATACGAATTCTCCCCAATCTCCTCCCCCTACTACACAAGGCCCTGCTACCCAGCCATCTGGACCTGCTACTCCTTCAACTGGAACCAATCAAGGACCTGCAGAAGTTCAAGCAAATTCATCTAATACTCTCCCCGAAGACGATCTTCCATTTTGAGATATCGTACCGAACTCGTTGACTATTATTCCTTGGTCATCAGGGATAAATTTAGGCCTTTCGTCGCTCATTCTGCTGGACTTCAAATTCGGTTGAAATTTCATCTCCCTAATCAATTATTGCCCTGATATCGCTCCCCGAGATGCAATAATGTTTCTGATTAACATGTCATAGAACTTGTTGGCATTACTTCGCAACCGATAGATTTTTTCTCTATTTTAGGATATCTCCTTCGTAGATTTTATCTTTGGGATCATTCACAATCTGAGCAATGGCATCAATTCAACAAAATGGATCAAATACGCGAGGTCAATGGACTGGTAGAATCGGGTTCATCCTCGCAGCTGCTGGCAGTGCAATTGGATTAGGTAATATTTGGCGCTTCCCCTATTCAGTTGGCGAAGGTGGTGGTGGACTGTTTGTGATTATCTATTTATTCTTTGTTCTTGCAATCGGGCTTCCGGTGCTTCTAGCCGAACTATCCATGGGCCGGGAAGCCCAGCGCAATCCTGTCGGAGCATTCAAGGCGTTAATTCCAGGAAGATTATGGCCGTATGTTGGAGGTCTGGGGGTCTTGACGGGCGCAGGGATTCTTGCATTCTACTCCGTTATAGCGGGGTGGACGGTTGGATATCTGGGTAAAGCACTCTCTGGCGCCTTGAAAGATGCCCAAGATGGGGATACAAGTGAAGCAATCTTCGAAGCATTTGTTGCAGATCCTCTTTGGACTATCATACTTAGTGGGGTTTTTCTGCTCATTACCTTATTTGTTGTTCGTAGAGGTGTTTCCAAAGGAATTGAGCGTGCTGCTACTCTCCTAATGCCTGCACTTTTGTTTTTATTGATCGCACTCGCTATTCGAGCCATTTCTCTCCCTGGAGGTATTGATGGGCTGATCTATCTCTTCTCACCCGATTGGTCAAAACTCAGTTTTCAAGTTGTCATGGGAGCACTTGGACAGGCACTGTTCAGTCTAAGTTTGGGAATGGGTGCAATGATTACGTTTGGATCTTACGCCTCTAAACGAGAAAATCTATGGAAATCCGGTGTCTACATTGCGATTGCCGATACTGGAATCGCCTTACTAGCAGGTCTAATTATTTTCCCAGCACTCTTTTTTGCAAATGCTGATCCTCTGGCAGGGCCTGGTCTTGTCTTCGTGGTACTTCCCACAATCTTTAGCCAGATGCCACTGGGTGAAGCCTTTTCAATTGCATTTTTCTCTTTACTCGCAATTGCAGCACTCACATCTACCGTGAGTCTTCTTGAAGTCGTTGTGGCCTACTTTGTGGATGAGAGAGGTTGGAGACGAAGTCAGGCCGCTGTTGCAATTTCGTGCTTTTGCTTTGCACTAGCGGTTCCTTCTGCTCTCGCGTTTGGGGCCGTACCTGGGCTGAGTGGTGGAGATCACTCTATCCTCCCGTTTAACCTTGATTTTCTGACGCTGAATAATAACCTCTGGGGCAATTATTCATTGAGTATTGGAGCGTTCTTGACCTGTATTGGTGTGGCTTGGGTCTGGGGTATCCCTAAGTTTCTATCCGCTTTGGAAGATGGTGATGGTCAGATCTTTCCCATGCCTGGACGCCAACTTGTTGGTTTTCTCGTCAAGATTGTTTGTCCATTAGCTGTGCTCACCGTCTTGATCTTTATTATTGTTAGCGGGCAATACTTCTAATGGTGCGTACGATGTGCATTGGTTCGACTTTTTTTTAATCAGGCCAGTTCTCAGTTTGGACCCTCCCGAAGATCTATTCATCGCGTTGGTGAGTCTTTTTCCTCAGGCTCTAAATACGCTGGTGTCACCAATTGAAATCATCGTCTTTATTGCGCTGCTCGTTGCCAGTGCAATTGTGTCAGGTTCAGAAGTGGCTCTTTTCTCGTTGAATGCCACCGATCGTGAGCAATTAGCTACTGCGGGAGACCGTGCCAGTCTACGAGTCCTGAACTTACTGGACAAATCCCGTCAACTTCTGGTCACCATTTTGTTGCTGAATACCCTGATCAATGTTTCCGCGGCAATTCTGGCAGCTTTGGTGACGAAAAAAATCGCTGCCGCTAGCAGCCTCCCCCAAGAAATTGTTTTTGCGCTCGAGGTCGTTGCACTCACACTTACATTACTCATCGTATCTGAAATCACCCCTAAGCTCATTGCCTCCAGATACGCTTTATCTTATAGTCGCAGGGTGGCAGGTGGATTGACATTGATCTCTAAACCTCTCTACCCAATAACCTATTTACTTTCTCGAATGACCTCAGGAGTTCAGGGGATTTATGGTAAGTGGGGTAGTGGGGAACAAGGGGATGTACTCTCTTCGGACGATTTGCGTGTAATGGCCGAGATCGGCAAGGATCACGGATCACTGGAAGAAGATGAGCACCGATGGATTCAGTCATTGCTTGACTTTGGCGAAACGACCGTTCGAACAATCATGGTGAATCGTCTGGACATGTTTGCGATTCCCGTTACCGCCTCACTTTCGGAAGCTCTTGAGTTGATTCGGACATGCGGCCACTCCCGACTCCCTCTCTACAAAGATCATCTTGACAATATTCAGGGTATCGTGTATGCAAAGGATCTGATTCCTCTCATCAATCAGCCCAACTTGGAGGTCAATTGGAGCGATCTCATGCGATCACCCATTTTCGTCCCACTTGGACGTAAACTTGATGATCTACTTCAAGATTTTCAGGATCGTCGTACTCACATTGCTATTGTGGTTGACGAGTATGGTGGCACGGCTGGTCTGATCACACTAGATGATGTATTAGAGGAGATCGTTGGCGAAATTGAAGATGAGCATGACGAAGCACGGGATGCTCTGATCACTCCTCTGGGAAAACATGACTACAGGGTGGATGCGCGAGTCAATCTGATTGATCTAAATGACGCTTTAAAGATTTCTCTTGATGCCGACAGCTATGAATTTGAAACTTTGGGAGGGCTCATCTTCCATTTAGCCGGCGATATTCCTGAACCAGGATTCACTGCTACACATGATCAACTAGGGTTTCGGGTTGAAGAGGTAGAAAATAATCGCATTCGTCTCGTTCATATTCAGATTCTTGGTGAATCTGGAGAATCCAACGGATTAGATTCCAATTCTTGAAACCCGAACGGATTGATTGAATTCAATTACCTATGAACCACTTGCTCCGCCTGGGGCTCGAATGGATAGTATCAAAGACCATTGTGGCGTTTTTGGCATTTTTAACTCGCCTGAAGCTGCACGCTTAACCTACTTCGGTCTCCACGCCCTCCAACATCGTGGGCAGGAATCCTGTGGGATTGTCTCCGCTTCATTTGATTCGGTGCGACAACGACCAATCATGTCTGCCGTTCGGGATTTTGGACTTGTCTTGGATGTGTTTGATGATCCCAATCTTTTCCGAATGCAACTCCAGGGGATCTCCGCGATTGGTCACACCCGCTATTCCACCAGTGGCTCTTCGGTTAATCGTGCGAATATTCAACCGTTCCATGTTCAGTACCGTGATGGCAACCTTGCTGTTGCCCATAATGGGAATCTTTCCAATGCAACAGAACTTCGACGTTCATTTAGTGAGCAAGGAACGCTATTTCAGTCTACTTCGGACACAGAATTGATTCTGCATCTAATTTCTCAGAGTCGTTGTAGCAATCAAATTGATCAAATCCTGGATGCACTTACTCAAGTTGAAGGAGGCTATGCACTTGCTCTGCTTACAGACACCAGCCTGATTGCCGTTCGGGATCCCAATGGTTTCCGGCCGCTTTCATTAGGGCAACTAGCAAACCATGGTGACGGTGGTGGAACTGCTTACTGTGTTGCCAGTGAGACATGTGCCTTTGATATGATCGGAGCAAAGTATATCCGTGATGTTGAGCCTGGCGAAGTCATTATCATTGACCAGGCGGCTTGCAAAACTGGAACCCTTCGTAGTGAACAATTAGAGGGGCATCATGGAGTAAGCCAATGTATTTTTGAGTATGTCTATTTCTCGAGACCCGACTCACGAATCTATGGCGAAATGGCCGACAAAGTCCGCCGAAAATTTGGAAAACAATTGGCCCATGATGCTCCTGTACCCCGCGTTCCCAGTGAGGAGAAAGTTCCTCTTGTGATTTCGGTTCCGGACTCATCCAATACTGCCACTCTTGGTTACGTGAGTGAATGTCAAAAACTTGGATATCGGTGCAAATATGATATCGGATTGATTCGAAATCATTATGTTGGTCGAACATTTATTGCTCCCGGGCAGGATAGCCGCGAATTACGAGTCCGCTGCAAATTCAATACGGTAGACGGATTGCTGAAAGACCGTGTAGTTGTCGTTGTAGACGATTCAATCGTCCGTGGCACCACCGCGAAGCTGTTGGTGAAAATGATTCGAGAGGCGGGAGCAAAGGAAGTCCATTTTCGCGTAGCATCGCCGACCGTCCTGAGCCCCTGCTTTTACGGGATGGACTTTCCGAGCAAAAAGGAATTGCTTTCCAGCAGGTTCAAGGATGTATCTGCAATCGGTGAGTGGCTCGGTGTAGACTCGCTTGCCTATCTAAGTATTGAAAGCATGAAGAACGCCGTGTCTGCTGCCCATGACAGCCCGTATGGATATTGTGATGCCTGCTTCACAGGAAAGTACCCTGTTCCTGTTGGCAACTGTGTGAGTAAGGAAGCCTACGATTAGGTATCATCGGCTGGTGGTTCACAGGTAGGCGGTCGATTTGTATCGGCAATATAGATGATTTTCCAGCCGTCAGCCGTCTTGAAAAGTTGCATAGAGTTAACCCCGCAGTGACTCAGTTCTTCCCCAAGAAAGAAAGCAAATTCCATCCATGCCGATGCCAAGTTGCCATCTACAAAAATATGAACATCCCAAATTCTCTCGTCCCAGACTTCTTCATGTGGTGAACCAACCGCTTGAACAAATCCATCGGTTGTACGAATATCTAACCCCATAGGGCCGACACGCGCCATTAATGCTTCTTCATGCAGAACATCACTCACGATGGTACTATCACCAGAACGCATTCCATCAAATAAGCGGTCAATTACAACACGAACATCGGCTACCTCAGACTGCGCCATTGCAGTTGAAGAGGTAAATGAAGCAATGGCGATCAAGGCGACTCCAAGAACGGAATTGAAATTTTTCATTGATTCTTTAACGTTATTCCACCAAAACTCTGAATTCATCAGTCCGTTCCAAGCATTCAGACTATAGATATTGCCTCGTCATGCTTTTTGGAAATACGTGGGTAGTTATTGTTCATAATGAGAAAAAATGTTGTATGGCAATCGCTCATCTGCCTCTCTGATTATTGAGTCCTTATGAATCGCTGATTGATTATGCTCAGTCAAGTTGAACACCTTAGATACTCAAGACAAATATCCTTATCTGAAATTGGAGTTTCGGGGCAAGAGAAACTTAAGGCTTCCTCCGTTGCTATCGTTGGAGCTGGCGGGCTCGGATCTCCTCTTGCCTTCTATCTCGCCGCGGCGGGAGTTGGACACCTGGGGATCATTGATTTTGATACTGTCAGCGTAAGTAACCTTCATCGACAAATCCTGCACTCAGACCAATTCATTGGTGAATCCAAAGTTGAATCCTCCCTCTATACCTTGACTCAACGAAATCCTCATGTGCAAATTACAAGTCACAACGTTCGTCTGGGGAAAGCTAACGCAATTGATATTCTTAGAGATTATGATCTCATTGCCGACTGTTCGGATAACTTTGCCACACGGTATCTTGTTAACGATGCCTCGGTCCTGTTAGGCATTCCGAATATTTTTGGGAGTGTGTACCAATTTCAGGGACAGGTATCAATTTTTGGGTGCAAAGATGGGCCGTGTTACCGGTGCCTTCATCCTACTCCTCCGAAAAGTGGCTTAATTCCTGGTTGCGCAGAGAGTGGAGTACTTGGGATATTGCCTGGAGTGATTGGCTGTTTACAAGCGAATGAGGTGGCAAAGTTAATTCTCGGCATTGGGCAACCACTGATTGGTCGGATGGCCATGATTGATGCCTTAACCTCCGAATGGCATACCTTCAGGATTCAACACGATGCAACATGCCTAATCTGCGGGGATTCCCCCTCGATTCACAGCCTGAACGAAACAGCAACATCATGTACCTCAGAACCAAGTATCCGTCCTGAGGAACTGCATCAATTCAAATCTGAGGGGGTTCCATTTTACCTTCTGGATGTTCGTGAAGAAGAAGAAGCCGCTACTCTAAGCATGGGAGCGAACCAGCGATTATCGGTAGATCAATTATCTGACAGGTTCATGGAGATCAATGCAGGGCTAAGCGATCGCATTGTGGTTCACTGTCAAACTGGCTCCCGCTCTATACGTGCAGTCCAAATCTTACGGCAGGTAGGGTATCAACAGGTTTTCAACCTCGAGGGGGGGATTATCGCATGGGTGGAAAAGTTTAGTGAAGAGTAACGCAATCAACGGGGAGACCATTGAACATATTGAGTTGAACCACCCACCAATCAATATACCTGCGTCAGGTTCACCCGCTTCAAGTGCATTGAACCAAGAGATATATCCTCCATAGTTAAACTTTGGATACTGGAACCGTAAAAAGTTTTGTCGGCGACCGTAATTTGTATTGTCGTTGAACACCTGTTCTGGTTGGTTTTGTTGAAAATCGGAATAATGCAAACTATTTCTTTTGAATCAGAAACGATCCGACCACTAACATGTCCATATCTGTTTCCTTGAAGCAGTTCACTGCATCCTGTGGGGTACATACAATCGGTTCTCCCCGCACATCCTGACTTCGACGGTTTGCAATTCTCTTAAAACAAAGAAAGTCTTATTTTTCAAGGGGTACAGGTCTGTTGAAAAGAGTGTTCAGACAACTTTGAACACTACAAACACCGTCGGTTTTGCCGCTTTTTGCGGTCTGAATCCCGGACGTTAAGCAATCACTTGGGAGGCGGGTTACGGGTCTTTCTCCAAGGGTACGGTCTGGCGCTGAATCGTCAACCCCATCGCTCTGGAAAGCCGAACTTTTGTACGGTTAGCCGCCGACGGGATCGCAAAATGCCGTTTAGAAAACAACTGATCTAACCCCATCCGCATATACAAATCCCTAAACACCTCATGAAAGCCCACACAGATCCGCTTGACCTCCACCAGCTTGCGGATGTCTTCCAGCGGGATGGGCTGGTCGGACCGTTTCCTATGTCGGGCCTCCAATGCGGCATGAGCACTATGCTCCGACGGAAACAAGGAAGTCTGGACATCTTCTTCAATCCGCAATCGTTCCTGTTCAGCAATGTGCAGGGGGGCATCCAATGCCGGGTCCTCGGGGACCGTGCCCATATAGCGCACGATCCTCTGCCGCACTTTGCCATCTTTTTTGCGGTCATTGCGCACAATCTAGACGGCAATGTTTTGGGTAGTCTTTCGTTTAAGTTTGCGGACGAACATGATACAGGTAAGATACGGCACACGGTTCAAATATCCAAATCCCAAAACAGACTGAACACTACATATTGAGAACTCGGAAATCGGGGCTAAAATGGCCCTAACTACCCCAAAATCACTCGAAAATGACTATTTTGCCCCCCAAGTCAACCCGTACCTATTGAAGTCATATCATCAGAAATGGCACAACATCTGAGAAGATGACGCAGTACAAAAATAGTGATTATACAACTAACAATCACAATAATAGTGACAATATAGAAAAATAGAAGGCAAAAGTGCTATAATATGGCACAATTGGTGCCTAAAAGTGTCACAGTCTAATTCGGGTGGAAATTCAGGCTAGGTAGCACTCCCACTACAGTTTACACTGCTAAGAAGAAGTATATTTTATATTGATTGGGCAAAAGACTCACCGAATCTTAGTTGACCCTGGCAGCGCTCTTACGATTGATTTTGCAATTTACTGTGCGGATAAAGGGGTTGAGCGCTGTCCCCTGAAGGTAGGCGATGTTCTTCTCTGGACAGATAGGAGGTGATGACACAGGCTTAGCGAGAATGAATAGTTATGTGTGAGAATGTACATCATAGAAATCGGGTGGTTTTTTAGTACGCACTACAATATACGATATGCAGGAAAAAACAACCTTAGTTTAGTTAAATTCAATTTCTTGGAAACCGTTCCGACTTTTTTCCAAAAGCTAAGGGGATTATATATGTGTTCACCCGTAATAACAGCCCGGGAGCTAGGGGCGATGTCAAGGCCCCAATTCTCGTTCTAGAGCGTCACAGGGTTCATATCTATGGGGGCTACTTGTTTTATCATGGCCGTCATTTATGGCCTGACGAATACGTCGCAGTTCTATCGCTATGATCTTCAATACGTTAATCAGTTCCGATAGGTCTTGATCTTTTTCAGTGCTCATTTGATTATAGATGATTGTGTTAAGGTGATAATGTTAGAAGCGGGAACTTGCGCATTGCGTCATTTAGCTACAGAAGAAAACGTGTTAGTGTAGTGTTTCCTTAATTATTATGCAGTAGTTTTTGATGGATTCCAGGATTTGATCTGCGGATTTGGATCTTCGTTATAGACTTCGAGATACTCTTTAATAGCGGTTTCCAGTTCTTTGGTACTGCGGTGGGTACCACATCGGATCTGATCATTGGTAATGGCAGCAAACCAGCGTTCAACGAGATTCATCCAAGAGGAGCTGGTTGGCGTAAAGTGAAGATGAAATAGTGGACGCCGAAGCAACCCGTTGTGAATGAGCGCGGTTTTGTGGGTGCTGTAGTTATCCAGCACCAGATGAATCTCCTGATCTTTGGGGACGGATTGGTCAATGACACGCAGAAATTTGAGAAATTCTGCGGAGCGATGTCGGCGATAACATCGTCCGATGACTTCCCCGGTGGCTACATTCAGGGCCGCAAACAAAGAGGTGGTTCCATGGCGTTTGTAGTCGTGCGTACGTTGTTCGGGAAGTCCAGGCCGAAGGGGTAAGATGGGTTCGATCCATGGCCTGGATTTGGGATTTTTCATCCACACACAGCACCACCGCCCGCTCAGGGGGCGACATGGACAGGCCGACAATATCCCGCACCTTTTCAAGGAACAACGGATCCTTGGATAGCTTGAACGTCTCTACACGGTGGGGCTTGAGTCCGAAGGCGCGCCAGATCCTGCCCACAGTCGTCGTGCTCACCCCCGTCGCATCGGACATCTTGCGCGTGCTCCAGTGGGTTGCATTTCGCGGAATGGATTCCAGCGTCTTCGCGACCACCTGTTCCACCTCTTCATCGGAGACCGTCCGAGGTTTTCCCGGACGGGGCAAGTCGAGAAGTCCGTCACAGCCCTTCTCCAGAAAACGCCGGCGCCATTTGCCGACGGTCGCCCGGGAGGGTCCCAGTTTCTCAGCAATCATCTGATCACTGTGTCCTTCGGAAGCCTCCAAAACAATTCGGGCACATGACGCGAGCGATTGCGCCGTTTTTGACCGCCGGAGCCAGCGTTCCAACTCCGCACGCTCTGAGCCACTCAGTGTGGGGATCTTGCGAGTATAATGATTTGGCATTGCGAATGTAGTTTGGTACACTCCCAATATACGAAATTTCCTGCTTTACTGTAAAAGAATTAATGGTTCAGTACATTAGCGTGGATTGCACTCAAGATTGGACACCCAATTAAGAGGGCGGAGATTAGATACATCATCTAGACCTCCCTGGGATAGTGGAATTATATGATCAATTTCCCAACCATATTGTGAATATCTGTTTCCGTAGTCTGCATAGCGAATCACACGTCCATAATCATCCCAACGCCAAATCAAGGGGCTAAAGCCAGGAATTTGACGCGCTTTGGGCCAAACAAAATCCTTCAGATTAGCAACGCCCATCCTAATTATTTTTGACGTTCTGAACCTGTCGGGGGATTGGGGGGATGGAATAAAGCTCCCTCAAACTTTCCCTCAAGCTTTGCAACCCGTTCTCCCAGTTGATGTATCTCCTCTTTTAATTTCCACAAGAAAGCTATTACAGCTATAAGGCCGACAATGGTGCTCCAGTCAAAGAAGTTCGTGATTTCCATTTTTGTGAAGTCCAGCCAGCAATCCTATTACGATTTACATTGTGAACGGGATTCGTGCAGGCGTGTGTGTTAGAAGGTAATACATTCTACCACAATCACATACAGAAGTTGCAAAAGTTTCCAAACCTTTGGAACGCGTTGAGAATTGTTCTGTATATTAGCACTGCATCAATGCCCAAGTATCCGGTTACGTCGGGTTGCTTGCTAAATACAATAGCCTTTAACAAGTACGGAATTACTACCCGTATTGGTGAATAGGCAAGACATCTCTTGACTGTACCTGTCCAGATACAGGATTGCTTGGGCGATGATGCACAGCTTGACACCTGTTCGGGATAAACCAAACCTATACCAATCGGGCGGAAGCCCCAGATACCATGCGTCTATTGTTCAAATTCCTGACTTCGACGGTTTCAATTCTCTGAAAACAAAGAAAGTCTTATTTTTCAGGGGGTATAGGTCTGTTTAAGAGAGTTTTCAGCGATATGCAGGAGGGTATCCAATGCTAGGCCCTCGGGGGCCGTGCCTATATAGCGCACGATCCTCTGCCGCACTTTGCCATCTTTGGTGCGGTCATTGCCCATGATCTGGAAGGCAGTGTTTTGGGTAATCTTTCATTTGAGTTTACGGACGAACATGATACAGGCAAGATACGGTACACGGTTCAAATATCCAAATCCCAAAACAAACTGAACACTACATATTGGGAACGCGGGAATCAGGGCTAACTTGGCCCCAAATACCCCAATAAGGCCCCAAAATCACTCGAAAATGACTACTTCTGCCTCCAAGTCAACCCGTACCTGTCGAAGTCAGGAATGCAAACTATTTCTTTTGAATCAGAAACGATCCGACCACTAACATGTCCATATCTGTTTCCTTGAAGCAGTTCACTGCATCCTGTGGGGTACATACAATCGGTTCTCCCCGCACATTGAAGCTGGTATTGATGAGAACGGGGCAACCTGTCAGATTTTCAAATTCTCGCAATAATTGATAGAGTTGTGGATTATCCTGCCGCTCCAGCGTTTGTACCCGGGCAGAACCATCCACATGAGTTACGGATGCAATGGGAGATTCTATCTGCAACTGCCGCTCCAAACCCTCTCCCTTCATCTTTGCACCTCTGACTTGAGATGTAAACAGCATATAAGGGCTTGTATGGTTGATCTCAAACCATTCTGAACTCTTTTCTACAAGGACCACAGGGGCAAATGGTCGGAAACTCTCCCGAAACTTGATGGACTGGTTGACACGTTGCTGCATGGAGAGTTTTCGGGGGTCAGCAAGAATGCTACGATTTCCCAATGCACGCGGGCCATATTCCATCCGCCCCTGAAACCAGCCAATCACCTTCTGATCTGCCAGGAGCTTGGCGACGATCCTGCATAAATCGTCATGATTGAACTCTTCGTATGGGATTGACTCCTTGTCCAATATATTTTGGATTTCCTCCGAATGATAGGAAGGCCCCAGTAGAGATCCCTCCATTGTATCATGACTGTGCGATTCTCTCGAGAATCCCATGTATTGATACCAAGCAATGAGAGCTGCCCCCAAAGAACCGCCTGCATCTCCAGAAGCAGGCTGAACCCATATATTTTCAAACAGCCCTGATTTTAGCAGCCTCCCATTTGCAACACAGTTGAGCGCAACTCCTCCCGCCATACATAGATCGCTCATTCCCGACTCGGTGGCAGCATACTGAGCCATTCGTAGAATTACTTCCTCAATCACGATTTGAATAGACTTCGCAAGATCTATTTCTTTTTGAGTGATCTGGGATTCGGAGGTTCGTGCGGGCCCTCCGAAGAGACGCTCAAACGGACGAGAATGCATCTTCAATCCCCATGCAAATGCAAAATATTGAAGATTCAACCGATAGGATCCATCCTCTTTCAGATCAATCAACTCCTCGAGGATGGTTTGCACATACGTTGGCTCTCCATATGGAGCCAGGCCCATCAATTTATATTCGCCCGAGTTGACCCGAAAACCACAGTACCCTGTGAATGTGCTGTACAGTAATCCCAGGGAATGTGGAAAATGGATCTCTTGATTCAGGGCGATCTCGGAGTGCTCTCCAATACCAATAGATGTGGTAGCCCATTCTCCTACTCCATCGGTCGTCAGGATTGCTGCGTGCTCAAACGGAGATGGAAAAAATGCACTGGCGGCATGACTTTCGTGGTGCTCACAAAATAACAGAGTTCCCTCAAAGCCGATCTCTTTGCGTATAATCTCGGGGATCCAAAATTTGCGCTTCAGCCATACTGGCATTGCCTTGATAAACGATGGGATGCTGCGCGGAACTGTCCCTAAATACGTCTCAAGGAGTCGTTCAAATTTGAGGAAAGGTTTATCATAATATGCAACAGCGGTCAAGTCATTGGCGGTAATTCCGGCATACCTCAAACACCATGCAATCGCATGGACGGGAAAGGAAGCATCATGCTTGATCCGTGTAAAGCGCTCTTCCTGTGCTGCTGCGAGAATGACTCCATCTTTGAGTAGGCAGGCAGCAGCGTCATGGTACCAACAACTGAGACCAAGGATATAGGTCACGATTCTGCCCAGTCGGCGAGGCTGGCACGTAATTTATTGATTTCTGCCATGGCATCCCGTTCTTTGCGGCGCTCACGCTCCACAACTTCCTTTGGTGCGTGACGCACAAATTTTTCATTCTGTAATTTTTTCTGAACACGCTCTATAAAATTTTCTTTTTGAACCAGTTCTTTGGCGAGACGCTGTCGCTCTTCCTCAGGATCAAATAACCCCTGCACATAAATGGTTGCAGCCCCCACGACGGCGGTGGTACATTGAGCCGGTTTGGGAAGATCTACCCCAACCCGAACTTCCTCCACGCGAGCAAGGGTCTCAAAGTACTCCTTGTTGGAAACCATGGCTCCAACTAAATCCGTCTGTTCAGGTGCTAAACTCAGGAGAATATTCACGCGTTTCTTTGGAATAATTCCATATCGACTACGAAGATTTCTGACCGTGGTCACGACTTCCTGTAGAAACGAAAATTGCTCAGCACCAATCCGATCTCGTTCGTCCTTCGCGACGGGCCATCGGGACACCATGCATGCTTCTCCATCCCCACGGGGACGCAAGCGATGCCACAGTTCCTCGGTGATAAATGGCATGAATGGGTGTAGGAGTTGAATCAACTGCTCATAAATCTCAATCGCCAAGGCAATTTTTTCATCGGACATGGAACTCCCCGGCATTGGTTTGACAAGTTCCAAATACCAATCACAATAGTCACTCCGAAAGGTTTTGTACAGAATATTTGCTGCATCATTCAACCGATAACGCTCGATCGCCTCTTCTACCGACTCAATGCATTCTGCCAACCTCGTCAACATCCAGCGCTCAACCAGCTCTAACTCCTTAATGGGTTTCGTCCGATGATATTCTTTCCCCGATTCAATAAAGCGCCCAAATACATTAAATGCGTTCCAAATCTTGTTTGCAAAATTTCGGCCCATCTGAAAGCCCGTCGGATCCAGACGTATATCCTGTCCTTGTGCACATAATATCGTGAGATAAAACCGGACGGCATCGGCTCCATACTCTTCAATGAGTTCAATCGGGTCAATCCCATTCCCAAGGCTCTTGGACATCCAGCGACCTAACTTATCTTTGATCATCCCCGTGATAAATATGTCTCTGTAAGGAACTTGCCCTGTGAAATAGAGCGATGCCATGATCATCCGAGCGATCCAGAAAAACAAGATATCATACCCCGATACCAATACATCTGTGGGATGAAAATAGTTGAGATCCCCTTCAGTCTCTGGATCATCTGCAGGCCAGCCAAGAGTCGCAAAGGGAAAAAGCCAAGAAGAGAACCACGTATCCAATACATCCTCTTCCTGCACCATTCCGGGAGCAGGTTGCTCAATGGAAACCACAAACCCGCGCGCCTCATCAATCATTCCCTCTGAGTCCGTGTGATACCAGACGGGAATTCGGTGGCCCCACCATAGCTGTCGGCTAATACACCAGTCACGGATCTCTTCAAGCCACCTGAAATACTCATTCTCCCAGCGCTTGGGATAAAATTTGATCCTCCCATCTCGAACCGCCTCAATTGCTGGCTCCGTCAATGGCTTCATATTTACGAACCATTGTCTGGATAATAAAGGTTCGACGATCGCCTTTGAACGTTGAGAAACAGGTACTGTAATCTTGTAGGGTTCAATCTTTTCTATGAACCCTCCCGCTTCAAGATCTTTGACGATCAACTCACGCGCTTCAAACCGCTCCATCCCTGCATAAGAACCGCAATTCGAATTAAGTGACCCATCCTCGCCCATCACCGTGATGACTTCAAGCTTATGCCGCTTTCCTACTTCAAAATCATTCTTGTCATGACCAGGGGTGATTTTCAGTGCACCTGTCCCAAACTCCTGCTCTACATAGTGATCGGCAATGATGGGTATCTTTCGCTGGGCTAGAGGTAACTGAACCTCCTGATTCACTAGGCTAGCATACCGTGGGTCCTCTGGGTTCACTGCGACCGCGACATCGCCCAACATGGTTTCCGGGCGGGTGGTCGCTACCACAATATACCCGGATTGGTCTTCCAGTGGATAACGAATATGCCACAGAAATCCATCCTGCTCCACATTATCCACTTCTTCATCAGAGAGGGCGGTACGATCCACTGGGCACCAATTCACTAAATAATTCCCCCGATAAATCAGTCCTGCTTCATAGAGTTTGACGAAGACCGTCTGCACAGCGTTCACATACCCATCGTCCATGGTAAACCGCTCTCTCTTCCAATCGCACGAGTCTCCTAATCGGCGCTTTTGTTGTAAGATCCGATCTCCATACTCGCGGACCCATTCCCAGACTTTCTCAATGAATGGTTCGCGCCCGAGGTCAAACCTCGTTTTGTTTTCATCCTTTTTCAATGCACGCTCCACGACATTTTGAGTAGCAATTCCCGCGTGATCTTTCCCTGGCATCCACAAAGCTTCTCTACCTTGCATCCGACGCATTCGGGTGAGGACATCTTGAATCGTATCCTGTAATGCGTGCCCCATGTGCAGTGCACCGGTGACATTGGGAGGGGGCATCATAATGGTATGTGGGGGGCGTCTGGTCGTACGATCAGCTTGAAAAAAACCTCTGGACTCCCAATACTTGTACCAGCGAGTCTCGGTCTCCTTTGGATCATAGGGCGCTGTGCGCTTCCCTTTCTCGTTCATCCCCTGTGCCCTATCATTCCTCAGAGATAACTGAATGCAAGAAGGAAGCCTCATCATACCGTTCCTGCATTGCGTTCAGGCTATCCGCGCCGTACTTTTCCAGAAACGCATTTGCTATCACCCACGCAACCGTTGATTCTGCAACGGTTGAGGCAGCAGGCACACTGGTCACATCACTGCGCTCATAGCGAGTAGGCTGGGGCTCGCCAGTTTCCATGTCAACCGTTTCCAGAGGTTTGATCAATGTGGGGATTGGTTTCATGTAGCCCCGCACAATGATTGGCATCCCATTGGTCATCCCGCCTTCCAGACCGCCAGCATGATTGGATTTTCGTTGATATCCATGGTTCTGATTCAAGTAGATCTCGTCATGGACTTGAGAGCCGGGTATAGCTGAATTGATGATCCCGTCACCAATCTCAACACCTTTCTGGGCCTGGATGGACAGAATTGCCTGAGCTAGCTGTCCACTTAACCGTCGATCCCAGTGGACATAAGATCCTAATCCCGGTGGGACTCCAGTGACGACCACTTCGTATACTCCACCAAGAGAATCCCCCGTTTGCTTAACCTCTTTGATATGCTGTACGCATTTTTTGCTAAGTTCGTGGTCCAGCATACGGACTTCGGTTTGATCGGCCTGTTCATTCACGGCCTCGGCTCCGGTGCTGAGTAGAGAATCTCTACATTCATACCAGTCCCCATGATTCTTCCATCCTTCTTCTCCAATTTGGAGGACATGGCTTCCCACCTGGATCCCAAATTGTTTGAGCAACTGCCGAGCTATGGAACAGCATGCAACCCGGATGGCAGTTTCTCGCGCACTTGCGCGGTCAATGACTGGGCGGATATCATCAAATCCGTACTTCCGGACTCCCTCAAGATCAGCATGTCCAGGACGGGGAAGTGTGATTCGCTCAATACCTTCTCCTGTTCCACCTACTGCCATCACTTCTGGCCATCCACTCTTGTCACGAGTGTAAGCGGCATTATCTAGTCTCATAGCAATCGGGCTGGCAATCGTTTTTGAGAAACGAACCCCAGAATAAATATGTACTTGGTCCTGTTCAAACTTCGCTCTCCCACCCCGTCCAAATCCAAGCCAGCGTCTGGCGAGATGGTGATTAATCATGCTGTCGTTCAACGGAACTCCTGCAGGCATCCCCTCAACAATTCCAATGAGAGCCTCCCCATGGGATTCGCCAGCAGTTAGATATCGTAGCATTTAATGGAGCAGTAGAGATTCACATTGGGAGTGTTACCATCCGCATAAGATTTTCTCTGTCACGGATGGACAAACGGGCTACCTCACTGGTATTTTCCAATTCTTGAACCGCTTCAAGGACTGAATGAATGGTCCGTCCATTAATTTGCTCAACCAGCACCCCTTCATGTAAATATTCAATTTCTTCCTCTCGTACGACTCGTTGAATAATTATACCTTTTAGTTCCCCATATTGTGCCTCATCATCTTCGGTTTTATCTCTTATGACCAAACCCCACTGATCTAGATAACGTGCTGCCAGCACCTCTCGTTGGGGACGGTACCCCATATCAATTAACCAAGAGGCGACATCTGGATGATCACGACCAAGTAGTGTTAGTTGCAGACGATCAACCTTTCCTTCCCGCCAGTAGGTAATCTCCAATGAGGAATATGGGTTCTTCAGCAGAATTAAACTTTGTAATTGATTGGATTTATTCACTGGCTGTCCATCCACCTCAATGATCACATCTCCGGGTCGTAATCCAGCATTCTCAGCGGCGCCTCCTTCATATACTTGGTCAAGGAATACCCCTTGAACATTCGTCATTCCAAGGGCCCGAGCTAATTTAGCATTGATATCCGCGGGGGTTACCCCCATATAACTGCGGCGAAATTCTCCAAACTCAATCAAATCACTTGCAACTCGAATGACCAAATTTGCAGGGATGGCAAAACCATACCCTTCATAAAACCCGCTATTGGTTACGATTGCGGTATTGATGCCGATCAGTTCTCCATGAATATTGACGAGGGCTCCTCCCGAATTTCCTGGATTGATTGCCGCATCTGTTTGGATAAAATTCTCTACACCAAAATCAGATTCTATGATGTTCATCGAGCGCCCAATGGCACTCACAATCCCTGCAGTAACGGTTGAATTAAGTTGGAGAGGATTGCCAACTGCCAGAACCCAGTCCCCCAACTGTATGGTTTCTGCATCTCCGATGGTGATCGGCTGCACTGTCTCTTCGGGACTTAAAACAATCTGAATGACAGCAAGATCGGTTGAACGATCTACCCCAACCGTATAGGCTTCATATTCGCGACGATCCGCAAATAGGACATCAACCTTTGACGCATTCTCAATTAGATGGTAATTCGTGACAATATGACCTTGAGGAGTAATGATGACTCCACTGCCTTCGCTCTCACGCGCTTCGTCAGAGTCTGACGATGACCAAAGGTAAGAATGCCAACTTGATTCAATACTTACGGAAACCACAGAATGTACGGTAGTCCTAGCAACCTCCCTGAATGCTCTGATGGACTCAGAAGGGGATGTGGATTCAATCTCTGAAACGTCTTGATCCGTAGTCGCTCGTTCAACGAGGCGGATTTCTGCCATTGGAGAGGTTTGCGGGACAGAATACAGAATCAGCATTGCCAATATCCCGGCAAGAAGCCCTATGCTGACGAGGCCAATTCCAACCACAAGGCGAAACGGAGTCAACCGCAGGGAGAATTGTCGATTTGAAGTCTTTTGATGTTCCATATGTGCGCTACTCAATGGATGGGGAAATTGTTTCGGAAAGGGCTAAAATGGACTCCCGCGCTGCATTGGATATCTCTCTTCGGTCCATTCCGTCTGTATGCAGGATCGGACCTACTCTGAGTGCAATATCAAGCCTTTGGAAGCCTACAAGGTGGTAAATATGGTTGAGAAAAGAACTATGTCGCAAGTTCTCGGCCTGTGCAAATATCATCCTTCCCTCCTGGCCTTGCACTGCACGACCATTGACTCTGGTAACATCCATAAATATTGGTTGGAGTCTGCCGTGCTCCCAATCTCTGATACTTTCAAAGGCACCTGTTTTGAATGGGAGTAGTGTCTTCCCATCCCCAGTCGTTCCTTCTGGAAACACCAGTACAGACCCCTGCTGATTCAGTCTTTCCCTTACTTGATAAGCAAACGTAATCGCCTCTGCACGTCGGCTTCGATCTACCAGGAGCATGGCATAGGAGTTACAAATCCATCCAATGATTGGCCACCGAGCGATTTCGGCTTTCCCTGCAAAACACACATCTAGCTGCGAGGCTAGAATGATAGGATCAATCACGGTCAGATGATTACTCACTCTCAAGGTACCAGGGGACAATTTTGCGTCTTCGTTAATCTTTACATGTATATTACAAATACGACAGAACTTGCGTGCTGCCCTACCCTGACGCATCATTTGATAGGACAGACGTTCGGAATCAGAGCGGAGTCGAGATCCGATACTGGTATAGATACAACCAATGATTGTCACAACCAAGGCGGAGATTAAGCGTATCCACACACGCATTTCTGTAAATCTGTTCCTGAAAAGATAGAATTGATGGACTAAGCCGCTATGCCGATCATTTTATTCTTCATCAATCGGGTTGAATCTGCATGGACTCCGTGGATGTAACGTTTGCAATGATTGGGGATCCCAAGACCAACTCTCGTGCACTTCGACAGCTGGGCTTGCTTTCTGAGCTGGGACACACCATTCTCGTCCTTGGAGTAAGCACTAACTCTACCAAACGGAATATTGACATCCAAAATGTGTACTTTCGATATCTTCCTCCGCCGGTTGGAACGGGTCCAAGATTTTTCTGGCGTAGTCATCAACTGCTCACCTTTGCCCTTCAAAGTGTAGAATCTAAGGTCTTTCACGCGAGTGATCTTTATACGCTCCCGGCGATGCATCGGGCCGCAGTTGATCAACAGTCACATTTAGTCTTTGATTCCCGTGAACTTTACACCCATCTTCCTGCCTCTGTTGGACGTCCATGGGTTCGGGTAACTTGGGAGATCATCCAACGCATGTATCTACGAAAGGTAGACTGTGTCTATACGGTCAGCGAGAGCATTGCACGCCATTTGAAGGAAAGGTACCGATTGAGTTCAGTCCATGTGATGCATAATGTCCCAGGACCTCAACTCAAGACAAAGACTCAGTCTCTGAGGAAGCGTCTGAACTTACCGATGGATGTCAAGGTTGTTCTACATCAGGGAAATTTGCAGAAACATCGTGGGATAGAGATGATGGTCAAGTCAATCGGTTTTACCGATCATGCCGTACTCGTCTTCATGGGGGCAGGTGCACTTAAAGGTGAGACCGAAGAACTGGCGAAACGTCTTGGGCTCTCTTCGAAAGTCCATTTTTTAGATCCTGTTCCTCCGGATGAATTACTTTCGGTGACAGCGTCGGCAGACCTTGGCCTTACATTTCTGGAGGATAGCTGCCTAAACCACCGATATGCGCTCCCGAATAAATTATTTGAATACCTAAATGCTGGGATCCCCGTGATTGCCAGTGATCTTCCCGAAATTGCTCAGATCATCAATCGCTTCAACGTAGGATGTGTCGTTCCATCTGGTGATTCTGAAGCGTTGGGAAATGCCCTTGATCACGCTCTTCGACATGACGAAATTCGCAAAACTTGGGCGGCAAATACATCTCGTGTTCTAAATTTCTTTAACTTTGCAACAGTATCCAAGGAATTTATTCGTCCTTACCAGTCTCTCTTCAACCTATGAGGTTTCGTTGGATCCCAATCCTGGCACTGCTGATCAGTAGTTGTAATCTGGCAGACAGGGATGTCTCGTCCATACCTGATGTGGATGAGGTGTTACCTGCTCCCATGCTTTGGCCATCATTTGATGAAGCTCTTGCAACTGCCACTCGCACAGGAAAACCTATCTTGATTGATATTTATGCACCTTGGTGTGGGTGGTGTAGAAAAATGCAACAAGATGTCTATACCAATGCATCTTTGGTTGCCTATGTTCAGGAAAATTTCGCCTATGGACGACTGAATCTGGATGATACTGAAACGATGCATTCCTTTCGAGGCCGCGCCCTCTCCTCCCAAGAGCTCGGATATAGCTTGGGGACCGAAGGGACTCCGACAACAGTTTTTTTGGAAAGTGATGGAACGTATATCGCCAAGTGCGGCGGATATTGGGGCATTGACGATTTTGGCATCGCACTGCGCTATGTTGCTACGGGAGCATGGAGGGAGAAATCCTACGAAGATTTTTCTCGGCTTTGAATCCGCACTGCACCTCCTTCATATACGTCAGGACGGCGATCTCTGAAGAATCGTTGACGGGCATGCGAATCCTCACATCGTCTTAACTCCAGATCGGCATAGAGGATGAATGGCTCCAATTCTGGGGCTCTTCCGACGATACGTCCGTCTGGATCCACAATGAAGGATCCTCCCCCGAACATTAGAAATTCCTCTTTCCCCACCCGATTTGCTAGTGCCATAAAGTAGCCATTTTGAAAGGATGCAACTTGAACTTCTGCTTCAAATAGCCCGTCTGGCCACTCATTGATTGCTCCTGCCTGTGGAATTACAACCAGATCTGCCTTTTGTAGAGCTAAAGCCCGAAGATATTCGGGATAGTGGCGATCATAGCAAATTGCAACGCCAATTCGGCCAACCGCCGTGTCATAAACAGGAGCTTGATTGCCTGCATCAGTATAATAATCTTGTTCATAGAACCCCTCATACTGGGTGATATGCATCATTTTTGTAACGCCTAGGAGCGTTCCATCTGCATCAATCACTGGCGACGCATCAAATGCTTGATCTCCCTCTCTTGCATATAGATTGAGCACTACAACCACGCCGAATTTTTTTGCTACCTCTGAGAACAACTTGATCGTGGGGCCTGGAATATATTCTGCGAGCGACAATGGAGGCAGAGTTGTCCCCTGACACTCAGGATATCGTTTTTTCCGATGTTGAGGATAAAATGGGCTGAACGCAAGTTCGGGATAGACAATCAGATCAGCCCCTGAGCAGGCTGCCTGCTCAAGTGACTTTAGCCCACGGTTGATATTTGCATTCAAATTCTCCGTTGCAGCGCACTGGATGATCGCAATTTTCATGTATCAAAGTAATGATCTTCGGTAGTCAGTCTTGAATCCTTGATGGAAATTCCCATTCTAGAATCAAGTCTCCAAGTATATCATTTGCTGGGACACGCCCATGGAAACTGACCCTGCGAAGTGATCTTCCTATTTCTAGTAAGTTCCATCCTACCATTACGCTCATCAGAGGGATCACGAAATGGGACAGCTTGCTCGGCTCGTTTGCACATGAGCAACCTAAGTTTTTGGTTCTACCACAATTTGTATGGAACGAGAACCATTGAATGACCAGAAGAATCTGTGATCTTGTAGATATTCCGTGTTGAGAGAATTGCAACAAGATAGTCATCATAGTTGCCCAGATGGTTCAGTGAGATTTTGATAGAGCCTGTAACGCGTTATATTCAAAACGATTGAATACCATTAAAACGAGTTAACGACAAAATTCAAGAACTCAAAATGGTCGGTACAGACAGCAATAGGTTTGAACACTTGGTAGGCATCATTCTACTCACAAAATTCGTTACAGAACCAAAAAAATCACAAGTGCGATTCTATTCTTCTGTGAAGGATTAGACCTCTATCCACAAGGTTCGTGGTAGAACCAAATTTTTCTGTTAAGGTCAATGATCGTTCCTGATTCCAACGCCAGATATGACTAGACATTAACTGATTCATTCATCTTTTGATGAATCGTGAATCATTGTTCAATGTTCTCCAGATTCTGTCGGTACAGCATCAGATTTTGCAACCACAAATCTGTAAAATCCTGCAAAATCCTTCAACACTTCAACCTGTAAACCCAAATGGTTCTCTACCATAGTACCCACTGAATCTGCATGATCCGCGTGAGCTTCCATTGCAAGAATACCTCCTTGAGCTAATAGGCCCAGATCAACATTTTGAATGATTCCACGGTAGAATCTCAGCGGATCATCCCCGCAGAAAAGTGCAATCTTTGGCTCGTAATCACGAACCATTCGAGGAAGATCTTGCCGTTCGTTATCGGGAATATAAGGTGGGTTGGAAATCACCAAATCATATCCTGTACCTATGACTTGGATAAAGCCCTTTGAAAATAAATCAGCATGCATGAATTGAATAGATAATCCATTCAAGTCGGCGTTCATTTTTGCAATATTCAGAGCCATTGAACTAACATCACAGGCGGTGACCCGAGCGTCAGGAAGCCTCTGTTTCACCGCGAGTGCTATGCATCCACTTCCAGTACCAATATCTAAAACCCTGGATCGTTGATCAATCTTGCTTGAAGTCAGAGCAAGTTCAACCAGTTGTTCAGTTTCGGGCCTTGGAATCAGGACCTTAGGTGAGAGGTGAAGCTTCATCCCACAAAACTCTGCGGATCCAATCACATATTGCACTGGCTCATGAGAGGTACAACGGTTAGCCATCTTCAAGATTTTATCCACCTGCTTCGCTTCAAGAGTTCCCTCCTGGAGGATAAGGGATGCCAGAGTACAGTTCAATACATCGCAGAAAATCCAACTTGCTATACGATGGGCGTCTGGCACCTGAGCCTTAATGAGTAACTCCTTAATCTGTTGAAAGAATTCTTTCATGCTTGAAACTGAGGGATAGCCGCGAGGGACATTTATATTTGATTGTCTCAAAGCATTCATGGCTTTGCCATGAGTTCCGAAAATTGACGATTAGCTCTTCACCAGAGAATAGAGAAGGATGTTAATTCTTGACCCTCTATACCGCCTCTCGATCGTTTTGATTTGTTCGTTTGGTGCAGTGTCAAGTGGGCTTCGTGGTCAGGTAGATTCCATACTCTTTGACTTGATACGAAACCTCCATGGAACCAGATTCTTGCTCAACGGCCATTCCGCTAACTGATTAAACGAACTCTATCATTCTTTGTATCCGCCAGAGATACCCTAAAAAGATTATTGGAACTCTTCTCGCGCCTGATGAGACCGAATTCCTGTTCGCTCCCTGAACGACTCCAAGACTTGTCATGCATCACTGCTGAATTCCCTACGTTCTTCATTGAGAAAACATGTATGGCATTCAACTCGGGAAAGAGTGTGTTATTTCTGCAGACAAACATGATAGACGACCAAAAAACCAAGACCGTGTCACCCGAGTCTTTTTTCAGTTCTGAACGATGTACCTGACAGATCGGTTGGAATTGTTATCACCATCCACGAAGTATTCTGTACCCTGGAGTGGCAATAATGAGTCTCAATATTGTCTTGCTATCCCATATAAGAATAATGATATTTCGTGCATCTATCACATTTTGAACACAGACGAACCTTTGCCGATTACTTTCTCTTATACGCTTCCTTGGTCATAGAGTCATGTCTGTGGAAGCGATCCACATTCTACAACGCAAAACACAATGTGATTGAGTTGGTTCAGTCATCGGTGGGATCACATGCTGATTCAGTCTGGTTTTTCATTTTATAAATCAAAAATTGTGGCGAGTTCTCAAAGGCATAAGTAAACCGACTGGATGGCTCCGCCCAAAGAATCTCAACCGTCTTGATTCCCTTTGAAGACTTTACCCGAGAGACACGGCAGTGGATATAACTCTTGGATTGACACCAGTCAAGATGACGCCATGAACGCTCCTTGGTGAAGCCATACAGCGTTGCAGGCTCGCCCGTCTCTGGACAGACAAGATTCTCTCCCGAATGGCGTAGATATACATCAACCCGGTGATACTTTGTATCCAGAGTAAATCGATCAATCTGCCATTCAGGACCGAGATCAAGGGAGTTTCGGATCAGAGACTCAATAATTTCGTCTGACATAATCGTTAGAAATTTAGTTCACATTATTGTATAACTCCAAACATACTTTAATGGCTGGTTAAGCAGTTGGAATCATCAGGTATACATTTTCAACCAGAAAAATTTCCGCTTGTCCATCGTCAATCAACACAGCCAGAGGGATAGTAGGAATGAATAAAATTTTCATCAGTAATCAACATATTCCTTGTAGCACGCTGGATTAAGCCCTGATGGTCCTGTTCACTGATCTCTCCGTCATCTATCTGTACAATTGAGACTTGTGTCGTGTTGAACGTACCGATTTCAATGATGCATGTACTGAGGGAGTAACCCAAGATCTCCCCTCTTGCTGGATGATCTTCTATGGGGCCATCGGCATCTTTGGAAGCAAATTTTTCCAATGAATTGCCGCTTATAAAGTTTGTCAGTAAACTGAGCATTCCAAGGAGGCATGATATTCAAGAGAATTTATAAGCGAATCGGATAGCATGTTCTCCAAGATTCGTTTTGAAAACTTTTTTATCCTAAGAGGAAGTCTCTTTCGTGATGCTACACGAATCTTCCCAACCGAATGACACATTCTCTCATCTCCCCGACAATATAAATGTTGGCATTGAAAGTCATCCAACCATTTTCTGCATTGAATCGTTACACAAGTGTTGTTTCTCTACAGAAATGATTACTGCCTACTCTAAGGGCTTCTGTTTTTTGTTGCGAATATATCACGATTGAATCATCCCAAAGAGAGAGCGGGAAGATCGCCTGCTCAATTCATTTTTCGGGCATACTTGAATTGGATGGGCTTACATGATTCAGACAGTACATCTTTTTAGATGGATTTGATTTGAGTCGTGTTCGTTTTGCTTTGTGTTGTTTCAGCAGAAAGTGTTCTATCTTCTATCCAAGCCACTCACACGTATCCAACCAGTCCGTCATTCTTTGGGGTGAAGTTCTTCTGAGCAGGTTACCTAACCGTTTCTCTCTCATCATGGTAAAGATTTGCTGCTAATCTATGTCATACTCTTCATGACTCCACTGTTCTATGCGCTGGCTGCACCAATCATTGGTGTATTCCTCTATCCAATATTGCATGATAATCCGAAGTTAACTCAAACATTTGATCGTTGCATGTATGTAGGAGTACCCATTCTGATACTGATCCAGGTTTTCGGTCACTCTATCTCTCACCATGGTTGGGAGTGGGGAGGACTCTTTATTCTTGGTGGTGTTCTGGCTCTGGGCCTCTTTCTTCCGATCGGGATTGAAAAAGTATTCCGGAATGTTTCCACGCAAACGGAAGCCCTGTCCATTATTGCAGGTTTTCTGGGGGTTGGGCTACATGCACTGATAGAGGGCGCTAGTCTTAATTCAGATGAACCAACAACAATGATCCCTATCGCGGTCCATCGTATTGCTGTGGGACTCATGATTTGGTGGATCTTATTTCCCCGCTATGGTCTAGTCATTGGGATCAATGGTATTGTTGGGCTCCTCTTGGCAACTGTATGTGGGTTCCTTCTCTCTGACGTACTACCTCAAGGGTTTACAGGTAGTGACCAATTTCAGGCGTTTGTCTCTGGATCCCTGTTGCATGTTATTTTTCATGAAAGTTATCACGGAAGTCCTCATGCTCATACCCCATCAAACAATAAACAGTAATTGATGTCTCCTTCGCAGGATCATTAAGTCCATTTTTTCTTACTGAATGCGCAAGTATTTAGATATCTCATATATTTGTCCTCGCTCATGTCTCCATACCGATGATTCGTATTCCCAGCAATCTAAATATTCTTTTGTTGCAAATACGTAAACCTGATGATCCGATGCGCATCAATGAGGTGGCTGCATTCGCTGAATCTATTGGCTATCCTCGGGAGCGTCTCCACAGGGCTGATCTAATCAATAATCCTCCATCTCCCCATGCTCTAAGGGATGCTGATCTAGTTTTGATTGGGGGAGCAGGAGATTACTCGGTTCCTGAGGGAGGAGGATGGCTTGACCGAGCCTTGGATTCCATGCGCTCATTCTATGCAAAACGCAAACCGGTATTTGCCTCCTGTTGGGGATTTCAAGCCATGGCAGCTGCACTTGGCGGTTCAGTGATCACAAACCCTCAACTGGGTGAACTCGGAACCCTTGAACTTTCACCGACAAAGGCAGGAATCAAGGACCCTGTCTTTAGTAGTCTCGGACATAAATTCTGGGCTCATGTGGGACATAATGATACGGTGATTAAACTCCCCGAAGGGGCCGTGCGATTGGCTGGTACTCCACTTGTAGAAAATCATGCCTTTTGTATGCCAGATGCCCCACTGTACTGCACACAATTTCATTCCGAACTGAAAATGGATTTGCTTAGCCAGAGATTGCGAGCCTATCCAGAATACTGCGAACGAATTGCTGGAATCCCCGTGGATGACCTGATTCAAACCCTTCGGGAAACCCCCGAAGCCAATCAACTCATTCGGCAATTTATCCACCATGTATTTGGGGATTGATCTATTCTTAGGAATTTCCGACTATGACCCTGTTGGTGACTAAACCAATCTAACCTTGCTACGATTATGCCAACAGTCTCCTGACGATTCAAGCCGATGCACCGTCAGGTGAGAATTCCTGCAATTAAAAAGGCACAGAAAGAAATGGCAGCAACGAGGGCCGAGTAGGGAAGTTGTGTGTTTACATGGTCAACATGGTCACATGCTGAAGCCATAGAAGAAATAATGGATGTATCGGATAAGGGAGAGGCATGATCTCCGTAGACTCCACCAGATAAGATTGCTCCGAGCATCAGTGGCTCTGAAATTTCTAATCCTTCCGCTAATGGCATGGCCAAAGGAATAAGGATCGCAAATGTTGTCCAAGATGAACCAAGCGTAAATGATACAATACATCCCAAGACAAATACCAGAGCTGGTAACCACCAAGTCCAGATCCCTTCTCCCAAGATCGAAACCACATACGGGCCCATTTCCAGATCACGGGAAACCTTCCCAAGCGCAAATGCGAGAGCAAGAAGGGCTACTACTCCCACCAAACCGGATGCTCCTTTAATTACATAGTCTGTTGATTTGGCTGGGGATAGAAGCATTTCTCCGCTCCGAGGAACCATATAAATCAATATGGCAATAAAGACTGCAACCCCGACAGCCCAAAGTACGGCAGTTGAGCCGCTACCCTCCATCAGGTTTCCATTCCCAGTTACATATAGACTTACGAATATCATTCCAATCATCACGAGGACTGGAATCACAAAATCGTAGATTCGTCCAAGTTCAGGCTTGATGGGTTCAAGTCCAGCAACTTCATCCGCAATCATCGGATTTGAGCCAGGACGGACGAGATCACCAGTGGTCATAGCTCTTTCCTCTGCCCTGCGCATCGGACCAAACCCCCACCCGGTCAGAGCAAGTAGCAGAGCAAAAAGAATGGCGAAAAGAGCAAAAAAGTTGTAAGGAAGTGCAAGTAGTAATGTGTTCACCGCGGACGCTTCGTATCCCTGCACAAGTAACAAGCCTAAGACAAATGCTCCCCATCCATTGAGGGGAATGGTCATACAGACCGGTGCACTTGTTGCATCACAGTAATATGCCAGCTTTTCCCGAGGCAATTTGAGTCGATCAAAAAATGGTCGACTGAGGGTACCAACGATTAAAGATGTGATGCTGGATTCAACGAAAATGAGAAGCCCCGTGAACCATGCGAGTAATTCTACTCCTCTTCTGGATTTTGCTAGTCCAGCCCTCTGAACAGCCCGCACAAACGCAGCGACACCGCCAGAAACTTGAACCAATGCTATCAGCCCCCCAACTACGAGACTAAACAGAAGTATTTTGGTGTTTGATGGTTCCGCAAATACCGCAACAATCACTTCCGCCATATAAGCTAGTCCAGCGATTGGATTCCCATTGGACAGGATGGTCGTACCAACCCATAGACCCGTAACCAATGACAGGAATACCTGTCGTGTCCAAAGGGCCAACGTAATTGCAATCAGTGGAGGAAGAAGAACCACCCAATCCATCGTGTGGGTTATTTCCACTTAATATTACATCCCATTGACGGGCGCTGAGGGGCAGAGACAATTCCTAATTGTAGCAGATCATCTACGGCCTGAAGAAATTCATTTCCCGTCGCACGACCTGTGCCAGGGCGGGTTTCGTCAAACCGCCCCCGATATGCCAAGGAAAGACCTGAATCGTACAAAAAGAAATCGGGGGTACACTCAGCACCATAAGCTTTGGCAATGGATTGAGATTCGTCATACAAGTATGGAAAAGGATATTTCTTCTCTGATGCCCTTTCGCTCATGGCTTCAAATGAATCTTCGGGATATTGGGAAGCGTCATTGCTACTTATCCCCACGATCTTCACTCCCTTCTCTATGCAGAATTGTGCTACATCTATCAGGGCATCCTCAATATGATGCACAAATGGACAGTGATTACACATGAATACGATCCCAATAGGTTTCCCGTTGGATATATCTTCAAGACTGAGCATATCACTCCCCACCAATTGAGGATTGCTAACTGGCAGATTGAATGGAGGAGCTTTTGCCCCAAGGTCTTGCATTTTTGAATATGTCAAAGCCATAATTATGTTGATGTATATTAATTCGCAATCATCCGACTAACCTGGATCTATGAGATCCCTGATGAAAAACATAGGCTGAATTCAGATGACCCTCACTCCATGAACACGAAGGGAGTACATTTTATTCGCCAGCATTATCCTTGAAATAAGGTGTATCATGATTGAATTTGCACTATTCTAAGACACTAACCCTTCCATTTCAGGGGGAAAGTACATCTGAGCCCTCCAAGAAAATATAAAAAGGTTCTAATGGATAGACGTCCATCTGTTAAAAGACCAACTGAACGCCGAGTGCTGGATGACTATTTGCACGAATGTCAATCCGCGGTACAATACTCACGGATCCCATTTCCATGAGTGAAACCTCCTGCCATGAAACTCTCCTCTGGAATAAAAGACCGATGATCGCCCCCACGATTATAAAAGGTAGGGTAACAAAAAACGCTCCCACAGAAGCCCCTACAATTCCATCTACAACATCAAAGCTACTACAACCATCGCAATCCTCAGCCCCCAAGATGCCACCGCCAATAAAACCCAAAAATCCACCAATACCTGCACCTGTAATCAAACCAGCCACTGCACCAGTTCGAACGTTAGCCCGTGAAAGTTTTCTCAAATGTAGTGATTCGATCTTATCAAAAGAGATATTTTCTGTAAACCCCTCAGAGGAAAAAATTTTCAGACCAATGTCACTCACCTCGGAGACTCTTCCAACCACCTCGCGACCACCAACAATTGTCACGCGGACAACATCTCTTTTGGAAACTTGGGCACTTGATATAAAGGGAGCAAACCCAATGAGTGCAAACAAAATGAATAGAGAATATCTTGTCATGAATCCTAAGGCTGTATGCTAATAATAACAAATATCTATTGATTGATCATCAACGTCATCTAAATCCATCAATGAATGGGGCAGCGATCAACTCTTGATGTTCAAATTTTCTAAGTAGTACAGACTTTGGAAAAATAAGTTATTCCTCCGCCAGATTAAGAATGGACCGCATAGTTTCAAGTAGGCCACTGGAGGGATAAGCAGGACTCAAGGGATACAGCGGCAGGGAATATAGTATTTATCTGATTGGAGTGTTTCTCTGGAATTCAACCCCACAGAGAGTGGGGCTCCTCACATGGAAGCAGTATAATTGATACCCATGATAGGGTTTAGGATTAAATCATTGTAAATTAGAAGACCAGTTGAACACCGAAGGAGGGAAGACCATTTGCTGGAATGCTAATCCGAGGTTCAATACTCATGGTGCCCCTATCCGTGAGCGGTACCTTCTGCCACTTCTCCCTCTTGATCGAAGAACCTGCGATCAGGCCGACAAGTGCACCCACTAACCCCAACGGGACAGCGAATACTACACCAACGAATAATCCTAAACTACTGCATGAGTCATCATCAAATGCATCGTCGCATGAATTACCAGTTACAGCCCCGATCAAGAGACCTGATAGAGCAGCCGAACCACCACCAATTAGAGCGGTGCGTGCAGCGTAACTCCCGCGACCTACGCTCCTGTGAAGAGATTCCATTTCATCATAAGAAATACTGGCCGAAAATCCGTCCATGGAACGAATTCCTATGCCATTCCCCGTGACCTCCGAGACCGTTCCCGTTAGCATGCGGTCATCAACCGTTCCCACTCGAACCAAATCTCCAATGTAGACCTGAGCGTTCGCTATCATCGGGAGAAACATGACGATGACCGAAAGAAAAAGAAGAGCAGATCTGGTCATGACATTATAATTTGTTGAACCTTGAATTAAGAAAAATGAGATGCAGATCAAATAATTTCTGAGTAAAACCAATATAGCGGCAGTTTGCTTGGAAGACCAAAAAGGTGCAAGAATCCAAATCTTAATCGTGAAGCAGATTGATTATTGCACAGAGCAGCTTATCAAATCAACCTGGATTCGGTGTTCATTTATAAGTTATTTTTCAGTTCTTCATGATTTGAGGCATGTTGAAAAATAGAGAATGACAATTGAGCCAAAGCAGCAACCCTGTACATAATAAACAGCAGATTAGAGATTGAGTTGGACTTCAAGACCACGCATTATGTGATTTGATCATCTACCCAGATACTAAAACTCCCAAATGTACTCCACAATCGCAATCCTTGTGCAGGTTGAGATCAAATATGATCAATGAATTTAATAACCCGATCCATTGGATTCACCTCTTTCCCGAACACGATGAAGGGGCTCGGTCACACAGCGCGCAATACCAGCCAAATGTTCCCCTACGCTCCCAATTGATGTGGCACCAATCGTACAGATGACGGCCATATTGGGGGATAACTCTGAATTGGCCAGTAATTCAAAGATCGCTCGTAATCCCAGCGAAATTCTCTCCTGTTCATCCTGAACATCCTGCGCCTTCTTCATGTCCCCTTCCAGAAAACAATCACGCGTGGCATCAAACTGAGCTAATGTCTGATTACGGAGCGCACGAATTTCATCCAGGTCAGATCCAATCCGAGGACTTGTGGCCATCGTAGCAGCCCGTTCCATCACTCTCCCAATTCGACCAATACGCTCTGCTTCCTGTGAAACAGTGAGTAATTTCATACAGAGAACCAGTTCCCGCTTGGGATCAATGTTCAAGTGTTCAAGAACAGCTCGACGCACCGAATGCTCACGCTTACAAATGACGGCTTCCTGAGAAGACAGATCCTCGTCCAGAATTTCGTTTTCAAGTAAGCGCCCGCTGGAGGCAGCAAATAAGATGCGTCCCGTATCCAGCATTACCTTAATGTCATCCAGGGCATCCTGGATGAGAGGCGGCTGGTTCCCCGTCAGAAAATCTAAAAAGCCCATGATTCTATGATGAGTAGTGGGTCAAATCCTCGCTTCGCTCGTTAATCTCTGAATATAGACGATGCTTAAGAATATAGTTCAGTACGCAATCAAGTACCAAATAGCGTGCCGTCTTCCCAATATATAACCTCTGTCGTACATATTCTGAACTGATGGACATCGTTGGTGCATCAACAAACTGAACGCATCCACGCAAATACGCCGGTAATTCTTTATCTGTGACCGTGTGTCCCACTCTGGGATAGACAAGAAGTTTTGCTTTCTGAACAATCAATTCGGGATGAGACCATGAGTCAAATTGAAGTAAGCTGTCACTTCCGAAAATCAGGTATAGTTGTGAATCGGAATGAAGCTCTTCAAGTGCATCTAGCATTCGGACCGTGTAGGTGGGGCATTGGAGGGTTTGCTCTATATCAGACACTTCAAAATAATCCTGCCCCTCCGTCGCTGCGCGTACCATCTGATAACGATCACGGTACGGTGTCAAATGTTGTAGAGATTTGTGCGGTGGGGCATAGGATGGCACCCACAGAATCTGATCCAAGCCAAACTGGCAACGGACGATCTCAGAAATGACCGAGTGGGCAATATGTGGAGGATCAAACGTGCCTCCGAAAATCCCCACCTTCATCCGAGATGCTAAGATGTCGTATTGGTTTCAGTTAACTCTTCAAGATCTTTCTCTGCCTGTTCGCTAATTTCTTTTGCCTCATTGAGTAAATCGCTGTCAGGGAAAAGATCAACCAACCGCTCATAGTTTTTGATCACTTTGCCAAGCCGTTCTGGTTGCCGAGCCACAATACTACGATCACTGAACTCGGCATAACTTCTCATTGCACCCAGTAAAGCATCGTCTGCAAGAGGGGTATCGGGGAATTTGTCAAAAACAATTTCATACGAAAGTGCCGCCGCTTGATAGAGGCCTCTTCGTTCGTAGAGCATGGCGGCATGGAACTGCTTGTCCGCAAGTTTTTGACGTAATTCTTCAACACGTTGAACGGCAACATCTACGGAATCATGGTCAGAGAATCGTTGCATATACAAGTTGAAAACTTCAACTCCTCTGCGGGTATTGGTCTGATCCCGTTCAATCTCGGGAGATCTCTCATAAAACGTCATCGCACGTTCAAACTCGGCATCTGCAACTCGTGGGTCAGAGCGAAAAAGCTCGGTGAATTGAGTATACTCGGAAGCAGCCAGAATATAATCACGGTTCTGACGGTGTGAACGAGCAAGATAGAGTTGTGCATTAGCAGCCCACTCATGGGTGCGCCCATAATCAAATACGCCCTGAAAATATTCAATCGCGCGATTGTAGCGACCATTTTCATAATGGGTTAACCCAAGTTCATACGCTTCCTGGGCTGAGGTGTAACTCAAGCGCCCAGAACCAGAGCATCCTGCAATCAAAAAAATGAATACAAAAAGAACGTTCTTCATCAATATCTCCCTACGCGGATGAAAATAACCTAATAACTTGAACATATGAGTACCACGGTTGACCAACTTCGTTCCTGCTAACGAACCAGTTGTGCCCCACCTGGGGTATGTTCAAATAGGTACAGAGCCGTGTTCCTTCGTTCCTCTCCAAACTGGATGCGAATTCCAACCCCCTCGTAAAGGGAAGCATTCATCAGATTCTCACGGAGTGTTCCCCCTCTCACCAGATTCTCTAACAGCATTCCAGCCACATCATACCCAACGTACGCAAGTCGATCAGGTTCTATACCATCATACGCCTCCATATACGCTCGAATGAATCTTCTCACATCCATTTTTTTTTCACTGAGGTAATACACATCAACATAGAATGCAGCTAAGCTTGTTCCGAGCCTTGCGAGATTGAGTGAGTGCCAGGCTGATGGACCTAAAATGTAGGGGCGCAATCTTGTATGTCCAAGGCTACTCACCGCGTCTTGAATAAAACGGGAAGCCTCGTTCTGATTGTCATGGTAGACAGAAAAATATATCCCGTCAACCGTAGAGAGTGAATCTATCTGTATCAACTGGGCAAGTCTAGCCCAATCAGACGAGGATGTAACCTCGTAGGTGAAAGTGGGCTGGAAACCATGAGCGTCAAGCTCTTCAATGAATCCATGCGCCATTTCTATACTCACATCATCCCCAGACTCAACCACAATACCTAAATTTTTCAGATTCAAATAATCAATGGCTTGATTCGCGATGGACCGTCCACGTTCAGCTAAGGTTGTGTTCACCTGAAATACATAGTTGCGCTCAAGAGTAAGATCGCCTTCGGTGGCAAGAGGAGCAATTAAGACGGTTTGCCCTGCTTCTGTGACAGGAGCGACAGCATTAACTTGATCACTATATAAAGGGCCAATGATTGCGGAGACTCCATGATCTATCAGGGCAGAAACGGCGGAACGGGCTCCCTCCGAAGAGTCCCCTGTATCTCTGAAAATGATCTTAATTTTCTGATCATTTTGCAAATTGTATGAGTCAACAGCCAGTTCCACGCCTTGATAAATGGATCGCGTAACATCAAACTCATTCGGGGAGAGAGGCAGAGCAAGTCCAATCCGAATTGCATGGTCTTCAAATTCAACTCGCTGCAGTGCTGTCCTAGATGCAATAATTAGGCTGGAAGCCTCTGAAAGATATCGGCTGGTAGGATACTGCGTCCCAAAATCCTCTAAGAGTTCAATTGCCGGTAGATAATTTCCTAGGCGATAAAGTGACTTTCCAGCCATGAGGTAGGCAGCAGTTGTTCTGAGATGCACAGGCTCCAACTCGTAGACGTCCCGGAAGCCATAGAATGCGAGGGCATAATCCTGAGATTCAAACGCACGCAAAGCAACCTGAAAAGCCTGATCTGCTTCTGGTGAAGCGATCGGCTGTGCAAGGCTCATCCCTTCAATCTGGAAAAACAGTAGGAGACTTAGAACCAATCCCAGAGATGTTTTCATGTCGGTCAGAAATTTATTCAACCCGATAAGGGTGTAACGCCTCTGTCAGATAATTATGGTAGTCGCAGACGTGCCGTGAACTTTTTCCGCAGAGTCAAACCAGTAATTCGGGAAAAGCAGAAAATTATAAGATAAATGAATAGACTGACATAGTGAATACTTGGGAGCGATGTGATCTCATGGATGCAATAACCTAACGGAAAAATGAACTGTGATTTTGATTGATGCCCGAAATCCTGCAAAAGTTCAAGGATTCATCTCAAGACCACCCTGATTTTTGGCGTTCAAGGAGAGATTTCTTAACCGATTAGCAATTATTTCTTTAACGATATAGAGCACCTTTCTATTTTCTCTTCTGGCTCTTGGAGTGCCATGTCAATTGGTCATTCGCAGTTATTGGACCCATTTACCCAATGATGAAATGAACAATCAATGATACCGAAACAATCTGACGAATTTCTTTGACTTGATCATCAATTATCACCTGTTTGTAGCTGGTACGGACCGTTCAAGATTAGGTGTCGACCATTGAAGCTATTCCCATTCGATTGTAGCGGGAGGCTTGGAACTAATATCATAGGCCACCCGATTGATCCCTCGCACCTCATTCACAATTCGATTGGCTACATGTCCCAAAAATTCCAGAGGAAGTGTTGCCCAGTCTGCTGTCATTCCGTCTTTACTCGTCACCGCCCTAAGTACACAGACCTGTTCATAGGTACGCTCATCTCCCATGACTCCCACACTTTGAACAGGAAGAAGGACCGCAAACGCCTGCCATACATCATTATAATGATTTTTTGCATGTAACTCTTCAATGAAAATCCGATCTGCCTCTCGAACAAGATGAAGTGTTTTGTCGCATATGGAACCGAGAATCCGAACCGCAAGACCTGGGCCTGGGAATGGATGTCGATTGATTATTTCCCGGGGTAATCCAAGTAAACGACCAATTTCACGAACTTCATCCTTGAACAACTCCCGAAAAGGCTCCAGAATCTCAAATGGATGATCCTCTGGTAACCCTCCGACATTATGATGTGTCTTGATGGTTACACTCGGTCCACTGAACGACACACTTTCAATGACGTCTGGATAGAGGGTCCCTTGGGCAAGAAATTTTGGCGCTTTATTCAACGAGGATGAAATCGCCGAAGTCGTCTCCTCAAATACACGCACGAATGTATTCCCGATAATGATGCGTTTCCGTTCGGGATCCATCACCCCTTGCAAGTTTTTCAAAAATTCTTCGCTGGCATCAACTGCTTCAAGGCGAATATGAAAGTGATCTCTGAACGTCTGTTGAACATTCTCCCATTCCCCATGCCGTAATAGTCCATTATTCACAAAAATACATGTGAGTTGATCCCCAATCGCTTTATGGATCAAACAGGCAGCTACCGAAGAATCTACGCCCCCCGATAGACCTAAAATCACATGATCTTGACCTACGAGTTCTCGAACCTCAATGATCTTCTCCTCCAGAAAGGAGGAAGGACTCCAATGGCTTTGACACCCACAAATCGTGCGCACAAAATTCTCAAAAATTTGATGTCCTCCTTTGGTATGAATGACCTCTGGATGAAACTGCACTCCATAATGTGGGAGGTTCTCGTGACGCAGAGCTGCAATTGGCGCACTTGCAGTGTCTGCGATAATCTCATATCCGCTGGCAACGTTGATTGGCAGATCCCCATGACTCATCCAAACCTGAGAACCATCTTTGACGCCAGAAAGAAGAGAATCATCTCGGAGGATCCGTATCTGAGCACGGCCAAATTCTCGGTGCTCCCCCGCTTCAACAATTCCACCTGTGGCGTATACAAGTGCCTGGAGGCCATAGCAAATACCAAAGAGGGGCATTGGAGATCCATCGCTCCGGCGCAGCTGAAGAAGCTTTGGATCCAGTTGGGGAGCACCCGCTTCATAGACGGAACTGGGCCCTCCAGAAAGCACAATACCTTTTGCCTCCACTAATTCACGCACCGAGGTCGTACATGGAAGGATTTCCGAGAAAACTCCCACCTCACGAATGCGCCGGGCGATTAACTGGGTATACTGGGCTCCGTAATCAAGAACAATAATCCGCTCTGCCATACCACAGGCTATGCAACATGATCAGCATATTCCTGTGCTGACAAAAGCCCCGAGACCTGAGCGGGATCGGATAGGCTTACCTCAATCATCCACCCCTCACCAAATGGATCCGAATTGACGAGCTCTGGATTTGCCTCGAGCGCAGGATTATGTTGGATGATAGTACCAGTGACGGGAAGGAAGAGGTCTGACACTGCCTTCACAGCTTCAACCGAACCAAATATATCTCCTTGAGCAAACATCTCTCCCTCTCCCTCCAATTCAACAAACACAATATCCCCAAGCTCACCTTGGGCAAAATCGGTAATCCCTATCGTCACGGTCGTCCCGTCAGAATGAAGGCGGACCCACTCGTGCTCTTCGGTATATTTAAGTTCTTCTGGAAGTGTCATGAGTACAGTTTATGAATTGGAATCAATCTTCTTGAGCATTTGCTGCTCAACGAAGTGTGTGTCAATCTCACCAGAAAGGAAAGCAGGATGTCGAAGTAATTCTTGATGAAACGGGATGGTCGTAGCTACTCCCTCTAAAACCAACTCATCCAGTGCACGCTGCATCCTGCGAATCGCCCATTCTCGGGTTGGAGCATAGGTAACCAGCTTGGCAATCATTGAATCGTAGTAGGGGGGAATCGTGTACCCTGCGTAAACATGCGTATCCATTCGGACCCCAGGACCTCCAGGAGAGTGAAATTGCTGGATCGTACCCGGGGATGGGCGGAAGTTTTTCTCAGGATCTTCGGCATTAATGCGACACTCAATTGCATGGCCTTGAATATGGAGAGCAGAATTGGGGAGTCCTTCACCCATGGCGATGAGGATCTGTTGCCGAATTAAATCAAACCCAGTGACTTCCTCGGTAACTGGATGCTCAACCTGTATTCGGGTATTCATTTCCATGAAGTAGAACTCTCCGCTTGAATCAAGCAGAAATTCAATCGTACCTGCCCCTTCATAATTTACTGCTTCGGCGCCTGCAATCGCAGCAGCACCCATACGGGTACGAAGGTCTTGATCTACGGCGATAGATGGAGCTTCCTCAAGAAGTTTTTGATGACGCCGCTGGATTGAACACTCCCTTTCTCCATAATGTCTTGCGGATCCCTTGCCATCTCCCATAATCTGTAACTCAATGTGCCGAGGCTTTTGCAGAAGTTTTTCGATGTAGATATCGGAGTTGCCGAATGCCGCCTCGGCCTCGGCTTGCGCTGCCTGAAACTGAAGTTCAAAGTCTTCAGACGACGAGACCGCACGCATTCCACGACCTCCCCCACCAGCACTGGCCTTGATCATCACTGGGTACCCAATGGAACTCGCAATTCGCTTCCCCTCTTCTAAGGAAGGAACGACACCATCCGAACCTGGAATGACGGGCACACCTGCGGCGCGCATCTGATCCTTAGCGCTACTTTTGTCTCCCATCATGGCGATCGTTTCGGGAGATGGGCCGATGAATTTAATATCGTTATCTGCACAAATTGCACTGAAAAGTGCATTCTCAGATAGAAATCCATATCCAGGATGAATCGCATCTGCACCCGTCACCTCTGCTGCCGCCGTAATCCGATCGGGTTTCAGATAGCTCTCTGATGATGCGGCTGGGCCAATGCACACCGCCTCATCTGCATAGCGGACATGCAATGCATCGGCATCTGCCTTAGAGTAGACCGCAATCGTTTTTAATCCCAACTCCTGACAGGCCCGAATGACCCGAAGGGCAATTTCTCCCCGATTCGCAATCAGAACTTTCTTCATGAAGCGCGCTATTCGGAGGAATCAACAAACAGGAGCGGCTGGTCGTACTCTACAGCATCCCCATCATTCACGACAATTTCCAGGACGACCCCATCCACTTCGGATTCGACCTCATTCATCAGTTTCATGGCCTCCACAATGCACACCGTCTGACCTTTGGTGATTCGCTCCCCAACCCGAACAAATGGATCAGCGTCAGGGGAAGCCTTTCCGTAAAAAGTGCCAGGTGTGGGAGAAAGAATCGGTGTACCACTTCTCTCACCAGATTCAGTTGAGGTTTCTGGAGAGGAAGTCTCGGGATTAGAAGCAGGGGGAATGGCAGTTGAGGGGATAGATTCAGTAATTACGGATACCCGCTCCGCTTGCGCAGTTGGTAAGGCAGAGGATGCATACTGCCGCACCAGAACCCTGACCCCATCTGCTTCAATCTCTACCTCAGCGGCTCCACTCTCATCCGCAATGGCAATCAACTCGCGAATGCGATCAAAATCCGTTTTCGACCAATTTTTTGAAAAGAATTTAGGCACGTGACAATCTTGGTTGCTGACTGAATGACTATCCTGAAACTCGTGTGATGTACTCCCCCGTGTCCGTATTGACACGAACAAGATCTCCTTCGGAGACAAAGAGCGGTACATTAATGGTGGCCCCACTCTCAAGTGTTGCGGGTTTGGTCGCCCCGGTTGCGGTATCTCCACGGATACCAGGATCGGATTGAGTGACAAACAATTCCACACTCTTGGGCAATTCGGCCAACAGCGGTTCTTCGGTTTCCGCGTGAAACAAAATATCAATTTGTCCTCCCTCCTTTAAGAATTCTCGCTTCGCTACATTTCCAACAGGTAATGAGAATTGTTCGTAGTCCTTGAGATTCATGAAGTGCATCCCCAAGGAATCTTCGTACAGAAATTGATGCTCGCGGCGCTCAATCCGAGCCCCTTGAACTTTTTCACCCGCCCGAAATGTCTTATCAACCACGCGTCCCGTCCGTACATTTTTAAGTGTCGTCCGAACAAACGCACCACCTTTGCCAGGCTTAACATGCTGAAATTTCACGATCTCCCACAACTCACCTGAAATTTCCATGGTAAAGCCATTTCGGAAGTCTGTCGTATCTGCCATCAATGATGCCACAAAATTTAATCAAATATACTCAGTAGAAATCAATTGTGCTTACCATGTACCCGTAACTATCGAAAAGGAGCTTCCATCTGCAAAAACGCCCCGAGGTCTCCCGTACCTAGTACTCCCTGATACTGAAACGGCTCTCCATAGGTACAACCAATGAGTTGCCCATAGGTGCGAGCACGCGAGGTAACCCACTCAATAAAGCCGGAATTGGAAATGTACGTCTCTGGCTCTGTAGATTCCTGTTTATACGCTGGATTATGAATCTGGGACGCATAACAGAGGAGTGCCTCCGTCCGCCTATCCCATATTTGGGTAACATCAACAACAAATGTTGGATTAAAATATTGGACCTCTGCGAAGTAAAGTAAATGCTGGGGGCGCCATGGCGGTTGATCGTCATTCTGCTTCATTTTCTCAAGACCGGAATAAAAGCATGCGTCGCGCACTAATCGGTGAGTGGCAGAATGATCTGGATGGCGACACTCCTCTGGATGGGTGAACACTAGGCGTGGACGCCATCGGCGTAGCACTCCAATCAGAGAGTTGAGACCGTCAGAGGTGATATGCCCGTCGGGGAGTCCAAGATTTTCACGTACAGAAAGTCCTAAGATGGCTGCAGCGGCCTCTGCCTCTCTGGCTCTGCGTTCAACGGTTCCCCTGGTGCCTAATTCACCACGGGTTAGATCTAGAACACCAACGCGAAGCCCTCGATCAGCCGATGAGATCAAGGTCCCGCCAGCTGCCAGTTCAACATCATCTGGATGGGCTGCAATTGCCAATATATCAAGTTGCTCCGACATCAACCCTGGAATTTACACGACCAAATTTAAGATTCGACCAGGGACATAGATCTCTCTCTTCGGAGATTCAGAATTCAGGAACCTCTGAACATTGGGTTCAAGCATTGCAGCACGGATTGCTTCCTCTTTTCCAGTCATGGGAGAAACATGAATGGTTGCCCTGATCTTTCCATTCACTTGCACGGGTAACTTGATGAGGTCTTCAACCAAGTATTCAGGCTCGGGCTCGGGCCAGAGGGCATAGGCTAATGATTCTGAATATCCAAGATGAGCCCATAGTTCTTCGGCAAGATGAGGGGCAAATGGAGCAAGAAGTAGAATGAATGGATCCGCAATTTGGCGCGGCAACTTATCCCACTTAAAGACGGCATTCACGAACTCCATCAAGGTGGCAATCGCCGTGTTCATGCGAAGGTCTTCAATATCTTTGGTCACGCGGTCAATGGTTTGGTGGAGTAAACGTAATTGATCCCGATCTGGTTGATCTTCACGTATGGGTCGTTCCGTAAACAGTCGCCAGACGCGACTCAGAAATCGGAAGGTTCCATGGACTCCACGGGTATTCCATGGTTTGACCTGCTCCAAAGGGCCCATAAACATCTCATACAGTCGGAATGCATCAGCTCCATATTGTTTTATGATCTCGTCGGGATTAATGACGTTCCCACGACTTTTACTCATCTTGAATGCGCGAGCATCAACCTGGATATGTGGGGCATCTTTGAGTACAAGGACATCTCCCACTCTGACCAGTGCATCTTCATCCACGCGTACGGCCTCCAAGATCTCGCCAGAATGTAACTCTTTCCCAGCGTTCACATGATCAGCACTAACCCATTGTCCAGTTTTGCCATTTTTCCAGGCAGTGTATTCCAATTCACCTAGAATCATACCCTGATGGACTAATTTTGCGAAAGGTTCGGGGGTAGACAGGACACCTGCATCATACAGTACCATATGCCAGAAGCGTGCATACAGCAGATGAAGTACCGCATGCTCTGCACCACCAATGTACAGGTCAACGGGCATCCAGTACTGTTCTAATTCGGGATCAACGAGTCGCTCAGAGTTATGTGGATCAATGAAGCGTAGAAAGTACCAACATGAACCTGCCCATTGGGGCATGGTGTTGGTTTCTCGGCGGGCCATCTGGCCAGTGCTGGGATTTGTTGTATTCAGCCAGTCTTCTGCCAAGGCAAGGGGCCCCTCAGGAGTCCCACTGGGCTTGAACTCTTCTAACTCGGGTAGAGTGATCGGGAGTGCATTTTCAGGTAGCGAACAGACTTCTTCCCTCTCAAAGACAACCGGAATCGGCTCGCCCCAGTATCGCTGTCGGGAAAAGAGCCAATCACGCAGCTTATAATTCACCTTACGGCGTCCCACCTTCTGTTCTTCAAGCCAGTGGATGATCTTTTTTTTCGCCGCATCCACATGGAGTCCATCCAGAAAATCACTGTTCATGGCGGGCCCATCTCCTGTATATGCTAAGCCCGTAAAATCAGGTGGGGGTTGAACCGTCCGCCGAATCGGGAGGCCATACTTGGCAGCAAAAGCCCAGTCTCGCTCATCTTGTCCAGGTACGGCCATGATTGCGCCAGTTCCATAGGAAGACAGAACATAATCTGCTATCCAGATGGGAATTGCTTCCTGATTCACAGGATTCATGGCACATGCGCCAGTAAACACACCTGTTTTTTCTTTTTGGAGTTCCGTACGCTCCAGATCGCTTTTGCGAGATGCAAGATCCATATAGCGGCGGACTTCATCCATCTGATCCTCGGTGGCAATCTGTGCAACCAGAGGGTGTTCAGGAGCAAGCACCATATAGGTGGCACCGAAGAGGGTATCGGGGCGAGTAGTGTATACACGGATAGAGAGGTCATCCGAGTCCTTGACCTTGAAGTCTATGTCTGCGCCCTCACTACGTCCGATCCAGTTGCGCTGCATTTCCTTTGTGCTTACGGGCCAGTCCATTTGCTCAAGTCCGTCCAACAAGCGCTCGGCATATTCTGTGATGCGTAAAACCCACTGCCGAAGCATCCGCCTCTCACATGGAAATCCCCCAATATCACTCTTGCCATCTATCACTTCTTCATTGGCCAGCGTCGTCCCTAATTCTTCGCACCACCAAACAGGTACCTTTGCTTCGTAGGCGAGTCCACGTTCAAGCAACTTCAGAAAAATCCACTGAGTCCATTTGATGTAACTTGGGTCGGTCGTATCTATCTCACGATTCCAGTCATAGGAAAAACCGAGCGACTTAAGCTGCTTCCTGAAGCGGGCAATATTTCGTTCCGTGGTGATACGTGGATGGGTTCCAGTTCGGAGCGCGTATTGTTCGGCGGGAAGTCCAAACGCATCCCACCCAATCGGATGAAGTACATTAAAGCCCCGCATCCGCTTGTACCGCGCCACAATATCGGTGGCTGTGTATCCCTCGGGATGACCAACATGTAGCCCTGCCCCGCTTGGGTAAGGGAACATGTCCAGTACATAATACTTGGGTTTTGAGGTATCAACTCGGAGCGGCGTGTGGAATGTCTTATTTGATTCCCAGAAGGTTTGCCACCTATGTTCAATTTCCCGAAAAGGATATGCCGCCATTTAAACAAAAACAATACGAAGTGGATAGCCTGAAAACCTGAGCAAGGAATATGCGGAGAGTGAAATCAATTGGTTCAACAGAACTGAGCCGCAAACAATTTATACAAATGCGTCTTTAACTTTTGAAAAGAACGATTTATTCTTTTCTGACTGCTCGGGATTGAACGAACTTGAATCTCGGAGTTTTTCCAGCACTTTTTTATCTGAATCGGAGAGATTTTGGGGAATCCATACCCGAACACGTATCAACTGATCACCTTTTTTTGAGGATCGGAGTTGCCCGAGCCCCTTCCCCTGCATTCGTAAAATCTTCCCTGACTGAGTGCCTGGGGCAATCTTTACGCTTGCCCGCCCAGAGAGAGTTGGCACTTCAATGTCAGCACCGAGTGATGCGTCGGGGAATGAGATATCCAGGTTATAGATTAGATCACTCCCTCTGCGGATAAAGTAATCATGTGCTTTTTCGAGAATCTCAATCCTCAGATCCCCAGATCTACCTCCCCGAGCTCCCGAGTGACCCTGCCCCCGCAAATTGATCACCATCCCATCTTCAACGCCCGCGGGCACTTTAACTTTGATAGATGATTCACCATCAAGCCGTCCCTGCCCCCGACACTCAGCGCAAGATTCCTCTATGATCTGACCTTCTCCCCGACACTTGCTACACTCGGATACACTTACAAATTGTCCCATAGGAGTCTGACGTACGCGGCGTTCCTCACCGATACCATTGCATCCAGAGCATTGCTTCAGTTGGCTGGGGCCACCTTTGGCACCACTTCCCTCACATGTACGGCAGGGCGTCAGTCGGCGGACTTTCACACGCTTTTCCGTCCCATCGGCAATTTCTTCTAACGTTAATGCAAGTTGCTGTCGTATGGTACCGCCTGGTTGCCCGCGTTCTCGGGTTTGCTGTCGTCTTCCTCCAAAGAGATCATCAAATACACTCCCACCTCTTGATCCACCGAAAATATCACCGAATGCACTGAGAATATCATCTACGTTGGTGAAGCCTTGGGATCCACCTCCACTGGAGGCACGCAAACCATCTTCGCCGTAGCGGTCATACAAGTTACGCTTCTCTTGGTCACTTAGGACTTCATAGGCTACGGCAGCTTCTTTGAAACGAGATTCGGCAGCCTTATTCCCAGGATTGCGATCAGGATGGTTTTTTAGTGCAATCTTTCGGTACGCTTTTTTGATTTCATCTGCAGAGGCGGTCCGACTAACACCTAAGATTCCATAATAATCACTCATTCGTCTCTGCCTCCTCTGAAACTGCAGGATCAGGTGCGATTGCTACAATCACCTTTGCATGTCTGAGTACCTGATCTCCAAGACAATAACCTGAGAGACTCTCAAATAAGACATGTCCTTCCAGTTGACCCTCCTGGGCAGGTGCCTGCCCAACTGCTTCATGAAGGTGTTCATCAAATGGCACTCCGACCGTATCAATCCGAGTGAGGCCAAGCTTACTGAGTTCAGTACTAAAGTTTTTCATCACAAGAGTTAGCCCGGACATGAGGGAGACAAAAGCATGGTCGTCGGATTGTGTCTTCTCTGCGGCGGTGAGTGAGCGCTCAAGATCATCCAGAATTGGCAGGAATGATCGAATCACACCAGCCTTTGCGCGAGATGACCAATCCGAACGTTGGCTCTCCATTCGTCGGCGATAGTTGGCGAATTCGGCGGCAACCCGAAGCCGCTGATCTTTCTCGGCGGCCAGTTCTTCGGTGCATTGGATCAGAGGATCAGGTAGTTCCTCTGTCTGGGAGGAGTTGAGCGATCCATTCTCAGAATGAAGCTCAGTTTCATTCTCCTCAGGTGGAGTGGATTGTCCAAGTGATTCGTCTTTTTCCTCCGAAAATTCTTTAGTCATTCGTATGTGTATATTGTCGTGAACTGATCATTGCAGGTCTATTCAGTAGGGAAGCCATGGTCTCAACAAGAGAAATTGCGCGCCCATAATCCATCCTCATGGGCCCGAGCAATCCAATGGTTCCAGTACTTTCACCTACATTATAACGGGCAGTGACGATAGAATAAGTGCTGGCAGATTCATCCTCAATCTCACTACCAATTCCCACAGAGACCCATTGTTTCGAATCCAATTTGCTACCAGGAGCCTGTTCAAAAAGTTGAACTACATATCCCTCGTTTTCAATGAGTTTCATCAATCTCCGCAAATCATCCGTGGCTTGGAACTCTGGCTGGACGAGGAGTCCACCCGTTCCAGAATGGGTTAAACGACCTTCATCAGAATCGCTAAACAGCGTAGATGATTCATGAAGGATCAATTGTACGATTCCGGTTGGATCATGATCAAGGTCTTTGGTGCGAACCACATAATTGCGGCGGATCTCATCCAGGCGTAGACCAGCAAGTCGTTCGTTAAGGATTGACACAATTCGGTCCAGATCCTGACGTCTGATCGACATATCTGTTTCGTAGATAATCGTCTTCACTAGGTGACTCCGCACGCTGATCACGATCATAATATTTGATTCGGATAGGGGAACCACATCTAATCGCTCTAGCACTCCAGTAGAGATTTTTGGACTGAGAACTACACCGAGAAGATTAGACATGCGACCGAGTAAACGAGATGTTTCTCGGAAGAGCGTATCTGCATCCCCCATGAGCCGGTCCAACTTCCCTTTCAATAGTCGTCTCTCAATGGTGGACAACTCCGGGGTATCAATTAATTCATTCACGAATGCACGATATCCCAACTCCGTTGGCATACGTCCAGCTGACCTATAAGGATGACGCAAAAAGCCCTGCTCTTCTAAATCTGAAAGCGTATTTCGAACGGTGGCAGGACTGAGTCCGAGGGACGACTGCTTGGACAGTGTGCGAGACCCGACGGGGCCTGCGGTATCAATAAAATTCCGCACAACTAGCCGTAGGATAGCACGCTCACGATCCGTTAATATGGAGGATGTACTCCCCCGAGATTGATATGTAGTCCTGATGGTTTTGATGACTGGATACGTATATATTCTCTTAAATTAAGTGGTACAAATTTCTTGCCGCATCCCCGAAATGGGATAGCGGACATTGAATGGCTGTCAATTAGTCCGATCCGCCATTGGATACCCCCTGCTTAGCATGCAGTTTCAAAATTTGGCAACAGACTGTCCATTCTTGCGTACCCAAGGAATTACAATTCTAATTTTTCATGCGCTTTTTTCCTACCCTTATCGCGAGCACCCTGGGGGCATTCATTGCTTTCGGGCTACTCCTTTTCGTTGGATCTCTGATCGTTACGGGCGTGATTACCTCCGCGATTTCAACGAGTGAACCCTCAGTCTCCTCGGGTTCAGTGCTCGTATTGTCACTTTCGGGTCCGATTGAAGAGTATGGGACGCCTGATCCAATCTTTGAACTTTTTGATGTACCCCAGCCTCAAAGCCTGAATCACATCCAGAACGCCCTCCAACACGCTGCGACGGACGATCGAATTGAAGCCGTGTGGCTCAAGCCTCAGGCGGTCATTGCTGGATGGGCAACCTTGCAGGAAGTTAGGGAGTCACTTCTCAAATTCAAAGAAAGTGGTAAACCACTCGTTGCATCGGCATCGGGTGATTTTGCCATGCGCGAATCCGACTTTTTTCTTGCATCTGCTGCAGATAGCATCTATGCATCGCCGCAGGCATTCTTTGAATTTAACGGGTTTTACTTGGGAGTCTCCTTCTATAAAGGACTCTTGGATAAGTTGGATATTGAGCCTACCGTCCTTCGAGTTGGTGCCTACAAGGGAGGAATTGAACCCTATACCCGCTCCGATTTGTCCAATGAGAACCGGGCTCAACTGACGGCGGTACTTGAGAACTGGAATGATCTCTTGACCCGTACAATCGCATTGGAACGAGATATAGAACTGGACGAAGTTGCAAATCTTATGCAGTCAGGGGCTCTCTTCACGACCGAAGATGCCCTTGCCTACGGCCTTTTGGATGCGCTTCTGCAAAACGAAGAAATTGAAGCACATATCCAAGCTTTAGCTGGACTTGATGATGAGTTGAAAACCGTTAGCTTATCTCGGTATTACCCATCCACAACGAGAAAGTCATCCAGTTCCGATCATCTGATTGGAATCATGAATGCCTCTGGTACGATCATTAGCGGGAATAGCAATGATCTCAACGGATATTTGGGCGCCTCTACTTTCCAGAAATCCATGAAGAAATTTCGGGACAACGATAAGGTAAAAGCGGTCGTATTGCGTATTGATTCCCCTGGTGGGAGTGCCACCGCCAGCGAGGCGATGTGGCAAGCTGTAAAGGAGACGACGAAGAAAAAGCCTGTGATTGTCTCTATGGGAGACCTTGCTGCATCCGGGGGGTACTGGCTTGCAATGGCGGGAGACACGATCCTTGCATCCCCTCATACCTTGACCGGCTCCATTGGTGTGTATGGGCTGCACTTTAGCATTGGACGAATGCTGGACACCAAGTTGGGGATTACATCTGATCAGGTCTTGACCAGCGAATACGCGGATATGTTTTCGGGGATGCGTCCTCTTCGCCCTGTCGAGCGGGCCTTATTTGAGCGCTCATTAGATGAAACGTATGCAAAGTTTCTTGAGCGTGTCTCTGAGAATCGGAATATGTCTGAGGAAGCCGTACATAATGTAGCACAGGGAAGGATCTGGACTGGTGAAGCCGCTTTGGAAGCTGGCTTGATTGACGGATATGGAACACTGAGTGATGCAATTGACCTAGCCGTCGAAATGGCGAATCTGGAAGATGAGGAGTACCAGATTCAACGCCGTCCGATCCCCGAGACCTTGATGGATCAGTACTTAGAACTCTTCTTGGCTCGTATTCAATCCTTCTTTGAGTCCCCCATTGAGACCCATCTCCGTGCAGAGGCGAAACTTCTGGAGGAAGCGAAACTTCTCCTTGGAGTCCCAATTGCCCGATTACCTATTGATCTGGATGGGATTGATTGAGGGGTTCCCGACTCTGGTCTTGACTGCCATGAACCCTGATCCATAAGAGAATTGATTGCATTCCAGATGGGCATGCTCACCAGATTTACAAGGGAGTTAGGGGTAAACAGTGTTTGGGAGGATGGTTAGATCATTCATATCAAGGTAGGGAACTACTGATCACTCTTGGATCTGCTCAGCGTGTGACGCATCCAGCTTCTCCTTGGGTTATATTCCCACGCTTACGGTATATCGCCACGCCAGTTCTGACGTACGTTTGTTTGGGGCAGTATCTATTTAAGGCTTTACTATTTTCGTCAATCCTTGTTACGGATCAGTAAGCACAACCGAAAGGGACACCTCAAACCCGTAGTCGTATGATCAATCTTCATCCCTCAAGTAAGTCCATGGTTTCAAATCTTCACAAGTGTCCTGCCTGTCATTTTCTTGGGACATGGCAACCCCATCAAATGCAGAATGGTAGGAGCAACATCTCCCAATTTTCCTGGATGTATCGATCCAGAAAATCCATCTTTGATGATTAAATGGGGTACGAGAGCGGTAGAGTGAGCTGTGTTGGGGGATCCGTCCTCATTTTGCATGTAGTCAGCATTCCCATGATCCGCAATGATACTTACTCCATAGCCTGACGAAACGGCTGCTTCAACGACGGTTCGGACTCCTTTATCTACCGCCTCAACCGCCTTGACTGCTGCATTGAATACACCTGTATGCCCTACCATGTCTGGGTTTGCAAAATTGAGACATACAAAATCATATTTTCTCTTGCGTAATGCTTTTGCACACCGATCGGCAACTTCGGGAGCACTCATTTCTGGTTGCAAATCATAGGTTGGAACTTTGGGAGATGCGATCAGCATTCGCTCTTCCCCCTCAAATAATGCCTCGCGCCCACCACTAAAAAAGTATGTTACATGCGGATACTTCTCCGTCTCTGCAACACGTAACTGTCGCAGGCCTGCATCCGCAATCGCCTCCCCTAATGTATCTTCCAGATCTACCTTATCAAACGCAACGGGCAATCCGAAATTCTTGTCATAGGGTGTAAGAGTGCAGAAACTCAATCTCTCAAAGGGAGTGATTTTGAATTGAGCATCTGATGGGTTTTGGGTGAATGCATTGACCAGTTGACGCCCCCGATCTGCCCTGAAATTGAAAAAAACGACTGCATCTCCATCGCGGACAGGAGTCTGGTGAATTATATGTGGTTCAATGAATTCATCTGTGATGCCAGAGGCATAACTTGACTCAATCGCAGCGGAAGCACTCTCACTGGTCTGTCCTACTCCATCTACGAGCATCCGATATGCTTTCCCCGTTCGCTCCCATCTTTGGTCTCGATCCATAGCATGATATCGACCAATCACCGTAGAAATTTGCGCCAACTGCCCCGCTTTCTTATCAAACTGTTGCACATAATGGGCAGCGCCATGCGGATCTGTATCTCTACCGTCTGTGAATGCGTGTACGCATACCTGCTCACGAGAAAGACCCTCACGGTTCGCTAATTCACATAGGGCAACCAGATGGTCAATATGACTGTGCACCCCTCCATCAGAGAATAGCCCCATCAGATGTAAACGCGAAGCTCGGGCATGCCTTGCAGTTGTGACCAAGACCTCATTATCAAAGATTGAACAATCATGAATGGCAAGATCAATGCGCGTAATTTCCTGATTTACGATGCGACCTGCACCTAAATTCATATGACCAACCTCACTATTCCCCATTTGCCCTGATGGCAAACCAACAGGCCTTCCTGAAGCTTCCAAAGTTCCATTGGGGTGCTTGGCAAATAGATGATCCAGGAATGGCTTATGTGCTTGATCAATTGCACTGACCACTGGATTGGCGGCAATCCCATAGCCGTCCATGATGATGAGAATATGTCTACTTGGCATGTTGGTCTGCTCCTCGGCGTGGTTGGTCAATGCGGTAATCACGAACAACTTTTGTCGTATGTCCTGTCTTGGATGAGAATATATTCATTGAGTTACACTTTGGGCAGGCATACTGCAGAGTTCCCGTACGGTCTACCCGTCTATTGGGGGCTTCAAAATAATATTTTTGGGTCGCACAATAATAGTCTCCCTTTGAAGGGATAAGCCCATTGATGGGCTTAGGAAGGCGTTGAACTGCCTGAAAGTACTTGCATACGTCCTTTATCACACAATTTGTGCAGCCGGGGTTCCTAGCAGTACAGGTATATCTCCCATGTAAAATGAATAGATGGTGAGCCTGCCCGCGTTCATCTCGGGGAATTATTCGCTTCAAGCCTAACTCAACTTTTATGGGGGTATCCGCTTTTTCAACAAGTCCGATCCGATTGGCAACTCGAAAAACATGTGTATCTACAGGTAGTGCATCTTGATCCCCAAATGCAACTGAGGAGACGACCTGTGCGGTCTTTCTACCGACCCCTGGCAGCTTCATAAGCGAAACCTGATCCTCTGGGAGCTTACCCCCAAACTCCGACATCACCATTGCAGCCATTCCAACTAAATGCTTTGCCTTATTATTGGGATAAGAGATAGATGCGATGACACGAACAACTTCCTCTGGAGTAGCAGATGCAAGAGATTCGAATGAGGGCCATAAATTGAACAGGGATGGCGTGATCAGGTTAACTCGAGCGTCTGTGCACTGTGCAGATAGAATCACAGCCACAATGAGTTCATACTCATTTGAGAATCTGAGTTCTGTTTCTGGACGTGGAGTCACACTTGCAAGCGCGTCTAATACAATCCTTGCGCGTTTCCTTCTTCCTAAGGACATAAACTTCTTGATGGTTTGCGGTTAACTCCTAAACGTCTTATCCTGTTCACCATTTTGTTGGCGGTGTGGAATCCCAACAGTGGGTACAGTCAAATCTCAGATTCCGCGAGAGTATCCCTTCTTACACTGTATCCTGGTGAGGAGATCTATGCACTCTGGGGACACAGTACCCTCCGGGTTTGGGATCCGCTGACAGGAACAGATATTTCCTACAACTATGGGACCTTTGATTTTCGAAACCCCGTCTCCTTCATTGCGCGCTTTGCCTACGGCAAGCTAGACTATTTTCTCTCTCTGCATCATTCGCAGGCCCTACTTGGACATTCCTGGTTATCGGATGGCCGTGGGCTTGTGGAGCAGGAGCTAAATATGACCGCACAAGAAGTTCGCCTTCTCTATCATTACTTATCATCGGACGCTCTTCCAGAAAACCGTGAATATCGGTACGACTTTCTGTATGATAATTGCTCTACCCGTATTCTGGACGTATTAGAAAATGCAATGCAAACGAAATTGATTGACACCACATATTCCGGACTTACGTTCCGAGAACTCATTCGACCCTACATGAGAAGTTATCCGTTATTAGATGTTGGAATTAATCTGGCGATGGGAATCCCCTCAGATCAGAAGGCTACGAACAGACAACTCAGCTTTTTGCCAATTGAGCTACAACTATTACTGGAGAATAGTCTTACGAGTGACGGATCTCCTCTGGTTGTTCAAACTGACACCTTGTTTGGCAACCCTGTTTCTCCTGTTTCAAGGCAACATATGTCATGGGTTACTGGCATGGGATGGGGAATATTCTTCCTTGCATTGGCTTACTTTTTGTATGATGTTCGCAGCCCTCGGAGGCGAATTTTTGATTTGGCTCTTCTGGGACTCGTAACACTCATTGGATTCATCATCGCATTCTTCTGGTTCGTTTCTCTTCACGAAATCACGCGCCCCAATCTGAATATTTTGTGGGCATGGCCACTGCATACCATTCCGCTGTTTTTCTCGCGGTATTCCTGGACGCGTTTCTATTGGTGGGCTTCGGGAGGAAGTGCAGCAATCTTTCTACTGGGTGCGGCTTGGTGTGGACAATCGCTTCCAATGGTAACCCTGCCGATTGCACTAGCAGTGGCACTCAGGTGCTTCATTCTTGCACGAGTACCGCGTACGGGATTTGAACCCGTGTTACCGGCGTGAAAGGCCGGCGTCCTAAACCACTAGACGAACGCGGCAAAATGTATTTGGGTGACCGAGGGGACTTGAACCCCCGACCTCCAGGGCCACAACCTGGCGCTCTAACCGCCTGAGCTACGGTCACCGTTTATCAGAGGATAGCAACTGATTGCTTTTACAATTGCAGAGATCTAAAGTTTAATAAGATTCACATTACTCTGGCTAACAAAGCCTCCATGAAGCAAGGCACCCTTTGCGTGTGACTGATCCTCTGTTTCCCTTCTGAACAAGAAGAACCTAAGGATCACTGCCTCGTCACATCTCCCGAACTAGTACTCCTCTCACTGAGATATCCCCGCAGGCATCTGTCACAGCACTCTGTTGGATACGAAGATTGTCCCCCGAAAATGTGAGCGACGAACTTGTCGTAGTGATCTGACCACAGGTTGGGTCTCTATAAGATCCCAAAGATCCACCCGCCGTAGGAGAGAAAAAGCCAGTTGCATTGATTTCCCCCGTAACCGCAGCTATATCGGACACGTCACCTAATAAATTTATCGTCCCGCTGATCGTGAGCGTAGAGCCAGACTGTACGACATTGTAACGAGCCCGTGCGGTCTCAGTAAGTCGGAGATCACGCAAAGTTAATTCGTAAATCAAATCTCCCGAGTAAGTGCCAGCAACCTGTGGAAGATCGGGCTCGCCTCCTGAATCACATGAGATCTGAGTGAATAATAGGAGTGTTAAGAGAAAGGTAGAAAATCGTATTGTGTTTCGCATAATAACATAAATAGGGTGTAACTGAAAATATTCGATATGGATGGAAGCGTATACTCACGTTCCTTCCACAGATATAAAATAGATCATTTTTCACAGGACAATATACAACATCTGTCCTACTGGACTGTAATCGTCTTTCCATGTCCTTAGGGCTTCCACGATTCGCGTAACCTGTCTGGGACAACCCCAAGATCTGATGCAATGCTATACGGAAGAGGATCTGATGCTCAGGAAAAAAAGTTTTTCGATAGAAAAAATGAATACCCGTAAATTACAACCAATACTTAATTGATGATTGCAACTTTCCCGTACGCTACTCCCTCATTATTTTTCCCCAAAGCCACAATCAAATACATTCCCGAGGGCACTAACTTTCCATCCTGATCTCGTCCATCCCAAAGACCTCGCCCACCACGAGTCTGGAAACGACGGACTAATTCACCATGTACAGCCAGGATGGAGAGTTCGGTTTCAGCGACCAAACCCTCTATGTATATTTGTGGATTCGGATCAGAAGATAGTTGAACTGGATTCGGATAGATGAACAGGTTTTCGGTTCGCTCGGCTGGTTTGATCGCATCACTCAGCAGGCTGATTAATCCTTTATCCGTCCCAAGAAAAACTCGACCGCTCAACTCCTCAACAGCGATCGTGGTTACCATGTCTGAAAGAAGTGGAGAGTTTTCGGTCGTATAGTGTGCCTGCATCCCGAATCCACCATTTTCCGAAATTAGATAGACCCCATCAGGGGTGGCCATCCACAATCTGTTAGAGGGATCCACCACAACATCATGAACAGGTAATCCCCTAAGCACAAAAGTGCCTAACTCCCGCTGCTGCCAGACAGGCCAAACAGCTTCCGTAGACCCACCAGTTGCGGCGAACGAACTGGTTTGAAAATAAGCTGGACCACCGCTTGTACCGACCCATACACGACCAGATAAATCTTCCGTAATGGCATAGATCTGTGAACCTGGAAGTCCCGTCCCGTTTGATCCAGGTGTTGAATAATAGGTACACTGATCGTCTGATATATCTGAGGGTGTGGCATTTGTATCCAGAATCAGTATTCCACGAGTATTATTGAGGTTTCCTCGATCTCTCAGAATAATCCACTTGATTCCGTTTGAATCAATGAAGATATCTCCCAACGCACTGGTCTGAGGTGCACGACCGCACTGTGGAGGGGGTAAAGCAGTCCAGGAACCATCCGCAGTCCGCACATGTAACGGAGTGGGAGAGATCGTATTGGTAACCCAGAGAGTCCCATCTTCTTCTCTGCCGATTCCGCCAACAATTACGAAACCTTGCGTACCAGAGGCAGGAAGAAGTGTGGAGTTTGTCTGATCAAAGACTGATACCTCTCCATCAGAGGATACCCGTGCCAAGCCCCCACCACGTGAAGCAGACCAAGCATTCCCCATCCCATCAACATGTACTCGCCAAAAGCTTCCCCGATCACTCAATTCCTCTACAAACCGAGTCGTAAAGTTTGTCCAGATCCCATCAGGATCCATACGATAAAATCCTGATTGGGAGATTCCAAGTTGGGCAGCTGCCCACAGGCTCCCGTCTGGTGCAGTTGTTAAGTCTCCGAACGGAGAGTCAAATGGCCCCTCTGGATAAAGGTCTCCACTTATGAGATCTAATGATGGTGAATCAGTCTCATTCACATAATGATTCAATCCACTAACGGCATCTCCGAGCCATACATTACCACTATTATCTGTTGCAACCGAGCGTAAGTCATCAAATCCGCTAACAGGTATCGTCTGTCTACCACCAGAATCATAGGCTCTAAATCGGAATTGGGTAACTGCTACGAGTCTATCTCCAAGAATATCAAGGTCACGGATCGCACGAGTACTACTAACCACCGACTCATAGCTTGCGTCAGGTCTCCGCCTCCCCAACCCAAGTGCAGTACCAACATACAGTTGATCATGGTGATACATGATTGAAGTTACTGAGGAACTGGGGATAATATCTGCTTCGGAGACCCAACTGTTTGGATCCTGCAAACTTTTGCCTCGAAGTGGAGCATAGGCAATACCCTCATCCGTAGCGACCCATAATCCAATCCCACCACTTGGAATCTCGGCAGCAATCACATCATTCACCGCAATGGCGGCGGGTAGCGAACCCAACCTGCTGTAGGTATCTCGAACTTCATTGCGAACTGGATCAAAGATAACCAATCCGAATCCCGTCGCAATTAATAAGCTATCTCCAAGGATATTCAATTCGTTAATAACCTTAGATGGGAATCGCTCACTTCGGAAGATATCAAAAAATGTATCCACCTGACCAGAGGTCGGATTTAGTCGGTCAAATACACCATCTGCATATCCAACCCAGAGGAGTTGTCTTTTGGAATCCCATGTGATCGCCTGCACATTCACATCATAAAGACCTTCGGCAGCGGTGTAGCGATCAATCTCTCCACTTTCGGGATCATACCGAAAAATCCCACCGGTTGAGGCAACCCAGACGAACCCTTCCCCAGAAGAAAGGCTGGTAACCTCACGAGCACTAGTGTGCGCGGTCCATGAGCCTACCGACTGCCCGAGGACGGAAGGGATACAAAAGAGTACAAGCAAACCGGCCCAGACGCATTGGGTTGGCTTCATTCGGAGGACAACTGTTGAAATTTTCGGAGTAACCCTGCCATTTCCAGCGCTGCCAGTCCTGCTTCCCTCCCTTTGTTCTTCAGATTAGGTTTAGAACGCTGCTGTGCTTCTTCTTCATTGTTTGTCGCAATGACCCCAAGTGCGAGAGGAATTCCAGTGTTAAGTCCTACCGCCTGTATACCTCTGGCCGTTGTATCACTAATAAGCTCAAAATGATAGGTCTGCCCACGAATAATGGCCCCCAAAGCAATCAACGCATCGTAGATATTTGAACGAATCATTTGATCCGCGACGAGGGGCAACTCAATTGCACCTGGGCACCATGCAACGTCAATATTTTTCACTTGATGTAAGGAGAGTACTTCTAGACAACCATCTAAGAGACCTTGGGTAATGGATTCGTTGTATCTACTAACAACAATCCCAAACCTTGCATTTTCTGGCTGATCAAGATCGCCTGTGATGATGTTCACGCTGGGCAAACTATCTGGACTTGATAGTTGCGAATCTGTATCTGTCATGGACATTCTTTACAAGAATTAGATGTATACCTAATTGTCTATAATGTGGTTCTTATCCCCAAATAATGCAGAGGGAGGTGACAATTCGTTTTGTACCCAATTGGTTTATCTATAGTTGGTACCATTATTGAATCATTCCTACCCCTCGCAAGCATCAGGTCACAGACAAATTCCATGTGAAATTTTGAGTGATCAACTTTTTGAATGATTTGAATCACCTCTTCGCAAGGATGAATGATATGAACTTAATGGTTACCCTAAATTGCTACTCCAACCTATTCTAATTATCCGTTAGTCTCCTATGAAATAATACTTTGGGGTTGACTGTTTGATTCAAGAATGAATTCAATCACTCAGGAGTGCCGCGGTCATTCAATTCCGAACAGATCATCCACTGAGGATCCTATTGATCGGACATTACAGTACAAAATAGTGTATATCATGCATTCCAAATGCATAATGCACACCCATGGAGCATAAATATATTCCTCGCTCTCTCGAGCCTGCAATTATAAACGCGGCATCTGAGTTTCCTGCGGTTGTTTTGACTGGCCCTCGCCAGTCTGGAAAGACTACTTTGTTGAAGAAAATATTTGGCCAGAAGTATGGATATATTTCTGTTGAACTTCCAGATGTCCGAGAAGCCGCTACTACTGATCCGCGTGGATTTTTGGAGCAGTACCATCAACCGGTAATCATTGATGAAATCCAGTATGCTCCAGATCTACTTCACTACATCAAGGAAAAGATTGATCTAGACCGAAGCCAGCCTGGCCAGTATCTCCTGACAGGATCTCAGAACCTTCTTCTTGCGGAGAAAATCACTGAATCATTAGCAGGGCGTGCTGCGATCCTACGACTCCTACCCCTGTCAAGACGGGAATGGGCTGGCTTTCTTGATCAGCCTCTCATCTGGGAAAATTTGCAAGATGGAGCTTCAAAGAATAAGGAGGGATTCCGTCACCTTTGGAATAGTTTTCTTCGTGGGGGGTACCCTGAATTGACGGTTGATCATAACCGTGACATATCCTTATGGCATGCGAGCTATATTCAGACCTATCTTGAACGTGATGTACGAACCTTACGCCAAGTAGGTGACCTTACGCAGTATCAATCATTTCTGCGTATACTAGCCTCGCGAAGTGGTCAACTGCTCAATATGACAGGGCTCAGCCGTGATCTCGGAGTTGCGGTCAATACGGTCAAAGCTTGGTTATCCATCTTGGAGGCTACCTACCAAATCACTGTATTACGTCCATACCATGCCAACATTGGTAAACGATTAGTCAAGACTCCAAAGGTTTACTTCTCTGATGTTGGCACTCTCTGTCATCTTGTGGGTCTGCAAGATCCTTTGCATGCTGCCGCTGGTCCTATGGGAGGTGCGATTCTTGAGACGGCGGTCCTCTCTGAGATCGTTCGGACGCTAACGCACAGAGGAGATCAGCCGCAGATCTATTTTTGGCGAACTGTCGCTGGTTTGGAGGTTGATTTTATTGTTCAGACAGATCAGGTGCTAATTCCAATTGAAGTAAAATTGTCTTCAACTCCCCACCCCTCAATGGCATCTTCTATTCAGGTTCTTCAACAAGACTTCGGAGATATTATGTTATCCGGATACGTGATACACCCTGGTGATATTCAATTACCACTGGGGAAGAAAGTCACTGCAATACCTTTTGGCACTTTGTAGTAGAATAAATTGGTTAGTGGTAGGCATCGTCTACCGATGTTACATTGCAATTGTACTAATCACTCATGATTAAGGTAGCTTGCATCACAAAAATTGACACCAAGGACTCATTGAAATCCATAAAAATACTCGTTGTTTCAGAAATCCAGTCCTGAATCAGACCCTCTAAATTAACGTGGGTTGTTTCCTTTAAGCCCCTGTTTCTATGTCAAGATTACGATAATAATGCAAGACATCCGAACCATCTATGAGAATTATTGCGCAAACCACCACAGTAAGCGGGATGGCACTCAATTACTGAATCTGTCTCCTGAAACAATCCGCAATTACCTGCGACGGTCAGTATCTGGTAGACTCTTCTGGCGGTTACCAGACGAACTGACGATCATGTGTTGGATTTTTTCCAAATCAAGTTCCTGTTTCCTAATGACCTCAACCGACTGGGGAGAATGTCCATTAGCAGTTGGCCAAAAAAGGGACGATTACGGTGCGCAATTACACGACTGGGATGGCTAGGGATTCACCTCGCCAACTCAGAGCCAATAATCAGATCTCTTCCAGTTGTTGGAGGATCGGATTCACAAACGTTCCATAATTGCAACCAGTCAATTACCTGTTGAACACTGGCATGAAACGTTGGACAATCCAACCATTGCCGATGCACTTCTGGATTGTCTCGTACCCACGGCCGGTATCGGATTCAACTTGAAGGAGACTCCCTCCGAATACAGCCCGAGTAGCTTTCAAGTTAATCGTACGATACATGAACAGAATAGACTCATTTCAACGACAAAATCAATGAATCATGCAAGCAGATGAAAAATCGCCAAGTGCGCAACTTAAATCTAACAAGTGAGCAACTTAAATCTCAAACGGTGCACAAACAAATCTCACTACACAGTTTTGTACTCACGGATCAAAATGAATCCAGTCCCAAACTTGGGATAGAATGAAATCCGTAACTTTATGGCACAAAAAAAATGGTGAACTTGGATGAAGTGACCGATTGTTGAAACAATTGTACACCTTCCTCCTGTTGCGCTTTCAGGTGTTTTAGGATATAGTTCTATGTGCAGTGCAGAAAATGAGGTCACGAAACACCTGTCTTGAGTTCTGTGGCAGTTAGTCGGATGGCTACGAGTTGTATTAAACTATCGTACACCGCTTCCCTTGAGATGGGAACCCCAAACATCGCAATTGCAGTATCGTCAAAATTCTGCCTATCTTTATACTCACATTCATTCACGGCTCGGGAGAGGTTTCTCTTCAAGAGAGGTCTGAAAGCGGATTTTATCGCATGAACTTGTTCTTCGTGTAGAACACTAGGATCCAAGATATACATTGCCGCTTTGATCCGAGAAGTACTTAAATCCAGTGCACCCTCACCCCTCCCGAAACCAAGCCCCCCAATGAAAAACAGACTTATGGCAGAATTTAGTAGAGCAAAAAGTAAATCAATGTCTACACCAACCTTGCCGTTTAATCGGGTGAAACGCTGATTAACGAAAGCTGGTGGGTCAAGCTTGGCTACGAATAGTCTCTCACCAAAATTGATCGACATAACCAACTGAGCCTTGGAACTCGGTTGCATCTCGTACCAGAACATTCCTGGTCTTGTGAGAACTTGTGGAAGAGGTTTGTTCACTTTATTTGTCTCTGATGCAAATCTTTGAATCCATTTGAGTGCTCCGTCATGCCGCAGTGAAGTAAGTTTTTCAATTGAGCGTGGACAGCAAAAAACATCTTTGTCTGCGATAGTGATAATACATGATATTTCATTGGGAGATTTCAAGACAGGTTGAATGTACTGTTCTTCAATGGCGTGGTCCTTACTTGGGTAAAACAACTTGTCCCATCCCCTTCTTTCTCCGCGATGAATTTTACATAAATTTCGTAGTGGCACCAAGGGTAAATCTCTTATCCAGTTACAATCAACGAAGTGTGCATTACGACCCAAACCCTTTTTTCGCAGAGAATCTATTTCGTTTCTACTTACTGATCGTAGTCTCATATTTTCATTTTGCGCCTGCCCCAATTCAATCTGTGCAGAAGTAACAGAAGCTATTTCAGGTGAATCACTGATCTCCTGAATTGGTCTATTCAGAATAACGAAATCAGTTGATTCAATAGATTTTTCATTATCGTCTCTTTTTTCCAAGATCACCAGATTCGCTACCATCTTACTATTTTGAAACCATCTCCCTGCCCCAGAGGAGACTATTGCTTTAATTGTATAGTACTTAAGGATTTGATCATAGAACCTATCTCCCCAATCAGTAGAAAGCCATGCGTTGGAAATAATTATGACCAATCGCCCATGATCCGACAGGAGAGAGTGGAATATAAATGGAAAATAGGCGGTTATATCTGTTCTACATGATAACTGAATTGATTTGCTCTTCAATAAATCGTCAGTATGTTCAATGTTGAATTCATAACGATTTTGTCCGCTTATTGACACAAATGGTAGATTGCTTGCAATAGAATTGAAGTTACCAAGTGATTCCGAGAAGAAAGTACCATCGCTCGGGTTCTGGAATTGGATCCGCAGTTCGGGATTTAGCTTGAATGCATCCTCTCGGTAAATTCTCAGAGGAATATCCATGAATGTTGGCTTCACCATGGCCAAGGTAGCAATTTGTACTGCTTGTGGATCCAAGTCTCCTGCAAGCACAGATGCCGCTGCCTCCCCTGGAGGTATCTGAGAATCTAACTTATACTCCAAAGCAGCACGGGCAATTGTTCCGCTTCCACAACAGGGATCTAATAATCTATCATTCTCAATATTTCGGAGAGCAAGTGCTGCGATTAGTTTGGCAAGAGTCGTTGGGGTAGTGTACTGTCCACGCACTTTCCTAACTGCAGTCTCAGCGGCAATTTCAAGAACTACTGACAACTGTGTCTGGTCAATTGAACCGACTCGTAAGTCTGTCAACAATTTATTGAACTGAGTTAATTGATACCATGGTATTTCGGAAATAATAGACATACCAACCGAATCAGAGAATACAGCCCTAGAGTTACAGTAAGAGGATAATGTTCGAAACTGATCAAGAGCATCCGAGGGTGAAGTTTCATCTGTGATATGATTTACGATCCGTGCTCTATTATCCTGACTTTGAAGGACATGTGAAAAAAGAAATTTACCTGTTCAGTTACATAGATTGGCATGTGCAAGAACTTGATATTTGTTTTTCTTTGGGTACTGATATTCTTTCTTATAACTCTCCCACCAAAGTGTGATTTCTGCACGTAACTCTGAATCACGAAGTGCATTCTGTTTTAAGTTTTTCGCAACATCAGATGTATTTGCTAAGATAAGATCCTGAATTCCTCCCGTTATAGAAGATTCTACGAAGGGTCTACCTTCCAGAGATCCGTCCTCAAATAGAGTATTCAAATCGGATATGATTTGATCGGCAAGTTTCTTCCAGTCAGACCTATATATTGGAACACTCTCTCTATTGGAAATATGATTTAGTATGGGCCATTGTTTCAATAGCACGAATTGAGTATCTCCTTCATTAACTGTATAGAGACATGCGCACTGAACGTTCCATATCACAAAACTATTTAAGCCAAGCGCCTTAGTGCACATTCCGCTGAACTGGGACACTCAAAACGCTGAACTGGGACACTTTGCTTAGTTGAAGCGGAACGTCCAAAACGCTGAACTGGGACACCCAAAACGCTGGAAGTGGGACACCCAAAACGCTGGAAGTGGGCCGCCTGTTATGTGCCAGATTTTTTGTCATGCTTCTTGTACTTCGTTGGCCAATTCTCGTTGTCCCTGAACCTTTCTCATTGACTCTCCGGTTAAGACAATTTTGTGTGCGTTATTGACGATTCGATCCAGGATTGCGTCGGCCAGCGTTGGATCCTCCATGATCTCGTACCACTTGTCCATCGGATACTGACTCGTCACAATGGTGGAGCGTACGGTGTAGCGATCATCCAAGAGTTCCATCAGATCTCGTTGTTGGGAGGGAGGGATGGGGTGAAGTCCCCAGTCATCCAAAACCAGCACATCCATGCGAGCGATCTGTTTCATTACGTTGAGATAGGAGCCATTCTCACGGGCAACCCGCAGCGATTCCAGAAGTCTGGGGAGCCGAGCGTATCGAACGTTGAAGTTTTCCAGACAGGCTTTATGCGCCAATGCGCAGGCAACATAACTTTTCCCGACTCCCGTGGGACCGGTAATGATCACATTTTGTTGGCGACGGATCCACTGACAGGTAGCCAAGTGGAGCATCACCCGTTGATCCAAACCGCGCGCTGCGCTGTAATCCAGATTCGGCATACTTGCGGGAATGCGCAATTGCGCGGATTTCAATCGTCGGGCCAGCCGTCGATCTCCGCGGACCGCCTCCTCATGATCCACCATGAGGCCAAGGCGATCCAGAAAGGGCACGGACTCGATCTCAGGCGTTTCTAGCTGATCCCGAAGAGCGGCAGCCATGCCGCGCAGCCGCATCTGTTCAAGTTTTAAGAGGGTTGGGTGTAGCATCATCTTTTTGAGTCTTTAGTGGCGTAATAAGCAGCTCCTCGAATATTCTCATGGTCAATCGAGAGTTGTTTCGGTTGATGTGATTCGGCCGCCATTTGTTTGACGAGCTGTCGCACCGCAGCGGTCGTACGCGTGTTTCGTCTCAATGCAAGTTCGCACCCCAATTCCATTGCTTCATGTCCATACTCACGCGCTAGAATGAGCGTCCCATTACACCGGTTGAACGCCTGCTCGGGAACCTCAAACGAGGCCAGATTGACTTCAATGAGGGCTTTGGTGCGGGGGCCAATCGATTCGGCCCACTGGATATATCGCTTGGGAGACCATTTCTCGTATTCCCTGTGATTCTTCGGCATGTGGTCCTTGACCGTGGTGTAGGTCCCAGATTCCCGGCTTCGCACATGCGAGACAATTCGCTCATTTCCAGCGAAAATCTCAACGGTGTAGGGGCCAAGTCGGGCATCCACTTGCCGACCCAGATAGGAATGGGGGACGCTGTATTTATGATTCTCAATATGCACATGGTAGTCGGGGCCAACCTTACGTTTATGAACCCACTGCACGTATTCATAGGGCTCCCTCGGCAAGGGACGGAGCATGGGACGATCCAATTCCTCAAACAATTCTTTCCGAGAGACTTTCGTCTTCTGCATAAGGGCTTCATTCAGCTGCTGGACTTGCCCCAGAATCGCTTCATTGAGTTCACCGAGGTTGAAGAATTCTCGATTCCGAAGCGCGCCCCAAGCCTTCGCTGAACCAGAAGCACGCTGCTCTCCACAAGCCCCTTATCTCTCGGGTGCCGCGGACGCGCAGGGACAACGCCCACTCGAAAAAAATCCGCCAATTCACGGAGCGAATCATTGAGAATGGGAACCTCATCTTTGCGGAACTTGATGATCGCCGACTTCAGATTGTCGGGAACAAGCATCCGAGTGACTCCACCGTAGAATTGAAAGGCGCGTCCAATGGAACTGCAAAAATCAAACGTCTTTTGCGTTTCCGTTGCCTCCGCATAGATATATCCTGATGCGCCCAGCGCTGCAACGAAGAGCTCAACGGTTCGCGTCTCGCCCGTGATCGGGTTCGTGATCCTAGGCTTCTTGCCCGAGTAATCCACAAATAAACGCTCCCCCGCCTTGCGCGCGATGCGCATCGTCGGGGCCTCAAGGTCGCCGCGCCATTCACGGTACAATTCACAAAAATAACTGTACTGATCCCCCTGCGGATTCCGCTCAATATATTCCATCCAGAGTTGATGGAGCGTCAGAGATCGGTGTCTGGCTAACTCTTTGTAGACCTCCATCCAGTCCGGTAACTCACGGTCCACTGAACCCAACGGGGTCGAACTCGGATACAGGATTCGCTCCAAATCGGCGTCACTCGTCCCGTTGGGCAGAGGCCACCTCAGGTTCGCAACCTTCGCACGATCCAGAATTCGGGCCACAGAACTGCGACCAGTCCCCACGCCTCGCGCAATCGCACGAATGGATAATCTCTCCTCAAAGTGAAGCTCTAAAATATGCTTGATGTGCTTCATCGACAATCGGTTTGCTGGCATAATTCCTCGCAATTTGGTGAAAAAAGCAAGAAAGATAATGTCCATGAATCATGGGTGAAATCCCCCGGGATAAACACCGAAAAAGAGGTGCACCATACGCCCCAAGGATGGAGCCAAATTATCGAGGACGCGATGATCAAATTCCAACGGCCAGAGACGGCCCACTTCCAGCGTTTTGACTGTCCCACTTCCGGCGTTTTAGGCGGCCCACTTCCAGCGTTTTGGGTGGCCCAGTTCAGCGTTTTAGGCGGCCCACTTCCAGCGTTTTGGGCGGCCCAGTTCAGCGTTTTAGGTGGCCCACTTCCAGCGGAATACGCAATTTAGCTTTTCTAACAGCATTTTGATATAAATCAGAATCGTCAATATTGGTATCAGGAACTTTAAGTTCCCAACCTTGAAGTATAATTGCTGCCGATTGAGCACCAAATAATAATACGTCGGGAAACAAACTTCCACCCTTGGATCGGATTGTTTGTTCTCCTCCTGCGTCTTGGATGGCTCGGTTTTCCATACAAGCCACCTCCTTGATGTGGGCAATTAAATCAATAGCCCATGTCCTTTCGTTATACCCAATGCTGGACATTACCAGCCACTCCTCTCACTACAGACCCAATTCGCTACCCACATCGATCATACACGAATCTTCAACCTGTCCCATTCTAGCACTGAGTTGAAGAAAGGAGAACAGAGGGGGAGGCGGTTCATTTCGGGTGATCATGGCTTCAGTTTGCGCAAGTCTGTCTCTGGCCACCTTTAAATAATCAATTCTCTCACTTTTGAAAAAGTGAACTTCTTCGTTTTTCTCAATCCCTATAAACCTGCGTCCTTCAATTGCAGCGGCAACTAAAAAACTACCGCTCCCGAATGCGTTATCTAGAATGAGGCCACCTTTGGGAGCAAATAACTTAATTAGATATCGCGCCAAAGCAACAGGTTTCTGTGTAGGATGCCATACTTTTCCCCCAATTTCACTCTCAGCGGTTTTGCAGTAAAGAGTATCTGTGGGGAACCGTTCTCCAGAACTCTTTACATGAGCAGTCGAAAATTACCATAACTACCCGTGTATTGATCCTTCCGAGTACCCTTGTCGTACGGTTCTGCTTCCCACATAACAGGGCGGTACCGGGGTTGTTTTCCATAGAATATGCAAATATTCTCATGCTGTCTAAGGGGCTGTCTCCTGGTATTTAAGAAATTAGTGGGTTTGCTTTTTACCCAAACAAATTTGTATCGAAACCATTTTTCATTGCTGAGGATAAGCTTAGCCGTGAAAATACCTTGTGAAGACAGAGCAATTACTCCGCGAGGTTTAATAATTCTTTGATAGGCCTCCCATAACTGATCAAGAGGAATTTGACTGTCCTATTTATTATTCTGGGTAGTACCATAGGGTAGGTCACAAAGGATCATGTCAATCGATTGATCTTCAATTTTTTGCATTAATTCAATACAATCCCCTTGATACAAACCATCTGATAATAATCCCTCATTTGATTGGCTATGAGGAGTTCCAATTATGGGAGATGATTGAATGCCATTAGCCTTTTCAGGCTGATCTTGATTTTCTTCTAAAGTATTGATGGATGATCTCATATTCGTAATAAAGTTAGCTAAGATGTCTGATATATTTACTGTCTAATAGGTTAAACGTTTATGGCTTGCAGCAACAAAAATAGATGATCTTGAAGCACAAGCACCAAATTAATTCCCCAAGATAATAAGTAACAGTCGATTATACAAATTACGAAATCATCTTTGTAATTTTTCACATCAAGGGACATCTACCGTAGACAATTCAATAAAATCAAATACAAGACCATGGTCATTATATCCATAAATTTCAGGTCTTTATGATCTCAATACACACTCTGCGAAAGCATTGATCTTACATCTAATTGATCTGTGTCGTCAAGAGTCTGTCTACATCAAGTGTTTTGAGGCTGCAGAATTGCCATACTCATTTTGTATGAATATATGACACACCTTGTCTAGCGACAAAACTTTTTACGGTTTTTGCTGTGATAGATCTGTTATTTGCCCAAAACTTATGCTGCATGAGAAGTAAGATGAGTTCGATGAATTGCCCCTCTCAAATCACGCCAAATAGATGCTCCTGATCCGAACTAGCGGGTAGGCCCTCCCATGTGGTAAGAAAACCAATCACATCAGAATTAAATCACTCTGAAATAGACTTGAAATTATTCTGTACTACAATTTACTCAGTTTTGAAGAATAGATCTAACCCCGGGATGCTAGATCCATTACTCACATAAACACATCAACCCTACGAGATTAACTCTGATGAGTCTTCATCACGGGTAATTTCATCATCAATTTCCCATAACTCACGTTCAACACGGTGTAAATAGTTACCCTACTTGGAGTTAAACAGCCAAGCAACCGCTTTTGGGGGGTGCACAGGTTGCATCCGTGCACCCCCAATAGGTGGCTGAATTATTTCATCAGTGTCATCCGTCCTTTGGCAAGTTGGATACCTGCATCCAGACTTGCAACGACACGATAAATATAGACTCCCGATGGCAGGTTGGGAACCTCAAGCATCAACGATCTAGATGGACCCGCGGAGACACCAACGAATTCTTCCATATGAACCCTTTGACCCAGCAGATTGAATACCTCAACCGACAGGTCTGCCGCCGTCGGCAAGTCCACCAGGATACTTGTGGATGGATTGAACGGATTCGGATAATTCCCTATCAATGCAAATTCTGTAACTGCATGACCGGTCTCAGCAGACGTTGTCCCCAACACCTCAATCGTAAAGTTCGTACTGACGGCTGTTCCAGCATTGTCAGTGGCAGTAAATGTATAGGTTATTGAAGCAGAGGGCTCCTGAGGTATACCAGAGATGTGTGGACCAGACGCATCAAACACCAGTCCAGAGGGCAACTCAGGAGTCAGAGTATACATGTATGGGGACTGTCCTCCCAAGGCTTTGGGCAGATTTAGCTGCTCAATCGGTTGGGACACGGTGTAGGTCTGATCTTGCACGGTACCTGTCAGCGTGAATGCGTCTTCGCAATTTGCGCCCATCACCTCGGAGACGGTTTGTAGCCAATTCTGGAACTTATCATAGATCGGCGCACAGAGCGACTGTCCATCAAAATGGAGAATCTCAAGACGCTCCAAGTTCGTCATCTCTCCAGGGAGTGTACCGTCCAGATTGTTCTCATCTATTCTCAATTCAATGAGTCCTGTCAAATCTCCCACAGTTTCGGGTAGCGTACCAAGCATCCCAACGCCGCTAAGATTCAACTCTGTTACGCGCCCACGAAAGACCTCAACCCCATTCCAAGCATCCAACTCTTGAATCTGTGGGAGTTCTGAATCTGCAATCGACCAGTTTTCCTGTGCAGTCCACTGAGTTCCTTCCGTCTCTTCATAAATATTTTTCAGTGCTTGCCAGTCCTTCTCCAACTCTGCCGACGGAGTCGTGATAGCGGAGAGGGTTGCATAGGGCCCCGTACCGATCTCATTCGTTGCAGCAACCTGCACTTCATACACCGTTCCAGGGAGGAGTTCATTCAAGGTCGCTTCGTTGGATGGAACGTTGTTTTGCATCCATTCGCTCGGCTGGAACCCTTCCAACTGCCGGTCCTCATCGGATTCTCGGTAGCGTACTTCGTATCGTAGAATCTCAACGCCTCCATCCCGTTCGGGGGACTGCCAGCTTAATTCAAGATTAGAGTCTGCATTTGGTTGAATCAGGAAGTCCAAAGGAACGGATGGAATGGTCGCATCCTGCGTGGAAGCGGCTCCAGAATAGGTCGTGGTCTCAACGTCATCCACAAAATAGCGAAGTTCAACATCATAGATTATGCCAGGCGAAAGGTCATAAATTCGTGCATAGCCCTCATCCGCCAGATTGGGAACCTGTTCCCAATCGGAGGCGGATAATCCCTTGTAGTATAGTTCATATACATCGGTCAATGTAGAATTCGAAGCCTGTGAAGTTTTTCCTCTACCAGAAGTTGAGGTAGCCCAAAACACATCCAGTTCGGTTGTACTTTGTCCGCAGACCGTTAAGGTTAGGAGAGCATTCGGTTGAGCAGATGCCTGAGTTGAGGCAAATCCAGTGGTGTACGATCCTGTCCCCGCCCGATTCACTGCGGCAACCCGAACCTCGTACAGCGTGGATGCACTCAGTTCACGGATCGTCTCCTCTAAGCCGGTTTCCCTGCGAGTCCATGTACTCCATGGATTGGTACCGATTCGGTAGCCAATCTCGTAGCTCGTAACTGGAGCACCTCCATTGTCAAAAGGCACATCCCAAGACAGGCGGAGCGCATCGTCTGAACTCCCACATACAACCAGATTTTCGGGAACACTCGGAAGGTTCGCCTGGGTTGTGGCAGATTCCTGAACAAACGCACCATGCTCTGTGTCAAGCAGTCCAGCAACACGAACCTGATAAGTCTTCCCGGCCAGTAGATCCGTGATCGTAGCCTCGGTGGAGAGCCCTGTATGAGCAATCTGTTGCCAAGTCCCTGAACTCTCGTCTCCACGATACTCCACACGGTAACCTGTCACATCAGGCCCCGAAGAAGGAGCAGTCCATGTCGCCTGAATACTCGTGGTGGACAGGACGGTCAACATTAACGAAGAGGGAGCTTCAGGCAACCCCGTTTCATCCATCGTTTGCCCCGTACTCTGTACGAATGATCCCGTAAAGTCGGCATTGACTGCCGCAACCCGAACATCATAACTCGTTCCTGAGGCAAGATTTTGAATGAGCATCGTGGTTCTCTCCGAACTCTCTTCTTCCCAGTCTCCTGGTTGCCTTCCTGTTAGAGTTTCATCTTCGTCCGACACGCGGTAGTCAATCTGGTACCGAAGGATCGGGATCCCCCCTTCGTCCACCGGCGCTGTCCAGGATACTTCCAGCTCTGTCGTAGAGGTTCCTGTCACAATCAATGCGCGTGGTGGAGAGGGCGCGGTCGCCGACTCGGTCGTCACCGTACCCGATTCAAATTCACCTGCCCCCAAAGCATTCACCGCGGCAATGCGAACCTGATACTCGGTTCCTACCATGAGTCCAGTCAGAATCACTTCGGTCGTTCCTGCACGACGGGTAAGAGTGAGTGGATCCGAATCCGCAGGTGCATTGGTCGGGGCATACTCAATCGTATACGACCGCAAAGCCAGTCCACCTGTTTTAGTGGGTCTCGTCCAGGTGACACGAACCTCGGTCGGGGATAAAGAGGTTAATGTCACATTCAACGGAGTGCCAGGGCGAGAGATCTCGCCCGTTGTAGTTGCTGATGCAACGGCATACGGCCCAATCCCCGCCGAATTGATGGCTGCCACCTGAACATCATAGGCAGTTCCAACGATGAGACCTTCAATGGAAGCACTGGTCTCGGTCCCTGTTTGTTCTACAGCGACCCACAGACCTGCTTCTTCGGTGTCCGTTGCAGAAGTCCGATATTGAACACTGTACCCCGTAACCTCAGATCCACTCGTTTCCGTGGGAGGAGACCAAGTCACCGACAGTTCATTCGGGGAAACCACCGTGATAGCAAGATCCAGGGGTTCCGAGGTAACGCCGATCGTCAGCGTCGTGAATGTTTGGGACGCAAAGGGGCCTTCTCCCACCGAGTTGACCGCAGCAACTTGCACATTGTACACCGTCTGCGCCACTAAATCAGATAGCGTGGCACTGGTCGTCTCGTGGTCACTGAAGACCCAATCTCCTGGATCGGTATTCGGTTCGGCACCATCGGCATTTGCCAAGCGATAGCCAACCCGATAGCCCGTCACGGCGGATCCCCCATTGTCATCGGAAGAGAGTTCTGTCCAAGCCAGCTCTGCCCCGGTATGGGAAATAGATGAAACCTCAAGCCCACCCGGTGAGCTGGTTGGAACCGTGGCAGGATTCGTGACCCCGACTGCACTTGGAGAGTACTCCCCATCTCCAATACTGTTGTTCGCGGCAATCTGGATATCATACGATGTACCAGCACTCAGTTCGGGAAGCGTAAGTTGTAAACTTGCTGAACTTTCAATCTCAATGACAGATGCCCAATCCCCAGGCTGTGCTCCTGCCGTATTGGGATCACTATCCGTCAAACGATAACGGAGTTTGTACAGCAGGATCGGCTGGCCCCCAGTAATCTCGGGAGCCTCCCAGAAAACGGTCAGTTCCGTAGGGGAAGGGGAGGTAATCTGAAGGCTCGTCGGGATCCCAGGAGCAGAGGATGTGGTCGTTACAGTTTGCGATACGAATCCACCAGAACCGACGACATTGCGTGCTGCAACGCGCACATCGTAGGAGGTACCAGTCAAGAGATCCGTAATGGTGGCCGTTGTACCCGAGGACGTGGCATCGGACCAAGTAGTGGACGCAGGAGCATCCGTGAGCCGGTACTCAACCAAATAACCTGAGATTGGACTCCCGCCGATCTGTGCGGGAGCCTCCCAGGAAACCGATAAGCTGTTGGGGCCGGTCACTTGAACCTCCAAGTTTTGAGGTGCAGAGGGTACATTCGCATCCGAGGTGGAGAACGTCTCCGTAGCTTCTTGACCCGTGCCAGCGCTGTTGACCGCGGATACACCGACGACATAGGACATGCCAGCAAGGAGCCCCGTCATCTCGGCTGTATTCCCGGCAGGAGTGACAGAAGTCCAATCTTGCGAAGCCTCCACGCGATACCGTACCTCATGCCCGGTGATGGGTGCACCTCCATCGGAGGAAGGGGCACTCCATGCAACCGTTAACGCGTTTTGCTCTTGGGCAGTGACTCGAATATTTCGAGGAGCAGTGGGCGCAATCGCTGCATTCGTACTTTCCGTGGTTTGCGCGTAGAGGCCCGTCCCGACAGTGTTAATTGCGGCAACTTCCAATTCGTAGGCGGTCCCTCCAGATAGACCAGTAATTGAGATAGACGTTGTAGTGATGAGTTGGTCAATCCGTACCGGTGGAGTGGTGCTGCCGCTCGGACGATAACGGACATTATAGCCCAGGACTGTAGCTCCGCCATCATCCTCAGGTGCTTGCCAACTGATGCTGATCTCCGTCGGAGATGTAGCACTGGCCGTGAGTGACCGAGGAACGGTAGGCTCAACCGCCGGGCCAGTCGTCCCTGTAAGCGTGGCAGCTACTCCCTCCCCCTTTTCATTGGTGGCCTGGATGCTGATATCGTAGGTGGTCGCAGGTAACAGTGAACGGAGGACAACGGTTGTCCCCGTCACCTGTTGCGTCTCATAGGTGCTGGACGTGGTCAGTTTATGACCAACCGTGTATCCCGTAATCGTACCACCGCCATCACTTTGAGGAGCACTCCATTCCAGAGTGAGGGAAGAGTGCGTCGGGGCAGAGACGGTTGCACCTGTGGGAGCAGAAGCAAGGACAATCGGATTGGTGGCTACTTCGGAAGAGGTAGCAGGATCCCCTGTACCCGCAAGATTCGTTGCCGTAACCTGAACCTCGTAGATGGTCTCCACTTCCAAGCCCGTAATTGTGTGGATGAACACAGGACCCACAGCGTTCGGCGTGCTCCATGCCGCAGGTGGGGTTTCTACTTTGCGATAGCTCACGGCATACCCAGTGATGGGGGCTCCACCATTCTCAGAAGGCGCCTCCCAAGAAACATCTAGTTCGGTTTGCGAGACCGCAGAAACCTGCAAATTCTGGGGAACACTTGGAAGTGCGGCATCCGTACGCCCAGAACCCATTGCAGGATCGCTGGCACCAACATCATTTACAGCAGCTACTCGGATGTCATACAATACATATGGATCCAGGTTGGAGAGTGTGATTGTCTCCACGGTTCCAGAGTGGGAGGCATCAATCCAAGCCCCCGAACTCTGCCCGCCATCTGCCGCACGCCGATACTCCACAGTATAACCTGAAAGATCTGAACCGTTCGTCTCCGCCGGGGCAGTCCATGTAACCGTCAAAGAAGAGGTGGTCGTAGCTGTAACCGTAACTTCCGTAGGTGAATCGGGAACTGCCTGAGGGGTTCCCGATGCCTGAGCTGGAGCACCCTCACCTATGGCGTTTTTTGCGAGAACCTCTATATCGTACATCGTACCCGCGGTCAGAGAGGAGATCGTCGCGGTGATAGCGGCTCCATCATCAATTTGAGCGGGGGCTGTCCAATCGCCTGGCGTACCGCCCCCTGTATCCGAAACACGGTGCCGAACATCGTAACCTGTAATTGGAGATCCGTTGTCTCCGGGGGCATCCCATGAAGCAGTGAGAGATGTGGCGGAGGCAGGAGTGATGGATAAATTCGTAGGAGCTGCTGGAGCTGTGGCAGGAGTACCATATTTCTCATCCGAGTAGGTTCCTGTTCCCACCGAGTTGATTGCGGCAACCTGAACAAGGTACTCTACTCCCGTCGTGAGATTGGTAATCGTAGCGTCCGTACCCGTCACATTCGGAACCGTGTTCCACGAGATAGGGAACAGACCCGTGTCATGGTACCGAACTTCATAGCCAGTAATATCAGCTCCACCGGTTTGCGAAGGGGCTTGCCAAGAGACGCTCAGGGAAGTTCCCGAAGCCACCGCTACCTCCACATTGGTAGGTGCCTGAGGAGCTGACAAAGCGGTGGTTCCTTGGCCAAACAACCATTCTCCCGTACCTATCTCATTGACTGCAGCAACCCTCACATCGTACAGAGTTGCTGGATCTAAGCCTGTGATGGTTGCACTAGTGGTTGTAACGGTAGTGGATGACGATGGATAGTCTGTGTCCGTGGATAACTTGTGCTGCACGGTATATCCTGTGATCGTTGAGCCACCGGTTTCCACTGGTGCTTCCCACGTCAGTGTCAACTGATCAGACTCGGTTTCATCTACCACAAGATTTGTCGGAGCATCTGGAGCTGTTGCCAGCAGAGTCGTTATTCTGGTACTGGGTCTAGTTTTCCACCATCCGCCTTCACCTATGGCGTTTACCGCACGAATCTGAAACCCATAACTCCTTTCTGGGAATAGCTCCGTGAACGTGTAAGTAAGTTCAGAGGATGGATCTATCGGAATTGGCGGTTCTTCAGTGAATGAAAAATCTCTGTCGTGGTTTGATCTCTGGATGTCATATCGCGTGATTTCGGATCCTCCGTCATCTTCAGGTGCAGTCCAAGCTACAGTAAATTGGGATGGCGTTATGTTTGAAGTTTCTACATTATCATCAGTCAGTGTAGCGGGCTTAAATTGCGTTGGAATTCTGTCGGTCCAGTTGGATTCAATCTCATTATCATGATCATCATCATCCCTGTAAAACACTTTGGCCTTGAGCCTCGCCCCCTTGTCTTCCTCTCCAATTTCGTAATTAAATCCTCGAGTGAATTCCTGTCTCGTAGCTACAACTTCGTCACCTCGCACGTCAATTGTAACTTCACGCTCCACTTCGTCTCCGTCAATCTCCGCGATAATTGTAACTTCAGGTTCATAGTTTATTGTAGCCGGATTGCCGCGAGCCTTCGTCATCCCATCAGGATCCTGAACACCCGTACCATCGGTAGCATAGAAATTGAATGCAAGTTTCCCTCCAGGTTCCAGTTGGCTAAACTCGTGCAGCGCAAGAGTCAAGGTGCCACTAGGGGGATCATTCTGTTTTGTTACATTGAATTTAAAGTTGAGGTTGTCTACTCTATCCCCTGCAACATGGGCATTGTAGGTAAAGCTACCATAGTTGTTACCGTGCTCGTTCTCACCAGGAGTGAAAATCAGCTTTCCAGCTTCAATATCGGCCTTTTCAATCCTTATATCATCAGACGTAGAGGTTATGGCGGCTCCGTCGTTCGTTAGGGCCCCCCTTCCCGAAACGGCAGTAATCGTAACCGCCTCGAGAATGCCAGCACTATATCCAAAATCACCTGCTCCGAATGTATAGGGAGTATCCTCATCAATGCGCTTCGTCTCGTCGAAATACCGAGGTTGCTTGCTTAATTTCCCTTCCTCTGGAAGAACCTCAACTCCTTCATCGGGATGAGGGCTGAACTCCGTGGAAATAAGAGATGGAGACTTAATGAACGAATCATTGCTTGAGTCACCATCAATCGGTACTCCAAGCTCGGATCTATCAGTGCCAATTACAGCACTACCAAATGACTTAGCAGGAACTACTAAGAGTATGATTACAAGAATAAAATGGGGGGGGGCAAAATTATTACCTGATTGATGCATTTGATCAAAGAATGAGTCATAGTCAATGGATATGAGATCTACCTACAAATGAGGATGGATAAAAATCAAGATGTTTTTCTAACCGAGTAGATATTTTCAGTATCTGGAAATAGTAGCAACTGTTAAAAAGTAGAGACAGTTGTCGGAGTCGTTTGTACGGAATAACGTATCCTAAATTCTCAACTTTGGAAAGGTTACCCACAGATTCCCCGATTTTTCACGCTTATTTTCACGTTCAGATTTTTTCTGCCTCTGAAAGAGCTACATTCCAAAATTTCAAACTGCTGTCCTACTCGGCGGTAATCCATTTGTTCAACCATCTGGGGCAATATTTCAACTAGGCGATTCATCAATCCGATTTGAGGATGCTGCAGAGAGGAGGCATAGTCCAGATTACCACAACGAAATCATAAATCAACGGTATCGCAACACGAACCGAGCAACGAACTGTTGTGATTCCTTACTGAAGACACATTGCAAGTTTCACCACAACTTACGCAGAATGAGTGTCTCTTAACAGGAGTCAATGGACGGGGTAACACTTTGGCCTAAACTACTTTTTGAGTGATTCCTTCAAGATTTGCACTTGTTTTTCGTAATCGTTTGTTCACTCGTTATCCATTAAATTGCAGTATTTGTTTTCTTGCTCTCACTTCGGTTGAACCAGCTTGACTATCGGTCCACAAGAATCAGACAGACACAGCTACTCTGATGTAAACTTCAACGATTTGATATCTACCTAGACGCATGAAGATTCAATACCCAGAATCGCAGATAGATCTGGGGAATAAGCAGCTGGGGAGCCATGACACATCAAAGAACCAAAAGGGGCATGTTATTCTTTGACTCATGTGCATAACTTACCACCAAAGAAAAGACCAGATGAATAAGGACAAGCTATTTGCTAAAATACATCCAATACAGGTTGCATTCACCTGTTTTCCCTTCAATTCCTTATGATAAGCTCGTTCAAAATGATCCCTATCATCTCCCGAGTGGTTCGTGATTGATCCGATCGGTGTCTTTGGGGATCGTCCAAGTGCAATTAGAATTCCGATGAAACCAAGAAAAAATCCTAGAAAATACCAACCAGTGACAGAGGTATCTTTTGCTATGGATTCTGCTTTGAGTGTAAGGAGGATGTTGTCGGTCGTCATGAGATTTTGAAAACGCTTTGAATGGGATGAACTAGACCAAGATTCTTCTTGTTCGGTGTCCTGCTCAAAGATAGAGTGATCGGATGAGGTGTCATTAAAATGTTTCTGATTCTTGTCTGAGAAAAAATTTGTTTGATTGATTTGATTAACAGAAGCTAACCCATTACGCAGTTCATGGCAATTTTGCAATCGGTTGCTCACATTGATGATTAGAGCATCATCAATTGCTTCTAAGATTCTGTTTGAGAATCGTTTACTTCCAATTTCTTTTGCTGAGGGCATTGGATCGGTTCGCCCGTGCATCAACTCAAAAGCCCTTTTTTGGCTGTTCAGTGGGTTGGGTGGAGAAAATGGAGGATTACCACCTGCGACCATGCGCCACATCACTGCTCCTACGCCATATATGTCTGTCCATGGACCGATTTCCCCCTCCCCTACTTGCTCCATGGAAGCGTAGCCATCCGAATAAGGTGCAAATGATTTGGTGTGCTTGCTTACTTCGTGCTTTGCCGCCCCAAAATCTATCAAAATAGGAGCACTGTCCGCCCTCCGAGTAAGAATATTGGATGGCTTTATATCTCGGTGATAGACTCCAGATTCATGGACGATCTTCAGTCCCTCAAGTAATGGAAGAATCACCAAAAGCAGGTCATTCTCAGTAAATGGCTTTCCTCGCGCCTCCCTTCGTTCCAGAAGCACTGACAACGGTATGCCTTGAATATAATCCATGACAATATATGCAGTACCATTCGCACGAAAGAGATCTCTGCAAGTCACGATGTTGGGGCAATTCCGAAAATTTTCCAACTGCTGCGCCTCTCGGATAAACCGATCAAGATTCTCTTGATATGAAGCTTGAAAATCAGGTTTGCTGGGTTGAACCGTTTGATTGTATCGCGTGCACAATTCGGTGGGAAAAAACTCCTTGATTGCAACCTCAATTCCCAACTCCCGATGTTTCCCTCTATACACCACCCCAAACCCACCGCGTCCAATCACCGATAAGATTCTATAATCTCTGAGGATGTACCCCGAACTTAAACATCCGACATTACCCTCCATAGATACTCAATCTGATGTGGACATCATTTGTACATTCTACAATTAAAAAATCAGTCCAGAATGATTGGCACAGATCGCTGCATGTTGGCATATCTTTTCCAAGTCTAAGATAATCTCATATGTCTAATTAACTGGAATTCGCACCAGACTCCCTACACAGATTCCTCATTCTATCCTGTACTACTGAGGAGGATCCAGAAGTCATTTCTCAATGATTCAACGATTGTCATATCTCACGAAGCAGGCATGTAGGGGACCGTATAAGGGTTGTTGCATTGAGTACAGGTTACGGATATATCTATGAGGACTTTCGGGATTCTACTCCTTTTATTGCACATGGGACAGGAGACAATCTGCTTTGTAAGTGCAGGAGTTAAAAATCCTGATGATGGATTCCTATCCAATGGGATTGGCCAGATTTCTCCAGCCTCGTCAAGTGTTTTAACCACGGCCATAATTGATGCTTGAAAGAACTCTCTTCCAAAATTTACCCGATAATCGCTTAAAGCCTGATGTACATACTTTTCTGCTGCCCGATGATCGGATACATGAACGAAATATACTAACTCAAACTTCTTGTATACTGAAGTAGAAGAACTGAGTTGTTCAATCCTCTCTGACGGGGATATAGTAGTTTGTCCAATCTTGAAGACCGAGTCTGCAAAGCTTGGATTCCGTGCGGCGTAAAGCCATCCAACTCGTTTATATTCTCGGCGGCGCCTATCAAAGGCCTTGACAAAGAGAACACTTAAGAACTCTTCCATACGATTAAAATAATGTGTTCAGCAGATGGAAATGCTTAAGAATTTCATGAGACATCTAATGGATGGAACTACATGAGGCTCACTTGTATGAAAATTCCAGATTTTCTGTGGAATAGGGATGTTTGGAAAGTTCATGATCAGATGTTCTGAAGTGTTTGAGATTCTTATTTGTGCGATGACTGTGAAAGTCACATATGAATAAGCTTACAATATTGACGGGTTATGATGTAATTCGCTGGAAGCGATACCAGCTGGCTGACAGAGTTCTAGTCTCCTTCAGACTGTCCATCTTTCTCCAATGGAACGATGGTAAATCCTGTGAAACCGTAAATGGCACTGATTACCGGATTGGTGTAATTAAAAAAAGCAAAGGGTAAATAGTACAAAGTGGAGACCCCTAAGGTGGCGGCCATAAATGCACCACAAGTGTTCCATGGAATCAAAACAGATGTGAGTGTCCCCGAATCTTCCAGCGCACGCGAAAGATTTTTTGGGTCCAATCCACGCTTTTGAAATTCTGCACGATACATTCGCCCTGGAATTACAATGGAGATGTACTGGTCTCCAGCAATCACATTCAGTCCAAATGCTGTGCCAAGTGTTGCTAAAATTAACCCGCCAGAACTGCGAGCAGTGCGGAGAATCATCTGGGTGATGACCATTAACATTCCCGTTTTCTCCATTGCAGCACCAAACATCATCGCCGAAATAATGAGCCAAATCGTATCCAACATGCTTGACATTCCTCCACGTGACAAAAGCTCATCCAAGGCGGTATTCCCCGAACTAATTGTAAACTCTCCAAACATGGCCATCCAGAACCCCTTAAACAAAGCCAAAACGTGGGGGAGATTCGACTCCCCCACGAACTCTAAAGTAATTTCCTGCTGAAAAATCATAGCGGTGATTCCACCCAACAATGCGCCAATAAGGAGGGCTGGAAAAGCTGGCATTTTCTTGTAGATCAGTACAAGTACGATCACCAAAGGAATAAGCAGGTGTACGCCGAGGTTGTAACTGCTATCCAACGCCAGAAGCATATCCGCCAGTGAAGAGGAAAGTCCCATCTCCGGCTGCTGAACGAGTCCAATGATCGTGAACAAAATCAGTGCGATCGTGATGCTTGGAACAGTGGTCCAAAGCATATGCCGGATATGAACAAATAATTCCGTCCCCGCCATTGCAGGTGCCAAGTTGGTGGTATCCGATAATGGTGAAAGTTTGTCTCCAAAATAGGCACCCGAAATGATCGCACCCGCCGCAATCCCCAAATGTAAACCAAATGCTGCTGCAATTCCCACCAAAGCAATGCCGATGGTGCTGACAGTGGTCCAGGAACTTCCTGATACGATCGCTACAATTGCACAAATTACACAACAAGCAGTGTAAAAAATTTTAGGATTCAATATCTGAAGACCATAATACATCATGGTCGGAACAATACCGCCCAAAATCCAGGTCCCGATAAGAGAGCCCACCACAAGAAGGATGAAGATCGCTCCCATAGATAAGGAAACCCCCTTCACCATGGCCTCCTGCATTTGCTTCCAACCGAAACCAAGCCGAAGCCCTATCAATGCAGCGACTACCGCAGAAAGAATCAATGCAATTTGATTGGGGCCATAAGATGCAGAATCACCAAAGAAATTCACCGAGGCGATAAGCAAGACTAGCAGAACGGCTACGGGAAACAAAGATTGCCAAATACTAGGCTTAGATACCATACCTGACAAATACCTTAGGCCTCTGAACCTGACTGGTGCTTCTCCACACGAGTGCGTGCAATCTTCAGATACTCGTCTGTGCTAATCCCCGGCTTGAACGCATTGAAGTAATCATCCTTCAACTTTTTCGCAACCCCTGAGAGGAGAATTAAGGCTAAAACATTCGGAATCGTAACCAGGGCAAGGGCAGTATCCCCAATCCCCCAAATCGTGTTTAACCCCGCAACCGCGCCGATAAAATGCATGATCACAAATATGCTCTTGTACGGAAGAATAGAGGATTTCCCAAAGAGATACATGGAACAGCGGTCACCGTAATAGCTCCATGAAATCGCTGTAGAGATTCCAAACAAAAGTACACACAGGATCACCAGATATTTTCCAAAGCTTCCAAGTCCCTGTTCAAATGCAAGCGCCGTCATGGGTGCACCATTCTCAACAGCTTTGCCATAGAGAACGGGGAATTGTCCCCCATCTGGTTCTCCGATGGCAATATTCGTCTGCGTATCAATGATCCCACTAAAGGGTAACGTTTGCTCTTCATCTACAAAAAACTGCTCAACAGGAACCTCATGCCAAGCAAACATGATCCCGTTACTTTCGCTCAAAACAGGAAGCCCTTGATCGATCTTAAGTTGATCGGGAACATCCTCAATCTCAACAGGCTCGTATCGGCCATTGACTTCTTCAACATAAGACAAGTCTCCCTCCCCTATGGTCAGAGTAGTATCAACTTTATCCGTCCAGACCCCAGTGGTTAGCACGACTAACGCAGTAATCGTACAAATCACGATTGTATCAATGAATGGTTCAAGTAGTGCTACAGCACCCTCGGATACAGGCTCTTGGGTCTTTGCGGCGGAATGGGCAATTGGAGCTGAACCCTGCCCCGCCTCATTTGAAAATAAACCACGGCGGACGCCCCAAAGAATCGTCTGAATGAGCACACCAATTCCAGTACCCGCAACCCCTGCGGTTGGATTAAATGCTTCCGTAAAGATGCTGGCAAATGCTGGAAGAATTCCATTTGAGTTGATTGCCAGAATCACAACACCACCCGCTACATAAAGTAGCCCCATCGCAGGTGCCAAAATACTGGTCACACGTCCAATCCTTGAAATTCCACCAAGAATGACCACACCAACCACCACAGAGGTGAAACCTCCAGTAATCCATGTTGGGATGGCGAACTCAGCATTCATCAGATCCGAAACCGTGTTCGCCTGAATTGCATTGCCTGTCATGAATGAGGTAAGAATCATTGCACCTGCAACCAGCATCGCAAGAGGCTTGAATGATTTTCCAAGACCGTGCTCTATATAGTACATGGGACCACCAGAAACCGTCCCCAGAAGTTTTGTCCCGGACTTATCCACCTGACGATACCTCTGTGCAAGTGTGACTTCGGTAAACTTGGTACACATCCCCAAGAGAGCCGTAATCCACATCCAAAAGATGGCTCCCGGCCCTCCCCAGTGAATGGCAAGGGCAACCCCGGCAATATTCCCAATTCCTACCGTGGCCGATAATGCGGTGGTGAGCGCCTGAAAATGGGAGACATCGCCTGCATCCTCCGGATCATCATATTTTCCAGTCGCTACCTTGACACCATGTCCGAACTGCCGAAACTGTACAAACCCCAATCTGAAGGTTAGAAATAACCCGGCTCCTAACAGTATGATGAGTAGTGGGTAGGCTAACAGACTGTCAATAAACTGCTGAATATCTAAAAAGAGTTCCATATCAATATTGGTGTATTTATACACTAAATATAGTCATCCTCTGCTATTTCTCTGCTCTGCAATGGAAGCAGCCAGGAGAACTGCCTGAATCATGCTTCCTGGATCCGCTTTATTTTTTCCTGCAATGTCAAATGCAGTTCCATGATCTGGAGAGGTTCGCACGATTGGTAAGCCAGCGGTGAAATTAACACCACTTCCGAATGACAATGTCTTGAACGGGATCAATCCCTGGTCGTGATACATGGCTAGGACTCCGTCATACCCACAGTATTGTCGGTTTCCAAAAAAACCATCGGCAGGAAATGGCCCCAATGCCAGAATTCCCCGGTTCCCCGCTTCCTTGATGGCATTAATGATGACATCTTTCTCTTCATTGCCCAGAACTCCACTTTCTCCGGCATGAGGATTCAAGCCGAGGACTGCAATCTTTGGACGGACAATACCAAAATCTCGCATCAGCGATGCTCGCACGCGTTTTAGTTTCGCAATCAATCCGTTAATGGTTAACCGTCCTGCTACTTGGTTCAGTGCGATATGCCCAGTCGCTAGGCTAATCCGTAACTCATTGGACACCATCATCATCACCTGCTCCTTAACTTTAGTCTTCTTCGCCAGATATTCTGTATGACCTGGAAAATTATAACCTGCACGAACAATGGCAAGCTTGGAGATTGGAGCTGTGACGAGTGCACTCACATCATCTTGGCGGGCAAGACGTATCCCTTCGTCCACAGAATCCATGGCCATAGTGCCCGCGCGAGGAGTTAGTTTCCCCATCGCAACCGCCACATCCTGATTCTTGGCGGAATCAATTATACGAATCCCGCGTCGAGGAAGTGGTTCGTCTAAGTTAGATGTATAATTTGGGAGACTCCTTCCAAGTGCCTTGGCATGTATTTTGAGAATCTTTACCGAGCCAACAATTACAGGCTCTACCCGCTTCATCAACAGGGGATCATCCAGACATTTCAAGACGACCTCGGGGCCAATCCCATTCGGATCCCCCAGAGTAATGGCAATCCGAGTACGTTCTTGAGAGTCCTTAGCCACTTGATCAGCGCTTCTTCGGATACGCGTAGTCCCGAATGTACTCTGTGAGAAGTCGAACTCCAAATCCGGTGCCACCGGCAGGTCTATATGGGAGGGATCGCTTTAAAAAAGATGGACCTGCCATATCTATATGAATCCAGGGGTAGTCAACAAAGTGTTCGAGAAATTTCGCGGCAGTAATACTCCCCGCTTCACGGTTCCCAATGTTCTTTATATCTGCAACATCACTTTTGAGCGCATCGGAATAATGGTCATGCATTGGCATGGGATGGATGAGATCGCCAGTGCGTTCGGCAACTTTGATAAATGCATCCAATCGCTCGGTAGATTCTGAATCATTCTGCGTCATCACGGCAGCAACTTGGCTGCCGAGCGCCACGACTTGCGCGCCGGTCAGGGTAGCAAGGTCAATTAAGATTTCAGGACGATACAGTTTGGCATAGGATAAGGCATCTGCAAGAATCAGTCTCCCTTCTGCATCGGTATTCAAGACTTCCACGGTCATTCCAGAATGCATCTTAAGCACATCACCTGGCACATAAGCATTTTGTCCTGGTCGGTTGTCTGTGGCAGGAATCAGTCCAATAACATATAGTGGCACATCCAAACGTGCAATTGCTTCCATAGCGCCAATGACAGCAGCGGCTCCTGCCATGTCGGCTTTCATATGGTCCATGGACCCTTTGGTAGGCTTGAGGGAGAGTCCACCGGTATCATAGACGATCCCCTTCCCAACCAGTACCACGGGCTGAGAGTTGTCTGCTTTGCTAGGCTTCCAGGTCATTTCTATCAAGACAGGCGGTTCCATGCTTCCGCGGTTGACTCCGAGAAGACCTCCCATTTTCTCTTTCTCTATATCTGTCTTATCCCAAATTGATACCTCATATCCATATTTTCGACCGAAGCGTTCAACGATCTTGCCCAGCATCGTTGGGGTTTTATCATGTGGAGATAAATTGACTAAGTCACGTGCGGTCATCGTGGCTTCTGCTTCTACACGCCCTCGCTCTGCTCCACGGCGCGCAGCTTTTTCATCACGGGCGGCATGTAAAACTAGTCGCTCCGTAGTCGTTTTTAGCTCGTCGGGTTCCGTCTTGTAACGATCAAATTCATAAGCTGCAAGCATAAACCCTTCCACCAGCGATTGACCTGCTGCTTCGGCATCAATTCCAGAATCGGGAACACAAAGCGCAACGGTGGTTGCTTTGGTATTCATGGCTAATCGCGTACCCGCTGCGGCGGCTTTGCGAAGCCCATCCCGATGAATGTTCTCAGCATCACCGAGTCCAATTACAGCAACTCTATGAGCACGTCCCTCTGGGGGATAGCACAATAAGGTTTCTTCGGGCCTGCCTTCAAAATCAATTAATGCGGTTGAAAGAGTCTGCCCTATTGGTCCTCCAATCTGTGCTGCACGGGCTCTGGCAAGAGAGCGAGCGACTGGAATGATCAGTAGATCAACATCTAGATCTTGGAGGTTGAGCGTGGTAACGGATACTTTCATTATTCAGAATTGGAAAATGCATTTAAAAAGGCTTGTTCTTCCTCAGCGACGAAAAGATCTTGATCGTGATCTTCAAGAGACTCGGGAATTGCTTGCAGAACTTGATCTACAGCATCTCTGAGGGGGAGTCTGATGAATGCTCCGGCTGCATTATGATGTCCGCCGCCCCCATAGGTCTGAGCCCATTGATCCATTCGACAATTTCCTTTGGATCGAAAACTAACCTTGACTCCTTCTTTGATTTGAGTGAACAACAATGAAACTTGAACCCCACTGATGGACATGAGCATATCAGAGACTCCATGAATTTCGCTTGAATCCGCATTCGTGGAATCAAGCATACGCCGAGGAATCGTGACATACGCAAGTTTCCCATCGCACAGGAATACGACTCCTTGCAAAATCATCGAAATCAAACGAGGCCATGAGCGACTGTGGTTTTCATAGACCCCTGAATAAACAAGTGGTGGCTCCTGGCTACCACGCTCGAGTAGATCTGCGGTGATCTGATGAATCTTGGGCGTTACACTGGCAAAACGAAATGAACCCGTATCGGTCATCAGTGCGGTGTACAGAGCCGTCGCGATAACGGAATCAATATAATTTCGGTCATAGGCACTGATCAGGTCATAGATTAATTCTCCAGTCGCTGCGGCATTCTCATCACGCAGAATCCAGGTAAACCAAGACTCTGGTGCAGTATGGTGATCAATAAGCAAAACAGGGCCCGAATACAAATCTAGAGCTCTCTCCACCGTTTTGCCGAGACGATCTTTGGTATTGGTGTCCACAACGACAAATAAGTCCGCCTTGGAAACAGCATCCAGATTTTCGAGGGTATTCCCAGTCCGAATAGCCTCAACTCCTGACATCCAATCCAGATTCGCAGGTACAGGATCGGAGTTAAACAATACCACCTCCTTTCCCAATTTTTCAAGAAAATGCCCCAGTGAAACCTGCGAACCAATTGCATCGCCATCAGGGCGCTGATGAGTGGTGATCACAAAACGATGATGATCAAACAGAACCCCCAAGATGTCTTTCAGCATGACATTGGTCTATGAAGCAATCAGCAATCCGATGTTAGTATTACAGATATACGCCTAATCAAACCAAAGGCAAGAGAAGCTTCATACGCTCTCAAAACGCGGCGATATCCGGCTCTGCTTCGGTTCAAACCAACGCGAAGCCTAGTTTTGAGACTTTAACGTACCTTTACCAGACTTGTTCGGTAGTCATCATCTTATAGTACAGATTGAGCCATTGTGGAGATAGTACTCCCGACTCTGGTATTCAATTCTTGATATGCTCGCAGATCAAAAAGAACAACTGTCTGAACCGATCCAGATTCTGCAAAAATACTGGCTCTCTTTCAGGAACGCTGGGGAAAAATGGGTTCAGACCAAAAGTATGTACCACCATGAAAGACGATCAGATTAGGATAACCGAAATGGTCGTGGACACACATGGATGGTCTTATCCAAAAGAATTGATTCGTGAACAGAGGAACCGATCGAACGGTAGAGTAGGAAATTACCGTATACGCACAAATTGTCCTGTTTGTATTGAGTTACCCTTCTCTGAATTCATGATCATTCGGTAAAAATAATGCCCGGACGGAAGTGAATGCCCATCTATTTCTATCAGCTTCCCCCATCCCGAGGATAAATCTATTGGGGGAACCGTCAAAACCTGCCGTCCCAACAAATCAATGACATCCACGGTTACGCGGGCAGCGGAGGGGAGATCAAACTGTAAATAGGTTGATCCCCGAAAGGGGTTAGGATAGTTCCCATGCACCACGAATGCTTCAGGTATAGTCGCATCCTGACTGGCCTGTAGAGGAAAATCACCACCAAGTCGAAACCTTGCACGTATGGGTATCACAGTCTCGCGAAACACCAATACATTATCTATGCGTATCTCCGTCCATAGTGATCTCCATGAACCACTGATGAAATATACATTTGATACATCTTCCGTTGAGTAGGGAGACACACCCATGAGCAGCAGATTTTCGTCATTCCCGGCATTACCATATGCAATATGAATCACATCCGGCAAGACACCAATTCCTTCGTTTGAAAGGTTGAGTTCAAAAAAATCTAACTCCGAGGTGTTGACGATGGCGAAGTTTCTTGGATCATCAATTGTTTTTGAAAACAAGACATCCCCTGGTCTGCCCCTGCGATCAGAATAGATGTAGACGATTAGATCCCGGGGAGCCGACGGAGGCAGATTAGAATCCTGAAACTGATTGTCAAAGAAGGGCGCAACCATGATACTCTCAATCCGTACATCTCGGTCATCATCTGAAGATCTCTTCGGTTCGAATTTGGTGGACAGTAGTGATTGGGCAGGAATGATTCCAAAGAGATCTATCCCCTCATCTGTAGAGAATATCCCTCCATCATCGTATTGAATATCCACAATCTGACCAGACGGTGGATACACTTCAATCATAAACTGCAAACTAGCCGTGTCACCACTCGCATCAGTCGCGGTGTATGTGTAAGCAACAGGCATAGCTGTAACTTCCATTGGTGTTCCAGAAATGGTTCGATTTGATGGACTAAAGTTCAATCCTGTGGGCAACTCGGGCATTAGGGAATAACTGATTGGCAGTTTACTTCCTAAGGCCTCGGGCAAAATCAATGGGTTAATGGACATCCCCTCCAAAAAATGTTGATCTTTCACTCGTTGTACAAATTGGACTGAACCATCCGCATTGACGAGTCGGAAGCGAGCACGTATCGGGACAACCATTTCGTTAAATACGTTTGCGCCATTAATAATTACTTCTGTCCATAGTTCTCTCCATTCCCCATTAAATATATGGGATCGGTTTCCCTCGGTATAGGATGCCATTCCCATAGCTATAATATTATCGTCGTTTCCCGCATTTCCTAATCCAATATGGATCACATCTGGTAGGCCTCGGAGCCCCTCGTGTGAAAGATCCAGTTCAAAAAAATCCAAATCCGGGCGTGCTTCGGCATATGGCCTTGGATCATCAATCGTCTTTGAAAACAAGACGATTCCTGGTTTGCCCCCGTCATCCGAGAAAATATAGACAGTCAAGTCTCGGGGAGCAGATGGAGACAAGTTTGATTGTTGAAATTGATTACCAAAGTAAGGGGCTAACCAGATGCGATCAATCCATACCTCACGATCGTCGCTAGGTGTCTTTGGGCTGAACTGTGTGGAAGCTAATTGTCGATCAGACAAATCTAACAACGCACCCGTACCATCATCAAATACGAATACTTCTCCCCGATCATATTCAATATACACGAATTCCGAGGAAGGTTCCGTTTTCAATCCGACCGTACAGGATTCGTTAGAATTAGGTAACCGCTTTATGTGGCAAAATGCATCCGCAGAAACATTCCTGAATAAATCTTGAACATTCTTCTCCGCATGTACACCTTCGGTGACCGATTGAAGAACCCTTACGAGCTCTGATTGCACCGAATGCGGGAGTTGCATATTAGGATCGGCCAATCGCACCTCGTTTGACACTTCAGTTTGTGCGTAGAGGGGTGAAAGAAGACTCAATGCCCCCAGTATTACCAAGGTAATTGCGAAGAAGTAATACATGATCCTAGGATTGCTATTCATTTAAGTATTTACTTTCCATAAACCGCTAACTTTTGAAGACAGCTTCAATGATACTCATGTCTCTGACAACATTTCTGCCTAACTGAATTTCTTGAAAATTGGATGTATCAAATTCAATGATTAGTACATACAATAGTCAACAAATGGAAATTCTGAGAGGCGATTCCTGACCAGCAAAACGTAAATGTTCATGATAAGGTAAACACAGTAATTTGGATTGCATTATTTCGTTTTGTGAAGGTATCCTTCCGAATTAATGGAAATCCTGATCACCGATAACCAAGAATACAAATTTTATTTGTAATCTCCAAGGGAATTCATCTCAGACAACCTACGATTTTCACTTAAACAGGGGGAAATTGCGAAAATCTTTATCCTTAATTCGTGAGGATCAATTCAGTTGCGATGCTTTCCTCAGCATCGTTGGGAAGCCAGAGCTTAAATAAAGCACCTGCTAACTTGGACAGACAGTTCAGCCCTATGTTTAGGTCAATTATCAGAATGAAAAAGCTTTAAATTCCAGGGATTTGGGCCAGACCACACAGATGCCTGCAAACATAATCAGATTATGTTACCGAAAATGTACGAATTGCCCAGTCTGCGTTGAGTTACCTGTTTCCGAGTGCATCACAATACGGTACAGGTAGTGTCCCGACGGAAGTGATTGCCCATCTACCTCAATCCGCTTTCCCCATCCAGCGGACAAATCTACAGGTGGAACTGTTAGCACTCTTCGCCCTAATATGTCAATGACCTCCACAGTCACACGGGCGGAGGCAGGAAGATCAAACTGCAAATTTGTTGATCTTTGGAAAGGGTTGGGATAATTCCCATGCACCACGAATATTTCCGGCAATGTCGTCTCCTGCTCAGCCTGTACACGAAAATCTCCTATAAGTTCAAACCGAGCACGGATAGGGAGCACTGTCTCGTTGAATAGATACTCATCACCAACAAATGAACTTGTCCACAGTGGTATCCATGCATCATCCACATATATATGTGATACGTCTTCCTTAGTATAGGGTGCTAATCCCAAATACAGAACATTATCGTCGTCTCCTGCATCCCCATATGAAATGTGGATCACATCCGGCAAGGCACCAATCCCTTCGTTTGAAAGGTCCAGTTCAAAGAAATCCAGTTCCAAGTCCGAGAATCGGGTAAAGTCTCTTGGATCGTCAATTACCTTTGAAAACAGGACATTTCCTGGTCTACCACCGTCATCCGAATAAATGTAGACGGTTAGGTCTCTGGGGGAAGACGGAGACCAGTTTGGCCTCCGAAACTGATTGTCATAGTAAGGCGCCAGCCAGATACGATCAATCCGAACCTCCCGATCGTCTTCCGAGGATGTCTTAGGAATGAATCTGGTAGACCATCTATCATGATTCAATGAACGAAAAAGGATCGTGGCATCAACATCCATCTCAAATACTCTTCCCTGATCGTACTGAATGAACACGAATTCTGCGCCGTCTGAGGAAGGGGGCTTTTTCATTCCGATCGTGCAAGATTTATCAGAATCAGACATCAGCCTAACTTGGCACACTTCGTCTTCAGATACTCCTTCAGCAAAGCTCTCAACATTCCGAGCATGTAAGTCCACGGCCACCGTATGAAAAGCCCAGGAGTGCTGAGAATTAGCCGAATCTGGGAGTTGCATACCAGAATCACTCGTAATAGTCTTGTACGACGTCTCAATCTGGGCCTGTACGAGTGTAGACGAACCTACTGACACAAGTACCACCAAGATACCTGCTATTAGGTTGCGTATAATATCGGGCCTGTTAAATATTTGGGGAAGGTACCTTTGTCTGTATTGCTCTTTCATGGGAACAACTTTGATTTTTTTTAAGAGCCCCTCGCAAAACCTCAATCGGGAGATCTTTTGAAAAATATTGCCTCGTAAAGTTTCTGATTGGTGCATCCAGTCCGATTAGACGTGATTTTGGGGAGCATATCTGCTTTGCAAAAGCTAAATAGTACCTATGTATAACTATAATCAGTGGAAATAGATTCTTCTATTTCGCATCTCCCAAAGTGTCAAATTCAAAAAATGGATGCTCTGATATCCCTTGAAGATAACATACAGAATTTTTTATGTCTCGCACAGCAGAAGTAATTCCCCTGTGTGGAAGCACAGTCGAGTTTGTAGCCCGAACGATATAACTCATTCGTGTTCGGGTGACGTATGTGGAGGGTTTTTTGCTTTGCCCCGGTTACAGCGAACGAGCGTATCGGACTTCACTTGTGCGGTGGACCGAGACTGTGTTGAGTATTTTAAGGACTCATGGGTTGAATGAGCACCTGTTTCCCGATAAACTGCTTCAATCGCTGTGCGGTTGATCCGGCAGAGCATTGTGACCAATACCTTTACAGTGCGCTCAAGGAAGTTGCGGGAGTAGCATGCCGACTCGGATCCATGAAGCATGGATCAAAATAGCAAATATATTGAGATCCAAAGCAACTCAGTGATACTCAAAATAGCCACTGGCGGACTTATTCGTGATTCTTGAGTTCTTTATTGACCTTGTCGTTCAAATGTGTCTGTTTTATTGATATTGCTTTCGTATGCTCATTTTGAAGATTTCATTGGACATTTTCGTGAGATGTCTCCTTGAGTTGAATTGAGCATGCAAGCTACATAACTCAATATAGGAATGCATTGGCAATGGTTGGATTGGCCATGTTTTGGTATAAGCCCAAGTTCGCTATTTTCTCCCCTGAATGACCGATTTGGGCCTGAACCCTTATACCCTGGCTTCCTTTTGGTCATGTTTTGGAAATTTCTGCTAAAAGGTTGTTGTAGCATTATTCTGGTGCTTTCTGGAGCCCCCAGTTCCTACACTTCCAAGCCCTCTTATCATATTTGAGTATTCTGGACGAAGTGAGCCACCGAATACGATTGAAGTGACTCTGGGGATTGGTGACTCATTTGGCCAGAATATGCAATTCATGTTAATGTATACTGAGCTCCCTTTTGGGAGTTACTGGTGTGCAATTTGGATCTCACTGGTGTACAAATTGATCTCAATACATATAAGGCCACAGGATCGCTAACCACTGGCCAGTACGCGTCGCAGAAGTTGGAACCCTGAACTCTAGTCAGAGGTGGGTTCGGGGGAGAAAATAGGGAATAGAAACTGATCAAGTCTGCTCCCGAAATGGCGAAAGAACGCAGTCGTAACAACTCTAAGTCATCCATGCCGGACTCAGTGAATCTCAGAAACCACTATCCAGAAAAAATCGGTCTCAAATATGGGATGAAGTGAAAATACCTAACCTTATGGCTTCAAGAGATGACGAACTTGGGGTGGACAATCAGATTGGTATAACTGTCATGGTAATGCCCGGAAAGGAAATGCGACCGGTCTCCACTCTAAGAAAATCGAAATATAGACACATCAGATATCCTGCGAGCACAACGGTCTGAGACTACCTGAAATGCACGAATTGCCCCGTCTGGATTGCATTGCCCATCTCTGAGTGCATCACTATACGATACAAGTAATGTCCCGACGGAAGTGATTGCCCATCTACCTCAATCAGTTTCCCCCATCCCGAGGATAAATCTATTGGGGGAACCGTTAAAACCTGCCGTCCCAACAAATCAATGACATCCACGGATACGCGGGCAGCCGAGGGAAGATCAAACTGTAAATAGGTTGATCCCCGAAAAGGGTTAGGATAGTTGCCATGCACCACGAACGCTTCGGGTACAGTCGCATCCTGGCTGACCTGTACAGGAAAATTACCACCAAGTCGAAACCGTGCACGTATAGGTATCACAGTCTCATTTAACGTATTTTCATTGCCAAAAGACACTTCCGTCCACAGCGCTCCCCATCCATTCTCAAATAATATATGTGATACATCCTCTTGAGAATAGGGTGCTGCCCCTACGATCAGACTATTTTCGTCGTCTCCGGCATTCCCATATGCAATGTGAATTACGTCAGGCAAGACACCAATCCTCTCGTTGGAAAGGTCCAGTTCAAAGAAATCCAAATCCAAGTTGTTGATTGGGCTAAAGTCTCTTGGATCGTCAATCGTTTTTGAAAACAATACATCCTCTGGTCTGCCCCTAAGATCAGAATAGATGTAGACGGTTAGATCACGGGGGGCAGAGGCGGATAAGTTTGATCGTGAGCGGTGATTGTCATAGTAAGGCGCAAGCCAGATACGATCAATCCGAACCTCTCGGGTGTCGTCTGAAGATGTCTTGGGTATGAATTTGGTGGATAATTGTGATTGGGCAGGTATGATTCCCAGGAAAATTCTCCTGTCATCATAAGTAAAAAACTCTCCTCCATCATACTGGATATCAACAATCTGACCAGACGGTGGATACACTTCAATCATAAACTGCAAACTAGCCGTGTCGCCACTTGCATCAGTCGCGGTGTATGTGTAAGCAACAGGCATAGCTGTAACTTCCATTGGTGTTCCATGGACGGTTCGATTTGAAGAATTAAAGTTCAATCCTGTGGGCAACTCGGGCATTAGGGAATAACTGATTGGCAATTTATTTCCTATAGCTTCGGGTAAAATCAACGGGTTAATGGACATCCCCTCCAAGAAATGTTGATCTTTCACTCGTTGCACAAATTCTACTGAACCATCCGCGCGGACGAGCTGGAAGCGAGCACGTATGGGGACAACCATTTCGTTAAATACGTTTGCGCCATTAATAATTACTTCTGTCCATAGTTCTCTCCATTCCCCATTAAATATATGGGATCGGTTTCCCTCAGTATAGGATGCCATTCCCATAGCTATAATATTGTCGTCGTTTCCCGCATTTCCTAATCCAATATGGATCACATCTGGTAGGCCTCCGATCCCCTCGTGTGAAAGATCCAGTTCAAAAAAATCCAAATCCGAGCGTGCTTCGTCATATGGTCGTGGATCATCAATCGTCTTTGAAAATAAGACGCTTCCTGGTTTGCCCCCGTCATCCGAGTAAATATAGACAGTCAAGTCTCGGGGAGCAGATGGAGACAAGTTTGATTGTTGAAATTGATTACCAAAGTAAGGGGCTAACCAGATGCGATCAATCCATACCTCACGATCGTCGCCAGGTGTCTTTGGGCTGAACTGTGTGGAAGCTAATTGTCGATCAAATAAATCTAACAACGCACCCGTACCATTATCAAATACGAATACTTCTCCCCGATCATATTCAATGTACACGAATTCTGAGTTGTCCGAGGAAGGTTCCGTTTTCAATCCGACCGTACAGGATTCGTTAGAATTAGGTAAGCGATTTACTTGGCAGACTCCATCCGCAGAAACATCCCTGAATAAATCTTGAACATTCTTCTCTACATGTACACCTGCGTTGACCATTTGAAGAACCCTTACGCGCTCTAATTGAACCGAATGCGGGAGTTGCATATTAGGATCTGCCAATCGCACCTCGTTTGACACTTCAGTCTGTGCGTAGAGGGGTGAAAGAAGACTCAATGCCCCCAGTATTACCAAAGTGCTTGCAAAGAAGTAATGCATGATCTTATAATTGTTATTCATTTAAGTATGTGCTTTTCAGAAACCGCTAACTTGTGGAGACAACTTCAATGACACTCATGTCTCTAACAACATCTCTGATTAACTGAATCTCTTGAAAATTTGATCTATCGAACTCAATTCATGGTACATGCAATGGTCAAAAAATGGAAATTCTCAGGAAATTCCTGGCTCGCAAAACGTAAATGTTCATTCTAAGGTGAACACAGTAAATTGGATTGCATTATTTCGTTTTCGTGAAGGTGTCCTACCGATTAATGATCCTGATCACCGACGAGCAAGAATACAAAATTTACCCGTAACCTCCAAGGAGACTTTATCTCAGATACCCTCCGATTTTCGCTCAAACAGGGGGGGATTGAGAAAATCTTTACCCTTGATTCGTGAGGATCAATTCAGTCGCGATGCTTTCCTCAGCATCGTTGGGAAGCCAGAGCTTAAATAAAGCACCTGCTAACTTGGACAGACAGTTCAGCCCTATGTTTAGGTCAATTATCAGAATGAAAAAGCTTTAAATTCCAGGGATTTGGGCCAGACCACACAGATGCCTGCAAACATAATCAGATTATGTTACCGAAAATGTATGAATTGTCCAGTCTGCGTTGAGTTACCTGTTTCCGAATGCATCACAATACGGTAGAGGTAGTGTCCCGACGGGAGTGATTGCCCATCTACCTCAATCTGCTTTCCCCATCCAGCGGATAAATCTACCGGTGGAACCGTTAGCACCTTGCGCCCTAATATGTCAATGACCTCCACGGACACACGGGCGGAGGCAGGAAGATCAAACTGCAAATTTGTTGATCTCTGGAAAGGATTGGGGTAATTTCCATGCACCACGAACCCTTCCGGCACTGTCGTCTCCTGACTGACCTGTACAGGAAACTCTCCCAACAGCCGAAACTCAGCACGTATAGGGATCATCGTCCAGTTAAACAGATTTTGACCGTTAACGGTTATATCAGTCCATAATACTCTCCATCTACCACCTGTGAATATATGAGATACGTTTTCCGTTGCATAGGGGACAAATCCAGTAACCAGAAAATTCTCATCGTCTCCAGCATCGCTATATGCAATATGGGTGATATCTGGCAGGATACCGATCCCTTCATTTGAGAGATCCAGTTCAAAGAAATCTAGATCCAAGTCATTAATATTGGTGAAGTCTCTCGGATCGTCAATCTTCTTAGAAAACAAGACATCCCCCGGTCTGCCACCATCATCCGAATAAATGTAGAAAACCAAGTCTCTTGGAGCGGAAGAGGGCAACGGCGAGTTTCGAAACTGACTGCTAAAATAGGGCGATAGCCAAATACGTTCAATCTGTACTTCTCGCTCGTCGTCCAAAGAACGCTTGGGAACAAATGTAGTAGAGAAGATCGGTTCACCATCTACTACCCCAAAAAATAAACCCCCATCGATCGTAGGGGATACTTTTCCCTCGTCATACTGAATATAGACAATTTCCCCTGACGATGAGCGTACTTCAATTGTAAACTGCAAAGTAACTATGTTCCCTCCTGCATCGGTTGCCGTATAAATGTACTCCACAGGAGAAGAGGTAGCTTCCGAGGGTGTTCCACGAATGGTTCGGCTAGAAGAATCAAAGTTCAATCCCGCTGGCAGTTGGGGCATCAGGGAGTAACTGATCGGCGATTCACCTCCAGTGGCTTCTGGTAAAGTCAATGGGGTAATAGCCTGTCCCACGGAGTACGATTGATCTGGGACTTGTTGTACGAATTGTAAGGGACCACCCAGACCATCAAGTCGAAAGCGAGCACGTATTGGGATTACCGTCTCGTTAAACAAATTTTCTCCTCGAGCAAATACATCCTCCCAAAGTGATCCCCATTCACCAATCAAATTTAAATGTGATACGTTTTCAGTGGCATACGACGCAACTGCAAGAGTCAGAAAGTTCTCGTCATTTCCTGCATTCCCATAGGCAATGTGGATCACATCCGGTAGAATGCCGATCCCTTCGTTTGAGAGGTCAAGTTCAAAGAAATCCAATTCTAAGTTACCGACACGAATAATAGTAAAATCTCTCGGATCATCAACCACCTTTGAAAATAAGACATCATCTGGTCTACCCTGAAAATCTGAATAAATGTAGACAGTCAGATCTCTTGGAGCAGAAGGAGGCAAATTCGTATCCCCGAACTGATTATCAAAGTAAGGCGCAAGCCAGATACGATCAATCCTTACATCTCGGGTGTCGTCTGAAGATGTCTTGGGTGTAAATCGGGTAGCAAGTCTTGCATTAGGTGCAAGAATTGTGAAGGGGGAGACACCACTTTCAAACTCAAATACTTCTCCTTGATCGTATTGAATTTCAACGAATTCAGAATAGTCTGAGGAACGAATTCTTTTCAGTCCCACTACACACCATTCGACAGAACTATATTGCACAGTAGTTTGGCACCCTCTGGTCTTTATAACTCTTTTCGGCAGACTGTTGGTATTCTCAATATATAAACCCAAGTCTACCGTATGAAAAACTGAAGAACCCAATGAAGGATCAGACTGAAAGAGACGTATGCTCGGATCATTCATGATGATCTCATACGGTTGCACCTCAATCTGGGCTTGTACAGGTATTAGAACATGCAGTGACGCAATTAACAGGAAGATACTTACTATGAAGTTTCGCATGATATTGATCGGAAAATTTAAGAGAATCCTCTCGTTTATTACTCTCTCATGGAAGAAAATATGTTATCAAGTCAATCTCTGCAAACTCCAATACCAACATTTTTACGAAAATTATGGTTTTCTGTGGCTCCTGTCTATCATCTTAACAATTGGAATGATCCAATCGGGAAACTATCTCAGGCAAGATACAAATCACTTCCTTGTGTTAACATATTCAGGGAGTTAAGCATTGATATCCATGCCTCAAAAAGTAATAAATTAACAAGTGGAAACGTCCTCTTTGGCTAGATTCAATATACATAAATTTCATATTAGGTACTGCATGAGTTGTTCTTGGGTAGAAAAATAATCAGAGTGCAGCCGCACTGCAGTAGAAATCGTAATCTTATCTAGACTGAGATTGCCAAATATGATGATGGATCCAAAAAACTCAACCGAAGGAAACATGGTGAACTTAGACAGGTGTCAGATAGAACGTAGCTATCGCTCATTGCCTATTACATACATCTACCCCTTGTGAAACCATCGGACATTCCAAGGATATCTTACTCTTTCAGGAATAGCCCGATCACTCAACTACGCTCTTTCACAAGTTCATGGAAATTGCCCCTATCTTTTTTTATCATCGTCATCAAGTTCATTGCCTGTCACCTCACGGGCTCTGGAAAGGAGATGTCCATCAATCCCACGAGGGATCCAACGACCACTTCCTAATAGTTCATCTGCCCGTCCTCGGGTAGACTATTAATTACTTCCAAGGCAACAGTTCGGAGGGGATCCGTCTCTTGAATTGACTCGCTGGGTGGAGAGGAGAGGACTTTAAAATAAATGTTTCTACATCTGGAGATTCCCACACATGGATGACATCAGCTTCTTGAAGAAGAAGGTTGGATTGGTTACTCTTTGCAGGCTTGATACCCAGCAAATGGAGACGAACGCCATACTCCTGAGCCATGATCACCCCTACTCTGATATCTTCATCTCCCGTAAGTGGCATACAACTGGACATGTCCCTATTTCGTGCCAATGTGATCATATCCTGTCACGATCAAAGAATCAACACCTTTCTGCTCACCATGTCTATTAATGAGTCCAAACCGAACTTTGACATTGGACAAACGAGCAAGTTCTGTATGTTAAGGTGTAGGTAACAGATAGGCACCGCAATGCCAATATATCCGTGGTGGTTCAACGGTGAATACTCTTCGCCATCTGTTCTTGCTCTATCTTAATGATCTGAATCACTCAACGATTACCTCTTTCTAAGTCGCTCCCCAAATAACTCCTTAGTCACGCAGCGAGGAGGTAACCAGCATCCACAAACACTGCCACGCGTTCCATGTACGACGAAGAACGAGACAAAAAATTATTAAAGGCCCTCTCGGGGCCCCCTTACTAGATTGTCCAAATAATACAGACAATATCCCCTGTTTGCGGAAAACTCACGGCAATGTTTCAATTTCCAGGAAAAATACTTTTCAGTGAATTTTTCTGGATAAGTTTATTCCTCGGAGCCAGATGAGTATACCAAAATCATGAGGATGAACAGATCATGAGATGAGTTAATAACCTATTATCTCATAAGCGCTAACTTGTTTTCATTCCCACTGTTGGTATACACAGAGGGGAACATGATTCCGAACTGTCGTAGAGACAGCCATGGTGGCAAAACTGAGATTCACTTTCGTATATAATTTCAATCGTTCCGCTTTTGCCCACAACTTTCGTCATGGAATCAAAATAGTTACTCAAACCAAGTTAGCCGTAAGGCTGTTATGGTGAGAGGAGTCTATCAGCAGGATGAGGGGTGAGGAACACGATTCCTGAGCACCGAAAAGACTTACTTCAGCTGCACTCGAGAAGTAGATTGAAATATCAAGGAGTTTTACGGAATCACTCAATGGATAACCACGCCTCGTTTTGACGAGGAAGAACAGATTCCGCTGAAATATCCTCCGAAAGTAATGCCCTGCTAATTCGCTCCATTCGTGCTCCCTGAGAACCCTTAACCAGAATTACATCTCCGCGTTCAGGCAGATAGATCCTTCCATGAATCAGTTCCGATGCGAGCTCATTTGAGCTGGAAAAGCATCGCACATTTTGCCTTAACTCTGGAGACAATTCCTCCGCTCCAATCTCCATTCGCTGCCCGCAGCAGTAGACGTTATCTGCAATCATGGAGGCTTTTTTCAAAATTGCGCTGTGTGCCTCCTGCTCCGAGTCACCTAACTCTAACATATCACCGAGAAATGCAATCCGCCGTGTTGCAGCCTGCTGTCGCAACACATTCAGCGCAATATCCATGGCATCTGGACTAGCATTGTATGAATCATCAATTAACACTGCCCCTCCCCTTGCGGGGAGCCGATTCAAGCGTCCCTTTTCCGGATGGATCCCACTCAATGCTTTGTTGATCGATCTCGGATCTAAACCTACCGCAATTCCCGCAGCAAAAGCGGCAAGTACAATGTAAATTACATGCTCCCCGAGTAAGGGGATCTTCGCCTGGATGTCCTGAGGGGTAATATCTGCATCAGCTGCCAAGCCATACATGAGATGACGGCCTTTACATTCAACAACCATTGAACGAGTAGACTCATCATCGGCATTTAAGCAGGCTATGCCAGTCGTCCTAAGAGCCCGAACGAGTTCACTCTTCTCTTGCTGAACACCCTCAATTGAACCAAGCGTTTCCAAATGAACGCCACGAACATTCGTGACAATGGATATGTCAGGGCGAAAATACTGGCAGATTTCTTTCAAATCACCTTTTTTTCTGGCACCCATTTCCAGGACAAGGCGTGTATTGGGTTGGAGTTCAGCATTTGCTATGGTGAGGGATAAGCCCAACAAGGTGTTTAAGTTGCCAACCGAAGAAACAATAGATCCTGAGGTCTGCATCACCCGAGTTACAGCATTGCGCGTCGTGGTCTTACCGACAGAACCCGTGATGGCAATCACTTGGGCATTTGCACGCTTGATCTTATAGCGGGCAATCTCAGCAAGATAGTTAATTGAGTCTGGAACGAGCGTCAACCTGTCAGAGGATACGCCTTCCAGCCTCCGCTCAACGACCGCACCACTCGCACCCCTAAGGATGGCCTCATGGACAAAATTATGTCCATCAAAGCGATCTCCTTGAATTGCTACGTAGGTATCTCCCTTTCTCAAAGAACGTGTGTCCGTTGAAAACGTCATGATTGCATGAATGTCAACCGAGAGCGTCGTTCATGGGCATCAAATGCATCTTGAATTAATTCATCAATCAGATCGGAAAACGAGAGACCCGTATGCCCCCAAAGGGACGGATACATACTCACCGATGTGAACCCTGGAATGGTATTGACCTCGTTCACCAGCACCTCGTGATTCTCCTTCAGAAAAAAATCTACACGCGCCATCCCCCTACACTCAAGGATCCTACATACTTCGAGAGCTATATCCTGAATGTTCAGAATCACTTCGTCTGGCAAAGTGGCAGGAATGAGTAGGTCCGTTGCGGACTCATCTATGTACTTTGCCTCGTATGAATAAAACGATGCCCGAGTCCTAATTTCCCCACAAATAGAAACTTGGGAAGGATTTCTACCCAAGATAGCACATTCAATCTCTCGCCCTGTGATTGCCTCTTCAACCAATACCTTATCATCGTACCTGAAAGCAAGTTCTACCGCAGCTTGATATTCATTCAGAGATTCTACACGCGTAATTCCCACCGATGATCCCGTATTTGATGGCTTGACGAAAAGAACTGGGCCAAGTCTGCTCGCTAAATATTCATAACTCGGAACATTGCTTTGTCGATTGCGGATCACGATAAATTTGGGAACTACAATCCCTGCATCTCTCAGAAGACGCTTGGACACATCCTTGTCCATACATACCGATGATCCAAGGATTCCTGCTCCAACATAGGGGATCCTATACATTTGAAGTAATCCTTGAATCGCACCATCCTCTCCGTTCGCTCCATGTAAGACTGGAAATACCACATCCACTCGGACGGCATCTTGGGATCGTCCAGTAGATTCTAACAGCCCATCAGAGTTAAGGAATACTTGATCCCCATTCTGGTTCAGATCAACTTCTGGTGAATTGGATTCCTCAATTGAATCAATATGAATCCACTTTCCATCTTGACCAATACGGACCAAGGAGACACGATAGCGCTCAAGATTTATGACACGATAGATACTTGCAGCAGAAAGAACTGATATTTCGTGTTCAACTGATTGCCCTCCGAAAAGCAGGAGAACATGTGGAAGGGATAAATTTGAATGCGGTGTCACGGCTGATTCTGTACTAAATGTCCTTTGTTATAAATTGCCCAGGCCCGCCCGATCAAGGATGTACCAATGAATGGAGTATTTCGACTCTTGGAATGAATATGTTTGGATTCAAATGTCCACTGACTCGTCGCATCAAAGATCGTTAGATTGGCCTTGAAGGCGGGTTCAAGCCTGGGAAGATCAATCCCTAGAATTTTACGTGGAGCAATACACAGCTTATATACCGCATCCTCAACACTCAGGAGTTCCGTAGCGATCAGATGACGTCCAGTCAGTCCCCAAGCTGTCTCAAGACCTATGATTCCAAATGGGGCAGTAGCAAAATCGGTTTCCTTCTCAAATGCCGCGTGAGGAGCATGATCAGTACAAATTGCATCAAGGGTCCCATCACGGATTCCCTCCCGAATCGCTTTTACATCCTCGGCTGTCCTTAATGGTGGATGCATTTTGGTTTGGGCATCCATACCTGACTGCTCAACCGCTACATCGGTCAAGGAAAAATGATGAGTACATGCCTCGGCCGTCACAGGGACTCCCTTTCCTTTTGCCTCTCGGATCATTGCGGTAGACTGAGCAGTGGATACATGGGCAACATGCAAGTGTCCGCCAGTGTATTCTGCTAACATCAGGTCCCGCGCTAGCATGGACTCCTCGGAAAATGTCGGAATCGGAGTCAAGCCAAGTTGTGTAGAAATGAGTCCCTCATTCATTTGGCCCTTGGGACCAAGGGAAAGGTCTTCCATATGATTGATGATCGGCTTCCCTGCGACCATGGCATATTCCAACGCACGACGCATTAAGCTTCCGTCTTGCACAGGTGCTCCATCATCGCTGAATGCAACCGCTCCAGTAGCAGCTAATTCGCTCATCTCGGATAGACTCTTTCCCATACGCCCGCGGGAAACACAAGCAATTGGGTGAAGATCCACAGGCAATCGTTCTGCCCGATTGATCAGTGAATGAACAGCTTCTCGATTATCAATGGGGGGCGTTGTATTTGGCATACACGCAACCGCCGTAAATCCTCCAAATGCCGCGGCACGGGAGCCAGTTTCTATTGTTTCCTTATGCTCTTCTCCCGGGTCCCGAAAATGAACATGCATATCCATCCAGCCAGGAGAAATCATTCGACCTTCAGCTTCAAGAACCGGTTCATCAGAAACGGTGAGTTCAGTGCCTATTTCTGCGATCATGCCGCTCCGAATACGTACATTGCCACGCTCAATTTTGCCGCTCACAGGGTCAAGGAGTAATCCGTTTTGAATGAAGAGATTTGGTGTCATGCAGTAAAGGATAACTCTAAGGTGAAGATATACGGAAACTGTTATACTCTCCACGAAACAATTCACCCAATTTTTGGTTATTGCCCAAGATAGAAAATTTGATTCATACTTGACTGATCGATTGCTTATTCTTGACTTTGCCAGTTGTAATTTACTATCATACTTGATCATCCATGGCTAAAAAAACCAAAGAAAAACACGAAGTCAATATTCTCATCGTTGAAGACGAAGCGGATATTGCCGAGATTATCTGTCACTTATTAGAGAAAGAAGGCTATACCGTTGACATAGCTTATGATGGTCAGCAAGCGCTTAATCAGATTCGACCTTGGACTGACCTAGTTCTTCTGGATGTGATGCTTCCAGAACTTGATGGATTTGAAGTGTGTCATCAAATCCGTTCCAAGGCAGATACAGAAGAAATCCCGATTATCTTCCTCACCGCCAAGGCTGAAGATGAAGATCAAGTTCGTGGCTTGATGCTTGGTGGAGATGACTACCTGACGAAGCCTGCTTCCATGGAAGTGATCTTGGCACGGGTAAAATCCGCTCTCCGTAGGTCACAAGTCAGTGAAATTAAAACAATCATTACTTTTGGACTCACTCTCTATGTTAACGAGTATCGGGCTGAATACGAGGGAAACGATCTTGGACTTACCTTGACTGAGTTTGAACTACTCAAATTCTTGATTAAACATCCTCGTAAGGCCTATCGTCGCAAAGAACTTTTGGAAACCATCTGGAAAGATTCCATGATGGTTACCAACCGAACTGTTGATGCTCATATGAAGAACCTGCGTGAAAAACTGGGAGAGTTTGCCAAATACATTGAAACTGTACGAGGCGTTGGTTATCGCTTTAATGACGGATCCTCCGAAGTGGAAGAGCTCGAGAATAGTTGACCATACCTGAGGGCAATGGTGTGGCCATCTTACACCAGAAAATCCACTTTCCCTGCCCGAGCATCCATACGAACATGGATGTTCCTGACCATCGCTGTGTTTGTTGGGGTTGCTGCAGGTGGCGTGGGGTTCTATGTCACGTTGGATTTGAGTGATCAAATCCGTAGGGCGACTCATGAATCACATCTTGTTGATACAGAGCAAATTGCATCAATCATATTGTCTACCGGACTAGACTCTACTGCAACCGCTCATTGGCATGATAGGGCTGGCCCAGCTACTTTAACACTGCTACAGTTTGAAAATCTGCATATTTTTGTCGGGCGCGGAGATACTCTCCACTGGAGAAACGATCCGCTTGAGGACTTTGTCATCGACAATATTCTATCTGCTACTCTCGCTGATACGCCATTTATTGACGTGATCTCCATGGGAGACGGGCAGGAATTCAAAGTTGGAGCGGTCCGACATGGAGGGACGGTAGTTGGATTGGTACGTCCTGTAAGTGCTCTCTATGTACTGGTTACGAATATGCGCGACAAAATGATCGGAGGGATTGGACTCACATTATTTATGGCAATTCTTGGTGCATGGATTGCTTCCGTTCAGGTATCAAAACCCCTCCAAACGATCATAAGCGCTGCCAAACGTATCGTTGCTGGCGAGTATGGAACTCCTATTCGTGTTTCTTCTCTGGTTGCAGAATTCCAAGATCTAGGACACCACCTTCAACATATGTCCAAAATCTATATGGAAAAGATCCATGAACTTGAGGATCTCACTCGGCTCCAAAGTGAGTTTATTAGCAATATTTCTCATGAGGTTCGCAACCCCATTTTTGCCATCAGCGGATTCCTTGAGGCGTTGGGGACGGCCAAGCTCTCCAAAGAGAATCGCCTAAAGTATTCCGCCAAGGGGCTGCTGAATTTGAAGCGTCTAAGCAATCTGTTCGGTTCGCTCATCGAAATTGCCCGACTGGATAACAGGAACCTGCCCCTTCGCGCATCAAGATTTAACTTAGCCGAAATCCTTTTGGATACGAAAGAAATGCTATCCTCCCAAGCCCATAAGAAAGACCTACAACTTGAATTTGACAATGAAAATTTATGGGTCTATGCGAATGAAGATCAGATCCGACGTGTCTTCGTGAATCTGGTTGACAATGCAATCAGGTATAGCAGTTCCGGGACGATCCGCTGTCATTTTCAAAAACGGTTAAATAAAGCACGTATTGAAATCACCGATGAGGGACAAGGAATTCCCGAAGAACATTTGAGTTTGATCTTTGAGCGTTTTCACCGTGTGGATCCTGCCAGATCCCGTCAGGATGGTGGATCCGGGCTTGGTTTGGCAATCGTGAAACAAATTCTACTTGGACATGGAGAACCCATCCATATTGAGAGCATTCTTGGACGTGGTTCCCGATTCTGGTTTGAACTCCCTCTGGCATCCACAATCTCCGACTCTGCTGGAACTGATTTAGGGGGCCACAGTACCAAACGCTATTAGTCGCTCAATGAAACATCTCATCCTTTGGCAGGCATCGCCGCAGGTGAAGCCTCCCCGAGACCGTTCTTTAATACTGTGGCTTGAGCGTTTTTGTTATCTTCATCCACATGATGGTAGGTCTCCCCTCAAATCCTGTTGATTCGAATATTGACTCAACCGAGTCCAACTCCAACTTGGACACGAACGGCCATCCCCCTGCCATCCATACATCACGGGGGCTCACCGAAGTGGATGAGAACTGCTATGGCGAGGGCCTTGAAGTTGAACCTGTTTCCCTTGAAGATTTTGAGAAGTCCACACTTTTGCATGCACTGCGAACCATGTTGGTCGCACGCCTGCTTGATGGAAAAATGCTTTCTCTATTAAAGCAAGGGAAAGGATTTTTCCATATCGGTTGCAGCGGTCACGAAGCCACACAGACGGCAATTGGTCTCCTGAGTAAGCCAGGACATGACTGGTTTTGTCCTTACTATCGTGATCTCGCCCTCGCTCATACCCTTGGTCAAACAATTGAGGAAACTCTTCTTGACCATTTAGCCAAATCCGATGGTGTTAATTCTGGTGGACGTCAATTGCCTGCACATTATGGCGCTCGTGACAAGAATATACTGAGCGCTTGCTCTTCGGTTGGATCTCAGTACCTACCTGCCCTTGGCCTTGCAATGGCCTCCATGAAACGAGGATCAGACGCATATACGTTGTGTTCAGGTGGGGATGGTTCAACCTCTCAGGGAGCATTCCATGAAGCTCTCAACTGGGCAGCTCGCTCCAAGGCACCCGTTTTATTTTTGATTCAGGATAACAAATATGCAATCAGTGTTCCGATTACGGAGCAAACCGCAGGTGGGACTCCCTACAAACTGGCAGGTGGCTATGAAGGGCTTGCACGATATCGTGTGGATGGGACTGATTTCTTTAAGGTGTATGCGGTCGCCAAGGCCGCGATCTCCCATTTACGGGAAGGAAAAGGTCCTGTTTGTGTTGTTGCGGATGTGGTTCGTCTTCTACCTCACTCTTCCTCGGATAATCATCTCAAATATCGCACCGAAGAAGAGTTGATTCAAGATCAACGAACAGACCCAATCAACCGAATTGAACATGCAATGATTGAAGCCGGAATGCTGACCGCTTCCGAATATGACGCATTGCGTGAAGAGATTAAGATCGAGATTAACGAGGCGACGAAATCCGCTGAACAGCGAAGTGATCCTGATCCTCGGCAGGCTGTTAAGCATGTATTCTTTGAGGGGGATCTGAACCTTGCATACGGTATCAATGAGTCATCAGGAAATCCCGTCGTAATGGTGGACGCGATCAACCATGCTCTTCATGAAGAAATGGCGTGTGATGACTCGATCCTCGTTTATGGAGAGGATGTGGCTGGACAAAAAGGCGGGGTCTTCACTGCGACACGAGGACTCACCGAAGCGTTCGGCACTGATCGCTGCTTTAACTCTCCCCTAGCCGAAGCTTCAATTGTTGGTACGGCAGTAGGACTCAGTGCGGCAGGATTCAAACCGGTCGTCGAAATTCAATTTGCAGACTACATCTGGCCAGCTATGCAGCATCTGCGGAATCAAGTCGCTCCCTTGCGGTACCGGTCCAACAATGTCTGGTCCTGCCCCATGGTGATACGTGTACCTTGCGGTGGGTATATCCATGGTGGTCTGTGTCATTCCCAGAACGTAGAGACATTCATAGGCCATACGCCTGGATTCAGGGTGGTGATGCCTTCATCGGCAGCTGATGCAAAAGGATTACTCAAGACTGCGATCCGATGCCAAGACCCTGTCTTGTTCCTTGAACATAAAGCACTCTATCGAGCAGCATGTGCCCGAGATCCCGAGCCCGGGGAGAACTATTTAATCCCATTTGGAAAAGCTCGTACGGTTCGCGAGGGAACTGATCTTACCATTATCACCTATGGTTTCCTCGTCCATAAGTGTCTTGCTGTTGCCCGACAACTCTCAAGAGAAGATCAAATATCTGTCGAAGTGATTGACCTCCGCTCTCTCATGCCTTTAGACTCCGATTTGATTCTGTCATCTGTCCGTAAGACTCATCGCCTCTTAGTCGTACATGAAGATCATGAATTTCTCGGGTTCGGTGCGGAGATTGCCGCTCAGGTATCTGACATGGGATTCGTCTACCTTGATGCCCCAGTGCGACGCGTAGGGTCCATGTTCACTTATGTTCCTTATGCGGAGCAACTGGAGCGAGAGGTTCTTCCACAGGATACAGATATTCTCTCGGCTGCCCGCTCACTCGTTGCTTGGTAGGCTATTCCAAATACAGATCCTGAGTACGTTCAAAGTCCTGCCCTGTTACTCGGTCTATAAGGCGTAACTTCACCGAATATAATCCTGATTCCTGCTGGCTAGCATCCAGAATCTGATATAAAGATTCAAAACTCTGGAAACCGCTACCATCATAGCTGACGGAGACTCCTTCGCTCCCCCGACGGAACAGGCCTCGGATCACACGACGAACTCCTTGATCGGTTTGCTTTGGCTCCAAAGTGATCTCAATGTTGTAGTTCGTATTTCCATCTGAGTTTTTGGTAAGCCCATACACCTCAAAGTAGAGATAGATTGGCCAGTCTATTGAGTAAACACTCCATGGAGCAGGAAGGATGGAGAGATTACCCCGAACAACCTCTGGGGGTGTCAAGGGCTGGCCATCTTCAACCTCCTCCACCGAATAAGCCAACATGATATCGCTTAGAATCAACCCCTCTTGATGATAATCGGGAACCGTAACAGGGCGGCGCTGCACTGCAACAGTCTGTCCGCTGGCCGTCTCGAACTCCAAAGAAAGTTCATGTGTACCGCTAGGAGCGCGTAGCTGCTGAGTATCCACCCATAGAAATTGTTCGGCAAATGCGATCACCTGATTCGTAGGTAGACCAAAGATGTTTCGACGACGCTCAACAAGAATCTCTCTTTGGTCATTTACTAGAAATGTACCCGCACTTGCATTGACATCAATCATCTCCGCGGAGGGATCAAATGCAGATTCAAGCGGAATTCCAAAATTGACAACCAAGTCCGTCTGCTGATCCGTTCCTTTAAAGGAATTGACAAGAAATGGTAGTTCTATCTGACGCCCAGGTGCATTGTACTCGTACCGCTGGGGCATTTCACGAATGAGTTCTTTGGTAATACGAACATAGTCATTGACGTAGCTATCCACTCGTTGGGCCATTTCCTCTGCTGAGGGCGAATAGATCCGATATTCACCATTACGAAATGGATCTTCAAATACAAATCGAAAATCACCATAATCCCAGATATTGTAAGCATTCATTTCCTCAAATGCCTGTCGTGCGGTGGAGTAAACGGCGCCAAAGGCTTGCCCTCCATCTATAGTCATTGGTGTACCCCCCGTAGAATCAGTCGCATGAGTCACCGTATTAACGATTGCACCAATCACGGCCTGCCGCGCTGAAAATACACCATCTTCCTGGGGATGAAGAACAAGATCTGAGTTTGGCGGACCATATCGGATCATGATCTGTCCACGTTCCGTTTCCCACCCGCGCAGGTCTAACCTCTCCGATCCATAGAGTAAGTCGGCATAGGTCAGCCGAAAATAATGCTCCAGCTTTCGCTCGTTATAGGAAGTCAAGAACCTCGGATCTTGACTAGTCCAGTACTGTGCACGGTACGCGACAGGGTCAATTGCTTGCAAACGCTCTTCCTCTTTCGTCAGAAAGAGCGACAGATCATCATAAGCACGCCTTTCTTCTTCATCCATGAACTCAAACGCGGTCTCAAAGGAGCGATTGGCTAACTCCATATCACCAAGTTGATAATGAGCAATCCCAAAATATCGCCATAGGTCTGGATCTTCGGAATAAAACTTGTACATCTGCCCGAGTGTAGTCAGTGCATCCTCATATTCCCCCTTTAATGCGTAGATCTGCATCATTTCATCATACACACTGCGCCTTTGAGGATCCGATTCCAATGCCGTATTCAGGTGTAGAATTGCACGTTGATAGGCCCGTTCAGCCCTTTGACTTAGATCTCGGACATTGACTCCAAAAGATTTAAGCCGATCCATATCAAATTCATCACTAAGGAACACCTGATTTGGATTCAATTCTTCAAGGCCACCGAAAGCGGCTTCAGCATCATCAAGTGCCCCAGTTGCACTGGGGGATCCAAAATTACTATAATCTACCTCATCCGAATCCCGTAGACTCCCTGCATATCCGTAACTGACGGACGGTAGCATGAAAGCGTTCCGATATCGCCAAAAATCACGGATATATACTTTTCCTAATTCTTCGTGGGCATATGCGTTGTATGGATCCAGTTTAAGGATTTTTCGTGCGGTGTCCAAACGATGTGATTCACGAAGCCGATCTCCGAGAAATCCCCACGATTTTAATTTGTACTGCTCAAGACGGGCAACTAGGTATTCAACATTCTCTGGTTCAAGTTCGAGGGCTTTTTCCAGAGACCTTCTCGCACGACCTTCGTCAAATAGAGGGGTTTCAAAGTATACTCTTGAAATCAGAAAGTGCACTTCTGAGAGTTCTGGATATTCCAAGGCGACGCGCTCAAATTCTCGCAGAGCATCCTCATATCGTTCGGCTCGGAATGCCTGACGTCCAGCCTCCATAAGGTCAGATTGTGCAAACACATGCGAAACTGACAACCCAATGAGGCAATAACCGACAACTATCGCCAATCGTTTCATGTCTAACGCAATGATTAAGAAAGACTGTATGCCACACGTTAGGGACGTAGTGGGCAAAAATGATGCCGCCCAATCACTGGACAATCTGGACAAACCGACGCTTCCCAACCCGAATCAAGAAAGGAGTTTGTGCAGATAGATTAACGATTAAACGACTGTCAGTGACTTTTTGTCCATCAATGCTGACGGCTCCCTGCTCTACTAGTCTGCGCGCTTCTCCATTTGATGTGGTTAACCCCGCCATAGTAAGTAAGCTTAATAAACCAAGAGCGCCATCTGTCTCTGGTTGAAAGGTTGGCACTTGATCTGGGATCTGTTTCTGTATGACGGTACGTTCAAAGTGCGTGCGTGCCTCCGCCGCCGCATGTGCACCATGATAGAGCCTCGTAATTGATAATGCTAAGCGATGCTTTGCGTCTCTGGGATGGTTGGCACATAACGTTTTGAGTCGGGGTAATTCGTGGGTATCTTCATCACTGGCAAGTTCAAAATAGCGATAGATGAGAGTATCTGGAATGGAGAGTACTTTCCCGTACATCGTCTCCGCCGATTCTGTCAAACCAATATAGTTGTTGAGTGATTTGGACATTTTTTCGGTGCCATCGAGTCCTTCAAGAATTGGGAGAGTCATACAGAGCTGTGGTTGTTGTCCAACACTTCTTTGTATACTTCTCCCCATCAGGAGGTTAAACTTTTGATCTGTCCCTCCGAGTTCAATGTCTGCTTCAATTTCCACGGAGTCCTGAGCTTGAGCGAGTGGGTAGAGAAATTCATGGATCCCAATCGCATCTCCGCGTGCATAACGTCCAGAAAAATCATCACGTTCCAACATACGGGCAATCGTAGATTTTCCTGCAAGACGAACTACATCTTCAAAGGCCAACTTCCCAAGCCATTCAGAATTGTAGACAATTTGAATGCGTTCAGAGTCCAGTACTTTTGAGGCCTGTTGAAAGTAGGTCTTTCCATTTTGACGTGTCTCTTCCAGTGTGAGGGCAGGCCGCATTTTTGAACGTCCACTAGCATCCCCAATCATCCCAGTGAAGTCTCCAATAATCAAGATAATTTGGTGACCAAAATCCTGAAACTGTCGTAGTTTCCTTAATACCACCGCATGACCGAGATGCAAGTCTGGTCGGCTCGGGTCACAGCCCAATTTGACCGTGAGCGGTTTGCCTGTGGAGGAAGCATGCTCAAGTTTGGTACGTAACTCGTCTTCTGGTATGATCTCCTCTACCCCACGCTTTAAATGGAGGATTTGCTCTTCAACAGGTGGAAAATGCATATCAGTATTGTTTCAAGGTACGCTCGAGTTGGCGTTTCGTATCCTGTTCCGCAATATCCGCCCGTTTATCAAATAATTTTTTGCCCCTCGCGATCCCGACTTCAACTTTGATCTTGCCACGATTCAAATAAAAACGGAGAGGGATCAATGTATTCCCTTTTTGTTCAACTGATTTTTGTAGGCGCAAAATTTCTTTACGGTGCAGTAGTAGTTTCCGTGCGCGGAGGGGGTCATGATTGTTGAGGTTCCCATGACTATAATGCGCAATGTGAGCATCTACCAGATAGATTTCCTGATGCTCAATTTTACACCACGCTTGTGCCAAGCTCACGAGCCCCTCACGAATTGATTTAACTTCCGTACCCACTAATACGATTCCCGCTTCAATCGTATCTAGAATATGATACTCCCGTCGAGCTCGCCGATTACTCGCGAGTACCGTAGTGGACTTTCCCATGAATTCGAGCTTTATCTAACCGTGAGTCCAGTGTCTTCTCCCCACCATGGCACCTGTTCCACTTGCTCAGATTTCAATATTGAAATTGCTTGGAGTTCACTGGTGAGTCCATAATAGTACATGTAGTCCTGGATTGCAGTGAGTCCAGCAATGGTGACGTCATCTAAACGTAGTCGGAGGCTTTCCCCGAAGAATTGATCTTTGGGCGCGGATGAACGAAGTCCAAAGTCTTGGGCAACGAGTTCAGCCTTTTTCGTGAGTTCAATCAGAGCATGTATCATTGCATCGGTACCCGTTCCCTTCAAGCAACAATATAGGCCCCAAACCATGGGGTAGTGTGCAAGTTCATACCATTCCTGCCCCAGATCCAACATCTCCTGATCGTTGACCGGGCCGAAGAAATCATCTGTGGAGAGTAGCTCTAGATCCGCCTCACCTTCCGAAACCATACGAACCTGCAGACCATAATGTTCTTTCAAAATCACCTTAGCCATAAATTCTTCTATCATCTGACCGGAAGCAGATTTCATTGAACTGGCTTGATAAAGGTCATGATGGATTCGGATTTTAGCAAATGGATACGCCCAGGAGGATACTGCACCTCCTGGTACAATGTCAAAATTGGAATCAGAGTTGAGAGCAACAGTGACGGGAAGCAGTGCTAGGTCAATTTGTTGCTCCGACAACAAATCTTCACATTTTGAAGCAGACTGCACTTCAACTTCAATACCCAATGAGCGAGCCGCGATCCCAACACACTCAGTTGGCGGAAAATCCCAGTAAGCCAATCGCATCCAAATTCGCTAAGAATCGCGAACACGTTCCTTGATCCGAGCAGCTTTACCACGTAGCGAACGTAAGTAGTAGAGCTTGGCCCGACGTACTTTCCCGCGACGTTTGACCTCTATATGCGAGATTTTTGGAGAATGGAATGGAAAAATACGCTCAACCCCTACCCCACTGGATATTTTCCTGACCATGAACGTCTTGTTTGAGCCGTTCCCCCGAATGGCAATCACCGTACCTTGAAAAATCTGGATACGCTCTTTATCCCCTTCGGTCACTCTCAGATGCACAGCTACGGAATCTCCAGCTTCAAATTCGGGAAGTGGATTTTCGCGTAATTGTGTGGCTTCAACAATTTTCAACAGATCTTTTGACATGATTTAATAGAATAAGTCAGGTTTGAGCCTGTGCGGCGTAGAGTTGCCAGAGATCCGGGCGCCGCACCCTTGTACGCTGTTGCCGAATAGTTTCACGCCACTCAGCAATTTTTTTGTGATTTCCACTGCGAAGTATTTCGGGAACATGAAGCCCGCGAAACGAGGCGGGGCGTGTGTACGTCGGAGCGCCAAGTAATCCATCCTGAAATGAATCCTCAAGAGCGGATTGCGCATCACCAAGGACACCAGGAATAATTCGGAGGACGGCATCTAGAACAAGAAGAGCAGGAAGTTCTCCACCACTGAGTACGTAATCTCCCACAGAGACTTCCCGAGTGACCAGAGTTTCGCGTACACGGTGATCTACCCCTTTGTAATGTCCTGCCAAAAGGACAAGATGCTTCTTGAGCGAAAGTGTATTCGCCAGGGACTGAGTGAATGGCTCCCCGTCCGGACTCAAATAGATGATTTCATCAGGGGCATGATCGAGCACCTCAATACAAGTAAAGATCGGTTCGGGTTTAAGCACCATCCCCGCACCACCCCCATAGGGGTAGTCATCTATTTGATGATGATCCCCTTCGGTATATGTATGAAGGTCGTGAACATGGAGCGTAACGGCAGACTGAATCCGCCGAATGATGGTCAGATCAAGTGCTTTCTTGAACTGATCCGGAAATGCTGTAAGAATATCAATCCGCATTGCTTTACGAATCAAGAAGTCCTTCAACAGTTTGAATAGTAATACGCCCCTGATCTACATCTGTAGAAATAATGAATTCGGGAACCCCTGGAATCAGGGCTTCCTTCATGCCAGAACGTTCAACTACATACATTGGATAACTCTGCATCGCCCAAATATCCTTCACGGTTCCGATTGACTCACCAGAATCGGAAACCACTTCCATTCCAATTAGATCATGTAGGAAAAATTCTCCTGGCTCCAGGGATGGTAGATCATTCACATCCGCAAAAGCCAAAGACTTTGCGAGGTGCTGTGCATCATTTATGGACTGGATTCCTTCAAATTGCATCAATACAGTGGCACCCTTTTTTGAAGTTTGTAATCGGGCACTGGTAATGTTAAAGAGTTGTGTGATCTGTGGGGTCGTCCCAAGCCAGATTCTCTTTAGAGTTAGCAGTCGGTTTGGATCATCACTTTCAGGTAAAATCTTACATTCACCTTTTAGTCCATGGGTTCGTACAATCCGTCCAACCAAGATCAAATCCTCTGGCGAAGGAATCTGCATTACGCATCGTTACGTCTGATCAGTGGTTTCTTCGGTTGGATTTTCAGCAGCAGCGAGTGCCTCTTTCTGAGCTTTCTCGGCGGCGGCCTCGGCGACAGCTTTTTTGCGTTTTTCCAATAGTTCTGCGTCGCGTTTTTCTGCCGCTTTGGTTTCTGCAGCCAGCGCTTCTTGGCGAAGTTCGGCAGAAGTTATTTTTGTGGACGCTGCCAGTTTTTCGTGGCGCAGTTGTTGGTGCGCGGTGACCGCTTCGGTGATTTCCTCTGGTTCTGCACCTTTGCACTCCATGTACAGGCGCAGTAGAATCCCCTCTCGGCTGAGCAGGCTTCGAACGGTATCCGTGGGTTGTGCCCCGACCGTAAGCCAGTGCTTGACACGATCCTGTTTGAACTCAACCCGTGCAGGGTCTTCAAGCGGATAATAGCGTCCTAAGTCCTCAATGAACCTACCGTCTCGGGGAGCACGCGAATCTGCGGCCACCACGGCCCAAATCGGCTTCTTTTTTCGCCCCATACGGCGTAATCTGATTTTGACTGCCACCTTTTTATTAGTTTAAGTGAATAGTTAACGAGCCTGTTGAAAAAGTGCGGAGAAATCTACTGGTCCACCTTTACGGGCTTTTGATTGCATCCGTTTCATGATCTTGCGCATGTGCCTGAACTGGCGCAGGAGCTGGTTCAGGTCCCTGACTTCCATGCCACTACCTGCGGCAATCCGACGTCGACGACTACTATCAATCGCATCAGGATTCTGGCGCTCCCAAGGAGTCATGCTAAGAATGATTGACTCGGTCTTCAGAAACCCCTCTTCTTCGGCTGGCATATCCTTGATTTGCTTTCCGAGACCAGGTACCATCTCCAGCATATCGGTGAGAGAACCCATAGATTTAATCTTTTGGAGATGTTGATAAAAATCTTCCAGGTTGAACGATTGCTTTTGGATTTTACGCCGTAGAGCTTCTGCCTGATCCTCATCAAATTGCTCTTGGGCTTTTTCAACGAGACTGACTACATCTCCCATCCCAAGAATGCGGCGGGCCATTCGGTCGGGAAAAAATGCCGTGAGTTGCTGCAATTTTTCCCCCGTCGAGGCAAACTTGATAGGCTTATCAACGACGGAACGGACAGAGAGAGCAGCTCCTCCGCGCGTATCGCCGTCTAGCTTGGTCAGAACAACCCCATCAAAATCAAGGCGAGTATTAAACTCTTTCGCGGTATTGACAGCATCCTGCCCCGTCATACTATCAACAACAAAGAGGATTTCGGAGGGCTGAACAAGTTCTTTGATTTCAGACACTTCGGCCATCATTTTTTCATCCACATGGAGTCGCCCCGCCGTGTCAATGATCACTGTATCCCGAGCATGTTTCCGCGCAAAGACAACAGCCTCTTTGGCAACGCGTGGAGCATTCTGAACAACGCTACCATCATCATCCGTAACACTGAATACAGGCACATTGATCTCTTCTCCAAGTCGGCTTAATTGGTCAACGGCAGCAGGTCTGTATACATCGGCAGCAGCGAGCAAGGGGACTCGTCCCTGGGATTGAAGATGCAGAGCAAGTTTAGCACTGAACGTGGTTTTACCTGAACCTTGTAGTCCAGCAATCAGTACGACCGCAGGAAGTGAGTTGCCAAGATTGAGTTCTGTTGAATTGCCTCCAAGGAGCTGAACAATTTCATCAAAGACGATCTTTACTATCATTTGCCCAGGAGCTACAGATCGAATGACCCGATCTCCAAGGGCTTTTTCTTTCACACGATTGGTGAAATTTCGAGCGACCTGATAGTTCACATCTGCCTCCAGGAGAGCTCGACGGATCTCACGCATTGACTCAGCAATGTTGAGTTCGGTAATACGACCGCGACCAGTCAGATTCTTGATTGCGCGGTCTAAGCTCTGAGAGAGATTTTCAAACATGGAAATCAATCAGGATAAATCTGATAGATTAAGATTTTCATTTGAAGATAGCCAAGTTATACTACCAAGGAGGGAATCTTGATCACAAAATTGAAGCATCTGCCATATTTTCTACAAATTTAGTGTTTGATTTTGCCCTCACTCACAAAAATACCTACCAAATCAGCACTGCGTGCCCAATGTCGTACTGCGCGGGGGCACCTGGATGAACATGATTATCGCCTTGAATGCCGAGGGATTCTCAAGCGGGTGACCTCAATTCCCGAGGTGTTGGAAGCCCGCACAATTCTATCTTATTGGCCAAAATTGAACATTCGTGAACTTGACCTCCGTCCTCTAAACTACTGGTTCCATGCGCGGGGGTGTACAGTACTCCTGCCCATTATTGAACCGAATTCAACTGTTTCACGTATGCACTGGGGAAGGTTTGATACCGAGCGTGCTCTCAAGCCGAACCGTTGGGGAATCTTGGAGCCTCAGGTACGATCGGATATTTCGCCCGACGGAATAGATGCTGTTCTCGTTCCAGGCTTAGGATTTGATCTTCATGGCTATCGGATTGGGTATGGTGGAGGCTACTATGATAAAATGTTTGTACATGTTCATGCGTTTAAGCTTGGAATGGTAATTGAAGATTGTCTATTGGAGATGATTCCTGCTCAGCCTCACGACATTCCTGTTAACTGCTTAGTGACTGCCCGCAGAACATTTCAGCTTTAGTACTTACGAAATGGCGAAACCTATAAAGGATACCACTGATCTTGAGGATCTACAAGTAAAGCATGATTCTGAGAATCTATCTGACCAAGAGTTTGAAGAGTTGCTCTTTGAGGACACCTCGGATTCCCCTCAGCGATCTCCGAATCTACCCATCATTGCCGGCTTTGGATTGCTTGGAGTGCTGGGGCTCTTTCTCCTTCAACAGATCGGTATTCTCCCATGGGCCATTTTCTCAGATTTTCCGACTGCTGTACCCCTCATCGGACTCTTTCTGATTCTTGTGTATGGACTGTTTCCGAGAAAGCGCAGAAATCGCGTGAGACGAAAACGACGTAAATCCGAATCCAAGCGTCAAAAACAGGAAACGTCTCGTACAAACTTTGTTCCCCCTAAACTTACTCAAAAGCCAAAGTTAAAACTGCCCCAAAAATCTCTTGATAAAATTTTGGCTGGCGTTTGTGGAGGTTTAGCTCAGTATATTGGCATGGACCCAACCATGTTTCGTATCCTTTTTATAATTGCTGCACTCTTCACCGCTGGAACAGTCCCTATAGTCGCTTATATCCTCTTGGCTATATTTATGCCACCCTCAGATCAAGAGATCCCTACCGACAAATATTACTGACCTTACACTCACCTGTAACGCTAAGATATCGTTTCAAAATTCTTTATGATGCCAGAGGCTCTTAGAGCAGATCACTTCGATCATTTGCTTAATATCGCACTCCATTTCTCTCTACATCTGAACTTGACTCAAATTGACGATTATCTCTGTTTCCATTTTCGCTCCTCGGCTCCTGAAACAGGAATGTTTAGAGTTTCTAAGGAAATCGTGATCTTGAAAATTCTATTCCCACTACTGGGACATCCTCGGCGCTTTAACAGATCCTAATGCAGTTGAACGACCGTCGACTTACCCGTTCATCCTCCGATAAAATCGTGGCTGGCGTACTTGGTGGGATTGCAAAATACCTCAGCATAAGCGCGTTGTGGCTACGGATCGGCTTTGCATTCGGAGCACTATTAACAGCAGGATTGTTTTTCATAGGTTATTTCTTGGCGGCGATCCTCATGCCAGACGATCGTTAATAGTCACCCCTATGCGAAATTTCAATCTTGAGTCTCTTAACCGCCTTTAATGAGGGAATTTTCCCACTGTTTGGTGCAAATACCTTTCCTGATTTTTGAGGATTAACTGATGATCGGCGGGGCCCTACAGTTCAATGAATTTCTTCGGTGGAACCTACGAAGTCGAATCCTATCCAATAAATTGAATGGAGTGTGTCAATTTAGTTATACCTTGGCCAATTCTCGTCCTACGTCTATTCCCCTAAAGACTGTCGCAATTGACCGAGGGCCAGCACTATATTTTCATGGTCGGACACGAATATTGAACCACTTTCTGAGGTGTTTAGAGCGTGCACAGCAAATTTAATCTGGGGGCACGGCCTTCCTTATTCAAGGAGCTCCAGGTTTGGGAAAAAGCGCTCTCCTTTATGAATGCGAGAGGATAGCTAAATCACGTAATTGGATCGTCGCTGATATTGGGGCAATCGCTCTCTGGAATCCCAATAAATTGCTCAGCGCCCTCGGGCGCGGGGATGATTATGAAATAATGGACAAATTCTCACAGATCGGGGTGAAGGATGTCATTGGCCGAGGATATAAAAGTGTCCAAGCAGCGCCCACTGTTGAACAGATACTTAAAGATGGAAAACAACCACTGCTCCTGATCCTGGACGAAGCTCAAGCTCTGGAAGATGACAATATTCCACCATCCCAATACTATGCCGATGCGGTCCCTGTACTTGATCTCATCCACAATGGCAAGTTGGGTAGGTCTGTAATCCTTCTGGCTGCAGGGCTTGAAGGAGCAAAGAAGGGGTTTGGTAAGTTGAAAATTTCCAGGTTTGCTCAAGACTGTCATGTGGTGCTAGGTCCACTGAGCAAGGAATCTGAACATGCGGTGATTCAAGATTGGCTCCTGAAAGAGGGTGGTTTAAAGGAAGATCCAATGAATTGGATCAGTGCGATTGCGCAGGAAACACACGGTTGGCCCCATCACATCTTATCCTATGTATGCCCCGCTGCGCGACTTCTGAAAAAGAATGGTGGAACCTTGACGACGAAAGATCTTGGGACTGTATTAGAGATGGGGCATGAGGGACGAGAGCAGTATTATAGCCAGAGGATTGAAGATTTTCAACCTGATCAGATTCGCTCTTTGGCAAAATCCATGGCTGATGTCCCTGATGGAAAGCCGGCTGAGTACAGAGAAAGCCTATCTTCCCTCACAAAGGAGTATGGCGAAAGTGAAGCTGAGAAATTATTCCTGAAGTTTGAGAGAAAAAGACTCTTGATGAAGAGTGGGATTGGGTATGCAGTCCCGATTTCCTCAATGCACAACTGGTTGGTGTCCACTCATACCCGTTAGTGGATTAAATCCCTCCTTTGAATGGATGAGAGGGATTCCATGAAACTGTTCGGATCAAAGCGTTACCAATCCCACCATCAGTCATAGTGATCGGTTTGTTCACGCCCCGCCGAACCTTCAAAAATGACTGATCATTGATCCCCTCTTGAAGGAGCCTCTTCCTTTCGAACCACATGAATGCTGGTGACCGATCTGGAACTCATCGTTGCATCACGAATCGGCCAGAGTAGACCTGTGGACTCCCATTTGATTCCACAGTAATCCGATACAAGTATATGCCCACGGGCATATTAATGTTGTTGAGTCTCAACTCTTTTCTTTGGCTGGATACCAAGGGAATATTTGACAATGAGAGGACTTCTCGTCCGAGGAGATCAAATAGTTGGATGCTCCCCGTCGTTGGGGAGGGTACATCAATTACAAAGATGATCCAGTCGGAAACTGGATTGGGGAAGTTGGATACACCACTCTCTGTAGAATGTGGATTCATTGATATGCTGGTGCGAATATTACACATAGGTACTTCCATGTCCACATTATTACAATTCAAAATAAATTTGAGTAAGGAATCTTTTTCGGCAGGATCAATGGACAGGTTGTACTTGCTCTTAACTTTCACAATCTGGGAAGCGTACCAGCAGCCATTTTGAGACGGTTTCCACTCAGCAAAGTCTTTCCCCCCCTTTTGAAACCGATTGAGACTCGGCGTTGCCAGAGTCAAATTGAGTAAATCTGATGCAAAATCTAACTTTTCATCACTGGTCTGTGCGCACATTCCAGAATTATGCGCTTCGCGAAGGGCTACTATATGCTCAATGTCTGATTCCCTCAAATCATTGAAACAGGTGCCGTCATAAGGCGAAAAAGCACCACCTTGCTGATCAACGATCTGGGGTTCAAGAGACTGGGAATAGCGATATGCATCCCGGTCATAGTTCGTGCAGGTATTTTCGCTTTCAACCCTGAGGGAGTCCAAGCGAACCAGTATTTCCCCAATCTGAGCTATAACCTGCCCGTGTACAAGGACTGAAAATCCTATACAAAGACACTTCAGCAGAAACTGGCGATGCAACATTACAAACTGTCGGCTTAGGAAATCATCATCAGGGCCAATTTGGCTACTTGGCTCCATAGAATTTACGCCGATTTGGTATCACAGGGGAAATAATAGTTTATTCCAGACGACTATCGCGGGGGAGAATCGTTGATAGAGGGCCGAACTTTGACTGCTCGCCTGCACTCGTTCATTGCATTGGAAAGTTCAACTCAGTGATAACGAGTAGTGCCTGCGACAACGATCATTGCCCCTGATGCTTCTATACACTCCAATATTTCAGGAATCTGTTTATAGGAATTCTTTCTATGCAACCTTCTTTCAGAACTCGGAATAGAACGGTGATGCCCCACCTCTCAGGTAATACTCTACCACCTGCTTCGCCTCCTCTAACGCAGAGACTGGAAGACTTGTCAACAGTGTCCATTCCAGTCAACAGATGTGATTCTTGCTCAGAGTACACATTTTACTGGTGTATGATGCCCCCTCGAGTCATCTCGCCTACCTTATGAATCCAGAAACATGGAACTAGTGTCTCGTCACACATCAAATGTCGGATAGAGACGTTTGAGCTTCACCCGTGCGTCGTCGGTGGTGAACTGCCAGTCAACTTTCGCTCGGATTTGGTCTCTGGCCGCTTGCCAAGCGGCGACTTCGTTGCGTAACGTGTCGATGGAATCGATGCGGCGATTGAGGCACTGCCGGGTCATCACGTTGATTTCGACCTCGGCGACATTCAGCCAACTTCCGTGCTTGGGGGTATAGACAAATTCAAAGCGATCCCAAAGCACCTTGGCCTCAGCGGGTTCAAAGGTATCGTAGAGCGCGCCAGGGCGGTGCGTGTTGAGGTTGTCCATCACCAGCGTGATTCGGGTGGCACCGGAGAATTGCGCGGCGATGTCGCGCAGAAAGTGAGCCCAGTCGGCTTTGGTCCTGCGCTCGGTCACTTTGGTTAGGCGCCAGCCGGTCAGGGGTTCGGTGGCCATGAACACATTGCAGGTGCCGAGGCGCCGGTACTCGTAGTCCTCACGCGCCGGTCGTCCCGGGACTGGCGGGACGGGCCTGCGCGTCTCGCCGATCAGCTGGCGTGGGGTCTCGTCCATGCACACCAGCGGGAAATATGCATCGTACGGACGCCGGTAGAGGTCAAGCACCCGCTCCATTCCTGCTGCGAAGTCAGCATTGCATTGTGGCGGAATCACCCAGCCAACGCGTCGCCAGAGCTTGAGGTCGTTTTTTTTAGAACCCGCCGCACCGTCTCGTGCGAGACGCTGTCGATATAGCCCAGTTCCACTGCGTGGTCCGCTAACAGGCGAAGCGACCACTGCGCGTGCCCGTCGGGCGGATCGCTGCAACTGAGCGCGATCAGACGCGCCTCAAATTCGCCGTCTGCCTTGCGAAGGTAGCGAGCATGTCGACCCTGTCGGTCCCCAAGTGCCGCTTCCAGACCGTCCTCCACAAACCGCTTCTTGACCCGGTCCACCCGGCGCATGCTGATGCGCAATACCCCAGCGATTTCTCCACCGGTCGTGCATCGCTCATTGTACTTGCTCCTGTCGCAATTGAGCAGAACCAACGCGTTGATCACCTTCTGCGAACGATGCGATCCCTTGCGCGTGATCGCCTCCAACTCCCCGCGCTCCCCTGATTCCAATTCTACTATGTACCGTTTCATGCCAGCCTCTATATAATTGTAGTATGGCATGGAATTTAACACAATAATTACGACATATCAAGTGTGACATGACACTAGGTGCCCTATGGGATGGATTTACAAACGTTTCCACGATCCATGTCGTTTCTTTTTTAGTTTTGAAGGGATAACTGCTCGGAATAGTCCCGAATAGTTCAACTAAAAATAAAGACAACTCCGACTGGCAGTGCTGCTTAGACAACATAAAAGTATTCAAGCAGTTCAAAAGTGGAGTTTCAAACAGTACTTGGTATTGGTGACTTTATGATCATCTTTCAATGAAGGAAGAAAATAATGGGTGGGGGGTTTGTAATTTAGAGATGGGTTAGGGGTGCCATTTGAGACAAAAAATATGTTGCAAAGGCCTGATTTTTGTTGAACCAAATTTCTCAATATAGTCTTTTCCAATATAGTTTTTTCCATTGTGGATACGAATATATGGCGATAGATCATATACGATGAACCCCATTACGACGCCTAACCAATGAGATGGTCATCTGGAAACCGATCGTTAATTAGTAGACGTTTGGAGACACTCGGCAACTCAATCATTTGTTACATCATCCAAATTGAAAAAAGCTCACCAGCCGCCTCTGAACTTCATGATGTACAAAATAGAGAGTAACCGTGGTGGTTACATCTGTGGTTATCCGTATTGTCAAAATCGGAATCCAGGGCCGTTACATTTATGTCTGAATCAGACTATGTTGATCCACAGTCTTGAACGAGGCTGATGATCACCGTGCTCTTCCAATTCTAATTCTTGAATCCCATCTGTTCATCTAGGCATAGAGCATGCGAAAAAAAAACAAATCTGAAGTAGCGAGAATTCTCAATGGGGAAGCAATTCTCTATAAAGATCGAATTCTGTGTGACATTACCTTAGACTGTAAGCCTCGCAAGAATACGCTATTTCATACAGCCTCGCGTCTCCTGCTTTATTGCAAAACTCCAATGGGACTTCAACTCACCATTGTTCACTACAATGATGTAGAGCATGTGACCTCTGGGAAAACCAAGGGAAAACACTATGTTCAACTCCTTGGTGAGGGGAAACGGGTATTGCTTCTGTTTGAATCCAAATCACAGCGGGAAACTTATAAGGATCTATGTCTGACGATCATTGAAGATAGGGTTGAGGCGCAAACATAAGATCGTTACAATCGCCAAACTTCTGACACTCAAACGAACGGTTGGGTATTCCTCCCTATGAACAGTGTTAAACATTACCGTACGATCTGGTTATCAGACTTTCATCTTGGACTGAAAGATGCCAAAGCGTCCTATTTGCTTGATTTTCTTCGATATAACGAAAGCGATACGCTCTACCTAGTTGGAGATATATTTGACGGCTGGGCGCTTTCACGGTCTTGGCGTTGGGATCAAAATCACAATGATGTAATTCAGAAAATCCTTCGTAAAGCTCGTAAAGGTACTCGGGTCATCTATTTACCTGGCAATCACGACGAATTTGCCAGAGATTACCTTGGGCTTCGTTTAGGTAGAATCCATATTATGCAGGAAGCTCTCCATGTAACCGCAGATGGTCGCAGACTGCTTGTCTTGCATGGGGATGTCTTTGATGGAATGATTCGGCATGCGCGTTGGCTTTCTATTCTTGGTTCGAAGGCCTACCGTATTCTGCTCCTACTCAATCGAGGCCTCAACCGAGCCCGGCGCTTAATGGGCATGCCCTACTGGTCGCTTTCGGCATACATGAAGCACCGAACGAAGCGTGCAGTTCAAGCAATTGCCGACTTTGAGCATGCGATGATTCGGACGGCTATAAGCAAGAATGCCGACGGCGTTGTCTGTGGTCATGTACATTTTGCCGAGATACGCGAAATTGAATCTTTCCTGTATGCCAATTCTGGAGACTGGATTGAGAGTTGCACTGGGTTAGTTGAACATGATAATGGTGAACTAGAGATACTCCATTGGGTGACTATGGATCATCAACCCCAGTTGACACGAGGCCTTACCCATAAGGTACACTCGGAGGCGTTAGACGCCTCAATAATCACGGAGAACTCCTAACATGGCCCGACTGCGCGCGCTATTTATTGTGCAGGGAGAGGGACGAGGTCATCTAACACAAGCGCTTGCCTTTGCTTCAATTCTCAAAAAAGCAGGACATTCTATTTGTAAATCAGTCGTGACCGATGGAGTTGACGGTATCATTCCTGATTTTTTTGAAGAAGGTCTGGGTGCACCTTTAATCCAAGTACCGAGTGGTCACTTCTTTATAAATCAAGAAAATCGAAGTATTGATTGGGGGCGAACCCTCGTCAGTTACACCATGCGATCAACCAAGTTAAATCATAGCTTCACAATTCTCAGCGACTTAATTCGGGACGAGCAACCAGATATCATCATTAATTTCTTTGAACCACTTGCAGCTTTTTTTATGCTTCGTGAGCGACCAAAAATTCCCATGGTCGCCGTAGGTCATCAGTATATGTTTTTACACCCAACTTACCAGTTTCCAGAAGGCTTCGAAGTGCAAAAGATTTCTTCCATTGCCTTTACACGTCTAGTTGGGTTAGGAGCCGAACGACGATTTGCCCTGTCCCTTTATGATGCCCCCCCTCTACCCGATAAAAAAATCATCGTGATGCCGCCCCTCCTTAGAGAGGAATTGTTTTCTCTCCCACATGGGGTTGCTGAGCCATTTTTTTTGATCTATCTCTATCACCACAGTCTCGGGGAAGATCTGATTGCATGGCATGAGAAAAACCCCTCATACAAACTTCACTGTTTTTGGAATAATGAGGAAGCCGAAAAAATTTGGCATTACAGTGATCATCTTGCGTTTCATCACCTTCACGGTCGTCGCTTTCTTGATATGATGGCGCGTTGTCAGGGGATTGCCACAACCTCTGGATTTGAAACTTTGGCAGAGGCGTTGTATCTGGGCAAACCCCTAATGCTCAACCCACTGAACCGTCATTTTGAGCAATACTGCAATGTCATTGATGGGACAAAAATGGGCGCTGCTATACAAACCAGTGATATGAATCTTGATCGGTTAATTAATTTTATTCCACAGTACAATTTTGATGCTACCGAGTATCGTTCATGGGTAAGTCAAGCGGAAGAGATGTACGTCCGTGAAGTGGAGAACCTGGTTTCCGAATACCAATCATAATCAAACTTTCGTCTGAGCAGGGTAACACAAATCTCTTTCCGAGACATGTGTCTCTTTCGAAGACTCGAGTTGGCGATTGTTCGTCAATGATCCTCTGAGTATGTTCGAGTACGTCTCATTTCAGAACCATAACACACAATGATTGACATACTCCACTGCAATGTCTCCTCTCTTTGCTCTTGCCCCTCCCTCAATCATAATAGATACATTCCTCTCCTAATCCTATGTTTCTTGATTTACAGTCAGTAATAACGATAAATTTGGATTGGCAATACGCCACAACCAAACATAGGTGAAGATTGATCAGAGGAACCGCGTGCAGTTAAATTGCCGAAATCTTGGTTGTTACAGCACAACTAAGTTTTTTCTTGGACACACGGTTTGCTACCAGACCCTAAATGTTCTTGTTTGCCCAAATGGTGCAGAACTATATCAAAAGCATATTAGGAATAATTACAATAAAGGGGCAATGACCAAGGCAACCACTGCAATCAGCTTAATGAGAATATTCAGGCTTGGACCGGAGGTGTCCTTGAAGGGATCACCAACCGTATCGCCAACAATCGCCGCTTTGTGCGCTTCGGTTCCTTTTTCCAAGACTTCACCGTTAATGTTCATTCCACCTTCAATCCTCTTTTTCGCATTGTCCCATGCACCGCCAGCATTGGACTGAAAGATCGCAAACAAAACACCTGAAACGGTAACCCCAACCAGCAATCCTCCCAACATGTCAATACTAATGAATCCTACAATTACTGGCAATAGGATTGCAAGGAGACCAGGAGCAATCATCTCTCGTATTGCTGCGGCCGTTGAAATATCCACACACTTGGCATACTCCGCGGTTGCCGTTCCATCCCGAAGCCCCGAAATCTCATTGAACTGTCGACCCACTTCTTTAATCATATCTGCGGATGCCCGTCCAACTGCGGCCATTGCCATCGCACTGAAGACGTAAGGTAAGGTTGCTCCAATCAGAAGACCTGCAAGTATATTTGGCTGAGCAACATTGATCGTTTCCAGTCCAGTTTGCTGCATGAATGCCGCAAAGAGGGCCAATGCAGTGAGTGCAGCAGACCCAATTGCGAACCCTTTTCCAATTGCCGCCGTCGTATTCCCGACGGCATCCAATTTATCGGTTCGCTCTCTCACTTCGGGGGGGAGATGAGTCATTTCGGCTATTCCTCCCGCGTTATCGCTGATCGGGCCGTAGGCATCCACAGCTAACTGGATTCCCGTTACGGATAGCATTCCGACGGCCGCAATCGCAATCCCATAAAGACCCGCAGTGCTAAACGCACCAATAATAGCCAAGGCCAACACCAGAGCAGGAATGCCAGTGGAGTACATCCCTGTTCCCAATCCAGAAATGATATTCGTTGCAGCCCCCGTAATACTCTGCTTTGCAATTCGGAAGGTAGGCTGGGTGGTTGTAGCAGTAAAGTACTCGGTGGCCAGACCAATCATCACACCTGCGGATAGACCAATCACCATCGCCCAGAAGACTCCCATGGCTGTATATGTGCGCTCTCCCACAATACTAGTGGTAGCCACCCATTCACTGGGAAGCATCCAGGAAATCACAAAAAATGCAACACCTGCCATGACCGCACTAGACCCAAATTCACCAAGGTTTAGCCCTCTCTGCGGGTTTCCACCCTCTTTGACACGGACAAAGAAAGATCCCAAAACGGAAACCAATATTCCGACCGCGCCAAGTACCAGAGGTAACAATACTGCACTCAGACTTCCCAGTGCTGCACCAGATCCGTCAAAGACCGCTAGAAATCCAGTCCCAAGAACCATCGCCCCGATAATTGAGCCAACGTAGCTCTCAAAAAGATCTGCCCCCATGCCTGCAACATCTCCGACATTATCCCCAACATTATCAGCGATCGTAGCTGGATTGCGGGGATCATCCTCTGGAATACCCTCGTAGACCTTACCCGCCAGATCAGCACCCACATCCGCTGCCTTGGTATAGATCCCTCCGCCGACACGAGCAAAAAGTGCAATAGATGATGCCCCTAGCGAAAATCCAGAAATCACTTCAATCACACGGATTGTTGACCAATCCGTGAACTCACTGTAAGCCAGAAACAATGTACCGAGCCCTAAAATTCCTAATCCCACGACACATAGCCCCATAACCAACCCCCCAGAAAAGGCAATATTCAAGGCAGGGGCAAGTCCAGTCCGGGCCGCATTCGTTGTCCTCACATTGGCCTTCGTGGCAACACGCATTCCGATAAATCCCGCAGCACCACTACAGAATGCGCCCACAAAAAAGGATACAGCGACCAGTGGCGACTGCCCTGAATCGGATTCAGACATGAATCCCGTAATTGCCAGAATCACAGCAACACAGACAACAAAGACTGCAATGACGCGATACTCACGGTTCAGGAATGCCCGTGCACCTCGGGCAATATAGCCTCCAATCGCAATCATCTGCTCTGTACCTGGATCCTGCCTTGAAATCCAGCGTGCCCGTATCCAGGCAAATAAGAGGGCGATAACCCCGCAGGTACACACCAATAGAGTAAGTGGAACAACTTGCATAATTGATATTTTTTTTCAAATGAGTTCTAAGGGAAGGAATGATTGATTCAGAAATTCCTGCCGAAATACCGGGTTGAGTTAGTTTGACTTATGTGGGTGAGAGGGAATAGAAGAGGCGCCAGAAGATTTTGATCTCCGGTTGAAGCAGTTCATGGCGGACACAATCCCCTCAGCCACAAACATCAGCACCGCATCCCTTGCATTCTCAAAGGTCCTGTTCATCAGGATGTTCTCCTCCGAGGAAAATGGTGACAAAACATATTCGGACTGATCACCGCGGTCAAACTCCTCACCAATTCCGATACGAAGTCTGGGAATATTATCGTATCCCAGGGCGTCAATTATATTCTGCATCCCATTGTGCCCCCCGGCGCTGCCACGCTGGCGGAGTCGTAGAGTCCCAACTGGTAAATAGATATCATCCAGAACAACCATAAACTCCGATCCTCCCAACTGCATGCGACGCTGAAAACTACGGGCTGACTCTCCACTGCGATTCATCCATGTCTGAGGTTTTGCCACTGTAAACGGATAACCCCGCCACTTCCCGCTTCCTGCAAGCGAATTTGTTCGGGTATCAGGCTTTAGCTTGATATTGCACCGCTCTGCAACCTGATCAATCACCTTATAACCAACGTTATGGCGTGTACCTTCATACGCATCTCCTGGGTTGCCCAATCCAAGGATTACGCGATGTTTATTTGCCATCACAAGGTGGGAACCAAATATCCGATCACGATTCCTCAGTCTCCTCTTCGGTAACCTCTTCCTCAACATCATCCTCCGTCTCTTCCACTTCAACACGAGGACGAACCACCGACATCAAGATTTGATCTTCAGGTGCCAAAAATTCTAAAGTCTCCTCTTGCAGGTCACGGACAAAAATTGAATCCCCAATTTCCACATCACGAACATCAATATCAATCTGGGTAGGAATATTCCGAGGATAGCATGAGACGGTCAATTCATTGAGTACGAAGATCGGGGACCCGCCCTTGGATTGTCCCGCGGAGACTCCAGAGAAGTTAATGGGGACTGATAGCGTTACTTTCTCTCCTTTCTGGAGCGCCTGAAAATCAACATGCATTGGACGGTCCGTGACTGGATGGAACGCTACGTCCTTTACAATACAGTCCCAGTTTTTATCACCCAAACTGACATTCACAATGTGAGTCTGGTTGGTGTAGATGAGTTGGTGGAGGCTCCGCTCACTCGTGACAAATGGATGTGCTTCTACATGGCGGCCATAGAGGACACAGGGCACATCTCCTTGCCTTCTTGCCGCTCTGGCAGAAGACTTGCCTGGAGTACGAACCTTCGCTGAAATTGAAATTACGTTCATGAATTATTCTATCATGGGTTAAACAATGTGGAGACCGAGTCATCGGTCGAAATCCGCTGGATTGCATCCGCAAACATCTCCCCTACACTCACGACCTCAATGCGGTCTGATTCACGGGTAAGAGGGATACTGTCGGTCACCAGTAGCTTACTCAGAACAGAGGATTCAATGCGTTCATAAGCGTGACCCGATAATAGTGGATGGGTACATGCGGCCATAATTTCCTGAGCTCCTGCTTCTCGCAGAGAGTTTGCTGCATTCGTAAGTGTTCCGGCGGTATCAATGATATCGTCAATCAATAGAACATTTCGCCCTTCAACCTCACCAATAATATTCATGATTTCCGCTTCATTCGGATGGGGCCTGCGCTTATCAATGACCGCGAGTTCAGCATTGAGTTTATTCGCATAAGCCCGGGCCATCTTAATGGCGCCAACATCCGGAGCGACAACCACCAAGTTTGTTAGGCGAAATTTTTGAAAATAACCTGCGAATACTGCGGACGCATATAAATGATCCACTGGAACATTAAAAAATCCTTGAATCTGGGATGCGTGCAAATCCATGGTCAGGAGCCGATCAATCCCCGCCGTCTGGAGGAGATCTGCCATGAGTTTGGCAGCGATTGGAACCCGAGGTTGGTCCTTGCGCTCCTGTCGAGCATAACCGAAATAGGGGATCACCGCGTTAATTCGGTCCGCCGAAGCTCGCTTGGCTGCATCAATCAAAAGAAGAAGCTCGATCCAGTTGTCAGCGTTGGGGTAAGTGCTCTGGACAATAAACAGATCTCTCCCTCGAATGGACTCTTGATACTTTGCATATAATTCTCCATCTGAGAATACGACCCGATCCAGCTTCCCCAAAGGTTGACCGTATGCATCCGCAATCCGCTCAGCAAGCGCAGGATTACTACTACCCGTGAATATGCCAATGGGTAACTCCCGTAAAGACATTCTACTCAATCTTCATTATTATTCGGAAAGGTTGCCCGGGGAGGACTCGAACCTCCACCGACGGCTCCAAAGGCCGCTGTCCTGCCATTAGACGACCGGGCAATATGACCAGACATTCATTATTATACTACGAAACGGCAAAGATAGATATTATCTTCCACTCTCTGACAAAACATGATAAAATTTTCATGAAAATCCCAATAATTGGCATAATTGGTGGCATGGGCCCCCAGGCTGGATTGGATCTGGCCGCAAAAGTGGTCGCAGAAACAGTGGCCTCAACCGACCAAGACCACCTCCCGATGGCGCTTCTTTCCCATAGCCATCTTATAGGTGACCGCAGTGCCTATCTGTTTGGGGAATCCAAACGGAATCCTGGCATTGCCATCGCATCCATTGCCCGTGAGCTTGCAAGGCTCGGCGTTCACGTTGCTGGTATTCCCTGTAATTCAGCCCATGCTCCACCAATTTTTGAAGAACTTGAACGATCTTTGCAGGGTGTAAAGATCCGAATTCTACATTTGATCCATGAGACAATCCAATATGTGAGGGAATGGCTCCCCGAGGCAGAGCGAATCGGTTGCCTCTCCACGCTCAGTGTTCACAGGTTGGGGCTCTACAAGTCTGCTTTGGAGGATAGAGGGTTCTCGCCCGTGATGCCAACGGACGACTTTGCAGAGAACGTTGTTCATCGGGCAATTTTTGATCGTGAATTCGGAATCAAGGCTAAATCGTCGCCAACCACCGCACAGGCATGTAAAATGGTTCACTCCGCTGTGCATCACTGCCGTGAACGAGGAGCAGACGCGGTAATTCTGGGATGCACTGAACTCCCTCTTGCTCTTGCCGAACAGGAGGAGATCCCCCTCATTGACCCCGCTCGAGCGCTGGCAAGGGCACTCATTCGGGAAACCTCCCCCGAAAAACTTGCCCCACTCCACCGTATAACGTAATCCGTATGATTTGATCGTAACTTGAGTGGATTGAGTATAACTGGGTTGCTTGGGATTAAAATCCCATCTTTCATGGTACGAACTTTAATTACTGGTGGTGCTGGTTTTCTGGGATCTCATCTATGTGACCGACTGCTTGAAGACGGACACGCGATCGTATGTATGGACAACTTCCTTACTGGCTCACGGGATAATATTGCCCATCTGGCCGATCACCCTCGGTTCAGTTTTCTGAATCACGATGTAACGGAATACATCGCGGTAGATGGGTCTCTGGATTATGTTCTTCATTTCGCAAGTCCTGCCTCTCCAATTGATTACCTCCGATTCCCGATCCAAACACTCAAGGTAGGTGCCCTCGGAACCCATAATGCGTTAGGCTTGACCAAAGCGAAAAATGCCTGCTTTTTGCTGGCTTCCACCAGTGAAGTTTATGGAGATCCTACAGAACATCCGCAAAAAGAAAGCTATTGGGGGAATGTGAACCCTGTCGGATTACGGGGTGTCTACGATGAGGCGAAACGATTTGCAGAAGCTATCACCATGGCATACCACCGCTATCATGGTGTGGAAACCCGGATTGTTCGCATCTTTAACACCTATGGACCTCGGATGCGTCTCAATGATGGGAGAGCGCTTCCCACATTCATGCGCCAATCCCTTTGTGAAGAACCCCTTACAGTTCATGGAACAGGCCAGCAAACCCGCTCATTTACCTATGTGGATGACACGATTGAGGGCATCGTACGGTTACTTTACAGTAGTGTAACCGACCCGATCAATATTGGATGTTGTAGTGAGGTCTCCATCCTTGACTTTGCGAAGGAAATTCTCGCTCTGTCGAAAAGCACCAGCCCTATTACTTATCATCCATTGAATGAGGATGACCCCAAAAATCGTCAACCAGATTTTTCCTTGGCGAATCAGCTCCTTGGCTGGTCTCCAAAAATTGATCGAGAAGAGGGTCTTCGGCGCACTCTCAATTATGTTTTCCAGAAACTTGACAAGCCCCGTACTCCATGCACTTAAGTAATCCCGAAGCACCTATTTATATCGCTGGGCATCGGGGACTTCTGGGCCAGGCACTGGTCAAGAAACTCTCTGCGAATGGATTCTCAAACCTACTGCTATTTGGCCGGCAGGAATTGGACCTTCGTGTGCAGGATTCTGTCAACCGCTTCTTTGAGCAGCACCGCCCCAAATTCGTCATTCTGGCAGCTGCCCGAGTTGGAGGTATTCTGGCGAATGATCAGTATCCAGCCGATTTTTTAGGTGACAATCTCCTGATCCAGAACCATGTTCTACAAGCTGCAAAGAATGTAAATGTGGAGCGATTGATTTTTTTGGGAAGCACATGCATCTACCCGCGTGATGCCGAGCAGCCCCTCAAGGAAACCGCTTTACTCAGCGGTCCACTTGAGGGGACCAACCAGTGGTATGCAGTTGCGAAGATTACAGGGGTTCTTCAGTGCCAGGCTCTAAGGCGCCAGTATGGCTGCGATTTTCTGACGCTTATGGCGACGAACCTCTATGGGCCAGGAGATAATTTTGATCTTTCATCCAGCCATGTTCTGCCTGCACTGATGAGAAAATTTCATGAGGCACATGTATCCAAGCGGAAGACCGTTTCGGTCTGGGGATCCGGCCAACCTCGCCGTGAATTTCTATTTAGTGAAGATATGGCTGATGCATGTCTACATGTGCTTCGAACTCCTGAGGAAGAAATTCAAAACATCGCTCCCGACTCCATGTTGAATGTCGGGAGTGGTGAAGATCTCAGTATTTGGGATCTCTGCACTCTTCTACAACAAGTCATGGGAACCGATTGTAAGCTTGAATTTGACCCATCTATGCCAGACGGTACTCCTCGTAAACTAGTTGATATTTCGCGCCTAACCAAACTCGGCTGGAAAGCGCCCACTTCACTGGAAAAGGGAATTCAGCAGACCTATACTTGGTATAAGTCTAACATTCATGAGCAATAAAACTGCTTTAATTACGGGGATTACTGGACAGGATGGTGCCTATCTCTCCGAGTTCCTTCTGGAGAAGGGGTATACGGTGCATGGAGTAAAGCGTCGCGCCAGCTTGTTCAATACCCAACGGATCGATCATCTGTACATGGATCCCCACATTGATGAGGCGAAATTCCGACTACACTATGGAGATCTGACCGATTCAACCAATCTGATCCGCATTGTTCAGGAAGTGCAACCGGATGAGATCTACAATCTGGGTGCGCAAAGTCACGTACAGGTTAGCTTTGATACGCCAGAGTATACCGCGAATGCCGATGCAGTTGGTGTATTAAGACTTCTGGAAGCGATACGAATTCTTGGGGTCATCGATCAGGTTCGATTTTATCAGGCCTCAACCAGTGAACTCTTTGGCAATGCCGCCGAATCTCCACAATCCGAAACGACGCCATTTCGCCCTCGCAGTCCTTATGGTGCGGCGAAGCTCTATGCCTACTGGGTGACCGTCAATTACAGAGAGGCCTACGGAATGTATGCCTGTAACGGGATTCTTTTCAACCATGAAAGCCCCTTGCGTGGAGAGACATTCGTCACACGCAAGATTACCCGAGCCGCTGCGCGGATCAAGCTCGGGATCGACCAAAAGCTGTATCTCGGAAATTTAAATGCGAAAAGAGATTGGGGACATGCCCGTGACTATGTGAGGGGAATGTGGATGATGCTCCAACAGGAATCTCCCCGCGACTATGTGTTGGCTACTGGACATGCGTCCTCCGTTCGAACACTCTGCTCCCTAGCGTTTGAGGAAGTAGGTCTGCCACTTGAGTGGGTTGGAACGGGAAGAGAGGAACAAGGCCGCTCGGTAAAGAGTGGACAGGTTCTGGTTGAGGTAGATCCACGATATTATCGTCCTGCGGAAGTAGACCACCTGTTGGGAGATGCCTCTCTGGCCCGCTCTGAACTAGGCTGGACGGCAACGACCTCATTTGAAGATTTGGTCCGAGAGATGGTTCAGCAGGATCTAAAAAGAGAACAGGATCTTCTTCGTTAATCTGATCAAGAAGCCCATCCAATTCTCCTCCCAAACTAATTTACCTATGAATGAACCTCTGAATGGGATTGTCCTCGCAGGCGGTACAGGGACTAGGCTTCTTCCTCTCACGAAGGTTACCAACAAGCATTTACTTCCCGTGGGACGATACCCGATGATTTATCATCCTCTGATGCGACTGTATCAGGCAGGGATTGAACGGGTTGCGGTTGTGACCAGTCCCGAGCATATGGGAGATGTAGTCAACCTTCTTGGTAGTGGAAAAGACTTAGGTCTCGATCTTACCTATCGCGTTCAAGATCAACCAGGAGGCATCGCTCAGGCGCTTGGCCTCTGTGAAAATTTTGCTAATGGAAAACCATTTCTGGTAATGCTTGGTGATAATATTCTTGAGGATAGTCTCGCAGATGAAGTGAAAACCTATCAAGCCCAGCAGCAAGGTGCCCGAATTCTCCTAAAAGAAGTACCCGATCCCGAGCGCTATGGAGTTCCGCGATTTAACGGGGATGAAATCGTTGATATCATTGAGAAACCTGCACATCCTCCAAGCAAATTTGCGGTAACAGGATTATACTTTTATGATGCACAGGTATTTGACTTTATCCGAACTCTTTCGCCTAGCCGGCGCGGAGAGTACGAGGTTAGTGACTTAAATTCTGAGTATGTGAAAAAAAGTAAACTGTCTTATGGGATCCTTAAAGGGTGGTGGGGAGATGCTGGAACCGTCAAAGGCCTGCAGGAGGCGAACCAACTAGCACAGGATCTTGTCTACCCCAATCTAAATGTTGAACACGCTTGACGAATGATCTGGAAAGAGGGTATCGTGCATGACTGCCTCGTGAGACAACTTTCTCGTCACGAAGACGCTCGGGGGTGGCTGTCAGAAATTTTTCGACATGATGAACTCCCAAAAAACATCCATCCTGAAATGGCCTATATTTCATTGACCCGCGCAGGCGTTGCCCGCGGCCCTCATGAACATCGTTACCAGACAGATCTCTTCGCATTCGTAAATGGATCGTTCCGCGTGTACCTGTGGGATGATCGCCGTACGTCTGCGACCTATGGAATCCGACAACTCCTGGATACTGGTGTGGATACTCCCACTACTGTCATCGTCCCTCCTGGGGTTATTCATGCTTACCGTAATATCGGAACCTCTGATGCCTTTGTGATCAATTGTCCAAACCAATTGTATGCAGGAAAAAATAAATCTGACCCAGTAGATGAAATTCGCTGGGAAGATCGCACCGAGCACAACTTAATTTTAGACTAAGTCGTGAAACTCATCATTCCAATGGCTGGTCGAGGGAAGCGGTTACGCCCTCAGTCGTCAATCACACCGAAACCCTTGATGACCGTTCGGGGGCAATGCATGGTGGAACGTATCGTTGAAAGGTTCACCCATACCCTGCCCCAACCCCTTACAGATGCTGTATTTATTTTGGGACCTGGCTTTGACCATACGGTCTATGAACTCCTTGACTCAGTCTGTTCGCGTCATGGCATCCAGCCGCATTATGTGATTCAGGACGAAGCCAAAGGGACTGCTCATGCGGTCCACTGCGCCGAGCCTTATCTGAATGGAGAAGGAGTCGTGGTCTATGCAGATACAGTATTTGATATGGATCCATTAGATGATCTCGGTAGCAGTGATGTTGTAGCCTGGGTAAAAAAGGTTGACGATCCCAGTCGATTTGGCGTGGCAGTCCGGGAGGGAGATCGCGTAACGGCCTTCGTGGAGAAACCGCAAGAGTTGATTTCCAACGAGGCGCTCATTGGAATCTACTATGTCAAAAATCTTGAGCGTCTCCGCCAAGCCATCCAAGCTCTCTTTGATCACAATATTTGCGGGAAAGGTGGAGAATTCTATCTGACGGACGCATTTGATCGAATGTTAAAACAGGGAATGATTTTTCGGACTGCGGCTGTAAACGCGTGGCTGGATTGCGGCACACTGGATGCTTTCATGGACACGGTTCGATATTTACTTGATCATGAGCCGCAAACGGAGAATCGTCCCGGCTGCTCAAATTCACTTGTCATTGAGCCGATCTATCTTGCGAAAAATGTCATTATTGAAAATTCCATTATAGGTCCCTATGTATCTGTTGAAGCGGATGCACAGATTACAAATTCCATCATTCGTGACAGTATCATCTTTGAATCTGCCAATGTGCAGAACACCATTCTTCAAGATTCAATGATTGGTGCAAACAGTGTTGTAGCCAGTAAGGCTTCAAGCCTAAACATAGGTGACTATTCAGATGTGTCCTAATGTCCAGGCGAATCTTGAAGATCCACACCGATGATAATGTTGCGGTCGCTTTGGCTTCTCTCTCTTCGGGAATTGAGGTTCTGTCTCACTGTACGGCCCGCTCCCCTATCCCTGCAAAGCACAAAGTTGTAACCGAATTGATCCCGCAGGGGGATCCCGTTGTCATGTACGGTGTGATCATTGGCCGTGCAAATCGCACGTTACACGCTGGCGATCGTCTAAATCTGAAAGATATTATTCATGATTCTTCCAATTACAAGATAAACCCTTCCACTCCTGCCCCAGAGTGGACCGCCCCAGATATTTCCAGATGGGAGGGGCGTGAATTTTATGGATACCATCGCAGTGACGGACAAGTTGGCACTGCAAATTATTGGATTGTCCTACCAATGGTATTTTGTGAGAATCAAAATATTGATATCCTTCGTCGCGCCTTTGAAGATGAGTTGGGCTATGGTACCGTTTCTCCTTATCAACAATTGGTTGCTGAACTAGTCCATGCGCATCGTTCGGATTCCGAACCTGTGGGGTTGGCACCGACATCTTCGTCAACAAAGCGTGTGTTTGAGAATGTGGACGGGATTCGATTTCTTTCTCATCACTTGGGATGCGGGGGTACCCGCCAAGATGCTCGTGCGCTGTGTGGTCTATTGGCTGGGTATCTCCATCACCCAAACGTGTGTGGTGGAACCGTGTTCAGTTTGGGGTGTGAGAACGCCGAGTTGAAAATCTTGAAGGACGAGCTCCGCCGCCGGAATCCATCGTTTGATAAACCGCTTCACTTGTTTAGGCAGCAATCGTATTCCAGCACTGATCATCTTCTCACTCAAGCCATTCATGACACCTTTGAAGGGCTTCAAGAAGCAGATCAGTTGCGACGTGCGCCCGCTCCACTGAGTAAACTCACCTTGGGGTTGGAATGTGGTGGATCAGATGGGTTCAGTGGTATTTCTGCAAACCCGGCCATTGGGTATACAACAGATTTACTGATTGCCCTCGGGGGCAGAGCGATTCTTGCCGAGTTTCCCGAACTCTGCGGACAGGAGCAAATGCTCATAAACCGCTGCACCAGCCCCTCAACTGCTGCCCGTTTTGTTGATCTGATGGAGTCGTATGCTTCCTTGGCTGAGGCGGCAGGATCTGGGTTTGATATGAATCCAACCCCTGGAAACATTCGGGACGGGCTATTAACCGATGCAATGAAGAGTGCTGGGGCCGCACGCAAAGGAGGTACTTCACCGATTACTGATGTCTTGGATTATCCTGAATACATAAAAACATCTGGATTAAACCTATTGTGTACACCTGGGGGGGATGTGGAATCCACGACTGCAATTGCAGGGGCTGGTGCACAGATCATTCTCTTTTCAACGGGAATGGGTACGCCAACGGGCAATCCTGTTGCCCAGGTGATTAAGGTGAGTAGCAATTCAACTCTCGCGAATCGAATTCCTGACCTGATTGATCTGGATGCTGGAGGGATCATTGATGGAAGTGAAACAATTGAGTCCATTGGCTCCAAGCTCCTTGACCTAGTTGTGAAAGTGGCAAGTGGAGAATTTACACCTGCGGCGGTAGGCCGAAATCAGAATGATTTTATTCCCTGGAAACGCGGTGTGTCTTTATAGTTCAGTGTAGTGGCCAATTCTACCCTTCCCCTCCGGCTTGACCATCTTGTTCGCCTGAATACTGTATATTTTGAGTTTTTCAACATTTAATTCATGAAAGGTTCTAAGATATATTGGAAATTTCACTGGAATTGCGGGTTTAACCAATGCTATTGACGCGTGTCATTTTATTTAATCGTATGGAAATATTAATTCATTGAATTGATTCAAGTACCCCAGTGATTATCTACCCATGAAATACTTCGGAGTTTTTTCTCTAACCTGTTTTTTATTTTTCCACACCGTTGTGCAAGCACAAACTGGTGCAGAGTTAATTCACAGAGGGTTGGAAGTATTAGATGCCGCCGCAAACGCTCGAGACGCGGATGGTTTGGTGGAAGCTCGAACCATTTTTGAGTCAGTCCCTAAGGATGATAGTCTTGCCGTCTGGGCACATTACTACGCAGGAACGGCATCCAATGATCTCGCCTACATGCTGGGCGAGAGTGGAGCCGCCGAAACGGGAGAAGTGGCAGGCCATATCAATAATGCCATCAAACATTTAGAGACTGCCGTCAAACTTGATTCGGAATTGGCAGATGTATGGGGGTTACTCGCTATCTCCTATGTATACAAAATTTCTGTCCGCCCTCTCAAGGCCATTTCCCTCAGCCGTAGATACAAACGGGCAATGGACAAGGCTATAGAATTGGGCCCCAATAATCCCAGAGTCAAGCTTATCAAAGCGATGATTGATTACGAACTTCCTGGGATTGTTGGAGGTGATAAATCACTTGCGGAGAAATTAATCAATGAAGCAATCCTGATTTTTGAAAACGAAGTGATTGATGATCCGTTCCTGCCTAAGTGGGGCTATGATCAGGCATATCTACGATTAGCAATCGTATATATGGACCGAGGAGACCTTCCGGAAGCTCGAATTGCTCTTGAACGTGCTCTTGAATTGAATCCTGATTTTGGGCGAGTGACGATGGAGTATATGCCTCAACTTGAAGAGCTGGAGTCAAGGGCAAGCGAAATATAGAAATCATCCGATTCGTAGTCATTACCAGAAACGATCGAAGCCTTCGTTGTGGACTCGGACAAACGCATTGCAGGGATCTTCTATGGAGAATATTAAAGTTCGGCAATGGATGACCTTGACAGGATACGAATCTTGGCATCATTCGGGACATTGCGAAATTGGTGATTTCACGAAGATATCTGTGCTGTTGGGAAACAGATCAGAATCTAAAATAGAAGGGAGATTGGATTCTCAAATGACAACTCAGGAACATGAACATTCAACTCCATCTCAAACCATTGAGATACTAATCGCCTATGACACCAATGATCAACAGTGAATGGCGGTTTTTCCCAACACAATAAAACAGGTGTCTCACTCCCATTGGATCGGGCAATCCAATCTAATCTATCCCAGAGATTTTCAGCGTTTAGCCTAGATAGCCGTTCCATAAACAGTTTCTCATATGCCACGCGATCAAGCTTAAGCCATGACCATTCAGGTGCAAGTTCTAATACTCTGGGAACAGAGTTGACAGGAATCCACTTGGGGTATCCTCTGCTGATACATATCGGGCAGAGGCTGTCGGATTCTTGGATCTTTTGTAATTGTCCCCAATAGGATGTGTACATGAGACAGAAGACGAGGTATCACTATTCTTATCGTTGATTCAAGTACTCAGGTGCGGTTGGTGATCCTTCCGTGGATCAGTTATAATTATTCTGGTGAACCTTGCTGATGATTTGAGAGCAGGTATTTTGAATTATTCCAATATAAGACTCCATATCTTGAAAATGCACGGTTCTACCACGGGGCAATTCCTTCGGGATGAGTGAATCATTGGTGGGAAAACAATAGGCTTGCCAAAGGAAAGATAGGAGTTCATTCATCGGGCATCTGCGGTTCTCATGGTTGGTATCCAAAGATCGTTTATTGACCAATGTTATGTCCGAATTGGTTAATGACTATGCTCTCTATCATGTAAATCACGTTATTTTCTATCTCGTAAGAGTCAAAAATCCGAAAGTGTGATGGTAGGAAAGAATTTGGATATCTACCGCCTTAAAACTCTCCAACAACCCCATCGCAGGATTTACCTTAGTCTCTATTCTTTATGTAGTTATAGCTGATCAGGTCCATAAATTATGGACCTTACATGCTTTTCAATCGTTATAGGACAAAACGAATTTCAGATATGCTTGACTATGTCTGGATTTGGTAATTTCCTATAGTCTGAGTTGATGGCAGGGCATCAAGTAAATTTGTAGAAGACCTGTTGCACCTTTCATCAACGAGGTCATTTTCAGAATTGATCCTTGCATTGACAAATTGGAAGTAGATTTTGAGTCCTTGATTGAAGTCGAATGTTCTCACTCTAATTCACTCTGACTCGCTTCTAAGGCGCAAGTCATGGGCTGAGTGACACATGCAACATTGAGTGTTGTGCGAATTATATCGTTCCACTTGAACGAACTTAACTATTTGAATCTCATTTGGCACCTTTAAGGACTGTATTATGTAAAACCCAATAATGATTCATCATCTATGGTGATGGGGTAGGCTGGCTTGAATGGAGTTGTAGTCTAGTGATACTAAATTAGATATTTGATTAGGAATGATGACAGTTCCTGTTTTCCTGTATCAATGGTAGATACCTGCCCAGCGTGTTATCATGTTAAAGATCAAATTTAACTCATATCAGTCCGAGACACAGTGCAAGTAGTTCATAGCACCGTCATATTCAACTTTAACTGAACATTCTTTTCATCACATACATTTAGCCTCAATTGCCACTCTGATTGTAGTCTAGTTGTCAGATCAAAACAATATGGGACTTGGAAACCCTTACATTGTAGAAGACTTAGCTTACCAAAATGATATCCTGCAGGATGTCTCCCGTACCTTTGCTTTAACGATTCCCCAACTCCCTGCTCAGCTGAAAGATGTAGTTGGGAATGCTTATCTCCTATGCAGGATTGCAGACACCATTGAAGATGAAGAGGCGCTCAACCCTGATCAGAAACGTGAATTCTCAAACCGTTGGCTTGATGTCCTACAAGGAAAAGAGGAAGCCGAGAGGTTTTCACTCGATCTCGCAAAGCTTCTTACTCTGTCTGCCACAGAGCGGGAAAGCAATCTGATTGTGAATGTTTACCGTGTCATTCGCATTACCAACAGCTTTTCACCAACTCAGAGGGGAGCCCTCATGCGCTGCGTCAGCATTATGGCCATTGGCATGGCGGAATTCCAACAGGCTGCCAGTCTCCGAGGACTGGATAATCTTGATCACTTCAATCGCTACTGCTATCATGTAGCGGGAGTTGTTGGCGAGATGTTAGCAGAACTGTTCTGTGATTACTCTGACGAGATTGGCACGCACAAAGAAAAACTCATTACTCTGTCTTCCTCCTTCGGACAAGGCCTCCAGATGACGAATATTCTCAAGGATATGTGGGAAGATCACACCCGGGGGGCTTGTTGGTTGCCACGAAATATATTTTTAGCAGAGGGGTATGATCTTCTCTCTATGTCACCCGATAAAACAGACACGAGATTCATAAAAGGGCTCTATACCCTCATCGGAATTGCACGTCAACATCTCAATGATGCGCTCCGATACACACTTCTAATTCCAGCCCATGAAACGGGAATTCGCCGCTTCTGTCTATGGGCATTGGGGATGGCCGTTCTGACTCTCAGACGAATTCACAATAGACCAACGTTTAAGAGTGGGCAAGAAGTTAAAATATCAAGACGGGCTGTGAAGTCGGTAGTTTTGTCAACCAGCATATTCGCTCGCTCTGATCACGCATTAAAGTCTATGTACTTTGGTCTGAGTCACCGTCTCCCACATGCGTAAACGATTCCTTGAAACCTCTGGTTGGTCATTTGCCATACTAAGAGAATTTCTTTAAGAACTGGATCTGTTAGTTGAAGCATTTAATGGAGCATTGATTAACGCCAACAGGTACCCTTAATGGGTTTTCTACCAGCTTCAACTGCCTATTGAATCATGGTTTTGGGAAGCCATCCTAAAGGTTAAAACGGAAGAAATCCCGTGCATTATGATAACAGATATTTTGCACCACTTGCCCCAACCAATCCAAATCATTCGGGAGTTCTCCCCGATCAATCTGCTCCCCCATCATGTTACAAAGAATTCTGCGGAAGTACTCATGTCTAGGAAATGATAAAAAACTCCTGGAGTCGGTTAGCATACCAACAAAATGGCTGAGGAGTCCCATATTGGCAAAAGCAGTAAGTTGACGCTCTATCCCGTCAATCTGATCCATGAACCACCAGGCAGATCCTAATTGGATCTTGGCTGGGATCGGGTGCTCACAGTAGTTTCCACACATTGAAGCGAGCACCTCGTTATGACTGGGATTCACGGAATACAAAATTGTCCTTGCCAATTGTCCTTTGCTATTAAGTCGATCTAAAAATTGGGTAAGACCACTCGCAATCATAAAATCTCCAATTGAATCGTAGCCACTATCAGGCATTGGTGCCCGCGAGCTATTGTTACGCATTGCACAAAGATGAAATTGTTGGGTCCATTCGGCAGCGTAATCCATCTTTGCCAGTTCGTGTAGTAACCAGCTTTTGAATAATGTGATCTCCATCACAGTTGGCCTTTTTTCTGCGAGCGTGTTATCAAATATTCGTTGGATTTCGCCAAATGTGTAGCCTCCCGGGTACAGAACTGTTTCGCCATGATCACTGACCATACATCCATTCTCAGCAAAAAAATCGTGCCTGATTTGTAATGCTTCAAGTAATTGATCTGGAGATTCAATTGTCAGATTCGCAGCTTCTTCAAGTTTAGATATATAGGCGACCCACTCTTTGGGCTTGTAGATTTGGGACACCTTATCCGCCCTAAATCCTGGGACAACCAGAAACTCATTCTGCTGCTTGGCGATTGTAATATGAGCAGAAAGATCATCTATCGGATCATCCGTTGTACATACAACATGCACCTTCATCCGATTCAATAATTCTCTACAACTAAACTCAGGTGTCTGAAGTTGTTCAGTGCACTGATCAAAGATTTTCTCTGATGAGGATGTGTCCAGCAAGTTATGGATTCCAAAGTACCTCTGTAATTCCAGATGAGTCCAATGGTACAGCGGATTCATGATGGTATGCGGAACCGTGACTGCCCATGCGTCAAACTTCTCCCGATCTGACGCAGAGCCGGTGCAGTATTTCTCTTCTATGCCATTCATGCGCATTGCTCGCCATTTGTAATGGTCTCCTTCAAGCCATGCATGCGTGATTGATTCAAATCTACGGTCATTCGCTATATCATCAGGAGGCAAATGACAGTGATAATCAATAATGGGCATCTCAGCAGCATAAGTGTGATATAGATCTTGCGCAGATGAGGTTCTGAGAAGAAAATTTTCGTCAAGAAATTCTCGCATGTTTCAAATATTGTTTACGGATCAAAAAGGTGAGTCTGGAATAATTATTCGCTCAATTTGAAGAGGTTAAACGAGCACATGCTACGGACCTGCAATCTACAAATTTCTACAAAATGAGTCATCATTTCCACACGAAGCGCTCCATTTTGTGCAATTCAAGTAGTCCATTTCGTTCGTCTTCTCATCAAAAGCAATTCGTCCACTTCTACTCCTACAGATTGATCGGTTCGCGAACGATAGGAATAATCAAGGCCAGTTGTGTTTCACAACAATATGATAGTTAGACAAGTGCAAATTAAATGTTCCTCTTGTTTGGAGAAGCGGATGGAATGCTGGATTCAAACTGTTTTGATGTATCCGTACGAGAAAAGTATCCTCATTGCTTGTTAAATGAACATTGAGATATGTTATATATTACACCTCGCTTGTTAACACAGATCCTCTACATCCATGGAATTGCGAAAGCTTGGGGTGAAGCACTACAAGTGCTTCAGTGGAGACACTACAATTGAGATCGCACCATTAACAATATTAGTTGGAGCAAATAATTCCGGTAAGACAGCTTTGGTTCAAGCAGTCCATCTATTGGCAAGCAGCATAAGTCATCCAATTGAGGACTCTCGTGAGCCACTGAAACTAAATTCAGATGGTATCTTCCATGGCCGAGAGTTTGTAGATTTGGTGAGCGGACGCTCTGCACATGGGAGTTTGTCTTTATTCGCCGAACTGGTGCATGATGAAGTTGAGACCTCTCTGGCTGTCAACATTCAAAATATTGAACGAGCGCATGGGCCCTCCGAACGTCAGATTTCACGTTGGAGTTATAGTATTGGAAATGATCAGATTGAGATAAATAGGGTTAGTCTTGATGCTCAATCACCTTATCAGATAAACCATTCTGGTAAAATGAAGCAAGAACAGGAAATTCACTGGGTCGGCATATTGCCCTACGACTCCAGCAAACTTCTGGGGGAGCATGGCAACCAGATCAACCAATTAAAGAAATGGGCCAACGGCGTCCGTTATCTGAAGTCTCCTCGGAGTTATCCTTCCTCCGGTTTATTTATGGATAATGTTAATCCAAGCAAACACGATGTTACGGGAAGCTCATCCCCTAAGATGTTAGCAGAAGATGATAATCTGCGAGATTCCGTTAAAGAATGGTACCGTATAGCATTTAATGTGAGCCTTGACATCAAGGATGAGGGGAAATACTTTGATCTAGCAATCAGATCACCTGCAAGTGGCGCAAGTATACTACTTGATCAAACAGGAAGTGGGCTATCTCAGGTGTTGCCAGTTGTAGTAATAGCACTCACAGCTGGTAGGGTTGGGCCAGGCATTGATATTATTGAACATCCAGAGGCAGAACTTCATCCCGCATCTCATGGGGATATTGCAGAACTACTCCTCTCCAGTCTTACGGGAAACGATAGGCCGATGATTATTGAAACACACTCAGAGATGATTCTTCTTCGTGCCCGCCGGTGGATCGTAGAAGGAAGGTTGTCGGCAGATCATGTGCTGGTATATTGGGTTGATTCAGAGCCCGGGAATGGATCTGTTCTGAAAAAAATCACAATTAACGATCATGGAGAAATGAGTGTTTGGCCAGAAGGTGTATTCACGGAAGACTATGAAGAGGTACTCGCGATCCGACGTGCTGTTCGCCAAATGGAGGACTGAATTTAGATGCGCATTGAGATTGATTTGAGTCTTACAGAGGATTTGAATGCTCATCAATGGTTAGATCGTATCATGCATAAGATTTATGACGGATGGCATATCTGGCACATTGGAACTGAGTTGGATCCCTCTACGATTAAGGCATCATCTTGGGTAAGGGGGCGAAAATATATCAAGGAATTGCTCCGAAAGTCCATTGAGCGAAATGCGTGGGACTCAAACTTGCATCGAAAACGAATACGAGTTACCTCTGTTGTGAACCATAAGGATGAATTTGCTCCCGAGGATGCCGCCAAATTTGCTGAGTTACCACTCTGGATTATAGTTGAGAATCGAATCAGTGATGGTAAATTCGTCAAGCGGATATTGAAAGAATTATTTATGCCTCTCTATGATCTATTGTCTAAGTCTGGCCCTCCAATCGTCTTTGACAGTATGGGCGGTTTGGGGCAAATGCTCCAGTTGGTTGAGCTTAAAATAGATGAGGCTTATCCGGGCAGGCCTAGAATAGTAGTCATTGCTGACAGTGATAAAAAACATCCTTCCGATTCAGTGGGCAATACAGTTGAAAAACTGATTGAAGCCTGCAAAGATCATAAAATTTCATATTGGATTTTGGCCAAGCGGGAAGCGGAGAATTATCTTACCCTTGGTCTACTTAAAGCCTGGAAAGCAAACAACTCAAGACACTCTGCAACTGTTAATGCATGGAATCGTCTTAGTGATGATCAGAAAGATTACTACAACATGAAAAAGGGATTCCAAAATTCCTATCAATCTTTCGATCGTTTAATGGGTTCTCTGTTTCAAGGTATATCAGAGATTGATTACGATAATCTCAAACGGGGATTTGGGAGAGATGTCTATCTGTGTTGGGATTGTTCTTCTTCGCAGATAAAAACTGAGATACTCGCTCGTTCAAGAGGGGACCTAGAGCGGGGGATTGATATGATTAACCAGGAGGTATAGCCATCACCGATCTTGGTCAAATTCGAGCTGAGGTTGTCCCAGAGGTAGTCTATTTGGGAAAGCTCATAGAACGTATAATTTCTGGAAAAATTCGCGTTCCTAATTTTCAGCGAGGTTTCGTGTGGAAGCAAGGTGATATTTTTTCGTTGCTTGATAGTGTTTATAAAGGCCTTCCGATCGGATCTATTCTTATTTGGGAAACTGATGATCAAATTGAAAGTGCTGAACGAATTGGTCCGATTACCTTAGCAAATCCTCCTTCTGGACCTGTTGGGTATCTCTTGGATGGACAGCAACGTATTACTTCCTTATTTGGAACTTTACAGTTCCCTATTGATGATAATGAGTCAATTATAGATCAAATTGACTGGCGCGTGTACTTTGATTTAGAGAGTTCTGAATTCATTCGGAAACCTGGGCAGAGGGGGGTACCAAAACATTTCCCGGTAGCAAACCTATTTGACACTGCAAGCTATCTTTCGGTAGCACGAAAATTTGAAGAGTTTGCTGATCAAACCCAAGTCCAATATCTGCTCAGTGCCGCGGATCGCCTTGCGAATGCGTTTCGAAATTATCAACTTCCAATCATCCACATTCGAGAAGCAAGTATTGATAGTGCCGTAACAGTGTTTGCTCGCCTCAATCGGACCGGACGGAAGATCTCAGCTGATGAAATGGTTTCTGCCTTGACCTATCGCAGAGGAGAATTCCATCTTAGTGAAAAGTTTGATGTCTACATAGAAGAATTGGTCAAGAAAGGATTTGGAAAGCTCAAACGTGTTTTCTTACTTCGTGGAGTATTGGCGGCTCTTGGACGAGATATATATGCCAAAGATTGGGCTAAGCTGGTGGTTCAAGAACCCATTCGCAGACAACTTCCAGAAGCGTATGAATCAGCAACTTGCGGGATTAATCATGCACTTGAGTTTCTTGGTAGGTTAGGTGTTACCTCCGATCGGATATTGCCCTATGGACTTCAACTTGTACTACTTGGTGAGTTTTTTCGACTATGTTCTGATCCGTCCTCCGAAAAAATCAATCTTCTGAGACGTTGGTTTTGGGTCACATCTTTCAGTGGCTGGTTCGGTAATGCCAATACTACAATGGTTGTTAAGGCATTACATGAAATTCGAGACCTTGCAGAGGATAAGAGAAGAAATTTTAGGATAGTAAATCTTGAAGAGCAAGCACTACCTTTTCCAGATCGTTTTGATGGTCGGAGTGCCAGAGCTCGTGCTTTTTTATTATATCTTGCGACACTTCAACCTCTTTCAGTCACTTCTGAGCAGGAAACTCTCAAACCAGGCGAATTACTTTCTTCCTTGGGGGTAGCTGCACTTGGCTATATTATCCATCAGCCTCATTCAGCAGATGAATTCGGCAGCATTCCAGGGAATCGAATGTTTATAGACCGCAACCTATCGGGTGACGTATTTGATCATCTTGCTCAGTTAGATGACGAAACTTTGACGAGAGTTTTACCCAGCCACGGATTTTCTGAAGAATCAATTCAAGCAATTCGTCGAAATAATCCAACAGAATTGATTCGTTCCAGACAAGACTGCTTGATTGAAGGAGAACAAAATTTTATGAAGGAGCGGGGTGTAGCATTGCCAGAAAGTAAAACCGGAATGATTGTCGCTGACAGTGACACATCAGATACTGACGATTAAGCAGCCGTGATTGAATAGATGCATCGATATAAGTACACCCTCGGATCTATCTTTTTTGTACAAGGAAGTTCGTTAGGTGCATCCTTTATTTCAGTGTTCATCTCTGGAGTTGTTTCTTTTTAGTTGAAATTTACGCTTCTAAATAGGCGGTTATGAGATCGGGATCTCTTTCGTGAGAGATTTTTTAAGTCTTTACGTCAGGCCCCGCATTTAAGCCAGTTGAGAATTTTCTGGCTATAGTCCTTGAGAGGTGAGACTGACCGTAAAGAAGATCAACCCAAACCTTTCCGCAAATTCTCAACTCATTGGGTCATAATCCGCATTTAGATCCCAAAGAAGGTGTTCAATGACAATCAATCTGAACCGTTTATACTCATGAGAGCCTCTTTCAAAATTCTTTATTTTCACCTGTTGTCCCCGCTGAATTGTGGCTTAAACTGTCTCAGTTTAGTCGGACCACGCGAAATCTTCAGTATGGGAACCTCTTTCGAAATCCCTCAAAAAATCATCCAATTGAGGAATTTTGAAAGAGGCTCATGAGTATTTGATATTTTGAATATACGAGATGTATGTATAAACACACCATATTCTTCAGTTCTATTTATTAACCGCTTTGTTTCCAGTGGAGGCCCTCAATCTTTCCCAATTAACGGAGTAGTATGCTCCAGTCTGAATGTTAATTAGTATTTTGGGCAAATAATTATAGTGTCTCGTCCATGAATGCCGATTGTACTTTTGAACCTCTCATCTCCATATTCTTTCTCGTTTAATTGATTCGATTTATTTTTCTTTCTGTTGCCTAGTCAATACCACAAGATGGAACGATTTTCTCTGTACTTCTTCGTTCATTAATTCATGAGTATGAATTTGAATAGATCTTATTCACTTTATGACCACTTATCCTTTATACACCTCAGAATGATCGTCCGAATCACACTTTTATTCTCTCTTGTTCTTTTAATTGGATGTGATCAAACTGGCACCGTAGACACAATTAAGCTTGGTCATGGACTTGATACCAACCACCCTGTCCACCGGGCTATGGTCTTTATGCAGGAAAAAGTTGATAGTTTATCAAACGGTACCCTACAAATTCAAATCTATCCAAGCCAGCAACTTGGGACTGAGCGTCAACTCCTGGAATTATTGCAACTAGGAAGTTTAGGTATGACTAAGGTAGCCTCTGCCGTACTTGAAGGCTTTGCACCAGAGTATAAGGTGCTCAGCTTACCCTATATTTTCCGTACTGAAGCTCACCGGTTTGACGTTTTGGGTGGTGCAATCGGACGGAAAATTTTATTGTCAAGTGAACAGTATTGGCTTCGTGGTCTAACCTATTATGATGCTGGAAGTCGAAGCTTCTACACGAAGGAACGTCCAATCTACTCACCTACCGATCTGGAAGGACTCAAGATTCGTACTCTCGAGAGCGCAACCCAAGTTAAAATGGTAAATAGTCTTGGAGGTTCTGCGACGCCAATTGCATGGGGTGAACTCTATACGGCTCTCCAACAGGGTGTCGTGGATGGCGCAGAAAATAATCCTCCGTCATTCTATACATCCAGACATTATGAAGTGTGTCAATACTATACACTTGATGAGCATACCGGACTTCCAGATGTTCTACTGATCAGTACCATTATATGGGATCAACTTACACCGGAACAACAATCTTGGCTCCAGGAGGCAGCAGATGAATCTGCTAAATATCAAAAAGATTTATGGCGTGTTGCCACCGAGGAAGCAATTCAACAAGTAGAAGCGGCAGGTGTGGAGATTATCTATCCTGACAAGGCCCCCTTCGTAGAGAAAGTTGCACATCTCTATGATGAGTTTCGGGATTCACCTGCAATCTATTCTCTAGTTGAGGATATTCGCTCCGTTGTACCCTGTGATTCACTGAGCGATTGCTCATCCGAAGAATCTCCGACCAAGTGACAAATCCTATCCTTGCATGATCTCTCCCACACGGAAAATCTTGGATCGCTCTTTGTCAATACTCGTGGCCATACTCATGTCAGTGTTGGTGCTGGATGTATTGTGGCAAGTATTCACACGATTTATCTTGGAAAACCCCAGTTCCTGGACTGAAGAACTGGCACGATACCTAATGATTTGGGTCGGTCTAATTGGGGCTGCCTATGCAGCTGGTCGCAGAATGCATCTAAGTGTTGATATTCTACCAAGCGCACTCAAAGGTCGACAAGCGCACACTCTTCGAATTGTCATTGAGTCACTTGTCCTTGCATTCGCACTTGTAGCACTTTTTGCTGGGGGCGTTCGTCTGGTGTTGGTGATGCTGACGCTCGGTCAAACCTCTGCCAGCCTCCAGATTCCCTTAGGGTATGTATACCTTGCGGTTCCACTCAGTGGGTTATTCATCGCTTGGTATGCAGTTCTTGATCTGATTGACGAGGTAAAAGCTCTCCGAAATGGAAACAGTTGAAATTATCGTATTTGTAGCATCCTTTGCTGTGATGCTCCTCATTGGGGTTCCCATTGCCTTCAGTATTGGACTGGCCACTTTAGCCACTATGTTGGTCACGATGGGAACTTGGCCAGCATTAACTACTCAAGCACAGCGAATTGCAACAGGGCTGGACAGCTTTGCTCTATTGGCAATCCCCTTCTTTATCCTCGCTGGACAGATTATGAATCAGGGTGGAATGGCCAGACGGTTGATTGACTTTGCCCGCTCTCTACTTGGTCTGCTACCTGGCGCTCTTGCACATGTGAATATTCTGGCTTCCATGCTGTTCGGAGCTATATCTGGCTCGGCAGTAGCCGCAGCATCTGCTGTCGGCGGGATCATGGCGCCAGAAATGAAAAAAGACGGATACGATCGGAATTATTCCGCCGCTGTGAATATCACATCCGCAACGACCGGTCTACTTATTCCTCCAAGTAATATTCTGATTGTTTACTCACTTGCCAGCGGCGGTGCCTCAATTGCAGCATTATTTTTGGCGGGATACCTACCCGGGATTCTTGTTGGGCTCTCGCTTATGGCAGTTGGAGCAGTTGTTGCACTTCGGAGAAATTATGGTGCTTCGCGGGTCTTTAAAATCAAACAGGTTTTCTTTCGATTTTTGGATGCGCTCCCGAGCCTTACCTTGCTAGTGGTCGTCATGGGAGGGATTGTCGCAGGCTTTTTTACCGCCACAGAGGCAGCTGCTGTCGCAGTACTTTACGCTCTAATTCTTGCATTGATTTATCAAGAAATCTCCTTCAGAGATCTCCCTCAGATATTGATAGACGCCAGTGGAACCACCGCTGTGGTTCTCCTCCTCGTTGCTTCCTCCGTAGGGATGTCCTGGATCATGGCCTACGTAAATATTCCACAGCAGATTACCGAATCATTGTTGGCCTTAACTGATAATGGTATTATCATTCTTTTGTTGATCAATGTCATCCTGTTGTGCGTTGGCATATTTATGGATATCACACCTGCTGTCCTCATCTTCACCCCGATTTTCTTACCGATCGCCACTGCATTAGGGATTGATCCGATCCACTTTGGAATCATCATTGTTCTCAACCTTTGCATTGGCCTCTGTACACCTCCAGTGGGGAGTGTTCTTTTTGTGGGGGTTGGAGTGGCTGGAACAAGAATTTCAAGTGTTACTCGCCCTCTCCTACCCTTCTTTATTGCGATGGTTGTAGCCTTGATGGTCGTCACATATGTCCCAGAATTAAGTCTGTGGCTCCCCAATCTCTTTATCAAATAATCATGGAGTCATAGGAAGGTGATTGAGAAGATATTACAGTTTGGAACTGGACGATTTCTGCGAGCTTTCGCTGATTGCTTCATTGACGAAGCCCGAAAGTCAGGAGATTATGATGGCGCCATCGTGATGGTCGCTTCTACCCCGAGCGGACGGGTTGAACTATTCAACGATCAGAACGGACAGTATACCCTATGGATCAGAGGGAATGAGCGGAGGGAATCAGACAATGAATTTCATACCGTCAGTTGCGTCAGCCGAGTCCTCTCGGCCAGTCACGAGTGGGATGAGGTTTTCCTCGTTGCACTGGGTGAACGCCTTGAAGTCATTCTATCAAATACCACAGAAATTGGACTCTCTCTTCAGGAAAACGATCAACAGTCCCTACCTCAATCTTTCCCAGCCCGACTTTGCGCTCTGTTGCATGCCCGCGCGGAATATTTTAATTATGCGATCTCCAAAGGACTCACAATTCTACCTTGCGAACTCGTTGACAATAATGGCGACCTTCTCCATGAACTGGTACAGGAGCAGGCGCGCAGATGGAGGTTAGGGACTCAATTCAATGATTGGCTTGATCAATCCACCCTGTTTTGTAATACGCTAGTGGATCGTATCGTGCCAGGACTCCCTGGGAAAACTGAATTAGAGAATGCTTACGCCCAGATTGGGTTTGAAGATCAACTTCTTACCGTCTGCGAACCTTACCGACTGTGGGCAATCCAAGGCGATCAAAATCTAAATGAGCGGCTTAGATTTCTCAAGAATGTGGAAGGAATTGTCTTCACCCCTGATATTTCTCCCTATCGCACGAGAAAAATCAGGCTTCTCAATGGAGGCCATACCCTCTTCGTACCGATTGCTCTTCTGGCAGGTTGCACGACCGTTTTAGAGTCAATGAACCATCCACTGATGAGTAGATTTATTGAATCACTCCTGCGAAATGAGATTGGCCCTGTCCTTCGGGTGGACCCCGATTCTGTCTCTCCCTATGTTGATGAGGTTCTGCAACGCTGGCGTAATCCGTTTATGCATCATCGTCTTATGGATATTACGTTACAGTCCACAACAAAACTTCGCCATCGGGTCGTTCCCACGCTGATTGATTATTACCAGAAGTATCCCGATGGCCCTGCCCCTCAGTTGATCGCATTGGGTTTCGCAGCATGGCTCCGTTTTATGCGAGGGAGTTCCACATCTGGTGGAGCTATATACGGAGCTATGCATGGTGAGGAATATCCAATTCATGACGATCATGCAGAACAATTTCTGAACTGGTGGCCCTCAGAAGATCAACTGATTCCTGACTTTGTTGCTGAGGTTTTGTCCGATTATGATCTATGGGGAATTTCTTTGAACGATTTGCCAAAGTTTACCGAGGCAGTTCTGTCCAGTCTCGAACTGATCCTTCAGGATAAGATCACTTCGTTGCTGAGTGGCACATAGAGACTACCCTATCGTTAGATAGGGGTCTGATTTCCGCCTTATGAAGCAAGAGTTTCAGCTTTACAACACATTGAGTGGAAAGGTTGAATCTTTATCCCTGATTGAACCTGGCCATCTCCGATTTTACAGTTGCGGTCCAACCGTTTACTCTTATGCTCACATTGGCAACTTCCGATCGTTCCTGACCGCTGATTTGATTTTGCGCACTGCGCGGGCAATCGGCTGGAAAACTACCTATGTTACGAATATCACCGACGTAGGTCATCTGACGAATGACGATACAATGGATGCCTCTGGCGAAGACCGGATGGCGCGGGCTCTGCGCTCATCTGAGGGAAAACGTTTCGCCAATGTATGGGACCTTAGCCGGTATTACTCATCTGCTCTTCAGTCTGATTGGCAAACTCTGAACTTATTGCCACCAGATGTCCAGCCACGAGCAACCGAACATATACGCGAACAAATTCAAGCCATTGAACAGCTTCTTTCTCTCGGAGCGGCCTATCAGACTTCGTCTGGTGTCTACTTCTCGGTTGATAGCTTTGCCGACTATGGCAAGCTATCGGGCAATCAAGCTGCGGAGGCTTTAGAGCTTGCCGTGCGTGATGTGGTTGTAGATCCAGAAAAAAAAGATCCACGTGATTTTGCCCTGTGGAAAAAAGATGAACAGCATTTAATGCAATGGTACAGCCCATGGGGATGGGGATTTCCTGGGTGGCATATTGAATGCTCCGTCATGGCACAGGCCTATCTTGGAAATGAAATTGATCTCCATGCAGGGGGAGAAGATCTAATTTTTCCTCACCATGAATGCGAAATTGCCCAAGCGGAGGCACTCACTGGAAAGCAATTTTCCAGACACTGGGTTCATACCCGCTTCTTGCAGGTCGAGGGGAAAAAAATGTCCAAGCGTTTAGGCAATTTTCATACCGTACGAAATCTGGTTCATGAACGGGGTGTTGCTCCACTTGCCGTCCGCTTGACGCTGATCAGCGGGCAATATAGAAAACCCTTTAACTTTACTTTTGCAACCCTCCGAGACAGTGAGCGGCATGTAACCCGATTCGAGGAAGCATTTAAGGTTGCAAAAGAAGCGCATGATCGAGGCGTGCGTGGAGAAGGGAGCCTCGGGGATACATTGGATGAGAGACATCATTCCCTCTTGCACGCATTGCTGGATGATCTGAATACTCCTGCCGCAATTGCACAGGCGCTGGAAGGTGTTCGTATGATTTTGGGACAGAGGAATGCTCTCGGAACTCGATCCTATGATTTTATGAAAGGAGTCTCGGATCTACTTGGAATTGTTCCTCATGCCACTGACCTAAAAGGAAGTGTCAAGAGTTCAGATGCAAATTCAGATGTCAATGTGCTGATTAATTCATTACCTGAATCAGAGACAGCTACGATTGAAGCTCTGATCAGGGAGCGAACGATTGCACGTCAGTCGAAAGATTTCTCCACAGCAGATCGGATTCGTGACGAGCTGTTGGCAATGAACATTGAAATTAAGGACAGCCCCAAGGGTACTTCCTGGCACAAAAAAAGCCGGATCTAGCGGGGATTCCCATAAGGTGTTTCTTGGCACTGAGTAATTATTACGGAATGTCTCAACGAACCAATGTTTGTCTCTTCGTGCATTCCCAAGGTGCGAATCTCGTCTATTTCGACTTTTGAGTGTATCTCCAGATTTAAATCGCGAACTAGTGAGAAATAAATTGCGCACCATTGAGTCGCTTTATTCAAGATCAATCAATCCTGACTCTTTGCCCGATTTGATTTCAGTGATTCAAAAAATAGGTTCTACCCCGAACCTTGTGGATAGAGGTCTAAGCCTCCACAGAAGAATAGAATCGCACTTCTGAATTTTTCAAACGTTCGGTATCCTCTCCCGACCGTTTTGATTTCTTGAATTTTGCCGTTAATGCGTTCTGCCTTGGCGTTGGATTGTGAGTGGGAAAGTGCATTACAGACGCCATCAAAATGTCGCTGAAACCTTTCCCCCACCTTGGTGACTTCCCTGACGCCCATCTGCTCAACACTCTTTAGCCAGAGATCAAAATACCTCTTTGCTTCGGCGAAGGAACTACACTCAAAGATCCCTTTAAACTCTTCGCGTACCCGCCAGGCGTGACTGACTTCCAAGTTGGCTTCTTGAACGACTTTGAAGATCTCGTCTTGCTTGGCCGTACGGTTCTTTTCGTTCTTCAAAAGCACATAACGCGTCCCTTTCAACTCGGGATGGCTCTTCACTTCCCGTCTGCGCACCTGATTGATTGCTTTGTTCAGATCCTGAATCAGATGAAACCGATCATGAATCAAGGTTGCGTTCGGAAAGACTCGTTCAACGGCGCGAATAAACGCCTTTAACATGTCCGTCGTCACCGTTACGACCTTCTCCTTCATTCCCTCAAACACACGCTCAAACAGCACTATAGCGCCTTCTTTGGTCTTTCCCTCCCCCACATCAAGGACAATCCCCCGTGTGGAATCTGTTACCACGGTCCCATAGACATGCCCCCGTTTGAGTGCTTTCTCATCCACACCGATATGGGGGATCTCTCCCAGATCCCTACGTGCTAATCCGCGCTCTACACTACGATGCATGATCCGATTCAGTTGGTTAAATCCACACCGTAGAAGCTTGGCGGTGCTGGTTTGATTTTTGGTTGCTTTCAACAGATCAATCGCAGCGCGCTCAAAGGCATAGGTTACACGACTGGATGAATCTGCCCAAGGAAGCTTAATCGTCTTGATTCCCTTTGAAGACTTGACCCGAGGGATACGACAGTGGATATAACTCTTGGATTGACACCAGTCAATATGACGCCACGAACGCTCCTTGCGGTGGTCATACAACGTCCCAGATTCCCCCGTTTCTGGACAAACAAGATTCTCTCCCGAATGGCGAAGATATACATCAATCCGGTGAGACGTTGGATCCAAAGTGATTCGGTCAAGCTGCCACTCAGGAGTGAGATCCAGAGTGTAGCGCATAAATAAATCTATGAAATTTGACATGAAATTGAGTAGGTTTAGTTCGCCGAAATATACTCATTCCACACAAATTGTGGTAGAACCAAAAAATATAAGTAGACCTATCCAGGAGGACTATTTTATCTAATTTTTCTCTTTCGTACCAATTGGACACAAATCGTTCTCCTCCACATGGAGTGCTGGAGCTCAATTGTTCTGAACAACTCCCTGAGACCTGATCCGTTGGCTTGGCATGTCCTTCACTCATAGAATCTACTCCGTATTCCGGTATCGTTTTGTTACCTTCAAAGCATGCTTCAATTCCAGACACGCAGAGAGTGCAATAAAATTGGACCAAATCCTAATCACACATAACAATCAAATTGAGGCATTTGTTATAGAAAACCGCGTCGTGATTCGTTTGATTTGATTCAGTTCTGCCCGAATGGAATCCGACCTCGTATCCATCACTTCTTGTCTGAGCTTCATACGCGCACGATGTGCAGTAAAATAACCCTACCGTGATGAATAAATATTCCAAATACATACCTAAACTTGGAAGGAATCTGGGGGGATCTATAACATCTGATCGCAATGTAAGTATGCTATTGGTAAAATGACCAAAGACTAAACTAATTCATTCACAGCGGTACTGGAACCGATCAATCATGTCAAGATCAGAACATTTCACATCTGGCCACCTCACTGCCGCACACGACCGTGGCCCTTCACCGTATTTCCACGGGCGAAAAGCCATCAAGAGAGATTTTATAAATTTACTGGAACGATCCAAAGCTACCAATACGAGGGCCACCTTTCTAATCCAAGGGACACCTGATGCCGGTAAGACAGCCTACTTTCTGAATTGGCCAAAATAGTTTCAAGGAGTCAGTGGGATGTTGGTTACATTAACTTAGAAGACTTGTACAACCCTGTCCATCTAGTCCAAACCTTTGGGGAGTCCTGTATTGCTCGGAAACAAACTGCCACGACCGTAACTGCGAAGTTATTATCCAGAGAGTATTTAAAAGAAGTTGATGGGGATTCAAGCGTCATCCAGGTGCTGAAAAGGATCAATCCAGATCAAGGTGTGGTTTTGATTCTTGATGAAGCTCAGCGAATTGGTGATTTTGCTGCCACACCAGACAAGATTAAGGTAATGAGCTCATTGAATGTAATCCATAATGGCAACTTGGAAAAACCGGTAATCCTTTTGGCAGCTGGATTGGGGACGACATTTCCGTCTTTTGGTAGACTGGGGATTTCAAGGTTTTCAGAGGACTGCGTTGTGGAATTGGGAGCATTATGAGTAATGCGTCCGAGCGTTTGGTGATAGAGGACTGGATCAAAAAGGAAGGGAGAGAGAAAGGAGATCCTTCGGTATGGATAGATACGATTGCGCAGGAGACACAGAGATGGCCCCGACATGTCCACTCCTATGCGAACATGCCTCGGAATACCTGAAATCAATTGGTGGTATCATGACACCTGACGGACTGAGCTCTGTGCTGGAAGCTGGACACAAAGCTCACAAGGTTTATTATAGACAACGATTGATTGGTTTTTTCCTGACCAGATACAATGCTTAGTAAACTCCCTTCCAGATCATCCGTCAAAAAATCCTGCACCACGCATCAAAATAATGTCCGCGTTGACTAAAGAATATGGCAACGATGAGGCGAAAAATTTATTCAAATGCTTTATAGAGAAGGGAATACTTGAGGAATGTGGAACGGGGTTTGCTGTCCCCATCCCATCAATGCATACTTGGTTAAAGGGGTGCTTTGCCAAAGAGAAAATTGATCTATCCCGTGAACAGCAGAAGGTCCATGTAGAGCGTGGCAGAGATTCGGGATTTGAAAGGTAGTTCCTACGGTTCCCGTGATTAACGAATGAATTCACGTTCCCACTCCTGCTATTGATAAACATTTGATACTCTGAACGGGATGGCAATGGCACAACTAGGGTATGAACATCTTAACGTTCGTCAGCACAGTCAGAGTTACAGGCTCTCACCCTTTCAATCAACCTACTCGGCCGTGCCCATATACATGTGCATCGGAATCCCTGTACATCAATAAGGTCATCTGATGCGGCATTCCACAGACCTCGACTGTTGAACGATAAAGAGATTGCAGGTAGTGTAATCCTGACCTTTGGGCAGTTACCTCCAGTCAAGGTATTCTCTCCTCCGACGAATATCCCAATAATGAAATTCGTGGGTGGCAGTAATTCCTGATTTTGTGTTCCGGAAAAAGGATCAATTCTGAGGCTTAGTCAATTCCATCAAATTAGCGCTAATCTCAGTCTCCAATACCGAATTCAAGATGTGTTGGGTGCTTTGCTGAGAGGTAAATCGGTCTTTACTACATAACGAATATGCTGGTAAGTAGTCATCCCCTGATCCAAATGGGGATCCACCTGTACTCCACATAAATTTCTGATGTGAAAAATTAGAAAATCTGGGGACTCTTCGGCCCAGAGTAAAGATCCAACTCTGATTGGGGTTGATCCCTTTTCCATCTTGTCTTGAAATCAAGGACCTCTATAAATTCAAGCGTACTCATCCATCTAACATCTAACTGATCGCAAATATCTGGTATCTGGCGATTTGCCCCTTTTTTTGAAGGTTTAGACACCTCGTGTGTTACCACAGAACGCTGTTCTCTATTTTCCAGTGCTGATGCAATGAGGAAGGGATCTGCACCAATCTTCTTCACTTGCACTTCCGTGAGATTTTGACCATATGCCTCAGCCTCCACGTTTCGGACGAGTTCCAAATTCTCATGTTTAGAGAGAACAAGATCCTTCTTATTTGTCGAAAGCCAGTTTTTGAATTTCTCATTAGTGGGTTTGATTTCGGCGAATACTGAAGGAGGAATTTTACATACTCCTTTTCTGAACTGAAATTGTAACCATTCCCAGAACTCTGGCACACGGTCACTCGAGTAGTAGGTGTCGTGAACACCGATAACAGAACTGGCGTCAAGGAGATACAGCAACTGAACTATTACTCTTTTTAGTTGACGGATTTAGTAGCTTATAGACCTGCCCAGGTTTGACTGATAAAATTGTCGCCGCTTTGGAGACCGTCAAATTCTCTGACTGGATCATTCGTTTGGTGAATTGAATGAGCGCATTGCCCAATTCACTGCGACGAACAACGTAATAATCGGGTCCCCCTTCTTTCTTCCCTTTTTGTCTGCCTTTCTTACTTTGCTGAGTCTTCTCCCACTCCTTTTTATAATAACTTTGAAGGTGTGAGAAAAGCTCCTGAGAGATTACTTTTTCCTGAAAAAGTCTCAGCGCGACCATGGTGTGACTGAGATTTCGCTGATGAGAAATTCGATCTATAACTTCTTTGATTTTAGAAACATCCTGCTGCGAACCGATCTCCTCATGCTTGATCAACTCCATAGGTAATAGCCATTCTCCAGCTACATGATTGCAGAATTTTTCAATTTGGTTTACCCTCTCAAGATTACTGATCCCCGTTTGATCAAGGAGTAAATGGATGATTTCGTGTAAAACAGAAAACGCTCTGGCTGGCACAGAATCTTCTTTGTTGATTACCATAAAGGGGGCAATGTCGTCCGCAATCACAAACGCCCTAAATAGATTGGGAGAGAGTCGACTTTGACTGCTTCCGAGGTTACTTTTGAGGACAACAAATATACCCGAGTTCTCACACGAAGACCGAAGCAATTTGAAAGCGGATGACGGATCGGGCTCTTCGTAGTACTTTTCGCGAGTACACCGATCGCTCAAAACGAGATTTAGCCCGCGTAACCCATCTTGGACGAGTAGCTTGTATTTGGCCCGCGTCATTTGTTGAAGTTCACGCTCCAAAAATTCTACATCTGTTGGCAAATTCCATTTCCGCCTCAACCAACCTACAAATGGAAGGGAAACACACTCTTCTTCAAGTTCTAATTCAGCCCTAATCATTTCCTGACTCGCCTTCGCATACCGCAATAATGCTGCAATCAAAGCCTTGTCTTTAGGCGCGATTTGTTCAGACAATCCACGAAAGTCCGCACCATAGTTTGCTTCACCAGGGATATTTTCCAAATAGAACGTTAGGAGAGGGCGCCTATATTTCTCAGCCATTCTAAGAAGCATTGCATGCGATGGTGCCTTCTCCCCTTTCTCAATCCTCTCTAAGCTACGCTTCACAATATTGATTTTAGTTGCTGCCTCCTGCAGCGTCAACCCTGCGGTTTCTCGTGCCCAAACTAGAATATCGGGATTCACAGGAATCATCATATCAAAGACAGGAGTTTATGAGTTGTCCTAATGGATACACATGAGGGAGTATCGGCGAAAATAGTGACACATTACGATCCTAACAATACCCAGATTTGCAAAGTCGTAAGAGTCAGGGAATAAACGAAGTCCCAATTTACCGATCAATTTTGAATAATTAAAACGCAATCCCAGATTAAAGTTTTCACACAATTTGATGCGATCGGGTTTTTCTGATAGACGAATACTCTCTCACTGTTGTTATTACTAGAACATGGGGTTGTTTCTTTTTGAGGAAAACCGCCGCATCTGCATCGGTGGTTCAGGGGTTGCGTGGCTATTCCATGAGCGATTCTTGTCAGCGTTTCAGACAATTCTGCCTTTAAGCCAACCAAGTCCTTTCTCCGTCTTACCATCTATTTGCACTCTGGCAGTGACACTGATATAGTTGCTGGAGCGTTGCCTATTCTGACGTAGTGGGATACCTACTCTGATTGAACTGAGCATCCCATCTAGATACAGTCGTACTTCAAAATCCGTCGGAGGTAAGCCACCTACACGAACAGTCGGTGGCTAACTTCCCTCGTAATTGCTACTCGCTTGTGCGAAAAACGCAGATAGATACTGGGAACCGATCAATCTATGGACTTGTCTAACTGACTAGCGCCAATCAGTGTACATGCAAAGTATTTTCATGGGAGGACCAAGATGCTGGAAAGGTTTTAAGGTTTTCATGGACTTGTGTTGTGGAGTTGGGTGCATTAAGTAATGCGGCCAAGCGGTTGGTAATTGAGGACTGGATCAAAAAGGGGGGGGACTCTCTACCATTTATCCAAATAAAAAACGTTAAAAATCAGAGAATTTTATTTTTTTTGAGATTTGAAGGGAATGAACCTGATTCTTTGGTGAATCTGTCCAAGAAAAAGCTGTAAATCTGATAATCCGGAGTCTGATCTTGGGGAAAGAGTGCCATATGCGTGGAGTAGATCTACAAAATGCGGGACAAGTCGTCGCATATGAACGTTTGAGGGACGCGTATATTCATTTGAACTGTGAATCTGTCCATTTGTAGTCTAATTTTTGGCAAAGCGTACACATTCCGCACCGATGAGCCACTGAATCCGAAGGAAGTGCGCCACCAATTCCGCGCGATTATGGGATTGGAGTTGGGTATGAACCTGTTCCAGAGCGCTGTACAGACGGCTGCTATATCGGGAATGTCATAGCCGCAAGTCATTGTGCTTCGGACCTCTGGGGATTCCCAATTGGGAAGATAGCAGCCCCCACGCATATGTTCATGCATCTGACCGTGCTAGAATCGGATTCGTACGCCTTTAGTTAAAACGCAAGATAAACTCGCCATCCCAAGGGGGATACAGAGCAAATCCTGCTCCGCAGACAAGCCGCGGCGTACCAAATTCTCCAATAGGTTGCGTACGGACACAGAAGATCTATTCCAACTTACTGGGCCCCAATCCACTAATCGGGAACTGTTCGGAAGAATTCCCAAAAATTTGAATAAATAAGAGACCCTCCTAATTGTCCTCCGTCGTGTGCTATCATCCTACATGAGAGAATTGGAGTCAGTTGATTGAATGGAGAAAGGTTGTGTTGATCTCACACACGGTCATTTTCGGTTTGGTCCCGCACTTTCTGTCCGAGCCGAGTATGTAGGTGCTTATGCTTCAACGAGTACGCGGCTGGGATTAAAGAGCTGGCCCGTTCGCAGCATTGCACAGGCAACTGCAAGGAGACGGTCGCCCACCGATCGCAGAGCGCGTCCGTGGGTCTGTCCGCGTGCGCGCAGGGCTTTGTACTTGGCTTTACTCACTGGATCATGTTGGACGGCGACCCGACTCCAATGATAGACGGCGTTAGATAAGCGCCAGTGACATGCTCTTCGTCGAATGACACGGCAAGATTTCCCCGATTGAAGGGTCGTGGGGGCAACCCCCGTCAAAACCCGTAAGGCTTGATAATCCCGTTCCTTCAACAAGGGAGATGCTTCGGAGAGGAGCACCGACAGAACCGTGGTTCCAATTCCAGGCATAGAAGATAGAATGTTTACATCGTTGTGTCTTTCCACGGAACGAGTCAGTTCGTCTTCTGATACGGAATCGGTCTGCCCCGAAGGGTTCGGTGCCGAGAGCTCTTTAAGGATGGCTTCCATGGCCTGCTTTGCCTCACAAAGATTCGCTTCAATCACCCCAAGAAGTTTGAATCGGAGATGTAGATTCTTCGTAATTGCAGGTTCTGCTCCGTCAGCGACTGAAATGGGAGTGCTTCGCAGGATCGTAAGTACTTTCTCTGCGGTGATCCGCCGGATTCTGTGTTCTTTTAGGATTTTCTCTACTGAGGAGAGACGAACTCTCCGAGCGCGGGCGGGAGTGGGAATGAGCTTCCAGAGTGATCGAATGACGGGGGCATTCAAATCAAAACCGAGACGCAGGAATTGTGGGAAGTAGCGCCAGAGCTGCTGTCGGATCTGATGCACCACGCGTGTACGTTCCGCCGTATACTCTTCGCTCATCCGAGACCATTCGCGAAGTTGGATGATCTCGGGATCCATGACCTCCAACTTACGCAGACACTGGGGATCCGTCCGAAGCGCGTCGGCGAGGACATGTGCATCCCGACGGTCATCTTTCGCACCCGAAGGTGAAAACCGATCCCGGAAACGGTCCAGTTGCTTGGGATTGATGGAATTGACTTGGACTCCACACTCCATCAGGCTATCCACAACCGGACCATGCGGTACCTCAATGGCGACCGCAATGGACTCTGCCCCGCAATCGGCAAGCTCCATGATCCATTTCTGGAGTTCACTCAGACCATCTCCCGAGTGGGGAAATGACTTCTCGCCCAGCGTCTCTCCGTCTGCGTTGACCACACAGGCTTGATGGAACTCGGAGCCCCAGTCAATCCCCACGAAGATGTGGGGAGGAATTGTTGTTGACATGATAATATACCTTAGTTTAAGGGGTAGAAGTATGCGGATCACTGTGATGCTATGTCACTCCCTGTATCGGTGCTCTATGGCACATACTCTCTACCGGGCGTTCATCACATGACTCCCCAGGGTACATCTCCCCCCCAGGCGTTCAGGACGCAGGGGGACGTTGGTTACTCCTGGGGAGTTGATCCGCGGAGATCAATGCGAAACATAAGTACAGATGCACCCGTGATCTCGGGACGGTTTAACTGTCCTGAATCCAAAAAATCATCACGCGTTGCCTTCACTCCTCAATTTCAGGATTACGCTTGAATTTGAAAATTTTCTGCTCTAGTACTCTAGACTGAAAACCTTCTCCCTCTTCGTTCACCTAAAATCAAAAAACTTGGCTAGTTTCAATGATCTTTCTCTTCAGTAATCACTTCTACACTGTACTCCGTTAAGCTTCCTTAAAAGATACAGGGGGAGAGGGAAAGGGGATCCCAAGGCATGGACTGATATGATTGCGCAGGCGACACAGGGATGGCCCCCTCATGTCCACTCCTATGCGAAACATGCCTCGGAGTACCTGCAATCAAATAGTGGTGTCATGACACCTGACGGACTAAACTCTGCATTGGAAGCTGGACACGAAGAACCAAGGTTTATTACAAACACTGCGTAGAAGATTTTGAACCCGACGAGGTCCAGTGTTTCGTAAACTCCGTCCTGGATAGTCCCGTAGGACATCCGACTCCTCGCATGAACATCATGTCCACACTGAAAAACACCTACGGTGAAAGTCAAGCAAGAAATTTGTTTAAGCATTTTATCTGTAAGGGGATTATAGAAAGAAGAGGAATGGGATATATTGTCCCTATTCCTTCCATGCACTCCCGATTAAAGGAGATCTATGCCAGAGAGTCAATTGATTTATCCCATAAACAGCAACAGGTCCACTTAGAGTGTGGCAGAGTTTCGGGATTTGAAAGATAGTTCCTGCGGTTGCGTAAGCTGGAATTGGATTCACTTTCACACTTCTCTTACGATACACCACTAGTGTTTTAAATTTAATTTGGCCGCCTGTGGTCAGACACAAATTCAAACGGATGCTGCATCACTTCAATGGATTCTTATGATTTGCTGACTGAATTCAAGATAATCCAGACTCTAATAATGCCGATTCGGGTTGATGTATATGTCCGAAAAAACTTGTAGTTTTCCCACTCACATTCATTAATGCTATGCACTTTCAACCGATTGATTTTAGTTCAGTAGGCGGCGGTCTTGGACGGATGATGGAACGATTCATGGATTCAGGAACGCTCACGGGTGACAAGGACGAAGACCGCTTTATCTCTGCAAGCCCCACTGCTGCCCTATTGGGATTGCTGTATGATCAGCGGGTTCGCGCCGAAGTTGCATTTACCGGTGCCAAGCGTCTGTATGATCGGCTTGGACATCTTGATTTAGCAATCATTGCAGACATAAATGAAGAATCGTTACGGATCACCTTTACTCAGTCTCCCGCAGTACACCGATTTTCAAACAAGATGGCCGATACGACACGAAAGGTCGCACGCTTTATCGTGGATGAATATGATGGCAAACCAGAAAAGATGTGGAATGATGGCGCTTCAATTGATGAAATTGAACGACGCATCAAGGCACTTCCCGGCTTCGGACCTGGCAAAGCTGCAAAAATCAAATATGTGCTCCACTACTTTGGATTCCGAGACTTTTCTGGAGGGGAAGCAACCTGATTCTTTTTCATTCCTCTTCCTGACTCCATGGAAGAGTAATCTGCATGGTCGTCCCCTTTTCAAGTTGGGTTGTGAAGCGAATGCGTCCGCCTGAAAGTTCTACGGCCTGCCTTGCAATTGCCAGACCAAGCCCTGCCCCACTTGTTTTGGTTGAGAAACTTGGCTCAAAAATCTTATCCCTCACTTCCTCTGGAATCCCCCTCCCATTATCTGTTACCTCAGTGATGATTTGATCCTCATCTTGGCGAGCTGAAACCATGATCGTCATCGTGTCTTGATCACGAACCGCTTCAAACGCATTCTTGATTATATTGATGTATGTTCGTCGTAGTTCATTAGGATCTCCTCGGACTAAAAGTGGAGTATCTGGAAGCCGCAATTCAAGCATTACTTCCTCAGAGGCTTCGGCCTCCATCAGAGTATAGGCCTCATTGAGGACTGTTCGTAGATCAAGATGGACTACTTTCCGTCGGGGAAGTTGTGCAAAGGAAGAAAATTCATTTGCTATGTGAGCCAATGAATCAATCTGTTCTACAAGCGTAGCGGTAATACGCATAAAGAGCTTCTTGAAACTGGAATCATCTTTGTTCTGAAAGGATCGGCGAAGATGTTGGATGGACAGCTTCATCGGCGTGAGGGGGTTCTTGATTTCATGCGCAATCTGACGAGCCATCTCTCGCCAGGCTAACTGCCTCTGTTGCTTCGCAAGCTTCTTGCGGCTATCGGAGAGCTGTCCCTGCATGGTATTGAATGTGGTAACCAAATCCCCAATTTCGTCACGTGATTCGACGGGGAGCACTCGCTCAAACTTTCCCTGAGCTGCTTCTTCCATCCCCTGCTGCAATCGAGCAATCGGTCGAGCTAGAGCGCGGGCGAGGACTGAACCAGTAAACATCACAAGAATCCCCAGTCCCAACAGCGCTCCAAATAAATATGCGAGTGTTCTGGCACGCTCTTCCGCAATCCGCTCGGCTTCTGGTAAATTAGGTACGGATAAGATGTAGGCAGGATCTCCATTTGCATCCAGAATAGCACGATACCCTGCTGTATATTCAAAATCACCCAACTTATGATCTACGAAGGTGAATCGTTCTGCATTTCCATAAATGGCGCTAAATACCTCTGCTGGTAGTCGTACGTCCACAATGCGATCATCTACCAACTGACGGCGACTTGCCGCAATCAATTGGGTATCACGATACAAGTTTAGATCTAGTCCAACCCGTGCTGCAAGAGAGTCTATATTACTTCGCTCCAGAGCAGCAACGCTATTTTCTCCCATCCGTCCGTTAGGAGCAAGTGTTGATTCAACACGCTCCAGATGTTGACGCAACCAGCTTTGAACTGCCTTTTCATTCTCTTCGGTTACCACGCTATAACCAGCAATTCCTACCGGAATAACTGCAACTACCCCAACGAGTAAAAATGCGTTTAACACTTTGTCTTGATACCTATAACGTTTTGGGGGAATGAGTCCAGCCCTCCATCTCAAAACATATCCCACCAAACAGAAAGGGATACACAGCAACAATCCACCAACCACTAGTCGGAGCAGATAGTACAAATGATCAAATGGCCCATCAATCCTGATCCGAGCAGCCACCACATGACTGTCCCTCTGTAAATAATATGTGAGGTAACTTCTACCCTCCCCTACTGACTCTTGGCGCCAGACGGATTGCTGGCGTACCAACTCTGACTCAACATCCGGATCTAATCGATATTTTGCAAACCGATCGCCAAATGTTCGCATCAGGAGACCATCGCTATAAGAGGCCAAAGACAAATCCTCGTATAGATCAAGATATCCTGAGGACAGGAGGATGCGCAAAAGTGGAGTGTTTGCCTCTTCGGAGACTATATGTGGCTGCGCCCTGACCAGAACCCATCCATCCCCCATTGCTGCCAGTCCCGCATATTGATATCTCGCTGCCCCAGATGATTGAGGTTCAATAAATGTATAACTGGTTTCCTGTAACTGAATTTCTGCACTTAATTCCTTTACAAGTTCTTGAATATCCTCAGATGACTGATAGGAACTGCCGTAGCTGTGAATTTCTTCCCCATCTGAGGATAAATAAGTCATGCTTGCATCGTAGGTTCCTAAGGAGGAGAGAAGAGAACCACTCAGTAGATTTTCGGCTTCGGACTCAAACATATCTGCCGAAAGTGGTAACTCCCTGAGTTGAGGGTTCAGTCGCGCTTCTTCCATGACTTCACGAACCGCAAGGGATACACTTGGTAGACCCGCTTGATCAAAGGTTGATACTGCATACGCAACTCGCTCCATCTTGCGTTGATTGAGCGCATCATAATATACAGGATATACCAACAGACAAAGTACCAATGTGGCGGGTACTGCACGCCGAACCGTAAGCCAAGTGAATAAACCCTCTCTTGTGGCCCACAATGCAGCACACAAGCTTGCAATCATCAAACTCAGGCTGAGGATCCATGAACACCATCCGAGTTGATCCAACAGGATGATCCCCAGCACAAAACCCAAGCCAATGACCCCAAGACATATAAGGTCAGGCTCCCTCTTGAACGCTGTTTTCAAACCACTGAATACGATCAATAGAACCCCAAGAGTAAACAGAACCAGAGATGCATACACAACTAGTTCCAGAGAACTGGGAATCAGCACACTTCGTCCTGTATAGCTAAGCGTCGAGTCCAGTACCGCGGCATGTATGACAGACATGAGAACGGTTGCAAACAATAGACTCGCTGCAACAGAAAATCCTAGACGAGCCCATGTTCCACCTTGGTGGGGAGTGAATGGCTTTGAGTAGGCATTGGCATATCGGATTGCTGCTACTCCAAGAATAAAAATGCCTACCGCACTGATGAGTAGATCACCAGTTGTTTGCATGAATCCACCACCGATTGTAGATGCCAGGTGGACAGGATCAAAGAGTGGGCTCAGTGGAGCCTTTCCAGTCTGATACCTTGCGGGGACATCTAGGTAGAGAAGAGCAAAACGTCCACCAATCAGTGCGGATGTAAATGCAACAAGACGAATCAAACTTAAATGTGAATGCATCCACCGCCAAATCCCCCATAGAAACCACAAAGTAAGCAGAACAGCACAGAAGGCGATTAGATTGCCATAGAATGCGGAAGTTGCTGTGATTAATTTTGCTTGGGAAGGAGGAGTGACTTTGTAAGTTCCAAGTGTCTGCCCATCAAGAGAGCGAAGTGCTTGATCGCCAAGAGTATCTCCAAATGCTACTTGGATATCCAATCCTGTACGCTGTCTCCAAGTATCAACAATATCATAATCCCTCAACATTGCATTCCGAACGGGAGCTCTGGAATACAGGTTCTGGGTTACACATACACTTCCGATTACTGCATCCTCTATGATTAAGGGATTCCAGAGCACGAGTGCAATTCGCCACTCTTCGTCCCTTACAATTCCCCATTGGGGACGATCAAGAGTTGGTTGAATATCTACTGGAATACTCTCCCCTTGCCATGCGACGAGTCGCAAGTCTCCATCAAAAACCGATATAGACCAATGATCAGAGAGAGGAATGGAATTTAATTTTTGAATCAGTGATGGGGAGGGAGCACTATCAAAGGGAAGTGTCTGACTTGAAACAAGGTCGGTCACTTCTGACGCAACTTCCTGCATGGCCATCTGAGTATTTTCAAACTCGGATCGGATCAGTTCTCTGGCAGTAACGATCGCTTTCTGCTGTCGCTGTTCTACCCCTCGGGATAAGAGCCTGACATGAATCTGCTGACCAAACCACACTAAACCCAAAGCCAAAAGAAGAACTCCAACAACTCCAACGAATAATCTATGTCTTGAAGAGCTCCACATCAGGTTGGGATCACCTGGATGGCAATGAGCCGATACATTGGGAATGAGCCACCAAAACGGAGGTAGATGCGAAGGGGCGCTCGTTCATTCCGAACTGAATAGTGACCAATGAGCCACCACTCTTCACCCTGCGTCATACTGTGGTCAAGTTCAAATTTACGAGGGGAATATTGGCGAAAAAAATCTTGTAAAACATAGAGTGCTTGTGAACGCGTATATCGTCGGGGCTGCTCTAACAAAGCAAGTTCAAGATAATCACCCGCGTAGTTTACAAGAGCCTTTTCATCTCCATTAGACAAATATTCCAAGATACCAATGACATTCAGCGTATCTGTCTGCCCATGAGTTATTTCTGGCATCATGCCAAGAAAGATCAGGGTACTGATCAATACTTTATATCTTGCGATGTGGGATCCTATCATTATTGGCTAAGCATGCCATGATTGAGTCCACAACCATTTGAGACATTGCGTTACGTGTCTCTACCGTTGCGGTGCCAGAGTGGGGTGAGAGAATCACTCTTGGATGATGGCGAACGATTTCAGGCAGATCTGATGTAAATACATCTAGGCCTGCACCCCAGAGTTTCCCTGATGCCAAGGCATGAGCTAAAGCAGTTTCATCAATTACATTGGCACGGGATGTATTGATAATGATCGCAGAGTTTTTCATTCTCTGCAAGACATCCGCATTGATCAGATGGTGGCTGTCCACATTGAGATCACAGTGTATCGTAAGTATGTCACTGATGGCGAAGAGTTCATCATGGGTACAATAGGAGGCGGTAGTTTCTCGCTCAATCGTCGGATTGGCTCGCTTCCGATTTGCATAATAGATTTTCATCCCGAATGCATGGGCACGGCGAGCCACTGCTGCGCCAATTTTTCCCAATCCAATGATTCCAAGAGATTTATCGGCTAAGCCAACACCAAGGGGCATAGCCTCCGGACCTTGTCCAAGTAGCTGCTCTGCCTCCTTCAGCCGACGAGTCACTGATAGGATCAGGGCAAGTGTTTGATCGGCAGTCGCTAATGTAACAATATTCGGCGTGTGTGTCACCACTACTCCGCGCGCCTTAGCGAAGTCAAGATCAATATTGTCGATCCCTGCTCCAAACTGTGCAATGATTTTCAGCTTCGGAGCACGGCGTAAGAATTCATTATCTACTTTATCGTAGGGGGTCGTAACAATTGCAACTGCTTCACGAATCTTTTCGTTTGGAATCATCGCTCCCAAAGGTCGTACCGTTACTCTGTACCGATTACGAAGGCGCACCAGTGCCTCCTTCGGTAGCATGCAGGCGATGACTCGCTTGGGGACCATTACAGTAATCCCTCTTTCAATTGCTGAACCGCATAATCACAGGCACGTGCTGTGAGGGCCATGTAGGTAAGGGATGGATTTTGGCAGGCTGATGAGGTCATGCAAGCACCGTCCGTAACGAACAGGTTCCGCACATCATGGCACTGATTGAAGCCATTCAATACGCTGGTTTGTGGGTCACGCCCCATTCGGGCGGCACCCATTTCATGATTCCCGAGCCCGGGAGCACTTTCTATTCTATCATATGTTGAGACCTCCTTAGCGCCACTGGCTTCAAACATTTCTGCGGCAGTCTCCATGATATCTTCCCGCATGGCTCGGTCATTATCATCTCGGGTTACATGAAAGCGGAGCACTGGTAGTCCCCATTGATCTTGTTTTGAATCATCTAGAACACAATAATTATTGTAGCGTGGCAGGGTTTCCCCGAAGCCACCGATCCCCATGGTCCATCGACCTGGTCTGCGTAGGCTATGCTTCAGTTCTGCTCCAAACCCAACCATGCTGCTCCCCCGACCCCATCCTTCACGGCCAGCACCACCTTGGAATCCATACCCTCTCAAAAAATCTGGATGGTACGTCTCGGGGCTAAGATTTCGGAACCGAGGAATATAAATTCCATTGGGACGATTTCCTTGGAAGTACCGATCCTCATATCCATCAAATACGGCTCTTGCTCCTACATGATAATGATGATCCATGAGATAGTGCCCCAGAACTCCGCTTGAGTTGGCAATCCCATCTGGAAAACTCCGACTTTTGGACAGGAGCATAATGCGTGCAGTATTCATAGAGGAAGCGCATAAGAATACCATCTTCGCATTGATCGTGCTTCGCTCACCGGTTTTTGTATCAATGACATCTACTCCCGTGGCTCGACCAGTAGTTTCATCATAATTCACTTGACAAACCAGACAATCGGTCTGCAAAGTGAGATTCCCGGTTGCTTCTGCCTTAGGTATTGCAACGCTCACCGTGCTGTAGTAGGACCGAGTGGAGCATCCGCGTTGACATGGACCGCAATAATGACAGGGAGCACGGTTCTCAAGGGGTTCGGTAATGGTAGCGACTCGCCCAATCGTGACCGTCCGTTCTGGAAATGTTGCTTCAACCTTGGACTTCACCAGCTTTTCAATGACATTCATGTCCATGGGCTTTTGAAAGATCCCATCAGGTAATTGGGGAAGCCCTTCGGCTTGCCCACTAATGCCAATAGTTCGCTCTACATGATCATACCATGGAGCGATATCTTCGTATCGGATCGGCCAATCTACTCCGTTCCCATCCTCACGATTGGCCAAAAAGTCCATTGGGCTGAACCGATAGCTCTGACGTGCCCACAGTAGGGAGCGCCCCCCTAATACATTAGCCTGGATCCATGTATAGGGTTCTTCCTCAACATACGGATGATCCGAATCTCGCATCATAAAATGACGTGTCGCTTCGGAAAATATATACGTCTTGCTTTGCACCGGATAATGCTCTCTCTCCAAAGCTGGTGGAACTCTACCTCGATTGGGTAACTCCCAGATATCCTTGTGCTCGGTTATATAATCTATCCCATGTCGAACCATTCGCCCACGCTCTATGACCAAGGTTGTGAGACCAAGGCGACAGAGCTCCATCATCGCCCATCCGCCAGACATTCCGGACCCTACGACAATGGCATCAAACTGCTGTGTTTTGTGGTAATTCATGATGAGATCTGATCACTAGATTTAATTGATAGATTGTGTCTGAGTGCTTGATTTTTCTCCAAACTATTGGTTGGGATACAAGGGATGAGAAGTTGTTGTTAGGTTTCGGGGTGGAACTCGATTTCATCCAGTGTTTTCACAATCTTGATGGTTTCCAGGCTCACTGTGATCACTCTTGCCAATAACTTGAGCGGATACGCTGGATCGTTCATGGTTTCAATTGCGAAACGATTGGCATCATTCATGATCTGGCTGGCTTTATCCGTTTTCACGCATTGCCGATCCATGACCCAAGCGATGGCTGATTTCCCATTGACCATATAATCATAGGCTTCCAGAGGGATCTCTTTTACTGTAATGTGATCATTGTAGATTACACGGGATTTATCCAGCTGTTTTTCTATTCGGGAATGTTTCATCTTCATAACTCGGAACCATGCCTCTGGTGTACAAACCTCTTTGGGTTCCCATCCTCCGGCTTCAAAACTGATGGGGTACTGATCAACTTCGTCGTACTCCATGTGTAGTTTCCCCAGTTTCCTTCCAGCTTCGGTAAGCATCCTGAACTCATCTGCGTCTTTCGGAAATGGGATTCGAGGGAGTTCCTTACGCAAATTTGCGGCATATTTTTTTCTGTAGAAGGGAACATGAAGTACACCGTAAATGTAATAGTACAAGTCATTTGCAGTAACCAAATTTTGCCCCCCCCAAAATTTTGTTAGAGAAGGAGGTAATAGCATAGTCTGTGAGTGCGCTCTCCCGTATGAATCCATGGGCATCAGTCTGATGCTCTTCCGGAAACAAGGGATCCTCTTGATCACTGGGCTTTGAGTATAACCAACGGGGAAAACATTGACCATTAAACATCGTCTGATAATCGGGAATGCACTTCAACATAAATGCAGAGAACGATCTCTTACCTCCCTTACCCGTCAGACAGATCAGTTGATTCTCGGCCTCCGCATGAGGGAAGAGTTTGGGGATCTGATAGACTCGTTCGTTCAGTCGACGACTGAAGAAGGTATATCGTTGAGAAAAGGGTCGATACTCAGAGACCGCGACGCGACCAGCTTCAACCAATAGACCTTTATCTATGGCAAGATCATTTTTCAGATTTACCGTCCAACTAATCTTTGTCGGATCATTATTCACAAACTGTGTGATTTCGGACTGAGTCCACTTCCGCCCTCTGGCGCTCTGGCTCGCAAGCCGCTGTCTCTCTGTATTATAGAACCGAACCATTTGATGGATATTCTCCCTAAGAACTAACTCCGAATAATTGTAGCACCACGCATCACGACCTGTTACAATACCCTGAGAATAATTCTTGAAAATCCTACTTTGACTATTCCCCTTCTTATCCCCCAGTGCCAATAATTCTTTAAAACCTCCATCCCGCTGATTCAACCAATCATGGTATGTATCAGGAGTAATCTCAGACCACATGCCCATCATCTCATCAATTCCTTTGAATTCCCTGACCTTGTTCAATTTCTCCTCACGGGTGAGATAATCACCTATATCATGATAGAAAATTCTGCATCCTGTACGACTGTCCGCTGAATAGCCAGTTGGATTCTTAACAAAGAGTGTAATTGCAACTGCTGCCCGTGAACCTTCTCCGAATACTCCACCTCCCTCTCGGCGTCGCCTCTCACCTTGGGTTCCTCGAGCCTGCCCCCGTAGATTCAAGACATAAACAGACGTAAATTCTTTCGCTAAACACTTTCGCATGCCATCCATCGCAGTCCCTTCCAGCCAGCCGGCATTTGTGACAACTCCAATCACCCCACTTGTCCCAATGCGATCTGATGCCCATCGGATTGCGAGAACATAACTATCGTATAGGTTTCTTATCAGTCCAGCTGTCGAATTTAGTGCATATGTAGTTTCAATCCGCTCATTTAGTTGTGGATAAGACTGGTTTTTTGCAGCATCATTTTCACTCCTCTGTCCAGTGCTCCACGGTGGATTACCCACAATGACACGAATCTGTGCTTCTTTCTGCTTCTTGCGCTGCTCTGAGTTTTCGGGTAGAATTCCAGCGATCAAATCTTCGCTGTCTTGCATTTCAAACGTATCGGTCAATACAATATTTGGGAACCGTTCATATTCATCCGATCCAACCACTGAATGGTATGCCTCCTCAATATTCACCGCTGCGATGTAGTACGCCAATAGCATGATCTCATTCGCATGGATCTCAGACTTATACTTCCGTTGAAGGGATTCTGGATCAATCAGTCCACTCTGGATCATGCGAGTGACGAAGGTACCCGTTCCAGTAAATGGATCAAGAATCTGTACCCCCTCGGAAGAGAGAGATTCTCCAAATTCCTCCCGCAATAACTGATCTACTGAATGTAGAATAAAGTCAACAATCTCAATCGGGGTATAGACGATTCCTAATCGCGATGCTGTCTTTGGGAATGCATTCCGAAAGAACTTGTCATACAACTCCGTGATGATCTTCTGCCGAGCCAATGGCGTGTTTGCAGCCTTGGCACGCCGAGCGACGCTGGCATAGAATTCATCCAAGCTCTCTGCTTCTACCTCAATATTTGCAGGTTTCAGAACATCCAAGACCATCTCCATCCCCTTGCTGATTGGATTTTGATCTACAAACTTGGCGTCTCCGTGTAATGCTTCAAATACCGGCCGCGTCACCATGTGCTGGGCAAGCATTTCAATGGCATCTGATTCAGAAACTCCTTCATTCAGATCATCTCTAAGCTCTGCCAAGAACTCTTGAAAAACATCCTGTGCGGCTTCATGACGACTCACCATTTCCCTGATCCGTACGATATGCTTCTGAGCGATCTCAGCAACATCAACCGCCCACTCATCCCAGTACCTGCGATTCCCACACTTCTCCACAATTTTTGCCCTGATCGCAGCTGGTAGATCATATTCAAATGGAATCTCAGGCACATTCCTTGTCCCAATCTTGCCGTCCTTAGAAGCCTTTCCATTGGTGCCAATACCCACACTTTCAGATCGTTTAGATTGCTGCTTCCAATCAGAGAGAGCAATGATGCCGAGATGCTTTCCTGATTTGCCTTCTTCCATGAGGTTAAGCATAGCCTCAAATCGCTCATCGTGGGATCGGATGGCATTGAGGACCTGCCAAACGACTTTGAATGTATCATTTTGGTCCAACTCATGGGATGGATCTGTTCCCGATGGAATGACCACCGGTAAGACGACATACCCCATTTGCTTTGCCGAAGACTTGCGCATTACACGGCCAACCGCCTGAACAACTTCAATCTGACTCTTTCGGGGATGCATAAACAAAATTGCGTCAAGCGCAGGAACATCAACCCCCTCAGACAGACAGCGAACATTCGACAGAACGTGAGAGGTACGATCTTGTGGCTGGACCGAGTCTAACCACTCCAGCCGCTCGGCTCGGGCAAGTGCATGGAACGTTCCGTCCACATGTTTGGAGCTAATCCCATGTTGAATCAAATGATCCGAATTCTTACTTCCTCGCTGGAATTCATGATAAGCCTTGGTAATCTCTTCAAATGAATTCGCCAAGAGTTTGGAGGTCTTGATATCCCTGCAATAGGCAATTGCTCTCCGCATGGAGAGGCGATCATCTCCAAATTCTTCCGCATCCTCCTTTGCCAACGCTCTCCAACATCCGATGAGTTTCCCTGCATCGTCAATTTTTAGTTCATACCTTGACATTGCTTCACCCACTACACGAGCAACATCTTCAGCCGGAACCGTGAGAACAATCACTTTGTAATCCGAGAGAAGTCCGCGCTCCACCGCAGCACCAAAACCAATTTCGTAGAGTACGGGGCCATAGATATCCTCGTCTTCCATGGAGCATAGTTCCGCATTCAGCTTGCCAGCCCTATTGCGAGCCGAAGGGGCATAGACTTTGGGAGTAGCGGTCATATACAGGCGCCGATCAGCCCTGATAGAGTCCTGATCGTGAATCTGTACGAAATGACTATCCTCTTCTCCTTTGATCCGCGCGCCTGCCGTACGATGTGCTTCATCGCAAATCACTAAATCAAAATCTGGCAGTCCATACGTCCGCTGAGCTTCTCCAACCACTGGTAAGGAATGGTAGGTAGCAAATACGACAGTAAGCTTATCTGGCGTCACATTAGCTGTTTGTTTTGCTAGGAGCTCTGCATTCGTCGTAGAGGGGAAGGCTAAATCCAGCACATCCATGTCAATGCGATCGTCACTGCGCCGTTTCCTGCGGCCCACTTGTGAATCGCTACAGACAGCATAGGAGCGAAGATCTACCCTCGTATCCGTAGCCCATTCCCGAACGGTTTGCGACATGAGCGCCAGACTCGGAACTAAGTATAAGACGCGACCACCTATTCCGACAAGATCCTCGGCGATTCGCAGAGAGGTGAACGTCTTTCCGGTCCCGCAAGCCATAAGAAGTTTACCTCGGCTTCCCGGTTCCTTGAGTCCAGCTAGTACTTTGGCTATCGCTTTCTTCTGGTGGGGGTACGGTGATTTCGGATCGGACTTACTCTCCACATTTTCATTTGAGATGTACGAGTCCCAATCAATTGAGCTTTGATAGAGATCTTCAAGCCCAATTCGGGTGACGGGAGGATCCTGATCGCGAAGGCTCTTCAATGCATTCGCACTCCAGTCTTTACCCGTAGTATCTATGATTAAACGATGAGAAAAATATCTCTTGCTGGAATCAGCAAGGAATGAGTCAATATCCTTCTTTTCAAGTGACTTACCCTCTGCCCAAAACTTGCATTGGATCGCACATAAACCATCAGAATTCCGAAGCTTTGCGACTAAATCAATCCCAGTATCATCCTTCGGTAACCCTTTGGTTGATGCCCAGTCCCCATAGGGAAGCGGGGGTTCAAAATGGGTTTTCTGCACTGGATCGTGTGTCAGAAATGCGATACACAATTTCTCAAATGCCGTCCCTTTGATACGTTCTTGACTATAACCCGCCGTAGCAGCCTGCTTTCGCCAGCCATCAAGGACATATTTAAGTTCTGAATTAGGCATTAATTATGAGCGGTGAGTCGTGTTAATCTCGCAATTGAAAATGAGCCAATGAGAGTGGTTTCATGGTAATACATATTGCAATAATACGAACCAAATGATCATCATTGAGCCTATTCATTTGAAAAAAATGATGACAGAGTTGAGATGTACGGATTAGATCCTCATTACATACAGTACCTTCCATCACTGATCACACAATATATCTGTTAAAATAGGATCAATTGATAATTTGAACATCAAGCGGGTTCGCATAGTCTTCCCAAAGTGCATCCAACAACTCCCGATCATGGTTCCCGTCATAAGTGACAAACCTGTACTTCCACTCAATAGGCATATCTGGAGTAATCTCAAACGTACCCGCCTGCGTGGGAGCAAAATTGAAGAACGGTTCCGTTGGATGAATTCGCATCGGCTGGGGAGACTCATGATTATCGGGATGATTCAATACAGCAATCCCTGCTGGTTCGCCATCAATCAATCCCCCAATATGACACCATCGCGCCCGCGTTGCATGTCCATCTTCTCGTGTCAGACCCTCAGATGTGAAGAATTCAGTCCCATCTTCTCCTTTCCAATTGCGGTGTCCCCGAACTCCTACTCCTCCATACCGATGCTCAACAAGCACCACCGCACTATCCGTTGCGGTGGTTTGAATAAGTTTTAAATCCAAAATGTTCAAATCCGTCGGAGTACCATACACATTCATGCGCCATGATTCATTCAATGCAACCGCTTCGTCATCTGTCATGTCAATATAATCATGGCGGGCATAGAGCCCTCCGTGTACTGAACCACTCCATAGGCTATCCAGTCCACTAACCTCAACTCGCCCAGTACCCTGCCCCATGTTCCAGAAATCAGGCCTTTGACCCTGAAAAATCGTATTGGTCCAGGCGGCCCAAATCCCATGATGGTGAATATGATCGGGTGGATAATCATCCGTGACAATTTGACCACTCGGTGTCCAAACTGGGTGCAGGTATCCACCACGAAGAAACAGATCAGGGATGTCGTCCCGAGGCAGTTCCCCTTTTGAAATCTGATAAGCAACTGCCGCTCGGTTTTCAACCGTAAATTCAATCTGCCCCTCAACTTGCTGAGCAATTACGCGGTTTGCACTCTCAGTATTGGGAGTCACCGTCCATCTCATCAATGCTCCTGGGAGTGCACGATAAATTAATAATGTTGCGTTTTCATCCTCATCCACCTGTAAGGGGGCCGTTTTTCCCGTGTGATCTCGGGCCATATAATTTCCAGACTCAAGATCTGTCTTGAATGAAACAATAGCGAACGGGCGTAATCGGTCAGCACCTGTGGTTTCAAAGGTTAAAATTACAGAATTGTCACACGCTGAGCAGACAAAGATGATGATCAGTATTGCTAACCTTGAATAATTTAGTCGACTATTCTGCATATAGGACGATAAACCCTAATGGGAGTGCTGTACAATAAACTTCAAAGCATGTTTGTTCATGCGAGTAACCAGAAAATTGGGTTAACAATTTGGTTCTATCACGAAATCTTGTGAATATAAAGCCTCTCATCCGTGAAAGAGTAGAATCGTGCCTCCCAAGTTTTCAAATCTTCTACTGTCTCCACCGACCGTTTTGAGTTCTTGAATTTTGTCGTTAATCCGCCCTGTCATGGCGTTCAACCCCAGAGGTTAAAGCGCATTACAGACTCCGTCAAGATGTTGATGAAACACCTTGGCAACCTTGGTGACCGCCTTAATACACCTCATTTTCAACACGGGTTAGGTACATTTCTACGGATTCCTCTGCTTCATAATGGTCCTTATTCCATATAAATTTTGGTAGACTCAATTTCTCTCATGAAAATTCTTGTCTTGTTTCATTGGTTCATGAATAACTACCACACTGTTTGATCGTAACCTTGGAAATACTCATGCATTTATCCCTTATCCACCGAAGATTTTCTTTAACGTTGGGGAACTACCCTAAATTCCTGAAGCAGACTTGGAAATTCATTGCACAAATTGAAAATCTGCTCACTTCACGTCCGATTGGACACCCTTTCAATTAATATCTCACCGATCCCCTTAGATTCAAGCCAATCCCTCTTTGTGAGTTTGCATTGGGATGCGTTACCCCAAACATGGATACATTCACATATTCCCACGGCTGTAATTCTACGCCCAGACGATACATCCTCCCAGTGAATAATTGAGTCATTCCTGCAACTGATCGCATCACCCCGGCCTGAAATGGAAGCCCATAAGCCATCTCCATCTTGATCTGATTATGGTTCGTGCCCACAGGTGTCGTTTCAAGGATTGTCTTCTGACGTAGCAGCACACCGCCCTGATTCGGTCCCCACGATGGGCGGACCGATACTACGAATCCCTCTGGGCCATTCCCAAACTGTACCAACCCTGACAGCCCCCACTCTGTAAACCCAGCCGCACTATGGATCACCAGTCCCTGAGTCCGCATCTCCCCCCTCAATCGCCACGCTGGATACGCAAGCCGGATCCCACCGCTTAATTCAAGGCCTGTGCCCGTCTCTGCACTTCCTCCATCTCTTCGAATATTTGCTTCCACATAGGGACGGATCACTTTGCTAATGCGCAGATCGCTCCCGAGACCTGCTCGTACCCGGTAGACTTGCACACTCACCGCATGCTCATCTACCTCTGCCCCCGAATACAAAATATCCCCATGCACCGTCAATCCAACCGATGCACTGGAAGCCCATTCACCGTACCCACCTGCCGCACCAAACATGGAGATCAGATCCCCCTCCAATTTTGCCGGTAGGACTATAAATGGATCAGGTAATCCAGATGAACCAAGCAGTGATTCTACGTCTCTATCCAACATCTGAACATCCATCCGACCTTGTCCATAGCCCAGTGCCATCCATGCTCCCCACTCTGCCCCCTGAACGGATACATATGGAATCAGACCTGTAAGTCCAGAATGCAAGTCACCTGACTCCTCAAAGACATTGAATGACCCGTCTCCCTGGCTGTGTGATACCAATAGTCCAGCCAGCCATCCTTTTCGCCAGGTATAATCCGTCCCCACCATCGCAGTTGTCACATCTGCGCGGAGACGTAGCGCGTCCTCTCCTTGCCCATTGAATCGAGTGAATGAACCCCGTCCCCAAACACTTAGCCCCCCGCCGGGTAGATTACCCGATAGATGACATCCCGCAAGCAACTCGCTCAGCGATGGCTCCCAGCCAGAGGTCGTTCCCCACATCTGGGCCAGTACCATTCGCTGCCCCGCCGAACAAGAAGATGCACCCGTGCGGGACTGGAATCGCTGATGCAAAGCCTCCACAATCTGTACCGTGGAGGTCCGCATGAACCGAGCAGTGTATGCTTTCATAACCTCTGAACTCACCGAGGCTGCCTCCTGAATTGTTGCTATGGCCACCGCTTTTTCAATTTGAGTCTTGCCCAAACTCTGCAAATGTACCGTGAAGGTCTCTTCCCGCCAGTCAAACTCATCCGTCAATAGCTCTACCACGATCTCTTCCTTGATCGTCCCTGGTGCAAACATGAGTACTCCACTCGTCGCCTGATAATCCTCTCCCGCGATAGCCGTTCCATTTTCAGTCCGATAACTGACCATGACCGGATCTGCACTTGGTTGGGACAGGTGTACCGAAAATTGAACCATGCCATCCTCTTCAAGCGCCACCTCATCATCAATCCAGACGATAAGCCCTCCATCATTATCAAGGATTGTGACACGCCCGGTCCCGCGGAGTATTTCGGCATTACGCGCATTCCTTAACACCACGGCAAACGTCTCGTCAGGCTCTGGGACTTCGTCGTCCAGAATGTCCAAACGAATCCTACCTTTCGTGGATCCAGAACTAAACAGGACAATGCCTCTTGAATCCTGATAGTCTAATCCCGCTTCGGCCTCTTCTGCCACGGCTTGATACATTACACTGACCAATTGGTCCGCTGGCTGGCTCAACTCCACTTGCAGGTCTACATAACCAGCCCCCTCACTCACCTCCGCATCGAAGATCGAAATCGTCAAGATGCCCAAGTCATTGATGCGCACCTCTAAACTAGCAGTTTCATCGTCATAGCCACCTCCACTGGCACTGTGGGTCAACGTAAACTGTTCGTTATCTGTATCCTGATCGTCCAATGCCTGAATAGTCACCGTCTGAGGATCATTCCAGTTTGACGGCGTAAAGGTCAAAGACTCCTGATCAAGGGTTACTTTATTTGAATGCCCCGTAACCGTGATGGTCATGGTGGAAGTCGGGGCAGATTGAAGCTCAACAGTGTAAGTGTCCGCAGGTCCCCCTTCCTCAAGGTCAAGTGAAAGAGGATTCAATCGGATCCCTTTCTGGTCAGTGTCTTCTACCGTAACTGTTACCATTCCAGTAACCCCATCATACTCTCCTCCGGCGGCGGTAAGGGTAAGCGTCTCTAGATTCTCATTCTCGGCGTCATCATCCTTATTTGCAGACACCGTAACCGTCTGCGGCTCATCCCAAGTGGAGGAAGTAAAGGTCAGAGCGGATTGGTCATGAGTGAGATCCTGATTCGTGAACATTGGAATTTGGACGGTCACAGGGACAGCCGAGGGGGAGGAAAGCTGGACAGTAAACTCCTTGGCTGTCCCTTCCTCAATCGTGAGTTCGGTTGGATTGACCACCAAGTTCGACACATCTCCATCAATCACGGTAACCGGGAGGGTTGCTGTCTTTCCATTATAATCCGGATCAACACTACTTGCTGTATGGATCAGTGTGATTACTTCATTGATCATATTGTCGTCTGGATCTGATCGTACAGTCACCTCCCGCAGTTCACCCCAGTTTGAAGATGTAAAGCGAAGCACCAATGGCGAAACCGTAACCCCTCCTTGCGATCCGGCGATGTTCACGGTCACAGGTTCAGACGGCTCAGTCCGAAGCCTGACTGAATAGATTTGTGTATCTCCCTCTGTCACATTTAGTGAGGAAGGGATCAACTGAATTTCAGCAGCATCGTTATCAATTACTGTAACCGATAAAGATGCGGTCTTTCCATTGTAACTTGGATCTGAACTGGTTGCTGTATGAATCAGAGTGAAGTCTTCATTGATCGTGTTGTCGTCTGGATTGGCTAGAAGGGTAACTTCCTGAGGCTCATTCCAGTTTGAAGATGTAAAGCTGAACTCTTGCGGCGAAACCATAACTCTCCCCTCCGATTCTGGGATGCTGACGGTCACAGGTCCAGTCGGCGCAGACATTAGCCGAACCGTATAGGTCTCTGTATCCTCCTCTGTTACTTCCAGCGAAGTGGGAATCAACTCTATCCCGGCGACATCGTTATCAATTATCGTGACCGTTAGGGTTGCGATCTTTCCATTGTAATCTGGATCCGAACTGGTTGCCGTATGGATCAGAGTGGAAGTCTCATTGATCGTATTGTCGTCAGGTTTCGCGTATAGAGTTACCTCCTGAGGCTCATTCCAGTTAGAAACTGTAAAGCTGAACTCTTGTGGCGAGGAAGTAACAACTCTCCCTCCCTCAATGATATTGATCGTTACAGGTTCGGCCGGCTCAGACATCAACTGGACCGTGTAGGTCTCTGTATCCTCCTCTGTCACTTCCAGCGAAGTGGGAATCAACTCTATCCCCGCGACATCGTTATCAATGATTATCACCGAGAGAATAGCGGTATTTCCATCGTAGTCAGGATCTGAACTGGTAGCGGTATGGTTCAGCTTAAAGGTTTCATTGATTGTATTATCGTCTGGATCAGCCCGTACAGTTACCTCCTGCACCTCATTCCAGCTTGAAGTGGAAAAGCGGAGTACTTCTGGCGAAAATGCTGCCACCCCTCCTAATTCTTCAATATTGACGGTTACCCCCTCAGTCGGCTGAGAAAAAAGTCGAACCGAGTAGGTTTCTTCATTTCCCTCCTCCACATTCAGCGAAGTAGGAATCAACTCTATCCCCGCAGCATCATCATCAATCACCGTGACCGAAAGGTTCTCTGTTTTTCCATCATAGACTGGATCCGAACTGGCTGCCGTGTGGACCAGAGTTGACATCTCATTGACCGCATTCTCATCTGAATCTGCACGAACGATCACCTCCTGCAATACATCCCAGTTTGAAGCCGAAAAGTTGAGCGCTTGGGGAGAAAGAGATACGATTCCTTCCGAATCCACAATATTGACCGTTACCACCTGAACTGGCTCGGAGAGTAGCCGAACGGAGTACGTTGCTGCATCCCCCTCCGTCACCGACAGAGAGGAAGGGATCAGCTCAATCCCGGCCGCATCGTTATCTGTCACCGTGACCCACAGTGTTGCAGTTTTTCCGTTGTAATCAACACCTGAACTCGCTACTGTGTGAATCAGAAACGTGTTCTCATTGGTTGAATTGTCATCGGGTTCCCCTTGTACGGTAACCTCCTGCGGCACATTCCAGTTGGAAGCCGAAAAGCGAAGCACCAATGGGGAAAAGGTGACCACCCCTCCCGATTCGTTAATCCAAATCGTTACGGGCTCAATCGGCTCTGAAGAAAGCTGGCCGGAGTACGTTTTTGCATCTCCCTCGGTCACATTCAAGGAAGTGGGATCTAATTTGATCTCTGCTACATCATTATCCGTCACGGTGATCGTGAGGGTTGCTGTCTGTTCATTATAACTAGGATCCGAACTGGTTGCCGTATGGATCAGGGTAGAGGCCTCGTTGATTGAATTGTCGTCCGGATCCCCCCGCACGTTTACTTCCTGAGGCACATCCCAGTTAGAAGTTTCAAAGTGGAGCACTTGGGGCGAAAATTTTACAACTCCTCCCGATTCAACAATGTTGATGGTCACCCGTTCAACTGGCTGAGACAGGAGACGAACCGAGTAGGGTCGGGTACCTTCCTCCACGATATTCAGTGAAGTAGGAGTTAACTCAATCCCTGCAGCATCATCATCCGTCACCGTGACCGTCAGAATTTTTGTCTGCTCATTATAATCTAGGTCTGAACTGGTTGCCGTATGAGTCAGGGTAAAGACTTCACCAAACGAATTGTCGTCTGGATCCGCTTGCACGCTCACCTCCTGCGGCTCATACCAATTTGAAGCTGCAAAGCGAAGCACTTGGGGCGAAAATGTGATACCTCCTCCCGATTCAGCAATGTTAATGGTTACTTGCGAAGATGGCAAAGACGTTAGTTGAACAGAGTATGTTTCCGAATCTTCTTCGGTTATATTTAGGGACGAGGGGGAGAGCTCAATCCCCGCACGATCGTTATCAATGACCTTGATCGTCACCACCTGGGTGATGCCATCGTAGCCGCCCTCACTCGCAACTAACGTGATGGATTCAGTTTCATCTACTGCATCTGCGTCTTCAGCTGCAAAAACTGTTATGGACTGTGCTACATTATAGTTTGACCTTGAAAAACGTAGGAAGGACCTACCCCGAGTCAAGTCTGCATCTTCAAACGATGGAATTCTCACAAGTACGGTGCTTGAGGGTTGAACTGCAAGGTTCACCGAGAACTGAGTTCCGTTCCCACCCTCGGAAACAAAAATCTCTGCCGGAGAAACGATAAGTCCTGGCTCATCATCATCCACAATCAGAACCGTTACTCTTTCTTTCTCACCATCGTAACCACCGCCACTAGCAGCCACAATAAATCTTTCTATGTGATCCTGAAAATCATCATCCTGTTGAGCAGTAAATTGTACGGACTGCCACTCATTCCAGTTTGCATTTGTAAATGTCAGACTGGAAGGAGATATGGTCAAAAAATCACCTTCGCTTTCAGGAATTGTGACGGTCACATCTTCAGTTCCGGCATTCTCGAGAGGTTCATCCGTAAGCCGGATGGTAACACTTCTCGTTTCACCTTCTGGAATACGCAGAGTAACAGGCGAGACTTCAATTCCAGGGTCATCATCGTCTTCAATTGTGATGATAAATTTGAAAGACACTCCAAGAAAATAATTCTCTTCAAAATCAGGCCCCGTGACTCTAAGAACCAGGGTGACCTGATCATCTAGATCGTCCGCATCATGTGCGGCCTCAAACACTGCTGCTTCTGTTGGCTCCCAACAAAAGGGCCAGCGCTCGCCAGACCGACTAACGCATGGAGACCCTGCGTCTATCGGATAGCTCACACTTGATGGGGTTACAGTTAGATCCGAATCCTCATGCCCACTATAAGTTGCTACGAAAGCGTTAAAGTACGATGGGTACGATTCCTGTGAAAGTAAAGTTGTTTCCGGCGCTCTTCTGCTGGTTCCTTCCGGAATAGAAATCGGATATGGAGGGACATCTTCAATGGTTACCACGATGGAGTATTTCAAACCAGTGTAGCCTCCTCCCGTCGCAGTGAACAAAAGAGTCACCTGCTCATCCTCAGAGTCATCATCAAGTTCAGCGACTATCCTCAAGCCCTGTGCTTGCCATAAGTCATTTTTCAGAAACTCAAATGTCGTTCGATTCAGAGTAAGAGTAGTTCCTTCATGTCCGGTAAGCGTAACGGTAACATCCCCCGAAGGGAATGCTATAAAGGGCCAAAAGTAAGAAGCCAAGGGTATATTCAATAAATCACTTGCACCCTCAACAATGGTTACTTGATCCAGCTCCCAGATTTGTTCGTCATCTACGATCTCTACCTCGAATACGAATACCTCTTCGCCGTTAAAGGAAATGGTGAACGCTACTTCGTCATTGATCTCATCATCATCCTGCCCCGCCGTCAGGGTAATTGTTTTACCTTCATAGTCGGTAGGCGTAAGGGTAAACGTACTGGGACTCACGGTGAGGTCTGTCCCTGCAAAGCCCGTAACGGCCACAGTTACATCAGTTAAAGGCGCCTCATCTATTATGGAGACAGTGACTTCTATTGAATTTCCTTCCAGAATCTTAACAGGGATTGGATCATTTTTCGCCATTCCTTGACGGTCCCAAAACCTTTCTACAGGTTTATGCATATGGCTCTCGCGGGCAGGTGTCAAGATTTCATGGCGCCAAACAGGACCGATCAATGTATCAGACGAAAATGTGCGGATTGATGGACCGACAATCCGAGATTGGTTCGTACCACCCACATCCATATTCCACTGTCGTGGATCTGGCCCACTCAAACCCTCGGAATCCAAGCTGATGCCAACCGAAAACCTTCCCAGTTCCTCTTCAAATGTGGGTAAACTTGCGATTGGCAAATCGTCCGCCGCCACTTTGATTTGGATCTTTGGCACATAGTCTTGTCCAACGGAGACTGAGGGGAGATAGGCCAATATGAGTATAAGAACTTGCAGCCCTCGTCTGATAAAGAATGTCACTAAATGGTGCTGCATGTGTCAGATTAGAGAATTCAGCAATCACCGGTGGTAAACACCAAAGAACTAACCTATCTTTATGAGCAGGTTTCTAACAGAACGGATTCAGTATCAAAAATGTGTTAGCAACTGCCTCTTACGTTACGAATGTAATAACTCGAATACACTGTAAAATGTTTGTTCTACACACAACTCAATCAGTATCAGACAAGTTTTTGGGATAGTCTATCATCCGAATGTGCTACGATACAATGTACGAATAATTAGAGACCCTTTCTGCCAATCAAACTTGGATGCTGTTTTCCTAAATAGTGCCAGATTTTCACCGTCTCAGGAAAAATTCGCGGACTTGTACCTTATCCTTTGATCTCTGGAACCGTAAAGGTTTGTCGTTGATAACACATTCTAGACACATTTACCGAATCCTAACCATTGCCCCATGGTTGCCGGGCAAGCTACGGCTATTCATTTCAGGAAGAATATGAACTGAGGCCTCTGAGCATCACAAGTTTATCTGCTCAGACTCGGAATGATATTCATCCTTATGAATCATAATTATCCCAAACTCACGAATGAGTGACCAACCATTAGAGCCTCTTTCAAAACTCTTTATTTTCTCCTGTTGTCCCGGCTGAATTGCGGCTTAAACTGGTTCAATCTGGTCGGACTACGCGAATCATCGGCGGGGGTTCGGTGTTTTGTGGATTCAACCAGTGTTTTGCCTGCACGGAGGTCTCTGTTTGGTGAATTTCGTCCACGATCCGTGTAGATTTCACACACCCCTCCCACGGCATCTGTGGTTCAGAGCGCCCAAAATCTGTTATGCAGGGGTTGGATGGCCGGTTTACTGCACCATCCGCAGCATTTGGTCCACCGTGAGTACCACCACACTGAACATCAAATGACAAAGGACTTTCTCGTGCCCACGGACTCGGATATTGCGTCCACCGAACTCATCTTTGAGCCGCCCAAAGGCCCGCTCCACGGTGGAACGCTCCCGGTAGCGAACCCGCTCCGCAGGAATGAATCCGGCCGTACGTTGTGCCTTTTGCTCGCGACGATCCGCCGCTTTTTTGTTGCGCGGATTCGGATCAATGATCGGTACACGCCCCGAGGCGCTCCGATGTGCGACAATCTCCTTCGCGTCATAGGCGCTGTCCATGAGATCGTAACAGTTGTCCACCCGCTGCTGCGTCAAGTGCGCCAAGGGAAGCGCGGCCTGACTATCATGCAACGAGGCAGAGGTCACCAAACAGCTGATCGGAATCCCTCCGTCCGCCGTATCCATGTGTAGCTTATAGCCCGTCCATCGTTGCGTATGCCCCTTCGCGTTCCGCTTGCAGCCCACCGTACAATCCTTCGGTAATGCGTCCAGCATCTCGCCTAACTCCATCTTCAACTGCTGCTCCAAGCGACGAGGCACCTTGGGACGCTCCTCTCCCTTCTTCGGACGCCCTCGCTTGCGTCGCCTCACGGGCTTTGATGTATGCGCCTTCGGAACCGGACGCTTCCGCGCTTCAATCGCCGTTGAATCCCGTGAAATATGCCCCACGAACTCCCCCGCGTACCCCTGTTTGATCAAGGCTTCATGGATCCGAGTCGGTAACTTCGCCAACGCAAACTCCTGAAACGCACGAGAAAACGTGGGCGCACTCGGCACATCACACGAGCGGGACCAACCACAGAGGGACCGAAGCAAAACATCTGATAGAAGCCGCTCCCGCAATCCGGAGGTCGTCGGAATATTTAACGCCATCTTGGCCAAAAACGACCGCGCAAGACAGACCCGGTGCGCACGCGGGCGTCCCACCGAACGAAGCCGGGGACGAGGCAGATGATCCTCCACACAGACCAACTCAAATAACAACAACAACTTCCTCAATCGTTTGGGCAACGCTCCATAGTTCTGCTCCACACATGGAAACAACTCCTGTTGGCAGGAAATATAAAAAACGCGTATCTTCTTGGTAAGGGACATGGGATTCTCCGGGGGTTGTTGGATTTGCAATACTCCTAAAAATACAAAATTCGGAGATCCCTGCCCCTTCGTTTGTGACCCCAAAAACGATACCTCCCAGAGCAGATCAGCCCCCTAACATTCTTTAGTACCCAGATCCATCAATCAGCAAAATCTCTCAAAAAATCATCCAATTGAGGAATTTTGAAAGAGGCTCATTTGAAAAGGTTTACAGCTCCTAGCTTTCCGAATCCAGAGTTGTGAGGGTCACTGGACGACAATGGAGAGATAATAATGGGAATTATATAGAATACTTGAAACAACTTCATGGCTTGTTTTTTAAATACATAAACAGCCTTAGAGGTGTATATTATGGCGAGCTCAGGACGCTCATACAGAAAAAGAATCACACTGCTACAACTCACAAAATGGATCCCCGACGAGGAATCTGCCCGCAAATGGTTTGAAGGCGTTCACTGGCCGGACGGAGAACTGTTCTGCCTCCGGTGCGGAAGTGAAAACGTGTACCGTTGCAAACACAAGGAAATGCCCTTCCGTTGCCGTGATTGCAAGAAGTACTTCAGCGTGAAAACAGGTACAGCTATACAGGCATCCAATCTACCCCTGCAAACTTGGGTATTGGCAATCTATTTGGAAAGTACCAGTCTCAAAGGAATCTCCAGTATGAAGTTGCATCGTGATCTGGGAATCACGCAAACGACCGCGTGGTTCATGCTTCAGCGTATCCGCGAAGGCTTAGTCCAGAATATGGGAGCGTTTGAGGGACCCGTTGAAATAGATGAGGCGTACTTCGGTGGATTGGAAAAGAATAAGCACAACAGCAAGAAAGCGAATCTTGGACGCGGGTCCGCAGGCAAGACGGCTGTAGTTGGAATGAAAGACCATGCCACTGGACAGATCAAAGCACAAGTAGTTGAGCGCACAGACAAAGCTACACTGGGAGGCTTCGTAGATGAGAATGCAATTGAAGGCGCACAACTCTATACGGATTCCGCGACGGCATACAAGAATATTGATCGGCCCCACGAAACGGTAAAGCATAGTGTTTCCGAGTACGTCAACGGACAGGCACATGTGAACGGTGTGGAATCCTTCTGGGCGGTTCTGAAGCGGGCGTATCACGGTGTATATCATCATATCGGCAAGAAGCACTTGAACCACTACGTCGCTCAATTCGCCGGAAAGCATAACCTTCGAGACTACAATACGGAAACCCAAATGCAGCACATTGTTGCGGGTATGGTCGGTCGTAAAGTGCTGTACAAAGAATTAGTGGCCTGAGGGGGAGTCTAACAAGAACTCCTATTTATGGAGCCTCTTTCAAAATTCTATATTTTTACCTTTTTTTCCCGCTGAATTGCGGCTGAGGCTGGTTCAATTTCGTCGGATTACGCGAATCATTGGTATGGGTTCGCCGTTTTGTGGAGTTGACCGGTTCTTTGCCTGCACGGAGGTCTCTGTTTGGTGAATTTCGTCCACGATCCGTGTAGATTTCACACACCCCTCCCACGGCTTCTGTGGTTTGAAGCGCCCAAATTCTGTTATGCAGGGGGTGGATGGCCGGTTTACTGCACCATCCGCAGCATTTGGTCCACTAGGCTGAACATCAAATGACAGAGGACGTTCTCGTGCCCACGGACTCGGATATTGCGTCCACCGAACTCATCTTTGAGTCGCCCAAAGGCCCGCTCTACGGTCGAACGTTCCCGATAGCGAGCCCGCTCCGCAGGAATGAATCCGGCCGTCCGTTGCGCCTTTTGCTCGCGACGATCCGCCGCTTTTTTCTTGCGTGGATTCGGATCAATGATCGGTACACGCCCCGATGTGCGACAATCTCCTTCGTGTCATAGGCGCTGTCCATGAGATCCTAACAGTTGTCCACCTGTTGCTGCGTCAAGTGCGCCAAGGGAAGGGCCGCCTGACTATCATGCAATGAGGCAGAGGGCACCAAACAGCTGATCGGACCCCCTCCGTCCGCCGTATCCATGTGTAGCTTATAGCCCGTCCATCGTTGCGTATGCCCCTTCGCGTTCCGCTTACATTCCACCGTACAATCCTTTGGTAACGCGTCCAGCATCTCGCCTAACTCCATCTTCAACTGCTGCTCCAAGCGACGAGGCACCTTGGGACGCTCCTCCCCCTTCTTCGGACGCCCCCGCTTGCGTTGCTTCACGGGCTTTGATGTATGCGCCTTTGGAGCCGGACGCTCCCGCGCTTGAATCGCCGTTGAATCCCGTGAAATATGCCCCACGAACTCCCCCGCGTACCCCTGTTTGATCAAAGCTTCATGGATCCGAGACCGTAACTTCGCCAACGCAAACTCCTGAAACGCACGAGAAAACGTGGGCGCACTCGGCACATCACACGACCGAGACCAACCACAGAGGGACCGAAGCAAAACATCCGATAGAAGCCGCTCCCGCAATCCAGAGGTCGTCGGAATATTTAACGCCATCTTGGCCAAAAACGACCGTGCAAGACAGACTCGGTGCGCACGCGGGCATCCCACCGAACGAAGCCGGGGACGAGGCAGATGATCCTCCACACACACCAACTCAAACAATAACAACAACTTCCGGAATCGTTTGGGCAACACCCCATCGTTCTGCTCCACACATGGAAACAACTCCTGTGGACAGGAAATATAAAAACCGCGTATCTTCTTGGTAAGGGACATGGGATTCTCCGGGGGTTGTTGGACTTGTAATTCTCCTAAAAATACAAAATTCGGAGAGCCCTGTCCCTTCGTTTGTGACCCAAAAAACGATACCTCCCAGAGCAGATCAGCCCCTAACACTCTTTAGTACCCCGATTCATCAATTAGCAAAATCTCTCAAAAAGTTATCCAATTGAGGAATTTTGAAAGAGGCTCTGAGGACAGTCATCAAGATTTCCGCAACATCTTGGCAGAGTCTCTCATGCGACGAAATATAAAATTGAACATGATGATAAAGCAAATTCAGGAAGGAGATGGTCGGTAGAGATAGCAAGAGATTTGAAATTTTGGATGCATAATTCACTCTTCCGCTGATGGTTAGTCCTTTACCCATCATATTCGTGAAAGAACCATATTTTCTATATGTCTATACGGATCACATTTTTTCTGCATACAGTTAGGCCTACTTGCAGGATGCAGGACGGCAAAGCCAACTGTACTCAACCAACTATTGATCAGAAAGGCGAATACTCTCCATGGTGGTTCAAAGGTAGAACTACACTCGGAAATTTATATTCCCAATTGGTGAGGAAATCTTTTTCTTCGGAAATCAATCAGGGAATTACGCCAACAGCCTATCTCATCAATCACATGGAGAAAATATTTACTTGGGAAAAATCAATTGCCAAAGTAGTAAGATTACCTGTGGCATCCACTGTAATTCCCCCCGTCATGTCCTCTACTTTGAGTCTGTTTGAACATAATGCTTCAGGTACTAATGTATTTTGTTGTATCTTTAGGTAGTTATTGAAAACTAATCACTTTGATTAAAAATGATTTTGTCAATTATCAGGAAGTTAAAGGTTTATGCTCTCTCAATCATATTATTGGGAGCAGGAATCCAGTTATTAAACTCAGTTCAGGCACAGGTACAGGTGCCTAAGGTCACTGCCAGTGCCGTTGTCGGTGACGATGGGACTGTGAATGAAGATTCACTCAAAGCCTTTGTCACCTGGGCCACAGCAGTATCTGCTGCAATTACGAATTTTGAGGAAGGTAACCTTCTGCGGGAAGCAATTTATGACAACACCAGTGATTACTGGTCTGGGAATATCTACCTCGTATACTTCGCAGTTGGTGATCCCAATGGTGATGATGGCAACATTATATTCCATCCCGAATACCGGAATGTTGAAGGGAAGATAGCATTGGAAGTGGAAGATGATCGGGGCACCGAAGTTGTAAAGCAGATGTTGGAAGCTGGCAACGAAGAGGCAATGAAGGTAGAATACTGCTGGAATGATCCCGACGATGATTCAGATAACGCTCCTGGAGATGCTATTTGCAAACCTAGTTATGCCATGCGCTACTTCGCACCTTCAATTGGGAGTGATCTAGTGGTTGTAGGTGGATATCATCAGGACCTGAGTACTCTGGAGATTGAACTCCCCGATATCCCATTGCCTGAAATTTCTGCTTCTGATGTAGTAGACAGGGAATCCCTGAAGCAGTTCGTAGACGGCGCAGCAGAGTGGTCTCTTCAACTCTTTGAAGAGATAGGCTTTACAGCGATTGGACTTTGGAAATCTGAATTTAGAAAAGATAAAAAAGATGGGGGATTTTTCAAAGACGGTCAGATTCTTCTTTATAGTATGACTCCCGATGGATACGTCATTTTCCATGCACTGGATCCCTGGCGCGAGGGACGAATCGTACTCCGAAATCCCGATCTTAGAGGTGATACCACTTTCGTACAACGGATCATTGACGCAGGTTTATCTGGTGGAGGGTTTGTAGATTATTACTGGGATAATCTTAGTGATCCGAACGATGACGAAGATGGAAGTCTCAGGACAACCTATGCGACATCCATTGCGCTCGAGGGCATTGAAGGAAATTTTATCCTCGCTGGATCATATTTCCCAGAGGTTATCACATCTATTGATGCAGCTGTCACCGAACTTCCTGAGGCGTTTCATCTCCACGGAAATTACCCGAACCCCTTCAATCCGTCAACTCGGATCCAGTTTGATCTTCCCGAGAGAGCCCAGGTAACCATACAGGTTTTAGATGTTCTGGGACGTAAAGTGATAGAGTTGCCCGCACAGGCGTTTGATGCGGGTGCCAACCACTCTATTGAACTGAATGCCAATCAACTTCCCTCAGGAACTTATCTATATCAGATGATTGCTGTGGGATCTGAAAATAGGTATCAGAAGACGGGGTTCATGACTCTAATGAAGTAGGATATCACTCAACTCCTGATATCCAGTGCTTGACCGACAATATGTAATCTTAATCGGTTGCTTAGCTAATTTAATATGGCTCAAGTTTCCTAACTATCATTTCATGCTTTATCGTTTTGTTGGTCTAATTGGGCGCTGAACTGGGAGTTTTCGGATCAAACCCAGGATCGTATACATTTTGACAGGAACTTACAAGATGCTGATAGTTCTTATTCCATTCGCATCGAACATCTTCCGTCTATGTCATGATTTAAACAATCCCAAAGGATAAGTGAGGACATTCGTAATGGTTTATTCTATAAGACGTTACGGTTAAGGAACTGTCCGTTTCCAACTTAATGAAGTGGAACGGTAGGCGGAAAAATCAAGTGATCGTAACCTTCCTGATTTTTTGATGTGGAATATGCCCATTATCCATATACTTGCTTGAAGAGCATCCTGTTGTTCTTATTGACAGCTACATTCGCATCAAGAGTAGATACTGATGGTCTTGAAGGGTCTCAGGAAGTTATTGAATTTGCAAATAAGGGCGTTGGTTTGTTATGGGTAATTGTGTTTTCCGCTATGAAACAGCTGAACTCCACAAATATGTCAGGGCTACTCGTGCGGTTCACGACCATAGAAATATTGTAGAATCCCCTATTTGATTAGAGATCTATTATTGCACTGGATCTATCCTGATTCAAATCAACAAGAAATCTCCCTGGGGCTTTGCCCTTTAGCTTCGCATGGCATACACTCTCTATATCCTCCAAAGTAATGGTTCCCATGGATAATTGATCAACTTCATCCTCTGGAATCAAGGCATTGAGCCGATGCCAAGCGATCTTCCGATCTTCTACTGACGCGGTATTTGAGTCAATCCCAGCGAGCGTGACTCCACGGAGAATAAATGGATATACAGTGGTGGCTAGTTCCGCACCAGCCGCATTCCCAGACGCTGCAATACAACCGTGTCGTTTAACCTGTGCCAATGCTGCCGATAACACCTCTCCCCCTGCGGCATCCACCACTCCGTCATACTTTGCGTGTTCAAGAGGTCGCTCTGCTGTAATCCGATCAATGTTCTTTGCTGCTCCCAAACCAGTAATTTTATGCCATAAATGTGAACTTCTACAGGATGCAGTCACCGAATATCCCAAGGTAGCGAGTAACTTCGTGGCAATCATTCCGACTCCTCCAGATGCCCCTGTAACCAGCACTTCACCTGACTTGATCAAATGGGCTTCCAGCGCCATGATGCTCAACATTGCCGTGAGACCTGCAGTGCCCAAGATCATGGATGAACGAGAAGTCATTCCTTCAGGTAGCTTGATCAGATAATCAGATGGAACAGACTGGAATTGTGTATATCCTCCACTGAACGACTCGCCAAGGCCACCACCCGTTAATACAACTGAATCACCTGATTTGAAGGTACCAAGTTTAGAATCAATGACTGTTCCTGCAAGATCAATTCCTGGGATAAATGGAAAAGGAGCCCGAATCACTTTACCTCTGCCCGTAATTGCCAAAGCATCCTTGTAATTGATGCCCGAATACTCCACCGCAATTGTAACAGGGCCCGTGCTCATCCGATTCAAGGCTTGCCTCTCAATCGTACACTCCCCAGGGGCTACTAAAACCAGCGATTTATATCTTTCTGACATGAGTGCAACTTATTCAAAAAGTAGAGTAACAACCTTATTTGGACTACCTCTCTAAACAATGCGAATTCGCGAGATTTGGAATGGATTTTATCATCTACGTATGATGGTAACCCTTGCCCTGAGCCTTATGGCTGTTACAGTGTTGTTTAACCTTCCGATTCAGTTTAAGCCTCCCCAAAAACCTTGGCCTCCTATTCTGATTCCATATGGTACCAATACCGAGCCAGACCGATCAGTGTTTCCATCTCAAGCTGCCTACTCAACATCCTTTGAATCTTCCTTTGGATCGGATTCCGTTCTTCCAATGAACGGCAAGACGGAGATTGAAGAGGAAGAAGAATCTGAAGAATCATGGGAGATTGAACCGAACACAGTTCCCGTACTGGATCATGCGGAAATCATGCCCCAGATCCGCGGCGGATTAGGGGCTTACTACATCCTTATTGAGTACCCAAAAAAAGCTATCAATTTGGGGATTCAAGGTAGGCTCACACTCACCTTCACCGTGAATCAGGATGGCACAACGAGTGATATCGTAGTTTCTAAACCCTTGCATTCATTACTAGACTCTGCCGCCGTACAAGCTCTGCGGAGAACCCGATTTATACCTGGGCAGCACCTTGGAGAATTTGCAAGGATTCGAATGCGTCTTCCAGTTCGTTTTGAACTTGTTCATTCTGCGGACTCATTAACTGCGGAATAGTTATCGCCGGAATAAGCTTCGAAGTAGCGCACGCATGAATCCCCTAAGCATCCCTTTGATCAAACGCCCAAATGCAGATCCAAGTGACATCAGACGGGAGGATAAGTATACGATGCCCCTAAGCCCAAAGGGATTCCCAAGATCCAGTACAGAATAAGAAATGCAGTCCACGCGATAATAAACGTGATTGAATACGGAATCATGATAGAAGTCAATGTCCCGATTCCAGTTTGCTTAAAATACTTCTGACAGTACACAACCACCAAAGGGAAGTAGGGCATCAGAGGAGTAATGATGTTGGATGACGAATCGCCGACACGATAAGCCGCTTGAGTTAAATCTGGCGAGATCCCCACTTGCATCAACATTGGGACAAAGATTGGAGCTAAGAGAGCCCATTTTGCAGATGCGGAGCCCACAAAGATGTTCACAAATGCAGACAGAAAAATAATCCCAACAATCGTCACCGAACCAGGTAATGCCAAGGTCTGAAGTACAGACGCTCCCTGGAGAGCTAACAAGGCTCCGATATTTGATGAACCAAATGCGTGGACAAATAGTGCGCAAAAGAACGCCATCACAATGTAATAGGCCATCCCCGTCATAGCCTTCGTCATTGCATCCACCATATCCTTTGAAGACCGAAATACCCCTGCAACATATCCATAGATCACTCCCGGAATCAAAAAGAGAAGAAAGATGAGTGGGACGATGGATTGCATGATCGGGGCCTGAAACGAATTCAATGATCCATTTGAATCCCTGAAAGGAGAATCAGCAGGAATCAAGGTTAGGATCAAGATTACAATTCCAAGTAACATTACGGCAGTGGCCCACCAGAATGCGCTTGACTCTTTCCGGCTGATCGTATCCATCCCCTCAGAACTCTTGACATCCTTATCCAACAGTGTATTCTTACGCAGCCGCGGCTCTACCAAACGATCTGTAATGTACCATCCCAAAATAATAATCAGTCCACTGGATGCGAACGTGAAGAAATAATTGCACAGCGGATTGACCAGTATACCTGAATCAAGAATCTGTGCAGCAGGCTGGGTGAACCCCTGTAAAAGAGGATCAAGCGCAGAGGGAAGCGGATTCGCACTGAATCCCCCCGATACCCCAGCAAATGCGGCAGCAATCCCGGCCAGAGGGTGTCGACCCGCCGCATGAAAAATGACACCGCCCAAGGGAATCACCAGGACATACCCCGCATCCACCGCACTGTGACTCAATAGCCCTACCAGAATTACAACAGGTGTCAATAGCCGTACAGATGTTTTTGACAGGAGAAGCTTAATCCCCGTATTGAAGTACCCCGCCTCATCGGCAACTCCAACCCCAAGCATTGCGACCAAGACTACCCCCAACGGGGCAAACCCTGTAAAGATCGAGACCATCTGACTCATGAATGCAGTGATCGCGCTGCCTGTCAGAAGATTATTGATTACAAGCGGAGCTTGTGTTCGCGGATCAATCACCGATGAGAAAGAAACGGTGGATAAGAGTGCACTTAGAATCCAGACCACGATCAGTAAGAAGAGAAAGAGCATGGAAGGATCGGGTAACTTATTCCCAACAACTTCAATGCCCCGAAGACAGCGGTCTACAAATCCTGTGGTCAACTCAGTATTTTTCTGTTGATTCATGAATCAATAAGAGTAATATAATGATCTTGGTAACCGCAGCCCATTCATCAGAAGATGGTCACATGGAATCAAAGAAAAAACCCGCGTAGATTGGATGATTGAGTGATAGGATATTGAAAAGAAACAGGTCAGTATCAATCATGAAGCTCCGACAATCAGAATATCCGTCTATAAACTACGGTAAATTCATCATATCTCACCAGTGCAGAATAAATGACCACTCATCTGGAAGCATTTACCAGCCTAAAAAACCGTACAGCATCAAAATACCCCCTAATAAGATGGAATCAATCAATAGATCGTGGACCCACACTTCCAAATATATGGACTATCGGACTACGGTCGCAATGATGATCCGATTGGTTCCTAAAATTATTGATCTCGCAGAGTTGGATCTCTAATGATGATCAAGTTAGGTGCCGATCTTACTTCGTTCTCGGTCATGGCTCGGATCTCGCAGAGTTGGATCTCTAATGATGATCAAGTTAGGTCGGGAACTGCACGGGATTGGGGCAGGATGCTTTACAAATTACGTTTATGCGGGGGCGCAGGAAACTGAACTCGCAGACAATTCGAGACCTTTCCTCGAGATTCTCCGAGTCAAAAGAATTTCGGGGAGCGGATCTGGGGCATTCCCATGTCAAGCAACTGCTCTGTTTTCAATCTATTCAGGGTAGCATTCCAGAATGGTATTCTTCGCTAAAAGTCCTGAATCAAAGGCCAACGCAATTGCTCAAAATTTCTAAAAAAACGCTCCCATGCCTTATACACTGACGGGGAAATCCCTGTGTCTAAATAACCATCCCGTTCAGTAGGTTGAGCGCCAGTCAGCAGGAGATGTTCTCTGAATGTATTCATGAGCAAACGTGACTTTTTCGCTCCATTTGGGGTCATATCAGAACAGTTCTCCCCATCCTGTACCTGTTGTAGATTGTCATCGGTTTCGGTCTCCCACCGCGGAGGTGCGCGATGATTGAGTTCACGAGCAATATGCATAAATTGATACGACACCAAGTAGAGCAGAATTCGAACTGTATTCTTCTTCATGAGAAACGCCAAGTCTTTTCTCCGTTCGCCTGCCTTGCATTCCGCATCATCCACAGGGGATGTAGAGTTCTCTGATCCAGTGTGAGATTCAAACGAACGGGATAATTCGCAGGCTTCTCTGATATCCGCTTGATACCTCTTGGCATTTCCGCGCTGACTGTATAAACTAGCCAAGTCCTCTCCACTATACAGATCTTTGGATAGATTCGTAATCAAAAAATAATAATCGTTAAAAAACTCTCCTGCACGGGGTTTGACGACCAAAATCACACGGCGTGCACATTTCCATGACGACGCTTGATACTCCAATTCTATAGCTGTTAATTTCTCGTACAAGCGTGCACCCAGGTGTGGTTCCGCCAGTTGTTCCAGCGCTGGATTCGTGCGCAGATACATTAGATAATTTAGGTCTTCTTCCTCCAACTGATTATAGTCTGCTCCAGCGTCAAAGACCCTATCCATACGAACAGTCACATGATCGGCTACGTAATCACGTATCGCTTTCCCGACGGAAATTATGAAATTCTCGTAATCGGTCGGACTGCCATTGGTCACTGGATAGAAGCCGCATCCAAGTACATCCCCCGTCTCTGCGCACAATGCATAGATGGGGAAATAAATCCTGCCTTTAAAGTACAGGTTAAACTCACTTACCGATTGCTTACCTGATGGGTGTAGCGGCATGATGTCTATGATAACATCGGAGCGAGGCCTGCCCCCGTTGCGAATCATCATATGTTCAATCCCAAGACATAGAACCGCGGATTGGATGACTGTATGATTATTCTTTGTGCTAAGGTGATTTAGCAAGTCAGACAAAGTTGTCATTGAGATTTTCAGACGCTCCGAGCGAGAGGTTGCATCGTTCTGATCAGGTACGAATGACACATTAAATGGTGGATCCGTTCCAATCTGCTCTGGACTTGGACAATTGTCTCCTTGGATGAGCCTTAGAATCCACCAAAAAACCAACTCATTCACAGAATGAGAGAAGTGTAAATCTTCTCCCAGATCATCTAGCCGATTATTCAAAGAATTAAGGAATCCCGTCGTCGCAATCAAATTGGGCATGATCGATGTGCCCCTGTCCAAGATCGAAGGTATGTTATCTCCCACGGCGATCCGTATCTCATCGTTGAAAATATCTGGATAAAGATACTCTTGTGTATGAGACATAACTTTATGAAATATTTGTATTCGTACAAAGACCTGAATGTCAGAGCCTTTTACTCTCAAACGCCTCATTAGACTTGCTACACTCTGGTCTATCATGGATACTCTTCCCCAAAGTTAGAGTGTCAATTGTGATAGGGATTGAAATCTATCAACTACTCGCATCATTCCCAAAACGCCGAGAATTGGAGGAATCTACAGGAATGGCTGAGTGCTAACTCTTAGGGACGATAGCTACTCCCGACAGGTCAATTGTGATGCACTGCTAAACATGACGGAATCAGCAAATCATCTACCATAATTGAAAAGGACAGTGAAGGTACCACTCTATAAGTTCATGGGATCAGATTAGAAAATTTGTTAGACACCTTGACAAAATGAAGAGAACTTGTGATCCATTTATCATAGACTATCTCCAGCCAGAATAAGACTGAATTCAATTTGACTGAATTCAGCAACCTAACAAATGATTTGGAGAGTTGGGTGATTGATGCTGTTTATGTCTTAAACTAAGTTTCAGTGGGAACCCATCCAGAGGATGATGCAGGTATTATTTTGAGTAGTCAAAGTTACTCTTCAGGAGAATCTCTAAATTGATGATTGCTGGTATATAGATCACAAGATTGATATTCAAATCATTGTATTTCAGAAGTATCACATCCTCCATCAACATTTTATAACATTGTCGGTTTGAATTTTTATATCCTCGCGGATTAATGCCAGAATCTAAACGCTCTTCCCCCGCACCACTCACCGCAGCGATTGACCGTGGACATTCTCCGTATTTTCGTAGCCGAAAGCAGATTCTTCGTAATTTCAGTGAACTTCTTGGTCGCGCAAGACGATCTGTTTCTGGCACAACTTTCCTGATTCAAGGTGCACCGGGTGCAGGCAAAACAGCCCTTCTTCATGAATGTATCAGCCTATCTAAAAACAAAAAGTGGAAGGCAGTGAAGATTCATCCATATGCTCTCTGGAATTCAGACGCACTCATGGAGGTGCTTGGTCGGGGGAGAGAATATGTGATTCAAGAACGGACTGGAACAATTCATGTCTCGACTCTGAAGGGAGAGTACAAATCTGCTCCTTTTTAAACTAGCCCATTAGATCTCCTTCGTGAAGAAAGGGATTCGCTGCTCCTCTATATGGATGAGACACAGAGATTGACGAATCTTAAAAATCACTCCGTGGATAAGATCGAAATTGCAACCACTGTTCTTGAACGCATACATAACGGTGACTTAGGAAATCCTACCATACTGGTGGCCGCGGGCTTAGGCGGGTTGGCTGATACATTTAGTTCGTTGGGAATTTCAAGGTATGCAAAAATTTGTTATGTAGAATTGGACGCTCTGAGCAAAAAAGCTGAACGGGCAGTCATTCAGGACTGGCTCAAAATTGATGGCCAAGCACATGGAGACCCTACCGAGTGGATTGATGCGATTACGATGGAGACCCATGGCTGGCCACAACATATCGTGTCTTATGCTGAACCTGCAACTAAGCAGCTAAATTTAGATCATGGAGTCATGACAGTAGAGGGTTTACAAGTGGTCATGAAAGAAGGGCGAGAGGAACGTGAAGTATATTATGAGGGACGGGGTTATGAATTTGACGAAGAAGAGCGTCAATCTATAACAAGATCAATTTCAAGGCTACCTTTGGGAGCAAGTGCTACTAAGGAGACCATTATGTCTGTCCTCACCCAGGATTACCGACGTACGGATGCGGAGAAACTGTTTCGGCGGGCTCTGAGCAAAGGCTTACTTGACCGCCGTGAAGAAAGATATGCAGTTCCCATTCCGCCCATGCATAACTGGCTTGTGACCAATTATGCCCGTGATTAGAGTTGAAGTTGCCCCAAAAGCTCCATTAATCTGAAAAAAGGACATGATCTTTCAGGTCAGTAGGTGGATGGGTTTTTACTATAAATGTCGTGGATCATGGCGGATTGGGGCTAATTTTCCCGCCATACACATCTGTGTGTATTTTATCGGTTCTATCTGCAAAGTTCGTGCATAACCAAGATATAATTGCATTCTCAATTCATATCTTTGGGCATATATCTATTGGTAGCCACTGAATTCATGAGTGCTATTCATACAATCGATACGATTCTGATCTCCGCTAAAATTGTATCTCTCTCAATACTATGGGCTTATAGTTTCTGGTAGCCCCTCCTGCCTGAACGAAAAAGTCAGTTTGATAAATCCACTCTGTTCTCTAATCCCCTCTCTGGAATCTCGTACTTGGATCATTCATCTACCAGCCATGAGCCAATCCACAGCAACAACTGAAGAGATACGTAAATTTTTTCCTGCGCTACAACGGGTGCACAGGGGAAATCCTGTAGCCTATTTTGATGGTCCAGGGGGTACGCAAGTGCCCACAGTTGTGACCGATGCCATGGTAGACTACCTGCTCCACCATAATGCCAATACCCACTGGGCTTATCCCACAAGTATTGAAACGGATGAGATCATTGAGCATGCCCGAAAAGTGTTTGCCCAGTTTCTCAACTGCCAAGTAAATGAAATTGTATTCGGTCAGAATATGACCACACTCACGTTTCATATCGCACGATCCCTCGGACGCAGATGGCAGAACGGAGACGAAATCATTGTCACTGATCTTGATCACCACGCAAACATTGATCCGTGGAAGGATCTTGCTCAGCATCATGACTTGGTTGTACGCTCCGCCAGTTTTGATCCTGAAACTGGACAACTGAATCTGGATCATCTCAAAAACCTGATCACCTCTAAGACTCGGTTGATCGCCGTGGGTGGTGCCTCCAATGCGCTTGGTACTGTGAATGAAATAAAGACAATTACTCAACTTGCCCGTGAATGTGGATGCATTTCCTATGTAGACGGGGTTCACTATACTCCACATCTCCTGTGTGATGTGCAAAATTTGGGCTGTGACTTCTTTACATGCTCACCATACAAGTTCTACGGCCCACACGCAGGCATACTCTATGGACGTCACGAGCTCCTTGAAGATTTGGATATTCCCCGTTTGGCCCCAGCAGGATCCAGAGCTCCAGAGCGTATAGAGACGGGTACACTCAGTCATGAAGCCATCGCTGGAGCGGCGGCAGCAGTTGAATTTCTTGCCTCCCTAACTCCGAATAAATCAAGACATTCTGCACTTGAATCCACCTATCGGATACTTCATAAGCGTGGACATCAACTCTTTCAACATCTCTGGCAGGAACTGAATCACATCACAGGAATCAAGTGTTACGGGCCTTCACCATCTGAGGCTAGAACGCCAACCGTGAGCTTTACAGCAGAGGGATTCACCTCCAGGGAAGTATGTAGCCTTTTTAGTGATCAAGGACTTTTTCTTTCGCATGGAGACTTCTATGCTTCCACGACCGTCGCAAAACTGGGGGTTGAAGGGCTCATTCGTGCTGGAATCGCCTGCTATACAACCCATGAGGAAATCAACCGACTGATCACTGGTGTACAACAATTATTCAGTCCTCCAATTACCCACCCCGCAGTAACGAGAAAAATCCAGTAACGACCATCACATCATAGATCGCATGTGTCCAAGCCACAATGGCAAATCCTCGGATCAAAAATACCACATTAAACACTAAACCAAAAATGGTCCGATAAAGAAATACATCTATTGCCCACGGATCTCCCATAGCTCCAATGTGGTGCACAAAACTGAAACTCAGTGCCCCAATCACCGCCGCCACAATGTACATGAGCTTCGTTTGGCCGATGAAAATTTTCTTCAAAATCCAAAATAGTCCCCCTACAAGGATTACTCGGAATAATAACTCTTCATAGATTCCAGCTCCCAAAGAAAGTACCAAATTCATTGCTAACCCGAGCCCCTCCCCATCCTGCACGATCATCAGCGGGGAGAGCATCAGTGCAGTGAGTCCGGATACAAAAAAGGCAAGTAGTACCGCATATACAGAACTTTCAAGGAGGATCAATCCTGGATACCGCAAACTGAAAGCAACCTTTTTTTTTCGTTCCCAAACGACAATAGCAATCCCTACGATTAGAGTGACTCCTAAAACGAGTAGTTCATGGGTAAGTCCAAAGGTAGAAAAAAGACTTTTGAGTACACTTTCTGATGAGATACGAATGATCTCAGACCGATTACTGTTTACCCACACGATTCCCACTTCGTAGAGAATCAGAAGTGGCAGCGCCATCAAAAAACCCCAGGTTGCTGTTCGGGTAGCTTGAAAATAACTTTGTAACTCGTTGGTGCGATCAGAATCTGATGAGGATTGGAACGTTACATCAGTCATCTTTCAATTCCATCAATGCCTGTTGTAGTTCAGCGCGGTCTTTTGTTTCTTGTAATTGACTGCAAATCTGAATCCCACTCCTGTATGCCTGTGCGGCGTCCTCTGTGCGTCCCAATTCCCGATAAACCTTTCCTAAATGGTAGTATACCCCCGTATATTTTGGAGTAGATGACCGCAGGGCTTCGTACCACCGAAGTGCATCATGGAACATGCCTTTCTTGTGGTATTCAAATCCAAGGGCAAATAAAGTGAAGGTGTCGGTTGGATCATTTTCGTGAAGTTGTAGCAACAGTTCAATCCGATCCATTGGATTTGAGGACGTCAGAAAATCAAATACGCATGGTGAGACACCAATACTCGGGAAAGCAATTCGTTACCAACCTCCCCCAGCACCCCCACCGCCAAAACCTCCTCCACCAAAGCCGCCACCAAAACCTCCACCGAAGCCACCCCCTCCAAAGCCACCGCCGAAACCTCCACCCCCATGTCCACTGACATTCCCAAGCAAGAACATTAGAGGAATGATTCCATCGTCATTACATCTTCTCCCTGAACCCCCTCTCCTGCCACGGCAACGAGCGTTCGAAAAGATTACGAATACCACAACCATGAGGAACAAGATGATTCCCCCAAGATCACCCGTTCTCTCTGCGGAGCGACTCGTAGGCAAGGATTCAGCAGTGTACTCGCCAGCTGCTGCGATCATGATTGCATCAACAGCGCGAGCTAAACCAGAGTAATATCTATTTTCACGAAAGTCTGGGAGAATTATCTCACGTACGATTCGGCCTGCTAGCGCGTCGGGAATTGCTCCTTCCAAGCCGTACCCCACAGCAATAAAGACGGAGCGATCACGTTTATCCGTATTGACAACAATTAACACTCCGTTGTCATTGTCCGCCTGACCTACGCCAAGAGATTGTCCAAGCTCCGTTGCATACTCGGCAATATCCTGCCCATCAATGGACTGGACGGTGCGGATGGCAATCTGATTAGAAGTACTGTCCGCATACATTTGGAGCGTCAGCGAGAGCCTCTGCTCCTCCTGAGCAGTCAAAATCCCCGCATCATCAACGATAATTTGCTGGCTCTGAGATTGAGCCTGATCGGGTGCAAGCACAGGATATAGGAGTGCATGCACGACAAATATTCGAAGAAGAAGATTTCTATGATTCAAAATTTACCTCAGGTGCATTCTGTGCCGCAGCATCGGCCTCAAACGGAGACCTGCGGCTGTGTCCAAACATTCCCGCGAAAATGGCGGCAGGGAATCGACGGATTGCAGAGTTGTACTCACGTACAGAACCATTATATCGTGTTCGTGCGGTATTAATACGGTTTTCAGTACCTTCTAATTGCACTTGCAGATCACGGAACGCCGCAGTAGCTTGTAATTGAGGATAATTTTCACTGACAACCAGCAACCTACCCAATGCACCTGACAATTGAGATTGGGCTTGCTGAAATTGTGCGAGCCCCTCAGGATCTCGTAGATCGTCTGCGGATACGTTGATGGAGGTTGCGCGTGCACGGGCTTCGGTTACCGCCCGAAGAGTCTCCTGCTCAAAATCTCCCGCTGCTTGTACGGTGTTCACAAGATTTGGAATCAAGTCTGCTCTCCGCTGATAGGAGGTCTGAACGTTTCCCCACGCCTCTTCAACCGCTTCTTCTTTTTCAACAAGGTTGTTGTAGGTCCCACACCCAGCACAACCAGCAAAGCCGAGGAGTAAGACGACTGCAATGATTAATAATGTACTAGTATTACGCATGCGTTGAGTTAATTAGTTGGTATAGCGTACGTCAGTCTAAGCGCGTGGTTTCGGAAATAGAATTCAGATATTCCTCCAAGATAATGGAGGCTGCCACCTGATCAACCTTATGGTCCCTCGCTTTACGATGCCATGCGAATCGTGACTTTGCTTCTTCCGAGGTATACCGCTCATCCCAACGAATGATCTTTACATCTGGTAAACGCGGATGCAACCGACAAATAAACTGGTGTACCAAACGGGTTGCCTCCCCCTCCGATCCATCTTCATTCAGAGGCCAACCAACGACAATCACCCCAATCGTATCTTTTTTATGAAAAGAGACCAGTGTATCAATTGCCAACTTAGGACTGCATGTTTTTAGTGGCTGTGCAAATAATCGGAGTGGATCAGCGATGGATAGTCCAACCCTTTTCGTACCGTAATCAATTGCAATAATACGGGGTGCGTATTTTCCGCGGTTATTCTTCAAAACGATAAACCCCCTGTACACTTTCAACCCGCTTGACCCGCTCTATGAGGCGCTTGAGATGTTGAAGATCACTTACTTGTATGATGATTGTCCCCTCAAAAAATCCATCCTCAGTTTTCACGGTCACGGACTGGATGTTCGTTTTGAGGTTACGGGAGATCACTGTGGTCAAATCATGAAGAATCCCTACCCGATCCTCCCCAAGTACGCGGAGTCCTACAATAAATCGAACATCTTTCTGACGACTCCACTCACAGGATTGAATACGATCTGGATGATTTACCAAAAGGTGTGCGGCATTGCGACAGCCTGTACGGTGGATATTGATGGTGCCCGCTCGACTGGTATATCCAAAGACAGCATCTCCTGGAATCGGATTGCAACACGAAGCGTAGACTGTCGCCAACCCTGTGATTCGTTCTCCATTGATCAGTAGCGTCTCCGCACCTTGGTACTGGGCACGTTCAAGAAATGAACCGGATATCTCTTCATCGGTCTCCATATCCTCGGGCTCCGGGGAATCACCCGTTCGCAGATACTGGATCAGATCCTGTATGTCAACGAGCCCCGAAGATATCTCATAGAACATCTGTGAAGGGGTTGCATATTTAAAATGGGAGGCCAGACGAATCAATTCATCTTCGGACAATGAAATTTTTGCACGTTTTGCTTTCCTCTCCCATAATTGACGCCCATACCGTACTGCCTCTCTTCGCTCCTCATTGATTCGATGACGGATACGGCTACGAGCTTTGTGGGTGACGACGAATTTGATCCATCCTGGATTCGCCGTTATTTTCTTTGAGGTGATGACCTCCACTTGGTCACCGCTTCGGAGGTTATACGAAAGCGGGACCATCTTTCCATTGACCTTTGCGCCAATACAATGAAACCCCACATCGGTATGGATTTGAAAAGCAAAATCCACGGGGGTAGCACCTTTGGGAAGCGTCTTGATATCTCCTCTGGGTGTGAAAACATAAATTTCGTCGGTATACAGGTCCAGACTGAATTCTTGGACAAATTCTGTGGCCTGTTCGGCATCGGGGTTTTCCATCAGATCATGGACCCAGGTCAAGAACTGATCCATTTTGGTATCCATCTGGTCAACCCCCTCTTTGTATTTCCAGTGGGCTGCTACTCCGCGCTCTGCGATCTCATGCATCTCCTGAGTTCGGATCTGAACCTCCATTCGGTGTCCATCCGAATCAAGTACGGTTGTATGCAAACTTTGATATCCGTTTGATTTGGGAACAGAAATAAAATCTCTGAATCGCTCAGGTATCGGCCTGTAAAGATCAGTGATAATGGAATACACTCGCCAGCAATCTTCCTTTCCCTTGACACCGTCAGTCTTGAGTATAATCCGAATTGCAAATACATCATAGATTTCCTGCAAGGGTTTATTCTGCACTTGCATTTTCCGAAAAATGGAGTACAAATTCTTGGACCTACCTTTGACTTCAAAGTCAAATCCTTGCTGAAGAAGACTGTCACGAAGTGGCACAATAAACCGACGAATATGTGTTTCTCGCTCCTGCCTACTCCCTTTCAACCCGGAGACAATCGCAGCATGGGCTTCGGGCTCTAAAACTTTCAATGACAGATCTTCCAGTTCACTTTTGATACGCTGTAAACCAAAGCGGTGCGCCAGAGGGGCAAAAAGGTTCAAAGTTTCGGTTGCAATTTTGAGTTGTTTGGCCCGAGAAATAGATTCAATTGTCTTCATATTGTGCAGACGATCAGCAAATTTCACGAAAATTACCCGAACATCCTGCGCCATAGAGAGGATAAGTTTTCGAACATTTTCGGCCTGCCCCAGCGCACGGTTGGTGTAAATCCCCCGAATTTTGGTGAGCCCATCAATAAGAAGGGCCATCTGATCACCAAATTCTGAGCGGATGATTTGAATGGTTAGATCCGTATCCTCTACTACATCGTGTAGGAGTGCAGCACCTACACTGGTATCATCCAGACGGATTTCCCGTGCAACAATACTTGCGACCGCTAGTGGATGCGTGATGTACAACTCGCCAGATGCACGGCGATCATTTCGGTGAGCCCAGTAGCTAAGGTTGAATGCTCGGCGAATCATTGCCTCATCCACAACAGGCAGATATTGATGACAGTCCGCAATCAATTCATCCAACTGCTGTCCATATGGCTCTGCAATTCTTACATCACGCTCCTGAAGAATTCCTGATGCTTCCAACATTCGCGATACGATTCCCTCCTTACATAATTGAAGGTACAAACGCAATAAATACCACGGGGATCATTCTGAATTCGCTTTGCTGATAAAGTATTTATAAGGTATGCCTATATCTCAAGACGATATCAAGGGATTTATTTGTATTGTCGCCGAACAATACGGTTTGCCAATGCGGTTTACTTTTATCTTGGGGAATTGGATTTGTACCCAGTAGGCTACCAAAAATACTCAACCCACTCTTAAACCTGTAGACCCATATAATCATCTATACTCACTTGATGACACAGGTACAACAGAATAGGGACAAGTTAGGATCCCTTTGAAGATGCTTATTGTCGTCGAACAAAGAGTCAGGCCATCCTTTTGGCATATAACCAAACTGGCGACATCAACTTTGTCCAGCTTTCGATTGAACGGATCCTCACACAGTTCGAATGAGGAGTCAACCCCACCGCGGACAATCTTCTATCTATATACAGAGGGAACTGGCGAACCAGAACGTTCAAAGAGCGGTAGGATTCGGTTGCAGTGGAGACAATCAATAAATGGAGAGACCGCAACTATGAAGAAGACTCTTTCTTGTCAATCTCAGATTCGCCAGATTCTGGGGCTGCCTCCTCAGATTTGTGCTCATCTTCTACGGGAGAGGGCGTGATGTCCTCAGAATCCGATGGTTCAGTGTTCAATGAATCAGACTCTGTGAGATCCTTTGCAGCTTCATCTGGTTCGGGAAGATCATCTACCCTTATATCATTGTCTTCTTCCACGCGAGGCTTGGCGCTAGTATTTATAGACTCAACAGGAGGAGAATCAGGACTTCTCCGACGACGCCCGCGGCGAGTACGTCGGCGACGGGCGCGCTGGTCTTCAGGAACTGATTCGTTGAAGTCAACCAATTCAATGATTGCCATTTCAGCGGAATCACCAGAACGCTGTCCAATCCGAAGGACACGAGTGTATCCACCTGGACGCTCTCCCACTTTCTCATAGATCTCACCAAATAGTTCCGTCACAGCATATTTATCCATTAAATGACGGAAGACCTCCCGGCGATTTTGAGTGGTATCCACACGAGCTCTGGTAATCAGAGGCTCAACGTAGCTACGCAATGCTTTCGCTTTGGTCAGAGTGGTCGTGATTTGCTTATGCTGAATCAAAGCAACCGAAAGGGCGGCTAATGTCGCCTTTCTATGCGAAGCCGTTCGCCCAAGCTTATATCCCTTCTTGACATGTCTCATTGATGTAACCAATCAAGATGCAGCGGTGCCAGCATCAACCCGTGAAAGATCCATATTAAAACTTAGCCCACGCTCATCAAGCACGTTTGAAAGTTCGTCCAGAGATTTCTTTCCGAAGTTTCGGAATTTCAACATCGTGGCTTCATCCCGCGTCACCAAGTCTCTAATCGTCTTGATGTTGGCAGCTTTCAAACAGTTCTTCGCACGAACGGAGAGCTGAAGAGCTTCAACGGGAAGGTCAAGTTGCTCACGAAGTTGCATGATGTCAAAGTCCAACTCGGTTGGCTCAAATACACGCGTCTCAACATGTTCCAGATCCATGAATGGATTGACATGATCACTGAGAATACTAGCAGCCTCTTTTAAGGCATTCTGAGGAACAATAGACCCATCGGTTGCAACCTCCAACTCCAATCGCTCATAATCAACACGTTGCCCAACACGAGTAGGTTTTACCGTAACACGGACACTCTTAATCGGAGTATAAACAGCATCAAGAGCAATGACTCCGATTGGATCTGCCTCGCGCTTATTCTCACTGGCAGGGACATACCGGCGACCAGTCTCTACTCGCAGTTCAACACCAAACTCAACACCTCCCGAGAGGGTCGCAATATGATGATCTGGATTTAATACAATATAGTCGTTGGTCGCTGCTCCAATATCCCGCGCAGTCCATGTACCGGGACCTTTGACTTCAAAATGGATGAAACCACTGGCATAATCTCTGGAGCGGAACCGAACCCCCTTCAGATTGAGGATGATATCGGAAACATCTTCCGTAACTCCTTCAATCATGGAGAATTCGTGCTGCACCCTGTCAATCTTGACCGCGGTAATCACAGTACCCTGGAGAGATGACAGAAGAACCCGTCGAAGAGAGTTCCCGATGGTCTGCCCGAATCCACGTTCAAGTGGTTGAATAATAAAACGCGTAAATGTAGGGGTTACCTCTTCGGACAAAACCCCCGATGGCATTTGAATTCCGTGTTTGCTCATATCAGCAATTGAGTTCAATTGTAGGACGGTTGGAGACTACTTGGAATAAAGCTCCACAATCAACTGTTCGCGAATATTCTCGGGTATATCAGAACGCTCGGGAAAATCAAGAAACTTTCCGCTCAGCGATCTATGATCCGTTTCAAGCCAGGAATAAACGCGGCGATTCTTTTTCATATTTTCAATAAAGACAGGATTATGTCGACTTCGCGGCCGAACAGCAATCATGTCTCCTGGTCGTAACTGATAAGAAGGGATGTCAACAACCTGACCATTGACCAGAATATGTCCGTGGGTAACCATCTGCCGGGATTGCCGTCTGGTGGAACCCATCCCTAACCTGAAAACCGTGTTATCAAGGCGCGCTTCTAAAAACCGCAATAAATTTTCACCCGTAACCCCTTTCCTTCTCGAGGCTTTCACAAACAGATTTTTGAACTGCCGCTCCAACACCCCATAAATGTACTTCGCTTTCTGCTTCTCTTTTAACTGTGAGGCATACTCGCTCTCACGACGACGACGTTTCTGACCGTGCTGTCCAGGGGGGTTGGGCTTGCGCTCAAGTGATTTACTAGGACCAAAAAGTGGTTCATTGAACCGTCGGGCAATCTTTTGCTTTGGTCCTCTATAACGAGCCATGATCGTCAGGTTTTCAATCAGTGATAATAGACTCAGACACGCCGACGCTTCGGTGGACGGCAGCCATTGTGAGGAACCGGAGTCACATCACGAATCGTCGTAATGTCCAGTCCCGAAGTGTTCAATGCACGTATGGCGGATTCTCTTCCAGAACCAGGCCCCTTGACGAAGACGTCCACACGCCTGAGTCCCAGATTTACTGCCTCAGTTGCAGCAGTGGTGGAAGCAACCTGTGCAGCATAAGGCGTACTCTTACGACTACCTTTGAATCCCTCCTTCCCAGATGAAGACCAAGAAATACAGTTCCCATACTGGTCTGTAATGGTAATAATCACATTATTGAAGGTCGCACGAATGAAAACCAAGCCGTTCGATTCAACGACAACCTTCCTTTTTCCCGAACGACCTACACCCCTGCGAGTCTGCTTTTGTGCCATGAAATATAGATAAATTATTTGCGTGGTGCTTTTTTCTTGCCGGCTACAGTCTTCTTGCGCCCCTTCCGAGTTCTGGCGTTCGTTTGTGTCCTCTGTCCACGAACAGGCAGACCACGACGATGACGCAGACCGCGATAGCAACCAATATCCATGAGCCGTTTCACATTCATCTGAACTTCGGAACGAAGCTGTCCCTCAACCACATAATGATCCTCGATTAACCGACGAACCTTCTTGGTCTGTTCTTCTGTCCAGGCCTCTGGACGAGCATTTGGATCAAGACCGACCCGCTCCAGTATTTCCTGAGCACGGGAACGTCCCACCCCATAAATGAACGAAAGTGCAATTTCACCGCGCTTATTCGGCGGCACGTCAACTCCAGCTATTCGAGGCATACAATTCTATCCCTGCCGTTGCTTGTGCTTCGGATTTTTTTTGTTGATGATGTAGAGACGGCCTTTCCTACGGACAACCTTATCGTCCGCACTCCGCTTCTTGATGCTAGCTCGTACTTTCATGATTCTGATGCAAAATCAATGTAAATATTCAAAACAAAGTCAAGTGGTACGCAGTGACCGATGTGATGGTTCCTATTTGTAACGATATACAATTCGTCCTTTCGTGAGATCAAAAGGGGAGAGTTCAACCTTAACCCGATCACCTGGAAGAATCTTGATGTGATACATTCGCATCTTGCCGGCAAGGAGCCCCAAGATGGAATGTCCATTTTCGAGACGAACTCTAAATTGTGTGTTTGGCAAAGCATCTGTGACTTCGCCGTCAAGTTCAATTGGTTTCTGTTTAGCCATACGATAAAGATTGAAACTTTTGATAAGGAGGGGTGATGTGTTCTTCAATATATTCATAAGTGGTCAGTAATTCTGAACCATCAGAGTGAATACAAACCATATGCTCATAATGAGCTGAGGCTGTGAAGTCGGCTGAGCGAACGGTCCAACTATCTGAATCAATGACGACCTCAGACGTTCCAAGATTGATCATTGGCTCTATGCATAACGTCATTCCCGTTCGGAGACGACGCCCATGATGTGGCCGTCCAAAATTAGGGACTTGCGGAGATTCATGCAACTTACTCCCAATTCCATGCCCAACGAGCTCCCTGACAACTCCGAGCCCCTGGGACTCACAGTGGTGCTGAACCGCATATCCAATGTCTCCAATCGTCGCATCAGGTGTAGCAGCAGCAATACCTAAATGTAATGCCTCATAGGTGGCAGTACAAAGCCGACTCTTTTCTGAGTTGATCTCTCCCACTCCAAAAGTATAGGCACTGTCACCAAAGTAACCATTTAGCAACACACCACAATCAATGGAGACCAGATCCCCCTCTTGAAGGATGTACTCACTCGGAAATCCATGTACAACTGCATCATTCACCGAGATACAAAGAGTATACGGAAACGGAGAATTGGGAGCCGAACGATATCCCTTGAATGCTGGCTCCGCACCATGGCTTCGGATAAAATCTTCAGCAATCCGGTCAAGCTCCAAGGTTTCCTGCCCTGGTAAAACATGCTTCGAAAGCTCAGCTAAAGTTCTGCCAACTAGGTCTGCACTTTCACGAAGGAGTGCAATTTCATGAGGAGTTTTCAACATACCCATCTATCTGGTTCTGCCTCTCATACGCCCACTCTTCATAAACCCATCATAGTGGCGCATCAATAGATGGCTCTCAACCTGCTTTAATGTATCCAACGTCACACCAACCATGATCAATAAGCTGGTTCCACCAAAAAATTGCGCAAACTGCTGCGTCTCGGTCAATCCAAGTTGGACGGCAAATGCGGGGAGGATGGCGGCAAACCCAATGAATAATGACCCTGGCAAAGTGACGCGGGTCAAGATGGTATCAATGAATTCACTCGTCTGCTTCCCTGGGCGAATCCCTGGAATAAATCCACCTTGGCGTTTCATGTTATCTGCCATTTCCTTCGGGTTGACAGCGATCGCGGTGTAAAAGTAGGTGAAAAACACACACACGAAAAAGAAAATGATTGAATATCCCCAACTTGTGAAATCCAAAAACAATGCGCCAAAGCCCTGCATGAACTGGTTGTTTGGAGCAAACTGGGCAATCGTGCCAGGCACAAACATGATCGATTGAGCAAAAATGATCGGCATCACTCCTGCGGCATTGACCCGCACAGGTAAATACTGGGTCGTTCCACCATAGACTTTACGCCCGACCACGCGCTTCGCATACTGAACTGGAATCCTGCGAGTCCCCTGTGTCATCAGAACAACAAAGGAGGTCACAACCACCAAGACGCCAATCTCGAAAATCACAAGAAATAGATTTGCAGACTGACGTACTTCATTGATAAATGCCTGGGGTAAGAATGCAATGATTCCGACCGTAATAATCAGTGAGATTCCATTGCCAATCCCACTTTCCGTAATTCGTTCCCCAAGCCACATCACGAACATGGTCCCAGCGGTTAATACAATCACAGTGGTGACCATAAAGAACCCCTGTGAAATCACGATGGCCGTTGGAACCGTCCCCCACAGAAAGAGGCTATACCCAATTGATTGCAGCATAGTAATCCCTGCAGTACCATAACGAGTCAATTGGGTAATCTTACGTCGACCCTCTTCCCCTTCACGTTGAAGTTTTTGAAAATATGGCACCGCCGCCCCCAGTAACTGGATTATAATTGAGGCGGTAATGTAGGGCATGATCCCCAAGGCAAATACACCAGCCTGCAAGAATGCACCTCCAACAAACAGATTGAAAAAGCCAAACAGATTATTCGGATCTCCTTGGGCAAACGCATTGGTAAGCGCCGTAGCATCAATTCCAGGCAATGATACATAGGCACCTACACGATAAACAATGAGGATACCCAGTGTGTAGATGATACGCTTTCGCAGCTCCTCAATCTTCCAAATACTGCGTAAACTATCGGCAAATCCTGCCATTCGTGTTCACTTAATTCGTTTAGTTAGCAGACAAGGGCTGGATGGATCCGCCTGCTGCCTGAATTTTTTGTTTGGCTGATTGACTGTAAGCATGAACCTCTATATTCAAGGCAACACTTAACTCACCATCTCCAAGAATTTTGACTCGATCATTTTTGCGAATTAATCCCGCTGCAATCAGTACATCCGGTGTGATGGAGACGTCGGCGCTCAACTTGCCAGATTCAACGTGCGAGGATAACTGATTAAGATTGATCACATTGTAGGTAATTCGGTTCGGATTCTTGAAGCCGAATTTGGGGACTCGGCGCTGAAGGGGCATCTGGCCACCTTCAAACCATGAAGGCATGCGATGATTGCCCGTGCGGCTTTTCTGCCCTTTATTGCCGCGCGTTGAGCTATGTCCTCCTTTACCTGATCCAACCCCACGACCAAGCCGCTTATTCCGCCTAGTGGCTCCCTTTGCGGGTTTGAGTGTTCCTAAATTCATTCGTCTGAATTCGTTTCCTGCCCATGAGAAGTATGTTCCTTGATCTCAACTAAATGAGATACCTTGTCCAGCATCCCCCGAATCATCGGCGAATCATTGTGCACCACCGTATGGCGAATACGTCGAAGTCCGAGTGCTTTCATGGTTCGGCGTTGCCGAGCGGAAGTGCCAATCAGGCTTCGTGATTGGGTAATTTCAAGTGACATGATTTTCTATCCTTCAAATACGCGGTGCAGAGGAATACCACGGCGACGCGCAACTTCAAGAGGGTGCTCCAAACTGCGAAGAGCATTCATCGTAGCAGCGACCTGATTGTGCGGATTACTTGATCCGAGCGACTTGGAGAGTACATTTGTGATTCCTACACATTCAAGAACTGCTCGCACTCCACCGCCAGCGATCACACCTGTACCGGGAGAGGCAGGTTTCAAGAGTACACAACCAGCATCTTTCTTTCCAATCACTCGGTGGGGAATACTCCCATCCTTTGTAACTGGTACAGAGATTAAACGCTTCTTTGCATCCTCTGTCCCTTTTTTGATTGCATCCGCCACTTCGTTTGCTTTTCCCAACCCGGCACCAACATGGCCTTGACCATCTCCAACGACTACCACCGCATTAAAGGAAAACCTGCGTCCACCTTTGACCACCTTTGCAACACGATTGACCTTTACCAAGCGATCAATCCATTCGGATTGTTCTCCAGACTCGTCGCGATTGCGCTGTTGATTATGCCTCGTTTGCATTCAGACTGTTGATCTATGTTTTGATTAAAATTCCAACCCACCTTTGCGAGCCCCTTCGGCCAAAGATCGGACACGTCCGTGATAGCGATAGCCATTACGGTCAAAGACGGCCTTCTTGATTCCGTGTTCCATAGCACGCGAAGCGAGTCGTTCCCCAACAACTGATCCTGCATTCACTGGGGAGTCCGCTTTATGTCCTTCGTCCAGCGAGGATGAGGCGACCAGCGTTTGGCTGTTATCATCATTGATCAATTGCGCATAGATATTCCGGTTACTCCGAAATACAGTCAGTCGAGGACGTTCAGCGGTCCCATGGACTTTTCGGCGAATACTTCGCTTCGTGCGATACCTTCGCACAGCTCGATCTGATTTGAATTTACGAATGGCCATTATCCGCGCTGTCAACTATTTAGATGCCGTTTTGCCGGCTTTTCGCCGTACATACTCATTCACGTAACGAATTCCTTTCCCTTTGTAGGGTTCTGGTGGACGAAGGGAGCGAATTTTGGCAGCGACCTGTCCAACCGCCTGCTTATCGGTCCCCGAAACAATCACCTTGGAAGTTCGTCCCCGTCCACCACCATCGGCAGTGATATCTACGCCTTCGGGAGGGACAAAGAAGATGGGGTGAGAATATCCAACGGCTAACTCTAGAACACCGTTCTTCACCTCCGCTCGAGTACCAACTCCAATGATTTCCAGTTCTTTCTGGAACCCGTTACATACACCTGTCACCATGTTCGATAGAAGTGAACGATAGAGTCCATGCATGGCCCGATGACGCTTTTGATCCGTTGGTCTGGAAACCTTGAGTTCATTCGCCTCCTGAGATAGGATCAACTCGGGAGATACCTGCAGCTGCAGACTCCCTTTCGGACCCGTCACCGTGACCTCGTTGCCCTTAGAAATCTCAATTCGGACTCCCTCTTGAATGACAATGCTTTGTTTTCCAATCCTAGACATCTTAAAATACATGCGCAAGCACTTCTCCACCAACATGGATGCGCTTAGCTTCTTTATCGGTCATCACTCCCTGAGATGTAGACAAAATGGCGACCCCAAGCCCATTCTGTACACGAGGCAGATTATCCGCCTTAACATAGACTCTCAAACCAGGTTTGGAGATCCGTTTCATGGATCGGATGGCCCCATTCCCGTGACGGTCATACTTGAGAAAAATACGCAAGCGTCCTTGCCCTTCATCATCTACATTGAGATACCGTGTGATGTATCCCTTGTCCTTCAGGATCTGAGTCATGGCCCGCTTGATTCGAGAGGCTGGAATATCTGTATACCTGTGTCCCGCCATCTGCGCATTCCGCAATCTGGCAAGATAATCTCCAACTGGATCTGTGATTACCCCCATTCTGATTACCAACTTGATTTACGAATTCCTGGAATTTTACCTGCTCGGGCCATGTCACGAAAAGCAATTCTTGAGAGACCATAGACTCGAATATACCCACGTGCACGACCAGTGAGTTGGCACCGATTGCGAAGCCTGGACGGGCTACCATCCCGAGGAAGAGCCTGGAGGGCAGCATAATCGCCTTTGGCGCGTAGTTCTGCCCGGCGCTCAGCATATTGCGCAACCATTCGTTCACGTTTTTTCTGTCGAGCTATTACACTTTTTTTTGCCATAAACCTATTGATTCACTTGATCAAGCGACTTGACTTTGCCGACGCACAAACGGCATTCCTAATTCTTTCAGTAATGCAAACGCTTCCTCATCAGATGAGGCGCTGGTCACAAATGTCAGTCCCAAACCCGAAATGCGATCAATCTGATCCACACTAATCTCGGGAAAGATAATTTGCTCCTTGATTCCGAGGGAATAGTTCCCCCGACCATCAAAGCTTCCATCTGGAACCCCTCGAAAGTCTCGTACACGCGGCAGAGCGAGCGTAATCAACCGATCGAGAAATTCCCACATCCGATCCCCCCGCAGCGTCACACTCGCTCCGATCGGCATTCCCTCTCGAAGCTTAAAGTTAGAGACACTTTTGCGCGCCCGCCGAATAGCTGGCTGCTGCCCTGTGATCCGACGTAACTCATCCACCGCACCGTCAATGAGCTTCTGATTCTGTGTTGCCTCACCGACTCCTTTGTTGATCGTTATTTTCACAAGACGTGGAACCTCCATTCGGTTTCCATAGGAAAACTGCTTGATCAACTGATCGGTGATCTCTGATTTATAGCGCGTCTTTAAGCGGGGCTCGTAGTTTGCCATGACCTAATTCAGCTCCTCACCTGTTGATTTGGCGTATCGGATCCATTCTCCCCGTCCGGTTTCAGGATCCTCAATTCGTTTCCGACCAATACGAGTGGCATCTCCGTTACTGTCGACGGGTTGTATGTTGGAAATATGGATTGCAATTTCACGCTGTACCCGGCCTCCCTGAGGATAGGTCTGGTTGGGACGGGTATGACGAATCCGTAAATTGACCCCTTCAACAATCACCCGTTGCCGTTCGGGAAATACTCGAAGGACTTTCCCTACGTATCCTCGTTCTCGGTCGGGGCTATCCTTGGACGCTGTAATCGCCTTAGTTAACATGACCATGTCACCTTTTTTGACATGAGTCTTTTTTGTTTTTCGTCGGGATTGGGACATGAGCAATCGTTATCTAAATCACTTCGGGGGCCAAGGAAACAATCCGCATGTATTGTTTTTCGCGTAACTCCCGTGCCACGGGTCCGAAAATTCTCGTTCCCCGAGGCTCGCCTTGAGCATTCAGGAGAACCGCAGCATTTTCATCAAACCGGATATAGGATCCATCCATTCGGCGTAACTCCTTCCGCGTACGAACAACCACCGCTCGGGATACATCTCCTTTCTTCACATTCCCGCCTGGGATTGCAGACTTGACCGACACAACGATACAATCGCCAATGCGGGCGTAGCGTCGACCACTTCCTCCAAGTACACGAATACACAGTACTTCTTTGGCGCCGCTATTGTCTGCTACGGCTAATCTGGATTCCTGCTGTATCATTGGACTAGGTTATTTCGCACGCTCCACAATTTCAATAAAACGCCATCTCTTCTTCTTACTCAGGGGCCTGACTTCGGCGATACGCACCGTATCCCCTTCGTTCGCTTGCTCCAACTCATCATGGGCAAAGAGACGACTACTTTTTTTAATGAACTTACCATAAATTGGATGCCGTACTTGGCGCTGAATTCCCACTACGATAGTCTTCTCCATCTTGTTGCTAACAACAATACCTATCCGTTCTTTACGGGACGATCGTTTTACTTCACTCATTAGATCTTAGGCAGCTTGCTGCTTGAGAATTGTTTTCAAACGTGCTAAAAAGCGACGCTTTTCTCGGAGTAGCAATGGGTTTTCTAATCGTGCAATTGCATGTCTAAATTTTAGCTCAGACAACTGCTCCTCTTCTTCACGAATACGCTCCTGCACCTCCTGGAGGCTGAGCGCTCGTATTTCAGACACTTTCATCATGGTCTAGTTCTCCACATAATCTGGCCGAACAACAAATTTTGTTTTGATCGGTAATTTTTGCTGAGCCAGCCGCATGGACTCCTTCGCAAGATCCAGTGGAACCCCCCCTCCGATTTCAAACAGAATACGACCTGGATGAACCTGCGCAGCCCAATGATCAATGGCCCCTTTTCCTTTCCCCATACGAACTTCCGCCGGCTTACTGGTAATTGGTTTATCGGGAAAAATTCGGATATACACTTTGCCGATACGTTTCATTCGACGTGTCATAGCGATCCTGGCAGCTTCAATCTGCCGACTGGATACTCGCCCCGGTTCAAGTGCTTTGATCGCAAAATCTCCAAAATCCACTCGAGCGCCCCGAGTCGCATTCCCTTTAATTCGTCCTTTTTGTTGTTTGCGGTACTTTGTCCGCTTGGGCATCAACATGATTTCGTCTCTCCTTTATCCCTGATTATTTCGACGATTTGCACCTCTGCGACCACCTCCCTGGGCCCCTCCGCGTCCTCCACGTTTACCTCGGCGGCGGTCACGCGCTTTACTGCTTTCGCTCCCGCGGCCTCCAGTCTGCATCTGGCGCAGTTGCTGGCGCTGGGCCTGAACATTTGGACTCAAATCTGGGCGTCCCAGAATTTCACCACGATAGACCCAAACTTTTACACCTGTAGTTCCATAAATTGAGTAGGCAGTGGCTTCGGCATAGTCAATGTCAGCTCGGATCGTATGCAATGGCACACGACCTTCCAAATATTGTTCAACACGCCCCATCTCTGCCCCTCCAAGTCTCCCACTCACTTTGATCCGAATTCCCTGGGCTCCCATTCGCATGGCACCTTGCAAGGCCTGTTTCATGGCACGTCGGAAGGAAACCCGACCTTCAAGCTGCTGGGCCACATTCTGAGCGACCAGACTTGCATCTAACTCTGGGCGCTTGATCTCATTGATATTGACCTGGATCTCCTTGGTCGTAATCCGTTTGAGTTCCTCACGAAGCTTCTCAACTTCCTGTCCACCACGGCCAATAACCACACCTGGCCGACTGGTATGTAACGTTAAAATGATCCGCTTGGGCGTGCGTTCAATTACGACACGGCTGAGTCCAGCCCGTTTCAACCGTGCGGTCAAATAGCGACGAAGCTCCTGATCTTCAAAGAGCTTCGCAGAAATGTCTTTTTTTCGAGCGTACCAGTTTGAATCCCAACCCCGAATTGTACCAAGACGAAAACCTACTGGATGTGTTTTTTGACCCATTTATAATGCTACAAAGCTGCTATATTTCGGCGTGAACAATTACGGTTAGATGGCTCATTCGCTTTTGGATGGGATGTGCCCGTCCGCGAGCTGCAGGTTGCATCCGCTTCAGCACTGGCCCTTCATCCACCTTGATCTCCTTGATAAATAGATCACTCTCATCAAATCTCTGTCCACCAGATTTCTCCATCAAGTTATAGACGGCAGACCGGATGGCCAATGTTACAGGCCGAGTGGCGGCCTGAGGTAGAAAATGTAGGATATTGAGTGCATTGGCAACCGATTGCCCCCTGACCACATTTACCACACGCCGCATTTTACGCGGCGAACTGGGAATATACTTACGAATTGCGCGTGCCTCCATGAATTAATTACCCCCGTCTATCTTTTTTAAGTCCTGCATGTCCGCGAAAATTTCTGGTCGGCGAAAACTCACCCAAACGATGTCCAACCATATTTTCGGTCACATAAACAGGAATAAATTGTCTCCCGTTGTGCACGGCAAAAGTATGCCCCACAAAATCAGGTGTGATCATGGAGGCTCGGCTCCAGGTCTTCAAGACCTTCTTTTTGTCCGACTGGTTAAGTTGATCCACCTTCTTTTGAAGTTTATGGTGAACAAAGGGGCCTTTTTTGAGCGATCGTGCCATGGTTACCGTTATCTGCGTTTCGCGTCACGCCGACGCACAATATACTTGTTTGAACTTGCGTTTCGCTTCCGCGTCTTGTACCCTTTGGCGGGAATTCCAGAAGGAGAACGTGGATGACCACCACTTGCTTTCCCTTCTCCGCCTCCCATCGGATGATCAACAGGATTCATGGCCACCCCCCTGACTTTGGGTCGGACTCCCATCCAACGCCGACGTCCGGCTTTCCCCAGATCAATATTCATATGATCTGGATTACTTGTCGTCCCAACCGTAGCGCGACAGTCCGAAAGGATTCGCCGAATCTCTCCACTGGGGAGCCTCAGCGTAACATATTTGCCCTCTCGAGCGGTTAGTTGAGCGAATGTGCCCGCGGAGCGGGCTAGCTGTGCTCCCTTACCGGGCTTCATTTCAATGGCGTGAACAAAGGTTCCCAAAGGAATGTACCCCAATGGCAAACAATTACCGATTTCTGGTGGGGCATCCGGCCCATTCTCAACCTTCTGATCTACGACAAGCTTATCTGGAGCAATCACATACCGCTTTTCTCCATCTGCGTAGACGAGTAATGCGATCCGAGCCGATCGGTTTGGATCATACTGAATACTTGCGACTCTAGCTGGAATCCCATCCTTGTTTCGTCGAAAATCAATCATGCGATAGCGTCGTTTATGGCGGCCTCCTTGATGACGCACCATAATCCGACCCGTAGAGTTACGACCTCCACGACGTTTGACTGGATGTAAAAGATTTTTCTCCGGCGTCCCATGGGTAATCTGCTCAAAAGCAGACACAGAGCGCTGACGCTGGCCCGGCGTGACAGGATTGAGTTTACGAATAGCCATCCCCTATATGGTTTCAAAGAAATCAATCGCCTGACTTCCAGGAAGAAGGGTAACGATCGCTTTCTTGTAACTGGAAGTACGACCGATACGCACCCCCCGACGCGTCATCTGACGGCGGTGCTTCCCGCGAACATGGAGGGTTCGCACCTCCTTGATTTTCACCTCGGGAAACCGCTGTTGGATGGCATGCTTAATTTCAATTTTGTTCGCTTTGGGATCTACGATAAATGCGTAGTGCCCCTCTTCCATCTGCGCGGAGAGCCTCTCAGTCACCAATGGACGAATTAATACCTGTCGACTCATTGGGATTCGTTGCTTTGATTCTGCGTTGGGGCCCAGAGGTGACTCCAAACCGAAAGTGCATCCTCTTCACATACCAATATTTTTGCACGAAGAACATCCTCGGTACTAACATTTCGCGCTTCGCGTACCACGACACGGTGAAGGTTTTTGCTTGAGCGGAAAACTTCAGGACTATGGGACTTGGTCACGATCAATATGGGTTGCCCCTTGATCTCCAGGTTCCCGAGTAGCGTATCAAGCTCGCGCGAACTGGGTAGTTCATAGTTGAGAGGATCAATCACACGGATTGCCTCTTCACGGGCTTTGTAACTGAGAGCAGAGCACCGGGCATTCCGCTGTACTTTTTTGTTAATCCGCACAGCATAGCGATGGGGACGGGGACCAAAAATTCGCCCGCCACCTCGGCGCAATGGCGAAGCCGCATTCCCGGCACGGGAGAGCCCCGTACCTTTCTGGCGGTATAGCTTCCGATTTGCCCCTTTCACTTCTCCCCTCTCCTTGGTCTTATGCGTGCCTTGGCGAGCAGCAGCTTGCGTCCGTCGAACATCTAACCAGAGGACATGATCGTTCGGATCAACACCGAAGATGGCCGGATCAAGGGAGACCTCTCGGCCAGCCAGACTCCCATTATGCTGATATACGTCCAATTTCATCGGGATCAACTTTGCTTAAAGAGTTCAACGACACCGTTAATTGGACCAGGGACAGCTCCCCGAACCAGCAGTAGATTATGTTCGGGGATGACACGAGTCACATCAAGATTTTTAACCTTCACACGTTCATTTCCCATCTGACCAGCCATACGCATGCCTTTCATTACTCTGGAAGGATCACTGGATGCGCCGATGGATCCGGGAGCACGCTCACGGTTATGCTGTCCGTGGGTTCGATCATTTACTCCATGAAATCCATGACGCCGTACCACCCCCTGAAACCCTCGGCCCTTACTCGTTCCAGCAACATCAATCATCTCCCCTTCTACGAAAACATTCTCCACACGTAATTCGTCTCCAACCTCGAGCGAATCGCCACTCCACTTAAATTCTTTCAGGACACGCTGAGCAGGAACCCCTGCCGCCTGAAAATGACCATTCAGTGCCTTCGTGGTTCGACGCTCTTTCCGCGTACCAAATCCGAGTTGTACGGCGTCGTATCCATCCTCACCATCGCGTCGTTTGATCTGGACAACCCGATTGGGACCCACTTCAATCACCGTACAGGGTACATTGTTACCCACAGCATCATAGATACTGGTCATACCAACTTTTTTTCCAATCATTCCACTCATGTCCAAACCAAAAATCGTTCTGCGTCCAATTATACTTTAATTTCCACATCAACACCACTGGGGAGCTCAAGCTTAAGCAGAGCATCCACGGTCTTCGTGCTCGTAGAGAGAATATCAATCAAACGATTATGACTGCGGCTTTCAAATTGTTCTCGGCTTTTCTTGTTCACATGCGGACTCCGCAAAACAGTGTACACCGCTTTCTGCGTCGGGAGTGGAATAGGACCGCTCACCAGCGCGCCTGTGGCTTTCACCGTCTTGATAATTTTTTCCGCACTCTTGTCAATCAACGAGTGATCGTAAGATTTGAGCTTAATGCGGATTTTCTGCCCTGTCATGATCGGTTAGCAAGGGTTCAGTCAAGAATTTCGGTGACCACACCTGCACCGACTGTTCGCCCTCCTTCACGGATCGCAAAACGCAACCCCTTCTCCATTGCAACAGGTTGGATCAATTTCACGCGGAACTGCGTGTTGTCGCCCGGCATCACCATCTCCGTCCCAGAGGGTAACTCTATATCTCCCGTCACATCCGTCGTCCGAAAATAAAATTGGGGGCGGTACCCTGGGAAAAATGGCGTGTGACGACCTCCCTCATCCTTGCTCAGTACATATACCTCACAACGAAACTCTTGATGTGGCTCAATTGAGTTCGGATGCACGATCACCTGCCCTCGCTCTACTCCATCCTTAGAGATCCCGCGCAAGAGCAACCCTACATTATCTCCTGCCTGCCCCTCATCCAATATCTTACGAAACATCTCCACACCCGTGACCGTCGTCGTCGTTGTCTCAGGACGAATCCCTACAATCTCCACTTTCTCCCCTGTTCGTACGATCCCACGCTCTACCCGACCCGTCGCGACCGTTCCACGCCCGGTGATTGAGAATACATCCTCCACCGGCATCAAAAATGGCTTATCTTTATCCCGATCCGGTGTGGGAACATAGGAATCCACCGCGGACATCAATTTGAGCACGGTCTCTTCCCACTCCGACTCCCCATTCAATGCGCCCAGTGCGGAACCCTGAACAATCGGAAGATCCTCCCCTGGAAATTCATATGCACTCAGAAGATCCCGGATCTCCATCTCCACTAACTCCAGGAGCTCCTCATCATCAACCAGATCCACCTTGTTCATGAAGACCACAATGTAGGGAACCCCTACCTGACGTGCCAACAGGATATGCTCGCGGGTTTGGGGCATCGGGCCATCCGACGCATCCACCACCAGGATCGCTCCATCCATCTGCGCTGCACCCGTCACCATGTTCTTTACATAGTCCGCGTGTCCTGGACAGTCCACATGGGCGTAGTGCCGTTCCGAGGTCTCATACTCCACATGCGCCGTCGCAATCGTGATCCCACGCTCCCGCTCTTCGGGCGCGTTATCAATGGAATCAAACGAACGGATCTCCGTCCCTCCGATACGATCATTCAAGACCCGAGTGATCGCTGCGGTCAAGGTCGTCTTGCCGTGATCCACATGTCCGATCGTGCCGACATTCACATGCGGCTTCGTACGCTGAAATACTTCCTTTGCCATTGTATAAACTTACTGGAATACTGGTTGATTTATCATTTAACTTGCTTTACCGTAACTGGAAAGAATAACTTTTTCTGCAACCGACTTAGGGGCAGGTTCATACGACTCAAACTGCATCGTAAAGATCGCCCGACCTTGGGTCAATGAACGCATATCAGTTGAATAGCCAAACATTTCTGAAAGGGGAACCAAAGCTTTCACCACGCGAGCATCTTGCCGTTGATCCATAGACAAAATCCGACCTCTACGACTATTCAAATCGCCAATGACATCACCCATGTACTCTTCTGGTGTAACCACTTCAACTTTCATGACTGGCTCCTTGAGTACTGGATTCGCTCTTCGAGCTGCACTACGGAAGGCCATCTGCCCCGCAATTTCAAACGCATTCTGATCGGAATCTACCTCATGATGCTTACCATCAAGGAGGCGTACTTTGACTCCTTCAACGGGGTATCCAGCAAGGGGGCCATGAGTGACAGCACTCTTGATGCCCTTCTGAACACTTGGAATAAACTCTTTGGGGATGGCTCCGCCGACAACTTCACTCACAAATTCAAAACCGACACCACTTTCGTTTGGTTCAATTTCCATTTCAACGACGGCAAATTGTCCCCGACCGCCGGTCTGTTTTTTGTGGGTGTACCGCTCGTGTACTGATTTTCGGAAGGCTTCCCTGTAGGCAACTTGCGGCTTCCCAACATTGGCCTCAACCTTGAATTCCCGCCGAAGTCGATCAACGATGATCTCGAGATATAATTCACCCATACCGGCAATAATCGTTTGCCCCGTCTCAGCATCAATGGAGACTTGGAACGTTGGATCTTCTTCGGCAAGTTTTTGCAAGCCAGCCGAAAGCTTGTCACTATCCGCTTTGGTCTTGGGCTCAATGGCAATGCGGATAACAGGATCTGGGAAATCCATCCGCTCAAGAATGACGGGATGATCAGGATCAGAGAGGGTATCTCCAGTCCGCACATTTTTAAGCCCAACCGCGGCAGCAATATCACCCGCTTCCACCCGAGTCACATCCTCACGATCCTTGGCATGCATGAAGAGCAATCGCCCGATACGTTCTTTTCGCTCAGTTGTAGAATTATACACTTGAACGCCTTTGTCAAGTACTCCGCTATATACGCGGAAAAATGTAAGCTTCCCAACATAAGGATCGGTAGCAATCTTAAATGCTACCGCAGAGAACGGTGCGTCTGCCTGAGGAGCACGCTGAATCTCTTGAACTGAGCGAGGCGTAATTCCAGTGACTGCAGGAATATCTGCGGGGCTGGGTAAGTAATCAATGACACCATCCAATAGACGCTGAACTCCCTTGTTTTTGAAGGCTGAACCACAAAAAACTGGGGTAATGTCCAGATTGAGCGTGGCGGACCGAACCGTAGAACGGATCTCATCGGTCGTGATGTCTTCTCCCTCCAAGTACTTCATGAGCAAGTTGTCGTTATGCTCTGCAACAGACTCAAGCAGGAGAATTCTCCAATGTCTTGCTTCTTTGACGAGATCCTTGGGGATATCAATCACGTCCCAAGTAGCACCTTGCGTTTTGTCGTGCCAAATGATCGCTTTATTGGTGATCAGATCAATGACTCCTCGAAACATCGCCCCGGAACCAATTGGAATCTGTACGGGAACAGGGTTCGCTTTGAGTCGATCCTTCATAGAGTTGAGGGCATTCACAAAATCAGCACCGGTACGGTCCATCTTATTGATGAACGCGATCCGGGGAACCCTGTACCGGTTCGCCTGCCTCCAGACTGTTTCGGATTGGGGCTCAACACCTCCTACCGCACAGAAGAGAGCAACGGCACCATCAAGGATGCGAAGCGAACGCTCCACCTCTGCAGTGAAGTCAACATGACCAGGAGTATCAATGATGTTGATCCGGTATTTTTGATCATTTTTACTCCAGAAACAGGTCGTTGCGGCGCTCGTAATCGTAATGCCCCGTTCCTTTTCCTGCTCCATCCAGTCCATCGTTGCCCCACCGTCATGAACCTCTCCCATCCGGTGCAAGCGTCCTGTGTAAAATAAGATCCGTTCCGTGGTAGTGGTTTTTCCAGCGTCAATATGGGCCATAATCCCAATATTGCGCATTCTGCGAAGTTTTGTACCCTTAACTAAGCTCATTGGAATCACTGTCATTACAATCGAAAATGGGCAAAAGCTTTATTTGACTCAGCCATACGATGGGTATCATCCTTTTTCTTGACCGCAGCTCCCTCCCCTCGTGAAGCAGCATACAATTCTCCAGCGAGTCGCTCGGCCATGGACTGGTCTGACCGCTTGGATGCGTGTTGAATGATCCAACGGAACGCCAGTGCAGTGCGACGCTCTGCCCGTACCTCAATGGGGACCTGATAAGTCGCACCACCGACACGTCGGCTACGCACTTCCACCAGAGGAGCTACATTTTCAATCGCTTGCTGAAAAATTTCAAGCCCCGGCTCTCCCGAGCGTTCTTCTGCCAATGCAAAGGCATCATACACAATTTTTCGAGCAACATTCTTCTTGCCGTGAAGCATTACATAATTCACGAACTGCGCCACAAGCTGATCCCCATATTTGGGATCGGGCGTGATGGAGCGTCGCTCGGCTGATTTTCTACGCATGATTCATGAATGACGATCTGGTATCGTCAGCTTATCCTCAACTATTTTGGTCGCTTGGCACCATACTTGGAACGTGACTGGGTTCGATCTTCCACACCAGATGTATCCAGTGCGCCACGAACAATGTGATACTTAACACCCGGGAGGTCCTTTACCCGACCACCCCGAACAAGTACAATGGAGTGCTCTTGCAAATTGTGACCCTCACCAGGAATGTAGGCAATCACTTCAATCTGATTGGTCAGTCGAACCTTGGCTACTTTACGCAACGCAGAGTTCGGCTTCTTCGGCGTCGTCGTATACACACGCGTGCAGACACCCCGCCGCTGAGGATTCCCCTGCAGCGCGGCCGCCTTCGTCTTTTTCACCTTGGGATGACGACCCGATCGAACCAGTTGTTGTATAGTAGGCACGGAACTAATGAGTTTTTGATTCGAACATCACTACGAAAATGTGATCGCAGAATGTCTGAATCCATTTATTGTACAGCCAATCAAGATACGAAATTTTTTATTAAAGTTGCACATTTTTTGAAAAATTCAATGATTTTTCACAACTTTTGTTCCGTTAATCTGAGACTTCTGCTGTTTCCCTAGCCTCAGTGGGCTCGGTTTCCGATTCGTTTTTTTCAGAGGTTCCATTCAGCGAGACATACTCGCCAAACGGACGTTCACCAAGAACAGAAACCAGCTCCCGAGGCCCCAATACTTCTTTATCCAAGAGCAACTGTGCAAGGGCCTCCAGCCGGTCTATTTTCTCACTCAGGAGATTCATGGCGCGCTGACGTACCTCTTCAATCAATTGGCGCACTTCCTGATCAATGGTGGATGCCATGGTTTCGGAGTAGGGTTTTTCAAACATCGGCGTCCCATTCTGGCGACGAGACAGATTGAAGCTGATGTGCCCAACTTTTTCACTCATCCCAAAGTCAACCACCATTGCGTAGGCGGTCTTCGTGATCCGCTCGAGGTCATTCTGAGCTCCTGTAGAGAGCTGTCCGAATTTGATCTCCTCGGCAACCCGCCCTCCCATCATCATGGTCATCTGATCCAAGAAAGCCTGACGTGTGGTGATATATCGCTCATCTGGTAACGATTGAGCATAGCCGAGCGCCGCAAGTCCTCGCGGGACGATGGAGACTTTGATCACGGGATCGGTATTTGGCAAGTACCAACCTGCGATAGCATGCCCCGCTTCATGATAGGCGACGATTCGCTTCTCTTCGGGCTTTATTAACTTATTTTTCTTTTCCAGACCTCCGATGACGCGATCAATCGCCTGTTCAAAATCTTTCATCTCAATCGCATCCTTATCAAAGCGGGCCGCCAAGAGAGCGGCTTCATTGCAAACATTCGCAATTTCCGCACCTGCGAAGCCTGGAGTCTGGGAGGCTAATACTTCGGGGTCCACATTGTCTGCCAAAACCAGATTACGAGTATGCACACGGAAAATCATAGCCCGCTCCAGGCGATCAGGGCGATCAATCAATATTTGCCGATCAAATCGTCCGGGTCGGAGCAGGGCGACATCAAGCACATCAGGTCGGTTGGTCGCGGCCATGATGATGACTCCCTTGTCGGTATTGAAGCCATCCATTTCAACTAGCAACTGATTCAGTGTATTCTCACGCTCATCATTACCCCCCATCATCATACTGCGTCCCCGACTGCGTCCAATTGCGTCAATTTCGTCAATGAATACAATACACGGAGCTTTTTCCTTTGCTTTCTTGAACAGGTCGCGAACCCGCGCAGCACCAACCCCAACAAACATCTCAACAAAATCGCTGCCACTAATTGAAAAAAACGGGACTCCAGCCTCGCCAGCCACTGCTTTGCCCATTAGGGTCTTTCCAGTTCCAGGAGGACCAACCAGCAGGACGCCTTTGGGGAGTACTCCTCCCAACTTCGTAAACTTCTTGGGATTCTTCAAGAATTCAACAACTTCCGCAACTTCTTCCTTCGCCTCAGCAAGACCAGCCACATCTTCAAATGTGACGGTTGGCTTTCCTAAGGACTCAAAGAGTACCGCTCTATTTTTCCCGATATTAAGTACTTGGGAGCCAGGAGCCGCTCGCCGAAGAATAAAAATCCACAACGCCAGAATAATGGCCAGAGGAAGAAGCCATGCAAGTGCACCCCCAAACCAGTTCTCCTGATATCGAACTTCGTAGCGGAGTGGCACCGTCTTCCCTGCCTCATGATTCGCTTTCTGCTCTTCCAAAAAGGCAACTAGGTCATGATTTGCCGTCTTTGTCGTTACAAATGTAGTTCCATCATGATTCCTGCTCAGGAATCCCTGTTTGGTCTCGGAAGTGACTCCAAGTGCCTCAATACCTGAAGGGTTGAGTTGACCACTTACCTGACGATCATTCTGGATCGTGACCGATTCTATATAGTCCTGTTCTACATAATTTAGAAACGTACTATAGGCAATGACATTCCCGTCTCGACGTCCGAGTGAAAAGATGATGTTAATGAGAAGAAAGCCAAGCAACACCACATATATCCACATGTAGCGACCCTTACGACCAGGAAGACGGCGCTCTTCCCGTTCAGTCGAGGGGACCTCGGAATTCTGATTTTCGTTTGAACTTTCCTGCCTCATGGAGGACACTCGGAAGACGTTAGGGTTAGGAGCGAGCGATCAACAGATCATTTATACCGCAAGAACCCAAGAACAGTTTCTTTAGAGCTCCTACGGATTACGATCAGAAATTTGAATGATCCGGGCATCCGTGGGAATTTGGCCTGACAACTGGTGGATCACGGATTCTGCGTCCATGACCGTCTCAAATCGTCCGAGACCAACCCTGAACTCAAGACGCCCGTCGACTATTACGTCAAAAATATCCAATGGATGCGAAATATCTGGGTGGGAATCCTCAAAACTCACAATAAACTCTTTGGCCAACACCTGATCGGAATACGAATTGATCTGAATCGTGTAACCGCCCTGAGACAGGTCATGATTCCCAATGTCTGAATCGGACACAAACTCACCGAGCACCAGAGAATCAGATGATTCATCTTCAAAGCGATCCATACGTTCTGGAATGACAGGGACCAGAGGCTTGTTTTGAATTTCCGTCACAGTCTCCGCATTGATCTCCATATTAAGCTTTGACATGAGTTCGGGACTGCGTTCTGATGGGTTGGGGACGAAGAGAGTGTCCTCGGGGGCTGCAAAACGAAGGGAATCAGCAGACAACTCCACAGATTGTAATGAATCTGTTGGTTCATCAACGGTTTGAATCAGAGAATCTGGCATTGCTTCCAATGCCAATGAATCTTCTTCCATGTCCAGAAGCGAATCAGCAATCGCGAAGGAATCAGTAGCAAGAGAATCAGCAGCTCGCTGGAGCGAATCAGCGGTTGCCTGACGCTTTCTCTTTTCCTCTTGTAGAGCATTCAACATCAAGCCTACCTGAGAAGCCTGAGGAGACTCCCTGTAATTGGTTTGAATATATCCTAGCACCATGGGTAGACTCAACAGACTGTCCTTGGCGGTAGACGTAGAATCCAGACCCGAATAAAATCCCGCCACCTCCATTTGCACAGGGTCAGCAGAAATAGGCAACGGTCCAAGGACATCCATACTGTCTTTAGCAGCCCATTCAAGAAAGGCACGGCTGGAGGCGTACAATGCTCTTGGGGCAACGGGGGTGGTAGACCAGTCCATCCCCAACGTATACAACCCCGCGATGATCTCTTCACTCGCTTCCTCACGCCATTTTGAGAGATACTCGGCATATTCATTTTCTGCCTGTGCGAGTGAGTCCAATGTGGTACGAACAGGAACTTGACGCCCCAACCTTGCATAGGCTTGATCAACCAAATCAGACTCTGCATAGTTGGAGATGATGCGTTCATAGAGTCGATTGGAGGCTAATGTGTCCCCCAGCGTCCGATGAACTTCCGCCAAAGCATAATAAGCCCGCTCCGTAACCTCCTCATCCCGATCCTGCTCAATGACCATTCGATACCATGCGGAGGCGGAATCAGGTTGATTCATGGATAAAAACAGTACATTTGCCAATTCATAGCGCGCATTGGCGCGCTTCGTGAGCATTGCATCAAATTTCTCTTGTGTTCTTGGAACGTCTGAAATATCCACCACTGGCATGGTTGTGCTCAGCGAGACTTGATTCTCTGAATCATCTCCCCCTTCTTTTGGGTCTCCAATCTGCGAGGACTCAATCGCGGCAATGCGGCGCCAATTTGGCGCCAGCGGTCGGTCGCCCCAGGTGAGCACAAAATCTTGGCGAGCCTGGAGCATTCGCACTTCATCCTTGTGGTAGAGGAATCCTGCCTCTCCTTCGGTTCCCGCGACGAGTGTCTTTGTCCCAAACCCATCATCATCATCTACCGCCCCTGGGTTTCCCCGAAAAGCAGCTTCCGACCGACGCTGAAGCATGGAACGCTGCATTTCTTCCAATTCCTTCGCCCGACGCCTGCGAAGTTCCAATACGACCTCTGCAAAGCTGCTATCATCAAGGGTCCCGAGATATAGTAGCGAGTCCATGAGTACAATCTGATCAAGTACTTCGGAGAAACTCCCGAATTTCTCTGCCTGATCCTCACTATCAGTAATCGCACCAGGGGAAGGCCTCGGCTCAACAGAGACCATACGATTTGACGACCGCTGCCTTCCACTTGAAGTCTTAATCGTCTGCGCAGCTGTATCAAAGTGTGCAGCCGCATAGGGAAAGTCCAGATATACATCGCGGTAAAAGGTACCCAGTGCATAATGTACCCGTCCCCGTACGCTTGCTCCCCCCGCAGTCGGATCATAGAGCAACTCATCATATTGGTCAAGTGCTTCATTGTAATACCCAAGTGCAATCAATACGCGTCCTCGGAGATAGGCTAATTCGGCCCGATGGTCATAATTCTTATCATCCCGTTCCATACGACGCAATTGTCTCATCGCCTCCTCTGGGTCAAGATGTTGGGCAAGGATACGTATAGCATTGAACTGCGCAGCATAAGAGAGTTCGTAAAATGGTTTATGCTGCTGTACCCGTTCATAGGAGTTCACTGCCCGAGAATATTGCCCCAATTGCTCAAATACTTGCCCCTCAAGAAACTGGGCTCTGGAAGCCAGATTTCTGTCACGAATCCCATCTAACCCCGCTTCCAGTTCGATCGCCGCCTCTTCCCAATTTTCACTTTGCACATAAAGTTCGGCCAGAGCAAGTCTGTATTGAGGTCCCCAGCGACTGGATAAGTTTTCAGCACTTACGAGTGTCTGTAGGTGAGTAGATGCTTCCTCATAGGCACCACTGGCAATGAGCGTGCGAGCGAGCCAGAAATTTGCCTCCTCGCTCAGTGGGGAGTCAAGCTCCAATATATCGTTGAATTTCTCCTCAGCTCCGACAAAATTGAGGGTAAAGAACCATGCCTTCCCAATGACCATAATTGCGTCATCAACCCACTTGGACTTTGGATGCTCTCGGAGAATATCAGCACTTTTCGTAATCGCATCCTCAAAAGGCTTTCGCTGAGTGGATGCTTGCTCGCTCCGGCCAAACAGCGAAAGGAAAATATCCTGATCAATGGGCTGCTCTTCCAATCTTTTTTCAAATTCACGGATCCCCTCGGAGAGGGAACGTTCTGCATTGTAATATTTGTTGTAGTAGGCAGAAAAATTATCAAATCGTGAACCTAAGAACGAGTTGCTACTGCACCCTGATAAGAAGAGCAAAAGGAAGAAAAGGTAAGCAGCTTTGATTTTCATCAATCTACGTAACTCACATGAACGAGATTGGTGCGTCCCTTCCGGGGTAGGGGCATTCCAGCACAGATCACAATCGTATCTCCACTTCGGATATACCCCTTGCTCACCAGCGTTTGCTGAACAAGCCGTACGCCGGCATCTGTATCACTCTGGAAGGGGATGTGGAACGCTTTTGTTCCCCATAAAAGCCCCACCTGCCCAATCACGTTCGGGGAGTCCGTGAATGCATAGACCGGCATTCGAGGACGGTGCCTTGCAAGCGCACGGGCCGTTGCCCCTGATGCCGTGAGACAGACCAAGGCGCGCGCTCCAACATTTTCGGCAAGCTCACACGCAGTTAAACTCACAGCATCGGTGACATCACTGAAATTCTCAATCGCATTCAACTCCTCTGGAAGACCGCGACTCTTTTCCGGTAGCGCATACCAGTGTTCTTCGGCTGACCGAACAATCTGATCCATGGACTCAACGACACGTGCAGGATGGTGACCTACGGCCGTTTCTCCACTAAGCATTACGGCATCTGTTCCATCAAGAACGGCGTTCGCCACATCACTCGCTTCCGCGCGAGTCGGAACATGATCTTCAATCATACTCTCCAGCATTTGGGTCGCAGTGATGACGGGTTTTCCAGCAACGAGGCACTTATGAATGATGGTTTTCTGCGCATGCGGAATGGAGGACATGGGCATTTCAATCCCCAAATCTCCCCGTGCAACCATGATGCCATCACTGACCGCCAAAATATTGTCAATGGATTCAAATGCTTCGGGTTTTTCAATCTTTGCAATGACGCCTGCCCGGTGACCGGCCGCCTTAAGGTGTTTACGCAGATGGACGATATCCGTCTCATTTCGTACAAATGAGAGTGCGATCCAGTCCACATTCAGATCAACGCCGACCTTCAGATCGAGAAGATCCTTTTCGGTCAGTGCTGGGCCACTGGTACGCACATGGGGAAGATTGACTCCTTTACGTGATTTTAGGGGACCGCCTACATCCACTCTCGCGTGCACATCATCCCCGTCGATTGATGTAACCGTCAGTGCAATCCTTCCATCATCAATTAAAATCTGCCCGCCTGTCGCAAGATCCACGGCGAGGGCATCATAACTGATATAAATATGGTGTTCCGAGGATATCTGCTCGGTTGAAGTGGATGCAGAGATAGTGACCTCAGCCCCGTCGTCCAACAAGACTGCTCCTTCGTGAACGGGTCCAACTCGGATCCGCGGTCCTTGAAGATCTTGCAAGATAGTGACTTGACGTTCTTGCTTTTCGGCTTCTTCACGAACCATTGCGACCACTCTTTGATGATCTTCGTGATCACCGTGCGAGAAATTCAAGCGAACCACATCAGTACCAGCCTGGATTAAGGCGGCAATTGTATCGGGATTACCTGAAGCAGGACCCAGCGTTGAAATGATTTTCGTATGGCGGGGCATAGAGAAAGAAATCATCAATGGTGTTGTTTAATTTTTATTTGTAATACATTCTGCGTATTTTCTTCAACCCCCCTGTACCCACTCTGCTTCCTATTTCAAATTCGAATGTATCGTAAAATACTCTTTATCGTACTATTCTCGGTTTCTGTTCAAGTTCAAGCACAGCCGCACCGAGCGATTGAGTTTCCTGATGTGCCAGAATATCTCACGTTGGTGTGTGATTTGCACATGCACACTGTATTCTCCGACGGCAGTGTCTGGCCAAATATCCGAGTTGAAGAGGCGCACCGGGATGGATTGGACGCCATTGCGATTACTGATCATCTGGAATATCAGCCACATAGACATGACATTCCGAATCCTGATCGGAATCGGGCTTTTGAAGTAGCACAGCGGGCAAATTCGGATCATCCCCTGATTGTCATTTCTGGTTCAGAAATTACGCGCGCCATGCCACCTGGACATCTGAATGCCATCTTTATCTCCGATGCGAACGCATTGGTTGCCCCCCATGGGGAAGATCCCATAGATGTCATGGCACTGTTTGAAGAAGTCCAACGTCAGGGAGGATTTGCCTTTTGGAATCATCCTGCCTGGACTGCCCAGCGCTCCGATGGAATGGCAAAGCTTGAAGAGATTCACTCTACTCTGATGGATGCCGATCTGATTCATGGAATTGAGGTCGTAAATGAATTCACCTATTCGGATGAAGCGCTACAGATTGCCTTAGACCATAACCTTGCGATTCTGGGCACGAGTGATATTCATGGGCTGATTGATTGGGACTATGAAATCGCTAAGGGAGGGCACCGACCCGTTACACTGGTATTTGCAGAGGAGAAGACCGAAGAGAGTATTCATGAGGGATTGCGGGCAAGACGATCAGTTGCATGGCACCAGAATACACTGGTTGGGCGCGAATCTGAACTCTTGCCTCTCCTCTACTCATCGATCACCATAGAGAATACTCAGTTCCGACCACGAACCTCGGTGCTAATGGTGGAACTCCGAAATCATTCGGATGCTCGCTTTTTACTCCAAAATACTTCAGACTTCTCATTTCACAAACATGCGGACATAGTGGAGGTTTCGCCTCATGCACTGACCGAACTTGCATTGAAGACAGCGGGAAAAGAATCACCTTATCTCATTACCTTTGAAGTCTTAAATGCAGTTACTGCCCCTAACACGCATCCCATAATCACATTCACCATTGAGACGAATTCATAGAAAATCATCATGTTCATCCTGAATTGATTGTGGCTCCATACATTACTCGTTCATCCCTTGATACATCATGAAGCGTTCCCCCTTATTTATACTTCTATTCGCAGGCTGTGTGACGACTCTTGACCTGTCCACGGAAGAACGTTCCCGTACGTACAATTTCAACCACGATTACGTCTTTGATGCGACCATCAGGATGCTCTCTCAACGAGGATTTCCCATCTCCAAAGTCACAAAAAACGAGGGGACCATTGCCACCGATTTCCGTTATCAGGACGGAAATTCACTTGCCCATCTGTCGGATGCCCCCACTCGAGTTAGAGTATTTGCAGTCATCCGTATTGCCCCGAATGGCACACGAGTTCTCCTAGCTCTAGACCTTCAGGAGTTGTCCGAAGGCGGGAATCAAGGCTATCAACCCATCCTACTGACCCAGAGTGATGCCGAGGAATACTATGATGATTTTTTTGAAACACTGGAGCGATACTTGAACTAAACGATCGGCCATCTCAGATCCAAGGACCTGTGATCGCCAAGGTGAGTCCGTCATGTTGAATATTGACAAAGAGGGTGGTTCCGTCTGGCGAAAATGTAGCCCCTGCAAGTTCAGAGTCACTTACGGCATTACGACCAAACTTGTAGATGTCTCCTTCGGGGGTAACGCCAACCAAGAACTGCTCATTGGATCCATCTTCGCACACAATCAGGTCTCCCCATGGGGTGACCGTTAGATTGTCTGCATTCTCAATCAGACCTGGATCATTTGGTTCAATGAACAACTCGAGACGGTTCTCGACGGGATCTAAGCGCCAGATCTGCCCACATTTGGCACTCCCGCCATTGGTACATGCAAAATAGATAGAATCATTCCCATACCACATCCCCTCTCCACGAGCAAATCTCGCAGCTCCCTGATCAAACCCTCTTAATCGCAAGTCATCCAGAGGGGACTCAATCTCGTCTAAATCAATCCAATGAATATCAAATACCGACCCAACCTTTACCGACTGGGAATCCCAATTACGAGTATCTAAACTTGGGCTTCCGTCCACCACGAGTGCCTGCAATCGGCCTCCAGATTCCAAACGATCGGGATCGTTGGGGATAAACCTGTAAATGAGGCTGTCATGCGCATCCTCTGTTTGATAAATGATGTTGGTTGCTGGATCAACCGCCACGGCCTCATGATTGAAACGTCCCATGGCGCGGAGCGGAATCGGTTGCGCAATCTGGGGGGTCACACTTGCGGGAACTTGAAACACATAGCCATGGTCTTTCGCAAATCCATCCCCCGCGAGAGTCGTAATTTCCTCACAGGTGATCCAGGTATTCCAGGGAGTTGGGCCGCCTGCACAGTTACGAAGGGTGCCAGCTAAACTCAGGTATTGAGACCTGAGCTGCTGCGAAGCGGTGTCAAAGACAAAGGTCGTGGTTCCACCAAGAGCAGGTCTTCCCTCGGTTCCAGCATCATAGAGCAAATCAGGAGATATCCTATCCAAGAGTTCATTCTTTGGGCCAAACGGTCCCATGCTTAGATCCGCATTCGGGTTGACTTCATGATTTCGAATCACGATTGTTTCGCCGGATGGAGCGGTAAATGTTGCCATTCCGTCGGCAGCACCGGGTACATAGAATCCATCATCCATCGGATCTCCCATTTGAGACACAATTTGGTAACTAAAATTTTTAGGTAAATCCATAATCCCATCTGGATCTGGAACTAAGGGCCCAAATCTATCTTGCACCTGATCTGCAAAGCTTCGGCATCCAACCAAAGAATGGAGTCCGATAAATCCGAGTGCGAATGCACCTGAGGTTTCAAGAAACTGGCGTCGAGAAGAAACGGAACTCTTATTTTTGGGAGATTGCATCGCAGTATGTAACAGTTTTTTTGACTAAAGTATGTTCAATAAAGAGAAACTAAAGTACTTCATAGCCGACCTTTTCCACCTTACCCTTCGGAGCACCAAGGCAAGCGAGTGTGACGCTTGAATGGTCACTTGAATTGATGAGTTGGATGGAGAATTTCGCCGCACAGGTCTTCATGATTCTCCATTTTTAACCCGTACCCCGATGAATGTTTGTGGCAGCTTAGCCATGTCAACCCGCTATTCTGGCCACATTTTTGGAAAAATGTTGCTTCATTGAGAGAAGATGCTTCCCTTAACCAAGGGCTTGACTCAAACGTTCATTTCGGCCTGAAAACTCCATCTACATGCGCTCCCTCCCGAGTGTCAATCGGATGCAATGGCATTGATTGGCCAGATCAAGTCGTCTTGAATTTGGATCGGCCGTGAGCATTACCACGCATATGGCGTGAGTGCTTCACATTTCGCACGCCTCGAATGGATGCAGTCTGATGAAAAACTAAGTTTTTGTCATGAACTTTGAGGATTGAACCAGAAAACCATAATTCAGACTTGAGAAATGCCCTTTGGTATCGATCGTTATAGAGATGTACGAACCCTGGGTCAACGTAATGTAGAAATATGCGTTCCTGTACTCGAGAACATGTTTGACTCATGATCATCTCATCAGCATGTCCCGCGCAATGCTTTTGGTTCTACCACAATTTGTGTGGAATGAGTATATTTCGGCGAACTAAACCTACTCAATTTCATGTCAAATTTCATAGATTTATTTATGCGCTACACTCTGGATCTCACTCCTGAGTGGCAGCTTGACCGAATCACTTTGGATCCAACGTCTCACCGGATTGATGTATATCTTCGCCATTCGGGAGAGAATCTTGTTTGTCCAGAAACGGGGGAATCTGGGACGTTGTATGACCACCGCAAGGAGCGTTCGTGGCGTCATATTGACTGGTGTCAATCCAAGAGTTATATCCACTGTCGTATCCCTCGGGTCAAGTCTTCAAAGGGAATCAAGACGATTAAGCTTCCTTGGGCAGATTCATCCAGTCGTGTAACCTATGCCTTTGAGCGCGCTGCGATTGATCTGTTGAAAGCAACCAAAAATCAAACCAGCACCGCCAAGCTTCTACGGTGTGGATTTAACCAACTGAATCGGATCATGCATCGTAGTGTAGAGCGCGGATTAGCACGTAGGGATCTGGGAGAGATCCCCCATATCGGTGTGGATGAGAAAGCACTCAAACGGGGGCATGTCTATGGGACCGTGGTAACAGATTCCACACGGGGGATTGTCCTTGATGTGGGGGAGGGAAAGACCAAAGAAGGCGCTATAGTGCTGTTTGAGCGTGTGTTTGAGGGAATGAAGGAGAAGGTCGTAACGGTGACGACGGACATGTTAAAGGCGTTTATTCGCGCCGTTGAACGAGTCTTTCCGAACGCAACCTTGATTCATGATCGGTTTCATCTGATTCAGGATCTGAACAAAGCAATCAATCAGGTGCGCAGACGGGAAGTGAAGAGCCATCCCGAGTTGAAAGGGACGCGTTATGTGCTTTTGAAGAACGAAAAGAACCGTACGGCCAAGCAAGACGAGATCTTCAAAGTCGTTCAAGAAGCCAACTTGGAAGTCAGTCACGCCTGGCGGGTACGCGAAGAGTTTAAAGGGATCTTTGAGTGTAGTTCCTTCGCCGAAGCAAAGAGGTATTTTGATCTCTGGCTAAAGAGTGTTGAGCAGATGGGCGTCAGGGAAGTCACCAAGGTGGGGGAAAGGTTTCAGCGACATTTTGATGGCGTCTGTAATGCACTTTCCCACTCACAATCCAACGCCAAGGCAGAACGCATTAACGGCAAAATTCAAGAAATCAAAACGGTCGGGAGAGGATACCGAACGTTTGAAAAATTCAGAAGTGCGATTCTATTCTTCTGTGGAGGCTTAGACCTCTATCCACAAGGTTCGGGGTAGAACCATGCTTTTATTGGGAATTATATACGTGAGTAACCCGCAAGTTTAGGAGCGCAGAGACCTGTCAAGTCTTTCCAAAAAATCCCTCAAATGATCAGGGGATTGTGGCAGGTCTAATCGGTTTGGCACGAAATACAAAAAACTTACCGTATATTCGACGGTGCATCCTTCAATATCTATGCGCAGAATAATCATCGGGGCGTTCATGCTCGCTTGTGTCAACGTGCAGGCGCAGGATGCCGAAGATGAACAAGACAGGTTTGAACTTTACACGGCTTGTGCACCAGTACATCTTTTTGTCGGATACGAAAAAAGAAGACGCGGATGAGCTTCGGTTAAATGAAAGCACTATTGCCACTACTGTACGTAGTCGGCTCCGGGCTGCCCGCATTTATAGTAGTTCCGAATCCCTACCCGTATTAGCAGTGAACGTAGGTATAATAAAACAGGCGTTTTCAATAGAACTTAATCTTGTCCAGTCGCTTTGGAATCCTATCACCGAATCCTACGGGTTCGCTATAACTTGGAATAGTGGTAATCACGGGGCTCACGGATACGAAGGGACATACGTCCTTCAAATAGTCGGCCAATACATAGACCAATTTATAGACGAGTACCTTGCCGTCAATGAATCCGCTTGCGAATAGCAAAGGACTTGGTTGGGGTGGATGGTTGGGAAGCGGTTGAAGTATAAAGACTTGATTGCCTGATCACGGGGCTTCTAGACCCTTCATTTTCAGCAACTTATCCCTAAGTTCAATCCCGAATACGCTTTGGACATTCTCTTTGGGGACCCCATTGGAATAGGCATATTCAAGAATTGATTTAAGTTCGTTATCGGCATAGTTCTCATCCCTGCTTGCGTACACGAAACAAAATTCTTGAATATTGTATGCTTCCTTATCTGCAACTTCATTTTTGAGGATTTCAGCAGTCTTTTCTGCCCAATCAGTTGCATTTAATTTTTTGGCTACTTCTTGGCCTTGTTCAGTGAGACGGAGAGGACTCTCTCCTTCTATGAAACCGGGTCCTAACCGAGAGAATATCTTAAGAATATTGTTATTAATCTCCCGAATGTCATTTTTAATTTCTTGGATAGTCTCTTTGAAGTCTTTTTGTTTCGTATTGATAGAACCTATCCATATTCCTGCACTAACAAGGGAACCAGCAAGAGCAATCGCTGTAGCTAACGGCAGCCAGTCAGGCATTATAGTTACTAATCAAGTTCAAGGTTATGTGAAAACCAGCTAGCAATCCCGCTATAATCTACACATTGGACTGCTAGCAACGCTTAATACTCCTTAATTCAAATCGGGTGCTCACCGCGCGAGAAAAGGCGGTTTGGGAGCTTGTAGGCTGGGCATGGTATTGGTTCTCATTGGTCAGGGTTGTGATTAGTATACGAATAATTTTTCGATTTGTTAGGAAACTTTTTCTAACTAGTGTAGTGTTTCATTAATTCTTGTGCAGTAGTTTTTGATGGATTCCAGGATTTGATCTGCGGATTTGGTCCACACAAATGGCTTTGGATCTTCGTTATAGACTTCGAGATACTCTTTAATAGCGGTTTCCAGTTCTTTGGTACTGCGGTGGGTACCACGTCGGATCGGATCATTGGTAATGGCAGCAAACCAGCGTTCAACGAGATTCATCCAAGAGGAGCTGGTTGGCGTAAAGTGAAGATGAAATCGTGGACGCCGAAGCAACCCGTTGTGAATGAGCGCGGTTTTGTGGGTGCTGTAGTTATCCAGTACCAGATGAATCTCCTGATCTTTGGGGACGGATTGGTCAATGACACGCAGAAATTTGAGAAATTCTGCGGAGCGATGTCGGCGATAACATCGTCCGATGACTTCCCCGGTGGCTACATTCAGGGCCGCAAACAAAGAGGTGGTTCCATGGCGTTTGTAGTCATGCGTACGTTGTTCGGGAAGTCCAGGCCGAAGGGGTAAGATGGGTTGGGTTCGATCCATGGCCTGGATTTGGGATTTTTCATCCACACACAGCACCACCGCCCGCTCAGGGGGCGACATGGACAGGCCGACAATATCCCGCACCTTTTCAAGGAACAACGGATCCTTGGATAGCTTGAACGTCTCTACACGGTGGGGCTTGAGTCCGAAGGCGCGCCAGATCCTGCCCACAGTCGTCGTGCTCACCCCCGTCGCATCGGACATCTTGCGCGTGCTCCAGTGGGTTGCATTTCGCGGAATGGATTCCAGCGTCTTCGCGACCACCTGTTCCACCTCTTCATCGGAGACCGTCCGAGGTTTTCCCGGACGGGGCAAGTCGAGAAGTCCGTCACAGCCCTTCTCCAGAAAACGCCGGCGCCATTTGCCTACGGTCGCCCGGGAGGGTCCCAGTTTCTCAGCAATCATCTGATCACTGTGTCCTTCGGAAGCCTCCAAAACAATTCGGACACGTAACGCGAGCGATTGCGCCGTTTTTGACCGACGGAGCCAGCGTTCCAACTCCGCACGCTCTGAGTCACTCAGTGTGGGGATCTTGCGAGTATAATGATTTGGCATTGCGAATGTAGTTTGGTACATTCCCAATATACGAATTTCCTGCTTTACTGTAAAAAAAATAATGGTTCAGTACACTAGTACAAAGTTTTTTTTGAGCGTCGAGAACTTGAATGAGATGTTTCTCAACATGGCTCATATCAGGGCTGATGAAGCGCTTGATCGCGGTATCACCGATAAAGTCGTCGATTTTTGCTTGCCGCCTGGGATACCAATTATTCCGCTTGTGTTCCAAGGGTAAGGCGTTAATTTCTACTAACTCAAACGTAGAATCCTTGGCATTGGAATAGACCATTGGTACGGATCGGTCAAAATTGGTTGTGGGCTCACGCTGATAATACGAAAACTTTTTACGAATTGTTGCCGGAGGGCACTAAACCTAATCACTGATTCTTGATACTCCCCGGGGGAGCATTAAGGATTGCCTTTGCGATCTGCTTAGCGGTCGCGGAAATGGGCTTTATCTCTTTGTGTGGCCGTCCACGCGGACGAGTTGATGCCTGTTTGGGTTGTGTAGGTACTTTCGGGGGAGCAACACGCTTCATCCTATACCGGTAAGTTTTTCGTACGTGATGTCTGTCCCAACCAGTCCCTTTGCAGTCTGTTCTATCTGTTCTTCTGTGTCCAAATGGCGGGCATTGTGCCGGCCTACAAACTCATTCACGTAACGCTGTAAATGCTTCTTGGACATCTTGTGATATGTCCCATAGTAGCCACGTTTCAGCAACGCCCAAAATGACTCAATGCCATTTGTGTGCGCCATACCGTTCACGTACTCGCTGACTGAGTGCTTAACCGTCTCGTGCGCCGCTCTCTTTAACGCTTGGTATGCTCTTGCGTCGTCTGTGTATATTTGCGCCTCTTCTTCTGAAGCGTCATAGACGAAGCCTGTGAGCGTCTTAGCGGTGGTATCTTCTACGACCTGTGCCTGTACCTGCTTAGTCTCACGGTCTTTGGCACCCACTACAGCGGTCTTTCCTACGGTTCCATGTCCGGCGTTCAGTTTCTTGTGAGCATGTTTGTTCTTTTCTTTGCCGCCAACATAGGTCTCATCTACTTCAACCGGTCCCATGAATGGCTTCAACTTGGTATCCCACGCCTCACGGATTCTGTGTGCCAGATACCATGCAGATTTTTGAGTTATGTCCAGATCACGGTGTAGCTTCATACTGGACGTTCCCTTGATTCCTGTTTCCAAGATGTAAATAGCCATAGCCCAAGTCTGATAACTCAACTTGGTATCCTGCATGGCTGTTCCAATTCGAACACTGGAGAACTTCTTGCATTTGGGGTTCCTGCAACGGTATGGCATGGTCGGGTGAGTCGTGCCTACCTGTACATTATCACAACCGCAATTCGGGCAAACTGGTTTCCCGTCCCAGCGTTACTCTGCAAATCACGCTTCCGCAGCTGCATCATCGGGAAACATCCGCATCAATTTCCGCCATGAAAGCCCTCTGCGGAATGATTTACCCGGCCCTGTTCTGCGCTTCTCCTGACCTTTCATTGCTGTGCGATTTATTGAGTCTTAATGTAACCCATTATACTCAAAGTTGCATAAATCGGTGATCATTTCCTCAAATTATGTGTTACTCACGTATATAATTCCCCTTTTATTATAGCCAATGGCAATGTCTCAATCACAGGGACATAGAGCATTGGGGATGGCCGTTCCGCTAAAACTGTCGACTGAGTCGAAGACGTACAAGATGTTGGAGATGCAAGGGATCGTTCTGGTGTGTCTGTCCTGTTGTTCCAACAAAAAGTTGTACATCTGTGGGGGAGTCCTGTCCACGTTCTATGTTCCATCCCATCCTCATACCTGCGCGGCAATCCCCAACCGCTCACACCGACTTCGGGGCGTAGCGTGACTGCTTCCGAAAATAAAGCTACACCGTAGCCCGCGCGCATTCGCAGGTCGCCGGGGTGATGGACGGCATAGTGTGGTTGGATCGTTTCAGCCCGTAGTAGCCGATCTGCACCACCGAGAGCATCTTCCCCAATGGTGTGCTCCACACGGACCTGGAATCCCTCAGTAGTATATGGTTTCCTGTCCCAAGTCACCACTCTCGTTAGTCCACGCTCCTGGAGTCCGCTATCTTGGTGGGTCAGCACTGCACGGGTATATACTTCAATGTTCAGTCCACTCTCTGACTCTGTCAATATGAACCCAACCTGCATATCCACTCCAAATCCTGTTTCTGCATCGCCTCCATCATGTCGAAGAGCTAGCTGTGCGGACGGCTCAATCGTGGAGGCTGTCCCTATACGTATCCCCCGCATCGCCCCCTGAACTCCCAATCGTAGTCGTGTGACCTGTGCTTGATCCCTCAACAGTCCCTCCGTCCCACTCGCGGACGTTTGGACCAACAAGGCATCGGAGCGAAGTCCGAGTTCCAATCGCTGCTTCTCCACTGTAAATAATCGTCCATAGACTCCTCCGCCGACCATCCAAAGTCCGACGGGGGCGGAGACCTCTTCTACGGTCATCGATCCACGACCATATCCGACCACCCCCCATGCCGTGATTCCCGGGGTGAGCGCATAACATCCATTAGGGTATACTCCTGTGAGATGTGAGGAGAGTTCGCCTTCATCGTTCACAATGGCGTAATTACCTTCGGAACGTGAATGGGCTACGAGAACTCCCAGCCCCGCTTTGTCACTGGTCCAGTCTGCCCCCACAATCCCACTGGACACTCGTCCATCCAGGTTCAATGCCCCGTCCACACCCTGAATTTGGGACACCGTACCTTGTCCCCAGAGAGCAACGTTGCTACCATCCAGTATCCTGTGTTGAAACGAACTCCCCTGTAACAGACGATTCCGTGTGAGGGAATGGCCAAGTTGATACACTGGATCAGAATTTCCCAGAAGAGAGGATAGTTGGTCTGGCTTTATTTCTCTTAAGCGAACGTAATTCGGCAACGATGAGAGTGCCAGGGGTTGTCCTGCCAGTTGGACTTCATCACGTTGGAGCCGTTGCACACGACGTTCGCACTGCATTGCCCGTAAAACCTGATCAGCCACGGTTCGTCCCATACGTCCCATCCATGCTGTTCGGATTCTACTCGTAGTACGGACCTGCCGAGGGAGGCTTTCCAACCTCTCCTCAAACCCCGAATCGTCCACAAATGTTACCTGAACCATCAGGCTTGTCCCTGCGTCAATCTCTTCTGGGGCATATGTGCTACCCTCCTGAATTGGTTCACTGAGAGTTCCGTTCACGCGAAACCACTGAAAGCGGAACCCATATCCTGACTCTCCAGCCTGAGCGCGAAGTACGCCATCCACATCCTGAATGTCGTCCACCGAAACCCGAAGCACTTGTCCAATCTGCATTGAGCCTACGATTTCTGGCCTACCTGTGGCAACATCGTTGATCGGCGTTATATCAATCGTCAGGGCTGCTGCCATCGGACTCTCCGATGCCCCATCGCTGACCTTGAAGTCAAAACTCGTATACGCGGGGCCATATGCATTCGCAATGGGCGTATAGACAAATGCTCCCGCTGAGATCTGATCTGATGAAACCGAAGTATTATCGGGGAACCCTGTTCCGTTTAGGGTTAGCATTCCCACATCAGGATGCCGCTCAATCCGAATAGACGCAAGCGGATCTCCCTCGGGATCGCTGTACCCAAAGTCGAAGAGGCTGAACGTGTAGGGGGTATCCTCTTCAATGGAGACAGTGGCATCCAGGGCTTCAGGAAAGGATTCATCGTCATTGGCGATCGTAAGGACAAGTTCTGCAGGTATAATAACTCCCTGAGGATTCGTCGCGGTACCAAGCACTTGGACCGTCTTGTCAGGTTCATCCGCTTCGTTATCCACCGCCGTAACGGTTACTAGTCCTGTACTCTCTAAAGTTCCTGCCGCAATGGTCAGCGTCTGGTTTTCGCTCAGTTGATAGTCCGAGTCCATGGCTGGTGTGTTGGGCTGAACGGATATTTCAACCATTGTCACAGCACTTGACATGCGATCCAGCGTTGCAGTGACGGTCGCAGTGCCACCATTCTCTGGAATTGTGGGCGAATCAAGCATGAGCGTGACGGTTGGCTCCTCATCATCGTCCGTGATCGTAAGCTCAACCGATTCGGGCCCGGAGACGCCCGACGAATTCGTTGTCACGCCTTGCACCTGCAACGTCTTATCTGGAGCATCTACATCATTGTCCACTGCCGTGATGGTCACGAGTCCCATACTGGTTAACTCCCCAGCCTCAATGGTTAACAATAGGTTATCGCTAAGCAGGTAATCTGGTTCGGTGGTTGGCAGTTCGGGAGAAACGGAGACCGTGACCGTGGTTACTTCGCTGGAGACACGGTCAAGAGCAGCCATAACGGTGGTCATGCCACCATTCTCACCAATTGTGGAAGCATCCAATAGCAGAGTCACCGTCGGCGCTTCATCATCATTGGCAATCGTGAGTTCTACCTCAGCAGGTTCATTGATCCCGAGCGCATTGGTGACGGTACCCCGAACCTTCAGAGTCTTGTCTGAGTCATTGAACTCATTATCTTGCGCTGTAATGGTCACCAGCCCCGAACTCTCAATGTCGCCCGCCGCAATGGTGAGCGTTGAGTTACTACTCAGTTGATAATCGGATTCGGTGGCTGGAGCATCGGGCATGACCGAGATTTCGATCGTGGATGCCGCGGCGGAGGAATGATTTAATGTGGCGGTCACTGCCGTCATACCTCCATTCTCATCAATCGTGGAGGGATCTAGCATCAACATCACGGTTGGAGGCGACTCATCATCCGTGATCGTGAGTTCTACCTCCGGTGGGCTAGTTACCCCACGCGGGTTCAATGCTATACCCTGGATCTGGATCGTCTTGTCGGGGGAATTCTCATCGTTATCTACAGCCGTTATGGTCACGATGCCTGTGCTTTCGGTCGCCCCCTCCGCAATGGTAAGAGTTGTATTGGGGTTGAACATATAATCCGACTCTGAGGTCTGTGGATCGGGAAGGGCCGAGACCAAGATCGTGGTCACCGCATTTGAAGGAGGCTCTATCGTTGCGGTCACGGTTGTGCTGCCACCTCTTTCACTGATTGAAGTTGGCATAATCGCCAGAGTTACCGCGGAGGGTTGCTCATCGTCATCGGCAATCGTAAGGATGGCACTCTCGGGATTCACTATCCCCTGCGAATTTGAGGCGACTCCTTGCAGTTCGATCTCCCGATCACGCTCAAACACATCATTGTTCACCGCCGTGATGGTTATATCCCCTTCACTCTCGGTCTTTCCCGCCGCAATCGTCAGGATGGTATTCTGGCTCACCATTAGGTCTGATGTCTGGGCAGGAGAAACGGGAAGTGCGGAGACGACGATCGTGGTCATGGCGCTTGATGGATGACTAAGCGTAGCCGTGACCGTAGTTACGTCTCTATTCTCAACAATCCTTGGGGGATCCAACAGGAGCGTCACGGTCGGAGCCACATCATCATCAGTAATCATAAGCGGCACAATTACGGGGAGAGTCGTCTCCTGCGGACTGGTGACTACTCCACGCACTTGCACCGACTTGGACGGCGCATCAATGTTATTGTTTAGCGCCATGATCGTTACAAGCCCCTGACTTTCCGTCTCTCCCTCTGCAATCGTCAATGTACTTCCACTCTGTACATAATCTGCCTCAGTCGCTGGGGCATCGGGAAGCACCGTCACCTCAATCGTAGTTTCCTCGCCAGAGGGACGGCTAAGTGTGGCCGTGACGGTTGTTTGCCCTCCATTTTCGTCAATCGTCCCATTTGAAAGAAGCAACGTCACCGTTGGAGTCAAATCGTCATCAAGGATCGTGAGTTCCGCATTTGATGGGTCGGTGATCCCCTGCCCGTTTATCGCAATGCCCTGCACCTGTATCGTCCTGGATGGTGAATTCAAATCATTGTCAATGGCCGTTATCATGACATCCCCCGTACTGTTTGTCTCCCCTGCCGCAATCGTCAGAGTGCTACCATCCTGGGTATAATCCAGCTCAGTGGCTGGTTCATCAGGAACGGTAGAGATTTCAATCGTAGTCACTTCGCTGGAGGGTCGGTCAATCGTTGCAGTAACCGTCGTAAACCCAGCATTTTCGGGAATAGAGACGGGAGAGAGAACGAGCGTGACCGTAGGGGTATCCTCCTCGTCAAGAATGAGGAGTTCCATGTTCTCTGGACTGGTTACTCCCAAGGTATTCGTCGCTTGGCCTCGTACCTGTACTGCCCTGTCGGGGGCATCCACCTCATTATCCACGGCCGTGATCATGACGAGTTCAGTACTGGCCGTCTCTCCTGGCGCAATACTAAGATTCTGGTTCCCGCTCAGCGCAAAGTCAGATACCGTGGCAGGGGCAATGGGGAATGCGCTGATTTCGATGGTCGTCACCTCGCTGGAAGGATGATTCAGGGATGCCATAACGGTGGTTACACCCGAATTTTCAGGAATAGAGGGAGGCTCAAGGATCAGCGTAACGGTCGGTGACTCATCGTCATCTGTGATCGTTAGTTCTAAATTCGCTGGATCTATTGCACTCTGACTATTGGTCGCGGTGCCCTGAACCTGTACGATCTTGTCAGGTGCATTCACCACATTGTTTACAGCCGTAATCATCACAAGTCCCGTACTGCTGGTTTGCCCTGCCGCAATCGTGAGTCGTTGGTTTCCCCCGAAGGTATAATCTGTCTCCTTCGCTGGTTCGTCGGGTAGGACGACAATCAAGATCGTGGTTACAGCGCTGGAGGGATGACTCAACGTCGCTGTGACGGTCGTACTCTCTCCATCTTCGCTAATTGATGAGGAAGATAAGGCCAAGGTCAGCGTGGGGGCATCTTCATCGTCCGTGATTGTCAACTCCACATCCGCTGGATTGGTGATCCCCTGAGTATTCGTAGCGGTGCCTCGCACCTGAATTGTTTTGACAGGTGCATCCACTTGATTATCTTCCGCAGTAATGGTCACCAACCCTCTGCTCACGGTGGCGCCTGCATCAATCGTCAGTACGCTACCAGTTAGGGTATAGTCAGACTCTGTGGCGGGAGTATCGGGTTGAATATTGACTATGACCGTCGTTGGCTCACTTGAAGCTCGATCTAGCATTGCAGTGACCGTTGACTCTCCCCCATTTTCATCAATTGAAGCCATTGATAGAAGCAAGGTTACTGTAGGAGCCGTTTCATCGTCAAGGATCATGAGTTCTACCTTGGCAGGATTCGTGATCCCTTGCGTATTCATTGCCGAGCCCTGCACCTGAACCGTCTTGTCTGGTGCATCCACCAGATTATCTACTGCCCTGATCGTCACATCTCCGGTACTGGTAGTTGCCCCCATAGCGATCGTTAACGTATTTCCAATCAACGTGTAATCTGATCGTGATGCCAATCCTACAGGAAGAACGTTCACCATAACGGTAGTCGGTTCGCTCGAGGTGCGGTTCAAAGTTGCCGTGACCGTTGAGGTTCCCTCATTTTCGGTAATGGAGGGAGAGGATAGAGCCAGAGTCACAGAAGGGGGTGCTGTTCCATCTGTAATGGTCAATTCCACATCTTCTGGCCCTGTCACGCCTTGCATATTTGTTGCCGCGCCCTGCACTTGCACCGTCTTGTCTGGCGCATCTACATCATTCGTTACCGAAGTGATGGTTACCATTCCACTACTCACGGTCGCACCCGCCTCAAACGTGAGCGTGGTGTTCCCACTCAGCATATAATCCGAACTGGTCGCTGGGGCATCGGGGAGAACCGTAACATCAATCGTGGTCTCTTCGCTCGAGGGACGGTTCAGCGTAGCCGTCACGGTGGTTGTCTCACCATCCTCCCCAATCAGGGAAGACGAGAGCAACAGGGTGGCCCGTGGTGCTTCATCATTGTCCGTGATCGTGAGTTCTACATCCATCGGATTGATGATTCCCTGATCATTTGACGCCGTGCCACGCACCTGCACTGTCTTGTCTGGAGCATCTACTTGGTTGTCCACCGAGGTGATGGTCAATGGATTCGTGCTTTCCATCTCTCCCGCGTCAATGGTCAGCGTGGTGCCAATGAGCATGTAATCTGATGCTGTTGCAGGATCATCAGGGGATATCATCACATCAACCGTTGTCACCTCGCTGGAAGGATTGCTGAGCATCGCACTCAACGATGTACTTTCTCCACCCTCACGGATGGAGACAGGAGACAAGAGTAGCGTGACAGTGGGTTCCGTATCATCATCGGTGATTATAAGCTCCAACGCCTCTGGCCCCGTCACCGCCTCCAAGTTTGATGGGGTACCCTGAACCTGCACAGTCCTGTCTGGCGCATCCACCATGTTATCTACTGCTGTTATAATGACCGTCCCCGTACTCGCCTTCTCCCCCGCAGCGATCGTTAGTGTCTGATCATCTCCGAGATCGTAGCCTTCATCCGTAGCCTGTCCGATGGGCGATACTGAAACAGTGATTATAATCTCTTCACTGGAAGGGTGGTTCAGGGTTGCTGTGACCTCTGTACTGCCTTCGTTCTCGGAGATAGAGCTGGAGGATAGGCTTAGCATCACCGTCGGGGTGTCTTCGTCATCCGTGATCGTTAGTTCTATGGCTTCTGGCTGTATGATCCCTTGGGTATTCTCCGCCACACCCCCGACCGTGACGGTCTTATCAGGCGCATCCACCACATTATCCTCAGCTGTAATTGTAACCATCTCGGTACTGGTAGTCGCTTCTGCTGGGATCATTAGTGTGATTCCACTGAGCATATAGTCTATATCCGGACCTGGGGATTCGGAGAGCGTGATGGTTGTTTGCTCGCTGGAGGGATGACTGAGTGTTGCCGTGACCTCTGTAGTACCACCATTTTCGGTGATAGAGTTGGAGGATAGACGAAGCATAACCGTCGGGGGATCATCGTCATCCGTGATCGTGAACTCCACATCCTCGGGGCCCGTGATCCCCTGTGTATTCTCAGCCGTTCCCTGAATCTGTGTCGTCTTGTCGGGCGTATCCGCATCATTATTCACAGCAGAGATGGTCACTGGATCGCTCGTGGTCTCTCCCGCATCAATGGTTAGCGCTGTTCCACTGAGCGTATAGTCTATATCCAGACCTGGGGATTCGGAGAATGTGATGGTTGTTTGCTCGCTGGAGGGATGGCTGAGGGTTGCCGTGACCTCTGTAGTACCACCATTTTCGGTGATAGAGTTGGAGGATAGACGAAGCATAACCGTCGGCGTTTCATCGTCATCCGTGATCGTGAGTTCTACATTTTCAGGTCCAGAGACTGGGACAGAATTGGTCGCTTCGCCCATCACCTGAAAGGTCTTGTCTGGAGCATCCACATCATTGACCGCCGCGGTGATGGTCACCGTTTCAGCGGAGGAAGCCTCTCCAGCAGCAATTGTCAAAGTCTGATCACTAAGCACATAATCTGACTCCGTTGCAGGCGAAGTAGGCTCCACTGAAATGGTAAATGTCGTCTCCTCCCCGGATGGACTGCTGAGCTGTGCACTCACAGTCGTACTCTCTCCTTCACCAATAGAGTTGGACGAGAGACTGAGCGTTGCAGTGGGAGAATCATCGTCATCAATGATCTCTATACTGGTTCCTGTAACGGTTACATTTTCCATAAAGGATATTCCCGAAACCATTATGGTCTCATTAGACTCATCCAGAATATCCGAGTTTGGTGTAACAGTGAACGTCGCGCGCCCAATCCGGGTATTCGCAGGAATATATAACGTAATATCGGAAACTGGGGCAAAGTCCGTTTCCGAAGTTGCAGTCCCTCCTCCCAAAGAGACCGTTACTGATACCCAGAACGAGAGAGGATTATTTATGGTGGCGAACACAGGCACTTGGGAAGGCCCATCTCCTTCGCCTATACTAGTCGGGTCCGTGCTCAGAGTGATCGTAATATCAGAACAATTAACAACGGTTCTTTCGGGCGGAGTGAAGGTAACATTCGTTAGTTCCAATATTTTATTTGGAACACAGAAGCCCGGGAAGATAATAGCAGGAACAAAAACGGAGATCGCACCTGTGATACCATCAAATAGATTTTCATGCAAGGTCTCGAGCCGATGGGGGGAGATTTCTAAACTCGTCAGATTGGTGAGGCCATCAAAAAGCTCCTCGGGTAAACTCGGCACATTAACATTGGAAAGAGTGAGCGTCCCCAAATTGGTAAGACCATCAAATAGGTCTTCAGGATAAGAAGTCAGAGAGCTCAAGAAAAGGCTCACAGTACTAAGGTTGGTGAGCCCATCAAACAGATCTTCGCCCAACGTCGTCAGGCCATTGGAACTTAAAAAAAGTGTCCCCAAATTGATAAGTCCATTAAACAGATCTTCATCCAACGTCGGAAGATTCCTAGTATTCAGAGTTATAGCCCCCAAATTGATGAGCCCTTCAAACAGATCTTCAGGGATACTCTGAAGAGTATTGGACGAGATAACAATATCCTCCAAGTTAGTCAGTCCACTAAATAAATCTCCCTGCAAATTTAACAGAGGGAGGTTAAGCAAATACAGATTCTTTAGACTGCCAAGCTCACCGAACAGATCTTCTGGTAGAAGAGTAGCGGAACCTGTGATTGTTAGTGTTGCCAGATTCGAGAGTCCATTGAGATCACCTGACTGTAGCTCATCAGGTTCGGTGACAATAATCTGCACATGGACAGACCCTCTGTATCCTAGCAATAAAGTGTTGGATACATTATCACATGTAATCGAGCCCGGGGGGAAGATAGCCAGCAGTCCGTCCTGTACGGACTTGGTTCGAGGGCAAATTCCGCCATTCACATTGAGCACTTTCTGATCAGTAAAATTCGCTACCGCATTATCCGATGCATCCCGAAGTTTGGCACCCGCCTCGCTGGGAGAGGTGTAGGATACCTTTACTGTTCCACCATCGGATGCGATCACTGCATCAAGTAATGTGAGGGTTACCGTCCGATCACTGACGGTAGGAGTGCCAGAGAGCATCTGTTCCGTTTCAGATCCTCCGTCCGGTGTTTTCTTGACCGTGAAGGCCGTATTTGTCAGACCTGTAACCGAAGCTAGGTCTTCGCTGAAGATAATCTCCAAGGTGACACCATCCACCATTGCAGATGAAACGGTAGGAGGAGTCGTATCCTGTGCCCACAGCGACCTCGGAATAACCGAAACCAATATTAGGAGCAGAGCGATACGTTTAATTATTGCCCCCCCCCATTTTTTGATTGAATTAGCATGCTTATACACTCACACTTAACAGATAATTTTTCCCCTAGGAAGTGGAGACTGAGGTTCAGGAATCAGTGATTATATACAAACATTTCTAGCTCATTGAACGGATGGAACTCGCCATGGAATCGCTTCAAGAGCAACACATTTTCAACGATAACTCGCCGAATAGGTTACGATAAAGTAGTGTGGAACTTGCTAGTCTCCTATAATCAATGGTGATGTCTGAGCGAAGTTAACGATGTCTGAATTGAAAACCACACCCCTTTATGTTAATGACATTATCCATTGAATAGAACGTATCCTACTGAAATTGAACATCATCGGGTGTCTGATATTTCTCGAATCAGTGATAGGCTGTCTGGAACTCGTCATCTTGGAATCTGGACATTTTCGAAGGAGGTTATGATACGGGAAGCAGCTATACCATGGTGGGCATAAATATGAAATTTTGGTGAATTTTATAGCGTACCATGCCCTTCGCGCGGTCTGTAAGGTGCAAACTGAGACATCTTTTCAGCATGGGAGATCACCACCGTCTATGGTCGGATTGGGTCAAGTCTGGCAATCCAGAGACCGCTGTTCAAGTCCGAAGTATAGATATGTCCCTTGAAAATCTGCGCACCCCATGTCATTGGCCACCCTGGAACCATGGACTGATCATCAGTGGTGAGAATATGTGCAATTTCTCTCCCCTGCAGGTAGAGATCACCTCTCAGTTCTCCTCTGATATCAACGACGCGCAATCCTCCCTGATAGTATCCAACGTATAATTGATTTCCCTCTACCCACACATTATGTGCTCCAGCATCCGGCACCTCGTATTTGGCAACTTCTACTGGAGCATCTATATCGGACATATCTAAAACATGGATATAGCCTTGAGCATCTAACGGCTTACTTACGTCGTAGTCATCGGGCCAGATTTCGTCACCTACGAACAGATACCTGCCATATCTCCATGCGACATGAGTATTTCCCATTGGATAAGATAGCCGACTTACCATAACTGGGTTCACGGGGGTCCCTCCATGAGACCCAGCCCCAACATCCAGAGTAACCACACCGTCATCCCAATAAGAGAGGTAGGCGTAGCCTTCCTGAACAATTACATCATGCAGTGTTTTTTCTTCCTTGTCCAGTTCCCAGCGACCGACTTCCCTGGGATGAAGGGGATCAGAAATATCAATGATATGGAGTGCGTTTGTTCCATTGTGGCACGCATAAACGAGATCCTTCTCAATCCATACATTGTGAACCCCGCCAGTAACGGTTTCAGTGAACTCTGAATGAATTTTGGGATGAGCAGGATCTGAAAGATCTAACAGGACAATCCCATTACGCCGATTGGAGGCGCCTTCCCGAGTGATCACCGCCAGACGATTGCTCTCATGAATCTTCACATCATTGATGCGGCGGGCATCCACCTGCACTGAATCGGTCAGGATTGGCTGTTCAGGGGATGTGACATCAAATACCTTCATCCAGTCATGCATGAAGGTTCCAATATAGGCGTAATCACGCCCGTCTACACCTTCAAATGCCCACATATCTCCCGAATGATGATGTGCAATGGCACCTCGGCCCACAGCAACAAGTGTTTCCTTGTGGATGCGAGGATCCACAGGAAGGATAATGGAGCGTTGAATGTTTTCCCCGATCCGGGCAGTGATGGAGTAATCAAGCGGTTGATGAGCCACAAATACTCCCTCAGGTCCTTCATTACTCATGTACAGTCCACCGCCAGATGCCTCCCACTCTGGATAAACCCCCTCAACTTCATTCCCATCCTTATCCACGGCTTGAATACGGAAACGTACTACATCACCCTGACGAACGATATAGCGATTCTGTGTAATTTGATAAGATACCACTGGATTTTCAATGACACGCACGGCCAGCGAGTCCATCATTGCATCCGTTCGAACGATCACCGTTGCAGAACCCGGATTCTTTGCGTGTACATATCCTTTACGATCCACAGTTACCACCATAGGATTTGTACTTTTGTATTGAATCCTGCGTGTTAGATCTGGATCGTTGACTGTAATATTAATGGGGATACTAGTGCCCGAGAGCAAAGATGACAAGGGGAGATTGGCATCAATATGGGCTTCGCTTGCCTGTTCTACGGTGATCTCGGCGTATCCCGGTTTTCCACCCATAACCGCAACGACAACCGCACGACCCGGCCCGACTGCCTGAACCACTCCGTTTGGGTCAATCGTTGCAATCGCAGATTCCGCAATATGCCAACTTGGACTCAAATGGGGAATCATTCTTCCTTCATCCGTATAAGCCTCCGCCGAAAAATTAATCGTCTCCCCCACGAGCAAAGATGTTGAGGATGGTGAAATTTCAATGCGATCGGGGGATTCTATCGTTAGACCGACTTGGAAAAGGAACCCGATGAGTAATAGTGGCATCATTCATGATTTAGTACGGCCTCTGAAACCTTTCTGTACCGTTACATGATCCCAACCGAATGAAATTAGAAACTCGGATGCCGCAGCAGCGCCATCAAATCTTGAGTGAAGCCCGGCGCGTACTGCTCCTTTCCATTCCGATCGTCACGACCCAACTTGGACAAATCAGCAACGGGTTTATTGATGTGATGATGGTTGGACGACTCGGGCCTCCTGAACTGGCAGGCGTTGCCCTTGGGAATGCAACCTATTTTTTGTTTGCGCTGATTGGAATTGGAACCCTTTTGGCAGTTGGACCCTTGGTCTCACAGGCATACGGTGCAGGAAAACACGATCCCATTGGGCGAACCGTACGTCAATCGCTCTGGCTAGCTCTACTTTTCTCCCTACCAGTTTTACTGATTTTATGGAATGCAAATCTACCCTGGCGATGGATGGAGCAAGATCCTACAACGATCAAGTATGCCCAAGAATACCTGCGCGCCTCGATGTGGGGGTTCCTTCCCTTTATGTGGTTTAATGCGTTGCGTAACTTTGTTGAAGCCATTGCTCGCCCAATTCCCATTACCGTCATAATTGTCATGGGCATCATGCTCAATATCGTTGCCAATTATGGTTTGATGTTTGGCAACTTTGGCCTTCCGAGACTCGGTCTTGTGGGGACTGGATGGGCAACGACGATTGTCTATTGGTTTATGTTTGGTTGCATTGCCCTGTATGTGATTGCCAAGAATCCCTACCGAACATACGAGGTGTTTCGTAAACTTCGAACTCCGGACTTTCGTTATTTTCGTGAACTGCTTTATGTTGGTCTCCCGATTGGGGGATCCATTGGCCTTGAAGTGACCCTCTTTAGTTCTACCGCCTTCTTGATCGGCACCTTTGGTGCAATTCAGATTGCAGCCCATCAGATTGCTATTCAATCTGCCGCCATTGCTTACATGGTTCCCCTTGGAATTGGGATCGCTACATCCGTTCGCGTTGGCCAGAACATTGGAGCGGGAGACCCATCATCGGCTGCAATTTCCGGGTATGCTGGACTAACTTTATCCTTTCTGTTCATGTCCTGCACGGCATTGCTATTCCTGTTTGCCCCACACCTTGTCACAAGCATATACCTTGATGCGGAGAACCCAGTGAATACGCCAACAACTGCGCAAGTAGTTACACTGCTCGGGATTGCAGCCATCTTTCAGTTATTTGATGGATTACAAGCCACTGCACTTGGAGCTCTGAGAGGATTGAAGGATACGCGCATTCCTCTGGTTTTAGGGTTTATTGCCTACTGGCTGGTTGGGATGCCAACAGGTCTGGGGCTTGGATTTGGACTTGACATGGGCCCCGAAGGGTTCTGGTGGGGGCTCGTCGTAGGTTTATTCGTTGCATCAATCATGTTCACGGCCCGTTTTGTGCAGATGACGACCAAATTGATTAACTCTTCCATCTCTGTCAATCTGAAAAGTTCTGACGGTGAATAAAGGCGGGCTTTTTGATGGGTTAGATATTACGGGATTGATCCTCTCTGAGAATACGAGTTGAACGCACCGAAGACTTTTGAGATAAATTTATGATGCGGAAATTCCCGTTTATGTTCTTGGGTAAAGAATTGTTGAATAGTGAATAATTTTGTGAACATCTACGAATGTATCAGTTTATACCGTAAATTTCCGTGATTCTGAAAGGACAGGCTCAATATATGCCTCAAATTTTTCCTAAAAACTCCAACACCCTTCCGCACCTCTCTCTGGTAGCACTGCTCGGAAGTGGCATTTTTGTAGTCGTTTTCGTTTGGTATTATTTCTCACCCGAATACACGGATGTCGGCTATGCACCCGAACAACCCGTTGCTTATAGTCATCGTGTTCATGTTGATCAGTTAGGTCTTGATTGCCGATATTGTCATAATTTTGTTGAAATTGCAGACGTGTCCAACGTCCCTGCCACGGAGACCTGTATGAACTGTCACGAAGTTGTTCTTCCTCAAAGCACCGAGTTATTGCCCGTGCGTGCTAGCTGGTCTGAAGGCTCATCTATCCCTTGGGTGAAGATCCATCATTTGCCCGATTATGCACATTTTAGTCATGCCGCGCATGTCAATAATGGAGTTGGCTGCGAAACTTGCCATGGAAGAATTGACCAAATGGATGTTGTTCGACTCGTTGAACCCCTGTCCATGGGCTGGTGCCTTGAATGCCACAGGGAACCCGAGAAATATCTTCGTCCGAACGAGGATATTACCACCATGGGCTATGTTCATAGTGTCGGGTTTCTGGAAGAGAACTTGAATCGTATTAAACAGGATGGCATTCGTCCACCTACGAATTGTAGTGCCTGCCACTATTGATCCCGAACTCCATGATTCCCCTTCCTCTCATTGACGATACCCGTGCGGTTTCGGGTCAGAAGTTGTGGCGTAGTCTTCCGCATCTTGAACAAGATTCGGATCTCCTTGAAATGACATCCGAAGAGTTGATGTCTGGTGCCAGCGATGCCTCATCCGGGACGAATCGCCGTCATTTTATGCAGTTGTTGGGCGCATCCATGGCAATGGCGGGTTTGGCCGCCTGTCGCCGGCCCGTTGAATACATTATGCCATTCTCTGATCGCCCGGAAGAACTCATTCCAGGTGTGGCATTACATTACGCAACCGCGTTGAATTTTCGCGGAGTGCTTCGCCCACTCCTCGTGAAAAGCTATGATGGTCGTCCAGTCAAAATTGAAGGAAATCCCGAACATCCTGATGCAACTGGGGCCTCTGGTGTATTTGAGCAGGCCTCCCTCCTACAGCTTTATGATCCCGATCGCTCTCAGCGTATCCTCCATAATAAGACTGCCGCAACCTGGGATGAGTTTATGGCTGTCTGTGAGCAATTGCAGACAACTTCGCGCCGTGTTGCTGTCCTTGCAGCCCCAGATAGTTCTCCTACCCGTGCCCGTATCCGAGCAAAACTTGCAAATCAGTTCCCCAATTCTCAGTGGATTGACTATCGGAGTGAGGGCGATGATTCGGAAACTCTGGGACTCCAGATTGCCTATGGCCAGCCATTGCGTCCTGTCTATGACTTCGCCAATGCCGATGTGATCGTAAGTCTGGATGCTGATTTTCTAGCTCCGCATTCCAAGAATGGTGGACGGAACCTATATTCTTTTTCTCAGGGTCGCAAGTTAACGGGTGCAGAGGATCGTATGAGCCGGCTATATGTGGTTGAAAGCACCTATACATCCACAGGTACGATGGCCGATCATCGCACCCGTATGCGATCTGACCTCATTACGCATTTTGCCGATGACCTAGCAAAAGCATTAGGAGTTCACTCTGATGGCACTCCCAATTCACATGTCTCCGCGATCGCCAGAGACTTACAGAGTACCAACGGGCGTTGCATTATCGTGGCTGGCGAAACGCAACCTGCCGAAGTTCATGCCCTATGTGCTGTGATGAATGAAGCGCTTGGAGCAGTAGGAACCACTGTCACACTTCTGGAAACTGGAGAATCTGCCTACACTGCACAGTCGCAAGAACTTCCTGCATTAGTTGAAGATATGCGATCCGGGCAGATTGATTTGTTACTCATCCTCGGGGTCAATCCCGTATACGATGCTCCCGTTGCACTTAATTTTCGGGAGGCTATGGGACGCGTGAGAGATACCGTGCATGTCGGCCTTCATGTTGATGAATCCGCTCAGGCGAGTACTTGGCATATCCCACAAGCTCATTATTTAGAATCGTGGGGAGATGGTCGTTCCTGGGATGGGACCCTTACTCCGGTTCAACCCCTCATTGCGCCGCTGTATGATGATGCCCGAAGTGAAATAGAAATCCTTGGTACAATCGCCAGTGGAGAATATCGGAGAGGCTACGATCTGGTCCGTGATACTTGGTCTCCTGTTCTTGGTGAGCAGGATTTTGAAACTGCTTGGCGTAGCGTGTTGCACAATGGATATTTAGAAAACACCACTTTCCCGATTGTTACTGCCGAGGCGACCTTTGATGGGACGCTTCCCGAAAAAGAGAATGGTCTGGAACTGGTGATTCGTCTTGATCCAACGGTTCTGGACGGCAGTTATGCGAATAATGCGTGGTGTCAGGAGTTGCCTGATCCCATCACAAAGATTGTCTGGGACAATGTTGCCGTCCTCAGTCCAAAAACTGCGGAGGAGTTGGGGCTCTTCTGCAAATATTCAAAAGGCCGCTATGAATCGGATATCGTGACCTTGGCCGTCAATGGACAGGAGATTGAACTTCCGATCTGGATTCTTCCCGGACACGCCGATGATTCTGTCTCTGTCACACTGGGGTATGGTCGAAATATTGTTACGACTCGCCCCCAGCGGAATACTCCATTTTGGGACAAGGATGATGAAACAGATATCTATGCCCGAGGCACGCTTGCTTCAGGAGTTGGTACAAATGTGGCATTAATCAGGGATTTGCAGGCGAACCCCGTTTCTACCGGGGTAGAGATAACTGCAACGGGAAACAAGTGGGTGGTCGTTACGACCCAGGATCATGGAATCCTTGATACCGAAGCTCGTCCTTTGGTGCGAATGGCGACCTTTGATGAGTATCAAGCAGATCCAGCGTTTCCTCTTCAGGATGAAGTTCCAACTCCAAGTTCAGATGCGAAAACTGATTTTCAGGATTATCCAGAACTTTGGAAGGACCAACACCCCACCAAATCCTCTTCCTATCGTGACAGCGACTACTGGCAAAATCAGTGGGGAATGGTGATTGACCTCAACACTTGTACTGGTTGCAACGCCTGCATAATCGCCTGTCAGGCGGAGAATAATATTCAAGTTGTCGGGAAAGATGAAATTGGACATGGTCGAGAATTGCATTGGCTTCGTGTTGACCGCTACTTCGTGACCGAGGGTGATGACGAACTGGATGCTGATCCTAAAATCGTCATGCAGCCCTTGCCGTGCCAGCACTGTGAAAATGCTCCCTGTGAATCTGTTTGCCCGGTAGCTGCCACGGTGCACTCTCCCGACGGCACGAACCAGATGATCTATAATCGGTGTATTGGAACCCGGTACTGCGCCAATAACTGTCCTTATAAAGTCCGCCGATTTAATTTCTACAATTGGTCCAAGACTATCCCCGAAACTGTACAGATGGCGCAAAATCCCAATGTGTCCATTCGTTTCAGGGGAGTGATGGAAAAATGTTCATTCTGTGTGCAACGAATTCGTGAGACGCAGAAACGTGCTGGACTTGAATCCCGTCCCTTGCACCGGGATGAAGTGGCTACCGCCTGCCAACAGGCTTGTCCAGCAGATGCTATTACGTTTGGGGATCTCAATGATGACCAGAGTCAAGTGAGTCAGTCCATGCGGAATCCTCGCGCCTATAAGCTCCTGGCTGAGTTGAATATTAAACCGAGGGTCTCGTATCTAGCGCGAGTGCGTAATCCAAATCAGGATCTGAAACCCGCTTGAATAATCTAACCCATAGAATCATATTTCTCCAAAGTGTCTACCTCCACTGACAACACTGCTACGCTTCCAGTTGAAACACCACTGGTGACTGGGAACCTTGGGTTTCACGATATCACTCAGTTGGTTTCTTACCACACTGAAAAACGTCCTCCCTCAGTATGGTACTTTGCCATAGCTGTGTCATCCACTCTGCTATGTGTTCTCTTACTGGTCATCGCTTATCTGGTCTGGAATGGAGTTGGGGTTTGGGGAAACAACAATCCCGTTGGGTGGGGATGGCCGATCGTCAACTTTGTGTTCTGGGTCGGGATCGGGCACGCTGGCACACTGATCTCTGCCATCTTGTTTCTCTTTAGGCAGCAGTGGCGCACGGCGATTAATCGAAGCGCCGAGGCGATGACCATCTTCGCCGTCATTTGCGCATTGTTGTTCCCCACGATCCACATCGGCCGAATATGGGTCATCTACTGGACTCTCCCTCTCCCCAACCAAATGGAGATGTGGCCTCAATTCAAGAGTCCACTTCTGTGGGATGTTTTTGCCGTCAGCGTCTACTTCACCGTATCTCTTGTATTCTGGTTTATTGGTTTGGTACCTGACTTGGCAACCCTTCGGGATCGGGCTCGAAATTTGCTGCGCCGTCGTATTTTCGGCTTCCTTTCCCTCGGATGGAGTGGTGCTAACCGCCATTGGCGCAATTATGAAAAGACCTATTTACTCCTTGCCGCTCTGGCAACCCCTCTGGTCTTGAGCGTGCATTCGGTAGTGTCGTTTGACTTCGCGATCAGTATTATTCCAGGTTGGCATACTACCATATTTCCCCCCTATTTTGTTGCGGGGGCTATTTTCTCTGGATTCGCGATGGTGATGACACTACTAATCCTCGCACGAAAGATCTATGGAATTCAAAACATTATTACGCTGGACCATTTAGAGAAGATGGCGATCATCATTCTCCTCACTGGCTCTATGGTTGGCTTTGCCTATATCACTGAGTTCTTTATTGCATGGTACTCCCAGGTTGAATACGAGCAGTATGCATTCTTGAACCGAGCCACAGGCCCTTACGCTTGGGCCTACTGGATCATGATGTCCTGTAATTTAGTCTTCCCGCAATTCTTCTGGATCAAACGTCTCAGACGAAGTATTCCATTCCTCTTCCTGACTTCGATCATTGTGAATATTGGAATGTGGTTTGAGCGATTTGTGATTACGGTCACCAGTCTCCATCGCGACTATCTTCCGAGCAGTTGGGATTATTTTAATCCCACGATCATTGATGTTCTCACCTTTTTGGGATCCTTTGGACTCTTTCTGACGCTGTTCCTGATTTTCCTCCGTTTCCTTCCCATGGTCGCAATGGCCGAGGTGAAGATGGTCCTTCCAGAAAGTGATCCCCATTTCTATGATGACCATGAACCTGAGCATAAATCGTCCGAAACATAGAGTTGATGTTGAAAAATATTATTCAGAGTATTAAGGTGTCTATGGGGATCTACAAAGCCCGTGAAGATGGTGTCTATGGGCTTTTGGCTGAATTCCCGAATCCTGGTGCGTTAGTCTCTGCTGCACGCAAAGTCTATTCGTCTGGCTATCGTCACTTTGATACGCACTCCCCCTTTCCAATCCACGGAATGGATCGTGCAATGGGGCTTGGGCAAGCCAAGATCGGATATATTGCTCTCTTTGGTGGGGTGACCGGTTTAGGGTTGGCTACCTGGCTGCAATGGTGGACATCGGCCATTGACTACCCGATCAATATCAGTGGAAAACCATTCTTTGCGATTGAGCCATCTATTCCGATTATGTTTGAACTTACGGTTCTATTTTCTGCATTGTCGGCTGCAGGTGGAATGCTTGCCTTGAACGGACTCCCTCGTCCATATAACCCTCTCTTCTACTCTCGAGAGTTTTCACGTGTAACCGATGATGCGTTCTTTCTGCATATTGCTGCCAGTGATTCTAATTTTGATTTAGAGCAAACAGAATTACTCCTCAACCAAGCAGGCGCAAAATCAGTAGAAGTCGTTCATGATCATGGATACTCTGAATTGCATACCGCTTAGAATGACCAAATTCATTTTCTTACTAAGTGTCGCGGTCATTCTCGGAGGTTGTCGCGGATCCTTGAAAGAAGATCCCCCCATCCATATCAATCCAAATATGGATTTCATGGAGCGATTTGAAGCTCAGGAGGCAAATCCTTTCTTTGCTGACGGTCGAGCAATGAGACCTCCTGTCTCTGGCACCGTTGCTCGTGGGATGCTCCGAGAGGATGTTGGATTTCACACTGGGCGGAATGCGGATGGGAGCTATGTCCCTATCATGCCCGTTGACTATACCGTTAACTTTGCGACTCGTGGACAGGAGCGGTACGCCATTTATTGCACAGTCTGTCATGGCGAGGCTGGGGACGGTCAGGGAGTGGTGATGACTGGTGGCTATGGCTTCGTTCCGATCGGTTTCCATACCGACCGGCTACGTTTGATTGAAGATGGATACATCTATGAGGTCATCACGCGTGGAGTTCGAAGCATGCCCAGTTATGCCCAGCAAATTCCTGTTGCTGACCGTTGGGCGATTGTTGCCTATGTGAGAGCATTACAGAGGAGTCAGAATGCCACCATTGAGGATCTCCCTCCCGAAGAGCGTGTAAACTTTCTTAATGCGCCTTGAAAATTTGATCTATGCGTGACGCACTCCAAGGCAGTTCACTCTTCATGAAAATCGTTGACCCAATCGGTCAAACAAAGAGTGAGCGGTATCCATTTACTAGCGCCTCCCGAGGGTTTGCGATTCCCAGTCTCATTGGTTTGGTGATTACCTCTGTAAGTATTTTCGTTGGGATGAGCGAATTCTTTCAAGAGCAGTTCTTTTTCTCCTATCTGATCGGTTGGGTCTTTTGCCTGTCCATTTCCATTGGTTGCCTGTTCATTGTATTGATTAAGCATCTAGTGCGTGCAGAATGGATTGTTGCACTCAGAAGGATCCCCGAAGCCGCTGCCGTATCATTCCCTCTTTTGGCAATCCTGTTTATTCCAATTATCATCAGCCTATTTGATGCTCATGGTCCTTATCATCATTGGACATTGGATGGGATTGATGATCCGAGTAGCTCATATTTTGATGAGATCGTTGCAGGGAAGGTGGCTTACCTCAATATCCCATTTTTTCTTATCCGAATCGCCTTTTATTTCATCGCATGGACGTTTGTGTCTTCACGTTTATGGAGACTGTCCATCCTACAAGATGTGACTCGAGATCCTGCAATTTCGGCGAGACTCCGCCATCTTAGCGCATGGGGGCTTCCAGTATGTGCAATCACCACTGCATTCGCTGGATTTGATCTGCTCATGACTCTTGATCCCCACTGGTTCTCTACCATTTTTGGTGTGTATTTTTTCGCAGGTGCGTTCCTATCAGCTTTTTGTTTTGTTACCATGGCCATAGCTGGACTACAAAAAGCAGGGATGCTTCGCAAAGAGGTTACTTCTGAACATTATCACGATCTTGGAAAGTTAATCTTTGGATTTGTGGTATTCTGGGCCTACATTGCCTTCAGTCAATACATGCTCATTTGGTATGGAGGCATTCCGGAGGAAACCGCTTGGTTTAAGTACCGATTGCAACATGGCTGGGAAATTCACAGTGGTGTTTTGCTCTTTGGACACTTTATTCTACCCTTTCTGATTCTGTTACCCAGAGCAATCAAGCGCTTTGCCACTCCTCTTGCAATCATTGCTGTCTCTCTGTTGGTGATGCAGTGGTTTGATATTCACTGGCAGGCTATGCCGGTTCTCCACAAGGAACAGGCGCAGTTTCACTGGTTAGATCTTAGTTGTTGGATTGGATTACTTGGCATCTTTGTTGGCACATTTCTATGGAGATTTAGCCGACATGCAATCGTATGTGAAGGGGATCCTTATCTGGGTAAGTCATTTAATTTTGAAAATATTTGACCAGATTTATGATGTCTGCTGATTCTGAACCTACATCTTTAGAAACACCCCAGGTACAACATGAGGCCATTGCCGCTTCCTCAATTATATCATTTGTTGTTTTTCTGTTAATTGGGCTGAGTGCGTTAACCTTATTGGCCACTTATTGGTTTAATCGGGTAGCTGATCAAATCACTATAGAGCATGCAGCGGAGGCAAACTATCCTAATTTAGCGAACCTGCGTAATGCTGGTCGCGATCAACTTAATCGCACCGAATCATTGGATAATGGTGCGTTTCGGATCCCAATTGAACAGGCAATTGTAGCTCTTACTGAAGAATTTCCTGATGACATTCGCATCTCTGAAGAGATGCAACCCTAAATGTACAAAGTATGTATCGCCATATTTGCCATCTGTGTTTCTACTACTCCACTCTATGCACAGTTGACTGAACAGGCTAGTCTTGCTTATGAAGGGGTTGGCCTTTCCCCACATTTAGGTGAGACGATTCCACTTGATCTTGTATTCACAGACTCTCGGGGCACTCTTAGTTCGTTGAATGATTACTTTTATCAAGGCCGTCCAGTGGTTCTTACGTTTGTCTACCACACCTGTCCGATGCTGTGTAGTGCATTGCTTGATGGCGTCACGCGTACCCTGGATGATGTGTCCTTGACACCCGGTCGTGATTACGAAATGATCACGGTCTCATTTAGCCCCGAGGATACACCTGAGCGTGCAGCGCAGCAACGTTCCCGTTATCTAAGACGTCTGCGCCATGAAAATGCTGAATGGCATTTTCTAACCGGAGATGAATCTTCTATTTCTGCCCTGACCAAGGCAACCGGTTTCAAGTATAAATGGGTGAAAGATCAGGGAGAGTATGCGCATCCCGCCGCGGTGATCGTCCTGAGCGAGGAGGGAGTGATTACTCGCTACTTACCTGATCTCGCACCTCAGGGTCGAGATTTTCGTGCTGCAATTGTAGAGGCCTCTGATGGTCGGGTTGGTACTCTACTTGACCGCGCATTTCTGTATTGCTTCCAGTTTGATCCAACATCCAATTCCTATGTTCTTGTCGCACAGCGCGCCATGCAGGTTGGAGGTGGAATTACGGCGCTGCTTCTTATTGCATCCCTGAGCCTCCTGTGGATGAAAGAAACAAACAAGCCTGACTCAACATGAATCAACAGAATTCACTTTGGCTTCCAGAAGCTGCATCTACGATTGCAGGGGATATAGACACGCTCTTCTATTTTATCCTTGTGACCAGCATAATCCTGTTTGTGGGGGTTGTTTTCACCATGGTCCTCTTTGCATGGCGTTTCCGTCGGAGAAGTCCAGATGAGCGGCCCGAACCTGTTCGTGAAAACAAAGTCATTGAAGCCTCCTGGGTCGTTGTTCCTTCTATTTTAGTTGCCGTTGTATTCGTATGGGGGTTCAAGTTATTTCTGGAGATGGGCATTGCCCCTCCGAATTCCTACGAGATCAATGTCACCGCACGTAAATGGAGTTGGACCTATACTTACCCCAACGGGGTCGTATCTGCTGATCTACATGTTCCAGTGAATCAGCCCGTTCGGCTCCGAATGAGCAGTGACGATGTAATTCATAGCTTCTTTGTCCCTGCTTTTCGGGTAAAGGCTGATGTGCTTCATGGTCGGTATTCCTACGTATGGTTTGAAGCAACCCGCAGGGACACCTTTAACGTAGCCTGTACCGAATACTGCGGGACCTCTCATTCGGATATGTATTCCCGCGTCATTGTCCAATCTCAGGATGAGTTTGATAATTGGCTTGTTGAAAATATGGATGATGGCACTTTGACACCCGTTGAACGAGGGGAGCGCCTGTATACGCAACAAGGATGTTTCACTTGTCATTCTCTGGATGGAACAGTTGCCTCCGGACCGACTTTTCTCGGTCTCGCTGGTAGTACTCGGAATTTTTCGGATGGTACGAGTGCGGTTGCAGATGATAATTATCTCCGAACGTCCATCGTAAATCCTATGTTGCAGATCGTTGAAGGTTACCCCGAGGTCATGCCTGCACAATACGCCGTCACATTGACATCTGATGAGCTTGACGCACTCGTAGCATTCATAAAAGACCAATAACTGGACATGAGCGACGAATCACATAATTATTTAAATGCCAAGAAAGGTCTATGGTCTTGGCTTTCCACGACGGATCATAAGCGTATCGGTATCTTATATGCGATTGCCTGTGGAGCTTTCTTTCTTTTAGGTGGCATTCTTGCGACATTTGTTCGCACCGAACTGAGTGCTCCTGGCGAGACGATCCTTGGTCAGGATGAATACAATCAGGTATTCACGCTCCATGGTGTTGTAATGGTCTTTCTGGTCATTATTCCTGCCATCCCCGGTATTCTCGGTAACTTTGTCCTGCCGATTCAGATTGGGGCAAAGGATGTTGCCTTCCCGCGCCTCAATTTAGCTAGTTGGTACCTGTTTATGGCTGGTGCTATCATGGCTGTTTGTGGCTGGCTATTCGTTGGGAAAGTAGATACTGGGTGGACGTTCTATACGCCTTATTCCAGCGGCGCTTCCAATGCTGTTCTCTGGCTCACATCGGCTGTTTTTGTCGCAGGCTTTGCATCCATTTTTACGGGATTAAATTTTATTGTAACGGTGCATAAAATGCGTGCACCCGGAATGACATGGAATCGGCTTCCACTATTTACATGGGCCATCTATGCCACTGGAATTGTGCAAGTACTCGCAACCCCTGTCATTGGAATTACAATGGTTCTTCTCTTTTTGGAGAAGTTGTTGAGCATTGGAATCTTTGATCCAGCATTGGGGGGAGATCCAGTTCTCTTCCAGCATTTTTTCTGGTTCTACAGTCATCCTGCCGTGTACATTATGATTCTCCCTGCGATGGGGATCATTAGTGACCTCATGGGGACATTTTCAAGGCAGCATGTATCAGGATATACATTTATTGCTCTTTCGTCGGTTGCGATTGCATTCTTGGGGTTCCTTGTTTGGGGGCATCACATGTTTGTCTCGGGACAGAGTGCAATTTCATCCATTATTTTCTCTATGCTCACGTTTCTGATTGGTATACCGACGGGGATTAAGGTATTCAACTGGGTGGCTACGATGTACAAGGGTTCAGTGTGGTTAAAAACTCCTATGCTCTATGCGTTAATGTTCCTATTTCTGTTCACGATCGGAGGTCTTACAGGCATCATGGTTGGGGTTTTAGCGGTGGATGTCCACCTGCATGATACGTATTTCGTCGTCGCTCATTTTCATTATGTGATGATGGGGGGAGCACTCATTGGATTGATTGGTGGTTTACACTACTGGTGGCCAAAGATCACTGGACGAATGTACAGTGAAAAAGCTGGTGTAGTAGCTGCATCGTTGGTTTTCATAGGTTTCAATCTGACCTTCTTTACGCAATTTTTCCTGGGTACAAGAGGAATGCCTCGTCGCTACCATGACTATTCTGAACTTTTGGATACTTTTCCGGAATTTGCTGCTCTGAACCTAACCTCTACGATTGGTTCCTATATTTTGGGTATCGGGTTAATGATGATTCTTGTATACGCTCTGTACTCCCTATTTAGAGGTCCTAGGGCTACTGCGAATCCATGGGGGGCATGCACCCTCGAGTGGACGCATACGGGTCCTGTTCCAGATGAGCATAATTTTCATGATACTCCTCTGGTCACGCGAGGGCCATATGATTTTCACCTTGCCGATGATGTCTTCGGTCCCAAGAATACTTCGTAATCATGAGTGTTGCAGACTCAACACTTAAGCACTACTTTGTTAGCCACGATCAGCAGTTTGACGCGGCGAAGTTGGGCATGTGGCTGTTTCTGGTCACCGAAGTCCTTCTTTTTGCAGGGATGTTCGTTGCTTATGCAGTATATCGCTCTTGGCATCCCGAGATCTTTCTCCAGGCAAGCGAACTGTTAGATTGGCGTCTGGGAGCTCTGAACACGGTTGTACTCTTGGCATCAAGTTTCACGGTTGCGCTTTCTATTCACTTTGTCCAGAAAGGTGAAAACAAAAAAGTTGTAGTACTCCTGTTACTGACTTTACTGTGCGCAGCCATCTTCATGGTTGTCAAGTACTTTGAGTATACGGACAAGTTTTCCCATGGCGTATTTCCTGGCGCTGGATTTGACCCTCATGGCATTGTTGACGGTAAGGATTATTCCAAGTACGATATCCCTTTTGCTCCCCAATTCTTTAGTATCTATTTCATTATGACGGGAATCCATGGGGTCCATGTACTGGTTGGAATGGGGCTATTCGGTTGGCTCACTACTCGGGTAGCACGCGGGCATTTTTCGCCTCAATGGTACACTCCTGTTGAACTGACCGGACTGTATTGGCACTTGGTTGACATCATCTGGATCTTCCTTTTCCCATTACTCTATCTGATTTAGCATCATGGCCCAGGGGCATCACATTATCCCTCTCCGCACGCTCGGTTTGGTATTCGGCACTCTGCTGTTTCTCACCGTCGTCACGGTCATTACTGCTCAGATTGATCTGGGCTTTCTAAACGTTCCTCTTGCACTGGCAATTGCGGGTAGCAAAGCCATTCTGGTCGTTTTAATCTTTATGGCTTTAAAATATGACAACAAGGTAAATCTTCTGACGGTAACTCTCGGGGTTGTATTTGTCGTGGTATTTCTTGTACTTACGCTTGCCGATACAGAATTTCGGGGGAGTTTGGGGATTACTGAACCGGCGGGAAGTGAGTCATCTGAGAATTCCGCTGCACCTGGAACTTCCACGCCCTAGTTCCCACGGTCTCTCTAAAATTCCGTCCTATAATAGTGTTTTTCTTCTGGATTCTGCCCTACCCCATCCGAATCAAGTTGCAGTTCAGCCGTCCGAGTGTTGCTTGCTTTTGGACAATAAGCTGTCATTGACCTGATACTTGAGATTTCGGGGCTCATCAAATCTGGCCCAGAATTCAGACTTATTACAGAAGAACTTGATAACTGTCAGTCATAGGATCTCACTCCCATTAATTCTTGACCGTCGTTGGTGGATAGCATCTCCTTCAAAGTACTCTTTGGAAAGAAGTTAACTTCAAAATACAACTCATGGAACTGGATCATCCATGCGGTACGCGCCGACTGGATGATCCCAGCAGATTGATTGAAGATTCTTTGGGAATGAGTTTCACTTCCGCTCAGCATCTCCAAAGTTACGTTCGTAATTGCCCAACAAATTCGAACGTCTACTTGAACCCAATTCGACGCTCAGGTTATCGCTCGTGTAGTCTTATTATGAATACAGGGGATACTCAAATACTAGCCCCCTGTTGGAGGGGGCTAGTATTGATATACTTGGTACATTCACTCATCTTGGACAGATCGTATCATTTGGCTTGATCAGAAAATGAACGATATGTTTGTTCAGGAATCTCCTAAAAATTGACTGAATATACCAAACGAATATCGCGGCCTGGCAGAGGGACATTATTCTTCAGTAACGAGGTATGCACTTGTGCCAGCGTATTTGTTAAGTTCATCCCTTGCAAGGATATACTCTGAACTGTGGAACCAATGAGTATCCGATAACCAACTCGGGCATCAAATGTGGTATATCCATCGGTTTCATCCTCTGCGACAACAAATACTTTATCCTGCTTAGAGGTGCGCATCACAGATAGATTAGCAACGAAGTTATTCAGATCATACTGTAAAGAAGCGCCCAGTCGCAAAGGGGGAGTTCGGGGTAGGTAGCCTCCTTCACTGGTGAGGCGACCATTCACATAATCACCAAATAACTCCATTGTGAGAAGAGAAGATCCAGAGTTAAAAAGTTCTAAATCCGCTTCAGCTTCTACTCCAGTGATCGTGGCCTCTGATTGATCCGTCCTAAGAACAGGTCTCTCATCCTGAACTTCACCAGTTGGAGCAAGATAGATGAAGTTTTCGGATTGGTTAAGATATCCTGTCAAGGACATGCGTAGAGGGGAGAGATTTATAAATCCTGAAATGGTCGCATTGTTTGTAACCTCAACATCCAGATTCTCATTCCCTATTTCAACAGCGCGTATACCTGCATGTACTCCGTTAAAGTACAGTTCTGAACTACTTGGAATTTTTGCTGCACGAGCAAGGCTTAATGAGAATGATAATTGTTGGCTAGCTTTATAGTTTACACCTCCTCCTATACTAAATGCCGAGAATGATCTCATCATTCTTTGTACAGGTTCATGTGACTGCCATTGGAAACGTCCACTTAATTCAACCTTCATTGAACCTAGATCAATGCGCTCCTTCGCAAATATAGCTAAGTCATTCGTCAATGTGTTGGGAAGGTTTGAACCGTGACTACTAACGGAACTCAGATCAAGGTCTCGTCTTTTCGCATGTACCCCTACAACGCCTTTTGTTTTTTGAGAGAGTGAGTGATCCAGTTCAAGACGCCCAACCCACTGATTGTTATCGTACACAATGCCAACCTCTGACTCACCTGAGGTAAACGACTCTAATTCGGTATGCGTGTAGTCAGAAATCCCTAACCTGAAACGTAACCCTTGGATTGTAGGATTTTCAAAGCGATATGCTCCTTCAATATCGTAAGCAACTGAATTCAAATCAATTAATACATTTGCAGTACCCTCTTCATGATGACCATGATCATCTTCATGGTCTTCGTGATCATCTTCATCATGGTCTTCGTGATCATCTTCATCATGGTCTTCGTGGTCATCGTGGTCATCTTCATGAGAACCGTGCATATGGCCAGGTCCAGGAACCCCATAGTCAGTATTGTGAAAGCTCACAGCTGCACCAATATAACCACGGTTACTCAGCCAGGAAAGTCCAAAAGAGCCTCTGGAAAGAGACGTTTCAGAATTCTCAATATGGTCAACCAATTCAAGCTCATGCTCTTCATGGTCATGATCCTCATGCTCTTCATGGTCATGATCCTCATGCTCTTCATGGTCGTGATCCTCGTGCTCTTCATGGTCGTGATCCTCATGCTCTTCATGGTCGTGATCCTCATGCTCTTCATGGTCATGATCCTCATGCTCTTCATGGTCATGATCCTCATGGATACCTTCTGGATTAAAGAGCGGCGTTGATACTTCTGCAGTTTCGCGTAACAGTCCAGCAGCACGCCACACAACATTTCCAAATGAGCCTGTGAGGCTTCCACTCCCGCTTCGTTCACGCGCACCCAATCCACCTCTTCCTGTGATCGCTCCCTCAATACGATTAACTGGTCGTTCATTTGGGACTCGTCCATCAAGAACGTTCACAACTCCACCAGTGATCTCAGTTCCATACAAGAGAGTTGCAGGCCCCCGAATAATCTCAATTCTTTCAGCATCCAGTACATCTGCCCCCACGGCATGATCTTCACTTTGATCACTAACATCTCCGATATCTAATCCGTGTTGGAGAATTTTGACCCTACTCCCCCCAACTCCTCCAATGATTGGACGACTAGCACCAGGCCCATAGTATGTTGATGCAATACCTGCTTGATTTTTCAATGACTCTCCAAGATTGAATCCACCTGCATGAAGGAGATCACTCCCTGTCAAAACATTCACAGGATTTACCAATTCGGATCGGGGTAAAGCAATTGGACCCGCCGAAACAACTAATTCTTCAAGGCGAATATGCATGAGAACTTCAATACCCACTTCAACAGTCTCCCCTGACACAACATTGACTGTTTTTGAATTTCGCCCCCACTCGGGACTATCTACTCGGATCAGCACAGGGCCTGCAGGGATATCTTCAAAAAGAAACTGGCCTATTTCGTTGACACGCTGAGCGTAGTTTAAGCCAACCAAAGTAACTGATGCGTCGGTAACGACCGTTTCTCCATCGCTGACGTAAATGGTGCCTTGTATACTCCCCCTTTCTTGAGACCAAGCGGGTTGAACCCCCAGAATGACAAGTAGCATTCCAAATAAAATGATGTTGAACTCTTTCATAAGATTAAATTGTAATGGAAATTATAATAAGATTCTACGAACACAATCATTGTACTGACATGGGTTCCCGCATCAGTACAAGTGAAAAAAGAACACTGGTGTGCGTTTCGTTTGATCTTTATCATCAAACTTCAAATGTAACTTCTCAAATGGTATACGAAGTAAGGTTCCCGTCGTGACCTGCTAATTCACCTGAAACTTTGGGCTTCTATTTTTGATATCGGGCCTTAATGAGTGGACTTAATGGCCGAGAGTTGGGTTGTGTGACGTTCCCCCAAAAGACCAACCACCATGGGACGGTAGCCAAAGTTTCTTCAACAGGGAGTTCGTCAGCAATTCCCACTAAGCAATTAATTTCTTAAAATCGGGAAACTTCTTTTTTGTTTTCGCAAACGTTTGGCCTATTTTTCGGTCAGACCGCTTTGCTTTAGCCTTGTTTTGTTGAAAACTTCTCCTGATTGGAGCGTCCATCTTCTCCCTACCCAGAGATTTGTCTGTGTTTTTCCATAAAACTTGCTGATCAACCATGAAAAAAGAAGTCACTTCATCAAGCCCATAAGCGTTTGAGAAAACCGTTTCTGCTTGAAGCTGTCCGGGAGTGTTTTGCCTCCATTGCGGACCCGATCGCGGGGCGGGGCTTCGTGCTTACGGATTACCTCATGTCGGGGCTTGCCATCTTTTCGCTCAAGGATTCTTCGTTGCTTCAATTTGATCAAGCGGTGAGGGATGAAGCCCTCCCTGTCCATCGTAATCTACAAACTCTGTTCGGTGTCGCGCGGGTTCCTTCGGACTCTGGATTGCGGAAGCGTCTGGATGGGTTGGATCCACGAAGTTTGCGGGATGCGTTCAAGAAACTGTTTTCCTTGGTGCAACGGGGGAAAGTTCTTGAGGACTACAAGTATATGAACGGGCATTTTCTTCTATCGTTGGACGGAACGAGTTATTTTTCTTCCAAGACGGTCCATTGTGTACACTGTTGTGAGAAGCATCATCGGGATGGGAGCACGACGTATTATCATCAGATGCTCTGTGGAGCGATTGTGAGTCCAGATCAAAAGGAAGTGATTCCATTGGCACCGGAGCCGATCTTGAACACGGATGGGGCCAAGAAAAACGATTGTGAGCGAAATGCATCCAAGCGGTTTATTGAGGATTTCAGGCGGGAGCACCCGCACTTGAAGGTGATCTTCCTTGAAGATGGGATTGCATCAAATGCCCCGCATATCCGAGAGTTAGAGGCAAAGAATCTTCGGCGAGGGGCAAAGCCAGGCGATCATAAGTTTTTGTTTCAGGAACTGGAGAGCAAGACCCAGACATGAGAGACGAAGGAAGACGACGGCACCGTTCACCAATTCAGCTATCTCAACCATGTTCCGCTGAACGCATCCAATCCAGATGTAAAGGTGAATCTGCTTGAGTATCATGAGATCAAACCTGGAACAAAGAAGCGTCCAACTCCCAAGATCAAACGGTTTTCATGGGTGACGGATTTAGCGCTAACCAAAGACACGCTCATGAAGATAATGCGAGCAGGACGGGCAAGATGGAGGATTGAGAACGAGACGTTTCACACATTAAAGAACCAAGGCTATCACTTTGAGCATAACTTTGGACATGGTCATCAGTATCTGTCCAGCGTGCTCGGATCCCTGATGCTCCTTGCATTTTTGGTGGATCAGATTGAAATGCGGTGCGATGGATACTTCAGGATCGCTCTGGCGAAGATGACGCGACTCCTGTACGTCCGAGAGAGAGTACGGGGAATACTTCGGGAGTTTGTGGTAGAGAGTTGGGAATTTTTGTACAAAGGGATTGCAGAGGGATTCAAGATTACCGTACAAATTGATTCATCGTAGCCAAATCAGCCCTGAGGGCGGCGAGGCAGCAAAAGTGATTTTAGGCGCCATGGGATAGCTGTCTCCACGCGTGAGCAGATGGGCGAAACTAGGAGGAGCTTGAACCTTAATTGAAGAAAAAACCTGTTTGAGAAAAAGGGAAATGCAATCACGTTACAGAAAACTACTTCATAAAACCAAATCTGGTGATTTGAAATGGGGTAGTGGGAGCATCTGGAAGTTCGTAAAATATATGAAAGAATTCCAGCGCTTCGTATTCATGACTTCATAAGATCAAGGATTGCTCTTCTTTAAGTTACATGAAGTCTCCCTGATCATATTCTCTTGGTACCTGAGAAACTTGTTACAGCTACCCTGTTGCAATGTGAGGGGCTACTATCCTCAGATAGCTGCTTATGATTTCAAAACCTTGAGTACATTCCGACTGACTAAGATGAACAGCCTTGCCGCTTCATTCAAGGGTTTAATTGATGTTCACATCAACGTCCGGTTTGAACTGTATGGGTAGCATGATTCAGTTCAGAGACTATCTTTTGAGCCAATGAAAGATACTCACCAACATGGCAGAACTCCACTCAATTTCCCAAATCATCTCTGTAAACCCCGTACGTAAGTACGGGGATTTAGACTTTCAGCAATAATGATTGGCCTTCAGTCCCAAACTTATCATATCAAAGAGGATCCTCTCTCTAAAAATGGACACTGTACGAAAGGCGAATGTCACGCCCTGGAAGTGGTACGATATCTTTCAGGAGTGATGTGTGTGATCTAGCAAGGGTATTCGTAAGATTCAGTCCCTGCAGAGAGATACTCTGAACGACAGATCCAAAAATTATACGGTATCCTAACTTTAAATCAAGCATGGTGTAACCCTCTGTTTCGTCTTCGGTGATTGAAAAAACCTTGTCCTGCTTCCCAACCCGTTTGACTGCGAAATTGGCAACAAAATTGTCAAGAGAATACCGAAGTGACCCCCCTATACGAAATGGTGGGATTCGCGGGAGATAGCCGTCATCTGAAGTAAGTTGACCGCTGATGTAGTCTCCAAACAATCCGAGTTTAACGTGCGAGTTATCAGAGTGGAACAACTCAATATCTCCATCTATCTCTACTCCTGCAAGCCGTGCCTCGGATTGTGCAGTCTGCAAGATTGGATTTCCTTCTTCAAACTGACCCGTAGGAGCCAGATAAATAAAATTGTCAGATTGATTTAAATATCCAGTGAGGGTCACATGGACACGGTCAGAACGCACATAACCAGAGAGCGTCGCATTGTTTGTAGTTTCAACATCAAGATTCTCATTGCCTCGTTCTACGGAACGAACAGCTGTGTGTAATCCGTCAGAGTATAACTCGGTGACACCGGGTAGTTTAGAAGCACGCGCCAGACTAAATGAAAATGCCAGTTGGTCGTTTACCCGATAGTTAGTCCCTCCACCTATACTCAAAGCCGAAAACGACCGATCAAGTTTTTCATCGGGATCATGAGACTGCCATTGAACTCGACCACTGAATTCTAAACTCAGTTGATCCAGGTCAATGCGTTCCATTGCAAAGATGCCAAAATCGTTTGTTAATGTGGCTGGAAGGCTTGAATGGTCACCAGATGGATTCAAATCACGCCTTTTCATCTGGACTCCGATCACGCCCTGCGTGAAGGCTGAGAGTGAGTGGTCTAACTCAATGCGACCCTCGAACTGATTGTTTTCATAAACAATTCCGATTTCAGTCATACCAGATTCAAAATTTTCAAGCTCAGAATGCTTGTAATCAATCAGTCCAAGTCTGAATCGAAGCCCCTGTATAGCACCTTCATCAAAACGATAGGCACCACCAATCTGGTAAGAAAATGAGTTCAGATCAATGGATATCTCTTCTTCGCCTGCTTCGGCGTGATCGCTGTGATCATCGTGGTCATCATGATCGCTGTGATCATCGTGGTCACCGTGATCATCGTGGTCACCGTGATCATCGTGGTCATCATGGTCACCGTGATCATCATGGTCGTGCTCTTCCTCATGTCCATGCGTGTGTCCACCAGGAATACCGTAGTCTGTATTATGAAAAGAGATAGCCGCGCCAATATATCCTCTCCTACCAAGATAAGACATACCAAAAGAGCCACGGGATAAAGATGTACCAGAGTTTTCAATATGGTCTACCAACTCTTCGTCATGCTCATGTTCCTCTTCGTCATGCTCATGTTCCTCTTCGTCATGCTCATGTTCCTCTTCGTCATGCTCATGTTCCTCTTCGTCATGCTCATGTTCCTCTTCGTCATGCTCATGTTCCTCTTCATCATGCTCATGTTCCTCCTCGTCATGGTCATGTTCTTCATGAATTCCGTCTGGATTAAACAATGGTGTGGAGACATCTCCAGTTTCACGGAATAAGCCACGAGCATTCCATGCTACATTTCCAAAAGAACCTGTCAGCCGTCCACCTCCACCTCGCTCACTCGAACCAAGTCCACCATGTCCATTAAGGACACCCTCAATACGATTCGCTGGTAGTTCGGTAGGAATTTGACCTTGAAGAATATTCACAACCCCGCCTGTGATCTCGCTTCCATACAGAAGCGCCGCCGGACCGCGTATAATTTCGACTCGCTTGACATCAAAGGCATCTGCAATCACTGCATGATCTTCACTTTGATCACTAACATCTCCGATATCTAAACCATGTTTTAGAATTTTCACTCTGCTCCCCCCAACTCCGCCAATAATGGGGCGGCTTGCCCCAGGACCAAAATAAGTTGAAGCTACACCGGGTTGGTTTTTTAAGGCTTCACCTAAACTAACTCCACCCGATTCCGTGAGATCAGCCCCACTAAGTACACTAATGGGATTGACAAGGTCCGAGCGGGAAAGAGTCAATGGTCCAGCAGTGATAATCAACTCTTCAAGTTGTAGGTGCATAATTACCTCAATATCAACTTCAACTGTCTCTCCTGCACTGACCAAGACAGTCTCTGAATTTCGTCCCCAGGCTGGACTCTCAACACGTACGAGCACCGAGCCAGCTGGAACCTCGTCAAACATGAACTGACCAGAGTCATCAACTCGCATTGAATAGTTCAGACCAACAAGAGTGACCGTAGCATCGGTAGCAACCGTGGTTCGATCGCTCACATAGACGGTTCCTTGAATTTGTCCCTTGTCTTGAGCACTCACTGTCTGAAAGACCAATAGAACAAATATTATGCTTAATCCGAAAACGTAAAGTTTTTTCATTAAACTACTGGTGAATAGGAATTAGATGTAAGATTCATTCCATAATCCTGAAAACTATGCAAGCTCACTAGATCATAGAAATAGTTTCAACTAGCGGTAAGACAAGCGTAAGGCCATGAGCAATATAACGGATCACCGAATTATCAGTTGCCTTACAATTGATGTATCCATCTGTATGATAATCAAACAAGTATGACACTGTCCTCATAACTTCGATCATTTTCACGAAAATAAGGAGGACTATGATTCAAACACCCACTCCGATCAAAAAACAAGTACATTTCCTTTCCCCTGATGAAACAGTCAATCCGAAAATGATCAGCGGGACTATCTGGATGAATGGGAAGTTGATACAACTATACAAATTGCCAGTATATACTCTGTACGAATCTTGAACGAATATGCATACAGTCGAAAATATATTGAATAAATCAAGCAATCTCATTGAAGCATACTGATGTAGCACCATTGAATACAATGTGACCAACTGAACAAATCCTACGAAGGCAAAAGAAATGACACATAAGACTCCCGATTAAATGGTGAGTCTACGGATGCGCTCTTCTGTGGGAGGATGAGTACTGAACAGGGACATGAACCCTCTCCTGGAGAATGGCATCATGATGAACATGTGGGCTGTCGCAGGATTGGCATCCAAGGGAACCCGCTCCTGAATATTATCAATCTTCGCAAGTGCCATAGCTAAGCCTCTTGGGGTTCCAGCAATTTCAGCACCGAGCCTGTCAGCCTCAAATTCTCTTGAACGGGAAATTGCGGATTGGATCAGAACCGCAGCAATCGGAGCAATGATCAGGGTAGCCAAGAAACTGACGATATTGTCTCTTCGATCTCCACTTGAAAAAATCATCGCATATTGGGCCATTTGTGCAACCAACATGATGGTTGCAGCGAGTGTCGCCGCAATTGAACTAATCAGAATATCACGGTTTCTGACATGTGCCAACTCATGAGCCATTACTCCTGCTAACTCTTCTGTGGTCAAGTTACGAATCAACCCCTCCGTAGCAGCAATCGCGGCATTTTGAGGATTACGACCTGTCGCAAATGCATTTGGAGAGTCATTCGGTATGATGTAAACTCTGGGCATAGGTAATCCAGCATTTTGTGCCAATCCCTCCGTAAGACGATAAAGTGGGTGAGAACTCCCTACCTCTTTGGCACGATACATCCTCAAGACAAGTTTGTCTGAATACCAGTATGACCCAAAATTCATCACTAGTGCAAAGATAAATCCAAGCATCAAGCCAATCTCACCCCCGAGGAATGTACCGAGTGAAAGCACTATGACACTGAGCACACCTAACAACAAAATTATCTTAATGTTACTGATCATCTTCTATGATTATAGACAATATGTGGCTACGATGTGATCATATGGATGTTTCGTCATGTCAAAATTCTGAATGAGGGTTTTGAAACAAAACCATCAAGTATCACTCATACTCATCACTCATTTGTATGATAATTCCTTCCTGTGTTTGATCCCGCTCACTCTGTTGATAGATCATACTAAGTGAGCTTATTTTGCTAGCGATAACTCCAATTCAGTGAAGACTTGATCTTATTGAAGTTCCCCTACGAATTGAGAATGAGACATGATCTAACCCAGGGTAATTCTGAGTTGCCTCAGTAACTCTTGGAATTGCACGGAAGGAAGAATAAACGTAGACTAACAATTTGAGATCCCTAATAGTTGCAAAGAAGAAGGGGATCCAATAAAGTTTTATCTTCAGTGACTCATTGGTTACTTTATTGATTCTTTCCACTCGGATGGCGAAACGGGTACCCTAAAAAGAAAATTACACCTCTATTGATTTACTTATTGTGTACTCTATTCTAGTGTCATGTCACACTTGATATGTCGTAATTATTGTGTTAAATTCTATGCCATACCACAATTATATAGAGGCTGGCATGAAACGGTACATAGTAGAATTGGAATCAGGGGAGCGCGGGGAGTTGGAGGCGATCACGCGCAAGGGATCGCATCGTTCGCAGAAGGTGATCAACGCGTTGGTTCTGCTCAATTGCGACAGGAGCAAGTACAACGAGCGATGCACGACCGGTGCAGAAATCGCTGGGGTATTGCGCATCAGCATGCGCCGGGTGGACCGGGTCAAGAAGCGGTTTGTGGAGGACGGTCTGGAAGCGGCACTTGGGGACCGACAGGGTTGACATGCTCGCTACCTTCGCAAGGCAGACGGCGAATTTGAGGCGCGTCTGATCGCGCTCAGTTGCAGCGATCCGCCCGACGGGCACGCGCAGTGGTCGCTTCGCCTGTTAGCGGACCACGCAGTGGAACTGGGCTATATCGACAGCGTCTCGCACGAGACGGTGCGGCGGGTTCTAAAAAAAACGACCTCAAGCTCTGGCGACGCGTTGGCTGGGTGATTCCGCCACAATGCAATGCTGACTTCGCAGCAGGAATGGAGCGGGTGCTTGACCTCTACCGGCGTCCGTACGATGCATATTTCCCGCTGGTGTGCATGGACGAGACCCCACGCCAGCTGATCGGCGAGACGCGCAGGCCCGTCCCGCCAGCCCCGGGACGACCGGCGCGTGAGGACTACGAGTACCGGCGCCTCGGCACCTGCAATGTGTTCATGGCCACCGAACCCCTGACCGGCTGGCGCCTAACCAAAGTGACCGAGCGCAGGACCAAAGCCGACTGGGCTCACTTTCTGCGCGACATCGCCGCGCAATTCTCCGGTGCCACCCGAATCACGCTGGTGATGGACAACCTCAACACGCACCGCCCTGGCGCGCTCTACGATACCTTTGAACCCGCTGAGGCCAAGGTGCTTTGGGATCGCTTTGAATTTGTCTATACCCCCAAGCACGGAAGTTGGCTGAATGTCGCCGAGGTCGAAATCAACGTGATGACCCGGCAGTGCCTCAATCGCCGCATTGATTCCATCGACACGTTACGCAACGAAGTCGCCGCTTGGCAAGCGGCCAGAGACCAAATCCGAGCGAAAGTTGACTGGCAGTTCACCACCGACGACGCACGGGTGAAGCTCAAACGTCTCTATCCGACATTTGATGTGTGACGAGACACTAGGTTGAATTGATTACCAAAGATATCGGTCATTATCATTACCCGTGTAATTACAGGGAGATAGGAATAATTATTTTGAAAGAGAGAATGATCAGACCAACCTTGCTATAATTTTTTCGGTCTATAATTCTCAGAATCATCAAAATCACTAGGTTTTCTCTGGTCTGTGAAGAAACAATTGATTTACATTGAAAATACAATGAATGACTGCATGACTACGGGCTCGTTTTCTTGAACTAATCTTTCAGTTCAAATAAACTGATCAATTGTTCACATAAAGTTCAAATTTGACTAGCAAGATGCTACACAAATTCAACGCTTGGCTGGACACATATCGGGAGTTTGCATTTGACCTGATTAGGATTTATTTGGGCATTGGTTTACTTGTTCGAGGCATACTTTTCCTAGTGAATGCCACTACGTTTGTGGCTCTGTTGCCAGTGAATGCTCCTGCTTGGTTACTTGCCAATTGGGCTCATCTTGGTGTGGCTGTATTCCACATCCTTGGAGGTTTGGCCATCACTATAGGGTTATGGACGCGAATTGCCGCACTTTCCCAAGTTCCGATCTTGTTCGGAGCGGTTTTTCTTAGTTTGGGAAGTCTTTTCTCAGCAAGCCAATCTTTAGAACTATCGGGTTTGGTCCTCTTCATGCTCGTTTTGGTTGTGATCTGTGGATCTGGAAACTGGAGTCTGGATCAGAAATTCCAATCTACTCAGGGCGAATTACAACGTACTTTGGCCAAACTTTATCCCTTCCGATCATATGCTTTTGATCTATTGCGTATGTATATTGGTCTTGGGCTTTTAGTGCGGGGAATGCTCTTCATAGCTGATGCCAACAGTTTCCTGGATCTTATTGGCACAAACTCTTCAGCTGCTCTTCGCTCTACGATTCTCTTACACTATGTCGCCCTCTCGCATTTACTTGGTGGGTTCATGCTCCTAACTGGCTTACTTTCAAGAGTTGGAGCATTAATTCAGATTCCCATCTTAGTTGGTGCAGTGTTAGTTGAAGAGATGTCTGGAGGGCTAACTGCGGGTACCCAGGGGTTTGAGATTGCTATGTTGACTCTGTTTCTACTCGTCTTGATTTTTCTTTATGGATCTGGAGATATTTCAAGCGATCACTACTTCTTTCGACAGGAAAGTGGAGTCTCCCCCACTGACACTACCCTCAGTGCGCAGACATCCGAAATACTTGACCAGACGATTCCCGAAGATCGTCAATTTGACAATCCCGTTGAACTACTTGCTGTCCCGGAATCACTAACTACAGAGGAATCAATTCAAGAAATTCTCGCAAACCCCAGTATTATCGCAGAAGCAAATTATAGTTTTGCTGGATGGGCTTTGTTTCTAATTGATGTAACCCCGCATCCCAAAGAAATTGTGTTCAAAGATGTCAGCAGTGGAAAAATCTTGCGCCGAAGCAAAGATCCGCGGATACTTCGTCAGTTTAGATATCGTTAGTTGGGAAATAACTTGATGGTTTGATAATTCTGTTCTCTTTTTGATTGATGGATCCATATTATTGGAATGCAACTATTCACAGGTGATTCCGAGTGGATCATCAGTTCAGATTCATATGTGCACTGAGTCAGTAGGAGGACGAAGTCTCGTTTGCTTCCATAAAGACATGTGTGAGACGAATTCGCCTTAAATTCACGTTAATCCTGCATTTTGAAGATAGTAATCTTCTTTCTGTCGGATCAAATGGATTGCTTCTTCTGTGTGGTCATCATATCCGCAGAGGTGTAATAACCCATGAATCATGTAGCGGCATACTTCCTGTAGGAATGAAGCCTTGTAAGTTCGGCAATGCTGCTGGGCAAAGTCAAGACTTACATAAATAACTCCATCAATCTCAGATGTGTCGTTCAAGGGGAAACTCAGTACATCGGTATCATAGTCGGCATGATTCCATGTTAAATTGAGGTTTCGGAGTTGCTCCGCGGTGGTAAGAATGACCTCTAAATTGGAAATCTCTTGCCTCTCTCCTTTGATCACCAGATGAACCAAGTTGACGATCAACTGTGAATCAATCTCAAGGCGCGGATGATCAATCTCAACGGAGAGAGAAGCCCCTGAATGAGAAACGGGTGTATGGGGCCATTCAGGAAGATACTCTGCCTCTGATTCAGTCTGCGGAAAGTGTCTCTTCATCATCATCAAACTCAAAACCTTCAAAGCTTCCCTCGGCCATAAGGAATGAAATGATACTGTTTGAAATCTGACGAGGCATTTTGGTATAGTCCATATCCAGTAAACGCCGGTCATAATTGGAATATAGTTGACACCATGCCTTGGCCTGTACAACGAGTGCGTTGACAACATTATGCCCCTTTGCATAGAAGATCACCTCGCGAAAATCTTCCATGGCAACCAGGCTGGTGCAACCAACCAAATGGAGATGACAACTCGTCGTCTCGGCGGAAACGATATGCCCTGGAATCTCATCTTTAAGATCCCCAGGAAAATCAACATCCAGAGAGATCTCGAGCTTGACGATCTGTCCAAGCTCTTGGTTCTTGATCGGGTAACAAACGACTCGATCCTTCCAAACAGGCTCTACACCCAGTGCATGACCAATTCGCTCAAAATCATGTTCCTCAAACTGAAAATTCATGTTAACTTAAAGTATTACTCCGAAGGAGTCTGAACTCCGTTCTCCATCTCGGGGTCCAACAGATTGGAATCCAAAACGACAGGCGGTTCAGTCCCAAGTATATTGTGAATGGTATCCTCTTCAATTTGTCCTCCAGCCAAGATTCGCATCTGCTCGGCAGTAATACTATCTTCCTCACTGGAAATTCCTCGAATTCTATTATCAAATGCAGCTGCTCCCTCATAATCAGCAACCTGCAAATAGGCAGCAAGAACGGACTGGTAGAACGTAGTTACACCTTCATTAAATCCCTGGGAATTCTCAGGATTCATACGATGTATCAATAAAGGCTCTGACATGCGAAAAATTTCCAATGCTCTTTCATGGTCTCCAGCTAACTGATATACACGCGCAGTGTAGATGAACGAAATATAATCCCCAGGAATCGTAGAAAAGGGTACGTTTTCCATCAATTCATCCATGAGCGCCACTCCTTCGTCCACCCGCCCCGCTTCAATCATTGCTGAAGCTGTCTGGGCATAGATATTACGGTAGTTATCTACCATCCTCCTGATATTGGCATCAAAGTAAACCTTCGGATTATTCAAGTTTCTGAATCTAAAGGTCTTCAGGCGCTCTGGAGTCACTCCAAGTTCAACTCGACCAAGCGGATCGTTGTGGCGTATTGGGACTACCCGTAATGATTTCCCTTCAAGTTGAAAATAATTCTGAAGATCCAGTCGACCATCGCTTGAAACAGTCACAGCAAAATATACAGGGCGCTTCCATCCCCCTTGGGCAGCACCAGAGATAATGTTCCATGCCGCAATGTCTGCACCATACAAAATATTCAATGGTTGGCCTGTCTCTGGATTCGTTCGAAATGGTCGACCGTTGAGCACCCAAGTCATTGAGCTATCAATCAAGTTCCGATCCGTCTGTCCTGGAAATACTTCTGAATCCTCAGACAGCAGAGACGAATCAACAGGGAGATTCATCATGCTAGGTTTCCATGGGCGAGCGCCCAGTTCAGAGATTTGAGATTCAGATAAGTCTATTGGCAAGGGTTCCGAATCTCTTGAGAACTGATTTTTTAGCTGACGAACATACCATGGTGTGTTTAACAGAGATAGATTTGCTACTCGGACATCCCTGCGAATTCCCTCAACCTCCTGCGCATACCAAAGCGGAAATGTATCATTATCTCCATTGGTAAAGAGAATTGCATCTTGCGCAACACTCATGAGCATGTTATACGCATAATCGGGTGCTATATAACGACCAGAACGATCATGATCATTATAGTTCTCAATCGCCATCCATCCCGGTACAGCAATAAAAATGATCGGAGCAGCAACCCAGGTCGCACCCCGTAATTGATCGGTATAGCTGTGTAATGTATCGCGGATCAGTTGCAAAAGTCCAGTTGCGCCAATCCCTATCCAAAGGCTGAATGCAAAGAAGCTTGCCACATACGAGTAATCTCGTTCCCTCGGTTGTAAGGGAGCCTGATTCAGGTACAGGATAATGCCAATACCCGTTACGATAAAGAGAACCAAAACACAGAATGCACGGCGCCAATCTTGCCGAAAATGATAGAACATCCCAAACAAGCCCAGTAGCAATGGCAATGCGAAATAACGATTCCGACTTGCCTTCTCACTCGGAGTCTGATATAAGGTCTCATCAGGCCCTTCTAGCCATGAAAGCCCTGTGATTGCGCGAGCCCCCTCTACATCGCTCTCACGACCAGAAAAATTCCACAGGAAGTAACGAAGGTACATATGTCCAATTTGATACCTCCAGAAAAAATCAAGATCCGAGGTGTACTGGCGGTAAATATTCACATGTTGAGGAGATGGCGAATGGCGACGGGGGAATAGCTTTATATTTTTTTCATCAAAATTTTGCGTATTGTCATTGAAACTTGCACCACTAAGAATCGGCGTCTCACCATATTGCTCTCGCTCGAGATAGGAAACGATCGCCTCAGGGGTTTCCGGATCATTTTCATCAATGGGAGGATCAGCCGCACTACGAATAAAGATCACCGCATAACTGGAATATCCGATCATCACCATTAGAATACATACCGAAACTAAATTCAACGTTTGGAACTGTTTCGAGTGGGTATACCATACCGCAATGACGATGGCGATCACGAGCAGAAGTAGAGCGAACAAGGGCTGCCCTGTCCTGCCAGCGATTCCAGGTAATTTTTGAACAATGCCGGGATAAATCACCAGAAATACTGCTGCCGCAATGATAAGTGACCCCAAAATAGCCCGCCATCGAGGCCATGACTTCCAATCTGGCCGTCCACTGGGTGACGTCTCCTTCCGATCAAACTCCTCAAAAAAGAAGATCAGAGCGATGAAGAAAAGTGCGAGGAGGCTCAAAAGGTGTACACCAATTGCAAGCCCGAATAGATATGCCACGAGTACGAGAATACGATTTGCCCCAAGACCTAAACGGTCTTTGGTGCTGGCGAGCTCCTCACGTGCCATCTCACTCCACTTCATAATGAGCCAAACAACGAGCGCCGTAAATAGCATGGACATTGCGTAAACCTCCGCCTCCACTGCATTGAACCAGAAAGAATCGGTGACCGCAAACGTACATGCCCCAATCACACCGCCAAAGTGAAGTAAAAATGTGGATTGGTTCCCGTTTTTGGAGGGGATAAATTCACGGAGTAAGCGCACAATGATCCAATAGGTCAATAGGATCGTGAATGAACTGCAGAGGACAGATACCAAATTGACCGACAGAGAAATCAGATGGTCTGGCACAAACATGGAAAACAGACGCCCGACCAACATATAGAAGGGAGCCCCAGGCGGGTGAGATACTTGCAACCCATGGGCAATGGCAATGAACTCCCCTGCATCCCAGAAACTTGCTGTCGGGGCAACCGTGAGGAGATAAAGGATGGTCGCATAGGCGAATACTCCAATAGACACAAAGTTTCCCACTCGCTTGGAATTCATAATGGTACAGTCACGCTCCCGTAGAAATGAAAATGATCAACCCTATGTAACGACGGGCATGAATACGTGTTGCCAATTCTGCCTCGTGCCTGGAAAATCATAGTCAAAAGTAACTGATTGTTCGTAGTATTGACACTATTGGGTTCATGATCGTTTCACATGAGGGGGAGATAGAATTTTAATTCGGGGTTCAAGTCCAATTTCAGATGAAGGTTCTTCACCGTATGGTATTGAAGCAGCTTCCCGGCCCATTCATGGGCTGGCTTTTGCTTTTGATATTTGTTTTACTCATGCAGTTTTTGATCAAGTTTTTGCCTGACTTGATCGGAAGAGACCTGCCGCTGGGGCTCATTCTGGAATTGATCGCTTATAATCTTTCCTATATGATTGTGTTAGCGGTGCCCATGTCTTCACTATTGGCAACGCTAATGGTTTTCGGATCACTGGCAGAGACGCGTACATGGGTGGTGATCCGTAACTGTGGCATTACGCTCTGGAGCTTCACTTGGCCCGTCCTTGCCTCTGCTGCTCTTCTTTCTGGAGGAATGATTTATTTCAATAATGTTATTCTGCCCGAATCTAATTTCAGGGCATTGAACATGTGGCAAACCGTCCGCGACGCGCGACCCGGATTTGAGTTGGAACCTGGGGTATTCTATCAAGAGATCAGTGATTACAGTATTCTTGTTGGCCGAAGAGAGAATAATCTCCTCTATGATATTCTGATTTATGACTATACACAGGGAATCAAAAATGGAGCGACGATTCGAGCGGATCGAGGGGAACTAGTGCCAAGGGGGAAATTTCTGGATATCCTACTCATTGATGGGGAGATGCATCGGCTTTTCCGTCGTCCAAGAGATCAATCCAATGAGCGATATGAAAAAATGACCTTTCAACGATTTCAATTACGACTGGATTTGAGTGAACTGGGGTTTCAAACCAGAGCGGAAAGGGATGGCTACCGGTCAGACCGCTCTACTCCGACAAATCAAATGGTTGAGATTGTTGATTCTCTTCGCCAACGACGCACGGGGCAAACCTCCAAGCTCAGAGACAACACTCCATCTCTTTTGTCCCGTGATACACTCATGATTCTGGAACCATTGGAGTTATCTGCTTCAATGTCTATGAATTGGAATCGTGACGAGTCAACCCATGCCTCTGCAGGTAGCGGGAATCCCCAACCTGACTCAGGAACCGCACGGGCGCCCGTGGAAGGACTGACGCAAGATCAATTGCGTCGTACTTATCAGCGTGCACGAGCTCATGCTCAGGATGTTCAAAGTTCTGTGACAGCCATAGGCCGAAACATCCAGCACACTCAAACAACCATCAATCGCTATCAGGTTGAAATCCACAAAAAATATTCAATCTCCATAGCCTGTTTCATTTTTGTCCTTATAGGAATTCCTCTTGGTCTTCGTATTGAGCGGGGAGGACTTGGGGTTGCCGGTCTTGTCGCAGTTGGTATCTTTATTTTCTACTGGGTCACTCTTGTGCAAGGAGAGAAACTTGCAGACCGAGAATTATTGAGTCCATGGATCGGTATGTGGTGTGCGAACATAGTGATCAGTGCCGTGAGCATTTGGCTCTTTATTCGCACGGCTTTGGATGTACGAGCACGACCAAAATACACATCAGGAACTCTGAACCCATAGAGGACACCTGCTATCCATTCAAACATGTCATCCAGTATCATAACTCTACTGAATCAAACTTGGGAGAGTTGTAATGATTGAATGTGTGCTTCCTGTTTCAATGTGGGCGAGTAGTCACAGTGAGACAGGCAAAAATTGACATCCAATGCTGTATCTCGTCCCGACTCCGATCGGAAACTTAGCCGATATCACCTTTCGTGCAATTGAAATTCTCAATTCCGTTGATCTCATCGCCTGCGAGGATACCCGCTCTTCGAGGATCCTCCTTGCTCATTATCAAATCCGCACTCCCACGATTAGCTATCACAATCATAATGAACGTTCACGCGCTCCACAACTGATTGAGCGCATGAAAGCTGGACAGCGAATTGCTCTGATCAGCGACGCTGGCTCGCCTGGTCTTAGTGATCCCGGTTTTTTTTTGGTGCGTCTATGTTGGGACGAGGCAGTTCAGGTACAGGCCTTACCCGGCCCCACAGCACTGATCCCTGCACTCACCGCGTGTGGACTCCCCTCTGATCGCTTTGTCTTTGAAGGGTTCCTGCCGCTGCGAAAAGGTCGTAAACGGCATCTGGAAGCTATCCAGTCAGAATCTCGCACAGTCGTACTCTATGAGAGCCCTCACCGATTGATTCGCACCCTGAATGATCTGGTAAATGTTGTTGGAAAATATCGAATGGGGGCTGTCATTCGGGAACTCTCCAAAAAGTTTGAAGAAATCCAACGTGGAAATCTGGATGAATTACTGAAATTGTATCAGGAAAAATCAACCATTAAGGGTGAATTGGTTATTATCCTTTCCCCTCCTTCTTTCAAGTAAATCCTATGTCTATAACCCAAGTCAAATCTTTCACTCTGAATCCATTCCCCACAAACTGTTATGTATGTCACAATAACTCTGAGGCTGTGATCGTGGATGCAAGTTGCTCAAATGAGGAAGAGGAGTTGGAAATTGCAAATTATATTGATTCCAATGGGCTTACTGTGCGACATCTATTGCTCACTCATGCGCATGTTGATCATATTTTGGGATGTCGTGCGCTGTCCAGACGATTTGATCTCACATGGAAGGCCCATCACGACACCTCTTTGTGGCTTCAGGAAGCCCCTGCGCAGGCCCAGCTATACGGGTTTCAATTAAAGCCGATCCCAACCCCTACCAAATGGCTGAGCGAGCAGGATCGGATCACGTTTGGGAATGCCGAGTGGAGAATCCTTCACACGCCGGGGCATGCCCCTGGATCAATCAGTTTTGTGGATGATGACAGCGGGTTTGTGATTGTTGGAGATGTCCTCTTTCAGCAATCCATTGGTCGAACCGACCTTCCTGGTGGAAATATGGGAACGTTAATGGAGTCCATTTTTCAGAAATTATTCATGTTGCCAGATGATATGAGGGTTTATTCAGGGCATGGACCACCCACTCAAATTGGGTTAGAGCGTCGTCAGAACCCCTTTCTTCAGGGATGATCTCGCCATTGAGAAGGGGGATCGTTATTGATCTTCCTACTCTGGTGCATCATCTACCAAGATGCGCACCTCCTGACTTGTTGGTCGTTCATCTACACGCATGATGGAGCGGCAGACAAGTTCGCCCATGTGGGTGCATATACTAAATTGATCATCCCCATGAAATGAACTCAAACTTGCCGCCAGTTGACGGACATGATCGGGATCTGCAATCGGATCTTTTTGCATCACTCGGAGGAGAGCATGTACGCGGCCATCGCTTACACTGACACGATGGTTCATCAATGCACGCTCTTCTTTGCGATACTGCCGTATGGAAGCAGGGGGGAGCACATCCTTTACCGCGTGAACCAAAGGAGCATTGGCCTCATATGCCTGTGGACGATATATTTTGATATTCCGGTGATGGCTCTGCTGATCAAAATCAATCGGACGAAACCGATAATGGTGCTTTTCAAAATCACGGGTAATGTCAACGACAAAATTCCCTGCATGCATATCTCCCAGAAGTCTGAGGAGGCAACGAGTATCAAATTTGACAAAGTACTTTGCCAATCGAACTAGATCAAACCGATTCGTTGGCATGGCAGTAGACAGGAATACATCGCCTGGCACCCCCACAATATGTTCTTCAATGGTGGTATTCCCGCGCACAAAATACTGGATCCTGCTCGGGGAAAGAAGGTGTTCAAGTTCAAGACCGAAGATTCGATTCGCATCGGTGCGCTTCACATAGAAATAGTCAAAGTTCTCGTTGAGGGCATTTACAATCCTGACACGATAAGGAAGTGTATTACCGTATAAGCAGATATCCACACGATCAACATACAAGTGCTGGATCACGGATAGATCTCCGTGGGCACGCAGATCTGCATAGGTGACAACGAGGTCGTGGTCAATCTCACGTTGCTCATTCGGCTGATAAATGACACTTGCCCAGAGCGTGTCGTTTCCATCCTCATCGTAAAGAGGAACCGACTCTGCGTACCGAGCGAGATCCTGATAGCGAACTCCACGGGTCTTGAGCCGTCCATACCGCCGCAGGTATTCAATTAAATCATCATTCAGGGAGTAGAATGCTTTTTTTCGACTAACTAAATGTCGGTTGAGTCGGGATGGGGATGAATCTGGAAACTCCATTCAGTTCCTGTCTGCGCAGGTTGACAGTTCAATTGATCAATTCAACTACGAACGAGATTAAGTTCATCTTCGTTCATCTTTCGCGCAGAATAAAGTTTTGGTCCATTGTTATGAAACTGAATGTGCAATTCTTAGACGAAAAATCGGTTCATTCACGCATCTTGTGGGTAAAAGTATTGCTCTCCGCGCAAGGGTAGAATTATGCCTACATTTTTCATCCCTTTTGCTACCTCTACGACTATTTTGAGTTATTGAATTTTGCCGTTCATTCGTTCGGTGATGGTATTCAATCGCACAGGCTATGACGTATTACAGTCTCTGTCAAGATGTCGCTGAAGCCATCTCGGCAACCTCGATGGCTTCTTCTCAACATGGGTTATGTACATTTCTAAGGGTTCTTCTGGTAATACAATGGTTCTCATTCCACACAAATTGTGGTAGAACTATAAATAATTTTCAGGTATTACTCTCCTCTAAATAATGTGTGAACGATTAACATATCCCAGCAATTTGGTCATTAGGTTAAAACCTTACGAAGGTCTGAACTATTGAGATAATGCACAAATTTTCTCCTAACTTCCATGTATGCAATCGGTTAAGCCTCTATCACTGATTTGATCACTTACCACCATTCTTAATGATAGATCAGAGAAATTCTCCCATGGTCACGTTGCTTGCCAATTCCGCTACAATTGGGACATCTAATCCATTTTAATTGGGACATTCAGAATAGGCAATTATGAACACGAAAGGTAAATACCCCAGAGGTGCTTTATCTTAGCTTGGCATACACTGTCAGACCATCTGTAATCTGAAATCCTGCGTGGTTATCCATCTTATCTGATAACAGATGTTCTGACTTCCAGTTTCGGGAACTGATCAGGGTATCAATGAGGCAAATCCAATTGAGGTCAGAGAAGATTTCAAGATAGTAGGAACGTCAATACTTTAGCCTGAATTCCCACCCGAATTAAACTGTGACACTTTTAGGCACCAATTGTGCCATATTACAGCACCTTTGCCTTCTATGTTTATACATTAATATGGTCAGCCTTGGCTTGTTTTTATGGAATTGTACACAAAATGGGATCTATTTTTCTTATCCATATTTGTATTGCTGGCATCGGTTGAATCTCGGCAGACAAACTTCTGCTGGTGTTCGTTCGGAATATAAGATATGATTTATGCCCCCAAAAAAGTGCAACTTTCTTGGCCCCAATCAAAAGATAAGGTGATCATCCGTTGCGGATCAAATCAAAAAATGGGAAATCGGTCAATCATATGAACCATCGTAACTATTCAGAATTCTTTAACTATGTCTATCTCCTTTAATCCTCGAGTTGCTGCCATGCAACCCTCTGCCACACTCGCTATGGCAGGACGTGCAAAAAAACTCAAACGCTCTGGTGCCGACATCATTGCGCTCAGTGCAGGAGAACCTGATTTTAATACCCCAGATCCTATTGCCAAAGCTGGTATCCAGGCGATTCGGGATGGATTTACTCGGTATACTCAAAACCCTGGGATGCAAGAGCTTAGAGAAGCAATTTGTGCAAAATTTCTACGCGACAATGGTCTTGAGTACTCACCTGATCAAATTCTCTGCTCCAATGGAGCCAAACAGTCCGTTGCGCTGGCTATATCTGTCTTGGCAGCAGAGGGAGATGATGTGTTAATCCCTGCCCCTTATTGGGTTAGCTATCCAGAGATGACTCGCTTTGCCGGGGCAAACCCCGTGATCATTCCGACCACCGCCGAAACCCAGTACCGATTGAATCCCCAAGTACTGGCCGATTCAATTACCAAACATACACGCGTTCTCATTCTCTGCTCCCCTTCAAATCCAACTGGTTCAGTATATACTCAATCAGAGCTCGCTGCGCTTACAGAGGTCCTACAAGAGCATGAACAGATTCGGGTTGTCTCGGATGAAATTTATGAACATATCATCTATGATACGTCTCATTACCCAGTAGCATCCTTTTCTGGCATGCAAAATCGTACGATCACGGTGAATGGATTTTCAAAATGTTATGCAATGACTGGCTGGAGACTGGGCTATATGGCAGGTCCAGTGGATATCGTGAAGCAGGCTGCAAAACTGCAGGGGCAACTGACTTCGGCGCCAAGTAGTATTTCCCAGAAAGCTGGAATTGCTGCACTCAACATGGACCACGAACCGATACAGGTCATGGTGAAGGCATTCCGTGAGCGGCGTGATTATTTGCTGGAACGACTTGGTTCTACCCCCGGAGTAAAGATCCCGAAACCCGAAGGGGCTTTCTATCTTTTTCCCCAAATCAGCGATTACTATGGCACCGTATCCCCCTCGGGGCGCCAAATCAATTCAAGTAATGAACTGTGTTTTTATCTCCTTGAGGAACATCTAGTCGCTCTTGTACCTGGTGCCGCTTTTGGGGACCCCGACGGGATTCGAATCTCTTACGCTTCTTCCATGGATGATCTGCGCAAGGCAGCGGACCGAATTGAGACCGGGTTAAAACAACTCACTCAAACGTGAACACTTTGGACGTCTATTGCATAGAAGAGCAACTTTGTCACTGCTTCTACCACATTCCCGGCATTTGAATTGTTGACTCGCGATCGCTACCTGTTGCACGCCGGGCTATTTATCGTGACGCTTCTTTCCACCGCCTTTACTGGTGCAGTGATGTTTATTGGACGGAGCGTTGCTTGGGCAGCTGGAGATCCCATATTCTCCGTGATTGGAATCCCTGTTTCAACCTCTTTTCTGACCGATGCATTTACCTTCGGTGGAGCCTTGATTGCGTTTCTTACCATTCATGAATTCGGCCATTATGTTGCTGGACGACTGCATCAAGTAAAGACCTCACTCCCCTATTTTATTCCGTCGCCCATGATCGGAATTGGTACATTGGGTGCGGTGATCAGTATCCGCGAACCTATCTCAGACTTGACCAAGCTCTTTGATATAGGCGCCTCTGGTCCCCTTGCTGGATTCGGGATGGTTCTGATTCTGTTGCTGTGGGCCTTAGCCAGCTTACCCTCCCCTGACTATATGTTTGGTGTGGGGGGGCATGAGTCGTTAATTGAGTATATCCAGGCTACGGGAAAATTTCCCGATACTCCTATCTCGGATGCCCCCCCAGGGGGACGCTTAACCCTCGGAGCAACCCCTCTCTACTGGGTACTTACGCAGGCCTTCCCCAATGTGCCGCCTCTATACGAGATGTATCATTACCCTTTATTGTTCGCCGCATGGCTGGGACTCTTTTTTACTGCCCTCAACCTCATGCCAGTCGGACAATTAGATGGCGGCCATATTGTCTATGCTCTCTTTGGCCCTAAATGGCATGCAAGAATCTCTCGCGGATTTGTTTTTATGATGCTTTCGTCCATGGCTGTTGGAGGTGGACTCTCTCTCCCTAAATTTTTCATTTCAGCTACTGGTAGTGATCTGTTAGGTCAGTTAGCCGTCTGGTTTTTTCTCGGTTCACTGCTCACGCTCCTTACTCGCAGAGTTTTTGGTGAACGCTGGTGGCAGGTGACTCTGATTATTCTGGTGATCGTATCGTTTGCGTCTGTGATTCCTAATGCTTTGAGTTGGTTTGGCTACTTCGGTTGGTTCCCTTGGTGTCTGCTCCTGATCTTCATGATCAAAGTGGATCATCCTCCCGTTCCACTTTCTCGTCCTTTGGAAGGGCGGCGTCGTTTGATCGGTTATTGCACCCTCGCCATCTTCCTACTTAGCTTCAGTATCAAACCACTATACAGTGTATAGAAACTACTTTGACACATCTACACCGACTTATATTTCTTCTGGTGATCACCTACGGGGTTGCATGTGACTCTGTACCAGATTTTTCTCCCGATACCCAGGAGCAGCCTCCCAAGATTGAAGCCTTTACCATTGACCCGCAGGTAGTGGTTTATGCACTGTTAGACGATTCATCCATCAAAGAGGATAGCGTGATTGTCACGCTCAACATGTCTGTTTTGATTCAGGCATCTAGGAATCCAGGTACGCAAGTGTATTATGCAATCCTTTCTCCCGATACCACTGGGCAACCTATTCGCACGGGTGATCTGACTCTGGTACAAAATGGAGATTATCGTGGAGAGATTGAGTTGACCTTAAGCGCACTGGATGTACAGACCTACCCCATTCTTGTCTACGTAGTTGATGCCAATAATCGTCTTGGTGGAGAGGCGCGAACCGCGCTTGAATTTGTGCGCTCATTTGAACCAGGCTCCCCTCCAGTAATTGAAAATGTATTCATTCCTGAACGAATTCAGCGTCCATCTGCCGGTCAACCCGCTCGGAGCCTCACATTTATTATTGAGGTCTCAGACCCCGATGGACTGACGGATATTGCACTGGTGGAATACTGGAATATTTCTTCTCCCGAGATCCGATACCTTCTCTGTGATGATGGAAATCTTCGACCATGTGGAACCAGCCCGCAAAGCGGTGACGCTGAGGCGGGGGATGGGCTGTTTACCCGGCGTAATTTCATTGGAAGTAACAACAGTCTTGGATTGAATACCATTACATTTGAAGCAACCGATCGGGCGGGCCTCCGCAGTCAGCAGGTCAGTCACACTGTAGAGATTTACGAATGATGAGTCGTCTTCTGTTCGGAATTCTGATCGTCTTCGCCCCAGCGATTCAGGCACAGAATCTTGTACTTTCTCCCGGAATTCTGGCAAATGATATTACGAACCTTGGAGCGACGGGGAGTTCCATCTGGGTAGGCCCGTACCTCAACGTCTCCCATGACGGCGGACAGACTTGGCAGGCTGTCAATGTTGAACCTCTACGGGAATTTACGAATTCTGTCTACTCACTAAGTATTCGTGGCCAATCCATATGGGCAGGTGTTGCTAACCAGTACAACCAAAGAGATGCCAATGGGGATGTGCAGCGAATCAATGAACTTGAAGGTCTGCTCTACTCACCAGATGGCGGGAATATGTGGGAATATCGTTCTCCTTTGCCACCGTCTGATCTAGATCCCCAAACCACTGGCCTCCTAGACCTTCCAGATGATTCCTTAATCACCTACGGCTCTCTAACACTCAATACCCTCCCCATCACTGTTCCTGCTCAGAGTCCGATATGGGATATAGATTATGATGTCACGAACGAAACAGTGTGGATTGCAGGGCAATTGGCTGGAATCCGTCGTAGCACAGATTTAGGCAATACATGGGAACGAGTTGTACTCCCCCCGGATACGACCTCCTACCTTGCCCCCGAACTTGGATATGAGTTCCCCTTTCAGGTACAGCCAGTTGGGATTGCTCCTGCTCTCTTTCATGGGCTCAACTTTCAGGCTTTTTCTGTACTCGTTGATCAATCGGGCACAGTTTGGGCGGGAACAGCTGGTGGGCTCAACCGCTCCGTTGACGGAGGACTACGGTGGTTTCATTACACAACAGATGATCAACTGCTTGGAAACTGGATCATCTCCATTGAAGAACAACCTCGCATTGGACAGCCTTCTGCCATCTGGACTACCAACTGGCCTGGGCGAGGAAGAAATCAAGGCTATGGAGTGGCCGTGACCCGAGATGCTGGAATGACGTTCCAGACTGCTCTGCACGGCGAACAGTGTTATGATTTCGCTTTTGATGGCCCGCGTATCTACATTGCGTGTGACCGAGGATTATATCAGTCTACCGATGATGGAATCACCTTCTTTGTTGAAAACAATTTTACAGACCGCTCAGACCCAATGCGAAGTATGCGACCCGGTGCACGCGTTTACTCGGTGGCGGTTACCGATGATGCGGTGTGGGTTGGATCGGAAGATGGGCTATTCAAGAGTATAGATCAAGGCAATTCGTGGGATATTTTTCGGACTGAGGTTCCGATTGATCCGACTGGACTTCCCCAGATTATTCCTTCCGATCGGGTTCCCGAAGTTTCAACCTACGCATACCCGAATCCCTTTTCTCCATCATCGGACCGATTGATCCGTCTCCGTTATGATCTCAGTACACCTCAGACAGTCACCGTACGAATTTTTGACTTCTCAATGATTCTGGTCAAAGAATTTTCCACCTCTGCAAGCTTTTCCGGTCCCAATGAAGTTGCATGGGATGGCACTGATGACCAAGGGCTACAACTTGCCAATGGCCCCTATTTCTATGGTATTCAGGCCCAGGAAGATACCTTCTGGGGTAAAATCTTGATGATTGAATAATGAGACATTTTCTTTTGTGCCTCTTGTGCTTGCTCCCGCAACTGGTGGTTGCCCAGACTGCTGGACACATTGGACGCATGGGTTTTGGAAGCCGAGGGATTGCCGTCGGAAATTCGCTCGCGGGGGACGCATCAGGGCTCGCCAGTCCATTTTATAATCCTGCGCTTGCGCCATACGTCAATGCTCAAAGCTTGGCCCTCAGTGCAGCCTTGATGACAAATGATCGCCAACTACAATTTGTTGAGTTGCGTACCCCCTTAAAACCTTTAGCCGGCCTTACTGCTGGCTTGATCCATACCGGGGTTCAAAATATTGACCAGCGTGACCTGAGCGGTTACCATACTGGGATGGCCTCCACCAATGAATATGTCTTCTTTGGTGCGTTTGGGGTGCGAGTCGGCAAAAAGGCATCCATTGGCGTAGGTCTGCAACTGTTCCGCAATGATCTGCATAGCGATTTGCCAACAACCCAGACATTGGGTTTGGATATTGGTTTGGGAGTTCAAATTCTTTCGTCGGTTCACGTTGGAATTGTCCTTGATGATCTTCTTGCGAAGTATCGCTGGGATCCTCTCAGCAGTAACGGAGGCGGTACCACGGATGAGTTCCCTACTCGTCTTCGTATTGGGGCTTCCTGGACTCTTATGGAGGGACGTTTAATTCTTCTTGGAGAATATGAATCAATGTTTTCTCGACGGGATCTGAGGGAACCAAGAGTTATCTTTGGGGGGAGCACTCCTCAACAGACGTTTGACACTCGAGAGCTTACCCTCCATGCAATGCAGTTTCGCCTTGGTGCTGAGTACTCCTTAGTGCCTTCCCTCGTGATCCGTGCGGGAATGGGAAGGCTTGAAGAAATCTCTCGTGGAGGTCCGCGGCCAAGTGCTGGATTCATGATTGAACAAAGTTTGGGACTCCTTCTTACTCATGCAGCCTACACATTCGTAGTGGAGCCTTATGCGTTAGGTACAATGCATCTGATATCTCTGCGATTCTTCATCTAATATGAGACGACTTATATGGCTCGGATTGATCTTGTCTGCCCTTCCTGTACAGGCACAGGAAACAGGATTTAGCTTTATGCGAATTGGGGTGAATGCCCATGGTGGTTCAATGGGAGATGCTCAGGTAGCCAGCGTACGTAATGCCTTTGCTACCTACTGGAATCCTGCGGGATTAGTCAATGATGGTCAATCGGTTGCCGGATCGCATCGAATCTGGGTTGGTGATACGCGGGCCTATGATATTGCGGCTCAACTGCCGGTTGGAGAAAATAGGGCGTGGGGATTAGCCCTGACCGCAACAGATTCAGGAAACTTTGAAGCAAGAACCCAACCCGGCGAATCTGATGGCAATTTCAGTGCGCAGTTCATCAGTGCTGGGATCAGCTATGCTTACAATATTCGGGGGATGCGGACTGGAATTACAGCTAAATTTCTTCAAGAGCGCATTTTTGATACGAGCGCCTTCGGGTATGCATTTGACTTTGGAATCCAAACGGATGTGTTGGATGAACAGTTGCATCTTGGAGCCGCCGTACGAAATCTGGGCCGAATGAGTACACTGGAAAATAACCGAACCCCCCTGCCCCGTCTAATTCAGGGTGGACTCTCATTTCTACCCCTCCAGATCATTGCTGCATTTGATGAGACTCCACTCCTTGACCTGATGCTAAGTATTGAAACCTCTCATCTGATTGACGACCAATTGACCAGATTTCACTTGGGTTGCACCGTCACCATAATGGAACTGGTTGACCTGCGAGGAGGGTATATCTCCAAGGATGAACTCCGCACCTTCACCTTCGGTCTAGGTCTTTTCTTTGACCGTATTGATGCAGATTATGCGTATATTCCCTTTGAAGATGGTTTTGAAGGACCTGGCCATATCCTCAGTCTACTTTATCATTGGTAGATGCTTAAAAGATTGAACCAATGTTTCAATGATTCTCGTAAGATTAATCTCTTTCACCAAATTTTAATCTAATGGGAATTCTTAGTTGGGCTCTTTTGGGACTGATTGCTGGAGCACTAGCAAGGTGGATCTATCCTAGGCATCAAAGCTACGGTTTATTTAAGACAATGATCATTGGGGTTGCAGGCGGGCTACTCGGAGGCTGGGCTGGTAGCAAGTTTTTTGATGTAGGCGTAAGCGGTCTGGACTGGCGAAGTATTCTGGTTGCAGTGCTTGGCTCAATGTTTGTGATTTGGATTGCAGAACAAACTCGGAAATAAATTAATTCACTTGCAAACAATTGGCTAGTTTAGGTACAGAATTCTCAAATTTTAAACCCCAGGGGATCATGTCCATCCTCTTGGGGCTCATAGCGGCATTCGTGGTCGGAGTCACACTCCTTGAGCTTCGCAGTGTACTCATCCCCTTTTCGGTCGCACTCCTTCTTTCGTTCATTTTTCAGCCGATCGTACTTTATCTCAAAGCCCGACGCATCCCCACTGCACTTGCCCTGATCGTGGTCTTTGTTACACTCGCTGGTGCTGCAACGATCATTGGATACATTGTTTATTCTAGTGCTCAGTCATTAGCAACCGCTGCAGATCGCTATTTACCTCGCCTTCAAACGGTCATTGTGGATATTGAATTATTAATTCAAAGGGTTGCTTCTGCCATTGGACTGGAAGAGGGGCGCCTGGATCTCGGGCAAATGATTGATCCCTCTCTGTTCCCTACTCTACTTCAAAGCGGAATCGGAGAAGCAATTACCTTTGCAGGCAACACTTTTCTTGTTCTACTCTTTATGCTATTTATTCTGGCTGGAAGTGGAGAACTGGTTGTCAAAGTGAGGCGCGCATATCCGTCGGCGATTGCGGATCGTATTGCCTCGGTTACAGACAATATTAGTCAACAAGTACGTCAATACCTCGTTGCGAAGACGCTGGTGAGTATTGGTACTGGAATCTTGATTTTCTTGGTTCTCTGGATTTTAGGCGTTGATTATCCTATTTTTTGGGGCTTTCTGGCGTATCTACTGAATTATATCCCGAACATTGGATCCTTCATTGCCGTGATCTTCCCATTCGGATTTGCCCTCTTGCAGTTTGATACGCTGACCATCCCTATCGTTGCTGCTTTATTGATGTGGTTTATTCAAATTGTGATGGGTAATGTGGTTGATCCAAGGCTCATGGCATTTAGCCTGAATCTGAGTCCGCTTCTGGTGATCGTATCCTTAATCTTCTGGGGTTGGCTTTGGGGAGTAGTTGGAATGATTCTGGCCGTACCCCTGACTGCAACCATTAAAATTTTCTTTGAAAATATTCAGAGCCTTCGTCCAATTGCGGTTCTGATGGAATCCGTGAATGGAGCTTCTGGAACTTCCGACCCGGAAAAAGATTAGGCTTTTTCTGTCGCGAGTTGCTTTCTGGCTATTTTCAACTGTCTTTCCACTTCTTTTGATGCGGTGCCTCCAAGGCTACCTCTGGAGTTGACCACCGTCTCTAATTTCAAATATTCCCACACATCTTCCTCAACGAGCGGAGTCGGCCTCTTCATTTTTTTCATTGATAAAGACTCCAGAGAAGTCCTGACTTTGATAGGTTGCAACTATCTGAGGCAAAGTCAGGAATTTTTTACAGTCCTTGAGGGATATTGGGGCGCTTTCTCTGGATTCCGAGCCGCTGAGCCATTCCGGATACGCTACTTCATCAGCGTCATGCGACCCGTCTTCTGATATTTGGTCTCCGATCCTATCGCAATCATCCGATAGAGATAGGTCCCTGGTACAAGCTGATTGGCATTCAATTCAATGGTGCGGTTCGCACCCGCATCAAACGCTTGTGCAGGGTACTCAATTACTTTACGTCCCAATATGTCTATAACCTGCAGCGTCACCTGCGCCCTCTCAGGAAGATCAAACTGGATCCTTGTTGACGGATTGAATGGGTTCGGATAGTTCCCGCGGAGGCTAAACACGGCTGGAAGCTCGGTCGGCACTTGTGCTGACGTCGTCGTATCATCATCGTCGGTGATCGTGAGTGTCACATCCGCTGGATCTGTCACGCCCTGGGCATTCGTCGCGATGCCCTGCACCTGCAACGTCTTGTCTGGCGCATCCACTTTATTATCGATCGCCGTAATGGTCACCCGCCCGGTGCTCTCGGTCTCCCCTGCTGCAATGGTGAGCGTCTGGGTATCGCTGAGTTGATAGTCCAACGCTGTGGCCGGCGGATCGGGAACTATCAAGACCATGATCGTGGTCTCCTCACTGGAGGGGTGGTTGAGCAGTGCCGTCACCGTCGTACTCTCGCCATCTTCGCCGATGGAGGCCGACGCAAGATTCAGTGTCACGGTCGGTACTTTCTCGTCATCGGATATCGTGAGCTCCACATCTTCGGGACCCGTGATCCCCTGCGCGTTCGTGGCTGTGCCTTGCACTTGCACGGTCTTGTCCGGCGCATCCACGGCATTGTCCACCGCCGTGATGGTCACCAACCCTGTACTTGCAGTCTCTCCCACCGCAATGGTCAGGATCGTATTCTGACTCAGCATCAGATCCGATGCCATGGCTGGCGGATTGACAAGCGTCGAGATCACCACCGTCGTCATGGCACCGGAGGGATGGCTGAGCATTGCCGTGACCGTGGTCCTGCCCCCATTCTCATGGATTGTGGACGGATCCAGCATGAGCGTCACGGTCGGAGGCGCCTCGTCATCCGTAATCGTGAGCTCTACCGCCGCCGGGCCTGTTACGCCCTGCGGATTCGTCGCAGTGCCCTGCACTTGCACGGTCTTGTCCGGTGCACTCGCATCATTATCTACCGCCGTAATGGTCACCTGCCCCGTACTCTCGGTGTCTCCTGCCGCAATGGTGAGTGTCGGGTTGCCACTCAGTAGATAATCCGACGCGGTGGCCGGTGCATCGGGAAGGACCGACACCACGATTGTGGTCACCGCACTGGAGGGAGGCTCAATTGTTGCAGTCACGGTCGTTTGACCGTCATTTTCGCCGATGGAGGCGGGAGTGAGGATCAGCGAGACCACCGGATTTACCTCCTCGTCATCGGTGATCGTGAGTTCGACATGCTCGGGATCAGTAATTCCCTGCGCGTTCGTGGCGGTGCCTTGCACCTGCACGGTCTTGTCGGGCGCATCAACGTCATTATCCACGGCAGTGATGGTGACCGTCCCGGTACTCGCGGTCTCGCCCGCCGCAATCGTGAGTTCAAGATCCTCACTCAGCATGTAATCCCCCGCGGTCGCGGGCGAATCCGGCAGCGCGGAAATCGTGAGCGTGGTCACCGCACTGGAGGGATGGTCAAGCGTGGCGGTCACGGTGGAACGCCCGCCATCTTCGGAGATGGCGTTGGGATCCAGCATCAGCGTGATCGTCGGCGCGTCGTCGTCATCGGTGATCGTGAGTTGTACCGCCGCGGGGCTCGTCACTCCCCGTACATTTGTCGCGACACCCTGTACCTGCACCGTCTTATCTGGAGCATCCACAAGATTGTCCACCGAAGTGATCGTCACTTCTCCCGTGCTCTCCGTTTCCCCTGCCGCAATCGTGAGTGTGCTCCCACTTAGGGTATAATCCGACTCGGTGGCCGGTGAGGTTGGGGCTACCGAGATCGTGATCGTGGTCGCCTCACTGGAAACTCGGTTCAGGGTTGCCGTCACCGATGCACTGGCACCATTTTCAGAAATAGTGGTAGGCGAGAGATTGAGCGTCACCATGAGCTCCAGATCGTCATCGATGATGGTCAACTCCACATCCGTCGGACTGTTGATCCCTTGAGTATTTGAGGCTATTCCTTGCACGGTCACCATCTTGACGGGGGCAATCACATCATTATCCTCTGCCGTGATGGTTACCGTCTCCGTACTTTCGGTTGCGCCCGCCGTAATCGTGAGTATGCTCCCACTTAGCGTATAGTCCGACGCCGTGGCCGGTGAGGTTGGGGCTACCGAGATCGTGATCGTAGTCTCTTCACTGGAGGGGTGGTTGAGGGTTGCCGTCACCGATGTGCTGCCAGCATTTTCGGGGATGGAGGTGGGGGAAAGATTGAGGGTTACCGTCGGCGTAGCATCATCGTCGGTGATCGTGAGACGGGTTTCGGTGACCGTCACATCCTCCACCGTGCTGGTTCCTGTGATGATCACGGTCTCATCTGGCTCGTCCACAGTGTCCGAAGTAGGCGTCAGCGTGAATGTCCCGGTGGCAGACAGAGTATTCGCCGGAATACTGATTGTAAAATCAGAGACTGCAGCAAAGTCAGTCCCGGAGGTCGCGGTACCCGATCCCACAGAGACCGTCACCGGCGTGGCGGTCGCCTGAACGACATTTAATGTAACGGTTACGGTGACCTCGGTGGCCCCATCTTCCTCCCCAATGGTTTGAGGATTTGAACTTAACGTAACCGAAGGATCAGGGCAGGCAACGCCAAGACTGGAAGGATTGATAATGATATTCTCCTGACTAAGTATTTTGGCAGGAACACAGGCAAGAGAATTACCACCCAGGCTAACATTAAATGGATTTCCCTCAACATCATCAAACAAATCTGGATGTAGACTCATGAGAGAGTTGTTCTGAAGGTTGAGGAGCACTAATCTGGTGAGTCCATCAAACAGATCTTCGTGTAGACTCATGAGAGAGTTGTTCTGAAGATTGAGGCTCGTTAATCTGGTGGGGCTCTCAAACAGATCTTGGTGTAGACTCGTGAGAGAGTTGTTGTGAAGGTTGAGGAGCACTATGTTGGTGAGTCCATCAAACAGATCTTGAGGTAGACTCGTGAGAGAGTTGTTATTAAGTTGTAGGATCGATAATACGCCAAGTCCACTGAAATCACCAGACTGCAGCTCAGTAATATTCATCCTACTAAGATCTAAAGAAACAATAGTTCTAAAATCATCACTCGTGACCTCATCACAAAACTCAGTCCTGTCTATCCTATCCAAAATCACGTCTCTCACGACCTCAGTCCGGGAACAGATTCCGCCCCTCAAATTGAGCACTCTTAGATCCATAAAATTCACCACATCATTCCCCGCTACATCCCGAAGCTTGGCACCCGACTCAGTTGGAGCCGTGTAGCTTACCTTTACAGTTCCCCTGTCGGATGCGATCACAGGACTACTTAATGTGAGGGTTACCGTTTCCCCACTGACGGTCGGGGTGCCGCTGAGCGCTTGCTCTTCTTCGGATCCTCCACTGGGCGTTTTCTTGACCGTGAAGGCAGAATTGGTCAGACCGCTGACCGAGGCGAGTTCCTCATTAAAATTCAACACCAAGGTGGTCTCATCCACCGTTGCGGAGGAAACCGTGGGAGGTGTGGTGTCTTGTGCCCACAACGAACTTGGAAATATTGAAACCAGAAGCAGGGGTAGTGCGATACGACAAGATACCCCCCCCCCATTTTTTCAATGAATTCGTGCTTACCAGAAAACCTCCTATTTTAGATTTGGAGCGCTCTGGATGTCTTTCTGTACGCATTTTGTCTCTACATTTCAGGTGAAATTGCCAGCCGATTTAGATTGGTGTTACTAGGCCGGAAATATCTATTTTAGCACTTTTTGATCTCAATACCAAATTATGTGTTTCGTTTTTGTTTCATGGCATGGGTTGTTCGGGGGTTGTGAGTTGTTTTCTCATAGACTTGCCTGAGAGTTGCGACTTGTCAAAGTCAGGAATAGAACCTCCAAGGATTCTGATTTGGAAGAGGATTAATCCTGTTCCTGTGTAAGTTGCTCTTTAGCAAGGTTCAGCTGCCTTTCCACTTCTTTTGATGCGGTGCCTCCAAGGCTACCTCTGGAGTTGACCACCGTCTCTAATTTCAAATATTCCCTCACATCCTCTTCAATGAGAGGAGTGACCTGCTTCATTTTCTCAATTGATAGCGCATCCAAAGAGGCTTCTTCATCTATGCAGATCCGCACGATACGCCCTACGATATCATGTGCTTCACGAAATGGCACACCTTTTCGGACAAGATAATCTGCCAAATCTGTGGCATTACTGTATGCTGATCCAGCGGCTGCCTTCATGCGATCGGGATGAATTTGAATTCCGGACAGCATTCCTGAATAAATATTTAGAGATATCTGAATGGTATCCACAGTATCAAAGACTCCTTCCTTATCCTCTTGCATGTCCTTGTTATAGGTCAAGGGAAGCCCTTTCATCGTCATGAGTAAAGCCATCAAGTTACCACATACCCGCCCTGTCTTGCCTCGGATCAACTCACACATATCCGGATTTTTCTTTTGTGGCATAATACTGCTACCAGTGGAATAGCTATCGGGCAATGTGACAAAGCCGAACTCTTGGCTGGACCACAAAATGAGTTCTTCACTGAGGCGTGAGAGATGCATCATCAAGATGCTACCGAAAGATAAAAAGTCTAATACGAAATCCCGATCACTAACCGCATCCATTGAGTTCAACACGGCACCTTGAAATCCCAGTTTTTTTGCGGTGGTAACTCGGTCAATATCAAACCCTGTCCCGGCCAGTGCACCTGCGCCCAAAGGAGAAAAATTCATCCGTTCCAAGGTCTGCGTAAGGCGTTCCGAGTCCCTGGTGAACATTGAATAGTATGCCATCAGGTGATGGGAGAATAAAACTGGTTGAGCAATCTGAAGATGAGTATACCCCGGCATGATTACTTCCAGATGCTTTTCGGCTAGATCAACCAAAACGGACCGAAACGCATGAAGATCCTTGAAAATCTGCTCCCCTCTATCCCTTAACCAGAGACGTAGGTCCGTAGCGACTTGGTCATTACGACTACGCGCCGTATGCAGTTTGCCTCCCACAGAGCCGATCCGCTTTGTCAACTCATGCTCAATATTCATATGAACATCTTCCAGCGCAATGTCCCATTTGAAATCCCCCGCAAGAATATCTTTTCGGATTGTATCCAGTCCATCACAAATCTTATCGCACTCCTCTTGAGTAAGGATTCCTCGAGATGTCAACATGATCGCATGTGCTATAGAGCCTTGTATATCCTCAATTGCCATCCGATGATCTACATCCACGGATGCACCAAATTCCATAACGAGCGCATCAGTATTTTCTATGAATCGTCCGCCCCACATACGTTTAGAATTATCTATGTTATGATCATCGTTTCCCATGGCAAAGTTAAGTTGATGGTGGATACGAACGAAGTTGAATCGCTATTGGCAACCTTAAAGACGACCCATGAAAGCATACGGCTTCATCTGCTGAGAATGTATCTGCACCCCGCGGTAATCCAGACGGGGGAAGTTACGGTTTCTGTCACTTGGGATGCCCCAAAGATGTCATTTGTAAGAGATTGTATAGAAATGGTCAATTCAAAGTCCTTGATTGCTTGGAAATGCCCACGAGATCCACAGAATATTTTATGTGAAGAGTGATAACGAATAAGTATGGTTGTACATTGACCTGCCAAATCCGCCGATAGGAATAAATATTCCCAACAACACATCAAAATAGCTCAGTTGATCTGGTAAATAGACTCATCTAAATTTACAGACTGTACTCTTTACACGATGAAGGCCAACTTGAAAAGGATAATGAATTAGCAAGGATAGGGAAAAGTTGAAAAGCCTCCACTCTCTTTCACTTGCTTCTTTGTAGTTACTGGTAGGATGATCCCTTCGCAAGACTATCTCATGCATGGTCGTTCCAGTATAGTGTTCTTTTATACCCACTCATCCACAATCTTCGCAGGTTGATCCGGTCTACGTCAGAATAATGAATTAAATTCAGCTTCACCTTTATCATTCGCTCATGTAATCAGATATGACATATCCACATCAATTGCTGGGACCCTTGTTGAGACAAATCTATATTGATGACGAAGTTTCTGGCTTTCTTATCTGCACGCTGCAAGATTGATGACGCGGCACTCCCTACAATTAAAACAGATTTCTCGTTCATTTGGCGCTTCACAAGTGTTACAAGTTCGTCAGTCGGTTCATTTTCAAGTTCTTAACGGTGAATTTGCTACATCCACTTGCCAGTTCAACAGTCCGAAGGCCAATAAGTAACGGGCTCGCTCAAATCCCCCATAAAGTATACTATGGCGTGTTAATGAAGAATATAAAAGAGCACTGGAGACTCAATGCACAACATGGCCAAACCAACGAAGTCATAGCCCGGTAATTGCTTTTCGCAAGGCTTCAATGTCCAGACCGCTTGCCCCTGTTCGGATTCGCAGAGTACACCAGAAATCCAATACTAACATCTGCGAAGCATGAATTGGTACCGCGATCCAGAATGAACGGCAATGCCAAACCAGGGCACCCAGAATCAACCCGCCAAGTAATGAAAGGACGAGTTCACTCGTGGGCTTATGAATATGAAGGAGTGCAAAAGGCACGGCTTGGACAAGAATTGCATGCACACCAAACGTATGAGCAGTTCCAAATAATACAAACCCTCGCCATAAGTACTCCCAGCCAATCCAGTAAACGAAAAAGAGTGCATGGTAGACCGCAAATGTAGACCAGGACGCAGCAGCACCCCGATGATGAGGGTACTCCAACTGAAACGCTGTTCCATCAGAAAGCACCCAAGTGCCAATGATCACGACGGGCAGGTATGCAGCAAACAGAATCCATGCAAGTTTCCAATTACCAAGCCCTAACCCAATCTCCGACGGCCGTTGCCGAAATATCATGACCAGAACCAACACGGGGATCAGAAATCCCGTCACCCCCTGAACTGAAAACCACCAACCCCACGCCTGCAATTGACTCCCACTTGGAGCAATCTGATCAAGATAGAACTTCTGGCTGCCGAACTCAAAGGTCAGGATCATGAGGAGCCCACACAGGGTAAGCACCACCGTCGTCTGCGGATTGAATGACCGCAGCATCTTCATAAACTTTTGCCTCTCGGAACTAAGCAATTGATCAGGATTCTTTACCTACGTAACGCTCCATGAACTCCCAGATGCGCAGAAGCCGATCCATGCGTTGTTTGGGATTTCCTGTACGTGATAGATCATGTCCCGCATTCGGATACCGAACATACTCCACCGGCCGATCTAACACTTTCAAGCTTTTATATAAATGCTCACTCTGAATGACACCTGTTCGCAGATCATCATCTGCATGCATGATCAGGAGTGGGGTCTGGATCTGGTCAACAAAAGTGATCGGGGAGTTCGCCCGTAATCGTACACCAGATTCCCACGGGTACCCACCAAAATGGTCTGGAACCAGACGCCAGGCATTCCCCTCTCCAAAGAATGTGGACAAATCGTATACACCACGCTGAGCGACGGCTGCCTTGAATCTGGAATCCTGAGAAATAATCCAGGCGGTTAAGTAGCCACCATAGGACCCACCAGTTACGACTTGGCGATCGGCATTGACCCAACGAGTACGCCGTACAACCTCGGATGCAACAGCCAAAATATCATCTGCAGGCCCATTCCCCCAGTCTTGATAATTTCCCCGCCGAAACAGATGCCCATACCCCCCAGATCCCCGCGGATTAGAGTACACGATCCCGTACCCCTGCGCGGTCAAATACTGAAACTCATGCCACATCATTGATTCGCCAGGTCCCCACATGGCAGCCGGCCCTCCATGGATGGCAACCAGAAGGGGATAGGTCTCTCCTCTGGTCTGGAATGTTGGTGGCATGACCCAGTATTGTACATCAATGGTATCCCTTCGCATGCGATGCGCGGTTGGGAAACTAAGTGCTTTGTTCTCCAACCATTCCGCGTTATGTCTCGTAATCGGCTGCGGAGACTCAAAGTCCATGGTAGAAATATATAACTCTGATGGATTAATCACTTGGGTCATCACCATATATGCCATAGCGGTCGTCAGGTCATAGCTAGTTATCCCAAGATTGGGACTGATGAGTTGAGTGACAGGAAGTCCACGATGGAGCAATTCCCCTCGGAAAAAGGAGGATCGGGCTCTCACTTCTAAGCTGTCCGCCATGAGGGAATCCGCAATGGGTTCTGGCGTTGGAAAAGCAGGGCGCCCCTCATTCACAGAAATTCGGTACAGTGGCACACCTCCTTCGGATGGAGCCGTGAAGTATACATACCAATCATCCGTAGACCACTTCACATTCTGAATACTTCGGTCAAAGTCAAGCGTCAGCATTTCAGGAGGCGTGAGTCCATCAATGGGAAAATATCCCAACTCGGTTTGTGCGTATCCTGAATCACTCAGACTATTGGCCTGAAACGTGATGAACCGCCCACTTGAGGAGACAATAGGAGAACTTAACCTGTATCCCCCTACATCCAAGAGCAAACGGGTACGAAGGGACTCAATATCAACAAGAAATAAATCTCGATCTCGTTCGCGGTCGGGATGTTCAGCTGTTTTCGGGTACCCACTCACCACGATTTGGCGATTATCCAACAACCAATCAGCTCCATCAAAGCCATAGTGCCCCGATGTGACAATTCGAATCACGGGCTCATCTCTGGACAAATCAGCTACAAAGTAGTGTCTTGAACGATACTCGGCAACCAAATCTAGTTCACCCTGAAAGTTTAGCCCGCTGAAAATACGTGGGTTGGATTCTTCACGATTTTGGTTCAACCATGCTCTTACCTCACCCAGATCTCCATCAAAGTATGGCTCGGCATCATGACCCTCCCAGGAGATGCGAGCAGGTCTCTCTTCGGACCACCCAGGCTCGGATCCTGTAAGCTCGGTAACTTCATCTCTGGTTAGCATCGCAGAAAAGAGTACGTAGCGTCCATCGGGCGACCACTGAGGTTCACGGACGCCATACTCCGAACTGAACAACTGTCTTGCCTCTCCACCGTAAATGGAGATTTCGAACAACTGAGACATTCCATCAACCTCACGCAAGAATGAAATCCGCTCACTATCAGGATGCCATTCTGGTGAACTTGCTCCACCGTAGGTCATCTGTTGCGCGGGCTCTGATCGGTCAGCTGCAATCATCCATAGCTCAGATTGATAGGAATAGTCCTCCTTTTCAGCTGGAATCACCGAGCGGACCGTGTAGGCAATGTACCGTCCATTGGGGGAAGCTGTAACCGTGCCTAATTGCTGAATATTAAGCAGATCACCGACCGTGATTGGATCACGCTCAACTTGTGCGGCCGCATTAAAGGCAATCAAACCTAGTCCAAACAATAAGATGCGCATATATGTGATGTCTGAAAATTTTGAATGGCGAAATATACATCAAAATGAAGAACTGCATTTCGTTTGCATGAGCGAACCCTATACTCACTGGAGAATACGGTTACAGTTATCCACAGATATGGATGTAAAAGGGAGCAATCCCTCATTGTAAACGATTCGCATAGCGAATATGATCAACCATGAAACGCGTTACGTATTGGGTCATCCTCACGTTAGCTGACTCGTGCAACCCCTTCCGATCACCCTTACATACTGGGACTCTAAGATCAGGCCGATCCTTAACTGCATGCACACTGAAAATAAAAGTCCCCGCAATTTAATTGCCTCTTGACAAACTATTCAAGTCTATTGATTTGAATTGATCCCCTGAGTGAACCTATACCCACAAACGCTGTATGCCATCCTTGTAAAACTCTTATTCGCCTGCACATGGACCCCTTAGACCTTGCCTTTGGTGATCTGAAGTCTGAATTGACCGTGACCCGAGAAATCTTGTCCCGTATTCCAGATCAATCTTTCAATTGGCGACCCCATAAAAAATCCTGGAACATGGGAGAATTGGCCTCTCATATCGTTGACCTGCTCTGGTGGCAGATCGTTACCCTAACCGAGGATGGAATTGATATGTCACGGACTTGGCCACGAACGAATGCCTCAACCCGTGAGGAACTGATGAATGCGTTTGACACACATCAAACAAAACTCCATGAGGTTCTGGCAAGCACTGAGATCGACACTTTGGATGAGCCGTGGACACTAAGTTATGGTGATCAGCATTATTTCACTGAACCCAAGTCAACTGTGCTGAGACGCTATGGGGTCAGCCACCTGATTCATCACCGTGCTCAACTCACAGTCTACCTGCGGATGAATGATATACCTCTGCCACCCAGTTATGGACCGACGGCGGATGAGTGATCATCAAGGCGTTGACCCTACATACGGAGTCTTGATGTACCGTTGAGCATTGTCGTGGCTTGATCCCCAACGTTTCATCCTGAGGACCTCTCTATATTTTGCAATTGCTCTCTCGCGTTCCCCCATCAGGTCATAGGCAAGCCCCTGATGGAGACGGCCTGCAACCTTCAAGTAGCTGTCAGCGTCTAGTCTGGCCGCCAAAGCTTCAAGCGATAACAGGAGAGAGAGCGCTTCAGTTGCCTCCCCACGAGTGATATGTGACCGAGCCAAAAAATACAGCGCCTGCTCCGCCATTGCGGACGAATAGCCTGCTTCACCTGCTTTGTATCGCTTCAGGATATCCGTGAATACTGTGTCCGAAGCGTGCCATTGATGCCAACTCGCATAGATTCGGCCTTCCAAGGTATGGAAAAACGAGTTTCTTGGATATTTATCTCGGAGCCAAGAGACCTGTCGCACAGATGCTTCAAAATTTTTCTCATACAAATAATTGATCTGAACCAAGAAATACATTGCTTCCGTTTGCAAGTAGTATCCATTTCGGGCGGTACGCCTCAATTCCTGTAACCCTCCGAGTCGGTCTCCAGGTGGCAAAAAGGTCGTGAGTGGGCGTAGAAATGCGTAACGGTCTGGAATCAGTGCGGCATAGTACTGGTAAAGCCCACCACCCATAGCAAAATCGTGATTCGTCGAATCGGCCTCAGCCACACGAAGTACATAGTTCATGGCCCGTCTGCCGTCCGCTGCGGCTCGAATCCAGTCACGTCGGTTGGAGCGTAAACGCCCCCTGAATCCCAGAGCAGCCCCTTTAAAGAACATGCCGTCAAAATCATTCGCACTCCTCTCCATTCGTTCATCACAGCGTTCAATAACCTCTTCCATGACGTCATAGAATTCCTGATCATGGCTCGTATCGGATAAATCAATCAAGATCGTCCACCATAACCTCAACCCCTCTAAAAATGGGCCGATCGGATGATCAGGATTCTGGCTGGTAATGGTTTGAAAGTGGGATTCCGCTTCCTCAAACCGAAAGTCGTACAATGCTTCCAACCCAGACTTGGCAGAAATCTGAACTGCGGGATCATATAGGATCCCTGACTGCGCTCCTGCGCTAGCACCAGCCAGAGATAACCACAAGACCACGGTTAGTCGTATGCGGTTCATTGGAGATCCTAACGACTCCAACGCCTCAAACTACCGTAGGTGAAGGAGACAATAAAAACCTTGAGGGCATCAATCCCAACAAATCGTAACCACCCAACCTCAATTGAGTACCACCAGGATGTGTGGGAGGCAGCAAAATGTAACCACACTACTCCACAGATGAACAGGACTGCAGAACCAGCAGCAACCGAAAAAATGCCTCCGATGAGCGAAGAATATCGTCTGCCCAATAATCCTATCACTAGGGAGGATAGAGGCATTCCTAGTAGGTATCCTGCGCTGACTGCTGTCATCAGGTACGTCAAGCCGTGCCCATTCCCAGCAAAAACTGGCAATAGCAACCCAAGAAGCAAATAAAGTATCATAGAGAGAAAGCCATTGCGAGCCCCCAATACTAGACCACTACTGTATACGAAAAGGGTCTGAAGGGTAATTGGAATCTCCCATAAATAGATGCGCACCTGTGCGCCAATTGCAGTGGCAACAGCAAACAGGATGATGAACAGAACTTGGACAAGGGCTGGAGAGTTCTCAAGGGCGAGAATGTTAACCCACGAAGAGCGCGGGGAGTGAACGGTCATAGAAACGCACAACAAATACAGACAGATTTACAACTTTGGATCATATATGTTTCTATACCATATCTGGATGTTACCTTTTTCATGTAGTTTCGTACCACTTCGCAATATGAATTGTCGTTATTACGTCTATGCTTGGATCATTCTGGACCGTTGCAAATTTAGTCAGCATTTCTCGCATCCCGCTATCTGTTGCTGCCGCCCTGATCATTTGGAGAGAGGGTCCGATTCACTGGTCTCTGATATTGATCATTCTTGCAGGACTCACGGATCTCCTGGATGGCCTGATTGCCCGCCAAACAAATACCGTATCCGAGTGGGGGAAAGTTCTTGATCCCCTTGCAGACAAGATTTCAGTGGCATTTTTGGGGATTGCGCTTGCATGGAAAGGAATCCTGCCTTTATGGTTTTTACTTTCCATTCTTCTGCGTGATTCTCTCATCCTAATTGGAGGATTGATTTTAACTCGCCAACTTGGGCGCGTTCACATGAGCAATCTTCTGGGAAAGATCACCGCCACCGCGATTGGAATCACATTTATCCTTGCACTATTGAAAGCCGACCAAGTCGTGATGGATCTATCCATTTGGGGAACCATGGCTCTAATGGGGCTCTCGCTCGTGATCTATGGAGCTCGCTTAATTGGTTTGCAAAATAAGACGACCTAATCGTATGGGACTATTCAGACGCGCTGGCTCTCAAGATCAAGAACGACTCGAATCGGGATTAGAAAAAACTCGTCAAGGACTTTTTGGGAAAATTGGACGGCTGGTCAAAGGAAAACGTAGGATTGATGAATCCGTTTTAGATGGCATTGAAGAAGCACTCGTCACCAGTGATGTCGGGATCAAAACAACCTTGGATATTGTTGGTCGTATTGAAAAGAGAGTAGCGCGCGACCGGTATACCTCTTCGGAGGAATTAAAAACCCTGATCTCCAATGAAATTGCTGAACTCCTTGAAGACAATCTGCCTGGACGTCCAGTTGATTTTGATGCACATCTCGAGAATCGACCGCATGTGATCATGGTTGTGGGGGTCAATGGCGTCGGGAAAACCACGACTATCGGAAAGATTGCATGGCGTTATGCACAGGCAGGTCGGAGTGTGCTGATCGGTGCAGGCGATACCTTTCGCGCCGCTGCAATTGAACAGATTGAAGTATGGGCCAAACGTGCCGAGGTTGACATCATTAAGCAAAAACATGGAGCAGATCCCGCAGCCGTTGCATTTGATACCGTCCAGTCTGCGATTCGCAGATCCATAGATGTTGTGATTATTGACACCGCTGGTCGCCTTCACACGAAAACAGGACTGATGGATGAACTGGCAAAGATTAAACGTGTGATGACTCGCCAATTGCCTGATGCCCCCCACGAAGTGCTACTAGTGCTGGATGCTACCATTGGTCAGAATGCACTTCGTCAGGCAGAAGAGTTTACCCGAAGTGTTGATGTAACCGGTTTAGTCATAACGAAGTTGGATGGCTCTGCGAAAGGTGGGATCATCATTGGCATCTCCAATGAATTCAAAGTCCCCGTCAAATATATCGGGGTTGGAGAAGGGATCCAGGACTTGCAAGTTTTTGACCGTCAACGTTTCGTAGAAGCATTGTCCGTTGTATGAAATATTTATTCATCATTGTAACCTCCTGTCTAGCTTCCTTCCCCCTTCAAGCTCAGCCCGCTGAGAATGGGTTGCAAGTGCGAGCGGTAAACTACAAAGATGATTCTGGTAAAGGTCGCATAGACCTGTTCACGGAAATCCCTTATTCCCTTCTCACATTTAATGCAACCCCGAACGGATTCGTAGCCCAATATCGCGTGAATGCAGAAATTGTTACACTTGACCTTGATTATCGGCCAAGAAACGTGATGCTCTCTCCCGTTTGGGAACAGACGGTCACCGAGTCTATCCACGCGAATACGATGGGAAAAGATTTGTATGATTTTTCCATGTACTCTGCACAATTGGAGACTGGAACTTACTTGATCTCGGTGACACTTACGGACCTGAACTCATCTCTCATCTACTATACAGAAATTTCGTTCCAACTCAGAGAATATCCTGCACCAGTATCGCTCAGTGATGTCGTACTTCTGGCAGGATATGATTCGGAACGGCAAACGATCCTCCCCCATATCGCGAAGGATATTGAAGCTGGAGATCTCCAGATCTACTATGAAGTGTACGCAAATCAAGCAGAGAGTTTGGTGGTCACGAAGTTACTTCACCAACATCGTGCCGCATCCCAATCCGATCTACCCTATCAATGGTCTGATACATTAACCGTTGATGCCGGTCGTCACCAACAGATTGCGTACATCCCTGCCAGAAATCTGGAATTTGGACTATATGACTTAACGGTAATCATCCAAGACTTGGCGGGAGATACTCTGGACCAATCATTCTATCCCCTCAGTATCCGTTGGAGTGGCTTGAATGCTTATCTCAATAATTTAAGTCAAGCAATTGAGCAACTAACTTATATCGCCCGTGGAGCAGAGATGCTCGCGCTTCAACGGGCCGCCACCCAAACGGAACGTAGAGAACTCTTTGAAGCCTTTTGGGAGAAACGTGATCCAACCCCCTTGACCAAACGGAATGAGGCAATGGAGGAACACTACTATCGCATTGATTACTCGAATCAGAATTTTGGTCAGCAAATTCCTGGCTGGCAATCAGATCGGGGGCAGGTGTTTGTTCTGCATGGACATCCTGACGAGGTCCGGCGTCAGACGTTCAGTTACAATACGAAACCTTGGGAGGTTTGGTACTTCTTTCAAATCGGACGACAGTTCATGTTTGTTGATAAAACAGGGTTTGGTGATTATGAGCTTGTATTACCTATCTGGGATGATCGGACCCGAATATAGACAGAGATGCGACTAATATTTATGGGGACTCCCGAGTTTGCAGTGTCCTCATTAGAACGATTGGTAGAGGGAGGGTTCCGGCCTGTTGCCGTGGTGACCGGGCCAGATCGCCCCCGCGGGCGTGGGCGTAGACTAAAGCCTACGGCGGTGAAACTGGCTGCCCAGCGTCTGGGCATTGAAACCCTACTTCAACCGGAATCAATCAAAGATCCTGAATTCGTAGCCCAAATCAATGAACTCAACTGTGACATCCAGGTGATCGTGGCATTCCGAATTTTACCACCCGAAGTTTTTTCCTTGGCAAAGCACGGTGCCTTCAATCTTCACGCATCACTTTTGCCAAGATTTAGAGGCGCGGCGCCGATCAACCGTGCTCTGATGAAAGGAGTCACCAAAACAGGTGTCACCACTTTTTTTCTCAAACGCCAAGTAGATACTGGGAACATCATTCTTCAATGGCCAACAAATGTACTTCCAGACGAAACGGCTGGAAGCCTACATGACCGACTGGCCTTACTTGGTGCTTCGGCAGTATTGGAAACGACTCGACGGATCGTTCGCGGTCAGGTTAAAGAAGTCCCGCAGGATGATACATTGGTCACATCTGCACCCAAAATTTTTCGGGAAGACTGCCAAATCAGCTGGGATGAGCCTTCTCACCGCGTCCATAATCACTGTCGGGGACTCTCCCCCTCCCCTGGTGCTTGGACTCCATGGAAGTCTGGGACACTCAAACTGTTGGGAACCCGTTTGGCTGAGGGCACCGGCAAGCCCGGGGAAATTCTGATGGCAGATGATCATATTGTGGTAGCCTGCCAAACCGGCGCAATTGCCGTTACTCATCTGCAGGCTTCGGGACAGCGTGTTATGGAAGCAAAAGATTTTCTGAATGGTCATCCGATCGCTCCGGGATCACTCTTTTCGTGAACATGATCGGGTAGATTGCGTAATGCGCCTGCGTAAATTAGTTCAGTGTCTATGACAAATTTTGATCTTGCCCAAGTAAGTGAACGGATTCGGATTGAGAGTGCCTTTGTTGATGATTTGCGATCAGAGATTGGCCGAGTTATCGTAGGGCAATCCTATATGGTTGAGCGCCTGTTGATTGGTTTGCTGGCGTCAGGTCATGTACTTCTGGAAGGCGTTCCAGGTCTGGCAAAAACGCTAACCGTAAGTTCGCTGGCCAAGTCAATTGGTGGAAATTTTCATCGGATTCAATTCACACCGGATCTGCTTCCCGCAGACCTCTTGGGTACCCTGATCTATAATCCACAAACTGGAGATTTTTCAATCAAGAAAGGCCCCCTGTTCACGAACATTGTTCTGGCTGACGAAGTCAACCGCTCTCCTGCAAAGGTGCAGAGTGCTCTACTTGAAAGCATGCAAGAGAGACAGATTACCATTGGGGAGACGACATTTCGGCTTGAAGAGCCTTTTCTCGTCCTTGCCACGCAAAACCCAATTGAACAAGAGGGAACCTACCCCTTACCCGAAGCTCAGGTGGATCGCTTCATGTTAAAGATCAAGGTGAACTATCCCTCTCATGAAGAAGAGCTTGAGATCATGCGCCGCATGGCGCAAACGAACTCTGCGATTGAGGTTCAAACCGTCGTGCAGCCAGCAAAAATTCTCTCCGCCCGTGGGGTTCTCAATGAGCTTTATATGGATGAGCGTGTTGAGCGTTATATCGTTGACCTAGTGATTGCAACGCGTGACCCGAATGCTTTTAAGTTAGCCGAATTGATCCCCCTGATTGATTACGGGGCCTCTCCGAGAGCCACGATCAACCTCAATCTTGCAGCACGAGCCCACGCGTTCCTGAATCATAGGGCGTATGTGACCCCTGAAGATGTACGCTCCATTGCTATGGATGTGCTCCGCCATCGCGTCGTTGTTTCCTATGAAGCTGAGGCAGAAGAGATGGAGCCAGAAACGGTCATCCAGAAGATTCTTGATACAATTGAGGTTCCTTAGTACTCCTTGATGGCATCTGGATTTTACCTATATTATTGTGAATGCTGCCCTCTTTCTCCTCTTGTAATGACCTGTTCGTTTCCCGTTAGAGTTGTATATTTGCCACTGTGATTGTATATTTGCACGATTTCTATGTCTGAATAGTCTAGAAGTCCTTATATTCCAAACATGAAAACTTCAAAGCCGAGTTTTAGGAGATACAAAGTTGATCCTGATACGCTTGATTTTGTCCCTGTTCGCTTCACTTGGCCCCATCCTTTCTTACTGGGTTTAGGAGTCATTCTGCTCTGCGCGGTTGTGTGGTTCTTTGTTGATCACTTATCCGTGTCAATTCAAGAACGGATTTTGATTGCAGAGAACGAAGTTCTGCAAGAGGAACTTTCTGATTCTCGCTACCGAGTGGCTGATCTGATGGACGAAGTGAACCAACTATCAGAAACAGACCGTGAGTTATATCGGCTCATTTTAATGGCTGATACGATTCCTGCTGATATCAGACAAGTAGGGATCGGTGGGGTGGATCCCTACACTCGTTTTGATGGATTCAGTAAATCAACTGCTGCACTTCTTCGGGATCACGCCCAAATTCTGGATGAACTACAGCGGAAGGTTGCACTTCAGAATGCCAGTTATCGGTATCTGGAGACTCTGGGACTCAAAAGAGCAGAATCATTTGCCCAACTCCCAACGATTCAGCCGACTCAAGGACGTCTCTCTTCCACATACGGTGTCCGATTCCATCCTATCCTTCACTACCGCAGAATGCATTCAGGTGTAGATATTTCGGTCCCCATCAATACTCCTGTGTATGCTACGGGGGGAGGGATCATTGAGGAAGTTGGATACTCAAGTATCGGATATGGTCGATATATTCTGATTGATCATCCGGATGCCGGCTATAAAACGCTCTACGGTCATCTCAATCAGGAGATGCCTAAGATCAAGAAAGGGGTTCGAGTGATTCGTGGCGAGCAGATTGCTCTGAGCGGCAATACCGGGTTGAGTACCGCTCCTCATGTTCACTATGAGGTGCGAGATCAGAATAATCAGTCATTGAACCCAATTTATTTTTTTGGACCGAGTATGACACCGCAGGAATACCAAGCGCTCTTAAATCAGGCAAAAGAGAATCGCCATCTCCCGTCACTTGACTGAGGCGGGAACCTGTACCAGACGAAATCATTCTTCTTCACTAACTACATCCTACCATACGTGGATCATTAACGATTGGAATTCATAATGGGATATTGGACCCTTGAATTGGCTTCATACCTTGAAGATGCCCCTTGGCCGGCTACACAAGAGGAGCTTATTGACTACGCGGAGCGCACGGGTGCGCCATTTGAAGTAACTGAAAATCTCCGAGAACTGGAAGACGAAGGAGAACCCTACGAAAGCATGGATGAAGTATGGCCTGACTATCCGACGGCCGACGACGATTTCTATTACGAAGACGAGTAGGTGGGGGCTCTGCCTACTCGTGCTGTTCGGATGGTTGCCGTTAGCCATTGCTCAATCTCCATCGGATCCACTCCACATTGCAGAACTACGATTTGAAGGAGATTTTGACTTCTCCCGTGAAGTGCTTCAAAATACTATCCAGACAACCCCAAATCGACGATTTTTGGGACTGGGTAGACTGTATTGGTGGCGTTGGCTCTACCAAATTGGCGAAGCTGGAAGCCTCGGGCCGCGTCTGAGCCGTGCTCTGATGAACATTGGTGAGCCGCCCTCTCTCTTGAATGAAAGTATTCTTGAAGCAGATCAAGAGCAGTTGCAAATTTTCTTTGAACGGGAAGGATATCTTCAATCGGAAATTGATTACCAAGTCAAGGTGAATGGCCACCATGCTTTTGTAACATTTCATATTTTCCAAGGCCCTGAGACGGTCATTCGTCATGTATCCTATACTGGATTGGACAGTCTCAGCACCGCCCATCACCAAGAACTTCTGAAGTCCTCCCTTTTCTCCGCGTTAAAGAACCAGCCACTACTACATTATAAAGCAGAACCGAAGCGGTTCAGAGAAAAAAATCTCATTGAGGAACGGAGCAGAATCTTGACCATGCTCCGAAATTTCGGCTATGCCTCCGTAACTCGGGATTCAATTCGTGCCATTGTAACTCCAGTGGCAATGGATTCCTTTGATGTAGAGTTACGTATTCGTACAGGGAGGCGCTTTCGCTACGGTGCTGTTGAGTTCCAAGTAGAGGGACTTGAGAATGCTGCTCCCGTCAGGGATGATACGCTTTCCATCGGCGAGGAAACCTCTGGGTTGGTGACGTCCCACATTCGGGGAGACCGGCGGATCAAGAGTTCCCTCTTGGCAAAGTCCTTAGATCTTCGTCCAGGGAATTGGTTCAATCAGTCTGAGATCCAATCAACCAAACGACGTCTTGAAGCAACCGGAGTTTTTTCGTTTACTGATATTGTCTCACTGGATCCAATGGATCAAGTGCTCCCCCATCGGATCACCGTTCGAACTCGTCCTCGGCATCAATTCCTGTTTTCGACGTTCATTCGGCAAATCAATGAATCAATTGGAGATATAGGCAGTGAGTTGGGAGGTGGTCTTGGTATGACGTACAAAAATGCAAATATGTTTGGCGGTGGCGAAGTTCTCAATATCAATTCCACTGGCACAGTGGCGGCGGATTTTGATACAACCTTTTTCTCTTCCTCTCTGGCAGAATTATCCGCTACCGTGAGTTTGCCCTATCTGATTACCCCCTTCCAGACCCTAAGCCCCTCTCTAAATCTATTTCAAGGACGAACCCGATTTTCCCTAAGTTTTCTTACGGCTCGCCGTGATGATTTAAGTCTGATCATTCGTGGCCGAGCAGCTGCGCGTATCCGATTTGAGTTGCAACATAATCCGAATATTACTTCAATTATTGATCTGATGGATTTGAGCCTCAGTCAGCCAGATACGTTGAAGGGATTTGAGTCTAGATTTCTAAGCCGTGTCTTAGGTACTGATGGACTCTCCCCAGTCATTGATCCTGTCCAGCGCGGCCAAATTCTTGAAGATTATACCCAACCCCAGATCAATAATGCGATCCGCTATACATTTCGCTCGGAACGTGGCAACCCGCTTCGGAGGGAGGATGGACATGGCTATGAAGCGAGCATTGAACTCGGCGGGATGCTACCTTATTTTCTGGACCAATACGTCTTTACCCCTGACACCTTGGAGCAAAGTTTGCAACTCTTTACGTTTGTAGGAAGCAATTCGAATGCCAATTATCGGCAGTATGTGCGATTCGCAGGTAGCATTCGTCAATATTACCGATTGAGTCACCGAACCGTCTTGGCCACCAAGTTCATTGGTGGCTGGATTCATCCTCTTGGGAAGGCTACCGTTGCCCCATTTACTCATCGCTTTTACAGCGGTGGGGCTGCAAGTGTACGGGGATGGGGACTTCGGCAACTTGGACCCGGTACAGCGAGCTTCATGCAGCTTAGTACGGATCAGCAAGAAACGAATCTATTAGGGGGCGATATTAAACTGGAGGCAAGTATAGAGCTACGCCAGACAATTTTTTACGATCGCTTGGGTGCAGACTGGATCTTCGCGACATTCACAGATGCAGGCAATGTCTGGTTCGGGCCTCGGAATCCTGGATTTGCATCATCAATCCCCGGGCTACCTTCGGGGCAATTTGTTCTTCAAAATGTATTCCGAGAGATGGGAGTAGGCTGGGGCGTTGGTGCTCGTGTTTCGTGGGCATATCTGGTTGCCAGATTTGATATGGCAGTTCGCGTATATGATCCTGGAAGTCCCAGTGCAGAATTTTTTCCAACAGGTTTACGAGACTGGATCGGATATTTTCGCCTTGGTCATGCCTTCTGACCCACTGCATATTCTTGAACACAATCATCCATCGCAGCCTCTTCACCGTGGAGATGTAATAGATCTAACTTTGGAAAAAGTTGCGGATCGGGGAAAATCTCTAAGCTACCATAATGGGCAGGTCATTTTTGTCTCGCATGCTTTGGTAGGGGAGCATGTTCGCGTGAGGGTTGTCAAACGTCGGAAAAAATATGCGGAGGCGCAACTCCTTGAGGTCTTGACACCATCTCCAAACCGAGTGGAGCCACGCTGTGACTATTTTCAGAGCTGTGGCGGTTGCACTCTCCAACATGTCAGCTATTCGCAGCAGCTGGAAGATAAACATCAACTGGTTCGTGAAGTCATGACGCGCGAGGCGCATCTACCTGACCTTGAAATTCCTCCTCCACTGGAAGCGCCTGCACCGTATGGGTACCGAAATAAAATGGAGTTTTCTTTCTCTCCGTACCGTTGGCTTACCCCAACGGAGATCAAATCCGAACAGATCTTTGACACTTCGTTTGCCTTAGGGCTACATCCCCCTAAAATTTTTTCAAAAATTGTTGATATTCATCAGTGCCATCTTCAAGGAGAAAAGAGTACGGCGATTGTGAATGGAATTCGAGACCTTGCCAAACAATTGAAGTGGCGACCCTGGGACTGGCGTACCCGTGAGGGATTTTTGCGACATCTAGTGATTCGTCAATCCACTCACTTCCGAGATTATATGGTCAATCTCATTACATCTATACCCGATCAGGAGCGATTGTCTCAACTGGAAACGTATCTGAAAAATCACCATCCGTATGTCACCACCCTGGTGAATACGATTAATTCATCCCCTGCACAGACCGCCTTTGGAGAGCGAACAGAGATCGTCTTTGGGTCTGGTATCTTGAGAGATCGTATTGGTGAAATCAATTTTGAAATTGCACCTAGTGCATTCTTCCAAACCAATACGCTTCAGGCTGAGCAACTTGTAAATGTCGTACAGAATCTTGCAGGCCCCACCAAGAAGGATCATGTCTATGACTTATACTGTGGTACTGGAACCATGGCATTATCTCTCGCTCCGCAGACTGCCCAAGTAACTGGAATTGAGTTGATTGAGGATGCAGTCCTGAATGCAAGAAATAATGCATCCCTCAATGATATCCATAATTGTAAATTCATTTGCGGGGATATGCTCCGACTCCTGAAACCCAAATCTATTCAACAGTATGGACCGCCAGATATAATTGTACTTGATCCTCCAAGAGCCGGTATGCATCCCAAAGTTGCCGAACAAGTGTCTAAGTTAAATGCCCGCAGAATTGTCTATGTGAGTTGTAATGTGCACTCACAGGCACGCGATCTGGTGATACTTTCCAAGTCCTATCAGGCTGTTGTTGCGCAGCCAGTAGATCTATTTCCCCAGACACACCATATTGAGAACGTTGTCCTACTCGAAAAAAAGGCATAAAATGGGAAAAACGGCGTTTGTGACAGGAGGAACCGGGTTTGTCGGAAGTCACCTCGTAGAGGAGTTACAAAAACGGGACTACGCAGAGATTCGTTGCCTTGTGCGCTCTGAACCTAAATGGCTCGCCGGTCTTGATGTACAGTACATTCGTGGTACACTTGAAGATGAGAGATTGATAAGAGAGTCAATCCAAGGTGTAGATTTTATCTATCATGTTGGGGCTCTGACACGTGCACCCACTTGGAAGATGCTGTATGATGCGAATGTATCCTCCACGATTCAACTCATCACGAACGCAGCAACTGCATCTGTAACCAAAATATGTATTGTCAGCAGTTTGGCTGTTGTGGGGAACAGTGGGGTTGTGATGGCCGATGAATCCACACCTTGCCATCCTGTCTCTGGATATGGACGGAGTAAATTGTTGATGGAACAGGCCCTTGGGGCTGTGGATCTGCCTGTCGTGATCCTGCGCCCTCCGGTGGTTTACGGGCCACGAGACCGAGATCTTCTGTCATTCTTTTCCGCTGTAAATCGGAGACTATGCGTCGTACCACGGGGGAACCCAGGACTATCACTTATCTACGTGAACGATCTGGTCCGCGGTATCATTGAAGCCACCGAATCACCCGAGACGACAGGAGAAACCTATTTTATTGCCAATCAAGAGATCACTTCATGGAGGATGCTGAAGGATGCCGCCCAATTGGCGCTGGGGAAAAATGCTCAACTGATTCAGATTCCGCGCTTCATGATCATGCCTTTGGGAGTCATGAGTGAATTCATTGGAAAGATGTTTGGGATGTACCCTCCTTTGAACCGTGAAAAAGCTCGGGAAATTCTTCTTGCTACGATACAATGTTCATCCCAAAAGGCATTGGATGATTTCGGGTATTCTTCTCGTATCTCCCTGAACGAGGGGGTTCAGGAAACGCTCGCATGGTATCAGGAACATGGATGGCTCAAAAAATGATGGCCAGAAGAGCATCTATCCTGATCATTATCAGCCCTTTGATGGGACTTGAAGCTTCTGAGCTGTAGGCAAAAATTGTGAAATCAACTTGCTATATTCAGCATAATACTCATCCCAGTGAGCACCATCGTATTCCTCTGGGTTATTTTGAACGCGTTCGCTTACCAGACGCGCACATACTGCATCGGCCGTAATTTCTGCCAGCATGACCCTGAAATGTTTCTCATCCTGCCCCTTAAATTGAGGTGCTGCCCCCAGGTATTGCTTCAGGGCAGGATGGCGAGCAGCTATTTCCAATACATTTTGTCGCCAGCGGTAGCGCTGGTTAGCAATCTTGATATCCTCAAGTTTAATCTTAATGCCTGCCCCAAGCTGCTGAAACGTGATTAGGTCGGCCGTTGCCTCCGCATCTTTAAGCTTTGCGGCAATGATGGCTTTCGCCTCTTCGGTTCCAGTGACGCCAACCCGAATATCACAACATGCTACGCCAAGATTCTTATTGGGAACCAGCATCTTATTCCCAGAAACCGTAAATCTGCTGTTATCCACTGAAATATCCAGCGGGGATGGTTGCGGAACCATTGAGAGCGGAGCCAAAATTCGAATCCGTTTTTTCGGGCCGCCGATTTTGATGCGATATCGTGATTTTTGAAAGCAAAGTTCGTCCAATTCCTTGAACTCATCTGCCCGAGATTCAAGAACTTCTACGGTACACTCTTCAGTGATAGGCCCAACGGATACCTTAAATCCAGTGGCGGTCGTCGTCTGAATACCTGTCAACTTCCATGAGGCCTGAAGAACATCATCTTCAGTGGGGTGGGATTCAATGGGTACGAACCGTTTATCGGTCGCCACTTCTTCGGTCAGACACTCAATATGGACGGTTGCACCATGTTCAATTTCAGGAAAGGCTTTTTGCCGGACACGTAACGTACAAGGAATTGAGTGGTCTACCACAATTTTGGCAAATCGTGGACTAAGAGAATATCCTGACTCATGAAACAAGCGACTGCTGGTTCCTTTGCCGTCGCGGGCTACATCATCTTCTGCCCCCTCGTTCTCCAAGAATTTGGACGCTGCTCGCTCCAGTTCATTGAGGCGTTTGCGAGTTGCCCGACTCTCAATCGTTGCGCGTTCGCTATCAGCAATCCTTCGTTCTTCTTCAATCAGCGGAGGAAGCCGCTTCAGGGCCTCGGCAAAAAGCACCTTGACAAATGGATGTGACCGATTCAAGCCCGATCGGCGGGAAGGATCAAGGATTGGTGCGGGATTACTTGGATCAACTTTCGTGCGTGCTTCAACGCGCTGATCATATTGATTCCAGAGTTCATCAATATGGGTGCAAACCAAACGACCAAAAAATCGCAACGCATGCGGATCAGTATCCAGATCTTTATCAAAGAGTGTAGCTTCATGGACTGCGTGACGTGACTTGATCAGGATGCCTCCTCGGCGGAATCTTGCTATTTCGCGCTCGAGTTGTTCGCTCGTTCGGCATACGGAAAGCTTTGCCTTGGCACCCACATATCCAGGGACATCAAAAACAACCTTGATCCGATCTCGACCAGAGAGAACGCGAGGTTCAATCTCAATTGGCTTCTGAGTGTTATCCTTCAAGAAGATCTGGCGTTCGGGATCTTTAACAATATCTCGCAATGGCACGAGTAGGGGGAGGTTCTTCTTCAAACTGCGTGCGGCAGGAATTCTTTGACTCGCATTTAACTGGATCGTGACTACCGTACCCGACCCTTCGAGAATTCGCAACCGTTTTCGTTCGGTTTGGGTCACCTTAATTGGATTGTATAGGGCAAAATCAAAAAAACTCCGATACTTCGCAGGCATGTACATAGCCATCTCCAGGAATAGATTCAAAGGTGACCGTTCCAAGAGCGGCGATATCCTTTGCCCCTCGTGAATTTGTCCCGCGAACAGCCAATCCCTGCTCCATGCCACTAACCCGTCCACCTGTATGGCCAATCTTTTGGCTCATTACTTCCGTGGTCATACCATCCGCAAAGTCACGAACGTGTAACGTTGAAGAGCCATCTGCTGATTTGCGGCGGGTCAACTCAATTTCTATTTTTCCGTGGATTCCGAGCACCTGATAGCGATCATCAGCATTGGTGATCAACTCCACCAACGCATCGTAGATGTCACGTATCGCCATACTGGAGTCCTGGATCAGACGCCTTGTCCCATCCAACTCTACCTTTCTCTGCTCAACTATTTTCCTTTTCACAATATCACCCTTAATTGATTAGTAATCAAGAACCCAGTGTGTACATATTTATGCCAAACCAGATTTGATCAGACAAAATAGCATTTCTTTTATCGGCCTCAAAGCTATGAGTTTTTTTGGCTTGATTTTCCTCTACGAATCAATTGCGTTTGAATGTATCTTCGCTTTGAATGCTCCTGGCATCTTTCGCAACTCGTTTGGAAGAACTCCCTGATTTTGGGGAGTGTTCCGCTGTGATTTCACGGACCATTGTGTGATTCGGTAGCGTCCATTCTCAGATGGAAGAGGTACATTGGGAGTCTTCAAATTGCTTCGTCACTTTCAACGGAGACCATACAACTGCCATTCGTCAGGTGAATCCCGTCATTCATCTGCCGTTTGATTCCACGTCAGGAGTCGACCTTGGATATTTAACCATTGATTTCATGATTCATGTTCTGCAACTGCCGAAAGATACAATCCCAGTGAATTGTTTTTATTCTCATCATAAATTAATTTGTACATCAGTCTCGTTTGATCACTCTACTTTCTTGATCCATTAGACTAGGCGAATTCAGAAGAGGTCAGCTTGGGAGGATCTACACTTAGATGAACCCTCTGGTCATCTCAATGTACACAGCTTAGATTAATCTTGAATTATCCATTGATTCAATCATTTGACTAACACGACTCAGTGATGTACCTTTGGAGTAGTCTGACTGACATTGCTTTTGTGTCTTTCCCGTTAACTTTTTCCTCACCTGATTCACCACGAACGTGAGTATACTTGGATTCAATACTGGCTACGTTGAAGAGCTCTTTAAGCGCTTCCAAGACGACCCCTCTAGCGTCAGCGAGAGTTGGCAAGACTTTTTTGTTGATTACGACCCGGGAGAGATACTCTCTATACCAACTGACCAACCAGTTGAGACCGAAAAAACTGTGGTCACCGAGCCACGTCCTCCCTCAGGGAATGGATTGCCCATTGATGCGGATATTGCATTGATCCGTGGACCTGGTGCTGCTGTGGTGGAGAACATGGAAGCCAGTCTCCACATCCCCACCGCCACTTCCGTACGCACGCTACCTGTGAAATTGCTTACCGAAAATCGAACATTACTGAATCAGTATCAGCGTGGAGTTGGCGGTCTCAAGGTGTCCTTTACCCACATTATTGCATACGCCATAGTAAAGGCGTTAAATGTCTTTCCGACCATGTTCAGCATTTTTGTTCGGAAAGAAGATCAACCGACGCATGTCCGTCCATCACGGGTAAATTTTGGTCTCGCGATTGATATTGAACGCAGAGGGCGTCGCTCCCTACTCGTCCCCAATATCAAGGGGGCAGGCCAGATGAACTTCGCACAATTTCTGGCAGCTTACAATGAAATCATCCGTCGCTCTCGTTCAAATGAACTGACGGTTGAAGACTTTCATGGCACGAACGTTACTCTGACGAATCCAGGGATGATTGGTACGAGTCTTAGCGTTCCGCGCCTTATGCCCAGTCAAGGTGTAATCGTTGGAATTGGTGCCATAGGTTATCCTCCTGAATATCAGGCAATCAGTTCCCCTTCTGCCAGCAGGGTTGGTCTATCCCCAATCATGACGATCACCAGCACATATGACCACCGCGTCATTCAGGGGGCTGAAAGCGGCTCATTTTTGTCCTACATTGCAGATCTTCTGCAAGGCAAAGATCACTTCTATACCCAGCTTTTTGAAGATCTTCACATACCTTACCCCCCGTATGTACTCAGCCCAGATTCAACCCCTCAATTAGTTAATTCACAGGAGACGGATGCGGAGATGGATATGGTTGTGAAACAAGCGAAGGTCATGATCATGATCCGTGTATTCCGCGTATTGGGACATCTTCAGGCAGATATTAACCCCCTTCAAAATAATTGGAAATACCATTCCGAGTTGGATCCTGCCACTTACGGACTTACGGTCTGGGATTTAGATCGCGAATTTGTCACTGGAGGACTCGGTGGAAAAAATGTATTACCCCTTAGAGATATACTTAATATTCTACGAGAGACCTATACCCGGCGAATTGGAGTATCGTATATGCATATTTCAAGTCCAATTGAAAAGCGCTGGCTTCAGGAAAAAATTGAACCACTGCGTAATGCCGAAGAACTCACACTGGATGATCAACGACGTATCCTATTGAAGCTGAATAAAGCCGAGGCATTTGAACGCTTCCTGCATACTCGATTTATCGGACATAAGCGTTTTTCCATTGAGGGTGGTGAGAGTGTGGTCCCAATGCTGGATGTAATTGTTAGCGATGCCGCTGAACAGGGTGTTCACGAAATTGTGATTGGAATGACCCATCGCGGACGACTCAATATTCTGGCAAACATCATCGGAAAATCCTATGAGGCAATCTTTTCCGAATTTGAGGGGAATATTAACCCAGACACGATTTATGGATCGGGAGATGTCAAGTACCACTTGGGGAGCAAAGGAACCTACGAGGCACCCAGTGGAGCACAGGTTCGTCTCACTCTGGCGTCCAATCCAAGTCATTTAGAGTCTGTGAGTCCTATTGTAGAGGGAATGGTGCGTGCAAAACAGGACCATCTGCGTGATACTTTAGATCCTGAATTGCCAGGAGGACAGGTCGTTGATGCGGTGATCCCTGTTCTGATCCACGGTGATGCAGCATTTGCTGGACAGGGAGTCGTCGCCGAAACTCTGAACTGTAGCCAACTCCAGGGTTACCATACAGGAGGCACCGTCCATCTCGTGATCAATAATCAGATTGGCTTCACAACAGGCCCGAGTGAAGCTCGCAGTTCCACCTATGCCACAGACGTAGCTAGGCTGATTGAGGCACCAATCTTCCATGTCAATGGAGATGATCCCGAAGCATGTGTACGCGTGGCACGTCTGGCCTTAGACTATCGCCAAGTTTTCAACAAGGATGTGGTTGTTGATATGCTTTGTTATCGTCAACATGGTCATAATGAGGGGGATGAGCCGACCTATACCAATCCTGTTCTCTACCGTCAGATTCAGAGTAAACGATCTCCCCGGAAGCTCTATACAGAGTCACTCCTGAATCGAGGGGCAATGACACCTGATGAGGCTGAAAAAATGCTGGATGATTTTCGCGGACTCTTACAGGAAGCCTTTGAACGTACCTCCAACCTTAAGGGAAAGGATGCTGCTGCATTATTAGAGCGTTTTCATAATCGGAGCTATGAATCACCCCCGCCCGTAGATACTTGCGTCACTCAACAGCAACTTGAGGCTATTTTAAGTGCACTCCTCCATACTCCCGATGGGTTCAATGCGCATCCCAAATTAATGAAGCAGTTTCAGCGACGCAATGAAAAGCTTCAAACGTCTGGAATCATTGATTGGGCATTTGCCGAGGCGCTTGCATTTGGTACCCTCCTCCAAGAAGGAACAACGGTTCGATTGAGTGGACAGGACTCCCGCAGAGCCACGTTCTCCCAACGTCATGCTGTGATCTATGATCAGATTACCAACGAAGAGTATATCCCTCTTAACAACATTGCGGATCAGCAAGCTAAACTACACATCTACGACAGCTTACTCTCTGAATTTGCCGTTGCTGCTTTTGAGTATGGTTATTCAGTCCAGAACAGGGATGCTCTTGTAATCTGGGAAGCTCAATTCGGCGATTTTGCGAATGGAGCGCAAATTGTTTTTGATCAATTTCTTTCCTCCGCTGAGGAAAAATGGGGGCAAACTTGTAGCCTAGTCACCCTACTTCCTCACGGATACGAAGGGCAAGGTCCAGAGCATTCGTCTGCGCGCCTCGAGCGTTTCCTTCAGCTTTGTGCCGAGGGAAACATGATTGTGTGCAATTTGAGTACCCCTGCAAATTACTTTCATGCCCTGAGGCAGCAGGTTTTGAGGGACGTAAAAAAACCACTGATCCTCATGACTCCCAAGAGTCTCCTTCGCCATCCACTTACGATTTCCTCACCAGAAGAATTAACGAGCGGTGCTTTCCTTCCCGTGATTGGAGGCGAGAAAGATCCATCTCAGGTGGAGCGGATCGTGATCTGCAGTGGAAAGATCTATTACGACCTTCTGACTGAACTGAACAAGCATCCAGAGCAAGCTGCTCGAATCGCTCTCATTCGTCTTGAACAATACTATCCATGGCCTAATGATGCTCTACATGAGGAGTTTGGGCAATATAATCGCAAGATTGAACTTTGCTGGGCCCAAGAGGAACCCGCGAATATGGGTGCGTGGTCTTATGTGCGCCCGTTATTGACCAGTACACTCCGTTCCGCCAAGTTCGGACAGGATCCACGTATCCAGTACGCGGGACGCCATCCCAGTGCAAGCCCCGCAACTGGTAGTTCAATGGTCCACAAACTCGAGCAGGATGAAGTGATTGCTAATGCACTTCTACTACCAAACATCCGGGGAACAGAAACGGGAAACTCCTTATGAGTTCCTCGGAAGTCAAGAATGATCCAATTGCCCACTACTTGACAGTAGCAATAGACACGAAAGACTAATAGCGGCGGTTATGCATTCTTGCATTACGGGCTGCTTTCTCTTTGGCGATTCTGCGATCCTCTGACGGCTTGGTGAATGCCATATTTTGGCGATGCATGCGTAATATCCGACTCCGATTGACGGTCCGTTTGAACCGACGAAGGGCTCGGTCAATATTTTCTTTTTCTTTGACTTTAACGCCAACACCTATATGAAATGCCAACTGACTATCTTTAAGTTAAAAAGTAAGTTTTTTACGAACAGGATATGATACTAAGGCATTCCAGATGTGTTCCTTGATAGAGAGCAATGAGAACTTGTAGGAATACTTCGGTGAAACTCTCTCAATGATTATCACTACATGGTTACACTAAGTTGGACTAGTAGGATACCTCGACTCAATGACTCATTAATTTCAAATAAGTCATCCTGACGAGATCCACCCGCATCGTTAGGATGTACAGACCAGATATCCCGTTCTCCTTCTAAATGCAAACCTAGGTCAAGACGGATCGCATCCGTAATCTGTACACCTCCTCCGATCGCAATAGCAGCACGCTCCGCTAAACTTGAATCTTCATCTCCAAATGATTGAGAAGATCCTGATTCTTTGTACGCAGTGGGCTTTACAGCCACCCCTGCTCTCGCATTAAAGCGATTCAGCTTGACCTCGGTTCCAAAAGCAAAATTCACAACGAAGCGGAATTCCTCTTCAATCGTTCCATTAACATCTCTGAAGATTTCATTTCCCTCACTTGAATTTAATCTCAACTGAGTCCAATCAATCAACTCACCTTCAATAGTTAATAGAAAACGATTTATGTTATATCTCATCCCAATTCCCAATTTCCATGGGGAACGTAGCGAATATTCAAAGACACCATTACCAACATGATCGGAACGGTCACCGTAAATGGCTTCACCTCCGAGATCAAAACGTGTTGTAAACTGAGTCCCATAGCTTTCTTCAATGGAAGTCCATGTGGGGGATTCAAGCGATAAACCCACACGAAAATCGTGACTTAGCTGAGCACTCATTCCACCGCGCAAATTTATTCCAACTTTTTCTGTGCGTAGCCTCTGTTGATAAATAAGTTCATCCAGCCCCTGCAACAATGTACCATCATCCAAAAGTACATCGTATAAATCGGGGGTATTCTCGTTTGCGATGTCAATCTCGGTGAAGCTGTAATCAAATTGATAATCACCAAATACGATGTTAATTGATGCTCCGGTCATAATCTCCTTGGTTGCCTGCCAAGCAATTCCACCGCTCAGTTCATAAGCATCACCAGATTCAGTAACCAGTCCAGATTGCCCAATCAATGTTCCTGGCAAAACCGCCTGAAAAAATGGAAATTCTCCTTGGTCATAAAGCTCTCTGTAATATTCAATGCCCCCCCCATTGAATGCAGCAAATGGAAACTCCTCTAATTCGGCAAGATCACCATTCTGATCTACTGAGTACTCAGTGTCAAATGGAAGGAAGGATGTTGAAATTGTGGACTGGTTATTCTCTCCACGAAAATCCAGTCGGCGCAGGAAGCTTCGAACATTGGAAATACTCAGACCTGTAACTAATTTCCCTTGCTCAACGGGCACATGATACACCAAGGCCAAATTTCCGAGCCCAGAATTATCCACCGATGATAACTCACGATCCAGACCAAAGCCATCAGCTTGGACTTCATCTATATTACTACTGAATGAAGATCGTCGAAGAGACACATTAAGATGTGTGCGATTAACATAACCCAACCCTGCGGGATTACTGTTTAGAGCGCTAAAATCTCCAAATCCGGCATAGCCGCGCGTGGACATTCCCATCATTCGTGCACCTACAGCAAAATCACGCTGACTCAGACTCCAAACCTCATCAGCAGTCTGCGCAGAAATTGATGGTGCAATCATTGCCATAAGAAGAATAACAATGTGATAACAACTAAATCTATGGACAATGCTGTAACTGTACGTCGGTTTCATGTTCTTTAATTTATTTCCAATCTACGGTGTAATCATAAGTCATCCACACACCAGATAATTGATGTCAAAAGAGAGTTCAGTGATAGCAGAATTTTCCTATAATTAGTTACCTCTACTTGACGATGAACGACGATTAGAGGTTTGAGGCATCTACTAAACTCCTCCGACTAACATCAGATGCTCGGCGAGTTGCAGGCTTATTTGAATCGCCGAGTCTACTTTGTGTCTGCGAAGCAGCATGAGAACTGCCATCAGATGACATACTTCGGGAGCGAGTCGCTGGCACAGAGCGGCTACTGCTTCCCGATGATGAACTACGGGTTCGTGGAGTGGAACGTGTTGCTGGCGCAGAGCGGCTACTGCTTCCCGATGATGAACTACGGGTTCGTGGAGTGGAACGTGTTGCTGGCGCAGAGCGGCTACTGCTTCCCGATGATGAACTACGGGTTCGTGGAGTGGAACGGGTCGCCGGTTTTGAACGAGTCGTGTCTCCTGATGAACTACGAGTACGCGGAGTGGAACGGGTCGCAGGCGCAGAGCGTCTACTGCTTCCCGATGATGAATTACGGGTTCGCGGAGTGGAACGGGTCGCCGGTTTTGAACGAGTCGTGTCTCCTGATGAATTACGGGTTCGCGGAGTGGAACGGGTCGTCGGTTTTGAACGAGTCGTGTCTCCTGATGAACTACGGGTACGCGGAGTGGTGCGGGTCGCTGGCTTTGAGCGAGTACTGCTCCTATCTGAACTACGGGTTCGAGGAGTAGAACGAGTGCTCGGAGTAGAACGGGTACTGCCCCGCTCTGAACTGCGGGTTCGAGGAGAGGAACGAGTACTCGGAGTGGAACGGGTATCCCTGTTAGTCGTGCTTCGAGTTCGTGGGGAGTTTCCACGTGATTGATCAGCGGGAACGCTTCGTTTGACACCCGCACGCTCACGCGTTGATGAGTCATCGTCTACGGAGCGTTGAACCCCTCGCGCCCGACGATCAGATGTAAAAGCACCAGTACGCGTTCTGCTTCTGGCCAATTCACTCATCCTTTCACTCCGACGTTCAACTACGTTGCGCCTACCCTCAAATGAATCATCTTGGCTAGTTCCGTAACTACGACCGCGGGTCGTTACCCCCCTGCGCCCTATGTGAGATCCACGAGGTTCGTAATTGGTCTCATAATGTGCAGGATAGCCCCAGAAAGGTGAACCACCGTAGTATCCATATCTCCAGGGATTCCCCCATCCTCCGTAGTACGAGCCATAATAATGATGGGGATTATACCATCCATAATTGTATGGCGAGTAGTAATAAGGCCGATTCCAACCAAAACTGATGTGAAAGCTCGGCCCACCATACCAGTCGTCGTAGTAATACGGATCGTGCCAGTATGGATCATAGGAGTATGAATGGCCATAGAAAGTAGAAAAATGCCTGCGATAGCGAGTGGATCGCGTGTAATAGTGATCATAGCTATCTTCGTAAAAATAGTTGTTTACCACCACACTGTCGCCGTATGGCGTCTCGTATTCCGTCACCTCTTGATAGTCAGGCTCTCTATCAATGTAACGAGTACCCAACTGTGTGTAACACCCAGAAGCGAAGAGAGCTAATCCGACGATAAGAGAAAAAAACCTTAGAGTTTTTTTGCCAGTAATATGTTGTGAATGGTCAGTCATGATTCCGTAGTTTGAATGGCATTATTGATAACTAAGTAAACGAATATTTGGTCCAACACTAAATAGTCGCATCACTGAACTAAATGATAGCATGCTATCTTGCCTAGATGTGTTGCAAATATCGGACCACAAATATGTCAATAATATTATATTTCTACTAAGAAAAGAGAGATTAATCCCTCATGACAAATGATCTTTTTTTCATCCGAGATTATTAGGATATTTCCCAGATGGACGTGTGATGAGTTGATGGATGTAATATCATTGACTATTTTCTACCCATGAATCGGTTGCTGGAAATGCTTGGTAGGAACACATGGCAAATCTTGCGTTATAGCCGTATATGATTGCTGGATTTATCAATGAATCATCGTCTTCTTGGTCGTACTGGATTTTCTGTTAGCGAAATTGGCTATGGAATGTGGGGGATGTCGGGTTGGAAAGATTCGGATGACGCCGAGTCAATCCACTCCTTGCAACGAGCGGTTGACCTGGGTTGTACATTTTTTGATACAGCTTGGGCCTATGGCAATGGTCATAGTGAAAGACTCCTTGGACAACTCGTACGAAATAATCCAGACAAACGAATCTATACAGCATCTAAAATCCCTCCAAAGAATCGGTCATGGCCCAGTAAACGAGAACATACGCTTCAAGACTGTTTTCCACCCGATTACGTTCAATCTTATATTCAATTGAGTCTCAAAAATATCGGATTGGCTCAGTTAGACCTTATGCAACTACACACCTGGGAAGATTCATGGTTGCAAGAAGATCGCTGGATTCAGGAACTTCAAAGGACGAAAGAAAATGGCGAGATTGGTGCAATTGGAATTAGTCTTAATCGGTGGGAGCCCTGGAATGGAATTCAGGCAGTTCAAAGTGGGCTTGTTGATTGTGTTCAGGTGATTTATAATATCTTTGACCAAAACCCAGTTGATGACCTTTTTCCAGCCTGTGAAGCAAATCAAGTCGGGATCATTGCCCGAGTTCCGTTTGATGAAGGAACGCTCACTGGAAATATTACACTTGAGTCCTCCTGGCCGAAAGGAGATTGGCGTAATACCTATTTTGTTGAAGAAAACCTGCGAAGCAGTGTAGCACATGTAGAGCCCCTACGCAAAATCATTCCTCCTGATTGTACCATGGCCGAAATAGCCCTCCGATTTATATTGAGTAATCCTTTAGTTAGCACGACCATCCCAGGGATGCGAAAAATGCATCATGTAGAGGCAAATATAGCTGTAAGCGACAAAGGACCGCTGGAATCCTCTCTATTGGAATCTCTGTATAAGTTTCGTTGGGACCGCGAGCCAACCTCTTGGTCGCAGTAATTCATCCACTCATTCAACTACAATATCAATCCTGCCTACCGTTACCTCGCAAATTACTTAATCCAAGCCCTAGTGCCTGGTATGTATCATGTTGTTTCGTCCATCCTTCTTTTGACCTTGGTAACCGTGCAAGCTGTTGCACAACCTTGGGGAACAGTTAAGGGAATTATAACTGAATCTGAAACCCAGCTTCCGCTCCCCAATGTAACGATTCTGGTCAACAATACAAATTTTGGGACAGTTTCCAATGACTCCGGGTTCTATTCGCTCGAACTTCCGCAAGGGCCGTATGCGTTAAGTTTTTCATACGTTGGATTTGCAAGCCAAACGGACTCTGTGTTTATAAGTGCTAGAACGACATCTATTGTTGACATCCAACTTCTTCCCACAGTACTGGAGGGCGAGGAAGTTGTCGTGGAAGATGGGAGCATTCTGGGTTCGGGAGTACGGCAAATTGCACCTGAACAAGTTCGTAATATGCCTTCTCCCTTCAAAGGATATCAGGCTCTACTCGTACTACCTGGGGTTTCAGCGAATAATGAATTGACGAATCAATATTCGGTGCGTGGAGGGGGATTTAATGAGAATCTGATATTTCTCAACGGTTTTGAAATTCACATGCCTTTCCGCCCAAGACAAGGAGAGCAAGAAGGGATTGGTCTATTTAACCCTGATTTGGCTCGCCGAATCACTCTTTACACGGGGGGCTTTCCTTCTAGGTATGGGGGTAAAATTTCTTCGGCATTAGATATTGAGTATGGAGCCACCAATGACTTTTCAACCAGTGCGACTCTGTCCCTTCTGGATGGCAGCGCTTCATCGTCGGCTACCCATGGACCCTTCTCCTGGCAAATTGGATTGCGAAAAGCAAGGGCTCGACGGTTTTTTTCAACCCAAGAACTAAAGGGCAATTATCAGCCCGATTATGAAGATGTTCAAGCTCAGTTTACATATTCTCTCAATTCCCGACATGAGTTAGAATTCATCGGACTTTATGCAAATCATGAGTTTCTCTTAGATCCAGGAGCACGGCGAACCTTCTATGGGACCGTATCATCCGACGGTAGCCCCTCAGATATTCGATCCATCTGGCTCACCTATTCCAGTAATAGTGAAGAGATTGACGGTTACCAGACAGGCCTCACAGGTTTACGACTCAATAATAGATTAGGTAGCCGTTGGACACTTCAACACGATCTAAGCATCTATTCAACAAGTGAAAAAGAATTCTACCTCCTGGAGGGGAATGTAATCCTCTATGATGTTATAACGAATAATGATGCTGACCTTGTAGAGATGCCCACAGGCTTTGCCCGTCAAGAGGATTTTGCAGATAATAAGATCACAGCTACGAATATAGTTGGAAGTGGACGGTATCAATGGAATAATGGGCATCATGCAATAGAGGGTGGGTGGAATGTAAAGCAATTGGACTTCAAGGATAGTCTGATGGAACAGTCTATCATACTTGGTTCAGGGCTGGATATGAATCCATCTCGATTCGTTGTGGACAGCTTACAAGGATCAGTTGATTTTAGTTCATCACAGGTGAGTCTCTACATAGAGGATTCATTCAGTTTGAAGAATGGGCTTCTGGTTGAAGCAGGTCTACGGGGGGATTGGTATGAATTTAATCGCGAAAGTACAATTTCCCCCCGGGTAAATATGCGCTACGAGGCCTCAAAGCAACTCACGCTGACCGCCTCGGGTGGAATCTATTACCAACAACCATCCTATCGCGAGTTACGTGGAACGCCACGCTCTGATTTGCCGCTTGCTCAATCATTGAATCAAAACCTGCGCTCGCAACGCTCAGTCCAGATGATCGCTGGTGCAGAGTTGTTTATTCCCGGTCGAAGACTATATCTCTACGGCGAAGCTTATTACAAAAAGCTTTCCAATCTGATCAGTTACTCGTTAGAGAATGTGAGGATCAACTACAGTGGTTTTAATGATACCCGTGGCCATGTGTATGGTGCAGATCTTCAAGCCAGAGGGGAATTTGTGCCAGGTATGGAAAGCTGGATCAATTATAGCTTTATGGTTGCCCGCGAACGGTTTATGCCTGAGTATGCCACTGCATTTAATTCAGGTCTACTCCCCAGACCTACTGACCAGCGACATACAGTTGCGCTACTCGTTCAGGATTATGTCCCGATGGATCCCACTTGGAAATTGCACATGCGTATACTGTTCGGAAGTGGTCTACCCTACACTCCCCCAGTCCCAGGGCGACGTGTTGGAAATATACTGTCTCAGGTTCCAGGGGATCGACACTCTGCACGTTACACTGAATTCCGTCGCATTGACTTTGGAACAACAAAAATGATCACTCTGACTGAACGTCCAAAGCCTCTAAAGCTTGAGATTACCGCTGAGATTCTAAATGTTTTTGATATCATTAATACGGTCTCATACTCGTGGTTACCAGATGCAACTGGAGTTTGGCAGCGCATTCCAACACGTCTAACCCCTCGCACCATTAACCTGCGTCTGCGTATTTCAATATAGTTGCAGAATCAACCTCCGATTCTTCGTTAATTGCGTGGAGTATCTGTGCTCAGCCACAAAAAGCAGATTGCCTGAATAGTACAAAAACCTGAGGAAGACTAAAGTCTTGGCGGTTCATAAATATTAGAACGACGATCCATATGTGAAGAGAGTCACTTCATCTTTAAGCCCTTTACTCATTGGATAAATTGGGTAAGCTGGTGGTGGAATCTGCATTGAATAATTTCAATCAACGGAGTCGGGATCTTGTGCGGGTAGGAAGTGTAGGGGCGTTGGAGCGAGTGGTGGCCTTGACGGCTGTGAAGATACACTGGTAGGGCTGTTTAGTGCAGGACCAGAATGGGAGCGTATCAGGCGCACCGTGCAACATAGGACTCAACTGAAATTGACAGCAGAATGATCACCCTCATTAAGGCAGATGGGAAGATGTGTTCATGAAGAGATGTGAGTGGAGTTTTGGAAGGTACTCCGAAATTTTTTGCGCGCAGTATGAGTCTATTCCAGCAATAGCACGGAGTGGATACAATTTGAACAACATCTACCTCGTAACTATTTCATATCTGAAAAACGGCATTTTTCTGGCACGCACTCGTTCTGATGATTCGGATAGAAGAATTTCAGGAAGTACTTCTCCATCCGCTTGGTTCAGAAAAATACTTTCAGGATGTAAGCATCTCTCATCAGAGGATTCAAGAGATTATTGGATTGATACAAAGTTATGGTATCCAGATCGTCTCATTTTTATTTTAAGGGGAACACTGTTCCAGAAAAATCTCTAAGCATTTCAACAAACCTAAGGAACAACCCTGAATCAGATCCTATCTTGATGGCAACTCATTGGACTATCAATTGTATCACATGGATTATCATTGGTACCGCTGTAATCAAATCTTTACATACATCTCAACATTCGTCTCAACCAATCATCTGCGCAAAGCTTGTCTGAGTAATCCCTTTATCATCGTGATGATTCTTGGGCTAACAATCGGATCTAAGGCACTCGCTCAGTCTCTAATTAAACCTGCAAAAGCTGCCGCTTACAGTATCCTTGTTCCCGGATTGGGACACAAATATGTCAATGATGGTCGGTGGAGTCAACATGCAGTGTTGTACACGATCACAGATGCCCTTTTGGTCGCAGGGTTGATCGCGAGCGAATGGCAGCGTGGGTACTTGGTGAATAGTTATCAGACTTGGGCTACATCCTATGCCGGTGTATCAAACGAAGGGAAAGATCGGAGATTCTATGTTACAATTGGCAATTATATTTCCTCGGATGAATATCGCGAAGTCCAGCTCCGAAGCCGACGTGTAGATCTAATGGCGTATGTTGATCCCCCAGATTTCCAATGGACATGGCATAATATTCAAGATCTTCAACGATACCGAGATCTTCGCAAAAGTTCGGAGTCCTGGTCACAGAGTAGTGGAAGTTTTATTGCAGCATTAGTCGCAAACCGCCTGATTGCTGGACTGTCCGCCTTGCTTGCTGCAAGAAGGAAACAGAATCAAGCAATTCAAGTCGCTGTTAGCCCAGGCCCCACAGTCCAGATTGCATTTACTCTTTAATTCATGTGTACAAGTCTCAAAGATAACATGATCATTGGATACAACGCCCAATATATAATTCTGGATATTCGGTTTGCAACAAGGGTCCTTAGCTCAGTTGGTTAGAGCGCTACGTTGACATCGTAGAGGTCGATGGTTCGAATCCATTAGGACCCACCAATCAGACTCTTGTCACTGATTTCTAAAATTTCATCACTCATTTTTTATCATCATCGCAAAACAATTACAAATACGCATAAACGAGGCCATTGAAGCGGATGTCGTCCGGGTTGTTGACCCTAAAGGTGCGCATGGGGTGTACGAGCTTGAGAAAGCCCTCAATATGGCCTTTGACCAGGCTCTGGATCTGGTTGAGATTGCACCTAATGCAGATCCCCCCGTCTGTAAGATTATGGACTATGGCAAGTTCCTTTACGAAAAGAACAAGAAGGAACGAGAAGCTCGTAAAAAGCTGCACCAGACACAACTCAAAGAAATACGTTTTCGTCCTCGCACAGATACACATGACTTTGAGTTTAAGGCAAAGCATGCCCGAGAATTTCTCTTGGAAGGACATAAAGTTCGTGCATATGTTCAATTTCGGGGGAGAGATATCATTTACAAGGAACAGGGAATGGTCATACTTGCCCGACTCGTAGACGCCTTGAAGGAAGTATCCAAGCTTGATCAAGAGCCCCGAATGGAAGGTAGGCGTATGACTGCGATTCTGACTCCTCTAAAACCGAAGTAGTGGAACCTAGGTTCATCTACCTCGTAGACAGTCGTCTTTGATTAATCGGATTAATGCCGAAAACTAAGTCTAATAGCGGTGCAAAAAAACGATTCTTCCGTACAGCGTCAGGGAAGTTGAAACGTGCCCACGCCTACAAGAGTCATATTCTGACTAAAAAGAGTCGTAAACGTAAGCGGGAGTTAGGAAAAAGAACGCTCATTGGAAAAAGCGATGAGCCCCGTATTAATCGTATGTTAGGGTCTTGAATTGATCTACAAATCCAAGAATTATGCCGCGCGCACGTAATAGAGTAGCCTCCCGTCAGAGGAGAAAAAAAGTCCTTGGAATGGCCAAGGGTTATTGGGGAAGCCGGGGTAAGGTTTATACCGTGGCGAAGCATGCTGTAGACAAAAGTCTACAGTACTCCTACCGTGATCGTCGTAAACGCAAACAGGAATTCAGGAAACTGTGGATTATTCGTATCAATGCGGCCGCGAGACTCAATGGCACGACCTACTCCCGCCTTTCCAGTGCACTCCGAAAGCAGGAAATAGCTCTGAATCGAAAAGTTCTTGCTGATCTGGCCATGAATGAACCCGACACCTTTGCAAGAATTGTTCAAGTAGCCCATCAGACTCCTGATGGACCATCTGCTTAATTTGTTCGATCAACTATCTGATTGAGTCGTCAGGTGTTAGGGAAATACTAATTCTGGTAGTCAATTCTGAACCGCAAATTTGGTGAGTTCCCTCTGGTAGATGGTATAATGTATGGTCGCACTTACCACTGGTAACCCGATTTGGACCGTTGTGTACAGGGTCGAGTTAACGTTCGGGATGCTCTCTTCACTAGTCCACACATGTTCATGCAATTGCATAGATCCAGATGCGTGTAGCGCATTCCTGAATTAACTCCATGTTCATTTGCCCGCTGGGGAGTTAGCAGGTTTTTTCGTTGAGTTGATGAATACAAAATTATCGGATCTCAGAGAGACTATTGAAGAAATCTCTGGTGAGATTTCAAATTGTCAGCTAACAACAAATTCTGAAGCAGAGGCATTCCGTATTCGGTTTATTGGTCAGAAGAGCGGAATCATCACTCATCTCTTCAAATCTATCCCGCATCTCCCAAAAGAAGATCGACGTGAGGCTGGACAACTGCTCAATTCTCTGAGAGAAAAGGTCCGCACCAAACTTGATTGGATTGACACTGCCCCCAGCAAACACTCCGTGAATACTGCTGAAATTGACCTCACGCTCCCTGGCCGTCAAAATCAATGGAGCGGATCAAGGCATCCCATCACACTCGCACTTTCAAAGATCATGGATATTTTCCAACGAATGGGATTCATGCTCGCAGAGGGGCCCGAGATTGAGGATGATTGGCACAACTTTACCGCTCTGAATTTTCCACCCGATCATCCCGCACGTGATATGCAGGATACACTCTTCATTGAAGAAGAGAGCCATACAAAATCAAGGGTCTTGATGCGTACCCACACTTCTCCCGTTCAAATTCGCATGATGGTGGCGGGCAAACCACCTTTTCGTTTGATTGCCCCTGGTCGCGTGTACCGAAATGAAACCATCACATATAAATCATACTGTCTTTTTCATCAGGTTGAGGGACTGGTGATCAACGAAGGGATCACCATGGCAGATCTAAAAACTACCATCTATAATTTTGCGCACGCTTTTTTTGGTGAAGATGTAAAGCTCCGATATCGGCCCAGTTTCTTTCCCTTTACTGAGCCAAGTGCGGAACTTGACATTTGGTGGGAACAACCCAATGATCCAAACGGTAGCCGTTGGATGGAGATCCTTGGTAGCGGTATGGTTCATCCTAATGTTCTAGATGCAGTTGGAATTGACTCCGAGCGATATACTGGCTATGCCTTTGGAATGGGAGTTGAACGTCCTGCGATGCTACTTTATGGGATCAACGATATTAGAACTTTTTATGAAAATGATGTCCGTTTTCTTGCCCAGTTTTAATATTCAAAATGAGACTATCTTCTAACTGGCTTTCCCAGTATATAGACCACAAGTTACCTCCCATAGAGCTCGAGAATGCTCTAACTATGGTTGGCCTCGAAGTAGAAGATGTCTCCGAGATTGATCTGTCTTTGAACAACATTGTTGTCGGACATATTTTATCTGTTCAACCACATCCTAATGCTGATCGTCTAAAATTATGTACGGTTGATCTTGGATTGGATCAACCTCAACAGATTATCTGTGGAGCTCCGAATGTTGCCGATGATCAATGGGTGCCAGTTGCACTCGTTGGTGCTACGCTAACCATCAATGGAAAACAGACTCAAATCAGAAGATCCAAAATTCGTGGACAGGAATCCACGGGGATGATCTGCTCAGAAAATGAATTAGGAATCTCAACAGACCATGAGGGAATCATGGTGCTTAGTGGGAACTGCGCTGCTGGGGAACCCATGGAGGACTTCCTCTATCAAGAGCACCTGATAACGAAGGATACCATCTATGGTATTGCGATCACGCCGAATCGTTCGGATGCTACCTGCCACATGGGAGTTGCCCGGGATATTTCTGCACTCCAAAATGTCTCTGTTAACTTTCCAGAGATCACACTCCCCGAGACAGAATCCGAAGTATCCAATGATATTGAAGTTCAGATTGATTGTCCACATGTTTGTAGCAGATATGTCGCGGTGGTAATTCATGGGGTTAAAGTGCAACCCTCTCCCCTTTGGCTAAAGCGAAAATTAGAATCTATTGGTCTGCGGTCAATCAACAATGTCGTTGATGCTACCAACTTTGTAATGTATGAGTGTGGTCAGCCTCTCCATGCATTTGATTACGATCAAATTGATCAACAAAAAATTATTGTACGTGAATCGGTTCGTGGTGAACAATTTGTCACACTTGATGGGAAAGAGCATATACTCGAGGGTGGAACTGTCTTAATCTGCAACGGGAAAGAACCTGTTGCAATAGGAGGCATTATGGGTGGGAAGAACTCTGAAGTGGATCAGAATACGGCCAATATTCTGGTTGAAAGTGCGTGGTTTGATCCATCTCGTACCCGGTATTCCTCAAGAACACTTGGCATTTCAACGGATGCGTCGTACAGGTTTGAACGGGGAGTAGATACAAATTTACAATTGTGGGCAGCCGTGCGCTGTGCAATGCTAATGGTTGAACTTGGCGGTGGGCTGATCAAGAGTTATGTGGATGCTCATCCAAAAAGAGATCCCACCCTCGCCGTTGAACTGAGACTTTCGCGAGTTGCCCGAATTCTTGGTATCCAAGTTCAGCGCGAAAGAATCATTCAAATTCTCACCTCATTGGGATTTGGTCCAATTGAAAAAAAAGATGGAGTGCTCACATGTATGGTTCCCTCCTACCGACCTGATGTGACATTGGAAATTGATCTGATTGAGGAGATTGCTCGTATCCATGGATTTGACAATATAGCCCTTTCAAAAAGGGGGCCAGTACAGAAATCTGTCCCAATCCCTCGCCCAGATGACCAATGGCGAGAGTTAATGATCTCTACTCTGATCGGTCACGGGTTCCGTGAGATTTACACGAATAGTTTATTGCCCGATGACGTAGCTACCCAGTTTAGTCAAGAAGTGATCGGGGCAAACTTTCCTCCTGCACGTACCTTGAATGCCGTCTCTAAGTCAATGTCAACCCTGCGGCCGTCTCTCCTGCCTGGCATGTTGAAAGTTATGCAACACAATGCAAATTATTCGCAGCGCGAATTAAGGTTTTTTGAGATTGGGCATGTATTCCACAAGAGTGATCAACTCGCCACCTACATAGAAAATTATTCCGAATATGTTGCCCTCCTACTTGGCGTGAGTGGTCCGATTCGGCCATGTAGTTGGGATCAAACAATTCGCATGAGTGATTTCTTTGACCTCAAGGGCGATGTCTGTTCACTCTTGGAGCGGTTGCGTCTTGACAGCCTGGAGATGCAACCCAGCTATAAACCCACAGAACTCACGGACTACCATCTAACTCTATATTCTGACAAAACTCGCGTCGGAACACTCGCAAAACTTTCTTCAATTCTTCAAGCGCAGTATTCTCTGCCTGATCCTGTATTCTTCGCTGAATTCAATTGGACGAGATTGTTTCTATTGAATGATCAGATTCCAGATCAAACTTATGCCTCTATATCATTTTTCCCCGTGGTGGAAAGAGATCTTGCAGTCACTGTTGACCGAACTCAACCAGTCGTTGACATGATTAACGTACTCAAAGAAGTGGGGCAACCACTTCTCCAAAATGTGAATATATTTGACGTTTATACTGGAGATCGGATCCCCTCTGGCCAAAAGAGCGTAGCCTTTTCGCTTCGTTTTGGGGCAAATCGAACTTTGCGAGACAAGGAAATTGACCTTCTCATGAAAAAAAAGATCCAGGCCCTCTCTACCCGATTTGACGCGAAACTCCGAGTTTAACAAGATCAGTAGATCCATCAACGGGGCACATTAAATAGATCTGTTTCTCAATATTGCATCCCTTCCATCAGACATTGGGGCTAAGACAGCTTCATAAGGGACAAACAGTTACGTTATGAATCCCATTCTTCTCTACCCCGTCCTTGACCAATTTTGATTCATCACTCTTCTACCCAACTGAAACTGAAGGTCTATAGCTATCGTTTGAGATATGTCCACGATTCCTGCCACCCGTCCTGAGGCTATCATCACTTGATAATCTGGGTTTCACCTAACGGGCAGATGATGTCAATACGTTACATCCGAGATGAAGGAACTACTCCCCACTGAGCGTATAGATGTTCGTAATAGACAAATGGATCAAGGACTAAACTAGTTTATTTCCAGCTAAATACGGAACCAGTCAATCCAATGGTCTGTCTAATTAACATAACTGAATTGCACCATGTCCAAACTTCCACCCCATACTGCTGCCTTTGATCGAGGCCCCTCCCCGTATTTCCACGGGCGAGAAACCATCCAGAGAAATTTTAGAAATTTACTCGATCGAGCGCACGCATCTAATACTGGAACTACGTTCCTGATCCAAGGTGCGCCGGGCGCGGGAAAGACGGCTCTCCTTTATGAATGCGAGAGACACGCATTACAAGCAGGTTGGAACGTTGTTTCAATTCCTACTTCTTCGCTCTGGGATACCAATGAGTTACTTAGTGCTCTGGGGGAAGGGAGCAAACTGAATTTGACGCAGGGATCAGGGAAAGTTGGTATAAATGCACTCTTAAAAATTGAGGCGGGTGTTGACTTTACCTTAACTAAGACTGACCGTACGACACTGGAAGTACTCAGGGGGGCTAAGAAGCCTTTACTCCTTACACTTGATGAAGCGCAGGTACTGGGCACCGAAGGTACTCCTCCTACGAATCATAGGAGTAATGCCATTGACTTCCTTACCTTCATCCATAATGGGGGCTTGGGGAAGCCGATCATTCTTTTGGCAGCCGGTTTAGGTACGACAAGGGGATCCTTTGGTAAACTGGGCATTTCAAGATTCGCTCTAGGTTGCCTTGTGGAGTTGAACGCATTAAGTAAGGAGTCCGAGCAATTGGTGATCAGAGATTGGCTTACAAAGGAGGGGGGATGTAAAGGAGATCCGCCGGAGTGGGTTGACGCAATCGTTCAGGAAACGCATGGATGGCCGCAGCACATCCAATGTTATGCAGGACTTGCTTCTGTGCACTTGCAGGCAAATGGTGGTGTTATGTCACCAGACGGACTAACCTCTGTACTGGAAGCAGGGCACGAAGCTCGCAAGGCGTACTACAAGGGACGATTGGTTGATTTCCGGCCGTCGGAGGCTGAATGTCTCGCGAGATTAATCGCGGATGTACAGCCGGGACTCCCCTTGGATGATATGAAAATATTCTCTTCCATGGCTCAGAAATTTGGTAACGATCATGCGAAAAAACTATTCAAGAAATTTGAAGAAAAAGGGATTCTGGAAAAGACCACTATGGGATATGTTGTGCCCATCCCATCCATGCACACTTGGTTAATAGAGACCTATATCCCAAAGAAAATTGAAGTATCCAGCGAGACGCAGAAAATTCGCGTAGAGCGAAGACGAGGTTTGGGGTTTCAAAGGTGATCCCTAACCTTTTGCTCTTAGGGGCGGATTCATGTTCCTGCAATACACTTGACGGTAAGTACCCAGTACTCTTCACGATCGGCTTGTAGTCCCTTTGGGGCTCAGTCTAGTCATGTTTCTGGCTACCGAGCGTCTATATGTTCGCAACAGACAAATGGTCAGGGATTAAATTAGTTTATTTCCATATGAATACTGGAACCAGTCAATCCAATGGTATGTCCAATTAACATAGCTGAATTGCACCATGTCCTGACTTCGACGGTTTACAATTTTCTAAAAACAAAGAAAGCCTTATTTTTCAGGGGGTACAGGTCTTTTGGAAAGAGTGTTCAGGCAACTTTGAACACTACAAACACCGTCGGTTTTTCCGCTTTTTGCGGTCTAAATACCAGACGTTAAGCAATCACTTGGGAGGCGGGTTACGGGTCTTTTTCCAAGGGTACGGTCTGGCGCTGAATCGTCAACCCCATCGCTTTGTAAAGCCGAACCTTTGTACTGTTGGCCGCCGACGGGATCGCAAAATGACGCTTGGTCGTCTTGTCTCGTACCACGGACACCTCTACTTCACGCAATTGAGCCAAAATCTGTCCCTCACTGATGGGCGCCTCCGCGCCATGTCGCGTGTTGTAGATTCGACGCAGAATGCGTAGCATCGCAAAGGCGGCAAAGCATATGGCAATGTGCGCGCGGACGCGCCGTCCAGTGAAACACCGGACGAACCGCCATGGTATGCTTTAACACACGAAAGCCTTCCTCAATCTGCCATAGTCCCCCGTACTGCGCATACACTTGTGCAGCGGAGGATGCCTTGAGACTCGTCCATACCGCGTGCAATCCCTCCAATTGACGATCCTTCTCAATGGCCGCTGCATTCAGCTTCACCGCATTCCGGTTCACGTTCAAGTAACGACCCTTCCGACCCGATCCCTTGACCCCAGATGCCAAACGCTTCTGGGCTTTCGTTACCGCTTTCTCATGCTCGTGTGCATCCTTCGCCGCACGCTTTGGACAATATCGCACTATGAGCCGCCTCCCCCCAATCCGCACTTCGCTTACCTTGCGACCGTCTGCGGTGGACTGCCACTTATGCGTGCCCGTAACCTTACGCAAGTCCTCCGCCTGCATTGAGCGCAAACGGGCCGCAACCACATAGTCATGCCCCATACTTTGCAGTAAGGCGACATGGTCCGCACTCAGCATCCCAGAATCCGCCACAACCACCACACGGTCCAATGCAAAACGGGCCTTCAACGAGGTGATCGCTGGCTCCAGTGTCTTAACGTCCGCGGTGTTGCCTTCAAACAACTCATAGCCGACGGGCAGTCCGTCACGGGTCTGCATCAGGGCCAACACCACCTGCACACGAGTATGCTTCCCATCTTTACTGTATCCCTTCTTGCGGAGTCCGTCGGGCTTGTCCGAAGCAAACGCCAGCGTGGTCACATCAAAAAACAGTACATCCAGCTTGCTTCCGAGTAAGTCGGTCACCTCCCGGGCCACGATCGACTGCAACTGCGCAATACGCCGATCATCTACCGCATCCATCATGCGGTAAAACTTGTGGACCGGGACTTCCACGCCATCTTCCTTGGACAGTTGCCGCGCATGAGCCAGTTTGCTGTCTCCAGGGGCTCCTAGACGTAACAATACGGCCTGCCTGAATAGACGCGCAGCCATCGCATGCCGTTTGGAAAACAACTGATCGAACCCCATCCGCATATACAAGGCCCCAAACACCTCATGAAAGCCCACACAGATCCGCTTGACCTCCTCCAGCTTGCGGATATCTTCCAGCGGGATGGGCTGGTCGGACGGTTTCCTACGTCGGGCCTCCAAAGCGGCATGCGCACTATGCTCCGACGGAAACAAGGACGGCTTGCTCTCTTCTTCAATCCGCAATCGTTCCTGTTCCGCGATGTGCAGGAGAGCCTCCAATGCCGGGCCTTCGGGGGCCGTGCCCATATAGCGCACGATCCTCTGCCGCACTTTGCCATCCTTTGTGCGGTCATTGCGCACGATCTGGACGGCAATGTTTTGGGTCGTCTTTCGTTTGAGTTTGCGAACGAACATGATATAGGTAAGATACGGCACAAAGTCCAAATACCCAAATCAAAAAACAAACTGAACACTACATCTTAGGAACTTGAAAAACAGGGCTAAAATGGCCCCAAATACCCCAAAAAAGCCCCGAAATCACTCGAAAATGACTATTTTGCCCTCCAAGTCAACACCTACCTGTCGAAGTCAGGACTTTATTGCTGACGTTGATTGAACAGGAACAGCAATCACTTACTCACAACCGTGTTCAGCGCGCTCCACGGGCTTCTCAGCTACCCTTATCCAAAACGTTGGCTTCGTTTGACCGAACGCGGGTACCGTTGAAGCTGGATCATCAGTTGCGCAGGCTACTGGAAGGTGGCTTTCTGGATCGGAACGAGAATGTGCTGGTGCTGGGCCCTACGGGGAGCGGAAAGACGCATCTGATGTGCGCACTGGGGCAAGAATTGATTTATCTGGGACGGCGATTGATCTTTTACCCCTCGGATGCACTGGTCGACGCCTTACTTCGTGCAAAACAGGAGCAAGGACTCCGAACCTTCATTCAGCAGTTGCTACGCTTTGATGCGATTCTCATTGATGGACTGGGCTATGTGAAGCATAGTCGAGAAGAGATGGAAGCCCTGTTCCAGTTCTTGGCAGCGTGCTATGAGCGCAAGAGCGTGCTCCTGACCAGCCACCTGCCCTTCTCGCAATGGGAGAACATCTTTTATGATCCAATGAACGCAACCGCCGCCGTGGACCGATTGGTGCATCATTGTGTGGTCTTAGAACTTAATTTGCCGAGTTATCGGTTAGAAGTAGCCCAACGGCGACGGGAACACGCGAACGAAGGACCTGAATCTCCCACTTCCTAACCAATCAGCGCATGAACCCTTGGAACACAATTAGATCTGAATCTGCCTGCTGTTGTCCGTGTCCGGCAGGCCAACAGAGAGATCAGACACGGACAAAATCGTGGAAATTGCCATCTTCATTGAGGCGGAGCAGCGAGCTGCGACGCCTCAATGAAATGTGCTCCTCCATGGTTAAACTTTGGATTCCTGAAACCGTAAAAAGTTTTGTCGTCGATCGTAATTTGTATTGCCGCCAAGCACCTTACAATATCCCCTACCTTTTCAGTGAACAGTGGATCCTTGGATAGCTTAGAGGTCTCCATCAGCGGTGATCTTTTTGGTTTCAATTTCCGCGTCAGTCCTAACCCACTCTTAAGTGCAAAGACCCGAATATGTAAACGGTATGGCACATACCCACGGTATTGAATCCCTTTGGGCTTGGTGCGTCCAATCATGATTGGCGCATCAACATACACAACTGCACTCTCCTGTCGGAACTGGAGGTTTTATCGAAATTCACGCATAAAGCTGAGAAGTGATTTCCGATGGCAACAGTAGTGAACTTGCATTGATTTTTTCCTGATCGTGGGAATACAAAACAAAAGCGCCCTGATACCTATTTAGTATCAGGGCGCTTCGTTTGACGTTGAGTAGAGTTCTACTCGTTCAGCACTACTTCACCAGTGTCATGCGTCCAGTCTTCACATACTGACTCTCCGCACCTGTAGCAATCATACGGTAGAGATACGCACCCGAAGACAAGTTGATCGCATTCAACTCAATGCTCCGGTTCGCTCCCGCCTCAAACTCCTTCGCAGGCAAGGTCATCACTTCCCGTCCAAGCATGTCTATCACCTGCAGACTCACCTGTGCAGACTCTGGAAGATCAAACGTGATCTGTGTTGAAGGATTGAATGGATTCGGATAGTTACCGTGTAGAGCAAACTCAGTCGGAATCTCTTGTGCAGTATCGACATTGGTTACGACAAAGCTCCCAACGGTTTCGCCATTCACATCAACACCGTAAATTTGTAGATCGGCAGGTGTGTTGGAAAAGTTGAGAATCAATGCTTCACCTTGCCGACCACTCAGATCTAACTGGAACGCAGCGAGTTCAGCGTCATCAGAATCCGTTACCAGAAGAGTCGCGAACCCTGGCTCGAGTGTGAGATATCGCTGAGTAGTAGCACCAAAGCCTAGATCTTTGGTCAGTAGTCTTGTGCGCACATTATCATTGAATGGGTCTAATTCATAGACAGTGACATCAGGAGCATTAGGAACGCCATGTACGAGGACCGCTTCCACCATATTCTCAACACTAGACACCTTACGAGATTCAAAGAATGCAATCCGAATGTTCTCTTTGGGCAAAGCACCATGAACAACAGCAACATAACTTTTACCTGACTGCAAGTTCGGGAGTGTTTCGGGATCAGGCAACTGTTCCTCTGGAACTCCCACCGCAGTAACCCTCACCACATGCGGGCCGGCAGCAACCACCGTATACCCCGTGGCACTTTGAAATTCAAAACCCGATCGAAGTTCAACATCATCCAATATTAAGTTGACCGGTGCTGGGACCACTGCATTATGGATAAATTGAATCTCGGAAAGTCCAGCTGTGAGTTCTTCACGATGAATTGGATTCTCAATCCCATTTGACGCGATTCCAAAGATGGCACAATTCCCAAGATCAACTTGTTCCTGCGTGATGTTCAGTGCTCCATTGATATAGTCATTGACCACAAAAGACTCGGAAGATGCTGTTCCAGTAACATCATACTGCCCAGCCAGACGCGGATTTTCCCACTCACAATCCCACTGGACAATACGTAAGCGTGACGCATCAAATACATTCACAAGACCGGTGGCGGCAACACGTAAGTTGATGCTACCGGACATCTCGCCATCGCCGACCACTTCTGCCTTCCAGAATATATCTGAATAAACATCTAGAGTAATGGACCCATCTGTGCTTTGGGCTATCAGATTGTCAGCAGGCCATGCAGGCATATCTCCTGCAGGCACACTGATCGTAGATAACGCAAGAGTATCTGCATCAAGAGGCTCAAATGGCAACTGCACAATCACTGGACGGAAGGAAGTCAAGTCCCCCACGGGGAATAGATAACCTCCCGTCAATTCTCCATCGCCATCATTACCTTGCGTCATACGACGTGCCAGCGAAGTAGTCACATATGAACGACGGGATCCTTCCCTAATTGAAGCGCTACATGCCTCATCATTGTCTGGGCCACAGTGCATTCCCTCACGCGCAGAAGTACGCCGGATGAGGTTCTCCTCAATCGTTGAGTTCATGACCCCCCAACTATGGTTTTCGTTACTACTGATCAGGCCAGTTGCAAGAGTTAACTCTGCTGCGGCCCCTTGCGTCACATCACTCATTAACATCACCCCCGCACGATTGTTAATCGTTACATGGCCCAAGGCAAACGAATCCGGGGGAGTGTTAACGGTCTGCATCTTCTTTCCTGCGAACTCAATGTCTGCACCAAACACATAGTCCTTTTCCTTCAGACTGAATTTAACAGAGTCTCCCTCTAAAACTAAATCTGCACCACTTGCTGAATAACGTAAGGCACTCCCCTCTCCCGAGACTATAAAGTCGCCCTTAACGGTTTTTTGAGTAGTTTCAATAAGAAATACTCCACCTTCTGGATCATGCATATTAACTGATCCCTCCACATCTGAATTCAGCATAAAGTGTCCATGAACGATGATTGATTTGCCCATTCCTCTGACGGATAATCCTCCCGTTCCACTGATGCTGAGATCTCCCATGAATTCAAGACTAGAAGGCTCCTCAACGTAGAGTATTGCAGAACTGCTAGCAACGTTCTTGGTGATAATGGCTTTCTGCCCCTCCCGAAATTCAACGGCCCCCCCGGTGCCGGCGGCCATCAAGGAATCTACCATTACAACATCACCAGAAGCAACGAGATACAGAGTTCCGTCCCAATTTTTCCCAGTCTGTTCTTCGGTCGTTCCTGGATTTTTGGATCCATCAAAATCGATTGTGTCAAAGTTTTCCCCAACGAGTTCCGTTTGTTTGCTTCCCTTAGGGACACGAATCGTCCCCGTGACCCTACCCGTTTTGTCCCCGTCCACCGCCAAGTCTAGTTTGACATGGGGTCTGGCTTCACTATTCTCTATTGGGAACTGCCAATCATCAAACAATCCATCTTTGGGGGTCACTATTTCTGGGCCTAATTGCAGGGCTCCACTCCCGACATCAATCATCCCCTCAGCCCCAACGTTCACTGTCGCAGTTCCGTCAACATAGTGGCCATCTTTGTCGTTATGCCCCAATACATGCACCTCGCCACCATCGGTTTGCAAAGTTCCACCCACAGTGACACTGTTGTGCGTAACTACATTGTTTCCCATCGAAAGCAACTTAGTGCCCTTATCCACCAACAATTGACCGTTCACTTCTAAATCGGCCTCTAAGTCCATCTCACCCTTGAAGAGGTGGAGAATATCTGGAATTACTTTAGCCTCTCCTACTGTAATCTTTGCTGACTCATGATCAACTACCACTTTTCTTGGAGCGAACCATTCTGAACCAACGGTCCGCTCGCCTGGAGTTACATAACGGAGGATATAACCATCATTCACAGGGTCTGCAGGGTCCGCCATGTCCGTGGCAATGGACCCTGGATCGTCTTCATCAAACACCAAATTTCCGGCTTGGACATGAAGAAACTCCGTAACTGTCAGTGTCGAATCCATCGCAGAATTCTCAACCTCAACTAGAGTCAGATTTCCACTGCACAAACCTAAGTTGTTAACAGTCAGTTTCTCCGTGATACGAAGTTCTCGATCAGGAGAGAGATCAAGCGCCAGTGTCTCCAACGTAGCAGGTAAAGTAATCTTATCGCCTAAATGAGTACCATAAGCGATGGCCTTCAGTTCAGGAGCACTTATGCTACCGTCCACACCACTGCCTTGAAGAATCAAGTGTTCAATCCCAGTCACTTCGCCAAGAGATCCACCCGCCAGAAGCTCATCCGCAATATGAAGCGTTGTAACCTCAAGCGTCCCACCCTGAACTTCCAACGTGCCAAGAGCCACCAACGTAGGAATATTCAGCATATCGGGACTGATTACATGATCCTTATTCTCCCCACCGGTCAACGTTAGACGGTTCCCTGTACCCAAAGAGAAATCAGTGGCACACTTCGCGTCAATGGTTGATGTTGCCGGCAAACCCATCGTAATTTCTCCGTCTTTTCCCACATCGGAGTAAATATCTCCGCCAAGTTCTAAATTATGAGATGATGTGTGGACGATTGCGTCCTCTGCAATCCCAATTTTGAGAGAATCTCCGTGAAGATGAAGATGTCCACCATCCTTGAAGTCCAAGTTTCCCTCAATACTTGACGTAAGCACAACATTGTTCAGTTGATCCATCTCCCCTGCCACAGCTGCGGGGCCCATAAAGAGTACCTGCGGTGGACATTGCGTCGCCGGATCGGTGGGATCTTCACCCATGTCAAAAATGAGATCCTTCCCAATGGTTACCCCATGTTCAAACTGTACTCCAGGGATTTCCATCCCCCGGGTAACACTCATCTCGGCATCAGGGTCATACATGCACTCGTCCACGGTGACTCGGAAACCATTCGTTGGGTGTTGAAGAGGAAGTCCTGATAGATCAACGTTATCTGGAATGCCGGCATCTAATAAGGAGACACTCCCCGTAATCGTAGTCGCACCTTCAAACACCACACGAGCAAGTCTCCTTTGCGTAACATCTCCATCCACCATTACATCCCCCGTGAAAATAACATTGGTCGTATCGGCAGTCCCTATACGATTATTTGTCAAAGCATCCAATCCACCTATTTTCGATAGGCTGACACAAACATTGCCTGCTCCTACAACATATACGGTGTTGTTAATGGCACCTTTCCCCTTGAGCATTAAGCAATCTTCGTGATCAACCTCCCCATCTTCATTCGGCATATATGTAAACGTTTCACGAAGGGTCGTACCATTTGCAGGTGTAATCCACACTCTACCGGTTCCAGCAATTGTCCCGTCAATGGTTATCTCATCTTCCTTGCTTTCCGCATCATCTGAGGTAGATAGTTCAATTTGCAAGTCAAATCTATTGGCACCACCAGTACCGGTGTTGTTAATCGTAAGGGTATTCCCTTCCCGAACTGTCAACTGTTTGACCTTAAGTTCAACAGCTTCAGAACCAATAAACAACAAATCCTGTCTGACGTCTAACGTGTCAAAAGTTGCAGCTGGTGAGCCCTGAAATTCAAAACCTTTCGTAGCGGTGAAACTCCCCTGCCTCTCAGTCTCCGTATCAATAGGAAACCTCCCAACGTCAGCTCGAATATCAACTATTTCGTTGAACAATACCGTAGCATCCTCGTGAACCGAAAATTTCGCGCTCGCCCCAAACACCACATTCACAGGATTGGCTGTAGAACCTCTGAACTCAATCGTTCCACGCACCCCGGTTGTTCCACCGCGCACATGCGCGAAGAACTTCTTTGGGCTTAATATTGTTATTGGATCATTGCCCTGGTTGGTTTTGTTAATTACAACCGTGCCCCCCGCACGGCGAACCCGAAAGAAGACCTCGTCTACTTGCGCGACAAGAACTCTGGCCAAAGCTACCTGAAAGCTACACCCAACATCTGCGTTATTGCAATCGTCAAACAGAATAGTCTCTGGGGTTGACGGATTGATATAAACCCTATTCGCCTGCGCGAACAGACTCGGGGTCGTAACCAATCCGATGAAGGCTGCCACCATGACAAGCCCAAATAGTTTTGTAATGTGTTTCATGTGTCTGGAGCCTCACTCCAATCTGTTAAAGTTGATGTTCTTGTTAGTTCATTGCTATGAGACCTCATCGCAACAGTACCACTAAGGCACTACGGTCTCAAACTTGATTACACGCGAATTCAGAGATATACGTAAAAATTTCGTGCGGGAAAGTACAAATTCAGTGTTTGCACGGGAAACCCGCACAAATCCTTATGTCAAAACCATACCGTTTAATTAACCATCCTGCAACGAAAAGGTTGCATCAAACCCCTCCGTCCTTAACTTTTGTTTGAAAACAGACCATAACCTTGATGCTACGCCCTATCCTGCCAAGATACGGTAATATTCCCAAATACCAATGAGCCACTTGTATAAATCCTTCATCTCATGGATTCTGTAAACGACTCGGTGATTTTTAATCCATGAATACACCTGCATCTTACGGATTGAGACAATATGTGGGGTTGGGGCTTGGACCGATCTGTTTTTTGGCAGTGCTCGTCCTACCTCCCCCCAGTGGTATGGGAATCACCGCATGGTATACGCTGGGCATTGCTCTCCTGATGGCCACATGGTGGATCGCCGAATCCATTCCAATTCCTGCAACCTCCCTCCTTCCACTGGGATTATTTCCCATTCTGGATGTGAATACCACACAGGAAACTGCCGCCCCCTATGCCCACCCAATCATCTTTCTGTTCATGGGTGGGTTCATGATCGCCTTAGGGATGATGCGGTGGGGGTTGCATCGAAGAATTGCCATCTGGATCATTTCTCATGCAGGTACTGGACCGACAGCATTAATCGCTGGGTTCATGGTGGCAACTGCCGGGCTGAGCATGTGGGTCAGTAATACCGCAACCGCACTGATGATGCTCCCCGTCGCACTTTCTGTAATTGCATTGGCAGACTCCAAAGCAAATTCTGGCCGATTTAAACATCACTTCTCCGTGGCACTGCTCCTCGGCGTCGCCTATGCCGCCAATATTGGCGGAATGGGAACCCTCATCGGCACGATTCCGAATGCGTTCATAAGTGCATTCTTTGAAAATGAATATGGATACACAATCACTTTTTCCAAGTGGCTCTCCGTTGGCGTACCATTGGTCCTCGTTGGGATTCCTGCCTCATTCTTTATTCTTACCCGTGTGCTTTATCCATTTGACAAACATGACCTGATCGGAAGCAAAGAATTGATTGCACATGAGCGAGACAAACTTGGGCAAATGAACAAAGGGGAGAAAATTGTTGGCGTGGTTTTCCTGTGTACTGCCCTACTCTGGATGACCCGCCCACTCCTCTCATCTCTGATCCCCGGCTTGACCGATGCAGGGATTGCCATGATTGGAGGCTTATCCTTGTTCGTGCTCCCCGTTGACATGAAGCGCGGGGTCTTTGTTCAGGACTGGGAAACCACCAAACAACTCCCCTGGGGAGCACTGATCCTGATCGGGGGAGGACTCAGCCTTGCGGCGGCAGTTTCGGGGAGCGGACTCGCGGCTTGGCTGGGTGCATCCCTCGCGCCGCTTCAACCATTGCCAACCATCCTGATTCTTCTCCTTACAACCGGATTGATCATCTTCCTGACCGAAATCACCAGCAATACCGCAACTACGGCAACCTTTCTGCCCGTTCTGGCTGCCTTGGCGCTGGCCGTTGGCGAAAGCCCCCTGCTTCTGGCGATCCCCGCTGCACTCGGGGCAAGTTGTGCATTCATGCTCCCCGTTGCTACGCCGCCCAATGCAATCATCTATGGCAGTGATCGGGTGACTGTGTTCGAAATGGCACGGGCAGGGGTATACCTTAATATTGTGTTCCTCGTCTTGATCACCATCGGGGCATATGCTCTCCTCATCCAGATCTTTGGAATTGAGATCGGAACGATTCCCGACTGGGCAATTTAGATCTCGTTCTTCATCCAATTCTATTTCTACGCACAATGAAACGCTGCATTACATTCGGTGAAATCATGCTCCGGCTCTCAACTCCCGGATTTCAGAGATTTACCCAAGCCCCATCATTTGATATCTGCTATGGAGGCGGAGAGGCAAATGTTGCCGTTTCCCTCGCGGGGTATGGCATCCCGTCGACTTTTGTCTCCCGAGTCCCCCAAAATGAACTGGGAACCGCTGCCATCCATGCCATGCGTGCGCATGGAGTAGATACCCAATTTATGCAGCGGGGAGGTGAGCGATTGGGAATTTACTTTCTTGAGACGGGTGCATCTGCGCGTCCGAGCAAAGTTCTGTATGATCGGGCGCACTCAGCCATGGCATCAGTCACCCCTGGCATGATCAACTGGGATGAAGTCTTCAGAGGAGCAGACTGGTTGCACTGGACCGGAATCACGCCTGCAATCTCCGAGAGCGCCGCCTTGACGGTAAAGGAAGCCCTGGAAACTGCAACCCGACACGATGTGAAAATTTCTGTCGATCTCAACTATCGAGCAAAGCTGTGGCAGTGGGGCAAAACACCAGCCGAGGTGATGCCCGAACTGGTGTCCTTCTGTGACGTGATTATCGGGAATGAAGAAGATGCTTTGCAAGTCTTCGGTATTCATCCTGAGGGAGTAGAAGTTCGTGGTGGCCATCTGGATGCCGCTGCCTATGAATCCGTAGGATGTCAGTTGATGGAACGGTTCCCCCGATGTGAGCGCGTTGCAATTACACTTCGAAGTTCTCTGAGTGCATCCCATAATACATGGTCGGGGGTACTATGGAATGGATCCGAGTTGCTCCACGGACCAACCTATGACATCATTCCGATCGTTGACCGTGTTGGTGGAGGGGATTCGTTTGTGGGAGGGTTGATTTACGGACTACTTACCTTTGATGGGAACGACCAACAGGCACTCAACTTTGGGGTTGCCGCATCTTGCTTAAAGCACAGTATCCCTGGTGATTTCAACCTGTCTACCGTTGCTGAAGTGGAAAAAATACTTTCAGGGGATATATCTGGGCGAGTGAGCCGCTGATGGGCACCACTGGAAACTACCAGCTACCCAGGGAACTTAGTATGCCCGGGAGGATTCGAACCCCCGACCTTCTGATCCGTAGTCAGACGCTCTATCCAGCTGAGCTACGGGCACAAATACATCTCGGTTGCTACCCAAACCATATCCAACGGTTCCATTCGTTCGGCTAAGAATTCTCCGTGTGATGTCATCGTTGTGGGCAGTGGAATCGGTGGATCCTTTGCAGTTCTTTGGCTGTCTCAGACAAAACAGGTCACTCTGGTCACTGGCACATTCCCCAAGGCATCCGCCGTTGCAGCTGGCCTAGTAAATCCATTCGCTGGTCAGCGAATGCGAACGTTCTGGAATGCCAACCAGTGTTATCAAGATTTTCTTGCAACCCTAAAGCTCGCCGGTGCGCAGAAAACCTACGATCCAACAGGAATCCTGCGTCCTGCCACCGATGAGGCACAAGCATCAAAATTTTACGAACGATCCAAAATTGACCCCGATTCCGTGACTTGGCTTTCGTCCAATCAAATGCTTAAAACCCATCCATCCGTCCAAGCCCCATTTGGTGCTGCGATGACCACTGGAGGGGTAGCGGACACGCCTCAAATGCTTCGTGACCTCCTCACCACCCTATCCTCAAATTGTACGATCCTTACCGAAAATCTTACTGACTGGAAGGATCATGGATCAAGTATAACCGCAGTACTGTCCTCAGGCACATTGTTGACTGCGAAAACGATGATCTTAGCCTTGGGTGCTGGCTATGCATCTTTCTCGGAATTGTCCCCTTTGAACCTACATTGCATCAAGGGTCAAGTACTTGAAGTCTCCGCTCCCACTGGAGTATCCGTCCAACTCCCCACAAGTGGGTTCGGATATGTCGTCCCCCTGCGGAACAGATTGATTCTGGGAACCACCTATGAACATGCTTATCCTGATGACAAGCCAACAACCGAGGGGACAAATAAAATCCTTGGTTTGACTCGTCAGATGATTCCCTGGATAGATTCTGCAACCATTCACCGCACCTCTGCAGGAATACGTGTGGGGGTTTCTGGTACCCGGTTGCCCATGGTCGGGTCACTCACGAAGAACGTATGGATCCTCACCGGACTTGGATCCAAAGGGTTGCTCTTTGGATCCTATATTGGACGCAATCTTTCGGATTGGATGGCCAACCCAATTCGTATTCCGAAAGAATTATGCGTTAAAGAACGCAATGCCAAGAAACCCTCCTTGGAAATGAACGATATAAATACACATACATCTTAAATTTAGTCTTTATCAACTTTCATAACACATGGCTAACGTACAAAACACAACTATTGCGCAGATCCTTGAAGACTCTGCTGAAGATCTTTTGACGCATTCGTCCACGACGATTTCGCATGAGAGTCTGCATCTGCCAGGCCCCAACTTTGTTGACGAAGTATGGGCTGGATCGGATCGGAATCCCCGTGTCCTGCGCTCTATGCAAACCCTCTTCAATTCTGGACGATTATCGGGTACGGGATACGTATCTATTCTCCCGGTTGACCAGGGTATTGAGCACTCCGCTGGTGCATCGTTTGCAAAGAATCCAATTTACTTTGATCCCGAAAATATTGTCCGGCTCGCGATTGAGGGGGGATGTAATGGAGTGGCTTCAACTTATGGGGTATTGGGCGCTGTCGCTCGTAAGTATGCACATAAAATTCCCTTCATTTTGAAGTTCAACCATAATGAGTTGTTGACTTATCCGAATACCCATGATCAGGTCCCCTTTGCGAACATTCAGAATGCTTGGGATATGGGTTGTATCGGCGTGGGGGCTACGATCTATTTCGGATCTGATTCATCCAATCGGCAGTTGCAAGAGGTGACTGAAGCATTTGCTTATGCACATGAACTTGGGATGCTTACCATCCTGTGGTGTTATGTCCGCAATAGCGCCTTCAAAATTGAGGACGTCAACCACGAGGCATCCGCCGATCTGACTGGTCAAGCAAATCACTTGGGTGTGACGATTGAGGCAGATATCATCAAACAAAAACAGCCGACCTCAAATGGTGGCTACGCCGCTCTGAATTATGGGGGTTCCAGTTACGGAAAATTTGATGATCGTATCTACACGGAATTATCCAGTCGGCATCCAATTGATCTTACTCGGTATCAAGTCGCGAATTGCTACATGGGACGTTGTGGGCTGATCAATTCGGGTGGTGCATCTGGTACAAATGATCTGCAACAAGCGGTTAAAACGGCCGTGATCAACAAGCGTGCTGGAGGCATGGGGTTGATTTCTGGACGGAAAGCATTTCAGCGTCCAATGAAAGATGGGATTGGCATCCTGAATGCAATTCAGGATGTCTACCTTGATGAATCGGTCACAATTGCTTAAAGGTGCTCATCATCAAGACGAGACATCATCTGTTGACTGCGAATCCTCAGCTAATTTTATATTTTATATGACGTTTCGCTTTCCAATCATCCAGTTGCGTGAAAACAACCGATCAAGCTATAATTCATCCGTTGATACTCTAGTGCATACCAGAAAACCCTTCATTTTACGCATTTGAGGCATGATTTGGTGCTCAGGTGTCCTTTTTTGGCTCATTTTGGGCTAAAAACGGCCTGTTTTGGCGAACTTTGACCTTGCCTTCGATGGCGAAGATTTTTCCGAAAAAAGTCGATTATTGGAATTTGTATGCGTAAAACCCCGCTTTGTGACCATTATCCTGGGGGTTTTTGCTCATTTTGCCCCAAATCGTTCCAAAGTATCCAAAATCTTCGACACCATTTTCCCTAATTTTTCATGCGACAACCATTCGACGACACGCCCACATTGGGTGTGATTCCCATTGAACAAATTGAGTTCAACCTCAGATCCAAGGATGATACGCCCCGGGTTTTGTGTGCACTCCAAGAGTTGTGGATGAACGAACCCCTTCGGATGGCGCTCCTCCTCCTTCTTCAATGCAAGATCGGGAAGCAGACCAACCAGCAAGTGGGACGACCGGGGATGAGTTACTGGCGCATCTTCGTGTTCGCGCCCCTGAAACAAGCACTCCATTGCGACTTTGAGCGGCTGACCGACATGGCCAATCATCATGAACTCATTCGCCAGATGTTGCAACATGATGTAGATGCGTTTGCAAAAAAAGTCTATTACAGTACCCAAAGCGTCATGGACAATGTATCCCTGATCACCGAGGAGATCTGGGCCGAAGTGAATCAACGGGTCGTGGAGTTTGGACATGAGATCTTGGGCATCTCGTCCAGCGATCCGATTGAAACGCGCTGTGACTCGTATGTGGTGGAATCCCATGTTCGGTTTCCCATGGATGTGCGTCTGCTGTTGGATGCGGTGCTCTACTATTTGCTCTGGGCCATGCGTGCATGGAATGTATTTGATTTACGTGCGCATGGAATCACAGGCTGGCGTCAGATCCGTCATCTGCGGGACAGCTTGAAGAAAGCGTATCGGCGCGTGGATACAGCGAAAAAGTATTCAAAGCGTCCTAAGGCCGTCCAGAACTATCTTCAATTGGCTCTCGATCGGATTCGGAAGTGTGACCAAACCCTTGAGAAGCTTCTGGAAGTGTCCCCCGACTCCCCACGGACTGCCCGCTTAAAGAGAGCTTCTGCAATGGCTCATAAGCTTTTAGATCAAGTAGCACGGCGTTTGGTACAGGAGGAAAAGATTCCCCCTGAGGAGAAGATTTATTCCTTACATGCCCCGTATACTCGGTGGATCAAGAAAGGCAAACATGGATCCAAGGAGGTGGAGTTAGGGGTTCCCGTGTCCATCGTAGAAAGTACAAGTCGTTTGATCATGATGTGGAAGATCTTGTGGACGGGGGAGGATGTGGATGTGGCCGTAGACTTGGCGCGGGAGTGTGTGGAGAGCTATCCGAATGTGATCTCCATGAGCTTTGACCGGGGATTCAGTTCCGCGGACAACATAGAGGAGTTAGACACCGTCTTGGACCATGCAGTGATGCCAAAGAGGGGGACCCTTAAGCAGGCGGATCAGGAACGGGAGTCTGCCCCGGAGTTTTCCGATCGTCGTCAGGTACACGCGCAGGTAGAGTCAAGGATCAACTGTCTGGAACAGCATGGTGGGGATCGGATCCGAACCAAAGGGGGAAAAGAGGGATTTGCCCGTACGGTGGGCGCCGCCGTGGTCGCTACCAATCTATGTCGGATTGGGGATGTGCTGATGAAGCGTAGCCAAGTACGGAAGGCGGCATAGCCTCTTGTTCCAACCTTAAGGCAAGTTTGAATCTACTCCATCACGGGAGGAGCCCGAGGTATATTCGGGGGATGGAAATCTGTGCCTGAGCAGCCTTTTTCAACACAAATAGCACCCCAATCACACTACTTTATCCCCTATTTTTTGACGCATCTCAAGGGGGGAGATAAGAAAATGGGAGAGGGAGAACCCTAAACGTGAATCAATCCAACCATTTTGACCCAAAACCTGTTGAAATACCCTGATCAGCGAAAATCGGGGGTTTTCGGTCAAGCACTACTCTACCATTGATTGCTTTTTCTAAACCTGATCTTCCTGTTTTCTGTGTTTCCTTGAACATTAGTTATTACCAATCCCTTATTGAATGGGAACCTTAAATCTTTCCCTTCGCCCCACTGGCTACGAATGGCTAAACCTAAAATTACTTTGGTCATCTTACTTGAATATCGGAACTAGCTTAGAAGTCCAGTTCTGAGGCAGTTGAAGCAAACGAGGTTGTTTAACTCATGACAAACCCATTGTCAGATCAGGTTTCTGATCAACTCAAAACGATTACAGCATCGTTTGAGTCCAAGTTGGATTCTCACCTGAATTAGTTACGCATTGAGTTGAAGGCCCTTGATGCAAAGCTGGATGCCCAGTTAAAGACAGGAGATGCAGAACTGGATGCCAAGTTTAAGTCCATAGATGGAAAGTTGGACGCCCTGAATACGAAAATCAATTTATCACTCTGGCTGATAGGGGTGCTGGTTACCACTCGTATCCTCGGGTATTTGGCGAATTTGTTCAACTGGGGCGTATCCTGATTTGCGTGGTCACCTACTACACAATCTCGCGGCTCATCATCATTGTCCTATCCACGATATCCATTATTCTGGGAATTCTATGCTAAAACTATACATCTGAGCCTCTTTCAAAATTCTTTATTTTCATCCGTTGTCCCCGCTGAATTGTGGCTTAAACTGGCTCGGTTTAGTCGGACCACGCGAAATCTTCAGTATGGGAACCTCTTTTGAAATCCCTCAAAAAATCATCCAATTGAGGAATTTTGAAAGAGGCTCATCTTAAAGATTTATAGCGCATCTTAGGGCTCCTGAACAGCTTAAAGCAGAAACGGTTTCCTCAAACGCTTGTGGACTCAATGAAGTGACTTCTTTTTCATGGTTGATCAGCAAGTTTTATGGAAAAAAACAGACAATCCTCTGAGCGGGAAGAAGATGGACGCTCCAATCAGGGTATGCTCTCAACAGAACAAGGCTAAAGCAAAGCGGTCTGACCGAAAAATAAGCCAAAAGTTTGCGAAAACAAAACAAAGTAATTTCCCGATTTCAAGAAATTAATTGCTTAGTGGGAATTGCTGGGCTCAGTCACAATCAAGAGAATTCCGTACCTTAAGCACACTACACATTAGGAAATTTGAACTACTTGCCCCTGAAACTGTAAATTCTATTGTTCACCCGTCCGACAGTATTGCCTAATCAAATATTGAAAGATTAGATGAATATGTATATCGCGTAACAGTAAGCTAAGCTTTGAATCCATATTCCGAAGGATTCTCAAAGATGAATCTACTTATGCTTTGCGATCCATCTGGTTATCTACAAAAGATTCCGTGGGTAAAGAGTTTTTGATGAACAACTATACATGGTATTATTTCGGGATTACTACCACTTGAATAGATAATTATTTTTTATGTTAAGGGATCAATAATATATGATCCTTTGGGGATGGTTTATAGCCCCTGCAGATTCATCACATGAAATTACTCCTCATTTTTCCAGTGTTCGGTTAGAATGCGTTATCCCTTACCTATCAACCAACTATCATGGAATCTCTTACCTGTGGAATTTAATTCTATTCATGAAAATCTACCCGATACTATACGTGGAGTTGAAAACGTCTTCTATCATACTCGTCTGACGTATGATTGATAACTCAGATCTTTTCGAATCCATTCAAAGGCTTCCTTGCGGAGCAAAGTTCTATAAATGTGCTTTCCAAGTGAATCCACATCACTATGGGAAAACGTTTCGAGGTAAGCCGAATGAAGGGAATATAGCCAGTTACGCACAAGCGGTCGTAGACAAAGCAGTAGAACTAGGCATCAAGGTGCTGGCTATCACAGATCACAACAGTATCAGAGATGTCTCCGCCTTTCAGGATGCAGCCCAGAAGCATGAAATCTATATTTTCCCGGGCTTTGAATTATCTTCTAGTGAGGGCATCCATATTTTGTGTATCTATCCACCAGATGTGAGCGATGATCAACTTAGTCGCTATCTGGGTGAATTTGGGATCCATGATCCACGGCCGTCATCCCAACTTTCAACTAAGACGTTTGCAGAAATCTTAGACGCAGTGCATTATCAGAGGGGAGTCTCCATTGCTGCACATACCACGAACAAAAATGGATTATTCAACAATCTAGATGGTCAAGCGAGAATCCGTGCTTGGCAAAATAAGAATCTCCTCGCAATTCAGATTCCAGGAGAGATTGCCGAACTACGCAGTGGAATTCGTGATATAGTTGAAAATAAAATCCCCGACTATCACCGCTCTGGCACACTTAATGGAACACCCGCTGTTGCCGTAGTTAATGCGAAAGACATCACGAAACCCGATGACTTGGATGATCGTTTTGCTACATGTTGGGTGAAGATGTCGGATGTCGGAATAGATGGATTGCGACAGGCTTTTTTGGATCCCGAATCTCGGGTCCGGTTGAATCAGGAGGATGGTAGTCTATTCCACAATGCACATGCGGAGATTATCTCATTGACATGGCAAGGTGGGTTTTTGGATGGCGCGCAAGTACGCTTAACTTCCAATCTGAATGTGCTTATCGGAGGGAGAGGTACAGGCAAATCTACGGTTATAGAAAGTATTCGTGCAGTACTGCAACTTGATCCCTTGGGAGAAGATGCGCGCAAGGCTCATGTAGATATTGTTCGGCAGGTACTACGTAATGGTACTATAATAACCATGCTGGTTCGTTTGCCGCGGCCCAACGAGCGATATTTTCTAATTGAGCGCACCATCCCAAATCCGCCAATCGTGCGAGAACTGTCTGGAAAGATCACACATCTTAACCCATCAGACATCCTTCCAAAGGTTGAGGTATATGGTCAGCACGAGATATCAGAATTATCAAGGAGCAGACAAAAACTCACCCAGCTTCTTGGTCGCTTTATTGAAGATGATGAGTCACTCACCACTCAAAAAGCCTCGCTCAAGCAAAAGCTTCGTGAAAACCGACGTACGCTGTGCGAGAAGAACGAAGAGATTCAAAAGATAGAAGAACATCTCGCTACTCTCCCTGCATTGGAGGAAACGTTGAAGCATTATCAGGCAGCGGGCCTTGAAGATCAATTGAAGGAACAAAGTTTATTGGTCAGAGAAGAGCAAATTCTTGAGGAGACGATTCCCGAGTACATCCAACCCTTTCGGGAAATATTGGAAAGCATCCTACGCGAACTGCCCATTAGTCGCTCCTTCCTATCAGAAAATGCCCTCAAAGATCTGCCCAACAAGGATCTTCTTTCATCTGTAAATCAAGTATTTACCAATCTAGAGTCCAACGTAGTTAAAATCGCTGATGACCTGAAACAAGCATTGCAATCCACTGACCAAGATATTGGCCAAGTTCGCTCACGATGGGAGTCTCATAAACAACAAGTTAACTCGTCCTATGAAGAAATCCTGCGACATCTTCAGAAATCGCATGTAGACGGAGAAGAATTTATTCAACTTCGCAGAAAAATTGAACACTTGCGTCCGCTTCAGAGAAAGCTTCAATCTTTGGAACAAATGGTCAAAGAAGCCCGCAACATACGTAGGGAACTATTAGCTGAGTGGGAAGATGTCAAGGCCAAGGAGTTTCGTATTCTTGACCAAGCTGCAAAGGAAGTCAGCAGGAAACTCCATAACCGCGTTAAGGTGACGGTAACCGCGGCAGACAATCTTGATCCACTTTTCGATGTTCTCCGCGACGAAATCGGTGGTCGTCTGTCGGAAACTATCGAAAATCTGCGTTTAATCCCTGATTTATCACTCACGAAGTTCGTCAAGGCTTGCCAGTCTGGTGCTGGCGAGCTACAGGATGTTTATGATTTACCCTCAGGACAGGCTGAACGTATTTGTGGGGCTGATCCTGAAGTTTATATGAAAATTGAGGAACTTGAACTTCCTCCAACCACATCAATTAGCTTGAATACAATGCCAAGGAAGGGGCATCCAATGTGGCAGAAACTTGACGAACTTTCAACTGGGCAGAAAGCCACTGCCGTATTGCTACTGCTACTTCTTGATTCTGACGCACCGTTGATAATTGATCAGCCAGAAGATGATCTGGATAACCGTTTCATTACTGAGGGAATCGTCCCCAGAATGCGCGAAGCTAAGCAACAAAGGCAGTTTATATTCTCTACACATAATGCGAATATCCCCGTACTGGGTGATGCTGAGATGATCCTTGGACTGTCAACTCACAACGAGGATGGTATTGGATACGGTAGCATAGCTACTGAACATACGGGGGCAATTGACTCTCAGCCTGTTCGTGAACTGGTAGAAGAAATTCTTGAAGGCGGCCAAGAGGCCTTTGAAATTCGCCGCCGGAAATATGGTTTTTGATTGATGACTAGGTTAGAATTGCGGGATCTAATCCTCAAAGGCGAGAATTCGTATGTCGAATTTAAGCGGGACGGTGTACATCCTGCGTCTTTGGCAAAGGAAATGTGCGCTCTACTCAACCATAGAGGGGGAGTCATCTTGCTTGGAGTAGAAGACAACGGAGAGGTTTCGGGGATTTCAGAGAGTCATAGATCCACCGAAGAGAGGATCATGAATATTGCACAAAATAATATTCAGCCATCAGTCACTCCCAGTTTTCTCTCAATTAAAATTAATGATGGCCGAGCCTCTTTCAAAACTCTTTATTTTCTCCTGTTGTCCCGGCTGAATTGCGGCTTAAACTGGTTCAATCTGGTCGGACTACGCGAATCATCGGCGGGGGTTCGGTGTTTTGTGGATTCAACCAGTGTTTTGCCTGCACGGAGGTCTCTGTTTGGTGAATTTCGTCCACGATCCGTGTAGATTTCACACACCCCTCCCACGGCATCTGTGGTTCAGAGCGCCCAAAATCTGTTATGCAGGGGTTGGATGGCCGGTTTACTGCACCATCCGCAGCATTTGGTCCACCGTGAGTACCACCACACTGAACATCAAATGACAAAGGACTTTCTCGTGCCCACGGACTCGGATATTGCGTCCACCGAACTCATCTTTGAGCCGCCCAAAGGCCCGCTCCACGGTGGAACGCTCCCGGTAGCGAACCCGCTCCGCAGGAATGAATCCGGCCGTACGTTGTGCCTTTTGCTCGCGACGATCCGCCGCTTTTTTGTTGCGCGGATTCGGATCAATGATCGGTACACGCCCCGAGGCGCTCCGATGTGCGACAATCTCCTTCGCGTCATAGGCGCTGTCCATGAGATCGTAACAGTTGTCCACCCGCTGCTGCGTCAAGTGCGCCAAGGGAAGCGCGGCCTGACTATCATGCAACGAGGCAGAGGTCACCAAACAGCTGATCGGAACCCCTCCGTCCGCCGTATCCATGTGTAGCTTATAGCCCGTCCATCGTTGCGTATGCCCCTTCGCGTTCCGCTTGCAGCCCACCGTACAATCCTTCGGTAATGCGTCCAACATCTCGCCTAACTCCATCTTCAACTGCTGCTCCAAGCGACGAGGCACCTTGGGACGCTCCTCCCCCTTCTTCGGACGCCCCCGCTTGCGTGGCTTCACGGGGGTGGACATGTCAGCCTTCGGAACCGGACGCTCCCGTGCTTCAATCGCCGTTGAATCCCGTGAAATATGCCCCACTAACTCCCCCGCGTACCCCTGTTTGATCAACGCTTCATGGATCCGAGTCGGTAACTTCGCCAACGCAAACTCCTGAAACGCACGAGAAAACGTGGGCGCACTCGGCACATCACACGAGCGGGACCAACCACAGAGGGACCGAAGCAAAACATCTGATAGAAGCCGCTCCCGCAATCCGGAGGTCGTCGGAATATTTAACGCCATCTTGGCCAAAAATGACCGCGCAAGACAGACCCGGTGCGCACGCGGGCGTCCCACCGAACGAAGCCGGGGACGAGGCAGATGATCCTCCACACAGACCAACTCAAATAACAACAACAACTTCCTCAATCGTTTGGGCAACGCTCCATAGTTCTGCTCCACACATGGAAACAACTCCTGTTGACAGGAAATATAAAAACCGCGTATCTTCTTGGTAAGGGACATGGGATTCTCCGGGGTTTGTTGGATTTGCAATACTCCTAAAAATACAAAATTCGGAGATCCCTGCCCCTTCGTTTGTGACCCAAAAAACGATACCTCCCAGGGCAGATCAGCCCCTAACATTCTTTAGTACCCAGATCCATCAATCAGCAAAATCTCTCAAAAAATCATCCAATTGAGGAATTTTGAAAGAGGCTCATCATTGTATCAATTCTTGCTCTTGGTGAAAGATATTCTTCACATCCATCTGTACTAACCTTACATCCATAGTCTCCACAGCATTTCCACCCACTTCCTTCATAAATATTTTTTCAGTCTCACCTGATAACCGGTTTTTATGGCCGCAATGGTATTCAAGTGGAGAATGTAGCAACCCAATCCCAAAAACCAGAATTAAGGCGGCGAATACGTTGTTAAATAGCGTTTTCATGATTTCGGATAGTTATTATTCAGAGCCTCTTTCAAAACTCCTCAATTGGATGATTTTTTGAAGGATTTCGAAAGAGGTTCCCATACTGAAGATTTCGCGTGGTCCGACTAAACTGAGACAGTTTAAGCCACAATTCAGTGGGGACAACAGGTGAAAATAAAGAATTTTGAAAGAGGCTCTATTGTCACTATTTTTGTGATTATTATTTATATAATTACTGTTTTTGTGCTGCGTCATTCTCTCAGAGATTGTGCCATTTCTGATGATATGACTTCAAGAACACCTATAAATAGTGCTTGACCGAAAACCCCCGATTTTCGCTGATCAGGGTATTTCAACAGGTTTTGGGTCAAAATGGTTGGATTGATTCACGTTTAGGATTCTCCCTCTCCCATTTTCTTATCTCCCCCCTTGAGATGCGTCAAAAAATAGGGGATAAAGTAGTGTGATTGGGGTGCTATTTGTGTTGAAAAAGGCTGCTCAGGCACAGATTTCCATCCCCCGAATATACCTCGGGCTCCTCCCGTGATGGAGTAGATTCAAACTTGCCTTAAGGTTGGAACAAGAGGCTATGCCGCCTTCCGTACTTGGCTACGCTTCATCAGCACATCCCCAATCCGACATAGATTGGTAGCGACCACGGCGGCGCCCACCGTACGGGCAAATCCCTCTTTTCCCCCTTTGGTTCGGATCCGATCCCCACCATGCTGTTCCAGACAGTTGATCCTTGACTCTACCTGCGCGTGTACCTGACGACGATCGGAAAACTCCGGGGCAGACTCCCGTTCCTGATCCGCCTGCTTAAGGGTCCCCCTCTTTGGCATCACTGCATGGTCCAAGACGGTGTCTAACTCCTCTATGTTGTCCGCGGAACTGAATCCCCGGTCAAAGCTCATGGAGATCACATTCGGATAGCTCTCCACACACTCCCGCGCCAAGTCTACGGCCACATCCACATCCTCCCCCGTCCACAAGATCTTCCACATCATGATCAAACGACTTGTACTTTCTACGATGGACACGGGAACCCCTAACTCCACCTCCTTGGATCCATGTTTGCCTTTCTTGATCCACCGAGTATACGGGGCATGTAAGGAATAAATCTTCTCCTCAGGGGGAATCTTTTCCTCCTGTACCAAACGCCGTGCTACTTGATCTAAAAGCTTATGAGCCATTGCAGAAGCTCTCTTTAAGCGGGCAGTCCGTGGGGAGTCGGGGGACACTTCCAGAAGCTTCTCAAGGGTTTGGTCACACTTCCGAATCCGATCGAGAGCCAATTGAAGATAGTTCTGGACGGCCTTAGGACGCTTTGAATACTTTTTCGCTGTATCCACGCGCCGATACGCTTTCTTCAAGCTGTCCCGCAGATGACGGATCTGACGCCAGCCTGTGATTCCATGCGCACGTAAATCAAATACATTCCATGCACGCATGGCCCAGAGCAAATAGTAGAGCACCGCATCCAACAGCAGACGCACATCCATGGGAAACCGAACATGGGATTCCACCACATACGAGTCACAGCGCGTTTCAATCGGATCGCTGGACGAGATGCCCAAGATCTCATGTCCAAACTCCACGACCCGTTGATTCACTTCGGCCCAGATCTCCTCGGTGATCAGGGATACATTGTCCATGACGCTTTGGGTACTGTAATGGACTTTTTTCGCAAACGCATCTACATCATGTTGCAACATCTGGCGAATGAGTTCATGATGATTGGCCATGCCGGTCAGCCGCTCAAAGTCGCAAGGGAGCGCTTGTTTCAGGGTCGCGAATACGAAGATGCGCCAGTAACTCGTCCCACTTGCTGGTTGGTCTGCTTCCCGATCTTACATTGAAGAAGGAGGAGGAGCGCCATCCGAAGGGGTTCGTTCATCCACAACTCTTGGAGTGCACGCAAAACCCGGGGCGTATCATCCTTGGATTTGAGGTTGAACTCAATTTGTTCAATGGGAATCACACCCAATGTGGGCGTGTCGTCGAATGGTTGTCGCATGAAAAATTAGGAAATATGGTGTCGAAGATTTTGGATGCTTTGGAACGATTTGGGGCAAAATGAGCAAAAAATCCCAGGATAATGGTCCCAAAGCGGGGTTGTACGCATACAAATTCCAATAATCGACTTTTTTTCGGAAAAATCTTCGCCATCAAAGGCAAGGTCAAAGTTCGCCAAAACAGGCCGTTTTTAGCCCAAAATGAGCCAAAAAAGGACACCTGAGTACCAGATCATGCCTCAACTGCGTAAAATGAAGGGTTTTCTGGTATGCACTATATAGCGCACGATCCTCTGCCGCACTTTGCCATCCTTTGTGCGGTCATTACGCACGATCTGGACGGCAATGTTTTGGGTCGTCTTTCGTTTGAGTTTGCGGACGAACATGATATAGATAAGATACGGCACACAGTTCAAATATCCAAATCAAAAAACAGACTGAACACTACATCTTGGAAACTCGGAAAACAGGGCTAAAATGGCCCCAAAATCACTCGAAAATGACTATTTTGCCCTCCAAGTCAACACCTACCTGTTGAAGTCAGGAATTCAATAACTCATCATCCTGACTTCGACAGGTATTGGGAACTGGGTTTAGAATATTTTTGAGCAGCACTCCAAGTTCCATCCACATCGCGGATACGATACCATCTATCTTTGCCATACTTAATTAACTACCAACTACTTCATGTGCAGTAGCTTCTTCGAGTGTCAGCATCCGATTTGCTTTATTGATTTCTGTACATTTTTCATCAGAAAGTTTGCTGAGATAAGCTTTAAATATCACAATAACTGAAGTTGCCCTGCCTGTACAGCGATTGTAGAGGACATACCTCCATCCCCCATACAGTCATAACATATTGTCGGTTAAGTCATTGCTTACCTCCATGTATAATTTACGTGGCAAACGCATGATCCGACTGAGCGATAGGGGTAGGGCGTCTATCCACTCAGAGGAAGTTTGTGTCTGGCTGGTTTGATACAATACACTAATCTGCAATGCTTGTTGAGTTTTCCTCTTTTCCTCTTCATAGGATATTAAATTATTGGTGAGAATTGGTGATACTCTCAACTCTAGTGCCCAAGAAAATTAGTATGACACAAATTCAAGATCTATTGCAACAGTTACTGCTATAACAGCTTCAGTGTCGTGGCTATCATAGTAACAAGTGCCCCCCCAAGGGCAGCGGCAAGGGCCATAAGTCCACTATTTCGCAACGTCATAGTCCACGTTTTTACTTTTTCCAAATCTTCACGTTTAGCCAAGTGTTTCATTTCTGATTCCAGAACTGCAACTCTCTGAGCCAATTCGCTATGTTCTTTCGTACTGGGGTGTCGTAAGGCAAGAAGTGCAAGATCAGTTGCAGGTGGAACCTGCTCAGGGGGAATTATTGGATCCGAATTACTTTTGTCTGGCATGATAATCTTCGTACATTTTCCCATAATATTCTTTGATGAGATTATCGGGAACAGTATACCCAATCCCCAAGTCCTCTATTGTTCTGAACCACGGTGAACCTTTTTGATGCGTGATTCCTGATAATGCCCACGAGTCAAAATCTTTGTAAGATTCCAGTGTAGCATCAATCATGGCTCTTTGTCGAGCATTCATAAGCGCTGAGTTATCCTGTACATGAACGCGAATTGGATTCTCATCAAATGATTTAAAGTGGTCATAAATGCTATGAATGACTGGACCATACGGCCATGCTACAATTGCTTCCGTAATTAGAGGGACTCCGTAAGCCCCTAAATACCAGCCATGTGACAGAAACGTTAGCTTTATTACATCAAGGTTCGTAGTCTCTCGCTCCCTTCTTTTCCACAAAATATAATAAGCAACCACTAGGGGATTTAGAGCAAATTCTTGTGGATGCGCATTCATAGAATTTGAGTAGGCCGGCTGCATAACTATAAATAATACGTAAAATTCAAAAAATGTAGATGTGAGTTTGCTTGTTTCTCGGTATGTTCAGACAAATATTGTGGTTGTGCAATTCTGTTAAAATTAGGATATTTAATCCCCTTAGTTGGAACTCATAGCCAAATTTAAGGGGCCATCCTGCTCAGCACTCACTCTGCACTGAACCTAATTGACCTTGTGCCAATCATTCCGAGATTCCCGTACAGCATCCCTTACAACCAGTAATCTCTGGGGGGGCAAAATTCAAAAATAATTTATTAACGAGTATATTCACGAATAGTACACAGGTTCAATAAAGCCCAGAATGACCTTGGTTCCCTCTGCGGTGATGCCCGTACAGATAAGGATATGTTTGTCCAGAATATTCGTTGCGTCAAACAACAGAGCCACATACGTCTCCTCGGACAGATCGCGTGCCTCTAATTCTTCCAGTACCTGTTGGCTATAGTCCTTAAAGGCACGGCTGACCGTTGAGGCACTTAACCCAAAACTGTCGGCAAATTCACGACTTATGCGGTCATAACTCCGCATGTAGATCCCCAAGAAAATCTTCTCCGCAAGGTTCTTGATGATTTTCTCTGTCGGACGGCGCATCTTCTGGTAAGGTTGCAGAGTGTGCATCCGCCTCTCTTGCATATCACGCACCCGTGGCACCCGTATGCGAAACTTCTCTGAACGGATCCCGGGTTGGTTCCCCAGCGTGCATACCGTCCATCATGTTTTGTATCTTGCTCATGGCGTCCGCCGCACAATTCCTCCACTTCGTTCGCGATGACGGTGAGCATTACCTTCGCTTGGGATTGATGCGCCAACTGATGGACATTCTCAATCGGATCGTGCTGGGAAAGCGTGTTCAATAGTTCCTTGTTTGCCACAGGAACGCGGTTTGTCGTTCGTGTACTGTTATTCATTGAGTTATGGTTTTGAGAGTCCCCGCAACCCAATGAGTTAAGCGCATTGAGCAGAAACATCTGGGTTGGTCAGAATCTCTCGGATTAAAAGAGGAAATAAATAGGATTAATTTGGTAAATAGGTCCAAGAAAGAGCTACGAATCGGGCACGTTGAAGTCGAATTTTCGGGAATAGGCGCCGTACGCACGGCGTAAAGATACAATTCGTGCACAACTTGCCACATAGGGGCATTCTGGGAGCACGTTAAGTTCATGAACATGCAGTTTTTCGTCAAGGGATAGCCCTTAACGCTCTGTATCCCTACTAATCTGAGCGGGTTAAGCGGTAAAATCCTGATTTTGTAGGACTTTATCGGGTTAGAGAGCAATGAATTTGGCATCTTATCGTGAGAAAGAGGCTACGAATCGGTCACTTCGGGGTCTGATCTTTGGAAAAGAGCGCCGTTCGCATGGGCGAAAGGTACGCTGCATGCGCAAGGCGTCGCATCCGAGCTTCAATCTCTAACAGCAACAGTGCGAATTGCGCGCGTCGGACAGGAGGGGCAAGCCACTGACGTACGCCGCGTAAGCGCCGATTCAGTTGCTGCACCGTACGTAGTAGCACACATTGGGTACTACGCAAACTACGACTCAACTGGTCATAGAGTCCACTCTGATGCAAGGTGAGCGACAACTCCAGATTCCGCATTAACCATTGAGCGGCCGAGCGATTGCGTGATTGGAGTTGAGTATGAACCTGTTCCAGCGCGGTGCGGACGGAGGCCAGATCGGGACTGCCATAGGCACGGGTAATGGCACCTTGGATCTCTCGTTGTTCGGAAACGGGAAGGTAGCTGACCACGCGCGCACGTTTATGCATCTGACAGTGCTGAAATCGGATCTGTTCGCCGTAACGTTCGGTCAGAGAGCGAGATAGATTCGTTATCCCGGGGGTAACGCAGAGCAAACCTTGTTCCACCGACAAGCCACGATGCACTAAATCCTCCAATAGGTTGCACACCGATACCGGATCTTGGATGGACGCTTCCACAAACCCTAACACCCGCCGATATCCTTCCACGGTGGCCCCCATACACAAGAGAAGCGAGCGCCCCTACACTTGGTACGCATCGATCCATAACACCACATACTCTTCTCGGTCATAGAGACGCGTATCAAACACTTCGGCGGCTTCCATCCGTACCTTATGCAGATTCGCTTCATCGCCATATTCAGCGAGAACGGTGGGAAGTTGTGAAGAATCCAATGGCGTGGCTTCCAACTTCATATCCGGGGGGGGGAATCCACAGAGACGGACCTGTCGGGGGAAGGATCATCACCAGCGTCTAAATTACTGGCTAAATGTCGCAACATCTCGCTGTAATGCTGCAACAGACAAAGACGCAATTTGTGACCCGCTTCACCAGCCTGACGCAAAGTGGCGTCCAATTCAACAAATGTTTCGGTATCCATAACGTTTCTTTTTTTAGTTTTAAGGGCATAACTGGTCGGGAAATGTCCCGAAAAGTTTCAACCAAAAAAGAAACAACCCCCTATGTTTCTACGGAGGTTTCATGAAAGTACGATCCTGATGCTTGATGTCCAACGAAACACTCATGGCCCCGACTTCCAACCGCCAATCGCTACGTCACATGACTTCCATGTCGGCCAGAGTACGTCTCTTCCGTTTCTGATACGCCCAGAAATGCCACCAACGAACCACAGATGCCATGTCCGTCGACCTGAAGATCATACTCTGCCACCAAGTTGGTCAGAACGTGGAGTTGGATTTGGGTAAACATCGTCTCGTCTGTTACGTCTGGAAGATCGCGTCCCAGAAGTGTCAGTAACATTATACGCCAAGGAATGACGATGTAGATGGTCAACGCTCGGTGTAGGACAAGGGCGGACTACATCCGTAAATCCTCCACATTGCAGCCTCCTTTCAGAACTCGGAATAGATCCTCAATGCGCCGCCGTTGCAGGTAACACTCCACCACCTTTGACGTCATCGTATTGATACCTTGCGGTGAATTGAATCCAATTTCTTTAGCAAGAAATAGCAATGCATGGGAGTAATGCTTCAGCTTTCAGAATTGAGTTACTGGCCTAGATAACCATCAGATCAATCTTCAACCTGTCCCAACTCACAGTCGTTCATCCTGCATCCAACCTCCTATCTCTCAATAGGATGGAGAGATTAGACGGAAGAACTGATTGAGAGGTTTGAATAAAGAGGGATTCTGGAAAAGACCACTATGGGATGTATTATGCCCATCCAATTTTTTAGATACCTCACCGATACCGATGATGCTCAATCGGAAGTCCCAATTCTCCAGTAAAAAAGGCTACGTCGATTGAATAACTGATGGCAGGAACTAACTTGGATGATCAACTCTGATCTAATGGAGAATATGTTTCTCAGGTATCGCCGAAACCATTGTATAGATTTCTGTTGATGAGCATTTGTTTTTTGGCTAAAATGCTACAACTAAGTGAGATCATTCCAAAGATGGCAACATTACAGGTTAAGGAGTTAAAAGGAATGATTAACTTTTAATAGATTGGACGAATTAGCAGCCATGATACTTTATATTCTCACACTAGGTCATATAGAGTGAGTAGTTGTAATTTAAGGATCCCGTGTATCTCTCAACATAAATGATTGATTCTGAAATAACTGACCTCCATCAATCATCCCTATATCAACACTGATGTCATGAATCAGAACACTCATACGATTCGGAGTAGCTCTGTTACCAGAAAAACTATGGAGACTGATGTCTCCGTCATGCTTACACTTGATGGTAGTGGCAACTACACGAATCAGACAGGTATTGGCTTTCTGGACCATATGTTGGATCTCTTTGCGAAACACGGACACTTTGATTTGGAAGTCCAATGTCGCGGGGATCTGAATGTTGACGAACATCATACCGTGGAAGATATTGGGATCTGCCTTGGTCAAGCACTACAACAGGCATTGGGAGACAAATCTCATATCACTCGGTATGGCCATGCGTATGTGCCAATGGATGAAGCATTAGCGCGAACGGTGATTGATTTGTCTGGACGATTTACCTTTCATTTCGAGGGAGATTTTGATCGTCCATCGGTGGGAGATTTGCCAACTGAATTGGTTCAGCATTTCTGGTATAGTTTTGCTGAGCATGCGCATTGTACCCTGCATATCGCTGTGCTATATGGTGTTAATACTCATCATAAGATTGAAGCAATCTTTAAATCTGCTGCCAAGGCATTACGAATCGCATCCCAACGTAGTGAATTCAATGCCCCAATGCCCTCTACTAAAGGAACCCTTTAATCTATGTCACTCTCAAATCAGACGATCGCTGTAATTGGTGCGGGTAATATCGGACGCGCTCTGGTTGGAGGATTACTTAGCGGTAGTAATCTGAATCCATCCAATATTCGTGTTACCCGACGAAATCCTCATGCCCTGAATTCCCTGCGGAAAGCATTTCCAGGAGTTTCCGCGGGGGTGGACAACAAAGCAGCCGTAAAAGATGCTACGATCATCGTGCTGGCTATCAAACCCAGCAACTGGCTAGACGTAACCAGAGAAATTAGTCCTCATGTGAGTTCTGATGCATTGATTGTGTCCGTGCTTGCTGGACTGACCACATCCCGTATCGGGCAAGAGTTCTCCAACAACCAGCCAATCGTCCGTACTATGCCCAATACCCCAATGATGGTTGACAAGGGAGCCACGGCTATCTGCGCACGGAGCACAGCATCCACGGAACACATCGCTCTGGTTCGGGAAATGTTTGAGGCAGTGGGACATGTAGAAGAAGTCAAAGAGTACCTGATGGATGCGGTGACAGGGCTCAGTGGTAGTGGACCGGCCTATGTTTATATGTTAATTGAGGCGTTAACGGATGCAGGTGTAAAACAGGGGCTCCCCCGCTCCATCGCATTTAGGTTAACCAAACAAACGGTCCTCGGAGCAGCAGCACTTGCTGATCGTACCGATAAACACCCAGCGATTCTGCGAGACGAAGTTACAACACCCGGTGGAACATCAATTGCTGCTATTGCCGAACTGGAGCAGCATGGCCTGCGCACCATGTTCATCCATGCAGTCGCTACTGCAACCCAACGCTCCAAAGAACTCAGTGGAACCGATGATTGAAGCATGACTGCAATAATTGACTACGGAATTGGGAATCTCCGTTCTATTGAACGTGCATTACAGCAAGTAACCTCCCAAGTTGTACGTACTGATGACTCCGAATTGATCCGACAGGCCGATCGTCTTGTCCTTCCGGGCGTTGGAGCCTTTGGAGCGTGTATTCACGAAGTGAGAAAGCGCAAATTGGAACAACCTATTCTGGATGCTATTGCCCGCAAAGTCCCACTCCTCGGCGTTTGCGTGGGTATGCAAATTCTCTTTGAAACTGGATCCGAAAATGGAACCCATACAGGCCTGGGACTTCTGAAAGGGAATGTGAAAGAGTTGGATCTGGCAAATGCTTCCCTCAAAATCCCCCATATGGGGTGGAATACCGTATCCCCTGTCAAATCTAGTCCCCTACTGAAGGCTTTACCCAAGAATGCCTACTGTTACTTTGCCCATTCATTTTATGCCACCGAGATCGATCCCGAAGATGTGATTGCCTATACGGAGTATGGCGAATCCATGCCGATCGCCTTTGGCCGTGAGAATGTTTATGGAGTCCAATTTCACCCAGAAAAAAGCCATGATGTTGGACTTCATATTCTATCAAATTTCGCCTCACTTGCATGATCATTCCAGTTCCAGCGATTGACCTACTGGATGGATGCTGCGTGCGGCTTATGCAAGGATCCTATGACCAAGTGACGACCTATCACGATGACCCCCTAATTGTTGCCCAGAAGTGGAAATCCTTAGGAGCACCCCTGCTTCATGTTGTAGATCTGGATGCCGCGCGTTCAGGCGGGGATGCTAATAATACGGATGTAATTTCTATGATTGCGGAACACATAGAGATTCCTGTCCAGACGGGTGGAGGGATTCGTTGCCGTTCAGATATGGAGCGCATCCTTGAAAAAGGGATTTATCGAGGGATCATTGGTACCGCCGCAGTTCAGGATCCTGAATTGGTTCATACACTGATCACGAAATACGGACCCGACCGTATTGCGGTTGGAATTGATGCCCGAGATGGTGAAGTTCGCGTGAGTGGCTGGATGGACGGAACAGGATTATCTGCGATTGAATTTGCACTTGATATGGAAAAGCGAGGCGTCCGTCGAATCATTTACACAGATATAGGCAGGGATGGCACCATGAAAGGGCCAAATCTTGATGCGTATAAGACATTAGGAAAATACCTCAATTCTGCGCGATTGATGGCGAGTGGTGGCGTCGCTGGGCCTGATGACCTGAACAATCTGAATGAACTCCAAGCTTTCGGAGTTGATTCGGTGATCATTGGACGAGCGCTCTATGAAGCAAAATTCTCTGATCATGAACTCTGGCCACCAGCAATGACGGAATGTCCTTAGCGAAACGTATCATTCCATGCCTTGATGTGGATCAAGGACGTGTCGTCAAGGGGATTCAATTTGTGGATCTTGTTGACGCGGGAGATCCTTTGGAGCAAGCCCATGTGTACAATCAAGAGGGAGCTGATGAGCTTGTCTTTCTGGACATAACGGCAACTCATGAAAATCGTGGAATCATGCATGATGTTGTTCGCCAGACTGCCGAACAAATATTTATTCCACTTACCGTTGGCGGTGGAATTCGAACCTTGGAGGACATGCGACGGATGCTCCATGCCGGTGCAGATAAAGTTGCAATCAACTCCGCGGCAATTAGAGAACCCAAACTTATTACCGAATGTGCAGGGGCATTTGGCGCTCAGTGTGTCGTTGTAGCGATTGATATGAAACGCCATCAGCAGGGAGGCTGGGAAGTATATACACACGGTGGGCGTCAAGCCACTGGAATAGATGGACTTGCTTGGGCTAAAAAGGCAGAAGAACTGGGCGCTGGAGAATTACTAGTTACCTCCATGGATCGGGATGGCACCCAGATCGGATATGATTTAGACCTCTTGCAGCGCCTTGATGATCTTGTACAGCTTCCCGTGATCGCCTCAGGGGGGGCAGGCACGCTTGACCACCTGCGGGATGCTCTTTTAATTGGACATGCGCATGCTGTTCTAGCCGCATCAATGTTTCATTTCAGGCAGGTGACGATTGCTGAGGTTAAACAGTTCCTGCATGATGCAGGAATCACCGTACGGCTCAACTGAAGCAATCCGAATCAATCCCGATCAGTTGATAAAAATATAATTTGAGTATTTTGAAACATAACTTTTCAAGATCATGTACTGGGAACTCAACATCCCAAAGTACAATTGTAATGATGCTTGATTAACCTGATTGATTTGGTTGAAATATTTGAAATTCAGTTACTTTGATCACCTGATCAGGGAAACTCAAATATATAAATTGCAGAATTTATAAATAGTAAAGGTGAACATTATCAGTGAGATAGGCACCCAGGTTAGTACAAGAATCATATCCCCCCTCCTTGATACCGCCATGGTGCATTTACATGGCCATGGAATTCTAATCATCCTCATCTGGTGGAGAGATTGCTTGAGCATGTACACATTTGACGAAGAGGACTGTGTCATCCTTTTGGATGAATTTTTGGGTACACAGTTGCTCATTCATCAAGTATACATATACGAGAAACGGAGCAGTTTTCCCTGTGCCCAATGATCACTGAATTCTATACCAATTAAATCATATGTGATTATAATTGATTTACAATCTGTTCAATCTTGTCTAATTCAGCGGTTTTGTGGAGGTACTCGGCATACGCATTCTGGGCTCCCCTAATTAGGGAATCATAATGCACGATGCGACTACCAGAAGAAATCCCTTGCATGAGTGATTTGAGCCGTTGTGTATCATTCAGTTCTTCCTTCAATGGACTTCCCAAAACGAATATGACTTCAATGTCCGTAGATCTTTCATTGTGGGTAACTAGAATTTTTTGCAGCTTATCAACTGAAGTTACCCCCTCTTTCTCCTGCATTTGAGCGCATCATTTTTCATTTTTTGGACTTATTGAAGACAATATTTCTCCCTCACAGACGTGATATTGAGGGCGACTTCCTGATTTATCCCTTCACACTCCCAGGCTTCAGTTTGATCCCCGCCAATTCAAAGGCCCGTTTCTGTATTGCGTTCACATCTGCAACGTAGGTCGCCACGGGTGCCTTATCGGCAACAATCTTGAGCTTACCCTTAATTCGACTGAGTCCACGGAGTTCGTTCAATAGACTCTCAAAGCTCATGGCCTGTTCTCCATTCTGATTCCGCTTGGACTGTGCCTTCTTGTTCGCCTGTTCCGAACGTTTCACGGACTCAGCTATGCTACTTCGTTGCACTGCTCTCCCCTCTGGATCATCTTCCCGAAACAGGATTGGGGCTAAGACCTTGCGCAGGTGATACTCCACATAGTAGGACAGCATACACAAAAACACATGACACGTTACGCGATCTTTCGTTCGGTGATGAATCGGTCGGACCTTCAACGAAACTTGTTTGAAGGAGCGGAACGCTTGCTCCACCATAGATAAACGCTTGTAGTCCGAGACCACTTCCTCCTCGGTCGGCTTCTCTTTCAGACTCGTCCGAATCGCATAGACGCCATCCAAGCGCTCTGCATTCTGAATCGCCTCCTGATCTCGGGCATACTGGAAGTGTCCTGCTTTGACCTCAATCGTGAAAAACGCTCCCGTCCTCTGCCTCTCGAACACCTTGCCTACCCGTATCCCAATCTCGGACTCTCGCGTGAGCGGGTTCCCTTTCCGTTGGGTTGCCTTGATGATCTTCTCCAACCCTTCTTCTGTCTTGACCAGACGCTCCTCTCGCCGGATCTGCTTCTTGTCTTTCTGGATCGGATTTTTGCATAGAATCAGACGATCCTTGGGGTAGTGCTCGGACTCGATCTGCATGATATTTTGCTGATCAAATAAACTCATCTCCGTCTCCTTGGCTGCTTCCACCACCTTGCGGAGACTGTCCTTGCGCATGGCGGTAATCCAGTCCAGACCTGCGGGGAGCAGCTCTTCCCGAATCCCCTTTTGCGTCAATACCCCGCGATCTCCCACCAGAACCACATGATCAAGTCCAAAGGTGTCCCGGAGCTTGGTGACCTGGGCAGCAAGCGTCTTTGAATCCGACGTATTCCCTTTGAATACATCCACTGCCACGGGACAACCCTCTGGATCCGTCAAGAGACCAATTACAATCTGCTTCTTTCCGCGCTTCTTGTCCCGGCTGTATCCAAACTCCGCCAATTCGTTCTTCTTCCCCTCTACATAACTGCTGGTTAGATCGTAGAGCACCATGGATCCTTCCCGGAGATGTTTCTTAGCCAACCGACATTCAATGGCAGTCTTCTGCTTGCTCAACCAGTCCATGGCCTCATACAGATCATCGGCATCCACTCGTTTGAGAGCCAGTTCTTCGTTGAGGGTGAAGGAGGCTGAGTTCACATCCAGCAAGGTACTGGTTGCCAGCTTACTGACGGGGTTCAGAACGCGGGAGGTAATCATGCCGAGAACGAGTCGACGGTGGCGGGAATTCTTTGCGTGAAGCAAGGCGGGGACGCTCAGCTTTCGGACCATGCCCAAAACTAGCGCGACATGACCGTGGGCTTTAGATTCCAGTCGTTCAAAGAGGTCATGGATGGACTTGAAGACGCTGGCGCCGCGGAGGAGTTCACGGATCTGCAAGATGAGGGTCATGGGGAGCTTGGTGATATTGAGAACGGTGATTTTGTCAATTTTATCACCATTTCGGTGGGACTCTCGAATGAGCCAGGTGGGGTTGGAATTGCGATTGGGAATTCGGGAGACGTACATGGGTACAAATAGTTCATGAAGAAAGTTAAATATACGAATAAAAATGAACAATAGCAAGTAGTTAAAATCAAAAGGATCAATAAAAAGCAAAAACAATACATGGGTACGCTTATTTAACGCAAAATCACCTTCCCGAAGGGCCAGTAAGACCGAAAATGACCAATATTGACGGGAATTCCCTACAAATTCGCCGAAAAAAGGCGATTTAAAGGGCAGATTGATGAATAGCTAGCGCTCGGATCCGCAGATCGTGGGAAAATAGGGGGTAACTTCAGTTATCAACATATTGCCTCCCTTGCTTAACTAAATCCAGGAGATCAACCGTTCGACCTGCCCTCGTAAGTTCGACGATGATATGTTTACCTGCGTAGGCCCGATATGCAATATCAACTCGACAAGGCTTGTCTTTTTCAGTCAAATCATCGATGATCACTCCTTCGTTGGTCAAACGGGATTCTATCCTGATACTTGATGTTACCCTCTCCCACGCTGGATCCAGAAGCCAGAGATGGTCAAAGAGATATTGCTGAAGTACACTTTCTTTTTCATCATCCGTGGTGAGTTTCTGAAAGTTTGTTATCACATCAAGACGTGAGCGCACAACATCCCGATAGAGTGAGGCTTCCAACGCGTCTCTATCAGCCAAAAGTAGGAGTAGCTTGTCAACTTCCGAGACATAATCAACTAGTTCACTGGTTGAGCCTCGCAACTTCATTCTCTCAAACGCCAAAATACGTGTTTAAGGAGCAGTTTTCTATCTTCCTCTTCATCAATTGGCAGGCTCGAGAGTTTAGCAATGAGTTTTTCTGCATTTTCTCTGTGATCACGAAGTTTAAGTGTCTCAAACCATGTATTGAGCCCTGGAAATGAATTCCGAACCCGTTTAAGTTCATGTTCCCGTCGCCATATGTTCCATTGATTTTCAACTTTTCTGAGACTGGCTTTGAGAAATTCAAGTAACGCTTCAAATCGTGGATCATCTTCCTGAATCCGCTGCCGATCGCTGGTAGCGATATCAGTTTCATTGTCTTCATCAAGAAAATCTGCTTCTATTTGGCCTGTGAGATATTTCGTGTAAAGTCTGCCATCATTGACCTTTTCGAGTATATTTTCATGAAATAGTCGTCCCCGTGAAAAGACTACGACGCTGTTCAAGTTTCCAGCATCTGGATTGTCAAGATCTTTGGGCTGTTGCGCCGTTCCAATCCACCCTTGAACTCTCCACCTTTCATTCCATTGATCAAGGTGGTCAGGAAGTTTTTTCATTCTCTTTTAATTTCGGAGCAGATTCGAGATAAGAGTCTGAATCCCCGAAGGGCCAGAGAAATTGAACAGCAGGCAGGTCTCCACGGTCAGCAGGGGTAATCTTTTCACCACTGATGGTTACTTCAAAATTATGTGCAGCCCCAATAATGGAAAAACGTCTCGCAAGTCTCTTGCGAAGGGCTGTAACTCCCCTGCCTAATCTCTCCCGTTTAATTTCTTGAAGAATAATTTTTGTACCCGTCATCATTCGGTCTCCACTGATTGGTTTGGGGTAGTAGCATCTGTCTCCCCTGTTGATTGCCTCTCAAATCCCTCTGGTACTCATACAGAACCCAAGATCTTGACCGTCCTTCGTAGAATAGACTTCAATGGTTTCCGCAATAGAGAATAACGATAGCTTACCTATTCCTTTTCTTCCCATAGGCTTTCTCCCCATGGCTGTGGACTTGCCGAAATTGGTATCGTCAATGCGCCGGCGATATCCAACACGAAGATATTTCTGATTAATATCACTGAGTGACATACCAATACCATCATCATATATTGAGAGACATTTGCTATCCTCATCAATCTCAATTGCAACCTGTTTGGCATCAGCATCCCAGGCGTTAGCTACGACCTCGGTTAGAACCGCAGCAAAATTGCTGTATAAATTGATCCCCAAATGCTCAAGAACATTCAGATCAACGGTCATCTCATAGGGAGGATCAGTCACTGGGGAATTACTTTCTTTTTGTTTTAAGTGACTGATGGCCATCGTTGCAAAAGGGATTTCAAGGGGAGTAGATTTCACATGTCTTGGTCTTAAATATTTTCATCAGAAGAAAAAATGGACAATGCCATATCTATTTTTTTATTTTGCAGGAGCCATTGATTTACATGGCTGATGACACTTTTTCCAATGGCAGCTCCCAAGCTGACGGGAACTGCGTTGCCGATCAGCATGCCAATTTTTCTTTTTCTGATTGTTGCGTTCTCGGGAAAGAACTGATAGGTCGAAGGAAAACTTTGCAAAATTGCCCCCTCTCTCAGTGAAATTGCACGATCCTGCTCTGGATGTCCATAGCGGCCATTCCCGAAATCGTAGAATTGCGTGGTCAGGGTTGGAGATGGCTTCTCCCACTCCATTCTTCCATAAATACTCTTGAAAGTGCGCCCCGTTTTCCTGTGATGACATTTAGCGATCAGTTCCTCATTCCAATCATGCCAACTGCCTCCAGGCGTGGAGGCTTGAATCCGTTTGAGATTTAGTGATGACCGTTTACATGCTTGATGCAAAGGATCGTGATCGGAATATTCTCCTGCTTCTAATGGAGGTAGATCTCCGATGGCACTTCTGACTGTGAGATGATACCCTTTCGGCGTGGTAGGCGGGATTAGGCGGATTGGCGCAAGGCGGGATGCAAGCAAAACAAGCCTTCGGCGTTTTTGAGGGGTTCCATAGTCTGCACAGTTGACCACATCATAGGAGACGTTAAACTTTTCGTTCGCCAATGTCTCCATAAATGATGAAAAAATCTCTTCTCGCTCCAGTAATGGGACATTCTCCATGGTCACAAGTTGAGGACGCACCTGCTGAACCAGACGAGAAAAATGCTCCAGTAGATGCCACCGTTTATCTGATTGAGAAGAACGTCCCAGACTATAGTTTGAAAATGGTTGGCATGGAGCACATCCAGCAAGTAACGTAGATATCTCACCTTCAAAAATATCTGAAATCTCGCTTGCCTCGGTACTTTCCACAGGTTGAAGGAGAAATGCCGCCTTATTGTTTACCGTGTAAGGAAATTCGCAATCGGGATCGCTGTCAACACCAAGTCTAACATCAATTCCAGCGGATCCTAGACCATTCGTCAATCCACCAGCCCCACAAAAGAGATCAACACCGCAGATCAAAGAGTTCATTGATTTAACCATATAACTTATTGAACTCATGGGGTATCTTCACGCTCCATGATCATCTATATATTGTTCTTGGGGCGCAGCACCTAAAGTTCAACTACGATTTGTGTGGAATGAGAACTATTTTATGATGTAGATGAATCTGAAAAAATGTACATGATCCATTTGAATAGAGGTGCCCAAGACAGTCATAAGGTTGCCAAAGTGTTTCATGGACATATTTTGACAGACCCGTATTGCAACAAAACTCAGGAAACCCTATACTTACCATTGAACAGCATGACTGAGCTAGTTAACTGCAAAATTCAGAACTCAAAATGGTCCTTAGAGACGACAAAAATTTTGTATACTTTGAAGACATGATTCTACTCTTCCGCATACGTTAAACTTTAACCCACAAGGCTCGAAATAGAAACAAACCTTCGTTGAAAGTTATTTTATCTTTTCAGAAAAGTTGAGTGTGTTCAATCCCAATGGAATAACCATCTATAATCTCCGTATTTCTAGCATAATCAAACTGATGAAGTGTGCAGTTCCCATTCACATCTTGTGGCTCACATTACTCCTAATCGGTGACTCAGCTGTCCGCAATACGCAGGCTTCACCACATACATATTGGAGTTCCTGTACTTCTGAGGTGATACCGTGACATGCGTAATCAACTGAAATGTAGCGGCCAATTCACAGATCAATACCCTTTCAATATCCAACCTATTGCCTCTGCACAGTTGGTTCCCAATCAAGCAATGACTCCTATTGAATGAGTTCCCATAGATGCATATACTGCAGATTGACAGGATCAATTTGGAGTAGACGCTGAATGTATATGCGTGATTCTGGCAGACGATTGGTGTTAAAATAGAGGGAAGCAAGGTTTGCTAATGCCAGTTCAAGGTCTGGATCCAACGCAATGGCAGCCTTAAAATCTTCTTCTGCCGAAAGTAAATCTTGATCTAATATATGCGCGTATCCACGGTTATTATACGCCTCTGCCTGTTTTGGATTGCGTCGAAGGACTTCATCAAAGGTGGAGAGCGCCTCTGAAATACGTCCAGACTCACTGTAGGCAACACCTAATCGAATCATGAATCGCAAATGTTCGGGTGCTGATTGAAGCGCTTGATTCAGGTAAGAGATCGCCTGTTCTAGCATTTGTTCACTTAGATATGATTCACCTATCCGATAAGCAGTCCAAGCATCAAGCTGGCCGACAATCTTAGGGGCAATCCGTAATACACTGGCGGCCTCTCCTCGAAGAAAATGCATTCTAATCAATTCTTTCTCCACATTCTCCCCAGCCTGATCCGCACTTCGCAAATAAACAGCCGCTGAGTCTAAGAAGCCTGGTGCATTGGTAATTGTTTCGTAATAGGTCATATACCCTTCAGCGATTTCCCTGTCCGTTGGTGATTCATCAATCAAGCTGGCCATACGAACTAATGGGGCATCTGCATTCGGAGCAATGATTTCAGAAAGCTGGGAGCCAGGAGAGCGGATATAGTGATCCGTGATCGTAACGTGTGGAATATCCTCTGATCCTGATGCAGGCATATGACAATCCGTACAGTTCTCACCTAGTGAAGCCTCTTCAGTCGGGCATGTGAGACGACTTGCTCCCTCCACATGACAGGACTGGCATATATCTCGGTAGTGATTCTCCGCCATTGATTCAATCGGAACATGCGGATCGTGGCATGTGCTACATGTGATCGTTTCAGAGGCCTGAAAACACGCACTCTGTCGGAGCCGGTCAGGATGAGAAGCCATTACAAACTGGTTCAGACTGTCAGCATAGCGAGGCCAGAATACATTCTCTACGTTCGCCAAGTGCATTCCAGGGCGAAAATCTGTAAAACGATGGTCCGGTTTATCAACGGATGCCCCTTGAAGATGACAACTCTGGCAAATATCAAACTGCTGCTTCACCGATAGTTTTGCGGGGTTGACAATTGTATCGTCCAGATCCATGAATGGACTGGACGCAGTGCTACTCTGAAACGAAGCGATATGAAGCGACCCTGGGCCGTGGCAGCGTTCACAATCAATGCCGTGGGGGACGGAAACATATCTGTTCTCAGATCCCTCTACATACTCTGGCATAGCATTGTGACATGTCATGCACTTGAGTGGAATAGGCCGGTCAAACCGACTGTTATTGTTCGGACCTTTGAACCCTGGGGGCAGGTCCCATTTGCCCTCTTGTACATACCAAGTGAGGGGCATCTGATAGAGGTACCCATTCACATCCATGATATGGGAGTTCGTATGATGGCCGCTTCCAACGATATAGTCAATTTTTTCCACCCGTTTGTGCACCGTGTCAACCCCACTGAGACGATACTCTACCACATACAAATCTTCCCCTTTACGGAGGGGCTTGTAGTATAGATTGTTACTTTCATCATAGACTGGCGTGGGATGTTCAAAATCTGCACTGCTGTTGGATAGCTTGGCTAATTCCCAAGAACGGCCCATCTGCGATTGAGTGAACGTAGCCACTTTATCGGGATGGCAACCACCACATGCATCTATCCCTACATATTCGGGACTTATGTCCTGAAAGGAAGTCTCCCCAGAGCCCCCGCAACCTGCAAAGAGAGGAAAGAGAAGAAATATACACAGATACCTCATTGGCCGAATGCATCCAATATAGTGAGTGCCAATGGATTCGAAGGACTTAATTCAAGTATCCTTTCAGCCGCGCGAACTGCATCTACAGCTTCATCCAGTCGTGCATACGAAAGAGCCAGATTCTCCCATGCAGCAAGGTATTCTTGATCAACTGCGACCGCTTGACCAAGATGCACTGCCGCCTCTTCAAAATGATCACGATTGAAGTACCATGAGCCCAGATTACTTTGTGCGATTGGATTGTCTGGCTCCACTTTGACTGCACGTTGGAAATATTCCCCCGCTTCCTCAATCCGTTGATCTGTTAGAAGCAAAAGTCCTAAATTTCCGAGTGCATCGGGGTGGTCCGGTTCAAGTTCTAATGCCTGTCTTAGTGCTGCCTCACCTTCGGAAAACCGCCCATCTTGCAAAAGAGCAGTCCCAAGATTATAATGAGCCTGAATCAACCAGGGCTTTTCGTCAATCACCCTCTGATATTGGGTCATGGCTGCTCCCAGATCACCTTCCAGTTCCAGATAGCGTCCATAATTAATCCGTATATCCGCAAGAGCAGGCTGAATTTCCAGAGCCTGCTCATAAAGCCCCCGAATTTGGGATTGTTTTTGATTCGAACTCTCATACACCTGTGCAAGTGCATTTAAGCGCTCAGGAATTTCGGGATTTGCCTGAACCGCAGCCTCCAAAGGTTCAATTGCCTCATCTGAACGACCCAACCGCCAGAGTGAAACTCCCATCAGAAAGCTGGTTTCCCCAGTCACATCAGTATCATCTACCGAACTTGCCATCTTAATCCCCTCTTCTAGACCGTCAAGATCGCTGATTTGCGTGGCATGGATCAGTGTAGCCGCCGCCAGATAACTGGATTCAACCTGATCGCGCTCATAGTACGGAGCAAGTTCAGGACTCTCATGCGCCGGGATAGGTCTTTCCTGTCCGACAATCCGAATCCAATGGTCGGTGAATGTGGCATGAGGAGTCCCATCTGCAATTTCTTTTGGCATATGACAAGTGGCGCAATCATCCCAAAACTCGTGATCTGCTACGGTCTGGTGACAGGACATGCAAGTATCGTTGAAGTACTCAGGCCCCTTGTCTCGAAATCCTTCGTGAGGATTATGACAGGTGGTACAGGTCATTTGAGGAGTTCCCTCGAGATAACATGCACTCTTTGCAAGACGTTCAGCATGGGAAATGACATCCAGTCCGCCCTCTGGATCCGGCGCAGAAAATAATGCCAGATGATCTTCTAATCTTTCGGATGGTCGATAATCAAATGCTCCGCGTCCGTCTCTGAGAATGGAGACTGTCGTATGTAGATGGCATTGCTGACAGACATCCATCTGGAGATCATGTTCTAAGCGTGCGGGATTCACAATAGAGTAATCTATACTTTCGGTTGGCCCTCTGCCGGCAAGTCGTAACGCAACATGTGCACCACCAGGTCCGTGGCATCGCTCGCAACCGATCCCATTCGGTACGTCTACATATTTCCCTTCTACCCATTCTACATGATTGGGGTAGCTATTGTGACATGCCATGCAACGATCGGGGATCAATCGTCCAAAACGCTTGTTCGCAATTTCGTATCCTGGGCTAAAATCCCATTGACTGACCTGACTATACCATGTCAGTGGGAGCTGGTACAAGCGCTGATTTGATTCGGAAAGATAGGTACGCGCAGCATTTCCGCTTCCTATAACAAAATCCATCCGACGCTTGAGGCTATGCGTTCGCTTACCATTGGCATCCAGTCGAAATTCCTCTTGCCAATACGTTCCATCTTTTTCCACAACCTGATACCAGAACCCACTCTCCTCATGCCAGATCGGCTCTGCATCAAAATTTTCAACTGTCTTCTCAGGTGTGAGAGCATAATAGGAACGGGCCATTCCATGCTCTTGAAAACCTGCCCATTGATCTTCGTGGCAATCAACACATGCCGCGTCACCGACAAAATCGCTGGTGAGTCCTGTGAATTTTGGTGACTCTGTTGTAGATTTGCCAGTACACGCTGCAAAGAGTAGTAGAACACATAACCACGATAGAGCGGGATGCATTACCTTTGCTGAATTCATAAACAATTATACTCCCTAATCCATCACTAAACGAAAATGGTCCGCTATTGTGCAATAATCTTCAAGATCCTCATTCTGTTTGTAGGCTCGGCCAACGCCCAATCTGGACGAATTCCCGTAGCTGCTGATAGTGGGATGGTCGTTTCCAGTCATTACCTTGCCACCGAAGTTGGTACCCAGATCCTCCAGAACGGGGGCAATGCCATTGATGCGGCGATTGCAACCGCCTTTACTCTGTCGGTTACCCTCCCTTCGGCAGGGAATATTGGGGGAGGTGGATTTCTGGTTTATCATGGGGCTGATGGCCATATTACTGCATTTAACTTTCGGGAGAAAGCTCCACTGGCTGCAACTGAAACGATGTTCTTGGGACCTGATGGAAAGATTAAAGATAACTCCAATCATGAGGGTACACTCTCGGTTGGAGTTCCAGGTACCGTTGCGGGGCTTTGGCTTGCCCACCAACGCCTCGGAAGGATGGACTGGAGTGATGTCGTTGAACCAGCCGTTCAATTAGCTTCAGAGGGCTTTCCTTCCACACGTGCGATGCAGGGCTTCCTGAGCCAACTACTACAAAAAACAGACTCGCTCTATGCAGCTACCCGTCTCGCTTTCCTTAAAAATGGCACAGAGAATTACCAGCCTGGTGAGGTCTGGAAACAACCTGATCTTGCTGCCTCCCTGAGCCGTATCCGTGATCATGGACACGATGGCTTCTATCATGGAAAAACAGCAACACTGCTGAGTGATTTTATGGCCAGCCATGGTGGTCTCATCACCATGGAAGATTTAGCCTTATATGAAGCCGAAGAAGTGATTCCAGTCCACGGTAGTTTTGGCGAGTATGACATCTATGCAATGAGTCCTCCCAGTAGTGGGGGTGTGGCATTGATCACGATGCTTAACATTTTAGAATCCTACAATCTTCAATCTCTGGGACATAACTCGGCCCAGTACCTTCATTTATTAACTGAGACAATGCGACGCGCATTTGCCGATCGTGCCGAATATATTGGAGACCCAAACTTCAACCCTAGTATGCCGATGGACGACTTAATCAGCAAGTCGCATGCGGAACAACTTCGCAGTTCTATCAACGAATCATATGCCTCTTCAAGCGACCCTGAAAAACTCGGCCGCCTCTATTTACCAGAGGAAAGTGAGGAAACGACCCATCTTTCCGTTGTAGATGCTGAGGGGAATGCCGTTTCTCTAACCTATACACTTGAATATAGTTATGGATCTCAGATTGTAGCAGATGGGACAGGATTTCTTCTGAATAACGAAATGGGGGATTTCAACCCAATCCCTGGATACACAGACTCGAATGGCTTCATTGGTACGGCCCCAAATCTGATTGCTCCAGAAAAGCGAATGCTGAGCAGCATGACACCTACCATTGTCGCAAAAGATGGAAAACCATTGATCGTTGTAGGAAGCCCTGGTGGACGAACCATCATTAATACAGTCCTTCAGATTATTTTGAATGTGACCATCTTTAATATGGATATTGCCCAGGCGGTTGAGGCACCTCGGATTCATCATCAGTGGCTACCAGACATCACCAGTTTTGAATCATGGGGCATCTCACCTGATACGAAGGCACTTTACGAAGCTAAGGGCCATCAAGTCCGTTATCGTACCTCGCAGGGAAGAGCACATTGCATTATGCGAAAGAACGGGTTACTCTATGGTGCTGCCGATTCTCGCAGCTATGACGGACGAGCGCTTGGATACTAATTCAGTTTTATTCGCCAAGAAGCTTCTTTTGTCTCTCAAATGTGGGTACTCTGCACATTTGAACAGGACCCACCATTAGAACTGCATCTTTTCTGAGCCTTGGCAAATTGCTCTAAATTAGAATTCGTTCAATCAGAGTATCTGGATCAAGCGGGGGTATGTGCTCTTGTATTTATCTCGAGTCCTGTGAGTTTGTGTCACGTATCTGATGTGCAACCCACTTGAATCACCAATTCAGATCCATGCGAGCACTGAGCCCGTACGAGTGTGGAGTCCTGTTCGCCTCCATCGTTCGTGCGGTGGTGGCTACCGAGACTTGCAATCCTTCCTTCATCCGCAGGTTGTATCCAACCCGATAGGCGCGCCCGCTTGGGTCCATCGTCATTCCTACAATGGATCGTCCCAGACTTTCTCGGATCGCCATTCCATACCCCAGTTCCATTTCTACTCGTTGATCGGTATTCCCTAGTCCAATGGAATGCAATGGGGCTTCACGCCAGAGATCTCCCCCATAGGCATTCCCCCAGAGCGGTCGTACTCGCATAGAGGGGCCCAACCCACCCGGCGATCCATACTCAACGGATCCCATCAGCCCCCATTCGCGCAGGCCCTCGTCCGTATGCAGTACCAAGGTCCGACCTCCAACCTCCGCACGCAGTTGACTCGTAGACCAGCGCACACCTCCCCCCAGTTCCATTCCCATCCCTGTCTCTGCATCCCCTCCATCCTGCCGAAGGGCGGTTTCCAGATACGGCTGCATGCCCGCTCCCAATCGGAGACTTCCCTCTACGCCTGCACGGACCCGACGGACACCCAGTTCCGATCCATTCTCCATATCTGCCGTCGCCCAGAACGCATCCACCTTGTACCCCAATTGTCCTGTACTGCCACGAGTCAGGATTCCCGTCAGTCCGAGCGCAACCAGTGCGGCGTCCAATTCGGATTCCAGTGTTTCCAGTTCAGTCTCGCCCCGTCCTAGTCCCAAGAGCAGCCATGCGCGCATTCCAGTCCCTGTTTGATAACTGATATAGGGATAGATGCCGGTCAATCGTGAGGATGCTGTGCCAGACCACGCTGGCGTCTCATAGGTGCCTTGATCCCAGCTTTGCGCGGCCAAGAGACCTGCCATCCATCCCTGATCCCATGCATAGTCGGCTCCCAGGATCATACTTGTTACATCTGAGCGCAACGAGAGCGCTCCATCCCTGCCATTCATGCGCGTGAATGCGCCCTGCCCCCAGACGCTCCATCCTCCCTGCGTAAATTCTGCACCACACCCGCGAAAGATGTCTCCCAGAGATCGGCGCGCCGTCCCATAGCGGAGCCACGATAGATCAGGAATGCTGCACCGCGCCATCCCTTCCATCCGCCGAGAGAATGCGTCCACAATTTGGGACGCCCAAGTGCGAAGGACTCTGGATACGTATGCATTCTGAATGTTCTCCTCGCTCTCCTCTTCCACTACCGCCTCCGTGCGGGCTTGCGCTACTTCTGCATTCACAGCGGAGAGCAGGACCAGCGAAAAGGTCTTCGCCTCCCAGATTCGTTCGCTGGCGAGCAGCTTCACTTCAATGGTTTTGGAGACCTCGCTAGGTTCAAACGCAACCTGCCCTGCGAGAGGTTCATAGTCCTCGCCTGCCAATGCACTCCCATCTTCGGTGGCATAGCTGATCAGGATCGGCAAAGGAGAGGGTTTGGATAAGTGCATATCAAACATTGCCACTTGGCGGGAGACCGTCACACTCTGTACCGAGACCGTGGGACTCCCGTCATTGTCCAGAATCGTTCCTGTCCCTGTTTCTTGGGCAATCTCCGCATGTCTTGCATTGGAAAGCGTCACTTGGAAGGTTTCGTCGGATTCCACCTCTGAATCCTCCAGAATCTGGATGCGAATCTTGCCCTCGGTGCTCCCCCACTGAAAAATGACGATCCCCTGCGAGGATACATAATCCGATCCTTCCTCTGCGGTATCATCCGAGGACGTATACCTGACAGTGACCAGCTCGGAACTGGCCCGATTCAGTCGGATAGGCAACAGAAGTAATCCATCTCCCTCCGATGCTTGCTCATCATAGATGCTCACCGTGAGCGGCACATCATCATCCTGAATCGTGCCCGTAGCTTCCAGGTTGGAGAAATCTGCGCTAGAGAGACGAATACGAAACGTTTCGGTCGGTTCGGTTTCCAGATTATCCAGGATCGGAACTCGAATTTCTTTAAGCAACTCTCCCGGTGCAAATATAATCTCTCCTGCAACAGCTTCATAATCCTGTCCCGAGAGGGCAGACGCATCCTCGGTCGAAAAGCCAAAGGTTCGTGGCTTACTGTCCAGACCACTCAACTCCACTTCAAAGACTGCCTCTGTCTCCGACTCGGTGACCTCTGCATCCCGGATGATCGCCGTCACGGGATCTTCATTGTCCAAGATGATGCCCTGCGCTTCATCTTGCCCCAGCACCCCATTCTGCGCATCACTCAACTGCACCCTGAACGTTTCCTCTCCTTCATGAATCTCATCGTCCATGATCTGTACAACAATAGTTTTTGTTGTCTCTCCTGAGATGAAACGTAGCGGACTTGGCGTTAGCACCCGATAGTCCAGAGGCGCATTGGCCGTCTCGTCCAGAACCGAAAATTCAACTTGGGTATCTCGCCCAGGAAGTACACGGCTGAGTGTCACGGAAAACAGTGCCTGTCCTGCCTCTTCCCTCACAGTCATGGACTCCTCAATATCCACGACGGAGAGCGCATCGTCATCCAGAATCGTCCCTCTGGCCTCAACCGTGGAGAGGACCGCATACTCAGGCGCGGATAGCCGTAAAAGAAAGGTCTCCTCCATTTCTTCTTCCGTATCATCTATGATCGGGACCGATACCTCCCGACGGTGCGTACCCCGAGGAAACACCAGCATACCGCTCTGACCCATATAGTCCACTGGTTCCAGTGCCGTCTCACCAGCGGTCTCAAACGCGACGCGCACGGTCTGCACCGGGTTGGGTGGATTCAGTGTTATCTCAAAAGTCATTTCGGACTTGCTCTCCAATGCCAAAGCATCTCCAACTTGCAACTCGTATAGATCATCATCCTCTATCGTCACGGTGGACTCGCCTGGGTCCAGCACAATGCCCTCTACCTCCATCAATTGAATCTGAAAGGTTTCCTCCCCCTCAAATAATTGATCGTCCAGAATCGGCACCTTAACAAATACCGTTTTGCTTCCCTCCGGGATGTGCAAGTTGTCATCTGGTGCCACATAGTCCTGCACTTCGGTGGCGCTATTTGCAATTGTTTGAATTGGTATGTACAGTTCAGTCGGCGCCGCGGGGTTCACCTCAATTCGTATCTGGGCCTCTCCAACTTCTTCGGATACTATCGTATCCCAGATTGCCAGCGTAATCAAGTGATCGTTATCTATAATGGTAAGATAGGCTAAAGTCTCACTTTGTGAAAATGCCATACTATTGCCGCTGATCGCAATCGTCTCCGACGGCTCGTAGATCAAATCATCCAATAACGTTAAGTTAAAGACCGTATTTCCTTCCAACTCATTCGCCATGATCATTAGCTGAAAGGAGTCCACTTCTTCAAAGTCTACCCCAGACGTCGCCGTCCCCGAACCCAAGGTGATCGTCACATTGGTATCAACCGCCTGTGCAACATCTAGGGTTACTGTGACCATGATTTGAACCGTTCCTTCGTCTTCATTTACCTCCACTGGGTCTACCATAAGCGTACTCCCTAAAGGCAAATCATCATTCAGTATCGTCAAGATCTTGTCCGACGGGTTCGTCACGCCCAATGAATTCCTCGCCTGACCGCTTACCGTTACCGTCTTATTTAGAGCCTCCACCAAATTGTCCAGTGCTGTGATTGAGACCTCACCTGTACTGACCATTGCTCCTGATTCAACGATAAGTGTGTTATTGGAACTAAGCATATAATCCTTTGGCGTAGCGGGCGAATCTGGAACGGCTGATACCTCAATCACCGTTGCCTGACTTGAGGCTGGGCTCATAAGGGCAGAGATTGTCGTGCTTTCGCCAGATTCCGAAATTGCTTCTGGAGTTAATACTAGTGTAACTTCTGGTATAGGATCTGTATCAAGAAGCTTGAGAGTGGCTGTGCTCACCTCCAGACCGTCCACCCCTGTCGTCCCTATAATCTGGACGGTTTCCACTGGCTCATCTATTCCGTCCGAGATCGGCGTAAACAGAAATATACCCGTACCCTCTCTATCCTTCGCCAAGATCGTCAGGGGGAAGGGGTGAACGAGGGTAAAGTCCGTTCCAGAATCGGCCGTGCTTGACTCCACGAAAATAGTCATTACCGTGTCGGTACTCCGAAGAACATCTAGCGCTGCTGTGACCATGATTTGAACCGTTCCTCCGTCTTCATTTACCTCCACTGGATCTACCGTAAGCGTAATCCCTGAAGGCAAATCATCATTCAGTATCGTCAAGATCTTGTCCGACGGGTTCGTCACGCCCAATGAATTCCTCGCCTGACCGCTTACCGTTACCGTCTTATTTAGAGCCTCCACCAAATTGTCCAGTGCTGTGATTGAGACCTCACCTGTACTGACCATTGCTCCTGATTCAACGATAAGTGTGTTATTGGAACTAAGCATATAATCCTTTGGCGTAGCGGGCGAATCTGGAACGGCTGATACCTCAATCACCGTTGCCTGACTTGAGGCTGGGCTCATAAGGGCAGAGATTGTCGTGCTTTCGCCAGATTCCGAAATTGCTTCTGGAGTTAATACTAGTGTAACTTCTGGTATAGGATCCGTATCAAGAAGCTTGAGAGTGGCTGTGCTCACCTCCAGACCGTCCACCCCTGTCGTCCCTATAATCTGGACGGTTTCCACTGGCTCATCTATTCCGTCCGAGATCGGCGTAAACGGGAATATACCCGTACCCTCTCTATCCTTCGCCAAGATCGTCAGGGGGAAGGGGTGAACGGGGGTAAAGTCCGTTCTAGAATTGGCCGTGCTTGACTCCACGAAAATAGTCATTACCGTGTCGGTACTCCGAAGAACATCCAGCGCTGCCGTCACGGTGACGTTCTCTGTCCCAGCATCTTCATCTACCTCATGAGGCACTACCGAAAGTGTTACCCTCGTTGCCTCATCATCATTGACAATCGTGAGCGTCTCTTTCTCTGGATCCATAACACCCTGTGCATTTGTCACTTGACCGCTCACCGTTACCGTCTTATTTGGCTCATCTACATCATTGTCTACTGCCGTGAGCGTGACCGTTCCTGTACTGGTCACTGCTCCGGCAGCAATCCTCAGCCTCGGGTTACTACTGAGTGTATAATCAAAATCTGTGGCTGGGATGGTTGCAGCCGCGGAGATCATGATTGAAGTCTCCACACTTGATGGGGCGCTCAGATGTGCGGTGACCGTTGTGCTCCCGCCGGCTTCTGAAATTTCTTCGGAGGCTAGATCTAGCGTAACTACCAAAGTCGGATCCGCGCAGGGCTTTAGCCTACTAAAATGAATAAAAATAGTGATCGCCCCTGACTCACGCAGATCAAGGATCTTTTGAGGTAAGCACCTGATGGGATTACCATCAAGATACACTGTAAGTCCATCTCGAATACCATCAAAGATATTCTCATGGAGAGTGGTGAGAGAATTATTCTGGAGGTCAAGCTTCTCCAATCTGTTGAGCCCCTCAAAGAGATCCTCATCTAGGTCGGTGAGTGAATTATCCGCTAAGAACAGATAATACAATTTGGAGAGACCCTCAAAGAGATCTTCATCCAGGTCGGTGAGTGAATTATTGAATAAGTACAAGTATTTCAAGCCTGAGAGACCCTCAAAGAGATTCTCATCCAGATTGGCGAGAGAATTACTATTCATATCCAGTAGTTCTAATCTGGTGAGATTGTCAAACAAATCCTTAGGAATGGTGGGGAGAGAGTTCCTGTCCAAGTGCAGAGCTCTCAAGTTGGAGAGACCATCCAAAATATTGGCTGGTAAGTCGGTGAGAGAATTCTTTTCAAATTCAAGAAGATCCAGACTAGACAGTCCATCAAAGTCTCCATCTTTCAGTGATGTGATCCCCTCATTCCAAAACCTCAATTCTATGATGTCTGACAACTCGGCGGCGGCAACATTCGTACAATCGCTACCCGAAGTTCTCGAAAGAATCTCATCCTTCACTTGTGGAGTTCGCTCGCAGATATTCACCGTCTGCGCATTGACATCCAAAGCAGAGAAAACCAGATAAACACACGCGACAACGTCCAGATATAAAGAAGGAAATCTTCGCATGACTTTCATAGGCCCCCAGTAATGCGACATACTCTCGCCCGAAGGTAGTAGCACTTAAAAGATTGTATCCAATACTATATATGAATTTTTGGTGAATATTTCAACGATCCACACAGTTCAACTGAGATATCACGGATCTTAGTGAGTTTTGATCCATATCCTGATGGCGATCCTATGCAGATCACCATTTCAGGTGCACTCGCCCACCAAGTCCGTAGGAGGACGGAGTCCTGTTCGCCTCCATCGTTCGTGCGGTGGTGGCTATCGAAACTTGCAGTCCTTGATTCATCCGCAGGTTGTATCCAACCCGATAGGCGCGCCCGCTCGGATCTAGCGTCATCCCCACGATAGATCGTCCAAGACTTTTCCTGATCGGCATCCCATACCCCAGTTCCATTTCCACGCGTTGATCCGTGCTCCCCACTCCCATGGAGTGCAAGGGGGCTTCGCGCCATAGATCTCCCCCGTAGACATTCCCCCAAAGCGGTCGTACACGCATGGAGGGACCCAGCCCATCAGGCGATCCATACTCTACGGATCCCGTCAGTCCCCATTCGCGCAGTCCCTCATCGGTATGCAGCACCAAGGTCCGACCCCCAACCTCCGCACGCAGTTGACTCGTGGACCAGCGCACTCCTCCACCCAGCTCCATTCCCAGTCCTGTCTCTGCATCTCCTCCGTCTTGGCGAAGGGCCGCCTCCATGTAGGGCTGCATACCCGCTCCCATTTGGAGACTTCCCTCTACGCCTGCACGAACCCGACGTACACCGAGATCGGATCCTATCTCCATTTCGGCGGTGGCCCAAAACGCATCCACCTCGTAGCCCAGCCGTCCTGTGCTACCCCCCGTCAGGGTTCCCGTCAGTCCGAGCGCAACCAGTGCGGCGTCCAATTCGGATTCCAGGGTCTCCACCTCAGTCTCCCCGCGTCCGAGTCCCAAAAGCATCCATGCACGCATTCCCGCGCCTGTTTGGTAACTGACATAGGGATAGAAGCCGGTCAATCTGGAGGATGCTGAACCGGACCGCGTCGGTGTCTCATAGGTGCCTTGATCCCAGCTTTGCGCGGCCAAGAGACCTGCCATCCATCCCTGTCTCCACACATAGTCGGCTCCCAAGAGCATCGTCGTGACATTTGAACGCAACGAGAGTGCTCCATCTCTTCCATTCATGCGCGTAAATGCACCTTGCCCCCAGACGCTCCATCCTCCCTGCGTATACGCTGCACCACACCCGCGAAAGATGTCTCCCAGAGAGCGGCGCGCCGTCCCATAGCGTAGCCACGATAGATCAGGAATGCTGCACTGCGCCATCCCTTCCATCCGCCGAGAGAAGGCGTCCACGACTTGGGACGCCCAAGTGCGAAGGACTCTGGACACATATGCATTCTGGATGATCTCCTCGCTCTCCTCTTCCACGACCGCCTCTGTGCGGGCCTGCTCTACCTGTGCATTCATGGCCGAGAGCAATGCAAGTGCAAACGTCTTCGCCTCCCGGATGCGTTCGCTGGAGAGCAGCTTCACTTCAATGGTTTTGGAGACCTCGCCAGGTTCAAACGCAACCTGCCCTGCGAGAGGTTCATAGTCCTCGCCTGCCAATGCACTCCCGTCTTCTGTGGCATAGCTGACCAGCACAGGCAAAGGAGAGGGCTTGGATAAGTGCACCTCAAAGATTGCTGTACGGGTGGAGACCATTACATTCTGCACCGCAACCGTGGGACTGCCGTCATTGTCCAGAATCGTTCCCGTCCCTGTCTCTTGGGCAATGGTCGCATGTCTGGCATTGGAAAGTGTCACCTGAAAGGTTTCCTCCGATTCCACCTCTGAATCTTCCAGGATCTGGATGCGGATCTTCCCTTCGGTGCTCCCCCGCTGAAAGATGACGATCCCCTGCGAGGATACATAATCCGATCCTTCCTCTGCGGTCTCATCCGAGGACGTATACCGGACGGTGACCAGTTCGGAACTGGCCCGATTCAGTCGGACTGGTAGGAGAAGTGAACCATCTCCCTCCGATGCACTCTCATCGTAGATACTCACCGTGAGTGGGGCATCATCATCTTGAATGGTCCCTTGAGCGTCTCCATCGGAGATCCCATTCCCCGATAGGCGCACTCGAAAGGATTCGGTGGGTTCGGTTTCCAGATCGTTGATGATTGAAACACGGATATCTTTGAGTACCTCTTCTGGTGCAAATGTGACTTCGCCAGCGGCGGCTTCATAGTCCTGTCTTGAGAGGGCAGACGCATCCTCGGTCGTAAAGCCAAAGGTTCGCGGCTTGCTGTCCAGACCACTCAACTCCACTCTAAAGACGGCTGCTGCCTCCGACTCGGTGACCTCTGCATCCCGGATACTCACCGTCACGGGATCCTCATTATCCAGGATAATCCCCTGGGCTTCAGATTGCCCCAACACCCCATTCTGCGGATCCCTCAACTGAATCCGAAACGTTTCCTCTTCTTCATGAATCTCATCGTCCATGATCTGTACAACAATGGATTTTGTTGTCTCTCCAGAGAGAAAACGTAGCGGACTTGGCGTAAGCACCTGATAATCCAGAGGCGCATTGGCCGTCTCGTCCAGAACCGAAAATTCAACCTGAGGATCTCGCCCAGACAGTACACGGCTCAGGGTCACGGCAAACTGCGCCTGTCCTGCCTCTTCCCTCACGGTCACGGACGCTTCGATCTCCATGACGGGAAGCGCATCGTCATCCCGAATCGTCCCCCTGGCCTCAACCGTGGACAGGACGGCATACTCGGGTTGGGATAACCGCAAAAGGAAGGTCTCCTCCAATTCCTCCTGTGTATCATCCATGATCGGGACCGATACCTCACGACGGGGCGTATCTGGGGGGAACACCAGCATACCGCTTTGGCGCAGATAGTCCATGGGTTCCATGGCCGTCTCATTCGCGGTCTCGAACGCGACGCGCACGGTCTGCACCGGGTTGGGCGGATTCAGCGTGACCATAAAGGTCATCTCGCCTGCACTTTCCAATACCGAAGTATTCTCAACTTGCAATTCGTACAGATCATTATCCTTGATCGTTACCGTCGCCTCCCCTGGATTCAGCACCACGCCCTCCGTCTCTATCAACTGGATCTGAAAGGTTTCCTCTCCCTCAAATAATGGATCGTCTGTGATCTGTACTTCAATAAATGCCGTCGTACTCCCTTCGGGGATCGGGAGCAGGTTTTGGAGTAGCGTATAGTCCATCTCTTCCGTGGCAGTCAATCCAGTCGTTTGAACGTGCACATTCAGATCAAATGGTGCCGCTGGGGATACCTCAATGGGCAGCCGAGCGATCCCCACCTCTTCGGAAACCGTCCAAGTCTGGACTGCCAGCGTGATCGGATCATCGTCACCCAGAATTGTGAGTGTTCTATCCTCTGGCCCAGTCACGCCGAATAGATTTGACGCATGGCCGCTGAGGATGACGGTCTTATCCGGCCCATCCACCAGATTGTCAACTGCTGTGATGGTCACCTGCTCTGAACTGGTCGTTGCCCCGGCGGGAATGGTCAGGATTGGGTTGCTACTCAGTACAAAATCCGAATCTGTAGCGGAGAAAGTTGCCTCCGCGGAGATCGTGATCACCGTCTCGGCAGTTGATGGGGGAGTCAGACGGGCCGTGAGGGTCGCTTCCCCCTCGGCTTCTGGAATTGCTTCGGGAATCAACTCGAGGACTACTTCGGGGATCGGATCAATAAGCGTAAGTGTGGCTGGACTTACCTCCAGACCTTCTACGGATGTCGTTCCCGTAACGAAAACGGTTTCCTCAGTCTCAAAGAACTCATCAGGAATCGGCGTGAAGGGAAACGTTGCGGATGAGGAGCGCTCTTTCGCCAAGATCTTAATCTCAACGGGAGAGACTAGCTCGTAGTCGGTTCCTACTGTGGCAGTCCCGTCCTCCACCGAAACCGTTACCTGCGTGTCGGCATCTCGCGCAACATCCACCGTTGCCCTGACCGTGATTGTTTGGCTTCCTTCCTGTTCTCTCACCTCGGAGGGAGAAACCGAAAGCGTGACACTAGTGGCCGTGTCATTATCAAGAATGGTTAGGATCACATCTTCTGGATCCAGGACTCCCTGCGCATTCGTCACAACACCGCTTACCGTGATCATTTTATCCAGACCATCCACCTGATCATCTGCAGCCGTGATCCTCACCTCTCCTGTACTCTCGGTCTCCCCCGCCGCAATCGTGAGCGTGTTCCCACTTAGTGTATAATCGGCAGTTGTAGCGGGAGCTTCTGGAACTACCGATACCTCAATCAATGTGGTTGCGGTTGACGCTGCACTCAGACTTGCTGTAACGGTCGTGAATTCCCCCTCCATAATCGTTTTGGGGGTTAGCTCCAAGGTCGCCAACGGAGTCGGATCTACACAGGGCTGAATTTCTTCCCGAAAGATAATCCTGATCGTCCCTGCCGCTTCCAGATCAAGGATCTTTTGAGGCAAGCATTCAATGGGATTACGACTAAGTCCCACGACAAGTCCCGATTCAATGCCATCAAAGATATTCGCAGGCAGAGTGGTGAGAGAATTATAGGATAAGTCAAGCGTTCTCAATTCTGTGAGATCAGCAAGGAGATCCTCAGACAAGGATGTAAGAGAATTACTGAATAAGTATACCCTTCGCAAGGTTGAGAGGCCTTCAAAGAGATCGTCTGGCAAGTTGCTGAGAGAATTGGCGCTTAAGTACAGCATGACCAAACTGGAGAGATTCGCAAAGATATCCGCATCCAGGCTACCGAGAGGATTGCCTCCTAAACTCAGCGTTTGCAGAGTGGAGAGATTCGCAAAGAGATCCTCATCCAGGCTACTGAGAGAATTATTGGATAAGTTCAGCGCGTGCAAGCTTGAGAGTCCGGCGAAGAGATTCTTATGCAGATTGCTGAGTGAATTTGTGGATAAGTTCAATATTCCCAGACTGGGCAGTCCATTGAAGACATCCTCATGCAGGTTACTGAGAGAATTATTGGATAAGTGTAGCGACCTCAAGCTAGATAGGTTGACAAATAGATCCTGACCCAGGCTGCTGAAAGAATAATTCCTGTCCAATTTCAATACTTCCAAAGCAGAGAGACCAGCAAAATGATTCGGAGAGAGATTGGAAATAGAATTCCCGTCTAAATCCAGACTTTGCAGGCTAGTGAGGCCCGCAAAAAGATCTACAGGTAGAGTGGTGAGATAATTATTGAATAAATTCAGATTTGTCAGGCTGGAGAGACCATCAAAGAGGTCTTTATGCAACGAGTTGAAAGAGTTATGAGATAAGTCCAGAACTTGCAAACTGGAAAGACCATTGAAGAGGCCCTTCGGAAGAGAACTGAGAGAGTTATGGGCTAAACTCATTTCTCTCAAGCTGGATTGATCGCCAAATAACCCCTCCGGTAGAAAGGCAAGAGAACGATTTCCGCGTATGTAGACAGCGCCTAAGCCGGTGAGTCCATCTAAGTCATCTTCGTGCAGCGATAGAAATGTATCATTTAAACCCAAGATCGTGATGCTTGATAACTGGGCCGAAGTAACGGTTGCACAATTGTCATGCGAAAGTATCCTGAGAATCACACTCTCAACTTGCCCAGTTCGATCGCAAATATTCACCGTCTGGGCCGTCACATCTAACGTTAACAGTATCAATAACCCTCCAACGGTCACCCCCTGACATGAAAAAGATAGTCTGTGTATGACACTGATGGATTTCATGAAAGGATATATCTCCGTCAGAGAACAGTAAATTGGATGCGTCGTGTCATATAGTATCCAATGTATGAACTTTTGATGACTTTTCAAAGGGGTGTCAATCTTCACTTGTAGACAAACCATGTCTCTCACCCAGAGATGGTCAATCCCTGTGAATTTTTCAATGTGAAAGAATGGCTGTCTAGGTCTCCACATCAGGTCCTCTCGTCCACCAACTCCGAACGAATATGGAGTTCAATTTGCCTCCATGGTTCCCTCCGGAGCTTCTGTCCTTACTTGTTGCTTAGGTTGTATCCAACCCGAGAGGACTGTCCGCTGGATCAAGCGTTATTTCCACTATGGATCGTCAGATCCATTTTCTGATTGATATCCCATAAGCCCGACGATGTGAGTCATAATTGAGAGAGCAGTAGTCCGCGACATTGTGTAAGCCCCCTTACGATAGAGGTTGATCCATTCCTGAATTCATGACTCTTCACCATCATTGGTGAAGAGCACGATGGTTCTCTGCAAGTTCAATTCAGTCAAATCAGAGTCCAGAGAGTGATTTTCCATTTTAAATTATTTCTGAATTTTATTATTATTGCCCTACTTGATAGAATATTGCTTACTGGAAGAACTATGGATTTGGAAACGACAATTGAAGAATTGAAGAGTAAGTACGGCAAATTCAAAAATAAGACCAAATCAGAGAGGAATACGGAAAATTGGTTCATTAGCCCTTTTCTTCAAGGCTTGGGGTACGACACTTATAATCCTGCACATGTCCACACTCAATTTTCAGTCGCTCCCCACGGGCATGAAGTAGGAAAGGTTGATTTTGCTATCCTTCAAAACAAGAAGCCAATCATCTTTCTTGAAGTGAAGAAACTTGATGAATCATTGGACGGTCATGTTGGACAGCTTAAAAAGTATTTCAATCTAACCGAAGTTGACTTTGCTATTCTGACGAATGGAAATGAGCATCAATTTTACTCCGATTTAGAGCGCGAAAATACACTCCTGACTTCGACGGTTTGCAATTCTCTAAAAACAAAGAAAGCCTTATTTTTCAGAGGGTAAAGGTCTTTTGGAAAGAGTGTTCAGGCAACTTTGAACACTACAAACACCGTCGGTTTTTCCGCTTTTTGCGGTCTAAATACCAGACGTCAAGCCATTACTTGGGAGGCGGGTTACGGGTCTTTTTCCAAGGGTACGGTCTGGCGCTGAATCGTCAACCCCATCGCTTTGTAAAGCCGAACCTTTGTACTGTTGGCCGCCGACGGGATCGCAAAATGACGCTTGGTCGTCTTGTCTCGTACCACGGACACCTCTACTTCACGCAATTGAGCCAAAATCTGTCCCTCACTGATGGACGCCTCCGCGCCATGTCGCGTGTTGTAGGTTCGACGCAGAATGCGTAGCATCGCAAAGGCGGCAAAGCATATGGCAATGTGTGCGCGGACGCGACGCGCCGTCCAGTGAAACACTGGACGAACCGCCATGGTATGCTTTAATACACGAAAGCCTTCCTCAATCTGCCATAATCCCCCGTACTGCGCATACACTTGCGCAGCGGAGGATGCCTTGAGACTCGTCCATACCCCATGCAACCCCTCCAATTGACGATCCTTTTCAATGGCCGCTGCATTCAGCTTCACCGCATTCCGGTTCACGTTCAAGTAACGACCCTTCCGACCCGATCCCTTGACCCCAGATGCCAAACGCTTCTGGGCTTTCGTTACCGCTTTTTCACGCTCGTGTGCATCCTTCGCCGCACGCTTTGGACAATATCGCAAGATGAGCCGCCTCCCCCCAATACGCACTTCGCTTACCTTGCGACCGTCTGCGGTGGACTGCCACTTAAGCGTGCCCGTAACCTTACGCAAGTCCTCCGCCTTCATTGAGCGCAAACGGGCCGCAACCACATAGTCATGCCCCATACTTTGCAGTAAGGCGACATGGTCCGCACTCAGCATCCCAGAATCCGCCACAACCACCACACTGTCCAGTGCAAAACGGGCCTTCAACGAGGTGATCGCTGGCTCCAGTGTCTTTACATCCGCGGTGTTGCCTTCAAACAACTCATAGCCGACGGGCAGTCCGTCACGGGTCTGCATCAGGGCCAACACCACCTGCACACGAGTATGCTTCCCATCTTTACTGTATCCCTTCTTGCGGAGTCCGTCGGGCTTGTCCGAAGCAAACGCCAGCGTGGTCACATCAAAAAACAGTACATCCAGCTTGCTTCCGAGTAAGTCGGTCACCTCCCGGGCCACGATCGACTGCAACTGCGCAATACGCCGATCATCCACCGCATCCATCATGCGGTAAAACTTGTGGACCGGGACTTCCACGCCATCTTCCTTGGACAGTTGCCGCGCATGAGCCAGTTTGCTGTCTCCAGGAGCTCCTAGACGTAACAATACGGCCTGCCTGAATAGACGCGCAGCCATCGCATGCCGTTTGGAAAACAACTGATCGAACCCCATCCGCATATACAAGGCCCCAAACACCTCATGAAAGCCCACACAGATCCGCTTGACCTCCTCCAGCTTGCGGATATCTTCCAGCGGGATGGGCTGGTCGGACGGTTTCCTACGTCGGGCCTCCAATGCGGCATGCGCACTATGCTCCGACGGAAACAAGGACGGCTTGATCTCTTCTTCAATCCGCAATCGTTCCTGTTCCGCGATGTGCAGGAGGGCCTCCAATTGCCGGGCCTTCGGGGGCCGTGCCCATATAGCGCACGATCCTCTGCCGCACTTTGCCATCCTTTGTGCGGTCATTGCGCACGATCTGGACGGCAATGTTTTGGGTCGTCTTTCGTTTGAGTTTGCGGACGAACATGATATAGGTAAGATACGGCACACAGTTCAAATATCAAAATCAAAAAACAAACTGAACACTACATCTTAGGAACTTGAAAAACAGGGCTGAAATGGCCCCAAATACCCCAAAAAAGCCCCAAAATCACTCGAAAATGACTATTTTGCCCTCCAAGTCAACACCTACCTGTCGAAGTCAGGAATCATTGGACGGTCATGTTGGACAGCTTAAAAAGTATTTCAATCTAACCGAAGTTGACTTTGCTATTCTGACGAATGGAAATGAGTATCAATTTTACTCCGATATAGACCGTTGGAACACGCTGGATGATAAGCCATTTTTTGAATTCAAAATCCATGAACTTGATATTGCAAAGGACAAAGAAATAGTTGCCTATGTGAAAGGGTTTGCCTCTGAAAGTTTCAATGCCAAAGGGTTAAAAGATCAAGCCCGAAAGTTTTCTCATAAAGCGAAAATTTCGTCTTTTCTCAACAAAGAACTTTCGTCTCCAAGCGACAAATTCGCTAAATTCTTGTCAAGCCAGATCTTTGGTACAGCCAAGAATTCTGTGAAAGATTTTGTTAAATCAAGTCTTCCAGAAATCTATTCGGAACTGAAGGATACTACACCAAGTGAGACTACTTATCCCAAAGATCAGAGGAAAAAACGCAAGGACGAAATAACTCCACCACTTGATCCAGAGCAAGAACAATCCCCATTTGATATTGATGTCCTCAAGAATACAAAACTTGAATACTGGCGATTTTTCAATACTGTTACCCATGGGAGGTGGACTGACATGTTTGTTGGTGTTCTTCGTTCTTTGTGTGATGAGGATCATGAGAAACTGGTGGCAATTTCTGCAAGCGTTAAAAGACTAAAAATCACGGCCAATCCGAGCGAAATTGTCCAACCACATTCTATAGGTCAAGATCTATTTGTAAGTGCGTGTAATTCCACAGAAGTAAAAGTAGAACTGTTAGGTATTGTATTGTCGTCATTTGGCAAGAAGGATGCTCTAACGGTCAATTTGAAATAGAACTCCACCAATGTGTCGAATCAAACTGGAACTGTTATTCAGTGATATTCAGATTCAAGGGAGACAGAATGTGTCACATTGGAGTTTCTCGGGTAGCCTAATGTGCATGCACCGGTGACATTTCTTTTGCAGAGTCCTATTGTGACGCTTTGTGGACAGTTAGTATATTGGCCTACGTATCTTTTGGGAACAACGCACCGGTATTTCTCGATCCATCAGCAGAATCTGCTACTGTCAAAACAACGAAGGAAGGCTTGATTAACCATTGTCAGCGTATTCAGAAGTGCCAAATTACGGAGGTGTCTCCAAGATAAAGGATGCAGGGCAAGATTTAACTAAAAACGGAACGACTGATCTAACAATTATAAAGTAATGTCTATGGAATCGTTGTTCTTGTAGTCATCTTTTGGACTGCGAAGATTCGGGGCATAGGCAATCCGAGTGAGACGACTTGATACCTGTTCAAAACAGCATAAGCACTCCAACGAGATAGCCCAAAGGAGAAATAACTATAACTGAGATTTGACAACTCTAATGTCATCGTCATCCAAATAATAAAATAATTGCGGATGGGGCTTCCTGCCAGGAAGATCAGACAGATCCATCGGTCGTCTCATCTTTTGGACCTTTCCGAGTGCAAAGGCACATGCGTTTTGTTTTCCCGCATAGTAATCCAGATAGCGATCAAGAGTAATTCCAGAACCGTGGGATGTAATATTCCACAAATTCTGTCGCGAGTCTATGAGAAGATACTTTACTTCTACAATCGCAGTAATTTTCTTAACTGGCACAGTACAGTAGAGGACTAGATGCGAGATTTTACGTCTGGGCAACACCTTGCGGTACTCAAATACCTTATCTCCAGAAATGATACTTTCAGCATGCTCTGGATGAATTGAAATCAGTACAGCACAATTCATGTGGTAACTTGACTTCGTTTGAAGCATTTTTGGAATTGTTCATGAGAAATTTCACGAATCGTCTGAATTGGTCCATGGATCTCGGCCTGAGATAGCATTGTGTGAGTCACGGGTTGAATTGAATGCAAGTACCGAAATAGAATTACCAAAGTGTCCTTCTTCAACCACTTCCCAATTTCTTTTTCAGAATATACCGTCCGCTTTGAGACCATGGCTAGTACTTTGTTGATATCCCTTCCCCGATAAGCTTGCTCAGCAACACCAATACATTCAATACTTTTCCTATCCTGAGTTCTGTAAAAAAGAAGTAAATCCCCACGACGGATCTGGTTTATATTTGAATGACAGATATAGGCTTTTTTTATGGTGTTGGACTCGGACATATACTGATCAGGTTGATCTGCAAACAAACTTTTAGCAAAAGAACTCTGATCCACAAAGAGGATCTCATGAAACTCAGGACGTATCGGAATAATAAATTTCTTAACGAGGGGTGTATCAAGGTAATTCGGATAATATCTTATCGCGTAGATTAATGGATCAAGTTCATTGTCAGGTGACTCTAATGGATGCATTTGTTTCAAAAAAGCCCTGTCTCTTTCACGATACTTTCCAACGCTAAGAAACCCGTATTCTTTGCAGAGTGAAACCAACATCTCATGATGTTCTCCAAATATATGTAGATAAACATATGGACAATTTTTCCTAACCGCATACTTGAAGGCACAGTACAACAATCGCTCACCCAACTTACGTCCGCGAACCGCCTCCCCTACTTTGAAAGTGCATAGTTTTAGAGCGGTTCCATCCAGTCTTGATCCCAAATCGGTGATTATAGGAGACTCTTCCAATTTGTAGATGCAAATTGCATTCACGGTTCCGTTATCACGAACACACCAAGCTCTTCGTCTTTCCAATGCCTTTTTTTTTGTACCAACTGTCGAATTCGCGATAGCTTTCACGTAACGAATCGAAGAAGGGCTGACTAACTTCAACCTCATGCAAGTAGATCTCTTCTATACCAGATGGTGGAGACTCTTCTTGTTTAGTCTGTGCTCTCAGGTAAGCAACGAACTGATCTGGATAATGTACCTGTTCTTGGATTTGAGACTGACGAGCCTTGGAATGTATTTTTCTATCGTTGGTGACAAGAAGGTGAACAGCTCCTCGGTTGACAGCATGGAGAAGTAGGTTGTCAATTCGGTCATTTTCGTTATTCTGGCTCCATCCGTAGTTCTTGATGTCAGTTTCAGTTAGTATCGGTGGAGATGGTATTTCTTCATATTGATTCAGCCTTGAAAGAACAATTTGTTTTCTACTTTCATCAACATCTCTGGCAATATCTCCCCGCTGAGCTGGATGAATGCAAAGACTGTGTCCCTGCTGCTGAGACAACTGGCGCATTTTTGCCATCAATGGATCTAATTCTCGCCCCGTATCTTCCAACGGTATTAGAATATTCGTATCAATTAAGATATTCATAGAATACACCAATTAGGAAGAAAGTGAAATAATGAATTTCAAAGACAATATCTGGAATCAACGGCTCTTCGGTTAGTTGGGACTGACTTGCACATAATTGTGATCCAAAAAATCCCAATGATAATCATTTTTCATATCATGCCTCCAAATGATGGGCTGATGTAACGAAAATATGCAACTCAGGGGGAATACTCACACCCCAATCAAACGACGAATATCCTAAGAATGCACCTCTATCTCAGAGCAACTGTACACCTGCACATATGGGGCTGGCTGTTATCCAGTGAACAAGTTTGAGATTCCGTCCATCAAGTGGAGCTAAGCGGAGTCGAACCGCTGACCTCCTGAGTGCGATTCAGGCGCTCTACCAACTGAGCTATAGCCCCAGTGAACTCCCAAATTTACGAATTTCATTCGAATTCAGATCTCTATTGTTCCTTAAATGATTCAAGGGGGAATCACCCATTCATGATCAATGTAAAGTGTGCGTGCCTACAACATTGCGGAAGATGCTGTCATTGACAATTTCCTGATCACCAGATTAGCAAACACTAAGGCAAAGAATACGTTAACTGAAGACTATTAATTCAAGGAGCATTCATGATGAGTACCACTATTCAGATGAAGAAAAAAGACTACTTCGGAACCCGCACCTCTTTTGAGACTCCTTATGGGACCGCATGGATGTATCGTCTTGATTCACTGGGTATATCAGGATATCAACTTGAACGGCTTCCCTATTCCATTCGAGTAATGCTTGAAGCTGTCCTACGTGGTTGTGACGGCTTCAGTGTTACCCCCGAGAATGTTGAACAACTCGCTCAGTATAACCCAAAAAAACCTCTACGTGCAGAAATTCCTTTCTCCCCTGCCAGAGTTCTTTTGCAGGACTTTACTGGCGTACCAGCAGTGGTAGACCTCGCTGCGATGCGGAGTGCAATGGCTCGCGCTGGAGGAAATCCTTCTGCTATTAATCCACGCGTCCCTGTACACCTGATCATTGATCACAGTGTTCAGGTAGATTACTATGGGATCCCAGAGGCGCTCCAGCTTAATTCGGATCACGAATTTAGACGTAACCGGGAGAGATACGAATTTTTGCGGTGGGGACAGCAGGCATTTGATAATTTCTTTGTAGTCCCGCCTGCAAGCGGTATTTGTCATCAAGTGAACCTTGAATATGTCGCTCGATGTGTATGGACTGGAAAAGAGAATGATGAGATCGTAGCATTCCCAGATTCACTGGTCGGTACTGATTCCCATACGACCATGATTAATGGCTTGGGAGTCGTGGGCTGGGGAGTTGGTGGAATTGAAGCGGAGGCCGTCATGCTCGGACAACCAATCTATATGCTCATGCCCGAAGTGGTTGGGTTTCGGCTCACTGGATCACTTCCCGATGGTGCAACGGCAACAGATATGGTCCTCACCGTAACCCAAATGCTCCGTAACTACGGTGTGGTTGGCCGCTTTGTCGAATTTTTTGGACCTGGAATTCAAGCACTCTCTGTTCCTGATCGTGCGACAATCAGTAATATGTCCCCCGAGTATGGTGCCACCATGGGATTCTTTCCGATTGACGAAGTGACTTTAAATTTTCTCCGTCGTACTGGCCGTGAAGAAGCCCTCATTCAACTGGTGGAACGGTATACCAAAGAGCAGGGGTTATTTCTTACCTCCGAAGCCCCTGACCCCGAATATCTGGATACTTTAAACTTGGATTTAGGTGATGTCGTACCCAGTGTGGCTGGCCCGAAGAGACCGCAAGACCGTATTCCAATCCCTGAACTAGGACAGTCGTTTCGACATTCGTTCACTGCACCTGCTGGTCCGCAAGGATTTGGTAGACAGAGAAATGACTTGAACCGAAGTGTCCCAAGTACGTCTTTTCCCAATCCACTTCGTAACGGTGATGTTGCGATTGCCGCAATCACCAGTTGCACCAATACCAGTAATCCCAGCGTGATGATTGGTGCAGGGCTTGTTGCGAAAAAGGCGGTGGAACGCGGACTCAAAGTTGCACCATATGTTAAAACGAGCCTTGCCCCAGGATCCCGGGTGGTGACTGAATACCTCCAAAATGCCAACTTGATGCCCTACTTGGCGCAGTTAGGGTTTGACCTAGTCGGCTATGGTTGTACCACTTGTATTGGTAATTCGGGGCCACTACCCGAAGCAGTGAGTGCCGCCATTCAAGAAGGGGATCTTGTTGTTGCAGGTGTCCTCAGTGGAAATCGAAATTTTGAAGGTCGTATTCATGCTCTGGTTCAAGCCAACTACCTCGCGTCTCCTCCGCTTGTTGTTGCCTACGCTCTTGCTGGAACGGTAGATATTGATCTCACATTAGAGCCATTGGGGAAAGATCTTGCTGGCGAAGATGTCTATTTGAAGGATATTTGGCCAACACCTGAAGAAGTCGCCGATGTGGTTCAATCCTCCATTACGCCAGAGTTATTCCTTGAGGAATACGGTGGAATTGAAACTTCCAATGAAACATGGAATGCGATTGAAATTCCAAGCGGATCATTATATGAGTGGAATCCCGATTCCACTTACGTACAAGAACCGCCCTTTTTCGTTGGCCTAACTCGGGAAGCTGCCAGCGTAGCTCCGATCAAAGATGCGCGAGTGCTTGCCAAGTTAGGAGATTCCACGACCACAGACCATATCTCTCCCGCTGGAGCGATTCCGCGCGAATCACCGGCTGGTATCTACCTAAGCGGCAACAACGTTCTTCCTCGTGACTTCAATTCCTTTGGCGCTCGGCGTGGGAATCATGAGGTGATGATGCGAGGCACATTCGCAAATATCCGCATCAAGAACAAACTTGTTCCAGATACAGAAGGCGGAATTACAAAATGCTTCATCCACGATGGCGAAATTATGCCGATCTACGATGCCGCTATGCGGTATCAGGAAGCTGGTGTTCCCCTGATTGTCTTGGGTGGTAAGGATTATGGAATGGGATCTAGTAGAGATTGGGCCGCCAAAGGAACAATCCTCTTGGGCGTCAGAGCAGTGATCGCCGAAAGCTTTGAGCGTATTCATCGCTCCAATCTCATTGGGATGGGGGTCCTCCCACTGGAGTACATGTCTGGCGAAAATGCCGATACACTTGGGTTAGATGGGAGTGAGTCATTCAGCCTTGACGTCCCTCAGGAGACCAATACAACCATAGAGGTTGTGGCAGTCCGCTCCAATCAGGAAATACTTCGCTTCCAAACAAAATCCAGATTAGATACTCCTGTAGAGGTAGAATACTATCTTAATGGTGGAATCTTACACTATGTGCTGCGAGAATTTCTGTCCGAAGAGTAACCTCCACCTCCAGGGGTCTCAATGCGGAGACGATCCCCTGCTTCAAGCCTTTGGGTAAACTGGCCAGGCAACTGAACTATCTCTCCATTCCCCTTGATCAGACTATTTCGTCCCATCCGCCCAGGCTCCCCACCATGCAGTCCCCAGGGAGCATGACGTCGCCGTTCACTGAGCATGGTGACGGTTGCTGGTTCCAGTAATTCATACTCACGCACCATTCCGTCCCCTCCTACGTGTTGCCCTTTGCCTCCACTTCCTTTAATCAAAGCATATTCTCGAATCCGAAATGGAAATTGCATCTCCAATGCTTCAATCGGAGTATTTCTGGTATTACTCATGTGTACATGTACACCACTGAGCCCATTGGCCGATGGACTCGCCCCCATCCCGCCGCCAAGCGTTTCATAGTAGGCGTAGGTACTTCCATCTGAATGCCTACCTCCAATAGTTACGTTGTTCATGGTTCCCTGACTTGCGGCAGGAACGTCTTTGGGCAGCGCCTGTGCCAATGCCCCCAGTACAACATCCGTAATTCGTTGTGAAGTCTCCACGTTCCCCCCAGCAACGGAGGCAGGCCTTGAAGCGTGAACCAGAGTATCCTCTGGAGCCATCACATGAATTGGTACAAAACAGCCCGAGTTAATGGGGACATCTTCCTTGATGAGACACAAAACAACATAGTAGCATGCCGAAGCGGTGACCGCTAAGACCGTATTTAGGGATGCGTCCAACATTGGATCAGTTCCTGTAAAATCAAAGCTTACCTCATTCCCTTGAATATGTGCAGAAACTTGAATCATTGCATCGTGACCCTTGGGTACTTCCAATTGATCATTAAATGAATACGTTCCATCAGGCCAAGCCTGAATTCCAGCTCGGATCATCCGCTCGCTATATTGTTGAAGATTTGAGGCATACTGGTAGACTTCTGTTTGTCCATATTCTTCCATAAGTGTCATCAGACGTCGCTCTCCAATCGCATGGGCTGCTCGCTGGGCTGCTATATCTCCCCTCCTCTCCACCGGTGTCCGCACATTGGCGAGTAACATCTGCATTAGTCCCTCATTTTCTTTGCCTGCCTCATAGAGTTTAACGGGTGGAATAATGATCCCTTCCTGAAAAAGCTCGGTTGATAGGGGAAGGGATCCTGGACTCATTCCCCCAACATCCGCATGATGTGCACGGCTGGCAACAAAGAAAAGGATCTCCCTACCTGCAAAAACCGGAGAGATCATTGTAATATCTGGCAGATGATTGCCCCCGTTAAATGGATCATTTAGAATCACTATATCGCCAGAACTCCACTGGGTAAATGTACCGAGGGCTGCCTCACAACTTGCAGGCATTGCCCCCAAGTGAACCGGGATATGGGCTGCCTGTGCAACCATCCGACCCATAGCATCAAAAATTGCGCAGGAATAATCCAGACGTTCTTTGATATTTGGAGAATATCCTGTACGCTGAAGAGTCACGCCCATCTCATCGGCAATTCCAATGAAGCGGTGGCGATAGACTTCCAATAGTATTGGGTCTATTTTCATCAACTCATCTATGTTCTAAATGGAGATTTCGCCAGCGATCGACCTTTGCGCTCCAATCTGGCATGATCACGATTGTGGAATCATCCTGAACAACCAAAGCAGGCCCCCGAAACGTACATCCTTCCGGTAATTGTTCTCGTTTTAGAAAGGGAATTGTAAGGGGAGTCTCTGCTGTAAAATAAACTTGCGTCATGGGCATGTCAGATAATTTGAAGTTGTTCTCACTCGTGGAAGTAGGTGCAGGAATTTCCAGAGACTGCGGAATTCTTGCGCGTAGTCGTATCGCAACGGATTCCACTGTTAGCTCAGGAGCCGAATATCCGTATCGCCCCTGATGCGCTTCATGGAATGCATCTCGAGCCTTGAGAAGCGTCTCAGAACAGACAGGCATTTTCATTGGGACTGTGAGTTCATGGCTCTGACCTGTGTATCGTAAGTCTAAGTCGCACTCTAATTGTAGCGAAGCGGTACTTGAACCCAGGCGAGCCAAGACGACTGATTTTAAGTGCTCAATTTTATCAACTAATGTTTGCGGGGCATGAAGAAGTTGCTCTATGGAAAATACGAGTGCCTGTGAAGCATCACTCGTAAGATCTGCCATAAGAAGCCCAACTGCACTCAAAACACCAGGATAACGAGGAATAAAAATCTTCCATACTCCCAGCGAAGATGCGATGGCACAGGCATGGAGAGGGCCTGCCCCCCCAAAAGGGACTAATGTATACTCTCTCGGGTCGTACCCACACTCTATGGACACATATCGCAGTGCACGATCCATGGTAGCGTTGGCGATCCTTAATATTCCAAGTGCGGTTTCCTCAACGGAAAGCTGGAGGGATCTGCCAAGTTGTGCGATCGCCTCTCGGGCACTCCTGACATCAAGTGCCCGAGAAAATTTTCCCCCGAGAAATTGGGACGGAATCATTCTCCCAAGCACCAGATTGGCATCCGTAACCGTTGGGACTTTTCCCCCATGTCCATAGCAAACGGGGCCAGGGATAGCTCCTGCACTTTGGGGACCCACACGAAGGATACCACCAGAATCGATCCAGCACAAACTTCCTCCCCCAGCCCCAACGGTATGAATCTGGGTTGTTGGAAGTCTGAGGGGTAGATTACTAATCTCACTCTCGGTCGTTTGCGGAATTCTCCCAGGACAGAGTGCAACATCCGTACTCGTTCCACCCATATCAAACGTCATGATCTGCGGCTGATCGCTGCCTGAAGCTTGCCTCACCAATGTGAATGCACCAATTACTCCTCCTGCGGGTCCACTCAAAACAAGCCTAGCGGCCTGCTCAGATGCCTGATCCGCGTCTAAAATTCCACCACTGGATTGCATCACCTTTAAGGATCTTCCCCTGAGCACCCGGCGAAGTCGTGACAAATAACGCATGACCAAAGGTCGAACATAGGCATTGATGGTTGTGGTCGCTGTTCGTTCGTATTCACGATATTCTGGCAACAGGTCTACACTGAGAGAAAACGGAATATCAGGCAGTTCCTGCTCCAAGATGGAAGCAATCCGACGCTCATGGGATTCATTCAGAAACGAAAAAAGTAATACGATCGCAACGCTTTCTACTTGCTCTTCCTTAAGCACTTGAAGAATCTGTTTGAGAGCGCTTGAATCAAGCGGTTGAAGAATTTCTCCGATACTGTTGATGCGTTCCTCCACTTCAAATCTTAGTGAGCGGGGAACTAAGGCATGCCTCTCTGGCTGAGAGAATGCGTAGAGGTGAGGGCGATCCTGTCGGCCAATCTCCAATATATCTGCAAATCCTCGCGTAGTGATCAGAGCCGTTCGGGCGCCCCGATGTTCAAGAAGCGCATTCGTGGCAACGGTTGTGCCATGAATGACTGGGGCCTGGGGATCCACCTTGAGCTCTTCTAAACCTTGAATGATGGCTTCACTTTGATCCTTAGGGGTAGTTGGCACCTTGTGGATCGTGAGACCTGTTGCATCTAGCACAGCAAAATCTGTGAAAGTACCTCCCACATCAACTCCAATTCGCTTCGGTGCTGCATTCATAGATTATAGTACGTAGAAGATGGTCAAAGCTATGGCTATTATCAGATATGTGCTCTTCCAATGGATACATCCTTATGACTCATGAATATAATCAAAATGAACCGCTTTTTTGTGAAAACAAAAATAGAACTGATGTATCTTTGGGAACTCGTTTCGCTGGATGTCTATTGATGAAGACCCAGGGAACCAAATTTACTCCATCCTACTTGCATTTAGAATTATATAGACTCAATCGTCATGTTGGTGCGTACTGAAGGCTTTGTTCTGCGATCCACTCCCTTTAAGGAGTCCTCTCGACTGCTCTCGCTCTATTCACTGGAGCTTGGAAAAATAACTGTGATTGCTCACGGATCTCAGTCTAAAAAAAGTCGTTTTGGGGCAACTGTGCAACCATTATCTCATGTACAGGCGGTCATTTACAGCCGCCCAATGCGCTCCATCCAGATCCTGTCCGACTGTTCACATGTTCAGCGATACCCTCTCATCATGGATAAACTCGAGAGATTAACGATCGGTCAGCGTATTTGTGAATATGTCTATGCACTCACGGAAAATGGGCAGCGTTCTCCAGAAATTTTTCATCTTCTCGTCAAAGTATTTGACGCATTAAATAAGCCTGATGTTAACGAAGTACCCCTGCAACTGTATTTTCAGCTTCAGCTTACGACTCTATTGGGCTTTGCACCTTCGTTCAGCAAAGAATCTGTAGAAGAGATCGGCGAAACTGGAGGATATCTGATGTTGGTTGATGGTTCAATTTCAAAGAGCGCAGAAAATGAAATATCCGCACTCCATGCCTCCCGAAGTGTACTGCGGGCTTTTGCAATTCTCCATCGGGCTGATTTTGATGTGGTTCTGCGCTTGCAACTAACCAAAAAACAATGCGAGGAGTTGCATCACCTCATCACCCGTTTCATGCGGTTTCATCTGGATGATTCCTACCCGGACCGCGGGGAACGAATCTTTGATCAGCTCCTCCGTCCCAAATGAGTGCAGCCAGGCAATGAGCTTTTCCCTCTGGTAGCTATTCACTGACATCTGAATTTTCATTCCCTTCCCCCACTACTTTTTGATATCTTCGGAAGTAGGGCTCTGCCTCAAGAGTATCCCCAATCAGAACGAGGTATCTTGCCATATTATACAGCATCACTCGAGAGTCAGGATTCATGGTTTCTATCTGGCGTAATAATTCACCCGCAACTTCAAATGCTCTTTGCCGAATACGCATTGCTGCAAGGGTATTCAGATAGATTGTGGTGGGATTTCGGGCAGCTACGAATTGTACTACTTCTCCCGCCAACTTACTGGACTGCAACGAGGCAAGCTCGGCTGCTTGCAGATGTAACCGATCATTAAAGGGCTGCCAATACAAGAGTGAGCGCAGATGCGTCAGTGCCATGGCTGTATCGGCAACACCCAGATAATGGTTCTTCGCTTCAAGAAGTGCTTCATCAATGCGAAGTTGGACACTCACCGCGAGTGCTGCCAATGAATCAGAGACGATTCCAGAGTCCAGATGTAACTTGATGATCTGCTGAAACTGAACCAATTCCTCTTCCACAGTCCGCCCAACAGTGAATGGAAACCCAAGTCGAAGTCGAGCGATCAGTAATCTGGCATAAGCAGCATCCAGAGGTGATGGAACTGGATCAGTGAGATCTGAACTCTGAACTCCAGAGTGCCCCCCCATGGCAGTTGCAAAGGCTTCGCCGATCAGATCATACCCCAATGCAGCCGGATGGAGGTGATCCGTAAAGAGAGAGTCCCTCACTCTTGAATCAAAGTATGAATCCGTATTGACCACATGGGCATTGTGATCCTGAGCTAAACGGGAGATGATTTGATCCATTTTTTCGGGAGCTCTAAAGCGAATTGGATCATATTCTTTGGACCGAATAAATGCAGTCATGGCAGCAACCGAATCCCCATCCGCCAAATCGTCCAATCCGCTGAGCCATGCCTTGGTGGCAGTGGAGTCTATGCCCAATGGAGATTGGCCTTGCACGTTTGATACCAAGGTTCCAATATAAACCTTTATCCCCCTCTGATTCAGGGAGTTGAGAATTTGATCCAAATTCGCTTCAAAGTTCTTGATGCCCGCATGGTAGACCGATCCACCATAGGTGATGGAAACATCCGTTGTGGAATTTGTCATCATCGTTCGATCTGATTCCACTGGTGGTGAAATGATCTTCTCCAAACTCCGAAACAACGCACTTTTCTTGAACCAGAATAAGACTCGGATCAATGATGGGTTCCGATTGATCCCACCTGCTCCGTACGCGCCATAGTACTCGTTATGTCCAGCGTAGATAAGAACTGCGTCGGGGTTCATCTCAATCACGAAGGGAGTGAGATCTCGGAGCACATGACTGCTCAGTGCTGTCATGCCCAGATTGATCATTTCAATCTGCCGAGTCGGATCAACTGACCGAAGTCTAGCAACAACTCTCTCAGGAAACCCCAAATAAAACGGATAGGGATAGCCTGCGGTAGAGGATCCACCAAGGGCAACAATCCGAAATAATGAGTCCGTTTTTTGTCGCAAAAATGGATTGTATGCAACCTGGGGTACAAACCCGTTGAAGTATCGCCCAGCATATTCCGGATTCACGGTTTGATAGTCAGGCTGTCCACTCACTGGAATGAAAAAAGGGACAGGATTGAACTGGCGCACCACCAACTCAGCAGCGAATAGGAGCACCAGCGGGAGCAACACTGCAAATACTTTGAATAGATTCAAACGCATTGGTCTTTGGGCGTTGATGCAGAGTTACCGTTATACGAGCGTATACAGACTCCAGCCAGGGTAAATGTCAATGTCCATAGGCTCGTCCTTCGGCATCGCTGAAATCTGTCATCGTCAGAATTGGGTAATGAATCAATCCATACTCAAGCGTCCCACTCAAGCGTCCCACTTAATCTTCCCTCAATCGTCTCAGGTACTCTTCGGATGAAAGTCCATCAGAAAAATCAGGATCATGTAACTCACTAAGAGGCAATTGTTTGCGATTCAAGTGAGATACTCTTCCATCAATTATGCGAACCAGTTTTCCGACATCATCATAATCTAACATACCCTGAACACGGACTTCTTGATGTTCCCAAAAATCTTTGACACGCAATTTCTCGTTCAACATTTCTATCGTAAGTTGATCTACTTGACACCATAGGTCGTTTCCAGTATTAAACTCCTTAACTTGAATTGCGGGCTTATGGTAGTGCGTACCCAACCGAATGAGAGAGCCTGTAATTGAGCCATATCCCTGCACTGGAAAAGTCGCAATCAGGTCATCCATCTCACTTGACTGCGCCAACAGCTTAAGGCCTGTTTCGGCAAAATCTTGATCAATAATCACTGGCTCAATTCCATTCCCAAAATCACATTCGGTCCGCTCAATCCCATTAGTATTTCTTACGAAAAGCTGTTTAATCTTCTCAAGCTTCCGCCCAGAGAGATTAACTGGATGGAGGTGCGAAGAAGAAAGATTCGTGATCTCCGAAACGATCTCCTTAACGATAGGAATGATCACCTCATAGGCCAGGGCGTTGGTTTGGGTATCAATAGGCTTTGCTGTAATTAGAAGCGGCGAATTGAATTCAGCATGTTCCAGTATCCACTTTACATCCTGATTTTTTTCATCAGATAGCAAATCAAAGAAATCCCATACTTGGAGCATGGCATCTTGAATTGTCAGTACTCCGAGTCCTGATGGATTTGATCTGATGGATATTTGAACTGATTTTCCCACTGTTGTCGCATGAAGGTGTGAGCGTCCTCACAATACGATGTATTGAGACATGTCCATGGAAACAACAATCCTATACCTAGTCAGTGCCAATATTGTGAGATGAGTCGCAATTATGGGATAGTTGAAATCACCTCCGCAAAGTTTGCATCGGTATACATAAAAATAAGGTATTATTCTGATGATTTAGAATGATATTCCTTTAATTTTATCATTGAATTCGTACTGCTCTGGCCTGACTGTTGATAAGAACGTGTATTCAGACTTCGTCACCCCGGAACTGATCCTCTCGGCGGCATCTATGATCTTCCTGACGTCCATCTCATTACACTGAATAGAAGTTGGTGGCTTCAACTCTAATGAAAGTTGCTCATTCCACAGAAATTGTGGTTAAAGCTTTATCCAAGCTGAAGGTGGGCAAATTGCATTTGATATCCCATTCCTCCAACGATATAACCCCATGGGCCTTAATAACCATATTCCGAATAGATGTGGAGAAACAGATCCGCTACATCTATAACCTACGCTTTCACATTTGTACCGGGAGCGGGACTCGAACCCGCACGGCCATACGGCCAACGGATTTTAAGTCCGTTGCGTCTACCATTCCGCCATCCCGGCCAAACCAATACGAACTAATTTATCCCATCATGCGTTCCCTTAGAAAATGACCATCAAGGGCATAGATACCCTTCGGAAATACGTAAAGGAGGCTACTCAGCGTTCGTTTGTGCCCTATTCCCATAAACCTCGGGCAGTTTTACTTCTCATGTCCAATGGGGATTGGATTTGCGGAGTCCGAATAGAAAATGCCAGTTTTTCTCTCACGATCCCCGCTCTGACTTCTGCTCTTGTCAGTGCTGCATCAGTTGGAAGACATGATGTGGCCGCAATTGTTTGCAGTAGTCGTGTAAAACAAGAAGAAAAGGCAGCTATCCTTCAATCTGTTCACACACCACTACAGCAGATAGAGGAAGATATACTTGCACAATCAGGAACTTCCTTTGATCTGCATCATGAACTCTCTACCTGCCAGCATTTTTCTACTCCGATTGACATAAAATCTGGAATTGACCTTGCTCGGCGTGCAACCAAATTTGCCTATACTCCTGAATCTGATTTTCCCGTTGGTGCGATCGCGGTTACCGAAGATAATCGGTGCTTTCAAGGTGCAAATATTGAACATCCTGATTGGACAAGGATACTTTGCGCGGAGCGTTCGGCGATCGCATCTGCCGTAAGTGCAGGGGCTAGAAATATTCGATCTATCTTTATATCTTCCCCCAAATCCAATACATTTCTAACCCCGTGTGGGGCTTGCAGACAAGTATTGCATGAAATTGCTCCCAAATCTATAGTTTGGATGGAATATGATGGGAGGATGGTCAAGTGCCATATGAACAGTGACCTCCTACCCTGTCCTTTCGTTTTCCGGAATCAATGATGTAAATCGTAGTATACAACCAGAATCTAAATTTTTCTTACTTATGCGCCTAATCATCTTCTTACTCATCCTTTTTTCGGGTACTCATGTGGCTACTGCTCAAGAAAAGACGAAATATTGGATCTTTTTGACGGACAAGCAGGATGCATCCGCCAAGCATACTCAAGTGGAAGAGAGGTACCTGACTGACAAAGCGGTCACTCGGCGCGCCCTCAGAGGTGAATCAGACCTGGCAGAGTTTTTCGCCAGACAGGACGCCCCTGTCTCTCCATCCTATGAAGCCGCGCTTGAACAGGGAGGGGTTACGATTGTCCATCGTAGCCGTTGGTTCAATGCCGTGACCTCTTGGCTCACCGAAGAAGAAATGACTCAGACCGCCACCCTTCCATTCGTACGAAAAATTCAACCCGTTGGGCATTTATCAACAAATGCCCTCTCCCCTATTTCCATCTCGCCAGTGATTCCCCAGAGAATATCATCCAACTGCCCATCAAACTTCTTTGGGAATTCATGTGAGCAACTTGATTTGGTGAATGCAATTCCTGCTCTCATGGAGGGGATCAATGGACAGGGAGTGACCATAGGTTTTCTTGACACAAATTTTAATCTATCTCGTTCGCTTCCCTTCACTCATACTTCATTAGAGCACATTCCCAATTCTGGACGTCTCGGAGGCGCAAGGGACTTTACCAACCGGGATCCGTCCCAAGCCTGTAATGATCGTCAAAACGTTCACGGGATGAATGTTGCCTCTGTCGCCGTTGGGTTTCATGAAGGGTCTCTGATTGGGCCCGGTCACGGTGCAACCGTTTATGGGGCTTCAACCGAATGCGCCCCGTACGAGCGAAATATTGAAGAGGATAACTATGTAGCAGGGGTTGAATGGCTTGAATCTCAGGGAGTGGATGTAATGAGTTCTTCGCTGGGATACTTTGATTTTGATTCTGGACAACGGAGCTACTCAGTTGCTGATCTTGACGGGGATACTGGACTCACCTCCATCGTAATGGATTGGGCAGCTAGCCGCGGTGTGGTAACGGTCACCGGTGCTGGAAACTCTGGCCCCGGACCACAATCCATTACCACCCCGGCGGACGGTGACTCTGTCATCTCCGTTGGAGGAGTCACTCCCTCTCGAAATGTTGTCTCATTTAGTAGTCGAGGACCAACCGCAGATGGACGTATTAAACCCGATGTATCCGCTCAGGCTTTGGGTGTATACATTGCCCGTGGAAATCAATCTTATGGACGATCGAATGGAACCTCATTTTCTGCCCCAATGGTTTCTGGTATCATTACTCAAATGCTTCAAGTCAATCCAAAACTTGGACCCAGAGATGTATGGCGGATTCTGACTTCAACCGCAAATCAGTTCTCCTCCCCCGATAATAACCTTGGCTGGGGAATCGTGGATGCTTATGCTGCCATCCGTGCAGGTATTCTTTTGAATCGTACCGACCAAACCACACCACTTCCCAATCAAGTAACCGTTCACTCCCCCTACCCTAATCCGTTTCGAGATGTGGTTCATTTTGTCATTGATACTGCTGAACCTGCCCCTCATGTACAGCTTTCACTCTATGATATCCTTGGACGTGAAGTTGCGGTGATTTATGAAGGGCCGATCCATCACGTAGGAGTACCCATTCAATTTGATGGGGGCGATTTGTCGGCAGGTGTTTATACCTACATCCTTGAATCTGATGGACGAATGCAGTCTGGACTCCTTACACATCTGGGCAATTGATTACTCCTGATCTCCACACGAATAAGATCAAAGTTCCTCGGTGACCTTGAGATAGATCGGAAGGTGAATGATTGAATTTGGAGTGTCCGCTTGGCCACTGATCTTTCTATTCGTTTTGGCTGCCCTCCTGACGTGGATTTCCTATCGCCGTACGGAGCCAAAGTTATTTGGATTCTATAAATGGCTTCTGCCTGGATTACGAGGGATTGCTCTTTCCATATTGCTCTTCCTCTTGTTTGAACCTGCAATTCGCAACTTCATCCGAGATACTATCTTGCCAGTGCAGGTCGTCTTGGTTGACGAAAGCCAAAGTATGACACAGCATGAACTACTTGAATCCCTACCAGCTACCATGGGGGAAACTCATTATTTTGGGTTTGGTGGGACAATTCGCCCAATTAAAAATCTCGGCGCGGCAATGGATACTGCCCCCAGAACAGATCTGTCAGGGGCTTTGGAAGAGATTAGGAATTCATTCCAAGACAAAAATCTTCGCAGTGTACTACTGATTTCTGATGGTCAATACAATTCAGGTCGGAATCCGATCCATGTTGCAACTGATTATCATGTCCCCATTCATACGTTCGTGGTAGGAGACACGCTACCTCGACAGGACTTGATGATTGCGCGGACCGTCACGAATGAATTGGCCTATGTCGGTCAAGAGATCCCAGTAGATGTGACACTATTTCTGAGGGGATACGAGAATGAAACTGTCACAACACAACTCTATGCACAGGATTCATTGGTCTCCTCCCAAACCATGTGGATTTCTGAAGGTGAATCTACGGCTTACCTAAGCTTCATTCCTCAAAAAGAAGGGCTACTTCAGTATAGCTTAACCACCTCTGAGTTGGAAAATGAAGCGACACTGGCAAATAACCGAGAAACGATTACAGTACGTGTACTGAAGCGGAGCCAAACGATCTGCCTTATTGCTGCCGCACCCCATCCTGATCTGATCGCCTTGCGCAATATTTTGACTCAAGATTCTACACGCCAAGTTGATAGTTATGTGCAGATGCAGCCTGGTAGATTTTATGAGGGAACTCTTCCCGCCTCCCTAAGCGGATACGATGCGATGATACTGGTTGGGTACCCAGGCCATCAGGCCGATGAGACCTCTGTCCGTATCGTTGCGGAAGCCGCAGAATCTGGAGTTCCCCTCCTCTTCATGTTAACCTCCCAAACCGATCTGGGACGGCTAAACTCCGCATTTTCTAATGTGCTTCCTGCTTCACCAACCACCAGCAATATGCTTTACGATTCGGCCATACTTCAACTTACCTCCATTGGTCTTCGGGATCCAATCCTAAATGTCCCCGACGCAGTGTGGGAACGCCTTCCTCCTCTCATAGCTACCACAGGGAATTGGAAGGTAGCACCCGATAGTCGCATTTTAGGACAGCCGAACCTACGCGGATTCCTGCTTGAAGAACCACTCTTTGTTCTTCGGAGCCGCGCTGGCCACCGGACCGCCGCAATTCTTGGCTCGGGAACATGGCGTTGGTTAAATCTTGGTGGCAATCCAGAGGATATGCCTCGTTTTTGGCCTCAAGTAGTTGAAAATTTGATGCAGTGGCTCACAACCCCCGAAGATCATCGAACCGTCCGTGTTGAACCTGTACAAACTGCCTATGATGGGAGTGAGCCAATTCGGTTTAGGGGACAGGTCTACGATGAAAGTCTTAATCCGATTACGGATGCAGTGGTCACGATAGAGCTGGTAGCTCCAGACGATACCATCTATCCTTACACCATGACCAATGCCGGTAGCGGGCGATTCACGCTTCAGATTAATGCCCTGCCTGAGGGTACATACTCCTACAGAGCGGAAGCTTCAAAGTTGAATGCATCTCTGGGAACCGACAGTGGTGTCGTTTCGGTTGGCTCTATGAATATAGAATATCGTACCACTGGAAGTGACCGAACTCTTCTCCGACAAATCGCCTATCGGTCCGGGGGAGAATTCTTTTCTGAATCGTCCATTGGACAATTACCCGAGATCCTCGCCTCCGACAACCTGTTCGCTCCAACAGTACAGGCTCAAATGTTTGAACTTGATTTGCGACGAACCCCTCTGATGCTTGCGATTGTACTTCTTTTACTAGGTTTAGAATGGATCTTGCGAAAACGAAACGGGCTTGCATAACAGGGTGCGGGCAAAAAACCGATTGGCATCCTTCCATACCTTTTCAAGGTCAGAAAACAGGATGCCAATCGGTTGGTAACGCCTATGAGTAGTTCACCAGACTTTGCCTACTTATAGTATAATCTGGAAGCCCAAGTTGAACGATCGGGGTAATCCAAGAAAGACCTCTGCATCGTCAGCACGATTTAATCCAGTACCGTTCCCACGGAAAGCATTGAACCGTGAATTGTTGGTAGCATCCTGAATATAAAAAGCATCAAGCACATTGAAGATACTTGCAAATAAGCGAACTTCGCCAGGTCCGATACGATGAGGAAGCCTGTAGCCGAGATTGAGATCAAACACGCTATAATCAGGTACTTCCCACACTGGCTGTCCTGATTGGTCACTATCGGTGCGGCTAGTTGGATCAAAGTCTGCATAATAGTCTGCATAGGTTCGGCCCGTAAATTTGACATACATTCCCTTCACTGGAAATATGCTGATCGCATAGGCAAACTGCGTCTGGGGAGCATCTCCAACTTTGATATCCTTCAAATACAGCGACAGCGTCTCTTGGGTAGAAGGATCAGAGCGATCCAATGTAAATCGTGCGGATACATCATCGGTGTACTTCCAGTCACCAATGGACAGCGCCAGATCCGCACGAATAAAAGGGAATGGCTGGTAGGCGGCCTCCGCTTCAATCCCGCGGTGAAGAGCATTCAGACCAAGTATATTGATTAGACCATCATCTCCATCTTCAACGATAATTGAGCGAGTGATCGTACGGTCATTCCATACAGTATTATAGACACTCACGGTTGAATTTACTTTCCGATCAGGCGACTCATACGAAATTCCAGCTTCTATGGCCTGAAACTGTTCATTTTTGGGATCTGGATTCAGTACGCCGGTTACATCATTCAAGGCTCCATCAAGAATCGGTACCTTGGAGACCAGACCTAAATTGATAAATCCTGTGAGGGTATTGTTGAGGGTATAGGATGCACCACCCTTAATTTGATAGCCACCAATTTGATCGGTTGAAATGGTGAAGAGCGTCCCGTCTCCGGCATCCCTGAAATGATCTTCATGCGAATACTGGATGGTTGAGTAGCCCCCCATTCCATATAAATATAGTGGACCGTTGCTGTAAGCACCCTGCAAATAACCTCCTAACCAGTCCACCGTGTTCGTATTGGAGTAGTTGAATCTATCCCCTGGCTGGAGGACTTCCCCATCACTTGACCAAAAATCGCTATCCGAACGACGATACCCGCTCCCTCCCAGTAGATCTCTCACGGTCCGATAATGCTCAATTGAGGCCGTTCGCCAGTCAATTCCTGCCTCAAGTGTCAATGATTCGGTTAAATCATGCGTAAATTTTGAAATCGCACCAATCGTCCACTGAACATTGTGGCTGTTCCGCAGGATCCCAAGAGACTCCCCATTCTCACCATTTGCAGTGATTGTTGCATCGTAATCAACAACACGTGATGGACCATTGGTATTCCATTGAAGCCTTCCGTGTGTCCCCGTTCCTCCGCCTTTACCACCTGCGTAGTAAATTACGGTGGACCAGAGAGATTGATCGGTCAACTGAGCGAAATAATTTAGATTTACCTGAGGCTTATGGAAGAAATTTTCCCGCTCATTGATGATATCCTGTGCCACCCGACTTGCAATTCCAAAGCCATTATTCTGCTCGGTGGTATAGGATGACGAGACGGGGGAGACATTCTGATTCCACCGTCTCCCGCCCTCTGGAAATCTTTCAAGAATTTCAGAGATCGTTGATTCGTCCAGACCATCATTCCTGAATACCTCCGCAGCATATTCATGATCGTAGGCGGCAATGTTCTGCCTATAAAGATTCTGACCGTGTCGTTGAGGAGCTCCAACTGCATAAAAATCAACTCGGTGTTGGGGATTTATATTCCAGGCAGCGGCAACGTAATAGGCCCATGCATCTGTCCATGTACCATCGTAGTACCCATCGCCCGTCTTGCGGACGCCGCTTACCGTAAATGCATAGCGGTTATTGATCAACCCAGTTGAAGCAGATATTGTGGTTTTGAGAAAGCTATCGTTACCGAATTCCTGTTTGGCAAAAATGCGTCTGCGATTTGCCGCTGGATCAGTAATTATATTCAGGGTGCCACCAATTGAAGGGGTTGCCAGATTCACAGCGGACAACCCACGTTGCAGTTGAATGGAGGTTGTCGCATCACCTACACCATCCCAGTTAGACCAATAGACCCATCCGTTCTCCATGTCGTTCACAGGGACACCATTGATCATCACCGCAACATTTCGTTGATTGAATCCACGAACATTCACACGAGCATCCCCTGCACCCCCACCCTGCGCGGTACTGTAAACCGAAGGAGCCGTGTTCAGAACCAGTGGAACATCACGTGAACCAAGTTCACGCTCAACCTGAAGCTTATCAATATCGGAGTATGCCACTGGTGTTTGCTGACGGACAGCTCTTGATGCAAACAATTCCATGGCTTCAAGTGCCTGACTGGACACTTCCAAACTGAACTTTAAGGCCACACCCTCATCCCGAAGGGTAATCAATTCTGAAATTGCATTATATCCCACAAAAGAGACTTCAACGGTGTAGGTCCCCTGAGATAAACCGTTAATCATAAAATTTCCCTCTCCGTCCGCAGCGGCCCCAATTCCCGTTCCGGCAATAATCACCGTTGCACCAGGTAAGGGGGTTCCCGAATCAGCATCCGTCACAACCCCGGTAATGGAATTCTGTGAGTATGCTGTAACAGAAAATAGTAGTGAAAAAATAATGGAAGAAATAACTTTGTTCATAATGAATGATTGTGTAATGGTTGAAAACCGCATTTAACCCGAGAGAGAATCGAAATTCCTCAATCCATGTTATCCCAATGTAAGCAAAACATTATTATTGAATTTATCATTGGGGACCGCGAAAATTGTGCTTGCCAAGAGACCTCATAGTTCATCATTCCGAGTAAAGAGGGGATTCTGGAATGAAATGCACGCGTTCATGATCCATATGGTTACGGCGTGGGGATTGGCTTGCATGAGGTGTAACTGGATCAATGATTGTATCGTCAATTCTGCGGAACTAAACACAACCGTCAAAATCTTTCAACAATTGTGGGCATGAGTCCAAACTGTCCCTCAGGTAAATCAATACGTAAAGAATCCAACGGGGAAATATCATCAATCGCTGACCATCAGCATCCATAGATCTGCAACAGACCATCATTCCCATCCCTCACTTTCGTTCACCCACTCCGAAATAGCACCTCAGTAGCAAACCAATGTCTCCTACGAACGAGAACATCTAGGAAGTGAGTCCCGATATGCGTGAATCTAGTTCACTGATCATCAGCATGTCCTAGTGTCATGGGAGCGCAGTAGGCAACTCATCGCATAGTTCAGCATTCATTGCAACTCTATGGATAGAAAATGAACCAAGCCAAGCTATTCGCTGTCATCCTCATACTCCTCAGGCATGAGTACAAACTCAGGATACGCATCCACTCCTAATTCGGCTGAATCCTGTCCGATTCGTTCCGCAGATTCCGAAATTCGTGTTCCAATCAATACATCAATCAGCTTCCATACTCCCAGGGACACAAAGAAGACAAAGCCACCAATGGATAGAATGCCCACTAGCTGAGCAACAATACTTGAGCCCTCCACGGTGAATGCAACCGCTATGGTTCCCCATATACCTGCAAACAGATGAACGGGAACAGCACCCACAACATCATCAATTTTCAGTTTGTCAAGCAATTTGATTGATAAGACACAGATGACACCGCCAATAAAGCCAATGAGAATGGCTACTCCATGGTGATGCATCGTAGGAGCTGCGGTGATCGATACAAGTCCCGCAAGTGCACCATTCAAGATCGCAAATAGATCAAAGCGACCAAGGATTGGTCGAGATACAATGATTGCGGCAAGAACTCCCGCCGCTCCGGCAAGATTTGTATTGACAAGGATTCCAGCGACGCTGACTGCATCCACAACACCACCCAATGCCAATTGGGATCCGCCATTGAATCCAAACCATCCAAACCACAAAATAAATATACCCAGTGTCGCAATCGGAACACTTGAGGGTGGTGTGGGGGTCACACTGCCATCTTTTTTGAATTTTCCCAACCGAGGGCCCAGGATGAGTGCTCCAGCGAGTGCAGCCCAACCTCCTGTACTATGGACAATCGTTGAACCAGCAAAATCAGAGAATCCCATCTCGAACAACCAGCCTTCTCCCCAAGTCCATGCACCAATGATTGGATAAATAAATGCGGTCAATACAAATACAAAGAGAAAAAAGGCCCAGAGACGGATCCGCTCCGCCAATGCACCAGAAACAATTGACGCGGCGGTAGCCACAAAAACCATCTGGAAAAACCATCCAGACATCTGAGAATAGCCACTGTTCACAACAGGTGCCAAAGCAGTATCATCTCCTCTAACCAAAGCAACCTCCTCAGGTGAAGCATTGAAAAATAACTTGACATCACCGATGAAGCCAGATACATCCGTGTACATCAAATTGTATCCAATAATATAGTATGCTAATCCAGCAATTGAATACAGTCCAAGGTTTTTGAGGCAAATTACAGATGCGTTCTTCGTTCGGACAGAACCGGATTCCAGCATCGTGAAGCCTGCCGCCATCCACATGACTAAAGCACCCCAGATGAGGAACGCAAATGTGTTCAGAATAAATTGTATATCTGGTAAAATCATTGATTTCAAGTTAAGGTAATATTATATCTGTAGAGCAATAACCTTACTAAGATAAGCATTTCCACAGATACAAGATCATTGGCGGAATGGATGATCCCTTGACCCATTGTTCCGCATTTACTAATCCCCCAGTGTATCGGAGGATGGGGGGAGAAAATGAATGGCCACGGGTGCGATCTGGTAACCTGCACCGTGGCTCACAATACAAACCTAGAATATTCCTTAGAACGCAGGGGAGGTATACCCCTGAACTATGGGTTTAGGGTTATGCAAATTTAATTTAGCTACTGCAACCGCCAAACGGCGAGAAACTGCGGACGGAATTCATTCTGATCAGGGACACCTAATTTATTGGACCAGTACTGAAGTTCAATCCCTACATGAAGCATATTTGGAGTTTTGAACAAGTTGCCTATATCCCAGACCAGTTGCGGCTGTGCGAGAATCCATGCTTCACTGGAACCCGAATCTTCGCCAAAATCTACGGCGCTGATGTACTCCGCATGTCCCATGAAAGAAAACGTCTGACCTGAGAGGTTCATGACCATGAGCCAACTCACATCAAACAAAAATCCAGTTTCATGTTGTATACCGTCACTTAAGTCCGTCACGGCAGTGAAGTCTGTATTCAGAAAAACAAACCCTGGTACTTGCCATGAAAATTGTACACCAGGCAAGAACTTTAAAATGTTGGCATCTCCGTCAAAATTCAGACCTGCAATCGCAGAAATATCAACCAGAGGACCAGCATTGAGTCTCTGTCCGAAAAGCTTCGGAAAACTTAGGGTGGGGTACCATTCCCCATAGAACTCTTTGTCATTAAACCCGTCATTTGTGACATCATCCAAAAAGTCAATGAAGAAAAAACTTCGACCTAATTCCCAACTTCCTGCATGTTGAAAGGTGAGAATTCGTGTGGTATGGTGAGTCCCGCTAAACGGGTTGAGTAGGCTACCAGTCTGAAATTGGAACTCCATTTGTGCAGAGACAGGGGAACTCAGGAGGCCTATGAAGGCCACGAGTGAGAGGATACCTGTTAGGAATAATTTTTGGTTCATCTTTTAGTGTTACTGATTCATAGGAGGAGGAGGCAACCAAACCTGTTAAATTGCATCCACGCGTGATATTTGAGGAACAGCATGTCGGAGTGCTTGCTCTATGCCGGCTCGAAGGGTCATTGAACTCATCGGACATGCCCCACATGCACCCAATAATTCAAGCTCAACAACCATATCATGCGTTATTCGATGTAAGCGAACTTCTCCACCGTCCTCAATCAGGTAGGGACGGATAGAATCAAGTCCATCTTCAATCCGCTTTCGAAGGGCAATATCCGTATTCGGATCGTATGCAGACATGAATGACCTCAATCTATTGGTTCTCAATTATCGGGGAAGCATGGGAAAATTCTCGTTCACTCAATGATACAACAATTTTATTTGCAATTGAGCGGAATGCTTGTGCAACTGTGCTGGACGGAGATGCTAATACGATTGGTTGCCCTTCATCGCTAGAAAGCCGTAAGGGCTCTTCCAGAGGAATCTTACCAAGCAATGGAATGTCGGTTTCGGATGCCAAATGTTCGGCACCCCCATCTCCGAAAAGAAAATATTTCCGATCGGGGAAATCGGGTGGAGAAAACCAAGCCATATTCTCAACAATCCCCAGCACGGGCACATTCACTTTCTCAAACATCACCAGCCCTTTTCTTGCATCCGCTAAGGCCACTTTCTGAGGCGTTGAGACTACAATTGCTCCTGCCAACATGACCGTCTGGACGATGGTGAGTTGAATATCTCCAGTCCCAGGAGGTAAATCAAGAAGTAAAAAGTCGAGATTCCCCCATTCCGCGTCATTCAAGAACTGCCGGACGGCACCAGAAACCATAGGCCCCCGCCAGATCACCGCCTGCGAATCATCTACCAATAATCCCATTGACAATACCTGTACCCCATATTTTTGAATGGGGACAATTTTTCGATCTTCATTGACGCGTGGTTTCTGTCCCTCGATGCCAAACATGACTGGCACACTGGGACCGTATATATCCGTATCCACTAATCCAGTACGATAGCCATCCTTTGCCAGAGACACGGCCAAGTTTGTTGCAATTGTACTTTTACCAACCCCTCCCTTCCCAGAGGCGATCGCAATCATATACCGTGCTCCAAGCTTTAACTGCTTTGATTGACCTTTGCGATGAACTAGCTCAATCTGAACCCCAACATCCTTCCCAAGTGATGCGTGAATTGCTTCGGTGCAGAGTTGGACTGCATCACTGGAAAACGTACTCCGAGGATTAGAAATATTGAGCTTGAATCGGACCATTGGACCATCAATCATCACATCACTCACATAACCAAGTCGGATGATGTCGCTTCCTCTGTCAGGATCTTGAATTTTGCTCAAGATTTGGTAGACATCCTTACGCTTAATGGCTTTTTTTCTCATATCTCAGCACATATTCCTTGGTTTCGTTGGTTGTATTTTCCAGAAATATAGAGTATTCTTGGCTATCGGTCCTAGTACAGTGTATCACTTTATCTGAGCGATGAACTCATGTGTACTAATTTTGATGGTTCTTCTCTTCTTCTCTTTGAGCAAGTCCCGCTTGACGGGCGTTCAGGATGTTGGAGATCATGACCCAAACTACCTTCTGGCAATTCTCCACGGTGGAATACTGCCTGTATTCTCTAACCAGTCAATCATACGCGCCTCAATCCTGCCGTAACTGCATCGGCGCATTTACATCAGGCACGAATACCGCCTTGCTCCCATGCTCTAACATGCAGCCAAGAAAGCCGAGCCTCCACTTGGGTAGGAAAGGTACAGATCAGCGTGTAACGCCACTTCCACGGACGATGGGCATTGTCTGGACTAACTTTCCCACACTCTGGACAGTTTAACACCAAATCCTCAGGAGAGGTGACATGGATCTCCACCGTCAAGTTGTCGAAATCATACATGGTCTCCGATACGTCCTGGAAGAGCCTGTATCAAAGAGTTCCACGGGATCTTGAATTTGCACAACCATGAATAGATCGGTTGGTTGAGTAAAATGGATCGTGTATCTACCCATAAATTAATCACCAAATTGAGTCAGAGCCGAATCCATCTCATGATGTTCGCCTAATTTAACACCTTACCCACTTACAAGGCTGTGGACCGAATCTCTTTTAGCATCCTCAGCGCCATACCATGACATAATCCCCATGGGCTCACCGTGATTGTCTTTTGTCCCAGTTTATGCATCACCTCCAAGAAAATGAGTGTTGCGGCGGGAAAAACATCCGCTCTTCCCTCAAGCTTTCTGGTGTCAAGATTGAGAACGTCATCCATGGTCATCCGGGTTAAGCACTTCATCCATAATTCTACCTGCTCAAGTGTAAGTCTATCTGAATGGACTCCCGTGGCGATTAGGTGTTCCCATACTGGTTTAAGTTGTCGCGGCCTCAAGGAAAAATCTCTGGAAACCAAGGCATGTTGCAATTCATGAAGAAGACGATGGGTATCCGAGGCACCAATCAAGACGGTCGAATCATTTCCAGAAAAAGGTAACTGACCGAGCGACTCGTGAATAAATTCTCTGGCTTGATTCAACTCTGAGAGCGCGGATGGCTGAGTGGAAAAGAAACGTTCGGTGATTCGGACGGAGCCGATATTGATGCTCATTCGCATAGAGAGCAGCCCTTCCGATGTTCCCTCAACAAATTCTGTTGATCCACCACCAATGTCACAGGTAATGATGTTCCCATGTACATAGGGAAGTCCACCAACCGCTCCTTCAAAGCTTAAATCAGCTTCTTGCTCTCCAGAGAGGATTTCGTAGTTGATCCCTAAACGTTCCTTTACGATACGGATGATTTCGGTGCCTGTATCTCGGGATGCACTCGTCCCTGAAACCTTGCACTCCTCAACATTGAATTGGTCACAAAGGGAACGAAAGTTCCTCAACGCATTGATCAGACGTTCAATAGACGCCTCGGATAAGGTTCCATTAGCATCTACTCCTTCCCCAAGCCGAACCATACATCGGACTTCCCTGAGCGATGTTATGGAGCCATCCTGAGCAGGCTCAAATATTAACAGCTTCGCTGCGTTCGTCCCGACGTCAATACATGCAAGCCGCAACTTCTTGAAGGATTGTTTCAGATAAAATCACTAGCGTAGTGAATTAACAATTTCTTCAATTTCCTCTGTAAATTCGTTATCTGGCAAGAATGGAAATAGCGGGGCTATTGATAATTCAGATTCGGATCCAACTACAATATCAGGATTTTCATCCGTGTATGAAAACAAGGTCACGCCCCAACGCTCAGGGAAGTCTGGCTTACCTGCGTTCCAGGCATCGTAAGCATGAGAGCCATCCGACTCGTAGTTTAATCGATAATTGCCTGGCTCAAGTCTGAGAAATACAACTTCCTTACGATTTTTTCGGCCTCCGCCCGCTCTCGCTGAACCGTTGTAGGTCATTTTCCACAAAGTACGAAACTCACCATCACTTTCTTGACGATCAAGCCAAGCATAATCATATCCGTTGTCAGGTCCAGTAATCTCTCCTAAAGCATAAAGAATGATAGTGGTTGAAGAAGTCACCGTGAAGGATTGTTCATACTCTTCATCATCTCCTACTTGCGTAAATTTGATAATTGGCTCATACCGCAACCAAGGATCAAATGTAGTCACTGCATCACGATCAGTTGTAGTCATGCGGAATCCCCAGTCATGAGGACGAAACGGAGGATTCCCAACCCAATCCTTGTAATGATGAGTGTTATCTGTTTCAGCAACTGCACGATATACCCCGGGGGGCAAAGTGACTCTATCGGAAAAAATTCGATTCTGCAAAGCACCCCCAGCCCAAGTTGTATTATCCAGGGTAAGTTGCCAGATCACTTGGCTGTTCACGACATCTTCAATCCACGAATAATCAACCGCTTTTCCTTCGTCTCTAGTTCCAAATTCGCCAATTGCATGAATATCAAAATCAGTAGTCCGAAGTACTTCAAAGAGATATTCTCGTTTTTCATTTCTACGCAAGGATGTTGCGTCAAAAAATTCATCAACCGGTTCGGTCATGAATGAGCCAGTAATTGGTCGTAGGGCACCTGAATCGTCAGGAGTATTAAGGGTTACATACCATTTTTTCATATCTTTCCAGAAAGAGGGTTTCACGTAATGTAGAGGTTGACCAAAGGATGCAAAGCTCAAAGTATAGTCCCCAGATTCTAATTTGATCTCATCATTAACTACTGATACCAATGTGCCCTGTTGGATAGAATTAGATTCATTCATCGACCAGACGACATCGCCCGAAGAATTATTTGTGATCCACGGGTAAGCCCCAAGGCCAATCATTTCCTCGCGATCATCAATTGAACCGACAGCATTAATTATAACATCCAAGGGACCAGAAACCTCAAAGGATTGCTGTTTTAACTCACTTACTTTCAGATTGGAAAGTGCGACTGCACCGCGGGGGGGAGGAGGGCCTGAAAACAATCGAATCACTACCAAGCCAACAATCATGACTAAAATGATGACCTGAAAATGATTCGGAGTATTCATAGTTTCGATAGTGAGTTTTAAATTCCTTACGTTTACATACACAATAAAGTTGCTTACTGAATTTGAGAGTGTAACAATTTTTTTTAATTTAGGTACGATCCAATCAATCACCTTATTGTCGGAGTACCCAAAATCAGTTTTCTAAATATATTCTGTCTGATTAAGTGATTGCAGCCGTATTCAAACGTCTCCGCCGCTGGATTCCTCCCGCCGCTTTTGTCTTATTCCTCATTGGTACAGCCGCTTTTGGTTTTCTTGGAGGAGTGAGTGCGACCTCCGCATTGAGTTCAAAGATTCTTCATCATGTGGCACTGGCAATTTGTTATCTGAGCTTATGGTTCACTCTCAGTCGCGCGCTTGAGCGTTCTCAACCTGCTCCTACTCAATTACTCTGGCAGCTTGTACTTGCGATTTTAGGGACATGGATCCTTGGATTTTTGATCTTTCAGATTCAGGGTGATTTCTTGGAATTTAACATCCCAGCAGCCCCGATAGTCTATATCAAGAGCGCGCTTCTTAACGCTCTATTAGCTGGAACAAGTTTTACCCTGATCCTTCGTTTTAGTCATCTAGTTCGCTTCCGGCGTACCCGACAGAGTGAGAGAAACTGGCGCTTACTCATCCTCTCTGCGTGCCTCTCCTTCGTCATCGTTGCCCCCTTCCATCACCACTTTGAGATTGGATCTAATCCATTAGCCAGCAACGTGGTCGGCATACTTGGGGTTGCAGTAGTGGCTGTGTTCGTTATTTTAATTTTTCTTAACACCATCCGGCTGGCCTGGGTGTTTCGGCTTTCGTTCCGCGAAAAGATGGCTGCGATTGGACTGGGATCATTGGTCACCCTCATGGCCGCTGGCACCCTACTCATCATCTTTCGGCCAAGTATGGCCTTCAGTTCCATTGCTGGCCCATCCGATCCGATCAACTATCTCCTGTTTTATAGCTTCCCACTCACAATTGTCACGATACTATTCATGACGTTTGGGTTTGTGTATGCACTTACTTCGGTCCTCTCCCTCATTTTCCATCTGCCCACTACTGGGGATTATCGTCGTAGTGTAGATGAAATGGCCGCTTTGCAAGCTCTCACCGTATTGGTACGTGAGGTTGCTGAACCCGAGAAACTCTACCATTGGATTGTTTCCACGCCCGTCGACTCAGGAAGGGGAAAGGCGGCTTGGCTTACGATTCAAGACTTGGAGTCTGGTTCTCTGAAACCTCAAATTATCGCTGCTCATGAGATAGACGTCTCAGATGCGGATCAAGCGTGTGACATAGCTTCCATCCATGGCGAAGCAGCACGAACACATGAACTCATTTCCATTCAAAATACAATTTCTGATCGCCGAGTTCATGAGAGTAAATCAAAGGGCATATTAAGTCTGTTGGCTGTTCCTCTTGTAACCAGCACTGAAGTATTGGGGACTCTATTTGTTTCTCATGACATTGCTTATGGCTTTGAAAACGAAGATATTGAATCTATTGGTGTCTTTGCTTCCCAAGCTACGGTTGTACTTGAAAATGTGCGCCTGCTTGAGGCGAAGATTGAACAAGAGCGCTTGGCGAGTGAATTGTCTATCGCACGTGATGTGCAAGAGCGCCTGCTACCGCAGTCTATGCCTCAACTTCCGAATCTGAGTCTTGCTGCTTCAAGCACGCCTGCGCTTGAAGTTGGCGGAGATTTTTTTGATTTGCTCGAATTTGGTGATGGAAAATTAGCGTTCATTGTGGCAGATGTCTCTGGCAAGGGAACCTCCGCAGCCTTCTATATGGCCGAGATGCAGGGGATCTTCCAGGCAGTAGCACGCATTGCTCCTGAACCAAATGACTTCCTGTATCACACGAATCTGGCCCTTGGAGAATCACTGGAAAAAAATATATTTGTCACCGCAATTTATGGGATGATTGACTCAAACACAGGAAATATTTCCGTGGCTCGGGCTGGGCATTCCCCCGCTATTCTTGTAAACGTAAATGGAAGTTCAAAGCTGCTACGGACAGGGGGGCTAGGGATCGGACTCTGCCGCAATGAACTCTTCGTAGAAGCTCTGGAAGTTGAGAATTTCACATTCAGTCCAGGGGATTTAATTGTCCTGTATACAGATGGAGTGATTGAGGGCCGTAACGATCATGGGGCAGAATTTGGATATGAGCGTCTAATTGAGAGTATCAAGGATGCCCGGTATGAACGGGCACAGGGTGTGCATGATGCCGTACGAAAAACCATAGATGAGTTTATGGATTCAAATAGATATACTGACGATCTAACATTATTCGTCATCAAGTGGCACGGTCGCGAACCGGTGGTCCGTATTCCGCCTGCCTCTTGATGAGGTTATGATCAATAATCAAACTAATGACTGCAATTGCTTATGAGTAATTTTTCTGTTGCATTTCGAGCTTCAGGCGATACCACTGTACTGGTGGTGCACGGCGAACTAGATGCACATACGGCTCCAGAGTTGGAATCTGCCATAAAGAAGTGCAGGGATGAGGGAAAAACACAACTCATCGTGCACGGAGGCGATCTGGAATATATTTCCAGTGCAGGACTCGGAGTGTTTATGGCATTCATTGAGGAGATCCGCTCATTAGGTGGAGATATCAAAATCTGTGCGCTTCGGCCGAAAATTTTTGATGTATTCGACCTTCTCGGTTTTCCTCTCATTTATCACATTGTAGAAACTGAAGAGGAAGCTGTCTCTCTTTTTGAACAAGGCATTCAACCTGTATAGCTATTAATCATGGGCCAGGCGTCCATTACGCACACTCTCGTCGTACCAAGCTCAACTCGTCACTTAGCCCAAGTGCGAAAGTTTGTGTACAAACATGCCCGTACGGCGGAGATGAATGAAAAGCATGCTGGTCATCTACAGATGGCCGTTGACGAAGCTTGTGCGAATATTATTGAGCACGCTTATCAGGGGGATCCGAATGAAAAAGTGAACCTGACCCTTACGATTCATCCAGACAGTATTGTGGTGCGGATCCGTGATCAAGGCCTGTCCTTTGATCTGGACGCTTATTGTCGTCCCAATGTGATGGAACTCACTCGTAAACGCAAGTCTGGAGGACTCGGTGTGGACATGATTCAGAAAGTAATGGATAAGGTTGAATATCTCCATGGGGATGGGTTCAACGAAATACGACTTGTCAAATTTCTTCGACGTTCACTTTGATTCTCCTGCGTAGCCAATATAGAGAGATACGATTCCGAACGTTAGAGGCTCAACCGTCGTCCGCTTAAACCCGCATTCGTTCAAGCGAGTTAAGAAGTTGCTCCCGCTAGGAAAAACTTCAATTGAATCAGGCAGGTATTCATAGGGGCCCGAAACCCCTGAAAGCAATCTACCAATTCTTGGAAGAATCTGCCGTGAGTACAGTTGATAGAGCGCTTGAATCGGCCGAGCAGTTGGCTGACTAAACTCAAGTACTACCAAGGGTGCACCTGGTCTGAGAACTTGTCGAATCATGCTTAATCCTGCGTTTAAATTCGCAAAATTACGTACGCCGAACGCTACGATCGCGGCATCAAAACTATGAGGTGCAAACGGAAGCTGCTCGGCGGATCCTGATACAAATGATATTTGATTTTGGATAGACTTTTTCGCGGCCTTTTTTCGGGCGACGTCCAACATACCATCTGCAATATCTACGCCCACAACTTCTTTCGGCCTCAAGCGAAGAGACGCTAGTGCAACATCTCCTGTACCCGTAGCTACATCCAGAATTCGATTCCCCTCCTGCTTACCGAGACGACGGATTGCTTTGTTTCGCCATCTACGGTCAAATCCGAGACTCAAAAAACGATTCAGAAGATCATACCGTTGTGCGATTGCATTAAACATGGTTGACACCTCCCCCTCCTTTGATTCATTCTCCCCCACTGGCGGGTAATAGCGCATTCTGTTTTCAAAATTTTGCCAACTTCAAAATACTCTCATATCCTCTGATCAGGGAAACATCATCAGATCTTTCCCGAAATGGGCAAATCAACGATAGCCACCGTAAGTCTGATTTTCATTATTTGTAGCAGGAGTCGCAACGCAAGATTGTGATTAGGATTGCCAAAGTAGCTTTTTCTCCCGTTGACCATGTATAGTTTCTTTCTTTAACCATCATTCGTGTTCAGGGAACTACTCCCTTAAAATTTCGTCCAAATTTTGTTGGAAAAGTAAACAACTCAACATCTGTTGAACCCCTTGCCACGCGCTCTTTTGAATTTACACTCCAATTGAGTAGGAGGGCGAGTAGACTCCACAAGAACGTTGGATGCATAGAACTCCAGATAGAGATGCTGACCATCAACTTTTTATCAAATGGAATTGTAGTCAACCGAACTCTTGAATCCAAACTTGACACCATGAGTGCGTCTCAGTAATGTCCAGATCTCGTCTTTGAGATGTTAGATTGAATTCCTGGAATCCAAAATCCGTATAGACATTCGGTGATGATGGGAGGAATTGTGCTCATCGCATGAACTGGATATTTTGGTTGATCCCTTATGGAGGACTGAATTATATTATATTGAGACAACCAGATGTGCTGTTATTATCATTCCAGCTTTAAAGGTGGTGGATCACTCAATTGTTCGTGTTTATGATACACATGACTAAATTTATTCGAGAGGCTTGATCTCTTTAACTGAGCAATGAAACACCCCTGCACACCGTGTACATACGGCCAATGGTAGATCCAATCATTCCAGGGAATATGAGGCGTCTAACTCATTCAAAAACAGTATCTAAGTGGTAATTAACATCTCCCTGTCGTTCAATATTTCTCCAGTATCCTAGCCACAAACGGCTGAATTCAGCGTATCCATATGAACCAAAAAACCCAAGAAATCAGTAACTTTCTGGAAAGACTCCGATGGTTAGAAACCATCAAATATTAACTCTATTCCTTTGAGTAGAACGGAGTGGTACCATAACTATCAGATTGAACCGAGCAATGATTACTGCAACTGAATTAATCCAACAGAAGGAGAACGGAGTGGTACCATAACTATTAGATTGAACCTACTATAAGCGTGTGATGAAGAAACATTTCCTGATTGATGTTGATGGAGATCAAATTCCTGTCATTCAGTCAGGAAACCATCTCTACGTATCAGGAAATAAAATCAACTCCTCATTAGTTGAACTCAGACCAAATGTTTACAGCCTATTATTAAATGGTGTAAGTCATCTGATTCATATTGGAAATGGATCAGATCATACGTTGACCATTGATGGGAAGACAATCACTGCTCAAATCGTCAATGAACGGTCTAAACTTATTCAACTTCATCGTCAGCAGACCGAATCACAAAAAATTACGAATGAATTGAGAGCCTTGATGCCGGGGGCAATTATGAAAATAATGGTTCAAGAGGGGGATCCTGTTACTCTGGGGCAAGGCTTAATCATCCTTGAAGCAATGAAAATGGAAAATGAACTTCAATCTCCTTGCACTGGAAGTGTCACGCAGATTCATGTGAATGAAGGGGAAACGGTTGCACCTGACACTCTTCTTATTGAATTTGCGCCATGAACGTACTCATCACTGGTGCAACTGGATTCGTTGGGAGTGAACTTGTACATTTACTCCTGGAAAAAGGGTACCATGTTCGTATTTTCAGACGGGAAACCTCTAACCTTCACCTCTTAAGCTCGGTCACATCGGAGATTGAACATAGCATTGGTGACATTGGCGATCTGGATACGCTGCGGGATGCAATGAAATCAATCCAGGTGGTTTTTCATGTAGCAGGGAATGTACGTTTCCGATCCCAGACTCTCAACCGAGTCAATGTTCAGGGAACTGCCGCGGTCGTCAACGTTGCAAGAGAGAGTGGAATTGAGCGGCTAGTCCATACATCCAGCATTGCCGCAATCGCGAATCCCGATGGGAGCGTGTCGGATGAAAATTCTGAATGGCAAAATAAGTCCCTGCTCTGGCCATATGCCAAAAGCAAGTATCTGGCAGAGCTTGAGGTTCAGCGCGGGGTTGCCGAGGGACTTGATGCAGTGATTGTCAACCCTAGCTTAGTCTTCGGACCTGACCGCAGTAATGGGAAGGCGCTCAATGTAACTCATCAGTATGCAATCCAAATTCGCGCTGGAAAAATGAAAGCGTACCCCAGCGGAGGGACAAATGTGGTGGATGTCACGGACGTAGCACTCGGGCATCTTGCTGCGTTGTTGCACGGCGAACCCGGCGCCCGCTACATTCTGGGAAGTGAGAATCTCACATGGAAATCCATCTTTGCTCAGTTGTCTGATGCTCTGAATGTCAATCCCCCACGTATTGCCATCCCCTACGGTTTAGCCCTTGCAGGAGGAACGCTCGCAGATTTCTGGAACTATGTGACTGGCCAAAATCTTGGGTTTGGACGCTCCACTGTCAGATCAATCCTTCGACAACGCCAGTATTCAAACCAGCGTGCGATTCAGGAACTCGGATGTTCTTTCCGTCCGTTCTCAGAAACTGCGCTTCGGGTTGCCGATTCCCTGCCAACCTGAGTACTGCTACATAAATTGATACCGAAACGTAATTCCGACAGACCTCCCTGGCTCCGCGAATTCGCTATGTGGGTAACGAAACGTTCCATCAAATAAATTTGTGATGCGAATCTGAAAAGATGCGCCACTGAACTCTGCGAGTTGTACCCACACATCTGCACTGACCCACCTTGGTTCATTGTAGATCTTACCATAAATCTCTGAACCAAATGTAAATAGGTCCAACGGACCTTGAACCATCCCCTGAATCCTTGCCCAACTTGACCAGCTCGGTTTGAGATCAGCAGATGCCAAATTTGAGACAGCTGTATAGGTCATTACGCTCCACCATGGCATCTGGACGAATGATGTCACACCTACAGAGTGATTGTTCCAGGTCTCCCGAGAAAATGTCATCAACTCCACTACTTCTTTGAACCCCTCCCAACTGATTCCAAGATTTGCCTGTCTCAACATTCGTTCAGAACCACTGGACTTCACCCGACCTGCACCTGCAAGCAGGTTCCACTCGTCCCCAAGGTGCCAAGTTACAGATGTACTCCCAGCCCATTGATCATTATGAGAATCTAACCTGTATTGAACATTAATCAGAAATTGAGACACTCTGTGAAGAGCTGTCAAAAATACTCCGGTATCCACAGATGAAATCCTCGGATGTTCTTCATTTACTCTAAGATCGGACTTCTCTCTGGATGTATTTCGGTAGTAGTCTGCGCCAACATTGAGGCGTAGACTTGACCATGGCTTAACTCGCACCGAGACAGCTGCACTCTGCTGCCCCTCGGCTAATTCATGTTCCAGCTGCTGAAAGGAAAGAGATGCCTTCACGCCTTGAAAAAAGCCTGATTTATTTGAATAATTATACTGGAAAAATGCCGCACTCTGGTGAAGGTCTTCCCCAGTGCGGCTAAGATCTTGAATCCAACCTGCACTCCCTGTGATTGTCTGATCAGGATTGAGCTTGATACCGAGGCGTCCAGCAATATTCCCAGAGCGCAGTGCAGATTGCTGGATGAGACCACTTCCATCTGAATAATCGCTGGATCCCGAATAGGTTGCACTCAGGATCCCAAACCCTCTGGACCAATTACGTCCAAATGTCCCTCTTGACTTGAATCCTCTTTGTTTTGAATCATAGATAAGTTCTATCCTGTTGTTTGACGGTTCCTGTGCCTTGTACTGAATCGCAGCATCCATTCCAGAACCAAGGTTGTAAGGAGTGGGAATACTCTCAATTCTATCTGATCCTGTCAATGCCAGAAGCGGGGGGAATGGATGAAGTAGACGAATCCCATCCAGATAATATGATTTTGGACCGGGTTCTGATTCGGTCACGGTATAGGAAACTCTATGTGCATTCAATCTTCGAGGTAGTACGGATCTGAATAAATTGGAAGATACTTGAAAATTTGAACTCGGAAATCCATGACGTTCGGGTAGTTCAATGCCAACAGGTGAGATGAAAAAGATAAATTCCGAATCTTCCTGTACATCAACGGATTCTTGAATGGGGGTATACCCCTCTGCGGAAACACTCAAAAGATATTCCCCTGGGGGGATCGCGACAAACTCAAACCGTCCACCATGGCTGGTCAGGGCACCATGTAAGGTTCCAACCAAAATGACCATGGCGTTCGGAATCGGGGTCATTGATTTTGAATCCATCACTGCGCCGCTCACCACTAGATGCTGCTGGGCAGAACTAATGAATGGACTGCCACAAAGCATAACGCTAACAATAATAATCTTTTGAATCAGGTGCCAGAACTGCTTCGGATTGAATGGCGTCCACATAGATGTAATTGATTCGGAATGGCTGTTCCGCGGATCAGACCACGGAAGCATTGCTGATCATTTCGTTCCTGGGGATCATGTCAATGATTCAACCGACCGAAAGAGAGAATTTTTAGATCCATTTCTACCTGCCTATCCCCCCAACAGCCAATCGCAACGAAGTGATTCGCGCTCGTTTCAGTTTATACGTAACGAAGAGAATCGTCTTTATTCCTGCCACTCGGAATCATGCAGATCCGTCAGGGATCGGGTGATCAGATCTATACGACGCAGCCCACTCTCTGAAAGAGAAAAATCAGTTCCCCTACCGCGGACGAGTCCATTAGTTAGATACTGGTATGGAATCATTGAGCGCTCAATAATATTCAGTTTCGGACCATCTACGACCTCATCAGAGGACTCAAATTTTAATGGTAAGCCGGAGGCAGCAAAGGTGATTTTCCAGGAGGTGCCCAATTCAATCGGAGGGCCGTATTCGGGGATCCAGCCTACCAGTTCTTCACAGAGCCATGGATAACGCCACAACATATCTGGAAGTGTTGGGCCGGCGGGAATGGTTACTTCAAACGCATGAGGTTCCATCTTGAGGAAATCCGACATGGTCAAGTCAGGATTCTCTCTTAATTCCAGATAGAGGCCAGCTACATCAATCCCCACCAAGTTGAGCCCATTATAGATCTGATGGTGGTTGGGCACCTTCCGAAGGAGGTGATCCTCATACCAGCCATTGAACGCCTCATTGAGCATTAGATTAATCTCCAGGTGAAGATGGGCCCGATCCCTGTTGATCCCAGCCCCCGTATAGCCCATCACTCCAATTACATCCCCCTGTTCAACATTGTCTCCAATCTCTACGGAAATGCGTTCCAGATGAGCGTAAAGACTGTAGTATGGGGACTCCCCCCACCAGTGCTCAATGACGATGTATCGTCCATAATTTGATCGATTCTCATAACGACTCACATGAACGACGGATCCATCCGCGATGGTCTTGATTTCGTCCAGTGGAACTCCGCGGGATGTGCGTCGCAAAGGTCGAATATCTATCCCCTCATGGAAGCGACTGTAAACCACTCCTTCACTCGTATGGCGCACATTTCGAACAAATCCATACTTCCCCGCAGTCCATCCCGGCTTTTCATTCGGTTTCGGGCGACGGTACGTTCGCATATAAAATTCTGGTCCGCCGCCTCGAAAAAGTGCATCATTCTCCGTGGGCAGAATCAATGAAATCTGATCGTCGGCTTGTGCAAAAACGATGGAGTGCGTTCCAGTCAGGATTCCAAGGATGATTAGTCCTGTACAAACGAAAAAATGTTGGTATGATGAAACTCGCATCTTAATCTAAATGAGAGAGTTACCCTCGTTATACGGCTTGAACCGGGTATTCCGCTTGAATATTACCATTGGATATTTCCGTAAGCTTTCGTTTCAGGAGCGAACGCCGAAAAGCGCTAATGTGATCCGTGAACAATATTCCTTCCAGATGATCGTACTCATGCTGGATGACACGAGCAAGAAGACCATCAAACGTACTGGTATGCTCTTGCATATGCTCATCCATAAAGGTGATTTCCACTGCATCTGGACGGTAGACGGGTTCACGAATATCTGGTATAGATAAACATCCTTCTTCGAACTCCTCCTCAGTTTCTGATTCCCAGCGAATCGTAGGATTGACGAAAACCATCGGCTGTTCCGGAAAGTTGGCTTGTTCGTCCTCGGATAGACTTTCAAACAGAAAGGAGATATCTACCACAAAAACACGTTCCAGACGTCCAATCTGAGGGGCCGCAAGACCAATCCCCTCGGCATTATGCATCGTCTCAATCAAATCATTCAGAAGCTCTCGTAGCTCTGGTGTGACTGACTCAACAGGGGTCGTTTGGTGACGAAGGACGGGGTCACCAAACAAACGAATACAGCGTATAGCCATAAATATTACGGGTCAACAGTTGCATATACCCCCGTAAGTGAGTCCCCGCTGAATGTGACAATTTCGTAGGGTTTCGCATTGGGGCCTTCCATCCCGGGAGATCCAATCGGCATTCCTGACACTGCAATGCCAGAGAGATCAGGCTTATCTTGAAGCAATTGGAGTACATAACGGGAAGGGACATGACCTTCTATTATGTAGCCATCAACGATCGCCGTATGACATGAACTTGCGGAGCGTGGAACTCCTAACTGTTGCTTAATGGAACTCATATCTCGCATATCACGCGATTCCACCTCAAAGCCGGCATTTTCCATGTGTTCAACCCATTTGACACAGCATCCGCAGGTAGGTGATTTGTAGACCACCATGGATGGAAGCGAGTCTTTATTTTCAGGCCAGATACTAAATCCGACGGCAATTGAAACAAATATTGTCAGTCCAACAATGCCAATAAATAGGATACGCCTCATTCAATTAGTCGATTGTAGCTGGATAATCGGGATGGATCTACATCTGAAAGGAGATCATATGCTAACCCTTGCTGTTCGGAATCCTGGAAAATTCCGATCAACTCACTGTACTTCGTACTGAAAAAAATATCAAATACATACTGTCTGGATTGATCATCATACAGGTCAGACATTGTCTGCAAAATTTCTAACATTTTCCCTCGGGCAGATTCTTGATCCAGAGTGAATAAATCTAAGGCCTCAATGTGATACTGATAGTAAACCTGACGAAGTGGCCGCATACCTGGACTCGTCATCTGGTCAACGATGCGTGCACGCCCTTCAATATCAATCGTGCTCCACCCCAAAGCATTGTTTGCGACCGCTAACTGCTGAATGCGCTTGGCCCTCTGAAAATGTGGTTCACCCCCAAATTCACTGAATGAATCATAGTCATAGCCCAACATGAGATAGGCATAATAATCAAGGACTGTCGTGAGTGCATCAAATCGCTCTACCTCGAACACCAGTGGAGTTCCCTGTGAATAACTAAAATCCCACGCATTATCATTGATCTGCAATAAGGGTGTCTTCGCCATGCTTCCATAGATCGGACGCGTGCTGTTTAAGATCAGTTGGGCGCGAAAAGATGTGAGGGTAAAATTTTGCTGGATCACAATTTGGATTGAACAATCAATCAGTTCATGCAATTCAAACTGATCTTCAGTCCAGTTATTGTCATTCATATACTCTTCAACCTGTTCCTCAAGTTCGTCAAGAAAAGAAAAGTTGGATCCCTCAAGTTGCCGATAATTCACCTGAGCGGTACACCGAAATTCACGGGCGATTGAAGATGATGTGAGTCCCGACAGAATGCATATGAACAGTAGAATTCGCATGTCATCTAAGAGCCAACGCATCAGAAGTTCAACGATCAAGAGCTCTCAAAGAAGAGAACTTCACCACCATTATTGTACTAAACATGGAGGTCTCAATCAAATTTGAATCACCTTGAGTTCGTTTGTAAATTTGAGTATTGAACAGTTTGGGGTACATGAAATCCAAAATTGTCACCAAAATCTTGGAGCATTGAAGATGCTGAACGTACAAATTTTTGTTCAATTTGTTCACTCTTTTTCTTGAATACTCAACTGATCACATCAGAGTAAAGTAGTACTTGCGTGGATCAAATGGATTAATTGAGAAGCGAACTTCCAAATCTAAATAATGCAGAAGCCTATTCTGCATTCCCATTCCAAGCCCTGTTGCCCATGCACCCTTATGATCCTTTCCACTCATGACTCTCTGTGCAAATCCATAGAGATAGAGAACCTTAAGATAAACTGGAACGGTCAGTGATCCATCCTCTATAAACCAGATGGGGCGAAGAATCTCTGCACCTAACCGCGTATAGGTCCCCTCACCAAGGGTTGCTTCAGATCCTCGGGGAAGAACTAACGAACTACTATATACTCTATTCTGATTCTGAGTTAGTACATCTATAATCAATCGTATTCCCGTGTTTGATCGTTGAAAAAATGGGAAATATTGATTTAATCTAATGTACAAGCCTAAATTTTCCGGATCATATTCACGCCGTAGATCTGCACGTCCAAACGCATCAATAACGGTTCCCTGGTTTGGCCATACGTCCCGCATATTTTGTTGCACACCTACTGCGACTCGAACTCCTGTTTCCACTCGGGTACTACGCTGCCATTCTATGAGGGACTGCCCCGTATCCAAACGAAATGGAACTTGATGATCATCTAAACTGAACCATCTTGTCTGCTCACTTTTCAGCCCAGCACTGATTCTGGCAAAACTGTTCCGAACATTTGCCTCAAATCTGAGTGGCAGGGTGACCGTCAAACCAATTCCTATAGACTGCTCGCCATAAGTTACATCTTGTATGATTTCTTCTGGCATCAAAACCCTTGCAACCACAGATTCAGGTGTATTGTATGCTTCAACCGTAGCGATGATAGGACCGAATGATGCACTTACCTCTGCTAATCCCCAAATTTTGCTGGACTGTATCGTTGCCTCAGCGCTGTAGGTTACACGGCGTAGGGGATCACTTCCATAGACTCCCAATCCACCTCGTAATCTAGGGATCCAGTTCGGCATCTCATTTGTCCACACTCCAACAGGAAGTAGCATTCGAGGTTGGAGTCTTCGGACAAGCTTATAGGGTTCATAGGTAAATTCTTCTGGCACGGCCAGTCTGGGAAGAATCTCGGGTACTTGCTCCGCGGAAAGAAGTGATACAGTGGGACCGTCCAAAGATGAAAACTCCGTAGATGCAATGTTGTATTGCTCATGTTGATAGTCTACGAATAGAAGAGTTTGATCATCGTCAGACAGAACAGGATCCAAAGCACCATAGGGTACATTGGTCAACTGCTTCGTTTGATTCAAGTACAGGTCATGACAAAAGACGTTCGTCACGCCCCTCTGGTCAGCTGTAAAGAGTAGGTATTGACCACTTGAACTCCATGACATTTCACGAATGGAGCCATCATTCAAAAAGATCCATGGGGTGAGTTCACCATTTGGCTCCGCACGATAGATGCCTTGCACTCCGCGGTGTCGAATCAGAAGTGCGATGTGTTCTTGGCTGGGCGCAATCTGGATCAGATCAGCTTGGCTTCGATCTCGGATTGGTTGAATTTGTCCGTCTTCATCAATCTGAACCCATTTGTTGCGCTGGCCATCATTCTGGAGTCCCCAGATGCCTAAGGGAGTCTGGATCGGCATATGAACCCGTGCCTCTTTGGTGATCCTCGTCTCCTGATGATTCTGGAAATCATATCTGAACACATCCGCATGAGAGCGGAGGGTTGAAAATCGGTCTGACACATAACGAGAATAGAGAGCAACACTGTCTCTTATGCTAAACCACCCATCTTCGGGGAGCAGGGCAGCATGAATCAGTTGAACGGCGCGACTATGGACATCAATTGTGTATAATCCGGGAGTTACATTTAATCCTCTCCTGTACACGACAAGAGTCGAATCACTGGGCCATTGCGGCCAACGCTGCAATACTCCCTGACGTCCAGCGACGATTGTTGATGAACCTTGAATCGAAACTGAATCAGGAATCATCTCCTCTTGGAATGCTGAAGAGAGTTCATCTAGATCCTGTCCGATCGTTTGGCGTAGATCAAGTCCGCTGACTCGTAAGGGATTACGATAACGTCTGGCTCGCATATCTTTATAGAATGCTCCTTGATCATGTGAATGCTGCCATGCAAAAAAATTTGCGCCTCCGATATAATGCCGATTTGCATGAAAACTATACCGCGAACGTTCCAGCATCTGCGACAGGCTCCATGGATGCTCGGATTCAATTGCCGCTCGGAACTGCATCTGAAAACGTGCATCATTCAAACGCCCTGCCCCCTCGGCCACGGAACTCTCAAAGAAAACTGCCGCTCCTTCATTCAATCCGGGTGGGAGTGATAAATTCAACGCACGAGCGAGATCGGGAGCAATCCAATGAAGAACTTTGCCAAGCCCCCGAGGTCCGCCAGCATCCGCCTGCGTGGCATGGACAAGTTCGTGGGATGCAACAGCCGTGACCCACGAATCAAACTTCGTTCCCAGTCGGCTCCCTTTGATGTGCGGAACTTCTATTTCCTGTCGGAAGGGATGGGTGTGTACATAGCCATTACTCTGATCATTGGAATTATTAAGAACCACGGGCATCCAGATTCGCCTTCCCCCACCCGTGAGCATCTGTGCTCTGGAAAGCTCACGTTCCAGTATCTGGGCAGTCTCCCATGCCTCAACTTCGCTTCCCTCTTCAAAAATGATTTCGAAATGCTCTGTTTTGTGAACCTGATAGCTACTACCAAGGGGGCGGATGATCGGTTGGTAGACGTTTTGCCCCAATACAAATGATGGGATCAGAAACAGGAGAAGAAAGAAGGCCAAATGCTTTGACATTGCGCGGAGGGGGAGGGATTCGAACCCCCGGTAGGCAGTACCTACAATGGTTTTCGAGACCACCCCGTTCGACCACTCCGGCACCCCTCCGAGTCTATATGAACGAGTACGAAGATGCGTTTGTTCGTAGCATATTAGTTTTGCCCATATGTTACGGACCAGCGTCAATCGCTGATTAAAGTTCGTGCAATTTCGGTGATCAAGTAACGGGGACGATTCAATCAATCTCTTGAACTATGGTTATCAAATAAGGGAGCAGCGGAGGGATACAATCTTCTATAACTCTCAATCTCTGACCGAGAGATTCCGTCTATCTAGTTGGTCTTGAAGCCCATAATCTGAATGAACTTGACGATCTTGACACATTCAAGATTTAGGTCTTTGCAAATATCCGGGATCCTCCGATTGTCTCCCTGCGCACCCGGTTTGAAAGATTCCTCGGTCACAATACAGCGGGCCAAAAGATTCTCCAACGCTGAGGCTATTAGAAAGTAATCCCTTAATATTCACCTCAACTTGATTTAGTCTGAAACTGGTGAATTTGGACGGGGTTCAACGGGATTACATTTGACAGGAGAGCCGTAGGGTGTCAATTTGGTAATTTGAGGCAAAAAAGATGCACTCTCCACCTAAGTTTTCCACTTGATTTGGGCAAATCATGAGGTGGTGCGTATCGCATGGACGGTCTTCTCCCATGCGGCGGGATTCCGAAAATTTTTAATCAATGCCAAGAAGCACCCCGAAGAGGTGCGCCGCGTTATAAGTCTGGCACTGCGTGCCAGCGCACTTGCTCAAAGTGTGTACAAAAACGCTCCCACGCTTCTGCCCCAGACGAGGCAATCAAGAATGTAACATAGCGACTATGACGCGTGAGCGTTGCACCCACATTCAAAAGATATTCCCGAAAGGAAAGAATGTGCATGCGAGACTCGGCCTCCTGCATCTGTGGACTCTCTTCGGTTTCACACTCTTCTGCCTGCGGTGGGCTATGATAGATGTCCCGTGCAATGTGCATAAGCATGTACACCAAAAGGGAAACCTGAAGACGAACGGCATTCGCAATCCCGACCTCCCCGAGTTCCTCTTTCGCCAACCCCGTTCCCCGTTCCACCGGATTCTGACGGTCGTGTGACTTGGGGCGCGGGGAAGACGAAAGGGATAGCTTACCTGCCGCTTTGATCTCCCCCTGATGCCGCTCCGCATTTCCGCGCTGACTATAGATCTTCGCCAAATACTCCCCCGTATAGTCCTCTTTGGAGAGATTCGTAATCAAAAAATGGAAATCATTCAATAACTCCCCTGGATTCGGTTTAACCACCAAGATCACCCGACGGGTACGGTCCCAAGACTTTGCTTTATACTCTGAGCCTCTTTCAAAATTCCTCAATTGGATGATTTTTTGAGAGATTTTGCTGATTGATGGATCTGGGTACTAAAGAATGTTAGGGGCTGATCTGCCCTGGGAGGTATCGTTTTTTGGGTCACAAACGAAGGGGCAGGGATCTCCGAATTTTGTATTTTTAGGAGTATTGCAAATCCAACAAACCCCGGAGAATCCCATGTCCCTTACCAAGAAGATACGCGGTTTTTATATTTCCTGTCAACAGGAGTTGTTTCCATGTGTGGAGCAGAACTATGGAGCGTTGCCCAAACGATTGAGGAAGTTGTTGTTGTTATTTGAGTTGGTCTGTGTGGAGGATCATCTGCCTCGTCCCCGGCTTCGTTCGGTGGGACGCCCGCGTGCGCACCGGGTCTGTCTTGCGCGGTCATTTTTGGCCAAGATGGCGTTAAATATTCCGACGACCTCCGGATTGCGGGAGCGGCTTCTATCAGATGTTTTGCTTCGGTCCCTCTGTGGTTGGTCCCGCTCGTGTGATGTGCCGAGTGCGCCCACGTTTTCTCGTGCGTTTCAGGAGTTTGCGTTGGCGAAGTTACCGACTCGGATCCATGAAGCGTTGATCAAACAGGGGTACGCGGGGGAGTTAGTGGGGCATATTTCACGGGATTCAACGGCGATTGAAGCACGGGAGCGTCCGGTTCCGAAGGCTGACATGTCCACCCCCGTGAAGCCACGCAAGCGGGGGCGTCCGAAGAAGGGGGAGGAGCGTCCCAAGGTGCCTCGTCGCTTGGAGCAGCGGTTGAAGATGGAGTTAGGCGAGATGTTGGACGCATTACCGAAGGATTGTACGGTGGGCTGCAAGCGGAACGCGAAGGGGCATACGCAACGATGGACGGGCTATAAGCTACACATGGATACGGCGGACGGAGGGGTTCCGATCAGCTGTTTGGTGACCTCTGCCTCGTTGCATGATAGTCAGGCCGCGCTTCCCTTGGCGCACTTGACGCAGCAGCGGGTGGACAACTGTTACGATCTCATGGACAGCGCCTATGACGCGAAGGAGATTGTCGCACATCGGAGAGCCTCGGGGCGTGTACCGATCATTGATCCGAATCCGCGCAACAAAAAAGCGGCGGATCGTCGCGAGCAAAAGGCACAACGTACGGCCGGATTCATTCCTGCGGAGCGGGTTCGCTACCGGGAGCGTTCAACCGTGGAGCGGGCCTTTGGGCGGCTCAAAGATGAGTTCGGTGGACGCAATATCCGAGTCCGTGGGCACGAGAAAGTCCTTTGTCATTTGATGTTCAGTGTGGTGGTACTCACGGTGGACCAAATGCTGCGGATGGTGCAGTAAACCGGCCATCCAACCCCTGCATAACAGATTTTGGGCGCTCTGAACCACAGATGCCGTGGGAGGGGTGTGTGAAATCTACACGGATCGTGGACGAAATTCACCAAACAGAGACCTCCGTGCAGGCAAAACACTGGTTGAATCCACAAAACACCGAACCCCCGCCGATGATTCGCGTAGTCCGACCAGATTGAACCAGTTTAAGCCGCAATTCAGCCGGGACAACAGGAGAAAATAAAGAGTTTTGAAAGAGGCTCCTCTAATTCAACGTATTCTATCTCCTTGGATGAGCGCGCGTACAGGTAGGGTTCCACCAGCGTTTGCAGAATGGAGTTCTTGCGCAGACGCATGAGATAGTTCACGCCTTCTTTCTCCAACTGAGTATAAAACGTACCCCCATTGAAGCCCGCATCCATCCGAACAATCACGCGATCGCTCACTAGCTTACGCACCGCCTTAAAGATGGAAACAATGAACCGGTCACTCTCCGTTACTTCCCGTTGCGTACCCGGACGTAACCTGGCCCCAAGTACATCCCCCGTCTCTCCGCAGGTTGCAAACAGGGGAAGGAAAACCCGACGCTTAATATGCCCATTAAACTTCCCACCATGTTGTTTGCCGTGCACATCCACTGGCATGGCATCCACATCAATGATGACCTCATCCCGACGCTTCCCACCGTTCCGAACCAACAAGTGCTCAACCGCCAACTTCATCACCGCGGACTGCAAGACTTCAAGATTCTTCATCGTGCTAAGGATCCTTAACAAGCGGGACATGGTGGACTGCGAGACCTTACGCCAAGTGGAACGAACGACGCGTTCGCCCCGATCAAGACTGGCGGATGCACTCAGGGCAGGATCCGTAAGAACACGATCTGACCACAAACCGCCCGATCCCTTAAATAATTGCAAGATCCACCACAAGAGTAATTCGACCAACGTGTAGGTAATCCGAAGCAGGTTTCGGGGGGCTACTAACCGTTCCCCCAAAAAATTTAGGATTCCCGTTTGATGAATGACCCGGCGCATGATCAATGTCCCTGCATCCGAGGTCATGTGGTTATTTTCCGCTGCGCCAACACGGACCGAAAGGTTGTTGGGGAGTTGAAAAAGAAGTTGGTTTGGCTTTGCCATAGATTCACCTGAGTAAACGTTAAACAAAAAGAAAAAAGAACGCCTCTGCAATTCGGCAGAGTGTCGTAGTATACTGAATAAATTATAGTTACAATCTTTAGCCTAACTCAGAAAAATGTTCCAGAAAATCGTGGTAAATATTGTGGGGGAATCTGCTTTGCACTGATCTAATTGGATCTCTGTGGGAGTGATTCCATATACTCTGTTGGTTACCTGCCGGACTAGATCTATATTTTTTTCCATTATACCTGATACAACCCTCAGTTATTGAGACATCAGAGATATCAATTCAATCATTTATCTATGATGGTGTATGAGTCCTCACAGAGTGACAAAAGCCAACCCTCCTGAGATCAGCACCCACTTCACTGGGAGTCACCTCCCTCCACGCGGTGACAAAAAATCTTGGAGGGCTTAAACACTGGAACGCGGCGCTCTGGAATCTCAACCGGCTCACCGGTATTTAGATTCTGACCGATCCGTGCCCTTCGCTCGCGAACTTGAAAGACACCAAATCCTCGAATTTCAATTCGATTTCCTTGTATAAGCACCTCTATAATTGAGGCAAACAGAGTATCCACAATCACCCTGCTTTCAGCCTTGGAAATGATCGGCCCAACTTCTTGGTGCACTTTAATTGCAAGATCAGACTTGGTCATTAGAAGATTCTCAATATTTAAAATTGTCAGGGTAGCTCTGCCCAGTACCCATAACTAAGACTTGACAATGGGAATTTTATTTCTTAGATTCGTGATATGCAAGTCTATCACGGAATTCTTACGCAGTTACGGGCGGACCTTCCCATCCTGTCCAAGATCGTAGCTGGGCATCAAGACAAGAGTCGTGCTGCTCTGAGCCGCATTATATGTGCGAAGTTTGGCTTTCAGGATAGGTGTGGTCGTCCTCGTCTTTCGGGATGCATGAAGGCACTCCGTTCGCTGGACACGGAAGGTCGCATTTCTCTTCCGAAGCCACAATCGTCCTCCCCCGTTCGGGGACCTCGTCTATTGGACACACCGATTCCGAAGGCAACTGGGGTTCCTTCGGATGTGGGCCAGATTCAGGATCTATCCATTGAATTGGTGCAGAGCAAGGCAGATCTTGCCGTCTGGAACACACTCGTGGCGGCAGAGCATCCGCGGGGAACGACCACCTTTGCAGGGGCTCAGTTACGGTATCTGATTCAGAGTGCTCATGGGGCCTTGGGAGCCGCGATCTTTTCGGCCTCCGCACTGTATCTCAAGCCCCGAGACGATTGGATGGCTTGGAGTTCTGTACAGCGCACCCAGAATGCCCACCGTGTGGTGAACCTGAGTCGCTTTCTGATTCGTCCCGATGTGAAGTGCAAGAATCTGGCGAGTTGCGCGCTGTCCCGAATCTTCCGACGACTTCGATCAGACTTTCATGCACGGTATGGATATATCCCTTATCTCGTAGAGACCTTCGTCGGACCAGAACAGGAGGGAATTTGTTTTCGTGCGGTTGGATTCCGATATTTAGGTCTATCCAAAGGACGTGGTCGGCATGCACCGTCCAAAGTTTGTCTCCTTTCTCCCAAGAAAGTATTTGCGTATGAATTGGTTCCAAACTGGCGGAAACGTATGGGATTGGAGTCTGTGGAGTTGCATCCTCGACTGGACTTGGGGGCGGGGTTGGACAGGAATAACTGGGCGGAACAAGAGTTTGGAAAGGCAGAACTAGGAGATCAACGACGTACCGCACGTCTTGTTAAAATCGCAACCTTACTGGCCAATACGATGGGCAAATCCGTGACCGCAACGCCAACATATGATCGTCAGAGTGCGCGGGCCTACTGGCGTTTTCTGGATCGTGCCGACGAACTCGGCATTGGTCCGAAGCAGATTTTGGCCCCCCATCGCCAGCGAACGATTGAACGAGCACGGAAGGAAGATACGGTCTTATGTGTCCAAGACGGAACAAAGATCTCCTTCAGTACTTGTACGAATTCGGAAGGATTGGATGTCATTGGTCGGAATCAGACCTCTGCGAAGTCCTATGGGGTGCATTTGCATGCGACCATTGCTCTGAATGAAGACGGACTGCCTCTGGGCGTCCTGCGTTGCGCCTATGGCACTCAATCCCCCAAGACACGCACTTGGATAGAAGGACTACGCGACATGGATGAAGCGGCCGAAACCCTGCCCCGCAAAACGGAGGTGATCTGTGTAATGGCTCGGGAAGCCGACATGTTTGAGATGTTCGCTGTGCAGCAGACGCTCAAGTGGACGCAGGTTCTGGTCCGCGCTCGACATGATCGGAAATTGGGGAGGAATGAACGATTATTTCGTGCCTTGCGAAAAGGTCCTTCTGCCGCAGTGATGGAGATGAGAGTGGAGGAGATGAGTCGTCGGATGAAGTCGGGTCGCGTCACCTACGAAGGTCGTCCAAGACGGAATGCGCGTATGGAGATACGGTATCATAAGGTACTGCTTCGTCCAACCAAGGATCTGACCCAAGCTCCGATTCCGGTCTGGGGACTCCACCTGTATGAACTTCATCCGCCTGCGGATGCCAAGCGGATTGAATGGTATCTGTTGACGACAAAGGAGGTCTCAACTCCTGAGCAGGCAGAGCAGATCGTAACGTATTACAAGTTACGTTGGCGCGTAAAGGACACATTCCGCGTGCTCAAGAGTGGATGCAAGATCGAACGACTGCGTCTGCAGAAAGCGAGTTCCTTGCACCGGGCCATAACCATCTACATGGTTACGTCTTGGCGCATCATGCTGTTGACGTTGCTGGGGAGAACCACCATTCACTTGGATATAGAAGCAGTCTTCCAAGAGTCGGAAATAGACATGATGAAGATTTATGCAAGATTGTACAACTTGCCTACTCCCAGCGACTTGCCCACGGCAATCTTATTGGTGGCGCTGATGGGCGGCTACCAGAATCGCAAATATGATCCCCCACCAGGATACGAAGTCATGTGGAACGGGCATGCAAGCTTACAAATGCGGGCCGTTGCCTATGAAGAAGTGGAAGAATACAAAACGTTAAAGACGAATTCGCCCGAGTAGCGGAAAACAGGAAAGTCAAATTTGTGAAAATGTCCATTGTCAGGTCATAGTTATGGGTACAAGGCAGGGGTAGCTAAACCATGTGATGGTTTACATCGGTTGAATATAGAACACACTCAAATAGGGTTCTCAACTGAGACTCATTTAACGTCCTATTTTATTGGATATTTGGTTCCACTAGCATTTGCATGGCATGAGATTCATAGTCTGAATCAGAAGAATTTATGTAAATATATCTTAACCAATGTTGAAGAGAGTGTGCCAGGGCAGTAATAAGGTTGCCAAGATGTTTCAGCGATATTTGAGGAGTCTGTAATACACTTGAGAGTTCTTGAGTATCTACTGAATTATTTGCAACGTCTCTCAACTCGAATTTTGAGACCATATTTTGGTATATGTTCCGTTGCGACGCCAGCATAGGCGTTCCAGCAACTCTTGTCGGATGTATGTTATCAGAGCACGACGTTTATGAACTTCTAGAACTCCCAATTGGGGGCTTGGGCAATCGCTAATCCCCATGAGGGGTAATGAGTCTCTGCCATGTGCCCCAGATTTGAAAGGGTTGGACAAGCACGGGATTCAATGGTCCCGCCGAGCCCCTGGAAACCATGCATGTTAATGCATCGGTATTCCGTACATTTAGTCCGGTTGTTGTTAGACAGTAGCAACTTCCTGACGTTCACACATTCACCAATTTCTTCTTTGCCATGAACAATCAAGTCTTCTCAGTCATGAGGTACACTGCCATAATGTCTGCCTTAATGCTATTGTCTTGCCTCCTGATGGTAACAGCACCCGGTGCCAAGGCAGGAATCCCTGAGCCAGATACGGAACCCACAGCTACCACCTCTAATTGCAAATGTCTCGCAGAGGAACCGTGTGCTAACTTGCTACATAACTGTCTGGATACTGCCAGTGAAAACTATAGAAACGGCGATTACGATCACGAACAGTATGTTATGTTTGCGGTTAACTATTGTCCAGGGGCGTTCATCGACTGTGTGGAAAGCCTTTATGGAGGTTAGTGATTGGCAGCTTCCGCATTTGATAGAGTGTCTGATGGTTGTTGGTTTAACCCCATTGGGGTAAGCTTCATAAGTGAATAGTACTCTGTTCAAAAGTTTTTCTTTTGATCAGATTGCTGAAGTGGTTGCACAATTCAGACAAAGAATCGGTTTCGATCACCTAACAATAATCCTTCTTCCAAAGCTATCGGTGGTTGGAATCCGTATGATGCACTCTTATTTCCGCGCATTGAGTTCGAATTTGTTCTTGATGGTACCCTGGGTAGTGGTGCTATATGTAATTATCGTGCCAATTATTGCAAGTGCTCAGCCGGTTATTCTTCAAGAAATTCTGTCTATTGATGGCTTTCATTCTATTTCTGATTTAACTGTGGGAAATGACAGTAGCATATATGTTGCGGATCACCGTAACTCCTCGCTGAGCAAGTTTGACTCATCCGGACGATTGATACGGAAAGTCGGCGGCCAAGGTGTTGCCCCAGGAGAATTTGTCAGCGGCCCCCGTCATCTGACATTAATGGATAGTATGCTGATTGTTTCAGACCATAAAGGCACTGGTACCCTGCATTTTTTCGACCTGAATCTCAACTTTAAAGTCTCTATCCAGGTTTCAGCTCCCCTAGACATGGATGTGGCCCCTGATGAACGATTGTATCTTGGAACCACAGACTTGGCTACTTTGGACACATATGTCACTATATACACACCAAACGAAGTTCCCCAAAGACTTTTTGAATTAAGTGATATCCACAGATACAACCTTGAAAACCGATTCATATTGCTTGCTCGGTACCCTGAAAGAATTGCTATTGTTTTTCAGGCCGTGAACCGTATTGATGTCTATGATCCGTCTGGACATCTTTTGAATCGTTTTTCCATTGAAAGTCTACCACTTCGTTATCAGGGACGCCGTGTAGACACAATTAAACGACAACAATTGCCAGACGATATCGTCGAATCCATTAGTTACGTTCCTGGAGGCTTAATTTTTACGAGTGCTGTAATGGATCATGAAGGAAACCTGTTTCTGGAACACGGAGGGAAAATAGAAGAGATGCCTGCGAGTAGGTCGGTGTATATGATCACCCTTGAAGGAAAAGAGGAGGGTATGTTCCAAATGCCCCGTGGTACAAGCCTCAAGCACATTGACGAAACTGGACACGCATATGCCGCAAAAACAACAAAGGAGTCAACTGTGCTGAAAAAATATAAAATTGAGTATCAGCAGTGACCTTGTATCCGTATTGAGAGAATAAGTATTCTTGCTTCATCAACCACAGCGAACATTGCGTCATTGCCACGATCTCGGGCTCAAATATGCCGCAACTCGGAGAAATACTGGAAGAGTATCAAGAGGAGTTCGTTGTGGTGCAGGAGCGGCTGCGGGCGGAGGAAGGAATGGAACTCGTCTTGGTCTGGGAGCGCGAGAACAGGAAGAACGAAATTAAACTCGTATAGTTTTGTGCTCATGTAGGGTTGCATAACTCGATACCGTAGCAGATAAGGAAGCGGCAGAGAACTCCGAAACTGGAGAGCCTCTTTCAAAATTCCTCAATTGGATGATTTTTTGAGAGATTTTTCTGATTGATGGATCTGGGTACTAAAGAATGTTAGGGGGCTGATCTGCTCTGGGAGGTATCGTTTTTTTGGTCACAAACGAAGGGGCAGGGATCTCCGAATTTTGTATTTTTAGGAGTATTGCAAATCCAACAAACCCCGGAGAATCCCATGTCCCTTACCAAGAAGATACGCGGTTTTTATATTTCCTGCCAACAGGAGTTGTTTCCATGTGTGGAGCAGAACTATGGAGCGTTGCCCAAACGATTGAGGAAGTTGTTGTTGTTATTTGAGTTGGTGTGTGTGGAGGATCATCTGCCTCGTCCCCGGCTTCGTTCGGTGGGACGCCCGCGTGCGCACCGGGTCTGTCTTGCGCGGTCGTTTTTGGCCAAGATGGCGTTAAATATTCCGACGACCTCCGGATTGCGGGAGCGGCTTCTATCGGATGTTTTGCTTCGGTCCCTATGTGGTTGGTCCCGCTCGTGTGATGTGCCGAGTGCGCCCACGTTTTCTCGTGCGTTTCAGGAGTTTGCGTTGGCGAAGTTACCGACTCGGATCCATGAAGCCTTGATCAAACAGGGGTACGCGGGGGAGTTAGTGGGGCATATTTCACGGGATTCAACGGCGATTGAAGCACGGGAGCGTCCGGTTCCGAAGGCTGACATGTCCACCCCCGTGAAGCCACGCAAGCGGGGGCGTCCGAAGAAGGGGGAGGCCCGTCCCAAGGTGCCTCGTCGCTTGGAGCAGCAGTTGAAGATGGAGTTAGGCGAGATGTTGGACGCATTACCGAAGGATTGTACGGTGGGCTGCAAGCGGAACGCGAAGGGGCATACGCAACGATGGACGGGCTATAAGCTACACATGGATACGGCGGACGGAGGGGTTCCGATCAGCTGTTTGGTGACCTCTGCCTCGTTGCATGATAGTCAGGCCGCGCTTCCCTTGGCGCACTTGACGCAGCAGCGGGTGGACAACTGTTACGATCTCATGGACAGCGCCTATGACGCGAAGGAGATTGTCGCACATCGGAGCGCCTCGGGGCGTGTACCGATCATTGATCCGAATCCGCGCAACAAAAAAGCGGCGGATCGTCGCGAGCAAAAGGCACAACGTACGGCCGGATTCATTCCTGCGGAGCGGGTTCGCTACCGGGAGCGTTCCACCGTGGAGCGGGCCTTTGGGCGGCTCAAAGATGAGTTCGGTGGACGCAATATCCGAGTCCGTGGGCACGAGAAAGTCCTCTGTCATTTGATGTTCAGCGTGGTGGTGCTCACGGTGGACCAAATGCTGCGGATGGTGCAGTAAACCCGCCATCCACCCCCTGCATAACAGAATTTGGGCGCTCTGAACCACAGATGCCGTGGGAGGGGTGTGTGAAATCTACACGGATCGTGGACGAAATTCACCAAACAGAGACCTCCGTGCAGGCAAAACACTGGTTGAATCCACAAAACACCGAACCCCCGCCGATGATTCGCGTAGTCCGACCAGATTGAACCAGTTTAAGCCGCAATTCAGCCGGGACAACAGGAGAAAATAAAGAGTTTTGAAAGAGGCTCTGGAGTTACCCCCTATTTTCTCCCAATCGGGAAATCAGAGCGATAAATATCGGTCATTCTGACCGACAAATTCTCTTTTTTCGGGTAAACTGGTGCGAAATCCCTTCAATTTGGGTCATTTAGGACCTTTTTTTCCCTTGGGGAGTTCGGTTTAGGTCAAAAATTTGTACCCATGTATTTTTTTGATATTTTTCTCTTTTCAATTTATTTCTATCTACTTTTTACATTGACTTTTATACGTATATTTAGATTCACCTATTCATCATTTTGTACCCATGTATGTCTCCCGAATTCCTAACCTGAATTTCCATTGAAAACTTTACAGTGACCTGCTAGAAATCCTTTTCGTTGCAGGGAAACAAATTTTTACTTCCAGACGAAGATAAGCATCTTCGTCAATCTGGGTTTCGTTGGTTCCTTCCTCCGGTCTGTTTCCTTCTCTCCCATAGATCTACCTACTTAAACTTCTATTTGTTAAGGAAGAGGGCCTTGCATTCTCATCGTGGGATTCCAATTTGATAGTTATTGTACTTTTCCTGATGCGTTTGATTCATTTGCTTTCGGCGCTGTGTATTGAGATCAATTTGCGCACCGTTTGAGATTTAATTTGCGCACTTGGCGATTTTTCATCTGCTTGCATGCTTCATTGATTTTGTCGTTGAAATGAGTCTATTCTATTCATGTTTCGTAGGATTAACTTGAAAGTTTCTCTGGTCGTTTTCGGAGGGAGTCTCCTTCAAGTTGAATCCGATATGCGGGCTGTACGAGACGATCCAGAAGTGCATCGGCAATAGTTGGATTGTCCATCGTTTCATGCCAGTGTTCAACAGGTAATTGACTGGTTGCAATTGTGGAACGTCTGTGCATCCGATCCTCCAACAACTGGAAGAGATCTTCTTGTTGGCTCTGGGTCAGTCGGGTTAATCCCCAGTCATCCAAGACCAGCACATCCTGTTTTTCCAGAGAGGTTAAGATCTTGAGGAACTGTCCGTCGGCACGGGCAATGCTCAGTTCTTCCAAGAGTCGAGGGAGGCGGTGATATTGAACCCGAAAGCCTTTCAGACAGGCTTTATGCGCAAGTGCACAGGCCAGAAAGCTTTTCCCGGTTCCCGTCGATCCGGTCAGGATAATGTTCAGTTTGCGTCGGATCCAGTCACAGCTGGCAAGTTTCTGCATCTGGAGTCGATCGATTCCGCGACTGGCACGATACTCAATATCTTCCATACAAGCATTTTGATGCAACTTGGCGCGGCGTAATCAGGCCGTGAGTGACCGACTTGCCCGGTCAGTCATCTCCTGTTCAAGAAGGAGTCCAAGGCGCTCGGTAAAGGAACGACTCTCCATGTTGGGCTGTGCAAATTGATCCTGCAGCGCACGAGCCATGCCATGAAAGCGTAGTTCCGTGAGTTGGTCAAGCGTCGTGTGGTGTTTCATCGTAAGATAGGTAAGAGGTTAGAGGGTTAGCTATAATAGTCTCCCCCGCGAATATTGTTGTGCCAGAGAGACGGGGTACGGAGTTCTGCTTGGTAACGCTGATCTTGATTTTGCTTTAAGATGGAGGCAATGGAGGGACAGTTATAGGCGCGTTCCCCCCGCGTGAGTGCATACTGACAGGCGGCTTCCAGACGTTCGTCAGAGTACTTCTCTTTCAGTCGAAGAATCTCTTGAACCGAGTTGAAGTTTTGCTCTTGGCAGCTTTTACGCTCTAAGACATGCGTAATCAACTCTGCGGTATGGAGTCCCACCGCACGAGCACGGCGCAGCAGGCGCTCCCGATCCATAAACTGGCGATGCTTCTTGGGCATGTGTTCGGGCTTCGTGGAATAGCCTCCCTCGGTCTCACATCGTGTATGCTCTGCAATGCGCTTCATGTGAGCAAAGCACTCCACACGTTCACTTGAAATGGCTACATCCAGCGTTTGGCGGACATAGCGGTGGGGAACACTGTAAGAGCACTTGTTTGCATAAACGTGATAATTATTCGCTACTTTCAACTTTTTCCACTCTCGAAAGAGGTAAGGATGCGCGGGGAGGGGGCGCATTGCAGGCAGATCCAGTTCCTCAAACTGACTTCGCCGACTCCCAGACTTCTTCTGGAATGGTTGGCGATTGAGGTCCTCTAAAAGCGGACGGATTTCTTGATTCAACTCCTCTATACTGAAGAATTGTTGCGAGTCCAGACGCGTCAAAATCCTTGTGCTGCAAAATTTGACGGCCGTTTCCACGGCTGCCTTATCCTGAGGATGTCGTACCCGTGCGGGAGATAAGATGATCTCATAATGCCGTGAAAAATCCGAATAGGTTGGATTCAACTGTATATTCTTACGACGGTGACGGATCACCGCGGCTTTCAAGTTGTCACATACAATCACCTTTGGAACGGCTCCCAAAAAGTTCAGACATCGCACATGAGCCGCGATCCAACTATGGAGCGATTGATCTGGTAGCGCTTCAACATAGGTATAATTGGAGCAACCCAGTGTGGCAACAAAGATCTGCGCCTTGGTTACCTCACCCGTCACGGGATGGTACACCTCCATGGTTTTGCCCGCAAAGTCTACATACAGCTTATCCCCTGCCTTATGCTCCAGGCGCATTGTCACCGTTTGCTGCTGACACCATGCTTTGTACAGCGAACAGAAATACCCATAGCTATACCCGCCAGGGGTTTCGTCAATCCAAGTCGCATAGACACGCTCCAGCGTCATCCCTTTTCTGGCTAACTGCTTGTGGACCTCCTGCCAGTCGGGTTGAGGTCGTTTAGAACTAGGCGTTTGAGTTGGAAACAAGCGTGCTTCCAGCGCCTGATCCGTCAGTTCCGCCGGCAACGGCCAAGATAGCCCAGCAGATTCGGCGCGACGCAGATAATTGCGGACCGTTCCAGAGGACAGATTCAGTAGTCGAGCGATCTCCCGCTGACTGTACTGCTCTGCGTGATAATACCGAAGAATGGTTCGGATGGCTTGCATATGTATTCGTAATCTTGACATGGAAACAAAGGGGTAAATGAAAATCCCTGTTTATGCCCGAAATAGATGCAAGCTTAAAAAAACCGCTAACACGAGAGAAAAATTTGCCCCAACCTGACCAATTGAGTGGGCGGGGTAAAAGTGCGCAAATTAATCTCGTTTGGAAAACTAAGTTTCATACATATTCCTTCCATGCAACAAAATATGTGAAATTTTGCAGGGCGCATCTTTCGTAACCATGGTTAGACGTCAAGCGCTACGATGAATTCTGTTCGTGTGTCGCTTCGGTTTGCTTGTTTAGGATTTACTATACGAAGGAGATGAGCGATTTTGCCAAACTCGTTTATGGGCGTCTCAATCAACTGAGCGCCAAAGTCTTATGGGGCATATCTGCTAAGTTGCTAACCTCAATATTGAACTTCCACACCGTGGAGTTAGATCAATTTTAGAGCATACTCAGCAACACCCAAATCCGTAAGCATCCGTTGCGAAACACAATAGAGCTCACACCGTCTATGTGGTCACTCCAGAGCGCTGGTGTACGTCACAAAGGTTTGGGTTATCGTCTACATCCTGTTTCCAAATAGTCCAGAGTATGGTCAGAACCTTCCGTTGGGTATTGAGACGTGCAGATCTCATTCCCTGTGCGTTGGAGCGAGGCGCTGTAAAATGACGCGACCTCGTTCGGTTCTTTGGTTTGTAAAGATGTCATCCAGCACCGATAGCTCACTGCTTTCAGTGCACCGATCCCGGTACGGTCCAGATGGAGCCCCGTCACCTTCTTCCCTGCACTCTCGCGCATACGAATCCCGAGTCCACAGTAGCGCCACAGCTTCTGCTTGGTGGCAAACCGGAATGGCGTTTGGATGAATGCACTGAATCGGTGTGCTCCTACCTTGCCAATGCCGGGGACGCACTGGAATCGGACAATCTCTGGGTATCGGTTCCCCAGATCCACCATCGTCGCAAGGGAGGTCTTCATCATTGCGGTTGCATGATCCAGATTCGCATAGTGGAGATCAAAGATGCGTCGCCGCTCATCGGTCGGTCGTTGATTCAGAAAGTTCTTGCGCTCAGTCCTGTGAAAGACGCTGGTTCCAGATATAGTTAACACGCCCGCCTGCGGATACTTCGCTTTGAGTTGATTCTTTATCTGGGTCAGCTTTTTCTGGTGCTTTAAATACTCCTGAGCTGCAATCTTGAAATCCGCTCGGTGAATCTCGTCTGTATGGTAGACCTGATTCAATTCGCCTAATCGTAGCAAGCGGCTGAGGTTGATCGCATCCGTAAGATCATCCTTTCTGTGCCCCCGATGAATGAGCGAGTTTTGTAGAGGGTCGCACACGATCAAGTCAGTCACATGTGGGCGCAGAACCCCAGCGATCCAACCTGCCAGAGTACACTCTTCCACACATACGAATTTACTCTTCCCTGGAAGTTCGGTCACCTGCTGAATAAGTGCCTTCTCCGAAGTGGAAAAGTGCCGGGTGGCGACTACCTGCCCCGAAGGGTTCATCGCTGCCAGCGTGCAGGTTCTGGAGTGAGCATCCAGACCAATGTAGAGAGGATTGAGCATAGGCATATATGTATAATGGATGAACAGCACTTGAACGGAGAAAGTATGCGCCCGTTTTTTCCATTATACCTCACTAGTGCGCAAATTAAATCTCAACAGTGCGCATTTAATTTCTCACTAGTGTCATGTCACACTTGATATGTCACTAGTTAAGATGGAGATGGAGTCCTTAGTCCAGCATTTGCCAGGATCCAAGTTAATTCCTGCTCCCTGTATGATCCGTTCCTTGTTAGCTCTCAAGTTCTGGGGGATTGGACGGCATACCCATGTGATGGCAAACACAATGGACGAGGGGCTCGCACTCTTTGCCGGACTCAATGTCATTCCCAAACGGTCCACATTAAGCGAATACAGTTCCTGATGTGATCCCCACTTCACGCAATCGTTTACCCATGGATGGCTGGATGCCGCTGCGCGTCTTGGCGCAGGGCTGGGCCGTGGCACTTCGTTTGATCTAGATTTTCACACCATCCCCTATCATGGAGACAAAGCACTCTTGGAAAAACACTATATCAGTAAGCGGAGTCGGCGACAATTAGGGGTTTTGACCTTTCTGGCGCGGGATGCCAACCATCGCGTCTTTTCCTATGCCGATACGACGGTGCACAAAGAGAACCATTCTCTGGCAATCCAGAACTTTGTGGATGACTATGCGCAGCGCACGGGTACGAGACCCTCTGAGTTAGTATTTGATAGTGGTGTGACCACCTATGAGCAGTTGGGACGCTTAACGCAGCAGAAGATTCACTTTATTACCTTGCGCCGCCGTCACAAATCGGTCATGGATGAGATCCAGAATCTTCCCCAAACGCAATGGCGCGCTATCAAGCTGACCAACATAGGACGCAACTATCGGAACCCAAGTGTCCTGGAGCAGACTGTGAAGCTAAAAGGGTACCCCGGTAAATTACGACAAATTGCCATTCAAGGGCTTGGACACGACCGCATGATTCTCTTGATCACCAATCAAATGGAACGGTCCGCTTCCCAATTGATTGATCGCTATGCACGGCGGATGGTCATTGAGAATGTCATCAGCGATACGATTGACTTCTTTCATATGGATGCCCTTAGCGCGGCCATTCCAATGAATATTCATGTGGATGTACAACTGACGGTGATCGCCAGTCTGCTCTACCGAATCCTTGGACTCCGAGTGAATGAGCAGTGGAGCGTAGCTGAAAATCGTACCCTCTTTGAATACTTAGTTCCTAAACGGGCGAGCATCCGAATAATGAAGGATGAGATCATCGTCAAGTATCCCCGTCGTTCACACAACCCGTTACTCATGGCGGCCAACTATCATAAGACAGAGCAACCGATTCCTTGGCTTGATAACAAAATTCTGAAAATTCGGTTCATGTAAAAAGTCACAGCCATTTTTTCAATGGAAATTCAGGCTAACCGAAATTCCAATCCCACTTGGCTCATTCGCGAGTCCCAACGAAATGGAGAAAAAATTGACAAAATCACCATCCTCAATATCACCAAACTGCCCTTATCTCTCATCTTGCAGATCCGTGAACTCCTCCGCGGGGCCAGTGTCTTCAAGTCCGTCCATGATCTCTTTCAACGACTCGGATCCAAAGCACATGGCCATGTTGCCCTTGTCTTGGGGATGGTCCGAAAGCTAAAAATCCCCGCCGTGCTTCACGCCAAGAATTCCCGGAACCGACGGTTCATCCTCGGGATGATTACCGCATGTGTTCTAACTCCGGCTAGCAAGCTGGCAACCAGTACCTTGCTTGATGTCAATTCGGCATCTTCCACGCTCAATGAAGAACTGGCCCTCAAGCGGGTGGATGCCGATGATCTATATGATGCCATGGATTGGTTGAGCAAGCAAAAGACCGCCATTGAATGCCGACTGGCCAAGAAACATCTCCGGGAAGGCTCCATGGTGCTCTACGATCTGACCAGCAGTTATGTGGAAGGAAAGCAGAACGAATGGGCGGAGTTTGGATACAGTCGGGACCGCAAAAAGTTTTGTCGTTAGACACGGGGTGGAACTCTTTGAGTCACTGATTCCTGTTTGATCAAGAAGTAGGTGAACGATTTCGTGCAACAAGGAAAATGACATGGCGAGGGCAGGGTCCGTACAATTGATTACGATGAGTGGGGCGACCTCATCCGAAATCACAAATGCTCCGAATAAGTCAGTAGACATTTGACTGTGCCAACTCCCCAGATTGTTCTTCTGAATGACAAAGATGCCCGAACGCTCACATGAAGAACGAAGTAGCTTAAAGGCTTCCCCCTTGTTCGGTTGTGCATAGTATTGGTCAGATGTACACTGATCGCTTAGTACAGACTGCAAACTATCAAGCGCATACTGAATCAAGTTTTTATATTTCGAGCGAGGCATTTGTTGAAGTTCATGCTCCATAGATGGAGTTTCGCTTGGTAAAGCCCATTTTTGCCTCAACTCACCTACAAATGGAAGATTCTCATTCTCCTCCTCCAACTCCAATGTGGACTTTATCAGTTGCTGACTGCACTTCGCATAACGAAGAAGTGCTGACACGAGGGCCTTCTCCTTCGGGAAATATTGCCTTGATTGTCCTCGAAAATCAATCCCATAGTTGGATGGAGTGGGAATTGCTTCAAGATAGAATGTGATTGGAGGCCGTCTGTATTGCTTTGCCATTCTGAGAAGGACAGGACGAGAGGGTAGGATCTTACCAAGCTCAATCTCCTCGAGCTTATGTTCGACTATCTGAATCTTTCTGGCAGCCTCTGGAATTGTTAACCCCGCAGTTTCGCGGGCCCAGACCAAGATTGCAGGATTCACTGGTATCATTTTGAAAGCGGAAAGCTTCTCTGATCACTCAGTTCAATATGCAAGATTAGAGATAATGCAGGTAGACCGGTCCCCTATCAATAAAGCGACTTTACGAATAGGTTATGTCCTAATGCCAAAAAGTAAAAATAAAAAATTATACGTAGATCAATCTTGGTCAATTGATACGCTCAGTTCATCGGAATAAGCACCGACTCAATTCATGATCCTCGTGAAACTGAAGGTGCTGAAATGATCTGTACCTCAACCAACCCTGCAAGACCCGTGCTGCAAAGAAATGGTGTCCATCATTACATTCATTGGAACAAATTGAGAGATTTTCTTTTAGCCTGTGAGTTGAGTTGCTCGGGTACATATGCCATTGTACGTCTCAAACTACAGCCCACTTTTATATTTTTAAGAGAATTTTTGCCTCCGCAGTAAATCACTGTCTAATTAAGGATCTGTTTATGTCTCTTATGACTTTTGAAGATATTTCAATGATTCCCATGGATCAGTTTACTTCCAAAATACTGGTTATCAAATCCTCCTGTCCCAGCTACCTGTGAGCAATCATGCAGATTGTCTGGTTCAAACGTGATCTAAGGGTTCACGATCATACAGCACTAACCCAAGCTGCTCAGCATGGGACAGTTTTGCCTATCTACATCGTAGAGCCTGAACTCTGGCTACAACCTGACATGTCGGCTAGGCAGTGGGAGTTTATCGCCGAGACGCTTCTGGAGTTGCGTGAGGATTTAGCCACACTGGGCCAGCCCTTGGTCATTCGCAACGGGAATGTAATTGACATTTTGTCCGAATTCCGGACTTCAGGATTGCTTCATACGCTCTGGTCACACGAAGAAACTGGTAATGGCTGGACCTACCAACGCAATATAGATGTCGCTGCTTGGTGTAAAGCGAATGGCATATGCTGGAATGAGATCCAAAATCATGGAGTTCAACGGCCCATCCCTTCGCGTGATGGGTGGTCTGCTCGTTGGGATCAGTTTATGGCGCTTCCCCCATCTCAGCCTCCCACCTTGAGTCCTCTTGAAGTGGACCTTGGATATTTACCGACCTCCAATGATCTGAGGCTTCACCCAGACCCATGTCCAGACCGTCAGTTGGGAGGTCGCCGCGCTGGAATAGAACGTTTGAACAGCTTCCTGAGTCAACGAGGAGAGATGTACCAGCAGGCGATGTCCTCACCCTTAGAAGGTGCTCAGGCTTGCTCTCGGCTTTCTCCTTATCTGGCTTGGGGGGCCATATCAATGCGTGAAGTAACCCAGGCGACAATTCTGCGGCAACGTACCTTGGAGCCATCCGCTAAGAATTGGCGCAAATCTCTGCGCTCATTTAATGGACGGCTGCACTGGCACTGTCACTTTATCCAAAAACTGGAGGATGAGCCCTCAATTGAATTCAAAAACCTGCACCGACTATATGATGGGCTGCGCCCTGTGAAGCCAGACTCTGAACAATTGGCTGCCTGGGCGGCAGGCCAGACTGGGTATCCCCTTCTGGACGCATGTATGCGTTCACTTCGTTCAACCGGTTGGCTAAATTTTCGTATGCGTGCAATGGTAATGGCCACTGCAAGCTATCACCTCTGGTTGGACTGGCGTGCTCCTGGCCTAGAGCTTGCCCGACTATTCACTGATTATGAGCCCGGCATTCACTGGAGTCAAGTACAGATGCAGTCCGGCACCACAGGTATCAATACCATTCGAGTCTATAATCCTGTAAAACAGGGCAATGACCAAGATCCAGATGGCATTTTTACCCGGCGTTGGCTACCAGAATTATCTGAAATCCCTGATCTGTTTTTGCAAGAGCCCTGGAAAGCGCCAAACGCAACCAATGTGATCGGCAAACACTATCCCAAGCGTGTCTTTGATCATCTTGCCGCCGCCAAGATGGCTCGGCAAAAAGTGTGGGCAGTTCGAAGAGACAAGAACTTTAAATCCGAAGCCGGGAAGATCCTGGTCAAGCACGGTAGTCGAAAGCGACGAATACCAACCCCTGGCTCGAAACAATCCGGGACTCAACTCAGCCTACCATTAGAGGACTGAGAAATGCGAATGCGCAAAAAATCAGACCTGCCTTCAAAGATCTGTCCAGTGTGCAGTCGGCCATTCACATGGCGTAAAAAGTGGACCAACAACTGGGAAAAAGTTCGTTACTGCTCCGAGCGATGCAGGCGCAAAGCATGGACAGTTCTCATTGATTTATCTTGGGAATCCATATGAATCTGTACAATCGGGACGTCAGAGAGCCTCCATCCTTTCTTAGAATTCTTGAGATAGCTCCGTTTAGGAAATTGATGAATTTGAGGAACTAAATCATCAATTCCAGTCCGTCCTTTGTCGGTACCGATTCTACCGCAGGGATTCTCTCTACAATCGGTCCAGAATGCGTTGTGCACTGTCCAAGTACTCTTTCTGTCTATCTGTAGTCATTCGATCCCAGGTCCGATAAGGGTTGCCCAGCCGATGGTTACGACGTAGTTTATCGCCGTTACGAACCAGAAAGTCCCAATACAATGGATTAAAAGGACATGCATCTGGGCCCGTCTTCTTCTTCACATCATAACGACAGGCACCACAATAATTTGACATCTTATTAATGTAGTTTCCGCTCGCTGCATATGGCTTGGAAGCCATGAGCCCTCCATCCGCAAACTGGCTCATACCGATTACGTTTGGTGCCTCAACCCACTCGTATGCGTCGGAGTAAACCGCCAAATACCACTCATGGACCTCAAAAGGATCTATCCCGGCCAGTAGAGCAAAATTGCCCGTGATCATCAGCCGTTGGATATGATGCGCATAAGCTTCGTCATGTGTCTGTGAAATCACCTTGGACATACACGCCATGTCAGTTTCACCTGTCCAATAAAAATCCGGCAACGAGCGATGAGCATCCAAATAGTTTTCTTCCGTATAACCTGGCATCTGCAGCCAATAGATTCCGCGGATATACTCACGCCATCCAATGATTTGGCGAATATATCCCTCCACGGCATTCAGCGGAGCACCTCCTTCATAGTAGGCCTGCTCCACTCTTCTACATATTTCAAGTGGTGATAAAAAGCCAATATTCAGATATTGCGAGAGCACAGAGTGATACATGAATGGCTCATCTGAGAGCATTGCATCTTGATAATCGCCGAATTGTGGCAACACGATCTGTACAAAATTCTCCAATACGTCCAGTGCCCCCTCTCGGTTAACAGCGAACCAGAATGGACGCAGCGCTCCAAAATGATGACTGAATTGAGACTCCACCAGTTGAAGAACCTCCTCAGTAATCTGATCGGACGCAAATTGTAGTGGGCGAGGAATAGATGTATCTGTTTTGGCAGGTTTTCTATTTTCTATATCATAATTCCATTTGCCTCCCTCTGGGTCAGTCCCTGACATGAGTAGTCCCGTCTTCCGGCGCATCTCTCGATAGAAATATTCCATTCGTAACTGCTTACGTCCCTCTGCCCATTGTTGAAACTCATGATGGCTCGCAATAAAACGGTCATCTGGAATGACCTCGAGTCCAGCGCAATCGGTGAAAGCTTCTACCAGCCGATATTCTCCCGGCTCGGTAACGATTGCGGTGAATAGATTTAATTCGCGCCTTGCACGCTTTATTTCACCTACGAGGCTACCCGTATTTTCGGGGTCATCCAAACGTATATATCGCACCTTCCATCCCAAGCGAATGAGATCTTGGGAGAAATGCCGCATGGACGACAGGATGAACGCAATTTTCTTGGGATGATGAGGGACATTCTGCGTCTCATCTTGAACTTCAGCCATGAGGATGATATCATGACTCGGGTCACCAACACGCAGGGCTGGAAGATCTGGAGAAAGTTGATCCCCCAAAATCACAACCAACCGGGAAGCGGATGTTTGTCTATCACTCCATTTCATGCAAGGATTGGGGCTGTCATTCACGGTATGCTGATGGTCACGGTGGTTCAGTCCTCAAACAGCGCACAGATGATAAAGAACTGAGTATTCTTAGAGCCGGAGGACGCATAGATTCCTTCGCTCACGAAGTAGTTAACAGGTCGCGAATAATTTTTGAGGCGTCATTCAATACGGAATCCAGCTTTTCGGGTTGACGTCCGCCAGCCGTAGCCAAATTGGGCTTCCCTCCGCCTCCACCCCCAATCTGACGGGCAAAATGGCCAGCAATCTTCCCAGCATGAATTCCCGCGGATTGAAGATCATCCGTCACCACGGCCACTAAGTAAGCCTTTTCACCACTGGGATCTTTTGTACCCAGAATCCCTACACTTGAAGTATTCAGTTTATGAAGCAGATCTTGTCCCTGTGCTCTTAGCATGTCCATATTTGCATCATCAATTCGACCAGCCACTACTTGAACACCATTGACCATCACCGGATTTTTGATCAAGTGATCCAGTTGAGTTGATAGTCGCTCATGCCGAAACTGGTTCAGTTGTTTTTGGAGTAGCCGATTCGTTTCAAGAAGCTCTGCAACGGAATCCTCAATGGGATCCTTGGGCCCCTTTAATTCTCGTCTGACTCGCTCCAAAGATGTACGCTCCTGACTAACTAATTCAACCGCGTCCATTCCTGCGATCGCTTGTACTCGACGAATTCCCGTTGCGATTGAACCCTCAGATTGTAGAATAAACAATCCAATCTCGCCCGTAGCATTCACATGAGTTCCTCCGCATAACTCTACCGAAAATGTATTATCAAACGTAACAACACGAACCGTCTCCCCATATTTTTCCCCAAAAAGCGCCATTGCTCCCCGAGTTAATGCTTCCTGATAGGGTACATCCATATCAATGTGCGCGTGAATATTTTGCTGAATCTGCTCATTTACTCGATCCTGTACCCGCTTCAGATCATCCACATCCACGCGTTCATAGTGACTGAAGTCAAAACGTAAATGTTCTGCTGCAACCAGCGATCCCTTCTGCTCAACTCCCGATCCCAGCACTTCCCTGAAGGCTGCATGCATCAGATGAGTCGCTGTATGATGCTTCGCAATGCGTTGGCGTCGGTCGTGATCAACCTCTGCGGTGACTGAACATTCCAGAGACGAGGGGAATCGGTCAACCCTATGAATGATTTGACCACCAACCACCTGTGTATCCGTCACCTGAATAATCTCATCTTCAAAGGCAAGAGTCCCGGTGTCGCCAATTTGCCCGCCTCGTTCGCCATAAAATGGCGTGCGATTCAGTACAATCATTTTTGACTCTGCATCCGACGATACCACAGTTGCACCCTCTAAAATGGTTGAATCATATCCCGTAAATTCCGTCTCAAGTTCCGACGTTGCCCCAACATTGATGATCTCAATAGATTTTGCACTGCGCGCCCTGTCCTTCTGCTCCGTCATGAGTTCTTGAAATCGCTCCATGTCCACTTGGCGTCCGCGCTCTTTGGCCATGAGTTGCGTTAGATCAATCGGAAAACCGTAGGTATCATGCAAGAGGAAGGCAATTTCTCCCGGGATTTGACTCAGCGATGCAACCGATAAAAACGATTCAGCCCGATCGCTGGCATTGATGTAGGCTTTACGCAAAAGATCCTGCGCTAATGAATCTTGAAACAGACGGTCTTTTATCTCTTCCCTCTGTTCAGATGCCAGACCGTCTATGTAGGTACATACTCGGTCAAACAGGGTCAATCCATGTCCCAATGTCCGTAAAAATGCACGCTCCTCCCCGTAGATGTTGTCTGTAATTGATTTTTCTTTTTTGTGTAGTTCCGGGAAAGCAGATCCAAGAGTTTCAATAACAATTGGGACTAAGTGACAAAGGAAAGGGACCTTGATATCCAACGTTGTATACCCATAGCGAACGGCGCGGCGCAGAATTCGGCGGATCACGTATCCTCTCCCCATATTGCCTGGAATCACGCCATCTGAAAGAGTCATCACAATCCCGCGTATATGATCAACGATGACACGCATGGCAATACGAACTTGATCTACACCGAGATCAGAATCAATATCGTTATAGCCCCGAATTCCAGAATTTGGTGTTAACTCTGCCACCCGGTCAAACAGCTTGTCAAATGAATCTGTATCATAGGTACTGATCTTACCTTGCATCACAGCTGCCAGACGTTCTAATCCCATCCCTGTATCCACATGACGGGCAGAGAGGGGCAGCAACTCCACAGGCTGGGAGCCGCTGGAATTTTTCTGGGCATTATATTGGATGAACACCAGATTCCATAACTCAATTACGGTCGGGAGATCACGATTAACGCACTGAGCTCCTGGGATTTGTTGGCGCAATTCATCTGGACGAAGATCAATATGAATTTCGGAGCATGGACCGCATGGACCTGTCTCGCCCATCATCCAGAAGTTATCTTTTGTGCTACCATACAGCACATGTTCATCAGGGAGATACCGCTTCCATAGGGTAGCAGCCTCTTCGTCAGCTGGAAGGTGTAAGTCAGGATCTCCTGAATGCACTGTTGCATATAACCGGTCCTGAGGAAGGCCCCAGCGTTTGATCAAGAGTTCCCAGGCCATATCAATGGCCTCCTCCTTAAAGTAGTCGCCAAAACTCCAGTTGCCTAGCATTTCAAAGAACGTGTGATGGTAGGTATCATGTCCTACCTCTTCCAAGTCGTTATGCTTGCCAGATACTCGTAAGCATTTTTGGGTATCTGCGGCACGAACATACGGTCTGATTTCCTGACCGAGGAAGACATCTTTGAATTGGGCCATGCCTGAATTGATGAATAGGAGAGTCGGATCATCTGATGGCACCAAAGATGCACTGGGGACGATCGTATGCCCCTTTTCATGGAAAAATTCCAGGAATTCGGCCCTGATCTGATTGGTGCTTCTATGTTTTGACATGGTGAGGAAAATTGAATCCCATAGAACGAGATCGTATGATTCTTGTGCCTTGGAAAGAGAGGCTATTCCTTACAGAGTTGTAACCAAGTTATGATATTTTGCGTAGGTTAATTGAATGAATCCAATGATTGTTGCTATGCGTATGTACCTGAATTATTATACTCTGGTTGCACTTATTCTATCTCTTGCAGCCTTGCCTGCACAGTCGCAAGTTACACTTACCTCTATCAGTGAGGAGTTTTCCACCTCTGAAATCAGCGGTCTTAATGTTCGCGTCTATGATGCCGACGTTTCAGTGCTTACTTCGGATGGATCAAACGTTAACGTTGAAGTGACCGTGGAGGGGAACACTCGCCGACAGGCACGGGAATATTTTGAGAAGCAGAAGATTAGCGTAAACCTTAAAGAAGATACACTCTGGGTACGCTCAAAACGAGAAAGACCCTATGGCACTTCCTCGGACTGGCGAAAGTCTGCGGATATCCAAGTCACCATTCATATCCCAACATACATACCCACATCCATCCGTACATCGGATGGAAACCTGGAAATTGAAGAACTCACCGCTGGTGTATCACTTAGGACAAGCGATGGAGACATCCAGATTGGATCCATTTCGGGTGATGAGATCTCAATCCATACTTCAGATGGGGATGTAGACGCAGACTATCTGTCTGGATCAACATCCGTTAGCATCAGAACAAGTGATGGGGATCTTTCTTTTGGTGCTCTATCTGGAGATCAAATGAATCTACGGACCTCAGATGGTGATATAGAGATTGAGTTGGTAGAAGGAAATTTTTCTGCAATCTCCTCTGATGGAGACCTGCGCATCAGTGAAATGATTTCTTCAAATGCCGAGGTGAGAACTTCAGATGGAGACATAACCATTGATGAGGTGAACGGAAGCTTGGCACTCAGGAATATAGATGGCGATGTCGAATTAGGGATTGTAAACCCGGAGTCCGTTCAAGTATCTATATCTGACGGGGATGCAATCCTTTCAATGCCGAACGATCTTCCGGCCACATTTGATATTTCTGCCAGAGATGTAGACATGGATTCTTTTTCAGACTTCTCGGGGGAAATCACCAACACAAAAGCTAATGGGGATCTCAATGGTGGAGGTGCACTCATTCAGGTCAGGACATCTGACGGCGAGGTGGTCATGGAACGTTTGAACTAAATTTCATCGTTTGCACCCAAAAAGTATGCAGAGTTTCTGATCCTCATGCTTTCATCTCTCCACCCATACGTTGAATATTCAGATCCGCGCTACGGATGAAGTGTAATTCTCATAGTATCCGCATATTTTTGCATCAAGGTTCCCCTTGGCGATCGCTTCAATTTGGCATCCAGGGATGACCGGATGGATACCTTGTGATCTGGTTCGTATCCATGCCCCGATCAGCGGCGGATCACTAATTCATTGGATGCTCTGAAATAGAATATCCCCTGAATTTTGAGGGGTTCAGAGAGTTTCTATTATGATGGCTGTGCTTCCACCTGTTCCATGGCACAGAGCCGCAAGGCCAAGAGATTGTGCCCGTGCTCTCAGTTCGTGAATTATCGTTACAGTGATTCTTGTACCTGAGCATCCAATTGGATGCCCCAACGCGATCGCACCCCCATTGACATTTAATTTCTCGGGGTCAATCCCTAATTCTCTCGTAAACAGTATGGAACTGAGCGAGAATGCCTCATTATTTTCAAAAAGATCTATCTCCCCAATTCCTATCCCTGCAGAACTTAGTGCCTGACGGGCAGCCCCAGTTGGGGCTTCCACAAATCGATCCCACGAGCCAGCTGTCCAAGCGTATCCCAGAATACGAGCAATCGGCTGTAATTGATAGTGTTGAACCGCTTCTTCACTTGCAAGCAAAATTGCGGCAGATCCATCGCTGATCTGACTACTGTTCCCCGCGGTCAAGACTCCATCTTTCTGAAAGACTGGTTTGAGCGAAGCGAGCGCTTCAACGGTCGTGTCGGGGCGAATTCCCTCGTCATGCTCCAATAGCCCATGATTCGTGCGGATCGGAGTCATCTCTGCCTGAAATCTCCCTTGAGAGGTGGCAGAATGTGCACGGGTATGAGAATTGGCCGCCACTTCATCAAGTTCAAGTCGAGTAACCTGATGCTCCCCTGCGATCCGCTCGGCCTGTTCGCCCATTGACTCACCACACATTGGATCTGAGAGACCATCGCGATACAATAAGTCAATGACCGCCTCTTTACTCTCGGACAGGTACTTATACCCCCACCTTGCCCGACTGGAAAGTGCAAATCCAGCACCAGACATAGATTCCGATCCTCCAGCCAAGATCAGACTTGCAGTGCCAGACTGAATGAATGAGGCGCCCATGATCAAACTCATCATCCCCGATGAGCAGACCATGTCAATCGAAACCGCATCAATTGAATCAGGGAAACCCGCTAGTTTGGCTGCTTGACGCGCAACGAGTTGCCCATGTCCTCCGCGAAGGACGTTTCCCAATAAGATCAAACTCAGCCGTTCATCGGGGACAGAAGCTTGGTCAACAGTGGATCGGAGTACAGGCGCAGCGAGCTCTCCAGGATGGAGAGAGGATAGTGCTCCACCAAAACGACCAATTGGAGAGCGAGTTGCACTCAGAATGTAAACCTTCTTCATTCGTGCGCCGGACGTTGATGAACAGGTCTCGTAATTCTATGGATCACATCTTGAACGTTCTGTGTCGGAGGTTCACAGGTTTTACCTTGACACAGATGTATCTCAAAGGCATTTGAACCACCAAAATCTGGGCGAGAAAGAACTGCCGTATTCGGAGCGTATACTTTCCTTAGCGATGTCAGTGCAGTCCGGGTTTCTGGATGATCAGGGTCCCCTGATATGATAATCTCTGTACTGGGGCCGAGAGCGTAATCAAGCGCGGAGAGTGATGCACAAAAGCCATCAGGGTAACTCTTAAGCCCTCCAGAGCAAGCATCAATTGATTGATGTCCAACTGCTTCCAGCTCTGGGTCACCTGTAAGGCGTCCAAGACGAATAAGGTTCAGGATCATGATGGAATTTCCAGAGGGAATTGCACTGTCAAATGCCTGCTTTGGGCGAAGTAATAACTGGTTACTCTCGCTTGACACCATATAAAATCCCCCTTCTTCACATTCGAAATCAGCAATTACCGTTTTGGTCAGGGACAGTGCCAAGTTGCAATAGCTTTGTTTGCCTGTCGCTTCGAAAAGTGTGAGCAATCCCATAATCATGTAGGCATAGTCATCAAGAAGCCCCTCAATGATTGCCTCACCTTCTCTCCACCGATGTAACAACCTATCAGGCCCAGACAACAAATGCTTGATAATGAATTGTACGCATCGCTCCGCATGATCAATCCAAACCGGATCGCCAAACACCATACCACACCGCGCAAGTGCGGTAATCATCAGCCCATTCCAGTCAGTTAATACTTTGTCATCAAGTAGCGGCCGTACTCGTTGGTTACGATGTTTGAGCAATCGATCGACTATTGCCAGAAAAGGTGGTTCATCAGAGAGTTCATCTTGAGCGGACAGGTACAGAATATTACTTCCTGTCTTTCGTTGCGTGGATTCGTCCAGATAATTGCCCTTTTGATCAAGATTAAAAATCTTTGTAAAGGATTTGATCTCTTTTGGTTTGAGTAGACTGTTCAATTCCTTCATATCCCAGAGGTAATACTTGCCTTCTACTCCCTCTGAATCAGCATCCTCTCCTGTACAGTATGCATCCTCAGTAGTTTGGAGATCTCGGAGTACATACCGAAGTGCCTCATGAACCGTCTGAGAATACTCCTGTTTTCCTGTAATCTGAAATGCTTCCAAATAGATGAGAATGAGCAATGCTTGATCATATAGCATCTTTTCAAAATGTGGAACTCTCCAGTTTGAATCTGTACTGTACCGATGAAACCCACCACCTAATTGATCAAAGATCCCTCCTCGACGCATGTTTTGAAGTGTATGCTCAACTATATCAAGTGCTTGAGGGTTACCCGTCCGATGCCAGTACCGAAGCAAAAACCGAAGACGTTCGGGAGTTGGAAATTTTGGCGCACTTCCAAATCCACCATGTAAGGGATCATACTGCTGGTGAAAATGCTGAAATGCACCATGAAGGATGTCCTCAGAGATCTCCTCTCCCGAAAAATCTAAGTTTGCGGACTTATTCAGGGCTTGCTCAAATTCATCCGCTGTTGTCTCAAAATGATGACGATATTTTTGCCATGCTTTGGCGACCTTCGGAATGATCTGTAACATCCCCTCATGGCCATAACGAGTCGTCTTGGGCAAATACGTACCTGCAAAGAACGGCCTCATTGCAGGAGTCATCATGATGGATAATGGCCATCCTCCACGACCAGTGGCAATTTGGCATGCACTCATATAAATGGCATCTACATCAGGCCGCTCTTCCCGATCAACTTTGATGTTAATAAATGTCTCATTGAGTAAACGAGCTACCTCTTGATCTTCAAACGATTCTTTCTCCATGACATGACACCAGTGGCAGGTCGCATAACCGATGGACAGGAAGATGGGACGATTCGCTTTGCTTGCAGCTTCAAACGCCGCCGATCCCCATGGCCACCAATCCACTGGATTATCCTTATGTTGCAGCAGGTAGGGGCTCTTTTCCGACGCGAGGCGATTACTCATGTGCTCTTAATCCAATCCCAATATCCATAACATTTGTGTGCGTCGGTCCCGTAATCAAGAGTTGATCTAATGCCTTCAGAAAGGTATAGGCATCATTCTGTTGTAGAAAAACATACGGATCAAATCCCAATGATTGTGCGGAGGCAAACGTATCTGGAGTCACCCATCCACCTGCTGCATCTGTGGGTCCATCAATTCCATCGGTTCCACCAGATAAGAGGATTGCTTGGATGGATGAGTTCTTCAACTCACATGCCGCTGAGAGAGCTAACTCCTGATTTCGACCTCCTTTTCCATCTCCTACTACATTCACGGTTGTTTCGCCTCCCCAGAGGAAGCACTCTCCAGGTTCTAACTTCTTGGTTTTCTGCGCCATGCGCACTCCTATATCCTTTGCTTCCCCGTATACGCCTTGATCTACCCCAACGACACGGAAGCCCAATTTCAATGCCTTTGATTTTGCCGACTCCAGTGCATCCTTGTTTGAGGCCAAGAGGTGATATTCGGACCGCTGCAATTTCTCAGCACTCTGCTTAGGCGTATCTGACCTTTGTCCAGCCAACCCGAGTTTAACATGATTCAGTACCGAATCTGGGACTTTGGGGCCAATCCTCTGAAGAATCTTCATCGCTTCTTCCCAAGTCGTTGGATCAGGGACTGTGGGACCACTCCCGATGACAGATGCATCATCCCCGACCACATCGGAAATAGCCAGCGTAATGGTACTCGCAGGCCAAGCTGCTTCCGCAAGTCTGCCTGCTTTGATGTCGGAGATATGTTTACGGACGGTATTGATCTGGTGAATGTCAACTCCACTTTCCAGCAGAAGCTGATTCACCTTGCGTAAGTCTTCCATCGTTAAACCATTCGCAGGGAAGGTCCACAACGCTGAGGCACCGCCACTGAGTAGCACAATGAGCGTTTCCTCTTCTCCACATGTCTGGGCGATCTTAAGCGCTTCACCAGCAGCCTGTTGGCTACCGACATCTGGAACTGGATGTCCTCCCTCCATAACTTGGATCATTTTGGGAGAAATCAGTCTCTCAGGAAACATTGCTCTATATCCCTGTGGAACAACCACTTGGCCTTCAAATGCACACTCTGGATATTTATGCTCCAGTGCTCCTGCCATTGCCATGGACGCTTTACCTGCTCCTACGACGCGACAAAAACCTGAAATTGGCAGCTTGACCTTAAAATTCTCCAACCGAGACCCGCTCACTCCTCGAACGGCTGCATTATAAATATCCTTCGCTGCATGGAGGAGTGGAAGATTTGCACTTTTATCTTCACTCATGCCAAGACTGTAGTGTATTGTGTTTCATTTGTAGAACGCTTGTCAAACTCGTGAGAATCACGACAGTGTATTGAGTCAATCACGTATTATTTAATCAGAGGCGAAGTGGGTGGAGAAATAGCGAGGTAGTGACCTAGATTGCTCCAGCCACCTTCGCCTACTCCCTCACGGGGATAAACGCATGACTCGCGGAGATAATTGATGAGTTGCATAATATGACGCATTACTTTCACAGTTGGGCTGATGCAAACATATTGATTCAGGTAAGGGGCATGAGTCCATCGGAGCCGTCCAATTCCGAAATTTATCCAATTTACTGTATACAATGAATACAAGTAAACTCTTACGCACTCCTCAGAGGAGATATATTTCTACATTCCGTTCTGGAATACAGGTGGTGAATATGAATAAGCAATCATCCTCACCAAGATCACATTCAAATCCATGTATGGCCCTCCATGTGCGAACTGGCCAGAATGACGAATTGAATGATCAACTGAAAGCTATCACGAATTCTCTAATAAAAAACATCAACCCCATTATACCGAGTACACCGTTATATTTGGTCTAAGGAGTAGACTTATTTTGGTGTTGGCTTTACATATTTCAAGATGAGCATGATTCGTCAAGAGTACAACCCAGACACACAGTTCCTCAGGATCATATCCTGGTGGGTTGTTGCCTATTGATTCCTTCCAACAATGTTGATCCCCATGATGATCATCCCTCAAGAAAATACTGATGAATCCTCACTATCAACTAATCTTACAGTTTGATCAGGCAAGAGTTAGTTTCGCCAAACATATGGCTGCGAAACTTTTACCCTTCGGTTTTGATACCGCTATCATCCAAATCTGGGCAGAGATATTAGGTTGCAACACCACTCCAATGATCATTTACTCAGACTATTAGGGAATCATGAATCTAACATGAATATCTATTCGTGATAATTTCTCAAATAATCTTATATTTGTTTACAGATTGATATTAAGTTGGCATTTGAGAAAGTTACCGTGGACTTGGTAGTTTCCTAACTCAATTGATGAATTGGTAAGATGCCCTAACCTAATTCAATCATCAGGCCTTGGGTTCAAATGCTGTCAGTCATCTTTCAGGGCTTACTAACATATCTATTCTATTAACACTAAATCATTCAATGCTGAAACTTCCTTTGAGTACACTTGCATCCGTTGCTACCATAAAATTTCTTTCACTTGCCCTGCTTTTTACGTTAGTGGCTTGTGAGGGTCCAGTTGGACCTGCCGGGCCACAAGGTCCCCAAGGACCTCAGGGAGAACAAGGGGAACAGGGAGATAAAGGAGAACAAGGGGAACAGGGAGAACAAGGGGAACAGGGAGATAAAGGAGAACAAGGGGAACAGGGAGAACAAGGGGAGCCTGGAAATGCGAATGTGGCCGCGCGAATAATCACATTGCGTGCATCTGATTTTGTTGATTTTTTTGATTCATTTGAATCCGCTACATACTCTGTGTCCGAAATTACACAGGATGTTGTAGATAATGGTATTGTACTTGCATATACTGACCTCGGTATAGGATCCTCATGGTTTACGCTTCCACCGTTCGGCGCGGATCATAGTTATAGCCTCGGTGAATTGGAAATAACTATTGCGAGGTTAACTGGATCTGAACTTCGTGCACCTAGCTGGGATGGCTATCGCCTCAAGGTCGTAATTGTTTATCCTCCATCAACCGAAATGATTCAGGGTATAGATATTGAAGACTATGCAGTTGTTATGGAGGCATTGGAACATCCTAAATACTAAATAACATCTATGCTCATGCCTTGCAAACTGCCAAAATAATGAAATGAACAACCGAATTTCTACTCGTGATCCTACGTCTCTGGTATTCATTCGGAGTTCGCGCGCACCATGAACATGTACACTTGAACTCCAACTACCAGATAGACACCTCATGAGTTCTTGAAATGAACCATCACCATTATCAAACTTGGTGACCCTCAAGGGTCCTACTGTATGTTCGGTTCTTATCATAGTCTCAGCATAGCAAGTCAGTTATGAATTCTTTGCATTCAGTGAACTTCAACATATTTGCTACTCAAACGAACTCTGGTTGATATGATGTGCAAAAACTGCAATTACAGGAAATTCGCATGATTGAACTATCCCCGTTGAGAATGATGACCTCTCATGAACTAATTTCCTGTTTGTCGGTAGTTTATTACAATTAAATCGTCGATCAAACTCAACTTGTGGATGCTGTATTGGCTAATTGTTTTCGATGAATTTATTGGACAAATTTGTTAGTTCTACTCTTCGTTGTTGCATGCTGTCTAATTCCAACAAACATCTCTCGCTCATGAAACGCAATCTCACATTCTTTCTACTTACGGCTTTTCTTGTTCTACCAGTTACCGCTCAAGAGCACGATAACAGTGCATATCTAAGTGCAGTAACATCTGACTTCAATAGCACATCAGAAAAACTGTACAGCTTGGCTGAAGCCATTCCTGAAGATCATTTCGACTGGAGTCCTGCCGATGGAATTCGATCCGTTGCTGAGGTGATCAACCATGTATCCGATGCCAACTTTGGTATTGCTGCAATGTTAGGGCATGAATCTGATTATGAAGGCGAAGCCACGGATACAAAAGAAGGAGCTCTTGCCCGGCTTGCTGCTTCTCAGGATCATATTCGTGAACTCATGGCTACTTTTGCAGAAGCCGATCTAACGACGACCGCCGAGGTCTTTGGTATGACAATGAATCACTACGGGGTCGTGACGGTGATTGCTGGCCATACATCTGAGCATCTGGGGCAACTCATCGCATATGCCCGCTCTAACGGTGTTGCTCCGCCCTGGAGTGGTGGTTGATCTGCGAATTGTGGGGCTTTGCTTTCTGCCTCTCTTCCTGTTATCATGTGGATATTCCGCTAATGAGCAGGCATATCCTAATAAACCCCTAACTTTTATTGTGCCATGGGAAGAGGGAACTTCGGGAGACCATGCTTCTCGCCTACTCGCTGCTTCGTTGCAGAATGAATTTGGGCAGCCCGTCAGCGTAGAGAACCAAGCTGGCAGTAATGGGCTTGCTAGCTTGGTAGTTTTATCCCAGGCTCGGTCCGACGGTTATACCTTAGGTGTCATCGGCGAAGAAATCACGTTGATGCACTGGACGGGGTTGACGCCCCTGAGTTTCAATCGCTATTCTCCCATTGCACTCATCGGTACCTCCCCGCCAGTGATTACGGTACATGCTGATTCTCCCTGGCAAAGTGTTTCTGACCTAATTACTGCTATTAAGAGTCAACCTGGGATTCTCACAGCGAGTGGTACCTACATAGGTGGGGGAAGGGATCTGGAACGTATTGGATTTCTTGAGGCCGTTGGACTTGATCCGTCGGCTCTATCTTGGCAACCCAGTCCCGATGCTGCATCTGCATTTGGAGAACTACTCTCTGGGAATGTTGATGTCTTGATTACCCCTTTATCAGAAATTGCTTCCATCCGAAAAACCGGTGAGGTGCGAAATTTGGCTATCATGTCAAGTCGACGCGCGCTTGTTGCACCCACTATACCTACCCTCATTGAACTGGGGATTTCATACGAATCTAGCGGAGATTGGCTAATGATTACTGCCCCAGAAGACCTTCCTGACGCTTTAATGGAACTGTTGCGTGCCACAGTGTGGGATATATCTCGGAAGGTTGATTTTCAGGAATCAATGCAAGTTGCTGGATTTCAGCTACAATTTCTCACGGGAGACCCGTTGATCTCATTTTTAAGTGAGGAGGATTTTCAGAACGGATTGTTACTGAACGAAGCTGGACTCATTTTGGAATAATTGTGTATTGAATCAACGACCTCGCACAACCTATCTTAGGATAAACCCAGTATTCAATCAATGCGACAACCGTAACAAGTTTTGTCGCTAGACAGTTATGCCTTTTGTTGGACCCTCCACTTCCTATCATCAAATATCTATATGATGGTGGTTTCTCGTGAGAAATTCTGCATACAAGGTACTGATCCAATAAATGTTATGTGCACGCGTCAAGCCAGAAATGATCCGATGGGTCCGCGAAGATGCTGGCATCTCTATTGAATCAGTAGCTCGCAAAACTGGTACGAACGATGACCGGGTTCACGGATGGGAAGATGGAAGTGGACAACCAACGATCCGTCAACTTCGTCTGTTAGCAAAGGCTGTCCTGCGTCCTTTGGCAATCTTTTACCTTTCCGGACCTCCTCGCAAATTCAGTGCTCTAAAATATTTTCGGAGATTCCCAAGAGGAACCGAAGCTAATCTCTCAACCCCACTGAGATTAGCTATTTGATTCGCCTCTGAAAAACAACAAATTGCACTTGATCTTGCAAAAGAACTCAACGAGCCAATGTCGGGGCTTCACCTTCGTGTATCAATTGAAGATCAGGTTGTTGATGTGGCAAGTCGCATTCGAGAAATTTTGGATATTTCTCTTAATACTTAATACGGCTGGACGAATCACTATGAAGCTCTGAATGCATGGCGTCAAGCAATTCAAGGTCATGGAATTCTTGTTTTACAGGTATCTGGAGTTGAACTTCAAGAAATGAGAGCATTCACATTGTCTATGGATCCCATGCCTGTTATTGTGCTTAATGTTAAAGACCATCCGAATGCACGCATATTTTCGCTCCTTCATGAGTTCTGTCATCTGATTCTGGCTAATGGTGAAACTCCAGACGTCCATGACAAATTGATGGAGCCACAAAATCATCTAATTGAAATTTTTTGTAATGCAGTCGCAGGCGAGACATTAGTTCCGTCTCAAGAAATTGCCGACTTCCCTGCCATGAACTTGACAGGTAAAAGTTATTGGTGGGAAGACTCACGCCTTAAATCATTGGCAAAAAAGTTCTCGATACCATTAGATGTTATACTCCGCCAACTGTTGATTACTAACAAGATTACAGATGGCGATTTTCAAGAATTCCGTATTGCGAATCCAAATAACTTTATGCCATAAAAGGGCTTCCGTTCTCCAGAAACCACAACGATCACCGAACTTGGTAAGAAGTTCATCAAGTTGGTATCGTGTCCTACTATCAAGAAAAGATCACCGTCAGCGATGTCTTGTCGCATCTCGGAGTGAAGTTCAATCAGATTGAGCAGGAAGTGATGGGAACCTCGGAAATCTTTGGTTGGCGTAGAACACCAGATTAAGCATGGATGCTTGTATGGTTCAGGATGGTTGGAACTATCATGCCCTCCCCATATCTTCATGGACTGGTGCTATATCTGAAAAGTAACCAACAGATTATACCCAATCATTGATGAATATGAGATCGAACCAAGTCGTGTGTAGCCTCCCTAAGATCATGACTTTCCGATAGCTGTGTCCACTTTGTGAGTGTATCCTGAGTTCTTTCTATGATTTCTTTGACTCGGTTAGAACTAATACCAGCATGCTGGCCTAATTTTCGTAGATGTTCTACAGTTGGTGACTTGCCCTCCCCCATTACCATTGTACTCTGCTCTCCACTGGGTCCGAACGAAAACGTTAGATCATAGGCGGGGGCAAGATGCCACTCCCCTGCTTCGTTCATGAGAAATGAGAAATTCTTTAAATGATCATCGCGGTTATGCGCCAGAACATTGAATACTGCAAGACGAAACATCTTCTCCCACTCTCGAACATCTCGTGTCAAGTGCATGGTGAGTTCAAGTAAATCTCTATAATCTAGAGATGGAATCCGATAATCGGATTGCAATAGTCCGCTCGGAGTATGGACATGAAAGCACTGGCCTTGATCTCGATCAAATCGCTTGATCGCGAAATATCCAAACCCACGTTTTGAGAGGAATAATTGCGTTTCAGATATTGTGACACCGGCCGCCCGAGCCAGTTCTGAATACATGAATTCTACCACTCCTGCATCGGCCCCGTCCCGCGAATTCATGAATTTGACCAACCATGGCGCATAGCCATCTGGCAAACCCACATTCCCATAGTGTATCCTCCCTGTTGTATCGTCAAATCCTATCAATGCTTTTGGCCGTGCACCCGCAGAGGATCCATTCAGTACCAAGAGTTCATCTAACACATCCTCTGCATCTCCTTCCAAGACATCAGTAGATTGCTGGGCTATCCAATCCAGGCTTCGTTCAGTTTCGTCCGCAATCCCTGAACGATCCGGTTCATAAATCAAGGCTCCCATACCCGACTTACCCACATAAGCTAATCAATCTAACGGAGTAAACGTCTCTGGAACAATGCCTTGCCTACGCATGGCTCTATCCAATAAAAGACGCCCCCACCCGTCTGGCAGGCTATCATTAAACACACCCGGCAGGCCTTCAAATGGCTCAATTGGGAAAGTATGAAGTCCAGATTTTATTGGTAGTCGAATTGGAGAGAGAGGAAGACCATGATGAATAAATTCTGATTCATATTCAAAATAGATCTGTTGATCTCGAATAGCGAGATGCCCCACGGTCATAGAACTACTTCCAAAATCCACGCTAACTCTGATATGTCGCACAGGCTTAAGTCTCATGAACGAGAGCCACGTTTTCTTTTTCTTTTTGGGCGCTCCTCTCCCGATAGTACATCTTGAATAGATGCAAAACTACCCCCCGCTGATGCGCTCGCTTCCACAATTTCTTCAAGACCTCCCACCACCATCATAAGCTTTAATAAATTATCAATTGAGATAGAACCAGTTTGCTCAAATTTTCTGAGTGTGGCCAAGGCAACTCCTGAGCGTTTGCTGAGACCAACCTGAGTCAGGTTAAGCGCCAAGCGTCGTTCTATCATGTTATGCCGAAGAGCAGTTTTGGCCTTTGCCGGGGTAACAAATATCATCATGATATGACTTATGTCATATTGTACATAAAAATAATACTATATTAGTACTAAAACACAGATTGACTGAAATAGATTCGGGATCCTTCTGGTAATCAATAGATAGCTTGACCACCAACCCCTCGGACATCCACTATTTGCATCAATCCCTACGGATCTATGAACGAAAATTGGATGTGGCGCAGGGATTCTACGACCGGATAAAATAGGCCAGAACATTACACCAACCGGTTGACCCAGAGGATAGACCAATCAATTGGAATCAGGGGAAACTACTTTCGTGGCGCTGATAGTGAGGAGTGAGAATACGACACTATAGCATGGAAGGAGCCTGCTCAGGTTCTGATTGCTCTTCGGGAGACTCGGCTTCCTGGATGGGATGGAAGTCTTGTAAGAATTTTTTCTGGAAAATCAGTATCCCAATCACTCCTCCGACAATTCCAATATCTGCAACATTGAAGATGGGGAAGAATGCCATGTAGCTATCGCCAATAATTGGAAATGCCGAAGGTACCCGACCTTGCCAAATATCAAAGTGAATAAAATCAACGACGCGTCCCTGGAAAAAGGGAGCGTAGTCAAAAATCAGTCCGTAGAACAAACGGTCAATATTATTCCCAATGGCTCCACCCAAGATGCATGCCAAACTTGCTGTATAAGGCAGATAGCCCTTTCGTACACGAAACACATAGACCGTGATCATGAATGCAGCAACCACAGAGAAGCCCGTGATCAGTCCTGGAGGGCCAAAGTTAATCCCGAACGCCATTCCAGGATTTTCAGTGTATGTGAACTTTAGCCAGTTCCCAACTAAATCTATTGCGCCGAAATAGCCTTGTGTCATATTGAGACGCACAAGGAACTTTGTTGCTTGATCAAGTGCCAGAACTCCTGCAACAATCCAGAACAGTCGCATAGGCGGACTAGCGCTTCTGCTTGAGCTTGGCTTCAATAGAAATTTCCGTATGCGGTACAGCTTCCAACCGCTCCCGGGAAATAGGATTACCCGTCACTTTACAAACTCCGTAAGTTCGGTTGTCAATGCGCTCGAGGGCTCGATCCAAATAGCCAATGTACTTTTGCTGGCGAGCAAGCATCAAATACAACTTCTCCCGTTCCATCGCATCGGTTCCAGCATCAGCCATATGAAAACTGTACGCAGAATCACTCTCGGATCGCTCACGAGAGTCCTTGATCTGGGCCTGCATCTTCTCCACATCTTCAACTGCATGCCTACGCTTATCCAGAATGAGAGTGCGAAAATAATCAAGCAACTTATCATCAAATGGCGTAGTGGTTTGGCCATCTGTTTGTGCATCAGATAGTGCTTGGGCTGATTTTTGAGTTGCCATGTGATAATCTCTTCTACATAAATGCTGGACGTATCACTCCGATCGACGCACTCCAAGCGTCAGTGATTCCATTCCGATATCAAAGTGTTCAATACGTTCTCCTTTTGGAACATCAACAAAGTTGAACGTGACTGCTAAGGTTTCGTTTCTCACTCGGTCAACATATTGCTCTATGGCAGCACGAAGGGTATCCGTGGCATTCCAATCAATGTGAATCCTGTCGGTGATGTCAAATCCTGCAGCTTTCCGAAGATTTTGGAGTCGGTTGATACTTTCACGAGCAAGCCCCTCATGAAGTAAATCCTCTGTGATCACTTTATCCAGGGCGACTGTATACCCATCTTCCTGCCCAACCAGCCACCCTTCCACTCCTTCAGTCACAATCTCAATATCCCCTTCCTGCAGTTCAAACTCAAAATCGTCTCCCGTGAGCAAGATCCTCTTACCCGAAGAGAATGCCTCAAGCTGCTCATCACGCAAAGCTAAAATCGCATCCTTTACCTTGGGCATATTTCTTCCTGCCCGACGCCCCAATTGACGAAAATTCGGACGTGCACTTTGACGGACAATTGAATGAGAACGATCAATGTATTCAATCGCTCGAGCATTCACTTCATCTAAAATGATGGGGGCAACAAGAGAAATCATTTCCTCTTTACATTTCTCGTCTACCACCACCAACACTCGTCCCACAGGCTGGCGAATATTCAATTTTGCCTGATTACGTAACCCAAGTAGGATAGAGGAAATCACCTGAGCACTCTTCATTCGCGCTTCAAGCCCTTCATCCGATAGCATCACTGTCTTTTGAGGGAAAAGAGTGAGGTGAACGGACTCATCACCATCCCCAGAATTGATCCTTAACCTTTGATATAACCACTCACTGTAATAAGGTGCAATGGGTGCCATGAGACAGGCGGTTATCTTCAGGCATGTATATACCGTTTCGTAGGCCGCCCACTTATCGTCATCTGATTCAGATGAATGGCTCGCTTTCGCGCTCCAAAAACGTCTCCGAGATCTTCGGATATACCAATTTGAGAAGTCAGTTACGAACGCTTCAACTGCGCGAGCTGCTCGGGTGGGATGGTACCCTGCCAGTGCAATATCTACCAACTCTGCTGTGGATTGAGCCCGACTCAAGATCCACCGATCTAGTTCAGGACGGTCAGCGACCCGAGGGGCCTCTTGTGCGCCTGTATAGCCGTCAATATTGGCGTATGTCGCAAAGAAGTTGTAAATATTTGTTAACGTTCCGAATAGCTTTCGCTCCACTTCTTTGATCCCGTCCGGGTTGAACTTGAGATCTTCCCATGGCGGGGAATTGCTCATCATGTACCATCGTACGCGATCAGCCCCGAACTCCTTGATCAATTCAAATGGATCTAGTGCATTTCCCTTGGTCTTGGACATCTTTTCTCCATTGGCATCCAGAAGAAGTCCACCGACGACACAATTACGGAAAGAAACTTCATCCATCACCATTGCAGAGATTGCATGCAATGTATAAAACCATCCACGAGTCTGATCAATGCCCTCGGCAATAAAATCTGCGGGAAAACTTTGTTCAAATGCCTCCTTATTCTCAAAGGGATAATGCCACTGAGCAAATGGCATCGCACCAGAGTCAAACCAGACATCCGTAGTTTCTGGAACCCGTCGCATCGTCCCTCCATCTGGTGCAGGCCAAGTTAGACCATCAACAAATGGTCGATGTAAGTCAACATCCTCATCCTTTTCAGGTAACTGATCTCCACAGCGCTTACGTAACTCCTCAATGGATCCAATCACTTCAATTACCTCTGGATCCTGATCCGATACCCATACTGGAAGTGGTGTACCCCAAAAACGGCGTCGACTGAGCGCCCAGTCAACATTATTTGAAAGCCATTCACCGAAGCGTCCCGATCCAATAGATCTGGGCTGCCATGCAATGGTCTTATTCAGTTCTACCAGTCGATCACGAATTGCCGTTGTGCGAATGAACCAGCTTTCCACTGGATAACTCATGAGTGGGGTTCCCTTACGCCAATCATGAGGATAGTTATGCACATAGCTGTCATCACGATGCAAGAGATCCCGAACAGCTAAATCACGTATGATCGGACGATCGGCATCCTTGAACCAGAGCCCTCCCACCTCTGGAACCTCTGAATGAAAACGGCCCCGTGAATCAATCGGATTAAGGACAGGCAGTCCTTCGGATTGTCCGATCTCATAGTCGTCTGCTCCAAACGCTGGAGCGATATGTACAATCCCGGTCCCATCGTCGGTTGACACAAAATCAGCTGCTACAATGCGCCAAGCTTCATACCCTTGGCTCTTGAAGTACCCGAACAGAGGTTCGTACTGCTCCCCTTCAAGCTCGCTTCCAGGGATCGTGTCAATGATCTCATACTCTTCGCGGAGAATTTCCAGTCTGGCTCGAGCCAAAATCAGCGTTGATTCAGGCAGTGAGGCGCAGCGAACCGAGACATACTCAATCGCTGGACCAACCGCTAAGGCGGCATTTGAAATCAATGTCCAAGGGGTTGTTGTCCAGGCCAAAAAGTAGGTGTTTGGCCGATCAAGAGATTTGAATCGCGCGATCACGCTCGGGTCCTGAACTTCCTTATATCCAAGACTCACCTCATGTGAACTCAAGATTGTACCAGATCCTGGACTGTACCAATGAATCTTGTGTCCTCGGTATAATAGTCCTTTCTCGTAGATCTGCTTAATCAACCACCATTCAGATTCAATATATTTTGTTTCAAAGGTCACATATGGATGGTCTAAATCAACCCAGTATCCCATCTGACGGGTCAACTCATCCCACTCTCCCTTATAGGTCAGGACGCTCTCCCTACACTTTTGGTTAAACTTTTCTATCCCATAGCGCAATATGTCATCCTGGCCATCAAGCCCCAGCATTTTCTCAACTTCAATTTCAACAGGAAGTCCATGCGTATCCCATCCAGCCTTCCGTTCCACTCGGCATCCTTTCATGGTATGGTACCGACAGAATACATCTTTGATGGTCCGGGCCATCACATGATGAATTCCAGGATGGCCATTTGCTGTTGGAGGTCCTTCGTAAAAGGTATAAGTTGGAGCACCCGAGCGTGGTTTAATACTTTTTTCAAAGATGCGCTCAGACTCCCACCAAGAGCGAATCTCTTGTTCCATGGTAGATACATCCGCACGCTGGACTTCCTCAAAATGCGGCATTCCCTCCCTATAAATCATGCGGCAGCCAGCTTTCTGACCATCCCAGACATGATTGCGGTCAACTTCGGCTCAGCAATTCCCGCTGCTTTCACCACATCTTCTATTGATACCGGCTGGAGAGTTTCTGGAAAGGATTCATCTGTGATGACCCCAATCGCCATCACGCGTAAATCCATATGTCTGGCAACGATGACTTCAGGAGTGGTAGACATCCCGACGACATCCGCTCCAATTGCACGCAAAAAACGATATTCTGCCCTGGTTTCCAGATTTGGACCTAATACAGAGACATAGACCCCTTCGTGTAGCTTGATTGAGTTTGAATGGGCGACCTGTTTTGCATACGTTCGAAGTTCAGCATCGTAGGGTGCGCTCATATCTGGGAATCGCGGGCCCCAAGCATCCACATTCGGTCCTACTAATGGATTGACGCCCTGCAAGTGAATATGATCAGAGAGTAACATCAACTCCCCGCGTGAGTAATCCGGATTCATACAACCACACGCGGCAGAGATCATGAGGCTCTTTATCCCCAAACTGGCCATCACGCGAACTGGAAAAGTGACCTGCCGAGCGCTGTACCCTTCATAGACATGCACGCGCCCCTTCATACAGACCACTGGAACCTCCTCCAAGGTTCCGAAGAGGATCTCTCCGCCATGGGACTGCACTGTTGATACAGGAAAATGAGGGATCGTCTTGTATGGGATCCGATGCAGCGTTTCTATTTTCTGTGCAAGCTGCCCGAGGCCCGTCCCCAAGATCATGCCAACCCGCGGAACCCAATCTGTGATTTTCCGGATTGTATCTACTGCCTCCTCTACACGAGCGAGTTGCGTCTCAGAATCAGGTATCTTCTCTTCCATTGTATTTGTAATTGTATTAGCCCCTCGGCCCAAATAAGGCGGATCCAACGCGGATATGTGTCGCCCCCTCTTCAATGGCGATTTCATAATCTCCGCTCATCCCCATGGATAATCCCGGGCCTGTTAACTCTTCATATTTGGAGCGTATACTTCGAAGTAAGCGAAATTCCTCACGTACCCTTTGAAGATCAGGGGAGGCTAGTGTCATGAGTCCTACTGGTTGAAGGGATCCGAACTCACTCAACTGATCCAGAAAATCACCTATATCTTCAGGTGACAACCCAAACTTTGACTCCTCGCCCGAAACATTCACTTGAATGTAGCAAGGAAGCTCTCGACCTGCCTCTTCGGCATGACGGTTTAATGCCCTTGCCAGACGAATACTGTCCAATGCGTGAAATTCTTTGGCATGAGTCACGACAAGCCGCGCTTTATTCCGCTGAAGATGTCCGATCATATGCCAATTGATCTCGGGAAAATGTGGTGCTTTTGTGGCCAGTTCCTGAACTTTATTTTCTCCAAGATCGGTCAAGCCGGCCTGCGATGCAGCACGAACGACTTCTGGAGGCCATGTTTTGGTCACCGCAATCAGGGTGATTTCATCTTCCCTCCGATTCGCACGAATACAGGCGTCCGAAATTTTTTCCCGAACTTGATGGATCCGATCAATGATCTGAGTTTCTATTCTGGCAGTCATTACCCTGGTGCCCGTAAAATAGCAAGCACGGATTGATCATAAATACTACGATTACTTAAAAAGCCTATGATGATCGTTAAGCCAATCACCGCGGCCGATACAATCAGAATTGATACCCCTGTGACAGCCAGAGGGACTTTAAATACGGTTAGTGATAGAACCCATCCCGCAGCAAGGGACAAGATTAAGCCCGTAGCACAGGCGAGTAATCCCAGCGCAAAGTATTCTGATAACGCAATCATAAGAAGTTGTTTCTTGCTGGCTCCTAGGGTTTTAAGTAATCCACTTTCCTCATACCGCTGTAACCGTCCAATCAGTAATGATCCAATTAGTACCAAAATACCTGCAATAAAACAAAAATACGCCATAAACTGAATTGCAAACTGGATTCGATCCAGAACTTCCCGAACGATCTGGATGATTGCTTCCAGGCTAAGAACGGTGATGTTTGGGTAGTCAGCCACGACTAAAGACTGCAAGGAGTCTGGAGGCGTGTCACCTTCGCGGCGGCTCGTGATGATATGAGTTTGGGGCACCTCTTCCAAGACCTTGGAAGGAAAAACAACATAAAAATTTGCTCTCATCTGCTCCCAATCTACCGTTCGAAAACTGGTGATCCTCGTGGGAATCAAACGACCATGAACATTAAACACAAGTGTGTCACCCAGATCCAAATCCAGTTCCATGCGTGCAAAATCATTTTCTACCGAGATGGGGACATAAGCTGAATCAGGATGATGGGTACCAAAGAATGTGCCATCAGAGAGGGATTCAGCATCGGAAAGTGCATCCCTATAAGTAGATCTGTACTCACGAGTCAGAGGCCAAGTGATATCTTGACTTGATTCTTGGACAAGTTCCTCAACAGTCCGTTCACCAACCGCATGCAGTCGCATGTTGACAATTGGGGAGCGATCAATGATTGGCCAGTTCTGTGCCTCAATGAGTTCTGTAACTCCCTCCAACTGATGACTCTGGATATCAAATAAAATCATATCGGGGCGGCCTTCTGAACTCACAAGATCAATCTGTTGCGTTACGGTGCTCTGGCTAATCAGTAAGACCATTACGATGAAGGTTCCCAACCCAAGAGCCAACATCACCAATACTGTCTGATTTCCTGGACGATGCAAATTTGCAACCCCTTGACGGATGGGATAAAATGGAATTTTTTTGTTCAGACGCTTTGCAAGAAACATCAGGAACTTTGCCATTAAAAGTAAAGATCCAAATGCGACTGTGATTGCGATTGCGTAGTATGCACTGGCACTCCAGCTTCCAGATTGGAAGGCAGCGATCACAATCAGACCTGCTGTGATGATGATGTAAGCTAGAAAGCGAAGATGTGCTGGTGTCAACGGCTCAATACCAGAACGTAGTGCACGAAGAGGAGAGACTCCCCGCACATCCAGAAGAGGTAGAATCGCAAAGATCAGAGTAACAAATAATCCCACGCCAAATCCTAAGGCTAAACTAGACCATGACAGCCGAAAGATGACATCAAATGGAAGGAAAGCACTGATTGCGTAAGGAATCAGCCACTGGGAGATTACACCGCCAATACATCCAAGCACCCCAGCGATACAACCGAGGAAAAAAGCTTGCAAGAAATAAATTGAAAAAACCTTTCGGTTCCCTGCCCCTAAGCATTGTAACACTGCAATATTATCCAGGCATCTGCGCACATGCGCGCGGATTGCCCCACCTACCCCCAACCCGCCGAGAACAAGCGCACCAAATCCAGCCAAGCCAAGAAACTGGTTGAAAAAACTTAGCGCCTCCGCCCAGGAATTTTTCTGTTCCTCGGTCGTATCTATGTTCGCCTTGAAGATATCCGACTGATTATTCAGAGAGTCACGGATTGCTTCTGGATCTTCACCTTGTCCAAGCTTTACATATACTTCATAATTTGCCATTGCTCCGAACCCAAGTAGCAAGGTATCAAGCGTTTCCATCGGAACATATACCGAAGGCATCATGAACATGCTGATCTCAGTCTCACTTGGCGCTCGGATCAGTGAACCACTAATTGCATACCCTCGGGTTCCGACACGGATCGTATCGCCTGGCTCTACTCCCATGGTTCGCATGAGACCCTCATCAACTAATGCACCTGAGTTCTCTTTGAATTCATCAGCTGCCTCGGGGGGATAAGAGGTTAGAGAACCATAGATGGGAAATCCATCTTCTACCGCATAGACACCGACCAAGCGCGACCGGTTTTGTTCAGGAAAGAAGGCTACGGATAACGTTGAGATTCGCGTTGCCCGATCAATTCCGATCGCTTCAATTGCAGAACGTGTAGAATCGTCAAAGGGCTGATTATTTGAGAATCGCATATCAGCACCCAATAGTTCACGGGCCTGCTCATCAACACTGGACTGGAGACTCTCTGATGTAGAGGACAGCGCCACAAGAAGAGCTACCCCTACAACCATTGAGAAAAGAAAAATCAGCAGTCGTTGACGACTACCTCGACTTTCCCTCCATGCCATACGCAAAACCCAGGCATTCCTCATGCCGCTGGAAGTGTCTGATCGTCAAGGCGATAGTCACGTACGATTTGTCCAGCTCGTAACTCTATAATTCGGCGACAGGATTCGGCGAATTTGATGTCGTGAGTCACTACGATCAGGGCGGTGTTCGCCGTCCGGTTGAGTTCTAGTAACAATTTTTTGATTCGCTCCCCCGTAGCGGTATCAAGATTACCTGTCGGCTCATCCGCAAATAGGATCGCTGGGCGATTGATGAATGCTCGTGCGATGCCAACACGCTGCTGCTCCCCTCCACTCATTTGGACAGGATAGTGGTGCTCACGTCCCTTCAGTCCAACCTCATCAAGGAGCTCTAGTGCGCTCTTTCTGGCACTCCCATGACCATCAAGTTCAAGGGGAACCATGACATTTTGTAGAGCGGTGAGTGTGGGGATCAGGCGGAACGTTTGAAATACAAATCCTACATTCGTTCGGCGAATCTCTGCACGCTCTCCTTCGGAGCATAATCCAAGATCGCATCCAGCGAGCTTGACGACACCAGAGGTTGGAGAATCCAGTCCTGCACATAATCCTAACAGAGTCGTCTTTCCACTTCCAGAGGGACCCACCACAGCACAAAGGTCTTTTTCTCCAATGGAAAATGTTACGTCTTTTAGAACGGTTAGCGAACGGGATCCACTTTGGTAAGTTTTCGTAAGCTGTTTTACTTTAAGCATCCAATTGGCAGGTGTTCATTCGTATTGTTCAAACCAGCGCCGCACTATACACGATTGGTGTGGTATGTGTTCTCTTTTCCATGAGCCCAATTATAGCCCAGAGCCAAACAAGTGATCCAATTCGTGTTCTCTTTTTGGGTAATAGTCTCACTGCAGGGTATGGACTCCCAGGTCATCAGGCATTTCCTGCCTTATTGCAGGCTCGCGTGGACTCCCTTGAGTGGCCCGTCATGATGATTAACGCAGGTGTGAGTGGTGATACCTCCGCAGGAGGTCTAAGCCGATTGGCGTGGCAACTACGAACCCCACCAGATGTACTCATGATTGCCTTAGGAGCAAATGACGGTTTGCGCGGACTTCCACCATCTCTAACCAGATCCAATCTGATTCAGATGATCACGCAGACTCGTGAGACCAACCCTGATGTTAAGATTCTGATTGCAGGCATGGAAGTTCCACCCAATATGGGGCCATCATTCCAGGAAGAGTTCAGAGATATATTTCCCTCGGTAGCGGACGAGATGAATACTGGACTCATCCCATTTCTTCTGGAGGGAGTGGCTGGAATCCGCGATTTGAATCAGTCAGATGGGATTCATCCTACTGCATTAGGTCAACAGAGGTTGGCGGAGAATGTTTGGGATGCGTTATACCCCCTCCTTCATGCCTATATCTCAAACTAACAATCTGACCGATTATACCCGCCGCACCCATTTTGCTTGACGACAATACAAATTACGGTCGACGACAAAACTTTTTACGGTTTCAGGAATCCAATTGAAGGCCGCCATGATTGGAGCACGGAGACGATCATACTCCATACAGAAGGTCTCGTGGAAAAAGGTCAGCGCGGCAGCGATACCCGCAAAATGCTCCCGCTCTCGGATTAGATTCCGAATCACATGGCGGTAATGAATGGAATGCTCCCCCGCTCCAAAAGACACGGAGCAGATGACCTAACTTAGCGGATTGAACGTCTCAATTGGGAGTGGAGCCAGCATCCAAAGAAAAAGCCCCTTGACAACCTATGAGTTACGAAGAATGAGTGTGCAATTCTCAGTCATCCACGCGCCAGCCAAGTACCTGAGCTGGATCGCCAGCGATTAGAATCTCTTCGGGGAGGTGCACCAACGTCAAAGAAGCCTCAGACGCCAGAGTTCCATCTTGGAGGTAAATCATCCCCACCGCCCTTCCATAACGGCCGCTCAAGGATTCCCGCTTTGCAACGATATGTAATGGCTCCTCAACAGGTACTGGATGACGATACTTCACGTCAAGGTGAACAGACATCATGAACATGTGGAAGTTCTCAATCAATGATACCCGTCCAACGATTTCGTCCAGAATTGCTGCCTGCACTCCACCATGAACGATCCCAGGGTACCCCTCAAATGACCGCGAAACAGTATAATGAGATTCAACCATGTCATCTCCGTTATCATAGAAAGACATGTAAAGGCCGTGAGGATTATTGCGCCCACACACAAAACAGTTGTCGCTGTTCGGCTGCTTCTTCACGGTCAGACGGCCTTAACCTCAGAAATCAACTCTGATACCGAGTCCTTCGCATCTCCAAAAAGCATTCGAGTATTTGGTTCAAAGAACAGCAAATTCTGTACGCCTGAATAACCAGGCCGCATGCTTCGCTTGAGGAAAATCACAGACTTCGCCTGATCCACGTTTAGGATTGGCATCCCAAAAATTGGACTTGATTGGTCATGGCGAGCAGCGGGATTGACAACATCATTCGCACCAATCACGAGTGCAACATCGGTGGAATCAAACTCATGGTTGATTTCGTCCATTTCAAAAAGTGAATCATAAGGCACATTCGCTTCTGCCAAAAGGACATTCATATGGCCGGGCATGCGTCCAGCCACTGGATGAACAGCATACTTTACCTCTACACCCTTCTCTTGCAACACATCAGCCAATTCCCTTACTTGGTGTTGTGCCTGTGCCACCGCCAATCCATATCCTGGCACAATAATCACTTTCCTCGCATAACTGAGCATGATGGCGGTGTCATCTGGCGTCGTTGACGTGATGGTACGACCATCTGTCAGATGACCTTCACCAGCTTCATCTGAGTCCCCTCCAACTCCCCCAACCACTACATGCAAGAACTTTCGGTTCATCGCAACACACATTGTGTTCGTGAGCATGATCCCAGAAGCTCCTACCAGGGCACCACTAATCACCAAAGCCGTATTTGACAAGACAAACCCAGTCGCCGAAGCAGCCAAACCAGATAATGCATTCAAGAAGGCTACAATCACAGGCATATCTGCTCCGCCAATTGGAAGAACAATCAATATGCCAAAGATCAATGATATACCAGCAAGAATCCCCATACACAGTATGAGATCTCCACCAAAAAATGTCCATACAATCGGTGCGATCATAGCGATCACGCAGACCACTAAAACAACATACCGTCCAGGCAAGATGATTGGGTTCCCGGTCATCTTTCCGCTAAGTTTCATAAATGCAATGAAGCTCCCCGAGAATGTAACCATTCCCACTAATATACTCAGGTAAGGATACACACCTGGCGGGGCCTCTATCGCCTCACTCGGTTCTAATACAATCCGTAAGATCTCTGCGGTAGCCACACACGCAGAGGCTAATCCACCAAATCCATTAAATGCCGCAACCAACTCGGGCATTGCAGTCATTTGAACCCGCTGCGCCATGACCCCACCAATCAAGCCGCCAACAACCAGACCGCCAACCATTTCAGCAGGAGTCAGAATTTCCTGTGAGAAAAGCGTAGCAATCACCGCGAGTAACATTCCTAATGCGGCGACCCGATTGCCCCGAAGCGCGGTTTTAGGAGATTGAAGCCTCTTTAATCCAACAATAAAGAGTATTGCGGAAAAAAGGTAAATCCCATGAATCAATCCCAAGGGCATTATTCGGCAGATTTTTTCTTGAACATCTGCAGCATACGACTGGTTACCATAAAGCCGCCGACCACGTTAATTGTTGCTGCAATCAGGGCAACTACGCCGATCCACTTGGCCCATGTGCCTCCTACCATCCCGGCGGAGACCAATGCGCCAGTGATGGTAATTCCACTTATGGCATTGGAACCAGACATCAGTGGAGTATGCAATGTTTGAGGGACCTTGCTAATAACCTCACGTCCGATAAACATCGCAAGTACAAAAAACGTTGTGAACGGTGACATCATGTGCTCCGGGATTTGATTAGGCTACGAATACGCTCATGTACAATCTGTCCGTCGTGACATACACAAACGGAGTTGAATATTTCATCTTCAAAATTATATTGAAATGCGCCATCATTCATGAACTCATTGATCATGGCAGAAACCGTACGAGCGTACAAAAAACTTGCATCGGCAGGCACGGTGGATGGAAGATTGGTGGGGCCAATTATTTGAACCCCGTGATGTGTGACAACCTCATCTGGAACAGTGAGCGCACAATTTCCACCATTCGTAGCAGCAAGGTCAATAATCAGGCTGCCCTGCTTCATAGCTTCAACTGCTTCCTGACTCACCAGATCAGGAGCTTTACGACCTGGAATCAGTGCCGTTGTGATCACAACGTCTGATTTAGCAAGATGAGGGACGAGCAGTTCAAGCTGCTGCTCTGCTTTGGCCGCCATCAATGCCTTGGCATAGCCGCCTTCATCCTGCATGTCTTCAACATCCAAATCTAATTCAACAAACTGAGCTCCAAGACTTTTGATCTCCTCACGGGCAGCCTCACGAATATCATACCCCCATACACGAGCACCAAGCCGGCGAGCCGTGGCGATAGCCTGTAATCCTGCTACCCCTGCTCCAAGAATGGTCACATTCGCAGGGCGAACCGTCCCCGCCGCTGTCGTCAATAATGGAAAGAATCTCGGAAGATGGTTAGCCGCAATTAAGGTCGCTTTATACCCTGACAAAGAAGCCATCGCACTGAGTGCGTCCATTTTCTGGGCTCTAGAAATCCTGGGGACAAGCTCCATCGCTAATGCGGTCACTCCGCGATCAGCCAGTTTAACCATCCTCTCAGGAGCATCCAGAGGCCGTAGAAATCCGATCACAACCGACCGAGGATCAAGTTGATCAATCTCAGAGTCGGTTACCGGTCCGACCAATGCAACGATATCTGATTTCCACGCCTCTTCTTCTGATACGATATTCGCTCCTGCCTCTCTGAACTCGTCATCGCTGATTCCAGCGTTGAGGCCAGCACCAGACTGTACTTGAACCTCAAGCCCTTTCTGGGACAGCGATGATAAAACTTTAGGTACCAATGCTACGCGGCATTCGGTCGGATCTGAACCACGGACCACTCCTATTGTCATCAAATGTGGACTTGTTGAGCCGTGAACAAGGTGAGCCAACAGTTCTCAATCATCGCTTATCCACTGCGCTTTTCAAAATCTTGCATGAAATCAATCAAAACCTTAACAGACTCCAGTGGACATGCATTGTATATAGAAGCACGCATCCCACCAACTGACCTGTGTCCTTTGAGTGCCATTAACCCGTGCCCCGCAGCCTCTTGAATAAATTTGGGTTCCAGTTCTTCTTTGATCAGTCGAAAAGTGACATTCATGTTTGATCTGGAATCCTCTCTTGCCGTCCCATGAAAAAAATCGCTTGCATCAATTGCACGGTATAATATAGTAGCTTTTTGACGATTTACGTCCTCAATTCCAGCAATACCCCCTTGTTCCTCCAGCCAACTGAGCACCTTTTCTACAACATAAACTGCATAGACTGGAGGAGTGTTAAAACACTTCGCTGCATGGGTACCATAATCCAACATCGTTGGCAACTGAGTATTCCGAGTCTCCATAAAACGGTTGTGGACCAATACAACAGTGACGCCAGCAGGTCCAATATTTTTTTGTGCCCCTGCATAAATCAACCCATACCGATCCACATCAATAGGGCGACTCAGGAAATCACTCGATGCATCACATACAAGTGGACAGTCGGTCGCTGGCGCATAGGCAAATTGAGTCCCGTAAATCGTATTGTTTGAAGTAAAGTGTAGGTAGGTATCTTTTGAATCTAGTTCCCATGAAGCTGGATCAGGGATGTAGTTGAATGAGGCATCAGCACTTGATGCAACCACACGCGCGGTACCAATTCGACTTGCCTCCGCATGGGCTTTCTTGGCCCAGGAACCTGTGATCAGGTAAGAAGCCTGTCGACCTGACGAAATAAAGTTTAGGGGCACTTGGTGGAACTGCATAGACGCTCCACCTCCCAAGAACAGGATATGCCAATCATCCGAGAGTTCCAAGAGACGGCGGAGGCGGTTACGGGCAGATGCTTCAATCTCCATGTACTCTGGCGATCTGTGAGAAATTTCCATTACAGATGCTCCCGTTTTCCCAATTACAGGAAGTTCTTCCCGCATTGAATGAAGAACTGGAAGCGGGAGTGTACCTGGTCCGGCAGAAAAGTTATGGAGGCGTTCAGAGTGCATAAGTTTAGAGTTTAATTTCAGAAATGGCGATTACATCCCGAATCTCTTTTAACGAACTGAACAGCTCGTCTGAGGGAGTACCCACCACACGAATTCTGGCAACTGCTGCATTTGCAGAACCAATGAAGACTTGGTTTTCCATCTCCTGAACATTCAGGTCATGGGTTCGGATTAGATCCAGAATACGTGCCAGAACACCCACCTTGTCTATATGTCGAATTGTCAACAGGTGCGTGGCAGAGGATTGGACTGCAATGTTCACACAGTTGGGTACAATGCCATGTTTTGAGTAGGTCTCAATGACATGTGCGGCTGCATCTGCGGTGGCACTCTGCGCCTCGGCAGTAGATGCTCCAATGTGGTGAGTAAGATAGACGGAAGGGTGTTCGGATAATTTTGTTTGAAGAGCTCCTGATTTGTAGGAGGGCTCATCTACAAATACATCTAGTGCAGCACGAACTCCCTTATGATCCAGAGCCTCAATCAATGCAGCCTCGTCCACGATACTCCCGCGAGCGGTATTGATAAAGAATGATCCCGGTTTGACGGCCGCGAAGAAGTCTTTACCAATAAACCGGAAGGTTTCTGGCGTCGCAGCCATATGGATTGAAATAATATCAGACTGATTGGCAACTTCAATTGAACTCGTAGCATACTTGACTCCTAGCTCCTCGGCATGTTCACGGGTAAGTGAGCGGCTCCATGCGATGACCTCTAATCCTAACCCCCTCGCCATTTGAGACACAAGCCGTCCAATCTTCCCCATTCCCACGAGTCCTAGCCGCCTTCCCTTTAGTCCGTGAGCCCCAGAGTAGTCACTCTTTCTCCATTGACCTGCTCGGGCATCTGAGACATTATCAGGGATCCAGCGATCCAATGAGACCATTAAACCAATGGTTAATTCAGCTACTGCATGTGCATTTTTGCCCGGGCAATTTGCAACAAATATCCCAAACTCAGATGCGGCCTCTGTGTCAATTGAATCATACCCGGATCCAGCCCTCACAATCAGTTCAAGGGAGGATGCATGTTCCATCATCTCGCGAGTCACACGGGTAGATCGAACCACCAACGACTCCGAACCATGAGAAACCAGAGCTTCCTGTAATTTGGTACCTGAGCAATTTTCAACTGCCACCACATGCCCTGCCTTTTTTAAAGCATCAATACTCTGTTCGGGTAATTGATCAGCAACGAGTACGCGCATCAGTTACCAAAGATATGAATCAGAAGTCCGCTTCGTAGTTTGGGCTCAAACCATGTAGATTTAGGTGGCATGAGTTCCTGCGCATCCGACACACTTAGGAGTTGATCCATACTGGTCGGAAACATAGAGAATGCGACTGTGCCTGGAGTAGAGTTGACCCGTTGTACCAACGCATCGGTTCCACGAATCCCTCCTACAAATGTGATATTGGGATCTGTACGCTGATCCTTGATTCCAAGAATTGGCTCCAGAATGAACTCTCCAAGACGGGCAACATCCAGTTGATCTGCTACACCTGTTTTCTTTGATGACGGCAGTGTGATTGAGTGCCAAGCGCCGTTTGCATAGAGGGATACCTCTCCGCCAGTAGCTGGGGTGGCCTTGCCAGTATTCTGTTGGAGCGCTCCGATCTTGTCAATTTCATGGAGTAGTTTTGCAGCATCTGATACATGGATGACCCGATTATAAGGAAGAATTTTTGTGCTGCTCACTGGAAAACATACAGCAGGAAAGTAATCGCTTCCTGAAATCCTATCCTCTGCCCATGCTTTCCAGGCGGCTTCGCATCGGTGATGTCCATCAGCAATGTAGAGTGGATGTACATCAGCAAACGCCTTCACTAAACCATGAGGATCCGCAAATTTCCATATCGTGTGCTGGACTCCGTCCACAGCAATAAAATCGTAGAGTGGCTCTGTCTGTGTACAGGCATCCATCATCTGAAGTACAGGTGCATGATCCCTGAATACCAGATTGACGGGTTCCGCATGGGCGGACTGCTCACGAATATGACGGGTTCGATCGGCAACCTTTGGAGGACGAGTTTTTTCGTGCTTGAGAATTGCACCATTCTGATAATCGTGTACAGATACGAGCCCATAAATGCCAACTTGTTCATATTCATCCACCTTGAGACGATAAGCATAGAGGGCATCTTCTGCTTCCGTCACACTTAATTGACTGGAGGCAAACTGGCGTAGATTTTCTGCACCTTTTTGATACACCTCACTATCATATTCACCTACGCCCAAGGGTAAATCAATTTCTGGACGAATGACATGCAAAAAACTGTCTGGATTTCCCTTGGCCAGTTCACGAGCCTCAGCCACGCTAATGACGTCATATGGAACACATGCTACATCTTTCGCGGCTATAGATGTTGGACGAAGAGCTGCAAATGCCTTGATTACTGCCATGATAGAATATTTTTCGAGAGTGGTCCACCCGCAAAGTGAGTGTTGAGTCACCTTTCAACAAATCTTATGCGTTGCTGTGCCATCTGGGGAACTTAATAGGATACGTATGATTAAACTAATTAAATCGCGGGGTGGAGCAGTGGTAGCTCATCGGGCTCGAGTTTCGCTTTTTTCTGTCCGAAAACTACGTCAGTTCTCGGATCATTATACGTCAAAAGTGTTTTTGGGCTGCGTGCCGGGAAACTGGCATGTGATTTCTTGTCAAATTCGGGGAAGCCTGTCACGTGGTAATCCCGAGCCAAGCCCTTATGGGAAGGTGTAGAGACTTAATGGCAAGCCCCTAACGGCCTCGCCGAGGGTGAAGAGAAAGTCCAGACCACAAACGATCTGCAAGGTCGGCGGTGAAAATCGTAGTGGTACGCATAACCCGAAGGTCGCGGGTTCAAATCCCGCCCCCGCTACTATTTAGACCAACATTTCCTCTTGGAATGTTGGTCTTTTTTTTCGTATCATCCTCAAAGATTCACTTCTTTCTCGCGGCGATCCCCCGTGTACGTTGGAATGGATTTGGAAATAATTCACCAAATCTGAATAATGTCAAGAAGTCTACTGACGTAATGATTCGGCATATTCAATTGCCTGTACCAACCCGTCAACCATTCCATCTACTTGGAGATATGATTTTGCATACGTATATGCATGATCTGAAAAGCGTTCTTGATCGTTCAGCACCGTTAGAGTTGCGTTAACGAGAGATTCAAAATTCCCATACTCAGCCAGCATTCCGTTCAGATTTGGCTTCAAATAGGCGATTTCTGGACTATGATATCGGATATTCGGATCAGGACTAGTGCAGGTGACAACAGGAAGGCCAAGACAGAATGAATGGTTCACATTCAAGCCTACATACCCTGGACATACCATGACATCTGCAGCATAGAGCCATGGAGCGGAGTCTTCAAGTTTTGGAAGTGCACCAGTGAAAAATACGTTCGTGAGCCCCTCTCGCCGAATCTTTGACTCCAGCGCTGCCCGCTCAGGGCCGTCTCCAATGATAATGAGCGTCGCAGCACTAGTGGAGCATAAAGTTTTGTGCAGATCAAGGAGTTTTTCCAGTTGTTTCTCAGCAATCAAACGTCCAATATAGACGACGGTATTCCCTTGATCTGGTAGTCCAAGGCGAGCGCGTATACTTCTTTTACCCTCTGCTACCAAGGCTTGGCGTAATCCGAAGAGTTGGTCCGTGTCCAATGTATTTCGCGCGACAAAACACCGAGTAGGAGACACATGCGGACGAATCATCTCAGCAATTTCATCAGTGTAGCATACACAACCATCCACTCGTTTCGCAAGAGCGACTCTGTATCGATCAGGTAGGTTGCGATCAGAAAATGCTCGTTGATTTGAAGAAAAATGGCCCCAGAGTAGTGTACCGATTCCTCGTCTACGAGCTTTCGCGAGTAGCCATGGGAGAGAAATTGTCCTCGGAGACTCTTCAGCCAAGATTACCGCTGGGTTACATGCAAAAATTGGGCGTAGAGTTTGAATGAGAGCTCGATCTCCACCAATCCATCTATTTTTTAGATTGATAATTTGGTAGCTTGATTCAGATTCTGGGGATAGACTTTTGAAGGAAGCATCGGAAAAAGGGCCTGCACAAACAACGAGTCTTTTCTGGAGACGTTCGTTCAATTGATTTAGGATAGGTACTCGATAGACTGCTTCAAAGCGGGTCACAAATAGAATAGGCCCGCTCATTTTGAAGCCCGTTTAAGGATGTGCTCAAATTGATTCGTAATTGAATCTATGTCAAATCTTTGCGCTGCCCAGACGCAGGCCTTTTCTCCCATGGTCTGACATAAAATGGGTTTCGTAAGAAGTAATTGTGCTTTTTGTGATAATTCCCAATGGTTCTCCGGTTCAATTACAAACCCTGCACCTGCTCGGTCAATAATTCGTGCTGCGAGATTTTCCTGTGGAATCGCAGCAAGGATTGGTCGGCCTGCACAAAGACAGGTTAGAACCTTAGATGGTACAGAAAATTCTCCTGCATCTCGAGTTAGCAGCACCAGAAGAATTGTAGCACTGGAGTACATTGCTGACAGTTGGTCTGAATCTTGATAGGGAAGGATGATGAGGTTTGAGAGGCTATGCTCAATAATTGCTTTCTTAAGCCAATCCGCACCTGCTCCCTGGGAGACCACAACAACCTGAGTTTTCTCTCCAATTTGTTGTGCGAGATGTAGCAGGGTTTCTGGATTGTGTTTCATGCTCAGCGTCCCCGCATACAGAAGAATCGGACGTGAATCAAGGTGATTTTGTTTTGCCCATGCAGACGGGGCACCATGAAATTTTTCCAGTATGCCCCAGTTTTCAATAATAAAACACCGGTTGGAAGGGACTCTAAATTTTTGGAGAGTGCCAGAAAAGTCTTCGGTGATTGGAATGACGGCATCACTCCTGCGAAGTAGGCGTCCCTCAATGAATTGGAAATACCGTCCAATCAAAGGAGCCAAAAGAGGAAGCTTTGATTTCAAAACTTTTGAGGTTGCAAGACCAATCAAGTCCTGCAACCAATAGATAAAGGGAATGGTGTTCTCCCTGCAGATATCTTGGATACGCTGCTGTGCACTTAACGGTGTATTCGCAGAAATCACAATGTCCGGGTTAAATTCCAAAATTACCTGAGCGGCTAAATGCCCATATTCTCTCTCTTGTCCCCAACGTTTGACAAGGTTATATTTATTGAATGCTTGCGTTGTCTTGATAGGGAGAAATGTTAGATTATCAGAACATGAATGTACGTTTAGTGGTGTCGTGATTAGGCTCGCACAATACGCGTGCCCGACATCATAGCCGCGGTTCTGAAGCGCCTCACTAAGTGTCACGGGGAACGCATAACCTCCAAAATCGTGAATCAGTACTCGCATAATTCAGATTTGGTTACACAGCTTAGGGTTCACCAATAAATAACTTAACCTACTTATTCGTTTCAATTGTCTTGATTCCAAATTTGACGTATCCGCGGATCTAATTGATTAAGTTACCCCACGAGTTCGTATCTGCATTTTATCTTGTTCACATGGAAGAAGTACTGCTTGGAGAAACCTCATAGTTCTACTTTGGTCATCCCTTGCCAGAGATCAGGTTCACTTGTCCATTTGCTTCTTGCCTGTTTCGTAACTCGCACAGAATTCATGGTTAAGCTGGTGGTTGTGGCTTGAATATAGTTGAGCATGGTTTCCCAGTTCTCCAAGGGGCTGACTATCCCGTTGAAACGAATGGCACTGAATATACGATGTTCTATGGGATTCAACTTACTTGCGCCCTGGGATCATGGTCAACCGTAACCATGCAGTTAATACACATGACTCAGACAGGTTTGTTGGAATACTTCCAGACCTTGGATCGATTGCTGTTGGCTCCACCATAATCGCCCAGAATCACACGCTGGTTGGTATTGGATCACATATTCGCCCCACGGTTTCATACCAATGGTGTATCCAAGGGAAAACGAGTCGGTCGCATGGAGTATTATAATTTGGAAAAGTAATAAGTTCGCAACTTAATCTGGATTCAACAGAGGATAGAGATATTTCATAAATGGGCAAAAAGATAGAAAAAAAAGGAAAGAGAGGTCAATACTACTGAATAACGACATTTATGGGGGACTATTGAATAGATGGTGGGCTGGCTTATCGTAATTGAGGAGTACAAATCAAGGTGTCAAATTCTGAACCATATCGAATCAGACTTCAATTGATGTAATATGATTAAGATATTTTTGAATGAGCCCTAAGTGAACCACCGTGAAGTGATCTCCTCTTCTTGATGACCCTTTCTTGGTCTCATGAACTATGATAAATCTGAAAAATAGTCCACTCAAGACCGCAATTATTTCTCGTAATACTCTGATTCGTAGCAAGATAAGCATCCATTCAAAGATGAATCTTCCGATTGATACACATGGTTGTAGTTTTATCGTTAAACATTGGATACCTATTAGATCCGTGCAAGACTACAAAAGCCAGTCTTTATTCGTTGTCCATTGATCTACAACCGTTGAACAGGAGTATTTTAGATACATATACCGGGCTACTTCCCTTGTTCTGTATGCCCTCAAATGATTTTTCTAGCATTGCGGGCATCATTTATTTACTATGTTAACGATCCAACACCATCCCCAACGCATCCTCGTGACAGGAGGCGCAGGCTTCATTGGCGCAAATTTTTTGAATTTGGTTGTCCCTCAGTTCTCGGAATCCACCATCGTTAACTTTGACAAGCTAACCTATGCTGGCAACCTGTTGAGTTTGAGACAAATAGAGGAGGCGCCAAATTACAGATTCATTCAGGGGGACATTTGCGATCTTGATCAACTGGATCGTCTGTTTTCAGAATATCAGTTCACGACCGTGATTCACTTCGCCGCCGAGAGCCATGTAGATCGTTCTATTCAGTCTCCCCTTGATTTTGTTCATACGAATGTCGTGGGGACTGCATCACTTCTACAGGCTGCAAAAGCAGCCTGGACACAAAATTCTCCTTCCATGCAAAGCGTTCGGTTCTTGCATGTGTCTACGGATGAAGTATTTGGTGCCTTGGGCCCTACTGGAAATTTCTCTGTTGAGACTCCATATGCACCACGCTCACCGTATGCAGCCTCCAAGGCCGCTAGTGATCACTTCGTTCGTGCTTATGCGGAGACCTATGGCCTTCCAGTGATCCTATCAAACTGCTCCAATAACTATGGACCCTACCAATTCCCCGAAAAGCTGATTCCCTTAGCCATTGTCCATGCTCTCCGCATGGATCCTATTCCGGTTTACGCCAAAGGAGAAAATGTACGGGATTGGCTTCATGTAAAGGATCATTGTGAGGCATTGGTGCGCATGTTAACGTTCGGCCAATCTGGAGAAACCTACTTGGTCGGCGGATCTGGAGAATGTTCAAACTTGGATCTCCTGCGACAATTGCTTTCAATCTTTGACGAAGAGATCAAACGTCCACTTGGGACGAGTTTGAAACTGATCACCTTTGTCAAAGACCGGCCTGGACACGATTTTCGCTACGCAATTGATGCAAGTAAGCTGATCTCTGAACTGGACTGGACTCCCCGCTACACTCTTGAAGATGGACTACGAACTACCGTACAGTGGTATTTATCAAACGACGAATGGTTACAGGCAGTCATGGATGAAAGCTATCAAACCTATCTTACGAACCAGTATTCATCTTGATGAAACTGCTTCTGTTTGATATTGACGGAACACTTCTGAAGCCTATCCTTGCGGGGCGCAAACATATAGAACAGGTCCTTGGAGAACTATGCAACCGTCCCATATCAACCGACGGCGTACTATTTTCTGGTCGCACAGATCCTCAAATACTGACAGATACCCTTGCGTTGTCCGGATTCACTTCCACAGAAATTGAAAATCTTCTTCCACTCGCATTAAAACGCTATGCCGACCATGCAACGTATCTACCTGAAGAAGTTGAATCATCTGATGGTGTGAGTGAACTTCTCAAACACCTGAGAAAAAACCGACGGGTACAACTTGCACTTCTGACAGGAAATATTCGTAAAACTGCCTACCGAAAATTAGCGGCAGCACAACTAGATCACCTTTTTCCCTTTGGGGCTTTTGGATGCGATCATGCCGACCGAAGTCAGCTCCCAGCGATCGCAGCGTCCCGAGCAATGTCCTACTGTGGACGATCCTTTATGGGAGAGAATATTGTCATCATTGGCGACTCTGTGCACGATATTACATGCGGACAGGGAATTGGAGCGCTTTCCGTAGCAGTAGCAACGGGATTCACCAGCTACCATGATCTCAAATCCGCAAAGCCAAGAGTTTTACTGAAAGATCTGACGAATATCAACGCGTTTTGTCAACAAATCGGACTCCCTTCCAACAGCAGGGAAGAACCACTAAAATGAAACGGTGGAATCCTATACGATAAACCAAGCGAAAGCAGTCTGGAGGACATAGGAATCATTTGATCTTCTGATCTGTCATTTGTTCAAATAAAGCATCACATGCCCGACTCACAATCGTATAGACTTCATCAAAAATATTGGAGTAGTAAGGATCAGGAACCTCGGACTGGCTTGACTTTGAATCAAAAGTTCGTAATAACTTCACTTTGTCGGCATAAAGCTCGTCAACATCCATTGCGAGAACATCCCGCAAATTGCTCTGATCCATCACGAGGATAAGTTCGCATGATTCAAGATCATTTTTGGTGATCTTTTGCCCTCGGATATGACGTAGAGAAAAGCCATTCTTTTCTGCAACTCGAAGTACGCGAGGATCGGGAAGATCGTCAATATGCCAGTCACTGGTTCCCGAAGAGGAGACCCTGATCTGATCTTCCAGATCATGTTTTTTTAGCAAATATTCAAAATATCCGTGAGCAAGGGGGCTTCGGCAGTGATTACCTAAACATACAAACATGATGTGTCGGGGCCCCGTTTGAGAGTCTGTCATGAAAGTTTCACTATGATCATTGTTGGTGTGAATCATTATAACTTGTTACCCTCTTGTCTGATCTGAAGTTTGATCGTATTTATTTGAATTTACTTTGAATATGATGCACTCTCCTTCAATACATGAGAGTAGTAGTGAGATAAAGAGTCCTTCTATCCCGGTTGGAAAATACCTCGCATTCTTACGTGAGCACATCCATGCATATGGATTTGCTTGGGTTGAGGGTGAACTATCTGAATTTACATCCCGAAGGGGACACTGGTACTTTACGATCGCTGACGAGTCAAGCTCTCTCAAATGTGTAATGTGGCAAAGTCGGACACGCCGAGTAAACTTTGCACCCGAGTCTGGACAACTCCTCCGAGTGTATGGATCGCCAACGATTTATCCGAAATACTGCCGACTTCAATTTGATGTTCATAAACTTGAACGACGCCACACCACTGGTGAACTTCAAAAGAGATTCCTTGAACTCAAGAAGAAGTTCGCCTCGGAAGGGCTCTTTGATGATGAGAACAAGTCAACGCTGCCCAGAATCCCCCAACGTATTGGAATTGTTACCTCTGCAGAAGGGGCCGCCCTGCAAGATATGCTCCGAATTCTGCGAGACCGATTCCCGATTGGTGAAGTAGTTCTGGCATCGGTTCGGGTACAAGGACAAGGAGCTGCTACTGAAATTGCCGATGCAATTCAACAGTTCAACCGCTTACATCCGATCCATCAACCGGATGTGCTGATGATTGGGCGGGGTGGCGGTTCCTTGGAAGACCTCTGGGCCTTCAACGAAGAGGTTGTAGCGAGAGCCATCCATAGTAGCTTGATTCCAATCATCAGTGCAGTAGGCCATGAAACTGATACAACAATTGCGGATCTTGTTGCAGATATGCGAGCTGCAACCCCAACACATGCGGCTCTAGCTGCCACGCCGGACCAATCTTCCTTGATTCGGGATATTATAGGGTACGAACAGCAGATGTATCATACACTGACAACTCAGATCAATCTCTTACGCCAGAAAATTAAGCAAGCGACTGAATCCTATACATTCAACTCTCCTGTCAATCAAGTCCGAGACACACAACAGGCGCTTTCCAGTTCTATTGATCTGTTACATGAAGCGTGTACTGTGCGTCTAATGAATCATAAGCATCAAGTTGAATTGCTTGAAGGAATCATAAATTCACTGAATCCTCATCAATTTTTCAAGCGTGGATATGCAAGAGTAGAACGAGACGGCAAAGTTATTCGTTCAAGTAAAGAATTGAATCATCAGGATCTCCTGTCTATCCACTTTGCCGACGGACAACGAGAGGCAGTGATCTGTGATTAGAAAATATTATAACAATTTCTGATTCCATTACAAATAATCATTCTACAGTAGCCACCACGCTACGTCTATCGCCGCAGTCTCGGGTTGAGATTAACGATATCTCGCAACTGCTCGCAGAGGTTCAAGATGGTTCCTTTTCCTCTTGTGAGAAGGTGGCTCTATCTTCATTGCATACAACGGCGGGGTTCTTTGAACAATCTCTCTCTTCCACACTTGGCAACAAGTCACAGAGCATTCAGTCTCTGATCCGCTCCGCTCACCGACTTTTTCCTGAAGGTGCACCCTATTGGCATGACCAGATGGAATTACGAAGCGAACTAACTCCCGAGCAACGCAAATCCGAACCTCTGAATGCTGACTCTCACCTGACGTTTATTTGTCTAGGTATGTGCAGCAGCGTCCTGTATCCGTTTGACCAGACCAATCCAATCTTTTTTGTGGACCTTGATGGAGAATTTCAGGGCACATTCAGAGATCGAAAAATTCTCGCTATTGGATACAATCGTTCCGAGTGTTTACACGAAGAACGATTCTGTGTCTCTATGCCTGATGAAGATCGGTGTACACTGGATCTAAGCCAATACTTGAGGGAGGTTCAGTCACTTGTGGCTCAGCACAAGATCCGCCGGGGGGTCGTGTCCCTTGAATTGGAGCATGAGGAAAATCATGCCGGGATTACCGTCAATGAGTTCGAAAACCTACTGGTTCAAAGAGATATCACGGATGTTCTCCTTAATCCTCTGCGGTATATGTTAGACAGCGCATCCGAGTTAGCACGTCACCCGCAACGTCTTCCCAGGAAAGCGAAAAAAATACTCAAGTATGAACTGCATCTCGCAATTCAAGACTGCCTCAGGCTCGCTGGGCGCAGTGCCTCAGTAATTGAGCATATGGTCGGACGTTTAGGGATGAATCTACCCCTACTTGAGAATATAATTGACCGATTGGCAACTCCCTTGGAAGCACGCTGGATGAACCTCGGACGAATTACGCGCTTCCTGATCAATACCGATGATGACGGGGAGTACGGACATATTTCCATCGGAACCTATCAGAGCCCCATCCTCATTCAGTGGAGAAAACCGGACTCACTTGAACGAACCCTGCGCGTCCGTCTCCATCAATTTGAATAACTTCAAATTAGTGAGCGTGATTGCCCCCCATCGGCATTCAAACATGCTCCGGTAATCAAGCTCGCTCTTTCGGAGAGTAAGAACGTCGCTACATCAGCAATCTCCTCTGCGGTTCCAAATCTACCGATAGGCAGATTGTTTTTAATAAAGAGATTCATCCCCTGGGGATCGTTCTTAACTCGCTTGTCCCATGATCCACCTGGAAACCGAATAGAGCCAGGAGCTAATGTATTGACTCGAATTCCAACAGGAGCTAACTCAATTGACATGACTTTGGCTGCACTGATCAACGCAGACTTCGTTGAATTATAGATACTAAGCCCTGCTCCCCCCGCTTCTCGGCCAAAGATGGATGCGATGAACAGGATAGCTCCCCCTCCCCCTTTCCGCATGTGAGGAATAGCGGCCCGACTTGCACGTAAGTGCATCATGAAATTCAAATTCACAATATCGTCCCAGTCCTGATCAGAGAGAAGCTCAAAGTTCCCCCTACGATTCCCACCTGCATTGTTCACCAAGAGTTGAACCGTCCCATATTGACTTGCGGTAGCATGAATCAGGTTCTCAGCTTCCTGTTTATCCGTTAAGTCAACTGCCAGTGCAAGGACGGGTACATCGTGCGTCTTGATGATCTCGTCTCTCACCGCGAGTAATGCTTCTTCCCCGCGAGCACAAATCGCGAGTTGACATCCCTCCGCAGCAAGTTGCATCGCAATGGCTTTCCCTAGCCCCCGACTGGCGCCGGTTACAATCGCCACTTTGTTTTTTAATCCAAGATCCATAATTCTTCTAATTGTTCAGTCGCAAGATTCGGCACAAGACGCAATAAAGTATCCCTGAATATAACGGGAAGTCAACCCGAACTTATCTGCGATAATACATCGTCAATCCTAAGCATCAACTATCCTCACGCCCGCTGGGAGGTCAATGAAGATAGTAATTATTCGTTCCCATACGTTGAGACCAACCCTCAATTACATCGGACGTACACTTCTGAATGTCATGATCCTGAATTAGCTACTCCGCAGGCAATTGTGGTTCACGACCGAATTGATCCCTGCATTCGTTGAGGAGAGTTCTAACTTTTTTTCCCAGAGCCGGGGAAATCAAAAAAAGAAATGGAGACGATATATGGATGGATGATATTACACATTCTGAGTGGGCTCTGGTAGGTTTTTGGGAAATAATCACACTTGTGTCCGAACCTCGTTAGTTCCATCACGAAACACGGATTCATCACATCTGCTCTTATACTTAGCCGTGAATTGCGAGTCAGATGTAACGATGCGGTCAACAAAACGCATTTGAAGATCTACTTCCCCCCTCGTTACTACTGGGAAATCGTGGTGCTCATTATAATGCCTGAACGGTTTGGAATGGCCCTCAACAAACTCCCTGTGACGACTGAGTCTGTTTTTTGTGAGTAGTTGAAAACTTGAAATCGACGTTGCGGTCATTCGCTCATTGATTGTCTCCTCCAAATTTTGATCAATCTCAATTCCTATACTGTTTCTTTCGCATAGAATTGCCGCCAAGATTGTAGTTCCTGTGCCAAGGAATGGATCGAGTACCACATCTCCTTTAACAGAAAACATATTGATCAATCTATATGGAATTTCGACGGGAAAGGCAGCACTCCGATCCCGAGAGTTTTGGTTATCTATCCTTTGGGAAGTCCCCTGAAGATTCCAGAGATCGCTAAACCAAATATTCCTCTCTTCCCAAAAAAATGAACTTTCTCTCCTGATTATCTTCTCTGAGGAGGACTTAAACTCCCGCCTCGGATTCTTACGAAAAATGAGGATCCACTCATGTTCTAAAGTGACGTAGGCCCCAGGAGGCAACGTTCCAGAACCCATAAACTTGTTTGATGCGTTTGTGACCTTCCGCCATAGAATGTTGGGTAGGTTTACATGCCCGAGATGAAGAAATTTTTCAATCACCTTATGATGATTCGGATATAAGCAAAAATTATTGCCAATTGTTCTGGTTGCATCTCCCATATTGATACAGCTAATTCCACCAGGAACAAGGACTCGGTCAACCTCTTCCCACACCTTGTCTAGTTCTTTATGCATCGCATTAAATGCATGTATGCCCTCATCGTTAGCAAGATGATGAGAAATTTTTTCGTTCTGGCTGGAAAATATTTCATCCCACATCTGAATCATTGGATAGGGTGGTGATGTTACGACGAGGTGTACGGATTCGGAATCAGTGTTCTGCATCCTGTTTGCGTTGCAGAACTCTACTTTGTGTGTCGTGGTACACATGAAAAAGTTACTTAATTTGCGGGATATTACAGATGTTTAAGCCTACTTCTTGACAGAATTCCTTCCGACCACTCATCTATCGTCTAATTTGACCGCCTTCCTACCTATTTAGATCTTGAACTACTTGAGCTTCTTGACATATTCTCACGAAACTCGTCAATGAACTCCCCAGATGTTTCCAAACTTTTTTTGTCCATCCAGAACACCACAAAGTCATAAATTTCAACGAAATCTTTGTCAATTCAATCACATTTCTGTATTCTTGGTTTCAAGTGCGGAAATGTCTATTGCTCTGCTTCGTGATCCGCCTACAAATCATCAACTACATCCTTGAAATCCGCACGGTGATCATCATGTCAAACAGGTAGCTGATCGGAATCCTTCTCCCTACTCTATCTATTCCAACTCAATGTTGATCGGGTTGTGACAATTCACCTTAACTGTTTCTATTCCATATCTTCATATCTCCAGGTTCATGTGTGATCATCTCTCCTACCATTACACGAACGTAGACCTACCCGAACCGAGCCAACGAAAAATAGAGACTGCATTCCGATGAGAGATACCTCACGCGAGAGTATATCTTTTTCGTCAAGATCCGTGATATGTGAGTCGCTTCTACGAAACCAGTACCCTTTCTCAGCGAATTGGCTGATCCCCATATTTTCTTGACTCAACCGAGTTGATACGAATAAGATTGAATAGAGAATCATCTACCGAGAGAGACACTCCCTGAACTAAATACAGGGCTTCCTCCCTCGCTAACATCTGCTCATGCTTTACAGTCACCGATCCGTGACCACCTATCTCTCACCCACTCTTGTAGGCCTGATCGTTGAGGTTTACGGTTCTTGCAGTCTAATTACCGACAAGGAACCGCACTTTATGACACAATCATTGCACATTTGAGTGTAATTATCATGAATACTATTAATGCCATACTTTAGCGAGCTATCCTATGGATAACCCTACCTTTGAGTCAAATGAGTCTCTTGACACGCTGATGAAGCGTCTAGAATTGATTGTAAAAGCCTTATCTGAGGATTCTGGAACGCTTGAATCCTCACTCACTAAGTACGAGGAAGGCATTCTGCTTGCAAAAGAGTGCTTAAATCGACTTGACGTGGCTGAGCAGCGTGTGATTGACCTGCGCAGTTTACTGGAGTCTGACCCACAGCCCACTGCCTCTCCCCCTGATTAGATGAGTAGTATTTATTGATGGATCAATCTTACTCTTCACTCTTTCCGAATCTGTCTGATGGAGCACGCTTATGGATTTTTGTCCTTAAGGGTGCACCTGCTGATCTGAAGAAACTCTTGACACATACCAGGTCATTCCTTACCGAGTGGACATCCCATGGGCGGTCAATTCAAAGTCAGGCAGTGCTCGTCGCAGATCAATTCCTTTTTGTATGTGGAGAGATTGCCAATGGTACAATTAGTGGTTGCGGCATTGATGCACTAATGAATGCATTGGAAGAGAGTTCTGTAGCCCTTAATTGTCATCAACTCTCCCCCATGCTTATGTATTTTCGGAGTAAAAATGGAACCGTCGCGTCTGCCTCACGGAGCCAGTTTCGGGAGATGTTGAATCAGGGTTTGATCCATCCAGATACCAAAATATTTAATCTTGGGATTCACACCCTTCATGCGCTCCGCACTGGTGAGTTTGAGCGACCATTCTCTGAGTCAGTATTCGCCAAAATTTTTCGAAGTCCTACAACCACTTCGTAAACCACGGAACTATGTCAGTAGTCCGTCGCCGACAGTTACGTGACAGGACACCCCAACGACCTGAAGTTACATACAGCATCCTCTTTCTGATCGTTTGGACAGTAGTCGGTACCCTAGGGTACTGGTTCATTGAGAACTGGACATTGATGGATGGCCTCTACATGGCATTCATCACATTGACAACAATTGGGTATACTGAGGTAGATGACCTATCCAATGCGGGCAGGGTCTTTACCATGATTTATGGGTTCGTAGGAATAGGTTCAGTAGGCGTGGTAACTTATAGATGGGCAAGATTACTCATTGCGGGAAGCTTAATCCGTAATCGTCGCCGTCTGCACCGAATTAGAACAATGAAAGATCATTATATCATCTGTGGATACGGTCGTGTCGGACGAGATGTCACGAGCGCCCTACTGAGAGAGAACAAACCACTGGTTGTTCTGGATAAGGACGAAAACGTTACAGAGCAATTGAACGCCAGTGGTGTCCTCGCAATCACCGGCGATGCGATTCAGGATCGCGCACTACTGGATGCTGGCATCAAAAATGCCGCAGGCCTCATCATCCTGCTACCAGATGATGCCCAAAATGTATATGTCACACTCATTGCGCGCGAAAACAACCCCGACCTATTCATCTTATCACGCGCATCGGATGCACTCAGCCGAAGACGTATTCTTCAAGCCGGTGCTTCGCAGGTGGTTTCACCTGTACAGGTTGGGGCTGAGCGGATGGCTCAGGTCATCCTGCGTCCACATGTTGACCAATTTATGTCCCAAGTGTTGCAGGCGGAGGATCTGGGGCTCGGGATGGAGCAGGTTGCCGTAGAGAAAGATTCACCATTGGATGGTAAGACGCTCCGACAAGTGGATTTTCGGCAATCATGGGAAACGATTGTCGTTGCAATGATTAAAAATTCGGATGCCAAAATGCACTTTTATCCGAAGCCGGATGATCTCATTGAACATGATGATACCCTGATTGTACTCGGCAGCATAGACATGATTGAAAGACTTGTTCGTGAAGGGTGTACTTCTGCAGACAAAGCTGTCACGAAAAAATAATGATTGATCAAATTGCCAGACGGTTACATTTTCTGCTCATGCTGTTCGTACTCACTTCTGGTGTGTATGCACAATCTGGAGGCTACATTGACCAAGATGCTGTCGCAAGTTTACTTGATCTGCGCTTTCAAAGCCTTAACCATGTCCCAGAAGTGTATTACAAGTACCATATCTTGGAAAATGAGCGTGGGAACAGCGCCTTAGCAAGGAATGCATTCTACCGGATCATTGGAGATGGGAACACGCGGTTAGGCAGTATGCGCTCTCTGGTTGTTGAGATGATTAATCGAAGAATGATGCAAACCTATACGGTTGGGGATACCATCATTTATCCAACCCAGTTTGAAGTAGATTTCCGTGCCTATTCCCCTTTCCCCCGCTATTATGCAGGAGGAAGAGAGTTTGATAAGCTATTCATCATGGATAAAACGATCCAGGCATTTGCTGCTTATGAATATGGGGAACTCATGCGTTGGGGAATTATCAATACCGGAAACCCCGAAGAGACGCCAACCCCCTATGGGCGCTACAACTTTAACTGGCGGGAAGAATATCGGGTATCCTCCGAGAGCCCTGAAGATGAGCCATGGGAGATGTACTGGGTGATGAATTTTCATTCGGCCAAAGGGATGCATGTCCATCAGTATGAAATGCCCACAGGGGGGCCGATGAGCCATGGATGTGTACGACTCGTTGACGCGGATGCCAAGTGGATCTATGACTGGGGGGATACATGGCAAACGACCAGTTCGTCGGAGGGGATTGCCTCAGTAGGAGCAAAAATTCTGAAACAGGGAACAACAGTTCTAGTCATCGGGACCGAACCAGATGACCGACCACAGCTATTTGATCACAGTCGACGCTACCCTATTCTGAGATTGGCTACTCTCCCCCCACATCCCTACGACATCCCCCCTGGAACACCTCAGCAGGTGCGGTTTGATGAACTTCGGGAATCCTGAACATTCAGGATCACTGTATTGCCCGAAACATTCGATTCCCACGGATCTGCCCCAACAAGAATGGGTTTCCTGCGCTGTTCCACGAGAAATATACGGCGACCGCTCTTCCGACGACATGATCCATCGGCACAAAGCCCCAAAAGCGGCTATCTTCGGAGTTATCCCGATTATCCCCCATCACGAAGAAGTAATCCTGAGTGAACGTAAAGGTATCCTGTACTTGACCATTAATGAGGATATTCTCTCCGTTCACGCGAGCGGTCTGTCGTTCAAATTTAGTAATCACAGGTTGATAGACTGACCAGTTTTCAAGAGTCAGGTCTACCGTTGTGTCCTTACCTGGAATCACTAATGGAGCATAGTTGTCTGTCGAATTATTCATGTTTCCAGGATACAGTGATAAGCCCTGATTGGCGCTCTGAGGACGAACCACCGGCTGAACCGTGGTAACATACTCCCACTTGGCAATCTCCGCCGCTGCCTCATCCGTTGCTTGAATTTGTTCAATCGCAGGATTCGTCGTCAGCAAGACTTCTGAAACCCCCAATTCCTCTAAGCGGAGGCGAGGAAGTTGAATGCGGGGATCCGTTTTATAGACGTACCATGACCGCTGCATGGTATCCTTAAATGGGCTATTCGTATCCCTGAAGAGTAATGTATCCTGATTTACATGGACAACCTTATTGACGATTGAGAGCGTATCTCCTGGCATTCCGATGATCCGCTTGATATAGAAGGTCTTTCGGTCAATCGGTTTGCCCTCATCCGCCGGCCAGTTGAATACGATCGTATCAAAGCGTTTCGGACTGGAAAATCCAGGCAATCTTCTCTGTGGAAGTTCCAAATTACGCAGGTAGATCTGAGTAAACGGGATCCCTAACGTGACCGGGGTTCTCATGCCATAATGAAGTTTGGACACCACGATATAGTCGCCAACAAGTAAACTCTTTTCCATGGAGGGAGTGGGGATCCGAAAAAGATCAAAGAATACCGTCCGAAGAATGATCATAAAGACGATTGCGAATGAAATGGCATCCAGCCACTCTCGGATCGGCCCTTTCTTTTTCTTTTTTTCAGGAGCATCGTTGCGTTGCGCTCGCTGGGTCGCTCGCTCAGCACGTTGTTTCCGCCGCTGTCTCCTATCAGATGATTCAGACATCCGCTATATCAAGTCTTTTTTGATGGCTCTGTGATAGACGTTGCGTTGGTCGTCCAAATTCAAAATTTGGCCGATCAACTTTTTGTACAAAATACTCTGTTCCGTTGAATCCCGTCAAGTACCACTTCTCTGTAAGCATGTGGTAATAATAGTCAACATAGGGAACTGGCTTGATCTGCCCTATGTCAAACGTAAAAAGGGACTGTCGCATACGAAACAGGAGAGATCGAAATCGGTGATCTGTTGCTACGATGATTCCCCGATCAAACGGCCCGCGGACATCCATGACGATCATGGGGATTGAGTCATTGACCGTAAGCCAATATTCAAATTGGCTGTTCCCACCCGTAAGAGTTGGATCCCCTTGGTGAGTTTCAGTGATCGTCTGGGTTGGCGGGCCAAGGAGTCCCTCTAAATGAGCCCGAATTATAGAAGTGTCTATGGTATCTAAAGATGTAAGATAATTATTTCCCAGATAAGCCCACTTGGTGTCTTCAAAACGCTCGAACCACTGAGATCTCTCACTTATTGACACGAGACTTGATGAATGGATATCCCCCTGAAACTCATTTGAATCAGGATCTTTTGGGAGGATTCCCATGGTTTCCTTGATCCAGTGAATCAGTGTATCGCTGGCAACGGGTAGAGGAGCAACGTCGATAAATGGAACGAATGCACCATTCTCTTGGACATAGGTCTGAAAGGTTAAATGAGCCCGTGCCTCAGCGTATACCAGTCCTAACTCATCCCAGTTCATCTCCAGGCTTTGGGAACGAGCCTGCAATGCCCCAGCAATGACCAAAAATGTGATCAAGAGCCCCCAACGCATCCCGTTAATTTTCCATGGAGAGTACAGCAAGAAATGCTTCCTGCGGCACCTCAACACTACCGACATGCTTCATCCGTTTTTTTCCCTCTTTCTGCTTTTCCAAAAGTTTACGCTTTCGGGTAATATCGCCTCCATAGCACTTGGCGGTCACGTCCTTCCGAACTGCTTTGACGGTCGTCCGCGCAATGACCCGACTCCCAATGGCTGCCTGAATGGCAACCTCAAACATTTGACGTGGGATGAGTTCTTTGAGTTTCGCAGTGAGTTTTCGCCCAACTTCGTAGGCTTTACTCCGATGGACAATTGCGCTCAGAGCATCCACAGGATCGCCATTGATGAGAACATCAAGCTTAATGAGATCGCTTTGGCGATAACCTGAAAAATCATAGTCAAAGGACGCATAGCCTCGGGAGACACTTTTCAGTTTATCATAGAAATCAAAGACAATTTCTGCAAGTGGCAATTCGTATTCCAATGTAGCCCGTTCCGTCCCCAAATACGTTTGATTCACAAATTCTCCCCTTCGGTCTGTACATAAATTCATGATGTTGCCAATATACTCAGACGGGGAGATGATCTCTGCCTTTACAAACGGTTCCTTGATGTGATCAAGTCTGCCAGTTGAGGGCACCTTATTTGGGTTTTCAATGATTTCCGTGTTTCCATCGCTCGTCACGATTTCGTACTTCACATTGGGGAGTGTGGTAATGATATCCAGATCAAACTCTCGATCCAATCGTTCCTGCACAATTTCCATATGAAGGAGGCCCAGAAAGCCAACCCGAAATCCGAAGCCGAGTGCAACCGAAGTTTCCGGCTCGTACTCAATTGCAGAATCATTCAGTTGTAGGCGTTCCAGAGAGGCGCGAAGGTCTTCAAAGTCTTCGGTGCTCGTAGGATAAACGCCCGAAAATACCATAGGCTTAACCTCTCTGAACCCTTCAATTGCATCCTCGGCGGGGTGCCTTGCATGAGTGATTGTGTCTCCGACACGGGTATCTCGGACATCTTTGATGGATCCAATCACATAACCCACATCTCCAGCACGGAGTTCATTGGTGGGTTGCATCCCTAGTCGCAGGACACCAATTTCCTCGGCAAGATACTCTCGTTTGGTCGCCATGAACTGGATCGGATCCCGTTTCCGAAGTGTCCCCTTAAAAATTCGGACATAGGCGACTGCACCACGGTATTGATTAAAAATAGAATCAAAAATTAGTGCTTGGAGTGGGGCATCTGGTTGGTCATCTGGAGCAGGAATGCGCTCAATGACCGTCTCCAACAGTTCAGGCACCCCTTCACCAGTTTTTGCACTGATGGTGAGTACATCCTCAGCCGGTTCACCTATCAGGCTTTCAATGGACATTGCAATTACATCTGGGCGGGCGCCAGGCAGATCTACTTTGTTCAGAACTGGAATAATTTCCAAATCATTATCCAATGCCAGATACAGATTGCTGATTGTTTGCGCTTCAATCCCCTGCGCCGCATCCACGACCAGAATTGCTCCCTCACATGCCTTGAGTGCACGAGACACTTCATAGGTAAAGTCAACGTGACCTGGAGTATCAATCAGATTCAGGGTATAGGTCAACCCATTTTTGGACGTGTGAGTCATTTGGATGGCGTGGCTTTTGATCGTAATGCCACGTTCCCGCTCCAAATCCATGGAGTCCAACACTTGATCCTGCATATCGCGCTTCGCAACGGTACCCGTCAACTCTAAAAAACGATCCGCAAGGGTACTTTTGCCGTGGTCAATGTGCGCAATGATACAGAAGTTACGGATGCGACTCTTATGTGAAGTCATATGATTGATTCGGTTCTATCTACAAGATTTGTGACAGAACAACCCTTGAACACAAGTGCCCTGGAGAGGACTCGAACCTCCACGCCCGTTGGGGCACAGCATCCTGAATGCTGCGCGTCTACCAGTTCCGCCACCAGGGCCAATCGCCTGATACCATTTTGTAGGTCAAAGTTTCCATGATGCCCCCAACTGGAACATGATGGGAGAATAGTTGTTAGGGACGGGCTTTCCTCGGTAGCTCAATGGTAGAGCATGCGGCTGTTAACCGCAGGGTTGTAGGTTCGAGTCCTACCCGGGGAGCACCTACCTTGTTGGTTGATTAACTCTCAGATATTCGTCTGTGTTGAGTTTCGTTTTCAATTTGGGCTTTGGCGTCGTTTTGGAATCTCCCTGAGTTAATGGGTGTACTGTTTCTGATTCTCCTCCGATAGAAATAACTTCCATGGAGTATTCCATGTGTGAGAAGAAATATCTTCCTCTGGATTAGGGTTCATAACCACTCCACACACCTAGCACTTTTTCATCATCGCAGATCCTATTTTTTGGATGGAAGTACCTTGACTATTGAGGTTACTTGACCCACTTCGTCAGATTTGATCCAATATACAGTATCTTACAGTCGACGATACGGCGATCACGATTGCCATCTGAATTGAAATTTCCTGACCATTTATTACATTATTGTACGTTAAATCTAGCAGTGAAATTCATGCGTTTGATCTTCATTGATCCTCACTGTGTTTGCACTTCCAGAATAAATCTAACATTCTTATTTTTGAATCAATTCTTTAGATTTGGCTAATAATCATTTTGACGTAAGAAACGTGAACCAAGATCAACTTTCTTCACTGATTAGCTTGGGCGAGGGGCCTACGCTGGAGTTTAAGCACTCTCCATCGTCCAATCTTGGATGTGAACTCTGCGCATTTGCCAATTCTTCTGGTGAAAAGATTCTTCTGGGGGTCGCAGATGATGGTAGCATTGTTGGCATACCCGAAAGTAATCGTCTTATATCAAAAATTCAATCTATTGCCCACTCCGCAGAGCCCCGTATCAACATCGAAATTCAACGCATCGGAACCATTCTATGCGTGAACATTCCTGTTCAGCAGGGAAAACCGTTTTCGTTTGGAAGCAAATTTTATATCCGAAGTGGTCCGAATACCCAGCGAATGTCACGCGATGAAGTTGTGGACATTATTGATAAGGAAGGGCTTATTCACTTTGACAGGAGCCCATGCTACGAATATTCTCTTGATAGAGATCTGGATGATGAAACTTGGACTCTTTTTAGAAATCGTGCCAAGATTCCTGTTGAAATGGCGCCGATTTCTGCCTTGCGTAACCTACTGCTGATCAACAATGATGAACAGATTACCAATGCTGCGGCATGGTTATTGGCTCGAGACATCCGAAAATTCCATACTAGCGCAGATGTCTCCTGCGGCTTATTCATGGGCACTGACAAAGTTCGAATCCTTGACCGCCGCGACTTTCACGGAGATATCTACTCCATGATTGATGAGACGATGAACTGGATTCTATCCAAGTTAAATATAGAGTTTGTCATTGAAGCGTTACAGCGTGAAGAAATACCCGAACTTCCAGCACAAGCCATTCGGGAGGCTGTCGTCAATGCTTTTGCTCACCGCAACTACCGGTCTACTGCGAACATCCAAATATACCTGTTCTCTGACCGACTGGAAATCGTCAGCCCCGGAGGACTTCCTGCTGGCATGACTGAAGCAGAGTTAGGTATTAAAAGTATTCCACGTAATCCTCTACTATTTAATCTCTTATATCGAATGGATGCGGTGGAACATATTGGGTCTGGTATCAGGCGCATTCGTTCTCTTTGCAAAGAGCATGGTGTTGCGGATCCTATCATTCGTGTGTCTGAAGACTGGTTCACCACAACCTTCCTACGTTCAACAAAATCAAGTGAACGCATCAAAAATATCCCGTCTGAGGAGGGAATATTTCAAACAGGGACCAAGTCGGGACTAAGTCAAGACCAAACAGGGACCAAGTTGGGGCTAAGTCAAGACCAAACAGGGACCAAGTTGGGGCTAAGTCAAGACCAAACAGGGACCAAGTTGGGGCTAAGTCAAGACCATGTTGAACTTATTCAGAATTGTGAAAATCCAAAAACTGCAGAAAATCTGATGCGGTTGGTTCAAAGGAAAAATCGTAGTAAGTTTCGTGAGAAGGTGCTCAACCCACTCATTAAATCAGGACTACTGGAAATGACAATCCCCGACAAACCGCGAAGTAGACACCAGAAATATCAACTGACAAAGGCTGGAAAAACGCTCCACGCAAATCTGAAAAATAAATTACTCTCTAACGATTGATAGAATTAAGCGAGAATCATACCAAGTCTCTCGTTCTGCAAATTTATCGCTCACTCCAGTTCCCATCACTCATGATCCCTCTCCTTATTCTTCTACTCGGCATTACCATTGTCGTTGGTATGATTGTCGGCCTGAGAATCAACGCTTTTGTGGCGCTGATCACAGCGGCGATTGTCATCAGTATCCTCTCGCCCGGCGAATGGTCCATTAAAATAGCACGCGTGGCCACCTCATTTGGTTCAACCGCAGGAAGTATAGGGATCGTGATTGCCATGGCTGCCGTCATTGGTGTAACCATGATGAGTAGTGGCGCGGCTGATCGTGTCGTACAAGCCTTTATCCGATTCTTGGGCAAAGAACGAGGGAGCCCAGCCCTCGCTGCGAGCGGCTTTGTACTCTCTGTCCCCGTATTCTTTGACACTGTCTTTTACCTTCTGATTCCCTTGGCCCGTTCAATGTTTTCGCAGACGGGGAAGGATTACCTTAAATATGTCATTGCCATTGCTGCCGGGGCAGCAGCAACACATGCTCTGGTTCCACCTACCCCTGGCCCACTGGTCATTGCAGAAAATCTGAATGTAGATCTAGGTACAATGATTCTCATTGGCGCACTTGTAGCGCTTCCTGCCACCACACTCGGACTCTTCTATGCTAGCTGGCTGAATCGGAAAATGCCTGTACCCATGCGAGATGTCCCAGGCACTGAATCAAGTGAATCTGAACTGGGCCAACTCCCAGGTTTAGGGGTTTCGGTGCTACCGATCGTACTCCCAATTCTGTTTATCGCCGGCAAAACAGTTTTTCTTCCTTTCGTAGATCATGATGCACCTCTTGCTCGGTGGATCTATGTGATTGGAGATGCCAATATGGCGCTATTAATCGCTGCGATCGCTTCCACCGCACTCTACATCTATATGCGGCGACCAACTCGTAAACGTCTCAGCAAGGTCATTGAGCAATCCCTTATGAGTGGTGGGTTAATCATTCTCATTACTGCTGCTGGCGGAACATTTGGTGCAATGCTCAAAGAAGCCCAGATTGGTCCTGCGATCAGTGGCCTCTTTGAAGGAATTTCTGGCTCAGCAGGGATCGGTATGCTTATCCTTGGCTTCGGAATTGCTAGCCTTCTCAAATTCGCACAAGGCTCTTCTACCGTGGCAATGATCACCGCCTCAGCCATGCTTGCTGCAATGATCACGCCCGACAGTTTGAATTTTAATATTGTCTACCTTGGTACGGCCATTGGGGGCGGTTCTCTCGTAGGATCCTGGATGAATGACAGTGGTTTTTGGATCTACTCTAAGATGAGTGGTCTCACTGAGGTGGAAACGCTGAAATCCTGGTCTGTACTGCTCATTATACTTGGAACAACTGCCGGGATTATTTCTGTCATTCTATCTATCGTCCTACCACTTGTCTAATCAATTGATGAACCGATACAGTAAACAGGTTACGCAAAATCCTTTGCAGGCTGGCGCCCGCGCAATGCTACATGCAGTCGGCCTCACGGAGGAAGACTTGAATAAACCTCAGGTGGGCATTGTGAGCATGGGCTGGGAGGGGAATCCCTGTAATATGCATCTGAATGATCTTGCCCGAAATATTAAAGCAAGTATCCTGTCTAAGGATCTGATTGGACTAATCTATCACACGATTGGTGTGAGCGATGGGATTTCCATGGGATCCTCTGGAATGCGATTTTCTCTTCCTTCACGAGATCTGATTGCTGAATCCATTGAGACCGTCGCATCTGCGCAGTGGTACGATGCGGTTGTAGCAGTGGCTGGCTGCGATAAAAACATGCCAGGCTCCATCATGGCGCTGGCTCGACTGAACCGCCCGGGATTGATGGTTTATGGGGGCACAATCAAACCGGGGTGTTGGAAAAACCAACCCATTGATATTGTATCTGCTTTTGAAGCAGCAGGACAGCATGCGACTGGCTCAATCACAGATCAGGATTTTCAGGAGATTACCAGAAATGCTTGCCCAGGGGCAGGTGCCTGTGGAGGAATGTATACGGCGAATACAATGGCTTCTGCAATTGAAGCCTTGGGAATGTCTCTCCCTTTTGACTCCTCCTATCCTGCGGTAAGTCCAGAAAAACAGGACGAAACCAGACAAATTGGAGAGGTCATCTACCAACTTCTGGAAAAAGATCTAAAACCTAAGGATATTCTCACCCGCGAAGCATTTGAGAATGCACTTCGGATTGTAATTGTACTTGGAGGGTCCACGAATGCAGCGCTACACCTCATTGCTATGGCTAAAGCTGCCCAAGTCCCACTCACACTGGATGATTTTCAGACCATAAGTGAGTCTACTCCCCTCCTTGCTGATCTCAAACCGAGCGGACGTTACGTCATGGAAGACCTCTACAACATTGGAGGTGTTCCTGCCGTCATGAAAATGCTCCTCAACCATGATCTTCTTCATGGAGACTGTATGACCATCACTGGACGTAGTCTGGCAGAAAACCTAGCAGAAGTTCCGAACTTGACTTCTGGACAAGATGTCATCCATTCGCTGGAAGATCCGATTAAACCCACTGGACATCTACAAATTCTCTATGGCAATCTTGCCCAAGGGGGAGCAGTTGCCAAGATTACAGGCAAAGAAGGTGAACGATTCAGTGGGATTGCCCGTGTGTTTGATAGTGAAGAAGAGGCCATGGATTCTATCCTTGGAGGAAAAATTCGCGCTGGGGAGGTACTTGTGATTCGGTACTGTGGGCCAAAAGGAGGACCAGGGATGCCCGAAATGCTCCGCCCTACAGGTGCAATCATGGGAGCAGGTCTTGGCACTGATGTTGCGCTCATTACTGATGGTCGCTTTTCCGGGGGCACGCATGGATTCGTCGTGGGACATATTACACCAGAAGCTCAGGTGGGGGGTACGATCGCTCTGGTGGAAAATGGTGATTCAATCACCATTGATGCAGCTAATCATGAACTGACGTTGGACGTAGATGAATCCGAGCTCATGCGTCGCCAAAGGAAGTGGACCGCCCCGCCATTAAAGGCAAAGGAAGGCGTTTTGCTGAGATACGCCCACACGGTTTCCTCTGCCAGCGATGGCTGCGTGACCGATGCATTTCCTGTCAACTGAACGGCCTGATCTCTACGAAGTCTCTGATTCTTTTGATCAAAAAGTTGTATCCCTAATTTTCCCGAGAACGGCCCTCCATTCGTGATGGGAGAACTCTTCAACGGGTAGGTGGCGTTCCTACCGATCTATTTCCAAGGAGGAGATTCGGGGAGTCTCATACGCAACTCATTGATCAGTTCTTGTTCGTACGCACCCTGAAACTCATTCATGAAGAATTTTGTGAGGGACTCCTTCAATAGTCGCTCCCAGGACGATTCTTCGTCTCCTGGAAGGATTGGATAGAAACATGCATCAATGCTCTTCGCTGCACGATAATCGCTAAATGCATCCCCAATCATAAGGATGCGATTCGGCGCATAATGTGGTGCTGCTAAGGAGGATAACTGATGAGATTTAGGACCTATTTCTTGACCCGCGATCATATGGACATATTCGGACAGACCGTGCTCACCCCATTCCCGCCGAAGCGCATCTCCGGGTGTACTGGAAGCGACCATCATATCCGCATGATCCACAGCCTTAGAAAGCGTTTCATGCACATGCAAGAAAGGCGGAACCCCAACAACCATCTCACCTACCGCCTGATTGACCGCCTCGCTCCATCTGAGCACATCCAATAGCGCTGGATCCTGTCTTCCAGCGCTCGCTAAAGCTGGATTCCCAAGTTTTGGCTTTGATTGAATCCAGACTTTAAGTTCTTTCAAGTCAGGTAGACCCTCATGTCGCAACCGTACATCTGAGCGAGAACGTAACAAATCCAACACTCGGGCCAGTGCAGGAAAGCGGTTCATCCCTCGATGAACTGAATACAGATTGACAAATTCCCAAGTCTCTCTGGCATACTTGCTGATCGCTTGCAATCCATAATGACGAATCGTGACTGGACAAAAGCATTCCTTATGCTTCACCTCCATCGTATCAAATACGCAGCCATCGGAATCAATGGCGATCAAGAAATCCTTCCGATCTTGGAGTGTTGATATAGATTTTTCCATTGAAATATGGATTTACCCGTTAGGAGTGAGCAGGTATAAACTGACGTAGATAGTTCAAACTTTGCTTCAAAGCAAATTTACGTGCTTCAATAGAGCCTTCGTAAGCACGATCCTCAACCTCAACACAGACCGCCCCACTATATCCAACATCCGTAAGATGGGAAAAGAACTTTCCCCAACCAACATCTCCCAAGCCTGGCAATTTTGGGGTATGAAAAGAGTTTGGGGTGGACAGAATCCCTACCTCATTCAGTTGATCACGGTCAATCCGAACATCCTTTGCATGGATATGAAAGAGTCGATCCGAGAAGGTACGAATCGGCTTAATTTCATCCATTTGTTGCCAGATCATATGAGAAGGATCATAGTTGAGCCCAATGGCGGAACTATTCAGATCCGTGAAGAGGCGCTCCCAGATTGCAGGCGCGTGAGCAATGTTCTTGCCAGAAGGCCATTCGTCGTCCGAAAAATACATTGGGCAGTTTTCAATCCCAATACGGACTCCTCTTCTCTCGGCATAGGCTACAATTGGCTGCCAAACCTCCAGTACATGTGGCCAATTATCCCTGACGGAGCGGCGCCAGTCACGGCCGATAAATGTGTTGACCGTTTCAAGATCAAGAAGAGTCGCCGCATCAATCATCCGTCGAATATGCTCAACGGCGATGGCCGCTTCCTCCGTGTCTGGTGAAAGAGGATTGGGATAATATCCCAGTGCACTGATAGAGACTTGATGTTCATCGGCCAGAGATCTTAACTCTAAAGCACTCTTTGAATCAAGCAACTGGACATCTACATGAGTTACCCCTGCATAACGACGGGTTGCCTTTCCCTTTGGCCAACACATTAGCTCAACACAGTCATAGGTGAGCTCTGAGGCGAGAGCAATTACATCCTCAACGGGTAACTCTGGTACGATGGCACTGACAAATCCAAGTTGCATATTATGAAGGCATTTTCGGAATCAAATATACCATGCCAATACGAATGTGGTTCGTAGACACGGATGGGATGAACAAAGTTCCAGGGAATCAACGTTGCTTTTTATTCAAGAATTCTTAGGAATCAAGGCTGGGCTATAATTCTCTTATCCTAACTCTTATGCACTAACAATTCAGAGGATTTCAGATTCTTGAAGGTACAATTCATCATCATCCAACTATGTACAGATCTGCTGAAACTTCATTTTCATTCCAGACTTCTCTACTGTCCAACTCTGTTCAAAGCAATCAAGAATTACTAAGTTTCACATTCAACATTTCTCTTCATCAGAAAAGAGATCTTTTTCTTCTCACAGAATTTTGTTGCAATCGTCTAACCTTCCACAGGAAAATGGAATGACACTCTGATGTTTGGTAACTTTCTGTGACCTACTCAGTCGTTATATTTTTATGAATTTTCTCCCTACTCTGTCTTATCTCACGTCAAACTGTTTGTACATAAATTGAAACTACTTCGTAAACTGTTGCCTAACCCATGGCTACTTTGATGACCTGTCTGACTGTTATCCGTGAACGTTGTCAGCCAGGGGGCAATTGGGTTTACTGAATTTCATTTATTCCATACAAATTATGGTAGAACCATATTCAAAATGATTCGGCAAATTTTCTATTTCCTGATCCCTCTGTTAACTTTATGCGCTTACGACTCCTCCCATCATGAGCCTATTCTGGACTACGACATCCTAAATCTGCCCCCACAACCGAATATTTTATGGCTTGTCGCGGAAGACCTGAGTCCCAGAATCCCCGCATATGGAGATTCTACAATTGAGACACCAAACCTCAATCGTATTTTCGGCGAAGGGGTGCGATATACGCGCATGTTTTCGGTCTCTGGAGTCTGTGCACCTAGTCGTTTCTCAATTGCGACTGGAATCTATTCAACCCGAGGAGGGGCGCAACATCAGCGAACTACTTCCCGGCCTGAATACATGGAAAAGATTGGGGTAATCCCCTATGAGGCGACTCCGGATCCACCAGTACGCATGATGAGTGAAGTGATGCGTGAATTTGGATATTATACAACCAATAAGAGCAAGCAAGATTATCAGTTCAAGGCACCAATCACCGCATGGGATGAGAATGGACGCCAAGCTCACTGGGGTAATCGCCCCGAAAATATGCCATTCTTCTCTGTGGTCAATCTTGGTTTTACGCATGAATCTCAAATTTGGAGACGAGCAAATGATTCACTTCTGATCTCCCCAGACGCTCAGGTTCCAATTCCACCATATCTCCCAAACACTGACATCGTGCGTTCAGATGTTCGCCGAATGTACTCCAATATTCTCTTACTAGATCAACAAATTGGCGTGATCTTGAAGGAACTGGAGGAAGACAATCTACTGGAGACGACGATCATTATGTTTTTTTCGGACCATGGTGGACCACTCCCTCGCCAAAAACGCCAATTATATGATTCTGGTTTGCATGTCCCGTTTGGGATCCGATTTCCCAACGGCCAATTTGCTGGTCAGACGGATGAGCAGTTGATTAGCTTTGTAGATTTGGCACCCACTGTTTTCTCTCTCGCTGGCATACCTCTGCCAAATTATCTTGATGGACAACCATTCTTAGGCAAACAAAAAACAAGCCAACCCAGACAGTACATTCATGCAGCTGCTGATCGGTTTGATACAGAGTACGATACAAAACGGGCGGTTCGGGACCATCAGTACAAATATATCCGTAACTTTCATCCTGATCGTGCCTATTATCTTCCCGTCGCCTATCGGGAGCAGATGGGGAGTATGCAAGAACTCCTTCGTCTTCATGATTCTGGCGAACTTGACGAATTCCAGGCTCAGTGGTTCAGAATCTCCAAGCCCGAAGAGGAGCTTTTTCATATAGAAACAGATCCGCATGAGCTTGTGAACTTGGCGAACGATCCCGCACTTCAAAACCAGCTAGTCCGAATGCGTGGGGAATTGAAGGCTTGGATGGATGAAACAAATGACCCTGGCACATTGGAAGAGATGAATCTCGTTGCCCAAATGTGGCCGAGCCATATTCAACCCCAAACTTCTCCCGTTACAATTGAATTTGCATCGGGAGGTGGAAAGATTCAACAGCTGTCAGACGACTCTCTACACTATGAAGTTACGAATGATATGGATCGTTCGAACCCTGCACTCCTTCGTTTAGCCAGTGGGACCGTCGGCGCATCAATCGGGTATCAAGTTTCAGAATCAGGCAACTCTGCAGTCAATCGGTGGCTCTTGTACACTTCACCAGTTGCGCTCGCACCAAATCAGACTCTCAGGGCGGTAGCACACCGAATAGGATATGCCCCAAGTAGAATGACTACGGTTACGTTGGAAAATACTGAATGACTCGCAGGCCCATCCAACGAAGTCTAATGATTTTATCCAGATGGACGATGAAAAAAGATCGGATGAGGCTAGAAATAGTATTTCACTCCCATGCTCATGATCATTGCAGAAAAATCATCTGAACTCATCAGTCCATGAACGGGCTCACTTCCATCCCGGCGTAAATTGGGGACATGACCACGGAGAGGATCCCACACGATCTCACCGACGAATTCATCCAACAACATCCAGCGCGCCCGAAAATCAAATGCTACCCTTTCACTCACCGCATATTCTGCGCCAAGAATTCCCTGTAAGGTCAACAGATTATCCTGCATGGTTACATGTCCACTACTGGCAACCCCTGCTAAATTCTGTGTGATTTCATTTGCATTGGGTTGATCTCTACCCGTACGAATATCCTCAGGGTCAGGGCTCCTTGACCATACACTTCCATAGTCAACTTTCGTGAGATTGAGGCCAATCCCTACCCCGGCATAAGGTATAAGTGGACCTTTGATCATACTCAGGTCTACATTTAAATTCGCAAAGATTCCTTGTATAGTCACCGTTCCCAACCACTCATCAGCCAGAAATAACTCATCACTGAGCTTGTCTGCGTTAACACCCTGAGCAGAAACCACAGATGATCTCTGACCGTAGTTATTGATCCGCGTTACATGCTCAAGTTCCACTCGGAAGGAAGGAGAAAAACGGTATCCGATGAATGCACTGGCAAATGCACCCCAAGACGCATCAAAGGGTACCGACCAGCTATCTCCCTCCCCACGATTCGGGGAAGTGCACTCAGGGATGGCAACGTAAAGGGGGTTGATGAATTCATCACATATGCTACTACGGTCGTTGCTATCTCCTATGACCGTAACATCGGAGGTTCGGGAAAGTCCAATGAGCCCACCAATATAGAGTCTCCCAGTTTGCTGAGCTTGAGTCGTAATAGTCAAAAAAATGGATAATCCAAAAAGAAACAACCTGATATACTTGATTCTCATCTCTAATGTGCATCGCAATTACTAAACTTACTTGGCCTTACACACCTACAAGAACAATGTTCACCGTGAACAGAAAGGCTACCCTAAGATAGCCTTTCACAGAGAAATTCTCAAGTTCTTATAAATCCAAGGAATCCAAGTCTGAGTTCACTCAGGCCTTAAAGTATTTGCTGAGATCCAGTCCCAAGTTGCAATCGCCAGGGGACTAAGTGATGATGAGAATCCCCTGCATCAAAGCATAATGCCCTGGATAGGTGCATATGAAGCGATGTACTCCAGGCTCCGAGGGAGCCGTAAAGGAAACACGAACAGTCTCGCCAGGCTGTGCCATAGGAGTGGCAACAAATATAGCATCGTCTTCGGGAAGATAACCCTGAGCCTCACCAGCGGTGATTGCTGCTATGCCCACACGATTAACATCCTCATCACTGTCTGTGGTAAGTATAACGACATTATGTATCATGGTTGGGAGGGTTGCCGTATTCTCCAGAATCAAGGTGACATCAGTGCCTGCGGCGACTGAAATTGAGTCTGTATCGTAGAGCATTTGCTCGCCAACTGGACGGATCGTTATTTCCAGAGAGTTCGAATCAACAGACAGTTCGGACATAGCGTCAGATGATGTAGCTGGTTCAGTGTCAGAAGTCTCTGCACCACCGCACGCTAAAAATGTTACGGTCACTAAAAAGAGCAAACCTGAGTAAAGGATGAGCTTCATAGAATTATAATAAGTGAATAAGGATAGACAGAGCACACTAATCAGGTGCGTTTCTCGTATACGATTCAATGATCCTCATGTGGCATTAAATAGATGAATTTTCTGCGGAATTCTCAATCCAAAAGGTTCAATGTTCTACGCCCCTCCTTGAATCCTTAGACCCGTCTTGAATTTAGTTTTGGATTCAAATCATCATTCCATTGTTGAGATGATCTTATGTGGAGAGCTACTTGAGTTCGGATAAGAGTGATCTGGCTGGATTCATCATCTCAATTCCGAAAATTGTCCAGTGATCTCTACGAACGAATGACCAGAGTCTCACCCCAAAAAATGATCAACCAGCCGTCTCAGTTGGTTACACATTGATCTGCTCAAAATTTGTTGTAGGAAGCCAACATTACATTATCTTGGGGGATTAAATACTTCCTGAAATCTGGTAGGAAGATGTTGAATTTCGTCAGGGATCAGCGAGATGATTCTATGATTTTTTGTCCAAATTAAATATTCTCTGATATGTTCAAGTACTTCGGGTTACTATTTCTGCTTCTGATGAGCGGTATCCATCCCCACTCCACATCTCCGAACGTCATCATTATGTTTGTTGACGATATGGGATATGGCGATCTTGGTACGTTTGGTTCTCCAGCCTATTCTACCCCACATCTTGACCGAATGGCAGCGGAAGGGGTTCATTTTACTGATTTCTATGTGAGCCAAGCCGTCTGCTCCGCTTCCAGAGCCTCTCTCCTCACTGGAAATTATGCCAATCGAATCGGCATTCACGGCGCGCTGGGCCCATCAAATACGCACGGAATTCATGACAATGAAATCACTCTGGGAGAGATGTTCCAGAACAGAGGATATACGACAGCAGCCTACGGGAAATGGCACCTCGGCCATCATCCCAAATTTTTGCCCATGAACCATGGATTTGATGACTATTATGGGATCCCTTACTCAAACGATATGTGGCCCTTTCATCCCGAAAATCCAGATGCGTGGGGAGATTTACCTCTGATTGAAGGAGACTCCATTGTCGGCTATAATCCCGATCAATCACGCTTTACGACAGACATTACACTTCGGAGCATTGACTTCATTCGCGCTCAAGCCTCAGATGACCACCCCTTTTTCCTTTATATAGCTCACCCCATGCCGCATGTACCACTATTTGTGTCCAATGAACGGAGTGGGGCAAGCGGAGCTGGACTCTACGGCGATGTAATTCACGAAATTGATTGGTCCATGGGACAAATTTTGCAGACTCTTCAGGAAATGAGTATTGATGACCGTACACTTGTCATGTTCGTTAGTGATAATGGCCCATGGTTGAGTTACGGGAACCACGCTGGAAACACGGGACTCCTTCGTGAAGGAAAAGGAACCGTCTGGGAAGGAGGGGTACGCGTTCCATTTATAGCCCGCTGGCCAAATATTCTACCCGAAGGGCTGTCCGTGACTACACCTGCGATGACCATTGATCTGTTCCCCACCTTGGCGAGTCTCATTGATGGGGTGCTTCCAGATCATCCTATTGACGGACGGAATATCTGGCCACTCTTGACTGGCGAGAGCCAGACATCCCCACAAACAGCCTACTTCTTCTGGTACAAACAGAATGAACTTCATGCGGTTCGGAGTGGTCGGTGGAAGCTGTATTTTCCCCACCAATTCCGTACGATGATCGGTCAGGAACCGGGCGTAGATGGAATTCCAGGACTATATACGTCCCAGACCGCGGGACTTGAACTCTATGATCTCGTTGCCGATACTGGAGAGATCCAGGACATTTCCAGTGTACATCCTGATGTAGTTTCTCAACTCTCAGCCCTAGCTGATAGCATGCGGAATGTCCTCGGAGATCAACTGCGTGGTATACAAGGGACAGAAGCCCGAGAGCCCGGTCAGATCCAGTTGCCAGCACACCATTGATCGTTCTGTATGTGGTGCTTTCGGGATCTATGTGCGTTCAAACTGGAGAATTTACATCCTAAATTTCGCTACTCAATAATCATTCTTTCCCCTTATGAACGATAAAGGTATGGCGGATATTGGTGTCATTGGCCTGGCTGTGATGGGCCAGAATCTTGTATTGAACATGAATGACCATGGGTTCTCAGTGGTGGTCTATAACCGCACAATAACCAAGATGGAGGAATTTATTTCAGGACTTGCGGCGGGAACACCGATTCAAGGAGCCAAGTCGCTTGGGGCACTCGTGTCGTCTCTTAAACGACCTCGATTGGTACTGCTCATGGTCAAGGCAGGAGCCGTAGTTGATCAAACAATATCCAACTTAATCCCACTGCTTGAGTCTGGAGATATCATCATTGATGGGGGAAACTCCAACTACCATGATACGATTCGGCGCAGTCGTGAAGTGGAAGCACAAGGCTTATTCTTTATTGGAACCGGGGTTTCTGGAGGCGAGGAAGGTGCCAGGATTGGGCCGAGCATTATGCCAGGTGGAAGTGAAAAAGCATGGCCGCATGTACAGCCCATTTTTCAGAGTATTGCTGCAAACGTTGACCAGTCTCCCTGCTGCGAGTGGATTGGCCCCAATGGTGCGGGTCATTTTGTGAAGATGGTCCATAATGGAATTGAATATGGTGATATGCAAATCATTGCGGAGTCCTATCATATCATGAGAGATCTCCTGGAACTCTCTAATCTGGACATGCAAAAGGTTTATGCTCAGTGGAATCGTGGGAAACTTGATTCATATCTGATTCAGATTACCCGAGATATTCTGGGGTTTCAGGATCAGGATGGTAACTTTACCCTGGATACCATCCTTGATAGTGCTGGACAAAAAGGGACTGGGAAATGGACAAGCGCAAGTGCACTGGATCAGGGAATTCCACTCACACTAATTGGTGAAGCTGTCTTTTCCCGCTTCCTCTCCTCCCATGTCTCTGAGCGGGCTCAGGCATCGAAACTGCTTACTGGCCCCGCTAGTGTCTATGATTTTGAGGATCACAAGACTCTAATCAATGATTTGCATGATGCTGTTTATGCCGCAAAAATTATTTCTTATGCGCAAGGATTTATGCTCCTTCATTCCGCAGCAGAGACATACGAGTGGCCACTGAACTATGGAAGTATCGCGCTGATGTGGAGGGGAGGCTGTATCATTCGTTCAGCCTTTCTGGAAAAGATTAAAGAAGCTTTTGACATCCATCCAGACCTTGAGAATATTCTCTTCGCTCCATACTTTTTGCAGGCCCTGGCGAATGCTCAGAGAGGCTGGCGTCGAATTGTCTCAGTCGCCTCCACTTACGGCATTACCATTCCTGCAATTAGCAGTGCTCTAGCATTCTATGATGGATATCGTTGCGCACACGGGCCTGCCAATCTAATTCAGGCGCAAAGAGATTATTTCGGTGCCCATACGTATGAGCGGCTTGGAGAGGCTCGAGGAAAATTTTTTCACACGAACTGGACTGGTGCAGGAGGATCGGTAACCGCTGGATCGTACGATGCTTAAATCTCCGCCTAAACAAATCATCGTGGATACCGATGCAGGGCCGGATGATCTACTGGCTCTGGGCTATTTGTTGGTTCACCCGTCCATCCAGGTTGAAGCAATCACGGTCTCTTATGGCCTTGCGGATGTAGACCGCGGAGCAATCAATATTGCCCGCATCGTAGCCGCCTTCGCAAAGGGACATATTCCAGTGTATATGGGGCATTCGAAACCCTCAGTTGGGAATGCTAGTTACCCCCAACAATGGAGAAAGCTATCCAATGAACTTCCCGGTGTCAGTCTACCGAAAGCATTTATTCCTCCTCAGGAAGAGCATGCGGTTTCTTTTTTGCAACGTAGACTTTCCCGCACGACCAGACCGGTTCAAGTATTGGCGCTTGGATCTCTCACGAATCTGGCTGCCATCGCCCGTGAGTCAGCTCCCGCCATGGAAGAACTCATCATTATGGGTGGCGCAATCTCAGTAGCTGGAAATGTGAAGGACTCCGAGGAGTTTGTTTCCCCCACAACCAATGCGGAATGGAATTTCTATACCGATCCATTGGCGGCATCAAAAGTTTTTTCTTCAGACTTTCCGATCACTTTGATTCCCCTTGATGCGACCAATCAAGTACCCGTCAAAATCCCATTCATTGACCAATTCACGAAGATGGCTCGTTGCCCCATTGGGCGGATGACATCCCAAGTACTTGAAGCAATCCGCCCCCATGCTGAAAAGGGCGTGTTTTATGCCTGGGATCCCTTGGCGGCAGTCTATTTAGTGCATCCTGATGTTGTCAGCTTATTGCGTTTTCCAGTGACCGTTGAGGCATCTGGTCCCAATGCCGGGATCTCCCGAAAATCAGAGACTGGCTCGGACATCTCAGTGGCAATGTCCGCGAAGGGGGAATTATTTATGCACTACTTTACGGCTCCATTTGAAGCCACTGCGCAGGCATACAGCTAAACCTCTCTCGTTTGATTCTTGTCTTTTGATGCCCGCTCCATCCTTATTGTAACTGCCGACGAATTAGCCTGACTAAACTACTCTGTGATTTTGTTGGTCCCATTCTAATTTCCGAGCGCTGGGAATCTCTGAACTTACATTTTTCAGGCTTGATGCACAATAAAATATCACACGTTTACTCTCAAAGACCCGCGCAAAGTCTATATTGATCAATCGCCACTATCGGTGGGTTTGTCATCTACGGGTATTGGAACTGGCAGGGTTCGTCTTGGGGATTGTCGCTTGATTTGACTCTGTGGGATGATTCCGATTTTCTTGGGCGAATGCTTGTAGACTCGTTGAGGAGTGTGTAAGCTTAGCATCTCCGCTGCCTCAATAACGGATACATCCAACCGATATTACAGTGAATTGCGGAAAGACCTCATTCAAGTAGCAATCAATTGCACATTCGAGTTGATCAAACCACATGTGTCTCAAGGTTGTCTGCCCAAATAAGCTACATGTGAAAGGATGGATTATCGGCTCCAGATCGCTGCACTAATGAATGCGACCAACGCCGTATACAATGTACTACCCACACATACAGACCAAATCAGAGAGAGCCAACTCGCTTCGCCCTGTAAAAGCACAAAAAAAGAAAGTAGAACATTATGCATCAATGCAACGACCAGAGATAATTCAACAACACGACGAACAGATCTTTCGAATACCTCAAGATTAATAAGATTCAAGTATCCTACCAGAAAGCCAATGAGCGTCTTCACGAACATATTGATTCCCCATAGACCATAGACCATGTCCAAAGCAAAACCTGCGAAGAAGCCTACCAATGCACCCGTCACCTGTCCATGGCCGATAGCTACCCACAACACAAAAAGTAAAACCACATCTGGAGTTGCCCCCCAAAGAGTTAACCTTCCGAAGAAGAGCCACTGGAGCGTGACACAAATGGTTCCGATAATGAAGAGACGTAAGGCGACGCGCATCGTAGACTTATGAAACTAAACTTATGTGAACAGGTGCAACCTTGGTAAATCTCCATAAACAAATGGCCCGCTCCCAAACGTCCTCCCGATCCAAAGCTAGAAAACGTCGAGGGAAAAAGCACTCCATGATTTTATCTACCCATAACTATGTGTTGCTGGCTGTAGGCGTTTTAGCAATTGTACTCGGATATTCTATCATGCGTTTGGAAAACGAGGTAGATGGCTTCCTCTCCCTTTATGTAGCTCCACTTCTGATTCTCGGAGGATACCTTGAGATCATTTATGCCATTCTTTGGCGAAGCTCTATTCATACAGATAGTAGTTCTCGCTCCGCACAATAAATTCGCTGACTTCCCCCTGCCATGATGCGATGATTTCTTCAGGTGTCGCAGATTGTAACATCGGGGCCAACCTGTCAGTCCCAGATAGCTTAGCCAGCCAATCGGGCCTTGATAAAAATCCATCTTGATCGGTTACAGCCTGATGGAATTCGTGAAGGATATGAATACCCGTTTCGACAGGTTGATAGACTTTTCGGTCGGTAATATTGATCCTAAGCCCTTGAACAGTTTGACCATTAAGCTTTGGGGCAGATTCCATATTAGCAAGAGGCTCAGGGGTAAACTCCAAGACGTCAAAAAATACCCCTGGCAATGATTTATGGTTAAGCTGATCTGCAATCTGAGCGCCATCAACATCAGTTGCCCCCACCTGCAGGAATGGATTCCGGGTTCCTCTACCCTCACTCCCTGAGGTAGCTTCAAAGAAGCAAGTCCCAGGATAAACGAGAGCCGTCTCAAATTGGGGAATATTTGGACTGGTGGGAACCCAAGGCCTTCCAGTGTCGGGCCATTGCATGTCACGAGTCCACCCCTCCATTGGAATGATCTCCAACTGCAGAGAATCCAAATCTGGCAATAAAGCTTCTCCCTGAATCATCATGGCTAATTCTCCAACCGTTAAGCCATGCGCAATCGGAATTGAATATTGCCCCACAAATGATTGATGATCCGATTCTAACATAAAACCAGATACATAAGTGCCAGAGAGAGGATTCGGTCGATCCAGAACCATAAATGGAATCCCGGCTTCTGCCGCAGATTGCATCGCAAGTCCCATGGTAGAAATGAACGTATAAAAACGAGATCCCACATCTTGTATATCAAAGATCAGAAGATCCAAGTCAGAAAGCATTTCAAGGGTAGGCTTACGAGTTGCCCCATAGAGGCTGTATACCGGCGCACCCGTCAACTGATCAATTCCATCTTTGACCGCCTCGCCATCCTCGGCTGTGCCCCGTAATCCATGTTCAGGTCCAAAGATTGCTCCCAGGGTAACCTCGGGTGTATCATGTACCAGATTGATCAAATGCTCTTCGCCGACCAGTGCTGTATGGTTCACGATCAGTCCCACGGTAGTTCCTGCTAAGTGACTAAAATTTGACTCGGACAGGATATCTGCACCTGTGCGTATCATGAGATCCTGTGCAATTACGACCTTGGCACAAAAGAATAAAACGATAATTAGAAAGCTTCTCATTAAGCAGGAGATATTATCTAAAATCGCCGAAGAAGTAGGCGATCTCCTTGTGTGCATTGTCGAGAGAGTCAGAGCCATGAACAATGTTCTCCGCTTTACTTTCAGCGTGGCGTTTACGAATCGTCCCTTCGGCGGCTTGCTCGGGATCTGTTGCTCCAATTAAGTCTCGAAAGCTTTCAACAGCATTTTCTTTCTGAAGGACCATCGGAATACAGGGGCCACTTGTCATGAAATCAATGAGGTCAGGAAAAAATGGGCGCGCACGGTGCACACCGTAAAATCCTTCCGCACGGCTGCGATCCAGTTGTAACATCTCAAGCGCACAGATGATAAATTTATCTTGTTCAATCTGACGTATTACATCACCGATTAAGCCTCGTCGGACGCAATCGGGCTTTAGAATTGCTAGCGTATATTCTTGATTCATCATTTTAGAGATTATTGTTTAACTTGCCAATTGTACGACAAGAATGTGTACCTTGATACTCAAGTTTGAATATTAATTGAAAATTCTTAGGTCTACGGTTCCCAACCCTCTTTGATCAAATCCATGAAGATTTTGAAACTTGTTCCAATACTGATATTGTTGATCACTGGATGTTCACAGAACACTCCTCCGCCCAACATCGTATTTATATTTACCGACGATCATACCGCTCGTGCACTCAGTTCTTACGGCTCGGTCGTGAATGAGACGCCCCATCTTGATCGGATTGCCAACGAAGGGATGCGATTCACCCAGTGTCTGGTCACCAATTCAATCTGTGCACCAAGCCGGGCTGTCATTCTTACAGGCAAGCATAGCCATCTCAATGGACAGCTTACCAATGGGAATCGATTTGATGGAAGCCAGCAAACCTTCCCTAAATTACTTCAAGCTGCGGGCTATCAGACCAGCATGATTGGAAAATGGCACCTGCAAAGTGAGCCAACAGGCTTTGACTATTGGCAGATCCTCATCGGGCAGGGACCCTACTATAACCCTCGTTTTCTTATTCCTGAGGATACCATTCAAGTGGAGGGCTATACCACGGATATCATTACGGATCTGGCAATCAACTGGCTTGAGAGCCAACGAGACCCCTTAAAGCCGTTCTTGCTTATGTATCAACACAAAGCCCCACACAGGGAGTGGCATCCAAGCCTTGACCACCTTGAACTTTACGCGGATCAAGACATCCCTGAGCCGGAAAACCTTTTTGATGACTACTCAAATCGCGCCTCCCCTGCGAGCGATCAAGGTATGACGATCGCAACGCATATGAATATCGCAGATTTAAAACTCACTGCTCCCAGAAGTATGAATGCGGAGCAGGCTGCTGTTTGGGAAGAAGTTTATGGACCCCGTAATCAAGAATTTAGGGAAGCCAACCTCGAGGGAGATGATCTCACTCGGTGGAAATACCAACGCTATGCAAAAGAGTATCTGCGTACGGTTGCTGGCGTAGATGACAATGTGGGACGTCTATTGGATTATCTTGATGCGCAAAATCTTGACGAAAATACCGTCGTCATTTACTCTTCGGATCAAGGATGGTATTTAGGCGAACACGGCTGGTATGATAAGCGGTGGATGTATGAGGAATCATTAGTCACTCCACTCCTTGTTCGCTGGCCAAATAAAATTCAACCAGGGAGCACAAATAATGCAATCGTCTCAAATTTGGACTTCGCAGCAACGTTTCTTGACTTGGCGGGGGCCAGTATCCCCGACGATCTACAAGGTAGAAGTCTTAAACCGCTCTTCCTCGGCGAAACTCCCGATGACTGGCGGACGAGTCATTACTACCAGTACTATGAGTATCCTGGCCATCACTGTGTTGAACGACATTATGGGGTTCGGACCCAGCGATATAAGCTGATCCATTACTACAACCGAAATGAATGGGAACTCTTTGATCTCGAGACTGACCCGATGGAAATGAACAGCGTCTACGATGATACGGCATATTCTGATACTCAGATGGAACTCAAGGAAGAACTCACCCGCCTGCGTGAGTTGTATCAGGTGCCAGAGGATACACATCCAACTGGCCCATGTATCCCTGGTGAGCGTGGGGAGAATACTGCACGATAAACCCTTGTCGGACGATCACAAACTATGGTAGAGGTTGCCCCGTGATTTGGGATTTGAGTACAGTTATTCCCGAGATCACACCCTCCATCCTCGGAAGCATCAGATCTAAACTTATTGAGAAATAGAGTCTCTCTCACACGATTAGATGGCATCTCACCAGATGACACTTGCATAGTCTGTGCATCTGGAAGATTGTTTGCAAGGGGGTAGCGCGTCCTATTCTGGATACTCATTCACTGATTTTCACTGTAGAAGAGAATGAATTGGCGTCCGATGAAGACGGACATCTGGTGGATGACTGCCCCCGATTGAATATCCTCAAATGGTACTATCTCACTTGATTTGAGGGTAAAGATATCCTGTCAAAGTTGAAGACTTCGGAGTATATGCCCCTGAAACTTAGCAATAGAGAGCACCGAGAATCTTTCGATCCAGCAAACACCGTCATTCACACCCTAACCTATCTAAATCTAGTTTTTCCAGAGCAGGGCAGGAAGTCAATACAGGTTCCGATCACTTTTTTTCTCTCAAACTCTCAATTCAATGTGCGCACAGGATATATCTTCATGGAAGGAGAACTCAAGGAAGTACCTGATGGATACTTGGCGACAAATGATCTGGCAATACAGAATCCGTTCATATCCGAACGGAGCATCAATACAGAAAATTTATACGTGACGCTCTGCGTGGTAGGAACTGCGCACCAATGGACCACTTTCAACATGCTCAATCCCTTTATCCTCACCGATTTGTTTATACATTTGGAATTGATCTGGGTGTATAAATTCTACCACATCCAGATGCATTCGTGTGGGCTGGAGGTACTGACCAATGGTCATGACGTCAACTCCAACACGCACAAAATCGTCCATGAGATCTAAAACTTCATCCTCGGTTTCGCCGAGACCAACCATAATCCCGCTCTTTGTGCGCAGTCCTTGCTCCTTCGAAATTCTGAGAACGTCCAGAGAGCGTTGATAGTCTGCCTGAGGGCGAACACGACGGTAGAGCCTGGGTACGCTCTCAACGTTGTGGTTCAATATCTCTGGACGCTCATCCAGAACAATTTGCAGAGCATCCCATATGCCCCGGAAATCAGGGATCAGCACTTCAACAGTACAACCGGGAATTTCCGCTCGAATCCTACGAATGGTCTCCGCGAAAATGGGGGCGCCTCCGTCCTCTCTCTCGTCTCGGTTCACCGATGTAATCACCGCATGTTTCAAGCCCATAATCCGTGCAGCCTTTGCTACGCGGCGCGGTTCATCATAATCCAAGCCTGGCTCCGGTCTCCCAGTTTTGACAGCACAGAATCCACAGGAACGCGTGCATACATTCCCTAAAATCATGAAGGTTGCTGTACCAGCTGTCCAGCATTCACCCATATTTGGACAGCGAGCACTCTGACAAACCGTATGTAACTCGTTCTCCTCTATGAGATCCACAAGGTTACGATAGACTGGACCATAGGGGAGTTTAACCCGTAACCAGTCTGGTCGGCGTTGATGTGGTACAGACTCAATTACAGGCAACCCGACAAAGTTATCCACTCCATCCCCCGTTTGAGCGGACTGTTTTTTCAGGGAAATCTCACCCGGAAGAAAAGATCGTTTCGTGATTACGGAACTCAACTGATAGACTAGTTTGTTAAAGTAATATGCTTACCTTTGAAGTCATTCATTGATCCCATTACATAGAATACTCATCCGTTTCCAAATCCATGAATATATCCTCTCGACAGGTGCCAGACGTATTTAAAAAGCATATGAACTCCAGGGGTATGATGCCTCTAGTATTGGACATGAAGGCAAGTCATGGAGTCTGGCTTATTGACGAGGTGACTGGAAATTCTTATCTGGATTTCTTTGGTTTTTTTGCTAGCAGCATGTTGGGGATGAATCATCCAAAATTGGAGTCCGATCAAGAAGCATTGGATCGCCTTCGGGATGCAGCCCTGAACAAGGTAGCAAACTCTGATATCCAGACCACTCATATGGCCCGATTCCTTAAAACATTCGGACACATTGCACAATCCGATGCCCTTCCCTACGCTTTTTTTATTAGCGGTGGAGCGCTCGGGGTTGAAAATGCTTTGAAAGCAGCTTTTGACTGGAAAGTTCGGAAAAATTTGTCCAAAGGGATCTCTGGTGAGCGGGGACAGCAAGCAATGCATCTTCGGGATGCATTCCACGGGCGTACCGGGTATACGCTATCCTTAACCAATACCGCCGATCCCTGGAAAACCAGATATTTTCCAAAATTTGATTGGCCACGAATCCTGAATCCGAAGATCTCCTTTCCCCTCTCCGAACACTTGGAACATGTGGAACGACTCGAATCTCAAGCCTTGGAAGAGGCAAAATCGTATTTTCAGAGCCGAAAAAATGAAATTGCCTGCATCATCCTTGAACCTATTCAAGGGGAAGGGGGAGATAATCATTTCCGACCGGAGTTCTTTCAGTCTCTCGAGCAACTCTGCCGAGAAAATGACGCACTACTTATCTATGATGAAGTTCAGTGTGGTGCTGGAATCACAGGTACATTTTGGGCTTCGGAACAGACCGGTGTAACCCCTGATCTTCTTGCATTCGGAAAAAAGACGCAGGTATGCGGTGTGTTAGGAGGACGACGTCTGGATGAAGTTGAAGATCATGTGTTCGTCAAGCCTGGACGCATCAACTCTACTTGGGGAGGGAATCTGGTCGACATGGTTCGAGCAGACCGGATCCTCCAAATCATGACCGAAGATTCTCTTCTTGATCACACCATGGTGGTCGGTGCACACCTACTGAATCGGCTTCGTGCCATTGCTGATTACTCGGACCACCTCTCAAATGCACGGGGCCGTGGTCTGATGTGTGCTATTGACGTTTCCTCTCTGGAACTCCGAGACAGAATCCTTCAGGATTGCTACTCCATGGGAATGATCGTCATTGGCTGTGGCAAATCAACGATTCGCTTTCGGCCTGCCTTGACAATCACTAAAGAAGAAATTGACAAAGGGATGGAACTCTTTGAACGGGCAATCCCATCGGAAATTCAGGTTCCAGTCCCTCAGATCGCCTGACACTTTACTCAATGGTCAGGCTACGCATCTTCGTTCGGCGTTGGGGCAATGTCAGGTTCTTCGTCCTCCGAAATGACCCGCGTGACATCTGCTATGGCATCACTCTCTCGTAATCGGATAAGCCGAACTCCTTGGGTGGCGCGTCCCATTACCGAAATATTGCCTACTGGCTGTCGAATAAGATTCCCATTCTGAGTGATGATCATTAGATCATCCGAGTCCATGACACCTCGAATGGCGACTAGTGGTCCTACCTTTTCGTTAATTTTATGCGCAACGACGCCCTTTCCAGCACCAAGTGTCACCGAATAATCACCGATCCGTGAACGTTTCCCATACCCATTCGCACTGACCGTAAGAAGAGTGCACTCGGTTTCTCTGGAGACAACCACCATCCCCACAACCTGTTGATATTCCTTCATCCTGATTCCAAACACACCTTGAGTATATCGTCCGATTGTCCGAATACGTTTTTCACATCTCCGATTCGCATGCCCCCCAGAAGAAGCCAGAATGATTTGCGAATTTCCATCTGTCAGTCTAGCTTCAAGTACTGTATCTCCTTCTCGAATCTTAATGGCTTTGATTCCTTTTTTCCTCGCAGTGCGATACTCCCAGAGTGCAGTTTTCTTGAGGAATCCACCACGAGTTGCAATCAGGACATAGTGTGCCTTCAAAAATTCTTCGCTCTGGAAGTCGTCCCGACTTACAGGTAGTACAGCACAAATTCGGTCATCCTCGGCAATCGGGATCAGGTTGCGAATACTTCGCCCTCGTGCGGTACGCCCCCCTGCGGGAATATGATAGACCCTTAGATAATAACAATGTCCTTGATCTGTAAAGATCAATAAATAATCCAGGTTATACGACACAAATAGATGTTCCAAATAATCTTCACTGCGTAGCGTACTTCCACGAGCACCTTTCCCACCGCGTCCTTGCAATTGGAACTCATCCAGAGGCGTTCGCTTGGTGATTCCCTGATGTGAGATCGTGATAACTACTCGACTATTATCAATCAAATCTTCAATGTGGATATCGTCTCCTCCCAAAAGATCAATCTCGGTACGACGATCATCGCCATATTTCTCGGCGATTTCAAGTATCTCTTCCTTAATAATCCCCATTCGAAGCTCTTCACTCGCGAGGATGTTGGCCAGACGTATAATCTCTTTTTTCTTGGCTTCAAAATCCTCCAATATCTTATCTCGCTCCAACCCCGTAAGTCGGCTCAGACGAAGAGCGAGAATCGCATTTGCCTGCTCTTCACTCAACCACGAGTCTCTACCATGATCTGTGGAGCCAGGAGCATCGGCTACGAGTCCAAGTCGTTCAAGTTGAGCCACGGTTAATTTGGATGGCCAGATCCCGTCAATCAGGCATGCACGCGCCTCGTCTACATCCGCCGACTCACGTATGATGGTAATGACGGCGTCCAGATGATCTAAGGAGATCACAAGACCTTCCAAGATATGAGCCTGATTCTGGACTTCGTTCAGTTGATACTGAGTACGACGTGTAACCACCTCATGCCGGTGGTTCACAAAATGAACGATAATATCCCTGAGAGTCAGTACTTCGGGGCGTCCATTTACCAGAGCTACCAGATTGGCTCCAAATGACTGTTGGCATCTGGAATATTTGTACAGCTTGTTTTCCACGACCTTGGGATGGGCATCTTTCTTCAATTCAATGACAATGCGCATCCCATCTCGATCGCTCTCATCCCGCAGATCTCTGATCCCTTCAATCCGCTTGTCTCGTACTAATTCAGCAATCTTTTCAACAAGAATTGCTTTATTCACTTGGTAGGGAATCTCCGTGATCACGAGAGCAATCCTTCCCTCCCTCATTTCCTCTTCATGCATTCGGGCACGCATGAGAATGCGCCCCCGCCCAGAATGATAGGCAGACTGAATGCCTTTGGTCCCATAGATGATTCCTCCAGTTGGAAAATCAGGCCCAGGGATATACTCCATCAGTCCAAGGGTATCCATCATCGGATTATCAATGTACGCGATGATGGCAGAGGCGACTTCCCGAAGATTATGAGGTGGAATTTTTGTGGCCATCCCAACCGCAATCCCGTCCCCACCATTGACAATTAGATTGGGAAGGGCAGCAGGTAACACAACGGGCTCCTGTAGAGATCCATCAAAATTTTCTTGAAAATCTGCGGTATCCTGTTTGATATCTCTTAATAATTCAGACGCCAAACGAGTGAGTCGTGCTTCGGTGTACCGCATTGCGGCGGCGGAATCACCGTCAATAGAGCCGAAGTTTCCCTGTCCATCCACCAACGGATAGCGCAATGAAAAATCCTGTGCCATCCTCACCATCGTATCATAGACAGATGCATCCCCGTGAGGGTGATATTTTCCAAGCACCTCTCCAACGATTCGAGCACTTTTTTTGTAGGTAGAACCTGGGGTCAAACCCAATTCATTCATACCAAACAGAACCCGTCGATGAGCAGGTTTGAGTCCATCTCTTACATCGGGAAGCGCCCTGCCCACGATCACTGACATGGAGTAATCAATGTAGGAGGATTCCATTTCCTCCGTGATACTCAGAGGGACGACACGCCCGTCCATATCTTCAATTCCAGAAATTATATCACTCATTCGTCTGTGTCTGATCTAGCTGAAAATCATAAAAATATTTCCCCGTTTTCTGCATGACGTAGTTGCAACAGAGAAAATTATGGAAGCGGATCCACTTGAAGTTCCCGCATGATTCGGGATCAAACGTCCGTGGTTCTCCACTTATTTGAATAGTGTACAACAGCCTCTCGGTGAACTATTTGAATTACTGTGGGATAAGATGAATGTCGTTTCCTCTCAATTTATTTTTTTCGTCCTGCGCTCTCTTTCAGCAAACGAAAAGCATCAGGCGGACCGAAGTCTTTCTCAACCCGCAGTGCATCTTCAAATTCATCCGCGATGATATTAGCCTGCTCAGCTGACATTTCAACGAGGGGGAGTCTTACGGTGGACCTTGCCCGATCAAGCTTCGCCAGCATCGCCTTGACCGGGATAGGGTTAGTATCCAGAAAGCATGCCCGCATGGCATCTAGCATCATCAAATGAATCTCGGACGCTTCGGAGACTTTGTCTTGATTAGCGAGGGAGACCAATTCATTCATGAGACATGGGAGCACATTCGCGACGACAGATATCACTCCATCTGCGCCCAAAGCTAAAAAGAATAGTGTCCATTCATCGTCGCCCGAGTACACCGCAAAATCCTCTGGGCGGTTACGAATCAGATCAGCCACTTTTGCAAGATCCCCCGATGCTTCTTTTATCCCTACGACGGAAGGAATCTCATGTGCCAACTCCAGGATTGTGTCGCTATGTGCATCAAAACCTGTACGACTTGGGACATTGTACAAGATCATTGGGCATGATGTAGCGGCGGCGATCGCTTCCACATGGGCCCTGAACCCTCGTTGGGGAGGTTTATTGTAGTAGGGTCCGACCACAAGTAATCCATCTGCTCCTAATTGAGCAGCTTCAACAGAGAATGCAATGCTCTCCGCAGTAGAGTTATTTCCAGTTCCAATGATCAGCGGAACGCGTCCATTGGTGTGCTCAACCGAAAAAGCGACAAGTTGACTCCGCTCTTTCGGAGTAATCGTTGCATTTTCTCCGGTCGTTCCAAGGACAACGAGGGCGGAGGAGCCTGATGCGATCTGATGGTCAATGAGTGTCCCAAAAGTGGCCTCATCAATTTCACCATCTTTTGAAAAGGGGGTAATCAGGGCTGGAGCCGAACCAACAAATATCATATGTTACGCTGCAAGTGATGATGATCAGAATCTTGGCGATTTGCGAGCCATTCGGCCAGCATATCTTCAAGTGTAAATAGTCCTGTGTGTCCCTGTATCCATTCGGCGGCCCGGACTGCACCCATCGCAAAGCCCTCTCTACCCTTTGCTGTATGCTCCAATACGACATGATCCGCAGGGCCGTCGATCATGACCCGGTGCTGTCCGAATACATGTCCGATCCGAGTGGATACAATCTCGAGCTTGGAAGAATCATGTGGAGCGGAACACCGACCCCACTCAACTTTTCTACGAAGAGCACCAATGAGGCGATCAGCAAGATTGATCGCCGTACCGCTTGGAGCATCCAGTTTTTCCGAGTGATGAAGCTCATGGATCGCGACATCAAATTCCGGCAGTTGATCCAAGAGCGTTCCAACGGCCTGTAATGCGTGAAGAACAAGCTGTATCCCCAATGAGAAGTTTGAACTGTATAGTACGGCTCCATGAGAGGATTCTACAAGGCTGTGAACTTCTGAAATTTGATCGTACCAACCCGTCGTACCAATCACAGCGGGCACCTGTGTTGCGCAATAGTTCGTAATATTTGAGACCGCAACCTTGGGCTGGGTAAAGTCAATCACAACATCAGGCGTGCCCCCTAATGCCGCTTCGGAAACAGGGTTGGCTTGATTGAATCGCATAGCAATTTTATGGCCACGCAAACGTGCCTGCTCCTCAACGGCTTGACCCATACGCCCAGTACCTGCAACAGCAATTCGTAATGAACTTGACATTAAGATCTCGGCATTGAACAAGGTTAGCTTTAGGGCATTAGCTCTGCAGAGTGAATCAGATCAATCAATAATCCTCCCGCCGTAACTTGAAGCCCTGCACCCGGCCCTTGTAAAACGAGTGGCTCATCACTGTAACGATCCGTCGTGAAAGCAATTACATTCTCACGACCAGAGGCAGTAGCAAAAGGAGAATCAACTGGTACGGACTGAACACTCACATCCAATTGACCATCTTGAAGTCTTGCGATGTAACGAAGCCGACGATTATTTTTGGCCGCTTGATCTACTTTTTCTTTCCACTCGTGATTCACAGTGGTCAGTTTCTTGAATAACTCGGTTGGAGTCTCTGCACTCAATTCTTCGGGTAGCAAGGATTCAACTTTGATATCACTCCGCTCAACTGGAAGGCCAATCTCCCGAGCGAGAATTAATAGTTTGCGAGCCACATCTTCACCGCTCAGATCATCGGCCGGATTGGGTTCAGTCCACCCCTTCGCATGAGCAGTCTCAATTACAGATGCGAAAGACGCACCTGCATCTAGACTATTAAATACATAGGCCAATGTCCCGGAAAAAATCCCTTCAATCTTGTGAACTTGATCTCCAGAGCGTACTAGGTCTTTGATCGTGGAAATCACGGGTAGCGCTGCACCGACGGTGGTTTCGTATCGAAACGCAACCCCTCGACGCTTTGCTGCCTTCTGGAGACGTCGATAAAACGGTAAATCTAGTGTATTCGCCAATTTATTTGCTGTTACAACACCAAATCCGAGTTCAAGGAAATCTGGATAACATGCGGCGACTTCTTCACTAGCAGTTGCATCAACAATGATGATTCGCTCCAGTCGACTGGCACCTAACTGCTCGGTCAACCACTGTAAATTCGTGGATCGGCCCTCAGCCAAATTTGCAATCGCACCATCAAATGCAAGTCCATCCGGGTTCCACACCATTGTACGCGAATTGGCAACCGCAATCAACTTGACATTCAACTTCACCCGTTCCAGAAGATCATTGTACTGCGCATTGAGAAGTTTTAATAGATGGGCTCCTACCCGTCCCGGTCCCAAGAGGCATATGTGTGCACGCAGACGTCCGAGTGGAAATGATTCATGGAGAGCTCTGACTGCTCTACGTACTTCATCATCACGGACAACCGCAGAAATATTTGTTTCGGCTGCTCCTTGGGCAATGGATAATACATTCACTCGGCTCCGCCCCAAAGTCGCAAACATCCTTCCAGCCAGACCTGGATGATGACGCATTCGATCCCCCACAGCGGACACGATCGCACATCTGGGAATTGAGTAGATTTTACTAACCTCCCCATTGAACATTCCTCTGGTAAACGATTTTCGTAATGTTCTAACCGCTTGATCTGCATCGCCCTCACGAACAACTAGACAGATACTATGCTCACTGGATGCCTGTGCGATCATAAGCACATTTATCTTCTGGTCAGCGAGAGACACAAACACACGAGCAGCAACTCCTGGCACACCTAACATGCCACTTCCCTCTAGCATGATAACAGAGACATCTCGAATTGTGGAGATAGCTTTCACCTTCAGATCCACCGAATGAGATTCATTCGAGATCAACGTGCCAGACGCTTTGGGATTCAACGAATTTTTGATGAGGAGAGGGATTCCAAGCATCTGCACTGGCCGCATGGTTCGGGGATGTAAAACGCGGGCGCCAAAGTAGGCCATTTCTGCGGCTTCAGCATAACTTAGACGTGCCAATGGAAATGCCTCGGGGACATCCCGAGGATCTGCGGATAATACCCCATCCACATCCGTCCAGATGATGACTCGCCGTGCACGTAAGATGGAACCCAAAATGGTCGCGGTATAATCACTCCCCGAGCGCCCAAGCGTTGTGGTAGAGCCATCCCGAGTTGATGCAATATATCCTGTTACGACTGGAACCTGTTCATTTGGAATCTCTTGAAAGCGAACTTGAATTCTGTTCGTTGACTCATCAAAATCCACCGTCGCATCGCCATAAGTATCATCCGTTAAGATCAGTTCTCGTGAGTCAACCGAAATGGAGGGAATCCCCGCCGCGCGAAATGCTCCAGAAATCAGTGGAGCAGAAGCTCTCTCTCCTATACTCAAAATCGCATCTCTGGTACGTGCTGTGCACTCGCCGATAAAGGTAACTCCACGAAGTAACCTTTCCAATTCCTGCCAGAGAACTTCAAATTGCTGATGCAACTCATTTTTGTCTCCAGTAGGCACCAACTCATCCAAGAGCTTGGCGTGACGATCGGATAGTTCCGTAATGATTTCCAGAATTGACTCCTCTCCTGAAAGAGATTCATGGATGGATTCAATTAATCTGTCAGTTACTCCACCCACAGCAGAGACAACAACAACGCATCGAACTTCATCCGGGGTATTCTGAACCAATTGAACGGCTCGCTGAATCCCTTGGGATGTAGCCACGGAGGTCCCTCCAAATTTGACAACCTGAAGATGCTTGCGCGAAGTCTGGTCCACGTTCGATTGAATAACCGGTAATTTCCGTTCAGCACTTGACATCAATCACTCTAAATTACGCATAAACTCTTTGGATGGTTAGCACTCACGAACACCAGATCTTCGGGAACCTGAAAAAGAAAAGCTTGTGTAATTCCCATTCGGGGCCATAGCTCAGTTGGTAGAGCGCTTGAATGGCATTCAAGAGGTCAGGGGTTCGACTCCCCTTGGCTCCACTTTTCTTCTCTGGTTTCAATTCACCCGTCCGCTTTACAAGCACGCAGGTCCACCTTATTCTCGCCGAGGGTGGCTGAGAGCCCATGAGCATATATCCCACCTGCTCGCCAGTTCCCATCAATCCGATAAATCATGATCATACCTTCGTGTAGATGAACCCAATTCTAACCATGGGCGCACTCAGCAAATCTTTTCCACTCATATTCAATTCCAACCAAGGCAATTTAGTTTTTATTGGAGTCTGTTCCAGCCCTGTTTTGCGTCCTTACAAGGCTATACATGTTAACGATTAGAACGTAACTTAGTGTCACCCATCCACTGATTCCCTCTGAAATCTGCCCAATTTAACCCAATGTGTTCCATGAGTCGTGAACTTATGGAAATTGTCCTATCATACAGATCAGAGAAGAACGCTCACAGATGAGATGAAGCTTGATACTCATTCCTGCTCAATGAAAAGGATGTCTTCATCTTGCGGAACCGATACCGTTGTGTCTGCCCCATTTGGCCAATGGATATACACGCTGTCAATTTGACTTCGCGGAGCCAAAAGGGGGCTTAACGTATTTTGTGACCAGTACCCACTCCCTGCTACGATCGGAGTCGTCGCACCCATTGAACCATCTCGGTAGCGGGGACGGACTGAGGCCCCGATTGCATGAGAATTCCCATTGTTGATCCGTAGCTTAATCCGAAGACCTTGCTCCGATGAACGGTTCAGGAGTTGAACTACTGGACCGGCGTTTTGCGTGACTGCCAAGTCCATACGACCGTCAAGATTGAAGTCGGCGGCAACGGTTGCCCTTTGAGAACCATAAATACGAATTCCAGATATCAGCGCAGATCGTGGTTCTAACTTATTTGATTCATTCGAGAGTAATAAGAGCCCTTGACCACTGTCCAGACGGGGAAAACCCGACGCAACTGCAAAAAAGTTCTGACTCAAAAACAAATCTGTTCTCCCATCACCGTTAAAGTCTTGTGGAACTGGAGCGAATGCAGGCGACCACTGCGCCTCGGCTGCCAAAGGGACTGCCTCGTAGGTTGATCCACGATTCAGGAAAATCGTAGATTGCCAATAAGTGACTTCGTGGTAGGCTGCCGTTGAAATTGCGGTGCCCAAAATATCTTCCGTAGAGTGCTCAGAAAACTCACTGTACGTTTGAACTCGGAGACGCATACTTGGCATCGCATGGGTCAGAGTCTGAAAATTTCGTACCATTCCCCATGCATCCAGATCAGGTGTCCACTGAACTTCTATAAGATCCATACTGCTATTGTTGTCCAGATCTCCGTAGTAGACACGAAGGGGAGTGTCTATCGAATAGGGGACGTTTTGCCCCCAATTCGTAGCGATCAGGTCCAGCACTCCATCTCCATCAAAATCCGCTGGTGCAACTCCATTCCACCACCCCTTGTATTTACTTAGCCCTAAGGCATTTGTCATTCGTACAAATTGACCATCCCCACGATTATGAAACACATGGATTGGCCCCCATCTGGTAGCGATTGCCAGATCAATCAGCCCATCTTGATTGAGATCTGCGGCGGTCGCCCCGGATACAAGTCCTAAATCTTCAAATGGTGCACTAAGTGCATCATCCCATACAAGATCTCCATCCTTCAGGTCAAAGAAACCACTTGATGTGTACAATGGATATTGACCTGGAACGAAATACCCCCCGACAAAGAGTTCAAGTGAGCCATCGGCGGTAAAGTCTCCCAATGCCAGAGGACCAGGGCTCTGGGTTCCAAAGGTGGTTGATGTTTCTGAACCGTCAAGCAATACATGAATGATCCGAGACAGATCCCCAGCTTCTTCGGGCGTGCGCTCATAATTACTTGAAGCAGCCAGAACCATCCCCGGCAGAGCAATGATTCCTGCATGATCTCCGAGAGAGGGATTGCCCAAATATTGTCTGATCTCGAACCAACCTGCATCGTTCAAAGAGAATTGAAGACGTTTTCCTTTGCCAGCCCCCAAAATGAGATCCTCATCGCCATCGGAATCTATATCCACTGCAACAAGTGCTGGCCCTCGCTGACTAAGTCTGTAGGGAAGGAGCGGTTGGCGACTAAAATCTGGATAGCTTGTTTCCTCATGTAGAAGCGAAGTGTTTATCATTTCAAAGAGAGGTTCCGAAGAGATCGTCTCAGGACGGATGATTGATCTTGACTCGGGTTCAAAAATCAAATACTCATGATCAGGTACGACCTCGTGAATGGTACTCTTTGAGCCTTCTGGCCATTGGACTTCAATTATTGCATCTTTTGAGTAAGCAAATGTAAGTGCGGCGTCATTTGAGGAGAGATATTGCCCCCCTGCGATCATTTCTTGGTGTTGAGGTGGTAAACTGTCACTGACCACACGCACCACCGCTCCAATACCGTGTGTATTGGGAGGCTTTCCCACGAGTCGAATGAAGATGCGGGAGGCTTCCGCATCATTACGGAATACACCAATGGGGCCATCCAGACGATTGAGTATAAGGTCTTGATCTCCGTCCTGATCAAGATCTGCAAGTGCCATTCCATGAGCCACATCTGCATTCAGACCGATCCCCCAGCCCCCATCAACCCACTCAAATTGGGTATTGCCAAGGTTCCGAAATGCAATATTCGGTAAGTCCAAATCTGGGAAATCTAACAATATTTCTCTCCATGGGCGTCTGGATGAACGCGAGGCAATTTGAGCATCCGCATCCATTGCATCATAGGCGTGCCCCGTGGTCAGAAGCAAATCAGGCCAACCGTCTATATCTACATCAGTGAAGATGCTACTCCAGGTCCAGCCGGATGCTGCAACGCCGCTCATGCGGGCAACTTCGGCAAAGGTAGTATCTTGGCGACCAAGCAGGAGCATATTTTGCATCTCCTGAGGACGGGCCCGATAGTCCCCCATGGTCAATACTTCGGGAGGGATGGCAAAATGCTGTCTTTGTCGCTCCACATAATTGCGGCTAAGCATATCAGCAAGGAAGAGATCCACATGTCCGTCAGCGTTAATATCAGCGGCCGCCACGGACATCGTAGACTGACTGGTCTTACGGAGTGCCAAGGTAGACGCCGCCTTGAACGTACCCTCTGAACTGCCAAACCAGAGATGGTCTGGACTTTCAAAGTCATTACATACATAAAGATCAGGATAGCCGTCCAGATTGAAGTCCTGAAAACGTACCGCTAATGTCCAGTACCTCGGAACTTCTGTGAGTGGATCTCCCTCTTCATCCAGGAAAAGACCATTTGTAAACGAGCCCTCTGAGAAGATCCCCTCTCCCTCATTGAAGAAGAACTGATCGGGCTCTGCAAGTTCAACTCGCATCAGTCGATTTTCCTGGGGGATTAGATCATACTCATCGGCCCAAAAGTCTCTCACAGCAAATGAATCAGCAACTTGTTGGATGACCCGCTCAAACGTGATTTCTTCGGGAGGCCAAATATCCTTCATGGTCGCCTCCTTATAGAATCCAATATACAGATCCAGATCTCGGTCTCCATCCATATCTGCCAGCGCAACCGATGTTGCGCCTCCAGACTGGGGTAGATTTGATTGTGATGTATGGTCCGTAAAGCGACCCGTCCCATCATTCAGGAACAATTGCGCACCACTTCCAAGTGATGTGACAATTAGATCCAGATCTCCATCGGCATCTACATCAGAGAACACTGCGCCAGTCGCACGGGGATATACAAGACCTAAATTGGACTCAAGTGTGATATCCTGGAATGTCCAATTCCCCAGATTGCGGTGAAGCGTACTGGCATGTTCCATTCCCGCCAAGAAGACATCTGGGAATTCATCTCCATCAACATCACCAATGGTTACGCCTGATCCATTCACTACATGTCGATTGGTGACGAAGGTAGCCGTACTGATCCGATTGCCGAACGCAATCGCGCGGGGAATTTCGGTATACCCAACCCCTTCACCCACTGGAGAATGAAGAGGTCGTGTTTGATATCCTTCAAATACTGTCCAGATCCGCTCCGACTCCGCGCCACATCCCGCATATAGTAGAAGCAAGATAACGGTTAGAAACAAGCGCAGTGGCTGACGCAATGGCCGTATCGGCATTGAGGAATCTTACATTACTCCAGCCTTGAACTCATTTTCAAGAAAGTCAGCAATTTCTTGAAAATATGCCTCTCTCTCTTCGGTGATAGACACGGGTTGCCAGTCCCCGCCTGCCATGATTCGGGCTTCACACTCAACTTCCATCCGTGCGGTAAACGTACTGGCCATTCCACCAGCACGGCTGCGCGGACGTGCACTCATAAAAACACGAACCCGAACTTCGGAATAACCGGCAGCCTGCTCATCAGCTGAGGGAGTAACATCTCTCCAGGATGTTTCTATCCGAACATCCTCAGCTGTATTAACCTGTCGATTTAATCGATATCCATACCGAGTGAGGAAAGCATCCTCGGCAGTCACAACGATATGAACTCGTGCAGATGTGCCTAGATTAAACCGGAGCGAACTGTTGGCATCTCGTTCGCTACTGGCACCTGGACCAGAGCATGCACTTACAAGCAATCCAAAACACAAACAAATCCACAAAAGTGATTGATTCATTAGTCAAAGAGAAGTTAGCATATCAAATGAGTATAAAAAGAAGAGGACAGTACCCAATATAGACACTGTCCTCTTCATGTTACCAAAATGAGAATTTATCGAGGACGGACGGAATCGGGATCATCACGGTATGCCATAGGAGCGCCTCCTGTTCCACCAACTCCACCAAACGTATAGCTCTGCAAACCAAGAGTTTCCAACTCACTGCCAGGAATTGGGAAGTGGATGGGGGTTCCAGAAACGAGATCACCCAACCCTCTATCGTCATAATATGGCAATCCAGCGGCGGTTTGGAAGGTCTCAATCCGGCGCTCATGCTTAAGCTTGGCCCACAGGCTAGCAGAATCCAGATGGCTCTGGGCATCTTTGGAGGTTCCAGCAGGATCTGATCCAGATGCCGGATTGAGCATCCCACGCTCCACTCGTGTTTTATTGATCAGATCGGCAACCACCATCGTACTTCCCCCAGTCCGCAGGAGACCTTCGGCCTTATACATGTCCATCTCTGCAACAATCATGTGAGGCATGGCCCCATTGCCTTCTGCGGTATTGTAATACTGATAACGCATGTGGTTATGTGATGAATAGTGGTAGGTACCACGCGCAGGAGGAAAGGGGCCATTGTTTCCCTGATATTGAAAGTCTGAACCATCCACGGTAGGATCATTAGGATCTCCAACGATCCTGCGATCCGACGTAATGATATCAAATACTAGACGATCCCTCAACGGTTTTGACAGCCAATCCGTATAGCCTCCAGACTCATCCGCGGGGCCAATCGTTCGGTAGTCCGCTCGGCTCCAGGTACGACCATCTTGGCCATAAAATTTTAGACAATCCCACTCAACGGCTCCATCATCGTCTCCAATGGGAGAAAAATCTTGGGTAATTCCAGCATCCACAAGGCTGATTACATTACTCCAGTTCACTGCTGCACGTTCGGTCTCATTTCTTGCAACTTGGATTTGAAGGCGAGCAATAAATGAATTGATCAGTTTGACCAAATCATCGGAGGTGACATCCAGCCCCCAAATCCAGTCCTCTGCGGCGGTGAAGGAAAAAGAGTTAGACTGGGCAATTGCACGAGCCTCCTCCAGCATCTGGATCGCCGCCTGATTTACTTGCATATATGGGTTTAACTCGAGTTCGTCGTTTTCCAAATCCACATTCTCATCCACAATAAACGCTTGATCAAAGATCAGGGACAAGGATCCGTGCATGAGTCCCTGATTCATTTTTGCAAATGCCTTCATCCGTGCGGTATCATGGCCTTCCCGCGTGAAGATGTTGTTATCTACACTTTCTTCGGCTTCCGCTCTGGCGATCGCCTGCAGTGCATCGTTCGTATTTGAAATCCCCCGATAATTATCAAACCACGGGAATGATGTAGAACTTGCACGACTGTACGTTGAACTATTATCCCATGCAATCCTGGGCTCACTGGACATGTCTCGCATCCCCCAGTTTGCCCACGAAGAGGAATTCTCATCTGCAATGGTTGAGAACATTAGTGGACCGTTGCCACAGTACTGAATACTGCCCCAGTAGTCCGCGAATGTTCCCTTAACTAAGTTTGTTACATCACCTGGCTGAGCGAATGCAACCGTACGATCGGGGGCATTGTTGTTTTCAACCGAGAGATCCTGACAACCGACAATCGTAATTGTTAGGATGGCGACCACCAAGTATGATGAGTAGCGTTTCATTTGATTGATGTATTCAATATTCATTAACATACCTCCCTAAAACTGAAATTCTAATTTCGCACGGATCGTGCGGAATGGAGGATAGTTGAAATTATCAACTCGATAAAGAGTGGGATCAGCACCATCCCCTACTTCGGGGTCAAAGCCAGAGTAATTGGTAAATGTAAGCAAGTTTCGACCAATAATGCTTGCCGAAACCGAGTGAAGTACATCACCAAAGACTCTGGATAACATTTGACGGTTGAACGTATAGCCTATGGAAAGTTCACGCAACTTAATATAAGTTGCATCCTCCACGAAATGATTGTTCTTGTCCGTCGCGGCGTAGAGGGTTTCGTAGTACGCCGTTGATTTTTTCATCCCCTCAGCCTTGCCCCCCTGATCCTGATCTGCATTGCGGCCATCACGATAGCCCCACTGCTTGGTGAAGTTATAGACGTTTCCGCCAATTTGGGACCCCCACAACATATACAGATTGAATCCTTTATAGCGAAATGTAGAGTTGAATCCAAGATTGAAATCTGGGAGAGCATTCCCAATCTGAACCCGTTCGGTTTCCTCCTCCTCATCAAAAAACTTGATTGGGATTCCCCACCCATACGACCTTTCTCCCACCTCAACCTGGGTTCCCCAAAGATCATCTTCGCCTCCCAAATTCCCATCGGGTCCTGCTCCACTGGTGTAGCTGCTACCCTGTCCAACTGCAACTACATACCCATCATCATTCACATCAAAGAAGTTTGCGTCAACATCGGAAGGAAGTTCGGAAAGATCTGTGATAAATTTACTCCCGTACATAGAGCCTAAGATTTCACCCTCGCGGAAGAAAAAGAGACTCTCAGAACCGCCGAGGTATGGGTTGGAACTAAAGTCATCAATATTTTGTCTGGTTTGGTCAAAAATGATCCCCAGTTCCACATCGGTATCCCGAGAGTTATACAGATTCGCATTCAAGCTAGCTTCAACTGTACTTGATTCAAGATCGCCAGCATTCTGCCATTGTCTCGGAAAACCTAAATAGCCTGCAAGCGGAACCGCCAAGAGGAGATCTTCAACTTTGGTATCTGCATACACAAGTTCAAGGAAAATTCTGTCAAAGATACCCACATCTAGTCCGAATTCGGTTTCAGTTTGAAGTTCGGGCTTCAAGAAAGCATTGCCCAAGGTGCTCTTTGACAACTGACCATTGCCAAGAAACAGTGTCTCATATTGACTTTGGAATTGTGGACGGCCACCTGCAGTCCCTATAGATGCACGTATTTTCAATTCCGTAATCGGATTATTGGAGGGCCAGAATGATTCTTCGGAAACCCTCCATGCAGCACTTCCGCGAAAATAGGGTTGCCAGCGCTCTTCCTCACCAAACAATGAACTTCCATCATAGCGGAAGAAGGCATCAACAATATATTTATCCGCATAGTCAAATCCTACCGTCACATAATAACCTTCAGAGCGAATCGTCTCGGTATAAGTATTTGTCAAATACTCTCCCTCGGTTTCAACATTGGACAGATCGGTGAGACCCTCGGTAACAAGATCTGTGCCAGTAACGAATCCCAAGATTTCGTCATAATCTTCAACCTGGGCTTTCACCTGAGCACGGGTTGCGATGTCACCAAAGCGCTTCCTCAGAGATAAGGTCAGGTCATAGTTGATAGCTTCTTCAATGGCATCTACACGCTCAATCCGACCGTTATTAAGTGGGGCTGGATCAATGGATTGAAAACCAATATCGTAGAATTCCAAAAAATCAAGATCTGAACGGTCGTAACTGAAATTGCTTTCCAGATCCATCCAGGCGAGTGGGGACCATCGACCACGGAAGTTACCCAAGATCCGTGAACGTTTTTGAGATATGTCTGTGTTCTCAACAAGATAGAGCGGGTTCTCCTCAACAGAGAGTGGATCCGCTTGAATGATAAGTTCACCCTGATCGTTTCGATTTGATAAATTCACTAAGGGATTGGTAAACATCAAGCCGTAGAACGGATTGAAAAAGGTGATCGTGGATAACTCAGATCGTGGGGCATCATTCGTTGACTGTGAATACAAACCAGATGCCGAAACCGTAAGGTTTGGTTGAATCCGATGGTCCAAATTCACTCGGATGTTCCTGCGTCCTAATCCATCAAGTCCCTGAATTGCTCCTTGTTCAACTACATTGGTGAAAGACGCCAGAAAATTCGTTTTTGAACTATTCTGACTCACCCCCACATAATTGGTCCATGTATTCCCTGGGTCAAAAAACTGGTCAAAGGCATTGTTAAGGGTCCCTTGATACGGTTTATCAAAAAATGCGGCTCCGTGCGGATTGGTATCTTGTAGAGTTCCAGGCCCGTATCCATTGGGTAAGCAATTAGGGCAACTATTCTTATTGCCCTCGCTATTGAGGAAATTTCCAGATCCATCAACAAGTAAATCGTGGGATGTGTTGGCTTGGAGCGATTTGGCTACGCTACTGACTCCGAACTCATTCCGGACCGTAACTCTGGTCTGATTCAACGGAGTCGCAGAGCCGCGCTTTGTCGTGATATTGATTACACCGTTCTGCGCACGGGAACCATAAAGGGAAGAAGCTGCCGCTCCTTTCACAATCTCAATGTTGTCTATGTCCAGTGCATCAATATCAACCTGATTAGAACCTAGAACCACTCCATCAACAATATAGAGCGGCTGATTGGTCCCTGTGATACTCGTGGCACCACGCAGGCGAACAGACACGGCATCACCTGGAGACCCACTGAACGCCTGTACAGCAACTCCAGCAACTTTTCCTTGAAGTGAGGCAACTGGGTTTGACGCGGGCGCCAATGTGATATCCTCAGAATCTACTTGACTGACGGTGAAGGCCAACTTCTTCCTTGGTGTTGCTTCCGCAACTCCAGTAACGACAACTTCATCAAGTTGAAGTAGATCAACAGCCAAGACAAAGTCTTCTGTCATGATTCCTTCAGTAATGGTAATTGTCCTGACCTGATCCGTAAATCCTATGTAACGGGCCGTAAGTTCCAAAGTCTGCCCAACATTTTCTGCAGGCACTTGGAAGGTATAATTCCCGTCAAGATCGGTAGAGGAGCCAATGACCAATGATTCAATGAGGACATTTGCTCCAATGAGCGGTTCACCAATGTCATCCGTGACCGTACCTGAAATAACGCTCTGGGCTTGTGCAAATCCAGGCAATAGAAACACGGTAAGGACAAAGAAATAGTATCTTTGCTTCATGAAATTCCCAATAGTTTGTGAGTGGAAAGACGAAACAGTTTCTAAAACTGATATTTCTATAAATTTACGCAAAAAATTTAAAACTATGTGCATCAACCACGGATTTTCTTTCCAACCTGAACCTCTGTGCGTGATGAGAAACAATTCAACCTGCTACTCTACCCCCTCAATCCAAATCTGATGAGATTCTGGACCTTGACGGGTAAAACTTCAATTTATTCAGTGAAATCAGGATAAATGGAAGGATAACTGGATGTGATCGCAGGTCTGAATTAGGAAATCAATCAATTCATAATCTGAACTTACTTTGAATTCTAACTCATTACGTTCCAGGAAGAATCATCACTGGATGGGTAGTCCATCTATAATCTAAGACACTGGAAAATTACAAATTTGGTGAGAATTGCTATTGCTATGGAGGGGAAGTACATCAGATCATCTCTATGGCATGATGGCTATTGGTTGCATATTGGAAGGTAATGCCCAAGGTGCTTACGTATATTCAACCAGTCCTTTGCTCCAAGAACTAATCAAAATTTGTTGAAAAGGCGTAATCAGCATCCAGTTGAATGACTTGAACGTGCAATGGATCTATCTGAAGAATTCGTCCAGTGAATCCGATCACATCTCCCACGGAGAGGATTGGGGTATCTACTGGGACAATCAAATGAACCTCCCTTCCGTCAGAGTCAGCAACGACAACTAAATCATCTTCAAATCGATCAATCATGCCCTCCGCTGACAAAATTTGGCTGATACTATTTAACGAGTCACGGGTGAGTTCGGCAAGACCAGTATACTTGATTCCCCAGGATAACGTACTGATGCCACGAATGAGGGACTCAAAACCATACTCAAATCCTCCACTAAAGTCATCATCTTCAAACCGTTTCGCCATCCTTACTCTAATTGAATCCAGAACTTGGGATGTCAATGCTTGGGCGATCCCAGTACCTACGGCGATATGTACCTGTCGCCGTGCCATCAAAAGAAGAACCAAGATTCCATTATCTGTTTCGGGATTGCCCAATTCCCACAAGTCATACAAGGATTCGGCGTAGTGATCAATTGACTCTCCTCGTGGAAGAGAGGTCAGAGTCACTCCGACCAGTGCAACACCTGTGCTATCATAAAAGTCCGAAAGCTTTAGAGTCAGATCATTTTCGTCGTTTGCATCAAGTACATCCGCTTGATCAACGATCCAATCTGGTTGGAGGGGGTGGGTGTTTGCAAAACAACCAAACAAACAAAATGTAAGTAAGGCAGTAGCCAGATATTTCCACAAAATCATGGATCCATGATTCTTCTATCTATCGTATGCAACGTTTTGCAGAAATGATTTAGGAGATGAATTAATTAATAACCCTGATGACGTATTAGTTGGAGATCAGAGAGTGTATACAAGTAATGGATAGGAAGTTATTCTCAACTTTCGCTACCTAAGTCTATCTCCCGAAAAAAACATGATCGTGCACCAGTATGGCAAGCCCCATCTCCCTGCTGCTCCACAGTGAAGAGAAGCGCATCTTTGTCGCAGTCCAACTTAGCGGATTTGACAATCTGGAACTGCCCACTAGTCTGCCCTTTTACCCATACACAGTTACGTGACCGACTCCAATAAGTCATTAAACCCGTATTTAGCGTCTGCTCCAATGTGGCTTGATTCATGTAAGCCATCATTAGTACCTCTTGGGTTGCTGTGTCCTGAACGATTACGGGAACTAGTCCATCTCTATCAAAGACTACATCTGTTATCTTGCCAGTAGTTATCTCCTTCATCGGTGAATCAATTTATGACAGTAATCTTATACGAGAAGAATTGAGAATTGGTAACATGCGGTAATTTTGAAAATGATACGAAGAATATTCATACTACCTATTCGTGCCTATCAAATGATCTTATCTCCACACCTTCCAAACGCTTGTCGGTATACTCCCTCATGTTCAGATTATGCCATTGAAGCCATCAATAAATATGGTGTGGTGAGAGGCGCCATCCTATCCCTATGGCGGATACTAAGATGTCATCCATGGGCAAAGCATGGATATGATCCTCCCCTGTGGTTTGGTGAATCATCTGAAAAGGAAAAATGAGTTGCAAGAAATCAATTGTCCCCTTCATGCTCCGATTTGCTCTAATCACGATCAGTGACTCGAGAACCGAAACGACTGATCAAAGCGGTCCTCGCATGGCTGAGTTAGTCCGTCGCAATGGATTCCAAATCTCTTCCCAATTAATTGTCCCAGACGAACCTGATCAGATCCAGAAGGCTATAAATGCACTATCGGAGACGGCAGATGTGGTGTGCATGAGTGGGGGCACTGGGATAAGCAACCGAGACCAGACGTTTGAGGCCGTCCAACCGCTTCTAGACAAGCATCTGCCTGGGTTCGGAGAATTATTTCGGATGCTTTCGTGGGAACAGGTTGGCAGCAGAGCCATGCTCTCACGTGCGATTGCCGGCACATGCGGAAACATGATTGTTTTTGCACTTCCTGGCTCACCGAAAGCGACTTCACTCGCCATGGAAAAATTGATCCTTCCCGAAGCCCAACACTTAGTGACTGAGTTGCGCAAGGACTGATTCATGAAACAACTCTCTTCTTTTGTACTTGGTGTTTGGCTATCTCTCTATTTAGTATACGTCTCAGACGCACAAGAAATTCTTACAAACATGCAGGTGTTTGAGAATCTTGGTCTTGAATGTCTAGGAGAAGTCCCTGTTGAGGCAGACTCCCTGATCCTCTCACCATCACCTTCTCTTCCCTATCTCACGACGAGAATCATCAATTATTGGGATCAACAGGGTAAAATTCTTTTCTTATCCGATTCGCTCTCTATATCCACATCTCACTCTTTAATTTCATGGGATATCCCCCGAGCTGCCATTTCCTATAAAAGACAAAGCCGAAGGATGGTGTCCCGCTCTGCCAAGTTGGACTTGAATTACTCCTACATTGATAAATACGGTGAATTTCGTGCTCATGATAGCTGCCAGATGTCCCTCACCGATGAGATTCCTCGTAACATGATCCCTTCACTGGAGTCTTCTGCCTACCTTGAAACCCAGGCTGAGCCACCCCATGATCGCTGGATCCGTCGCTATCTGGAACCGCTGATCATTGGGGCTGTGACTGGACTCGCTGCATTCCTATTCTTTAATCTGCGAAACGATAGTGCTGACTCATAGTCGTGCCCTCATTTTCATCTTGCTGATTTGTAGCTGTGCTGATCCGCGTCCTCCGACAGGTGGACAGCGTGATGACCAACCACCCATGCTACTCTCTACCGATCCTCCACATGAATCGGTGGAAGTCTCTCCTAAGGAACTCAGATTAAATTTTTCTGAATATGTGAACGAAGCTTCCTTTAGCCGCGCACTGTCAATTGTCCCTCCACCTCCAGGAAGGTTACAATTCAGGTGGCGAAAACGCTCGGTGACCGTGCGCCTATCCGAACCTCTCCAAGACTCGACTACCTACGTTGTCACCTTGAATGATGAGTTTAGAGATTGGCATGGTGTCCGACTGACTAAACCTCTATCCTTTGCTTTTTCAACCGGATCAGTCATTGATCAGGGGCGACTGCGCGGTCGGATTATTGACCGTAGCCAAGGACAACCGGTCCCAGGAATATTAGTCCTTGCCTACAATACGCCTTGGAGGGGCTCCGAGAATCCTTCGTATCAGACTCAAACGGATCCCGAGGGACAGTTTGAATTCAATTACGTTCGCGAATTAGATTTTTTTCTGGTCGCATTACGAGATCTGAATCGAAACCTGAAGCCAGATCACGGAGAATGGTTTGCTGTGCCTCCAATTCCTCGGGTCCGTGCAATTCCTGATACGAATCAGCAGATTTTGGAATGGATCTACACTAAAGTAGATACCCTCGGACCATCAATTGAAAGGGTTCGGGCAACCACAAATCAACTCATAGAGATTCGGTTCAGTGAGGGGGTATCTCTGTCAAGCCTTAAGGAAGAATCATGGATGCTTTCGGACTCGCTCACGAATACTCCAACGATGGTTCGCTCTATCTATCAGTTGGAGTCCAATCCCCGCGTAGTCTATCTGGTGAGTGACCCTCTATCGGAACAGGCCTACAGGCTCATTCCAGATATTTCCGTGCAGGATTCCACTGGAAATCCTGTCAACCCTGATCCTGCCTTTTTTGTGGGAAGCTCACGAACAATAACGATCGAACCGCAATTTCTGCGTTTCCAGACAGACAATTCTGATGGCCCGTACCAACTCGCACCTTGGGAAATGCCACAGCTTGTTTTTGATCAACCCGTAAGCCGACAGTTGTTGGGGAATCGTTTAAGCGTTGAAGATTCAAGTGGAGCTAACGTATCTTTTGATCTCCAATCTTCAAATGGAACAACTTATCGCATAATGTCTCTGGATGATCCAGCCCAGGTCTATAAAATTGCCGTTAAGCAAAAAGACAGCACCTATGTGCGACTTTTTGAACGTCTGGGGTCCCGATCGCTTGGAAGTGTCAGTGGCATGACCATTCCAGGTGGTGATAGTGTTCTTGTGGTCCTCACCGGAGCGGATGGAAAGATAATTTCTACACAATCACCTGATTCAGTAGGCAGCTTTCTATTTGAGAATCTTCCTGAAAAGTCGTATCGTATTCGTGCATTTATTGATCGGAATCGTAATGGCACTTGGGATGGCGGTTTGATTTACCCTTACGAGCCTGCCGAACCGATTACTTGGTTCTCTGAATCCATCACGATTCGTCCTCGGTGGGATACGGCTCTATCCGAACCGCTAGTGGTTGGATCTCTATCCCCCGTACCTCCACCTTCAGGCACTCAATAGTTAATTTAATCCCGAATGAGTCACTCCCTTATTTATGAATCTGATCCGTTAGCCATGGGGTTTTTACCCCTGCTACGGGCTAGTCAACAGCAAAAATTTGATCAAATTGCCATTGAGAAATTTGGGATTACTGGTTTCACCCTCATGGAGAGTGCTGGAAAAAGTGCGACGTCAATCATTGAGCGAGAGTTTGGAGCAATGCGTGGACGCAGGGTGGTGATCTGTTGCGGAGGTGGAAATAATGGTGGGGATGGATTCGTTGTTGCTCGCTTCCTCTACACCCATGGAGCACATGTTCATGTTAAATGCCTCAAACGCCCCTCCAGTCCTGAATCCAAACAAAATCTTCTCCTCCTTGAACAGCTGAAGTCTCTGGATCCATCTAACCGACTGATTCTGGATCATGGACTAGCCGAATCACTCCCTGATGCAGATTTATATGTTGATGCCCTGTTTGGTGTTGGGCTGAATCGGCCGCTCCTTGGAAAGGTTGCGGCCTTGGTTCGTGAACTTAATACGAAATCTCAGCCGATCGTCGCACTTGACCTACCCTCTGGTCTTCATGGTGATACTGGAGAACCACTTGGCGTAGCAGTGCGTGCCGACCTGACGATCACATTCAGTGCTTACAAGGGGGGATTGCTTTTTGGCAATGGATCCACCTATTCAGGCCGAACTGAACTCGTATCCATCGGACTTCCTCCCCATCTTGTTCTTGATGCATCCGAGTACAACGTTGACTGGATTACTACAGATCGTTCAACTGCTATTCTTCTTCCCTCTCGCAATTTAAGTGCACATAAGTACAGTGTTGGCATGGTATTAGTCATTGGAGGGTCTCCCGGTTTTTCTGGAGCCCCAATGCTGGCGGCGCGAGCGGCAGCCCGTGCCGGTGCTGGATATGTGGCCTGTGCTGCACCAAAAAGTATTCAGGGAATCCTTGCTTCTGCCATGACCGAAATTCCGACGATTGGCTTAAGTGAATGCAGCGACGGCGGCATTGATACTGGTGCCGCGCTTCACGAGATTCGTCCCTGGCTTCAGAAAGCGAATGCTCTGGTCATTGGGCCTGGCCTAGGCCGATCATCCAATACGGAGCAGTTTACCGAAGCTATTCTTCAAGCATCTAAAATCCCGATAGTTGTAGATGCCGATGCATTGGTGGTTGCCTCCCGAATGATGAAGAACTCGGATAGCGAAAAATCTTGGATCTTAACCCCCCACGCCGGAGAATTTGAGCGAATGATTGGGAATGAAGTTCCCGATGACCGGCTTGATTCGGTTCGTGAGTGGTCTTCCAAGTGGAACTGCACGCTCGTACTCAAGGGCTCCCCTACACTGATTGGTCATACTCATCATGAAGCGGTGGTCTGTGGCACAGGGAATCCTGCGCTCGCAACCGCTGGTACAGGTGATGTGCTGGCAGGTCTCTGCGGGGGGCTTATCGCCCAGGGCTGCACAACCTCCATCGCTGCGATCTGTGCATCTCATGTTGGAGGCTTAGCCGCGGATCTGTATTCTCAGAATCGCTCATCTGGTACGATGATTGCTGGAGATTTGGTTGAAGGGATCACGGATGCGATTACCTTCCTCAGGAACAACTCCAAATGGGAACCGGTATTTTTCCATTGACGTAGTATACAATAGACTTCTTGATTAATATTTCTTATTTTATTTCTTGATCCACCAAACTCTCTGATTCATGGCATTACGTAAAACTCCATCAGCCGACCTTAAAAGGACGTATGGTTTCTTTGTACAGGTTGGAATGATTATTTCGCTCCTCCTTCTGATCCTTGCATTCAATGCGAATATGCAACGTGGTGATGCTATGGAGATTGAGCAAATTGAGCAGGAAGTCGTCCAAATGGAAGAGATCCTGCAAACGAAGCAGATTCAGAAACCTCCTCCTCCTCCCCGTCCGCCCGTACCTGTTGAGGTTCCGAATGATGAGATTCTGGAAGATGACGATCTTGACTTGGATGCCTCTCTTGATTTAGATGCTCCTATCAATTTACCCCCCCCCCCTCCTCCCCCAAGTGAGGACGACGTAATTGAAGAGCCTGAAATCTTTGAGATCGTTGAGCAGATGCCCGAATTAATTGGTGGAATCAAGGGTTTGCAGTCCAAAGCACGATATCCAGAGATTGCACGTAAAGCAAACGTGGAAGGTCGGGTTATCGTTCAATTCGTTGTTGACGAAGAAGGAAATGTACGTGAGCCGACAATCCTTCGCGGTATTGGCGGTGGCTGTGATCAGGAAGCTATCCGAGTCATCACGGAATATGCCGAATTTATACCCGGGCGTCAACGTGGACGGCCAGTTCAGGTGAAAATGTCACTCCCAATTGTATTTAAGTTGCGATAGACTAACTAACTTTCCTAAAATATGCCCTGCATTTCGTTGATGTGCAGGGCATATTTTTTAGATTGCACTTGACTACCTTCAACTTCCCAATTCCGGACCCATTAGGCCTCTCTTTGGTGGGAAATCCCTCCATCGTGACCACCGATTGATTCAACCGCTGGGTCTCCTAACCCTACCAATTCATCCCCCGTTTTCTACGATTCAGAGAAATCTTTCAGGAGAATGGTTAAAAGTGGGAACATGTTACCTTATTGTTAATTTAATATTAAAAATATGTTAAATTATATGCCCCTACCTTAACCAGCCCGCAGACGCGGGCGCATATGGAGTGAATCATGGCCCGCACTAACGTATTTTTCTTCATCCTCATCGCTTTATCCTTTACTGGCTGCTTTAGTACATCGCACTGGAACGTCAACCCAGAAGTCAGCCTTGAAGCATCCACCCACTCTGATCTGCACTCATCATCCAAAGATGAGCACCGACATGTATTCGTGTCTTTCCTCGTAGACGAAACAGGGCAGGTTTTAAACCCTGTCGTTCGCCAAGTTACCGACGAACAAATGCAACGGAAGGCAATCCAACTTCTCACAGATCTTCATATTGAACCGATCTCTATGGCATCGTCATCTGCTCTTGAAATGACCATGCCTGTTACGATTCGGGGGCAAACCAATCAGCCAGATCTTTCTGATTTTCTGGATCAGATTCCAATTCTGATGGGAAATATGGAAACCCTATTCAATGAAATTCACTACCCCGAACGGGCAAAGCGAGCAAGTCTGGAGGGACATGTCACGGTCGCCTTTATCATTGACAAAGACGGGACGGTCCGCTATCCCACCGTGATCCAGGGGATTGGAGCAGGATGCGATGAAGCGGCACTCCGTGCGGTCCAACACGCTCGGTTTTCACCAGGCCAACTAAACGGAGCACCCGTGAATGTGATCACATCCATCACCTTTATCTTCACACTGAGTTGATAATCAAACAGAGCACACCTCACCCTATATCCCACACATCAGTAAAGATGAGGGGATAATCAGCAGCTTATGTTCCATGGATGTTTTCAACATATTGATCCAAGAAAACTATTGCCTCGGTAGTTGCACAGTACATTCAGTTTTGTCTAAGGCTTTCCAGTTGCCAGTTGCAGCATCAACAATCACTGGAATTAAGCCACCAAGGACATCCAGCACCAGAATGACTCCCTTGACCTTAGCAGTTAGGGAACAGGATACCGTATCATAACCTTCTTTACTGACTGAAATAACGTGACTTGTACGATTATCCAACTCTAACGTAATTGGAGTGGTTCCACGTTCTATGCCGTTGACGGATACAGTTGCGTCCACTGGTTCACTGATAATGCTTACATCTTTGGTTGATGATAGGAACAATGTTCCGCAACCAGCCAGAATAAGAAGAAAGAAAACTGTGAAAAAATATTTCATGTTGTTGGGCTTATGTTAAATTGATATGCCTGCACCGTACAGACATGTAAATGAAAAGAATATTTGAAGGTACGAAAAAAACATCCACTTTACACTCGCATAATTTCATTGAAGGTCAGTATTCTGGCATTTTCGTACGCCTGCTCAGTGACTCATTATGTACCAGCGTACTCCTTAATACTTAGTCCAATAAACCCACTCAACTCAAAATCTGAATCACGTCAGAGATACTTAACGCACGACATCACATACCCACAACCTGAGATTCAAAATTTTGAATAATTGAGTATTACGACGTAAGTGAGCCACTGAATACGATTGATGTGAGCCACCTATTCCGCCGTTGGATTGGACATTTTGAGTTCATAGTTTGGGGATATACGCGTCGTATCATTCAAAACTCTCTCATCTTCGTATTCTTCGCATTTCATTTCACAAATTGCGAGGAATACCTATGCCTACGAAACGAATTAAGATGAGAGAGATCAAACGTATTTTAGCCCTTCATTTTGTGGACAAGCTGTCCAACCGAGGGATTGCTCGGTGGGTCGGGATCAGTCGTGCTTCGGTCGCGCGTCTTCTTGAGCGTGCAAAGCGCGCGCAGTTGATGTGGCCATTACCTGAGGACATAACCGATGCAAAGTTGGAGGCAATGCTCTACCCTCCAACGACAGGAGATGCGTCGGTAGCGCGTCTGGTCCCGAACTGGGTTGAAGTTCGGAGAGAATTGGCACAACACCGATCGCTCACCCTTCATCAAGTGTGGACGGAGTACATTGAGGAGCATCCAACGGGCTATCAGTATAGTCGGTTTGCAGAGTTATGTCGTAACTGGCGCTCCACGCAGGTAGATCCTGTGATGCGCCTAACGCACAAAGCAGGCGAGCGATTATTTGTGGATTACTCGGGGAAGAAACCCACCGTTACGGATCCAGACGGTGAGGTTCGGGAGGTGGAACTGTTTGTGGCCGTACTGGGGGCATCTGGGTATCTATATGCGGAAGCGACGCAGTCACAGAAGGTCGCGGATTTCTGCGGATCAATTCGTCGGACCTTTGAGTTTTTCGGAGGCGTTCCGAAAGTGCTTGTTCCAGACAATCTAAAATCCGCGGTGATCAAATTCCGTACGGACGACACGCCGATTCTGAACGAATCTTTTCATGATTTGGCAGAACAGTACAATGTGCAAGTATTTCCTGCACGTCCCAGAAAACCCAGAGATAAAGCGAAGGCAGAAGGCGGAGTTCTCTTGTTGCAGAGAAAAGTTTTGGGTGCGCTGCGAAACGTAACCTTTCACAGTCTTGCGGAACTCAATGAAGCGATTTTGGAGCAGGTTCAGGAACTCAATCAAACTCCGTTCCAGAAGCATAATACAACGCGTGCACGCCTGTTTGAAGAGATGGATCAACCGATGCTACGTCCATTCCCCCAAGAGCCTTATGAATTTGCGGTCTGGATCCACAACCGGAAGGTCTCCTTTCATTACCATATTCAAATGGACAGACACCATTACAGCGTACCGTATACCTACCTGAATCAGCAAGTGAGTGCACGCGTGACTGCAAAGACGGTGGAGATTTTTCATGGCGAGACCCGAATCGCATCTCACCTACGGGAGAGCGCGAAGCAGAAGTATACGACCGTTGAACAGCATATGCCGAAAAACCACCAAGACGATGAATCGTGGCCACCGTCGCGATTGGTGAATTGGGCCAAACAGATCGGTCCTTCAACCACCGCACTGATTGAAGAAATTTTTGCGCGAGCGTTCGTTCCCGCACAGGTGTTTCGGCGCTGCATGGGAATTCTTAAACTGGGACGTGAATTTGGCAATTCCGTTCTGGAACAGGCCTGTGAACATGCCTTGAATCAGGACCGATTGACGACGGCGGCGGTGAAGAAACTGGCCAAACGAATCGCGGACGAATCTCAGCAATCCCCGTCTCCAATTGAACACAAAAATATTCGGGGCGCAGACTATTATTCATCTAACTAACGAAACTCTATGCTCTTACACCCAACCCTCTTGAAACTTGAACAGATGCGGCTCAACGGCATGGCCGCCGCCCTACGGGATCAACTGGATACCCCAGATATAGACACCATGCCGTTCATGGATCGTTTGGGGCTCATGGTCGACCACGAAGAGGCGGTCCGGGGAGACCGACGATTAGCCCGTCGGTTACACACCGCAAAACTGCGTCTTCAGGCCAACATGGCGAATCTGGACTACAGCGCGTCTCGTGGACTGGATAAGCGTCTCATGCTCCATCTATCGAGCTGTCCGTGGATTCGCCGTCAGCAAAATGTCATCATTACGGGGCCTACCGGAGTTGGGAAAAGCTATGTTGCTTGTGCACTGGCACATAAGGCGTGTCTGGAAAACTTCAATACGCGCTATTACCGACTCTCCCGACTCTTAGAAACCCTGCAAACCGCGCGCGAGGAAGGCGGTTTCTTGAAAGCATTGAAACAGCTTGCTCGTATGGATGTATTGGTATTGGATGACTGGGGACTCCATCAGATTGCTGCGCATCCTCAACGAGACCTTATGGAACTACTGGATGATCGCTACACCGTACGGTCTACCATTGTGACGAGTCAGTATCCCTTGGAAAAATGGTATGAGACCATGGAAGACCCTACCCTGGCAGATGCAATCCTGGATCGACTGGTCAACAGTGCACATAAAATTGAACTGACGGGAGAGTCCATGCGCAAAGTGCAAGGTCAACAAGAATTGAAGAACGAATCCATCTCGTAATGCAACCCGTCTTGCATACATACTTTGCACGACTTCGCCGACCGAATGGGTGGCTCACATCGTTCGTATTCGGTGGCTCTTTTGTTTGGAATACTCAGAATAATATACAAATTATAAGGTTATTTCAGCTACTAACCCTACATAGTGCCTAAATTGAGTTCGCATTAAAGAGGCACAAATTTCAATTTTGATTTATTCCTATCAAAGTGACCTTGAATAGATGGTGATTAATGATCCCACTAATTACTATAATGTCTCTGGATTGCAACCAGAATCAATCAATTCATCAATGAAATCTTGTAGGATGCAACAGGTATGCAGGCTCTGGAATTAACTAAATCAAACCCCAATTCTACGTAATTATTCCTTGATTACCAAGATGAACAGACAACCGATGACTTTGTATTTGGGTATCTATGGGAACAAACTGTGAGTTACCTTACTCTCGATTGGAATTGAGAAATCCTGTCATCAATAGTTCCCATCTTCTCATAGTATGTCTTTATTGGGGGTGTACGGTCAGTTATTCTTTGTACTTAGTAGATCTGAGCATGTGCGATGAAGAGGCACTCCGTGCGGTCCAACACGCTCGGTTTTCACCAGATCAAGTAAACGGAGTGCCCGTGAATGTGATCACCTCCATCACCTTTATCTTCACACTGAGTTGAAATCAGCCATATCCCTCTTGATCTTGACTCGGAACCCAGCGGGCATGATGAGTGGGTTAGAATGTTGATCGTGTACCATGCAAATTGAACTCAAGGTTGTTGATCCAGTCGATGGATTCTGTCAACTCCAGCTTCTGAACCAATGATCACCTCGGTGACCAGATCAATAAATAGCCCATGATCCAATACCCCTGGCATCTCTAAGAGCTTATGACTGAGTTTTTTTGGTTGAGAGATTGGAGAAAACTCTGCATCAATGACCCAGAATCCCTGATCAGTCACAACTGGACCATCTTTTCGCTCTCCCATTCGTATAGATGCAACGGCGTTCATGGCTTTAAGCGAGCGTAAAATTACAGGAGCCGCTCTGGGAATGACCTCAATCGGTACGGGAGACTTGGTGCCAAGCTTTTTAACCAGTTTAGAGGGATCCACCAGAACAATGAACCTATCTGCTTGGCTCGCAACAAGCTTTTCACATGAATGTGCTGCCCCTCGCCCCTTAATGAGATTCAGATCTGGACTGACTTCATCAGCACCATCAAATGCAATATCTATGCACTGATGGATGTCATCAAAGGAGCACAGAGGAATCCCATGTTTACGAGCCTCAATCTCGGCTGAACTGGATGTCGGAATACCACGGATTCGTAAATGCTCTTTACGAATCCTTTTCCCAATAGCAGAGATTGCATAGGCGGTTGTTGACCCGGTGCCAAGACCGATTACCATTCCATCTTCAATGTGACGGGCAGCCTCCTCACCTGCCCGTCTCTTGGCTCTATTCTGATCCATTATTCGTGACGTAGAGACTCGATTGGATCAAGGCTTGCCGCTTTGTATGCGGGATACACACCAAATGTCATCGCAATGGCCGTTACGCCAAGCACTGCACCAATTGCCCATGTCCATGGAAACACGAAAGATACATCAAAAAACCGACCAACTATATTCCCACCAAGAACGCCAATCAGGATCCCAGCAAGTCCTCCGATTTGACAAAGTATGATGGACTCATACAGAAATTGACTCAGTACATCTCGGCGGCGCGCTCCGACCGCCTTACGGACTCCAATTTCCCGAGTACGCTCGGCAACAGAAACCAGCATAATATTCATCACGCCAATACCCGCTGATAGAAGGGTAATCAAACCAATGACAGCACCTCCCACCTTGACTTGGCCAGTAAAGCCGGTGATTTGTTGTAAAAAGGATTCGGAACTACGAACTTCAAAATTATTCTCCTCACCAGGTTGAACATCCCGGATCACACGTAATATTCCAATTGCCTCCTCCATTGCCTCCTCAATCATTTCCATCGATCGTGTCTCTACTTTGATTTCAATGTTTCGGAGGGCTGCGCTGTGGGACTGGATCATGTTCGTGATCGGAACCAGCGCAATCAGATCTACATTATTGCCGAACACATCTCCCATTTCTGCCAGAACCCCAACGACCTGATATCGATTCCCCCCAACGATCATAGGTTTTCCGACGGGGTTGATATTTGGAAAAAGCCTCTCGGCAACATCATGTCCGATCACGACCACATCCCGTCCCAGTTCAACATCCAGTTCCGTCATATTCCGCCCAAGCTCAATATCAAATCCGTTGGTGCCTGGCCAGAATTCATTCACACCATAGTAATTGACGACATTTTCGGTCTTGCGATCTCCGTACCGAGCTTCTACCGGCCTTGATACCTCCATCTGAGGGCTAATGGCAGAGGGAATGGTTGCTCTTTCGGCATATTGAACCATATCATCATATGTGAGATTTCGACGGGCGCGAACTCGAGCACCCGACTGATTAAACCCATCCGTCCGGTTGATGGTGAAAGTGGTTGCCCCAAAAGATTCAACTGTATCTACAAGCTTGGTCTCCATGACCTGCACAGCAGTTACGGCTACAATGATTGCAAAAACGCCGATCACAATGCCTAATAGCGTGAGCGTTGAACGGAGCTTGTGGTTACGGATAATCTCCCATGCGAGCCGTATGAATTCGGTGTTGATCATCAACTGTAACGTAAGGCATCAATTGGATTCATCCGCGCAGCATTCCATGCAGGTACAACACCAAAGATCACTCCTACTCCCACGCAGATTCCAAAGGCGAGAATAACAGTTCCAATCGCAAATGACGCAGGAACAAACTGATTCACAATTGCGGTCACGCCCAATGAAAGCAGAACACCAACGAGACCTGCAGCAATGCATACCAGAACGGCCTCAATTAAAAATTGTGATAGTACCGCACGACGGCTGGCACCCACTGCTTTTCGAACACCAATTTCGCGAGTTCGCTCCTTCACCGTTACAAACATGATATTCATTACACCGATCCCTCCAACAACGAGTGCCAACCCAGTCAAAAATATGCCAATTGTGTATACAACAGCTTTGATCCCAGCCAATTGCTCCCGAAAAGCTTCGGTTTTATTGATTGAAAAGTTATCTTCTTCCATTGCATCCAGACCACGCGCGGAGCGGACGATTCCTGTTAGTTCTTCTTCAAGCAACGGGAGAGAATTCTGCGACTGTGCATTCACTTTGATTGTCACGCTTCGAAAACGTCCAAAGTGACGTTCAAATGTGCGGAGGGGGATCTGAGCCTGTTCATCAAAAGAAAACATTCCAAAAAATTTACCCTGCTCTTCAAGGACCCCAATCACCTCAAACCTTTTCCCCCCGATCCGAATAGACTTCCCGAGCGGTTGCTCAGTAGGAAACAGAGATTCACTGACTGCATGACCAATCACGACTACATTGCGTCCTACCAAATTATCAAGTTCATTGTACCAGCGTCCTGCCGTAAGCTTTACATCGTCAATACGTGCGATCTCTGGTGTAGATGCTTGAATGAATACACCACCCAGTGCCCGATCACGGTAACGAATTGGACGGCCCGTCTGTGCCAAAGGAGCAATGGCAACTGCATACTCGGAACGTTCACGTATATACTCGGCTAAACCTGCACGCAAATCTGGGCGAGACAACTGACGCCTCCATTCATTGGGTTCGGTAAACCAACTGGTTTTCTGAACATAAACTGCATTGGTCCCCAACATCGCCAAGGAACGATCCATTGCGTTCTCCAAGCCATTAATGATCGTGATCATCGCCGTCACAGTCACGATGCCGATAATGATCCCCAGCATTGTCAGCCCACTGCGCATACGATTTGTATTCAGGGAACGCAGAGCAATATTGAAGCTTTCCCAAGTTTCTACCAGAAAACGAATCAAAGCAATTACCTCACCAAGAGTTACTCCTTGTGAGTACGCAGTAGCATGAATCGGGTTGCGAATAAGAGCATGAATTGGGAATTGGACACAGGTATGAAGGATAAATAGTTATGGACACTTGAAGCTTTCTTTGCGTAAAAGGGGCAGTTATTGTTTAGCTTTACGTTGGTTATGAGTAAGTTGGGAATTGCTTTTGAATTCTTACGCTTTTTGCAGGCACGTAAGAAATACTGGCTGACACCCATTGTGGTGGTTCTGCTACTGTTGAGTCTCCTGATTGTTTTGACGCAAGGATCTGCTCTGGCTCCGTTTATCTACTCCATATTCTAATTACTGCCTGTTACTTCATCTAATCACGTACCAGAGACCGAACCTTCAATTGAGTAATGGGTCAGATCATCGCAATTGCGAACCAGAAGGGGGGAGTGGGAAAGACCACGACCTCTGCGAATCTCTCGGCTTCCCTTGCGGTGCTTGAGCGGCGGACGTTGTTGGTGGACATGGATCCCCAAGGAAACTGTAGTTCTAGCCTTGGTATCAATGTAAATGAGATCAAACACTCCATGTATGATGTACTACTTGACAAGGTTTCACCAGAAGACATCATTAGTACCTCAGACGAAATCCCTACTCTTGACTTGCTTCCCGCCAATATCAATCTCGTGGGAGCAGAGATTGAACTGATCAGTGTCCGTGACCGCGAACGACTCTTGAAACGCATCTTGACGGATCTGTCCGACCACTACGATTATACGATTATTGACTGCCCTCCCTCATTAGGAATTCTGACGGTGAATGCACTGACCGCCTCGCACAGCGTCATTATCCCGGTTCAGGTAGAATATTTTGCCCTTGAGGGACTTGGTCTACTACTCAATACGATTAAAATAATACGTGGGGGGCTCAACCCCGATCTCCAGGTAGCAGGTGTGCTCCTTACAATGTTTGATTCTCGTCTACGACTTTCTCGTCATGTAGCTGCCGAAGTGAAGAGTTATTTTGGCGATCAGGTCTTCAAAACAATCATTCGGCGGAATGTAACCATCGCAGAGGCTCCAAGCTTTGGAAAACCTGTACTCCTCCACAGCGCAACCAGCACCGGTGCACGTAATTATCTCTCACTGGCAAGGGAGGTGATCTCGCGTTCTGCTTCCCCCACTTCCAAATCCTAAAATATTCCAGGCCATCATGACAGATGGCTACTTCGAAAATCCCAATCCAATCGTATAAAATTCATCCGATTGAACATGATTGTGAATTTAATGAGAGAAAATTACAACGCAAAGTGATGATGTGCCCCATCATTCATGAATTTCCATACTCCCATTCATTAGACGGATCATTAAAATTATAACCCTCAAATGAAGAAAGATGGAAGGGAGCGCCAAGCACTCAATCATTTCATCAACGTCCGGTCAGCTAAATCATATCTTTTGTGCACCTCCCCCAGAGTGAACATCCTACCCTTGAATAAATATCTTTGAATGACTCAAGACCAAATCTTGTCAATATGCATGAATTATGCCACATTTCTCTGTATAACTTACTTTAGAGCATTCGTCTCAAATTCTGAACACCAATGACTTCAAAGAGACCTGCCCTTGGACGTGGACTGGATGCCTTACTTGGCACGGACGGACAACTTCGCTCTGCGGAGGATGCCCGTGCACTGGTCGGGGGGATTTTTGAACTTTCTGTCCGATCCATTCAGCCCAATCCATTCCAACCCAGAAAAGAGTTCAATCCTGACGCTTTACAAGCACTTGCTGACTCAATTGAACAATTAGGAATCATACAGCCCATTACAGTCCGTGCTACCAAAGGCGATGAATTTGAACTGATCAGTGGAGAGAGACGTCTGCGAGCGGCAAAGCTCGTTGGGTTACAAGAAATCCCCGCCTATATCCGACCTGCAAAGAACGCCCGAATGTTGGAGATGGCCTTGGTTGAAAATGTACAACGAGAAGAACTGAATCCAATTGAAGTTGCACTTGGCTATCAGAGGCTGGTAGATGAATATGGACTAACTCAGGACGAAGTTGCCAGGCGTGTTGGCAAGAAACGTTCCACCATCACAAATTTTATCCGACTGCTCCACCTGCCACCAAAAATTCAGGTCGGACTTCGAGAAGGAGTTGTGACACCTGGCCATGCACGTGCATTGCTCTCCTTGCCTGATGAACAAAGCAGAAATCGAATATTCAAGGAGACCCAGCGTGAGCAACTCAGTGTACGTGAGGTTGAGAAACGTGTCAATCTGCTGTCAAAACAGAACAAGAAACCAAAAATATCTCATGTGAAGCCTGATGCACACCTCACACAGATTGAGAATCGTCTCAGAAAAATTCTCGGTACAAAGGTATGTATAAAGCGCGGGGCCAGAGGGCAAGGACTGATGGAGATCCACTATTATTCCGATGATGATTTGACTCGAATTATCGGATTGTTTGATCATCCAGGTTGACCATGCGTTCCTGGAGATTGGACACTGGCAATCTACTGTGCTTATGGTTGGGGATGATCTTGGCTCTGCCAGCAAACGGACAATCAGATTCAACAATTGCCGCTCCAACGATTGAGACCCCCGATCCAAATGCTGCCCTGCGTCGTGCATTTGTCCCCGGGTGGGGACAGCTGTATAATCACGAGTATTATAAAATTCCAATTGTTTATGTTGGCTTGGCAGCGTTCGTAGGTTCCGCCATTCTGGTCAATGAGCAATATCAATTGCATCAACATGCTTATCTTTTCACAGCACGAATTGAAATGGATGGTGTGCCCACATTTCCAGAGTACGAAAGTGACTATATGACGCTTCTTAGCGACCTAAATTTGAGATCTGAGTCATCTCTTATGCCTGAAGAAATAAATATGCGTCGCGCACGTCTGGAACCTCAGATCCGCGAACGAAGAGATAACCTTCGTAGGAACAGAGACTTACTGTATCTCGGTGTGATCGCTTGGTACGGGTTCACAATCATTGACGCATATGTAAGTGCACATTTATCAGAATTTGACGTTAACGAATCTTTGTCGCTTCGGGTGAGCGGAGGGTTGGAGCGGCTTGGTCTCTCAATTACTTGGTAAATTTATCTCTGCTGCGATTGCTTAAATTACTCCACCAGACTCACTGATCTGTCGACTCCATGCTCACAACGGCTCCCGACTCGCTCTCCTCTCCTACGATCAATCAAGACGACACGCTTTGCGAGGAGCCATCCATATTTGAAAAAACCAGAGCTTTCATGGCCCCTGGTTCGTTGATCAACCAGGCGAAAAATTCTGAACTCTACCCCTACTTTCGCGCAATCTCCCACAGTGAGGGGACTCGGGCCTTCATTGATGGTCGCGAACTGATCATGGCCGGATCAAATAACTATCTCGGATTGACGAGTGATCCACGAGTAAAAGACGCTGCAACTCAGGCAATCCAACAATATGGTACCGGTTGCACAGGAAGTCGTTTTCTAAATGGAACGCTTGATATTCACATTGAACTTGAAGCACGGCTTGCGGCATTTATGCGTAAGGAGGCGTGTGTTCTTTTCTCCACCGGTTATATGACGAATATGGGAGTAATTCAAGGGATTACTTCCAAAAACGACTTGATATTTTCTGACAAGGAAAACCATTCTTGTATTGTTGCAGGGACGCAGGTGAGCATGGCAGACTGCTGGCGGTATCGACATTTTGACATGAATCACCTTCGCCGTCTCCTGGAAAAAGCTGATGCTGAACGCCCCGAATCTGATAAATTAATTGTGACCGACGGAGTTTTCTCTATGAGCGGTCGGATCGCTCCCGTTCCTGAGCTGGTGAAACTTGCCGAAGAATTTGATGCTGCTCTTCTATTGGATGATGCTCATGCGGTCGGGGTTATTGGACCAGGAGGTCGAGGCTCTGCTGCCTTTTTCGGGCTTGATGATGAGGTCCCCCTTACAACCAGTACCTTTTCCAAGAGTTTTTCTTCGTTAGGAGGCTTTGCCGTTGGAGATGCCGACATCATTGAATACATCCGACATATGGCCAACGCTCATATCTTCAGCGCTTCCATGCCCCCGAGCACAGTTGCCACCGTATTGGCCTGTTTGGAGATTCTTCAAGACGAGACATGGAGGTTAGATCGTCTGTGGGAAATTTCAAACTATATGCGGGAAGGATTCCGTCAGGCAGGATTTGATGTATGGAAGAGTGAAGCGCCGATTATCCCCGTGGTCATAGGGAATGAAATGATGAGTGCATTCCAGTTCTGGTCAGACCTTTTGGAGGAGGGGGTATTTGTGAACCCAGTGGTACCCTGGCGAGGCGCTGTTCCCCGTGGTTTAACGATCATGCGTACATCGTACATGGCCACTCACACGGATGAAGATCTAGACCAAATCCTTGAGGCCTTTATTAGTGTGGGACGAAAACACGGGATCCTCGATAGACACGCGTTCTAACTTATGCCTCCTGCCTCTTCGTGTATCGTTCAACCTGTTCAGTCGCGACGAGATCTGAGACGTTTCGTTCAATTACCCTACGATTTTTATCAAAATAACCCTTTCTGGGTTCCTCCCCTCCGAATTGACCAATTTGACATCCTTAACCGACGGAAGCATCCGTTTTACGAGCACGGAGAAATCCAACCCTTCCTTGCCTACAATTCATCCGGCCAAGTTGTAGGACGGGTTGCAGCCATCTTGAATGGCACGCATCTAAAAACGCATGCGGATGGTGCCGGTTTTTTTGGATTTTTTGAATCCGAAAATCACTATGAGACTGCGGAGGCATTGTTGAATTCCGCCGCTTCATGGCTTCGTGAACGAGGAATGCGCTTGATTCGTGGACCAGTAAACCCCTCGTTGAATGATCCGTCCGGTCTTCTTGTGAATGGATTTGATCGCGTGCCCGCCATCATGATGACCTACAACCCTGCGTATTACGAAGAGTATCTCATTCGCTGGGGCTTCTCACGTGTTATGACTCTCTGGGCCTATTTTCTCCACCGAAAGCATGTCGCATATGAGCGCTTGGTTCGGGGGGCTGAGATCGTTCGTCGCCGTAATCCCGGAATCTCGCTCCGTACCCTGGATATTTCCAGATTTGATGAAGAAATACGAATTATTCGTGAGATTTACAATGAAGCCTGGAGACAGAACTGGGGATTCGTTCCTGTTACCGATCAAGAGTTTTCCCACATTGCCAAGGCATTGAAACAGATTCTAGACCCAAGGATCTGTTTTTTTCTTGAAATAGATGGCCACCCGATCGGATTCGTGGTGACCTTGCCCGACATCAATCCCGCACTTCAATATATTCCGGATGGCCGACTTTTTCCATTTGGCCTTGTGAAGCTGTTGCTTCTCACAAAATTTGCAAAAGTAAGAGAAATGAGGATACTATTGATGGGTATGCTTCCAGACTATCAAAAGCGTGCGCTGGATATACTTCCTGTTTTAGAACTATTTGAAAAGTCTCATCTTTATGGTTACCAAACCTGCGAAATGAGTTGGGTTTTAGACGAGAATCATATCCTTCGGAATCTCCTGAATTCAATCAATTCTGTTGAGGATAAAGAATACGCAATCCTCGAAGCCCCTTTACATTAATCTTCTGCAACTTGTTTTTCTGATCAGAAATTTATCCCCTCCCTCCTCAGAAAATGGTGAAACGTTGGTCTTAGATCTGCCTTGGCTCTTGCAGTCTGAATTACCGTACTCCTCTATGTGATCTCACTTGACTTCTTATGCCGGATTGGATCTCGCCCATCTGAGTGAAGAATTTGACAGAATGGCCATCACGGATGCAAGTGCATCAAACAGAATATCTCTTACATCGAAGACTCGATCCGGCATAAGTAACTGGAGTAACTCATCTATCGTACCAAGAGTAACCGTAATCCCAATCGCAATCATGAAGCCCGCGGGGATTCGTTGATCATGAGCCGATCGCTCTAAAAGTGCGGCATGAATCAGCAGCGCAACGACTCCATACATGATCACATGGATCCTTTCATCTACGCTCTCAATGGATTTGAGTGTGAGAAAGTAAACCAAACCGATCCCAAATGCAACCGCCATCTCTCTACGGTTTGGACATGCTCTCAATCCTTGGGTGACCATGAAGGTAAGAATCAAACCACAGGAGAGCAGAAATACATTAAGCCCCCAGCCACTGGCCTCCAGTACTTCTAGCCACGTTCTAACAACTCCCAATGTGGAGTAGATCGTCAGAACCAGCAGGATGGCCATTGTCCAAAGACGCTGTTCGCGCCTCGAAACAAATTTTATAGGTAGGTTACGCCAAGGATTTTCCATTAGCCTTGCATCCGAATGTGATCATCAGGCTCCTGAATCTCTACCCAACTGGCATTGAAAAGAATTGACCATCCCTCGCATTGATCCCATAATCAGAAACTGCAAACTCCACCAATATTTTGGGAGTGATCCCCAACTCTTTCGCTGAACTCTATCAGATCAATTGGTTGAGGAATGAGGGAAGGACACCAGGCTCTAAAATTATCGTCAGGAAGGCTCCTCCGAGTGCACCACCCAAATGGGCTTCATGAGCTATGCCAAATGACCTACCACTCTTCATTGCATAGATACTGACCCCTACGAATAAGAATGCAAACAATATGGCGGGAATTGGCAGAATCCCGAAAAGTAATAGCATATCATAAGGGGCAAACAAAACATATGCGAAAAGGACTCCACTAATCGCTCCACTTGCACCAACTGCATTGTATGCACTGTTCTGGCGATGCTGAAAATAGGTAAGGGTATGCGCACTTAATAACGCCCCAAAATACAGAATGAAATACTTAACGCTCCCAAGTTGGGATTCCAGAAGTGGTCCGAAAAAATAGAGTGTGATCGCATTGAAGAGCAAGTGAGGAAGGGATACATGGACAAATCCGCCGGTAATATAGCGATAGGGCTCCTTACCGACGAACACTGGACGAAACCCCAAACGATCAATCAAGTGCGGATTGCCAAAGAGTGTAAAGCCACTCACAATGATAATTGAAATCAGGAGGAGAAACGTAATGGGAGAACTTAATCCGAGCATCATTAGACCTTGGCATTCATAAGACTCCGAAATAAAATTGCCCCATCATGACTTCCAAGAGCATTCTCAGCAGCCCGCTCGGGATGAGGCATCATTCCGAGAACGTTACCCTCCCGGTTACTAATGCCCGCAATGTTGTTCGCGGATCCATTCGGATTAGAATTTGGTGTGACCTTTCCTTCGAGGGTTGTATAGCGAAAGACGACTTGCCCATTGCGCTCGAGTTCAACTAGATCAGGGGCTTCCGCGAAATAATTCCCTTCCCCATGGGCAACGGGAAGCTTAAGCATTTGTCCCAACTCAAGTGAATCCGTGAATGGAATATCTACGCTGTCCGTTCGAAGGTGAACCCATTTACAAGTGAACCGGACAGAGGAGTTACGAAGGAGAACTCCTGGCAGAAGTCCACATTCACACAATATCTGGAATCCATTGCAGATCCCCAACACAAGCCCCCCACGGTCTGCAAATTGAATGACACTGTCCATGATGGACGAGAATCTGGCAACCGCACCTGCCCGGAGGTAATCACCGTAGGAAAAACCTCCGGGTACGATCACCAAGTCTACTGCGGGCAGATGGCGATCCTTGTGCCATATAAATGTGGTTTCCAGACCAAACACATGTCGAGCAACATGATAGGCATCGTGGTCACAATTGGAACCTGGAAAAACAATGATGCCTACACGCATCAATTCTCGTTAGTCTTTAATTACTTCCAACTCGAGGCTAATCTCAACATTGTGTCCAACAATGACTCCACCAGCTTCGGTCAACTCGTCCCAGGTCAGATTAAAGTTTTTGCGATTCACGGAGGTCTGCGCCTCAAATCCTGCCCGTTCGGAATCTCCCATCGTTGCAAGTCCAAGAAATTCGCCTTCTAGTACGACGGACTGCGTCACATCTTTAATGGTAAGGTCTCCATTGAGATGGAATTTATTTCCATCCACTTCTGAAACCCCCGTACTGGTGAACATGATGGAAGGGAACTCTTCCGCACCAAAAAAATCGTCGGAACGCAAATGACCATCCCGGCGATCATTCCCCGTGTCAACACTGGCGGTTTCAATCGTGGCACTCACAGATAAGGTATTCAGATCTGCCCCTTCCATTTGAATGTCAGCATCGTAGGAGAGAAATTCACCCCGAACATTCGAGATCCCCAAGTGGCGTACCTTGAAGGAGATACTGGAATGTGAGGCATCAATGGACCAAGATTCTGGATCCTCATTTGCAGGAACGGTAAATGCCAAAAGAAGCACAGAGAGGCAAAGCAAAAAAGATGATTTCATGAGTATAGGGTTTGATGAATAGGTTAGAACTCAAATTCTTCCTATAGGATTCTTTTTATACGTCAACATTTTGTTTCCAAAAACGTTTTTGTGCGGGATATTTTTTTGCAGATGATTCCACGTGAACTCTTTGTCAAGATTCGTCGAATTGAAGTACGAACGAAAGGGCTTGTCAACAATGTTTTTGGTGGTGAATACCATTCGGCCTTTAAGGGCCGTGGCATTGAGTTTTCCGAAGTTCGCCCTTATCAATTTGGGGATGATATTCGCAGCATTGACTGGAACGTCACCGCACGAACTGGAGAACCTTTTGTGAAAATATTTGAGGAGGAACGGGAACAGACGTTATTTCTCGTTGTGGATATTTCGGGATCGAGTGACTTTGGGACCCAGACCAAATTTAAACGAGAGATTGCTGCAGAAATCTGTGCTGTCCTTGGATTCAGTGCTATTCAGAATCATGATAAGGTTGGTCTGTTGCTATTCTCTGATCAAGTTGAACTTTTTGTCCCTCCAAAGAGCGGTCGGCGGCATGTCCTTCGCTTAATCAGGGATCTTTTTGCTCATGAACCTCAATCCTCCGGTACTGACCTTCATACGGCGCTTGACCATATTCTTCGAGTAATTCGCCGTCGCGCAATCGTGCTAATGATCAGCGATTTTATTGATGATAATTTTGAGCGCTCCCTTCGGTTGGTCTCCCGCCGACACGATACCGCTGCCATTCATTTGATTGATCCTCGAGAGACTACGCTCCCTCCATTGGGCTTGGTGACTCTCTTTGACCCAGAAACGAATCAATCCCAGTTACTAGACACAGGAAGTCGATCGGTTCGGGATTCATTTCAGGAATCATCGTCCAACACGACCAGACGTTTAAAGTCTCTTTTCCGCAGTGCGCGTGTTGATTATGTTGAGATTCAATGTGGAGAGGACTTCGTAGATCCTTTGGCAAAATTCTTTCGTGCACGCGCTCAGATTGCCTGATGAGTAGAATTCATTATCTGTATCTCCTACTCTCATTTGCCTCTGTCCTTCTCATCACCTTTGAGGATGTTCATGCCCAGAGAGTAGATGCCTATCTATCAGAGGACAGCGTCTATGTGGGCGACCGTTTTACGCTTACGCTGATCGCCATCCACGGATTTGATGAGCCACCATCATTCCCGAGTGTAGACTCTTCGTTTGGTGATATTGTCCCAATTGATCTTGCATCTGCCGGTACCGAATTGATGGACGCAGATGTCCGCTTGGACAGCGCCGTGTACACCGTCACCACATTTGCTTTAGACACCGCTCGTCTGGCCCCATTGAGAATAGGGTTTGGTGACTCGGCCCAATCAGCAGTGACACCTGCTCTTGAGTTACATGTGATCTCTCTGGTTCCAGAAGATGCGTCGGATATTCGTGATATGGCTCCGCCCGTAGATTTTGGCCCTCCCCTCTGGCCATATGTTCTTTTGGGTCTAGCTCTTGTGATTGTAGTCACCCTCATCTGGTATATGATTTGGCGCCGGCGACAGCCTCCCCCTGAACCACAAGAAGAGTCTGATGAAGATGAATTGCCCTCACCTGCGGAGTTGGCTCTTGAGCGTCTGGATGCACTTGAAGGTGCACCCCTCACCACAAAATCTCAGGTGGAAACCTATTACGTTGAACTATCGGATATTCTTCGGACGTACATCGAGCATCGACTTCGGATTCCTGCATTGGAATCTACGACCCAAGAGTTGATGATGGAATTGATTCATCCAAATATCCAGCACCAGATCCCTTCTGGAATCCCTCGACAGGTGGAGCAGATTCTCTCGCTGGCAGATCTGGTAAAATTTGCAGAAGTAATCCCCACAATTCCTGAGGGGCGAACTGCAGTAGAGGAAGCAGTCAAAGTGGTCCAACGTATTGAACTCAAGTTTGACCAGCGTGCTGCAAGCGAGGAACTCGGGGCCAAAACCTGAGGACGGGCCTTAAATATAAAAAATACCCTTCCAGAAGCTAGATGAGTTATCATCCATTTGTGGATTCATTAGGTTGTATCAATCATCCTGTTGGGATCAGGACCTTCGTTAGTCTCGGTCGGAGTTATAGTCTATTCGGGTCAGTAATGGGTTAGTCCGATATGTCATGACTTGATCCCCAAGATCAGCGCACGATGAATGACCGTGTTACCTGCTCATCACTGGTAACCAATTGAAGAAAGTATACACCACCTGAAAGCGTCTCAGTGCTTAGTTCCAAGCTGTGATCTCCTGCTGACTGAACGGCATTGACAACCTGAGCCACTCTGCGCCCAAGAAGGTTATATATTGATAACTGGACCTGACTCGGCTTCAAGAGTGAGTATTCAACTGTTGTAGCAGCAGTAGCCGGATTCGGGTAATGCACAAATGCCAGGGGAATCTCCTCTCCCGCCAGAGTTGTCTGTAACACTGTGGTTTTGACATCCCATACCTTTAGGTCACCCACTCCTGCAGACGAGATATAGCGCCCATCGTCAGAAATAGCTACGGCATAAACTGGACGCCCATGGTCAAGCCGATCAATCTCATTGCCTGTAGCTATATCCCACAGACGAATGCTATCGTCCTCACCTGTACGTTTTCCAGAACCAGATACCAATATATTCCCATCTTCCGAAATAGCCACCGAATTCACTGGATCCGAGTGTCCTGTAAACTGGTGCACCAGATCCCCCGAGTCTACATCCCACAAATGAATATTGGTATCATGTGATCCAGAAACCAATTGAGTCCCATCGGGGGAAAATGCTACGGAGTTCACCCAATCAGTATGCCCTGTGAAGCGACGCACTTCTTCCTCTGATGTAATATCCCACAGGACAATGGTGTTATCGTCTGATCCAGAGACCAACTGAGTCCCATCTGGGGAAAATGCTACCGTATTCACTCGATCATCGTGCACATTGATGCGGTGTAATTCCTCCCCCGTAGACTTATCCCATAAACGAACTGTCTTATCTGCAGAGGCGGAGGCTAACTGAGTCCCATCTGGAGAAAAATGCACTGATATAACTTCGGCTGCATGCCCTGTAAATTGCTCTACATTTTCCCCTGTGGACCGATCCCATAAACGAATACTCCTATCCGAGGATGCAGAGGCAAGAAGGGTTCGATCTGGCGAAAAATCTACCGAAGTAACTGCATCCGTATGGCCCGATAATAGTCGCACCTGTTCCCCCGTAGCCACATCCCACAGGCGGATGGTACCATATACCGAGGCCGAAGCTAGTTGGGCTCCACTTGGAGAAAAATCTAATGAAAAAATCAGGGAAGTGTGACGTTGAATTCTGTTAATCTCGTTCCCAGATGACACATCCCATAGGCGAATGCTTTGATCCCATGACCCCGACACTAACTTCGTCCCGTCGTGAGAAAAATTGACTGACAATACTGGTGCTATGTACCCTGTGAAGATGTGCTGCACATTCCCAGTACTCAGATCCCATACGCGAACGGTTGCATCTTGCGATGCAGAGGCCAGTTGAGTCCCATCTGGGGAAAATGCTACGGAGGAAACCCCACCGTTGTGTCCTGTGAAGCGTTGCACTTCATCCCCAGAGACTACATCCCAAAGCAGAATTGTACGATCGTCTGATCCAGAGATGAGTTGAGTCCCATCATGAGAAAAAGCGACTGAATTCACGGGAGCTGTGTGCCTAGTGAAGATGTTTAGTACGTTCCCTGTGTTCATATCCCATATACGAATGGTCGCATCTGCCGAGGCAGATGCGAGTTGTGTCCCATCTGGAGAAAAAGCTACAGAGAGGACAGATTCTGTATGTCCATGAAAGCGGGTCAACTGAATTCCCCCCTCAACATCCCACACTCGTATGCTATTATCCCATGATCCTGACGCTATCTGGGTCCCGTCTGGGGAAAAGGTCACCGAGGTCACCGTGTTTGTGTGCCCATTAAAGACATACACCACTTCTCCCGTAGCCGCATCCCAAAGACGAATGCTGAAGTCCAAGCCGAGTAACCAACCTGCCCCAGAGACCAACTGAGTCCCATCAGGGGAGAAAGCCACAGAATTCACGAATTCTGTGTGTCCTTCAAGTAGGCGTACTTCATCCCCAGTGGCGACATTCCAAAGACGAACGGTACGGTCCACCGAGGCCGAAGCCAGTTGGATCCCATCGGGAGAAAAAGCGACTGAATTCACAGGAAAGAAATGTCCCCCATCCTCATATGTCCACAGTGGTTGACCTGTAACAGGCCTGATTAGCATCAGGGTCAGAATTATAATGCTGTACTTCATCTATGGCGAAAGTAATGATTGAACAATTCTAACCCGAAGCATTGGTATATTGATGATAAGTTCTGGCATGAATTACCTTGAATCAATATACTGATTTCGCTTCCAAACATACTATTCCTTCGGGTGAATGTTACGATTCAGCACCATTAGATTCTGAGTATTTGCCACTGTAGATCCATCAGAGCATAAACCCTTGGAACACAATTAGAAGTGAACCTGTCTGCTGTTGTCTGTGTCAGGCAGGCCAACAGAGAGAGCAGACATGGACAAAATCGTGGAAATTACCATCTTCACTGAGGGTCGTAGTTCGGTGCTCCGCCTCAATGAGATGTGCTCCTCCATGGTTAAACTTTGGATTCCTGAAACCATAAAAAGTTTTGTCGTCGAACAACAGTACCGTGAAATTCAATCTTTGCACATGGATGGCACGGATTTCTGCGATTGCGCTGTTATTCATGAGAGACTCAATACTACCCGCCCACAGATTTTGCTCTCTCAACTCAATTAGACCATCAGATCATTCGGCACCCCGAGACATTTGCCAAAGACCTGCCCGAACTGGTTGGTGCGCGATCTCTCAACTCAATTAGACCATCAGATCATTCGGCACCGTCACAATCACTCGTGGATCAGCGCACGATGAGTGACCTCGTCACCTGTTGATTATCCGTAATAAACTTCAGAAAGTACATCCCCCTTGGTAGCGTCTCGGTGTTGAGTTGAAGGGTATGATCCCCAGCAGACTGAACAGCATCCAAGGCTAACTCCACTTCGCGTCCAAGGAGGTCATATACCGACAACTGTACCTGACTTGGTCTAAGGAGTGAATATTCAATCGTAGCAACCGTCTTGACTGGGTTGGGATAATGCACGAAATTTGAAGGTATCTCCGATTCACCACTAGCAATCCGTAACCCAAGAGAAGTGACATCCCACAAACTAATTGCACCTTGTCCAGCTGACGCAATGTAGCGTCCATCATTCGAGATAGCAGTGGTAAGGACAGGGCTTCCATGGTTAAAGCTCTCTACTTCATCACCAGTAGTCACATCCCACAAGCGAATCGTATAATCTGAGCCAAGAATCCACCCAGCTCCAGAAATGAGCCGAGTCCCGTCTGGAGAAAAATTCACCGAATTGATGGGATCTGCATGCCCTGTGAAACGCCGAATCTCATTCCCCGTAGTAGCATCCCACATAATAATGCTGTATGTTGGGAGAAAGTCTATGATCTCAAATGCCACAGATACGAACTCATTGCCGTTAGGAGAAATAGCTACGGGGCCCAACTCTTCAATATTTCCACCTGCATCAATATTTGACAGTTCACTTCCAGTCGCCATATCCCATATACGAATGGTGCCATCTCCAAATGAAGACACCAAGGTGGTTCCATCGGGAGAAAAAGCGATTCCATTCACCGATGATGTATGCGCTTCGAAGCCCCTCACCTTAGTTCCCAATGCCACATCCCATATAAGAATGGTCTGTTCCGATGCAGATACCAATAAACTACCGTCTGGGGAAAATGCCACTGACGTAACGATTTCGTCGGTGTGCCCATCAAGGAATCGCAGCATAGTTCCAGTAGCCAGATCCCAAAAATGAATGGAATCCGCGGTTGCGGAAACCAGCAGATCCCCGTTTGGAGAGAAGTCTATTGATGTTACTGGAGTGGCGTGCCTGAACAGGGTTTGAATCTCATCCCCTGAGGGCACATCCCAGAGCCGAATGGCCCCATCAATGGAAGCAGAGGCCAGCATTGTCCCATCGGAAGAAAAATCTACATCAAAAACATAGACAGCATGGCTTTGGATACGATTTATCACCTGTGCTGTGGCCACATCCCACATTAGAATGCTCCCGTCAAGTGATGCAGCTACCAGTTGAGACCCGTCAGGAGAAAAATCAACCGAGAATACTCCACCGATGACTCCATCAAAACGACGCACCACTTCTCCAGTTGCCAAATTCCACAACAGAATTTTATTATCTTCAGATCCAGAAATCAACTGGGTTTCGTTTGGAGAAAAAGTTACCGAAGTAACTGTGGCTGTATTCCCCTCAAAGACCCTAATCTCATCCCCCGTTGCCACATCCCACAAACGGACGCTAAAATCTGACTCGAAGAATCCCCCAGACCCAGACACCAATTGAGCCCCATCTGTGGAAAAATCAATTGAGTTCACAACGTCGGTATGTCCTGTGAGGGTGTTTAATTCCATCCCGGTGCTCACATCCCATAAACGTATGGTCCTATCCCCTGATGCGGATGCCAATAGGTCCTCATTTGGGGAAAAAGCCACCGAGTAAATCTGACCTGAGTGCCCCGCTAGTTGGCGCAACTCCTCTTCAGAGTCAACATCCCATAAATGAATGGTTTCCCCAGAGGCCGAAGCAATCAGTTTACCATCCGAGGAGAAATCCACTGAGCGTACCGGGGCTGCATGACCCTCAAAGAGTTGTAGTTCTGCCCCGGTAGTTACATCCCAGAGGCGGACAGTGAAGTCCAAGCTAAAGCTCCCGGATCCAGATGCCAACCGTGTTCCGTCAGGAGAAAATGCAATTGTGTTCACCCACTCTGTATGTCCCACGAATCGTTGCACTTCATCTCCTGTTGCCACATTCCACAGGCGAATGGTTTTATCCAGCGATGCAGAGGCAATTAAAGTCCCATCGGGGGAGTAAACAACAGTTGAAACTCCACCAGCGTGCCCCTCGCCTGCAAACGTCCAGAGCGGTTGGCCCGAAGCGGGCGCATTGAGAATGAGGATTAGCAAAGGGATGATGTATCTCATGATTGTATCCGTATGAACCAAATAAAATGGAAGATAGAACTTGATGGCTAAATGATCAATGTTGGAAAAATCGTAATTTTCCCATTATACTGATTTATTCCTCAAATAGGGCCAAGTCTTAATCATTTAGGTTTGATCATACTTAGTCAATAGCAACGGACTTTCATCATCCCCGTCAAGACCGGTACCAGATGGATCCTGAGTCCGTAGTCTGTTTACCTTAATCCGTTCGGGGGATCAGCGAATAATGAGGGGCTTCGTCACCTGCCGATCATCAGTCATGAACTTCAGAAAATACATCCCCCTGGAAAATGCCTTGGTACTGAGTTGCAATCTGTGATCTCCCTTAGATTGAACGGCATCCACGACCAAAGCCATCTCACGCCCAAGCAGGTCATAGACCAACAACTGCACCTGACCCGGATTTGAGAGAGAGTATTCAACCGTTACGACTCCTCCTACGGGATTGGGAAAGTGCACAAAGTTTAACGGATTCCCCATTTCTTCTGGAGTTGTTTGTAACCCAACATTAGGTATATCCCATAGGCGAAGGACTTCCAATCCGGCCGACGAGAGGAACCGTCCGTCATGAGAAAGAGCCAAGGAATAAACTTCGTATCCATGGTCAAGGAGCATGATTTGCTCCCCAGTGCCTACATCCCAAAAACGAATGGTTCCATCTAATGAGCCAGAAACTATCTGAGCCTTATCTGGAGAAAAAGCGACCGAGAGAACCCAGTCTCCGTGCCCAGAAAAACGGCGCACTACGTCCCCCGTTGCCACATCCCACAAATACATTTGTCGGCGATCCTACACATGTTGTCGCGGAGGGGGATGATTTCCTTGTAGTAGAAATATCGGCTTTAGATATTGAATCCTCTACCAGTTCTCATCATTATTCTTCAAGCATCTGAACCGTATCTTGGCAGCGGATCTTGTAGATATGAAGAAGTCATCCTGTATTCATTGACCATGAGACAGAATGGACGCCTTGCAGGGGACTCGGGAATAAAATCAATACCGACAAAGAAATTCGTGCTCCAATCTTTGAAGTTTGGAAGAAAGCTGGGGCAAAATCAATAAATGAATATTCATCCGAGCAACCAATTCATTTCGTTGAATCATGCTTCCTATGATTGTATCATTCACTCATCATGGAACTTCTTCCAGAATGAGTACTCATCTGGATCCAGCGTCCACATTCCATGTATCAAGATCCACTCTGGAGGGTCAACGAAGAATAAGGGGCTTTGTAACCTGCTGATCATCAGTCATGAACTTCAGAAAGTACGTCCCCCTTGAAAGATTCTCTGTGCGGAATTGCAAGCTGTAATCCCCAATTGAGCGAACGACATCTTGTACAGCCATAACTTCACGCCCGAGAAGATCATAGACCGACAACTGGACCTGCCCCGGTTTTGATAGTGAATATTCAACCGTTGCCACGGATCCTACTGGATTCGGATAATGCACAAAGTTTAGGGGATGCTCAGTATTCTCTGGTGTTGTTCGGAGCACAATCATTGAGACATCCCACAGATTGAGGGCACCCCACCCGGCCGACGAAAGGAACTGTCCATCCGTGGAAAGAGCCATGGAATATACTCGGTTTCCATGGTCAAGACGATTGATTTGCTCCCCTGAATCCACGTCCCAAAACCGAATGCTGGTATCAAAAGATCCGGAAACTAAGTGAGTTCCACTCGGAGAAAAAGCAACCGCGTAGACCCAGTCTCTGTGCCCCGAAAAAGTGCGCATCAGATTCCCCGTAGAGATATCCCACAAACGAATCGCCGAATCGTTTGATCCAGATGCGATCTGAGATCCGTCTGGAGAAAATGCCACTGAATTGACCGCTTCAAAGTGTTCCGTGAAACGGTGAACAACATCTCCCGAGTTAATATCCCATAAGATCACAGAGTTATCGTCTGATCCAGAAACTAACTGAGCCCCATCTGGTGAAAATGCCACCGAATTCACCCAATCTGTGTGCTCCAAAAACAGATGGACTTCCTCCCCAGTAGTCACATCCCACAAGCGAACGGTGCCATCCCAAGACGCCGAGGCCAACTGGGACTCATCTGGAGAAAATGCCACCGAAGTAACTGGCCCACTATGCCCCAGGAAGCGGTGCACCACCTCTCCCGTTGATACATCCCATAGCAAAATGGAACGATCGTCCGAACCAGAAATCAACTGAGTCCCATTGGGAGAAAAAGCGACCGAATTCACATCCCCTTGATGCCCAACGAATCGACGCACCTCCTCCCCGCTAGCAACATCCCACAGGCGAACGGAGCGATCCCTTGAGGCGGATACTAACTGCTTCGCATCTTTGGAGAAAGCCACTGAGAAGATATGGGCAGTATGTTTTTGAATACGTTCAATTTCGTTACCAGATGCAATATCCCATAAACGAATACTATAATCAAATGATCCTGAAACCAGCCGGGTTCCGTCTGGAGAAAAGGTTACGGAAGTAACACGATCTGTATGCCCCCTGAAGAGGCGGACCCTTCCCAACGAGTTCAAATCCCAGAGAATAATGGAGTGATCTCCAAGTCCAGCAACCAGTTGGGTTCCATCAGGAGAAAAAGCCACCGATTCAGCCGAGGCATTAAGCCCCGTAATGGCCTCCAACTCAGTCCCCAAGTCCACATCCCAAATGATAATGATGTTATCCGTTGATCCAGACACAAGCCGAGTTCCATCAGGAGAGAATGCAACAGAGTTGACATCAAGTGTGAAACCAGTGAACAAGTGAACTTCTTCCCCCGTGACGACATCCCAAAGACGAACGGTCTTGTCACTTGATGCAGACGCCAGCTTTGTACCGTCGGGGGAAAAATCCACGGATGACACGAAATTTGTGTGTCCAGTAAAGCGGCGCACCTCAGCTCTCTGATCTACATCAAAAAGAAGAATGTTATTGTCCCATGATCCCGAAACCAACTGTGTCCCATCAGGAGAAAATGCCACCGAAGTAACCGATGCGGTATGCTCTGAAAACAGATGGATCTGATTCCCCGTGGCCACATCCCACAGACGAACGGTGTTGTCTGATGAACCCGAGACCAACTGGGTCCCGTCGGGAGAAAATGCCACCGAGTTAACCCAATCTGAGTGTCCAGTGAAACGACCCACCTCACTGCCAGTCTCTATATCCCATAAACGAATCGTCAGATCGGCTGACGCGGATACCAATTTGGTACTGTCTGGAGAAAAAGTAACCTCATTAACCCATAGGGTATGTCCAGCATCATCTACTGTCCAAAGAGACTGCCCGGTAACAGAGGTCGTAAATAACAAGGTTGCGATAGTAATGATGTATTTCATTTTTTCAAATTTTTTTGAAAGTGATTCTCAGCCAAACCCAAGGTAGTTAAGATGAATCTGAGAGCAAAGACTGAATCTCATGAAAGATACTGATTTATACCCCCAAAATAATAAACTCCGTGCGCTGACCGTCCCCGAATGTACACCTACCTCATTGTACGTGGCTGTATAATTTACCCCTTTGGATAGGGTTGATCTCTTTTGCAACCATGAAGCTATGCTTCTTGAGATCCCGCAAGAGATCGTCAAAATCAAGACCTTGCGCCAAAGCGCATGAATCAAGTCCATTCACATTCCCGTATTCAATTTTTTCTTGAAGCTTGGTTTGCTCATCTTCGGCAGCAGTGATCAGGTGCACTTTCGCCTTCCTGTAAACCTGTTTCATGGCTAATCCTTCTAGATCCGCTTGCTTCCATCTCTCTCGTAATGAGACCTTGCACGAAATTACTACGGGAGAAACCTCATGATAGCAAACAATGTCAAATTTAACGTTCGGGATTAATGACATGAATGCCTGATAATAGAAAGGCGTAATATTCATTTGGATTAGGCATTCAATTATACAATACTCAAACACCTTCCCGTTGATTGAAGGATTGCTTGGATAGTTGGCCACATATTCATCTATAAACGCTCTCTGGGTAAACTTACTGGGCGTATTAAACTCTACGTTTCTCAACAAATCGCTGTAAACTGCGCCTGCCTTACCTTGCCCAGACACTCCCAGAATTTTGCTTTGCATACTATTCAAGAAGCACTACTTTAACTCCATTTCCGCCATAGAGTTATACTGCAACCTCCTTTCGTAAAACATTTTCTGATATTCTGGAGAAATATCATTCAATAGGTATGACAATCCAAGATCCATCGCTGCAATACCTATGGTTCCACTTCCTGCAAATGGATCTGCAATCAGGCCGTCTACCAGTTTTGTCATACGCATTGCCAATTTAAGCGGAAATGGAGCAGGATGCGGGGTTCTTGTTTCAGGAACGATTCTCCAAACGTCTCCCCAGAATCTCATTTCTGATACATATTTATTGGGGAGTCGCCAATTTTTTCCAGCGATTACATAGATAAGTTCGTAGATGGGTGGAAGAATTGAGGGACGTTTCCCTCCCTGGTTATGACTGCTTCCCCGGTTCCATATGATGGTTTGACGAACAGGGAATCCCTCGACAATTTTCCCTCGTCTGTCTTCGTGCAGTTTTTTGATCTTTCTCCCAATGTTGTACAATACAACGCCGTCATCTCCCACACATTCCAACGCGGCAACCAGCATTGATCTCTGCCATTCTACATACTCATCCTCTGGTAGATTATCTTCAAAGTGTGAGTAATTATCTGACATCAATGTGCTGTTTTTCCAGTTTGATCCTGGTTTCTTTCCACGACCATTGAAGGCCTTGTTGTAAGGTGGAGATGTTGCAACTCCTTTCACACCGAGTCCTGTAATTCTCTTCAAAAAGTCAATCGCATCTCCAACCGAATAAGTATTCAGTTCGGGCGGACTTGATGGTTGCGCTCCTTTTTCTTCCGAGTCATCAAGCCCTGAGAATGGCAATGGTTGAACGATGGGTTCTTTGCTACTGAATCGTTTGGAAGGAATCATGGTGCAGGTTCTGTGAGTGCCACATAGGTGAAGGTCTTGCCCTGACAGGCATGGATCAATGCGTCAATAGCGTCCAGTCTGGACATGTATCTAGGGCTATGATGGTATACGATTCGACATGTAGCAGTTAGATACTTGAACTCCACCATAGTAAGTGCCAAATTAAGCAAGCATGATACGCACCCAACAGTCATTATAGCAACGGTGTACGGTAGTTCTGTCTGGGGTGCCTGAACGGATGCTGGACTTCATTTGCTATTCGGGCAGTATCCGCAATTGTAGCGCATACCGTCATTGATTTCCCAAATCCCTGTGTAGCAGTAGCGCAGACAAATGGGTTTACCGCCCACCGCTTTTCAGCGATATGTTGGCAGGCACCTTCTTCATTGGAAAAAGATAGTATTATCCGGGAACACAAGATAAGCCATTTGGTGGAATTTTCTTCCTATTCCACCAATTTATGATGTAAAATGTACTAAAATCAGCGTATTCTGCGAACGTAAGTATATTGCTCCCTTTTCTATTTACCTACTAGGGTAATTGTCATTTTTAGAGTGACTGTTGCGCTTGAAGAGCAGTGTGAGTAGACTGAATACGATGCCATTGGAAGACACCTTTGCCAAATATAGGTTGAGATATGAATTGGCTTCCATTCGATCAATGGAAAGGATTTGCGGAGTGTGTCAAGGGTAATGCTACTGTTTTGCTGGCGAGAATCATGAGATCCATCTCTACACTATGGGCATAGAACGCAATCTCATCTGAATCTTTGGCGATTATTTGGAAATCTGCGAACCGGCAATGATCCCATTCGTTTGCCGCTATCTTGCACATCCTGCTCTTGTCCGCTGCTGTCCCAGTTCTGTTTGGTATGAATTACTGCCATTCCAGTTGCGAATTGCTCTCTCTGTAGGGCTCTCTTACAATCATGGAATTTGCTCAGCCTCAGTGGCTCTTTCTCCTTGGTTTGGTTCCTGCCTATGGTCTATTGACTTGGTTCCGTAGGCGTCACACTCCCGGTCTGATTTTCAGCAATGTCCAAGCAGTACAGGATGCACCTCGTGGATTTCGCGTATATGCGTCCATCTTGCCCCCACTCCTACGGATGGGAGCGATGGTTCTGTGTATCCTTGCACTTGCCCGACCTCAAATCCGAGAGGTCACTCAGGAAAGGTACGCGGAGGGGGTTGACATTGTGCTTGTACTTGATACGTCAACCAGCATGCGGGCTGAAGACTTCAGTCCGAACCGCTTTGAAGCTGCCCGCGAAGTTGCCTCCGAATTTATTGAAGGACGTGTATCTGATCGAATTGGACTGATTGTCTTTGCTGCCAAGGCTTATACCCAAACCCCTTTGACCCTTGATTATCAATTCTTGCAGCGAATGCTTGGCGAAGTGGAGGTCGGGATCATTCAAGATGGAACGGCAATTGGCACCGCCTTGGCTACGGCTGTAAACCGCGTCAAAGATACCGTTGCGGAGAGCAAAGTCATCATCCTGCTTACGGATGGACAAAATAATCGCGGAGAAATTGATCCTGTCACGGCCTCCGAGGTTGCAGCAACCCTGGGGGTTCGTATTTACGCAATCGGCGTTGGTGCTTATGGGGAGGCCCCATTCGTAGTGGACCGCCCCTTCGGAGGTAGACAGCGTCAGATGGTACCAGTTGAAATTGATGAGGATATGTTGCGATCTATATCCGAAGGAACGGGTGGTCAATATTTTCGGGCAACCAATAAGGAGGCGCTTCGAGAGATTTATGCGCAGATTGGCGAATTGGAAAAATCTGAGATTGAGACTCGCATCTACACAGACTATGAGGAGCGTTATATTCGTTTTTTATTTCCAGGGCTGATTCTGGTCCTGATTGAAATCTTTCTAACTGCTACGTTTCTGAGACGCTTTCCCTGATGGCCTGGCTTTATGAGTCACTTCTATGGACCCTTTGGGCTGTACCTCTTGTGATCGTGCTCAGCCTCTATGCGGCGTGGAGACGTCGCACGTATCAGGCCCGTTTTGGCAGGATCCCCCTCGTTCAAAAGCTGTCCAGTCATGTCAGCAGCCGACGGCGGCGGTATAAAGCTTCTCTCATGACCGCGGTCGTGACCCTATTTGCACTCTCGCTCGCTGGTCCTCAGGTTGGCACGCAACTGCGAGAGATTAAGCGGGAAGGAATTGATCTTGTGATTGCGCTTGATGTGTCAGCATCAATGCTCGCCGAAGATGTTGCCCCGAACCGCCTTGGCCGAGCCCGTAATGAAATCAAACGGCTGCTCAGTGAACTACGGGGAGACCGTGTCGGGCTGGTTATTTTTGCTGGGGATGCCTTCATTCAGTGCCCTCTGACCACGGATTATAGTGCTGTACGATTGTTTTTGGATGTGGCGAATCCTGACCTGATTCCCACTCCCGGCACCGACTTCAGTGCAGCGATTCAAATGGCCGTTCAGTCATTTGATGCCCCATCAGCGAGTACAGACTCGGAAACGACAAGGTCAAAAGCACTTTTAATTGTGTCCGATGGAGAGAATCATATTGAGGAATTAGACGATGTACTCTCAACCGCTCAAAATGCAGGAATCACCATATTCGCTGCCGGCGTTGGAGGTCTTGATGGTGCACCTATTCCCGTGTATAACACAAGTGGACGTCGAACAGGTTACAAGCGGGATCTGGAAGGACAGATTATCTACTCACGAATGGAAGAGACAGGGCTTAAAGAACTCAGCAAAGAAGGAGCATACTTTCAGGTTGCCCAAACATCAAGTTCCCTCTCGAAACTGATTCCTGCACTTGAGCAATTAGATCAAGTCACTTTGGCAGAAGAAGAATATGAAGACTATGATTTAAAGTATCAATGGCCTCTTGCATTGGCATTATTGTTGTTCATTCTCGATGGGATCATTACTGTCCGTCGAGGCTCCGCTTAACCTGACCATAGATAAATCAATACGATGACCATTACAACAATTCTGGGAATTTTTGTTGCTTCCATACAGATCATTCCCGGAGCTGCCCCAAAGAAACACGGTAGAGATGGCAATGATCGTCTGAAACAGGACCAGTATGATGAGGCTGCTGCTGCCTATCAAGAGGGTCTGTCGTCCTATCAATCTTCCGATCAGACGGACCAGATTTATCACGGTCTCCAGAACAATCTTGGTCTAAGCTTGCACCGGCAAGAGAATTTTGAGGAAGCCGGTCAAGCCTTTGGGGAAGCACTCGCCGCTGCCCCCAATGAAGATGCGGTTAGTCTGGCAGCATTCAATGCGGGAAACAATGCCTTTACTACGCAGCAGTTAGAGCGTGCCCTGGAATTCTATGAGACTGCATTACTGTCCGATCCAAATAATGAGGATGCTAAATTCAATTATGAATTCGTGAGCAGACAACTCCGTGATCAACAACAGAACCAGGAACAGGATTCTGATGAAAATCAGGAGCAAGAAGAAAACCAGAATGAAGAACAAGAGGGTGAGCAAGAAAATGAAAGTGATCAAAATGAACAAAATCCAAATCAGGAAACAGATCAGAACGAAAATTCAGAGGAGAGCAACCAGCAGCAGTCCCAAGAAGAGCAACAGGAACAAAATTCACAAGAACAGAATCAGCCTCAGTCGGCCCCTCTGACGCAGGAGCAGGCTGAGCGTATCTTGGAGGCGCTGGAAAATGAAGAAGAGGAACTCTTGCGAGAGATCCAAAAAGTTGAAGCACGCCCCCGACGCGTGGCTAAAGATTGGTAGAATTTATGCGGTCTCTTATTCTATTGCTCGGGCTTGCTTTGTTGATCTCGGATTCAATTGCACAAACCGTTTCAGGGTTAGTATCCTCACCCACGATTGGAACACAGGAAACCGTTGCCTATACTCTGGAAATCTCTGATGCGAATGCGTCCGAGATTGACACTCCAAATCCCCCCGATGCGGAGGGACTTGTACTGGTTTCAAATACTGCGTCACGAGGAACGAGCATGTCCATCATCAATGGACAGGTATCCCGAAGCGTGAGCTATACATGGCGTTACAGACCTGAGCAAGAAGGTGAGGCACGTATCTTGGGGGCCACGGTGATGATTGCAGGTGCGAGTTACAGTGCACCTCCTGTTGCAGTCTCAGTTGTCCCTCAGTCGCAACGACCTCAACGCCGCCGCCGTTCTCCATTTGGAGGGTTTAGTCTTTTTGATGATCCAACCCCTGCTGCTCCTCCCCCCGAGGTAACGGATCGGGACATATTTATTCGGGCGAGTCAGAGTAGTCAAGAAGCCTATCAGAATGAGCAATTGACGCTTGACTATAAATTGTTTTTTCGACCAGAAACCCTTCCCCGAAACACTCGCTTGGCAGATTCATGGGATGCCGAAGGGTTCTGGCGTGAGGACCTCAAGCTCCCCGACAGTCCAGTCCCTGAAGTTGTGGTGGAGAATGGAATCCGCTATCAGGCGATCTCAATCCGCCGTGTCGCCGTATTTCCTACGCGCCCAGGGGAACTCTCTATTGATCCGCTAAAAATTGCGGTGGAAGTCCAATCTCCCGATATGGATCCGTTCAGTACCCCACTTTTCTCTCGTTCCCATACATTGGTTGAACGTGCCTCCCCGACCCTGAACATCCGATCCAAGGACTTACCCTCAAATCCGCCGAATGGATTCACGGGTGCGGTGGGACAATATGCACTGAGTGCAGAGCTTAGTCAAAACGAATTGGAAGTTGGCGAAGCATTACAACTCACAGCGGTCGTTGAAGGCGTCGGAAACATTGCATTGATTGAAACTCCATCAATTGATCCTCCAGGTATTTTTGAGGTCTACGACCCAGAGGTTAACTCGTCCAAATCTGAAAATGGGAATCTGATTCGCGGTAAGAAGACCTTCACCTGGCTCATGGTCCCCCGCTCAAACGGGACATTCCAGATTCCTCCCATTCAATTTGTATTCTTTGATCCATCACAGGAGGACTATGTGGTTCGGTCCGTCCCTCTGGATCCTATTACCATTACGGGTACAACTCCGACCGCCCTTGCAGTTACATCAACCGCCTCTGGGTTCCCGGTTGACGACATCGCAGTTTTGAAACGCAATCCCAGATGGATCACCATTCGTGACAATCCCCTTTATCGTACGACTTGGTTTTATCTACTACTCACCTTCCCTATACTTGCACTTGGTGTTACTGCTCTATTGAGGCAACGAGTGACTCGGCTTTCGACCGACACCGTTTGGGCTAGAAATAGGAAAGCCCACCCTCTGGCGCGTAAGCACCTGAAAAATGCTAAAAAACTCCTCGCTGTCGGTGACCCCCATCAATTTTATACTGCTCTGGAACAGGCCATACTCGGCTTCTTGGGAAATCGGTTGAATATCAACGAACGGGGCCAGACCAGATTCCAACTCGCACAGCTACTTGGAAATGTGGGACTTTCTGCAAACATGCAAGCAGAACTCATTGAATTTCTTGACGCATGCGATGCAGCGCGGTTTGCGCCGATTCCCCCAGACAGCGCGCAGATGAAAGAACATCTGAACCAAGCGACTCACCTATTAAGCGCAGTCGCAAACGAACTTGAGTCGGTCACCACATGAAATTCAGGACCGCTCTGACAATCGTACTCCTGACCTGTTCGGGGGTGACCTATGCCCAACAACTTGAAGACGCACTTCGCATCTTTGATGAGGCGAATCAACTCGTTGAGTCAGGCGCCTTTGAGGAGGCGATTGGTCTGTACCATGCTGTACTTGAAACAGGCTTTGTGAGTGGCGCCGTTTACCATAATCTCGCCAGTGCGTATTTCCGCATAGATGAAATTGGAGAGTCGGTCCAATATTATGAAAGTGCTCGCCGAATCCTTGGGGATGATCCTCAACTCATGCATAACATCCAAATCGTGGAGGCAAGAGTTCAGAGTCCATTCTCGAAACTTCCGACTCCGTTTTGGCGAGTATGGTGGGAACGTTTATTTGGCCAATATTCTGCTATACCATTTTTTATAGCTGGAGGCAGCCTCTACCTGATTGCCTGTCTTCTGTTTGGCCAATTCCTCTGGACAAAAACGCGAAACAACTGGCACCGACGTGCGCGTACTGGAACACTGGCGACTGGGATCTTGCTACTGATCATTGCGGCAGTGATTTCCGGGGAGCGAAACTCATTTCAGGGCGCATCTATTCTGGAGCCCACAATACTTACCACCCAGACCGAACGTATTGAGGTACCTGAGGGCGTAGTGGTTACGCTCGTTGGCGAATCCACAGCTGGTACCGAAGTCCGTCTACCTAATGGGATCCAAGGATCTGTGGATTCAAACCTCTTAGGAAAGTTCTAAGTCCATGATTGCTCTCCCCTCATGCGAAAGAGGAGTCTTTACTTTCAAAAAGACTTCGTTGAATCCGACTCCCCTGCCCCATTGTTTGGGGGAGGTAAATGTATAGGTCTCCTTGCTAGGCCCTTGACTTCAGTGTGGTTTTCCATGGAGAAAGCTGTTTACAGCTTGAGGGGTGTTGATTCTTCCCACCGACAAAAAATATCAAATCCATGAAGAATGAATTCACCCCCTGCACCCCCAAGGATCATTGAAGAATCTGGTACATTGTTGTCTAGTTGTCGACTGCAAACGATGGTTCTATGATGACTGACGACTCTCTGGATCCTGTCAGATTCTTATCCCCCAATGATGGATTCGTTTGGATGATGAATCTGATGAGGAGGTTTAAGACTTGAAGGATCCAAGGGATTACTGCATTTTGATCAGTTTGGCACTGTACAAAAAGAAATTCACTACTGCAGTAACCCTGACATTTACTATCTTTGAATCGTTCACTTTCAACATAAATGGAAGATCTTTGGCTCCTTAAGGAATGGATATATTCCGATGGCTTTTTCGATGAGGGTAACTCCCATGCATAGCTGTATTAGGGTTTGCAATCAATCATGTACTTCAATATGTTATTTTGCGTTTATGTGGTCTGCAGAAATTCCAAGAGAGGACTTAAAATATTATAATCAAGCAGTTGATGATGATCGGCAAGACAGGTGAGCAGACATTTAATCAAAAATTTGCAGAGGCGCTTCGTGAAGCCCATTCTTCGTGGCAACCCAAGGAGTGCATCATTGTGGAACGTCATGGCCTGATTCACGGGACAAATCTGAAGCCAGATCTCATCATCAATGATCCGAAATATCCTCCCTTGAATATTGAAACATCGTTCCACGCCCGAGATGCAGATCAAGATGTGAAGAAATATTTGGGGAAACTCACAAAGGTTTCACCTCACCCGATCCATACGTCTGTTGCCATTCATATTCCAGATAGTTTCAGAAAAACAGACGATTCTGATATTTGCCGTAGCCTACTGTCCGGCGTGGAAGTACGATATGCTGTCCATCGGGATCATAATCATGGCAGACGTTGGCCCAAGAAAGGTCTTATCACTGGAACTGTCCATGACGTAAAGACTTTGCTTTTGTCACTCGCCATCCCCGACGAAAGAATCAGTGAAGTGGGGCAGGAAGTGGCAAATTTGGTAGACGATACGGCGAACATTCTAGCCAGCCGTCTCTCCCAAAAGGATCAAGATCTACTTTCCAGCCGCCTGCTCCAGCGCTCTCCACTGAATGGATTACGCACCATGATGGTGCTCTGGTTGAATGCACTTTTGGTACAGCGAAAATTGGAACTGCAAGTTGAACACGAAAAGGAGTCTAATCTTCATGGGATCACGCTTGGTCACGGAGATAAAACTCTTGATCCAGATGAACGACTAGGCGTATGGGAGTCCATCAATAATCGTAATTGGAGGTCTATCTTCCAACCAGCCATTGAGGTACTTCGCGAATCCATCAACCTGGATCCGGGAGTCACCTCCATTGCTCTCAACACTCTTGATGCGTGTGTCCAGAAAATAGAATATGCGCAAATTGGGATGCATATCAGCGTTGGGGCCGAACTCTTTCCCGTACTGAGCGATGATCGTAAAGCTGCTGCTGCATTTTATACTCGGCCCAGTACGGCGGAAATGCTTGCCGACCTCACAATCTCTCAGGAAGATCTATCGGAGGAAGACTGGGCAAATCCACACCTGTTTGATTCCTATAAACTGGTTGATATGGCATGTGGAACCGGGACACTCCTTCGCGCAGGATATCGGCGGATCATTGATCTGCATGAGAGACATGCCCGAAAAAAGGCAGATATATCCATGATGCATACAGGTGCCATGGAGGGGGGATTGATTGGGGCAGATATCTCTCCCATCGCTGCCCACCTGACGACCTCATCCCTCGCATCTCTTGGAGCAGGGGATACTTACGGGAACACCCAGATTGGATGGGTAGGGGTGGGAGGAAAGGGATTCAAGACAGGATCGTTGGAATATTTCAAGACGGACAATGTGAAGGACATTTTTTCGGATCCTCATTTGGGTAAAATATCTGGAACCGGGAAGTATGATAATCTTTCTGTTGATATTCCCGAGGGGGGGATAGACTGGATTCTGATGAATCCCCCTTACAAAAGATCAGATGGAAAACAGGGAGCTTTTGATGTAAGTGGACTCACAGACGAAGAGCGAAAAGAATGTCAGGCCAGATGGGGGCGATTGATCCAGAACAAGGCTGCCAATAAAAGTGCCGGGCTCGGTGCGTCATTTCTCGTCTTGGCAGACATCAAATGCAAACAAGGTGGCCGAATTGGGTTCGTGCTTCCTCTAACTGCTGCATTCGGGGTAGAATGGCGAAAGACCAGAAGGCTGATAGAGTCCAAGTATAGGGATATTACGATCATCACCGTTTCTGGGGATCACTCCTATAGGAAGGGGTCTCTTTCTGCGGATACGGGGATGGGGGAGATGTTACTTATCGCAACCAAAATCGGATGCGAACGCCGAGAGGCAACTCCTCACCTGAATCCCTCAAACATTTATAGCGTCACGCTTCGGAAACCCGTAGAGCGTCTCGGTGAAGCCCGGGAAGTCGCACGGGCAATCCGCAACCTCATTGATCAAGCCAAGGTTCGTGGATTCACAAACTGTCCAGTCCAGGTTGGTGATGACACCGTCGGCGAATTCTTTTCCTTTTCTGTCAATTGTGACGGAGAGCCTTGGTCGGCGTTGGGTGCTTTACACAAGGATATAGTCTTTGCTTGCCGTGCACTTCGCGATGGAAAACTTAGCTATAGCGACCATAATTTCTCGCTTGGAGTCTCAATGGTTAAACTATCTGATTTATTTGCGGTTGGCCCAGATGAGGGAATCATTGGGAATATAGTTGGGGGGAAATGCAGAGGAGCCTTTGAGGTTTATCCAGTTGCTGATCAGGCAGATTCCTCTGGAACAGACAGATTACTTTGGCGAGCGGCCCAAGGCAAACAGACCCAACTGATTGTAGATTTTACTCACAAGGGGGTGGCATGGGGTGGAGTTGGGAGTAACCAAAAGATCAGCCAAGCAAGAGAGGGGCAGAGCACACTGTTCTACGCGAAAAACATGCGCTGGACTTCCCAGAAGTTGTTGGCAGCCATGACGGATAATTCAGGGATGGGAGGCAGAGCATGGGTTTCATTATCGCATAAAGATCAACGAATCCTAAAGGCATTCGCTCTGTGGGCCAACTCAACGCTCGGTTTCCTGGTTCACTGGACCTACGGGGCACGAACACACATTGGCCGTTCTACAACCAGAATCAAGGCAATATCAAATCTTCCGATCCCACGTTTTGACGAAATTCCAGAAGTCCAGCTGCACCGAGCAGAAGACCTGTTTGATGAACTTTCTCACATGGAATTGCTTCCTGCATGTCAGGCACATGCAGATGAAGTCCGAAAGAAAATTGACGTCGCAGTCGTTGACATGCTCAACCTTGATTCTGACAAAATCATTCCGGTCATTGACATGCTCCGCTTGCACTGGTGCCAAGAGCCAACCGTACATGGGAACAATAAAGCAGCCGTTGAACTCCTGAATCTGTCTTAAAATGATGGATCCTGATAGTACTGCGAATTGAACCACTGTATTCGCATAGAATTGATTCAATTTTCTGCCGAGCGCGGAGGGACTACTCGCTCACAACTCCATATTTTTGTCAGATTTCCCCACGGTGACCTACCCAATTTAATGATGTATGTGACTGCAGGTGACATGTTGCAGATGGGAAGCTGGAACGGGGCGGTCTTATTACCACCGCTGGGGATAATTTGACGTTCCGACTCCTTTTAAAAGGGTATCCAGCGACTCACACAGTTTATCCACCAAGAACTCCACTTCATCTGCGGTGAGGATCAAAGGTGGAGAGATCCCCAACGTATCTCCCATCGCTCGCAGGATTAAGCCTCGGCTAATTGCTTCCGCACGAAGTTTTGTTCCCATCTGATGAGATGCAGGAAATGACTCCCGCGTAGATTTGTCCGCAACAAGTTCAACCCCTGCAACCATTCCAATACCTCGGACCTCGCCAACAAGTGGATGAGGGGCCACTCGTTCCCTTAATTGCTCTTGAAGCAAGGCCCCAACCGTACGTACATGAGTGAGAATATCGTCCTCTTCGTAGATCTTTAAACACTCCAAAGCGACCGCCGCAGCTACGGGGTGTCCCGAATATGTCATACCATGAGCGAACACTCCAACCTGATCACTACCAGACTCTAAAGTTTCATAGATCCTCTGATTCACAATGACCGCTGAAATAGGTAGATAGGAAGCAGAGAGGGCTTTCGCAGTGATGAGTATATCTGGCTCCATCCCAACCGTCTGACTCCCCCACATATTGCCCGTCCGTCCAAAACCGCAAATTACTTCATCGGCAATCAGAAGCACATCATGCTTTTTGAGCACACGCTGAATCGCATCAAAATACCCCTCTGGCGGAGGAATCACCCCGCCTACCCCCATGATAGGTTCTGCAATGAATGCTGCGACCGTCTCGGGACCCTCTTCAATAATGAGGGCATCCAACTCCGAAGCTAATCGATCACTGAACTCCCTCTCCGACTCGCCCTCAGTGCCAAATCGATAATAATGAGGCTTGGATGTATGCAAAAAACCAGGCAGGGGGAGATCAAACAGCTTATGGTTACGCGGCAGTCCAGTAAGACTTGAAGATGCAATCAGTGATCCATGGTACGCATCCCGGCGTGCAATCATCTTCTTCTTTTGGGTGCGCCCAAGAGTATTGTTGAAATACCAAATCATCTTCACAGCCGAATCCACCGCCTCCGAACCTGAATTCGCGAAGAAAACTCGTGCCATTGGAACAGGAGCCGTCCGTAGCAACTCTCTGGCCAACGCCACCCCAGGGGGATGACTCGCCGAAACAAACATGTGCATAAACGGAAGTTGGCGCAACTGACGATAAGCTGCATCGGCTAACCGTTCTTCACTAAACCCCAGAGAGGCAGACCATAATCCCGCGACACCTTCCAGAAAACGATTCCCATGTTCATCGTATACCCACGCACCTTCCCCATGGGTAAATACCATGGGTTGATGGGTACCCAGTGAAGTAAACGGATGTAGAACGGAGGCCCTGTCCTGTGCCGAGAGCAGGGTAGAACTCGGTTCAGATATCATCGCACAGGATGGAGGAAAGTTAGAAATACCCTACTTGGGAAATCCTAAAACATTGGAGGATCCCCAAGATCACAGATCTAGTTTAGCCTCATCAAGACTATTGTAAATCTGTATGATCTGGTCAAAGCCGCTGATCTCAAAGACTTCTCGGACCGAAGCGGATAAACCACTGATTGAAAATCGGCGATCACCTCGATACATCTTCGCCAGTTCAAGTATAACGCGAAGACCAGCACTGCTAATGTAGTCAATACCGCTGAAATCAAGTACTAACGCACGATCACTTTCCACGAGTTCATCAACAACCTTCTCTTTGAACAACAATGCATTACGGCTGTCAATGCGACCACTCAGTATGGAAGTTCGGATACCATATTCAAACTCCCAGGAAATATCAAGACTCATAACTCGGTGATTTCAATTAGAACGACAATTTGTATGGACACTTTTGCATGCATCAGCACGAAAAGTGATGCTTAAGAATTCCACTGCGAACCCCTATCAAACACTTTTGTTGCATACGGAGAGACTTATCCACCGAATTCGTGAAGGAGTAGATGAGAAATACTGAATATCTAGTTACAGCGCGGAAGTACCGGCCCCAGCGTTTTTCTGATCTTGTGGCGCAGGAACATGTCGCACAGGCTCTCATGAATGCATTCAAGCTTGAGCGCATTGCACATGCTTATCTCTTCACGGGGCCCCGTGGGGTTGGAAAAACGACGGCTGCACGGATCTTGGCCAAAGCCATCAACTGCACTGGACACGGTCCAGGGGAAGTCGAACCTTGTCTATCGTGCGACTCATGCGAAGACTTTGAGTCCCAGCGAAGCCTGAGTATCTTTGAAATTGATGCCGCATCGAACAATAAAGTGGAGGATATCCGGGGATTGCGGGAAAATATTCGTATCCCCCCTCAGGGAGGTCTCCGAAAAGTGTACATCATTGATGAGGTCCATATGCTCAGCAATGCCGCATTTAATGCACTGCTGAAAACTCTTGAAGAACCTCCACCCCATGTGTTGTTCATTTTTGCGACGACCGAACCTCACAAAGTACTCCCCACAATCCTCTCCCGCTGTCAGCGATTTGATTTTCGTCGAATTCCTACCAATGAAATTGTTCGCCATTTAACAAAGATCTGCGAAAGCGAATGTATTCAGGCGGATGAAGATGCTCTCCATCTGATTGCCCAAAAAGGGGATGGAGCGCTCAGGGATGCGCTCAGTACGTTTGATCAGGCTGTGGCTCTGTGTGGATCCGATCTAAAGTATTCTACGTTAGCCAATGCCCTACGCGTTGTGGACGTAGAGTTATTCTTTGAGGCGACTCAATCGATCGCAGACCGAGCCACTGGATCCATCCTAAGTCTCGCAGAACGCATCATGTCGGATGGATACGATATTGTAGAATTCCTGAATGGCCTGGCAGAGCATATGCGAAACCTGCTGATCACGACAACGCTAGGAGAGCAAGCCCTGGTAGATGTGAGCAAAAATCTCCGAGAACGCTATGTAAAGGTCGCGAATGAGTTCACAAAAACCGACCTTCTTCGCCTCCTGATGGTCATTGATGAGGCACAATCCAGACTTCCCGTTTCCAGTTCACCACGGCTGGCCGTAGAACTTGCCCTTGTTAAAATGACCTGCATGAGCGAAAGTGCTGACCTGTCCGAAGCTTTGGAACAGATTCGGCGTTTGGATGGCCAAGTTAGGCAAACCCCACCGCCAATGCCGCGGAGCTCGCCCCCACCCGTTTCCCAGAGGCCATCCCCGCCTACACCAAGTGTTCCCAAAAAAACTCCTCAAAGCCAACCATATAGGCCTCCCGCTTCCGCTTTAATACTCGGAGACAAACCGGCCCTGCAGCGGAACAAACCAAAAACCTCAGATTCCCACAGCGCTCCTCAATCACCAACCATTCCCTCCTCTCCAACTGACTCGAATACCATACCTCTGACTCATTTTCAGCAGACATGGAATCTGATCCTGAACAGGCTTCTTTCACGATCAGATCTGAAAGGAATTCGTACCCTGCAAAATTCTGTCGCCTTGGGAATCCAGAATCAAGTTCTGGAAGTTGCGGTACCAAACGATGTTGTCCTGAGGATTACGGAGAATCCGTTACTGAATGAAGTGATCCTTTCGGAAATAAAAAGTGCTCCGGATCCAGATATTACCCAGGTAAAGTTTTTCTCTCGACCCGATCTGTTTCCAACTATCGAAATAGATTGGAATGCCAAATATCAAGAACTCAAAGATCGGATTCCAGCCTTGAAACTTATTGATTCAGCCTTTGGACTTCGTCTTGTCAGCCCTGTTACCCCCTAACTCTTCAAATGAACACATTCAATGATTAATAAACTGAAACAGATGGCCGAAATGAAAAATCAGGTCAATAAAATCCGTGAAGCAATGCAGAGAGTTACCGCTACCGCGGAGGCAGGTGGGGGGCTCGTCAAAGTCACCGCGACGGGAGATCAGCGCGTGATCAAGATTGAACTTGACCCCGAAATTGTGGATCGAGACGATATGGAAATGCTTCATGACCTCATTATCGCAGGAGTGAATAAAGCACTGGAAGAGGCTGCTGAAGCTGGCCAGAACGAATTGCGCAATCAGGCCGATCAATTTCTTCCCAAAGACATGGATCTATCTAAATTTGGGCTTTGATCCATGCAATTTACGTCGGAATCGGTCGAAATTCTGATTGAACAATTCTCAAAGCTCCCCACGATCGGTCGAAAAAGTGCGCAACGCCTAGCCGCGCATGTGATTCGAATGCCGAAATCCGAAGTGACACAGCTCGCCAATGCATTACTCAATGTAAAAGAGCGTGTGCGACCATGCAGGATTTGCCGTAACGTAACCGACACTGAAACCTGTATCATCTGCAACTCCCCTAAACGAGATTCAACTACGGTCTGCGTTGTGGAGAATGCCGAAGATATTGTCGCTCTTGAACGGATGGGCGAATATCAAGGCACCTATCATGTACTTGGTGGCATCATCTCACCGATTGACGGGATCGGACCGGATGACCTCCATATTCAGGCCCTTGTTGAACGAATCCGCTCCAGGGACTCGAACATATCCGAAATCATTCTTGCTGTAAGCCCAACCGTAGAGGGGGATACCACTGCTTTCTATCTTACTGATTTGTTGGAACCTTTCTCCATAAAGGTTAGCCGGTTGGCTCGTGGGATTCCGGTTGGACTCTCGCTCAACTATGCGGATGAGGCAACCTTATCCCGTGCGATTGCGGGAAGGGATACGGTTTCGCAACCAACTGAGCAGGAACCCAACTGAGGTTACCGTCGCTGCCCCAACGACATTGTGCCAAAGAAAAGACACCTCGGGTGCAAAGAAGTTTACCGCTGCAACCGCACTCATCCCTGCGATTAACCCATAAAATGCTCCGACACCTGACTGCTTGGGAATCATTGCCAGAATAAAAACACCGAGTATTGAGCCATAAAAGAACGACCCAAACCGGTTCACAACTTCAATCAAGGATCCGAGTGTCGCGGCAAATGTGGCAACAATACAGGCAAACAGCCCCCAGAACCCGGTCGTCAATTTGCTCACCCAGAGGAAATGCTCCTCTGGAGCATGGGGACGAACCCATCGCCGATAAAAGTCAATCACGGTGGTTGTGGAAAGAGAGTTCAACTCGGAGGAAATACTGGACATGGCAGCAGCCATGATTGCCGCAATAAACAGGCCTGTCAATCCAAGTGGAAGAACATCCAGAGCAAACCGAGGCATGATATAGTTCACGTCTCGGACCGACTCGGCTCCCGTGGCTTCGCGTACAAGTTTGAGTGCATTCCTGCGGAGCCCCCCTACGATCTCCTCTTGCTCGTCCAGTTGATCCCTCGCTCCTGGTTGACCCGCAGCAACAGCCTCGGCTACCTCAACTCTCGTAGCGAACTCCACCCCGTACCGACGCTCTAATTCAGCATATTCCTTTGGAGAATGGTTGCGGGCAGCCGCCTCATGAGCAGGATTATACAGGAGTGGAGGTGCCTGAAAGAGATAGAATACGAAGACCAAGACACCGATTAGTAGCACCAATGACTGCAATGGAATCTTCCAATAGGCACTCATCAAGAGAGATCTGCGGGCTGCGGTGACGGAACGGGCGGCCAGATAACGCTGAACCTGACTTTGATCCGCCCCAAAATAGGAGAGCATCAGAAACGTTCCCCCTAAAATGCCAGACCAAAATGTGTACGTTTCGTTGAGTGTGAATGAAAAATCAAAGACCTCTAACCTTCCCGTTGCCCCAGCGATCAAGAGGGCCTCATGCGGGCTCACGGGCATCTTCACAAGCAAAGCAATTACCACCACAGCGAGCGAGAGGACGATCAGAATCATTTGCTTGACATCTGCCCATGCCACCGCTTGAATACCCCCAAACATTGTGTATACCACGGTAGGAATACCAATTATAGCAACACTTAACGTGAGATTCCATCCAAAGATAGCGGCAATCACTACCGCTGGTGCTGCCAATATTGTCCCGCAACTCATGCCACGAGACATCAGAAACAGAAAACTGGTCAGAGATCTTGTACCAGGTCCAAATCGCCGTTCCAGATACTCGTATGCGGTATAGACACCACTGCGGTGAAGAAAAGGCACGAGAGTCACTCCCAGAATGACCATGGCCAAGGGTAAGCCAAAATAAAATTGGATGAAACGGATTCCGTCGGTAGCCCCCTGCCCCGTAGTACCAATCATGGTAACAGCGGAGAGTTGAGTCGCCATGACAGATAGACCAACCGCCCACCACGGTAAACTTTGATTCGCCAAAAAGTAGCCTCTGAGTTGGTCAGTATTTCTGGAACGGCGCAAGCCATCCCATACGACATACCCTAGATAGGCGGCTACAATGAGCCAGTTCACGAAGTGCATGGGCTAGTTGTAGAGCGAATGCAAAAGCCACAACAGAGCCATCGTGACCGCCTGAACGGTGAATACACGAATCAGTGTTCCCACAAACGAAGTTCCCTTTCCCTGTTCAGGTTTCGTCATAGAATCTCTAACGCGTTCCGTAGGCATGTAATGCGGATCCACTCAGCGCACCAGCAGGTTCAGAACATAACTGAATGGCCAGTTGAACGAGATCTTCCGCGTAGACACCGGGTCCATTAGAATCCCTGTAGCGAATGGTAGATGGCGCCAGAGAAAAAATGTTCAGTGATGGGTGTTCGGCGGCCACTGCTTCAACCAAGCGCTGGAGGCCCGCTTTGCTGGCGGCGTAGGCACCACCTCGTGAGATGGCAGACTCCAAACCGGCCCGAGCACCAATGCCTATAATCGTACCCCCCTGATGGACCATATGCCGAGTAGCTTCACGGAAGCACAGGAAACTGGAGGTCAGATTGACCTTCATCATCCGTTCCCAGTCTTGTAGTTTCGTTTCCAGCAATGGCCATTCACTCCACATTCCAACCGCATGCACAAGGACATCCATCCGACCTTGCTCTTGGAGAATCTGCTCAAACGCTTTGATCACCTCCGTCTCGTTCGTGAGATCCACGGTCAGGTCTTCCGTACCCATATTCCCAACCGAAACCACGGTTGCACCCGTCTCCCCGAATCGGGTAAGCATTCGTTGTCCCAAACGGCCACCCCCACCAGTCACGACGACAATTTTATCCTTGAGATTCATGGCTTCTTTTTCATTCAGACTCTCCTGTACTTGTTTAAGAATTATTCGGCGAATGCGTGGATCCTGAACACTCAACCGTCACACTAGTGTGCTCAACAATAAATGTAACCAATCTGGATACCGATCAGTTTGTTTTTGTCGTATGTGTGACGAAGATTATAGTCTACCCCCTGCCATGCATACGAACTTCACATCATCAAACGACAGAATCCTGGGTCTCCCTGATTGGGATAGGTTCATAGATACGATTTTGGGAGAGTTTTCCATCCATGAATCATTACATGAACACATTCCGTATTGATTTTTTCATTCACGCCTCATGTCGGATAGATTCCAATCATCTCTGCCAATGAAACGTTCTCGTAATTTTCAACTTCATGAAATAAGTATCGCCCGTGAATAAACGAGTAAACAGGGTAAATTGCCCAAGGATCTGAACATGCTATGTATGGTTGCGTTGCAATGCCCGCATGAAAAAGGTGTCCTGACCTTCAACAATCAAATCTATCCGTCTGCATTAACTGATACGAGCAAAAGGGCAAATGCCCACAAACAACAGAAGAGCACGTATCGCTCGTTAACAGGATAAATGCACTTAAGTGGACGCCAAAGGAAGGCTCTTCAGCAACTTGCAGTATACTCCATTGGAGTACTGCTGGTTTGGATGCTTTTGGCACATACAGCAGCTCAGGGAGACCATCCTCGAAACACATATCAGAGGATTGCCGTCTCTGACACGGATAGTGTCACACTGAATCAATTAGACTCTCTTCGCTCGCTCATTACACGTCTGGGGCGAGACTCCGTACGAAGTATCGTTCTGGACCTTGGACTGGATAGCCTCCTTTTTGCCAAGATTGATTCTCTCGCACCGCCACCGGATACCAATGAGAGAGCCAAGCGCTACTTTTCGTCCTTAGCGCGAACGGAACGGTCAGCTTTGGTCTCCCCATGGGAACGACAATCTTTGGGCGCTGATCTTTTCAGTGGCTGGAATCATGAAATTGAACTGGACAGCACCGGATCGTTCTATACAATCAGAGAGCGCGTCGCTGGGGAAGATGTACGACACGCGATTCGTATGACACGGGCGCAGTATCAGTCCGCAAGGCTCTCTGAAAGCTTAGACCGAAACTGGCATCAGCTACTTGACCGGCGGCGGGATCTCGAGCAGCGGCGCCGACGAGGGCTAGGGCTTTCCATTGCGGTACCAGGTGGACGTCAAAGTGGGTTTTCGACCATCTTTGGCAAGAATGAGGTGGATCTTCGCGTCAATGGAAGTGCAGATATCCGTCCGGCCTTCATCTATGAAGAGACTGCCCAGCGCGCAATTACAAGTCAGGGAGCACAACTGACTCCAGAATTTCGGATGGATTTACGACTGGGCGTCACGGGAACGATTGGCGACAAAATGAAGGTCAATGTAGACTGGGATACGAATCGTGATTTTGATTTCCAGAACCAACTTGAACTGATCTACACCGGGTACGAGGATGAAATCATCCAGAGCATTGAAGCGGGAAATGTATTTTTACAGACTCCTTCAACCCTTATCCGAGGAGGGCAAAGTCTATTTGGAATTAAGTCTGAACTCCAAATGGGATCCCTCCACCTGACCACGGTCGCCAGCCAACAGGAAGGTCAATCCAATAGTCTTTCTCTTGATGGGGGAGCCGAGACCTCTGAATTCAGCCGCAGACCTACGGACTACAGTCAACGAAAGTATTACTTCCTGAGTTATTACTTCCGCAACCGGTGGAATGAGGCACTGAGCGATCCTCCAAACATTATTCTGGACGCGACTTTCTCACGAATCACTGACATTGAGGTCTGGAAGCTGACTCCCGTTGCGCCAGAGGAGCAGAATGTTCGACAGGTTGTGGCTGTCGTAGATTTGGGCGAACCATCGCAGATGATTTATGAAGCAGACCTCTACACGGATGCTCGTCATCCAAACCAAAATCTGGACCAGTACGACCTTGGGGAATTACAAAACGAATTGCGTGTTGGGACCGCTGTACCTCAGGACTATCTGGAGAGCTCAGCAATGGAACAGCCGCTAACCACCGTGGACTACCAAGTTGGACAGTTCAAGAAACTTGAGCTTGGACGTGATTATGATTTAGACGAAGTCTTGGGTTTCATTACTCTACGTCAAACCATTCAGGAAAGTGAGGCACTCGCCGTATCGTTTCGCTATCTAGCAGGAGGATCCGAAGTTCAGGTCGGGGATTTTTCTAGTCAGACGGGTGGTGGGGACAATAGCCAAGTGGGAGATCGCTTGGTTTTGAAGCTACTCAAACCTGTGAACCTTCAGCAACCTGCCAACCTGGGCGAGGCAAATCAGCTCAATCCGGCCGCCTGGTATCTGGAAATGCGAAATATCTATGAACTGAATCGAGGACTTCTTCCGACCGATTTCGTACTCAACATAAGTTATGAACCCCCTGGACGTGCGAGCACTCGAACAATTCCCGAGATTGCTGGACAACAAACATTGATTCAGGTTCTGGGCCTTGACCGACTCAATGAGGACGGTGCACAGCGACCTGATGATCTATTTGACTTCTTGCCGAATTACTCAATTATTCCCGGAGATGGTCTCCTGATTTTTCCCTATTTACAGCCATTCGGCAAACGGATAGAGTCCCTGATTGAGGCGAGTGGCTTGGATGAGGAATCCAAGGCAGTAGCAAAAAATCAGTTTGTCTTCAATGAATTGTACACGCAAAAAAAGCTGAATGCGACTCGGAATACTGCAAAGAATGTATATTTGATTGAGGGCTCCCATAAAGGAGGGATTCCCTCTTTCTATGACCTCAGAGCCTACTCTGGCCTTGTAGAAGGATCGGTGCGAGTGACCTCTGGTGGAAATACGCTCGTTGAAGGTGCTGATTATATTGTGGACTATTTAGGAGGAACCGTTACCATTGTCAATGACGCCTATGTCATCGCTGGACGTGACATTGAGATTGACTATGAGGAGAATGCATTTATTAACCTTCAACAAAAGACTCTCCTTGGAGCCCGATTAGAATATCTTCCAAGTGAAGAGTTCTCGGCTGGTGGAACGATCATGCGATTGAGCCAAAAATCCATCACAGACAAGTTCCGTATTGGAGACGAGCCCATTTCTAACATGATCTGGGGGGCCGACTCTCGTCTTGAACTGGAACCTATGTGGCTGACTCGAGCGATTGATTGGCTTCCTCTCATTCAGACAAAAGAACCCAGTTCAATTATTCTTGCGGGGGAATTTGCCCAGCTACGTCCGGGGCATGTCCTGACCAATGCCTTTCAGGATCAGCGGCGTGAACTTCGCAAAGATGGACGTGATTTTTATCCCGATGAAACACAGGGCATTTCCTATGTTGATGACTTTGAGGGCTTTGAGAACCTGATTACCCTTATGCGTCAAGGGGCTTGGCTTCTCAGTAGTGCTCCTGTGATTGGCGTTGAGACTGAGATGGGTGGAACGGAAGTGGATCTCACCAACGATGGCCGTGGCGTTCTGGGCTGGTATTCACTGAACGCTTCATCCTTAAATCAATTTGAAGGTGAAGGTTCACCCGCCGTAAAACTAGTTTCTCCGCAAGAGGTGTTCCCAAATCGAGAAACGCTCCAAAGTGAACGCATCCTGACAACGCTTGACCTTTATTTTACCCCACACGGACGTGGGCCCTACAACTATAACAGGGACCTTGGACGATTCCTGGATCATCCGCGTGAGGCATGGGGCGGCATGACGCAACGTCTGACCGAAGGCAATACCGACTTTACATCCAAAAATATTGAATTTATTGAGTTTGTGATGCAACCGTTTCCTGAGGCGGGGAATTCGGATCTTGATGCAAGGCTATTGATTGATATCGGTCGGATCAGCGAGGATGTGATTCCTGATAACAAACTCAACACCGAAGATGGTCTCTCACTATCGGATGTGGGAAGTGTTGGATCCCTTGCTCGATTGTCCACTGGACAACAAAATCAGAAAATTAATCCGGTCATTGATAATGAGCGGATCACCGAAGATCTTGGTTTAGACGGACTTCCTTCGTTTCCGAATAATAAATTTGAAATAGAGGGAGGTGCTGGAACCGAACAGTTTGTATTCGCCGATTTTCTGGCATCTTTGGAGAATACCGTGAGTCTGAAGTACCCCGAGATCCTCGCTCGCGAGAGAGCAAAAGCACTTTTTGACCCTTCGGCAGATGACTATTACTACTTTCTGAACAATTCATTCTTTGGCAATAATCAATTTTTCCCGGGTGGGGCATCAATTCAGGAGCGCTTCACCCGATTTTTTGCAGGTCATGAGTTAAATTCCTTTGATGCCCAAAGTAAATTAGGGCCTGGTGGAGGTGCCAATACGGATACAGGGAATTCGCGAAGTCCCGACACGGAGGATATCAATCTGAATTCTGCCTCGGATACTGACAACAGCTACTTCCAGTATGAAGTGCCTCTCAACCTGAGCATATTAGATGAACTAGCACGACCCGAGAATACGAGCGACTATATTATTAACGAAATTGAAACGAATGACGGAACTGGAACCGGGTGGTACCTTGTTCGGATTCCCGTCCGAAACTTCACCCGAAGGGTTGGCTCTATTCAGGACTTTACTCTCATGGAATCCATCCGAATCTGGACGACTGGACATAGTTCTCCGATCACGGTTCGATTCGCAACTCTTGAACTCGTTGGTAGCCAGTGGAGAACCAGTGAAGTGGTGAATGCCACCGACCCAGATGGAAATATGATCCCTCCCGAGGATCCATTCACGGGAGCCCGTATCAGTATTGAAAGCGTAAATAATGAGGAAAACTCCGATTATGAAATCCCCAAGGGGGCCGTACGGAATCGAATCCGCGAAGCTAGCTCGGGCGAAATTCGAGATGCAAGGGAGCAATCAATGGTCATCCGTGCAACCAATCTTCTCCCCAATCGGCAGTTAGCCGTGTACCGAACCTATACCTCAGCCCAGGATCTCCTTCGTTATAATAATTTGCGCATGTTTGTCCATCACAATGGGCGAATGAATAATGAACCACTGCGGGCGGAGGATCGTGGTGCTGTAAAACTCTTCATCCGAATTGGTGCCAACGAGGATTCAGATTATTACGAGTACGAACAGCCCCTGACACCGAGTCCTCTATCCCAGATCCCAGCCGAGCCAAGCCAGCGTGCAGACTACCTTTGGCGTACGAATCAGCCCAATCCAGATCCAGATGGGAACGCGGTCATGGACTTCAATTCCGTGAACATCCTGCTGAGCTCCCTGAATCAACTGAAGTTTCTGAGAGATACCTATGAGGATGAGTCGGGGACTGGATTTGATCCGACGCAAGTATTTTGGAGCGACATCCACGCAAACTTCCAATCCGTGATCCGCGAGTTTGCCCCTCCGGGTACACGTATTGGTGTCCGCGGGACCCCCAGTCTTAGCCGAATTACCACCATCGTGATTGGTATTCGCAATGCATCGGAGAGCGGGGATGTATTGCAGGAGGGAAACATTTGGGTCAACGAGTTACGGATGGCAGGATATGACCAGGAGGTCGGGTATGCAGCCTATGGCACGGCGGACATTAAGTTGGCAGATTTGGCACGCATCAAACTATCTGCACGTGCACAATCGGATGGTTTTGGCTCGCTTTCAAGTACTCTTGGAGATCGGCAACAACTTAACCTGCAAAATTGGACGGTCAACTCGCAATTAAGTCTGGATAAATTTATTCCTGAACGCTATGGCTGGACGTTGCCTGTAAGCATGGAGGTCAAAGAAAATTCAAGCCTTCCACGGTTTGATCCCAACCGGGGAGATATTCGTGTGGTGAGTCTCCAAAATGCGATTGAGGCAGACTCAGCCTTAACGAGTGGAGAAATTGCCGCTCGACAGCAACAGATCCGTGAGGAAGCGCAAACATTTTCCAGAGTCTCATCCTATTCAGCGAGGGTTGGCAAGAGCGGAACCCGCTCCCGCCTGATTAGAAATACCATAGATGGAATCTCATTTAACTATTCCTATTCGGACACCAAGAATCGTACCCCAACTCAATCATTCCGAAATTCCTGGCGCTGGAATACGTCCTTAAGCTATCGCTTTCAAGTACGAAATCCGAAGGTCGTTCGATTATTTGGCTGGCTCGAGGGAGTCCCGGTGCTCAGCGTTCTCAGCGATATCGGCCTCAATTACCTTCCCTCTTCACTGGATTACAGCCTGACTGCGAATCGAACATTCTCCGCCTCAAAGCAACGGCCGGATCCTGTTCGTCAACGTAGTTCGGATTTACCACTTGATGTCCAGCTACCCATTCGTCCACAGCATCAATTCTCACATAATCGGCGATTTAATTTCCAGTACAGTCCGTTCAGTTTCCTTGATCTGGGAATGGATTCAAATACAGATCAAAGCTTGAATGCGATTGGCGTGGACACACTCTATTCCGTGATTCTCGTTGATCCAACTGGCGATGAATCCAGATTGGATGATACCACGCTGGCATCCTTGATTCAAGAGGGAGCGATTGACAGCTCTCAAATTGGAATCAGTGCATTTGAGCTTACAGATCTTCAGCATCAAGAGTTTGGGCAGGTATTCCGACAAGCACTGAGGGGGAGCGTGCCTGGTGCACCCCAGATTCGAACGGAATCCTACTCTTCACGATTCAATGCCACCTTCCGGCCTCGCTTGCAGCGCTATCCGTCCTTATCCTGGGTTCAAATTCAGGATATGAACTATACAGCGAATTATAACTGGTCAAATGGGTCGGTTGGAAATAACGCTGGTGCTCAGACCAGAATCAATATTTCCCTACGTGCGGGTCTCACCTTAAATCCCAACGAGTTGTTACAGAAATTCAGCTTTTATGAGCGATTGGAAAGTGCCCAACGTGCTGCCGAGTCGGCCTCGCAAGCCCGGCGTCAGCAAAATCAGCAAGCACGGCAGAAACGACGTGCAGCCCGTCGCCTGGAATTTGAGCGTCTTAGGCAGGTACAAGCTGACACGACCGCAGAGGGGGATGGGATCAATGAGGAGGTTAGTCCACCGAATGAGTTGGAGCTTCCTACTCCTGTCGTAGAAGACTCAACACGTTCTCCAAGGTTCAGATTCCCTCCAGGTCTGACCCCAAAGGTGATGACCCGTCGATTTCTGTTAGCTGTGATGGGGGTACAGGATGTATCCTTAACCTATAATGGCACTCGCCAGGGCTCCGCGAACAACATTGGAGTATTGGATGAATTTGGAGAGGTCCGAGTGTACTACAGTTTATATGACGCATTATTTAATGGACAAGGCCCCTCTCTTCGATATCGGCTCGGCTTAGATCGGACGATCACTCCTGAGGAGGGCAGAATCCTGAATGATCGTCTCCAAGTTACTGATGCGCTCAATCGCGATGATCGGTGGTCAGGACGAGTATCCATGAACTTCTCGCCGCAGTTGCGGGTCACGTTCAATTGGAAGCTGGAAGAGACGAATCGTGAAAATATCACCTACCGTATACTGGAAACCGGTGAGCCAGGCGCAGATACGACGCGAACGAGTGACATCTCCGTCTCCGCTTGGTCGTTTGGTGCCTCCTACGTTGACCTCTTTCAATCCCAACTAGACCAATACTTTTCTGATTGTGGAGATGTATGCTCTTCGGGAGAGATTCTGCCAGACACTTTACGGTCTACGGTTTTGACGAATCGTCTGGTCTATGAAGATTTCCAGTCAAGCTATCTTGCTCTCGGATCTGCGGGCACTACTCCGATCCCCTTACCAAGTTGGTCGGTCAGTTATTCTGGGATCTCCAACTGGCCCTTGATTCGGACATTATTTCAGAGTGCCACTCTGCGCCATTCCTACTCGAGCACTTTTTCGGCTGATTTTAGATCCAATCTTCGCGGGGGCGAAGAGGATGCCTTCAATCTCGGAGCTGGACCGATCATTGCCTTTGAAATACCTCGTGAGGAAGTAGATGCCGTACGAATCAATGAGCGCTTCCAACCTTTAGTTGGTGTGGATCTATCCCTCAGTGGAAATGTCCAGGCCAGTGTGGTATGGAACAGGGTCAATTCTTATTCACTGAGCACAACCAATAATGTGGTCAATGAAAACCGGAGTAATGAAGTTTCCTTTACGGCTTCTTGGAGCAAATCTGGATTAAGGCTTCCCTTCGTTCGCCGCACTCTCAATAATCGGATAAATTTCTCTCTCACCCTCTCAAGAACGGCAAATGATGATCGTAGTTATTACATCCGCCGAGCCATGGAAATTGCAGCGATTGATCCCGACTTTGATGTATCCGAAGCCCTCGAGGAGCCTTATGTAGATGTCTTAACCAGTACTGCACGAATTCAGGCACAACCAAAAATCGCCTACCAATTCAGTAATGTCGTTTCTGCAGACTTATTTCTTCAATATGAAGATTTCATTGGTGACAGTCGGAGGCTTCCCTACAAGACCATTAAGGGAGGATTTAATTTACGCGTAAATTTCTCTCATTAACGTGACACAACCCGAACAAGTTATTGTCTGTCACTTAGGACGGGTAGCATACCGTCCCACATGGGCACTTCAGGAAGCTGTCAAGGATCGTCTCATCCAGGCAAAAAAAGATAACCGGCATCTCCCACATGTACTACTCATCCTTGAACATCCGCATGTTTTTACAATGGGGAAAAGTGGAGACGACCGCCATTTACTCGCTTTGGATGATGCGGAGGTCGTATACATTGATCGTGGGGGAGATGTAACCTATCATGGCCCTGGCCAATTGGTCGTATATTTTTTGCTGGATCTGGACAGGTTCTATCGTGATTTACACCGGTTCATGCGTGATCTTGAAGAGATTATTGTACTTACTCTTCGCAAATATAATCTGTCGGGATTTCGTATCCCGGGGCGAACGGGGGTTTGGGTTGGACCCGAGGGATTTGAACGAAAAATTTGTGCGTTTGGCATTCATGCCAGCCGCTGGGTAACCACGCATGGTTTAGCTTTGAATGTAACCCCCAATTTAGATTATTTTAAGAGAATTACACCCTGTGGGATTTCCGATCGGGAAGTGACGTCCATCGTAAATGAAACGAATCAGACGCGTGACATTGAATTAGTATCCGATGCGGTGGTGCATAACTTTAATCAGGTGTTTGGTACAAAATCACAACTCTTTCATGGTGCCAAGGCGTTTTCATTTCTTGAAGAATTAACTGGACAGCAAGATCTTCAGCACACCTTATGTGCTTAGTTGAAATCATCTCAAATCATCCTCTGTTTCATGACTGAATATTTTTCATTACCAAATTCATTCGTATTGGCCTTGCTTGAACAATAGTATACCACAGTTCGATTCGAAGATATAGGATCTGGAGAGATTACCTTATTGAGAATAATCCAATACTTGAGTATTATGAGCCTCTTTCAAAATTCTATATTTTTACCTTTTTTTCCCGCTGAATTGCGGCTGAGGCTGGTTCAATTTCGTCGGATTACGCGAATCATTGGTATGGGTTCGCCGTTTTGTGGAGTTGACCGGTGCTTTGCCTGCACGGAGGTCTCTGTTTGGTGAATTTCGTCCACGATCCGTGTAGATTTCACACACCCCTCCCACGGTGTTCAACGACAATACAAATTACGGTCGACGACAAAACTTTTTACGGTTCCAGAAATCCAAAGTTTAACCATGGAGGAGCACATTTCATTGAGGCGGAGCAGCGAGCTGCGACGCCTCAATGAAGAGGGTAATTTCCACGATTTGGTCCATGTCTGATCTCTCTGTTGGCCTGCTGGACACGGACAACAGCAGGCAGATTCACTTTTAATTGTGTTCCAAGGGTTCATGTGTTGATTGGTTAGGAAGTGGGAGATTCAGGTCCTTCGCTCGCGTTTTCTTGTCGCCGTTGGGCTACTTCTAACCGATAACTCGGCAGATGAAGCTCTAAGACCACACAATGATGCACCAATCGGTCCACGGCGGCGGTTGCGTGCATTGGATCATAAAAGATGCTCTCCCATTGCGAGAAGGGCAGGTGGCTGGTCAGGAGCACGCTCTTGCGCTCATAGCACGCAGCCAAAAACTGGAACAGGGCTTCCATCTCTTCCCGACTATGCTTCACATAACCCAGTCCATCAATGAGAATCCCATCAAAGCGTAGCAACTGCTGAATGAAGGGTTGGAGTCCTTGCTCCTGTTTTGCACGAAGTAACGCGTCAACCAGCGCATCCGAGGGGTAAAAGATCAATCGCCGTCCCAGATAAATCAATTCTTGCCCCAGTGCGCACATCAGATGCGTCTTTCCGCTCCCCGTAGGGCCCAGCACCAGCACATTCTCGTTCCGATCCAGAAAGCCACCTTCCAGTAGCCTGCGCAACTGATGATCCAGCTTCAACGGTAACCGCGTTCGCTCAAACGAAGCCAACGTTTTGGATAAGGGCAGCTGAGAAGCCCGTAGAGCGCGCTGAATACGGTTGTGAGTACGTGATTGCTGTTCCTGCTCAATCAACGTCAGCAAAAAGTGCTCAAAACTCATAGATTCACGACGGGCAAGGTCTGCCGCTTCATGGAGCGCCATGCGAATGCCCGGCATCCGTAACGACCGGAGTCCACGTTCAATCCCTCGCTCCAAGTCCTTTGAGGATTTGTTGTTCATCTCAAACCCTCCGTCAAAAGCCCATCGTAACAACCCAGATCCACGGTCGCTTCCGCATCTGGCGCCTGGAGATATGCTTCCACCGCTACAACCGTAATCGGATGCTGATCTGCAAGCAAATGTGCTAAGGCCGCCTCAACCCCTGATTCACTCTCAGTTGCCGCCAGAAACAAGAACTTCAAATACACCTTGTCCGATTGAGGACTGCCCAGATTGGACGCTTGGAGACAGTCATACGCCCTACGGAAGGTCTGTGTGGGAAAAAGGTCTGCGCGGTAGCGATACCCTGCAAATGCACCCGGCTTTCGGATTAGACTCCGAATCACATGGCGGTAATGAATTGAATGCGCTCCCTCTCCACAGAGACGCGGCATCTGCTCTTGAAGTCTATGCCGAGACCATACCTCGATTCGCTGAGCATACAAGCGAACCTCCACCCATTGTCCAATCAGCGTACTGGGAACCGAATAGTGATTCTTCTTCACCAGAATCGTGCTCCCCTTACTGACACGAACCCGCCGTCGTTCACAGGAATCCAGAGGACGGAGCGGTAATGCCTTGAAGAACGCTCGTTCCTCATTCAGTTTCGATTGCCGGTGCGCATTCAAGCGGGAGGTGAGTTTTCCCAAAAATCGCTCGTAGGCATCTAAACTCTCAAAGTCACGGTCTCCGCGGAGCGTGAGCGCACTCTGCACCGCATTCTTGAGGCGGTGACGGCTTTGTTCTACCTTCCCATTCTCGTGTGGACACCGGGGGTGCGTTCGACGAGGTTCTACCCCGTAGTGCACCATCAATGCCGTGTAGGATCCCGTAAATTCCTCCGAATCACCTCCTCCCCCGTTCTTGACCGCACAACTCATGGAATCCGTTTGATGCGTCTGTGGGACTCCACCAAGTTCCGTCACCGCCTTTTCAAATCCTGCCGCCAATGCCACAAAACTCTCGGACTCGCACACCATGACGGACTCCCAATTGGAGTACGTCAACACAAAATGGTACAACAAATGCCGGAATCGGACCCCACCAATCGTAATCTCCAACGAATTCATGTACGTAAAGTCCGATTGGGCACATTCCCCAGGGGAATACTCCTGCGCAAAGAACACTTCCTTCGGACGGTGCGCTTTCCATCCCTGTACCCGACGTTGAAACGTTCGCAGTTGCTTCGGCGAAAATTGATTTGGATACGTATCCATCAAGTATTCAAACAACGCTTTCGCTTCTAAGGTCGGATCCACCTCCAAAAACCCTACACATTCCTTCCATACCCCCGCAAATACATCCACGCGTCGACTTGGCACAGGGGGCTTTTTCAGTTCGCTCGGGAACTTCCCCGAACGAAGATACTTGCGTGCAGTCGACCCACTCATTGCCGCCTTCGCGGCGGCGGCTTTAACGGTCATCTTATTCTTGTGTCTAAATTGAAAAACATTTTCTACCTGTTGGTCTGTAATCATTTGCTTGAATCTGTGAATGAAATTCACTGATTCGCGCAAACTATCTTTAGGATTATCCCAAGATTTAATCACAGCAAAAACCGTAAAAAGTTTTGTCACTGGCAGTAAAAAGTTTTGTCGTTAGACACTCGGCTTCTGTGGTTTGAAGCGCCCAAATTCTGTTATGCAGGGGGTGGATGGCCGGTTTACTGCACCATCCGCAGCATTTGGTCCACTAGGCTGAACATCAAATGACAGAGGACGTTCTCGTGCCCACGGACTCGGATATTGCGTCCACCGAACTCATCTTTGAGTCGCCCAAAGGCCCGCTCTACGGTCGAACGTTCCCGATAGCGAGCCCGCTCCGCAGGAATGAATCCGGCCGTCCGTTGCGCCTTTTGCTCGCGACGATCCGCCGCTTTTTTCTTGCGTGGATTCGGATCAATGATCGGTACACGCCCCGATGTGCGACAATCTCCTTCGTGTCATAGGCGCTGTCCATGAGATCCTAACAGTTGTCCACCTGTTGCTGCGTCAAGTGCGCCAAGGGAAGGGCCGCCTGACTATCATGCAATGAGGCAGAGGGCACCAAACAGCTGATCGGACCCCCTCCGTCCGCCGTATCCATGTGTAGCTTATAGCCCGTCCATCGTTGCGTATGCCCCTTCGCGTTCCGCTTACATCCCACCGTACAATCCTTTGGTAACGCGTCCAGCATCTCGCCTAACTCCATCTTCAACTGCTGCTCCAAGCGACGAGGCACCTTGGGACGCTCCTCCCCCTTCTTCGGACGCCCCCGCTTGCGTTGCTTCACGGGCTTTGATGTATGCGCCTTTGGAGCCGGACGCTCCCGCGCTTGAATCGCCGTTGAATCCCGTGAAATATGCCCCACGAACTCCCCCGCGTACCCCTGTTTGATCAAAGCTTCATGGATCCGAGACCGTAACTTCGCCAACGCAAACTCCTGAAACGCACGAGAAAACGTGGGCGCACTCGGCACATCACACGACCGAGACCAACCACAGAGGGACCGAAGCAAAACATCCGATAGAAGCCGCTCCCGCAATCCAGAGGTCGTCGGAATATTTAACGCCATCTTGGCCAAAAACGACCGTGCAAGACAGACTCGGTGCGCACGCGGGCATCCCACCGAACGAAGCCGGGGACGAGGCAGATGATCCTCCACACACACCAACTCAAACAATAACAACAACTTCCGGAATCGTTTGGGCAACACCCCATCGTTCTGCTCCACACATGGAAACAACTCCTGTGGACAGGAAATATAAAAACCGCGTATCTTCTTGGTAAGGGACATGGGATTCTCCGGGGGTTGTTGGACTTGTAATTCTCCTAAAAATACAAAATTCGGAGAGCCCTGTCCCTTCGTTTGTGACCCAAAAAACGATACCTCCCAGAGCAGATCAGCCCCCTAACACTCTTTAGTACCCCGATTCATCAATTAGCAAAATCTCTCAAAAAGTTATCCAATTGAGGAATTTTGAAAGAGGCTCTTATGATAATGATTATTTACTCCATTTAAACGCGTACCACGCCTGTCCGAGTGAGTCTGACTCATCCTTTGTACTATATAAAGTTGTCAGATGGAAGAAGGATTCCGACGATTTAATTATCCCAAAGGTTATTGAGGATATTGCACAGTACCCCGCACTTTCCGAACTCTGTCAATCCATCGTAGAATTAGTCAAAAAAGAGCGACTCCATCCCCAACTCGGAATTATCATAGATGAAGAAGATCTGTAGAATAGTTTTTTCTCGTCACTGGACATTCTGCGTCGTTCCCCCTATATCAATAGGTGAACTCTTCACGTTCTGAGGCCTCTCTCCGTCATCGCATTGACGATGAGAGTTTCTGTTTCTGAAATAGATTAGGATCGCCTGATTAACTGAATGGAATTCAGATTCGCCCCCATGAGAAACAACCTGCCGATCACGAAAACGACGGACCGTTCATCGGAAACGTAAATCAGGAATTCCGAGAATATTCGGAAAGCACCAACGCCAACATTTCTACTTGATCAAAACCATTGACTTTGCTCCAATCATCTTTCCATCTGCCTCCATTTGATAAATGTACTGTCCACTGCTGATTCCGGATGCATCCCATTGAATCTGATGGGTACCTGAGGCATAGGGCTGATCTGTAACGGTAGCCACTTTCCGCCCCAGTAGATCAAAAACAGTCACACGAATGTGGCTGTTGGTTGCAACTTTGAAGGAAATATTCGTAGATGGATTGAACGGATTCGGGTAATTTCCGTGAAGTTCAAATGCATCAGGTACTTCAGATACATCCTGATCATGAGCAGTCAATACCTGATTTAAGTCCAGTGACCAGACTCCACGCCCGTGGGTTGCTACAACCACTTCACCATCAACAATCCGGATCCGCCACACGCTCACAGCAGGTAATCCATTATCTGCATACGCCCATGTTTTGCCATGATCAAGCGATTCAAAGATGCCCATGTCGGTTCCAACCCAGATGATTCTTGGCTTCTCGGGAAATACCTCAACATCCCAGACTTGAGCATTCGGAAACCCGTTGGAACTTTCACAGTTCTCGCTCCCCGCAAATCCAGACAAATCAACCCATGTCCTGCCCATATCTTCTGTTCGCAGAAGTTTGGGCTCACACCAGACGGAGAAGGTGACGTACGCGGTACCCCGCGAGAAGGGATGCGTCGCCAATCCACTAATTTGCGCTATAGGTGCAAAGCTTGGCGCACTCACACGTTGAGGAGAAGGTGCGTAATTTACAGACTCCAATGGATAGATGGCATTCTCAATGACATGAAGTCTTCCTCCAGATGTACCCTCTGGCGTGCGCAGATAATAACCTGCCCATACGACGGTACGGTCTGCCAAAGAAACGCGTACGATTCCACTTGAGCCAGTAAATGCTGGTTCCCAACTTGGATGTATGGCTTCCCATGTCCCCCCAAAATCAAGTGTACGAAGGGCCCCCCCTGATGGTGAAATAGAGTAGACCGCATCACCAGATTCAGGTGTCCATCCAAGAGAGGTGACGAATTGACTATCCCAATTACCTATATTTCCGGCGGGTTCTAGGCCATTGGGGCCTCCAGTGAATGACCGCCAAACATTATTAAATTGGGATGAAACCATGATCGAATCAGCACCTTTCCATACGACATCAAATCCGTCACCCCACCGTATCAGCCTCCAACCACGTCTACTGTTTGCCATATTAAATGAGGCATAAGTGCCATTGTCTTGCATACCTCCGAGATACATGGGAAAGCCCTGACGCTTGGTAGCATCATAAAATTGAGAGGTATTATAGCCAGGAGAAGAATCTCCTTCAATCCAGGTCTCCCCACCATCGCGGGAGTAGGCGACCCCACCATCATTGCCGTTCAAGAGATAAAACTCGTTGGTATTCGCATCTACAGGTACAGCGACCAATGCATGATGATCAACATGCACATTGCCATTATCCCACGATTCCATGGAGTACTGTTCAGCCAAGATATCCAATTTTTGGAAGTCAATATCTAATTTCCCACGAGGAGGAGAATTCGGATTCCACTCAGCCGCTTCCTCATCTTCATTCAAAACTGGCCACATAAAATACATCAGACCTTTTCTGAACCCTCCATTACGTACTAATTCCTGCCGTGGAGATTCAGCATAATCATATTTTGAGATGAATATATATTCTCGACTATGGTTTATAGCACTACCTTCGGTAAGGCGGGGAATAAGCGTCCATTCACCGTCGCGTGCTTGATCTCGGAAAGAGACCATTAATTGACGATTATTGTCGGTATCCCAGACCTGAAAGGGAACCTCAACGTAATCTTCGTAAATATATTCTGGAAAGGTAACCCCGGCCCCTCCATCACCTGTTGCTCCTGCATTTGGGGGAACCGTAAATCGGTATGCATTTTGAGTGAGCCCCGGGCCGAACCGAACCTCCACGGAGGTCATATCAGAGAGTTCAATATCGTGCACATCATCCATTGGATCATCGCTCAGGTACCCCAACGAAATGGTCCCACCAATTGCATTTGCACCAAAATTGATAAAATCTAGAAAACTGGCCGTAGAATTAAACCTGTTGACATTCCCGGCCGCAAGTGAGGTCGGTTGACGATTCCCGTCTACCCAGGCTTTGAAACGATCTACTCCGCCAATATAGACGGTATCAGGAGAAAACGGGTGAACGAGAATAGTATTGTCGTACCATCCTTGATTTCCCAAGAAAGTGGTGAATTGAGGGGGGACATCATCTGAAAAATCAACAAATCTCCAGGATTCTCCACCATCAAGGGAGCGATAAAGATCGGAGACAGGTGTTAGTTCAAGTCCTGCCGTTACCGATCGTGCCCCTGAACCTTCGGCAGATGCCCAGATCACATTGGGATCGGATGATGAGATTGCGATTTCAATGCGCGCAGGAGGATACGGAAAAGCTGTCAGAGACTCCTCCCACGTTTTTCCTCCATCCTTGGAACGTAGAATCGCAGTTCCGTGCACGGTTGCGAACTGAATATTAAAATTGTCCGGATTCACTCGTAAATCCTGAACGCGATCACTCGCAGTGTAAATTTTAGAAAAAGATTGTCCACCATCCTCCGTTCGAAAAATCCCTGCATTCGTCACGACAACGACAAGATCGGGGTTGTCAGGGTGTACCGCCAATCGGTTGATAAACCGCCAGTCTGATTCTTCACTTAATGTCGTAGCAGGCAGATGGAACCAAGACTCACCTTTATCAATCGTCTTAAACATCCCAACTCCACCAGATGCATCAACATTAAAAAACCCTTCACCCGTCCCAAGGTACATCACATTCGGGTTGCTGCGAGATATATCTAGCGCGGTCGCTGCCAGAGTGGGTAAATCATCCGTGAGTGGAGTCCATTCAACCGTCTCTTGCCCAAAGTCATCAATGAAACGATGACCTCGCCATACACCTCCCCCAACGGAGGCAACGAACCAAGTGTTTGATTGTGGATCCGACGGATCCATCACCACAGCACGCGTCCTTCCACCAATCCGACCTGGCCCACGTTCAACCCAATCCAGTGTCACCGAATTACCCCCGCGCTTCGCATTGGCACGCAATGCTTTTTGAAACTCTCGCCATGTGTGACCATGAGGGTAGGGATCATAGCCGACATCTAGCCCCTGAAGTGATGCAAAATGTTCCGCAAATTTGTCTGGATATCCATATGGATCTTTAAGATGTTGAGACTTTACAGAACGTTGATTCGGTTCCAGAAGGGAAGGTTCGGGAACCAGCAACACAATGGCGAGAACTGTGGAGATCAGAAATAAGCTGCCAAGACTTAGAAATGAAATATCACGGATCAATTTGGGTTTAGAGTTGATAGTTGCCATGAACTTTCGGGTTGTTGAGTGAGAGGGTACGAATCTCCAGCACTACATTTAGAAAATGCCAAATTTATTAACAATTTACTTGGTGCATGTTTCTGATCTACTTCCGTAAACATACAAAAACTTATACCCTTATGATGTGTCCTTGATCCTTGAGAACTCACAAGCGAATTACTCTTCAAACTAACCCAACTTATTGTAAAGGAGAACAATACGGTATTTTTGACTGGAATTGACGGTGCTGGATTATATAAGTGATCAAGATGATTCTTCATACATTATTCATAGACTGTCTGAAGTTAATGATCCATGAATAGTGATCAGGATCCAGAATCAACTGGGTTAGAGCGTCCCAAACTGAGCACAATTCTGTACAAGGGTTTACCAAAAAAATCACGAATGATGAGGTGAATATGAAGTACTCGTCACTTCTCTGAGCGTACAAATGCATGATCCCATGCTCTCTCTCAATTTCAATGGTTGGGTGGCATCCACGCAATTGTACACGAGTAGATGGAATACTGGCAATCTTAGAACCGTCAATCACGAATCCTGATCGAGAGCACGAACTCTGAAAGGAACAGAATCACCATTGAGTTTGAGCGTATAGTGCCCAGGCGCAAATCCCCCGTCCAACATCAGATAGACTCTATATGGACGACGCACCGAGGTACATATACGGGCATGAGGACGTCGCATCTGTAATGAAGCCGTGATGATATGTCCTGTTCGTTTTTGATCAAATGTATGCAATTCCATACATCCATCGGGTAAGCTCCCCTTAACCAAAATCTCAACTAGAACCGTATCTTGTTCGTGGTGGACTACATCCGGCCGAATAATCACATCATTAAATGTGGCAGGGAAATAGTCAAATGTTGATGCATCTTCTGGTATTCGGAAGGTCATGGGTTGATGCCCATCTGGAGGAAGTCCATCGTAACGATGTCCAAACCGCCTGTCTGGATCTACTTGAATCTCTGTACTAGGCCCGCTACAAGCAAACATGAATACGAGCGTCACCACAAAAATGAGGGAAAGGCTCGGCCTCATGAACTAAACATTCTAACAGGCCTATCATCAACCTGCTCAGTTGGTGCATCGCTCCATAATCTCTCTAAATCATAAAAAGCTCGACGCTCTGGGGAAAAAATGTGAATCACTATGTCCACATAGTCCATCAATATCCACTGGCGATGCTCAGCTCCCTCAATGTGCCATGGAACTTCTCGAGAATGATCCTTGAGACGTCTCTCAACAGATTCAGCAATAGCCTTGACCTGGATGTCCGAAGTGCCTGTACACAGAATAAAGTAATCAGCAAGCCCACTGGTTTCCCGCATATCCATGATTACCACATCCGTAGCCTTCTTTTCCAGTACAGCAATCAATGCTTCCTGAGCACGAAGCTGAACTGGAACCGAACTGTTTTCTTTCTGCTTCGGTGATGAAGAAGTTGAGGATCTCGAGGATTCCGTGAAGGCCATCTATTCCCTGGTGTGAGATATGCCTTCAAGATCATGGAAAGGTGGAATGATTCCATAATCTTTACCCAGAATGATTGAGACATCAAGATGAAACTCGCTACGCAGATCCTGATGAATTCGCTCAAACGGTAAACCCAACGATGCAGCCACCTCCTGAGCAATATCAACATTCCCGATCCGATCCACAATCATGGTTTGCTCAACGGTAAAGGTTTCATGATTCCCAACCCCAACCACATCATATCCTTTAGACCGTAAATAGGAGCGCATTTGCTCCGCAATCCCACTGACTCCTACCCCATTACGCACTTCTACCTGATATATTTCAGAGGCGCTAGGGTATTCGGACTCCACAGAAGTTGCAACTTGATCGGAAAAGACGGCTTCCTGAACAAGAGGAACATTGACTAATAAAGAAACAGCCAAAACAGCAACTACGAGGACTAATAATGCAACGAATACATCAAGTCCTAACACCTTTAATCGGTTCATAGGTGCTCCAACAATGGAGAACTAAAACCAGTAGTCTCTTGAAAACGATCTGGCATACGGATGAAAATAACCGTGTCCATAAGGACCGTACCCCATCATGCCATGGTATCCGAAGGGATTCTGCCGAACCTGAAAGTTAAATTGCACCCGATTAGAGGGTTTCCAGAACAACTCGGCATTTCGCAGAAAAATTTGGGGATGTTGCGGACCAAATCCTGCTTCTCTGGCAACCTGATTCTGGGGAGAATATGCAACAGAAACATCCATTCGCGCAGCAAGTTTTGGGCTGAACTGCCAAGCCATCGTGTTGGTGTACATACCCATTGAGTATCCATTTTCTCCAAAAGATCCTGTAGACATTTCAAAGCTATGGCTCATTTGGAAGACACTTGGGTTAAAGATCTTGCTCAAAATAGCACTTACTTGATTAGATGAGCTATATAGCTTGGTTTGCGGAAACGCACTTGGAACGGAGTTTCTGAATTGGGCCTCAACTGGATATACGAGGACTGCTAAAAGTAGGAGAATTAATATTTTTCTGTTTGTCATCAAGGCATATCTTTGGTTCGGTAAGATAAATAAAACAGCAGAAAATATCAATACTTCATGACGTAATTTTTGTTCAACCTATGCCTGTCAAGTATCAATTTAGTTTCATCCACGCATACAACCTATACTTATGAAGCCTGCCCCTTCGCAGCCAGCAGTTTCGGAAAAGGATATAGATCCACTTCGGGTACAGATTGATGAGATTGATCAATTGCTGGTAACCCTCTTGAACAAGCGCTCTTCTTTGGCGAATCAGATTGGGCATATCAAGCAACAACTTGGGCTCCCGATTTATATGCCTCAACGAGAAAAAGAAATTCTTGGGAATGTGATGCGCTCCAACCCGGGACCTCTGTCCTCAGAGTCGGTACGAAAGCTCTTTGAGCGTATCATTGACGAAACTCGTGCGCTTGAGCGACAGAAATACCAGTCTCCTTGACTACATCATGGGAAAGCGCCTAGTCCTACCATCTCTGGTGGTACTTTTCATAGGAATCGGAGCGTTTGCCTCATGGATTCTTTGGCTTCCAAATACTCCCCCTCTTGAAGATCAACGGTCATTACATCTTCCAAGGTACAGTTCTTTTTCTGACGTCGTGGACTCTCTTCAAAGCAGGGGGATAGTGAAGCATCTCTGGACTCTTCAACTTGTAGCCCACGCGACGGGATGGAAGGATCAAGTAAAAGCAGGTCACTACCTCTTCTCATCCCCCCAATCAAATGTGACCATGTTGCAGATCCTGCGTAAAGGACTCCAAACTCCAGTATCTCTCCGAATTCCAGAGGGATCCCGACGGGATCGGATTGCTCGTACTGCTGCTGAAAATATGGCGTTTGAACCCTATGATTTTATTGCTGCACTTCGAGACACTGCATTCGCTGCCTCATTGGGTACCGATACACTCCATTTATTCAGTTATATGCTCCCTGAAACCTACCAATTCTATTGGCTCACCGATGCGGAGGATGTGATTCGACATGTGAAAAGAGAGTTTGATTCGACCTATGACCGTGAACTGGCATCCGAAGCGAGAAAGCGAAATCTCACTCGAGACGAAGTTGTTAGCTTGGCAGCAATTGTTGAGTGGGAGACGAATATTAATTCCGAAAAGTCTCGGGTTGCTGGGGTCTACTTAAATCGTATCCGAAAACAATGGCCCTTGCAGGCTGACCCGACTGTTCAGTATGCACTGATTGAACTGGAAGGAAATGTGCGACGTCTACTCTACCGTGATTACCGGATCCGCCACCCCTATAATACTTACTTGTACCGAGGGCTCCCACCTGGGCCAATCACGAATCCATCCTTATCATCTCTTAAAGCAACCGCATCGGCTGAAGAACATGACTACATGTTTTTTGTAGCAAATCCCTCTGGCGGTCACTCATTTAATGTGGATCTCCGGGGCCACAACCGAGATGCAGCTATCCTTCGACGATACCTCGCAGAGCGTAGACGTCAACATTCCAGTGCTGGCCGCTAATATCTTGAAGAATATTCAGATGATCGCCTCAATTGATCGCTTCACATAGATTTGATTCAGGACATGGCACCGGCATCCAATCCGTAAGATGATACCATATAGAGCGATATCTTTGGGTTCAGTCAGACAATCAGGGTCCGGCTCTCCTGGATTCGGACTGCTCGGTATAATTCTGTTCATCCTGGGTACGAGTTTGAGACAACTGGAGGCGAGGGCAAATGACTAGATCCCACCTTTTCCTGTTACAGACAAGGTTTATACTGGCGAATTAAATCCTATGGAGAGACCACCGATCATGTGCTCCGTCGTATCACCCCGAAAGGCGGTGCGTGACGTAATGTTATGATCTGTCCTTCCCAATTGACAAAAAATGCCTAGTCGTTCAGCGGGTTCAGAGTATCAAGGCCATCCATTCATCCCATCACTTACTTCCACGCAGCAAGCCAGACTTGTGCTGGTGCAGAGTTCGCATCAATCGTGCTATCCCTCCATGATGAATCAGGGATGTTGACTAGTAAAGGATGTAGTTCGTCCAGAGAGAGTATCTTCAACTTTGGACTTGGTAGAATCTGCGGAAAGACTATTAGCTCCTGCTGATTATCACTCTAAGCATTATCTGTGGTCTGCCTGCTGCTTATGTATGAGTAGCAACGGTAAAACCGATATGCTTGGTACTTCTGCCGATTGCTCATCTTGAGTCATGATCAAGGTAACCTTGCCTTGTAAAGTCATTTTAGAAATCATTGAATAGATCTGTACGACCTCCTGTAAACGAGGAATCAGGGTCAAAGTATTGATTCAACTCTATGGCTGATCACCTTATCTTATGCGAGCATCTGTCATGCCGATGAGTCTTACAATCAATTCATGTCTGGTTGGAAACTAGGCATCGCCCTGAAACGATGACACAAAATTCTATTCATATTTTGGGGATAAATTTCCCCAGCCCGACCAGACATCCCTATCATGAGTCATTACCATTATAAAGGTTGGCAAACGAAAACAGCTTCATTGAACCTTCGTTTATGAGTCTGTGAACGTGAACTGTTATCTTTACCAAAAGAAGGATTCTTTCCAAGTGGATGATCATAAATATCTATGAACGGGCAACTTTTAGATCACAGACTGTTCGCAAGCTATATGCCGCTTAATTCTATCGCATGTGGTCTCTCTATGTACTTGGTTTTTGGTGTCGGGATAAGTTGATAGTTACCATGGATCCTTCAACTCATTGATCTCCACGATTAAATTTCTATTCACCAGTGATTACTGCTCTCTCGGGACTGTTCTCTGAACTTCGCACAGATCTCCTCTCATCAAAGCTAATCCCGGCACTTTCGTCTGGGTTAACCTCTGGTCTCGGAATTGTCGTTGCTCAGATTGCCTTTGGTAGCCTCATCTTTTTCGGCCCTCTGGAATCCTTCTCTACCCAAGGGATAGGTTTGATCCTGTTTGGAAATTTTGCTGCTTGTCTTTTGATGGCATTGACGAGCAACTACCGCGGTATCATTGCTGGCCTTTCACCTGCACTAGTGGTCATTATGGCTTCTATTGCATCCACAATTGATGCGCCCGAAGAACAGTTATACATTACCACGGTCTGTGCACTCATGTTCGGTGCGGTTGCCTCTGGTCTTTGCTGTCTTATGATCGGCCATTTTCGCTTAGCCCGGCTGGTGCGCTTTATCCCATACTCTGTAGCAGCAGGATTTTTGGCAGGTATAGGGGGGAAAGTATGTCTGGCCGCTCTGACATTGATGGGAGCACAAGGACTTGGATGGACAGCTTCCTTAACGCTGGATTCAGCTCAGTTTTGGATTATTGTTCCTGGAATCATCTTTGGCGTTCTTATTTATTACAGCTTGAAACGTTGGGGGAATGTGCTGATCCTGCCAGTGGGAGCCACAATGATCATTATTGCCTACCATATTGTCCTAAGTCATCTTGGCTTCAGCAGTCAGGAAGCGAGACAGTTAGATCTGTTACTCACCAGTACAGCAGGAGGACAACTTTGGCCTTCGTTCCTTCCACCTGACTTCTTGGATGTTGAATGGAGAGCATTTCTGCCCCAAATCCCTCGGCTACTGACACTCATCCTCATTGCACTGATCTGTGTCATTCTGGGGATTGCAGGGCTCGAACTTGCAGTCAATAAGGAGATAGATTGGAATGTGGAGTTCAAGGCAACTGGATATGCCACCTTGTTTGCTGGAACTTTTGGAGGAACGGTCTCATCAACAATTCTCTCTGGCTCCGTGCGCAGCAAGTTATTGGGGGCCGAGACTCGTCTGGTAGGCATCACTGCATCTATCGTGATGGGGAGTGTCTTGGTCTTTGGAGACAAAATTTTAGAAATCCTTCCAACTGCATTGATTGGGGGCATTCTAATCTTTTCGGGAATCGCCCTTGTGAGTCAGGGGTTATTGCAGAACTACAAACGCCTTCCAAGTGCAGAGTTTGGCGTCATCCTTGTGATCTCTCTGACGATCATCTTCGCGGGCCTCGTTGAAGGAGTGATCGCTGGGATGGTCATTATGCTTGTGTTTTTCGCGGTCCGCCTCAGTCGTGTAGACCCTATTGAAGATCAGTTCACTGTACGTGAGCGGCGCGGCAACAAAGCTCGCACCGTTCCTGACCGTGCAATATTGCTTCGGGACGGTGACCGCGTGAAAATATACAGACTGCGTGGCTATATCTTCTTCGGAAGTATCGGCATGCTCATGAGTCAACTTAAAACGACTCTTAAGGAAGATCCCAAGCCTTTATGTCTCATGCTAGACTTCTCTGGTGTCGCTGGTCTGGATTTCTCCGCCACCAGTGAACTCTCTCGGTTCCTACAAAGGGCGACCGAGAGTGAGGTCATCTTCATCTTAAGCGGTGTATCCGAGCAGTTACAGTCTGCATTTCAGCGTGTCCTTCCGCCGAAAATTTATTCAAAATTGAGATTTGAGGCAAATGAAAACCAGGCTTTGGAGCAGTGTGAAGATGCTGTTCTAACGGTATGGAAAAATAATTTGGAAGTATCCCCTGGGCGGCGTACCTCATTACTTGATCATGCCATGGATGACCTTGAATCCCATCTCGAGCGACAGATCCATTTTGAAGATCTAATGGAAGATCTGCGTGAATGGCTTACCCCCCAATCATATGTCGCGAATGAGTCAATTTCCATTGGTCATGACCTTCAACTGCTTATCTCTGGTAGAGCATCCGTCTATCATCAATCTGGGAAACGCCTCCAGCAGTTTAGCCCAGGAGATGCCATCCGATCAATCTCTACCTCTGAAAACGATTCTGCTTCTGTTGTGGCAGATACGGCCTGTCAGACTCTGATCATGACAGTCGACACGCAGAATTGGCTGGAAGAAAATAGAATGGACGTTACGCTCAAACTCTACCGATACTTACTCAATGATCATTTAGGACGGCAGGCTCAGGTCACCTAACGTAAGTCTGATTTGAACATCAAGCAAGAGAACCCGAGTGATTAGGACTGAACAACCTTTTGATGTTCTGGATTGATTGGTAATTTAACACCAATCTGCAAGGCTGAATTTAGATGGGTAGTCTAGTTGTGTGGCGACCGCATCAACAGACCCGAGGGCTACCCGAATCAGGGCGAATCATTACGGCCCAGTTTGATACGATCGCCAACAAACCATGCCTGTGAGGGACTAGTTAAGCGATATTTCATCTGCAACATCAAACTATTCAATTTTTATTCTTAACGCTTATTTTGTCTGCGGATTTACCTACTATTGGTAAAGATTCATCCCAACCCAAGTTCGCCATTTTTTAGTGCCAATAAGTTAAGAACTCCCATTTAATCTCCTGTTTAGGACTATTTTCTTGTTGGTCAATGAGTTGAAACAGCCCCTTTCTCCTGAGATGATGATGGTCTATATAGGTTCATCTACGTGTGGATACTGTAATGACAGTGAGTTTCCTGCTCAAATTGAGGCAATAAAATTAGGTCACAGAACAAGGCAATTGAGCGGCAGCTTCATTTTACCACGGCTGGGATATCTATTGATTGGTCAACTTCGGAAGGAATTCAACATCTGGAAAAATTCGGGCTTTTTGATGAAATCGTGACTGGGCGTAAATGGAAGGGAATAGGTGCTCATCTGTTCTTTTCAAAGATGCCAAGCATTTCTGCTACTCCTCAAGTTCTAGTAATTGGCCGTAGCCCAACACTTATTGATGATACAGATTACAGACCGATCTTCAAGGAGAAATTAATTTACAGGATTGTAGGTCGATTTCCCATTGAAAATTGGGTTAATCGTGGTTTACCTCTTCCGCAGGATATTCTTGACGAATTCGGGCAAGAATCTACATCACCTCGTGTAAGAATTTTGCCGAGTGACGGGTAACACCCTTAACCTTTCCTCGGAGACTCCCACCAACGGGATTTCGTTTATCAAACTAAGCTTTGCGGCAACAATTTCCACTATGCCCAAAAATTCTCGAAATCAAATTTCTGTTCTTTAAAGGCATATTCACTTGGGCCAATAGATTCCAGCCCTGAATTCTCTGGATTCGGTTTGATGCGTGAAAGGGGCATCCATTATCTGGGGGAGGGTTCCAAGCTTGAGCGCCTCCAGATTGGTACGGTGGAACATGGCTCCCCAAACATTACTTTGCGAGCCACCTTCTGAAGCATACCCATTGCCTTCGTGTACGCACTTTCGGGTACAATTCCTGATCCACACCCTTTGACCACAACAATCCTGTCCATGAATTGATTCCAATCCTCCGCTTCCAGAGCCAGCGTATACTGCTCTCGGATTATATCCTCCGAACGTCCCATCGTAATACTCCGTGCATGATCAAGTGACGCCGAAATCAACATATAAGCCCACATAGGGACGAGTGCTTCTGTGCTACAATAAAGCGCAACATGTACATCACGAAATTCTTCCCAATCATAGGCTCCGACCTTCTTGCGAAAAGACTTCTCACGCAGGAGGATTTGCTGTTCAAGGAATTGGGCTATGTCAAATTCCTTAATTTCATTCGGTGTCCAAAGTAGTTCTAAATCATATACTATGACGTCGCTTTGGGCCACACGGTTTACGACTTCCATCCGTTTTATTCAGTTTTTTTGTACAGTTGATTCACGGCTTCAATAATTCTCTCAGATGCAGTACGAACATCTTGTTCGGTGGTGGGACGTCCCAAACTGATTCGCAGGGTCTGGCTAGCTAAATCGGAGTTCACTCCCATTGCGGTGAGTACCTGACTAGGCGTATACTTCCCAGATCCACACGCACTTCCAGTGCCAACTGCTAGGGTGCGAATTGACAACAACAGTCTCTCCAAATTCAAATGATGGAATGATATACTAGATGTCTGGCAAAGTCTTTGAGCACCCGTACCGTGAATGGACATATTAAGTCCTGCTTCAATCAAGGTGTGCTCAAATTTGTCTCTTAAATTCGAAAGACGTTCTTGGTCTTGCTCATACTCAAGGTTTGCTAATCGGAAAGCTTCGCCCATTCCGACAATTCCTGTAACATTGTGGGTCCCACCTCGCCAGCCTCTCTCCTGCCCCCCCCCCTCAATTAAGGGTGCACATCGAACGCGACTACGAACAAACATTCCTCCTACCCCTTTGGGACCATAGACCTTGTGTGCACAACAAACCAGAATATCTACATTCTCCACCGACACCGATAATTTTCCAATCGCTTGGGTCGCATCGGTCATGAATAGAATTTCTCTCTCTTGAACTATTTTTCCAATCTCTGAAATTGGTTGAATGACCCCCGTCTCGTTATTGGCCCACATCACGCTAACTAAGACCGTTTCATCTGTGAGACTATCTTTCAGGAGGTCTAAATCTAAAAGTCCATTGGAGTCAACTGGCAGGTAAGTTACTCTCCATCCATTCTGTTCCATGTATTGACAGGCGCGGGTTACCGCACTGTGCTCGGTCCGCACGGTTACTATGTGTCTGCCGCGGTGGGAGAGCATTGCCGACAAGCTCTTTACTGCAGTATTGATCCCCTCCGTCGCACCACTCGTGAATGTCACTTCACTCGGTCGACATGCACCAATGCACTCTGCTACCTCTATCCGCGCTTTCTCAACTGCGGCACTTGCAGCCCATCCGTACATGTGTGCTTGACTTGAAGGATTCCCATATTGCTCTGTGAAGAAGGGCATCATCCTGTCAAGAACGCGGGGATCAACCGGCGTCGTTGCATTATAGTCCAAGTAGATAGCCGCAGACATGACGAAAAAATATCCAAGATTATTTGCACGAAAAAGGCGAATTTCCGTTCCACAGGGACAGAAAAGGTCAACAGTTGTAGGGGCAACCTACGGAACTGTGCAAAGTAATACCGTTCATGCCGCGTTCGTCTAGGGGTCCAGGACGCCGGCCTCTCACGCCGGTAACACGGGTTCAAATCCCGTACGCGGTACCCTATTTTTCTTCTGGCAGTTCCTGCGGAACAAGAATATTATCAATCAGCCCATACTTCTTGGCCTCTTTGGCACTCAACCAATAATCTCTATCTGCATCTTTGGAAATCGTATCGGTATCCTGTCCTGTGTGGGTTGCCAAGATCTCGTATAGACGCTGTTTGAGCCATAAAATTTCCCGCGCCTGAATCTCAATGTCAGATGCCTGCCCCTGAGCTCCTCCCAATGGCTGGTGGAGCATAATGCGGGAGTTCGGCAGAGCTGCACGATGGTCTTTACTGCCAGAGGCCAAGAGCACAGACCCCAGCGACGCAGCCAATCCGACGCAAATAGTTGCAACAGGGCAGGACACATACTGAATCGTATCATAAACACCAAGTCCACTGTAAACCATACCGCCAGGGGAATTGATATAGATATTAATGTCTCGCTCAGGATCTTCGCTTGTCAGGTAGAGCAATTGGGCGACCGCTAGATTTGCCACGACATCATTGATCGGAGTGCCAAGAATAATGATGCGCTCCTTGAGCAGGCGACTGAAGATATCGTAAGCGCGCTCCCCTCGGGATGTCTGTTCAACCACCATTGGAACTAGGTTTCCAATGGGTTGATCGCCGAGCCCCTTACTGTAAATACTCTCTGGAAGCTGGAGACTTTTGGAAAATTTGACAAAGTCGTTTACCATAATAACAAAACTCCGAATTTAATTTCAAAAAACTGATAGATTAATCAAGTGAAAGGTTCTCTATCATATTTATCAGAAACCACGGCTCCGCAGAGAAATGTTTCAGTTCAAACTGAGGAATTAATTGATCAATGACTTCCTGATAGATGCCCTGCCCCGGTTGATGACCCATGTTCTGGGGGTTATCCACAGGAGTTACCGAACCATATTTTTCTTTCACCTGATTCCGAATTGCAGAAACTAAAATACTCCAACACATCATATTCACGGTGTTATTAAACATTGTCACATCTTGAATTGACTCTGTTAATTCGGGATTTTGGTTCAAGAACTCATCCCTGAGGTGAGTAGGAAAAATAAATGGATGTAATTCAAGCATACGATAGATGACTGCGTACTCTACTATGGTACGATTCAAGATCTCACATTTACTGGTAATCAAGTTGGTCACCCAATCCTTCAATTGCTCGGACGAACTCACCTCATTGTCACTGATTTTAGCTGCCCATTCATCATCAATTTCAGGAAAGTCATAGCGCTGCGCATCAACAATTTTAACTTGATAGTTTGACTCAGTTCCTTCAACTTCAACTTGCGCGAGGGAGGAATCTTTTAGGTCGTTCATTGGAAGGGTAATCTCAGATCCAACAGAGTGTCCTGCAAACAGCTTCCTGAATGTTTCATATTTAGGGTTTGTGTACCCTGATAGATTATAGTCAAAGAATTGTTTTTCCAGAGAGAGTTCCCTTCCAATGAGAATCCGTCCGGTTTGTGGATCCACCTCTGATACCTCATAGGTTACTTTGTCCAGCATGCCGGTCTCTTTATCTGCAATCATTTCAAGCGCACTAAGAGGTCTGGTTTTCAGGAAGGGAGCCATTTTCTTTTTAATAAATAGGTCCACGACCGAATCATTTACTTCTGTGGCCGCAACATCAAGCTGCATCCCCTCAATATTTCTAAGTTTGATCTTGGGAACTACATAAAATTCAATTCTTGCCTCTAAATCTCCACCAACTTCATAATCACGATGAATTTCTCGAGGGCTGCCGAGTACCTTGTATTGGCCACTGTCTACAACGATATCATCGTAGACCTCTTTAATTAAATCTTCAACCACCATGCTCTGTATTTCTTTTGCATACATGCGGTTGATCATTTTTAGGGGAACGCGGCCAGGTCGAAATCCACGAATTACAGCTTTGGACTGTAGCTTTCGTGAAGCCAGCCTCACATCTGTCTTGAGATCAGAGGCTTCCGCATTGATCTCCAAAACACGGACCATGTCGCCTGTATCACGCACAAAGGTTTCCATTATACTCTTGGTAAATAATTTTCATAGTTTCAAGACATCTCATTGTCTAATCAAACGCGTTAATCATGTCAATTGTCCCATCCACCTTAACCTGCGGGATCATCTCCGATTCGCCTGTCGGACCACTCACACTAACTTTTTCATCCTTTGGTCTCAAGAGAATAGATTTTGGGGTAATCAACGAACATGAACCCGCTGGCATTGCTTTTGAAATAGTTGCGGAAGAACTTGACGCATATTTCTCGGGAGGTCTCACTCACTTCTCTGTTCGTGTGGATTTGGACGGGACAGCTTTTCAAAAGAGTGTATGGAACTTGCTCGAGACCATTCCTTACGGTGAGACTCGCTCCTATGGACATATCGCTCGTATTCTCGGCGATATTCGCCTAGCACGTGCAGTGGGTAATGCCAACCGATCAAACCCAATTCCAATCATTTATCCATGTCATCGCGTGATAGGGGCAAATGGGCAACTCACAGGTTATCGTGGAGGGGTGAATCGCAAAAAAGTACTCCTTCAATTAGAAACTTGCCACATCCAACCAGAACTGTTCAATCCTCAGAAAGACACGAATCATGCCAATCAATGATGATATTCATACCCCTCCACCATGCCATCACCCTGAATACGGGTCATCGCCTAATCAAACCATTGTGATCAGTAGATGAGTCCTTGAGGAGGATGATATGCCCCAAGTGTTAATCTTTGGAACCATCACGGTCCATTCGCCGTCAATCACCAATTTAAAGAATTTCAGTTTTCTTTGAGTAGGGTTCCTCCGTTGATTTGAGACATCCGCCAATTGAATCATCTTGTCCGCGACAAATTCCATCACTAACATTTGAAGTTGATCCTTTCTGTGATAGCCCCACACTTAATGTACCAGATGGGCATCCTGCATCTCGGTCACAGTTGATGCTGGAACAAGTCATCTGAAAGTCTCAACGGGCGAAGACGGACCGTTCTGCCACTCGGTTAGCATGGATTTAAAATGTTTTTCGGCCCAGTCTCGCTATGGGTATCGTAAGTCCTTACAAGAATATTGGTTGTGTCATTGGGCAACCAGTGTTGTAGTAGTGGACTTGATTCAAGTTACCGAGTCTGGGCCGTATATCCGCACATGAAATTTGGGCTTTGCACGCGTTGGAACGGAAAGAAGTTACATGGTGGACGATCCATATTTGGCATGATCGGCCGTACTCTTGGAAAGAATTGTATTGCTCTCCTATCTGAGCCAAAGCACCAGAGCAGTCTTCATGTACGTGAGGAACACGAGAACCCACCAAGACAGGAGTAGTGATCCGCTTCACTCATGATCGGAAGTCTTCCGACTCATGAACAAGATCACAATTCACTGAGTCAACAAATCTGGATGAGTCATAACGGATCAAACGGCCAACATCTTCAGATCCTAGAAAGAAGATTCCTTGAGTGGAACGAGATAGCGCTCATGGATCACATCTTCGTGTACTCTGGCACTTCCAGTCCCCCGGAAATCCACAGCCACAAGACCTTTGGTAACATTCTGGACCTCACCAATTCCGTAAGATGTAGGGAAAGGGCCATAATAGACTAATTCTCCTTTTTTTAGACTGGGTTTAGACCTGCTTTTCCAGTGGAAAACCTGAACGACAGGGAGTCGATCAAGTGGATAAGCGCTGTTGCTTTTTCTCTTAGATTTCTTGGGCACGATTGTAATGTTTAGTCCAGCGGCGAATAACGCAGACAGATGGGCAATGTTCAGACATCCACACTCAAATTCAATCAATCATTTAGTCCCGGACTGGATCATTACGATCTAGTGAAACGCTGCGAAACGTAGCGGAGCATCTAAGAGTACAGAGCAGTTGGAGGAGTCCGAAGCATATATCATCTAAGATTTTACCTATGATCCAAGGCATACGTCAACGGTGGAGCAGTGCTCTGATCCAATGGTTCTTTCTCGGAAACTTTACCTTGACGTTCATAAACGGAACTGCCCCCTCACATGTAGAGAAGTATGTGAAAATTTGACGAATGTACTCTGCGGAGCAGTTCGTGAGGCCATATAATGACCACACTCAGTAATCTTGGGTAGTGAGATGGCCATCTTATTCCCCAATAACTCGATCAGGGTTTTCCCGAATAAAATCTTCCCACCCGCGGTAATGAGGTGCAGTTGACTGGTTACCTGTCAATTCACGCTCCTTGTGACAAAATGCAACCGCCAAGGCATCGGACGCATCATGGGACATACTGTTGTTCAATCGTTGGAAGTCCAGAAGGCTACTGACCATATAAGCAACCTGCTCCTTACTTGCATTTCCATTGCCGGTAATGGAGCGCTTGACCATTTTCGGGGTGTACTGTGCAACCGATATACCCTGATTCAATACCGCTAACATCGCTGCCGCCTGCGCACGTCCCAACTTAAGCATCGCCTGCGGGTTTCTGCCATAAACTGGCATTTCAATCGCACAGGAACTCGGTTTGAGTTGAGTGACAAGTCGGCTCACCTCCTGATAGATGACATGAATTCGTAGCATATGGTCGCCAGTGAGAGCAACTACACCATACCCATGCACCTGATTCGACTCATCAATGATTCCATACCCTGTTTGAGACGAACCAGGATCTATACCTAAAATCCTCATGGCTACTCCAGATTAGTAAAAACCTCCTGTATATCCTGGAGGTCTTCAAGCTTCAAGACCAACCCATCCGTCTGGCGAACTTGATCAGAGGTTTTTTGAACGGTGGTCATCGGAATACGAACGAGGCGAGACTCTTCCATCTTGATTTTCGCTTTGGTGAGTGTGACTTGTACGGCTTCAAATGCTTCCACGGGTGTGATCACAGTATACATACCCTCCTCTTCTTCTACATCCTCAGCGCCTGCATCTGCAACGAGTTCCAGCAAATCCAGTTCGTCAATTTCCGTTGAGGGTATTTGGATCAATCCTCTACGTTCAAAAAGGTATGCTACGCTTCCCGATTTTGCCAGACGACCCCCATGTTTCGAAAATAGACTCCGAACCTCCGCAACAGTCCGATTGGTGTTGTCCGTCAGAGCATCTACCATGATCGCTACGCCGTGTGAGGTATACCCTTCATAGACGCATTCCTTATAATCCTGTCCCTCAATTTCCCCAACGCCTCGTTTGATTGCCCGCTCAATATTTTCTTTAGGCATATTCTTCCCCTTCGCTTTTTGTATGGCTAACCCGAGCCGGGCATTCATGTGTGGATCTTTGCCCCCTTCGCGGGCCGCAACCATAATATCACGAGTAAGGACAGCCCACGCCTTTGAGCGTCGACTGTCGGTCACCGCCTTCTGCCTCTTTACCTTTGACCACTTATTGTGTCCAGCCATAAGCTAACGTGACAAGTAGAGGTTTCGCATTTCATAGGGGCGTTTGAAATGTCGGTCGGTGAGCGCATCAACAAAGGCAATCGTCTCACCGGTAGATTTCATTTCCGGCCCTAACTCTTTACGGACTTCGGGGAACTTGGACCAGGAAAAAACAGGTTCTTTAATCGCGTACCCTTCCAGTTTAGAATCTAACTCACCCCTGCTTCGAAAATCTTGCAGCTTTTCTCCCAGAATCACCTTGCTTGCAATTCGAGCAACAGGGATCCCCGTTGCCTTCGCGACGAACGGGACGGTGCGGGATGCACGGGGATTCGCTTCAATGACATAGACCGATTCGCCTTGAACGACCAACTGTACATTCATCAATCCAACGACCTCTAAACGATTTGCAATCAAGATAGCATATCTCTGGATTGCATCCAATACCGATTCACTCAGGGAGTGGGGGGGAAGGACGGCGGTTGAATCCCCTGAATGCACTCCGGCGGGCTCAATGTGCTGCATAATTCCGGTGATCCACACATCTCCATCGGCGTCACGAACAGCGTCCACATCAATCTCAATTCCGTTGTTCAAAAAAAGATCTAACAGGATTTCATTCTCAGGCAACAACTTATAAATATCCGTGACATATCGTTCCACTTCTTCTTTATTGATTGCAATTCGCATTCCCTGTCCGCCCAATACATAACTGGGACGAATCAGGATGGGATATCCAATAGATTCGGCGACCCGTACCGCTTCATAGACGGTCTTGGCCATTCCATAAGGGGGAAAGGGAATCTCTAGTTCTTTAAGTATTTCAGAAAATTTACCCCTGTTCTCTGCCAAGTCCATCCGTTCAAATGGGGTGCCAAAAATCTTAATTCCCCGATCGGAAAGATTCCCAGCCAGCTTCAAGGCCGTCTGTCCACCAAGTTGAACAATGACTCCTTCGGGCTTCTCATGCTCAATGATGTCGAGGACTCGTTCCCAGAACACTGGTTCAAAGTAGAGTTTATCTGCAATATCAAAATCTGTGGAGACGGTTTCTGGGTTGCAGTTGACCATGATAGCTTCATATCCCATCTCCTGAACTGCCTGCACTCCGTGAACACAGGAATAATCAAATTCTACTCCCTGACCAATACGATTGGGGCCGCTACCAAGAATGATGACTTTTTTCTGATCCGATACGACACTTTCGGTTGTACTTTCATAGGACGAGTAAAAGTAAGGGGTCACAGCTGGAAATTCTCCTGCACATGTGTCAACCAGTAGAAATTGGGATTGAATCTTCTTGGATAGCCGATAGGCACGAACCTCTTCTTCCGTCACATCATCGGTGACGAGCCAAGCAATTTGATTATCTGAATATCCATGCCGCTTTAGATTCATGAGCATTTCCTCAGAGAGATCCTGAAGGCGAACCTGAGAAATTTCTGCTTCCAGGTCCACAAGCATCTTGATTTGCTGTAGGAACCAGTAATCAACTCGCGTGATATCGTATACTTCATCCATGGAAGCACCATGAATAAATGCGTTCTTGATCTGGAGCGTACGATCCCAGTATGATTTTCGTAAACGTTCGCGAACATGGGGACGTTTGGGGTAGTCTCGATCTCCCCCTAACCCTGCATATCCGATTTCCAGACTTTGCCATGCTTTCTGCAAACTCTCGGTAAATGTTCTACCAATCGCCATGACCTCACCAACCGCCTTCATCTGGGTTGTCAGTTCTTCATCGACACCTTCAAACTTTTCAAAGTTCCAGCGAGGAATTTTCGTCACTACATAATCAATGGCTGGCTCAAAGCATGCACTGGTTGTTTCGGTTACGTCGTTTCGGAGTTCATCCAGGGTATAGCCCACGGCAAGACGGGCAGCAACTTTTGCAATTGGATACCCCGTTGCTTTAGAAGCAAGTGCTGATGAACGGGATACACGCGGATTGATTTCAATTGCAATCATGCGGCCATCCACTGGATTGATCCCGAACTGCACATTGCAACCGCCCGCAAAGGTCCCAATGGAGCGCATCATCCGAATTGCGGTATCCCGCATATGTTGAAACTGTTTATCGGTGAGTGTCTGGGACGGGGCCACCGTAACGGAGTCACCGGTATGCACCCCCATCGGATCCACATTCTCAATCGTACAGATAATGATCACATTGTCGTTACGATCACGGAGTAGCTCCAACTCAAATTCTTTCCATCCGTAGACTGATTCTTCCACGAGCACCTCATGGACTGGAGAGAGTTCCAACCCTCGCATGATTTTGCGCTCCAGCTCTCTGGCGCTCCATATGATCCCGCCGCCTGCCCCTCCAAGAGTAAATGACGGACGAATTACAACGGGAAGTCCACCCAGCGACTGAATCACCTCTTTTGCTTCAAGTAGACTCTTCGCTACCCGGCTTCGGGCCTGATCCACACCAATCTGTTCCATCCGATCTCGAAATTGCTGTCGATCCTCGGTAATATGGATCGCATCAATATCTACACCAATGACCTTCACACCCATCTCATCCCAATACCCTTGACGTTGTAATTCGTCGGCTAGATTCAACCCCGTCTGTCCCCCCATCGTGGGCAGGACGGCATCTGGACGCTCTTTTTCAACAATTGAACGAATGGATGCTGCGGTCAATTCATCCAGATAGATGCGATCCGCCGTAATCGGATCAGTCATTATCGTAGCTGGATTTGAATTAATTAGAACCACTTCATACCCCTCCTTACGAAGAGCTCTACATGCCTGTGTACCCGAATAATCAAACTCACAGGCTTGCCCAATTATAATTGGACCGGACCCAATCAGCAAAATTTTATGAATATCGGTACGCCTCGGCATTAAGTTTGACGTGAGTTTTGTGAACACATTCGAAGGTACTCTTCAAATAAATAACGACTATCATGTGGGCCGGGAGAAGCTTCTGGGTGGTACTGAACGCTAAATCCCTGAAATTTCTTGAACCGAAGACCTTCAACCGTTTGATCATTAAGATTCAGATGAGATATATCCGCGACATGAGAGTCCACAGATGATGGATCAATTGAGAACCCGTGATTCTGAGTGGTCACTTCAACCCTACCAGTTGAAAGGTTCTTGACTGGCTGGTTCGCCCCTCTATGACCCACATACATCTTGAATACTTCAATTCCTTGGGCTAAGGCCATGAGTTGATGACCAAGGCAAATGCCGAATATGGGTAAGCCACAATTCATTGCTTCCCGCACACACTCCACTGCATCAGGCATTACACGAGGATCTCCTGGCCCATTAGAGAAGAATATGCCATCTGGAGACCATGCAAGAACATCTTTGAGAGGGGTTGCACCTGGAAAGACTTTTACTGTACACCCTTGATCTGCAAACGTGCGGAGAATATTGAATTTTACCCCGTAGTCATAGACTGCGATACGTGGATGACCGCTGTCTGAATACATGTAGGACTCGTTGCATGTTACTCGTGAAGCCAACTCTAATCCATCCATACTTGGCCAAGCCTTTGCTTTATCAATCAGGGAAGCATTCTCAAGATCAACGGAAGATATGACCGCATTCATAACCCCCTGCTTCCGAATATGCAGGACAAGCTTTCGAGTATCAATTCCAGTGATTCCAACCAGACCATAGCGTTCCATATAGTTGTGAAGTGACTCTTGTGCCAGGAGGTTTGAGTATTCCTGAGAAAATGCCCGCACGACCAGAGCCGAAACCATAGGATGAGCTGCCTCGGTATCGTTGTCATGCGCGCCATAATTCCCAATATGGGGATAGGTCATCATCATGATCTGTCCATGATACGAGGGATCCGTCAGGATCTCTTGGTAGCCTGTCATGCTTGTATTAAAGCAGAGTTCTCCGCCAGCTTCTCCTCTGGCACCGATTGCCGTTCCAGTAACGACCGTACCATCTGCCAGCGCAAGTTTTGAAAGTAATGGCACAAAACTCATTCGTCTCCCGTATTCATATCCATAAAAAAACCCTCCCGTCAGACGAGAAGGCCCATTTGCATCAAAATCCTAACAAAGATAAGCGTCTTACAAGGACATTTCAAAATTTAGCCACCTTTCGGTCCAACAATGAATAATTCATCCGATATGAATACCAGAAATCTCTTCTATCTGCCCCAGTACAACTGTCCATCAACTACTCAACATTTTCCATGTTAATTGGTCGTGTTAGGGAGACATCTCTTGAACACAGCGGGCGGATCTCACTCCGATTTGGGACTCTTTATGGGGGATTACGGTATGAATACTTAATGCTTTATTCTTGTTGAATCAAAGAATGCCTGAATGGTACAGGATTTTTCTTAAAGTAATTAACAGACTCACCTGGCCTTTACTCAAACGCCGGATTATATTTGAATGAAGCTGCGGTCCTTGGCAATTGAACTTTGACGACACCTCTCGGATGAAACGTCATTACACTGGAGACCATTATTTCATCCGCCTGCTTGCCTGTATCATTGCGGTGCAAGTCTTGGTGCTCCTTTGCATCAAACTGTGGCCTCTCCCGCTGACACCCCAACCTTTGGAGATCGTCTACTCCAGCCCCGAAACGATCCAGATGGAGGAGATTATCTCGACTCGTCAAGTGAGACGTTCTCCCCCTCCCCCTCCGCCGCTCCCGCCAGTCATTCGCCCAGAAGATGTTATTCTTCAAGAAGACCCGCTGATGGACTTTGATCCTCTCTCAATTGCAGGCCCTCCTCTGGACGAACTTCCCCCTGATCCAAATGGTGCTCTTAACAGCGGGATTGCGTCTTCCGAACCCCCAAAGCCGATCCGAATTGTCACTCCTGAATATCCGCGACCTGCCCAACGGCGGAAGATTCGTGCAGAAATTGTCATCTCTGTTGTCGTAGATAAACATGGACATGTCCAATCCCCGCAAATATTAGAGCGTTATTTACTCAATGAAAGAGAGGAAACCCGAATGTTGGTTGACGAACTAGGCTATGGTCTGGAAGAGGCGGCGGTAGATGCGGCTCTCCGATCTCTTTTTCGACCTGCAAGGAATGCTGGCGTGGCTGTAGATAGTAACCATAGGCTCTCGTTTCGATTTGGTGTATAGCTTCACGGCAAATCTCGCCAGTGGGCATCTTCAATCTCGTATTCATGGCCAAACTCGTCATGAGTCGTCGGTCTCCGACGACTTTGTTTGGGTTCAGTCGGACGACCTATCTTGATGACCCTGAACAAACGCCAAATAGCTCTCAGGACAAGATACCCAATGAACATCAATAAAACGCTTGTGATTGGACTCATCACCAACAGTCATTCTTGCTATGAACACCAAACTCCACAGGCTTTCTCAGGCATTGCGATAAAAAATGGTCAAACTCCATTCATTCACTCCTATTTGTTGATTGAATTATGAATATCTGTTTTATTTAAGTGACACTCCAGACCGCTTTGCATCTAGTGGCTTCAGGACACAACAATAAACCGCGCCTCATCAGCCACATACTAAACTATCTTTGAGTACCCCACAAGACATATCATACTCCGGACATAGTCCACAGAAATATTCGACATCAACATCCATGCGTTAATGCGAGAACCAGCAAGACTCAATTGCTTTCATAAAAGTAACTTTTCTTTGGTAATGAATCAGGGGGATGATTAGATCTTCCGTACCTCAATCGCAGGGGGGCCTTTGCCTTCTTCGGGGGGATCTGTGGAGAGAATATATTCTACTTGGTCATCAACTTGTAGATCATTGAATTCTCCATTGACGACCACTGAATGGTGGAAGAATGTATTATTCCCATCCTTCCAGTTCGGCTTGATGAATCCGTAGCCACCTTGTAGATTTATAATTTTCCCCTGCAGTCTATATTCCTTATCATAATCTTTGTCTGGGTAGGATGATACCGTTACAGAGGGTTTTAGAAAAAGATCATCCAAGCCCTTATCATGCTGTCGGGAGAGATCATCAATAATTTTGTCCATCAGAACAGGATAGGTGACCGCATCAATCAAGTCTTGGGAGGTCTTGGTTGATTTTCTATTTGCTCGCCGATCAACGTACTCAATATCCCATGCAAGTAGCATCACTCGTATACCTAAAGTATTCAATTTTCGCACGAGTGGTAAATAGTCTGCGTCACCCGTAATCAATACACATATATCATATCTCTTAGAGATAGCCAGATCAAAAGCTTCAAGGGAAAGCCAGACATCAATCCCCTTTTCGCCTGAAGAGGGGCGAAGGGGAAGAAAGTGAGCCGTGACCCCTTCGCTGATTAATACATCTTCAAACTTACGCTCATTCAGTAGGAGATTCTGCTCCTCCGCCTCAAGAGCGGAGATTCGTCCCCTGAAATAATGCGCATCTACGATTCGGCAGAATTTGGGGTTCACACCTTCTCGCTCAGCAACAAGCTCACAAACAAATTTATGAAGTCCCGAGATATTGATTCTTGCCCTTCGGTGATGGAAGTAATTATAGTAGTCACTGACATGCTTAAAGTGCATTCCATCATAGAATACAACTATACTAGTCAAACGAGCGTCTCTGGATTGCATCTTCTATACCCCTGTGATCAAATTAACGTACGGAAACACTGCTGTGGTGTTCCTATCTCAAAGAATTATGGTTCAACGCATTGTACAATATCCCTTATCTTAGGTAAGAACTGAACAACGAAGAAAAGATCTGAATATCAATATCCTTCTGAAGGCACTATTTATTGACCAATACATCAAGATACACTTGATCCAACTCCTGTAGATCCGCATGTTGCAATAAGTGATCTTGCCAGTCTCAATATTGAGTGAGATGACCGCGGTTTTTTGAGAATCCTGATTTAGAACTGGCGGAGTTAGATCGTAGAAAGAGAGCCTTTGGTAGAGATGCAGAGATCACGAACTTGGAGAACTCTATCCCAACCCGATCCAATTCTTTGGATTGCTTACCTATGCGGGCGGAACTTAACATAGATGTAATCCTGCCAAGTTACTTTCTGGTATAATTCTCTTTCTAAAATATAACCCCAACCAATGGGTATCCATACCCTCGTTACAAGCGGGCCTCCCCTCAATGGAATGGCTCATGAGGGCAGATCAATTAATGAAATCGTTCCACTATCGAATGATTGACCGAAATGAAGATGAAAGGGGGCTCTGAGCCAGGCCACCTACCGATTCGGGATTCGCAGGAACATCATCTATGGTCTCGTCTGTCCCACAAAATTGATCAAAAGCGGTAACCAGATCCTTGGCAATCGCCTCAGCACTCCGACCTTCTATGTGTCTACGCTCAATAACATATGCCACATCGCCCCCCTTAATGAGTGCGATGAATGGAGAAGAAGGAGGAATCCCCACCATTAAATTACGCGCGGCGGAGGTTGCCTCAAGATCCTGACCTGCGAAAACGGTCGCCAGCCGATCTGGCTGAGATGAATGCTGCAACGCCAATCCAACGGCTGGACGGGCCATGGCCGCAGCGCAACCGCACACAGAGTTAATGACCAACAGCATCGTCTCATTTGGCTCCATATTAAATGCTGCATGTACCTGCTCCGATGTTTTCAACTCCTCAACACCCAGTCGGGTAAGTTCTTGACGCATGGGAAGCACAAGGTGTTCGGGATAAGGCATAGATGAATAAATTGTTAGAGTGAACAGAAATATGTAGTTGAGTGTACGATACAGAGTTAACCTTGATCCGTAAGCAAGGTTTTGGAAACCCTGCCGCTTCATCCTATGGAAATTCACACGTTGCGCATACCAATTGCTTTCCTGTGTGCTGTTTGTCTTGTTGGTTGTGGTCAGTCACGCCAACTCAATCCTCCGTCATCCTCTTTATTGACAAGCAGTAACTCTGCACATGCCGTGACTCCGCCTGCACATATTGAGCCCGAACTACGAGCGTTTGCCGAATCATGGAGTGGAACTCCTCATTTGGAGGGTGGAAGCTCTAAGTCAGGCATAGATGCTTCTGGGCTTGTCATGATCATTGCAGAGCAGATTCTGGGAACCCCACTTCCACATTCTACCGCTCGGCAACTTGGATTCGGGCTAGAAGTTGAACGGCGTTTTCTGATTCCGGGGGATATTGTCTTTTTTCGACCGACAAGTATGCCACGACATGTGGGGGTTTATTTAGGCTCTCAGGAGTTTTTGCATTCTTGGCCAGACGGTGGAGTATCCATTGCCCGAATGGATGAGCCCTATTGGAACGGGGCCTATTGGGTCGGACGTCGACTTTTAGATCTTCTACCTACTGATGATGCTCCTGCGACACCAGATGAACCTCCACCACTTCCACCAAAACGACGTGTGGGGTGGTAGCTAACTTAAACTTACCACCAAATGCCTGTTTACCTTACCGAAAAAGCTCTGAATAAACTCAAATCGGATATTCATCATGCCCGTACCGTGGAACGCAAACGCATATCAAATGAAATTGCCGATGCCCGATCGCATGGTGACCTGTCAGAAAACGCTGAGTACGATGCCGCCAAGGAAGCCCAAGGAAAACTTGAAGCCCGAATTGCCCAGATGGAAAATACCCTGGCCGAAGCTCGTATTCTCAACGAAGACCAAGTAGATACTTCAAAGGTTCGTATCCTGTCTACGGTACGGTATCAGAATACGAGAACCGGTGCTGAAAAGGTAGTTACCTTAGTCTCTGCACCCGAGGCAGATGTATCAATGGGACGTATTCCTATCACCAGCCCCATCGGGAAAGGACTGCTCGGAAAAGGCGTAGGTGATGAAGCGACCATCCATGTTCCTGCAGGAGAGTTACAACTCAAAATCTTGGAGATCACGCGTGATGGGCATTAACTGTCCTGCACCGTGACACGCAGACGTGGGATAGGAAAACAAGAAGTTAATCTTGCACTGGTAGCCTGTGCCCAACACACCGTCCGAATATCATCTCCTTGCCCTGGGCCAGATAATGGGTTTCCACAAATTCTTTCGGAAGGTTACGGATTGCTCTGTGTATTGATGTTCCGTTCTGTTAAATGAATATCATTCTCACATTGTGGATCATACTTTTCCTCTCCAATCCCCTGAGACAGATTCAGCCTTAAGGTCTTGATCTGGTACCGTTGGAGTTTATAGAATTCGTGCCTCGGTTCACAAGATCCAGTAGTTCTGACCTTGATGAAGCGATTCCTCAGTCAATTGTGACCTCTAATGACGGCAGTTGATTGCTCGTGGCTAAAAGCCGATCCCCTTGATGGACTTGACTTACTCCCTCTGGTGTTCCCGTAAACAGAAGGTCTCCTCGCTCCAGTGTGAAAATTTTAGAACAGTAAGAGATTAAGTAGGCCACCGAAAAAATCATGTCTTTTGTGTGACCATCCTGTCTGATCATCCCATTCACAGTTAATGACATGGATATCTCCTGAGGATCTCCCACCTCGGATGCTGTAATCAACTCCCCCAAGGGAGCAAACGTGTCAAAGCCCTTTGCGACACTCCATGGATCCCCTTTTTTCTTGGCACCCAACTGTAAATCACGGGCGGTCATATCTAACCCGACTGCATAAGCTGCAACATGATCAAGACTGGATTCTACTGGAATATTTTTAGCCTGCCGCCCAATCATTGCAACGAGTTCCACTTCATGGTGTACCTCCGAAGTCATGGGAGGAATCTGAACCGACTGGGGAGGCCGTATGATGGCGGTAGGGGGTTTGAGAAAAATTATTGGTGCTTGTGGAACGGGAGCATTCATCTCTGCTGCATGTCGGGCGTAGTTTTGGCCAACACAGAGAACCTTTCCTACCTGCAGATGCTCCTTTGTGAATGGATCAGTCAAAATCATCTTTCGAATTGAAACAAATTATCTGTGCCCGCATACCAGTGGGCTGTTGAAAAATTAGCGCAGTTCGTCGCTCCTCAATTACTAGCAAATGTTTGCAGTCGTCAATATCAGCGGAAAGCAATTCCGAGTATCTGAAGAAGATACGTTATTTATTCCCTACGCCGCTAACGCGAAGGAGGGAGATACCCTTCATTTTCCTGAAGTGCTTCTCGTTGCTGATCAGGAAGACGTAAAAGTAGGGAGACCTCATGTTGCTGGTGCGCAGGTTGTCGGTGAGGTAATTCAACATGTTAGAGGAGACAAGATCATCGTCTTCAAGAAAAAACGCCGCAAGCGCTACAAGGTGAAACATGGTCATCGTCAACGGTATACCCAAATCCGTATCTCATCTCTTTCCACGGGTGAATCAAACTAACAAGTTATGGCACATAAGAAAGGATTAGGCTCCACTAAGAATGGTCGTGACTCCAAGCCCAAGATGCTTGGGGTTAAAGTTTATGCAGGCCAACATATTTTAGCTGGTGGGATCATCGTACGCCAGCGAGGTACACGAATCCATCCAGGATCCAACGTCGGTCGAGGCGGAGATGATACACTCTATGCCCGTACAGAGGGCGTGGTTCGGTTTGTAAATGGACGTAAAAATCGTAAAGTGGTCTATGTTGATCCTGTTGTATCGGCCTGATTCATCGTAGACTTTTTTGCCCTCTTGGTTTGACGCATTGTTACTGTCCTTAACGTTCTATCTTCCTGATGGGTACAATGAATCGTATGCGGGAAAACACAGGGGTCATCCTGTGGATTCTCGTTCTTTCCTTTGGTGGTCTTTGGGTTCTCCAAGACTCCGGAGTTTTTGATACGATTGGTGCTGATCCTCTCGGGAAGGTTATCGTGGTTGATGGAGATCCAATCACACGGGATGTATATCGCCGACAACTGGATGCTCAACTTGAACAAGTACGGCGTGCCAACAATGGCAATGTTCCGCCTCAACAGTTGGAAGCGGAACGTGAGCGAGTATTTAATGCTCTGGTTGAGAACAAGCTACGTGAACGTGTCATGGACGAAATCGGTGTGACTGTCAGTGATACCGAGGTCCGTAATCTGATTGTAGGTGAGAACCCGCATTGGGTTGTCCGACAAAATTTTTCCGATGGGCAAGGCGGAATTAATCGTGCGGTCTTGCAGAGCGTGATTGATGATCCAGCCCAGACCCAGTCCCTGATCCAGCTTGAGCAATTTATACGACTTGAACGGCGTGAACAACGCTTGAATCAACTATTAGAGTCTTCTGTGCGCCTCTCAGAAGCTGATGCCCATGCACTTTGGAATCTTGAAGAAAAGCGCGCAGATGCCGAGTTTTTCTTTCTCAGGTATGCTGATGTAGCCGACTCGCTTGCACCCGTTACTGACCGAGAAGTGCGCGAGTATTACAACGACCATCGCGAAGACTATGCCACCGAGAAATTATTCTCCGTACAGATTGGCTCCCTCTCACGTCTCCCTTCCCAAGAGGATACCCTTGATATCTTCCAGGAAATTGAGCGATTGCGACCGGAGTTTGAGTCAACAGACAATGACTCACTCTTCCTTGCCCAGTCTGCCAGCGATGCAGTATGGTCAGACAATTTTGTTGGTGCTTCGTCGTTGTCAGCCGAAGAATTGAATGTGCTCTTTGAACAGAATACTTCGCCCCAAGGAGGAGATATTGTTGGGCCAATTATCGTGAATGGACAGGCACAATTAATTAAGGTTGTTGACACCCGCCCCTCCGAAGAAAATCATGTCCGTGCTCGTCATATCCTCTTGAATGCGGATGATGATCCTGCTGCTGCTCGTGCCTCTCTACTTAACATTCGACGTCGGATTCAGAACGGCGAAGATTTTGCGGAGGTTGCAACTGAAATGAGTGATGACCCAGGAAGTGGATCAAATGGTGGAGACCTCGGATGGTTTGGCCCTGGTCGAATGGTAGAGCCTTTTGAAAACGCCGCCTTTGAAGCCGAGATCGGCGAACTGGTTGGTCCCATCGAAACTGATTTTGGATTTCATCTGATTGAAGTAACCAACCGTGCCCTCGTGGATGTGCAATTGTCCAGATTAGCCTATTCCGTTGTTGTCTCCATCGCAACGCTGAGTGAAATTCAGGACTCTCTGGAAGATTTAGGCTATTATGCCGAAGAACAAGGAGACTTTATATCTGAAGCTGAGCGACGTGACATCATGGTTGAGTCTCTCCAGATTCAAGACGGTCAAACTGCAATTCCAGGATTTGGTCAAAGCTTTGCCGTTGAGGCATTCTTACAGGATGCAGATGTAGGAGATATTAGTCCAGTCATTGAACTCAACGATGTGGCACTTGTCGTTCATGTAACTGATATTGAACCAGAGGGATACGAGCCGTTTGAAGACGTTGAAACCCAGGTACGACAACTCGCAATTCTTGACAAAAAGCGTGATTATCAAATCAACCGATTACAGTCTGCCTATGATTCAGGTGGATTTGATGGACTCGCCGATATACTTGGCTTTACACCGCAGATTGCATATGATCTGTCATTCAATAATCCGATCATTAGTGGTATTGGGCGCGACTTTCAATTTATTGGTGCAGTCCTTGGACTGGACTCAGGGGAGGACTCTGGGGTGCTCGAGGGCGAGAATGGGGCGTATGTCATTCGTACGATCTCAGTTGAGGATCCCCCCGAGATTTCGGATGATGAACTTGAGGATCTATTGGCTGATCAGACCCGAGACCAACAGTCGCTTGTTCTTCGAAACTGGATTACCTCCCTGCGTGAATCGGCGAAAATTGAAGATCTTCGGACAGACCTGCTCCCCCTTCAATAAGCTTCGTACGCTTCTCTTTCATTCAGTGAATGTTGCCATCTTTGAATGGTCCCACATTGCCGTTCAAAGCAATTCAGGGTTCTTTTCCAGTTGATCAATCGTTAAATTGTGCTGAGGGCTTGTTCAAGATCTTCCAGAAGATCCTCTACATCTTCAATTCCAATGGATAAGCGAACTAGGCTATCGCGAATCCCCAATTTTGTTCGTTCCTCCTGTGTAAGTGCACCGTGCGACATGGTTGCGGGGTGACCGATCAGGCTTTCAACCCCTCCAAGGCTCTCCGCGAATGTGAAGACTTTGAGGGCGTGGAGAACCTTCCGTGTCTGTTCGGATGAGGATGTTTTGAGGATGGCTGATAGCATCCCCCCAAAATCTTTCATTTGTTTTGTTGCTATCCCATGACCAGGATCTGACTCTAATCCTGGATAATTCACGCGTGCTACCTTTGGATGACCATGAAGATAGGTCGCAACCCGGTGAGCATTCGCACAATGACGCTCCATTCGGAGATGAAGAGTTTTTGTACCTCTGAGCACCAAAAAGCAATCCATTGGACCTGGAATCGCGCCGACACATTTCACCTGGAAACGTAGGTGATCAGCCCATTTGTCACTATTCGTACACACAACACCTCCGACAATATCGGAGTGACCGCCGAGATATTTTGTCGTAGAGTGAAGCACCAGATCTGCACCCAGGGCAAGTGGATTCTGAAGATAGGGGGAGGCAAAGGTATTATCTACTACAACGGACGCATCAACGGACTGAGCACATGCAATGGTCGCACGAAGGTCAATGACTTGCATAAGTGGATTTGTTGGAGATTCAACCCAGAGAATTTTGGTCTCTGGCATGAGTGCCTTCTCTACGAACTCAATCTTTGTCAAGTTCGTAAAGGTCACCTTGATTCCCATGGGAGCAAGGACAAGCTTCAAAAAACGATAATTCCCACCGTACATGTCCTCGGAGGCAACAATATGATCCCCAGGACGCAGTGCACGGAGAATTCCGTCGGTTGCAGACATTCCAGATGCAAAAGCGATCCCGTGAGCGGCATCTTCCAGACTCGCCAGATTCTCTTCAAGCATAGTTCGCGTTGGGTTCGATGCGCGTCCATACTCGTACGAGGCCGTTTCGCCCTCGGCTGGCTGCTGGTAGGTTGATGTTTGATAGATGGGGGGCATGACCGAGCCAGTTGATGCGTCGGGTTTCTGGCCAGAGTGTACTGCCCGTGTGGCAAAATTCATGTACTTAAATCAAAAATTTGATACGAATAGATTATTGATCTTGCAAACCTGCACAATAACGGGCCTCTTCCGCCAGCGATCTCTGCCCCGTTTGAGAATAAGCAATATAGAGGGCACGGCATACCCCCGTAGGATCCTCTACTTCATTTTCCATCAGCCGTCTAGATGTTTCCAAATGTGGAATCGCTTTACGAAAATCATTTGCTTTTGACTGTTCCAACTCTGTTTTCTGAGCTTCAAGTTGAGCAACTTCAGGCATGCTGATCCCACCGCCCTGTAATAAATCGTCAATCGCATGATAATCCTGTTCAGCCTGCACACCACGGTTGACATATGCAGCTCCCAAATTAAAATGTGCGTTTGTATACGCTGAATCCAATGCGACCGCATCAGACAACATTGCGATTGCACCCTCATAGTCTTCCTGCCTCAGTAATAACGTACCATAATTGTACAGGTAAACTTGATTATTCTTCTCTGCCGCAAGGTTCTCTTCAAAAAATGGCAGAGCATCTGAGCTCATTTGATCTGATGACGCCAAGGCATTCAAGAGCAATTTTCGGATCTCATCGTCATTTGGATGATGATCCAGTGCTGTTTTGAGGGTGTGCACCATTTCATGGTAGTACTTTGGTTGCGACTGCGCATCCGCTAACTCGGTGGCAACAAGTTCATAGGTTCGTGCAAGATAGATAAATAGTTCACGTTCCGTGTTCCCGAGGGCAATGGCAGATTCATAGGCACCAGCCGCTTCCAATGCCTCGCCCGCACTGTAATATGCATGGGCTTCATTGATCAGAGCATCCACAGAGTCAGGAAGAATCATGGACGCATTACGAAAATGACGGGCAGCCGTCATAAATTGATTCGCTCGCTCGCGTCCACCTAACTGGTCGGCATCCCTGTATGTCTCCATGGCTAAACTAAATTCACTGCGATACAGTGCTGCCCGTTGCCTCATCACCAATGGGGTAGTGTTTGGATTGAGTCTAACAGCCTGCGCGTACGCTCCAATCAATTCTCCGATATGTTCAGTCCGTTGGTCATGATCATAGGTATCCGGCAACATTTGAGAGAGGATATCTCCTTTCAATAGGAGTGCGTCCGAATTATTTGGATCTGTTTCCAGCGCAATATTGATATTGGTGAGCGCACGCTGATAGTCTTTGTTACGCAAGTCAACTCGAGCACTATCAAGGTTCGGATTACTTACACAACCTGTAACGGAAGCCAGAATCAACCCAATGATTAGGTAGCCATAGACCGATGAATTTATTCTCATGTGTAACAAGTTCGTCAAAAAAATATTCTGAATGCACTACGTAATTCCTTCAAGTGTAGTTTCTGAATTTCAAAGATGATTCAGTTCCACGGAGCCGCGATAGACGGTCTTAGCTGCTCCTTCCAAGTAAACTCTATCCCCCTCTATTCCGACTTTAAGCACCCCACCTAGCATATGCACACTGCATTCATCTGTCTGAATTAATCCAGAGGTTCGCGCGGCTACTACACTTGCCACTGCCCCCGTCCCACAGGCGAGTGTCTCGGATTCAACTCCCTTCTCATAGGTTCGGACGCACAAATACTCGCCATTCACGTCAGATTCAAGTTGTACAAAATTTATGTTTGCTCCAGCGGGGGCAAGTGCTGGATCATGACGGAATCGTTTCCCCCATTGCTCAATGGGAAACTGATGTACATCAGAAGTAAAACAAACAAGATGTTCAGTTCCTGGCCATAGGTAGTGGATCGATTTGATTTGATCTGGGACGCGGCATTCCATCGCGACTTCGCTGGTGTATGCGGTCGGTGCATCAAGGTACAATCGGATATTCCCATCCTCATGAACATGCACCTCGGACATCCCCGAGGCAGTTTCCATGGACGCGATGCGCTTACGACATCCACTTTGAAAAGCAAACTTTGCAAGGCAACGTGCTCCATTGCCACACATGGTTCCCTCACTCCCGTCGGCATTGATGTAGATCATCCGATAATCAGCCGCTTGACCTAGGGCATCCGAAAGGGCCAAGATTCCGTCTGCCCCGACACTGGTACGTCTTGGACAGAGTAGGAGTGCTATTGATGAAAGCTCATCTATAGAAAACTGATAAAACCTGTTATCCAAAATGACAAAGTCATTCCCAGCCCCATTCATTTTCGTAAATTCCACAATTAGGGAGCGCTTCATTCGCACTTTTGAGATGATTCACAGTTAAAACTTTCTGGTTATAATTTGGAACGAAAAAAAACAATTGGCAGAAACCACCCTCACACTTGATCACACCGACTCTCTTCTACTATTTGGCACGCATGATGTGCATTTGAGGCGAATTGAGGCTGCCTTCCCGGAGACGAAGATCATTGCCCGGGGAAATCAGGTTCGCCTCCGAGGACCGAGAGAGGTTTTGGACTCCATTGAACACGCATTCGCTGAATTAGCATCGGTAGCCAGTCGCAATGGCTCGGTAACAGATGGAGATCTTGAGACGATCTTGGCCATGGCAACTTCCACTCCACGACGAACTAGTAAAGATATTGGTGATGTGGTGTTGTACACTCCATCGGGGGGCAGGATCAGGACGAAAACGTCTGGTCAGGCACGACTCTTTAATGCTGCTCGTAAGGACGATATTGTGTTCGCCATTGGTCCGGCAGGGACCGGGAAAACGTACATGGCCGTTGCTCTTGCTGTGGCAGCATTGAAAGCACGACAAGTGAAGCGAATTGTTCTGTGTCGGCCTGCGGTTGAAGCAGGTGAACGCCTTGGATTTTTACCTGGAGACTTCCGCGATAAGATTGATCCCTATCTCCGTCCACTTTATGACGCACTGGAAGAATTCCTCCCGGCGGAGAAACTCGCCACACACATGGAGGATCATGTTATAGAAATCGTCCCTCTAGCCTTCATGCGTGGACGTACCTTGAACTCCTCCTATGTCATACTAGATGAGGCTCAAAACGCTACGGCAATGCAGATGAAGATGTTTCTGACCCGTCTGGGTGTCAACAGCCGAACAATTATTACTGGTGATCTGACACAAATTGACTTACCTAACCCTGACCAAAGTGGGTTACTGGAGGCACAATCCATCCTTCAGAACATCGACGGGATCCGGTATGTTTATTTCAGCAAGGTTGATGTGGTTCGTCACAGGCTTGTCAAGGAAATCATCAACGCATATGAGACGAACGGAAAGTCTCCCGCATCTTCTGGCTCTATCTCGTGAATCACTAACGAAAATGATTCAAACCAGACCCTCTCTATATCGGGAATCCTACTGATGACTGATCTGCGAAGTCTCGTCACTTAACCCTCCTCAATACAGGAGGGGTATCTTCCACATTTTCATTTTGAGGTCTACTCAACGTTCACCATTCGTTCCAGACCGCATGGTCACTAAGCTACTCTTACAGCCCGTTAAACCTTCGTGCTTCATTCCATGTCGTTACCCCCGTATACGCTATGTCCACTACCAACTGGATCAACAGGTGTTGAACTATGTACGACGACAATACAAATTACGGTCAACGACAAAACTTATTACGGTTTCAGGAATCCAAAATTTAACCATGGAGGAACACATTTTATTGGGCGGATCAGCGAGCTGTGACGCCTCAATGAAGATGGTAATTTCCACGATTTGGTCCATGTCTGATCTCTCTGTTGGCCTGCCGGACACGGACAACAGCTGGCAGATTCGGCGAGAAGAGCGTCTGGTCGAGACCGAAGTAGGATTGGAAAAGATCATCAAGACAACACGGCGAAAAAGAAGGCGTAGTCCAAGCGGAATCAGAATGGAGGACAGGCCATGAACTTTGAGAGTCTGTTGAACGAACTCTGTGGACTCAGTCGGATTAGGGGCAAGTTCAAGATTGTTGCCGATGAGGCACCCGTGGCAACCTACATTGCAGATGTGAACGCAACTGAGAAACAGGCCTTTAAATTGGCGGGGATCAAACTGGGGCCCTGTAGTGTGAAGGGATAAATCTGGAAGTCGTCCTCATTATTGCGTATTTGAGGGAGGAAACTTGTCTGCAAAAAGTTCAAAAAATGAAAATGATGCGCGCATGTGCAGGAAAAAAAGGGGGTAACTTCAGTTTGTAAGGTCGCCAAGGAAAATAAACCACAACTAGGTAAAGGAGTGTGCACCCAATTGGCAAATTTCCAGAGACAGGTGCGGTCAAACTAGCCAAGAGTATAGCACTAGCACAGTGATGACCACTCAATCATCAATCAATACCCGATCTCTGTGCACCAGAACCAGTTCTATAAGTTCTGCTTGTACTGTACATAGGCTTTATCAGCAGCTTCATACAATTCTTTCCAGAAGACAAACCGTCTAGACCCGTAGGAATCAATATGTCCCCAAACCGCTCGCTCAATCGCCTTTATGACCTTAGCACGCGGTTCATCTTCTAATTTAAACCCATGATTACGCTCAAAAGCTTCAATGGCATCTACAATTTTATTATGTACAGATAAGGAAATCTTATCAAAGTTGATTAGATTTGGAGGCTTATGATCCTTGAATAGAACTTCAGACATTGAATTATCTATAATGCTGAGTGGATTGGTGAAATTAATGATTTAGTAATCATCGTTGATGTGCAAGTGCGTATTATAGAAATAGTTTCAAATCACTTGACAATCATATCTTTAAGGATTTGCCGTGCGGCAACCACGCATTTCTCACGTATCTCTGAAATAACCAAGTCGTATTCAGCGACAACTTTTTGCAAAGCTTCAAGAATGAACTGCTCTGCTTCTTTCTGTTGCTCGGGGGAAAGAGAATCATTTTCAAGAAACTGATTTTTCTCAACAGTGAATGCTGCGATATCATCCAACTTGTCAGACAGCACTTGTGACTCTTTCAACTTGAAAGTCTGTTCCATTTTTACCAGTAATTTCCAGAGATTAGTTAAGTATCTACGAGATATTTGGATGAGAATCCAAAGACGGTACACAAGCACCCTAAAGGTACGAAACTTTTCTCTAAAGATACTCCAGTCCCAACACATCAACCCCGATCAAGGAGAAAAGAACTCTATACTGCAAATTGGACTAATCCAAATAAATTCGTATATTGTTTCAATATACATCAAAATGGTTTAATCTCATACAAGTCATGTCATTTTTAATCTCATGGAGTGAGGAGAATGGGGTACGCATTGCAAGCCTGAGCGGTAGAATTGACAGTTCGAATGCTTCGGAATTGGAGTCGCATATTAGCCAAGCATTGAGTGATCAGGATAAAGCCCTATTAATGGACCTCACTGATCTCTCATTCATGAGTAGTGCAGGATTGCGGGTGGTTTTGAAACAGGCCAAAGCTTATACTCCCCCCAAGGTTTTTTCTATTTTCGGCATCTCTGATCTAATGAAAGAAATTTTGAAGATCAGCGGACTGGATCAGATCGTAGACATCTACTCATCCCGAGAAGATGCTCTAGCGGCTATACTAGACAACTAATTGATCAGAAACCCTTAGATGATACCAAATCCCCTGATCATTACTCTCTGGCATACATTGCCAGAAGATATTGGATTACTAAGTCCCCCTAGCAGAGATAATGATTCGATCGTTCATCATGGTGGCCTTAGTCTCACAAAGTGATCAGGTCTTTTGTCGGGAATGAATCTCCAAGGTTAGAACGTCTCCCCCATGAAATTGCTGATGGTGGACAGATGCCGCCAATTTTCGCAAGATACGCAGGGGAATTTCCTGTGCGAGTGTATCTGGATTCACTTGATGTCCCAAAAGAACCATCTGATCCTCCAGGTTACTTGCTTGTCCCGTCACGGAAACAAATTCCAGCTTTGCCCCCTTTCGAATCCGTCGAGCCAAGACTCGCAATTGGTGAAAGTCCTCCTCGGAAGATAAATCTTCGCTACTTTTCAAAGTGATGAGTGCCTCTTCTCCAATACTTTGCATCCGATAGGACATTTCGTCCGACCAGCCATAGCGATGAGTAAAATCTCGTAGAAATTCGTGTAGTTTGGGAACCTCCATTGTATCTAACTCCATCTTGAAACGCTGGGCACGAGAGTAGGTCAGATTCATGACCCATGTCAGAACGATGACAAAGACCCCACCAATGGTCATTGCATTTAAGGCACCATTTGAAAACCTCTCAATAGATCCTGATCCGAACAGATTTGACTCGACTGCAATTCCAGCGAGTAGAGCAAGTCCGATCATCATTCCACTATGTAGATCCACTCCATCTCGCAGGATCATTCTTAATCCGACGAGAAAAAGGAGAATCATAGCCAATAATATGCACACACCCAATACTGACTTGGGAATCGCAATGATCAAAGTTTGCACTTTTGGAAGCCATGCGAGAGCAACTAAAACTAAGCCTGCCGTCACGCCCGCTACGGGTGAGCTAATCCGAGTTACTCGGATAAACGATACATTCGCGAGCATCACCATTGCTGGCAGACCACTCAATAGGCCCGTGAATAGGTTCCCAGCGGCTTCGGTCGTTACAGCATTCTGAATCAGCCGAAAGTCAACAGCCTTCAAATTACCATGTGATTGACGGATTACGTCAATCGTAACGCTGATTGTTCTGAGTGATGCAATCGTAGCTGCAAGCAGAAATCCAGGCAGTAAACTCCAGAACGAACTTCCAAATTGTAGGTGAAGATCCGACCATTCGGGGATGGGTGCCCCAATCCACGGTGCATCCCCCAAGGCGGTTGAATCGTACAGTCCAAATCCTGCCCCAACCAGAGTGCCTGCGATGATTCCGAGTGCAAGTGTCCAGGGCTGCATCGCATTTGGTGCAAAAAATCTCAGTCCAAGAATAATGAGTATCGTTGCGATCGCACTCACGATTAGGCCTACTCCAGAGTTTGTATTTGATCCGCCTTCAAAGAGTGGCAGAGTAGTCGAAACAACCGAAATAGAAACCAGCATGAGTAGCGTTCCCGTTACATTCGGTGTCATAATATGACGAAGTAGGTTGAGTTTCCCCGATAGGAACCATTGAAATAATGCAGAGGACACAATTAAGAGGGACAATAACCCAATTCCGCCTTCTTCAAGAGCCTGCACGGAAACCGCAATATAAATTCCAGCAGCGGACACCACCAAAATATGACCTGTACCGATACGATTGCCCCGGCAAGCCTGTATGGAAGAGGTAATACCCGTTACAAGTAGTGAAGCAAACACGAGTCTTGACAAATCTGAGGAAGAAGACTCCGCCGCGGTAGTGATTACGGTAATGATGACAATCGTAGTGAGCAGGCTCGTAACGACCAGTGCCAGAGCGGCTATGATAGGATTTCCACCAACAGTATCATTCATGATCACACAATGTATACCAATCAGAAAACGAACTGGGTGAGTGTAACTCCCCCACCTTCGGAGACTATACTCTTTGCCCTGCTCAACAACAACTTTAACATTGCAGAATAGCTGAGAAACAAGTTCGTCTGATTTCCTGACATAAAGGAATCCTTATCATATATTCTGGGCGGACTGAGCAGAAACATCTATCCGCTTGATAATCCCTTGTTATTCGCCGTGACTATATTGGTTTACAACTTTGGCGTTTTGAATGGGTTCAGCTAAACTTGCGTGTTAATTGGGCGGCGTGTGACCTAACTTTGGAGATATTGAGCGAAACTAGGGTGTTCTCCGCTTAAATTTTCGCCCAATCTGGGGGAATTCTGTGGTGGTACGTACCGCATAGACGGTCCTATCCCAAGCAGTAGGAGTTTAATATTTAATTTTTCCCCAAGGATCACCTCAGCGGAGGTGCGCCGAATTAGATGTCAGGTATGGCGCGCCAGTACAAGTGCTCAACATGTTTGAAAAAAACATTTCCATGCCTCTACAGCGGACAAGGCAATGGAGAAGGTGACATAACGGCTATGGTGGTGATGGTTGCCCCAACTTTTAGGAGGTTTAATCTGAATGAGGTCACACGCATTTGAGGTTCACCCTTTCCTCTTGGAGCAGGGGTAACCGGGTCCTCTGCTTCCTGTGTCTGTGGAGTCTCACCGGGTTCAGACTTTCTCTGGACTGCACGGGAGTTATGAAGGGGCCGCTTCCTGCATCTGCGGAATCCCATCGGGTTCCGCTTCCTGTGTCTGTATAGTCTCACCGGGTTCAGACTCCACTTGTTGGGGAACGCTATGATAGAACTCCCGAGAGATGTGCATAATCTTGAACCCCTCTGCAATCCCTTTGTACAAAAATTCCTAACTCTCTACCACAAACTCCCGAAGTATTCCTCCTGATAAATAGTGAGTTATAGGTTACACTAGCATCTAAACAAAAGGTCCCCAACTAATCATCATGAATAATGGGAATAATTGTCGGGGTGGCCATTACATGATCTGTTGATCATGGATAAATTTGAGATATGGTTCAAAGGCAGTATTGATCATTTGCTCATCCAAACCATAGTCCTCCACCTTATATGAATGATGAGGTTCTTCCTTGCGTTGGCTATACTGAACTTCAAGCCACTCACACATAGAACGTTCAACCTCGGGCGTCAGGGGCCAATCAAAGCGAGAGTAGATTTTTTTAATCTCGCCCATAGGATTATCCACAAAATCAATGTATCGCACATCAATCCATTGTTTCTCAATTTCGGGGCAGGATTTTCGCCATTCGGTGGCGGTGTTCAGCATGTGACTCATCAGCTGTAGTTGTTCAAGTCCAAACTCTTCGCGTGGCATAGGCTCTGATAAGATGGATCGACCACGCTCCACTAAGCTATTCCAGGACCCCATAAACTGAACTGGATCTCGATGAGTCTGGATGAAGATAGCATTTGGGTAGACGTCCAGCAGTGTCTCCAGTTCCATGAGATGGAAGGGCATTTTTAATAACCATTGACGTTGCACATAGGGAGTTTTCTGACGGCGGCGCCAAGTATAGTGTTGTAATAAACGTCGGTGAAATAGGTATGAATTATGGGTGTCAATCTTGGCGAGCCATTCAGCGTAGGAAGGAATGTGGAATCTGACCACATTTGTCCAATTGGTAAACGTAGGCCGAAGGAGGTGGTAGTCTTCCTCAGGCTCATCTGCGTCAATAGGGTGGATTCCAGCCAGCAATTCGACTACGTTGATCGCATCTAGCATTCTGATATGATATAATCTCCTGGGATCTTGCGGCGTTCCCGCAATGGTGGCATAGTCACCAGAAGGGAGAATTGGTTCTGCAAGTTCATAGCTCAGCAGTGTCCAGAACTTTGGATCACGGGCCAGCAAACGGTGCATAAATGTGGTGCCAGTTCGGTTGATCCCAATGATAAATACCGGCGGATCAATACACTCGTTGGTGATGGCAGTGTACTTTAATCGCTCGCGGACGAACTCAGCATTGTGGCGAAGAGAACGCGTTAGGATGTTGACGATCACGCTCACCCGGTCTTTCCGGATTCTAGCTGCGGGGAGCTTGAGTGCCCCTACTAATTTATATAGCCCTTCAAGTAACCAGTCTGGATACGCCTCGTCATAAGGAATCCTCATCCGATCAGCAATCTGAATCGTCTGTTTGAGGAGGCACTGATAATCCAGCTGTCCCCGTGGAACTGGAAATGGCCATTCTTCTGGATAGCTTTTCATCCACTCAACTGCACGTATATGGTTTATGACTGGAAGGGGCCATTCAATTGAAGAAGGACAGTCTGCCAGCACTGCATCATTACCAATGGGGTGCCTGCTACCATTCATGATTTCCTCGGACCAGAAATCTTTGAAGTTATCTACCAGAGGCCATAAACCATGCATTGCTGACTTTTCCCCTAATGCTTGGCAGGCTCTTCGGAACGCATCAAAGGATACCCGTTTCCAGTAGATTCCAAAGTCTTCAATTTCAGGTTCATGATAGGTATCCTCTGTGTCACAGCAATGATAGATCGTGAACCGACGATGGGGGTTTCTGGCAATTGAGACTAAGAGTTTGCACACCATATCCACTGGATCGGAGCGGCTCATGAGCGAAAAATGACGGGGCACCTTGGATACCTGCAGTGCGGCAGCAAACATCCGAATCATAAAATTTTTTGTATGTACGAATCCGGTACTCGCCACAGCGATGGATGGAATCCGAAAAATAGCGGCGGGAATGCCCGTGGACATTGCATACAATATAATCTGTTCGGCTACCAATTTACTCCATGGATACCCAGTGATGGTCAGTGGAAACCAACGCTTCATGTTTGCAAGGTCTGGCTGAGCTTGGGGGCCAATTCTATAATTTCGAAATTCCCCCCGAAAGCCAGAGACGTATTCTGGGAAGATGCCTAAGGTAGAGGCATGAAATAGGTGCTTCAGGCGAAACCGCAAACAGAGGTGCAAGATGGATTGAAACGCCAGCACATTTACCTCACGAATACGGTCATAACCTCCAACTAAGTCTACATTTCCAGCTAGGTGGTAGACCGCATCAATCTGATGAGATAGATGATCAAAATCGCTGGCTTCCAATCCGAAGCGATCCAGCGTTAGATCACCGACTATGATTCGGATTCGCTCCTCAAATCGACCTTCCCAAATGTTAGACTTTTGCATGGCATCACGTAAAGTATTCATCCCCTCTTCTTCATTTTGTGACCGAAGGAGGCAGTAGATGATGATGTCAGAATCTTGAATGAGAAGTTCATGTAACAGGTAACGTCCCATAAAACCCCTTCCGCCAGTCAACAACACATGTTGCACATTGTCCGCTGATACCGGAGGCTGTGGGGATTCCTCTGTGATTGTACGGTGAATGAAGTGACGAACAGCGTTCAGATCTCGCTGACACGGCCTGGGCAAAGTCCCTACCAGTGGTGACACTTTGGAGGCGGCTGAGTTGGACTTCATGTTGTAATCAATTCGTACGATATGAGAACATCGCCCGAGATTTACTTCCTCAGGATGGGAAATGATCCGCTAACGCACTGGCAAAGATAGATGGAATCCGGCGACTCCGCAACCCAGAATCATTGGATGAACTGGATACTGTCTCGGACGCAGTTTCACTGTCTTGACTTGTCTCTTGAACATCATCCTGAAGGATCGCCTGCGCTAAGGTGGTGCAGGTCGCAGTGGTCATCAACTCCAAAGCGCTGGGTTGAAAATTAAAGGTGCTTTTTGTGAAAGCCCCCAACTCTGCAACGGATAGAGATGTCAAACCTAAACTGGACAGTAGATCGTCGGCCCCAAATTCATCATGGTCACATAGCTCCACAACCTTGTTTTTGATTAGAAGAACGATGTCCTCCAACGTCAAGTGATCAGCAACCCCCACATCAACAGCATCTTGATTACGAATCAAGATGCCAGTACGCAAATAGTCATCGTGATCAACGGTCCAAAATATCTTTTTAAATAACGCAGTCACCAAATGATCTTTTTGCGCACGATTTCGCAGGGCATAATCTAAGTTGGTGATGACAAAGAGACTACTTAGAGGAGGCATTCCAGACGCGCGCATGAGACGCAGCACCCCAAAGTTACGCACTGCCATTCCTGTATCTTTCACGGCAGCTAAGTTATAAGAGAGAGCGGGTAATCCCTGTTGCAGACGCCAATTTGCAAGTCCATCCAAATAACTATTCGCAGCTCCGTAGTTGATTTGCCCTGGATTACCGAGTACCGAGGTCGTAGAGGAGAAAAGAACAAAGTGGTCCAGATTCATGCCAGAAGTCGCTCGGTGAAGATAGAGTGCTCCGTTCGCCTTCGGTGCAAACACATTCGCAATAGAGTCTGGTGTTAGATCCGCCAGTATTTGATCATCCAATATGCCCGCCAAGTGAAATACTCCTTTGAGAGGTCGCTTGAGCCCTGCAATACAGCGCTTTACATCAGACTCATTTGAAATATCGGCGACAACAATGTCAACATCCACGCAATTTGTAAATTTTTCGGTATCAACCGCCTCGCGTAGCCATGTAACATCACGTCCCCGTTCTGGATTTCGATCCATCAAGGTGAAATGGCGTGCACCAACAGCAGCAAGATATCTGAGCAATCGTAATCCTAATCCACCAAAAGCGCCAGTGACAAGGTAGGTAGCACGGGGATCCATAAATGGTCGCCGATCAACAATGGGAAACAATCGTTCCGAAGGAGTAGACGGCAATTTAAGAATGATCTTGCCCAGATGTTGCCCAGACATCATAAACCGAAACGCATCTTTGTGGCTTGCATAGCGAAATGTAGTCGTTGGTAGAGGAGGTACCGTACCTTGATCAAGGAGATTGACACAGGATTCAGAGATCTGCCGCGACAGGAATGGGTCGTCAATCATCAACCGATCCATGTCTATAGCAGCAAATCGTAGGTTCTTTCGGAAGACCTGCATCCCCAGCGATTGATCCGCGTAGATGTCTATTTTGCCAATCTCACAATGCCATCCGCCGGGGCTTAGAGCACGAAGGCATAGAGGAATATGGGATCCAGCAAGAGAGTTAAGTACGACATCCACTCCTTTTCCATCGGTTGCATGCATGAGCGCGTCATACCACGACGTACTGTGAGAATCAAAGGCTGCTCGGACTCCCAACTCAATTAGGGAATTCCGTTTGCTGTCGGTACCAGCTGTGGCATAAATTTCTGCACCTACATGCTTCGCGAGCGCAATTGCTGCTTGCCCAACTCCTCCCATGGCTGAGTGGATCAGAACCCGCTGTCCTTCTTGGAGTCGTGCAAGATGGATAAGAGCATAGTAAGCAGTTGAATACACGGATAGGGAAGCACCAGACTCTTCCAAGGACAGACGAGCAGGTGCTCGAAAGACACGGTACTGGTTGACAATTAAGCGATTTGTAAAGCATCCCCCAGTTCCTACCACAACCTTATCTCCCACTTCCAGTTCGGTTACGGCACTTCCTTTTCTGGCAATCACACCACTTCCCTCCATTCCAATCTTGGCTCCAATGCCTGAATGCTCAACGGCCATTTTCGGAAGCAATCCCAACGTAATCATTACGTCCCTAAAATTCAAAGCCGCCGTATCCATGATCACTTCAACCGAGTGACAGTCCAGTTCTTCTGGATCATAAGTTTTCACCTGTAAACCGCTGATCTGCCCTACGGCACTGATAGTTAATAGGTAGGGGACATCTTCTCCATCTGGCACGATTGGGTGCGTAGCTGAATCACAAGTAATACGAGGGACCCAAATTTTTCCCTCACGTAAAGAGATCTCCCGTTCGCGAAGATCATGTTGGATGAGTTTTTTCAAAGCGGGGAGATCAACAGCCCCACCAAGATCTACAAGCCGAAAGTCTATCTTAGCCTCTGGGGCAGTTTCTAACGTGATGCTTCGAACCGCACCCCAGAGAGCACTTCCTCGCGGATTTTCAATATCGTGGGCAGCCTTCACGGTAATAACCGTCAATTGGCAGGGGCAACTTGCATTCGCAACTCGAAAAGGGGTGAATACCTGCAGAAAAGAAACAAGGTCAGCTACCGCCTGCTCCCCAGTTGGATCATCCAGATTATAGCCAAAGAAAAAGTCAATGGCCTTCACATGATTAGCTTCGGGATACCTGCTTGATTCAAAAGGATCCTCTTCAATCCATTCCCCATAAGGGACTGCATGGACATTTGAATTATCAAACAGTGAGAGCCAATCTCTTGCCAAACTCTGACGCTCCCCCATAATCCATCGAACAGAATCCGAAGTAGTTGAGTGTGTGGTCTCCAACACCACGGACTGAAGCAAGGTGACATGTCCATCTGTCCGAATTCTTTTCCAACCAGAGCTTATCTCCAGATCTAAATTTTCTTCATGCGAGATCCAAGCCAGACCTCCCTCTGCAAGAAGTTGATGCCAGAAAAGCCAGTCTGATTCCAGAAACGATTGCTCGCCCGGAGCAAGGTGGAGAAAAAGTGCATCAGCTACACTTTTGCGAAGTAATCCATGGTTCAGGGCGGATTCAGTACGTTCACTAGGATCCAGAGTGATAAATCGTAACGGGATGCTCTCCTTGCGAAACGACTGAATACAAGTTTGTGTTGATGCTTGATCATCATTGACCAACCAGTACTGACCTGGAGACCCCCACTCCGATGAAGAATTCAGGCAGCAATGCAGTATCGTTTGATCAGGTTCTTTGGTATTTGCAAATTCAATTGCGCAGAAGGCACGCAAATTTGTTCCACGGCCCTTCCCTATCAGGGAAAGTAATGCAGCGGGCTCCAGCGTCTCGTTTGGCAGATCACTTGCGATCCTTGCACCATCTTCCAAGAATTTTGGCTGCCATTGAAAATGAAATTTACTCCTTGGAAGATCAACCATGTTTGAATTTGCATTGAGGGAGTAGTACTTATCAATGTGAAGAACAAGATCACCAGTTTCGGCATCATAATAACTGACTGAGCCTGCGAGGCGCTCCGTAGTTTTCACTGACACCTGTCCAAATTCATCCTGTTCGTTCCAAGAGGGCGGGTTATAATAGGCAATGCCGATGAGCCGTGGTACTGTTGATTTGTGGAGGAAAGTCACATTTTCAAAACGATGTGGGATGGTGGAAAAATTTGAATTTGGAATGTAATCGTGGAGGAACGATTGCATCCCCCCATCTATGAGAGAAGGGAATATCACATATCCCTCCTCATATCCATCTCGCCAAACATCCTCGTTGATCTCCAGTTCAAACAGAAATCGGTTTGTTTTCGGATCCTCTTGTAGATTTTGGAGGACACGAAAATTCGGACCGTACTCAAAAAGGTCGTCCAGAACGGCATCCGATAGGGAGTAGAACTCCTCGGCATTGGCATATCCCGCAGATCTGAAAGCCGAGGTATCTATGTCATGGAAATTTAAGGGGGCATTAGGAGTCCAGTCTGAATCAATCAGATGGACTTTTCCACGACAATGCACCTCACTTTGCGCGCCAATCTCATAGGGTTGAGTAGAGATTGTAATCAAGAATTCATTCGGACTATTTTGAACAGGTACCAAGCTCGTATGGAGTCGGACGGGCTCCCTTGCAATTGGACATGAAGACTGAAATTCCAGCCGTTCAATGACAAGTGGATTTCCCTCCAGAGCCTGCAACACCATTTCAACGAAGCCTCCCGCTGGCATGATAGCCGTATTATTCACCTTATGGTCAATGAGCCAAGGGAATGCGGACTCAAAAAATCTGGCCTCAAATAATGGATGCACTCCTGATAGGCGATGGCCTACTAGAGGTCCCCAAGCATAATCTGCCCCGCCCAAGAATTGCTCATCGTCCGAGTAGAAGTCTATTAGCTTTTTATTCTCATGTGGATATCCTGGAAGCAAGTGAGTAATGGTCACCGGTTTGGGGAACTGAGATTCCAGATCCAGCGTGACGCCAGCCTGGAATAATTTCCCCAATGATGCATGAAAATCCAAACATACATTGCCGTCGCGATAAAACGTTGGAATCACAGCGGGAGAGTCTGAATGTCCATTGAGACATTGCATGAGGATGGGTTGAAGCGCAGAATGAGGGGCAAGTTCAAGAACTATATCGGGCTGATGATCACGCAGAACTGTCTCCATCGCAGCGGCAAATCTGACTGGCTCCCGGATATTGGACCACCAGTATGTGGCGTCAATCTGGGAAGTTTGCTTACCCGTCACCGTGGAGATAAACGGAATCTCTCCATCAAAACTTCGGTCACGAAGAAAAGCGAACGCCTCCATTGCCGCATCTTGGAGTGGATCCATGGCATGGGAATGAAATGCAATATTCCCTGGCAGTAGACGATTCTGGAGGTTCTGCTCATTCAATGCCTCCACGATCGTCAGTAACGTTGGCTCAGTCCCAGCGAGAACTGTATTCGCTGGAGAATTTTCGCAGGCAATTTGAACCATAGGCTCTATTCCAACTCCATAGCCGTAGGAGATGCCCAAATTATCCAAGAGAGACTCCACACCAGATCTGTCCAGTCCGATGGCCAACATACGACCGGATCCAGCTACACGTTGTTGAAGGGTCGCACGGTGATAGACCAAGCGAGTCGCATCGGCGAGAGATAGTAGCCCGGCCGCATACGCGGCGGCGACCTCACCACAGCTGTGTCCTAAAACACAGTCCGCATATACACCATACGTCTTTAATAATTCCACAAGAGCGCATTGGATTGCAAAAATCACGGGCTGCGCCAGTTCACACTCATTGAGTTGTTCCTCTGGAGCACTAAAGCAGGCATACAGGAGCGATGTTGAGGCGTAGTGCTGCCAATATTCATCAATCGCATCAAGAGCACGGCGAAATACGGGATGTTCACGGTAGAGCGCCTCACCACATCCCACCCATTGGGTTCCTTGTCCAGAAAATACCATGGCGATCCATTGATCTTTTCCCGAGACAGGAAACAAAGCTGGTTCAGGTTCAGACTCAATGAACGAATCCAATGCGGATTTGAGTTCTTCAAGAGTATGAACGGCGAAGGAAGTTCGCACAGGAAAATGAGTTCGACGGAGGCTGAGATTCCCCGCCAACGTGTAAAGGCTATGCGGTTGATCTTCAAGAAAATGGCGGAGTCGTTTGGCGGTTTCAACCAACGCTGTTGAAGTGCGGGCGGAAAGTGGGACCAGATACCCTGCATCTGGTGCAATTGGGATGGATGAAATAAAGCGGCGGGCAGGGCGATACTCACTTACTAGGCAGTGACCGTTTGATCCTCCAAATCCGAATGAGTTGATTCCGAATAATACCGTTCGATCGGGAAATGGCTCAACGGTCGTTTGTACCTCCATCGGACATGCATCAAAATCAATGTTTGGATTGGGAATCTGATAACTTCGAGACATTGGAGCGAAGGTTCGATGCTTGATCATGAGGATCACCTTCATCAGCGAACAGGCGAACGCTGCGGCCTCTAAATGCCCGACATTGCTCTTCACACTCCCAAGACGCAGGGGTACCTCACGCTCAGAGCTTTTAAATGCTGTCGAAATCGCATTCCCCTCAATTGGATCTCCGACGGGTGTCCCCGTTGCATGGGCCTCAATGTAGTCGAAGTCATCCAGTTGACGTCCCGCCAAGGACGCAGCTTGACGCATCAGAGCGATTTGTGAATGTTGGGTCGGAGCAGTAATCTGCCGTCCAGGTGATAGCCCCTCAGCACCATCTGCTGTCCCCGCCGTATTGAGTGCGGTCGCTTCAATGACTGCAAAAATGTGATCTCCGTCTCGCTCGGCAGACGATAGGGGTTTGATCGCATACATAAAAGCCCCTTCGGAACGCATATATCCGTTCGCTTCCGCATCAAAGCAGTGGGAGACTCCGTCAGGGCTTATGACCCCCATCATGTTGAAAGCGCTACTCTGTCTCCCGCTCGCGAGATACGTAACTGCACCAATCAATGCAGATTCACATTCGCCATTTGCAATAGAGACCCGTGCGGTATGCATTGCGGTTAAGGATGCAGAGCACGCCGTGCACATTGTAATTGAAGGACCCATTAAGTTGAACACATAGGACACTCGGTTGGCTAACATGGATAAGCTCAGGTTAGGGACCAAGTCAGCGTACACCCCATGCTGATGGCGCCAGTTAGATAAGGACGAAATCTGCGTTCCCACAAAAACGCCAGTCGGACTATTTCGAAGCGACTCAAGAGTCCATCCCGCACACTCAATCGCCCCCCAAGCGCAGTTCAACAACATTCGGATCTGTGGATCCATTTTTCTGGACTGGTGATACGAGGAGCCAAAGAATGCACGGTCAAATTCCAGTTCTTCATCATCTCGCACCAATCCTTCAAACTTGCTCCCCAAGCGGCTGGGGCCAAAAAAATGTCCGATCGGTTGATGACCACGCCCATACCGATCCAAAATATATTCCTTAACGATTTCCCTCTTTAATAGAAGATTCCAGAAGTCCTCGTCCGTTCGGATACCACCCGGCATTCGATGCCCATACCCAATGATGGCTACGGGTTCAAGATTAGCGATGTGATCAGATTTTGCCATAGTTGTCCAAGAGTATTCAACGACAGAACCCTTTACGGTTACGAAAAAATTATTTGCCGTTCCAGTGATCCAAAGTTAACCACGGAAGGCACATTTCATTAAGACGAAATAACAAGTTGCAAAACTTAATCATGATTATAAAGTTCATGATTTTGTCCATATCTGATCTATCTATTGGCCTGCAGGACACGGACAACAGCAAACTGATTCAGGTCCATTTGCGTTCCAACGTTTCATGTTCTGACCCTTTTGAACTGAAGAATCTGGTGGGACTTCCCGATCGATTGAACGAATCACTACACGGTTCCCACAAAACAAATACCGCTATCTGATCCATGTGTATGATCAGGATTTGCCCCCATTTTGATTGCAACTCTTTGCATGTCTGGAATTGAAGTATGATCCGAAGGCAACCAAAACGATACAGCAATACGAAGTAAAGCCTGAAAGTGAAGGCCCCGCCAAGCCGCTGGATCCATAGCTGTGGCGAGTCGCTCGAAAAAATTGAGACTATCACTTCAAGTGGAGAAACTCAAATTGTGTCTAATTGGTAAGCAAGAGACTAAATTACTGGAAAATTCCTCCAAGATAGCTCCACTCATAGACTCCAAATTATCAAAATCGGATCAGGCAAAGAATCAGGATCGATTGATCATGAAACAATGGAATCAAAAGACGAACTGGAAGAATTCTGTACCTTGGGAGCACTACAAAGTGGCAAACTTGGGTATAGAGCGGTGATTTGAGATTTTGGGATTAGGTACAGTCTTGACGAAACGCGCGTGGTGGTGGAGCATGTAGTGGAAGACGAACCGACCAAGCCGCTAGATCCCTCATCTGTCCGCAATACGCGTACGTACCGAAGATATTGATCACTTGAACTCCAGACGGAGCAGCCAGAGGTGTGTTCAAAGGAAAATGTGGAGTGATGAATTTGAGAAATCTGCTCCAATGATGCAAGAAATGCGCCGTGGAATTGCCCCAGCTGAAGCGGAGGTGATTCGGGGAATCTTTGTTCTCATGGACAAAAATGAATCCAGTCCCAAACATGGGATAGAATACAAATCCATAACTTTAAGGCACCAAAAAATGGCGAACTTGGGCTAGATTTTAAACCACAAGATTAGTTATAGAACCAAATGCACCCTACACTGCTGATGCTGATCGGAGGTGTGCCCAGACAGTCATCAAGATTACCAACAAGTCTACGTGAAACTGAACGGCTGAATTTCGGGACAGAACGAATTATCAAGAAAATTCAAGAACTCAACACCGCCAGTAGAGACATTGTGTTGGTTTGAAAACTTGGATGTACAATTCTCTCATGCTGCGGTTGCCCAGATTTGTGCCCCCAATATTCGTAATCAAACCCATTATTCAAGCTAGTAAGATTGTAAGGGTGAACGATTCTTTGAGTTATGATTGTATGATATAGTTACAGAAAGGTGTGATCCATTCTTCAAACATCAATGATGGGGAATCCATCCGTAGCCAAGAAACGTTCGTTCCATCCGAAGACATCAGTTGTGACTAGCAGAATCAAGGTCAATAATCATATGGATAAATCCGACAGCATAACGGCTAATCTCCGAAGACATGGTTATGCAATATTTCTGACAATGAATAGTCCGAATTCCAATCTTCAAGTTCAGCGGGATTTAGCCTTCTGAATTCAGATGAACGTCCTGTTCGTTCAACAATAACAATATCCTCAGGAGAAAAACAATCAACCAATGCCATGGATTGAGTTGCTAAGATCACTTGAGTGTGGGATGCAACGTCAATGATTAAATCTCCGACGACACCTATGGCCAATGGGTTCAACCCTAACTCTGGATCATCCAGAATCAGTGTATCTGGCAGGTCATTTTCTGGTTGTAGTAACACGGTCAATATTGCAACGATTCGTAGAAAGCCGTCCGATGCCTGCAAAACACTGAACAATTCATCAATATCATTCTCTAACCATTGAAGCGTAAGGTGACCATAATCTGGTTCAAGGACAAAGTCATAAAACTCTGGGAACACATGCTGGACAGTTTCGACAATGCGTTGATAATATTCGGGCTCATTTAATTTTAGCCTGTGGAGGAACGGCGCCAGATTTGCACCATCTTCTTTTAACCAGCGGTTATCGTTCATGGGCCATTTCCCGCGAACCCTGGCATGCTCCGATGTATCATGGAATTTGTAGACCACGATCTTCTTCAACAGAGATCGAATGACCTGTGCGGTTCGGTTATCTGACGCACTGGCATCCAGTATCCTCGGGCCTTTGTGCCCGGCTCCCAGCGATGTCCATATCGCCTTCGTTTCGAGATCTGCGCGTGAAAAACGGTATCTCTCATCCGCGAACAGGAGTGAATCTCTGGCAGCATGAAACAGCCGAAATGCATATTCACTTTCCCCCGTCGGAGTTTGAATCGTGAGTTCAGCGTTGATTTCCCTCGTGGTTGCAGGTCCGTCATGAAGAATTCGTCTTGAACCGCCCTGATGTCCGATGTGGAATGAGAGTTGATCCCTACCCGACATTGCCCAACTCATCATTCGGAAAAAGGAGATAAAATTAGATTTTCCAGCCGCATTGGGGCCGACCAGAACGGTGATGGATAGCGGTTCAAAGTCAACCAGAGAACGAATGGACTTAAAACCTTCAAGGGTAATTCGTATAAGTTGATTTTTTTGTGGATTCGTAGTCATTGATTTCTAGTAGTGCGGTGTTTTTCTCGTGAGTAATGATCCAGTGCTTGATTTACGCCATAAAACCATTCACGCCGTGCATTAATGATTTGATCCGTCTCTTTTGATCTGTTTTCATGTCATTCAGGCACTCCCAGATCAACTCAAACAGAAGGAGAGCAGAGACATCCAAATAGATATTGCGAAGTACTCTGGTGTTCCAAGTTGGACACATGATTCTATCCTTTCTCATTACCTGTTACTCAGGTATTCTTGCCTTGGGCTCAATGATATGGGCAAGTGAATGGATTCAGTAGATCCGAGATCATTGGAGCATCTTCGGAGGTGATCTCCAACTGAGCCCAATCGGTGGAATGCAGACCTTTGCGGTGGACAACTTCAAAGATGAGCCGTTCACTATTGATTCGACCATGATCCGAGGAATTGTTCATAATACATTGAGACTTCTGTATTTGCTCTGTTATGGAATGGGTGAATGGGTTAACCCAAAAGTTAAATAGATGTTGATTCAGAGGATAGAATCTCTGAAGCAATGGCGGCTGAGTACTCTGGAGTACTCAAATCTTCAAGTGCCCAACTGGTCTCTGGCATCTCTGGGAACTGGAAAATCCCCCGCTGCGCACCCCGTCGAATTTCGGGAGAAATTTCTACCTCGGTCAACTTCATGCTTAACCCTGTCCCAAGTGCTTTCACCAGAGCTTCCTTCAATGTCCAGAATCGGAAAAAAAGGCGGGCCTTCTCCTCACCACTCAGAGATGCAATTTCTGCCTGCTCATTCGGGCCAAAAACCATGGATGCAATTCCATCAAAATCTCTCTTTCGTGAACTCTGTTCCACGTCAATCCCGACTCGCACCCCCTGAGTGATTGTAATTAAGCCGTGGGGGTCACTGTGCGTCACATTGAACCTGACATTGACAGGTTTTCCATTCACCAGTGCAAACGGTTTTCCATATTTAGCGAGCCCAAAACAAAGTTGCGAATTCTCACATCCCAGTTGCAAACACAGCAGATAACGTAACGCCGCCCTGCATAGGGCAAATTCCCTTTTCGGTCGATCAACTCGGAATCGATTCCAGCGCTCTAATTCATCAGGATTCAGCCACATAAGTGCATGCTGCTCCCGAATTTCGTCGGGAGTCAAATCAACATAAACAATTGAAATCCCCCGCTCGTGACGAACAGGATGGATCCAGGATCGGACATCATCCGAGGATATCGTACTGATACCGAAGAAATTTTGAAGATTAACTTGCTCACGCTCTTTATGCTGGGGTAGGGACATGCTATTGGGATCCTAACGAAACTTAAACAAATACGGGTTCATGAAGTCTGGTAAAATCAGGTGCCGTACCTATGGCCGACTCTATTGATGTATGCCCATCAGATTGTAAGCGTTCAACTAAACCTTTCTTGATCTGTTGTACGATGCCGGGTCCCTTATAGACTAATGCCGTATAGATCTGAAGTAGAGATGCACCCGCGCAAATCATCCGGTACGCATCCTCGGCAGAAGAAATCCCCCCCACACCGATGATCGTGTACTCTGGACCGGCAAACGCACGAACATATCTAACCATTTGAACAGCTCGCTCATAAATCGGCGGACCGCTGAGTCCACCGCGACCCATCGTGTTCAGAGATTCCAAAGGCGTATAGAGGCCCTGGCGATCACTCACGGTATTTGCTACCACAAAGCCACTGATCCTATGCCGCATTGCCGTTTCAAGTATTCTGTCCGTTTGACTATCATAGATCACTTTTGATGAATCCAGAGGAGAGAGTTTTAATAAAATCGGCACTCGATTGTCAACCACATCCACCAGAACACCCAAGAGTAGATCAAGATGGTCGGATAATTCAAGGATCTTCCCCCCTTTCGTGTTAGGACATGATGCATTGACCGTTAAATAGTTCGCATACGGGAGCAGCTTGGAGGCAGATTGACAATAATCCTCCGTGACTGAAGTATCTCCATCCCCCCTCGCAATGCTCACACCAATCGGCATGTTTCCTTTTGGTCTGCGAGACAGACGGCGGGCAACTCGGCGAGCCCCTTTGTTTGGCAACCCTAACCGATTGATGATCGCTTGATCCTCTTCAAGACGAAACAGTCGAGGCTTTGGATTCCCGCGAGTTCGGTGGAGCGTAACCGAACCGATCTCCGCATGCCCAAAACCCAGGCGATCCCAAAAACGAACCAGTAATCCATTCTTGTCATATCCTGCAGCTAATCCAATTGGATTAGCAAATTCTACTCCCCAGATCTTTTGCCTAAGAATGGGAGCCTCATACTCAAACGTTTTCTGCAAATAGGAGGAGGCCAAATGATCCGCGAGCCATGCTGCACATAAACCCAATCGGTGTGCCAACTCAGGATCTAGCCGATAAAGCCAGCGCCTCAGATTAGCTTCCATTTCATGTACGTGTTACCAGCCAGGTAGTAATTGAAATCCAAAATGTCCTCCCTTATCTGGCCGCTGGAATGGATAGGCATAATAGATTTCAAAAATGAGATATCCCAGCAAATTAAATCGAACCGATGGCCCCACGCTAAATACAGGGATGCGCTCCAATGATTCGCGCTCAAACTTGAGCATTTGAAATGGATCATCACCTTCATTCCACGCCATCCCCGCATCAGCAAAGCCTAAGAACTCCAAGGGAAGATAAGGGAAATTAATGAGTCCAAGGGTCTCCGTTCCCAATAGAGGTATACGGATTTCAGCACTTGCCATAGCTGCACGGGTTCCATAAAGACGCGTGTAAACTGAGCAGGGAGCATCTCTGCACTCTCTCCCGAAGTCAAATGATCCATAACTGTATCCACGAATGAATCCACGATAGTATGGGTAATAAAGACTCTCTCGGGAAAAGATCTGATCTGAATCGCCTCCAAAATTTCCAGCGAACATTCCGCGAATAGCAAAGGTGAAGGGATTAGAAAAGAAATAGCGTCGATAATCACCTAAAACACTTACAAAGTTGTCGGTCCCAAAACGAGGGGCTACTTCAAGCCGGTACCGCCCGCCTTGAGAAGGAGAGGTGAAACCAAAGTTACTATAGTCCCCTACATAAGCGAATCCTGCATCAAAATAATAAAATCCGTCTGGCTCACAAACCCATACGGTTTGTTGCTCTTCATCGGTAAGACTACTGCACTTATCGGCATTTTGTTTGCGCCGATTTACTCCAAAAGGGGTATAGGTATAGGTATAGGACTCAATCTCAAACCCGTAGCGGGTGAACCCACCAAAAACTTCAAGACGCCGCGTCGTGGAAAAGGGATACGAACCAATTCCGCGAACCTGATCTAGGTAGAGACGCTGACGTAGATCTTGAATGATGTACTCGCCAAACTGGTTGATTTCCTGTCGCGGATAGCCGTAGAGATAGGGGATATGTGCAACCTGTCCGCCGAAATTAAACCGCTGTCCCCGATTCATGTACTGTACGAGACCTCCAATATCCTTGAACGTGCCATTCGCCTGTGCTACAATCCCGAGGTTCCGGTTGCCAAGCATGTCACTAAAATAGAACCCTACCCCTCCAGAGGCCCCTCCTCCATAGTACCCTCCAACGGATACACCAACCGAAGGAGGTGCAACATAGTCGAGGCGCAGACGAGAACTGTAAATTTCTTCAACCGATGTTTGCGGCGGTGGAAGCCCCGTCAAAGGATCATCTAAATAATCTTCAACCATCCCCTCATTCGCAGCACTTTGCGGTGGGAGAATGGCACCAAGTGTGACCATGCCCTGTTCCACTAACTCTCCCATGGCTTCCTCCCCCTGAAGTCCAAAGACAGAATATCCTCCGTCATGATAAACCGAAAAAACAAGGCGCCCATTCTGCGCCGCCACAGTCATTGACGGGGAAAGGGCAGTAATCCCGCTGACCCCTGTTTTCAGGTTCGTAACACGATATGTGGCTTCCTCACGAAGATGATACCGATAAATGTCAGAGAAGCCATCGTGATCACTGACGAAATATAGACTCTGACCATCAGGGGAGAATTGTGGACTGATATGCTTTCCATGCTCAAAGGGACGAAGTGTACGATGCGTACCACTCTCAAGATTGATCAGAGAAAAACGTGTTTCAGCGTACTCAAGAGTCTGAAAATTTGTCCCATCGGGGCCACGGTCCGTCACCACGACGATGAACTGTCCGTCTGGAGACCAGGCAGGCTGCAGATCTGCAAATCGATCACTGGTAATCTGCTGTACCTGCCGTTGCTGTAAATCATAGATATAGAGATCACTGATCCCGCCATCTATTCCTGAAAAAGCTATAGACCGGCCGTCTGGTGACCATGCCGGATTGCTGAGCGCACTCACGCCATCTACGCTAATCCGGTTTTTGATGGAGCCGCTATCCAGATCCCAGATCGAAATCTCATTATCCCCCTGAGCAAATGTGATGAAGGCAAACTGTTTTCCATCGGGAGACCATGAACCTGCAGAATTGATAAAGCGGATATTGTCAAAATGCGGGTTTGTGTTTGTTGCTTGTAACTTTCGGATCGTTTTGCCAGTTTCCGCATCCGCGATGAACAGGTTGATATTAAAAATATCCTTTTCGCTCAGGTAAGCAATGTATTTCCCATCTGGACTCACCGCAGGCGAAAGGTTTAACGCACCACCACTACGTTCCTCAGACAGGATAGGAACCCCAACACTGTCCGGATGCACACGTGACTCCATCAGGGGGATATATGCATCCCGGATCGCCTGAGCCCATTCAACTGAAAGAGAGTCAGTCGTAATCCCAATCGTATATACAAACGCGGAGTCAACGCCTACACGTCCACCGAGCTTGAACAGGTTCGTAACAGCTGCATCACCATATTTCCCCCCGATATAAGCCAGATATGCCTGACCATATCGATAAGGAAAATATTTATTGCTTCGCGTCAAGTCTTCAATGGTGGGCAAATCATCACGTAGTGCTGCATCCCGCATCCACATCGCTGTATGGGCATCCTCTCGTCCGATAGACAGATACTCTGCCATCCCCTCTATCAGCCAAAGAGGAAGAAGTTGGAGTGCAAAGCGAGAACTGTCACCACGAGAAAGACCAATATCATATTGGAAACTGTGGACCAGTTCATGCCCCAATACATGATCGGTTTCTTTGTAGATTCCGGTTAGTGGCATCACCACCCTCTCCTTGAGGCTCTCCGTCACGCCCCCTACACCCTGACCCAAAAAACCTCCGATCACATTCGTTTGTTGAAAGTCTGCATCGTTGGCATAGAAGATGATGGGCTTGCGCTCATGAAAATCTCGAAGGAAGGTTCGAGAATGTCGGCGATACCACCGCTCGCCCATGCGAGCGGCATCTTCCACAGCTTCTTTTTCCTCTGGATAATAGTAAAACTCAAAATGAGGCGTCTGAAAACTCCTGAACTCAAAACGGTCATACTGAACTTTATTGCGTCCAAACTGCTGGGCCAAAATGGGAGGGAGTACCAGAAGAACCTGAAAAAGGACCGCGGCTATTACCTTCAAGGAATACCTCATTAAGTTATTCTTAAGTTGAGTGGATTTATGGGAACAGTTACGCGCTCTTAATAGATAATAGGCGTAGAGTAGCCTACGGTTCCCAAATCAGTGGTCTACACAAATAAATAACAATTTTCGTGCCCGAAGTGATCAAAAATCGTTACACTCTTTTGAATGGTGCGGTATTCTGCATTTTAGCGGTCTTGGGACTTCAACTCTTTCTGTTACAAGTCGCGAATCAGCAGGATCTCTCCGAAATTGCCCGTGGTAATGCACTGCGCAACATTCGTGTACTACCTGCCCGCGGTTCAATCTATGACCGCAATGGTACGCTTATGGTCTACAATGTGCCGACCTACACCATCACGCTGACTCCCAGATACTTTGATGAAGAGCGTATCCCACGATTGGCAGACCATCTTGAGGTTGCCGACTCGGTCGTGAGCAGGCGCCTGAAAGAAGCCACCGAATATAATCCGTATCGCCCCAGCCTATCGTTTTCCAACGTCTCCTTTGCACAGTACAGCCGCATAATTGAAGATTCTTACTGGCTTCCAGGGGTCGGCGTTGAAGTCTCTCAGCGCAGACATTATCCAACGAATGCCAGAGCCTCGCACGCACTAGGATATCTGGGAGAAATCACTCGTCAAGAGCTTTTCGCCATTGATAGTGAATTGGATTCTACCCTCTACCGACAGGGAGATTTACTCGGGCGAACTGGAATTGAACGAGGATATGAGTCTTGGCTGCGAGGGATCCCGGGAATTGCGCGTCGCTGGGTAAATATCTATGGTTTAGAAGTCATGGCCTATGCCGAGGGACTCAGTGATGAGCAGCCACGGGGAAATCATGATATTCATCTTGCATTGGATCATCAGGTGCAGGAGCTTGCTGAATCTCTCTTTGTCAATAAACGTGGTGCAGTCGTTGCTTTGGATCCCAATACTGGTGGCATCCTTGCACTGGTGAGTAAACCTGATTATCCGCTTGATCTCTTCAATGAAGAGGTTCAGAGCGAAAGTTGGCAAATGCTACTCAATCATCAAGAGCAACCGCTTTACAACCGAGCCACCATGAATTTGATGCCGCCAGGATCCACATGGAAGCCATTCATGGCTTTGTTTGGGCTATCCGAGGGACTCATGGGAGAGCAAGGCCCCGATGCGACGATTTACTGCGGCGGGTATCATCCGATCGGTGAGGGAAGGATTTTCCGATGCCTTGGCGTTCACGGACACCAAACCGCAGTTGATGCCATCAAAAATTCCTGTAATACATTCTTCTTTGAATTGGCGCGCCGGATGGATCTCACCGCATTTAAGGAGTATGCCACACGCTTTGGATTTGGTGTGACAACCCCTACGGATATCCGAGAACAGACGGCTGGATTGATTCCAGATACATCCTATTTTAACAGAGTTCAGCGTGGTTGGACTCAATCATCGCTCATGAGTATGGGCGTTGGTCAAGGGGATATGGGAGTGACTCCGCTCCAGTTGGCCCGATATACAGCTACTATAGCCAACGGAGGAACGCTGTATCCTCCCCATATGGTTTCTCATCTGCTTGATCCCGAAACCGGTCAGGTGATCCAGGCACCCGCTCTCAATCAGCCGGTGGATCTCGCAATTGATACAAGTTATGTGAATCTTGTTCGGAGGGGCATGCGGCTCGTCATGGAAGAGGGGACAGGTCGTATGGCTCAGATTCCTGATATCCCTAGTGGGGGCAAAACAGGTACTGCCCAGGCACCAGGGGCCATGATTGATCATTCGGTCTTCGTCATGTTTGCCCCCTATGATGATCCTCAGATTGCCCTCGCGGTTCAATGCGAGAATACTGGAGATGGAAGTCACTGCGCTGCACCGATCGCCAGTTTGTTAGCCGAGCAATATCTCAAGGGTGAAGTTCCTCCTTCGTGGCGAACGGATATCCGAATGCAGCGTGCGTTATCTGCCGTAAGCCAACCATTGACCGACCTGTCAGAGTAGTTCGTAATTCATGCGGAACTGGTACAAACACCTTGATCTTCCAACTCTTCTCATCTGGGTTGCGCTATGTGCCTGTGGCTTGGTCGCCATCTACAGTTCCACGCATGGGGAAGCCCAGGAGTATTTGCTGAACACCGTTCAGAATAGTTTTCAACGTCAGTTCATGTGGCTTGGCATCTCTACAATTGCTCTGGTCATTACGTTACTGATCCCTATGCGGGTACTTATTCGCCTCATCCCGTGGATCTATCTTCTGACCATCGGGATCCTGGTGATCGCATTGTTGATTGGACGTGAGGTCAGTGGGGCTCGATCTTGGGTATACCTTGGTCCGATTGGGTTTCAATCGTCTGAGCTGTCCAAGGTCGGCGCACTCCTGATGTCTGCCTATGTATTGGCTTCTGGGATCAAGGACAATCGAATCAAGCAAACCTCCCTGTATACGGTAGGCATTTTAGGGATTCCTGCCTTGCTGATCATTCTGCAGAATGATCTTGGAACCGCACTTGTTTTTATTAGCCTTGCCCCCATTCTCTGGCTTTGTACCGGGGTCCCTCTTCGGATCATCGGTCTGATCATCATTTTCCCCATTGCGGGGTATCTCGCGGTTCTCAGTTGGAAGATTGCTTTAGGGTTCACGGTGATCACCGGGTTGATTGCATGGTTTGCCACACGGGACCTGAGATGGATGTCTGCGGCGGTACTCGCCAGTGCAGTGACGATTGCCATTGCATCCTTTGCCCTGCAACATATTCTGCAACCTCATCAGGTCGCTCGCATTGCCTCATTCTCAAATCCTGAGGCGGATGAATATCGGGCGAATGTTGGTTTTCATCTGGTGCAATCCAAAGCTGCGCTTGGAGCTGGTGGATGGTCCGGGATGGGATTCATGCAGGGAAGTCAAACCCAGGGGCGCTACATCCCCGAGCAGTCTACAGACTTCGTATTCTCTGTGATTGGGGAAGAGTGGGGCTTTGTCGGAAGCATCTTTATCCTGATCCTTTTCTGTTTACTCATGTCCCGTTTGATCTGGCTTGCCCGTAGGATTGACCATCCATTCGGAAGTTTGGTTGCCGCTGGAGTTGCTGGAATCTTTTTAATTCATGTTTGTGTGAATCTTGGGATGGTGCTTGGGTTATTTCCTGTCATCGGGATTCCTCTGCCCTTCTTATCCTATGGAGGCTCTGCTCTACTAACAAACACCGTACTGATGGGACTGGCACTCTCCACATATATGCGGCGGACTGAATTCTCTCTTTACGTATGAGTTCGTCCGGCTATGATGTGATCGTGATTGGCTTGGGGGCAGCAGGGAGTGCGGCTCTTTATCACTGTGCTCTGTCCGGGGCTTCGGTGCTCGGAATTGACCGTTTTGTGTCTCCACATGATCAGGGCTCTACGCACAGCGAGAGTCGAATTATTCGTAAAGCCTATGCGGAGGGGGCGCAGTATCTACCCCTCTTGACCCGAGCCTATGCCCTTTGGGAAGATCTTGAACAAGTTTCTTCTACGAAACTAATGCATTTGGCAGGATGCCTGACGATTGGGAATGCAGGTAGTGAGATGATCCGTTCATCGCAGAACTCAGCCGTCGTAGGTCAGATCAAACACCTAATGCTCTCCTCCGATGAAGTACATCAGCGCTACCCTGCGTACCGTCTCCTCCCAGACCAAGTTGCACTTGTGGATCTGGAAGCAGGCTATATTCATCCAGAACTTTGTGTACGATCGCATCTGAAACAGGCCGCTATTCACGGGGCTAGGTGTCAGTTTGGTACTCCCGTTGCATCCTGTCTTCCAACCAAGGATCATGTAATCGTCAAGACCAACACTGAGGTATATGCGACGCAGCGAGTCATTCTGACTGCTGGAGCCTGGATGCGTGACTTTGTATCTCTTCCTCTGGCGATTGAACGGGTGACGAATTCCTGGTTTCGTTCAACGAACTCCCATGTTCATCCTGCCCACTGTCCTCCATTCATAATGGATGGTGTGGGCGGTGTGCAAAGTTATGGATTCCCCGATCTGGGGAATGGAATCAAGGTCGGCTTGCATCATGCTGGGCCACTTGTCTCGCATCCAGACCATCTTGACCGTACAATCTATCCAGAGGATCAGGCTTCCGTACGAATGATTCTGGACACTATCCTACCCAATGCGGTGGGCGAATGCCTCCGTACGAACGTATGCATGTACTCAAATATGCCAGACAAGAACTATCTTATTGACCGATTAAAGGGGCAGGATCAACGTTTCATTGTTGGAAGTGCATGCTCGGGACACGGGTTTAAAACGAGTTCGGCAGTTGGCGAATCGCTGGCGGCATTAGCGCTTGACACCTCTCCACCAGTGGATTTATCTCCATTCTGTTGGAGGTAGTCCTTAGCCATCTCATGAAAGACTATCTTGTTGCAGCGCTCACCCGTGTATTAAGCGCCATCCCCTCGGTGCCAACAGACTTTGTCCCCGAACTGTCTGTCCCTGCAAATCTTGATCACGGAGATCTTGCCACCAACTGTTCGATGAAGCTTGCTCGCCATTTGCGACGTTCCCCCTCACAGATTGCAGAAGAAGTTGTTGCCGCGTTCATGAAAAGCGAATACGATCCTCTCTATATAGACTCTATCTCAGTGGCAGGTGGTGGGTTCATTAATTTCAAATTCTCGAACCAATATCTCTACCGCAAACTTGACTCTGCACTTCAGCAGGGTACGGAATTTGGTCGCTCGCAGATCGGTACTGATCGGCGTGTGCTTGTTGAATTTGTGAGTGCCAACCCAACCGGACCCTTGACCGTGGGGCATGGCAGGAATGCGGTTTTGGGAGATACGCTTGCCAGCTTACTGGAATGGACGGGATATCAGGTCACGCGCGAGTATTATTTTAACGATGCTGGACGGCAGATGCGTGTATTGGGGGCTTCGCTTCGGAGTCGTTATGAAGAGGTCCTTGCCGAGAAAGATCAGCCGTTTGCCCATCTGCCCATCGCAGTTGAGCATCGGAGGAACTACAAAACCAAACCTCTTGGTGACGATGTAACCAATCCTGTTATCGTCTCTGAGTCATTTCCAAAGGATGGATACCTGGGTGCATACATCACCTTGATTGCACGAGAATTGGCTCGGGAACATGGATTAAACCTGCTGGATCTTGAATCAAATGATGTGTTTGTGAATGCGGCAAAATCAACCATCTTTTCTCAAATCCGCACCACACTCGGACGCTTAGGAATTCAGATGAATACCTACTTCAATGAAAAGAGTCTCTATGACTCGGGTGCGGTCAAGAAAACGCTTGACGCACTCCGTGCGAAGGGTGTAATCTATGATCAGGATGGAGCTACATGGTTCAAGACCTCCGATCTCGGAAAGGACTCCGATACTGTTCTGGTTAAACGTACTGGTGAGCCCACTTATCGTCTTCCGGATATTGCCTACCATGTTGACAAATTGGACCGTGGCTACGACCTGTTGGTCAACGTATTTGGTGCTGATCACATCAGTACCTATCCAGACATTTTACGAGGTTTGGATGTTCTGGGATTTGATTCGGGTCAAGTTGAGGTCGTGATTTACCAGTTTGTGACTCTTATTCGTGGAGGAGAGGAAGTGAAGATGAGTACTCGTAAGGCGAATTTTATCACACTGGATGAATTAATTGATGAGGTGAGTTCGGATGTGACTCGATACTTTTTTGTAATGCGGTCCGCACAGAAACATCTGGAGTTTGATTTGGACTTAGCGCGAGAGGCGAGTGACAAGAATCCTGTATTTTATCTTCAGTATGCTCATGCTCGAATTTGTTCAATCCTCAACAAAGCGATGGATCTTGATCTCGCACCAGCCCCAGATCTTGCCAGTCTAAGTCTCCTGTCTCACGAAGCAGAACTCAAGCTGATCAAAGGAGTCATCCACTTTCCGGAGGCCGTATCTTCAAGTGCTCAATCTTTTGAACCGCACCGACTTGCAACCTACCTTCGTGGACTTGCGGAGGCATTCACGCAATTTTATCATGTGTGTCGTATTATCGGTGAGGAAAAGCAACTTGCGGCGGCCCGCCTCGCATTGGCACAGGCCACAAGAATCACGCTACATAATGGACTCTTGATTTTGGGGATCAGTGCCCCGACACGAATGTGAAGATGAACATTGCCTTTCAAGGAGAAATAGGAGCCTTTAGTGAAGAGGCGGCAGGCCGCCTCTACCCTGATTGCCGTGTCGTCCCTGTACCCGAGATGGAAGATGTATTCAAGGCGGTCGATCGGCGTACTGTGGAACGGGGAATCATTCCAATTGAAAACTCTCTGTTCGGGAGCGTTCATATCAATTATGATCTACTGCGTAGCTATCAAGTCAAGATTACAGGGGAAATCAATCTCCGTATTCGTCACTATCTGATCGCCCAATCTGGCACTCAACTCAAAGACATTCAGCGCGTCCTTTCGCATCCACAGGCCCTTGGACAGTGCCAGACATTTTTGAAGGAAAAACTGAGTTGGAGCGAGGTGATTCCCACCTATGATACTGCCGGGGCAGCAAAACAAGTGGCGTCTGAATCCAGCCTCACGAGTGCTGCAATTGGCTCCGCAAGGGCCGCACAGGAGTACGGATTGGAGATTCTGGCATCCGATCTACAGAGCCATGCCTTGAATTTTACACGCTTTTTAGCCTTAGCACAGGAGGATGCTCCTCGACTGGACTCTACCACCCATTCATTGAAGACCTCAATCGTATTTGAACCTAAACAAAATATACCGGGTGCGCTATTCAAGAGTTTGGCAGTTTTTTTTCTGCGTGACTTGGACTTATACAAGGTTGAGAGTCGTCCTCTGATTGGTCAACCGGGGAAGTACATCTTTTATCTGGATGTAGAAGGAGATATTGAAAGCATTCTGCTTCAAAGGGCTTTAGAGCATCTTGGGGAAATTTGCGCAGACTTACGTGTTTTGGGTTCCTACCCTCGTGGTGAAACATGGGATGGAGATGACATGTGTACATAGCTTTCAAAAGTTACTTCCCTTTATCTGCTCAGCCCTTGACCCAATGAGTCGCTCGGTTCTGTTCGTATTCTTTCTTCTTTTCTGTTGCACCGATGCTCATGCTCAGAAAAAGCCGCTGGATCATGATGTATATGAAATTTGGAATCGGATCAAGGATCGGGGGATATCCAGAGATGGCCAGTGGAGTTTCTTTGAATTTGGTCCTGAAAAAGGGGATGGAACATTGACCATTCGCGGCCTAACTGGCAATGAATCCTATCAAATTCCAAGAGGGAAGGAAACTGCGTTTACGCAGAATTCTCAATATGCGATTTTCTTGATCTCTTCCTATGAAGATTCGCTCCGTGCAGCTCGTAAAGCAAATTTGGATGAAGATGAGTTGCCCAACGATTCGCTGGGCATTCAAGATCTGGACACTGGTATGACTCAGTTGATCCCAAATGTTCATTCATTTAAGATTCCAGAAGAGTATACAAATGTCGTCGCATATCTATCCGACAAACCCGAAGCAGATTCTCTTGAAAAAGGACATACTCTCCATGTCCGTGATCTTGCATCGGGGGACGAGGCCAGTTTTACCCATGTTGAGGACTATGTGCTCTCGGCGAACGGGGTCCATCTGGTGTATACATTTGAGGGAACCGACTCGCTAGACACCGGGATCGTGCGGATAGATCTCCTCACAAACTCTGTGGATACACTTCTTTCAGGTGGTGGAGACTATGCGTCTCTCACGTTTGATGAACTTGGTGATCAACTGGCATTTCTGTCCAGCCGGGATGGCTATGAACTGGACCCCGCCGAGTATTCGCTTTATTACTGGCAGGCCGACATGGACACTGCCCTCATGGTGGTAAACTCTACGCACGATATGATTCCCGAGGGATGGTGGATCAGCCCCCATGCAGATCTCTCCTTTTCAGAGAATGGAACTCGTCTCTATTTTGGCACCGCACCAAGACCGTCAACTGAACCGGAGGATAATGACGATGAGGAGATGCCCATTCTGGATATATGGAACTGGAAAGATCCTCTGCTGCAGTCCATGCAACTGGTGAATGTGGAGCAGGAAAAGGAACGATCCTACCTTGCCATGCTTCATTTGGATACGCAGCAGGTTGTTCAGCTTGCAAACTTGGATATGCCAAATGTGACCGTCGGCTCTGAGGGGAATCTGGATCTGGCTCTTGGTTGGTCTAACCTACGCTATCAAAAGCAGATCAGTTGGGATTTTCCGCGCGCCTATGATGCTTATGTGGTCAATGTATTGGACGGTAGTCGGTCAATGGTTCTCGAGGGAGTTCGATCTCGTCCCTCCCTTTCCCCCGATGCCCGTTACATTACTTGGTGGGATCGGGACGAATCTAGTTGGATGTCTCTACCTACGAACGGAGGGGATCCAATCCATCTCACGGAGTCCGTAGATTTTCCTGTACACAATGAAATTCACGATTGGCCTTATGCTCCCAATCCGTATGGCAGTGTGGGATGGAGTGAAGTGGATCAGGAGTTTCTGTTCTATGACCGCTATGACATTTGGGCAGTCAACCCCCATGATGTCTCAACTCCTCGGAATATTACCAATGGACTTGGCCGTGAGCAAACCCTGCAGTTTCGTTATGTGGATCTGGACCCAGAGGAGGATTATATCCCCGATAACCTCCTACTTTCTGCATTTAATTTGGATACCAAAGCCTCTGGATTCTATCATACAAAGGTGAATTCAAATCAAAACCCAGAGGAGTTAATCATGATGGGTAGGCGTTTTGGCGTCCCAATGAAAGCCGAGGATGCAGACCAATTATTCCTAACCCGCGAGAGTTTTACAGAATTTGGCGATCTATGGACAAGCGATCTGGATCTGTCAGATATGAACCAAGTCAGCAACCTCAACCCTCAACAATCGGAGTATACTTGGGGGACCGCGGAACTGGTGCACTGGACGTCTCTGGATGGGATACCGATTACGGGAATGCTCTTTAAGCCTGAGGGGTTTGATCCCAACAGATCCTACCCAATGATGGTATATTTCTATGAGAAGATGTCTGACGGTCTACACCAGTACAGAGCACCTACTACTGCACGTTCATCTATCAGTATCTCTTTCTATGTGAGTCGGGGCTATGTTGTCTTCGTGCCAGATATTCCCTACAAAGTAGGCTACCCTGGAGAAAGTGCACTCAATGCAGTCGTGTCTGGTGTAACAATGGTCATTCAGCAGGGCTTTGTGGATGCAGATCGGATTGGTGTGCAGGGCCATAGTTGGGGAGGATATCAAATCGCCTACATGATCACGGAGACGGATCTGTTTGCCGCGGCGGAGGCAGGTGCTCCGGTTGTTAATATGACAAGTGCTTATGGGGGTATTCGCTGGACGAGTGGAATGAGTCGTATGTTCCAGTACGAGCGTACGCAAAGCCGAATTGGTGGCTCTCTCTGGGAAACCCCATTCAGGTATCTTGATAATTCGCCGTTATTTCAGGCGGACAAGATCAAAACTCCTGTTTTGATGCTCCACAACGATGAGGATGGTGCGGTACCGTGGTATCAGGGAATCGAATTTTTTGTAGCGCTTCGCCGCTTACAGAAGCCTGTCTGGATGCTCAACTATAATGGGGAGGGCCATAGCCTTTCCAAGTACACCAATAAGAGAGATTTTGCCATTCGCATGCAGCAATTCTTTGACCATTACCTAATGGATGCACCAGCACCGTTATGGATGACCGAGGGAGTTCCAGCGATCAAGAAGGGAGAAACCTTGGGGTTGGAGATTTCCTCTGACCAGTAGTAGCATGGATCTCTATGACTTATGAGAGAGGAAACAGTCTGTGAGAATCCACTATGCTCATAAATATCGGGTAGTTAGGCATCCAGGGACAATCATTTGTACTGATTATAGCCGAGCCCCCGCACATGGGGTTCTTTGTGAAGTAATTGGCGAAGATGTGTGAGTAACTCTTTGTCCCATCCCATAGCGTCCGCTACAGCATTATCCCACAACTGACGAACCTTGCACTCACCATCTCTGTAAGATGGAACGGTCATGTTTCTAGTTGCTTCATAGCCCAAGTTCGCCATTTTCTCGTTGACTGAAGTTACCCCTTTTTTTTCGCATTTGAGCGCATCATTTTTCATTTTTTGGACTTATTGAAGGCAGTATTTCTCCCTCACAGACGTGATATTGAGGGCGACTTCCTGATTTATCCCTTCACACTCCCGGGCTTCAGTTTGATCCCCGCCAATTCAAAGGCCCGTTTCTGTATTGCGTTCACATCTGCAACGTAGGTCGCCACGGGTGCCTTATCGGCAACAATCTTGAGCTTACCCTTAATTCGACTGAGTCCACGGAGTTCGTTCAATAGACTCTCAAAGCTCATGGCCTGTTCTCCATTCTGATTCCGCTTGGACTGCGCCTTCTTGTTCGCCTGTTCCGAACGTTTCACGGGCTCAACTATGCTACTTCGTTGGGCCGCTCTCCCCTCTGGATCATCCTCCCGAAACAGGATTGGGGCCAAGACCTTGCGCAGGTGATACTCCACATAGTAGGACAGCATACACAAAAACACATGACATGTTACCCGATCTTTCGTCCGGTGATGAATCGGTCGGACCTTCAACGAAACTTGTTTGAAGGAGCGGAACGCTTGCTCCACCATAGATAAACGCTTGTAGTCCGAGACCACTTCCTCCTCGGTCGGCTTCTCTTTCAGACTCGTCCGAATCGCATACACGCCATCCAAGCGCTCTGCATTCTGAATCGCCTCCTGATCTCGGGCATACTGGAAGTGTCCTGCTTTGACCTCAATCGTGAAAAACGCTCCCGTCTTCTGCCTCTCGAACACCTTGCCTACCCGTATCCCAATCTCGGACTCTCGCGTGAGCGGGTTCCCTTTCCGTTGGGTTGCCTTGATGATCTTCTCCAACCCTTCTTCTGTCTTGACCAGACGCTCCTCTCGCCGGATCTGCTTCTTGTCTTTCTGGATCGGATTTTTGCATAGAATCAGACGATCCTTGGGGTAGTGCTCGGACTCGATCTGCATGATATTTTGCTGATCAAATAAACTCATCTCCGTCTCCTTAGCTGCTTCCACCACCTTGCGGAGACTATCCTTGCGCATGGCGGTAATCCAGTCCAGACCTGCGGGGAGAAGCTCTTCCCGAATCCCCTTTTGCGTCAATACCCCGCGATCTCCCACCAGAACCACATGATCAAGTCCAAAGGTGTCCCGGAGCTTGGTGACCTGGGCAGCAAGCGTCTTTGAATCCGACGTATTCCCTTTGAATACATCCACTGCCACGGGACAACCCTCTGGATCCGTCAAGAGACCAATTACAATCTGCTTCTTTCCGCGCTTCTTGTCCCGGCTGTATCCAAACTCCGCCAATTCGTTCTTCTTCCCTTCTACATAACTGCTGGTTAGATCATAGAGGACCATGGATCCTTCCCGGAGATGTTTCTTAGCCAACCGACATTCAATGGCAGTCTTCTGCTTGCTCAACCAGTCCATGGCCTCATACAGATCATCGGCATCCACTCGTTTGAGAGCCAGGTCTTCGTTGAGGGTGGAGGAGGCTGAGTTCACATCCAGCAAGGTACTGGTTGCCAGCTTACTGACGGGGTTCAGAACGCGGGAGGTAATCATGCCGAGAACGAGTCGACGGTGGCGGGAATTCTTTGCGTGAAGCAAGGCGGGGACGCTCAGCTTTCGGACCATGCCCAAAACTAGCGCGACATGACCGTGGGCTTTAGATTCCAGTCGTTCAAAGAGGTCATGGATGGACTTGAAGACGCTGGCGCCGCGGAGGAGTTCACGGATCTGCAAGATGAGGATCATGGGTAGATGATTGATATTGAGAATGGTGAATTTGACGGATTTGCCGTCAATCCATCGGGACTCTCGAATGAGCCAGGTGGGTTTAGAATTTCGGTTCGGAATGCGGTCGACATACATGGGTAGGAAATAGATAATTATAATGGATATTAGAACAAAGAAAATATACAAAAATATCTGATAATAAACAAGATAAAAGGAAAACAATTTGAGAAACGTGAAAGAAAAACGAAATAATTACATGGGCAGGATGGTTTGAGTAAAAATTCGGCGAATTTCAGCGAAAAAGTGACGATTCGGAGGAGTTCAGCAGATAAATAAGAGAAATTTGGCGAAATTGGTTCAAATTGAGCTCCTGAACCCGAAGCAATGCTGCCCGTAGAGGCAAATTCTTGGTGAAGTACGACTCAATCTTGAAAAATAGGGGGTAACTTCAGTCGTTGAGCCTCTGAATTTCATTCCAATATTTCGGTCATTCTGACCGATTTTTGCCCCAAAACCGTGCATTTGCCCCCGATTTCTCACCGTTTCACGGCCATTCTGTCTGATTGATTCCCCAAAACCCGTCCTGGTGTTGTTTTGGTGTTTTCTGGCCCCCCCAGCCCATCCGCGTTCCAACTCCTGTCCACTTCTTTCTCCCTTTTTTATGTTTATACGTACACGGCCCTATACCCTCAAAAATGGCGAAAAACGACAGGGCTTTGGCCTCGTTGAATCCCGATCGGTTGACGGTGTCACCAAACACATTTCCCTCCTCAATCTCGGACAAGACTTTGCCATTCCCGAAGACCAGTGGGCGCACCTCACCGAAGAAGTAGAAACCCGACTGAAAGGACAGAAACCGCTCCCCTTCTACGAAGACGATGAAGCATATCAGGCGGCGGTGGACGACATCGTCCAACGATTGCTGGACAAGGGCTATGACATTCATAAACGTCCCAATCAAAAGCACTTCATCCTTCCAGAGAAAACCACACATCCTGATTCTCGTACCTTTGCGGGAGAGCGCTTGGCGTTGGAGGCGTTGCAACAACTTGGGTTTCCTGATCTGTTAGCCACGCTTGGCTTCTCGGTCAAACATACGAAGCTCGCCTGTGCGCTGGTGGTTGGACGTATGCTCCATCCCGCGAGTGAGCGAGCCACCCATGAATGGATGCTGAACCGGTCTACGATTCTGGAACTGCTCGACGTTGATCCGCCGAGCTTGAACACGCTCTACCGAGTCACGGACGGAGTACAAGACCAACAGCAGCAGATCATGGACGGGCTCTATGGGAACACGCAGGAACTGTTGGACTTTGGCGAAACGATCGTGTTTTATGATCTGACCAACACGTTCTATCATGGGAAAGAAAAAGGCGAACTCCTCCGTCGGGGACGGAGTAAGGACCGGCGGAATGATTGTCCACTGGTCACGCTGGCGTTGGTCTTGGATGCGTCCGGATTCCCGCGTAGTGTGCAACTCTTATCGGGACATATTAGCGAACCAAGTACGATGCAACGTGCAATTGAGGATCTGGGTGGAGCGAAGCCCACGATCATCATGGATGCGGGGATTGCCACAAAAAAGAACTTGGCCTACCTGCAATCGCAGGGACTGAACTGGATCACGGTAGAGCGTACAAAGGCGCCTCCGCTTCCAGAGAAGGATCCTGATGCAGCGTTTACGAGTGAATCGGGAAGTAACATCAGGGTATGGAAGCTTCCCGTAGAGGACGCGGAGAACGAAGAGGAGAAAGAAGAGGTTCTGGAAGAGGATGGATCCCCGGAGGCGGAAGCGGATCAAGAAGTTTTGGAAGAGAAGGACGATTCAGACGAGGAAACGTTCTCGGAGGACGGAACGCCCGAAGAGGCATGGAATGAAGTCTGCATCTATGTCCACAGTTGCGATCGTCAAGTGATAGAGGATCAGATATTGGAAACAAAGTCGAAAAAGTTTTTGGAGGAGATCGCCTATCTCCATGAAGGGCTCTCAATTCCGAGGAGGATGAAGAATCATGATCAGTTGCTGGTTCGGATTGGTCGGAAGAAGGAAGCGTACAAGCAAGTCTCCCACCTATATGATATTCAGGTCACGAAGAAGGACGGGACCAAGAATGCCGAGTCCATTATTGTAACGCGGCTTCCAGCGCATGAGGATCGGGTCTCCTCCAGTGGAGGCTACGTCCTGCGAACCAGCCTCGAGGATCGGGATCTTGAAACGATCGTACGAACGTATTGGCGATTGACCGAGATTGAGGCGACCTTCCGAATGATGAAATCGGATCTTGGACTTCGTCCGATCTATCATAGCAAAGACGAGCGGATTGAGGGGCATTTATTCATTACCGTGCTGGCGTACCATCTGGCGCATTTTGTCCGCACCAAATGTAAGGCGGAGGGCATTCATTCAAGTTGGGCAACAATGCGAACGGAACTCAACCGGGTCCACCGGATTACGACCCGGATGGTCAAGACCAAGACCAGATATCTGATTACGAAGATAGATCAGGATCTATCTCCGTTCTTAGAGCGGTTATTCAAGATTCTGGGACTCCGGTACAATCCCAATGAAACGCGTGTGGTGGAAGAGCATGTAGAGGAAGACGAACCGACCAAGCCGCCGGATCCCTAACCAGTCCGCACGCACCGAAAAGATTGATCACTTGAACTCCAGACGGAGCAGCCCGAGGTGTGTCCAAAGGAAAAAATGGAGGCCGAATTTGACGAAATCTACTCCAAAAGTGATAGAAAAGCGCCGTGGAATCGCACCAAATGAAGCGGAGATGATTCAGAGAATCTTTGTGCTCATGGACGAGAATGAAACCAATCCCAAACATGGGATTGAATAGAAATTCGTAACTTTATGGCACTAAAAAATGGCGAACTTGGGATAGCAACTGAGAAGTGTTCCGAGTACACTCTCTTTCTTGATGTTAGGAATTTTTAGTTTCTGTATCATCTCCACGCTGTAAGTAGGATAAGTGAGGCTATCCCCAAGGACTCTCATGATTTGCAGACGCCCTGACGTTGAATTTAGAAAGATAGACAGAGCCCATGCTTCCTCCCGTTCGCATCCCGTCACGGGGAACCAATAATTCCCGACACACCTCTGGCTCGTGGTGACTGAAGTCATACGGGCACTGTTGTTGTTCTGGGATGCCGTAATGAACAAGTGTCCCGACTTTCGCAGAAAAGCATTTTTAGCATCTACGGAGATATTAGAATTATAGAATGCATCCGGCTGACTATTGATTTGAATGTGCTTTTCCATGCCTGCTCCCTTCATGACAGCGAAGCTTCCAATTTCTTCTGCACTACTGATTTTGTAATTGGAGCCTCTGAGAATCTGGCCTGTCGCATGTGCAGTTAGCCCCAAAACTTCAAACGGAACGAGGATTTGGCTTTCCGCAAGTTCTGCTGCCGCCAATGCTAATTCACCCGCACGCCATACAGCTTGGGTCCAATCTCCAGACCTTATTCGATCTGGCGACCACTCTATTACTTCACCCCAGCCACCTGAAATAAAGTTGCTTCTACGTTCAATAAAACATTGGTGTAAATCAGATGCCTGCTGCTCGTCAGAAGGCATCCGGTCTAACTGAACAAACAATGTCGTGAATCGGCTTTCTACGCTTACAAACGACGAGGCTATGATTTGCATTAATCTCTCCAGCCATGTTTCTGTCATTGTGTACATGACTAGTCATTATCAAATGGATATGATAACGTTCTGCGAGGAACTTTCTTTCTGTTTCTCCTGAGGGTGCTGTAAGTGCTATGGTCGGAACGATCATGGACAGAACTCCCTCATCACGAGGGATACACAGATCTGCAAGGGCGGTAAACATCGGTTGAACCGAATTCTTGTCCAAACTATCAGTAGTTAGAGCTGGATCATGCCCTATTAGCTTCTCCCTTGCAATGTCAACAGCTGCTCGGAGCTTAACCTGAACTTCTTTTGGAAATTTTCCCCCCATCCTATTCCTATTGGTGAAAGGCGGATTCATGATCACAATTCGCGATCCTTTCACATCATCAATTACATCAACCACCTCATCATTATCAGTATCTCCCCATACTACTTCGGAGTGATTTGTGTCATCGGGATACAACATGGAAGGATCAGGCAACATTCGTGACTGTCTGAGCATTTCCAAGGAACCGATGGAAACGTTGCCCTCAATAGGACCATAGGGCATCAAATGTAAACCCATACGCCTATAGCTTACTCCTTTACTTCCCGTGGTCAATTGTGATGATGCGAACTGGAGGGAGACTTCATTAATATCCAAACCTTTGATCGTCTTCTCGACTCCGATCTTTTGCAATCTGGCTAAGCCTGTGCTGTTCATACCATTTTCGCGAGCACGCCGTAGCATATCCGTGAGCATAGCTCTCAACAATGTTCCGGTACCACCGGCTAGATCTACTACCTTATTTTCATGCCATGCCTCTTCGTCTGACCAATTTACGCCTTCACCAATTGCATCAAGGGTTAGCCGCGCAGCAAGAACTGCAATGGGTGCGCGCGTAAAGAAAGCCCCATCACTAACTTGATTACCCATTACACGGTTGAATAAGGCTCCTGCATGGTCGGAAACAATGTCATCGTATAAGTCTGAGACTCGCTCTACCTCTTCACAAATATGGTGGAGTGCCCTTTCTAATCCTGCATGCTTTTTCGTATTACGGATTGCTCCAAAACATCTGAGAGAAGGCGTAATGATAGGTTGAAAATCATGCGAGCGTATTGTCTTCCATGCAATCTCAATTTGATTGATCACATCAGGAGCGGATTTCAGATCTGAAAGATTGATAATTCCCTGTAAATCTCTGATTGATTGATCGTTATATATTCTCTGGTGCAACATGGCGGCATTCATCATCAAGAGTGCCGCGATTACACATCCATCCCCCTGTTTTGCCAGATTCTCATCCTTGAGATGGTCTAGATAGAAGTGTTTATTTAGCACAGATGTTAATCCATCTCTTCTTAAATGCCAACTGGCTTCCATGACCGTCGCTTCAAGTAAGTTGGTGTCCCGTTCAACTCTGGATCGGGCAATACCAGACTTGGATAGAAGATTCACCCTAATTGCGTCCCCATATTCATCTCTCACTTTCTCAAGTAATGTGAGTTGCCTTGCCTTAGTGGGGTCGGCTTTAATTCCACCTCTTCCAGTTCGCGTGACCAGATTACCTTCCCTATTGTTGATCATTCGGGAGGCACGCTTCTTACTCTTTGTAATATTGAGTATGGTCGTCCCGTTCTTCAGCTTATCCGTCACAGTAGATTTTTTTCTCAAGTCAAGATCGCCTCCGACATTCTTCTTCCCTGTGTAGATCATTACAGGTTCTGCATCTCGTATCTGGGATTCTGTTGGATCTGGGGTGACCCCCAAACTCTTCATTGATGTGCCTTCAAGACAATTTTCTACCACCTCTACCACCTTTGTCTTGCTGGCTGTGATTAGTCCATACTTTATTGTGTGGCGTTCGCTGTCGGCAATAGCAATTAGCGATGATATCACATCTTTCTTGTCAGGCAAGTAGAACCCTAATAAACGAGGTAATTCATCTTCTATTCGGGTTCCATCATGAGCACATAATGCTTGTAGAACCTGCCCAAGTACTTCCCATCCCTCGTCTGGATCTCGTTGGCTCAGAAACTCTTCGGGATCTTCGTCTGGGGGAATTTCAATGGGACAAATGATATAGCCCAAGTCCTTTTCCCCGGTCTTTCTCATGGCCCTGCCAACCGCTTGAACTACATCAATGGCACTCTTTCTGGGCTCCAAAAATGCGACTGCACTGAGACTGGGAGAGTCCGTACCTTCCCCAAATATACCCACATTGACTACTCCGTAGGGATCCGTTTTAGTAGCCTCCGCCAGTTTTCGTTTCTCTTCCTCTTCAGTAATCACTTCTACACTGTACTCCATTAAGCTTCCTTAAAAGATACAGGGGGACGTAAAGGGGATCCGACGGTGTGGGTTGACGAAATCGTGCGGAAAACGCATGGATGGCCGCAGCACATCCAATGTTATGCAGGACTTGCTTCGGAGTACCTCCAAGCAAATGGTGGTGTCATGACACTGGACGGATTAACCTCCGTACTGGAATCAGGGCATGAAGATCGCAAAGTGTATTACGAGGGACGATTGGATGATTTCAGGCCGTCGGAGACCCAATGTCTCGCCAGATCAATCGCGGATGTACAGCCAGGTCTCCCCATAGATGATATGAAACTATCCTTTTCTATGGCTCAGAAGTTTGGAAACGAAAAAGCGGAAAATCTCTTTAAGAAGTTTGAAGAAAAAGGGATTCTGGAAAAGGCCATTAAGGGATATGTTGTGCCAATCCCATCCATGCACACTTGGTTAATAGAGACCTATATCCCAAAGAAAATTGAACTATCCCGCGAGACGCAGAAAATCCGCGTAGAGCGAAGACGAGGTTCGGGGTTTCAAAGGTGATTCCTAACCTTTTGCTCTTAGGGGCGGATTCATGTTCCTGTAACACACTTGACGGTAAGTACCCAGTGCTCTTCACGGATCGGCTGTGAGTCCCTTGGGGCTCAGTCTAGTCATGTTTTTGACCACTGAGCGTCTGTATGTCCGCAAAAGACAAATGATCAGGGACTAAATTATTTATTTCCAGATAAATACGGAACCAGTCAATCCAATGGTATGTCTAATTACCATAACTGAATTGCACCATGTCCAAACTTCCTCCACTTACTGCTGCCTTTGATCGTGGACCCACTCGATATTTTCATGGGCGAGAAACCATTCGGAGAAGTTTCAAGAATTTATTGGATCGAGCACACGCATCAAAGACTGGTACCACGTTCCTGATCCATGGTGCGCCAGGCGCGGGAAAAAGCGCTCTCCTTCATGAATGCGAGAAGATAGCCGAAGCTGCCGAATGGCAGGCTGCAATCATTGATCCGCCGAACCTTTGGGAGGTGGACTCATTGCGGGAATCCCTGGGTTTGAGAAAGAAGTTCAGTTTCAGGGCTGGGGAAGCAGGTTTTTCCATTTTCGGGTTTGCATCTGCAAAAGTCAGTACCGATAAATCAATGCAGACGGTGAAACGGTTACTCCAAAAAGGCGAAAAACCCTTACTGCTCATTCTGGATGAAGCACAGAGATTGATAGATATCAGCACACCTGGGACCCCCCAAAAGATCATTGCCTCTACTATTCTCAATGCGATCCATAATGGCCAACTCAATAAGCCTGTCGTCCTTCTTGCTGCTGGACTCAATCCAACCTTAAAAGCCTTTCAAACATTGGGCATTTCACGATTCGCTAAAGACTGCCTTGTGAAGTTGGGTGCATTAAGTAAGGAGTCCGAGCGCTTGGTAATCACGGATTGGCTCACAAAGGAGGGGGGATGTAAAGGAGATCCGACGGTGTGGGTTGACGAAATCGTGCGGAAAACGCATGGATGGCCTCAGCACATCCAATGTTATGCAGGACTTGCTTCGGATTACCTCCAAGCAAATGGCGGCGTAATGACATTGGACGGATTAACCTCCGTACTGGAATCAGGGCATGAAGATCGCAAAGTGTATTACGAGGGACGATTGGATGATTTCAGGCCGTCGGAGACCCAATGTCTCGCCAGATCAATCGCGGATGTACAGCCAGGTCTCCCCATAGATGATATGAAACTATCCTTTTCTATGGCTCAGAAGTTTGGAAACGAAAAAGCGGAAAATCTCTTTAAGAAGTTTGAAGAAAAAGGGATTCTGGAAAAGGCCATTAAGGGATATGTTGTGCCAATCCCATCCATGCACACTTGGTTAATAGAGACCTATATCCCAAAGAAAATTGAACTATCCCGCGAGACGCAGAAAATCCGCGTAGAGCGAAGACGAGGTTCGGGGTTTCAAAGGTGATTCCTAACCTTTTGCTCTTAGGGGCGGATTCATGTTCCTGTAACACACTTGACGGTAAGTACCCAGTGCTCTTCACGGATCGGCTGTGAGTCCCTTGGGGCTCAGTCTAGTCATGTTTTTGACCACTGAGCGTCTGTATGTCCGCAAAAGACAAATGATCAGGGACTAAATTATTTATTTCCAGATAAATACGGAACCAGTCAATCCAATGGTATGTCTAATTACCATAACTGAATTGCACCATGTCCAAACTTCCTCCACTTACTGCTGCCTTTGATCGTGGACCCACTCGATATTTTCATGGGCGAGAAACCATTCGGAGAAGTTTCAAGAATTTATTGGATCGAGCACACGCATCAAAGACTGGTACCACGTTCCTGATCCATGGTGCGCTAGGCGCGGGAAAAAGCGCTCTCCTTCATGAATGCGAGAAGATCGCCGAAGCTGCCGAATGGCAGGCTGCAATCATTGATCCGCCGACCCTTTGGGAGGTGGACTCGATTGCGGGAATCCCTGGGTTTGAGAAAGAAGTTCAGTTTCAGGGCTGGGGAAGCAGGTTTTTCCATTTTCGGGTTTGCATCTGCAAAAGTCAGTACCGATAAATCAATGCAGACGGTGAAACGGTTACTCCAAAAAGGTGAAAAACCTCTGCTACTCATTCTGGATGAAGCACAGACATTAATAGATGTCAGCACACCTGATAGCCCCCAAAAGATCATTGCCTCTACTATTCTCAATGTGATCCATAATGGTCAACTCAATAAGCCTGTCGTCCTTCTTGCTGCTGGACTCAATCCAACCTTAAAAGCCTTTGAAATTTTTGGCATTTCACGATTCGCTAAAGGCTGCCTTGTGAAGTTGGGTGCATTAAATAAAGAGTCCGAGCGATTGGTGATCAGAGATTGGCTCACAAAGGAGGGGGGCGGCATACTGTTTTCCTCAGCATATGAGGTAAGCCACCTTCGAACCGTTTCTGAACAGAGGTCTTTGGACATTTTCTTAGACTTCGCAACTGTATTCATGAATGCAATACATGACTTGATACTTACATCACCGATCTCGCCGTCTGATGAGTTGATTACACCAGCTATTGCTAGGGTGAAAGCAAGACCTCTGATGTAGTCTGGTGTGGAAAGACTACTCCCTCCGGTAGATACTGCCTCTCTCGCAAGCTGAGTAGCAGTTCGCATCGTCTCATCACTATTTACCGCCAATGCGATAATTCTGTAATCGGCTAACCATTTATTTTGCACCGCCTTGACAAAACTCATGCGGTAAAGTTCAACACCAAACACTGACATATCATCCATTGACCGAACGATCCACTCACTTTCCGATATCTTCTTCTTTACATCATAAATTTTTGGAGTAGCCGTTTGGTAAATTCTATATTTTACTGGAAATAGTTCAGAGTCATGACAAATTGTGAAATCTCTTAGCTTCCGTTCGTAGTCCACATCTGCATGAGTTGGACCCGTTCGTCTAATCTTTCTGCGAATTCCTGATGTGCGATGCGCTTCGTCTGCAATGAGGACGGATGCTTTTGTTTCGGTAACACGGAGAGCCTCTGCGATCCGGTGCCCACTTTGATATGTCCCAAAGTTGCCACCACTTCCTTCCATGATCCACTCTCCTATCTTGCCTGCATCAGTCGTTACGTTACCTGGAATAGAACTCACAGAGGTATAGCTCTTATCAATGGTTGGGTCTTCGCTTGCGTTAATGCGTCCCTCCTTCTGCGGCATAGCCCGCAGTCTTATCTGAACACACAGCAAGCGGACGAATAGGGTGCAGGGAATGCTGTAGGTATTCATTGCGTATTTGGGCTACGAGCGCAATTGACGGACAAAGTACAATAGACACATCACCTGGATGTGTGAGTTCCTCAACAATTCGTAGGGAGATGCGAGTCTTGCCAGTTCCACAGGGGAGTATGATCCTGCCTCTGGCATCTCCTATTGGTACACCATCAGACTCCATGGCAATTTGTTCTCTCAGTAGCTTTACGCATTGATTGACAACCTCTCGCTGCATACATGTCTTTGTCCTGATTGCACCCGCAGAATTATCTCCCAATGAACAATGTTCGCATTCGTCATCGGTAGAATACGCAGCATTCTGTAAAGCAAGTTCAATTCCCAGATTTATGGCTTGAAGATGATGATCTCCAGAATTGGCTAAATTATCTTTTACTTTACGAGTAATAGAGAAATTACCATTCGTCACGAGCCAGCACTCTGCGAAAATAGACTTAAGACATGAAATCAAAAATTTAGAGATTTCTTCAAGCCCTACGTCCTCCCCCTTACCCTCTTCATCAAGTTCCCTAGACTTACATTGTATAGCGATCCATTTATGATCACTTCGGCGCAATGCAACACAGTCAATGGTATGGTTGTCTGCAGCTATGTTATCAAATTCCCTGAAGTTCAGGCGCTCGGGCCAGTCTTTCCAAGACCAACACTTCTCAACATCCAGCCGCTTAATCAGGGGAAGAACCTCACAGGTTAGTGATTCAAGCCACTTACCATCAGACGGGGCTTTACTTATCTCTTCAATTTGCTGAATTGCTCCAGCAATTTGCTGTTGCTCTTCCTGGGATGAGTATTGAGTATTACGACGTAAGTGAGCCACTGAATACGATTGATGTGAGCCACCTATTCCGCCGTTGGATTGGACATTTTGAGTTCATAGTTTGGGGATATACGCGTCGTATCATTCAAAACTCTCTCATCTTCGTATTCTTCGCATTTCATTTCACAAATTGCGAGGAATACCTATGCCTACGAAACGAATTAAGATGAGAGAGATCAAACGTATTTTAGCCCTTCATTTTGTGGACAAGCTGTCCAACCGAGGGATTGCTCGGTGGGTCGGGATCAGTCGTGCTTCGGTCGCGCGTCTTCTTGAGCGTGCAAAGCGCGCGCAGTTGATGTGGCCATTACCTGAGGACATAACCGATGCAAAGTTGGAGGCAATGCTCTACCCTCCAACGACAGGAGATGCGTCGGTAGCGCGTCTGGTCCCGAACTGGGTTGAAGTTCGGAGAGAATTGGCACAACACCGATCGCTCACCCTTCATCAAGTGTGGACGGAGTACATTGAGGAGCATCCAACGGGCTATCAGTATAGTCGGTTTGCAGAGTTATATCGTAACTGGCGCTCCACGCAGGTAGATCCTGTGATGCGCCTGACGCACAAAGCAGGCGAGCGATTATTTGTGGATTACTCGGGGAAGAAACCCACCATTACGGATCCAGACGGTGAGGTTCGGGAGGTGGAACTGTTTGTGGCCGTACTGGGGGCATCTGGGTATCTATATGCGGAAGCGACGCAGTCACAGAAGGTCGCGGATTTCTGCGGATCAATTCGTCGGACCTTTGAGTTTTTCGGAGGCGTTCCGAAAGTGCTTGTTCCAGACAATCTAAAATCCGCGGTGATCAAATTCCGTACGGACGACACGCCGATTCTGAACGAATCTTTTCATGATTTGGCAGAACAGTACAATGTGCAAGTATTTCCTGCACGTCCCAGAAAACCCAGAGATAAAGCGAAGGCAGAAGGCGGAGTTCTCTTGTTGCAGAGAAAAGTTTTGGGTGCGCTGCGAAACGTACCCTTTCACAGTCTTGCAGAACTCAATGAAGCGATTTTGGAGCAGGTTCAGGAACTCAATCAAACTCCGTTCCAGAAGCATAATACAACGCGTGCACGCCTGTTTGAAGAGATGGATCAACCGATGCTGCGTCCATTACCCCAAGAGCCGTATGAATTTGCGGTCTGGATCCACAACCGGAAGGTCTCCTTTCATTACCATATTCAAATGGACGAACACCATTACAGCGTACCGTATACCTACCTGAATCAGCAAGTGAGTGCACGCGTGACTGCAAAGACGGTGGAGATTTTTCATGGCGAGACCCGAATCGCATCTCACCTACGGGAGAGCGCGAAGCAGAAGTATACGACCGTTGAACAGCATATGCCGAAAAACCACCAAGACGATGAATCGTGGCCACCGTCGCGATTGGTGAATTGGGCCAAACAGATCGGTCCTTCAACCACCGCACTGATTGAAGAAATTTTTGCGCGAGCGTTCGTTCCCGCACAGGTGTTTCGGCGCTGCATGGGAATTCTTAAACTGGGACGTGAATTTGGCAATTCCGTTCTGGAACAGGCCTGTGAACATGCCTTGAATCAGGACCGATTGACGACGGCGGCGGTGAAGAAACTGGCCAAACGAATCGCTGACGAATCTTAGCAATCCCCGTCTCCAATTGAACACAAAAATATTCGGGGCGCAGACTATTATTCATCTAACTAACGAAACTCTATGCTCTTACACCCAACCCTCTTGAAACTTGAACAGATGCGGCTCAACGGCATGGCCGCCGCCCTACGGGATCAACTGGATACCCCAGATATAGACACCATGCCGTTCATGGATCGTTTGGGACTCATGGTCGACCACGAAGAGGCGGTCCGGGGAGACCGACGATTAGCCCGTCGGTTACACACCGCAAAACTGCGTCTTCAGGCCAACATGGCGAATCTGGACTACAGCGCGTCTCGTGGACTGGATAAGCGTCTCATGCTCCATCTATCGAGCTGTCCGTGGATTCGCCGTCAGCAAAATGTCATCATTACGGGGCCTACCGGAGTTGGGAAAAGCTATGTTGCTTGTGCACTGACACATAAGGCGTGTCTGGAAAACTTCAATACGCGCTATTACCGACTCTCCCGACTCTTAGAAACCCTGCAAACCGCGCGCGAGGAAGGCGGTTTCTTGAAAGCATTGAAACAGCTTGCTCGTATGGATGTATCGGTATTGGATGACTGGGGACTCCATCAGATTGCTGCGCATCCTCAACGAGACCTTATGGAACTACTGGATGATCGCTACACCGTACGGTCTACCATTGTGACGAGTCAGTATCCCTTGGAAAAATGGTATGAGACCATGGAAGACCCTACCCTGGCAGATGCAATCCTGGATCGACTGGTCAACAATGCACATAAAATTGAACTGACGGGAGAGTCCATGCGCAAAGTGCAAGGTCAACAAGAATTGAAGAACGAATCCATCTCGTAATGCAACCCGTCTTGCATACATACTTTGCACGACTTCGCCGACCGAATGGGTGGCTCCCATCAATCGTATTTGGTGGCTCTTTTGTTTGGAATACTCAATGAGTATTGCATTTGTCAAGAAATGATCACAAATATACAATCTATTTTCAAACAAACCGAAGTATTTCTTGCCTTCGCTGATATTCTGAGATAAATGCATTTGACAGAACCAAAACAGACAGATATCAAAATGAGTCTCAGATATTCCTAAGGTAATTTTCTTAAATGCAGCCATCATCACCTCACCGACTAAACCGGCATCGGCCTCAGATGGAGCCGTCACTTACTTTGACACAGGAACTGGGTCGTCCAAATCACTGGTGAGACTCATCCTTGATCCACCGCAACGTTTGAGACGGGATAATCCACGATCAATAGGGAGATAAGTCTTGAATTAAAATCTCCTTCCCGAATTTTGAGATGATCTCCAACGTCTCGTGTACCTCGTTCCAAGTCGTAGTGTAATTGATGACGCACATCCTGAGTGCTAACGCTCCACGAAGGCGTGTTGACGATATGAACGCATGGTCTTCCCAGAAGACTCGGGCGAGTACGTTCCTATTGATTGTTTCCAGCACATGATTGTCAAGGTCAGCATCCGCGGGATTTACCCGGAAGCATGCAATCCCCAATGCAGCAGGTGCCAACATCTCTAGGACCGCACTTTCTTTAGCATACTCCTCAATTCGATGCGCGAGCGCCATCCCTTGCGACTGGACTCTCCGGAATGCGGCCATACCGAAGGTTTGAACGGACATCCAGATCTTCAATGCCCTAACGGAACGGCTCAGTTGCAAACCTCTGTCCGAAAAATTTGGATGGTTAGCACCCCAAATCGTGTCCTGGAGAATATCGCATTTCCCAGCAAACGCACACTCAAGAGTGCGCAAATCCTTGACCATCAGGCCTCCTACTTCATAGGGTTGGAAGAACCACTTATGTGCGTCCAGCACAATTGAATCAGCACGCTCAATCCCACTCATGATATCCCTACCTTCCTCAGTCACGAGCAAAAAGCCTCCATGAGCGGCATCAACATGGAGCCATATATCCTGGGCCTCGCAATAGTCGGCCATCTCTTCCAGTGGGTCTACGGCTCCACAGTTGGACGTTCCAGCGTTCGCACATAGAACCATGGGACTAAATCCGGCGGCTCTGTCTTTAGCCACAGTCTCAACTAACGCATCCATATCCATGCGGAAATACCTGTCGGTCGGAATCATACGAATGCGTTCTGGACCAATCCCCATGATCCTGGCCGCTTTGACGAGTGCACTATGGCTCTGTTCGCTCATGTACAGAACGCCTCGTTCTGGATCAATCGCAGCCTCCCGCGCCGCAACAAGACCATCCAGGTTCGCTGCCGAGCCCCCGCTCGTTAATACACCTCCAGCACCCTCTGGATAGCCAATCCAACGCCGGAACCAGTCGACGACTACAAGCTCAAGCTGGCTCGGACCACTAGAGATCAACCAAGAGCTCTGGTTGATATTAAAGCCGGCAACCATAAAGTCAGCCAGGACACTAGGCCAAGTGGGCTGTGAAGGGATAAACCCGAAACACCGCGGATGGTCTAAGCTCAGCGCGATTGGAAGAATCTCATTTGCGGCTTCTTCAATCACTTGCGAGGCCGAACGGCTCTCCTCAGGTGGAGGCTTCATCAATTGATCCTCAAGATCCCGCCGGAACTCTCCCGCCCAAGCACCTTCTCCGGGCATATTCTCAATGCGCCGCACTAGCAACTCTGCCGTTTGCCGCGCAAGTGCCAGCATTTGTTCTGGCAACATACGGAGATCATTGCCGACTCTATCATTACCGGTCATTACCATCCATTATTTTGTCGACTAGCTGTCAGCATAGACACAGAAGTTAAGTACGCTGTAACAAGAAAACAAATATAATATACCAACGTAACAAAAATACCATCAGGGAAGATTTCCCGTGTTTTCTGTGCGGAAGATTACCTTCACAGCCCCCGCACAAACTTGTATCTTTCTCCTCATTGATATTACTACTTTTGTAGGCATCACAGCCCCTCGTACGACCGTCCCAATGAGACTACATCAACTTCCCAGAATTCTCTGTCGGTGCCGTATCCCACCGTCAGCGTCAGCCGTCAGCAGAGTATTCACTGTCAGACAACTGATTTATCACTATCTTGTGGAATCGACACGAAATATGTCTGCAGGAAAAACTTAATGAGCCCCACGATGAACCCATTCCACCTTGTTATTAACGGCAAGAAGGTCTCTACCAAACGAAGCTTTGAAGTGTTGAATCCCGCCAACGAAAATGTAGCTGGACTTGCACCACTGGCGGGAAAGAAAGACTTGGAAGATGCCGTGCAAGCCGCCGAGACAGCATTCATAAAATGGCGCGAAGTACCTGAATCCCAAAGACAGTCAGCATGTCTGGAAATTGCTTCAAAAATTGAAGAAAATGCTGAAGAGCTCGCCCATATTCTGACTGCGGAGCAGGGTAAGCCCCTAAACGGCCTCGGCTCACGCTGGGAAATCGGTGGCGCAATGGCCTGGACTCAATACACGGCCAGCCTTTCCCTTCCGATGGAGATTCTCCAGGACAACGATGATGGTAGGGTTGAACTTCACCGCAAACCAATTGGTGTTGTAGGCTCAATTACTCCCTGGAACTTCCCGGTCATGATTGCGATCTGGCATATCATTCCTGCTGTTCTCTCTGGCAATACGATAGTATCCAAGCCCTCTCCCTTTACGCCCTTGTCCACACTACGCCTAGTTGAACTCATGAACGAAGTGTTGCCAAAGGGCGTGGTCAACTGCATTTCGGGCAAGGACGAATTGGGGGCCGCAATGACAGTGCACGAGGGGATCGGCAAAATTGTTTTCACCGGCTCCTGCGCGACTGGCCAGAAGATCATGGCGAACTCAGCGGAAACCATGAAGCGACTGACCCTTGAACTCGGCGGAAACGATGCCGGAATTGTTCTTCCAGATGTTGATCCAAAGCAGATTGCCGAAGGACTTTTCTGGGGCGCGTTCATTAATAGCGGCCAAACCTGCGCGGCATTGAAACGTCTCTATGTTCATGATGATGTGTATGACAGTGTTTGCGATGAATTGGTAGATCTTGCCCGACAGATGAAGGTAGGAGAAGGTGTGAACGAGGATGTTGTTTTGGGGCCGATTCAGAACCGCAAGCAATACGATATTGTGGACGACCTGGTGCAAAGCGCCAAATCCAAAGGACATGTGCTCTTGGGGGGAGACCCCAAAGAAATACAGCAGAAAATGGGCGGGAAGGGATATTTTTATCCGCTCACGATCATAGCTGACTTGGAAAACGGAGACCCTCTCGTGGATGATGAACAGTTTGGACCCGTTCTGCCTATTATCCGCTATCATCGAATCGATGAAGCAATTGAGAAGGCAAACGATAACCCCAACGGTCTAGGAGGTTCGGTCTGGAGCCAGGATATAGGAGAGGCAAGAAGAATAGCAAACCAGATGGAATGCGGCTCGGTCTGGATTAACAAGCACGGAATGATCCAACCCAACGCTCCCTTCGGGGGAGTAAAGCGTTCTGGCGTCGGAGTTGAATTCGCAGAGGAAGGCCTGAAAGAGTATACGGATATCCAAGTTATTTTCTCCTAAGTCCATCACCAAGAAAACGAACGAGCACTGGAAAAGGCCACAGAGGCAGGGGGTTGCCAAATATTGCTAACCGGAATAGGCAAGGACAAACGCGCCGGTTGAGGATCATAACTAACAATGTGTATGCAGATGTGGAAAATTCGGATTACCGTATGTTGGAACAAGAATTTCCCGGGACTGTAACATGTCGGGAACATTGAACAGGGTCCCATGAATAGCGGTATCCACGATCAGGAATTCATCCTTTATGTACGTGATTTCACCCGCACGCCAGGGCCTCGGCTGAAAGAAGATGGTAAGTATTCTGGTGAAGAGTTTCAAGAAGATCATCTTCTTCCAAGATATCTTGAAGCTGTCAATAAAGGTGTTCGTTTGTATGTTGTATTGGAGGAGACAATGGGTTACGCATCTTCGTTTTTAGAAGAAGCCTTTGGAGGTCTTATACGCCGAGGATTTAAGAAGAAAGAGGTTAAAGAACATTTGAAAGTGCGCTCCATAGACAGGCCCTGGTATGAATCAGAAGTCTACAGCTACATAGATGAGGCATAGTGCAACAATACTTCCTGCCTCATCTTGCTGAAGTATTTGCACTCTGGTGTTATGGAATGGGAATTGGATTTAAATGGGAATTATATACGTGAGTAACCAAGCCATTTTTAACCTTTCCCATCAGCATACCTGCCTTGTTTTTTACTTTTTCTTGATCGTCTGCGGGGGAGTATTTAACAGTATCTTTGCAAACTCCTTTGGATCCATTAAGATCGTTCCACTAACCTTGCTTAGATCCTTCGGAGGCCGTCCTCTGGGGCGGGATACCTTCTTGGTTTGACTATCTGGTTTTTGTGTGCGTTTTTGTTTTTTCGTTGTCGTTTCCATAGGATGGATTCGGAAGTCAACGTCCTGAAGATGCCCAGAGTGCTCTCATCTGATCGGCAGTCTTCTTCCGATGTGCCGCCTTGCAGACCATCTGGCAGTTCTCATCATCCGTCTTTCCCCCCTCTGACCAAGGTTTGATATGATCTGCCTCCATCTCCTCAATGGGAAATGGCTCACCAGTGATGGCACAAAGCCCGCCTTGCCGTTCATACGCGGCCCTGCGCTGCTCAGGCTTGAACGACCGAAGGCTCAGATATTTTTCCTCCCCCGTCAACACGAAGGGGTAAATTCCCCTTTGGCTGATCTCCTTTGAATCGCACTTGAAAAGGTGCTCCACCTTCTCCGCAATCTCTCTGGGGGCAACCTCAATGTCCTTGAACTCTGCATAAAGCCAGCCCCAATCCACCTGCCTCATCGTGCTTCGATAACAACTTGGATCCATGTTGATCTTGAAGGTGTGTTCAATCCAAGCAGATACTGCAAGGAAATACTCCCACAGGGGTTTTGCCGAGAGATTGGTCCGGTGTTTAGACATGTAAGCCCGAATTTTTGCGTCTTTTGTGCTTCCCACCTTCCACTGAAGGACGCGTTCCAAGTGCTCTTGGCGCTCCCGCTTCCCACTCATGAATTTCTTGCACCTCTCCGCCTGACCGCCCTTCTTCGTAAAATAGAACTTCGCATCGGTCACCCAAGAGCCATTGTAGATCGAGTTGCGCAGCTCTTGGTCAGACAATTCTTTTGCACCGGTGTTGATGGTTTGGAACCATCGCATCAGCTCGTCAGCCTCTCCTTCACACACATGTACATGGAGCTCATAATCCAAGATTCGTTCCTGATCTTTCACTTCCAGACCCTGCCAGTACTGGATCTCCCGTCAGGCAGGGTGATCGAAAACTTTCGTCCCTTGATGAATTTGCAGATCGTGATGATTCGCTGCTGCCCATCCAGTAGTTCATAGTCGTATGTGCTACCTTCTGCTTTTGCGAAATAGATCAAGTTTACTGGACGCTCGAAAAAGACCGACTGAATGAGGGCCTCTTGGAAGTCTTTCTTACCGTCGTAGATGTATTCACGCTGATACGGCGGGCGGATATTCAGCATCCCACCGTACCCGATGACATGCCCATCCCCATCATCATGGTAACCGTTGATGATGTCCCGGATTTTGATCTTATGCTCGTGAATCTTCATTGTCAAAGCTTTCTATTACGAATGAGGATGCGGGCGTAAATTCTTTTTCCGTTGATGTAGCCTCTATCGATCTTCCCATCCCATTCAGGGTTGACGATTTCAGGTAGAAGCCCCATCTTTATATCATAATCTGAGCCCAGTATCTCAAACTGGTCCGGGTTATACTTGTCCAGAAAGCAGCAATTCCCACTAAGTCATTAATTTCTTAAAATTGGGAAACTTCTTTTTGTTTTCGCAAACGTTTGGCTTATTTTTCGGTCAGACTGTTTTGCTTTAGCCTTGTTTTGTTGAGAACTTCTCCTGATTGGAGCGTCCATCTTCTTCCTGCCCAGAGATTTGTCTGTGTTTTTCCATAAAACTTGCTGATCAACCATGAAAAAGAAGTCACTTCATCAAGCCCCCAAGCGTTTGAGAAAACCGTTTCTGCTTGAAGCTGTCCGGGAGTGTTTTGCCTCCATTGCGGACCCGATTGCGGGGCGGGGCTTCGTGCTTACGGATTCCCTCATGTCGGGGCTTGCCATCTTTTCGCTCAAGGATTCTTCGTTGCTTCAATTTGATCAAGCGGTGAGGGATGAAGCCCTCCCTGTCCATCGTAATCTACAAACTCTGTTCGGTGTCGCGCGGGTTCCTTCGGACTCTGGATTGCGGAAGCGTCTGGATGGGTTGGATCCACGAAGTTTGCGGGATGCGTTCAAGAGACTGTTTTCCTTGGTGCAACGGGGGAAAGTTCTTGAGGACTACAAGTATATGGACGGGCATCTTCTTCTATCGTTGGACGGAACGGGTTATTTTTCTTCCAAGACGGTCCATTGTGTACACTGTTGCGAGAAGCATCATCGGGATGGGAGCACGACGTATTATCATCAGATGCTCTGTGGAGCGATTGTGAGTCCAGATCAAAAGGAAGTGATTCCATTGGCACCGGAGCCGATCTTGAACACGGATGGGGCCAAGAAAAACGATTGTGAGCGAAACGCATCCAAGCGGTTTATTGAGGATTTCAGGCGGGAGCCCCCGCACTTGAAGGTGATCTTTCTTGAAGATGGGATTGCATCGAATGCCCCGCATATCCGAGAGTTAGAGGCAAAGAATCTTCGGTGAGGGGCAAAGCCGGGCGATCATAAGTTTTTGTTTCAGGAACTGGAGAGCAAGGCCCAGACATGGGAGACGAAGGAAGACGACGGCACCGTTCACCAATTCAGCTATCTCAACCATGTTCCGCTGAACGCATCCAATCCAGATGTAAAGGTGAATCTGCTTGCGTATCATGAGATCAAACCTGGAACAAAGAAGCGTCCAACTCCCAAGATGAAACGGTTTTCATGGGTAACGGATTTAGCGCTAACCAAAGACACGCTCATGAAGATAATGCGAGCAGGACGGGCAAGATGGAGGATTGAGAACGAGACGTTTCACACATTAAAGAACCAAGGCGATCACTTTGAGCATAACTTTGGACATGGTCATCAGTATCTATCCAGCGTGCTCGGATCCCTGATGCTCCTTGCATTTTTGGTGGATCAGATTGAGATGCGGTGCGATGAATACTTCAGGATCGCTCTGGCGAAGATGACGCGACTCCTGTACGTCCGAGAGAGAGTACGGGGAATACTTCGGGAGTTTGTGGTAGAGAGTTGGGATTTTTTGTACAAAGGGATTGCAGAGGGATTCAAGATTACCGTACAAATTGATTCATCGTAGCCAAATCAGACCTGAGGGCGGCGAGGCAGCAAAAGTGATTTTAGGTGCCATGGGATAGCTGTCTCCACGCGTGAGCAGATGGGCGAAACTAGGGACAGCTTGAACCTTAATTGAAGAAAAAACCTGTTTGAGAAAAAGGGAAATGCAATCACGTTACAGAAAACTACTTCATAAAACCAAATCTGGTGATTTGAACAGAGTTAGTGGGAGCATCTGTCCAAAAAGGTGATAGGCCCCCCCATTGCTCCGCTCCAATCCTCTGGGATCTCTTTCGTCTTGCTCACCTCAATCGCGTCGTAATTGTCGTAGTGCGGGAATTCCTCTGGAGAATATCTCTTGTATAGAATCAGTTTTTCGTTCCGCTTCTTGTGGCTGAGATTTGTGAACCAGTGGACACCCGATACTCGGATCATCCCCTCCTTTCGATCTGTAGCAGTTGCGTAATCCTCATACCGACTAATAAAATGTCCTGCCCCTCCTCTGAAACCATATCCTAACCAGATCTTATTCTCCTTGATCAGCGGAAAGATTTCTTTGTACGTAATGGCGTTCTGGTGCCCAATAATCAGAAACTTCTTGTCGTACTCCATCAACTGCGCAACATACTCGCGAAAAAGCGAGAACGGAGGATTCGTCACTACAATATCCGCTTCCTTCAAAAGTTCAATGCACTCGGGGCTCCGAAAGTCTCCATCTCCCTGCAGGGATTTTACGGCAATTTCATCTGGATCTGGACGGCGGTTGCCGTCCAGATCTCCTTCGTATTCCAGATAGATAGCCTTCTCGATGTCATGCCTAGAAAACAGATCTGGATTTTGATTCTTGTAGCAGGTCGTGATCAGTTTTTTGAGTCCATAAAACTCAAACTGCTTCGAGAAGAACGTGAAGAAATTGCTTACCCGCGGATCATCGCAGTTGCAGTAGACCACCTTCCCCCTGAAGTGCTCTTTGTAGTGATGGAGTTCGTTCTCAATGTCACGCAGCTGCGTGTAGAACTCGTCCTTTTTTGCACGCTGAGCCTGTGCAAGTTGCTGTCTACTCATCGTCCGACTCCATTTCGTGGTGCCGAGAAATCAGATACATCAAATCGCCGTTGAATCTAACCCAGTTTTTCGGGTGAGCAACTTGTACGTAATGTGCTTATCAAACAGTCCCTTTGCTATATCCTGCATCTGATCTACGGTATCCAGTTCACGGATATTGTGTCGCCCTACAAACTCGTTCACGTAACGCTGTAGATGCTTTGGTGACATCCTGTGATAGGTACCATAATAACCACGCTTCAGCAACGACCAAAAAGACTCCATGCCATTGATATGGGCTTCTCCGTTTACGTATTCTTTGACCGAGTGCTTCACGGTCGCATGAGCAACTCTCTTTAACGCCTGATACGCTATTGCGTCATCGGTGTATACTTGTGCCTCTTCATCTGAAGTGTCATATACGAAGCCTGTGAGCGTCTGAGCGGTCGTGTCCTTAATAACCTGTGCCTGTACTTGCCTGGATTACCGGGAAGCATCTGTGCTATGGAAATCAGTGACGTCTGACGAACTCTATTTTGAGGGTTTTGTTGTCCAGCCAGGGGATTTTGTAATGTAATTTGGTGTATCCTGCCTCAATGAGCAAGGGAGTATAGGCCCGCGCACGTAACTGGACAAGAAGTTCATCTTCGGTCAAGGTAACTTTTCCCCGGTGGCTGACTAGATCCCGATAGATTCTTCGTGCTTCTGCTTTCTCATACCCTTTCCCGACTCGAACGCCCAGGAGTCGGTAGAGGACACTGGCCATGACGGTCAGCTGTGTATCCACATTGATGCGCAAAGGTACCGCAGAGCTGAGTGCATCCATGTGGAAAAAGTCAATGGAATCACTGATGACATTTTCAATGATCATCCGCCGTGCATATCGGTCAATCAGTTGAGTGGTCGAGCGTTTCATCTGGTTGGTGATCAGTACGGTGGGTTTATCATGCCCCAAGCCCTTGACCAGAATTTGTCGGACCTCCGATGGATACTCCCGAAGCCGCGTGACTTCATCCACAATATGGGGAGTTTGATAGGCCCGTCCAATATTTGTGAGACGAATTTTCGTCCACGCGCTTTTGTCCAGAGCGTGGATGTGCTTTAGGAGAGAGGCATGCCGTCTCCGCAACGTGATAAAGTCAATTCCCATGTTGTTGAGTTCCCCCAGATTCTTGTAGACGGTGAATTGACTGTCAAAGACCAATTCTTTTGGCACCTTTCCCCTTTGAGATTTCCAATCCTCGACAAAGCGTAAGATGGCATCATTTTGCGTTTCCTTACGAAGGTTTGTATCGGCGTAGCAAAAGGTTCGCGCCTCTGCATTGCGGGCCAATACGGCAAGGACTCCCCGTTGGCGACGGCTACGCTTGGAGACATAATGTTTCTGCATGAGTGCCTGATTCCCATGATAGGGGATCGTATGAAAGTCCAGATCAATGGAATTTCCCCTGCCGATTCCATCGCTCACATTGATTGCGGCATGATACCACCGGTGCATCAATGGAGCCGAAAAGGTTGGATCCACAAGAATGGAGTAATCGGTCAAGAAGGTTCGCTTCGGGATGGCATTGAGACCTGCAAACAGAGCCAGGCCAGGATCCAGCGCTTCGGACATGACTTGGGACGGTCGGCCGATCCCCAAGAGCTTGAGGGCCAGAAGTGAACGCACAGCACAGCCCGCTGGGATCTTGTATGAGCCTGGCATCTGAACCTCCTTCAAGATGGAATCCAAGTCTATCTGGGCCAAGTCCAATGCAAACAGGAAGAGTCCAGCAAAGTCCGTTCGGAAGCTGTGAGGGCGAAGATCCAGCTTCCTTCGGTCGGCAGGGATGAACTTCGGTGCGCGCTGTTCAGGCGTACGCCGTGGTAACCGCTTGATCCCATTCTGATCAAAGACCTTTTGGATATATCCGATACTGACGGACATCTTCTCGTTCCGTAGAAGATCTCGGATCTGATAGATGGAGGCTTGCTGTTCGTTTCGGAGAGCAAGAATCCGCTCTGGTCTGGGATCGGTGAACTTTGAGGCAGGTGCAGGCTTCTTCGGCGAGGGCCAGAAGAAATGAATGGAGGGGTTTTTAAGAAAACGGTAGAGGAGATTCTGAAAAGATTTTACCGTGTAGTTGCCTCGGTGCGCGGCTTCATTCAGAGAGCATCCTTCATGGAGATAGGCACGGAGGGCTTCATATTGCCGCATTGGGAGGAAGTCGGGTTGGGCAAAGAAATCGGAGCGTTGTTCCATCGTATATCGTGAAGTATGAATATATTATCAATATACTACATAAATATGAAACAATACACAAAATCAGCCCTAAGTCTTGGAAATCATCGTTAACTATCTGTAAATAAAGCGCAATACAGACAAATAACAGCAAATATGAGGAAAAAAGCGGATCAAAGGCAGGGGGAAAAGATGTGGTTATAAAAGTGAAATAATATTTATAAGTTCAAATAATTATGTGGAAATATTGCCAAATAGCCTGTTATTAAGAAGTTTAACGGCCTTACCAGTTCCAAGTACAGCCTCCCGGTAATTCAGGCTTGCTTGGTCTCTCTATCCTTTACGCCAACTACAGCCGTCTTGCCAACCGTTCCCCGTCCAGCATTCAGCTTCTTATGCTCGTGCTTGTTTTTCTCTTTCCCGCCGATGTAGGTCTCATCTACTTCAATCGGCCCCATGAACTGTGTCAGATCAACGTTCCAACTCTCACGGATTCGATGTGCCAGATACCAAGCGGTTTTCTGCGTTAAATCCAGATCACGGTGAATCTTCATACTGGACGCTCCCTTGATCCCAACGTTGAGAATGTAAATCGCCATTACCCAGGTTTGATAATCCAGCTTGGTATCCTGCATAACCGTTCCGACACGTACGCTGAAGAATTTACGACATTTCTTGTTCCTGCAACGATAGTTCATTGTGGGATGACTTGCTCCAACCTGAACGTTTGTGCATTGGCAGTGTGGGCAGGTAGGTGTGTTTCCCCAGCGCCGTTGTGCAAACCACGCTTCCGCAGTTGCATCATCGGGAAACATCTGCATCAACTTCTTCCAAGATATTCCTTTGCGGAATGATTTGCCAGGGCCGGTTCGTTGCTTCTCCATTGTTGCAAATAGTCTTTTGTGTTTGAGTAATGATTTATACTTGCTTGGTTACTCAAAGTTCCAAAAATGCGAAACCAATTGCATTTTTTTTGTTACTCACGTATATAATTACCATTTAAATATTGGACTTGTAGAATCCGTTCACCTCTTGAGCCTCTTTCAAAATTCTATATTTTTACCTTTTTTCCCCGCCGAATTGCGGCTGAGGCTGGTTCAATTTCGTCGGATTACGCGAATCATTGGTATGGGTTCGCCGTTTTGTGGAGTTGACCGGTTCTTTGCCTGCACGGAGGTCTCTGTTTGGTGAATTTCGTCCACGATCCGTGTAGATTTCACACCCCCCTCCCACGGCTTCTGTGGTTTGAAGCGCCCAAATTCTGTTATGCAGGGGGTGGATGGCCGGTTTACTGCACCATCCGCAGCATTTGGTCCACCGTGAGCACCACCACGCTGAACATCAAATGACAGAGGACTTTCTCGTGCCCACGGACTCGGATATTGCGTCCACCGAACTCATCTTTGAGTCGCCCAAAGGCCCGCTCTACGGTCGAACGTTCCCGATAGCGAACCCGCTCCGCAGGAATGAATCCGGCCGTCCGTTGCGCCTTTTGCTCGCGACGATCCGCCGCTTTTTTCTTGCGTGGATTCGGATCAATGATCGGTACACGCCCCGAGGCGCTCCGATGTGCAACAATCTCCTTCGCGTCATAGGCGCTGTCCATGAGATCATAACAGTTGTCCACCCGTTGCTGCGTCAAGTGCGCCAAGGGAAGGGCCGCCTGACTATCATGCAATGAGGCAGAGGTCACCAAACAGCTGATCGGAACCCCTCCGTCCGTCGTATCCATGTGTAGCTTATAGCCCGTCCATCGTTGCGTATGTCCCTTCGCGTTCCGCTTACATCCCACCGTACAATCCTTTGGTAACGCGTCCAGCATCTCGCCTAACTCCATCTTCAACTGCTGCTCCAGGCGACGAGGCACCTTGGGACGGGCCTCCCCCTTCTTCGGACGCCCCCGCTTGCGTTGCTTCACGGGCTTTGATGTATCCGCCTTTGGAGCCGGACGCTCCCGCGCTTGAATCGCCGTTGAATCCCGTGAAATATGCCCCACGAACTCCCCCGCGTACCCCTGTTTGATCAAAGCTTCATGGATCCGAGACGGTAACTTCGCCAACGCAAACTCCTGAAACGCACGAGAAAACGTGGGCGCACTTGGCACATCACATGAGCGGGACCAACCACAGAGGGACCGAAGCAAAACATCCGATAGAAGCCGCTCCCGCAATCCGGAGGTCGTCGGAATAGTTAACGCCATCTTGGCCAAAAACGACCGCGCAAGACAGACCCGGTGCGCACGCGGGCGTCCCACCGAACGAAGCCGGGGACGAGGCAGATGATCCTCCACACACACCAACTCAAACAATAACAACAACTTCCGGAATCGTTTGGGCAACACTCCATAGTTCTGCTCCACACATGGAAACAACTCCTGTTGGCAGGAAATATAAAAACCGCGTATCTTCTTGGTAAGGGACATGAGATTCTCCGGGGGTTGTTGGACTTGTAATTCTCCTAAAAATACAAAATTCGGAGATCCCTGTCCCTTCGTTTGTGACCCAAAAAAACGATACCTCCCAGAGCAGATCAGCCCCCTAACACTCTTTAGTACCCAGATTCATCAATTAGCAAAATCTCTCAAAAAATTATCCAATTGAGGAATTTTGAAAGAGGCTCCTCTTGGTAACAATTGTGCTTGCCTATCTGGTCGCTAAAATTGGATGGCGTTTCACTAAATATTAGAGCTGCTAAGGATCTGGTTGTTGAAGAAGGTAGAAGATCTCTTCAGGTGTGTGACAAGATCAGAAAGGTGCTAAAGAACTCGCCAGATTTTGGAATCCCTAAACATGAAGACTTTCGTGATCACTTAGACGATCTTGGAAACTACTTGCATAACTGTATCAAGATGTACCATGGGATCAGCAATTAATCAGGGTCGGACAAGACGGATGACTTGAACGAAGCTTTTCTCCTACTGCGCATAGCCTTGTCAGGAGATACAAGACAAGAAGATCAAAATACTCAAAAAGCAGTTAAGCAACTACGGATAGTTGAAAACAAGATCGTAGACTTAATGGTGGACACAAACATTTGAAAAGTTCCATCAAAAAATGAGGTTCTACCACAATTTGTGTGGAATGAGTATATTTCGGCGAACTAAACCTACTCAATTTCATGTCAAATTTCATAGATTTATTTATGCGCTACACTCTGGATCTCACTCCTGAGTGGCAGCTTGACCGAATCACTTTGGATCCAACGTCTCACCGGATTGATGTATATCTTCGCCATTCGGGAGAGAATCTTGTTTGTCCAGAAACGGGGGAATCTGGGACGTTGTATGACCACCGCAAGGAGCGTTCGTGGCGTCATATTGACTGGTGTCAATCCAAGAGTTATATCCACTGTCGTATCCCTCGGGTCAAGTCTTCAAAGGGAATCAAGACGATTAAGCTTCCTTGGGCAGATTCATCCAGTCGTGTAACCTATGCCTTTGAGCGCGCTGCGATTGATCTGTTGAAAGCAACCAAAAATCAAACCAGCACCGCCAAGCTTCTACGGTGTGGATTTAACCAACTGAATCGGATCATGCATCGTAGTGTAGAGCGCGGATTAGCACGTAGGGATCTGGGAGAGATCCCCCATATCGGTGTGGATGAGAAAGCACTCAAACGGGGGCATGTCTATGGGACCGTGGTAACAGATTCCACACGGGGGATTGTCCTTGATGTGGGGGAGGGAAAGACCAAAGAAGGCGCTATAGTGCTGTTTGAGCGTGTGTTTGAGGGAATGAAGGAGAAGGTCGTAACGGTGACGACGGACATGTTAAAGGCGTTTATTCGCGCCGTTGAACGAGTCTTTCCGAACGCAACCTTGATTCATGATCGGTTTCATCTGATTCAGGATCTGAACAAAGCAATCAATCAGGTGCGCAGACGGGAAGTGAAGAGCCATCCCGAGTTGAAAGGGACGCGTTATGTGCTTTTGAAGAACGAAAAGAACCGTACGGCCAAGCAAGACGAGATCTTCAAAGTCGTTCAAGAAGCCAACTTGGAAGTCAGTCACGCCTGGCGGGTACGCGAAGAGTTTAAAGGGATCTTTGAGTGTAGTTCCTTCGCCGAAGCAAAGAGGTATTTTGATCTCTGGCTAAAGAGTGTTGAGCAGATGGGCGTCAGGGAAGTCACCAAGGTGGGGGAAAGGTTTCAGCGACATTTTGATGGCGTCTGTAATGCACTTTCCCACTCACAATCCAACGCCAAGGCAGAACGCATTAACGGCAAAATTCAAGAAATCAAAACGGTCGGGAGAGGATACCGAACGTTTGAAAAATTCAGAAGTGCGATTCTATTCTTCTGTGGAGGCTTAGACCTCTATCCACAAGGTTCGGGGTAGAACCAAAAATGAAACCTGTTGATGTGAGTTACCGACATGCCCCCCTCAGACTGCCCCATGAATGAGTTGGCTAGCTCACTGATTTGATTTGTAATTGTTCTCTGGCAATTGCTTGGGAAACTGATGCCAGATCAACTTCCCAGCTCCTGAAACACAATGATCCCATGTCTCAATTGGAAGATCAATTCTAGCCATGGAAGCCGTCGGAAATTCGGTTACCGAACTATTTGATAACAACCCAGCAGTCATAGACCAAGTGGGCTGATGACCAACTAGCATCACCACCCCAAAGGCGTCGGAAATCTCCTGTAAATAATGGATCAGATCATTGGGGTTGGCATGATATAACCCTTGCTCATACTGAATCTCGGCCGACCATCCTCCTGAATCTTTTGCAATTTCACAGGTAGAGCGAGCCCGCACAGCGGTGGAACACAGAATCAAGTCAGGTAAAGGTCCTGTCCTCGCGAGCCAGCGCCCCATTACTGTGGAGGCACGCTTGCCTCGAGCATTCAGCGGACGATTGTGGTCTCTATCGTAGCTAGCATTCCAATCCGACTTACCATGACGAAAAAGAAGAACCGTCCTTGACATGTTACTCGCTCAGCGAGAAAGATGGATACTGATCCGTAATCAGACTAAGACTGTATGCCTGCACACATAGCCACCATCGCAATATACTGACAGATAGATCAAACCATCTCTCTGGATAGCGACCAGAAACTGACATGTATAGCCAACTTAATGGAGTCATGATTACGAGCAAAAATCCATAAAAAAAGAACAAAATTCCATGTGGAATGACCAGTAGTCATTTTATAAGCGGAAGTAAGCGATTCAAGTCTGTTTCGGCATTGGGATACGTAAGCTCAATCTGGAACTTCTCACTACCGTGAATACTCGGGAATTCATCTGTTAGGAGGAGAATGTACGCCAGAATTCTAAACTGTAACAGAAGAAGATTCTCGTGAAACTCAAATAACCATCTGGGATACGTTGCGGAGAAAATGATGTATAAAGCAGCAAGAATTCCAGCTATTAGTATGATAATCCCTACAATATTGAGGATGAAGTTGAGTGCAGTTGATACGGCTGGGATCAAAGGTAGGAAGATGAGTAGCCGTAACCAGATACTCCAACGATTCTGAGCGTCCTGATATGATATGTTAAGCCTTGCTGGATATTCCAGATATGATTCGGTCATAGTCATGTCATTTTGTGGGAAAAAAATTGATTCCTTTCCGCCTGTTCCACGCTAATCGCCTTGAAATTTTGATTTTGTCCTATCTCATTGCTCTTACCAGTTATCTGAAATGCTGAATTTGGTTTTGTAGATTCTGTGGAAGAAACCGCAGAAGTGGTGCGTGGGGAATATACTAATTCCATTTGGATTATTCTTTATTGGAATCAACACTTTCAACATTTCGCTTGACGAGCCTTCCTTCTCCTTCTTGTTTGGTCACTCAACTGCATTTAGATATTACTGTCTTTGTATGTGTTTGAATGATACAATTTTGAATATCAAGTCCATTACAATTCACCTGGTTGAAGCTGATGGAACTTGAGTCGGATTGCTCGAGAGATCTAACATGCTTGCTCCACTAAATGAAGGGTGACCGTTGGTATATCACGAATATTTTGGTCAAATTCTGATCATTTGCAGATGAATCGAATAGCGGATATCAGGTTTTCAAATGTTTGAGTTCTTGATTTTGCCTACAATCTGCCCGGTCTTGTGTTACGGAACATGTACAGGGGAATACAGATTCGACCGTAAATTCAAAGACTATTTGATACAGATGATGACACCTTGTCAAATCTCGGACTAGCGGTGGTTGGATATACTTCCATAGATTTATCTGATCTGAGGAATCATCTTCATTCCACAAATTTTGGTTAATCAACCGTTCTTCATTCAAAAAAATCAGAACTTAACCATATCATAATTCCCCAGTGAAGAGGGAATGGAATTCAATCTGAAAAGATTATGAATATCCAGGGAGAAGGGTTATTGATTTAATTCCGGCTTTTTAGGTTCAATTCAAACTCTTTCGGTCACGCTGGAATCGCGCCAAACCGGCGCTCCCGCGCCCGAAATGCAGCAAGTGCGGTATCCAGTTTGGATCCACCAAAATCCGGCCAATAGTCGGAGGTAAAGTATAGTTCCGCATAGGCACACTCCCAGAGTAAAAAATCACTCAAGCGTTGCTCTCCCCCGGTTCGGATCAATAGATCAACATCAGGGACTGGACAATCCGCATTGTAGGCTTGAGTGAGTGCATGAAGAAAATCTCCATTTCCGTTGCTCCCGACATGCCGAGCGGCACGAGCCAACGCATCACGCGCGGAGTAATCCAGTGCCAGACGAAGGTGGAGGGCAGTCCCATGGATGGTTCGTTCTTCTGCGCGTAGAAGTGCTTGAAGTACTGGGGCAGGCAGGCGATCGCGCCGACCGATGATACTCATCCGAATATTTTGGCGAACGCAACGAGCCGCCTGGGCAGGTAACTGGGCTGCTAAAATTCGCATGAGCGTCCGAACCTCACTTTGAGGACGTTGCCAGTTATCCGATGAAAACGCATACAAGGTAAGTGTATGAATCTGTCGCTGAACGGCAACCTCTACCGTCTCACGGAGCGCACGAACCCCGGCGTGATGCCCCGCTGAACGTGGGAGATTTCGCTTAGATGCCCATCGACCGTTCCCATCCATGATAATCGCTACATGGAGTGAATCATCCCTGATTTGTTCTACATCTATCATACTTGAATGGCAAACCTAATTGCTACCCCATGCCAAGTGCAGCAATCGGAATACAAGCGGCATAGCGTCAAACGTGAGAAAAAAGTGTTCATTCTAAAATTCATTCCCCCCAATATGTACTGATCGTGCGACCTGAAGCATATGCTCCATTTGCTCAACATAGGCTAAGAGTGCTTGGGTTCCTCTGGAAGTTAGCCGATACTCGGTGTGCGGCATGCGCCCTTTGAAAGACTTTATGCATTCGATATAACCTGCCTTTTCTAATTTTTGTGTATGACGACTCAGGTTACCATCCGAAGTACTCAACAGCACCTTCAGATCGCGGAAACTGAGCGTTTCTCCCGCCGCCAATGCACTCACAATTCCTAACCGCACACGCGCATGGATCAGAGGATCTAAATTGGTCTTCAACACTCTCATGGAGCTGGAAAAAGTCTTATCCCCCATATTTTCGCGCAATAAATAACCCAAAACCAATGTGCAACAAACCAAAGCTGAGTGCAAGGACTAAATGCATCCAGTCAGGTGGGATGAACAGCGAAATAATCCCCATGACCATAAAGCAGATACCCAGAATGGGTATGGTTCGCACACTACTTGCACCACCAGTAATTGTGCCTGCCCCATAGAGCAATAACCAGATTGTCGCAAGAAGCTCTAAACTGCCCGCCTGCCAAAGGGCAACAGTGGATAGTAACCCTGCAACCATGGATGGGGCCAACGTGAGGATATACTTGCGACCCGGCCCACTGGTCAGGGACACTCCACAGGTTCGGGCCTTCCTACGTAAGGTCACGACCGCGATGCTCACCGCGACCCCCGCCTCAATCATCCAGACCATCAGAGAGGCATCCGTAGAATCCTGAATGGAAGCAAGCCATGCTGCAACCATCGCAGTGACCCCAACGGCGACCATCCCCCACCCTGGAACAGCCGTGAATGAAGCTGAACGCTCCATCACATCACGAATATAACGTAAGTGTTCACTCGCTTGCTTCTCTGGATTCTGAGCGCGGCGAGGAACAGGTCCATGTTCAATGTACATAAGTTGTATACTTTGTAAAGTGCTTTGTGTTGCAAAGTTGTTCATCGGTGACACAATCCTCACCACCCTTGATTCCCAACTTACGCAATAGCTTCCCGATCATGTCTGTTCTGGAAGACTTACCGACTCCCTGCGTACTCATTGATGAGAAGCGGCTCGAGGCGAATCTTTCGCAAATGGCGGCTAAGACCGAAGCGGTTCATTTACGCCCACACACGAAAACGCACAAGTCCACTGCCTTGGCAAAACGTCAACTGGCACACGGAGCCCGCGGAATCACCGTAGCCAAAGTTAGTGAAGCGGAGAAGTTTATCCAACATGGGTTTGATAACGTTTGTATCGCCTATACGATTGTAGGACCATCGCAACTTAAACGTCTAACCACTCTTTCCCAACAAGCTTATATTTCGTTTTGCATTGACACTAAAGAAGGAGTTCATCGTGCTGCACAAGCGTTCAGTCAATCCGAATGTTCTGCAAACATCCTTCTTGAAATTGACACTGGATACGGCCGCTGCGGAGTACCGCATGATCATCCTGATGTTGTCAAACTGGCCCAGATGATCCGAGAACTGGATAGTTTATACCTGGCTGGTATCCTGACGCATGAAGGAAATGCTTATTCAAATGGGCAAGTAAACCGAACGACCGTGATGTCCCAGACCCGAGATCGGATGCTTGATGTGGCCATCCGACTGGCAGATTCTGGTTGTATTGATCCGAATTCCTTTGAAATCAGTTTAGGATCAACTCCCTCTGTCAGTGTTTTTGAACCACTGAGCAAAGGTGGATTCCAGATTACGGAACTACGACCTGGAAACTATATCTTCAATGACCTGACCCAGGTCTCGTTAGGGGTTTGCTCTCTGGATACGTGTGCGCTAACCGTCCTCTCAACTGTGGTGAGTAAACATCGTACCCCGCAAGGTACCGAACGTTTGATTTTGGATGCTGGCCGAAAGATTCTTACCAGTGATTTAGTTTCTGGCCAATCAGGATATGGCTGTATTCTCTACAATCCTCGTACAAGAACTGCTCATCCACATGCGAGCATCCCTGAACTTTCAGAGGAGCACGGCTGGGCAGAGGTACGAGGAGGAAGTGCACTAAGTATTGGGGATCGGGTACAAATCATACCAAACCATGCATGTGTCGTTGTGAATATGGTGAACCAGATGTATATAGTTCATGAAGGCCTTGTGATTTCCGAAGTGAACGTGGACGCTAGAGGCTGCGTGATTTAAATTTGAGTGAATCCGTGAATGCAGGCAGTAATGAAATTAACGTCGGGGGTCGGCAATCTTGAGGTTTGCGAAATCCCCGATCCTGTCCCTGGCCGTGGAGAAGTTAAGTTGAAAGTCCATGCCGCAGGGATCTGTGGAACTGATCTGCAAATCTACAATGATGAATTTCAATCTGAACTACCATTGGTGTTAGGACACCAAGTGGCAGGCGAAGTCGTTGAGGTGGGCCAGGGTGTTTCCGAAAACCTTCTGGGTCATCGCGTCACATCCGAGACTTTCTCCGATACCCCTAACATATCTCGTCATCGTCACAATGGGCAAAGCAGCCTTTGCCGTAAACGACTCTCCACCGATTCCTCAATCAATGGAGGATTTGCCGAGTATGTGATCGTTCCTGCACAGAATGTACACCGGTTGCCTGAGAGGATTTCCTATCGCGAAGGCGCAATCACGGAACCCTTGGCGTGTGTTGTGCATGGAATTTTATTCGCCGAGCCAACCGTCCGTCCTGGAGATTTGGCCGTCATTGCCGGCCCAAGTACGATTGGACTTCTTACCTTGCAAGTCCTCAAAGCCAGCCATGTGACGGTGGTTGTTCTGGGAACAGGGATGGACTCTGACCGCCTCGCACTCGCCAAAAACCTTGGGGCCGATTATGTGATCAATGTAGAAACAAGAGACATTCTTGCTCTCATTCAGGATGTATCCAGTCGGGGGCTTGGAGCAGATGTCGTCTATGAGTGTTCGGGTACAGATACTGCCCCTCTACAACTTCTAGACCTCGTGCGCCATGGGGGACGTTATGTCCAAATGGAACTGTCTGGTAAATCCATTGCATGGAATCTGGATCAGATTTGTTACAAAGAACTCACTGTGACTGGAAGTAGTACCTCTACCTCAGAGTCCTGGATTCGGGCCGTCCACCTCCTGTCCACCCGAACGATTAAAATTACCACTCTCCTTACCCATGACTTTGCATTATCCCAGTGGAAAGATGCATTCAACGTGTTCATGAATCAAGAGGGAGTCAAGGTGTTGTTTCGGCCTCATTTTGATCAATCTTGATACCTATTCTGATTATTCTTAACTTAATCTCTATGGACGCTGATGTTTTCAGCGCATTTTCATGGCAAATCAATCCTTAGGACTTATTGGGCTTAGCTATAAAGCTGCCCCAGTTGAGATTCGTGAGCGAGTCGTCCTGCTTCCTCAGCAACAATTGAGTTTTTATGATAAGGCTCGCAATTCTCTAGATGGTCTGGCAATATTGTCTACCTGTAACCGCGTAGAATTCTACGGTCATGTAGATGACCGACCAGCGGGTGCGATGGATGCTTTAGGGGATCTACTAAAATATTCTTTTGATTTGGCACCTGCACAGCCTTATCTCTACTATCGGCAGTCTAGCGATGTGTCACGCCATTTAATGAGAGTAGCCTGTGGACTAGATTCGATGATCCTCGGCGAGTCCCAAATCCTTGGTCAAGTGCATGATTGCCTTTTGTCTTCTGAATCTGCATCCTTTGCAAGTATGGAGCTCCAAACCGTCTTCAAAGCAGCCGTCAAAGCAGGAAAACGTGCCCGCAAAGGAACGGACTTAGGGAAGTTCCCCGTTAGTATCGCCTCCGTTGCAATTGAACATATTCTACTCAAGGCCGGTCCTCTCCAAAATTTACATGTTGCTGTGATTGGCAGTGGGGAGATGGGAAGTCTGGCGGGCAAGATTCTTCAAAAGAGGTCCATTGCTCGACTCACGTTCGTGAATCGTAACCATGAGCGTGCCAGAGCATTAGCTGTTGATGCTTGTGCACATGCAGTCCCGATTGAAGACTTACGTGATGCAGTTTCTCGGGCTGATGTGGTGATCAGTGCAACGGATGCCCCTCATATCATACTAAGCCCTGAACATATCGCACAAAGAAAGAATCGTCCACTCCTGTTGGTTGATCTCGCGGTTCCCCGAGATATTGATCCTTTCCTTGGTGAACTTCCTAACGTCACACTTCTGGATATTGATCACTTGAAAAATGATATTGCCCAATCAAAGGCTGCACGGCAGGCTGAAGTACCTCAGGTTGAAAAAATTATAGAAACAGAACTGAGTTTGCTTGAACAACGTCTGACGACCTTGAAAATTGAGCCAGTGATCACCGATCTACGACATAGGGCAGAATCTATCCGCCAGACTGAATTGTCGCGAACCCTGGAGAGTATAGGGCCGCTGGATCCTGAGGTTGTTACTAAATTGGAGAATTTTTCAAATAGTTTGGTCAAGAAGCTTCTTCATGATCCTACGCTGAACCTGCGACAAGGAATCCCTGAACTTCCCCCAGATACCGTTCGGCGCCTTTTTGGTATACAGGACGCTGCATCAGGTAAATGAAGCGGCAATTCCGAGCGGGTACGCGCCGCTCCCCTCTGGCGCGAACTCAGACGAGCCTCGTCCTCCAGCAGTTAAAGTCAGCGTATCCGCAACTTGATTTTCCGGTGCTCCCCATCTCCACGCTTGGAGATCAAACAAAAGGACAGCTTCCTACATCAAATCCTGGAGTCTTCACGAGTACACTTGAAAACGCTCTTCTTTCGGGTCAGATTGATTTTGCGGTTCACTCCTTGAAAGATCTCCCAATCAACCATCCCAAGGAATTGACCATTGCTGCCATCCCACCACGATCTTCTGCATTTGACATCCTATTTACTTCATCGGGAAAAACGTTGGAAGAAATACCCGAAGGCATGCAAATTGGCACCTCAAGCTTAAGGCGCAAAGCGCAGCTTCTACGAATTCGACCTGATCTAACCATTGCCCCCCTGCGAGGCAATGTTGATACCAGAACTCAGAAAGTTCTTCGCGGAGAACTGACTGCAGTGATTTTGGCGGAGGCTGGGATGTTGAGGTTAGGGATTCCCCATAAGCACTTCCGCCAAATACCTATGGATTTGATGCTTCCTGCGCCAGCACAAGGGGCTCTGGCGGTGGAGTGCCGAAAGGAAGACACAATAACGCTGAATATCTTAAAATCTATTGATTGCTCATCTACTCGGAGAACTACAACTGCCGAGCGTGCTTTTCTTGGAGCGGCCGGAGGAGGGTGCTCCATCCCAATCGGCGCGTACGCGGAACAGATAGAGAACGAGATTTACCTGCGTGCTGAGGTACTCTCGAATGATGGGTGTCATCATATTTCCGTAGCTGGAACAGGTTCGAACGCACTGGATTTAGGACATCAACTTGCGGAAAGGGCAAATCAAATGGGAGCCAAAGAGGTACTAAATCGTGCGTAGTTCTCTTGCTGGCAGACGAATTGTAGTTACACGACCGTCAGACCAGTCTGGCTTGATGTGTGAGATGCTCGAAACTCGGGGGGCTTCGGTTATTGAGTTCCCAACGATACGGATTGAACCTCCATCAGATCCTCTCCCGCTACAGCAGGCAATCAGCAAGTTGCACACCTTTGATCAGATTATTTTTACCAGTGTCAACGGGGTCAAATATTTTTGGAAATATTTTGACGGTACTTGGCCCACTTCGGTACGGGTAGCCGCAATTGGGCCTGCTACTGCGGCAGCGATAACTGCTCGCGGCGTCACACCGGATTTTGTACCTTCTAAATATGTTGCCGAGACACTTGCGGAGGAACTTGGGCCTGTTGAAGGGCAGACAATTCTTCTCCCTCGGGCATCTAAGACACGTCCAATCTTGGCGGAATTATTGCAGATTGGTGGGGCAAAGGTTACCTCCGTCACGGCATATGAAACTCAGGTGAACTACCCCCCAGATTCGGCGTACGCTGAACTTACGGAGGGAATAGATGCGGTTACCTTCACCAGTGGCTCTACGGTAGATGGGTTTAAAGCGGTTTCTCCTGATCCTGAGATTTCCTTTATTGCTGCTTGCATCGGCCCAATTACGGCCAAGGCGGCATTGCTGGCAGGATTCAAGGTCGGCATTATAGCAAAAACGTATACCAGTAAAGGGCTCGTTACTGCCCTTGACAATTACTTTGAACAGCTTGCACAAACATAAACGTCCCAGACGCCTGCGCGTCTCAGGTGCCATGCGGCGTATGGTGCGGGAAACGCAGATTTCTCCTGCCGATTTTATCTACCCGATCTTTGTAACTTCATTCAATGAAGGTCCTATTGACGGGATGCCTGGGGTTGTACGGGTTAATGTGGATGGTGCCGTAGAAGTCGCTCAGAAAGCTGCTTCTGCTGGGATCAGTGGCATTCTACTTTTTGGGATTCCCGAGTCTAAGGATGATACGGGTAGCGAAGCATTATCCCCCTCTGGGATTATTCCCCAAACGCTTCGCGCGATCAAGAAAGCCAATTTGGACTTGGTCACTATAACAGATGTCTGCCTCTGCTCCTATACCTCTCACGGACATTGCGGAGTGATTGAAAAGAAAGTGCTCTCCAATGATGCTACGCTACGAATATTGGCTCAGATGGCACAGATCCATGCGGATAGCGGAGCAGACGTCGTCGCACCAAGTGCGATGATGGATCATCAGGTGCACTTCATTCGTGAAGCACTTGATTTGAGTGGACATCAGGACGTTGCAATCCTCTCCTACAGTGCGAAGTATGCATCTGCATTCTATGGTCCTTTTCGGAACGCAGCTGGAGGGGCGCCTCAATTTGGAGACAGGAAGGCTTACCAAATGGATTCTGGGAACGCTTTTGAGGCCCTGCGAGAAATTGAATTGGACATTGCTGAAGGAGCCGATATGATCATGGTCAAACCTGCTCTGGCGTATCTGGATATCATCAGCCGGATTCATCACCGCTGGCCAGAAATTCCTTTATTTGCTTATAATGTGAGTGGTGAATACTCTATGGTGAAAGTCGCTGCATCCCAAGGAATCGTGGATGAACCCACTGCAATTGTGGAGATTTTGACGAGCATTCGTCGTGCTGGCGCTGCTCGCATGATCACCTATCATGCATTAGATGCTGCACGGCTTCTAAATGATCCTCGCATCTCATGGCAATAGATATACAGGAGAGTCGGAAGGTTGGGGTTGACCTTCGTGAGCGAGGGAAATCATCCGATGGGCGTACCATCTATCATGATGGACGTCTCTACATGCAGTTGCTGGTCTATTCTGGTTTAGAAGAATCCTCACAAGCCTTCACGGACTCCTTAGCGAAGACAGGATTCTGCGGTGCATTGTATTCAAGTCTCCATGATCCTGTGGGATTGGGGTTACTGACAATTTCCGAGGATCCAAAATTTTTTGCCACCGAACTGCCGACTTATTTGAGAGCTAGCCCCTTTTCTCAATTGAGATGCCGCACTCGCTGGACCATGATCGGACGCACCTATTCTATTGGATATGAACATGATCTGATTGAAACGCTTCTGGAACGTCCTCGAAGATATGTCTGTAACCCATCTTGGCCTTGGGCGATATGGTATCCTCTTCGACGTGCCAGTGAATTTGAGCATTTAAGTGCGGAAGAGCGCCGAACCATCCTCATGGAACATGGGGGGATTGGAATCGCCTATGGGCGAAGTGATCATGCCCACGATATCCGCTTAGCTTGTCATGGGCTTGACCAAAACGACAATGATTTTGTTGTTGGACTACTCAGTAAGGAGTTACATCCTTTGTCTGCAATCGTTGAACGGATGCGTAAGACGCAGCAGACTTCCCGCTATCTAAGTAGTCTCGGCCCCTTCTTCGTCGGGTATGCGCTCTGGCAATCATCCCCTTCCTGATCCCTCCATACCCCTTCAGAAATGACTGGACGCCAACGACTCCTGGCTGCATGTCAAGGAAAGCCTGTTGACTATACCCCTATATGGATCATGCGACAGGCTGGTCGCTATCTTCCCGAATACCGAACCATTCGCAGTCAATATTCAATGGAAGAGGCGTTGGGGAACGCTAGGATTGCCGCCGAAATTACACTCCTACCCCTCAAGCACTTTGAACTGGATGCCGTGATTATTTTTTCGGATATTTTGCCACCTTTGACGGGGATGGGGTTAGATCTCCAATTTGTGCAGGGGGTTGGCCCCCGCATCAACAACCCACTTCGGACCCCCAAAGCAATTGACTTGCTTGGTGTCCCCCCCGCCGAAGAGACCATGGGGGCAACCCTTGATGCAATAAAAATCGTCCATACCGAATTCCTAACCCGCGACTTGGCTCTGATTGGGTTTGCTGGTGCTCCATTCACATTGGCCAGCTACGCAATTGAAGGTGGCAGTACGCGTACCTTTTCTCGCACCAAACAATTTATGTACAGCGAACCTGCGGCATGGGACCGTCTGATGATCAAACTATCTGGATTGACTGTAGACAATTTAAAGTCCCAGATCCGTGCGGGTGTGGACTGTGTCCAACTCTTTGATTCATGGGTAGGAGCACTCAGCCGATATGATTATGAGCGCTTTGTTCAACCGTATACACGCAAGGTAATTCAGGCTATTCAAGATGAGGCCCCAGTGATTCATTTTAGCACCAACACTGGACCTTATCTGGACGCGATAGCATCAGCCGGAGGTCATGTGATCGGGGTTGATTGGCGGACGCCGATTGATGTAGCACATGCGCTTGTACAAAAACCTGTCATGGGAAACCTAGATCCCTGTGCACTCCTTGCACCATGGAGTGAACTCAAGCCTCAAGCACAAGACGTATTGGAACGAATCGGAGGGCAGCCAGGCCATATTTTTAACCTTGGTCATGGGATCTTACCCGAAACTCCGGTTGACCATGTGCGGCGACTGGTCAACTATGTACATGATTATCAACATGGTTGATTCAGAACACTCAATCGGAATCTTGTTTATGGCCTATGGAGGGCCGGATCGGCTTGAAGATATTCCCGGGTACCTCTCTGATATCCGTGCCGGTCGGACGACATCCAGGGCACTGGTTGAAGAAATTACACGTAATTATTCGCTGATCGGTGGGGCATCTCCTCTCTTGGAGTTGACCGTTCAGACAACGAATGCCGTGATGGAACTCCTGAATCCCCCCGACGAGATTGAACTCTTTAAGCCTTATCTCGGAATGCGTCACTGGGCACCCTGGATTGAAGAAACCGTTGGTCAAATGATTGAGGACAATATCTCCCGATCCGTGAGTGTGGTGCTTGCCCCGCAATTCAGTGGAATGAGTATTGCAAAATATCAAAAGAAGATTGATGCGGGGCTAAACTTCTATCGTGGTCAGATTGAGTTTGCCCATATTCAAAGCTATCATGATGACCCTGGCTTGATTGAAGCTTTTGCCAAACGAGTACACATTGGACTTGAACGATTCCCCGAAAAGGACAGAAAGAATGTACATGTGATTTTTAGCGCGCATAGTCTGCCTACTCGAATTGTGAAGGAAAACGACCCCTACCCTACCCAATGTCATGAAACTGCCACCCTTGTCGCGGAAGCAGCGGGACTTTCTCGTGATCAATGGTCTCGCTGTTACCAGTCCGAGGGACGAAGTCCAGAGCCATGGCTGGGTCCGCAGTTGGAAGATTATTTGGTTGAACTGACAAAAAAGGGGATCCTGAATGTGATCAGTATTCCCATTGGATTTGTATCTGATCATGTAGAGGTACTCTATGATATTGATATTGAAGCACAGTCGGTCGCACAAGACCATCATATGCGATTGGAGCGCCCGCCCTCCCTCAACAGCGATCCTCTCTATGTTGAAACGTTAGCCAGACTCATCCGCGCCAAAGCTAAAGATGCGGGCTGGCTGGATACATGAGCCGCGTGATCATTATTGGAGGTGGCATCACGGGGCTGAGTGCTGCTTGGGCGCTCAGAAAGACTCCGAATCCGCCCGAAATTCTGCTCCTGGAGCAGAGTGATCGGTTGGGTGGATCCATTCAAACCGAACATTTTGATGGATTCCTGATGGAGCATGGACCTGATGTGTTCTTGACCCGGAAGCCCGAGGCAGTCCAATTGTGTCAATCTTTGGGGCTTACTCTCCAGAAAACGAATGAAGAGCGGCGCGGTGTCTATCTGCGACATGGAAACCAACTCTATCCAATGCCTGAGGGGATGAGCGGAATGGTTCCCACTCGAATATGGCCCCTGATCAGTACCCCCCTCCTAAGCTTCTTGGGAAAGTTACGCGTGCTGGCAGAACTGGTGATCCCCCAAAAAACAGATGAGGAGGATGAGTCTATTGCTGGCTTTTTCATCAGACGGTTTGGTCAAGAAGCTTTCTCAAACATCATTGAACCACTTCTTGGCGGGATTGCTGGGATCCAGACGGATCAACTCAGTCTCAGAGCACTCATGCCGCAATTGAGAAAACTTGAATCCAACTATGGAAGTATTCTGCTTGGGGTTAATCAGATCCCATCCAGCGAGTCCAGCTCTTCACTTCAAAGCCTTCCCAATGGATTATCCTCTCTGATTGATACTTTGGCGGCTCAAAACAAAACTAGTATTCGTCTGAACCAGACGATCACTGGAATCACCGCACGAGATGTGGATTGGAGCATTGCTCGAAATGAGGGGCCTCCACTTTCTTCTACCTATCTGATTCTTGCTGTATCTGCGTGGAATGCTGCAAAAATGACAAGTTCATTTGATCCTGAACTATCCCATTTACTCCGCAGTATTCCCTACCGATCTGGAACCATGGTTCATCTGGCCTACCATCAGACTCATGTTCCTGGGCTACTCAGTGGACACGGACACTTGGTGGCACCGAGTAAACCCGATGCGGTTGCCGCGTGTACATGGAGTTCAGTCAAGTTGGCTGGGCGTGCACCTTCTAATCATCAGCTATTCAGACTGTATTTTCGAGGTACTGAGTTCTCGGATTCGACCATCCTTGAAAAAGCAACCAACGAGATGAACCAAGCATTGGGGGTTACCGCAAGCCCCCTATTCACAAGAATTCATCGTTCTCTGGGAGGAATTCCTCAGTACACACTGGGGCATACGGATCGGATTCAAAAAATTCGTGAGATAGTATCTGCACATTCTGGACTTTTTCTTGCAGGGAATTACGTAGATGGAATAGGCATTCCAGATTGTATCCGAAGTGGGACCCATGCAGCAAATCAGGTCATCCGTCTGCATAAGGGATCAATCTGAACAAGATCATTCTAAAACATCTACTCACTCTCTCCGAATATCGCGAACTGAGGGAGAATAATCAGTTGAAATCTCCGGCCCGGTATTTTCAAGTTGAACTGACCGGAGTCAAAATATAGTCCTGTTCAACGACAGAGACTTTATAGCCGGATCCAATAGGTCAAGGTTCATACGCGTGATTATTAAAATAGGCAACGGTTTACCGAGGGCATTAATCTCTATCTTGGAGGATTCGGTCCGTATCCAGTAGGAGAACGATTGAACGATTCACTTTTTTGAGCAAACAATCTTCTTCTCTCCTGAAGATGGTGGCTCTGGTGAATTTATGATGTGCATCTGAACTGTCTAACGACAAAACTTTTTACTGCCAGCGACAAAACTTTTTACGGTTTTTGCTGTGATTAAATCTTGGGATCATCCTAAAGATAGTTTGCGCGAATCAGTGAATTTCATTCACAGATTCAAGCAAATGATCACAGACCAGCAGGTAGAAAATGTTTTTCAATTTAGACACAAGAATAAGATGACCGTCAAAGCAGCCGCCGCGAAGGCGGCAATGAGTGAGTCGACTGCCCGCAAGTATCTTCGTTCGGGGAAGTTCCCGAGCGAACTGAAAAAGCCCCCTATGCCAAGTCGACGCGTAGATGTATTTGCGGGGGTATGGAAGGAATGTGTAGGATTTTTGGAGGTGGATCCGACCTTAGAGGCGAAAGCGTTGTTTGAACACTTGATGGATCGGTACCCAAATCAATTTTCATTGAAGCAACTGCGAACGTTTCAACGTCGGGTATAGGGATGGAAAGCGCAACGTCCGAAGGAAGTGTTCTTTTCGCAGGCGTATTCCCCTGGGGAATGTGCACAATCGGACTTTACGTACATGAATTCGTTGGAGATTTCGATTCGTGGGGTCCGATTCCGGCATTTGTTGTACCATTTTGTGTTGACGTACTCCAATTGGGAGTCCGTCATGGTCTGCGAATCTGAGAGTTTTGTGGCATTGGCGGCAGGGTTTCAAAAGGCGGTGACCGAACTTGGTGGAGTCCCACAGACGCATCAAACGGATTCGATGAGTTGTGCGGTCAAGAATGGGAGAGGAAGTGATTCTGACGAATTTACGGGATCCTACACGGCATTGATGGTGCACTACGGGGTAGAACCTCGTCGAACGCAACCTCGGTGTCCACATGAGAATGGGAAGGTAGAACAAAGCCATTACCGCCTCAAGAATGCAATTCAGAGTGCGCTCACACTCCGCGGCGACCGTGACTTTGAGAGTTTAGATGCCTACGAGCGATTTTTGGGAAAACTCACCTCCCGCTTGAATGCGCACCGGCAATCGAAACTGGATGAGGAACGAGCGTTCTTCAAGGCATTACCGCTCCGTCCTCTGGATTCCTGTGAACGACGGCGGGTTCGTGTCAGTAAGGGGAGCACGATTCTGGTGAAGAAGAATCACTATTCGGTTCCCAGTACGCTGATTGGACAATGGGTGGAGGTTCGCTTGTATGCTCAGCGAATCGAGGTATGGTCTCGGCATAGACTTCAAGAGCAGATGCCGCGTCTCTGTGGAGCGGGAGAGCATTCAATTCATTACCGCCATGTGATTCGGAGTCTAATCCGAAAGCCAGGCGCATTTGCAGGGTATCGCTACCGCGCAGGCCTTTTTCCCACGCAGACCTTTCGTAGGGCGTATGACTGTCTCCAAGCGTCCAATCTGGGCAGTCCTCAATCGGACAAGGTGTATTTGAAGCTCTTGTTTCTGGCGGCAACGAAGAGTGAATCGGGAGTTGAGGCAGCGTTAGTACATTTGCTTGCAGAACAGCACCCGATTACGGTTGTAGCGGTGGAAGCATGTCTCCAAGCGCCAGATGCACAAGCAAGAGTGGATCTGGGTTGTTACGATGGGCTTTTGACGGAGGGTACGAGATGACAAACAAATCATCAAAGGACTTGGAGCGAGGGATTGAACGTGGACTCCGGTCATTACGGATGCCGGGCATTCGCATGGCGCTCCATGAAGCGGCAGACCTTGCCCGTCGTGAATCTATGAGTTTTGAGCACTTTTTGCTGACGTTGATTGAGCAGGAACAGCAATCACATACTCACAACCGTATTCAGCGCGCTCTACGGGCTTCTCAGTTGCCCTTATCCAAAACGTTGGCTTCGTTTGAGCGAACTCGGTTACCGTTGAAACTGGATCATCAGTTGCGCAGGCTACTGGAAGGTAGCTTTCTGGATCGGAACGAGAATGTGCTGGTGCTGGGTCCTACGGGGAGCGGAAAGACGCATCTGATGTGCGCACTGGGGCAAGAATTGATTTATCTGGGACGGCGATTGATCTTTTACCCCTCGGATGCGCTGGTTGACGCGTTACTTCGTGCAAAACAGGAGCAAGGACTCCAACCCTTCATTCAGCAGTTGCTACGCTTTGATGGGATTCTCATTGATGGACTGGGTTATGTGAAGCATAGTCGGGAAGAGATGGAAGCCCTGTTCCAGTTTTTGGCTGCGTGCTATGAGCGCAAGAGCGTGCTCCTGACCAGCCACCTGCCCTTCTCGCAATGGGAGAGCATCTTTTATGATCCAATGAACGCAACCGCCGCCGTGGACCGATTGGTGCATCATTGTGTGGTCTTAGAGCTTCATCTGCCGAGTTATCGGTTAGAAGTAGCCCAACGGCGACGGGAACACGCGAACGAAGGAACTGAATCTCCCACTTCCTAACCAATCAGAGCATGAACCCTTGGAACACAATTAGAAGTGAATCTGTCTGCTGTTGTCCGTGTCCGGCAGGCCAACAGAGAGAGCAGACATGGACAAAATCGTGGAAACTACCATCTTCATTGAGGCGGAGCAGCGAGCTGCGACGCCTCAATGAAATGTGCTCCTCCATGGTTAAACTTTGGATTCCTGGAACCGTAAAAAATTTTGTCGTCGACCGTAATTTGTATTGTCGTTGAACATGAACAAACGATCCATTCCAGATCACCATTTCAGATCCATGCGTGCACTGAGTCCGTAGGAAGGTGGAGGCCCGTTCTCTTCGATCGTTCGCGCGGTCGTCGCGACCGAGACTTGTAGTCCTTCCCCCATGTGCAGGTTGTATCCCACTCGGTAGGCACGCCCGCTCGGATCCAGCGTCAGTCCCACAATGGAACGCCCCAGACTTGCCCCGATCGGCGTCCCATACCCCAGTTCCACCTCCACATTTTGGTCTGCACTCCCCCCTGCTATGGTATGCAGCGGTGCTTCGCGCCAGAGATCTCCACCATACACATTCCCCCAGTGCGGGCGCACTCGCATGGAAGGTCCGAGTCCACCCTGCGATCCATACTCAACGGATCCCATCAGCCCCCATTCGCGCAGTCCATCATCGGTATGCAGCACCAGGGTCCGACCTCCAAACTCCGCACGCAGTTGACTCGTGGACCAGCGCACGCCTCCCCCCAGTTCCACGCCCATCCCCGTCTCTGCATCCCCTCCATCTTGCCGAAGGGCAGCTTCCATGTACGGCTGCATACCCGCTCCCAATCGCAAACTCCCTTCCACACCTGCACGCACCCGCCGGATGCCCAGATCTGCTCCCGTCTCCAGGTCTGCCGTCGCCCAGAAGGCATCCACCTCGTAGCCCAGCCGCCCCGCACTGCCCCCGGTCAGCGTTCCCGTTAGTCCCAGTGCAACCAGTGCAGCCTCTAGTTCGGATTCCAGTGTCTCCACTTCGGTCTCGCCCCGTCCCAGCCCTAAGAGTAGCCATGCACGCATCCCCGCTCCCGTTTGGTAACTGACATAGGGATAGATACCTGTCAAGCGTGAGAATGCTGTGCCAGAGCGCGCCGGCGTCTCATACGCGCCCTGATCCCAGTTCTGTGCGGCCAGAAGTCCCGCCATCCATCCCTGACTCCATGCATAGTCGGCTCCCAGGATCATACTTGTGACATCTGAACGCATGGATAGCGCTCCCTCTCGTCCCTGCATCCGCGTATAGGCACCTTGCCCCCAGATACTCCATCCTCCCTGCGTAAATTCGGCACCACACCCGCGAAAGATCTCTCCAGGAGACCAACGCTCCTTCCCGTAACGGAGCCAGGATAGATCAGGGATGCGGCAGTGTGCCATCCCCTCCATGCGCCGCGTCAATGCCTCCACCACCTGTGATGCCCAGGTCCGAAGGACTCTCGACACATACGCATTCTGGATCCTCTCTTCGCTTTCTTCTTCCATCACCGCCTCCGAACGGGCCTGCTCTACCTCTGCATTCACCGCCGAGAGCAAGACAAGCGAAAACGTCTTTGCCTCCCATACAGGCTCATTTGTAAGCAGCTTGACGTTGACAGTTTTGGAGAGCTCGCCCGGTGCAAATGTGACCTGCCCCGAGACCGCTTCATAATCCTCTCCCGCAAGTGCACTCCCATCCTCGCTCATATAGCTGACCAGTACCGGGACAGCAGATGGAATGGATAAGCCCACCTCAAAGCTTGCCGTGTGGCGGGAGACCGTAACGCTCTGGACCGAGACCGTGGGACTCCCGTCATCGTCCAGAATCGTTCCCGTCCCAGTCCCTTGGTCAATTTTCACATGGTTCGCATTGGAAAGCGTCACCTGGAATGTCTCGTCGGGTTCCACCTCCGAATCGTCTATTATCTCAATACGGATCTTGCCCTCCATGCTCCCCCGTTCAAAGATGACGATCCCCTTCGACGCAACATAATCGGATCCCTCCGTTGCCGTGTCCTCCGAAGACGCAAACCGAACCGTCACCACCCGAGGACTGGGCTGATTCAAGTGGATGGGTAGCAGAAGAGCGCCCTCGCCCTCCATTGCACTCGCATCTCCAATACTCACGAACAGGTCTCCATCATCATCCTGAATCGTTCCCTCTGCCACGCCTCTGGCGATGCCCTCCCCAATGAGACGCACCTGAAACGTTTCGTTGCCTTCGGTTTCCTGATCATCGTTGATCGGAATTCGGATCTCCTGTTCCTGCTCGCCCGCCGCAAAGGTGATCGTTGACGAAGTCGCAACATAGTCCTCTCCCGCCGTGGCCGTCCCATCCTCCGTCGTATAGGCATACGTCCGCGACTGACTATCCTGTCCATCCAACGTCACGCGGAACCGCGCCTCTGGTTCTGATTCATCAACCTTTGTATCCTGTATACGCACCCGCACCTCCCCGTCATTGTCCAGGATCGTGCCCCGTCCTATGCGCCCTGCAGGCTCCCCATTCAAGATCTCCGTCAACTCAATCCGAAAGGTCTCCTCGCCCTCAGAGAGATCGTCGTCCAGGATCTCTACCTCAATGGTCTGCATCCTCTCCCCCGAGGTGAAGCGGAGCGGGCTTGGCGTCTGCACCTCATAGTCCAGAGGGACAACCGCGGTTTCGTTGATGGCTGTAAAGAAAACTTCGGTCTCCCGCCCCGGGAGCACATGACTGAGCGATACCATAAAGCGGGCCGTCCCCTCCTCTTCCCCCACCCGGACCGATGGGGTGATCTCCACGCGGGGCAGCGCATCCTCATCCACGATCGTCCCCGTCCCTTCGGCATCCACCAGAACGGCATTCTCCGGCATAGACAGCTTCAAGAAGAATCGCTCCTCCATCTCTTCTGTTTCATCATTGAGCAGTCGCACAGGCACCGGACGACGGTCCACCCCCCTCGGAAAGACCAGTGTCCCACTTGTGGGCATATAGTCCAGATCGGCCTGCGCCGATCCATCCTGCGTCGCATAGGCAACGCGCACGCTCTGCGCCGGGTTGGCTCGGTTCAGCGTCACCATAAACTCTAGCGTGGACTCGCTCTCCGGCGCCGAAGCATCCTCCACGCGCAGTTCGTATCGATCATCATCCTCTATCGTGACCGTTGCCTCCCCTCGGGCCAGCTCGGCCCCGATTGGATCGGACAATTGGACCCGGAAGGTTTCGTTTTCCTCATAGGATTCATCGTCCAGGATCTCCACCGCAATGAATGCGCTCGTTTCCCCCTCGGGGATGAACAGCCGACTGAGGGGAGCTCTGTAATCCTCCAGTTCGGTGGCCGTCTGATCAAAGGTTTGAACCCGTACACTCAGCCCCGGTGGGGCAGGAGACGTCAGTGTAACTTCAACCATAGCCATCTCAACCTCTTCCTGTACCGTCGTATCCTGAATCGCCAGGAACACCTCCACCTCGTTATCCTCAATGGTCAGGTAGGTTACAGTCTCTCCACCTCCCAGTGCAGCGCTTGTCCCCGTGATCAAGATCGTCTCCTGAGGGTCATAGACGGAATCATCCATGGGCATGAGTGTAAAGGTTGCCGTGCCAGAGAGCTGATTGGCCTCAACCCTCAGGGGAGTAGGCGGGGACACAATCGTATAATCCTGTCCTTCGGTTGCCGTGCCATCTGCCACGGTAAGCGTCACCGTCGCATCCGTACTCCGAACAGACTCCAGCGTAGCCGTCACCATGAACTCCCTTGCCCCCGCGCCCTCCTCCACCTTGGGAGGTGCAACCTCAAGCATGAACCCCGTGGACGCTTCATCATCCTCAATCGTGAGCCTCTTGTCGCCCGGGCCGTTGAGGTCAAGTGCATTGGTTGCCTGTCCGCGCACCACCACGATCTTATTCTGGTTATGTGCATCATTATCCACCGCTGTGATCGTCACGCGTCCCGTACTGGTCATCATTCCAGGAAGGATCGTGAGCGTCGTATTCGGGCTCAATTCGTAATCCTCGGTCGTCGCCGGAGCTTCCGGATGCGCAGACACCCGGAGGATCGTTTCTGCACTGGATGCAACATCCAACCGCGCGGTGATCGTCGCCATCCCTTCGGCTTCTTGAATTGTGCCAGATTCCACGATCAACTCCACCTGCGGCACAGGGTCACGATCCACAATCGTGAGCGTGGCTGGCGCTGCAGCTCCCAGACTGCTTCGCCCGGTCACCTGCACCATTTCGTCCGGCTCGTGCACCCCATCTGCAATTGGACGGAACGGAAAGCGCTCCGTCCCGATGGTTGCGCCTGCCGCAATCGTGAGTGCAACTGGCGGGACCGCAGCATAGTCCATTCCCTCTTCCGCCGTCCCCCCTTCCACCGTGAGCATGACCTGCGTCGGGACGCTCCGCGCACCATCCAGTGTCGCGGTCACCTGGATGTCTTCTTCGTTTGCCTCGTTCACCCTTGGGGGCGAGACCGTAAGCGTGATGCCCCCCACCTCGTCATCATCCAGGATGATGAGCGTCTCCTCTGCCGGGCTCATCACATCGTTCACGTTCGTCGCACTGCCCCGGACCGTGATCCGCTTATCGGGCGCATCAATCGCATTGTCCACCGCCGTGATCGTCACCACCCCCGTACTGGTCGTGACCTCCGGGGCAATCCTGAGCACACGATTGGGACTCACCTCGTAATCCTCCGTCAATGCGGGGGCTTGGGGGTCGGTTGCGATCGTAATCACCGTCTCTGCACTGGACGCCCCACTCAGGTTCGCCGTCACCTCGACTTTCCCACCATCTTCAAGCATTTCTCTCGGCGTCAACACCAACGTTACCTCCGGCGTCGAATCCGAATCAAAGATCGTCAAACGATCCTCCGATGCCGCGCCCAAACTGCTCGTCCCGCTCACGCGAACCGTCTCGTCCGGCTCATCCAGATGGTCCGGGATCGGCGTGAACGTAAATCCTCCGACCGCTTCCATTGCTTCGGCAGGAATCCGGATCGTAAATGGAGCCACCGGCTGAAAGTCAACCCCCAGGGTCGCCGTCTCTTCTTGCAACGAAATCTCTACCTCTGTGTCCGTCAGAAGGATCCCATCCATCGTCGCCGTGACCGTGATCTGCTTACTCCCCTCGTCTTCACGTACATCATCAGAAATGCTCACTGTGAGCCTCACCTCGGTCGCTTCGTCATCATCCACGATCGTGAGGATCGCCTCCGGAAGAGACGCCCCCGAATGCGCATTCGTGGCACGCCCCTGCACGCGCACTTGCTTGTCCTGTACATCAATGACCCGATTATTGACCGAGGTGATCGTCACCGTCTCCGTACTCTCCATGGCACCTGCTGCAATCGTCAGCCTTGGATCCATGCTCAACCGGTAATCCCCCTCCGTCGCAGGCGAGATGGGATCTGCAGAGATCGTGATCACCGTCTCCGCACTTGATGGAGACGTGAGACGGGCCTTTACGGTGGAACGCTCCTCCGCCTCCGAAATCTCCGCCGGATCTAACACGAGCATTACCACCGGGTCCGGGTCATCATCCGTGATCGTGAGAAACGCCTGATCTACCCCGAGGGAGCTGGTTCCCGTGATCGTCACCGACTCGTCCGGCTCGTCCAGATCATCCGAGACCGGCGTGAACGAAAACGTCCCCATTCCCTCCCTCTCATTGGCTGAAATGGTCAACGCAAACGAGTCCACCGGATCAAAATCGTCGTCCATGGCCGTACCCGGCCCGACCGAAATGGTCACCGTGAGGGGCTCGGGGCGCGTCCCGTCCAGCCGGGCGGTCACCGCAATCGGTGTCTCCCCAGCTCCCTCATCTACTTGCGTTGGGTTCACCTCTAGCTCAACCCCCGTCGCTTCGTCCTCATCGGTGATCGTGAGGGGCTCGGGATCCGGAGGCGTCACCCCAATCGGATTCTCCACCATGCCCGTCACCTGCACCTCCTTACTCGGCGTACGCACATCATTGTCCACGGCCGTGATCGTGACCCGCCCTGTACTCTCGGTCTCCCCTGCCGCAATCGTCAGCATTTGATTCCCACCGAACGCGTAATCCATCGTCGTTGCGGGCGGGATCGGAGTGGCCCCGATCGCAATCGTTGTCAGCGCGCCGGAGGGACGATTCAGTGTCGCCCTCACCGTTGTCATCCCACCCTCTTCCGGAATCTCTCCAGGCATCAACTCCAACTCCACCTGCGGCATGGGCGTCGCATCCAAAATCGTGAGACTCGCAGCATCTACCTCCAGATCGCCTGCCGTGCCCGTCACCTGAACCATCTCCGGCCCCTCGTGCAAATCATCGGGCAGTGGCTCAAACGTAAACATCCCGGTTCCCTCCATCGAACCTGCCGCAATCGTCAACGGAAAGGACGAAGGCGTGGCAGTGTAGTCGGTGCCTGCTTGTGCCGTTCCCGCCTCTACCATGATCGTAAGCTGCGTGTCCGTAGACTGCACCGCATTCAGCGCAGCGGTCACCGTGACCGGTTGGATGTCTCCATTTTCATTGACCTCGGAGGGATTCACCGCAAGCTCAACCCGCGGCGGCTCATCATCATCAAGAATGGTCAGCCCCACATCACCCAATCCAATGAGGGAGAGATCCGTAAATCCCAACTCATTCATGGGGCGCCCGCGCACGGTCACCGTCTTATCCCCCTCGTAGTCCTTATTGTCCACGGCCGTGATCGTGATCCCATCCGAACTGATCCTGGATCCAACGGGAATCGTGAGCATTGTGGACGTCAGCATGTAATCGTCATCCGTTGCCGGCGCATCAGGAACCATCGTGATCGCAATCCTGGTCGGTTCGCTGGAGGCAGGCGTCTGACTCGCCGTGAGCCGCGTAGTGCCCCCGTTCTCCTGGATCTCTGACGCGGTTAAATTCAAGGTCACCACCGGAGGATCATCTGCATCCACGATGGTGAATTCGGTCGGACTGGCAGTAAAATCTTTATCCGTAACATCGTAAGTGCCAGCTCCCACGAGACGAATCGTCTCCGAAGGCTCATCTATCCCATCCTGCTTCGCCACAAAAAAAGCATACGTCTGCTCCTCTACAAGTTCATTCGCCTCCCACGCCAAAGTTATTATGGATGTACGTTCTAGGTCCTCCACCACAGATGCCGTACCATCCTCCGAAGAAACGGTCATCCTCGCAAGGATGTGTCCTGAACCCTCGGTTGCGCCGAAGGCAACATCCAGCCTCCCCGTGACCGTAACCACCCTTTCCTCTCCTTCCCGAATCTCATTCGGATTGATCGCCAGTGTGGCCGTTGGAAAGGGTTCGTCGTCCTCAATCGTCAGCTCCACATCATCAGGATCCTTCGCGCCGCTCCGCAGATTCGTTGCCTCCCCTTGCACCTGAAACGTCTTGTTCCCCGTGTACACGTTATTGTCCATCGCTGTGATCAGCACCTCCCCCTCACTCTCGGTCTCCCCCGCCGCAATCGTCAGCATGGTGCCGCGTTGCGTGTAATCGCCAGGCGAATCCGGGGCTACCGATACAACAATCGTCGTAACGGCGTTGGAGGGGGCGCTCAGCTGCGCTGTTACCATGGAGGGAACGTCAGAATTTTCCATGATCGACGAAGGAGACAGGGCCAGCGTGACCTGGGGTGGCGGATCCGCATTGGTGAGCGTGAGTTCTGCTGGCGTAGCATCCCCCAGATCGGTGCTCCCCGTCACCAGGATCGTTTCGTCGGATTCATTCAGATCGTCCGGGATCGGAACCAGAGTAAACATCCCCGTTCCCATCATCTCATTCGCGGGAATCGTGAGGGAAAAGGAATTGACCTCCTCAAAGTCCTCTCCCACCATCGCGGAGCCGGACCCTACCGCAACGTCCACCTCGGTCGCACGGTCTCGCACCACATCCCATGACGCGGTCACCGTGATCTGTGTGGCGCCATGATCCTCAGCAACCGGGTTGGGCGCGGCCGCAAGCGTGAGGGCCGGTGCCATCTCATCCTCCGTAATCGTCAACGGCACACTCTCCGGGCCATTCACGCCATCGGGGTTCGTTGCCTCCCCTTCCACCTGAAACATCCGATCCCCTGAGTAGACAACGTTCTGCACTGCACGGATCACCACCTCCCCCGTACTCTCCGTCTCTCCCGCCGCGATCGTGAGCGTGGCATTGGTACTCAAACGGTAATCCGTGGGAGACTCGGGCGAGACCGAAATGACGATCGTGGTCGCCTCGGTGGACATCTCGCCGAGACTTGCTGTCACCGTCGTCATCCCGCCATCCTCCGAAATCGGGTTGTCAGAAAGATGCAAGGTCACCTCTGGATTTGGATCCTCGCAAGGGGTACTAGGACCTGTTGTAATAATAATCTCTCCATCCTGAATCTTATTAAGAATCTTTGGAGGCAGGCAGGGAATGGGGTTTTCACCAAAACTGAAGCGTCCTCCGTATGGAACATCATCAAAGAGATCCGCAGGGATGGCGGTGAGATCATTGTCATAGAATATTCCATCGCTTAGGGTGCGCAGGCCGTCAAAAAGATCTTCTGGAAATGCATCAATGGAATTATAAGCCAGATCAAGATGTCTCAAGTTTTCAAGATCGTGAAAAAGATCTGCGGGCAGAGTGCCATCAAGACGATTTCTTGTTAGTTCCAAGTAGTCCAAATTGGGGGTACCCTTAAAGAGATCCTCTGGCAGCACAGTGAGCGCATTATGTTCAAGATACAAGTACTTCAAGCTTTCAAGATCGTCAAAAAGTCCAGACGGAAGAGAGGTGAGATCATTATGGTTTAATCGGAGGGTTCGTAGGCCAGAGAGACCTGCAAAATCATGAGATTGCAGTGAACTAATGCCCTGAAAAACAACATACATAAATGTAATACGTGACAACTGATCCGAGGTCACATCTTCACATCCAAAGTCGGGGTTGGGATGATCAATCTGTATAAGAATGTCTGCTTTAACTTCTGGGGTTCGATCGCAAACAGTATCCTGTGCGGAGACTTCCGTCACAAAAAAAACTAGAAACGAAAATAAGAAGAGCCCCCGATATGTGGATATCAATCTCGGACGAGGAAGGGAACCAGAGTGCTCTAATCCCCCCGCTGAGATCCTGACGGGGATACGAACGCATCTAGATCTTTTCATAGTGAAGTCTCGTGCTGGCGGAATTACCGTCGTAGCGGTTTGATTTTCAGGGACACATGGTATGATTACGATGTGAGGGGATCAATTGTTTTTCACAACTTCCCATTCGGTGACAGGCCTCGAACCATTTGCTAATTGTTTTTCGCAGGATCCGAAATCATTACCGTACTATGCTCCCAACGAACCCTTTTATCCCCCGTAATCAGGCGTATTGATATAGCCTGCTTTACTGTGCAGTCCTCAATCACTTGAATGGACAGAAACTCCATAGTTCTGATGATGTGCGTGTTTGGGTTCTATAGTTTTTCAAACACTAATGCAATCAATGTTCCTACCATAAAATGAGCAACATGTTGCCATCAAGCTGTGCCATAGCATTTGCAATCCTAACACATCTTGATCCTCTTTGGGTAGGCCCTAAGGTATCCAACACGGTGAGCATTTCGCCAGTACTCAGAGAGAGTTTGAGAGCATGACTCTGGTGATCATTGAGGTTTGATCTTTATGGACACACACCTTCATCCACTACACATTTACTATCTGGACTGAGCGCTCCAGAAATAATGAATTATTTCAAATGATGATATGCATGAGTGTTTGAGTCCCTCCTGAACTTGGGAGCCATAGAGAGCTAACCGAGGGGCCGGATCGCCTGTTTGATATTGGAGAACACCCTGTGTTCCGTTTGGCTTGAGACCTTGTAGATCCGAACGAGTGCCCATATCAAGGAACTCTGCTCTATGCAGTAGGGACAGGATTCATGATTGCAGCCACACGATACTCAAGAAATTTCGTGGATGGGAGTTCGGAAGTGGATGGATTCTCAGCTCTCCATATTATTCATGGGGGAAATTCATAATGACGGGAAAAGAGTACAAGGTTCAGGAGATTAGAAGATTTATACGAGTAAGCGTTCCAAGACCATGGGGACATTGACAACTGGGTTGGGCGGCGCTCGCTTTGGTGCCTTCGGTATCTAAAATGCCTTTCAATTCTTGTCCTGAACGATCGTTTACATCTGAGTACGTTTCTACCAACTGAACTGCATGATCAGGGATAAAACTGTTTGCAGTAACGGCGATATCTCCCAATTTCACCATCAGACTTGCATAGCCGCGGTTGGGAAAGATATTGTTTATCTCTCCAGATATGAACATCATCCATCACATCTTTTTGTTGCATGAGCATAATGAATCTATTCATGAGTCCTGCCCGAAGTTTAAGCGGTACAATCCCCAGTCCAACGATAGCACGTTTCGGTTGACGCATCTCTTTCACCTGACTGGCTAGCACTAAATTGATGTTCTTCCCATCAACAGGTGTGGCAAGCACATAAAAATTGATATGCATGTCAATGGATCGCTCATGGATGGTCACGTTTGAAAATCCGAGTCCATAGATATCTGTCTTTGCGGAAACATGAAAACGGATCTTGATTCCAGCCACATTCTGCGTACGTATGAAGTCAAAATTGCTTGTCAGATGGGCCCCATTCACAGTGATCGGATCAACACGAAGGACATTATCATACCCATGTACATACCGCAGATGAGCCAAATCTACCGAATTCTCGGTCGTTTCCTGAGGGTGCCCGGCGAATCGGATTGTCTTAAATGATAAATCACTCCACTTACCCTCCATGTTGGACTTTTCTGGAATGCTCCATTGAGGTGGGCGTCCATTCTTGCCCCACCAGGCGAATATCATTCCGTTGATTTCTCTGGACTCATATACGTTGAGTCTTGCTGTCTTGGGAGGGGGAGCAAATGGGGTAGCGGTGCAATGGCCGCTGACCGCAAACTCAAATCCGTGAAAGGGACAAACGAGACAGCCATCCCGTACCACGCCCCCCGAGGCAGGTCCCATATCTGCACCAAGGTGTGGGCAGAATGCATCCGCAACACATACATCTCCTTGCCCATCCCCCCATGCAATGATCTCTTCTCCCATCCAAGTCTTACGTACCAGTTGTCCATTTTGTATCTCCTTACAACTGGCCACAAAATACCACCCCTCAGGAAATGAAGGAAGTATATTTATCTCGGTCTGCATGTTATTATTGTTTATAATGGAGCCTCTTTCAAAATTCCTCAATTGGATGATTTTTTGAGAGATTTTGCTAATTGACGAATCTGGGTACTAAAGAGTGTTAGGGGGCTGATCTGCTCTGGGAGGTATCGTTTTTTTGGGTCACAAACGAAGGGACAGGGATCTCCGAATTTTGTATTTTTAGGAGAATTACAAGTCCAACAACCCCCGGAGAATCCCATGTCCCTTACCAAGAAGATACGCGGTTTTTATATTTCCTGCCAACAGGAGTTGTTTCCATGTGTGGAGCAGAACTATGGAGTGTTGCCCAAACGATTCCGGAAGTTGTTGTTATTGTTTGAGTTGATGTGTGTGGAGGATCATCTGCCTCGTCCCCGGCTTCGTTCGGTGGGACGCCCGCGTGCGCACCGGGTCTGTCTTGCGCGGTCGTTTTTGGCCAAGATGGCGTTAACTATTCCGACGACCTCCGGATTGCGGGAGCGGCTTCTATCGGATGTTTTGCTTCGGTCCCTCTGTGGTTGGTCCCGCTCATGTGATGTGCCAAGTGCGCCCACGTTTTCTCGTGCGTTTCAGGAGTTTGCGTTGGCGAAGTTACCGTCTCGGATCCATGAAGCTTTGATCAAACAGGGGTACGCGGGGGAGTTCGTGGGGCATATTTCACGGGATTCAACGGCGATTCAAGCGCGGGAGCGTCCGGCTCCAAAGGCGGATACATCAAAGCCCGTGAAGCAACGCAAGCGGGGGCGTCCGAAGAAGGGGGAGGCCCGTCCCAAGGTGCCTCGTCGCCTGGAGCAGCAGTTGAAGATGGAGTTAGGCGAGATGCTGGACGCGTTACCAAAGGATTGTACGGTGGGATGTAAGCGGAACGCGAAGGGACATACGCAACGATGGACGGGCTATAAGCTACACATGGATACGGCGGACGGAGGGGTTCCGATCAGCTGTTTGGTGACCTCTGCCTCATTGCATGATAGTCAGGCGGCCCTTCCCTTGGCGCACTTGACGCAGCAACGGGTGGACAACTGTTAGGATCTCATGGATAGCGCCTATGACGCGAAGGAGATTGTTGCACATCGGAGCGCCTCGGGGCGTGTACCGATCATTGATCCGAATCCACGCAAGAAAAAAGCGGCGGATCGTCGCGAGCAAAAGGCGCAACGGACGGCCGGATTCATTCCTGCGGAGCGGGTTCGCTATCGGGAACGTTCAACCGTAGAGCGGGCCTTTGGGCGACTCAAAGATGAGTTCGGTGGACGCAATATCCGAGTCCGTGGGCACGAGAACGTCCTCTGTCATTTGATGTTCAGCGTGGTGGTACTCACGGTGGACCAAATGCTGCGGATGGTCCAGTAAACCGGCCATCCACCCCCTGCATAACAGAATTTGGGCGCTTCAAACCACAGAAGCCGTGGGAGGGGGGTGTGAAATCTACACGGATCGTGGACGAAATTCACCAAACAGAGACCTCCGTGCAGGCAAAGAACCGGTCAACTCCACAAAACGGCGAACCCATACCAATGATTCGCGTAATCCGACGAAATTGAACCAGCTTCAGCCGCAATTCAGCGGGGAAAAAAGGTAAAAATATAGAATTTTGAAAGAGGCTCAATGATTTGTAATATCTGACCAAGGTAGTGAATTCATCGCCTCTCAGAAAGTGCTTTGATCCTCTGATGAATACTACCCTGAACTTAACGATTTCCGTAATTTATAAAAATCCCTTTTAGGTAGAAACAAATTCAATGGTAGAAAATAAGCTTTTTCGTTGACGCCTTTATCTTGGTCTTGCCTGTCTGGATGTCTTTTTTCTCAAAATCAATTCCATCAAGGCTACCAGTCCTGTTTTCCAGTCAACAGGTCGAATGTACTTCATCATTCCAGTTGTATCTTTCCATGGTCATATCACCTGCATGATCTATACAAAATTTGTACTATTGGAACCAGTTATCTTGTATGAAATATCTATTCCTCCTACCGAACTATATGTGATATGTCTGAATCAATTCCACTCAAAATTGTAACCTGGAATGTCAATTCTGCCCGAGCCCGACTTGTCAGGATCATTGAGTTTCTCCATCGTCATTCCCCTGACATTGTTTGCCTACAGGAAATCAAGGCCACACTTGAAACATTCCCCTTCGCCGAAATCAAGGATGCAGGCTATCAGTCCGTTATTCACGGCCAACCTTCCTATAACGGAGTCGCAATTTTAGCAAGAGAACCCGTAGATGAGATTCGGACTGGACTGGATAATGAAGCGCGTGTGATTGCGGGTACAGTCCACGGCCTGAGAGTCATTAATGTATATGTGCCAAACGGTCGACGAATTGGGGCTCCGAAACATGCCTATAAACTCCGCTGGTTTGATGTATTACTCAAATTTCTGGAGCGTGAACGGCAAAACTTCAAACAGTTCGTCTTAACGGGGGACTTCAATGTTGTTTTCGATGACCTTGATGTTGCTCATCCAGACAATTGGAAAGATTCTGTTCTGTGTGATCCAGAGGCCTTGGCAAAATTAAATAAAATTGTAAAACGATTCAACCTTTGTGATATTTTGCGTAAGCACGCACAGGGGCCAGGAATATATACATGGTGGGATTTTCGAACGCGCGGGTTTGACTGGAATGATGGCGTACGTATTGACCATATCCTGACTACTCCAAAAATTTCTGACCTGACCACTAACGCATGGGTGGACATAGACGAACGTAATCTTGAACGTCCCTCTGACCATGCTCCGGTTCTCATGCGGCTATTTCAAACCGCTAGTGCGCTTCAAGCCAGTTCACACCACTCCCCAAATTCACCTCAATTGGAACTTGAAGTTTCATAGCCTGAATCATAGAGGTTCGGACAATCTCTTCGGCTTCGGATAATTCCTGTTCGGGCACTTCAAATACGAGTTCATCATGGACTTGAAGGATCGCTCTCGATCGCATGCCTTCATGTTGCATTCTCTGGTCAATGGCGATCGCTGCCAACTTGATCATATCCGCTTGGGTGCCTTGAATTGGCATATTGACCGCGATCCGTTCGGCGGCCGCACGTACAGCACTGTTGCGCGCCTTCAAATCTGGCAAGTATCGGCGGCGTCCCATGAGGGTAGCTGAGAAGCCTTGTTCTTTTGCCAAATCAACCTGCCGTTGTATGAACTGCCACACGCCAGAGAAAGACTCTTGATGCGCATTCATGAGTTCTTGTGCTTCCTTGCGCGTACAGCGTAATCCACGGGAAAGACCCGACGGGGAGAGTCCATATGGAATCCCGTAATTCACAGCTTTTGCTCGGTTGCGTTGCTCTCTTGTTATCTCTGAAGCATCCACCTTAAAGATAAGTGCAGCCGTTTCGGTATGAGGATCACGACCCGAAGTGAAGAATTCTTGTAACCCCGGATCCCTACTCATATGAGCGAGGATTCTAAGTTCAATTTGCGAGTAGTCAGCGGAAAGAATTACGCAGCCCTCTGGAGCAACAAACGCACTCCGAAGTTGCCGACCCGTCTGATCCCTGATCGGAATATTTTGCAAGGCTGGATCTGAGGAAGATAAGCGACCTGTGGCAGCAGAGGTTTGATTAAAAATCGTATGAACGCGTCCAGTACCTTTCACGACCATGCGGACCAGATTATCCACATAGGTCCCCTTAAGCTTGGCATTCTTACGCCAGTCCATAATGAGTGCGGCAACCTTATGCTCGGTCGCCAGATCCAGTAGGACTTCCTCGCGTGTGGATGGCTTGCCCGAGGGTGTTTTCCGTTTTACGGGATATCCCAATTTGTCAAAGAGGATCTCACCGACCTGCTTGGACGAGGCGATATTGAAAGACTCACCGGCCTCGCTAAAGATCTCCTTTGCACATTGATCCAGATCCTCCTGGATTCGTGGGCCCAACTCATCAAGAACATTCTGATTTAATTGCACGCCTGCAGATTCCATAAAGGCCAATACATTAATCAAGGGGAACTCAATATCCTCTGCCACACGAAGGAGGTCATTCTGATGAAGTTCCTTGCTCAGTTGCTCCTGCATGGCGAGCGACAAATCCGCCCGCTCGCATGCGAGAACTCTGAACTCTTCAGGAGGCAGATTGCGCGGCTCTTTGCGTAATCGACCGACACCCAAGATGTTGTCGATCTCTTGGGGCTCATAACTCAATTGCTGCTTCACGACGGTACTGAATCGGTGATTCTGATCTGGAGAAAGTAAATAATGTGCAACTTCGGTATCAAAGAAATTGCCCCGAACGGGTACCATGAGTTGACGGAGCCGTACAAGTAAAGGCTTAAGCCCATGTCCTGTTTTTTTTACTTTCCCGTTGGAAAAGACGGGGGCGAGAACTTGCATTATCTCGAATTCGGACGTTCCATCGGGGAGCGGAATCGGTAGGTATACGGCACTTCTCGCAGCCCAAGAGATGGCCAGTCCATACCAATCGGCGCGTACTGGTGAGCTTTCTGTCATGAGGGTAGACAGCCCAATCCGCCGAACATCTTTCAGGGACTGCTCAAATATTTTGAGTTCCTGGAGTGTTTCAATCAAGCGATAATTTGCCTGATCGGATTGATAACGTTTGAGGGTATGATCAGATGTGGTTTCGGTAGTTTGAAAGAGTTCAGCTCCCGCAGTAAGTCGACGAATTAAAGAACTAAATTCATATCTACGGAAAAATGCCAGGGGTTCAGCGTCTCTTGGGCTACGACAGGCATTCCAGTCCAGTTCAATCTCGAGATCTGTTCGGATGGTAACGAGGTCTTTACTGAGTCGTACCATATCCGGATTCTCGGTTAATGCGGTCCGCCAGCGCTTACTTGTATAGGTGGACGCTTTGCTAAGTATATTTTCAATCGTCTGATCCTGTTGAACAAGCTTTGCCGCTCCTTTCTCGCCAATCCCTCGTGCCCCAGGCACATTGTCACTACTATCCCCCATAAGAGCCAGCATATCAATAAAATTCTTTGGGGGAATCTGATATTTTTCTCGGAAGGATTCTTCAGTCAAACGCTCAAATCCTGCTCCGCTTCGGGGCCGTAACATTTCGATTTGAGGGGACAGAAGTTGCTGAAAATCCTTATCTGGGGACACGATGACTGCGGTTGCCCCAGCCGAATCCGCCTTGCATGCGAGTGTACCAATCAAGTCATCAGCTTCAAATAAATCTCCCTGTAATACAGGAATGGAAAGCGCTTCAGCCAATTGCTTAATTCGAGGCAAATTTTCAATGAGGGCATCTGGGGGGGCGTCCCGGTTCGCCTTGTACTCGGGATAGAGTTCATTCCTGAACGTTTTGTCTGGCCCATCAAACACAATCGCCGCGTACTCGAGCCCCATCTCTTCCATCAAATTGATGAGTGTGGTCGCGAAGCCGTAGAGTGCACTGGTATTTTCACCGCGCGAATTGATCCTTGGTCGACTCAAGAATGAAAAGTGAGCACGATACGCAAGTGCCATTGCATCAAGTAGGAAAATTTTCATCTTTTCGTTGGTTCCCGTGAATGTCCCTTTCAATCCGACTGATCTGAGCCAAGAAGATCTCTCAATGCCTCCAGCCCAATTACCGTAACTCCCAGTGTAGCAGCCTTATTTAATTTACTCCCCGCACTTTCTCCCGCCAGAAGATAATCCGTTTTTTTGCTAATACTACCTGTGACTCTGCCACCATGCGATTCAATCCATTCACGCGCCTCTGATCGTGTCATCCCTTCTAATGTACCCGTGATGACAAAGGTTTTTCCAGTGAACAATCCTGATGATGTTCTCACTTTCTGTGTCTTGAAAGAGATGCCTGCTGCCTGGAGACCTGCAATCAGGTTACGGTTGTTCGCTTCCCGGAACCACTCAATAATCTCTTCAGCCATGGTCGGACCAATTCCATCCAGCACCACAAGAGAACGGAGAATGGGTAGTAGTTCGGTCAATAACGAGGTCAATTTTTGATCGTCCGTGCCGAATTGGTTGAGACAGGCAGCAATCGGATCCTTCAGGTTTATTTTTTGGAGGAGAATCCTGTAGATGCATTCCTGATTTTGGAGCAGGTTTTCGGGTACCTGTTTCTCAATCGTACTGACTTGGTCCGCAAGTACCAGAAGCTCATCTATTGAAAACTGACCAAGTAGGAGGCCTGCGGAGACAGCCCCGATTCCATTCACCCCCAGAGCAATCAGCAGTTTTTCCGGGGAACGTTGGCGACTCCGATGGATGGAGGCAATGAGTTCCGACGTTTTCCTATCTGCAAACCCCTCGAGGGACAGGAGATCTTTTTCTGTGAGTGTAAACAGATCCGCCTCATTGTGAATCAGTCCTGATTCAATCAGTGCATGTATGGTATTCGGTCCTAGACCCTCAATATCCAGCCCTTCCTTGGAAGCAAAAAACACGACTCTACGGAACACTCGCTCCGTGCACTGTGGATTTGGGCAGTACAGGTCTACTCCATCTCTCTTTTTGGTCAGTTGATCCTTGCTGACAGGACAATGAGTGGGGAGCTGGACGGGTGTTTCGCGTCCCGAACGAAGTTCTGTCAGAGGGCCAACAATATAGGGGATCACATCTCCTGACCGTTTGATCTTGATGGTGTCTCCGATTCGCAGATCCAGTTGCTCTACCTGATCATAGTTATGTAGCGTAGCATTGGAGACAGTTACCCCTCCCACAAATACTGGTTTAAGATGTGCGGTCGGAGTGATACGTCCTGTCCTTCCAATTTGAGGCTTCACAAATTCCAGTACCGTCGTTGCTTCCTCCGAAGGAAACTTCACTGCAATGGCTCCCCGAGGGTCTTTCCCTACAACTCCCAATTCTTTGACCTGGGTGCTATCAGAGACTTTTACGACGACGCCGTCAATTTCAAATGGAAGATGGACGCGCTCATTTTGCCACCAATCCACCCGTATCGCAACGTCATCCAGAGTAGATACCCGTCTTACGTCAGGCGGAATCTTAAATCCCATTCCCTTCAGCCATTCCAGACGTTCAAAATGATCTTCTGGCGCAAAGTCATCCGGGAACATCACATCGTAAGCATAAACGGACAAGTCTCTCTTCGCGGTGAGTTTGGCATCTTTTTGTTTGAGAGAGCCCGATGCCGTATTGCGGGCATTTACATACACTGGCTCACCATCAGATATTCTTTGCTGATTCAGTTTGATAAACCCATCTTTTGTGAAAAGCACCTCGCACCTGACCACTAGGAGATCCGGTGCATCCAGCCTGCCTTCGACGGGAATCCGAAGTGGCAGCGACCGAATGGTACGAGCGTTTGCGGTAACTACATCGCCTATTTCGCCGTTCCCGCGAGTGGCTGCTTGGGTTAGCAGCCCCTTTTCATATCTTAACACCAAGGTAAGTCCGTCAAATTTTGGTTCTATGACATAGCGGAATGCAGCATCTTGAATCAACCTCCGATTCCTTGCTTCCCACGCTTTGAGATCCTGCACACTGAACGCATTTGCGAGGCTGAGCACTGGACGAACATGAGTGGTTTTAATAAAGTCAGCATCTAGATCGCTTCCAACCCGCTGGGTAGGAGAATCAGGCGTGATCAGGTTGGGATTCTCCGTTTCAAGTTCAATCAACTCCAACAGAATCTGATCATATTCTGGATCTGTGATCGTGGGCTGTGCAAGCACATAGTACCTGTACGCATGCCGGTTCAAGCATTCACGTAATTCTGCTGCACGATCCGCAATACTGATCTCCATACGGTTGCTATCGCCAAGCTCCCATCAGACCTGCCATCCCCAAGAAAAGCACTAGGTTATATGCTTGATTGAGTATAAACAACCCAAGGCCTTTATCCTCCCAGGCAACGCTCTGCCAGCCTGTGGGCAATGCGAAGCCGACCCATGCAGCGAAGCCAACCGTCATGCCTCCGACGAGCGTGCCCATCTCCAAATAGGAAATGAGAAGGGACAAGACATATGCCGTAAGCACAGACCCAACCAGAGATCCTCCGTAAGATTTAGCAGGATTCAATTTTTCTTTGATTTGCATTTGGGTGAGCCCCATCATTCGCATCCACATCTTACCAAAGATAGGACCATACCAGAGCGAACCTAAGATCATCGGAAGCAGAATAGCGATAATGAATGGGAGCCAGTTTTCGGGTACATACATTCTGAATAAAATTTGGTTGTAGATCAGGAAGATAATAAATTGTGAAGATAGTATGAAGTTAGTTTTCTTCCCAGATACCACAAACGGCTCCGGAGGGGGCTTGAATGATCGCATAGCGATTCTTTTCACCAAATGATTTAATTGGAGTGATGACTGCTCCCCCTCCTTTGATGCAGGACTGGAGACCGTTTTCAAGAGATTTTACCTGAAAATAGGGGATCCAGACAGGTGGAAGATTGGCATTCACGCCACGAGCGTGACAGATTCCCGCGATCGGTTCTGCATCCGCCTTCATGATATAGTCATTATAGTCATCCATGCTGACGGGTTCGGATTTCCATCCGATCACTTCCGCATAAAAGTCGCGCACTGCTTCCGCATTTTCTACAGTCAAGTCTATCCACATTGAAAATAATTGGATTTATCCACATTGAAAATAATTGGATTTATCCACATTGAAAATAATTGGATTTATCCACTAAAATTTGAGTTTATTTTCCTCTCTACAACTCCCTAAATCATTAAGGGATCACATCTGGGTGGGAGAGCGAGAGGATGAACAAATTCATCCATTCCATTGTGAGTTAATTTTGGAAAAACCGTGTATTTATTGTTTGCATTTTGTTGACGAATCATAAGGATTTAGGCGGTATCATTGCACTGCAATTTAACACAACCTATTTTCTTCATGGCAGCTTCTACCCGATTTCGTAACCGTTACACCCGAACCAACCCCGAACGGCGGCCTCCCTCCACCGCTGCGACCGCACTGGAGACCTTAACGATTGAGAAAGTTCTCTACGAGGTTGAACTGACTCACCAAGCTCAGTGGATCCTTGGACAGCGACAGGGACACTCGTGGTACAACGAGGATGGTTCGCACCTCGCCGAAGCGGTTCACATCAAGGCAATTCGAATCCCGGCCCGTAAATATTAACCCAATATGCCGTAGATCCTTATGTGCATATGGTTCACCTGATGACTTTGTCGCTGGACACGCAGGAATCAGGATTTTTTCCACACAAACTTCAATGCAGACCAAGTTGCATCAATAGAGCAAACTTTCACATCCTTCATTCCGATTGCCCGCCCTATTCTCAAAATGATCGGCCGTGAAAGATCTGTCTTCTCGCCAGATATTTTTTTTGGCCATGAAATCCATAACATGGATTGATCCCCCAAAGTGGGAAGTGCACTATTTATCTGGACCATGAGGTGCTTCTGTGTGTCAGAGAATAGATGAACAAAATCGGCTTTCTCCATTGGAGATTCACTTGGAATGACTGGTGAATCTGCAATCAAACGATCGTAGTTCAGGGGCCTATTTAGTGCGTACGCACGCATCCCCTCTTTAAGCCCCAGCTTCAGATATAATGTTCTTGACTCCATGGGATCTTCTTGATTTTGATTGAAAAATACGTCAAATTGACTATGATCAGTCAAATAATATAGCATCACATGTTGCGCCTCTTTTTTGTTGTGATTCTCCTGACCATCAGTTGTGCTGAGGTTAAGCCTCTGGAAACCCGGCCCCCAAACATCATCTATATCCTTGCCGACGATCTGGGCTATGGGGAGCTTGGAAGCTATGGACAGCATTTGATTCAGACCCCTCATCTGGATCAATTAGCCAATCAGGGCATGCGATTTACGCAGCACTATAGTGGAAGCCCCGTATGTGCACCGAGTCGCTGTACACTTCTCACCGGTTTGCATACAGGCCATTGTCAGATTCGTGACAACTATGAGCTTGGAGGGTTTGCTGACAGTACCGAACGTGGGCAGCTTCCCTTGGAAGAAGGGACCTATACACTTGGCACTCTGATGAAAGATGCAGGATACACTACCGCGGTGATCGGCAAATGGGGCTTAGGAGGGCCAAATTCCATCGGGGTTCCGAATCAACAGGGATTCGATTATTTCTACGGGTATCTTGACCAGAAGCAAGCACATAACCACTACCCCTCTCATCTGTGGCGAAACGCAGAATGGGATACACTTACGAACGGTTATTTTCATCCACACCAACGTTTTGAAGGTGCCGATCTGAATGACCCAACTGCATATGACCGCTATAAAGGTGCCGACTACGCTCCTGACCTAATGATTCAAGAGGCGGAAAACTTTATCCGTCAAAATACTTCCAGACCATTTTTTCTCTACTTCCCTCATACTGTACCTCATCTGGCCCTTCAGGTACCGGATGAAGAGTTGGAAACCTATGACGGCATACTGTCTGAGTCTCCCTATGATGGTAGCCAAGGATATTTGCCACATTCCCGACCGCAATCCGCCTATGCAGGAATGATCACTCGAATGGATGCGCATATCGGTCGCATCGTTGAAGTTCTCCAAGAACTTGGACTTACAGATGAGACTTTGATCATGTTTTCGAGCGACAATGGAGCAACCTACACTGGGGGTGTGGATACAGAGCAATTCCAGAGTTCTGGGGGGTTGCGAGGAGGGAAAGGTGATGTTTACGAAGGGGGAATTCGTGTGCCCATGATCGCCGTCTGGCCGGGCACCATCATGTCCGGATCCACTTCTGACCATCTGTCCGCATTCTGGGATGTGATGCCCACCTTTGCCGAACTCACCCAAACCGAATTGACTGTGGAAACCAATGGGGTTTCCTTTCTGCCTGTCCTCTTGGGACAAGCGCCGCCGGGACCAAGCGAGATGTACTGGGAATATCATGGTCGCAGAGGGGATGGGGTTCAGGCTGCAAGGATTGGGCCGTGGAAGGGCGTTCGTACAGGAATTCACTCGGACGCATCCGCACCCGTAGCGGTCTACCATATCGAAAATGATCCCTCAGAGTCAGTGAACGTAGCAGATGAGCACCCGGAGATTGTCCAAGATGTAGTAGCCATTATGCAATCGCGTAGCGAATCACCAATTCCCCAATGGAACTTTTCCAACTAATTTGGAAACATATGGGGGATTGTATCCTTCCATCATCTCACGACTTCTGGACGAACTAGCGAAGATGGTCACTCTTATTTCTCTATGGCTCCCGATTCTGATCTCGGCAGTGTTGGTTTATGCACTCGCCTCTGTTCTGTATATGGCCACTCCGCTCCATTCAAGGGATTTTGCCAAACTTGGAGATGAGGACCCTGTCATGGACGCACTTCGTACTCAACATGCCAAACGCGGACAGTACATGTTTCCAGGTGCTCTGAGCAGTAAAGAATGGTCGACGCCCGAATGGATTGAAAAAGCGAATCGGGGTCCTGTTGGGTTAATCTTTGTCCTGCCTTCGGGAACTGGCATGTCACGCCAACTTATTTTTCAGGGAGTATTGATTCTTGCAATCTCGTTCATGGCCGGCTATATGGGCTCCACCAGTCTCCCTCTTGGTGCGCAATACCTTGAAGTCTTTCAGGTGGTGGGAACTGCAACCTTTCTTGCTCACGCCGCGGGGCATTTCACGTATTCCATCTGGTTTGGATTCAGTTGGAAGATCACATGGCTTCGCGCATTTGAGGGACTATTTTACGGCATATTGACCGCAAGCATCTTTGGCTGGCTCTGGCCCCAGTAACCCTGAACGACCTGTCATGAAGTTTTGACACACTCAAGATTGGGGAATTATATAATGAGTGACTCACGAGTTATGGGACTATAACCTCATGATTCGTCTTTTGAAAGGGATTTCTCATCTATTAAACTTACTCCCAATTTCTTTGAAACGACAAGTGCTCGCTCAAATCGTCGTGAAAAGTTCATGCCTACCATAATCTCTTTAGAGGATTCTGACAATACAATTACTCCCACTTCCGTTCTACCTGCCAGGGTAGCAGTCCCCAATGCAGTTAGCATAGTCTGGCTTGAGTTATCTGCCAAAGTAAACGTTTGTGTTCCCTCCAGAAGAACAGATAGCCAATGGCTACGGGCAAAGGTAGTTGAATAAAGCCAGTAAAACCCGTATCAATCAGGGCCTCAAATTTTTTGCCAGGATGCTGATCCCTAAAACCGCAAATATTGAGTTTTAGACGCGGATGGCCTAATTGATCAAAATAGCCCGTTTCAATTACTTCCGTGTTGTCCGACATACCGTGATCCGAGAACAATAGATCCGCCTATTTTGATCAAGTGAAAGACCCCAAAAGAAACTTTTTCCCGTGCTTTTATAAGGGCATTTTCTGCATATTTTTCTACAAAATGTTTTCCCGTAAGAACATCAATTGCAACAAACTGTCCCTCTTTTGATTTTTCCAGTTTTTCCTTCAAGGTTTCGCGATAGATACGTTCCCCCTCATCGGCAATATGCTGAGGCTTGGTAAGGATCGGTCTGTTTTTCATTTGCCTTGAAGCCCATTTGGGCGGTTGGTTGCGTAAAACTAGCTAGCACTCCTATGGGAATACGATAAAGATAAAGTTTTTGATCCAGAACTGACCAATAGGTCCCTCCACCAGAAAGAGCAGTTTTTGGGAACTGTGATGGAGCATGGTGTTGGGTCTCATTGGTATGGATAGGGTTGCAAGCGGCTCAACGGGCCGGCGTGTTCAACCGCACATGATATACACAAAAGTTTCTGTATATAGCCTGTGCGTTCTCGTTTGGGAAACCCAATTCGTGGGTTGCCCGCCAATAAGATAGCTGTCAACAAGTGCAGAATTGCTACCTATGCCGCCGAACTTGGGTCAAGATTGCATAGGTCAGTTGGTGGCTGGAATATTCTGCCAAACTGCTCCAACTTAGCAACTTGTCTGCTGATACTGAATCGTGGATAGAGAACTTACCTTAATTAACCAAGGAGCATGTTCTCATCCTCGAAACCAAAAACTCAGACTCTGATGATCTCTCAACATTAGGCAGAAGGAGGATTCTTCTCACGTTTATGGCTCGTGCTAATCCCATGCAGACTTTGTCCGACGAATGTTTTGGGGAATTTTTCGACATCCTCAAAGCCCAATTCAATGTCACGTCCATCATGAGGGATCACGGCAGTTTTGAATAAATAGTCCCAAAGGCTGAGGCTGATTCCATAGTTGATTCCATGCGGATATCCTTCTGGCCAACTCTTTGCATGATGCCAAATATGCATCTGAGGATTGTTGATGATGTATTTCAGAGGGCCCAGGGGAATCCAGATATTACTGTGATTCGCGTGTCCGATGACCAAGGTGATCAGGTAGACAATAAAGAATTCTTCAATCCCAAATCCGATCATTGCGAGTGGAATGTATTGCAGTCCATTATAGACCACATTCTCCATCCAGTGGAAGCGCAAATGTGCGGCAAAGCCCATCTCCTCAACCGAGTGGTGCACTTTATGAAATTCCCATAGTGCAGGGACGCGGTGCAACAACCGGTGTACATTCCAATGAATAAAATCTCGGATGATAAACAGAGTCAGAAGCTGTGCCCATACCGGCAGATTTCCAATCTGAATAGCAACCAGATTGGTAATTCCGATGCTGGCTAAGGCATCACTGAAAAGCTTTACCAAGACCATACTCGCCGCATTGAAGATAAAGAGCGAGAAGAGGAAGTAGTTGAAGAACATATAGAAGAGATCCAGCCAGAAATCATGTCGAAATTTGTTCTGCTCTTTCCTCCAAGGTGCGAATAGTTCAAGCACAAAAAATGCAAGACTGATACCAATCAGCCAGTACAAATAATTCTGCCAGTGAGGCGTGGTAATCTCCGCCCACAAATAGGATGCATAAGATTGGTAAGCATTCAGAAATATGTCCCAATATTTTTCCATATTCACTTAACCGGTCCTTGCATATCCCTCCATTCGTGCTAATACAAATGTTTCAAAATACTGGCGCAGGGATTGATGTTCAGGAAGCGTGAGTTCTTGATCTCTTTCCCATAATTCTGCCGCTGCTTGTCTGGCATGCTCCAAAATATGTGCATCCTCGGTCAGATTTGCGAGCTTGAACTCTGGCAATCCGCTTTGGCGTGTACCGAATAGATCACCTGCCCCTCGCAATTTTAAATCCGCTTCGCTGATCTCAAATCCATCCGTAGTTTTAACGATGACATTCAATCGGTGTTTTGATTCTGGGGATTGCCGCCAATCCGCCATGAGTACACAATAGCTCTGGTGGCTACTTCGTCCAACCCGCCCTCTCAATTGGTGTAGCTGACTGAGTCCAAAGCGTTCCGCATGTTCTATGACGATGACGGTTGCATCAGGTGTATCTACACCAACCTCAATAACGGTTGTAGCAACCAGTACCTTCAATTCTCCCGACTTGAACCTTGACATCACTTCCTCTTTATCTCTACTCTTCATCTTTCCGTGCACAAGTCCGACTTCTGCATCTTGACATAGCTGTTGCCAGGCCTGATAACCTGCTTCCGCATTTTTGAGATCGCTCTTCTCGCTTTCGTCTACTTGGGGATAAACAATATAGGCTTGACGCCCCTGCCGTAATTGCTGCAACACCAGTGCTTCCATTTCAGATCGGCGGCTTTCACGCAACAATTTTGTAATGATGCGCTTACGTCCTTTGGGGAGCTCCCGTATGGTCGTCATACTCAGATCTCCGTACATTGTCAAGGACAATGAGCGTGGAATGGGCGTGGCGCTCATTAGAAGGACATGTGGATTTTCTCCTTTGGCAACGAGGCTGGCCCGCTGCTCAACCCCGAAGCGATGTTGCTCATCAACGACGGCAAGCGCTAAGTTCTTGAACTTAACATGCTCCTGAAACACCGCATGGGTACCTACCACAATATCCACCATTCCATTTTCAATCTGCGCAAGGATCTGCTCTCGGGCACGCTTTCTCTGTCCTCCAATCAGCAACCCTATCCGCATTCCAATGGGTTCAAGATATCTGGAGAGACTGGCATACTGCTGCTCGGCCAAGACTTCCGTCGGTACCATAAATACTCCCTGGAACTGGTTATCTACCACAAGAATTAATGCAGCGACGGCCACCACCGTCTTCCCGCATCCAACGTCTCCCTGTAACATGCGGTACATTGGAACACCGCTCAGCATATCGTGCTCAATGGCTGCCAAGGCATCTTTCTGTCCCTGGGTCAATTCAAATGGAAGAACTTCATGAATGAATTGTGCATATCTCTCCCCTTTACCATTCAACCGAATCCCCTTACGTTTCTCACGATTGTGATATGTACGGCGGAGGAGGAGTTGGAGGAAGAAGAATTCTTCAAATTTCAATCGATCTCCAGCGATCCCCAGTTCTTCGTGGGTTTTGGGAAAATGTATTGCCCGCAGTGCAACCCTTCCATCCAATAGTTTGTATTTCTCTTGAATCCATTCGGGCAATATATTCGGAAATTCTAGTCCACGTGTTTTGATGAGTTGATAAATGATCTGGCGGAACGCTCGACTCGTAAGACTTACTGCCTGTAAACGTGCACCACCAGGGTAGAGGGATGTAATTCTTCCCGTTGAAAGTTGTGGTCCACCCTCATCTAATCGGTCAAAATCTGGATGGATCATGGACCAGGTTCGCCCATATCGTGAAATCTCACCTGTACATGCAATTCGGTAGCCTGGAACAATGGATTTCTGGATCCACTTGATTCCTTTGAACCAGATCAATTTCATATGACCATTCCAATCGTCTCGGATATGAGCTTCTAATCGTTGACGATTTCGGCCGGCAACCGTATCCACTTTTAGTATCGTCCCGATGATGGTTACCGTCTCATTTTCCGTATTGAGGTTCACCACCCGTGATACATTTGAATGATCTAAGTAGTCTCTTGGGTAGTAATGTAAAAGGTCCAGATAGGTTTTCACCCCAATTTGGGAGAGTACATCTGCGCGGGCCGGTCCGACTCCTTTCAGAAATTGGATCTGCTCAGCAAACACATCCTTGGCCATGGCGGATAAGTTAGCGGTAACGGTCACAAAGATACTTCACCGCATTTGAATCTTTTCCAAGTTTCCATTTCAAATTGATTTATCTCAGTCTCTTTTTTCAAAAGTAGAGACTAATTCAGGTGTGATCCATCTGACTCTATAACCTTGATTTCATCTGGGTGCTTTACGCTGGACGGTTGCTGCTACTAAAGTTGGGTGTACTTGCAAAGATGTTAACAAGTTTACTACTGTGCCCTCTCTATCCACTCTGTTTGAAAAGGAACAGCTTCCAACAGGATTGAATCAGAGGGATCTTTGAGTTAGGATCCTGTCCGATCTTGGGGAGTTGTTTATATGGATCATTATGGAGTACCTATCAATAAAGGCATTCAAAAGATCCAAGAGTGACCTGCCCCAAAGCCGAATCATTAAAGGAACCTCTCATTCTATGGTCATGTCTAATTAATTCGCCATGCTGTATCATGTCTAGACTAAATCCACCGCTCACTGCTGCCTCTGATCGTGGACCCTCCCCGTATTTCCACGGACGAGAAACCATCCTGAGAAATTTTAAGAATCTACTGGATCGAGCCCACACTTCAAAGACGGAGACTACATTCCTGATCCAAGGCGCCTCAGGCGCGGGAAAAAGTGCTCTCCTTTATGAATGCGAGAAGATGGCCAAGGCTACCGATTGGAAAGTTTCGATCATTGCTCCGACGGCTCTCTACGACGGGGATGCGTTGGTGGACTGCCTTCAATACACACCCGTAACATTGCCGTCCAGTATCGTGTGCAATGACCGCGCAAAAGATAGCAAAGTGTGGCAGAGGATCGTGCGCTATATGGGCACGGCCCCCTAGCTAATGACATTGGATGCCCTCCTGCATATCGCCGAACAAGAACGATTGCGGACTGAAGAAGATGTAAAGCCTTCCTTGTTTCCGTTGTTTCACTGGACTGAGCGCCGCCTCCGCGCGCACATTGCCATTTGCTTTGCCGCCTTTGGAATCCTGAGTAGACTCTACAACACGCGGCATGGCATGGAGGCGTCCATCAGTGAGGGGCAGATTTTGGTTCAGTTGCGTGAAGTAGAGGTGTCCATGCTACGAGACAACACGACCAATCGTCATTTTGCGATCCGGCGGCGACCAACAGTACAAAAGTACGCCTTTCCAAGGCGATGGGGTTGACGATTCAGCGCCAGACCGTAACCTTGGAGAAAGACTCGTAACCCGACTCCCAAGTGATTGCGTACGTCTGGTATTCAGACCGCAAAAGCGGCAAAACAGACGGTGTTTGTAGTGTTCAAAGTTGTAGAACATTCTCTTCAACAGACCTATACCCCCTGAAAAATAAGGCTTTCTTTGTTTTCAGAGAATTGCAAACTATCGAAGTCAGGAATAATCTCTTAGCCTGAGTCAGCGGGTGGGGCTGGAAGATTAGGTTGATTCTGAAATAAGCTACCCCATGATAAGCTGGAGGAGTTCTCGAAAATTTTGACAAATGGAGTAACCGAAAAAAAACCCTGCATAAGAATATGCCCCTCACGAAGTAAATCTTTGAGTTTGCCGTCGGCCAACTTGATCTCTAACCCGAGATCTTGGAGTTTTCGGTACGTCAAAGGTCGTGAATGTGTTTTGTGCTCGTCATACTTGGCAAAAAAATCAACAATATCTTTTATACGTTCCTCCTCATCTCCATTATCACCTGATTCTTTAGAAAACATAAAGTGATTAAGCCAACTGCTGGCCAACTCTTTGGATAACGCTTCTGCGTCTTCACACAATTCTAGCAATTCAAGAGAGTACTTCTCAATTAAGGGTGCGTAAGCTGGAATGGATTCTGGCCCTTCATTCTTGAGAATCTCCTTGGCCCGGTTAAAACCTCGCAGTATTGAGCGTGAGGGAATACCATTGATTTGAGGATCAATAGGTCCAAGGCTTGCCGCTGGATGTAATATAATCTCGTTGCCTGAGAGTGCTAATAATGTGGCAGCTGAATATGCAGAATGAGGCACCAAGAAAGATACTTTCTCAAATCGCTCACGTAACACCTCAACTATTCGCTCAGTTGCCGTTGGATCTCCTCCAGGACTATGAATGAGAACATCTACCTCTTTAACAGCACAATCAACGCCCCCGATCAAGTCTACAAAGCCATCAATGTCGGGAAGACCAATATGCACAGGTGCTCCATCTGGATTATCCGGATACTGAACTGCATAAATGAGAAGGGGACGCCCCCTTAACTTCTCTATCCCTCTCCAACAGGCTTGTCTTAACGCTCTGAGATCAACTTGTTCGCCAGATTGTAATCTATTGAACAACTTGTGCCAATCCGCAATTGTCTTAACTCGTTGATCTGACCGATTCATTATTCGACACTTTAACATCCTTCGTTGCAGCAGACGAAATGTAAATGGTCGACTGCCGCCCCAGCGCCTTCCTTGTGCGGTCATACAGATTTTTGGTGCGTCGATAGACATTTAATGCGTGTCGAATTGGATCATAGTACCGCCCCGAAATCTCAAAAACATCCGAAGCACGGGGGGCATTCGACAAATCGTCTTTCTTGACAACGGTAGAAGCCTTATTTGGGGATGTGGATAAACTCATATCAGGGAGCCTCCTTAAAGAATATTGAATTTTAGCGATTGATAACCATTACAATGTACGCATCTTTACGCATTCTTTCACGCATACACCCACGACCCCATATACACATTTGTACATATTTTGATGCGTAGTTGCCCCAATGGGTGCGCATTGCTATTTTTTGGTTCGATCACGAATCCTGCGGGTAAACGTCTAACCATTCGCGAAAGAGCAGAATTATGCATCACAGGGTCTCTCTTGATGTCGCTGATACATCTAGACAACCCTGATTGCTGTCTTGATCCCCTCTCTCCAACACGGATCATATACATTTCTAAGAACTCTTCCGGTGATACAATGGTTCTCATTCCATACAAATTATGGTAGACCAAATTTCGTGATCAATTTGAGATTGTGATCAACTCCGTTAGGGCGGATATTAAGCCATCGGGCAATTCAGGCCGAAGTGCTATGTCATTCAATTCGGCAATGGGTACAGCCAATCGTAGACTATTCATCATGAAAGCTGCGTCGGTGAGTTGCAACTCCTTCTCCGAAATTGTTCTCTCAATCACATCAAGACCCAAGCTTGGGGCAGTTTGAATCATCCATTGCCGCATGATCCCTGAGAGAAGACCATCTGAGATCGGCGGTGTTACCCAAGTATCGCCAAACTTTAGAAATAGATTCCCCGTAGTCGTGCAACAGACATTCCCAAGCATATTTAAAAAAAGTGCATCATCATAACCTTCTCTACGAGCAACCTCATAGGCAAGTACGTTATCAGTATAGGCCAGTGTTTTATGGCGGCTCGTGGGGGATGTCTCATTACGCCGAATACGACTCGTTTGGAGAGAGATGGGCTGAAACTGATCGCTATAGTTCACACGCTGGAGGCTCATCAGAATTGTGGGATCAATCGTTTTCGAACTTGCGCCCCAACGGTCTCCCGGCCCAGAGGTAATTGTGATCCGAAGCGCACCATTTTGGTCTTCGGTCAAGTAATCGTTGAGTAAGTCATTGATCTTCTGAGTGTCAACCGGGATCCCTAATGCAGCTGCATCAGCCACAAGCCTGTTCAGATGAGCCGAACGTAAAATCATCGTCCCGGAGGCAATTAAGGATGTATCAAATACGCCATGTGCAAGAAGAAGTCCGTGGTCTCGCAGATCAAATGAACGAGTCGTGTTCTGACTGGTGGATGATTGCTCTAAATAGATCATTGATATGCCTCTGTGATTTTAAGAAAATTTTGCAGAAGCTGATGTCCACACTTACTCAAGATTGATTCAGGATGAAATTGAATGCCAAATGTGGGGTGCTGAATATGTCGTAAAGCCATGATCTCACCTTCCTGAGATCTTGCCTGAACGAATAGATCGCTCTCGTCTATATTCGTCACGATGAGCGAGTGATACAGCCCTGCCGTCAATGGATTGGGTAACCCCTCAAATAGATCGATCCCATGGTGCTCAATCTCACCCGTTAAGCCATACTTCGGGAACTGGGCATTGGTCACAGTCCCGCCAAAAGATTGCCCCACAGCCTGATGCCCAAGGCATACCCCGAGAATTGGGATTTGCCCTGAAAAGTGAGCAATCGCCTTCAAACTGATTCCAGCCTTATTCGGAGTGCAGGGCCCCGGCGAAATGACCAAAGCTTTAGGCTTCTTTGCTTCAATTTCATCAATAGTAATATGATGTGATTCAACTACATCCGTTGTCTCGCCGAGCTCTTCAAAATATCTGCTGAGATTGAATACAAAACTATCCTGATTGTCGAGTATTACGATCATTCAATCACTGTATCGCCTGTCACTTCAAGTATCTTGTGTGCCTTTAGCAGAGTCTCGGAATATTCCTCATCTGGATCAGACAATGCGGTGATTCCACTTCCCACATTCAGCCGTGCCTGATCTCCTTCAATCTGGATCGTTCGGATCATAATGTTAAAATCAGCCGCTCCATCAAATCCAAAATATCCGAATGATCCACAAAATGCTTTCCGTGGGGATTTCTCGAGCTGATTTATGATTTCCATTGCACGGCGTTTCGGAGCTCCAGTGATAGAACCTCCCGGAAATACTGCAGATAATAGATCAAAGGCATCTTGATCATCTTTCAATTGCCCCCTGACCGAAGATGTGAGTTGGTGTAATCCGGCATATGATTCCAGAACACAAAGTTCTGTCACCTGAACCGAATGGGGATTACAGACTCGAGATAGATCATTCCGAAGTAGATCAACAATCATGATGTTTTCCGCCCGATCTTTATCTGAGTTAAGAAGACGATCTCTGAGGATCTGATCCTCTTTGGGATGATCAGAGCGTGCGATTGTCCCCTTGATCGGTCTAGCTTCTGCTAAGCCGTCAGCATTCAGAGCAATCAATCGTTCTGGAGATGTACTGGCTATGCTCCGATTGCCGAAAGAAGCATAAACTGAAAATGGAGCAGGATTACTCTTTCGGATAGCAAGGTAGATTTGAAATGGATCTGCATTCTGAGGCAAATCTGCAATGAAGGCTTGGGCAAAGTTCGCTTGATAAATATCTCCTGCTTGAATAAAGTCAAAGATATACTTCACAGCTTTCAGGTAGTCCGATTTTGAAATCTCAGAATGCCAGACCAGATTTGTCTGAGTAGCGGCTGGTCGGGAGGAGTTCTGAATATCTCTCCGTACTTGATTGATGCGCGCGGTTGCTAACCTCTTACAAGGCTCACTTTCGCCTTTTGAAAAGCCCGATGAGAGGATCCACATCTCATCGGAATGATGATCAACAGCAATAATGGTGTCAAACAATCTGAAATGATATTCTGCACAACCTCGAGTAGTGAGTGGAGGCATTCTTCGCTGGTGAAGCCCACCATATCCATAATCAAAAAATCCCACCAGCCCTCCTTGAAACGGAGGCCCATCTTGAATTCGCTTTGATGAATAACGACTGAGTACTTGGCGGAAATCATCCATCTTTCCCGCTTTGGGGACGGCATCAATCGGATCAATGCATAGATAAGAATATCGATCAAATCGCTGAGTCCTTGAGGAGCTATCCAACCAAATCAAACCGCGCCCCTGCGCATACATCTGTGCTAAGGGTTGTAGATCAGTTGATTCTAATTTTACTGCCCACATAGGTCTACATATCCAGATGGTGGCATGAGGGTGATTCTCTTCTTTGCGTCTTCTGCCACTCCATAAGAGGCGGTTGATCCAATTTTCTCCATTCGTAGGGCATCATCACATTATGACGATAGATTGAACATGAAAATTAATCGCCTTGAACGCAGTGGGCAGTGAGTGAGTCCTAACCGTTTGAGAAAACGACCAAAATGGAAAAACTGGATGTTAAAAATTTCTCCAATTAAATGGTGGATTAGACCGGTAAAGAATTCAAATTGACTTCAAGATTTCGAAATTCTTGCTGGCATGTTTTGGCACATCATTCCCTAATTTACTTACTGACCATCCTCATGCATGGTATTTATATCAATTATGCAATGAGTACACGCAACGAAATGCACCAATCTGCCTGGGGGCTATCTCCTTACTGCAACAGGTCAGCATCGTAAGGATCCCATCTACTGAGATAGAAGGGGTGAGAGAGAGCTTTCCTCTGGACAAAGTCGAATCAGGAGTGAACTTTATCAAGCAGTTTGGGGCAAATATATACGCAACTTAGCAAATTGTTAGCTGTCATCTTATCCGTTCACTGTTAACACCTGCTCTCATGAATTCAACGTATCCCACAGAATGAAATGGGCAGGAAGGAAGACTCAACTGCTTGACTTCTACTGGTTTAATTTCTCGGGCTTAATCTGGGAATGCCATGCCTATGGGAAACGTCGCCTCATAGCCTACTTCAGTGGGGGAGAGATCAAGCATTAATTGATTACCACTCCGCCTAAAGATTCCGTCATTTGAATTTCGCGTTCTTCGCTCGCCATACTCACTATACGGGGGTTGAGCATGAACTTGGTCCGTTAGTGCATCATCAAAATAGAGTTGGGATGTAAACTCATAGCCTCTCATTTCTGGCGATTCTGTACGAATCTTAAAATGTAAGTGCACCGTCCGTCCTCCATACCACCCTGGGTAGACGGTCATGAATCTGGCTATACCATCTTCGCCGGTAATCTGATAACCTCGTAAGAACTTCTCTTCGCGAAGATCCAGCCCGCGATCTCGGAATGCGGAGTAGCGCCCTTCAATATTACACTGCCATAGATCTACTCTGGCTCCAGGCAGCGGGACACATTCCGATCCATCTACTCGCAGGACCTGAAATATAAGATCCAGTGGAGTACCAACCGAAACATCTCCAGAGGCAGGATCTACACGGATATCTGAACGCTCAAATTCAACATCCTTAAAAAAGGGGCCTTCGGTCTGTTTGGGTCGCACAATGCAGGATGGTAGCACATGACCATCCCCCGCAACCGATTGTCTAGAGGGAAACTGACATGAACCAGACAAAAAAGCAGCTCCAAAAATCTGGATCAATTCTCGCCGGTTTAGGATCCGGCCAATTGGGGTTTCATCTGGGATCATCGTTTTTGGTGATTAGAAGAAATTGTAACTATCTTTCAGGTTGATTGGGAATGTCACCAATATAGTGGCTTAACTTTGAGCAATAATTGCCTGTAATTTGTGGTTGTTGAAAGAGTCCCATCATTCGCAATGATTGACGTAATCGGTCCAAACCACCCGACTGAATTCATATTGATTGTATGGGAAGATCGAAAAGTAAACGCCGTGAAGTAGAGCACTATACCCATCAGGGGAAAGAGCGAGTGAATAACCCACCGGTCGGCCTAGTTACTCCAGAAACCGACAGTGGTGAGACCACAAAGATATACCAGCATGACCCACATCTGGATCCGCAACTCCAGTGGGCAGGTAAGCAAGAACGCACCTCGTTTGAAATCCCCACGGTCTCTCTTCATGTCCATGAGCGAGTGGATCCCCGTACCATTGTTGAAACTGTACGAAAACGTTCCGACGATAGTCAGCAATTATCCCTGTTTTCTGATCCCACGGAAAACCCTCCGATTCGTCAAGCAATTGAGTTTTACCAACACCGAAAGAATTGGACGAACCGGCTCATTGCAGGGGACAGTTTGCTAGTGATGAACAGTTTACTGGAAAAAGAGGGGCTTGGTGGGAAAATACAAACCATCTATATTGATCCTCCTTATGGTGTCAAGTATCGTTCCAATTTTCAGCCTTTTGTGAGTCAGCATAGCGTTACTGGGGAGGATAATGAGAAAAACCTGACCGTTGAACCCGAACAGATCCGGGCATTTCGTGACACATGGGAACTTGGCATCCATTCATACCTAGCCTACCTGAGAGATCGTCTGCTACTCTCGCATGATCTATTACACGAAAGTGGTAGCTGTTTTGTGCAGATTGGGGACGAAAATGTTCATCGCGTGGGAATGATCATGGATGAAATTTTCGGTGCAGAGAATCGGATAGCAACCATCACCTATGCCACCACAAGCGGAAGCTCTGCGAATAATCTGCCAGAAATAGCCGATTATCTTCTCTGGTATGCGAAGGATACAAAGAAGGTTAAGTATCGGCAATTGTACGAGCCACTGAATCGGTAAAGATGTGATCAAGTTTTTCAGTTCCTATGTAGTGGTGGAACTTCCTGATGGAACGTCTCGAAAGCTAACTGACATGGAGCGGTTTGATCCAGATAAGTATTTGCCAGAGGGAGCGCGTATCTATCAGAGACGTAGCTTTGACTCGCAGGGGGCTTCAACCACAGGTAGATCCGAGCCCTATGAGTGGAATGGACGCATCTTCCCATGTCCACAAGAAAGACAATGGTCCATATCCAAAGAGGGGATGGATAGACTTGCTGAGCTAGGACGTCTTGATTTCGCATCTCAGAATTCTTTACTGTGCTTCAAGCGTTACGAAGATGAAGTTCCTGGTAGACGGATCAATAATGTATGGGGCTCTCAAATGTCTCCCAGAGATAAGCGCTATGTGGTTCAGACGGCGCTCAAGGCAATCCAGCGCTGTATCCTGATGACAACCGATCCAGGAGATATTGTTCTTGATCCCACCTGCGGGAGCGGAACGACTGCATTTGTTGCCGAACAATGGGGGAGGCGATGGATTACCTGTGACACATCTCGTGTGGCTATCGCCGTTGCTAGACAACGACTCATCACAGCTGTTTATGATTATTACAAATTGGCATACCCCGATGAGGGAGTTGGAGCAGGATTTCAGTATCGTAGCGTTGAAACCGTCTCCCCTAGAATTCTGGGGTATGATGAGCCGTCGAATCAGACCATTTTATATGATCAGCCGCTCACTGATCGCAGCAAGACAAGAGTCGCAGGTCCGTTCACAGTAGAGTCTGTCCCTGCGCCAACGGTCAAACCTCTGCGTGAGGTGCAAGAACAAAATGCCCCCCATTTTCTATCACGCAGTACCCGGGAAACAACCCGTCAAGGTGATTGGCGAGATGAGTTACTAAAAACCGGCGTGCGAGGGAAAAAAGGGCAGCGCATTACGTTTGTCAGACTGACGCCCCTTCCAGCCATGCGCTACTTACATGCCGAAGGTGAAACACATTCTAGTGACAATGGAGCCGGCACATCTGATCGCATTGTCGTTTCATTTGGACCTGCTCATGCTCCATTGGAACAGCGCCAAGTTGCTTTAGCTATCGAGGAAGCGCAAAAACTGGTCCCCAAACCATCCATCATTATTTTTGCAGCTTTTCAATTTGACCCCGAAGCGTCCAAAGATATTGATGAAACGCATTGGCCCGGTGTGACGCTGCTCAAAGCGCAGATGAATGTGGATCTGCTGACCGAAGATCTCAAAAAGAAACGTGCCAGTAACGAGAGCTTCTGGTTGATTGGTCAACCAGATGTGTCCGTGGAGAAATCCAGCGACGACTCAGCAGAGTGTGATTATGTGGTCTCCATTCATGGATTTGATTATTTCAACATGGAGACTGGAGATATTGAGTCTGGCGCCTCAGATAAGATCGCAATGTGGATGCTTGACACCGATTACGATGGACGCAGTCTGTTTCCTAAACAGGTGTTCTTTCTGACTAATTTGGGCAAAAAAGATATGGACAGTCTTAAGCGTAATCTAAAATCAGAAATTGATCTCAACCTGATCAAAGCCTATGTCGGCACACAGTCATTACCATTCAAAGTTGGGGATCATCGCCGTGCAGCCGTCAAAATTATTGATGACCGTGGCATTGAAAGTTTGAAAATTGTGGAATTGGACTGATGTTAGCGATGAATGGGGATTAGATCTAAACCGCTCTGGTATTTTCTGCACCTAGTGGGTGCCTTGATTGGAGATTGTCCGTTACGACTCAGCGTCAATCACCTCCGAAGGATTTATCTCCTGATCTATCGCCGATAGAATACTCTGACGAATGTCAAGCCCAATCATTAAAAAACTGATCATAAACTCTCCTTATGAAGAGCCAACCCAACACTGGGATTACCAAAGAGAAAAACGAGAGTTTGATCTTGTTGAAGGCCGAAGATCGGCAGGATATCTGGTGGCCTCTGGCGATTCAAAGGCTTTTGATGATCCCGGAATATTTAAGGAAATTCTTCTTGTCAACAAAATCCGACCGCGCATCAAAACATGGCGCAACGCAGGATACCCTGGCGTAACCAGCATCACCAAGAGATTGTTAGAGTATTGGAATGATCCCCAAGAATTTGCGAAGAGAAGATTTTTCTTTTGCCAACTGGAAGCCGCCGAAATACTCATCTGGCTCGCGGAAGCACCCCCAAACGAAAAAGTTGGCATAGATATTCCCTCCGACGGTGGAGTGTTTGAACGATTATGTGCAAAGATGGCCACTGGTTCAGGGAAAACGGTGGTGATGGCTATGGTCATCGCATGGCATATCCTGAATAAGGTCACCTATAAACAAGATGGCAGGTTTTCAAAAAATATATTGGTGGTCGCCCCAGGGTTAACCGTTAAGAATCGGCTGAGCGTTCTGATGCCAACCCATCCAGAAAATTACTACGATAGTTTTCGGGTTGTGCCTTCGTCGTTATTTGAAAAACTTCGGCAAGGTCGGATTGTAGTGCGAAATTGGCATGCTCTGAATTGGGAGACGGACGAACAGATTGCGAAAAAACGGGGAGTAGATAAACGCGGAGCGCTCAGCGATGGTGCCTATGTTCGTGATGTTTTAGGGAAAATGGCGAATTCGCATAATCTACTGGTAATCAATGATGAAGCACATCACGCTTGGCGTATTCCCTCTGGATCCAAGATGAAGGGAGTAGCCAAAAAAGATAGAGAGGAAGCCACCAAATGGATCGGCGGGCTAGACCGAATCCACAAGGCATGTGGGATTCTTAAGTGTTATGACTTCTCAGCCACCCCCTTCGCCCCGACGGGTAGCCGTAATCAAGAAGAGACACTTTTTAGCTGGATTGTAAGTGACTTCGGACTCAGCGATGCAATTGAATCCGGACTGGTGAAGACTCCCCGAGTTGTGATCAGTGATAACGCCCTACCAGACGTGAAAACCTATAAACCCCGCCTGTATCATATCTACAAGGATCCAGACGTTCAATCTGACCTGAATCGGTCGGGGGCGAAACCAGAAGAACCGTTGCCAGACTTGGTCAAGAATGCTTATTTCTTGCTTGGCTATGATTGGAGAAAAACGGCCAAAAGTTGGGAGGAACTCTCAACAAATACGACTCCCCCAGTCATGATTACTGTTGCGAACCGAACGGAAACCGCTGCAAGAGTGAAATATGCGTTTGATCGCAAGAAAATCCGAATTGAAGAATTATGCGATTCTGATCGTATTCTCCATATTGATTCCAACGTTCTCAAAAAAGCAGAGAGTTCTGAGGCGCCACTCGTTGATCTAGACGTTTCCGAAGGTAAGATTACATCGAAAGGAGGCGCGAAGATCAATAAACAAGCAGAATTTCTCCGGCAACAAGTGGATACCATAGGACAGGTTGGGAAACCCGGTGAACTGATCCAAAATGTGATTTCTGTTGGAATGTTATCCGAAGGATGGGATGCGAAAACCGTAACACATATAATGGGGCTACGAGCCTTCTCGAGTCAACTCCTTTGTGAACAGGTCGTTGGTCGTGGACTGCGTCGGACGACCTATGATGTGAATCCTGATACCGGTCTCTTTGAACCCGAATATGTGAATATTTTTGGGGTTCCATTCACATTTCTGCCTCATGAGGGAGGAGCAGATACTCCACCTCAACCACCCAAACCGAAGACAGCAATTGAACCAGTTCCAAGCAGAGAAAAATTTGAGATTTTGTGGCCGAATGTGATTCGCGTTGAACATAAACTCCGACCAGAACTCTCCATTGATTGGGAGAATTTGGGGCCACTCACTATAGATCTTACCAAATTTGCGCAGATTGCTGAACTGGCTCCTACGGTGGATGGAAAACCTGATATTACCAATATTAAGCCAATTGACTTGGAGAAATTAACCAAGAGAGATCGGATGCAGCGAATTATTTTTGGGTTCTACCCCGAACCTTGTGGATAGAGGTCTAAGCCTCCACAGAAGAATAGAATCGCACTTCTGAATTTTTCAAACGTTCGGTATCCTCTCCCGACCGTTTTGATTTCTTGAATTTTGCCGTTAATGCGTTCTGCCTTGGCGTTGGATTGTGAGTGGGAAAGTGCATTACAGACGCCATCAAAATGTCGCTGAAACCTTTCCCCCACCTTGGTGACTTCCCTGACGCCCATCTGCTCAACACTCTTTAGCCAGAGATCAAAATACCTCTTTGCTTCGGCGAAGGAACTACACTCAAAGATCCCTTTAAACTCTTCGCGTACCCGCCAGGCGTGACTGACTTCCAAGTTGGCTTCTTGAACGACTTTGAAGATCTCGTCTTGCTTGGCCGTACGGTTCTTTTCGTTCTTCAAAAGCACATAACGCGTCCCTTTCAACTCGGGATGGCTCTTCACTTCCCGTCTGCGCACCTGATTGATTGCTTTGTTCAGATCCTGAATCAGATGAAACCGATCATGAATCAAGGTTGCGTTCGGAAAGACTCGTTCAACGGCGCGAATAAACGCCTTTAACATGTCCGTCGTCACCGTTACGACCTTCTCCTTCATTCCCTCAAACACACGCTCAAACAGCACTATAGCGCCTTCTTTGGTCTTTCCCTCCCCCACATCAAGGACAATCCCCCGTGTGGAATCTGTTACCACGGTCCCATAGACATGCCCCCGTTTGAGTGCTTTCTCATCCACACCGATATGGGGGATCTCTCCCAGATCCCTACGTGCTAATCCGCGCTCTACACTACGATGCATGATCCGATTCAGTTGGTTAAATCCACACCGTAGAAGCTTGGCGGTGCTGGTTTGATTTTTGGTTGCTTTCAACAGATCAATCGCAGCGCGCTCAAAGGCATAGGTTACACGACTGGATGAATCTGCCCAAGGAAGCTTAATCGTCTTGATTCCCTTTGAAGACTTGACCCGAGGGATACGACAGTGGATATAACTCTTGGATTGACACCAGTCAATATGACGCCACGAACGCTCCTTGCGGTGGTCATACAACGTCCCAGATTCCCCCGTTTCTGGACAAACAAGATTCTCTCCCGAATGGCGAAGATATACATCAATCCGGTGAGACGTTGGATCCAAAGTGATTCGGTCAAGCTGCCACTCAGGAGTGAGATCCAGAGTGTAGCGCATAAATAAATCTATGAAATTTGACATGAAATTGAGTAGGTTTAGTTCGCCGAAATATACTCATTCCACACAAATTGTGGTAGAACCTATTTTGAAACAGCAAGAGATGTATATGATCAAATTCAGCCGAACTGGAAAGGGGGTAAAGCGCTCCTGTTAGCGCAGTTAGTGCAGCTGGTTGAAACGTTTATTTGCAGGTCAAACAAAATTCACTTCCAGCCATCCCCCCAGAGTGATTTGTTAAGGAAAACGGCTCTTGCCCTCCGTATGACAGAGATAGTCCAGCATCTTTCGGACGCGGTTCGCTTCCAAAATTCCGAACACTTGGATATCGTGTTAGACCAGAATCAACCTATCCGTTCAACTGGTGATATGAATACATGGTATACCAGCAAACCCTGCAATCGTACCAAGCGGAGCCATATTAATTTTTGTGTCTGTGATAGTACTTGGGAAGCTTCTGACGCCTATAAAATAGAAGAGAGTCCGGATGTGGTTGCATGGGTCAAGAATGACCACCTTGGTTTTGAAATATCATATATCTACCGCGGAGTGATTCAGAAGTACCGACCAGACTTTATCATCAGACTCACCTCTGGTAAGATATTGGTTCTTGAAACAAAAGGAAAAGAAAGCGAACGAACACGGATCAAACATAAATTCCTGAACCAGTGGGTTAAAGCCGTGAATGAACATGGTGAATATGGGGATTGGTCCTGTGATATATCTTACCATCCTGCCGATCTGCCCGAAATCTTGAAAAAACACGCTTCACAATAACAGAGAATTACCTGATCATCCTACTCTGGATGAAAGACGACAGGAAAACGCTTCCAAAAATGGTCTTCATGAGGCGCTACAAGCTACTATATTTACACCCCTATCCAGTTGTGATATTTTATTCAGGACTTTTATCTTTTTGTACTGCAGCTGTAATGAATGTAGTATTTATCACAAATAAGGTCATTGTGATGCCACGGACTTAATCCCTCGCACAGGCATTGTTATGGTTACATCGTATGCGAATCGTGACATCCAATCGTGCTGGGTACGTGCAAGCAAAATGGACAGAGCGAAGCCACAGCATTTCCAAATAGATACCGGCGGAACCGATCCATCCATGGCTTGTCTAATTGACTTAGACCGAACTGTATCATGTCTGTACCGCTCACTGCTGCCTCTGATCGTGGACCCTCCCCGTATTTTCACGGGCGAGAAAGTATCCAGCGAGATTTTAAGAAATTACTAGAACGAGCCCACGCCTCAAAGACTGGAACCACCTTCCTAGTTCAGGGGGCACCTGGGGCGGGAAAGACTGCCCTATTGTTTGAATTGGAAAAAATAGCTTTAAGGAGTCAGTGGGAGGTCGTTTACATTAACGTGCAAGACTTGCACAACCCTGCCCATCTGGCCCAAACCTTTGGGAAGTCTTATGTTACTCGGAAACAAACTGCCACGAACTTAGACGCGAAGGTGTTATCCAGAGAATACATAAAAGAAGTTGCAGGGGATTCAAGCGTGATTCAGGTACTGCAAAAGTTGATTCCTGATCATGGAGTGGTTTTGATTCTTGATGAAGCTCAAAAAATTGATGTTTTTGTCGGTAAACCAGTAGAGTCTGAGGTAATAAGTCTATTGGAAAGAATCCATAATGGCAAATTGGATCAACCGGCAATCCTTCTGGCAGCGGGATTGGGGACAACAAAAGCGTCCTTTGGCAAACTGGGGATTTCAAGGTTTGGACGGAACTGTGTTGTAGAGTTGGGGGCGTTAAGCAAAGAGTCCGAGCGCTTGGTGATTGAAGACTGGATTCAAAAGAAAGGGAGAGGGCAAGGGGATCCGTCAGCGTGGGTTGACACGATCGCGCGGGAAACGCATGGATGGCCCCAACATATCCAATGCTATGCAGACCTTGCTTCGGAGTATCTGAAAGCAAATGATGGAGTTATGACGGCGGACGGACTGAGTTCTATACTGGAAGCTGGACACGAAGATCGCAAAGTGTATTACAAGCAACGAGTCGACGATCTTGAACCCGACGAAATCCAGTGTTTAGCAGGTTCCATTCTAGATCGTTCAGTAGGACATCCTACTCCTCGCTTACAAATAATGTCTGCATTCATAGACAACTACGGTGACAGTAAAGCAGAAAAATTGTTCAAGAAATTTGTTAGTAAAGGAATTTTAGAAAAAAGAGAGATGGGATATAGTGTCCCCATTCCATCTATGCACACTTGGTTAAAGGAGACCTATACCAGAGAGAGAACTGAGATCCCCCGCGAGACGCAGAAAAGCCGCGTGGAGCGTGACCGAGGTTCGGGATTTGAGCGGTGATTTCTGCCGTCGCACCTTAGGGTAGGTCAGAAACGTTTCAGTGACCGTTCCAGTTTTGCGTTCCAGGCATCAAATCGGGGCGTGTTTATGGCGTCTGATTGTATGTATAAGTACGCTCTGGACAAAATGAGCAGGAGGTCAACTGGTTCATTTTCAAATAGAAACTGGAACCGATCCATCCATGGGCTTGTCTAATTGACTTAGGCCGAACTGTATCATGTCTGTACCGCTCACTGCTGCCTCTGATCGTGGACCCTCCCCGTATTTTCACGGGCGAGAAAGTATCCAGAGAGATTTCAAGAAAATACTAGAACGAGCCCACGCCTCAAAGACTGGAACCACCTTTCTAATTCAGGGGGCACCTGGGGCGGGAAAGACTGCTTTACTCTATCAAATGGAGAAAGAGGCCCTGGATCGTCAGTGGGAAGTCGTTTACATTAACGTGCAAGACTTGTACAACCCTGCCCATCTAGCCCAAACCTTTGGGGAGTCTTATGTTACTCGGAAACAAACTGCCACGAACTTAGACGCGAAGGTGTTATCCAGAGAATACATAAAAGAAGTTGCAGGGGATTCAAGCGTGATTCAGGTACTGAAAAGTTTAATTTCGGATTCTGGTGTGGTTCTGATTCTTGATGAAGCTCAACGAATTGCTGCTTTTGCTGGTAAACCAGAAGAACTTAAAGTAATGGAACTACTGGACGTAATCCATAATGGCAAATTGGGTCAACCGGCAATTCTTCTGGCAGCGGGATTGGGGCAGACAAAGGCATCTTTTGGTAAACTGGGGATTTCGAGGTTTGGACGGAACTGTGTTGTAGAGTTGGGGACGTTAAGCAAAGAGTCCGAGCGCTTGGTGATTGAAGACTGGATTCAAAAGGAAGGGAGAGGGCAAGGGGATCCGTCAGCGTGGGTTGACGCGATCGCGCGGGAAACGCATGGATGGCCCCAACATATCCAATGCTATGCAGACCTTGCTTCGGAGTATCTGAAAGCAAATGATGGTGCTATGACACTGGACGGATTAACCTCCGTACTGGAAGCTGGACACGAAGATCGCAAGGTGTATTACAAGCAACGAGTAGACGATTTCAAGCCATCGGAGATCCAATGCCTCGCGAAGGCAATCGCAGATGTGCAGCCGGGGATCCCCATGGATGATGTGGATATCGTCTCTTCCATGGCTCAAAAGTTTGGAGACGATCGGGCAGAAGAACTCTTTAAGAGGCTTGAAGAAAAAGGGATTCTGGAAAAGACCACTTTGGGATATATTGTCCCCATCCCCTCCATGCACATCTGGTTAAAGGAGACCTATACCCGAGAGACTATTGAGTTCCCCCGCGAGACGCAGAAAAGCCGCGTGGAGCGTGACCGAGGTTCGGTATTTGAGCGGTGATTTCTGCCGTCGCACCTTAGGGTAGGTCAGAAACGTTTTAGTAACCGTTCCAGTTTTGCGTTCCAGGCATCAAATCGGGGCGTGTTTATGGCGGCTGATTGTATGTATTAAGTACGCTCTGGACAAAATGAGCAGGGGCTAAACTGGTTCATTTTCAAATAGAAACTGGAACCGAGCCATCCACAGTCCTGTTGTATAATTGATTACAACCGAGTTGCCTCATGTCCGCCTCCTTCCAATCTAATTTTATCCCCGATCGTGGACGTGCAAAGTATTTCCATGGGCGGACGAAGATATTGGAGAATTTTCAAGGCGTTCTTCGGTACTCGTCCCAAAATACATGGGGAACCACCTTCCTAATTCAGGGGGCACCTGGGGCGGGAAAGACTGCCCTATTGTTTGAATTGGAAAAAATAGCTTCAAAGAGTCAATGGGAGGTCGTTTACATTAACGTGCAAGACTTGCACAATCCTGCCCATCTGGCCCAAACCTTTGGGAAGTCTTATGTTACTCGGAAACAAACTGCCACGAACTTAGACGCGAAGGTGTTATCCAGAGAACACATAAAAGAAGTTGCAGGGGATTCAAGCGTGATTCAGGTACTGCAAAAGTTGATTCCTGATCATGGTGTGGTTCTGATTCTGGATGAAGCTCAACGAATTGCTGATTTTGTTGGCACACCCTACAAGATGGACGTCGGGGGGCTATTGGAAGAAATCCATAATGGCAAATTGGGTCAACCAGCAATTCTTCTGGCAGCGGGATTGGGGCCGACAATTACGTCCTTTGGCAAACTGGGGATTTCAAGGTTTTCCGAGGACTGCGTTGTAGAGTTGAGAGCATTAAGTAAGGAATCCGAGCGCTTGGTGATTGAGGACTGGATCAAAAAGGAGGGGAGAGGGCAAGGGGATCCATCGGCATGGATGGATGCGATCGTACAGGAGACACATGGATGGCCCCGACATGTCCACTCTTATGCAAAACACGCTTCGGAGTACTTGCAATCAAATGGTGGTGTCATGACATCGGACGGATTAAGTTCTGTACTGGAAGCGGGGCACGAAGCTCGTAAGGTGTATTATAAGCAACGAGTTGACGATCTCAAGCCATCGGAGATCCAATGCCTTGCGAAAGCAATCGCAGATGTGCAGCCGGGGATCCCCATGGATGATGAGGATATCGTCTCTTCTATGGCTCAAAAGTTTGGAGACGATCGGGCAGAAGAACTCTTTAAGAGGTTTGAAGAAAAAGGGATTCTGGAAAAGATCACTTTGGGATATATTGTCCCCATCCCCTCTATGCACATCTGGTTAAAGGAGACCTATACCCGAGAGAACATTGAGACACCCCGCGAGCCGCAGAAAAGTCGCGTAGATCGTGACCGCGACTCAGGGTTTGGAAGGTGATCCCCTTCTAATCAATTCCCTTAAAGGTATAGATGAGACGACTCCCATAGGTAGAGACGAAACGTAGAACATATGCGAAAAGCATCCCCCGATCCACTCAAAATCTATCAATTTTTCATTCTGGGCATCGAATCTGTGCGTGTTTATAACCTCTGATCATAATCTGAGTACGTACGCCGTAGACAAAATGAGAGAGGCTAAACAGGTTCATTTCCAGATAGATACTTGAACCTATCAATGTGAGTTGTGTCTAATTGAACATAGCCGAACTGTGCCATGCACCAACTGAACCCACCGCTCACCGCTGCCACTGATCGTGGACCCTCCCCGTATTTCCACGGACGTGAAAGTATCAGAAACAATTTCAAGAATTTACTGGATCGCTCCCACGCATCAAATACTGGGACAATCTTCCTTGTTCATGGCCCGCTAGGTGCAGGTAAGACTGCGCTCCTTTATGAATGCCAAAAATACGCATTAGAAGCTGGTTGGAACGTTGTTTTAATTCCTCCAACGGCCCTTTGGGATACGAATGAGTTACTCAATGCTCTTGGAAAGGGTAGAAAGATGCAGTTGACTCGGGGATCTGGGAAATTTGGTGTAAATGCGCTCATTAAACTTGAGGCAGGAGTAGATTTTACTTTACCCGAGAAGGACCGTACCCCACTTGAAGTACTCGGTGGGACAAAGAAGCCTTTACTCATGGTTCTGGATGAAGCTCAGGTACTGAGCACTGAAGATATTTCCCCCACGAATCATAGAAGTACAGCCACAAGCCTCCTTACCTTTATCCATAATGGAAACATAGGGAAGCCGGCAATCCTTCTGGCAGCGGGATTGGGGACAACAAAAGCGTCCTTTGGCAAACTGGGGATTTCGAGGTTTGGACGGGACTGTGTTGTTGAGTTGGGGGCGTTAAGTAAGAAGTCCGAGCGGTTGGTAATTGAGGATTGGATCAAAAAGGATGGGGAAGGACAAGGAGATCCGTCGGCTTGGGTTGACGCAATCGTTCAGGAAACGCATGGATGGCCCCAACATATCCAATGCTATGCAGATCTTGCTTCGGTGTACTTGCAGGCAAATGGTGGTATTATGACACAGGACGGACTAACCTCTGTACTGGAAGCAGGGCACGAAGCTCGCAAGGCGTACTACCAGGGACGGTTGGTTGATTTTTTTTGCTGATCAGATACAGTGCCTAGTGAACTCCCTTCCAGATCATCCGTCAGAACACCCTGCTCCACGCACCGAAATAATGTCTGCGTTGACCAAGGAATATGGCGACAGTGAGGCTAAAGATCTATTTAAACGTTTTATTGAGAAGGGAATAATAGAGGAGCGTGGAATGGGGTTTGTTGTCCCCATTCCATCCATGCACACTTGGTTAAAGGATACCTATACCAGAGCGAAAACTGATCTATCCCTTGAGTAACAAAAACTCCGAATGGAGCGTGGAAGCGATTCTGGATTTGAAAGGTGATCCTGCAGTTCCTGCTCTAAGGGACTGAACCCAAGGTGATTTGTGAATCCTGAGCGCACTCGAGGTACGATTTGGATAAATTGAGCAGATGAAAAATCGCCGAGTGAGCAAATTAAATCTGAATATATAAGCATCCCCTGAAACTCCACGAAAGTCTACAAACACCCCCAAAAGGTTGGTATGGAAATCCATTCTTGAAAGGGTTTCTTCAACCGTAATTGCTCAACGATATGAATCAAAATCTTGATCGAATTAGAACCGTGGTACTCATGGGGGCTGAATCCACTGGTAAGTCCACACTTGCAAAGATTTTATCAGAACACTACCAAACGACATGGGCTGGAGAATATTTGCGACAATTTGTGGATGAGAAAGGAGCACTGCCAGAGCAGAGCGATGTCGATGCGATCGCAAAAGGACACGTAGAACTCGTTTCAGGCCTGCGTTCCCAAGCGCGTAATGTTCTTTTCGTTGATACGGATCTATTCACCACATGCGTCTATCAGCGCATTTACTTTGGTGAATGTCCGACTTGGATAGAAGAATTAGCCCTGATACATAAGTCAGGTCTCTATTTGTTCATGGAACCAGATATCCCGTGGGTGCCTGACCCAGGGCAGCGAGCAAGCCCCGATGAACGTATGCGATCCCACTACCTCCTAAGCAAGGAAGCGAAAACTCACTCGCTCAATACCGTTCTCATCCAAGGATCATTTGATCACCGAAGGGAAACTGCCATCAGAACTGTCGACCGTTACCTGTCCAGCTAGATATCCTTTACTAGCCGAAATCCAACATGATAGAGAGCAGTCTCAGGGGTTGAGTGACTACGTCCAGAAACTCGGTAGCCATGGCACCAGCCTGGCTCACACAAAAAGCTACCCCCTCGCTGCACTTTCTCACTACTTGATGTTGGTTGAACTTCTATTTTTCGATCGGCATAAGATCGATACCAGTCAGAAGTCCACTCCCATACATTCCCACCCATATCAACGAGTCCCACAGGCGTGGACCCAAATACTCCCACTGGTGACGTCGTAGCATACCCATCGGCAAGAGTATTAAATCTCGGGAACTGACCATTCCAAACATTCGCTTTGTACTCTCCATCCTCTATGAGTGAATTTCCCCACGCGTATTGTCCACGGTTCCCTTGCCGCGCGGCATGCTCCCACTCCACCTCACTGGGGAGTCGCTTACCAATCCATGATGCAAATTCTATAGCATCATTCCAGGAGACCTGTGTCACAGGATGATCATCAGGGACACGAGGATGATCAAGCCCCAGCGGCCACTCCCAGGTTGCACCTGGAAGGAGCTCCCACTGCCTAGTTGAGTCATTGAAGATCCCCGCATCCCCAAACGACTCCGCCTGGGAAATGTATCCGGTTGCCTCAACAAATTCACGAAATGCCCCCACAGTGACTGGTGAGATATCCATAAAAAATGGCTGAACACGGGTTCGGAACACTGGACGCTCATGCGGCATGCCATTCTCTGATCCAATCTGAGAAATTCCGCCTTGGATAAATACCATTCCAGAAGGAGGCTCTGGCGGGGGAGCTTGATGACAAGCCCCGATAAATAAGAACACACTCAAGATGCAGGTTACCCGTCCCATTCAGGAACCTCAAGTTGGCTTGGTACCTCCACGATACCAGCTAGATGTTGATCTACGATTGCCTGAATTTCAACCATCACCTCCGGCTCGCGGGCAGCTACATTAAATCGCTCCTCAGGATCGTGGTCCAAATGGAAAAGAATCGGGGGATCATGTGTGATTTTGGGATCCTGACGATAGGCACTCTGCGTGAAATAATGCATCTTCCATGGCCCCTTGCGTACTGCCCAAAGATCAACACCGCGATAGTAATAGACTTCCTGTCGCACTTGGACAGTTGGATCCATGAGAACCGGCATCAAATCAACGCCATCCATGATTCGATCGTCAGGAATCGGAGCACCCGCAAGGCCCAACAGGGTCGGCATCAAGTCCATCGTAGTTCCGAGTGCCTGCGTTGTATTCCCTTCGGGGATCGTTCCAGGCCACCAGGCAATTGCAGGAACCCGCATTCCCCCTTCCCAGGTTGTTCCTTTTCCATCACGTAGAAGCCCTGCACTACCGCCTCGGATTCCCTCCGTGAGCCAAGGACCGTTATCGCTGGTGAAAATGACCAAAGTATTTTGATCTAACTCCATCTCACGTAACGCGTCCAGTATCTGTCCTACACTCCAATCCAATTCCTCAATCACATCTCCATAAAGCCCTCGAGGGCTCCTTCCCGAAAAATCATCCGAGGCAAAGAGTGGAACATGGGGCATGGAATGAGCAAGATACAGAAAGAAAGTGCGATCTTGATGATTGCGAATAAATGTGATTGATTCTTCGGTATACCGTTTGGTCAAGAGCCTCTGGTCCGGTTCAGTCTCAATAATTTCTGTACCCCGCATGAGTGGTAATGGCGGATACGTTTGAACTCTCCCCTTCCCACCAGGGGTAGGCCTCATATCATTTGAGTATGGAATACCAAAATATTCATCAAATCCATGGTCTGTCGGGAAATGCCCTGAGACATGCCCCAAATGCCACTTCCCAATGATTGCACTCACATAACCCACCGTGCCTAATGCCTCTGGGATGGTCAATTCTATGCCTGGAAGTCCACCCTGGCTTGGAGGAAAAAGTACTCTGCGACGGTTGTTTGCCATACCACTTCGAATGGGAAGTCTTCCGGTCAATAAAGCTGCACGGCTTGGAGTGCACACTGGCGAACCCGAGTAAAACTGGGTAAACCGAACTCCCTCCGCAGCCATACGGTCCATGTTCGGAGTCCGAATGGTAGGATGTCCATATACCCCCACATCGCCGTACCCCATGTCATCCGTAAAGATCACAATAAAATTAGGAGACTCACGATCCGAACGATGATCACTTCCGCGCATATTGGTGATGGAGACAATAAGTGAGACAAAAAAGATGCAGGTGGGTATATGATGATACAGCATTCCGAATCGTTTATTGATTACTTGAACAGAACTAATCATACGTTACCCACTCCTATTTGGATCACCCATGAAGTTTCGTGCGCTTGTTTCCGTATTGAGTCTTGCGGCGCTCCTGCCGAGTGCATTCGGACAGGTCAATTCATGGTATCTTGAACTCAGTGCTGGCCCTTCCTTCAGTGGCGATCTGACTCAGGTAGGGTTTAATTTTGATTCATACTGCTATCCCGGGTATCTTTGTTGTGTCGATGGAGTGGATTGTCCAACTGGCTTTCCAAACCAACATTCAGGGTATGAATGGACCTATCAGATCCCGACGGATCCTGGAATAGCACTTCAATTCGGTGTTGGTAGAGAACAGGGACGGCTTCGAATTGACGTAAATGGACAATTCTCATCGCGAAACCTGGAATCGATCTTTGACCAGATTACACGATTGGATGGATCCCCTACCCCTGTATTAGATCCAGCCTCTGGTGTGGATATTCGGGGTGGATTCTCTATCGGGAAGTTACAGGTCGCCTCTCTGCGAATCAATACATTCATTGATTTACTCTCGCCCGATCAAAGAATCCAACCATACTTTGGCTTGGGGACTGGTGTAGCCCGTTCAAGGGTGCATGATATTTACTTTGAGGCGAGATATTCATGTGTTACGCTACCGTGTACAGAAGATGTGTCTACCTTTGATACCCTTTTTGATGCAGATCTGGAAGATCTGGTACTCCTCACCACGGCGCATGTAGGTTTTGAGTATTCGCTTACGGGGAAACTTCTTACTGGGATCCGTTTCAGCTACACGCTACTACAAGATATTACTGGTGAGGCAACCTATCTTGAGCATAAGATAGAGGATCTGAATAGCATCACGACCTTTAGCGGGGTAAACCTTATGTCATCCGTGATCACTGTTCGTTACCGCCTATAATCTCAGACGGTAGTGGCCAGCGGTGCATTGTCCTCACCAGGGTTCACGTATAGATCTTTTTCATAGCGGTGCTGGTGATCATACAGTTCCCTGTAACGCCCTCCCATCTGGTAAAGAGTTTCATGATCTCCCCGCTCAATGATCCTTCCCTCATCAAGAACGAGGATCTGGTCTGCGCCTCGAATTGTTGAGAGTCGATGCGCAATCACAAAGGTGGTTCGTCCCTGACGCAGGTTTTTGAACCCTTCCTGAATGAGTGCTTCACTTTCTGTATCCAGGTTTGAGGTGGCTTCATCAAGAACCAGGATTCTTGGATTTGCCAGAATGGCGCGTGCGATGGAAATTCTCTGTCTCTGCCCTCCACTTAGTTTAATCCCCCGCTCACCGACGACCGTATCGTAAGCGTTCGGAAAACTCTGAATAAATTCATGGGCATTCGCGACCTGGCTGGCCTGCTTGATTTCGGAACGTGAGGCATGTGGTTTCGCATAACTGATATTTTCTCCAATCGTACTATCAAACAGAAAGTTCTCCTGCATTACCATGCCCAGGAATTTTCGGTAATCTTTCAGCTTAAGGGTAGCTAGATCCTGACCATCAATGAGAACCTTCCCTCGTTGAGGTTTACTGAAACCCATCACTAAACTGACCAACGTACTTTTACCCGATCCGCTTGGGCCAACCAGTGCGGTCGTGGTTCCTTCTGGAACACGAAGTGACACGCCCTGCAGGACCGGCACATCTTCGTCATAATGAAAATGTACATCACGGAGGACTACTTCGCCCCGCACATTGTTCAACGCACTTCGCTGGTGCTCATCCTCATCTTCCCGAACTTCCGCCATGAGTTCCCAGATTCGATCAAGCCCCGCAAATGCCTCCGAGACTTGCGTACCTACCATGGCCATCTGAATGATCGGAGCAACCATTACGCCAATCACAAAGAGATACATCACAAAGTCTCCAAGTGTCATCACCCCCTCTGAAATTGCCCGACCACCAAACACAATCATCAGTGCACCAATCACACCAACAATGACAGTCCCCAATGCAACGGTCGCCGAAGTACCCCGAATCGTTTTGAAGATCAAGTCAAACAGACGAGTAACTCCTTCACTGAACTTACGCTGCTCGCTCTCCTCGGTGCCATACGCCTTGACCAATGAGATACCACCGAAGGTTTCTCCTAGCGATCCTGTTACTTCTGAGCGGATTTTCTGACGTTTCCTGAAAATTGGGCGTAGTGACCTGAATGCATACACCATGAAGCTACCAAATGTGATGAGTATTACGCAAATGATCAGCGTCAGCTGCCAGTAGAGGACAAACAAGATGATGAGTGCAAGGATTGCCGTAACGACGCCGCCGACAAGCAACACAATTCCTGTTCCCATCAGATTCCGGATCCCCTGTGGATCACTCATTACACGTGAAATAAGTTCACCGCTTTTGTGTCGCTCAAAAAACCGAACTGGCAAATGAATCACATGGTCATGAATCTGCCGACACATACCCATGATGGCTCTTTGGGCGGCAATGCCAATCACATTCGACAACATGTAGGATGTCCCTGCCTGTATAATCGTAGCACCAACTGCCACCCAGGCTAAGGGCATTAATAATTCCATGCGATCATTCCCGATCACCTCATCAATCAACCACTTACTAGTCCCGGGTAGCAAAAATCCACTTACCCGATTGATGATCATCAAGACAAACCCAATTGCCAGAGTTTTTCGATAACTCCACATCAAACGCCGGGCTTGGCGCCACGCCGACCAAGTAATTTTTCGACTCTTGTTGGTCACCATCCGTGTTAACTTAAACTTCGAATTTATCCGTTCAATACATCAATTGATCCAATCGTCCCGCACGAGTACCGTATCTCATAGGATCCTACCTCCACACTCCCTGAATCCATTATCAACTTCATACGACGTAAGAAGAGCAATTACCCACTAACCACCAATATGGATAACCATTCCAAGGAATATTTGATTGCAAACAAAGCCCGAATGTGGCTCTGTCTTCTACAGATGGATTGAAACGAACACCCCCGAACTGCATTTGCCGGCTTTCCGTCCACTATCCATTCTTATGATTCTGAAATTCAAGTCTCATCCGCTTTTGATTACCAAGCTCCCGCTTTGTTCTGTGGTAATGATGTCTCTCCTAATACCATTCGCCAAGAGTCAACCCCAAGTGACACTTGAACCTGCTTTTGAGAATCTAGTCTTTTCACGCCCTGTAGATCTGCAGCACTACATGAACCATCTCTATGTTGTGGAACAACGAGGGCGCATCTGGTCCTTTGAAAATCAACAGAATGTTTCTGAACGACACCTGTTTCTGGATATCACAGATCGTGTCCGCACCGAGAATAATGAAGAGGGTCTACTGGGACTTGCATTTCATCCAGACCATTCTACAAATGGGTACCTTTTTGTGTACTATTCTGCTTCAAATCCGGTGCGTAGTGTGGTCTCCCGTTTCAATGTCTTACCAAATCAACCCAATCAGGTAGACCCTGAGAGTGAAGTCATGATTCTGCAAGTGAACCAGCCTGCAGGAAATCATAATGGCGGCCAGATTGCATTTGGTCCAGATGGGTACCTGTATATTGCCCTGGGCGATGGTGGGGGTGCTGGCGATACGTTTGGTCACGGACAGAATACCAGATCTCTTCTTGGAACGATCTCCCGAATTGACGTAAGCATCATTCCTTACTCAATCCCACCAGATAATCCATTCGCGAATTCACAGAATGATCGGCCGGAAATTTTTGCATGGGGGTTTCGCAATCCATGGCGGTTCAGCTTTGACACCCATACCGGGATCCTCTACAATGCAGATGTAGGCCAAAACGAGATTGAAGAAATCAATATCATTGAAAATGGGAATAATTATGGTTGGCCAATCATGGAAGGAACGCAATGCTTTCGTCCTCCCACGAATTGCAATCGTAATGGATTGGCCCTCCCAATCTTTGAATATGACCATTCCAATGGCCCCGCCTCCGTGACAGGTGGCTATGTGTATCGGGGGCCCGGAGTTCCTGACCTTACTGGATGGTATATCTTCGCCGACTATGTTGATGGGCGATTTTGGGGGCTACGCTATGATGGATCTCAGTTGTCAGAGTCTCACCTTCTTCTTAATTCCTTTCTCTCCCCCCTTTCATTCGGCATTGACCATCAGGCTGAAGTCTATGTACTCGCTATTGACGGAAGAATTTACCGGTTCTCTGCGAGTAGCGGCACACTGGGCTTTGAGTCAAGGATTGAGCCACTCCAATTCATCCGAAATGTACCAATCCCTGTAACGACTCTTCCCCCCGCGCGCGGTGGAACTGGGATCTTCACTTATTCAATCTCCCCAGAACTCCCCTCTGGACTATCTTTTGAACCATCTACACGCTCAATTCAGGGAGCCCCACTCCAAATCCTTAACACAACCAAATTCACACTTCAGGCCGAAGATAATCAAGGACTACGGGGAGACATGGAGTTTGAACTTTCCATCCTTGAGCCCCTCCATCAAGCGGCAACAACTGAACCACCCCCAAGATTTGTTCTGCATAACCACTATCCAAATCCTTCATCGGGGGATACATATATCGTTTTTGATCTCGCGATGGAGTCTGTGATTACAGTAGAGGTTCTTGATCTGACTGGGCGCCGAATCCAAACTCTACCTCCAAGTGCAGTAGCTGCTTCGCAGGCCCAATCTATCCGCCTCCCGACCGGTACTCTTCCGAGTGGATCCTATGTCTATCGGATCACCGTGGAAGGTGGTGATCAGGTCATCTCCACATCCCGTGTGTTCTTTGTTGACTGATTGGAGACTCTGCCTACAAGGATCTCTGGCCCAAGTTGGCCATTGTCTTGATGAAGTTGCGTGATGGATGTCTGGAATGGATTACTATGTCCATGAGTATATGCGGTCCGCACGGTTTGAACTTCTTCTTCTCAATGGATTGCGCAGTTGTGAAGTGCCTTTTCGGACACTCTGAACGAGGGTAGGAAGCGAATCCAAATATCAACCGATCAGGAGGATGCCGAACCCTTGCATGACCTCCCAAATTTGTCACAAAACGACCAGAATGTGCGCGATCTATGGGACAGGATCTCGGGTTGCAATCGAATTAAACCATGCCCGCGCACTTGCAATTGCAATGAATGCGCATCCGATATGCCCACTCCGAGGGCTCGGATCAATCAACGTAACGAAAGATCCAAGTCTCTGGGCGGCGAGTATAGAGTTTTCAATCGGAACAACTTCATCCGAGGCGCAATGATAGAGTTGAACTGGAGAGCGAGGCATCCAGTTGATCAAATCATTCTCACGTAAACGCCGAAGAAAAGGATGATCAGGGTTATCCCTGACCGCCTGAACCACATCCGGTTGAATGATCTGAACAGGAACCTGAGGCATCGCATCATTAATCTCAACGCCGCTGTGACTCCCGTCGAAGAGAGGGGGAAGAGTCGTGTCGTATGGGGGAATCAGTAAATCAGATGGACGATCATACAAATCATAGGCTTTGTTGTAGCTCCACAACAGGTACGCAATAAAATATGGCTGCGGGTACGGCTCCTCTCGTATGATCAGATCCAACATTGTCCCACTCAGATGATATGGCCCCGCCATAGGAGCGGATGCAATGACCGTAAATTCATCTGAATAGTCCGCCTCAATTGCCTCATGAGTTGCCATGGCAGTGTAGCCTCCCGACGAATAACCTATCAAATACACTTCATTGGAGGCATGCCAGGATTGAGTATCAGACCATTCAACGACCGCTCGCATTAGATCTACCACGGCAGTTGCAGATACATCAGCAATCAAATAGGTGTGGAAGTCGGTTGAGGATCCAAGTCCCAGGAGATCGGGCATTACAGAGAGATATCCCTCGGCAGAAAATAACAAGCCTACTAAATTAGACTGCAAGATGCCAGAGGAGGGGGCATCTGAGCGTCGAACTGTTGTCCCATGTTGATAGGAAACCATCGGGAGTGTTCCCGAGAATGGTTGAGGTAGAGCGATCGCACCTGAGGCCACTGTGATCTCCCCCTGAATATCCACGGTGTGATATTCCATGATATGTAACGCCACATCAAATCGGGGCGTATAAAGAACTCCCAATTCAGTTGCGATTTGATCTAATTCGCTGACCGTATAGACTTGCAGGAGTTCTACCCGAGCAACATTCCCTCGGGTTGGAGAGGTCTCCAACCCCGAATCGGGAGTAGAGGAATCGCAACTAATACAGCAAACAAGAACCAGTATTGCCCAGACGCTGAACCCTCTACTGGTCAGAGGTGAACCTCTGCCGAATAATTTCTTCGGCCGGTTTGCCCTGCGGGGTAAAGCCAAGTGAGGACATGGAACGTGAATCTTGATCTCCATTCCATTTCCAAAGGATTGCACCATGAAACCAGGGCTCATTCCATAATTCATCAAAGAAGACCGTATATAATCGGGCTTGAAGTTCATTGTTCGGGGAGGCTTGACCCATTTCATCCCGAGACGGCCAGCGCCATGGTTTCGCCGCCGCATCGTCTACATTGCGATAGCCAATTTCCGTGAAAAGAACGGGGCGATCAAGCCGCTCCGATAGATCAGAAAGAATCGTGATGTGCGGGTCCCATCCTTTCGCAAGCATCACCGGGGTGGGATCTGGTTCCTGAGAAAGTTCAAAATAGGCCTGGATCCCGATGAAGTCCAGCGCATCCCAAAATTCAATTTGCTCATATTCAGCCCACCAGTTTGCCGCATACGTCAACTGCCCCTGATATACTGAACGGATCGCATTGATCAGGCTCCGCCAATACTGTGGACGCTCATGTGCACTGCGGGCAAGTTCGGTTCCAACGACGAGGAGCGCTGCATCAATCTCCTCTGCCAAGTGCGCATAATGCATCATGAATGCCGAGTAATCTTCCTCCCATGCCAACCACTGTTCTTCCTCCGCATATCCAATCTCATTCCTTGCCTGTCCCCCTGCACTGTACCGCCCCAGCCAAAGGTGGGGCTTTAAGATGATCTTCATTCCCAAACTGTCTGATACCTGCGCCATTTCCCTGATTCCCTGATCACTTTCACTATACCACCGAGCATCTGGGTTCATATGGATTTCTGGAAGATCAATACTCTGTTGGAATCCAAACTGGATCAAGGTGACATGAGTGACTCCAAGGTCGCGAAGCCTCGGCAACATGGACGCCGATGGCGGATTCCGAGCATCCAGCGTAACGGATTGAATCGTGTGACGGTTGCCGTCCGGAGGATTCTCAACCGTACAACTCACAGGCAAGAAGCCAATCAAAATCAAAATGGCGGTGCCAACGATCAAGCGGAGAACGAACGCGGAAGAGCAATCACACTTCCCACTGAAGAGCGAAGCTGTCATTGAGAGTTGAACGGACAGGGAATCATTTATCCATGCTTTTCATTCCGCAGTCGGATCCAGCATAAAGACCCATATGAGCGACTACGCAGCAGCTACGGGGATGGGGTGGGAATCTTTGAGTAGGATTTCAGATAGGAGGCTTGCTGTATCCGTATCCCGTTTACTCATCTGTTCGGGAGTACCCGAAAATAGAATCTCGCCTCCTTCCTCTCCCCCCTCCGGGCCCATATCCACAATGTAATCGGCCACCTTGATCACATCTGGATTATGCTCAATCACAAGGACCGTATTCCCCCGATCAACAAGCTTCTGTAAAACATCCAGAAGCAAACGGATATCCTCAAAATGTAAGCCAGTCGTTGGCTCATCAAACAAGTAAAGGGTATTCCCCCTACCGATGCGCGAGAGTTCTTTGGCCAATTTCACTCGTTGGGCCTCTCCACCCGAAATCGTCGTTGAGGGCTGCCCAAGGCGTATATATCCAAGGCCTACGGACAGAAGAGTGTCCAGCTTTCGTGCGATCTTGGGCAGGCTTGCAAAGAACGAAGCTGCCTCCGTTACACGCATATTCAGGACTTCCGAAATATTTTTCCCCTTGTAGAAGATCTCCAGTGTCTCCTGATTATAGCGCTTCCCTTGACAGGTCTCACACTCCACATACACATCTGAGAGAAAATTCATCTCAAGACGTTGAATTCCAGCGCCCGAACAGGTTTCACATCTACCACCCTTCACGTTAAACGAAAATCGTCCCGGTGAATATCCGCGTGCTTTTGCCAAGGGTAGACTGGCAAATAATTCCCGAATCGCCGTAAACAGGGTGATATACGTTGAAGGGTTTGATCTCGGGGTTCGTCCAATTGGCTTCTGGGTGATATTGATCAACTTGTTAATGTGTCCAGACCCCTTCAATTGTTCGTAAGGCAGCGATTTACTTCCTGCGTTGTTTGATTTCAAGTATCGGTCTAAGGCGGGAACCAGAGTTTGATTAATCAGCGAACTTTTTCCTGAACCACTGACTCCAGTTACACAGACAAACACCCCCAGAGGTACTGTGAGTGTAACACCTTTCAAATTATTTCCGGTAGCCCCCGAGAGCACGATGGCTCTATTTGTCGTTTTACGACGCTTTTGAGGTATTTCTATACGTCGCTCTCCGGTAAGGTAAGGGAGTGTCAGGCCTGTGCCTGAAAAGCCATTTTGCTCGAGTTTGTGGGGAGGGCCCGCACATACGATTTGTCCCCCTTGATCCCCTGCACCCGGGCCTAAGTCAATGACATAGTCGGCTGCCTCAATCATGTCTCGGTCATGCTCAACTACCAATACCGAATTCCCTAAATCACGTAACTGCCGCAGAGAATCAATCAACCGACGATTATCTCTGGCATGCAACCCAATTGATGGTTCATCCAGCACATAAAGGACCCCGGTGAGTTGCGAGCCAATTTGCGTAGCTAAACGAATACGTTGGCTCTCTCCACCTGATAATGTGACCGCCGAGCGGTCCAAAGCTAAATATCCAACGCCGACATCAATCATGAAGGTTAATCGTTCTCGTACCTCCTTGATGATCGGAGCAGCAATTTGGGCCTGTCGCTTCCCGAATTCAACGGAATCCAGGAAATCCCGCAAGTGGTATAGATTCATCTGGGCCAGATCAGCGATGGTCTTCCCTGCTATTCTATATGAGAGTGCCTCCGCTGATAGACGTCCCCCATTACAAACATGACAGGTTCGCTGAGCTCTTAACTGCTCGAGAATCTTTTTTTCTCGTTTCGTAGCAACCTGATAGAGAAAATCCAGTTCGGCAAAGAGTCCCTGAGCAATGATAATTGAGCCGATCTCGCCTTCAGAAGTCTCAGTAAGAATGACTCCTGACGGAACACCATGAAGCACCTCATGCCAAGCATGAGGGTCAAGATCCTTCAAGGGGGTTTTCAAGTCATATCCATGCTTTTTCAATACTGCCTCTAAATCCGTATGAAACATGGAAGACGTACCCATATCCAACCGGATCGCTCCCCCCTCAAATGAACGCGAAAGATCAGGAATAATTTGGTCAATGTCCCAAGATTCACATTCTCCCAGTCCACCACACTCTTTACAGGCTGCAGAAGGAGCATTGAACGAAAAGGTTTTTGGAGCAGCTTCCTGAAAAGACTTCCCCGTTTCAGGATCATACAAGTAGCGACTGAATATCCGGTCTCCTTTTTTGCTTTCGGCTATGATGAGAACGCCGTCTCCCAGCGCCAGTGCGGCCTTGGCTGATTGGGCAATTCGCTCCTCCATGCCACTCTCAATGACCAGACGATCAATCACAACTTCGATCGTATGCACCTTATACCTTGCCACCTTCATCCCTGGGGTGATGTTCCGCATTCGTTTGTCAACCCGCACCTTCGCATATCCTTGCCGAAAGATCCGTTGAAAGAGTTCCGCATAGTGTCCTTTTCGTCCTTTGACCACCGGTGCGAGCATGGTGATCGATGAACCAATGGGATAAGACTGGATGGCTTCAATGATTTCATCCGTTGATTGCCGGATGAGTGGTTTCCCCGATACAGATGAAAAAGATGTCGCTGCGCGGGCATACAGGAGGCGCAGGAAATCATACACCTCCGTAATGGTGCCAACCGTGGATCGGGGATTGCGCGAGACCGTTTTCTGATCAATGGCAATCACAGGGGACAGCCCGTCAATATAATCAACATCCGGCCGCTCGGGCATCCCCACGAACTGTCGCGCATATGCACTGAGGCTCTCAAGATAGCGTCGTTGACCTTCGGAATAAATGGTGTCAAATGCAAGGGAACTTTTGCCCGAGCCAGAGAGCCCCGTGATCACAACCAATGCTTCACGGGGTATATCTACATCAACATTTTGTAGATTGTGCACCCGCGCACCACGAACCGAGATGCGCTCCCCTGTATCTCCTTGGAAAAGGCCATCCATAGGCAGGGCGATCTACCAACTTTATCCCAAAACTTCGGCAGTGGGATCCCGGAAGTAGACTTCGGAATTGAACATCTCATCTATGGCAACCTCCGTGGGCTTGGGGCGCTCCTCATGTTCAATTGAAATACGACGCTGCTCCTCTTGAAATTGAGGATCTTCCAATTCTGGATCAAACCCTTCAAAATATGCAAGACGCGTATCCAGTTCAGATTTCAACTTAATTGCAACCTGACGCGAGCGTTTAGATAGGATAGCAACGGTCTCGAACAGATTCCCAGTCTGACTGACCAGGGTGTCTACATCAACAGTCTTGATCGGCATTTATAGTGCAACACTTATTGGTAAACAAGTTCAAACTCTCATGTACAAGTTAGGTTTCTTTTCTGGATTCTTGGTTCTAATTGTTGCCTTCGCAGGTTGTGAGCCTTCACAACAGGTCGAACTTTCAGAAGAAGATCTGGCGACATTAGTTCCGTATGCTTCGCTCGGCCGAGGACTACAGGCCTCCCTAGATACGACAGTTACGCGTGTGATCACTGATCGCTCCGATTGGCGTGCCCACATGGATTCGTTACAACCACTACAACCCTTTACAACGGTGGACTTTGACATAGCGTCCGTCATTCTGGCAGCTGTGGCTGTCAATTCGGGCGGATATGACCTGCGCTTTGAACTTGTTGAGAGTCTTCGGGACACCGTGGTGGCCACCTATCGGTTATTTGCACCTGGCACCGATTGTCGTCCCTCCTTTGCACCCGGCATTCCATTTGAAGCGATTCGGGTTCCACGAACGCTGGATCCGGTACGGTTCGTACAGGTTGATGAACAACTTGACTGCACTCCTTCCTGACCGAGGCCCGATTGGACAAACATCGTCAGGACTAATTCAGGCTTCTGTTCGACGGAAGCCCAGCTTCTCTTATGCGAGTGCGGCGGACGGATCCTGATGTGCAAGGATCGGCTCTTCTACGCGCTCATCACTCTCCACTAAACCATCCCGTAAACGAATAATTCGTCGTGCATGATGTGCAACTTCCTCTTCGTGGGTCACCACCATCAAGGTATTCCCTCTCCGATAGAGTGTTTCAAAAAGAAGCATGATCTCCTTTCCAGTCTTGGTGTCCAAATTTCCAGTAGGCTCATCGGCGAGGACCAACGCCGGATTATTTACCAACGCTCGCGCAACCGCGACACGCTGACGTTGCCCGCCCGATAATTCATTGGGTTTATGCGTCACTCGATCGGATAACCCAACTTGTTCCAGCGCACGTTCGGCCATTTGTCTGCGCTGGCCTCTTGTTTTTCCGCTGTAAATGAGAGGTAGTTCCACATTCTGGAGACAATTCACGCGGGGCAGCAGATTAAAGGTTTGAAATACAAATCCAACTTCTCGATTGCGAATCTCGGCCAACTCGTCATCCGCCATCTCACCCACATTATGCCCTCGTAGAAAATAACTCCCTTCCGAGGGAGTATCCAGACAACCAATCATGTTCATGAGGGTAGATTTTCCCGAACCACTCGGCCCCATGACAGCCACATACTCATTGGGATAGACCTGTACACTCACGCCATCAAGGGCACGCACCACCTCTGCCCCCATTGGGTAAATTTTCTTGACGTCCAACAGCCTGATTAGCGGCGGACCATTTGATCCATTGTCCATTCTTATGATGGTCGACTACTGCGTTTCTCAACAAGATCCCCGTCATCCAGCTCCCGACTGACCGCACTATAGGGACCATTGACCACTTGACTTCCTTCCTCTAATCCAGTTTGAATGACGATGAATTGGTCATCGGAAATTCCTGTCTGCACCGCAGTTGCAACAACCTTCATTTCATCATCAACCACGAATACGACTCTACGCAGGTCTTCCTCTTGGTCTTGGTCTTGAGAATCGGAATTCTCTTCCTCCCCATCCGTCTCATCGGAATCTGAATCTTCATGTTCCTCTTCATTACGGCGTTGACGTGCTCGTTCAACCTCGGTAAAGTCTCGAACGGTCACCGCCTGAATCGGAATGGTGAGCACATTGTAGACTGTATTCGTGAAAATATCTACGGTGCCACTCATGCCCGGTCGGAAACTTGGATAATCCTCAACCGCGGGGGTTTCCCCGACAACTCCCGCATCTGCCATCCCCATTTCTCGCGCCTCAGCATTATGAGGATCAAGAATTCGAATCTTGACTGGAAAATTTGTGACTTGCTCCTGAAACGTACTGCCCTGGAGTCGGGCCGAATTAGCAATTTCTGTCACGATCCCTTTGAAGAGACGATCTGGATAGGCATCCACCTCAATGGATGCTGTGTCTCCCAGAGAAACGTTCACCACATCATTCTCACTGACTTCAACCTCTAATTCCATCTGATCAAGGCGGGCAACTGTCATGACCGAAGTTCCGGCCTGAAGCTCATTCCCCGTCACCCGTTCGCCCAATTCAATATTCAACTGGCTAATGGTGCCTGACATAGGTGCATAGAGTGCCGTTTTTCTGAGTTGCTCGCTGGATTCTCGGAGACGTGCCTGGGCACTCTCCACACTGAACTTTGCCGCATCCAAATCCGCCAGAGCAATCTTGTACTGCGTATCACTTTGCTCGTATTGATCAAGAGAAATTACCTGCGCCTCATAAAGTTGGCGCTGCCGGTCAAGGGTCTGTTCCCGAAGCAGAAGATTCGCTTCCTGTTGCGCCAGATTTGCTTTGGTCTGAGAGAGCTGAGCTTCGGCCTGCTCCACCTGCGCCTCATAAAAATCGGATTTGATCCGGGCTAGCAGCTCGCCTCGCTGAACTTGCTGCCCCTCAACCACAGGAAGCTGCACAATTTCACCAGAGACATCTGGGCTGATGACAATTTCCACTTCGGGTTGAACACGTCCAGAGGCGGTCACTGTCTGAGTGACCGTACGGATCTTGGCATCCACAATTTCAACACGCAGAGCGTCTGGACCACTCAGTTGACGCCCGACAAGTCCAAGGATTACCAAAAGAATCACGGCAATCCCAATGATGATTAATATGTTACGCGTACGGTTCTTTTTCTTTGCCATCTTATCTATTCAAATAATGGGAGACTCGGATTAAGTTCGCCAGTGTAGTAACGGATCAGGCGTTTCCGAACAAAAATGGTGTATCTCGCCGTCACAGCATCCTGAGAGGCTTGCACATAATCAGACTGCGCCTGTGTAAGTTCAACTAGCGTTGCGGCTCCAACATTATAACGCTCGCGGGCAGCTTCCAGCGCCTGTTCCCGGAATTCAAGCTGTCTTTGAGTAACTTCAAGTTGTTTTTCAGCCGTAAGATAATCAAGGTATGCCTGCCGAACTTCAACCCCGATCAACTGCTGGGTTGCCTCCACATTGATCTTCGCATTCTCATAGGAGATCTGAGCTCGTTGAATTTGTGTACGAGTCAAGGAGCGATTGAACACAGGCAAGTTCAGAGAGAGAGAGAGAGACTGAGAACTGTTCCTCTCCAACTGCTCCCCAAAATTGAGGGATGCGATTCCACTATTGAAACTAGTCCCGGCCCCGGCAGAAAAACTCAACTGAGGCAACATACTACCTTTTGCAACTCGCAGTCCTTGCTCAGCCGCGGCAACAGCCACTTCTTGTGAACGTAAATCCGCGCGCTGCTGCTGTGCTCGTGCAAAAAGATCGGACAGATCAAATACTTCAGGAGTCAGAAGTTCATCATCCAACTCTGGAATCACAAATTCATAGCTTCCCAATGGATCCAACCGTAAAATCTGTAACAGACTGGCTTCGGCAATCTGAACTTGTTGCTCCGTCTGCAAGATGGCTAACTCTGCCGATTCAACCGCAGCCTGTTGCTGATAGAGATCAGAAACGGGACGGGTCCCCACTCGAACGAACTCTTCAATTTGGGCAAGCAACTGCTGTGCAGCCGCGAGATTTTCCTCCTGTACGGAAATTTGCTCCGCCGCCTGGATATACGCTAGAAACTGGTTCGCAACCTGAAACACAATCAGTTGTCGCTGACGTTCCAGGCCGAGATCGTCCGAACTCACACTGAGCCGTCTTTGACGAAGGGTGGCAGAAGTTTGGAAGCCGTCGAATAACGTGACCGAAGAAAATGCATTCAAATTAAAGCGCGTATTCGCCGTTTCTCTCAACTCACCGACATTTGTATCAAAAGAGAGTCCAAAATTTGTCCCTACACCGGAACTAAGGTTAAAGTTAGGGAGAAAGGCCATGCGCGCAGATTGGACATCAATCTCACTGAGACGCACCTGATTGGCACGCTGCCGAAGTTGTGGATTCTGATCCAAGGCGATCCGAACGGCCTCTTCAAAGGTGATCGTCTGTTGGGCCAAAGAGACCGAAGCCAGAATGAAAACGGAAAAGATACTCACGCAAAAACTGCGTACCAGAACTGGAAACCGAGACCGAATATTCATGAGCGCGCTTGCTTAGTGGGTAAATTCAGAAGTGAAGAGTATTCCATCAGAGTAGTCAGCAGCACACTTGAAGATGATGTACGGATAGTTCCACAGAATTGTTACACCACGATGGATATCAGGGACAACACTGGGAACTTCAGACATATCAGCCGAATCGCTAACGGTTTAGCGAGCGTGAGCCTTCAGACTTTCTCGGCGATGCTTTTGGCGAAGCTTACGGATTGCCTTTTCTTTGATTTGTCGGACGCGTTCACGTGTCAAGTCAAATCGATGACCGATCTCTTCCAGTGTCAGTGGATGTTCACGGCCTACCCCGAAAAAGAGTCGGGTGATTTCGGCTTCACGAGGACATAGGCTACTGAGTGCAACTTCAATATCTATCTTCAGAGATTCACCTTGAAGGGGTTCATCGGGCGGTGCGACCTCATCGTTCGGGAGGATATCCAATAGGCTATTTTCGTCCTCTTCGTTAAAGGGAGCATCCATAGACAGATGTCGGCCTGTTCGTTGCATTGCATTCCGAATCTTGTCAATGTCAATCTTGAGGTCAACGGCTAACTCTTCCATGTTTGGATCCCGTTCATGCTGTTGGGAGAGTCGTGCACTGCTCTTGCGAATTTTACTGATGGTGCCAATCTGGTTCAGGGGCAGACGAACCACTCGACCCTGCTCCGCCAATGCTTGAAGAATTGATTGACGAATCCACCACACGGCATAGGAAATAAACTTGAACCCTCGTGTCTCATCAAACCGCTTCGCAGCCTTAATGAGGCCATAGTTGCCCTCATTGATCAGATCGGTAAGGTGAAGACCCTGTCCCTGAAATTTCTTCGCCACCGAAACAACAAAACGAAGGTTCGCACGAGTCAACTTAAGGAGGGCTTCTTCGTCACCCTGTTTGATCCTTCGGGCTAACTCCGCTTCCTCTGCGGGAGTAACAAGATCAATTTGACCAATCTCTTTAAGATACTGATCCAGCATTCGCTGGCGACGTGGAACGTACATGGGCGTGCTACTACGGTAAATGTTTTTCAGAGAGAGTAATCAGAATGAGTTAAGGGAGCGTTTACACAACTGATCCCATCAATGATCCCTATTTAGATGTCAATTGGCTGTTTTCGAAGAATAAATACTCCCTCTCTACGACTTGTCACCACAATTATCCCACTTTCAAAGTAGGGGTAACTACTCCATGTTCCATTGAATCCAGCTTCGTTTGTTCCATAGGGAGTTGTGTCAAAGTATCCAACCTCAACGGGATCATCGGGAGTGGAAATATCAATGACACGAAGACCGCTCGAGTTATTGGTCTGATACATCAGATCACCGTGCACATACAGATTGTGGTCCGTAGCCGAAGTCGGACCATAGAATTCGCGAACCATGATTGGATCATTCAAGTCTCGCACATCCCACACCAGAGTGCGTGTTTGGTCAACCTTTCCCGTGAGTTCATCCAATTCATCATTCTGATAATAATAGGTGTGATTCTCAGAGAGCCATCCCTGATGTACATACGCAGCATCAGGATAAGATCCAGTTCCAATCGCAACAGGGTTCGCTTTATCGGTCACATCTGAAATACTGATCGCCGTTTCATTCGCACCAAAGCAAAGTTCACGGCCGACATACTCGGAATCCGGTCCGTTGTAGACCACACACTGGGCATCATGACTGTATCCCGTCTTGCGCCTGCCGGTCGTCTCATCGGCGAAACATCCCGCAAAGACGGGAGCTTGCGGTTCACGAATATCAATCATGTGGAGTCCACCTCCGCAGGTCTCTCCTCCAGCGGAGGCACCAACAGCAAAGGCAAATCCAGTGTCTTCATTGATTACAATGTTGTGTGCACTGTGGATTTGGCCATAATGTGCAGTTGCCTTGAACTCAACGGGAAGTTGCGTCAGTTCCCTGAGTTGAGTAAGATCAAAAATCTGCATTCCATGCTCTCGAGCCCGGTCTGCCACAATAAATGCGTGGTCTTTATACACTTTGATATCACGCCATGTACTTCCGGGGGAGCCCTCCGTACGAGGAAGAGTTCCCAGATATTTTGGTACGGACGGATCACTCAGATCAATGAAGACCGTACCTTCCAGATGACCAATCAAACCATATTCAACCCCGGTCTCGGGATCCGTCCATCCCCAGACATCGCTGAGTCGTACTCCCCGATTCATCTCCATTTCCTGATTCGGTATGAATGAAACAAGATCCACAAGAGTACAATCAAATCCAGAGGCTTGGCGACCATCACAGGTTTGATCCATCATCCGAGTCAGTGCCTCGTCAGAAATAAAGAGTTCCTGTGTCACTTTCCACTCATTATTCCTTCGCTCAATGAGTTGTGTACTTCCCTCCCCGTAAGCCGCTTCTGGAATCCCGACAGCAATGATGGATCCATCCGTAGCGATGACCGATCCGAATCTGGGGCCGGCTCCTTGAATGAGAGTATCGTCTGAATTTACAGATCCGTCTTCGTGGATTGAATAGACTCGAACATTTCCCTCCATATTATCTGCCGAGGGAGCTCCAACGATCATCCATTGTGACGCGAGGAATTGGATCTGAGCGCCAAAAAATTGCGGATCATCTTGACGTTCAGGATTCAGAATTTCCATCTCATTTCTCTCGGAGTCAGTACCATCTGTGATCGTCCAGATTGCAATTGCACCGGCGTTGGAGTTAGATCGGGGTGCACCGATAGCTGCACGATTTCCCTGTAGATCCAAGGCGGTGCCATAGGCAGATTCAGCTCCAAGTTCGCCACATGGAAGCGAGGTGCGGTGTCCCCACTCGTCAGCGGATACTTCATATAGGTGTGCAGTGCAGTCGCCAGGAGCGCCAATCAGCAGGCGGCCATGATCCATTGCCAATACAGCGCCAAACATGGACTCTGGATTCTCCGCGGGATCATGAAGGACGGTTTTTTGATCCCACATTCCTTCGGCATTCCGCTGGAAGAGTACAACCGTGCCATGACTCTTTCCTGCCTGTACATCACTGACAGCCAGCCAATTACCTTGGAGTGCCATGGCATGACCGAAGCCACTCGGATCCGCGGGGGTCAGTTGATCAGTTAGAACGAAGTCCCCCGTTTCATCTTGCCGTTCATACATGATCACGCCCGATGGGCCTGCGACGGCCAAACGTCCATCCGCATAGGCAATTACACTCGCGAATCCATCTCCTACCTGAGCAGCTGGGCCGTACAATGAACCTTGCAAGACCCAATCTTCCTCATTCCCGCGCGTATAAATGTGAACCCGTCCCGGATTTTTGAATCCACTCGGCTCCGCAATGAATAGGTGATCATCGCCAATGGCAATGGATCCACCAAATTCAGCAAACGGTTCAGTAGAATAAGCCTGTGTAACGGATAGGAATAGTAAGGATAGAAAATATAATCCTGGTGATCTAAGCATTTTTCTGGAACGAGTCATTATTCTTTTATTGTGGGCCCTACGGGATTCGAACCTGTGACCTCTCGCGTGTGAGGCGAGCGCTCTAAACCACTGAGCTAAGAGCCCGAAACTGGGGAGAGGCTTGCGTAGGAACTACCCTCAACTTTTTTAAGTGCCGGCGGATCCTTCGTGTGAATTAAGGGAATCGGGGCCGTCGTACTCCGTACCCCAGAAAAAGAAGCAGGGGTATATTGGGAAACTCCCGCACCAAGCGCTGCAGCCAACGCAAGCGCGGTGGCGGTACCAACAAGAATACTGGTATGCGGCGGGCGAACAGGAGAGGCAAAGGGTAGGCAACAAGACAATCGCTCACGAACCCTGGCTCGTAAATCCTTGGGCGTACGTGAACGATATTCGCACAGCAGTCGTTGAGTACCTCGCAGGTGTTTGACTTGGCGGGCAAGTCTGGTATCACACTCCACACATTCTTCAAATGCGGCGCGGACCGAGTAATCCATGGTACCGTCAATGTACTCACACAGGAACTCGTCCATATAGGAGGCTTTATTCAACATGAGTAAAGTAGCGATCAACCATACGAATGATTAAGTTTTGGGCATTGCCTTTAAGACCGTTATGAGGAATCCTTATGAAAGCGGAACAGATTGGTTCCAGAACTTCAAGGTTTTTTCAAAAAAAATTACAGAGGTCATGGACTGCGAACCAGACGGCGCAAAGGTTAAGCCAGAAGTTGGATAACGAGGAGCGTCATGATCAAACGGGGGCTCCGTTTGGAGAAGCCTTTGATTTCAGTATCAACACTTAAAAGCAGTTGCATAGCCCGCTTGACTTCCCGAAGTGGCCAGACGCTGCAAGCTTCGTTATACTTATGGATCATGGTATAGGGAATCCCTGCCACTTTGGCAAGATCTGCCTGCGGAATTCCGGATAACCTGGACTCTTGCAGCTTCCAGAGTCGAAGAAAATAGCTTGTGAGCACCGCGATGATCCTTAGCACCTCTCCTTGCCTTGAAGAAGCTCCAAGCAGTAATTGTTCGGCAATGCGGTGCGCATCAATGGATCGGCGCTGGGAGATCGCGTCTTGAAGTTCAAAAACATTAATTTCGCGTGTCTGTCCACTTGCTTGTAGGACGTCCTGTCTATTGATCACTTTCGGATTCCGATCACCAATGTAAGTGACTAGCTTATCAATCTCCTGTGCAAGCAGTGCCAATCCTGTCCCCAAAAACTCGGTCAATAATTGTTCAACCCCACCTTCCAGAGTGCATCCCTGATGCCTAGCATGTTCACGTATGAATTGAGCAGTCTGGTTTCGCCAGAGTGGAGCAAACTCAACAACCTGAACCAGTTTTGAATTTTTCTTGAGTGAAGAATAAGGATCCGCATTGAATCTTGGCCGCCCTTCGCAAATCAGCAACACAATTGCACCTGGATTGGGTTGCTTGGCTATGGACGAAAATATTTTATTGCCTCTGAGTTGCTCAAATCTACGTATGACCACGACGCGTCGCTCAACGAGCATTGGGGCTAACCGACACATTCCCAGAGCGGATTGTGCAGTGACACTGTCCCCGTAGATTACATCAAGGTTAAAGTCCCGGTCTTCCAGAGGAAGGACTCGATCAATCAAAGTTTTCTGGAGCTGGTCAGCCAGGAAATATTCATCCCCATAAAAAAGATAAACCGGCTTAAAGCGGTTTTCTTGAAACTCTTTTTGAAGGTCATTATAGAGTTCAAGTGCGGATTTTTTGTAGGTTTTGCGCCGGGGGCTCATGACATGGACCGATATAATTTTTGTGCTACTTCACGGAGCAGATCCGCATCATGTTGTGTAGCAGAGAGAAGAAGTTGATAGACATCTACTCCACTGGATACCTCTTGCCTCCACTCATCTGGATTCAGATTCTGAGCAGCATTGATCACTGCCTGTCGACTCCTCTCTACCTCTGTCAGAATTTCTTCCATGGGTAGGCGGTTCCAACCTTTATTTTGAGGGACGTTAGAACTGGTGTTCCCTGAAAGCTGATTCAGGGCAGGCAAGATCATGTTACAGTCATGCATAATGATCTCCCCGTAACATTGCTTGACAGATGGCCCGCGCTCTGTATTGGTGATCTGCGCTTCATGCATGCGAGAACTCATCTGCCGAAGGGCAGCAATCTCGTCAATCAGATAACGGAGTTGATTCAGTATATCGTTTCGGCGATGATCTATGTTCAACTCAGACATTGTCTGAATTCGGCCGACCTTCCCATGTGATTTCGGAGGAGACGGGAGATTCGGAACGCAGGTGTGTATTCTTCAGAGCAGGCATCTCAGTCTGGGCCAACTCACGCACCAGATGCCGATCTCGCAAACTATGCAGATTATTATCTCTGCGATGCTGCCACGGTTCAGAATTCTCCTGTTTATTGCGGGCTTCCTCCAGGTAATCTAGTCGGTCTTTCAGCCGTTCTGATGGAACGAGTAACCGATCAAGCCCGAAGATCGCTTCTTCACGTCCTTGGAAGGTCATATCATACTCTTTGGACATCACGATGGCTTCCTCAGGACAAACTTCCTCACAGAATCCGCAGTAGATACAGCGCAACATATTAATTTCAAACCATGCAGGCTCACGTTCCTTGCTGCTGTTGGGATCATCTACCTCTCTTGATTGCATAGAGATGGCCATAGGTGGGCAAGCCTTTGCACAAAGATTGCAGGATACACAGCGAGGCTTTCCCTCTTCTTCTACCAGTACTGGACGGCCACGATAGGAGTCTGGCGGATCCCATAGCTCATCTGGATATTCAGTAGTATAGGACGGTTCTTTGACCATCTTACGAAAACTGTACGCCAGTCCTTTGAATATTTCTGGCAGGTAGAGTCGCTCCCAGAAATTGAGTTTCCGCTCGTTTTCCGTCTTGGTATTTTTTGGTACTCCTGGCATGGATTTATTGGTTGACTCGTTACTTATTCGATCTGGCGGGGATTGTTCCACTATTCTCTTTTGAGCGATTTTCGCCGAAATGCAAGCGTGATGGGAACCCCATCAAATTCATAGGCTTCTCGGAGTTGATTTTCCAGATATCGAGCATATCCGGTTCCAATCCCTTGGGGATGATTACAGAAAAAAGCAAACAGAGGCGGGGATACTCCCACCTGAGAAACATATTTAACCTGTACATGTCGTCCCCGCCAACTCGGGGGGTGATGTCGCTGGATGACCTTTTGCATCGTCTGATTGAGGTCAGCCGTAGGCACCCGCGAAGCAGCTCGATCCATGATCCTGAGGGATTCATCTAATACCCGATGTGCACGCTTTCCCGTCAATGCGGAGATAAAGAAGATTGGTATATAATCCAGAGTTTGTAGTCGCTCTTTGATTGCGTGTTCAGTATCTCGGGCGGTGTTGGTTTCTTTCTCCACGAGATCCCATTTATTCATCACAATCACAAGTCCTTTTTTGAGTGCTTCAGCTTCCTTGAGAACATGAATATCCTGCGCTTCCAAGCCGATGGTAGCATCAAGAATGAGTACTGCAATATCACAGCTATGAATTACCCGTTGTGTACGAAGCGTCGCATAAAATTCTATATTCTCTCGGACCTTTGTGCGGCGACGTAGCCCTGCTGTGTCCACAAGTACAACTTCTTCCCCCTTATGGATCAGTTTAGCATCTACTGCATCTCGTGTTGTTCCACTGATTTCTGTGACAATGGAGCGTTCCTGACGTAGCAGGGTATTGGTCAGTTGTGATTTCCCGACATTCGGGCGTCCGATGAGTGCAATCCTGACTCCTGAACTTTCCTCACGATTCTCTTCCTTTGGTAGCGAAGCAATCACGGCATCAAGGAAGTCTCCTGTTCCGGTTCCATTCGTTGCACTGACAGGATAGACCTCTCCCAGCCCTAGGCTGTACATGGATGCTGCATCCCACCATAGCTTTTGATTATCGGCCTTGTTGGCAACCACAAGAACTGGTTTTTGCGTGCGGCGAAGCATTCGCCCCATTTCTTCATCTATATTCGTAACTCCCGCCATGATATCGGTAACAAGCAGAATCAAATCTGCTTCGGCGATTGCGATTTCCACCTGCTCGCGGATTGCGCGCTCAAAGCGCTCAGCACTGCGGGGGACGAATCCACCTGTATCTACAAGTGCGAATTCCTTTCCATTCCACAATACTTGCCCATAGACGCGATCTCTGGTCACACCAGAGGCATCGTGTACAATTGCCTGCCTGGACTCTGTCAACCGGTTGAAGAGAGTAGACTTCCCAACATTGGGGCGACCAACGATTGCAACAAGTGCCATGAAGCGAGGGGCTAATGAGCGTAGCTTCAACTACATCAAGAGGATTGAGGGGAAACTATTCAATCTCAACCCTGACCCCACATCTCTCGCCTAATCTTTTGCCCTGCTTAACAATATTACGAGCCGTCAAATTCACATAAATCATGTACTCAGGGTATTTTGGGATTCTTCGATAATCCCTCGTTTCATTGGAATACTGGCGTGATAGTGTAACGTCCTTAGTCTTTCTGTCACCAAAAAGATTACTACGATGAAGACTAAAATTCTGGTCAAATAGCCCAGAGACGATATTTGGAAGCATGGCTTTATATGATTTCTCAGTTCTCCACTCCCCGGTTCCAATCCTCCACCGTGGGTTTGAATCGTTCGGTGGGGAATCGTTAGATATTGTCTCCCATTCTTTCAGATCCCCATTCTGTCCTTTGAAAACTTCAATCTCTACCTTTACTCCACACCTCTGTCCCATATCTGAACAACGTTTAAAAATCTCGCTCCTTTGGAGATGGGAATTTACGACATATTTTCCATGCTCTGGAATTGGACGATAACGTCCGCTACCTGTTGGCTGTGTGCCTGAAAGAAAAATATCTTTACTCATCTGATTCCCCAGCAACTTTTGGATATTCTCCTCTTGATTGAGATTCAAGAGGGCGGAGACCACATTCAACAGCATCTGAGCATATATTTCCTCCTCGTTCCAGTCCCCATGATCAATACGCCAACGAGCTTTCGCTCTTGTTACATTCTCCCAAGGCCAACATTCAAGTACCATGTCCGCAAGTTCCATAAGGCGTAAATCCATATCCTCCGCCCTCCAGTCCTCATAGGTTTTTGCCAGTTCACGCGTGATCATCACATTGCTATCAATGTATTGTTTTCGCTTTCTGGAATAAATAGAATTACTAATTTTGGAATTATATTTTTCTCCTACCAAGGTTAGGTTCATCAGTTGATTTATATATTCTCCGTGCACCTCATCTGCCCCAGTTCCCAAGTAGTTTTTCCACTCTTTACTCAGTGTTTGGGGCATGATATGCTCCAACGATAAATCCTCAACTCTCGGAGATGTATCACCGCCGAACTTTAAGTTCAGAGCATACAGAATTGTCTTAGCAGTATCCGATGCCTTTCCCCCATAGGCTTTTCTGGTTTGAAGCCCACCGTCAATTTCTTTCTTGTTTGGTACCGCAATACGTGTATTTCTGAGTTTCCGAATTTCTTCGATCCAATAGTCACCATAGGAGGCAATATTCTGTCCATCTCTGCGATGAGCAAAACTCACAAACTGTGTGTTCAGACCAGTAGTAGGCTTGTCTGCCAACCAGAGACGTGTCAGCCATGTGCTCATAGCTCTCAGAACATTAATTACGTCTTCTTCGTTGGCATTTGTGAGATCACTTTTCGTACTATCATTTAAGAGTCTCAATGTAAAGGGTCTGTGTACGTCATACTGGATCCCTCGTAAATATTGAAGGAGTGAATGAACTTCACTACCAGTATATTGGTTATTTGCGCCAGTAATTGCTCCGTATAGTTCAGCCAGCCTGGCCAGTTCTGCGCACAACTTACCTCTATCATCAGTTCCACCTTCATCACTTCCATACCACCATCTTCTCAAATTTGAATATGTGTGCTTGATGCCAACATTCTCCCCAGTTTTCCAGCGCAGAAAATCTCTGAGAAACTCATCAATTCGTTTAGGAGCATCTGCGGCATCTAAGGAGTCCTCAAGTGGAAGCCAGTAATTTTTGTAAATTCTTTCCTGAGTGCCCCTATCCATTCCCATTAAGAGCCAGTTTTTTACCTTTTCCCCTTCAGTCAACGGAATACCTGTTGCATTCAAGCTCTCAAAAATTTGCTGGGGATCATGAGAGGATTCACAGGGGAAGCTGATCACTTTGAAACGACTAAGCCCCTTCATTAATGTATCTTGACCAATCTCGTCTACTGCTTTCCTAAGGGCCCTCCAAGCCTCTGTAACGATTCCGTCGCCTGGAATTCCTGCAAGGATCTTCTGATATTCCTCATCATCCTTATCTTGAAGTTTTAGTTTTTCTTTTGGATTAAGAGTATTACTTAATAACACATTCCTGATGCTTTCAGATGTCCATTGTCCCAAAGATGCATTCGTTTCCTCTAATTTATCCGCGATGCAGGACAGGAGAATGCTGATCGTCGTAAGGCGTTGCTGACCATCTACCACATTGCGTATTGAAGTCGTTCCGGCTGGAGTAGGTTCTGAGTAGGTGATCAGTGTACCACCAAAGTGCATGGCCCTGTCCCCCTTCTTCTTTGAAATTGCCTCAAGATCTTTCACCAACTGCTCAATGGTTGACTTGTCCCAACTGTACCTTCGCTGCCATTTTGGAATTGAATATTGTACGTTTGAATTAAACAAATCCAAAAAATCAATTAAGCTAATATTAATATTCATGTCAAACCAAAATGTATTCCAAGAAATGTAGCTGCTGTGAAGACGATCAATTATGTGATGATGGGATAACCTGCTTCTTCACGCAGACCAATAGACCACATGTCTATGAACATATCAATGTTCACTCTCATCAGTGAAAATCCTAATTTGCATCATGAATATATGGAATCCTCTCCTAGTATCACGAATGAATAGGACTGAATCAACCCTTCGTCTTTTCTGGACTATCTCCGTGTCCTCATTCGTTTTTCAGTAAATCCAGACCATCACCAGCGTATTTATTCGTTGAATTGACAGCGCGACCTACTTCAACCCTATCAATACTCATCACTACAAATCACCCGAATAATCATTGTATATCAAGATATCTCTTTGTCGTAGGCTCCTATAATCACAATATCTACATCTTCATAGAACTATACCTGCGGCGTTCGTGGACCCGCATCAACAGCGCATGCGAAAAGAATGCCATCTGCGTGATCTCATGAAATCCAATCTCCAATTCTCCCGACTTCTTCCCTTCCACCAAGATTCCATTCATCGCTTTGGCCTTAGTCAATGATCATTAAAGTACATCACTGCCCCAAATTAAACTCAAGGTTGATGAGGGTATCGGATTAACACATGATTGGTACTCTGTAAAGGTTTTCGCCAGACTCCACAACCTTGAGTATATGCTTCCTTCCCCCAACATTTTATAATTCTGCTTCCTGTATTTGAATAGAGAGGGTTCTGTCTATCGAACCTAATCCTTATCACCAAATGGATTTAGATTTCACAGGTACTTGTTCCCTTCGTTGCTACTTGCACGATCATGGGTATTCTCATAGCGTGTTAAGAGATCATCAATGCGTTCCTGTTCGGATTTGAAGCTTTCCTGACGATAGAGCCGATCCACAGCGCGATCCAGCTTCTGATGCGCCTGTCGGAGATTCGGTGGCATCAGATTCGGATCGTACAGATTCGACAGCGTTGCATCCTGATGGACGGCACGGGCATCCAGAATGGCCTGTGCCAAAGGCTTAAGCAGTGTCAAGTTAGCATCCGCGGACGGCAGAAGGAATGTGTTATAAACAACATCCACAGAATACCTGTAATCACTCTTTAACCTCCCACCAATTACTCGAACCCAGACCATATGCATAGCTGAGGTCAACAGTGCAAAGTCAACGAGCGTTGCATCCTGAATGCAGAGTACTGCATCACTCGGAATCACAGGTGGTAGTAGCCAACCGATTGGAATATATTCTCTACGCTCGGAACTAACCCTTGGAATCACCAGAAATGGCTCATCCGGGATGACGTTCACCTGATAAAGTGTCGGAGTTTGGGAGAGTTTAATCGTGGAAGTTCTCATGCTTTCGTCCCTGTATGCACGTACTGCAGCGATTCGCTCTTGAACGAGCGGAAGTTGTGCCAAGACATTCGGAGGTGCGTTCTGCAAGGCCAGAATCCAACGGCTTTCCCCCTGCAAAAACTCACGCGCACCCACATAGGGACGCAGATAAGGGGAGACCCCCGGCTCAAGTTCCAAAAACTTGGCCCGCTCCTCTCCTTCAAAGATATAATGCCCACCATCTATGGGCTGAGAGCCAATGGTCATCTCCTTCAATCCATTGATCGGATGACTCTCTTCTTGTACCGTGATCTGTGGGTTTGACAGACCACTCCCATCTAACAAATATGGGGTGATCGCCGAATGCTGACTCTCCTGTGGCTCCCCATGGAGATCAGGATAGCTGAACAGACGCTTCTCTGTCCGGGCTCCTTCTTTTGCGTCAAGCCCCACGATCACCACATGCACCTGTGCCTTCCCCCTCGCATCCGATCCCCATGCAAATGTACGATGGGCAAACGCAATCTCCAACTCGCTCCGACCGAACAGGATCGGCCAGAATTGCCCCGCCTGCTCCCCCTGGGTGATTGAGTTCGTCGCCACAAATCCGATCCTCCCCACTCCCCCGCGAATATACTCCCCCGCTTTGATAAACCATGCCGTCACATAATCCAAGGTGCCTCCATTCTGCGCCAATCTCGCAATCCGATGCACCTGAGAACGCTGTTCCTTACTCTGAATCTTGGCGCCACCAAAAGGCGGATTCCCCAATAGATAGTGCATACCAGAAAACCCTTCATTTTACGCATTTGAGGCATGATTTGGTGCTCAGATGTCCATTTTTTGCTCATTTTGGGCTAAAAACGGCCAGTTTTGGCGAACTTTGACCTTGTCTCCGATGGCGAAGATTTTTCCGAAAAAAATCGATTATTGGAATTTGTATGCGTACAACCCCGCTTTGGGACCATTATCCTGGGGTTTTTTGCTCATTTTGCCCCAAATCGTTCCAAAGCATCCAAAATCTTCAACACCATATTTCCTAATTTTTCATGCGACAACCATTCGACGACACGCCCACATTGGGGGTGATTCCCATTGAACAAATTGAGTTCAACCTCAAATCCAAGGATGATACGCCCGGGTTTTGCGTGCACTCCAAGAGTTGTGGATGAACGAACCCCTTCGGATGGCGCTCCTCCTCTTTCTTCAATGTAAGATCGGGAAGCAGACCAACCAGCAAGTGGGATGAGTTACTGGCGCATCTTCGTATTCGCGACCCTGAAACAAGCGCTCCCTTGCGACTTTGAGCGGTTGACCGACATGGCCAATCATCATGAACTCATTCGCCAGATGTTGCAACATGGTGTAGATGCGTTTGCAAAAAAAATCTATTACAGTACCCAAAGCGTCATGGACAATGTATCCCTGATCACCGAGGAGATCTGGGCCGAAGTGAATCAATGGGTCGTGGAGTTCGGACATGAGATCTTGGGCATCTCGTCCAGCGATCCGATTGAAACGCGCTGTGCCTCGTATGTGGTGGAGTCCCATGTTCGGTTTCCCATGGATGTGCGTCTGCTGTTGGATGCGGTGCTCGACTATTTGCTCTGGGCAATGCGTGCATGGAGTGTGTTTGATTTACATGCGTATGGAATCACAGGTTGGCGTCAGTTCTGTTATCTGCGGGACAGCTTGAAGAAAGCGTATCGGTGGCTCTTTTGTTTGGAATACTCACGTGGATACAGCGAAAAAGTATTCGAAGCGTCCTAAGGCCGTCAAGAACTATCTTGAATTGGCTTTCAAGCGGATCCGGAAGTGTGACAAAACCCTTGAGAAGCTCCTGGAAGTGTCCCCCGACTCCCCACGGACTGCCCGCTTAAAGAGAGCTTCTGCAATGGCTCATAAGCTTTTAGATCAAGTAGCACGGCGTTTGGTACAGGATGAAAAGATTCCCCCTGAGGAGAAGATTTATTCCTTACATGCCCCGTATACGCGGTGGATCAAGAAAGGCAAACATGGATCCAAGGAGGTGGAGTTAGGGGGGCCCGTGTCCATCGTAGAAAGTACAAGTCGTTTGATCATGATGTGGAAGATTTTGTGGACGGGGGAGGATGTTGATGTGGCCGTAGACTTGGCGCGGGAGTGTGTGGAGAGCTATCCTAATGTGATCTCCATGAGCTTTGACTGGGGATTCAGTTCCGCGGAAAACATAGAGGGGTTAGACACAATCTTGGACCATGTAGTGATGCCAAAGAGGGGGACCCTTAAGCAGGCGGATCAACTGTCTGGAACAGCATGGTGGGGATCGGATCCGAACCAAAGGGGGAAGAGGGATTTGCCCGTACGGTGGGCGCCGCCGTGGTCGCTACCAATCTATGTCGGATTGGGGATGTGCTGATGAAGCGTAGCCAAGTACGGAAGGCGGCATAGCCTCTTGTTCCAACCTTAAGGCAAGTTTGAATCTACTCCATCACGGGAGTCACCCGAGGTATGTTCGGGGGATGGAAATCTGCGCCTGAGCAGGCTTTTTCAGCACAAATAGCACCCCAATCGCGCTAATTTATCCCCTATTTTTTGACGCATCTCAAGGGGGAGATAAGAAAATGGGAGAGGGAGAACCCTAAAAGTGAATCAATCCAACCATTTTGACACAAAACCAGTCAATATACCCTGATCAGCGAAATTCGGGGGTTTTCGGTCAAGCACTAGATATGAACACTCCCTCGCATCAAGTACAGCTGACCATTCCATCTCCAACGCATCCCCCTGAACGATCCGCGGCGATGCCGCCAAGGGAATCCGCGTGTACGTCTGACCAAACTCCAGACTCAGACGGTTATTCATCATGTGATCCATCATCCACAACGCCGTCTCCGCGATCCGAACCGGAAATTCACTGATCTCTATCCCAAAAAACTGATCCACATCAATCATGGATAGATCCACCACATCCAACTCTTACTGGGCCTCCGATAGATGCTTGGCATGGATCTCCTTCAATACCTCAATCTCCAGTAGGCGCAGTTCCCGGTACGTGATGATCAAAAAGTTGCCACAGCCGCACGCAGGATCAAAAAATCGGAGTTCACTCAATCGCTTTTGAAACGCACGAAGCGCTGACACCCTTCGCGTGTCTTTTCTGGTTCGGAGACGATTGAACTCCCCCCGGAGATCATCCAGAAAGAGCGGCCCAATCACCTTCAAAATATTCTCCTCGGTCGTATAATGCGCCCCCTGTTCCCGTCGTTCCTGCGGATCCATCACCGATTGAAATAGCGCACCAAAAATGGCCGGAGAAATATTAGACCAGTTGAACTGACACGCATCTATAAGTGCATCCCGCATTGCCGAATCAAACGACGGAATCCAGAGCGTCTCCCTGAATAATTCCCCGTTCACATAGGGGAACCGATTCAAATCCTCATCCAGCGTTGCCATACGATCAGACTCCGGTGTATTGATCACCTGAAAGAGATGGGTCAACCAAGGACCCAAGTGCGTACCATCCTTTCTCGTTCGCTGTTCAATGTAGTCCAGAAAGCCCCCTCGAGTCTCAAAGATTCCCGTGTCATCGGCGAACAGACAGAATACGATCCGTACCAGAAAGCACTCCAGATCATGGCCTCGGTACCCCGCAGCATCCAGCATATCATGCAATCGCCCAACCAACTCCGATGCCTTGATGCTCGCCGGATCCTGATCCCGAAACGTCGGCCGTTGAATCCCCATGATAAAGCCGAATGCTTCTATATGGGATGGAAGCGCAGACAATGGAAAGCTCGTCTAGTCGCGCGGGTATCCAGATCGTAGAGGTCAAACGTCTGAAAATCACTCACCAAGATGTACCGCGGACGATCACGCTCGGCAAGCGCATCAAAATACGCGCCCGCCTGATCGTATGCCGCAGATAGATCACGACCGGCACTCTTCTGCTCCACCAGAAGGACCCCCGGCCAAAAGAGATCAATGAATCCCGATCCGTTGTTCAACCTTGAAATATGCTCCTCATACAGGGCAACACTGCGTCGCTGAACCCCAAAGATCTGAAAAAAATCGTTGTAGAAACTTTGAGTCTCTCCCTTCTCATACTTTGCTCCCTTCCATTCCGTAACAAATCTGGCCGCGCGCAGACGAATCTCATTCCATGAAAGACGCATTAGTTGAATCGTATTTTAATTAATTATCAGGTCGTTCATGGCAAAAATTAAGAATCAAAAAGAGAAATTTGGTTCTCCCACGAACCTTGTAGATAGCGGTCTAATCCTCCATAGAAGATAGAACCCCATTACTGAAAATTTTCAAAAGTTCGGTATCCTCCACCGATCGTCTTGATTTCTTGAATTTTAACGTGAATGCGTTCTGCTTTGACGTTGGATTGTGAGTGGCACTGTGCAGTACAGAAGCCGTCAAAATGTCGTGGAACTCTCTTCCCAACCATAATGACTTCCTTGTCGCCCATCTGTTCAACCCCGCATAGCCGCCACCTCAACCATGAAGGCGGTCTTTGTACTCAATGAACAGCGCTCGAAACAACATGAATGCGGTTTGCGCCGTCTCCCGGGTGAACCAATAATTCACCCCTGCACCGACTGCTGCACCAGCCAATGGAATGGTCTGAAGAAGTTTTCGACCGACAAGGTTTTTGGCCAATTCTCGAGGCACATGCCGAGATTGATCGGAAAGCACTCCGCGAACCCTGCCCCGGTACGTACCACCGCCGGCATAGGAGGCAGCCGCGATCCCAATTTCATGAAGTGCTCCACTGCGGGCCTCAAGGGAATTGGCTGCTGCTGCATTATAAATGGATAAAACTATGGATCCATGTTCAGGTCCCGCCATTGGAAACCCGTAAGCAGCACCAATTCTCTGAATCAAATGAAGGTTGATCGCAAAGAGCAGGGGAACATCTGCGGCAATCAGAACGACACCTCCGAGACCTGTTCCCCCTCCACTGAGCGCTGCCAAAACTGTATTCTGGGTAAAGAATCCCTTGGCTAATTCATCTAAAGTTTTTAAGGGGGCTTGGCGTAAGTCCTCAATCTGATCCAGATCCAATCCGAGCTTGCGAGCCTCCGATTCAATCCCACTCAAATCAAGTGCCCACTTCGTGGCATCATTGAGTCTGGAAAGAAATCCGCCAATTGCGTCACTCATCTGATCAACTAGATTCGCAGGAATACTCTGCTCAACCGCCCAATCCACAGGACGCATGACCCAGTCCATGGCACGGGCAAGTAATGAAGCATCTCCACGGAGCCAAGCATCTACTTCCTTCTGTACAGATTTTTCGTAGGCCGTAAGCGGCATTCGTAATTAATCCTATGATTCAATGATGTGCTATAAAAATAAAAGGGCCAGTCCACCTACTCCTACGCAGTAGATTGAAAATATATGCAATTGACCTTGACGAACAAACCGAAGAACCATTTTAATTGCGCAAACACCAGTTCCGTAGGCTAAGAGTGTGGCGATAATTACAGGGAACCAGTCTATCGTTTCTGGAGACTGAATGAGTTCAATCAACTTGATGAGAGTCGCGCCGAAGATGACTGGCAGAACCATAATGAATGAAAAATCAGCAGCAGATTTAGGTTTCACACCAGACAGTAGTGCAATGCTGATGGTTGCGCCAGATCTGGATACTCCTGGAAGGAGTGCGGTTGCCTGGGCCAACCCAATGAGACATGATTTCCAGACAGTCACATGACCATCCTGAGAGCGTGCCAAGAGAGTACTGAGTAGTAGTAATCCCGTTATGATCAACATGATACATGCAAACCATGGACGCGCATAGGTCCACTCCAATTTTGTATCCAGAAATACATAAGCCAAGCCTGCGGGAATACTTGCAATGATTACCAGCCAAGTAATCCGTACGTCTGAATCGGTTTGATATCCCCTTATGGGATTCACGAAACCTGAGATTGAATGAGCAATCATAGACCAGATTTGCCGTCTGTAAACTGTCAGGATGCTGAAAGCTGTGCCGGCATGAAGGAAGACCTCAAACGTAACATCCGGCGTAAGCTCTAACCCAAGTATATGCTGAGCCAGAACTAGGTGTCCCGAGGAGGAAACAGGAAGGAACTCTGTCAGCCCCTGTAAAAGTCCAAGAATCACCGCCTGCCACCAAGTCATCCAGCTTTGGATCGGTATAGAGTAAGAGAAAACCGCTTCATGGTAACGAGGGCTCCACCATTACAACCTCCTCTCTGGTTATCACAACATTCCCAAGCGGAGCAGCACTCGCTCGGTGGACATACTTTCGGGGTGTAACAACAACGGGGGCGAGACTACTAGTGCGCGCTTTGCTGTGCCACGCAGCGATTGCAGCCGACTGTTCAATCAGGTAACTGCTGGGCTTTGCATCTCTGTTAGGAAGCCTCAAGATCGCATGCGCACCAACCACACCTCTCGCATGAAACCATAAATCAAACGAACGTGCATGTTGGAACGTTAACCTATCATTCTCCTTCGCAGTGCGTCCAACCCATAGTTCATAGGAGGGGGCAAGGAGATAGCGCCTGAACTTGTGGTCTGATTGTTTAGAAGTCACATGTGCCTTTTGGAGTGCTTTCAGTTCCTTGAGAGTACTCACTTGTTCAAGTGCATCAAGTTCGGTTTGTAATGATTGAACTTTAGCTTCGGCTTGATTGATGAGTAGATCCAAATTTTTTCGGGATGTGCGAGCCTTGCGTGCCTTGGAATAGTAGCGTTCGGCATTCTGCACTGAACTCAATGCCGGGTCTAGTTGCACGGTTAGGGTTGTTTCTGGACGAAAGATGTCTGAAAGCACTGCCTGGGATTTTCCAGCTGGAAACACCGGGGAAGCCATAAGAATATGACCCAACCGTTCATAGTGATCCGCGCGCGAGGGCTGAGCATGTTCTATCTTCATCCTTTCAAGCGAGCGCTCAGCCTTATCCAACATGCGAACAAGCTGTTTCCGAAGAGGCTCATATTGCGCACGGTAGGCTTGATCTGAAAGCAATTGCTGAGCGCATTTACGCACCCCATCATCCAGATCATCATAGAGATCCACTTCATCTCCGCCCCGAATGGATAGCGGAATCAGCGAGAGAAGTAGGGGATCCTGATAGACATGTAACGGTCCATCTGCATCCAATAATCTGATATGTAATTTTTGAGCAGATTTAAAGATTGTTTCAGCAGTCTCAGAAGCTGACTGACGATCGAACTGAATCGCTTCCAGGGCCTGATCCCGACTGAACCGTACAAAAATGCGCTGTAATGCCTTGAGGGAACCTACTCGGGCATCATCCCATTTCTCCATAAACTCTGCCAGTATTGCTGGTTCAGGGGCAGTGCGTAATTCGGTCAATTGTGCGGGGATACGCTTGCGAAATGATTCTTGAATCTGACCTGCATGATCCACCAAGACTACATTGGCACGACTTCCGTATAAACTCGCGAGGAGTTGCAGACCACTGGTGAATCGTATGGTCAAAACCCGATCACTCTCCAATATAGATACCTGAGTGATGGACTGTTGCCGTAATGAATGAAATAAAGATTTAACATTGCGACGCGGACGACCAACCTCCTTGCGAAGGAAGGTACCAATTAATGGTGCATGAGTCAGAAATGAGATTGCGGTAACTGAACCACCATGCTCCAGTGCTAAGACCAATTCGCCAAACGTGTGGGACCAAGCATCCAAAAAGGAAGCCCCAATCAGGGATTCATCCCATGCATGTGCAAGTCGGCGCAGCAAATAGTAATTGTTCAACATCCCAGAACTCCAGAAAGAAGAATGGTCAAATTTCCCCGCAAATGGCAGTCACTAAGGTAACAATTTATGAACAGCCCCGTAACTCAATACCCAACTTAATTACCATTCCCCTGCTACGGTGTACACATCATTGGCAGTCATACCTCTGGCATCAAGAAACATTCGCTATAATCCATGGTTCCATTTCCATTCACCTGTATCATGAAGACACATTTCTACTTCGCCCTTGTTCTTCTTTTCACCTCTCAGGTCACTTGGGCGCAATTCTCTCCCTCATCTATTACAGGTGCGCGCGTACCGTGCGTCAACAAAACTGCAGATATTCACGCATGTGATCAAGTAGACCTTCTGGCCCGCATACCTAGGGATATGATTGATCCCTCTGCAGTCTATCTCAATGATATCTGGGGGTGGACTGATCCTGATACCCGACGAGAGTATGCGCTTGTGGGTACCAGCCTGTCGGTGGGTTTTGTTGATGTAACCGATCCCGTGAACCCCATCTATCTTGGCAAGCTTCCCTCTCACGTTCGAGGGCGTAATGTTATATGGAGAGATATGAAGGTCTTCAACTATTACATGTTTGTAACCGTGGATGGTGGTAACAACGGGATGCAAATCTTTGATCTTCGTCAACTTAGAAATCCTTCCCAAGTCCCTCGGGATTTTGTTGAATCTGCTCATTATGACGGATTCATGCAAGCACACAATATTGCAATCAATGAAGAGACTGGATTTGCATATATCTCTGGCTATCAACGCTCCAGTACGAGCCAAGGATTACTAGATACGTGCAATGGTCGGGGACTACATATCGTAGACATACGTAATCCTCTCAATCCAGTTTACGCTGGCTGCTTTGCAGACCATTCCACTGGAAGAAGTCGGGATGGATACTCGCATGATGTCCAATGTGTCGTTTATCACGGACCTGATGAAACCTATCGCGATCGCGAGATCTGTATTGGTTCCAATGAAAGTCACATCAGTATTGCAGATGTGACGAATAAATCCAATCCCGTGAAAGTGAGCTCAGCAACCTATCCCTTTGCAGGGTATACGCATCAAGGGTGGCTCACCACCGATCATTCCTACTTTTTTATGAATGACGAGGCAGATGAATATAACCCTCAAGTCCGAAACACTAGATCCATCATATGGGATCTGACTGATCTTGAAGATCCTGCCTACCATTCCTCCTTCTATTATCCTACGTTAAGCATTGATCACAATCTCTACATACACGGAGACTTTTTGTTTGCAACCAATTATACCACAGGGCTTCGCATTGTAGATATATCCAATACCAATAACCCGCAGGAAATAGCTTATTTTGATACACATCCAGGATCAGACGCAACTGGATTTAGTGGTGCATGGAGTTCATTCCGTTTTCCCCGAAGCGGGACGACCGTTGTCAATAGCGATCCAGGCGGAATGTTTATTCTGGATCCTCTACCCGTCACTATCACAAATACTGAATTCTCTTCTTCAATCCCGACGTCTTTTTCTCTTTCTCCTGCTTACCCGAATCCATTTAATCCCGTCACAACGGCGACGCTCTCTCTTCCTGAGCAAGCCGAGGTACGCGCAGAAGTTTTAGATATGCTGGGCAGGTCCGTTCACCTGCTTCACGATGGCGTCTTATCCGCTGGAGAGCATCTGCTCACCTTTGACGGCAGTCAACTTCCAAGCGGAAGCTACTATATTCAAGTTCAGTCGGACCGACATGTAGCAGGGACCAGAATTGTATTGATCAAGTAAGGAACTTGATGACTGCAAAGCCTCCCGCCAGAAGAACTGCAAAAAGTATTGCCAACCAGTTGAAGTAACGTTCAATGAAGGTCCGAACTGGCTCACCAAATCGCCAGATCAGCCCACTCACGAGGATAAACCTTGCCGTACGACTGGTAACCGAAGCAAGCAGGAATAGAGGAAAGGGGGTTCCGAACGCTCCAGCGCTGATCGTGAAAAGCTTGTAAGGAACAGGGGTAAATCCAGCAGTGAAAATGATCACAAATCCCCATTCCTCAAATCGCCGTCCCAAGTCTGTGTAGACCGCTTCGCTGAACCCTGGTATATGATGAAAGAAAAATTGTGCCAGAGATGTAAATCCATCTGCGGTAAACCATGCATAATAACCAAGCGTGTAGCCGATCACCCCTCCACACAGGGAGCCTAAACTACAAATCAGTCCGAAATAGATCGCTCGGTTGCGGCGCCCCAAAGCCAGTGCGATCAGGAGAACATCTGGGGGAACAGGAAAGAAGATAGATTCCGTGAGGGCCAAGAGGAAGAGTACGATCGTCCCGTAAGGCGTCTCAGCCCAACCAAGCACCCAGTCATATAGCCGCCGGATCCAAGTCACTACGGTTCAATTGAATCTACACACTTGCGAAAGAGTGGATGATTATAGATCTCTGGTGGACAGTGCTTCCAGAACAATTCCTTGTTTTCCTGACCCAGAGTAAACGACATAGAGAGTGCATCCAAGCATTCCTCAATCCTCCCAAGTACAAAAAGAACTCCTGAATAATAATACCATGCAGAAGAGCAATCAGGCTTCAATTTGAATGATCGCTCATAGGCTTTGCAAGCTCCTTCGGGATCCTTATTGATTGTGAGCGCAAATGCATACTGCATCCATGCTTCGTGGCTGTCTCGATCCAGTTCAGTGAGTTCCTTGAATGTTTCCAGAGCTTGCCGCGTATAGCCTGCACACATTTCGGCATCTCCCCGATTGTACCAATACTTCAGGACATCGGGCGAGAGTTCTGTTGCCTGCCTATATGCACGAGCAGCCAATCTAAATCGCTGTTGTGCCATGTAGGCTCGTCCCAAACCATCCCACACCTCGCCAATCTCAGAATCAAACTTGTTCGCCTTCTTGAAATAACGAATACTCCCTTCTAGATCCCCTTTGTCTAACAGAACAAATGCCATGTTACAATAAGCTGCTGCTCCCTCCCCCTCACGTTCAAGCAATTCTTCATAGCAAAGAATCGCCTCGTCATAGCGCCCAAGAATTGATAGAATATTCCCACGATTATAGTACGCAGGAAGAAAGTCAGGATTTATATCCAACGTCAAAGTATAACAGAGGAGTGCATCTTCAAAACGATCAATCTTGTTTAACAGGACCGCCTTGTTAAACCATGCCTCACATGAGTAAGGATTCAGATCGATTTGGGAATCGTATGCTTCTATACACGATTCATAATCTTCAAGTTGATCATAACAAAAACCTAACTCAAACCAGACCTCCGAGTGGTTTGGATTGAGTTCTGCACATCGCTCAAATGCCTCAACCGCTTCCTCGAGCTTCTTTTCCCGCATGAATACGTATCCAATATAGAAATGGGCATCCCCATTGAGCGGATCTGCCTTAGCAGCTTGATGAAAGTGTTCAAGCGCATCACCATAACGGCCCAATGTGTCAAGCGTGATTCCAAGATTCAGGAGCGTCTCACAATCCATAGGATTCAGACTCAGTGATTTTTCATACGAATGCCATGCTTCCTGATGACGATCCAGATTTGCGAGTAGAATTCCGCGTCTGAGCCATGTGTAGGCACTGTAAGGCTGACGTTCCAGAATAATATCAACAACACAAAGGGATTCTTCCATGCGATAGTATTTATAGTAATACAGCGCAATCTCTTCAAGTGAATCTACGTCAAAGTAGGTTTCTGGACTCCGAAATTCAAAAGCATGGACAAGCGCATCAATATCTGGCCTCTCAAACTGATCCTCTTCCTCAAAACTAAAATCAAATGTACTCATTCAGCTACCACACTGGGCGAAAGTTTTCCTAAATTTACGTCAATATTTTCGGAACTTCAAAATCTGAACACCTTAACTCTGGATCAGATGATCATCCGAGCCGTATTCTCATTTTTTTCTGGAACACGAACGGGTTCCCTGTGTTGGCATCCCTAATCAGACAACGGAAAATTGGCTAAACTTTCTCCCACACAACAGAAAGAAGTCCATCGCCGCTTTCAGACATTCCTGAAACAGCGTGGTCTTCGGGAAACACGGGAACGATTTGCCGTGCTCAATGCAGTGTATGACGTCGACACACACATTGATGCGGACACCTTACATTTACTTTTGCGCAAACAGAATCAGTCCATTAGTCGTGCGACGGTCTACAATACGCTTAATCTGCTATTGGAATGCGAACTCGTTGTACGGCACCAATTCGGAAACTCAAAAGCAAAATATGAGCCTTCCTTCCTTTTCGGACAGCATGACCATCTGATCTGTTTGGACTGCCAACAGGTGCTGGAATTTTGTGACCCGCGTATTCAAAATATCCAAGAGATGGTGGCAGATGTCTATTCGTTCGAAATCCGACGCCACGCTCTTAACCTTTACGGGCACTGTCGTCGTGATGACTGTGCCAACCGTTCCACCAAAGTGTCAACCAGCCCGATCACCTGAGATCCCCCTCTGTCCTCCCATCATTCTGGCGGCAGTACTTGGTAGTGTCCCTCTTTTTCTTTTGATTGGAGAGCAGTTGAACATGGAGTATAACCGCAGTCCAATCAACACCACGGTTCACAGGGTCTCGCTTGGCCACCGTCCACTCAGTTTGTATACTTGCGGAAGGCTACAGAGGTGTTATGCCCGCCGAACCCAAATGCGTTTGAAACCGCAACATTGACGATCCGCTTCTGGGGCTGATTGAACGTATAGTTCAGATCACAATCCGGATCTGCATGAACGAAGTTGATGGTTGGAGGCACAAGATCAGTGCGGATGGCCTGAATCGTTGCAATCGCCTCCACCGCACCTGCCGCCCCAAGTAAATGCCCCGTCATGCTTTTGGTGGAGGATAAGTTCATGCGATGGGCATGCTCCCCAAAGACATTTTTAACAGACTTGGTTTCCGCCGAGTCCCCCAATGGAGTGGAGGTGCCATGCATATTGAGGTAATCAACATCTTCAGGCTTCAGATGTGCATCGGCCAGCATATTCTGCATTGCGAGGGTCGCTCCACTCCCTTCAGGATCAGGGGCAGTAATATGGTTCGCATCTGCACTCATCCCGATCCCAATAATTTCAGCATAGATGTTTGCCCCACGCGAGAGCGCATGTTCCAGAGATTCAACCACCAAGACACCTGCCCCCTCACCCAGTACAAACCCATCTCGCGTTTTATCAAAGGGTCTGCTGGCCGTCGCAGGAGTATCGTTGCGGGTAGAGAGCGCACGAAGAGCATTGAATCCCCCAATGCCCAACTCACTGATCGCCGCCTCAGCCCCTCCACACAAAGCAGCGTCAATCATCCCACGCTGCATCATCATGAAGACATCACTAATGTTGTTATTCCCGGTCGCACACGCACTGACGACACAGTAATTTGGACCGCGAAACTTGTATCGGATCGAAATATGACCACTGACAATATCCGGGATCAGTTTCGGAATAAAGAACGGGGAAATGCGTCTTGGGCCTGCATTGAGGTACGAGGCAGTTTGATCCAAAAAGATCTGGATACCTCCGATCCCGCTTCCGATGATGACGGCAACGCGATCTCGTTCAGCCTGCGACATATTCTCCGGTCTCAGTCCAGAGTCCTCAACGGCCTGAACTGCAGCAGCCACCGCATACTGCGCAAACGGATCCATTTTCCGCAATTCACGTCGGTCAAAGTGATCCAATGGATCAAATCCCTTCAACTCACACGCAAACTTGGTTGCGAAGTGCTCCGTATCAAAGTGGGTAATTTGTGCAGCACCACTTCTGCCTTGAATCAGCCCCTGCCAGAACTCATCTGGAGAATGGCCAAGAGGCGTTAATGCCCCCATTCCTGTAACGACTACGCGGCGCGGCTGGTGTTGAATCGCCATGCCCTGAGGCTAAATTAAAAGATTACCCGCTCTTCTTGATGAGATAGTCTATCGCATCTCCAACGGTAGCGATCTTTTCAGCATCTTCGTCTGGAATGCTGACATCAAATTCTTTCTCAAACTCCATGATCAACTCAACCGTATCAAGAGAGTCTGCTCCCAAATCATCGGAAAAGGAAGCATCAGGAGAAAGAGCATCCTCTGCAACTCCTAGTTTATCTGCAACGATTGCCTTGACCTTGTCTGCAAATTCTGACATAATTAGCTACTGATTGCTTGTGATTGTGAATGGAACTGCATCACATTGACATGATGTCGTACAGTTCCGGCCTGTTAAATTACGGCAAAATTACCGATTTATTGCACAATTACCGAGGTATCGTGTTCAAAAGCTACTTGAACAGATTATACCTGCAACCGGTTCAACCCCGTTTTACTTTTCGTCTTCTTGATCATACTTCATGCCCTACCTATTTACATCTGAATCTGTGTCGGAAGGTCATCCCGATAAAGTTGCCGACCAGATCTCAGATGCGATTTTAGATGAGTACCTTAGACAGGATCCGAATAGCCGTGTCGCGGTGGAGACGCTGGTGACATCAAACAACGTCATCCTTGCCGGAGAAGTCCATTCCAGTGCAAAAGAGATCAGTCATGAGTCCATTGTCCGAAATATGATCCGCAAGATCGGATATACATATGAAGATACTGATTTCGCGGCGGATAGTGTTGTGGTCACCGATCATATTCACGAACAGAGTTCAGAGATTCGTGATGGGGTTGATGGGAGCAAGGAACTTGGAGCAGGCGATCAAGGCATGATGTTCGGGTTTGCCTGCCGTGAGTTTGATCATCTGGATAGTGGCCCCCCAACCTTGATGCCCATGCCTCTGATGTATTCCCACCGACTCATGGAGCAATTGGCCAATATCCGAAAAAATGAGTCCATCATGAATTACCTGCGTCCGGATTCCAAAAGTCAGGTGACCATTGAATATGATCAGTCGGGACGGATCCCACAAAAGATTCATACCATTGTGATCGCTACGCAACATGATGCCAGTGTTGACCGTGATCAGATCAAGGAGGATATAAGAACCCATTTACTCCAGCGTGTGATTCATCCACACCTGCTCCACGATTTTGATTATACCAATCATCTGATCGTCAATCGTACGGGAAAATTCATTCTTGGAGGCCCCCATGCCGATGCTGGTCTCACGGGGCGCAAGATCATTGTAGATACTTATGGTGGTAGAGGCGCACACGGAGGCGGCGCCTTCAGCGGAAAAGATCCTTCCAAGGTGGATCGCTCCGCCGCCTACTTTGCACGCTACGTAGCGAAAAACCTCGTCGCAGCTGGACTGGCAAACATGATTGAGATTCAGCTTGCCTATGTCATTGGTGCGCCTCAGCCCGTCTCAATTTTTGTTGATTCGTCCAACAGCGTCAAATACAACCTGTCCGACCAAATCCTGGCCGACATCGTGAAAGACACCTTTGATCTGAGTCCTGGCGGCATGATTGAGCGACTGAACCTGAAAAGACCGATCTATCAGGCGACCGCTGCCTACGGTCACTTTGGTCGCAATGACTTCCCATGGGAGCGTCTAGATGCCGTAGAAAGCTTGCAGACTCGGGCAGGAATTGCCACCTGATAATTTGGGATTGAACTGAATGGGTCGTCACGGCTTGATTGCTCTCCTGACATTCTCCTTTGCCACTGTGGCACTTGGACAAGATCACTCGGCTGCGATTCAGGCACTCCCCTCAGCCTCCCAGTCTGCAGTTGTAACCGAAAATGTATGGACATCTTTCCCTACGATTGATATTGCCGATGGTCGAGTGGATGAAAAAATTGGAATCTTACGGGCCGCCTATCGTCTCAATCCCGTCATGTCTCCCAAAGCCTCACCAGAAGCCACGGTACGGTCATGGCTCCTCATGGATGGAAAAGAATTTGGGATCCATACCCCAAATGCTCTCGAACTGGTCAGCGAACAGACCACCTCGGGTGCGCGCCATCTAACGTTTCAACAGACGCTGGAAGGTGTTCGGGTCTACGGGAGTTTCATGCATGTCAATCTGAATCAAGCTGGTCTCCCCGTTATGGCAACCAGTAGTTATGCTCCCCATTTGGAAGAGATTGATTCATTTAATCCTGTACCAGTGGTCTCTACCGTTGAGGCCGAATTTATCTCGCAACAGGCTATTTCCGCTACGGGTGCAACCTCCGACTCCCCTGAACTACTCGTCCTTCCTGATTCTCCACCCCGATTGATCTGGCGGACGGTTGTATGGCCTGACTCTATCCCTGGAGAATGGGAGGTGCTCTTAGATGCTTCTACTGGGGCACTCATCCAATTGATGAATCAGCGCATATTCTCGCACGATCATTCACCCTCCAAAGTAGACGGAGAGGGGCATGTTTGGTTATTTGATCCTTTGACCGCATCTGGCCAGTCCTATGGAGGGGCGTTCATTGATAATAATGATCAGGACAACTCATCCTTAACTGGCATATTACAAAGTGTAACGCTTCGTGATATTCAACGTACCTCAAATGGCTCGTATCGGCTGAATGGACCTTGGATCAGGATTATTGGCTCATCGGCTCCTATTGAATCTGATCCATCAAACTTCAAATATACCCGTGCTGACCAGCATTTTGAGTCAGTCATGGTGTACTATTTTATTGACGAAAACCAGCGTTATATTCAGTCGCTGAATGTCGGAAATTCTCCGCCTAGCCAGCCCGTTGAAGCAGATCCCCGTGCATTTCCAGAAGATAACTCCTACTATGTACCTGCCCGCAATTCCCTCCATTTTGGAACGGGGGGAGCAGACGATGCAGAGGATGCAGGGGTAATCATCCATGAGTATGGTCATGCGATGATGTATCATCACGCTCCATCTATTGGAGGCTTGAACAACGAGCAGTCCGTCCTCAGCGAAGGATTTGCGGACTATTGGGCTGTCTCCTACCGTAGACATCTGATGGACAGTGGCCAAGTTCCTCAGGGAGACTGGCGGGATGTTTTTCCCTGGGATGGGGTTGCGTGGGGAGGACGTCGCGCCGAGGGGAACTATTCCTACGATGTGATTCGGCGTGCATGTCGCCGAAACTGTAATTTTTACTATTACGGGCAAACATGGTCTGCTCTGATGATGGAACTATGGGAGCAGATTGGACGAGAAAATACGGATCGCTTACACCTTGCCGCCTTCGCATACATCGGATTCAATTTCACCCTTCGGGACATGGCTGAAGCGCTTTTGCAGGCGAATGACGCTCTGTACAATGGGCAGTATTCTGCGATCATCAACGCGATCTTCATCCCACTGAATTTTCTGGCGGCTGAACCCGGGGTCCCTACCATTACTCATGTGCCTCTTTCCCGGATATATGATCTCTCTAACCCTGTCCGATTTGAAGCGGACATTGAAGTCATAGGGTTTACGGTCACGAATGCAGAGGTATACTACCGCCTGGATTCGGGAGATTTTCAGACGCTGGAACTCCGGCAAGTGGGAAGGATTCGCTGGGCGCGTGAGACTCTACTCCCTGAATCCGCCACACTACTTGAATACTATATTCAAGCTACTTCAAATACTGCGACCGTAACTCTTCCCAAATCTGCCCCTGAGGATCTATGGAGTGTAGAACTGGGAGCGGACACGGAAGCGCCTACCATTACTCATACCCCTATCACCCATATATCTCCGGAACGTGCTCTGTTGCCCTTTACCGTTGAAGTCACGGACAATTACAAATTATCCCAAGTCCTTTTAGAGTATTCTGTCACGAATTCTATTGATCAGACCACTCGACATGGATCTATCCCCCTCACTGATGCAGGAGATGGAACGTTCACCTTCTCGCTACCAGAAACGGGTACAAATGGAAACTCGTGGATGGGGACTTGGATGGAGTATCGGATCGTTGCCGACGACGCGACGAATCCTCCAAATCAAACGATATTTCCCTCCCCTCAACAACCCTCGATTCGGCTGGACGTACTTCCGGGTCTCAATGAACTTGGAATATGGAATCCTGGCGAATGGCTCAGGTTGGCAACTGGAGAATGGGGGGCCGTGGAATCTGCATTTGGACACAACGGAGATATCTGGCTTACTGCCCCCGATGGATCCTACAGTGACCTCCCTTCCACCAGCGTACTCTCATTTCCAGATGTGAATGTCGCAGGGTATCCCGATGCTCTTCTGGAATTTTGGCATTGGTATGACTTTGAACATATCGGGGTACCGGGTCCGGGGGAGGATGGCGGCATGATTTATGACGGTGGACAAATTCAACTTTCTACTGATGGCGGTCAGTCTTGGACCATTGCTCTACCTCAATGGGGGTATAATGGAGAGGTGAACGCATCACCATTCAACCCTCTGTCTGGTTCCCCGGCTTTTGGCGGGTCCAGTTTTGGTTGGCGTCGGGTTCGTGTACCGCTACCCGATGCTCCTGAAGGAGCCTATCGTTCGGAGGTACGAGCTCGTCTGGTGCTCGGGACTGGTGCCGGGAATTCCAACTCAACCACGGACACCTATGCCGGTTGGGCCGTTCGGGATGCGCGCGTCTTCATCAATGCGCCCGTTGATCGCACCTCCCCCGAGATCTTGTTTGCTCCGCATACCCACCAATTCATCCCCCCTGGTAGTTCCACTCTACCTATTCAGATCGCTGCGACCGATCATCCAGGGATTGAGTCTGTTCGCTTGCATCTCTATGATATTCAAGGGACTCAACTGATCCCTTTGGGAGTCTTCAGGTTCCGTCCTCATCAGTCCACGCCGAACTGGTTCGAAACGAGTGCTCCTGTTCAGGAAGTAAAGGATGGAAGCACTTTGGGCTACTACATCACCGTCCAAGACTTTGATCAGAATACTCGAATGCTTGGTGAGGAACTTCCTGATGAACTGTTGAAACTTTATGTTCCTACCGAGGCTCCCCTTCCCGCCTTGCTTTCGGGGCGACTGACTGGCGCGTGGATCAACCAGGACGAGGGAATCTATGCGGACACAGACACTCGGGATGAGCAGTCATCTGTGGTCTTGGCACCTGTCTACTTTTCGACGAACTCTCAGCGAACGATGCTGCGTTTGCGCCATTCCTACGATTTCAGTGGAGGCAGTAATGGACAGGTGAGCGTCACAGTGGACGGCGGTACAAATTGGGAAATCCTTGGACCAGATCAGACACCTCCCGATCAAGAAATTGGTCTGATTCCCAAATTTTCGGGTATGACTCCCGAATTTATTGACTCCTGGTTTGATCTCTCTTCCCTGAGTCAACCCTATCAATTACGTCTTGATTTGGTGCATGGGGCGCAGAAAATTCCTGACGGTTTTTGGGAGATCCAGACAGCGGAATACTACAGATTGGCAGAGGAGACTCCCATACCAACAATCGCAGAGAACCTTATCCTCTATCCAAATTTTCCCAACCCGTTCTCCGAGGAAACCACGATTAACTTTGTCCTTCCCCAACCCAGTCATGTACGGATCATGCTTTTTAACATGATCGGACAGACGGTCCAGACCATTTTGGATCAAAGACATGAGGCTGGAGGCTATGCGGTTCATTTGAATATGCGGGGTCTTGCACCCGGAGTCTATTGGATCCGAATGGAAACGGACGACGAAGTGTTACAGCAACCCATTACACTTATTCAATAGCAAACCGTACAAGCATTGTCATTTTTGACGTCAACAACTAAACCACGAAATTGAATCTATGGACCATATTGAAGGAAAATACAAGGTGCGTGATCTAAGCCTTGCGGACAAAGGTCGGAAGCGCATTGAATGGGCAGAAAGTCGAATGCCCGTGCTGATGCGCCTACGTGAGAACTACACAAAATCCAAACCATTCGAGGGATACAAGATCACGGGCTGTCTACATGTCACGAAGGAAACTGCCGTTCTGATTGAAACTTTGGCGGCATGTGGGGCCGAGGTTTCGTGGAGTGGTTGCAATCCTCTCTCAACGAATGACGAAGTGGCCGCAGCTCTTGCAGTTGGCGGAATTGAGATTTATGCCTGGTACGGACAAGATATTGAAGATTTTTATTGGAGTATTGATCGAACCATTGATAAGGCGCCTCACACGACACTGGATGACGGAGCGGATCTGATCTTTACGATTCATAAGCGGTTCCGCCATCTATCCGATCATATTATTGGAGGAAGTGAAGAAACGACAACCGGAGTCCAGCGACTTCGTGCCATGGCCAACGATGGAAAGTTGTTCTATCCCGTGTTTGCGGTGAATGATACCGAAACAAAGTGGGATTTTGACAATGTCTATGGGACTGGCCAGTCTACACTGGATGGGATCCTGCGGGCTACGAGCGTTCTTCTAGCTGGAAAAAACCTTGTGGTAGCTGGTTATGGACATTGCGGCCGGGGCGTTGCCGTTCGGGGGCGTGGCATGGGCGCCAATGTGATTGTGACCGAGGTGCGTCCTGCTGCTGCGCTGAAAGCAACTCTTGATGGTATGCGTGTCCTGCCAATGGACGAAGCAGCCCGTATCGGGGATGTCTTTGTCACTGCGAGTGGCATGAAAGATGTGATTCGTGGTCCTCATTTTGAATCCATGAAAGATGGTGCGATCGTATGTAATACAGGACACTACGACGTTGAACTCAATCTAACCGAACTGTCGGCCATTGCAACTGAAGATCGCGAAATTCGTCCGAATAATCGGGAGTATACCCGGGCGGATGGAACGAAAATCTATGTGCTCGCGAATGGGCGATTGGTTAATCTTGCTGCTGCAGAAGGTCACCCATCGGAGGTGATGGACATGAGTTTTGCCAACCAGTTCATGGCGCACCTGCATCTAATTCAGTCGAAGGAGCAGGGGACCAAACTACCACTAAACGTCATTGATCTCCCCGCATCGGTGGACGAAGAGATTGCCCGCCTAAAACTGAGTACAATGGGGCTTACTATTGATACATTGACACCCGAACAACAGGCATACGCAACCGATTACTCGGCAGGGACCTAAGCATCCCACTCAAGGATATCTTCTTCGGATTTTTCTCTCTCTTTCCATTCTTCAGACTCTGGGAGGGGATCTTTGCGTTCGACGATGTTGTGGTCCTGTTCCAGCCATTTTTCTGCAAGAAATGCGTTCCACTCAATGTAATGTTCCCACTTTTCTGGAACCTCGTCATCGGGATAGATTGCCTCAACGGGGCACACTGGAACACACGCATTGCAGTCTATGCACTCATCGGGGTGGATGACCAGGAAATTCGGTCCCTCATAGAAGCAATCAACTGGGCACACCTCAACACAATCGGTATGCTTGCAGTTGATGCATGGTTCGGTAACGATATAGGGCATGTCACAGTAATTATTTCGTAAAGTTACTTGTACGCAATTGCTTGATAGCAATTCTTTTGATCACCGCATCTTCAACTCGCTGAACCCTTTCGGTTCCAACCATGATTGATACCCCACAAGCACTGTCAGAACTGTGTTTGAAAATGGAGGCATCTCCATGCATTGCATTGGACACGGAATTTATTTCGGGAAAGTACCCAAAACCGGTTCTGTCTATAGTGCAAATAGCTTTGAGTTCAGAGGAAACGTACCTCATTGATGCACGCGCGTTTGAAGATTTGAGTGCACTGAAGCCGTTCCTTGAGCACGATAATATTGTGAAACTTCTTCATGATGCAGTGCAGGATCTTATACTGCTCTCCCCTGCAACTCACGCCATTCCCAAAAATGTTTTTGACGTCAAACTTGCTGCCCGATTGCTGGGAATTGGAACCAACTACTCATTATCTGAGATAGCTGTGAACTTGCTGGATATCCACCTTTCAAAAAGCCAGCAGCGTTCCAATTGGCTACGTCGCCCACTTTCTGATGCTCAGATTCGTTATGCGATTCAGGACGTCAAGTACCTTCATGAGATGAGGAAGATTCTCCTCATTGAGGCAAAGCGGAAGGGACGGACGGCTTGGCTGGATGAAGAGATGCAATTATTCAACGATCCAGCCAATTACCTTCCCCCTTCGCCAACTGAACGGCTGTTGAGTTTCCCCGAAGTACAGAGATTTATACCTGGGCAGTGTGCTGCGGTGGAAGCCGTCGTAAAATGGCGTACCAAGCAGTCTCATTCCAGTGGTGTCTCAGAAAAAGATATCATGAGGAATTCGGAGATCCTTCGACTGATCAAACGCAAGTGTAAGAAGCCCGGTGCTGTCCGAAACACTTGCTCCTCATTACCCCGTCGCCATGTGAATACGGTGGCCAATCTAATCTCGAGTGCCTTGAAGACACCAGCCAGTGCCTGCCCATCTCCCCTCGGTTTACGCAAACTCACGAACGCTGAGGCCGCTGTACTCCAACTCCTTCAAGCAATCGTTCTAAGCCGTGCTACCGAATATGGGATTGAAGCTGCTCTATTGGGAAAGAGCGCCATCTTGACAGAGTTTATTTTGAAACCTGAGGATCCGTCCAATTTGCTACGAAAGGGTTGGAGATGGACGGTGGTAGGTCAGGATCTTTCTGACGTTCTCCGTGGAGACGCTTGGATTGGACTGAGCGGCGGCCTACTCAAAGTTCAACCTCACTCCCAATGACAGATTCTAAATCCATCAAAAACGTTTGGAGGATTGGATATCCCAGAGTTTGAACGGCTTGGGGATAGGGAACCCATCGCACATCATCTATTCCCTCGTCCAGAGCTGGGGTAAATTGCGTGTTTTCCGACACGAACGCATACCAGTAGGTGGTCTTGATCTCAAACAAATCTCCCCGACGATATCCGTGGACAGTGGTTCCCAGTAACGCTCCCTGATGCAGATCCTGAATTCCTGTTTCTTCTTGAATTTCTCGCATGGCACACTGCGCAATAGACTCATCTTCGTCAAGTTTCCCCTTTGGTAGATCAAGTAGTCCATGCCGCCTGATGCAGAGAAGTTCATCTGTCGTTTTATGCCGAACGATACCCCCTGCAGCAATGACTTTATGTGGGGAAACATACGGATCAGCGTTAAGGATTGCGTCGGATGGAATCAGACCTGAATAATAGCCCGCGCCAACGGGGCTAAGATTCGTAATAGAATTTTGGTCCACTACAAAAATTGCTTCCGCCCCTAACCGCTGGGCTTCACTTAGCTCCGTGAAGAGGATCAAACGATTGGCACGGGCTGGACACTCCTTTGAGTCAAACGCAAAATACAAGAACACCGAATGCAAAGTAGAATGTGGGAAGATAGAGGGTGGATTACCCTTTGAGAAACTGCGTTGTTCCCCACAATTACTGGAAAAGAGACAGAATCTTCGGACTATCATCAGTAACGATACTGACCTGAAAAGCTTCCCCGAAAAGATCCATGTTTATGAAAATTACCGAGGTTGAAGAGAGAATTATAGTAATTGCCCTGTCTCGGTACCTTCATTCAGAATATCTAAATAGCGAATGTAGGCGTAATATCGGTTCCGCTTACTGCCTGTAATTTCATTTACGATCCCTAATTGTTGTAGAGTATTCATGGCATGGGAAATCGTAGAATAATTGAGTCCGCACTCGGATGCGGCAAAACGAATATTCACAATCGGTCTATTTTGGAGTACTTGGTGTAATCGTAGGACCGACCCTGCTCTGCGTTTTGCTTCAGATTGAATCTGGAGCCTGTCAGTCTGAAACATCTCTGAAAGTCTGTGAGCCGTAATGACTGCTCCCCTTGCTGTTTCAATTACGCCCTGAAAGAAAAAGGCAAGCCACTTTTCCCAATCTCCGCTTTTCCTGACATGTGTGAGGAGGTCATAGTACTTCTTGCGGTGTTGTTTCAGGTATAGACTGATATACAGAAGTGGTTGGCTGAGAACACCCATCTGGTACATGATCAGTGTGATCAGCAGACGTCCAATTCGACCGTTTCCATCCAAAAATGGATGGATCGTCTCAAACTGGACATGCGCCAATGCCGCCTTAGAGATCACGGTTATCCCAGGATCATCCGAAGTAATAAACTGAATCAGATCCGTCATGCAACCGTGTATATATGTATGAGGCGGGGGCATGAGTTCCGCTTGGGCAGGATTAATATTCGTTCCAACCCAGACTTGGCGATCTCGAAATTTTCCCGGATTCATCTGATTACCCCTCCCACTTGATAGTAATATTCTATGAATCTCTCGAACCAGAGAATTGGAAATTTTCTCACCCTCATCAATCCTTGCAAGTCCGTACTCCAGAGCTTGTACATAGTTTGAAACTTCTGTAACATCGTCTATGGGTACACCTAGAGCTTGATCAAACTCAAAGAGAAGAAGGTTGGAGAGTGATGATTGAATACCTTCAATTTGGGAGGACAGGACCGCTTCCTTGCGAACATAGGAATACAAGAATAAGGATTGATCAGGACGTAAGGTAGAGATCAAATTTAGTCCCCCCCAATGCAAGCAATGCTTGTTCTTGCAGTACTGGCAAGTTTTCACTCAGCCTCAAGGCTGGATTTGGTGGGTGCCTATTCCGGCGTATTGAGACACCCAATCCGCTCTATTGGGACACCTGTCCCGCTTGAACGGAGCGTCCCCATCGGATGCAGTTGAGTTGCACAATCTGTCGGAGGTGAGCCCCCTATTTTTCGTGTAGGTAAACGTCATGATGGGTACGTTTCAAGTTCAAATTCTTGCTGTCCTTGTACCTTCCGCATTGATTCCCCCGACAGATTAATTTTGTGTGCATTGTTGACCAGTCGGTCCATGATTGCGTCCGCTAACGTTGCATCCTCCATGATCTCGTACCATTTCTCCAACGGAGTTTGACTGGTCACAATCGTAGAGCGTACGGTGTAGCGATCATCCAGTAGTTCCATCAAGTCCCGCTGTTGCGTTGGATTGATTCGGTGGAGTCCCCAATCATCCAATACCAATACACCCATCCGCGCAAGCTGTTTCAATTCGTTTAAGTACGTTCCTTCTTCCCGGGCCATCTGGATCGTCTCTAAGAACCGAGAGAGTCGTATGTAGCGGGTTTTGAAGTTCTCTAAACAGGCTTTATGTGCCAGTGCACACGCAACGTAACTTTTGCCGACGCCCGTCGGTCCGGTGATGATCACATTTTGTTGCCGTCGGATCCACTGGCAACTGGCCAAGTGAAGCATCAACCGCTTATCCAAGCCCCGCGCCGCCTTATAATCCAGATTCGCCATGCTGGCTTGCAGCCGTAACTGTGCGGTCTGCAACCGACGGGCTAATCTACGATCTCCCCGGACCGCTTCTTCATGATCGACCATCAATCCCAGCCGATCCATGAAGGGCATAGACTCAATCTCCGGTGTATTCAACTGCTCCCGGAGTGCCGCCGCCATGCCGCGAAGCCGCAGGTGATCAAGTTTTTCAAGTAGAGGGTGAAGAAGCATTTTGTTTTGGTTGGTTGTAAAATAGTCAGGTCCTCGCAGGTTTTCGTGTTCAATGGACAACTGGGGGGCCGAGTGCATATCGTCGGCCACCCGTCTTGCCAGACGTTTCACCGAGTAGGTTGCGAAGCTCTTGCGTTCCAGTGCAAGCTTACAGGCACGTTCCAGTGTGTCCCGACCGAAGTCCTGGCATAGACGGAGAGTCCCAAAACAGCGCCGAAAGGCTTGTTCAGTGACCTGTCCCGCCGCCAGATTCGCCTCAATGAGGGCTTGGGTATACGGACCCATGCCCTTGGCCCACTGAATGAACCGTTCTGGTGACCATCTCACGTACTCCTGATGATTCCTGGGCATATGAGCAGGGTTCGTTGCATACCACTGGGACCCATTCTGTCGTATATGGGAGGCAATTCGGGTCTCGCCGTGATAAATCTCTACCGTTCGTCCCCCAATTCGGGCCCGTACACGCTTTCCAAGGTACTTGTAGGGAACCGAGTAATGGTAGGCGTTGATTTGGATGTGATAATTCGGTCCTACCTTGCGTTTCTCAATTGTTCAACGACAATACAAATTACGGTCGACGACAAAACTTTTTACGGTTCAAGAAATCCAAAGTTTAACCATGGAGGAGCACATTTCATTGAGGCGGAGCAGCGAGCTGCGACGCCTCAATGAAGATGGTAATTTCCACGATTTGGTCCATGTCTGATCTCTCTGTTGGCCTGCTGGACACGGACAACAGCAGGCAGATTCACTTTTAATTGTGTTCCAAGGGTTCATGTGTTGATTGGTTAGGAAGTGGGAGATTCAGGTCCTTCGCTCGCGTTTTCTTGTCGCCGTTGGGCTACTTCTAACCGATAACTCGGCAGATGAAGCTCTAAGACCACACAATGATGCACCAATCGGTCCACGGCGGCGGTTGCGTGCATTGGATCATAAAAGATGCTCTCCCATTGCGAGAAGGGCAGGTGGCTGGTCAGGAGCACGCTCTTGCGCTCATAGCACGCAGCCAAAAACTGGAACAGGGCTTCCATCTCTTCCCGACTATGCTTCACATAACCCAGTCCATCAATGAGAATCCCATCAAAGCGTAGCAACTGCTGAATGAAGGGTTGGAGTCCTTGCTCCTGTTTTGCACGAAGTAACGCGTCAACCAGCGCATCCGAGGGGTAAAAGATCAATCGCCGTCCCAGATAAATCAATTCTTGCCCCAGTGCGCACATCAGATGCGTCTTTCCGCTCCCCGTAGGGCCCAGCACCAGCACATTCTCGTTCCGATCCAGAAAGCCACCTTCCAGTAGCCTGCGCAACTGATGATCCAGCTTCAACGGTAACCGCGTTCGCTCAAACGAAGCCAACGTTTTGGATAAGGGCAGCTGAGAAGCCCGTAGAGCGCGCTGAATACGGTTGTGAGTACGTGATTGCTGTTCCTGCTCAATCAACGTCAGCAAAAAGTGCTCAAAACTCATAGATTCACGACGGGCAAGGTCTGCCGCTTCATGGAGCGCCATGCGAATGCCCGGCATCCGTAACGACCGGAGTCCACGTTCAATCCCTCGCTCCAAGTCCTTTGAGGATTTGTTGTTCATCTCAAACCCTCCGTCAAAAGCCCATCGTAACAACCCAGATCCACGGTCGCTTCCGCATCTGGCGCCTGGAGATATGCTTCCACCGCTACAACCGTAATCGGATGCTGATCTGCAAGCAAATGTGCTAAGGCCGCCTCAACCCCTGATTCACTCTCAGTTGCCGCCAGAAACAAGAGCTTCAAATACATCTTGTCCGATTGAGGACTGCCCAGATTGGACGCTTGGAGACAGTCATACGCCCTACGGAAGGTCTGTGTGGGAAAAAGGTCTGCGCGGTAACGATACCCTGCAAATGCACCCGGCTTTCGGATTAGACTCCGAATCACATGGCGGTAATGAATGGAATGCGCTCCCTCTCCACAGAGACGCGGCATCTGCTCTTGAAGTCTATGCCGAGACCATACCTCGATTCGCTGAGCATACAAGCGAACCTCCACCCATTGTCCAATCAGCGTACTGGGAACCGAATAGTGATTCTTCTTCACCAGAATCGTGCTCCCCTTACTGACACGAACCCGCCGTCGTTCACAGAAATCCAGAGGACGGAGCGGTAATGCCTTGAAGAACGTTCGTTCCTCATTCAGTTTCGATTGCCGGTGCGCATTCAAGCGGGAGGTGAGTTTTCCCAAAAATCGCTCGTAGGCATCTAAACGCTCAAAGTCACGGTCTCCGCGGAGCGTGAGCGCACTCTGCACCGCATTCTTGAGGCGGTGATGGCTTTGTTCTACCTTCCCATTCTCGTGTGGACACCGGGGGTGCGTTCGACGAGGTTCTACCCCGTAGTGCACCATCAATGCCGTGTAGGATCCCGTAAATTCCTCCGAATCACCTCCTCCCCCGTTCTTGACCGCACAACTCATGGAATCCGTTTGATGCGTCTGTGGGACTCCACCAAGTTCCGTCACCGCCTTTTCAAATCCTGCCGCCAATGCCACAAAACTCTCGGACTCGCACACCATGACGGACTCCCAATTGGAGTACGTCAACACAAAATGGTACAACAAATGCCGGAATCGGACCCCACCAATCGTAATCTCCAACGAATTCATGTACGTAAAGTCCGATTGGGCACATTCCCCAGGGGAATACTCCTGCGCAAAGAACACTTCCTTCGGACGGTGCGCTTTCCATCCCTGTACCCGACGTTGAAACGTTCGCAGTTGCTTCGGCGAAAATTGATTTGGATACGTATCCATCAAGTATTCAAACAACGCTTTCGCTTCTAAGGTCGGATCCACCTCCAAAAACCCTACACATTCCTTCCATACCCCCGCAAATACATCCACGCGTCGACTTGGCACAGGGGGCTTTTTCAGTTCGCTCGGGAACTTCCCCGAACGAAGATACTTGCGTGCAGTCGACTCACTCATTGCCGCCTTCGCGGCGGCTTTAACGGTCATCTTATTCTTGTGTCTAAATTGAAAAACATTTTCTACCTGTTGGTCTGTAATCATTTGCTTGAATCTGTGAATGAAATTCACTGATTCGCGCAAACTATCTTTAGGATGATCCCAAGATTTAATCACAGCAAAAACCGTAAAAAGTTTTGTCGTTAGACATCAATCCAGAGTGCAACTTCGTAGGGTTCTTGGGGCAAGGGACGTAAAGCGGGACGATCCAACTCCTCAAAAAGTGCGCGACGCGAGGTAGGTTCTCTCTGGAGCTTCGCTTCATTGATCTCTTGAACCTGCCGCCGGAGGACTTCATTGAGTTCGTCAAGACGAAAATACTCTCGCGTCCGAAGTGCCCCCAGCATCTTCCGTTGAATAAGTAAGACCGCCATCTCTACGACCGCCTTATCTCTGGGGGTTCTTGGACGTGCGGGCAATACACCAACCCTGAAGAACTCCGCCAAATCCCGCAAGGTGGGGTTGAGGATCGGCGTGTCTCCTTTGCGGAATTTTAGGATCGCGGAGTTTAGATTATCGGGAATCAACAGACGCGGAACGCCACCATAAAACAAACATGCACGCGCCACGGACTCGCAAAAGTCTTGTGTCTGTTGCGTTTCGGTTGCCTCTGCATAAATCAATCCTGATGCACCGAGCGCCGTAACGAACAGCTCTACCGATCGCTTCTCTCTTGTCCGACGATCCGTAATCCACAGCTTCTTGCCTGAATCATCCACATACAGACGTTCGCCGGCTTTGCGGTCCAGATGCATAACAGCATCTTTATGCGCGCGACGCCACTGGCGATAGAGATCACAATAATGGCTATACAGAGATCCGTTGGGATTCTGTTCTATCTAGTCCGTCCATACTTGATGTAAGGTCAGCGATCGGTGTTGGGACAATTCCTTGTAGACCTCCATCCAATTCGGAAGTGGACGTTCAACCGAGGAGGTGCGGGCCGGATACAGGATCCGCTCCACATCCGAATCGGTCATTCCCTCGGGAAGTGGCCACGAAAGCTTGGCAATCTTCGCACGTTCAAGGATCCGTGCAACAGAACTTCGACTACATCCCACGGTCCGTGCAATCGCACGGATTGAGAACTTCTCGACGAAGTGAAGCTCTAAAATTCGGAATAGGGTACGCATGAATAATCGGGGTAAAGGCATAATTTCTCGCAAATTTGTTGGAAAATGCGAGGAATATATCCCGTAAGAGCACAATCGGAGGGCCTAAACGAGCTCCGATACGTACGAAGCATGCTAAAGAGGAAATCTCGGCCCGAATACTGGCCAAGATCCATTCGATTCAGAGCCAGATTGATGCCAAATAGGGGGGCCCAGTTAAATCGGAATCGGTGTCCCAATTGAGCGGATTGACTGTCCCAATTAAATCGGATTGGGTGTCCCAATTGAGCGGATTGACTGTCCCAGTTGTAGCGGAATCGGCAGTGGGAGAGGCTTTGGAACTATGGCCTGAACTTCTAAATCGTTTATTTTGGTAGGAACATAAAATGCTGGCATTTCGCGTTTCATGAAATTTTGATTTTTGCAACCAATAGGAAGTTCTTATTCTAATTTAAGCGATAAAATAGAATAAGCCTATTTCTTATTTCGTTTTTTAGAATAACAGAGGCAGAAAACCCCAATCAATATGGTTGTGATTCAAGATTACCTGCCATCTCTTAACCACAAAACCTTCTGCAGTGGGAGGATTTAGTTAATGCATAATAGGGGGATTTCAGCATGGCATTCATGGCTCTTTTTCCACATTAGTATAGACCTGTGAGTGATCTGAGTCGTAATAACCTTCTGAGGAGCTGGCCTCTCGTTTAGGTCTCACTCCAGAGTGCCCATGCCACATATCATGTCAGGCCTAGACAAGATATTCGCATAAAGAGAACCAGCGTCTCTTGAATTACCATAATGATGCATGTGTGAGACCTTTGGCGGGATTTGAATTTGAGCTAAGTTTTCTCTGATTGTACCCGGTTCAGCACTGTATACATCTTGATTCGTGCCTTGCACCTAACTCCGCGTAGGGCAGTGTTCAACCTATCTCTCCCTCTTCCATGTCTATCTCCTTAGAGTGGTGGGACATGCATTTACTCGCTTTGTAATTTTCTCTTTCCTTAGCATCAGAAGTGACCTCCAGAAGCTGTATCCAGCTTTTCCCCTTGATCCAGTAGTCTACCGAAGGGATGATTTTCACTTCAAAAAAAGATCTCAGACGATAGGGGAGTGATCAAAACCATCACTGGCGTATGTGCTAACATTTGTCGCAGGGATTTTGAAATGTATCACTGAGCATCTCAACATAAGTAAGGTCAATGTATTGGTTATATCAATCGCACGTTCTTGGGCTCAGAAAACTGTCTGATATTTGCCCTCCAACTGCATCTACCTCGTCAAACCATTCCTGATCTCTTCAATGAGGTACTAATATCCATTTCTTCACGATATACTGTGGCTATTTTCGCATTAGTACGTTCTCCAACATACATACTATCAGTCCACTTCACTGCATACGGCCACCTGATGGATTCAACCAAAGGGATGCACTCAATCATTAGAGCAAAAACATAAGCGGTTGTTCACAAACAACTTTCTGGTTCCTGAAACAAAAAAAGGGGGGGGTAGGCGTGCAATATTCACATTCTAATCATATTGAATTATGAGACACCTACTTACCCTTTGTATGTTCATATTAGCTACAAGTGCTGTTGGGCAGCCAGTGTGGACTCTTGAAGAAGATCAACTAGGACACGATGGTAATGTACTTTCCGTGGCATTTTCTCCTGATGGTACTCAGGTGGCATCTGGATCTGCTGACACCATGATTCGTTTTGGGGATGTGACTACTGGCAAAGAAGTACAGCGTTTAACGGGCCATACTGGCTCGGTCAATTCCGTGGTATTTTCTCCTGATGGTACAATGTTGGCCTCTGTGTCAACAGATTTAACGATCCGCTTGTGGGATTTGGCAACAGGAGAACATTTGACACAATTTGCATTTATTGGTCATACCGCATCAATCAATACCGCGGCATTTTCTCCTGATGGTACTCAATTAGCTACAGGTTCAGAGGATAATACAGCACGCCTCTGGAATGTGTCCTCTGGTCTCGAGCAGACTATTTTGAGAGGACACACGAGTGACGTGACTTCGGTGGCATTTTCATCGGATGGCACTCGTTTAGCGACCAGGGGAAGGTTCGATGCTGCGGTTCGCCTGTGGGATGTCGGTACTGGAGAAGAAGTATAACGTATTGACGGAGTTTTTTCTTCAGATGCTTCTAACTCCATTGCATTTTCACTCGATGGTACTCGCTTAGCGTTAACAGTAGCATCATCTGAAAATTCAATTCGGCTGTGGGATGTCGCTACCGGAGAAGAAGTGCAACGTATAAATGGACGGGGTTCAAGCTTCATAGTATTCTCTCCCGATGGTACCCGCCTCGTAACAGGAGAAGGCGGATTTAATAATGGTACGATCCATGTGTGGGATGTAGCCACTGGGGAAGAGGTACTTGGCTTGACAGGGCACCGAGGACTCATAGAATCGGTAGCATTTTCTCCTGATGGTATGCATATTATCTCTGGATCTCATGATGATTCGATCCGTCTGTGGAATGTGGAGGCAGGAGAAGAACGATTACGAATTTCAAGGTCTGCAACTGAGGTGAATTCCATAGATTTTTCACCAGATGAAGCCTTGTTGGCTACAAGTTCTTTTTCCGAACGAGCGATCCGTATGTGGGATGTAGCTACGGGGATAGAACAGACGTTGATCCAAGTAGATACCGCTGGGATTTATTCCATAGATTTTTCGCCAGATGGTACTCAGATAGCACTTGGACTCTCAGATGAAACGGTTCGTATTTGGGATGTAGTTGAGGAAAAAGAAATACAAAGCTTCACTGGGCACGCAGGTGAGGTGCTTTCTGTAGCATATTCACTAGATGGTTCCCAGATCGTTTCTGGATCTTCGGATAACAATGTCTTTTTATGGGATGTGGCCTCTGGAAGCGGTCTGAGGCGTTTCACTGGTCATTCAGGAAGAATTTATTCTGTGGCACTTTCTCCCGATGGCACCCAAGTAGCCTCGGCATCAAGAGATGGTACGATTCGCATCTGGGATGTGGCTACTGGACAAGAAATACATCGGTTAGAATCACCCAGCGTTTTTGTCTCTGGTTATGGAAATAATGCCTTAGCATTCTCGCCAGATGGCGTTCTCTTGGCCACTGGATCACGGGATATTGATAATACTGTCCGCTTATGGGATGTAGCCACTGGGGAAGAGGTACTTGGCTTGACAGGGCACCGAGGACACATAGGATCGGTAGCATTTTCTCCTGATGGTATGCATATTATCTCTGGTTCGAATGATGAGACGATCCGTCTCTGGGATGTGGCTACTGGACAAGAAATAGATGTGTTTGAGCATGGGGAAAATGTTTCATTCATGACTGTTTCTAATGCAGGGACGTTCATTGCATCGGCAGGCTCCATTTTCTCATTTTCATCAGATAGGTCAATTAAATTGTGGGACGCTGTAAAAGAATTGGAGTTCATGGAAGAAATTTTAGATCAGCAATACCCTCGGGCACAGCCAATTGAGCCACTTGTTCTCCCAAGAGCATCCGCAGGACTTTCCAGAATAAATTATACGCTCACTCCAGAACCTCCAGAGGGGTTAGATTTTGATCAGTTAACGAGAACGATTCGTGGTACACCAACTACTGTAACTGCTGATTCAGGTGTTGAATATACATACATAGCCACAGTAGCGAATGGAGCATCAAGAAGTCTTAGTTTCACAATCAATGTTTACTCTCCTGTGTCTACTGAACAAGAATCTTTTCCCCAATCATTCTCAATATTGGGCAACTATCCGAATCCCTTTCATGATGCTACACAGCTGATGTTTGACCTACCCTGGTCAGCCCAGATAGCTGTTGAAGTGATGGACATAATTGGCAGAAAAGTACTAACGATTCCAGAGGTAATGGTCACAGCCGGAAGGTCGCAATCAATTCAAATCAATGCAGAATCTCTACCTCCGGGCATATACTTATATCGTCTCACGGCGAACTCATCGTCACAGGGTTCTGTCGTGATAGGACGCTTCGTTAGAACGAGACAATAATTCAGACCTGAATTTTGAATACAAAATTGAGGATCTTAGTTTCAATAATCACTTGACGACTAATCGGTGAGAAATTAACTGTTCTTAGCAGTGCCTAGTTGATTCGGGGTAGTGCCCCTAATTGATGGTATTTTGTAACTTTTTCACTCCTAAGGGTTCAGTTCATGTGATGGCCTTCTGGCAAAATGAGTTTTTATTCCAATCAAGAGATATTATAGAATAAGGTATTTCCTTATTTCATTGTTTGGAATAAGAAAGGAAAGCCGCACTGACTCCAGTTTTGATTTGAAATCACCCGACCTCTGGCTACACCAAGGAAACACCATTGCGGAACTATTTCCCCCAGCGTACTGAATTTGAATAGAGATCTGTGAGCCACAAATCCATGGGGCATCAATTAGGAGAGACAATTCACTTCAAGTAGACAAAATCATGGAGGATGAGACGGGTGCGAGTTGGCGGGCAAGTAAACCTTCCATGTGGACAATTGAGGTGGGGATCATTGAGTCCATAAGTAATATGTCGTGAAGGGGTATGATTCTTGTGAGTTCTATTCGGATTCGTTTGCAAAATCTACTTCCTCTGAAAAATGATCAGCGTTTTCAGTGGGATATGTCCATATCCGTTCCTCATAGTAGCAGTGAGGATGCGACCGAACTACTACGAGGACGCTGGTAAGGTCACCGAATCTTAGACTTAACATCCATCAATCGTCCCGATGACGCCTGTTGATCTGAGTAGAAGATTTCAAGAAGAACATGCCCAAGCCTATGATTGAAGAGGATCGGAACGAGGCTTCCTGACTTCAGTAAAGCCAAATTCATCTATTTGGACCATGAATATTGAACGTGTATTGATCTGGCGTCCCACCCTTGTATCTCTTATGATGGCCTTTGCACTCGTCTTGCTGATTACCCGCATACCAACCGCCCACTCCCAGACCTACTCTGTGTACGTTGCCAATGAATCAGACGATACAGTGATGCTCATTGAGTTTGATGGGGAAAAACTTTCAATTGCTGATACGATCGTCGTTGGTTCAATCCATACCGAAATTGAAGGCCCCCATGGGCTCACCGTTGATCCAGATGGCGAATATCTATTCGTTTCCATTGCCCACGGCCAGCCTTATGGCAGAGTTGTGCGTTACTCAACCACTGATCATCGCCCTATGGGTTCTGTAACGCTTGGGATGTTTCCCGCCTCAATGGCAATCTCTTCCCACACGGGACTCCTACATGTGGTAAATTTTAACCTGCACGGGAGCCATGAGCCAAGTTCAGTTTCGGTGGTAGATCCTCATGAGATGCGGGAGGTTGGCCGAATCACGACTGGTATCATGCCTCATGGTTCAGCGTTCGGAACGGATGGGACTAGGCATTATTCCGTTTCCATGATGGAGGACACACTGTTTGAACTTGACGCTTTGAATTTAGGTATTCTGCGCAAAGTCCCGCTAGGCCCTGGAACAAGGCCGACATGGGTTAGCTTGCACCCTCTTCAACCACTGGCATATGTTGCTGGTAATGGCTCCGATCAAATTGTGGCTGTAAATACCGAAACCGGCATTGTTACGAAGCAAATTCCCGCATCTGGTTCTCCATATAACTTAGCTGTCTCTCCAGACGGAAGCACACTGGTGGCAACACTTAAAGGTGTACAGGCGATCGGCCTGATTGATTTGTATACTGATACGGAACGGATACGTATTCCCACTTCCAGCCCGATCCCACATGGGGTTGTGATCACACCAGATAATCAATATGCTTTTGTAACATCCGAAGGAATTGGTGCAACCCGTGGTACTTTGGATGTGATTGACCTTGAGTCAGAAACCCTTGTAACTTCCATCTCAGCAGGACAGCAGACAGGTGGGATTGCATTCTGGAAGATGGACGATTAAGTATGGACGAGGCTCTAACTCGACTTATTCCACTCAATGTTACTGCCTGAATTTCTTCTCTCAAACTACTGGCTCGCTCAGAATCCTCGTAGGCCTCCATCAAAATCCCATCAGAGAGTTCAGCCTTGACTTCATGGAGAATCGCCCCAATGTCTTGGGGATGGTGTGCGCAGTGTGATTTTATAGTGTGTGCCCGTACGAATCGTTTATTCATGCGCAAATTTGAGGGAGAAACCCTAATGATTAAGTCTATGAGGTTGAGGGGAGGATGCGACCCTGTACTTCTCCGTGCCTTCTACTCAATTAAGCCCAACATCAGTAGAATTCTTTCCCTTGCGTAGCCAAGGAATGTTGGATGCCATATTGGTTTCTTGCATATGTCTTACCATCATTCAGGTCTTTTCCCCCAGTGAAATTTGACAACTTTGGATAGATGGGAGAAAATCAATGCTCAACGACCCAGTGCATGGAGCATTGAATCTAATGAGTGAAATTTCACACGCGGACGCCCCTGCTTATCACCCGATTCGGTTTCCAAACGATCCAGCTCTTCCCAGTCATTCCAGGAAAAGACATGTTTGCACCGATCTGCCAGCAATCGTTCTACGGATTCAGAATCTCTGAATTCGGGATGAAAACAGCGTCCAGCTTCTAGATCCTCCAACATGGATTGAACTGTTTCTTGAGCATCTGGCTTATTCGTCCCTATCACTCCGGTGGGTCCACGTTTAATCCATCCACCAACGTACACTCCGTGCGGGACCATCTCCCCTTCCACTCTACCTTGATTACTGGGAACCACTGCCCAGTCTTCCCTGAATGGTAAGTCTGGTAGAGGCACTCCCCGATAACCTACTGACCGGAATACCACTTCAGCAGGTAATTCCTCAGTAATTTCCGTTGGCTGTGGGCTCAGCCGATCTCCTTGCTTCATAAGATCGTTTTTCCGTAGTGCCATCCCCCCCACTCCACCGAATCCATCATCATGAATGATTTCCGGTGAAACCAGAAAACGTAGTACAAGTCGGCGAGGTTTATGACCACCAACTTCTTTCGTGAAGGACTGGATCAGTTCAACTTTTTTTGAGATAAGACGATTTCCGTGAGAGGACATCCAAGCCTTTGAGTTTGGATCCAGTTGTGCTTCGGATTCCGGGACAAATATATCCGCACCAGAGAGTTCACCAAGCTCTTTTGCTTCTGGATGCGTGAAGGCGGCTTGAGCTGGACCTCTCCTGCCTAGCATATAAACCTCCCGTACATGACTCTCTGCTAATGCGTCCAAAGCATAATCGGCAATATCTGTCTCTCGAAGCTCATCCACTGTTCGACACAAGATTCGGCAAACATCAACGGCCACATTCCCAACCCCAACAACACCAACACAGGATTTAGAAAGATCAAAATTCAGATCGGTATAATCGGGATGTCCATTGTACCAGGCCACAAAATCTGTGGCTGAATAGCTCCGGTTTAGATTTTCGCCCGGGATGTTGAGCCTCCGATCCACCTGTGCACCCGTAGAAAAATAAACTTGATGATAGTGTTGGCTTAAATCCAGAAGGGTTAGGTGCTTACCATACTCAACATTGCCAAAAAATCTGAATCCTTCATGTGCAGCAATCCTTGCATATACGCGGGTTACGTTTTTTATTTTTTGATGGTCGGGGGCGACTCCACTCCGAACAAGTCCATACGGGACTGGTAGCTTGTCAAATACATCCACCTGAACAACTTTATCTTTTTGTTTGAAGAGATACCCTGCTGCATAAAAACCAGCTGGACCGGCTCCGATGATTGCAATCTTTGCTGGATTTTGGGAATTGCCAATGGATATCATAGAGGCTATCTGTGTCGTCAATTAAATAACGCAGTAATATAGCTATATCCTGGAAATCAATCATATCTGCCACTCTTGGATGAGGCCAGTCCAGAAATAGATTCGTTCCTTATTTATGCTCCGTCACCTTCGTGGTTCACAGTTTTCTGGGACAATTCTGTCATAGTAACAACGAATTATTCCTGCATGACCAAAACCCTCTCCCGAATTCTCATATTTAGTTTTCGAGGAAAGGTGTGCCCCTTGATTGGAATGATCATCAAAATTATGGGGTACCCGTTAGGGATAATGATCTTCGGGACAGAATTGACCGAATAATTGAGCCGTGATCATACCTTGATTCACGATTCTCTGGAACTTGCGACAGGAGAAGCCATCAGTACAATCTTAAATCTTCAGTTTGTGGCTTGCCGCTACGGTTCTCCCCGAAAGAGTTGAAGGCCATGCTTAGATGCCTTTTTGTAAAGCGGTTCCACGACATCTAAGAGCGATTCTTCCGCGCGCCAGAAGGGAAATTTGCCCAATCGTTTTGGAAGAGCAGCAGGTGTAGGGGGAATACGTACCTCGCCATACAACTCATCAGGATAGGATCCCTCGTCCCAGAACTGAGCATCTGGTGTGATGGGTACGTTCGCATAGGTGACCTCTTCACCCTCCTCTAAATCTTTGTCCGACTCCACTGGAGCACCTGCTATCGCTGCCACTAGCTCCTCACGCGACATACCGCGCAGCTTGAAGAGCAAAAATGGATCCCGATCAAATTCTTCAGCCAATAGAAAGAACACAGCGGCGATATGCTTGCATGGATTAGACCAATCTGGACATCTGCATGCAGACCGAAGATCATTGCTCTGTTTAGGGAAGAGTGAAATTCCAGAGTCATTCAGAACATCGTCAAATTCCTCAGACATCTCGCCAGCCAAGAGGCGGGCAGCATAAAATGGTTGCTCTCGCAAAGATTCTATAAGGGGCTCCCACTCCGATGAGTCAAAGGGGTTGAGCTTGATTTTGACTTGGTAGGGCCTCGAGCGTGACCCCTGCACACTTGAGTAAATCATCCCCTCTTCAATATCAATTGACAATACCTGTCCGCTACATGCATATGACTTCCCCCGCCCGAGTCGGGCTCCAATACTGAATCCCTCAAGTGTAGCAATCCACTTACGCCCCCACCAAGTCGTTCCAAAATCTCCCCGTTTGGACTGCGCCTTAATCCCTCCTTTGACGGTCCGTGGCCGTGAAGGTGGGTAATAATAGTCATAATATCTGGACATGATTTCCTGATTGATATCTTAGATGTCCAACGTCAGGACTGAACCGCCTCTTTTTGCAATTTAAGAATTTTCTTCAACTCGCGTGTGGATAGTTCCGTAATCCATTTTTCTCCAGTACTGACAATCTGGCCTGCGACCTCTTGTTTTTCTTCAATCATTGTGTTGATATGCTCTTCCACGGTTCCCGTGCACACGAACTTGTATACTTGCACATGTTTGGTCTGTCCAATCCGAAAGGCTCGATCCGTCGCTTGGTTTTCGACGGCTGGGTTCCACCACCGGTCATAGTGAAACACATGGTTCGCGCGCGTCAAATTAAGGCCTGTCCCTGCGGCCTTTAAGGAGAGGAGGAAAAAGAGCGGGCCATTCTCATCATGCTGAAAGCGTTCCACCATTCGATCCCGCTGTTTCTTTGGGACTCCCCCATGCAGAAACATAGCCTCGCTCCCGAAGGTTGCTTGTAAATGACGCCGGATGATTCTTCCCATTTCCGTGAACTGCGTAAAGATGAGCACACGATCTCTCACCTCATGCACTTCTTCTAACATTTCGGTGAGACGATTCAATTTTCCGGAACGCATGGCAATAGCTGACCCGTCATGTAGAAACTGAGCTGGATGGTTGCAGATCTGCTTGAGTTTCGTCAATGTGGCCAAAATTAGCCCTTTTCGTTCAATCCCATTTCCCTCTTCGGATTGATCCAGTACAGCGGATGTCTCCTTCACGACAGCTCTATATAAAGAGCCCTGCTCTTTTGTGAGCTGGGTGAATACGTTCGTCTCCTGCTTTTCAGGCAGGTCATCAATGATCGTCTTATCTGTTTGAGTCGTCTAAGAATAAAGGGACGAGTGATCTGTCGCAGGCGCTCCGCTGCCTCGGGGCTACGATGAACCTGAATTGGAATAAAAAATTGACGCTTGAACTCTGCCTGCGTGTAGAGAAAGCCAGAATTGATAAATTCCATGATTGACCACAACTCACCAACATTATTTTCCACGGGTGTGCCTGTAAGTGCGATTCGGCAATCAGCTTGGAGCGCACGGGCTGCTTTGGCTTGTTTGGTACCTGGATTCTTAATGTTCTTGTTCAACGACAATACAAATTACGGTCGACGACAAAACTTTTTACGGTTCAAGAAATCCAAAGTTTAACCATGGAGGAGCACATTTCATTGAGGCGGAGCAGCGAGCTGCGACGCCTCAATGAAGATGGTAATTTCCACGATTTGGTCCATGTCTGATCTCTCTGTTGGCCTGCTGGACACGGACAACAGCAGGCAGATTCACTTTTAATTGTGTTCCAAGGGTTCATGTGTTGATTGGTTAGGAAGTGGGAGATTCAGGTCCTTCGCTCGCGTTTTCTTGTCGCCGTTGGGCTACTTCTAACCGATAACTCGGCAGATGAAGCTCTAAGACCACACAATGATGCACCAATCGGTCCACGGCGGCGGTTGCGTTCATTGGATCATAAAAGATGCTCTCCCATTGCGAGAAGGGCAGGTGGCTGGTCAGGAGCACGCTCTTGCGCTCATAGCACGCAGCCAAAAACTGGAACAGGGCTTCCATCTCTTCCCGACTATGCTTCACATAACCCAGTCCATCAATGAGAATCCCATCAAAGCGTAGCAACTGCTGAATGAAGGGTTGGAGTCCTTGCTCCTGTTTTGCACGAAGTAACGCGTCAACCAGCGCATCCGAGGGGTAAAAGATCAATCGCCGTCCCAGATAAATCAATTCTTGCCCCAGTGCGCACATCAGATGCGTCTTTCCGCTCCCCGTAGGGCCCAGCACCAGCACATTCTCGTTCCGATCCAGAAAGCCACCTTCCAGTAGCCTGCGCAACTGATGATCCAGCTTCAACGGTAACCGCGTTCGCTCAAACGAAGCCAACGTTTTGGATAAGGGCAGCTGAGAAGCCCGTAGAGCGCGCTGAATACGGTTGTGAGTACGTGATTGCTGTTCCTGCTCAATCAACGTCAGCAAAAAGTGCTCAAAACTCATAGATTCACGACGGGCAAGGTCTGCCGCTTCATGGAGCGCCATGCGAATGCCCGGCATCCGTAACGACCGGAGTCCACGTTCAATCCCTCGCTCCAAGTCCTTTGAGGATTTGTTGTTCATCTCAAACCCTCCGTCAAAAGCCCATCGTAACAACCCAGATCCACGGTCGCTTCCGCATCTGGCGCCTGGAGATATGCTCCTGACTTCGACGGTTTACAATTTTCTAAAAACAAAGAAAGCTTTATTTTTCAGTGGATACAGGTTTTTTGAAAAGAGTGTTCAGACAACTTTGAACACTACAAACACCGTCGGTTTTGCCGCTTTTTGCGGTCTGAATCCCAGACGTTAAGCCATCACTTGGGAGGCGGGTTACGGGTCTTTCTCCAAGGGTACGGTCTGGCGCTGAATCGTCAACCCCATCGCTTTGTAAAGCCGAACTTTTGTACTGTTCGCCGCCGACGGGATCGCAAAATGACGCTGGGTCGTCTTGTCTCGTACCACGGACACCTCTACTTCACGCAACTGAGCCAAAATCTGTCCCTCACTGATGGGCGCCTCCGCGCCATGTCGCGTGTTGTAGATTCGACGCAGAATGCGCAGCATCGCAAAGGCGGCAAAGCATATGGCAATGTGCGCGCGGACGCGGCGCTCCGTCCAGTGAAACACCGGACGAACCGCCATGGTATGCTTTAACACACGAAAGCCTTCCTCAATCTGCCATAACCCCCCGTACTGCGCATACACTTGTGCAGCGGAGGATGCCTTGAGACTCGTCCATACCGCGTGCAATCCCTCCAATTGACGATCCTTCTCAATGGCCGCTGCATTCAGCTTCACCGCATTCCGGTTCACGTTCAAGTAACGACCCTTCCGACCCGATCCCTTGACCCCAGATGCCAAACGCTTCTGGGCTTTCGTTACCGCCTTCTCTCGTTCGTGTGCGTCCTTGGCCGCACGCTTTGGACAATATCGCACGATGAGCCGCCTCCCCCCAATCCGCACTTCGCTTACCTTGCGCCCATCCGCGGTGGACTGCCACTTGAGGGTGCCCGTAACCTTACGCAATTCCTCCGCCTTCATTGAGCGCAAACGGGCCGCAACCACATAGTCATGCCCCATACTTTGCAGTAAGGCGACATGGTCCGCACTCAGCATCCCAGAATCCGCCACAACCACCACACGGTCCAATGCAAAACGGGCCTTCAACGAGGTGATCGCTGGCTCCAGTGTCTTTACGTCCGCGGTGTTGCCTTCAAACAACTCATAGCCGACGGGCAGTCCGTCATGGGTCTGCATCAGGGCCAAGACCACCTGCACACGAGTATGCTTCCCATCTTTACTGTATCCCTTCTTGCGGAGTCCGTCGGGCTTGTCCGAAGCAAACGCCAGCGTGGTCACATCAAAAAACAGTACATCCAGCTTGCTTCCGAGTAAGTCGGTCACCTCCCGGGCCACGATCGACTGCAACTGCGCAATGCGCCGATCATCTACCGCATCCATCATGCGGTAAAACTTGTGGACCGGGACTTCCACGCCATCTTCCTTGGACAGTTGCCGCGCATGCGCCAGTTTGCTGTCGCCAGGGGATCCTAGACGTAACAATACGGCTTGCCTGAATAGACGCGCAGCCATTGCATGCCGTTTGGAAAACAACTGATCGAACCCCATCCGCATATACAAGGCCCCAAACACCTCATGAAAGCCCACACAGATCCGCTTGACCTCCTCCAGCTTGCGGATATCTTCCAGCGGGATGGGCTGGTCGGACGGTTTCCTACGTCGGGCCTCCAATGCGGCATGCGCACTATGCTCCGACGGAAACAAGGACGGCTTGCTCTCTTCTTCAATCCGCAATCGTTCCTGTTCCGCGATGTGCAGGAGGGCCTCCAATGCCGGGCCTTCGGGGGCCGTGATGAAGGAGGACGGGGAGATTGGGTGTAAAATGTGCGGCTTCCTTTTGCCAGTTTCCCATCACAGAGGTTGGACAGACTACGAGTACAGGACGTTTTCCGTTTTCTTCCCAGTAGCGCTGAATGAATGCAAGGGTTTGCGGCGTCTTCCCCAGTCCCATGTCATCGGCGAGGCATGCTCCAAATCCCCACTGCCGCAGAAACGAGAGCCATGCTAATCCGCGAGATTGATACGGACGTAACGTTCCATCAAATTCCTTTGAAGCAGGAAGTTCTTCTATATCGGCACCGTGTTCCAAGGTATGTAGTAGATCTCCAACCCACCCCGTAGCCTGAACTCCCTCAAAAAATAGTTCACTCGGCGTTTGAGCAGTGCCATGTGCACAACATCTCGAGCAGTAATTTTACCAGTTCCTTTCTCCTTCCAAAAGTCAATCGCCTGCTGAATTGCTTCGGCATCAAACTGCACCCATTGCCCTCGAATTTTTACAAGTGGTATCTTCATATGAGTCAACGTCTCTATCTCTTGAAGCGAGAGTTTTTCGTCGCCGATTGCCAATTGCCAGTCAAACTCTACCAGATCTTCAAGTGAAAGAACTCCAGAACCTTGCATTTTAGGAGAGGAAACCTTCGCTCGAACGGATAATCGCCGCTTGGGTCCAGAAGTGCTCCACCACGCTGGGAGTTCCACGCTGTACCCTGCCTGTTGCAGTAGCCAGGATGTCTCGGTTAGAAATAAATGAGCACCAGAATGATCAAGTCTGGCACCTCCCGGACGAGGTTGCTTCAAACTACTTTCAAGGACAGGATCAAGGCTTGACACATGCCCCAGTGAGGTCAGCAGGTATTCCTGCATGTTTGCCCCATACTTGGAGAAGATTGACTTTGTCTCTTTGTCTGGAACCCATGCGTCAGCCACCTCAATATAGAGACTGGGATCGTCCACGGCGTTCAATAAGTAACGCACATACCACTGTTCTGAATCGTCCTCAGGTTCTTCAAGACGAAGAATCTGCCTATCCAGAAATTCCAGATCTTGCTCATCCCCCGACATGTCAGCATTCCAAGAACGTAAAGCATGAATCCATTGGTCATGCACGCTGGCATATGGCTTTTTCTTGGCGCTACTTGACCGGGATCCTGGAGGTGATTTCTCAATCCAGGATAACCTGATCAGATAGTCCAAAATGGTGTTGATCATCCCTGAAATGATCGCCATTGGCGCATCCTCGGGCTCTGTCTCCGCATTTAGGGTCAAAGTACGGCATGCATGGGGCATCGCTCGGGCCAGTAGAGTAGCTTTTTCCTCACCTCTTCCAGTCAAGACGGGCTGCCACCTCGCCTGATAGTCGCTCTCCTGATTATGAAGCCCAGGAAGAAATTGCTCATGTGCGGTCAACGAAGCGGTGAACCGCAATACCTTAACAAAAAACTGTACATCCGAACCAAGAAGGATTTCTGGCGCAAGCATTTTCTTACCACCACAGGCACCAAGAAAATTTACAGCTTCCTCAACTGGAAGTTGAATCGCTGTGATCTGCCATGCTGTCAGAGATAATTCACCATCTTCATGGGGGAGATCTGAGATGAGGGGGCCGGAAGGGAGTGGAATGCCATTACGTGTAGGAAGCCATGCCCAGAGAGAAACCGCCTGCTTCGCCTGCAAACGAACTCCCGTTTCACTGGCGGCATTCACCAGATTTTTTGCTGCCGTAGCATAGAGGAGACCTAAACTTGAAATACTTTGTTCTTGATTCTCGGGAGGGACCTCCCCCCAAAGATATAACTGCCCCCCCCCCACAGATACCGGCATGAAGAAGAATCATGAATCAATGAAAACATCATTTACGAAAATGGTGCACCCAATTTACGGCTTTCCGAATTACCTTCGAAGCGGCCTGTGAAATAATTTGACCTGAGCCTATGAGATTCTGCTGTCGGACCTCGGTTTGGAGATGTTCACGACTCAGCGTGCGCGCTTCAATAGAGTTCTTGAATTCTCTGATTTTGATCACGAATAAAGAGCAGAGTATCACAGCTTTCTTTCATGTTCATTGTGCTCCTTCGCTGTTGGTGGTATTTCGGAGATCACGCGAACCATCCGTCTGCAAGATGAACTCAAACGTATAATAGCGCGATGGAGCACTCGGATCAGGTGGATTCGGATTTCCCTGATAATAGCTAAGAAAGCGAAGAGAAGCATAGTTGCCTGTTGCCGTTTTCATGACGACAGTACGGCCAGGGATTGGGCTGATGAGGCCCGATTCAGAATCATAATTATACCATCCATTGTCAGAACCTGTGCAAATTGCTAGTGGGCTGCCGGGGGCCGGACCAAATGGTGTTTGAACTGATGGACATGTAGTATTTTCACCATCTGCGACATATCCATCGGACGGTGCTTCCATAACCTCATCAAAAGGTAGAGAAAGAAGTTGTGCGCCCGCCTGACCTGGACCGCTTTCGCCACCATTGAAAATGATTGTAGTCCCCCTGAAGCCAATATCCCATACCGTCCCGGTGGAATCCTGCTCTCGTTGTGCAGTATCCGTATCTGATGAGGACAGTACGATCTGATTCTCATCAAGGTCATACAAAGTATATAGATTGTTTGAAATCGCTCGCCCGGTTGTCGGGTCTCTGCCTGAGGCAGGATCCGCTGGTACATCCTCGGCCATTAATGCATCAAGTGGCACAGGCTCCGGTTCCATATCAGCACTATCGCAGGCACCCAAGAATAGCATCAATGCCGCAATAAATAACCCGGCATTTCGTAAAGAGAATGATTTCTTTTTGATCAGTAAAGTTTGGCTCATTAAATTAGAAATTAAATTGAAATGATACGTAACCCCGGCGCCCCGGAAGTGAGGGCACCAATGAAGGATAGATTTGATTCAAAGCATTTTCGAGACCTAGCTGTACAACCGTTTCAACCTCTGGTACAACTGAAACCTTTTGGGTCAGAGTTGCGCCAAGTACGGTATATTGAGGTACAAATTCATCCGACCGATTGGCTAGGTTATTTCCATCAAGATCCCGGTAGCCATAACGACTGCGCCACCGTGCCTGAATACTTGCGGTTAGGCCGATCGCAGAGTTCATATAGGCGGCACGGACAGAAGCCGAATGAGGAGAGCGGCCGAACATACCCGTATAGTCACTAATCCCAAGCCGATAATCGCGTCCATTAGGGAGGCGTCCGAATACCGTACCCTCTTTAAGTGCAGAAATGACCTCACGGTCATGTGCTTGAAGAAATTGGTACCCCAATGTGAGATCAATCAGACTACGCTCTCCTAGTTGAGGAGTCATCGTTGCCTCAAGTTCAACTCCACGCGTATAGATTTGGGCTAGATTGAAGTAACCGTATACGAATGATCCATTGGTTTTCTGGGCCACGGGCTGCGTCTCAATAAGGTCTTGCACATTGTTATGGAATACGTTAGCATGAACTGTAAGCCATGGCAACAGATCTACGGACCCTCCTACATTGAACGCAACCGAGCTTTCTGCCCGTAAGGGATCTAGCTGAGAAAGATCAAGGAATATCTGTTCAATTTGCCCTTCGGCTTCTAATCGGGCGATTCCCTCGTTCATAGGAACCGATCCAAAGACAGAGTACCCTCCTGCAGGGTTGGTAAAGGCTAAGTAGAGTTGACGGAAGGCAGGTGCTTTGAAGCCACTGCCGACACTCGCCCGTAAACGCAGATTCGTCGTCGGACGAAATAGCACTGCAAATTTGGGTGTAACCCGGGCAGCATAGTCTGAATGGTTATCAAAACGGAGACTTGTGTTGAAATGTACTTTACTGGAAGCTAGCCATTCATGCTGGGTGAAAAAATAGGCTTGGGTTGATTCCGGGTTTGGATTACTTCCAGTTGACCCATATCTGGTTCCACCAATCCGCTCACGAATGATTCCACCTCCAAGATTCGTAATATTCTGAGCATCCCAGAGCATATCCAACTGCAATTCTGCCTTGGCATAGGTCTGATCGAATTCGTCTTTATAGTTCACAAACCCATCGCTTTGGCGTTGATGATGCGTCTCGGTCTGGTAATTGGTACCGTAGAGTGTCGTGTTGAGTCGGAATTTGTCACTAAGCTGAATTTCAACTTCTGGATGAAGACTCCACTCCCATCTCCTACCCTCATCGTTGTAGCGATTCTCAATCAACCCGCTACTTTGCGAGGCAAATACACTCTCCTGATTTTCAATAGTCCCTCGAGCACCCAGTCTGATCAAGACACGGTCAGATACAACTAAGCGACTTCTTAAATCCCCGGTCCAATCGGCAAAGGAGGGTGTGGTCGGTCCGTAGGTGTCTGGGGTTAAATCGTAGCCACTTGAGGCGTACCGATTGATTACAACTCTTGCTCCTATGCGCTCATATCCTCCTTCCATTTGAAGTGTCATGTCCGAAGTGGCAAAAGAGCCAATACGGAAGCTCGCAGACCCTGCCATACCTTCAGTCGGTGGTGCGGTGATCAAATTGACAACCCCTGCCAGAGCTTCGCTACCATAGAGGGATGAGGATGGGCCGCGCACGATTTCCATACGACTCAGCCCCCTCACAGTGATCCGATCAACATCAAGCGTCCCAGCAGTACGACCAATCACCGGCTCTCCGTCAAGTAAAATGAGTGTGTAATCGGATGCAAAGCCCTGGACTTGAAGCCCAGTACCGTGATCATCAAATAAGGCAATCCCCATTTGATAGGCGAGTACATCACCTATACGTAACGCACCTTCACGTTCAATCACATTCGCCGTGATGATGCTCGTGGGTACAGCTACATCTTCAAGAATTTTCTCAGATCGCGTAGCGGTAATAACCAGGGGGGGCATCCGAACGGAGCGAATTGAATCTACACGGCTGGAGTCAGAAGGCGCATGTTGACCATTCGCAGTCATTGCGAAACAGAACAACACCACACAAACCCAAAAGACCTGTGTTATCCAAGACCAACTTTGTTGAGACTGCATTCTTATTTAGATTTAGTCTAAAAAAACGAATATTCTTTGTGATTAGATCCCATTTCTTCTTTCCGCCAAAGTGAATTTTTCGTGAAGACGTGTGTTGCCATTCTATCGGAAAGGATACACTTCCAGCCGTTTCGCCTAGTGGGCTGGCATCCTCTCAAGCATGAGGTGCTCACGGAATAAAGTTCAACCGAAAGAAACACTCCTAATCAATTTTTGAATTCGGTCTGACATGTTGCACTACGTTTATTTTGAATCACAAGTTCTGCGCCAACTCCATAAGGAAGACGCTCAGAACCTCCTCGCACCATTCCCCGAAACGAGCGTTCAGCTTTTCTTGTTTTTCGCTCTTAAAGAAGACAAATCCGTCATCGGCAATGGGGATCAACGAGGATGAAGTTTGATTTTCCTCCCCATAATCTATGATGTCATGAAACGGTGAACAGATCAGAGCCTCATGGCTCGGACGTTTCCCGATTCCATGGATGCTAAAAACGAGTCGCGCCCTATGTGACCAGTACATCTGCAAGGAGATCCAGGATTGGTAGGTAGCCCGGTTCGCATAATAATCTAATCGATTCGCAGTGCTTACTATCTGAGAACTAAAGAAATGCTCCGTTCCCTTTTTTGATTCTTCAATACTCACGCTGGATTGATAAACCTTGCCAAGAGCGTTCTCTATGTCTGGACATAGTTGATCAAATCTGGATTTTATGTCTTCTTGAATTGCCTTGGCATGCTGCAAGATCTTTCTACGCACTCTGGATTGATAAATCTCCGCCGCCTGTTGGAGAATTTTCAGCGCAGACTCTGTGCTGCGCGTCTCGGAGTAAGTATCCTCAACAACTTCTGATGCCTTCTTAAACTGACTTGATTGGGACCTGACAAATATCTTCACCAATGGAGAAAGGTCTCCCCGATCAGCAGCTTCCAGTGCTTCAATATATCTTTTCCTGTCGTCTCTAGTTATGACTAGGGGAAAAAGTCCGTCTTTGATTAAAACCAGTGAGGCAATCGCTCGCGCGACCCGCCCATTGCCATCCTGAAATGGATGGATTTGAGTGAAACGATGGTGTAACCACGCCGCCTGCACTTCACCTGAAATGCCCTCCTCTATGTGGCGAGAATGGAGTTCAATCAGACGATCCATTTCGGATCCGACATGTTCGGGTGGACAATAGGTGTATTTGATGCCATCTCGAATCGGATCATTCTCTTGTTCCTTCCAGACACCTTTGAGAATTGGAATGTCAACATGTTGACCAATGGTGTCAATCCCCTCGGTTGTCTTCTGATTTCTCAGTAAGGCCGCATGAAGTTCTTTGATATAGGAGGTCGTAAGTTCTCTATCACTCTTTACAAAATCAAATACGCCATCAAGTACCTCTTTCTGATCTCCGAGAAGCTGAAGCACATACCCTCGGGGTTTATTTGTTGATCCATGTTGAAGTAGTTCAGCCTGAAATCCATGCTCAATCAGGGTTTGGGTTACTCCATGGTCAATCTCATAAAGGTTCTCAATGACTCCAGTTTCAATTGCCCATTCTCGGCCCAGTCTTTCAATGAATTCAGGCAACTGCTGCGTACCCTTCAGTTGATCCCGTTGTTCTCGCCAACTCTCCCTGATTCCTGGAATCTCGGAGACAGCCAACTCGCATGGATCAAGTTCAAAATCCTTGATTCCCCCATCCATATCCCAGATGGGTTGGACTTTCTCATCAGTACTCATCATTCAAAAATATTCATAGATCCAGGAATTTTTTCAAGCCATAGTCAGCCAAGAGCAGATATCCTTTTGATCTTGTATAGTGATATCCAATGACTCATAGCAAAAAATCTGGTTCTGTAAATCAGTCTACCGGTCAACCTATCCATGACGATTATTTCGGGCTACTCTGACGGCCGACGAAATCGCTCTCGCTTCCATGTGAAATGTACAGAAATTCTATGGGAGTATCCCAGATCACTGACTAATCCTCCAAAATCACCAAACCCATAATCAACAGATAAGGGACCCAGCCGAATGCCTGCCCCCACGGAGGGAACGACATCCAGTCCATCTTCGGATGTTTGTGCAATGCGGTTAACTCCGGCCCGAAGGGCAACGAGATTCCGTAATGAAAACTCTGTACCAATTCTTGGATGAAAAGATAGATCCCCCATATTGAATGCATTTGTCTGCTGACCATCAAACGCAATATCTACGTCCAGCCCAATGGTAACCGTGCTTGAAGAACTCATTGGCAGGATCAAACCCGAACCCAGCCGAACAACGGGGAGCACCAGAAATGTATCTCCTGTGGGCAACTCCTGATCAAACACCTCGGTGAATGTGTACGGATTTCCCGTGGCAGGATTGGTATCTTCAATTGAGAATGCAGACGTATTGACGCTCCAGCTTTGAAGCATCGTAGACAGATCCTGTATCTGCACTCCAACCAAGAATTGATCCCCATGCCACTGGGCTCCTGCATCAAGACTATATCCCCAAGCATCCGCAAAGTCACCGATCGTGCGTCGGACAATCTTCGCCGATGCGCCCGCCGTGAATCGCGAACTGATTCTCCTCCCGTAGCTGAGCAAAAATGCTATGTCGGCTGCTGAGAAGCTCGTGATATAGGAGTCAGGATTCGCTTTGGGCTGGTTTCGCTCGGCATCCCACGCATTGAGCGTATTTTTTATATCGTTCACTCCGCTCCTGAAAAAACTCAGGCCAACGGTTGATGTGTGGCTAATGGGATAGGTAATTGCTGCAAAGTCGAAGGACACAATCCCAGCATAACGCTCCGCATGCATATAGGCCACTTCGGGATATTCTGTATGCGCTAGGCCAGCTGGATTCCAATATACACTGTACACATTCCTTGCCTGTGCTACATTTGCACCTCCCATTGCTAGCGCACGTGCATCTACGCCTCCAGAAAGAAAATCTGCTCCATACTTGGCAATCCGTTGAGCGGAGACAGAGAGGGGGAATGCAAAAATAATCAGAAAAAGAAGAAAAATACGTGGCAAAATGATCAGATTATAGGTTCAGTTCTTATACCCGAACGACGCGTTTTATGACCTCCCGGAAGCCAACATGAATTGGCCAAACACAGAGTGCGATCCCTCGCTGTATGTACGTTGCGTATTGAATGCTGTTCAAGCGGAACGTCCACTTTCTATAACCTATCCCCCCTCACGCGCATCTACGCAGACGGGCGGCAAATGCACCATCTATATTATGAACATGCGGGAGAGTAGATAGAAAGCCTTCGGAAGTCTGAACCATAGATGGAATTAAATCCTTGGCCTGCTCCAGACGAAATGCTGAATGGCGCTTCAAAAAGGCTCGGATCTGATTTTCATTTTCCTCTGGCTCAATTGAGCAGGTGCTGTATACGAGAAGTCCTCCTTCTCGGACATGATTCGCAGCGGCATCTAACAGTCTCTGTTGCAATGTTATCAGCTCTTGAAGATCTGCCTCGCTCTTATTCCAGCGTAGGTCTGCGCGCTTGCTCAGAACACCCGTTCCAGTGCAAGGTGCATCCAAAAGCACGCGATCAGCCCGCATCGCATTGGTATCCAGGAGATTTACGGAATGCGTATGAACATTCTTGAAGCCCCATAGCTGCGCCTGTTCCTCCACTTTTTGGAGACGTCTGGCATGAACATCCCATGCATGTAGCTGCCCGCGCCCCTGCATTCGGCAGGCAACTGCCATAGCTTTGCCCCCTGGAGCTGAGCAGGTATCCAGGATTGCTTCGCCCGGTTGAGGATCCAGCAGTGCGACGACTAATCCAGCACTCTCATCTTGGACAGAACAGACCCCACGCTCCAAATACCCCCTTTGAATCAAGGGGCCCACCGATTTAATTCTCAGAAAATCATCCAGAAAATGCGCATGACGCACGCGGATATCCAGCGCAGTAAGCTCATCCATGAACTCTTCCGTTGTCATCTTCATCCGGTTTACGCGAACGGTGTAACTCGGAGTGGCATTATTGCACTTGAGAAGATGAATGGCCTCATCTGTACCAAAACGATGAATATATCTTTGCGTTAGCCAAGTGGGATGAGACCAGCGAATGGCTAAATCGCGGACTGAGCTGCCAGTATCTGGTTCGGGTAAAGAGGATTGGGATCGCACCACAGATCTGAGTACTCCATTGGTCAATCCTGTCGGGAAGTGCATGGAGCGAGCCAGATTCACACACTCATTTACCACTGCATACGCTGGGACGTTCAAGAGAATAATTTCCGCAATTCCGAGTAACAGAAGTTGTTCTAATGCTGCGGGTAGAGGTTTAGCGTTGTTTGTCAGGAAGTGGCCGAGCAAAAACGAAAGATATCGTCTCCAGCGAGTCACAACCGAAACCAGCGCAACCACCCGCGGTCTTGCACCCTGATCAATCAATCCGCGATAGGCTCCATCTTGAGTGATACGTAATAATTGACGGACTGCCTCGGAACGATCATCATTGGATGAACCAGGATATTTCTGGACTACTTGACTCATGGATGGGTATACGTTATTCTGTTTGGAGTGACTCAAATATCACGCGCATCATTAACTTTACTCCATATCTGTGAAAACCTACCTCATGCTGCCTATTGATCACATCGGAGTTGCCGTCAAGGATGGAAAAGGGATGGAGGACTTACTTGTTGAACTTGTAAATTCAGGCCCCTCACTCCCGGAAGATATTGACTCGCAGGGAGTTCGGGTTCGATTCTATGGACATGGCACAAACCTTGAAACCCTGGAATCTCTTCAAGTGGACTCTGCGGTGGCGAGGCATCTTGAAAAACGTGGGGAGGGTCTTCATCATATTGCATTCCGTGTCTCAGACGCACAACGACAACTTGAACGAATGGTGAGGGCCGGGTTTCGTCCGCTGACCGATACACCGATATCTGGAGCTGGAGGGAAGAGTATTTTTTTTCTCCATCCAAAAGACACTGGTGGAATTCTAGTTGAATTTTGTCAACCTCGTCCGCAGTACTCCGTCCAATTTATCTCCTGTACTGAACTGGAAAAAACGATGCGAGCAACCGGATATTGTACCACCAATCCTAACTCACTTGGACATGTGGTGACCAGTGACGGTCTCCCCGCACGGTGCCAGAGTCTTGTGGTGCACAATGCATCCTTCAAAGTATGGCAACTGAACCCTGATCCCCCCTCCGTTCCAACGCTGATCAGTGAAGTTAGTAAGGCATCCCATTACGCACACTTTCTTCAAGAATTCTGGCCAAATGCTCATCTGGTGATTCTTCCCGAGACTTTGCAACCTGAGTGTCTCCCTCCAGTTCTGATGAACTTCTGGTCATCGTTGGGAAATGAGTGAACCTTTGGACAAACAAGAAGCTCTTCGGACCAGAGTATCAGAGCTACCCACTAGTTGTGGAGTATATCAGTTTTTAGATCAGGGAGGGAATCCACTTTATATCGGTAAAGCCAATAACTTGCGCAGTCGTGTTCGCTCATATCTTCGCAAAGATTCACAATTGCAAGGTCGTATTAAGCTATTGATGACGAAGGCGACCGATGTGCAGGTGATCGTAACGGACAATGAAACCGAGGCGCTGATCCTTGAAAACAATTTGATCAAAGAACGACAGCCCCGCTACAACATCAATCTTCGTGATGATAAGACCTATCCCTATATCTGTATCAAGAATGAGCGTTTCCCCCGCATTTTTACGACTCGTCGTATCATAAAAGACGGTTCCAAGTATTTTGGTCCGTACACGGATGTCCAGAACATGAGGCGTGCACTTGGGGCAATCCGATCTATCTTCAAACTTCGAACGTGCTCACTAGACCTATCCCCCGATCCCATCCTTTCTGGAAAGTATCAGACATGTCTGGAGTTTCATATCAAGAAGTGCGCTGCCCCCTGTGTTGGCTACCAATCACAAGAATCTTATGACGAAACGATTGAACAGGTAGAAATGCTACTCAAAGGGCATACGGGAGCACTTAGACAGAAGTTGGAAGACGCTATGCTACGAGCCAGTGAGAGGCAGAAATATGAAGAAGCAGGTCGCCTGCGGAACCAAATTCATGCATTGGAGACCTACGCTCAGAGGCAGAAAGTCGTCACTTCTACCCCCGTGGACCGGGATTTATTTTCCCTTGCGGTTGCGCGTGATGAGAATGCCGCCGTGGGAATCTGTTTCAAAGTTCGAGAGGGTAAAATCATTGGACGCGAACACAAAATAATGCGTCAGATTGATGGGCATAAAGATTCGGCGCTCATGCAGCGCTATCTTGAAAATTATTACACGCAGGCAGCATTCTTTCCAGACGAAGTCCTTCTCGGAACTCCGACTGATGAACCCGAGGCATTGACAGATTTTCTCAGTAAACAGCGTGGAAAAAAAGTCCTTCTACACACCCCTCAGCGCGGCCAGAAAGCGGAACTGATGCGTATGGTGCAAGCCAACGCAGACCTGTTGCTCGGAGAATTCAAGCTTGATCTCCTCAAGAGAGGAGAGGATCGGATCCCGTTCGCCGTAAAGGCGCTGATGACCGATCTGAGGCTTCAAAGTCTACCCCGACGAATTGAATGTTTTGATATATCTCATCTTGGTGGAACGGGAACAGTTGCTTCCTGCGTTGTATTTCTCAATGGTCGTCCGCGTAAGAGCGATTATCGTAGCTATAAAATCCGTAGTGTTCCTGATGGTAAGCCGGATGATTTTCTCTCTATGGAAGAGGCGGTTCGGCGCCGATTTTTACGCATCCAAAAGGAGGACGGCCCGTGGCCTGATCTCGTCGTGGTAGATGGCGGAAAAGGGCAACTCTCCAGCGCAGTCAAAGCTCTTCACGAAACTGATACATTGGGAAAATTCCCTATTATTGGTCTATCCAAGCGTCTGGAGGAAGTATATTTCCCTGATGACAAGGATCCGTACCATATTGCAAAACAGAGCGCATCTCTCCAGTTGATTCAACGTGTACGTGATGAAGCCCACAGATTTGCGGTCAATATTCAACGGAAACAACGTAAGACGCGCCTCTTACATTCAGAGTTGTTACAAATTCCGGGTGTTGGTCCGAAAACTATGAAGAAACTGATCCGAGCATTCGGATCGGTTCAAAGGGTCAAGGATGCGGAAGAAAGAGAATTGAAGAATGTTGTGGGGGCAACCTTGTCAAAAGAGATTCAGATGTATTTTACTGATCAACCAAATGTCCCGGATTCCGCGAATTCCTCACAAAACGACTAACCTATCCGTCTCATTCAGAATCCGAAGAAGTGCTACCTCCTAGACCCTAAAAAGTCAGATGATTTTGTTGAACTTGAAAATACAAATCTGGAATCGCAGATGATAAAATAGGATGGTATTGCAGTGCGAATTATCTATCAACTCAATCCAATGGAAACGATGAAGAAATTTTTTCTGGCAACTCTACTCTTGTTTGGGGGGGGGGACTACCTGCTATTGCGCAGGAGGATCAAAGCGATGAACCAATGATTGATTGGGCCCATATATCGGTCTGGGGGGCAGTCGATCTATCTCTCTTGGTCTCATCCGTCTACCTCACCGATCCCAGAGTGGAATCGCCTCTGGACTTGAAGTTGGTACGGATGGAGATGCACGGGATCAAACGTTTGGGAAAGATGAGATTGAGTCCAACAGTGTACTATACTGGCTGGCCGGGTACCAGTTTGGATTTCCAGATCAAAAACAAACTTTCTCGATCTTTGGACTCCTTGGATACCGAGTCACGGAGAAAGAATGCAACAGACAATCCAATATTAAGCTTGAATGTTTTGCCGGGGAAGAGCCTGAGATTACCAGAAGATTCACCACAGGCGCTCTGGTATTCTACTCCTATGACGTTATATTTGCAGGAGGCAAGTTTACGGATCGAGTCCAACAATTAATTCTCGGAATCCGATTCAGCTTGTAACATGATCTCAATGACTTTTCTGGATGACTCTTCAACCATCATATCAGACCCTCGAAAATGAGAACTCGCCTGGATTCATGACTTTGAGGCCTGCCTCATACATTGAAATACATTTGAGCATGGATGTCCCTGTGAATGAATACCAACTCACGGAATAAGGCAATCTCTTCGCTTATCCTTTGATCATTCTTATTCTTGAACCCTTCGCAAAAGAGGCTCCTTCAATGCACTGCAACTACAGAATCGCATGCTAAATTATATCTGGGGTGGACTGATCGTTCTAAGTTTAATCTTCGCCCTCATCAGCGATGTGGGTGATTTTGTGTCGGATACCTACAGGAACGGTGCACCTCTCCCGCTTACCATCAATTTCAAGGATGGTTACGATGCCGATGCCCGCCGACAGCCTGTTGAAGTCGAACTACAAAGTCAAGATCTCGCTTCCCATTATGGTGATACTACCATCACTGGGGCTACATGGTCTGGCGTGCTTCTCCAAACTTCTGCTGGGCGCGAACTTCGGTTTGCAGAGGGGGCTGAACTGACCGATCCTCTCCGAACGATCTGCTCTGAAACTGGACAGGATGATTGCCGTGGTTCATTGATGGGGATTCCCTGTCCCTCCGTATGGAAGTCAGCAATCATATTTGAGCCCGTACGTTGGGTGAAGATGAATGCGATTGCTTCAGCAGCACTGGATTTTGCCAAAACAGCGGTCACTCTGGCTCTGGGGCTCATTGGAGGCCTTGGACTCTGGATGGGGCTATTGAAGATCGCAGAAGTCTCGGGGATATTGCAGTCCCTAGTTCGATTGACACAACCAATCATCCGTCCACTCTTTCCAAAAGTACCGAAAGACCATCCTGCACTTGGCCTGATCGTGCTGAACTTGTCCGCGAATATGTTGGGGATGGGGAATGCGGCAACCCCGCTTGGCATCAAAGCAATGCAAGAACTTCAGACTCTGAATAAAACTGAAGATACGGCGACAGACCCCATGGTGATGCTACTTGCCATGAATACGGCAAGTGTTCAAATCCTACCCCCGGTTACGCTTGTTGCCATCATGGGGCTTCAAATTAATCAACTATTTTTCTCCATCTTGATTACGACTTTTCTATCCCTGATGGTCGGCATCACTGCCGTCAAACTGTTAGGTCAACTCAAACGCTACCGAGAGGTGAACTCATGAATCTCTTCCACCTTTTCTTGGATTATGCGTCTGCGCTGGTCTTGCCTGCAATTCTCGTTGGGTTCCCTCTTTACGGGATGATCCGCAAAGTGCGCGTCTATGAAGTATTTGTAGATGGGGCAAAAGAGGGATTTCATGTAGCGGTCATGATCATCCCCTACCTGATCGCCATCCTGTTTGCGATAGGGATGTTTCGTGCAAGTGGCGCGATGGATTTTCTGACGGATCTACTACGCCCGATCGTAGGTTTGATCGGGATCCCTGCCGAAGTGATTCCCATGGGGATTGTGCGTCCGCTCACGGGGTCGGGATCCGTAGGAATCGTTCTTGACATGATCAACCAGTATGGCGAAGATTCTATCCTCGTCAAGATGGTTGCCACCATGTTTGGATCCACCGAAACCACCTTTTATGTGATTGCGGTTTACTTTGGGGCAGTCAATATCCGAAAGACTCGTCACGCCGTTCCAGCGGGCCTCATCGCCGACGTATTTGCGATGATTGCTGCTGTGTATGTTGTCCTGCTCCTTTTCGGCTAAAGTGTCAAGACACTATTTTCCGAATAATGCGGGTTTGGCGCTTGGTAGTCAGCCTGGGGCTCGTTATCCCACCTGTGTCCGTCTATAAAATAGCGGAATTCAATTTGAGAGCCAGGCTTAAAGGATACCGCCACCGTCCATACCCCCTTGCGATCATTGCGCTGCATGGGATGCTCGGTTGAATCCCAGTCATTGAAGGTACCAACCAAGCTCGCACTTTGATGGGCTTCTTCAATCGGAAGTTCAAATGTTACCCGTACGGAACGTCCTTTGGGACTAATTTTTTTAAGAATCATTGGATTTCTGAATTAATTATTCCATGTTTACGCATTGAATACACTTGGTTCAGTTCGTAAGCGCTTGCAGATTTGTGAAATTTTGATGAATTCTATATATCTAATTGAAGCAGTTTCATTCATAAGGATCAGACGAACTAATTTTTACCATGCTATGGCTAATTGCATCAGGGTTAGGGGCAGATCAGTAAAGTATAGGCCCCTGATATCCCAATCTATGCATTCGGTATGAAATCACCCTTCACAACTAACCTGAATTTCAATTAAAGATTTTGAAATGACCTTGTTCAACGACAAAATCAAGAAAAAAACCATCAATGAAGCGACGGTAGATTTGAAAATCCAGATTGCATTCAATAATTTGCTGAGGGCTACGTTCGATACCTATACTACCCGTGTTAACACAAAATTGCACCGTTCTCTTTCTAGCCTGATCCAGAACCTTGTATGTTGTAGAATGTCTGATTTGTTTCCAGACTTTAGTTCTAAAAACGCTGGGCAAGCTGACAGGAGACTCGGCAATGAAAAAAGGTACATAAGACACAGTATTCAACTCAATCTTTGATATTCCCTTTGAAATACGAAAACAGTACTTCGGGCGTTTTTCAAGCCCGTTGATAGACGGATAGAACTTTGGAAAATCCGCAGGACTTGAAGAGTTGACAAACTTCTTACCTGCCTACTTTGCTACCTTTATTTGGCATTATGTCGCTAAACAAGTTCTTAACTGCGTAGATTGATAGGCCCACAATTTGTGCCATATTCTGAACAAGGAGACCAAGCAAGAGCCAGTCATAATCACTAAAGTCAAGCCAGTTGATCCCTACAAGAATCAATAGCACCATTTGGTAAGATATCATGCCAGCTATGGCTACCAACAAGAACTTTGACCAACGTCCTTTATGTTGATAATGCTGCCTGACCCCGAGGAAGTGTTCGTATTCCGTCCACGATTTCAAGGTTTGAGAATAGACGGCAAAAAAGTAATCTTGTTTATTATCTGGAGTTGAAGATAATGTCTCTCCAAGATCACTAGGTGAAATAAATTGGTCGTGTCCGTCCTCCTGTACCTCTGCGCTCATACCTACCTTCCCCTCATCCTTATTTCCATCATGGACCTTGACACGAAGAAAAGATTAGCCAGCACAGTAGCATTCGCCCCTTGGCTCTGTACTCGCTTCAATAATCGATTGGGGACGAGAAGGTGGGCAGCAAATGCGTTGGCTTCTTTTTCCAGCGGATCGTTGGTATTAGAGTTGTTCGTCCGCAACAGAACCGGATACATCTCTGGATTATCTAAAAAAATTCTTCGGTGCATGAACCAGTGTCCCAGTTCATGTGCTATTGTGAAGCTCTGGCGTTGAGGTATCTCCTCACTATTAACAAATATCTCGTCTTTTGTGAAATCGCAGTACCCAGAAACAGTACTTGAGTAAGACCCAAAGTTAACAAATCTAACCTTGACTCCATTCTCCTCTGCAATTTCCAGAACAGGTACTGGTGGTGACGAATATATATCCGTCAACTTGTCTGCTTCGCGTTTTGCCATTCCTAGATCAGCAGGCTTGGTATAGGCCATTGAGTTGCTCGGTTTTAGAATAATTTCCTACTACAGAATAACAACAATCTAGACTGGACGTTCCCCCAACGTTCGGATTCGGTGGCTCACATCAATCGTATTCAGTGGCTCATTTACCTCGTAGTACTCATATTATAGCGTTGGGATCGAATCAAATGTCAGTTTTACGAGTTGGTAATCTAATAATATTGAGAGAAAATAATCAACTTTTCACCATAGCACTGTTTCAACCATGACATATATTTTTCCCAATGATGATTCCAGAATTAACAAAAACACACCTGACATATCTCTGGATGGTTTAAGGAATTCAGAACATTTCCGTGAAATTGAAAGCACATGCCCGACTATCGAATTTCTGCCAAAGGTCGGGAGTTTGAAAGACCTACCACAAAGCTTAAGTACAGAATGTCGGGAGTACAATTATCAAGCATTTTGGTCTGTTACTATCCACGAGATGTTAGAGGTTTCGGTTGCTACGAGTGATGAAGCGAATGATCATCAGCTACCATTCCCTACCCTTGAAGAGTGTCTCTATTCCAATGCTGCGTTTGATTGTCATGCTTTCTCTGATAGGTTTAGAGAGGAACTCTCGTTGGAAATCTTCAATTTCAAGCCGACGACTGTTGAGGACATCCTTGAAAGGGATACTGATCTGGCTACTCCAATTGAAGATGTAACCGATTATGAAGACCTATTTTCGGCTCTCGATCAAGTAAATCTCCACAAAATTGCAAATCGGCTTAGGTACCTTCACGAAATCACTCAGGATGACGATCCAGATGATCCTGCTATGGAATTTATGTCACTCAAAGAATTAGCCCTGTTTTTTATTGACAGGGGCCACTCGTTACCCTATCCGCAAATCGGAATTAGTCCGAATGGATTCTTGCAAGCTGAATGGCATTCCCAAAAAGCATCCGCTGTGTTGAAATTCCTACCTGATGGTAGTACCCGCTTTGCTGGAACAATGGGTAGCCAAAGTAGCCGAAAAACCGTCCAAGATTCAGGTACAAAGGATCATGCATTGCAGTCAATTCATAGTTTTATTGATCATTGCAACTGCTGAGCATGTCGGATATTGAAATAAATGATGAACACTCTATTTCCAGATACTGCAGGCCTTCATCTCTTAGCGAGGAAGGATTGCCACTTGCCTCCGCGTTTGAACTTCGGGAAGATAGAGATGAATATCTGTCCGTAAATTGGGTTGAATTCTTCAACGCTCCAGATCTGGCCAAAGCACTAGATTACATTCGGCTTACTTTTCGGGAAAAGGGATTCCGCATCAGTCATAACGGTAGATTTGTTTCATTACAGGTCGGGAAAGTAAAAGATGTCATCCAACTCAATAGTAACCTTCCCCCCCAGAGTTACTCACTTACCACAAAAAGACGATCCATCTCACTGCGGAGTTTATGGATATACTGCCTCGGATGAATTAATCCCCGCAGAGATTGCCAGACTGATTAAGTTGGAGGATTTACATTTAGGAAAATTACCTTAGGAATATCTGAGACTCATTTTGATATCTGTCTGTTTTGGTTCTGTCAAATGCATTTATCTCAGAATATCAGATTTAATATAGTTAGCCATAGAGTTGGATTCGTTCCATTCACTCACTTTCTTGATGCGCGGCCATATCCGTAACATCAAAATTATTCTTCTCGCTCCTCTATCTTTTAGGGATTTGATTCTTATGTCATCGTTTGAAATTCAATCCTGATGTTGATGATAAACCAGTTCACTGAATCATTGATTTTCCCTTTATTTAGAAGTTGTTTAAGTCAGTTTCTAGGTAGACCACCTGATGAATATGTAAAGGAAGTTGATCAGGCAATCGAACATGCGAGATTAAAATTTCATTACACCTATGGTAACAATTATGGAAAATCTGGCTCAACTTTCATTGATCATCAAGGCAATTATAAGAAACTCCTTCGTTCAACATTTCCTCGGGGAAGACGCCTCACTGCTGCTGAACTGAATCTTGAAGGATTTGATGAATCTCCCAAAGCCACCGAAGAGGCCGCAGCTTTCTTTTTAGATGCTTTTTACGAAACCATAGATCAAACCACTTCCCGCTCTCTTGATCGTGATCAATTATTACAAGAGGGGAACGCCAAGCTTTCGGAAATTTATGAAGGTACAACAAAAAATGAAGCTGGAATTCGACTCACCATAGATAGAGTAGACCAGCTGGACAGCAAGTTAGACTCTATTATCAATGATCAACAATTCCCAGCTTCGATTAGGAAGATATTCGCTGAATCAAGCCTCACTGAGCTATCAAACCTCCTGAAAACAGGGCAAATCCAGAAAGCACTTGACTATGCTCTGAGACATCTCACAGCTATTGATACCGCTCTTGAAGAAAGTACTGACTTGGGTAATCATTATGTAGCAGATCTGCGTTCGTATCGTCAGCGATTTTTGTTTGCGGCTGCTACGGCGGCAAGTTGGCAGGGTGAAATTGATGCAGGTCGTAGATTCTGGAGGCAAGCTCGTGATCTCGGTCCGATTGATCCAGAATATCACAAACAAGCTGCAATCACGCTCTTTAATATTAGGCTCAAAGACGAACTCCAACATCTTATTGATCAAATGGATCATGGTAGCGAGGGATATTTAAAATTCGCTGCTCCCTGCCTCGCCTATCTTCAAAAAGATTGGTTCGAGTTGGAAAAACTGCTTACTGATATCCAGAGTTCAGACCAAATCCTTCAGCGTGTTGAGGCTCGTATCCAAATTATTGATTTTGAAGATGTAGAAGCTGTGAAGCTGACCGCTGATCTATTAAATAAGACTGATGATGATATTGTCCTCCCAGTTCTTAATCTAATTCGTGCCCTGTTGACGCTAGACTTACTGAAGCAGATAATCACAGGATATACGCCTCTTGAATATGATCGCCGTCCACTCATCTGCAAGTTGGTTGATCGCATAAATTTAGCATTGGAGACGGCAGAACCTGATTCATCCTACTATGCCCAAGCCCTGGGCTATCTTGGTATGGCTGGTGAACTTCTGCGAGATGAAGAACTTAACGAGCGATTCAAGAATGGAGTTGATAAATTAGATAGAACGATTCGTTCATCCACTTTTCCCCTTTATGGAGCCGATTCAACCTCTGACAAGATACAACTTCTCCAAACTAACGGTCATTTTGATTCTATTAGCTCTACCCTTTTGAAAGCGGAGTTACATCAAAATTCAGCACTACCAGAAAATATTGAATCTGAACTCTATGAAATACTCTTTGCCAGTGTGGACAAAAAGCATAAAAAGGTTGCTCTTCTTTTCCTCGTACAACATCTGCGGAGGACTAAAAGAACTGAGCAGGCCCAAAGACTAATTGATGCCACGCCTTTAAGACCAGCGGACAGATGGCTAATTCAAGTTAGGAATCTCCCAGCAGGCGAAACACTCCTTGGCATGGTCAATGAAGTTGAATCCTTTCCGCTTGATATAGAAGTGATTGAGCATCTTATCAATAATGCTACTGCTAACGTCAAGTTTACCTCCCCAGAAAGCCCTCCTCCAAGCGAGGATGATCTGGATTGGGCTGAGGTTGCTCTTCACTGGACTGACCAATTGTTAAAGGTATTGCCGTCCAGATCTTCAAGATTACGATATGCCAAGGCCCTTTACACTGCTAAACGTTACGAAGAACTCCTAGAGATCACTCCTGACCTTGATCCAATTTATGCCGATCAGGCCGCCGAATTACATGCATTGGCATTGGTCGGCCTTGGTCGGAAGTCCGAGGCTATTGATTGCTTTATCGCCGCAAGCAAGAATTTCCCTAATTCAATCCACTTTATAATCTATGCCTCGTACTATCTCATAACTGAGAACCAACCAGAGATTGCAATAAATATACTTGAACCGCAGATTAAAGCGGGTTCTCAAAATCCTGATATCCTGTTTCTTTATGCCCAATCACTATATAGTCGGGATCCAAGTTCTCAAGATCACGCATCAAGAGCTTTTGACCTCTTCGCTAAGGCCTATGATTTACGCCCCGATTCAATTATTGCCCAGAAGGCCTGGCAAGCAGCAAGAACTGCTGGACGTGAGCTTGAAGCAAATCATTTATTCAAAGCAATGATGGCTGACGCCCCCGTTGAAGTTGTAGAAACAGAGAAAGACTTTTACCAAGCCATGCAGGCCGGGAGGAGTCACATTGTCCAGATTGAGGGCGGACTGGAATACCTCCCCAATATGATTTGCAGGGAAATAAAACACCAAGAATCATTGGAGATGTTTCTTCGCGAACATATTCTTTCATACGTTGATTTTTTTCAATATTCTGGAAAATCTTGGGAAATATGGACATATTGGAGCCTCTTTCAAAACTCTTTATTTTCTCCTGTTGTCCCGGCTGAATTGCGGCTTAAACTGGTTCAATCTGGTCGGACTACGCGAATCATCGGCGGGGGTTCGGTGTTTTGTGGATTCAACCAGTGTTTTGCCTGCACGGAGGTCTCTGTTTGGTGAATTTCGTCCACGATCCGTGTAGATTTCACACACCCCTCCCACGGCATCTGTGGTTCAGAGCGCCCAAATTCTGTTATGCAGGGGGTGGATGGCGGGTTTACTGCACCATCCGCAGCATTTGGTCCACCGTGAGCACCACCACGCTGAACATCAAATGACAGAGGACTTTCTCGTGCCCACGGACTCGGATATTGCGTCCACCGAACTCATCTTTGAGCCGCCCAAAGGCCCGCTCCACGGTGGAACGCTCCCGGTAGCGAACCCGCTCCGCAGGAATGAATCCGGCCGTACGTTGTGCCTTTTGCTCGCGACGATCCGCCGCTTTTTTGTTGCGCGGATTCGGATCAATGATCGGTACACGCCCCGAGGCGCTCCGATGTGCGACAATCTCCTTCGCGTCATAGGCGCTGTCCATGAGATCGTAACAGTTGTCCACCCGCTGCTGCGTCAAGTGCGCCAAGGGAAGCGCGGCCTGACTATCATGCAACGAGGCAGAGGTCACCAAACAGCTGATCGGAACCCCTCCGTCCGCCGTATCCATGTGTAGCTTATAGCCCGTCCATCGTTGCGTATGCCCCTTCGCGTTCCGCTTGCAGCCCACCGTACAATCCTTCGGTAATGCGTCCAACATCTCGCCTAACTCCATCTTCAACTGCTGCTCCAAGCGACGAGGCACCTTGGGACGGGCCTCCCCCTTCTTCGGACGCCCCCGCTTGCGTGGCTTCACGGGGGTGGACATGTCAGCCTTCGGAACCGGACGCTCCCGTGCTTCAATCGCCGTTGAATCCCGTGAAATATGCCCCACTAACTCCCCCGCGTACCCCTGTTTGATCAAGGCTTCATGGATCCGAGTCGGTAACTTCGCCAACGCAAACTCCTGAAACGCACGAGAAAACGTGGGCGCACTCGGCACATCACACGAGCGGGACCAACCACAGAGGGACCGAAGCAAAACATCCGATAGAAGCCGCTCCCGCAATCCGGAGGTCGTCGGAATATTTAACGCCATCTTGGCCAAAAACGACCGCGCAAGACAGACCCGGTGCGCACGCGGGCGTCCCACCGAACGAAGCCGGGGACGAGGCAGATGATCCTCCACACACACCAACTCAAATAACAACAACAACTTCCTCAATCGTTTGGGCAACGCTCCATAGTTCTGCTCCACACATGGAAACAACTCCTGTTGGCAGGAAATATAAAAACCGCGTATCTTCTTGGTAAGGGACATGGGATTCTCCGGGGTTTGTTGGATTTGCAATACTCCTAAAAATACAAAATTCGGAGATCCCTGCCCCTTCGTTTGTGACCAAAAAAACGATACCTCCCAGAGCAGATCAGCCCCCTAACATTCTTTAGTACCCAGATCCATCAATCAGAAAAATCTCTCAAAAAATCATCCAATTGAGGAATTTTGAAAGAGGCTCATTGGACAAAGCAATTTGAAGAGGGGGAGACATCATCGGGTGATTTTTCTGTATTGGCTGACTGGCCATTTCCGCGCCCAAGGTACGATCGCTCCAACGATGATAATAACCCTAGATTGTTTCTTGATCAAACTGCGATTCTTACACTTGGTGTTTTAGGTCCAGATATAGCAGAACAAATCCTGACGGCTCTCGGAACATGTTATATTCATGTAGACTTGATGGAAGAACTCCATCAAGACCAGATTCGAATCGGTGCACACTTGCAAGAACCAAAATTTGCTTCCTATCGGAAGGCGGTTGACTTTTTTCGGGAACATCGTACTATTGTTGATTATTCTGAAGATATTGACTCCGCAGCGCCAAACGGCAACAATCTTGGACCGTGTCGTGTTGATTTAGGAGTCGCAAGCCTTCGTAATGCGCTTTATATCAAAGATTTAGATAATTCTGAAGACTGGCCTGACGAAGCGAATCGGCTTAGAATTTCATCCGCAACCCTATTGGCTTCGCTCAACAATGAAGGAGTGATTTCGGTTGACGTTGCGAAAAAAGCGACAGAAATACATCCTCACATATTTGAAGGCTGGGATACCTCAACCCCTCAAGCGACTCCTGAGGCACTAGTATTCAATGAGTTTTCAATTTTGAATTGGGTTGATACTGGCTTAGTCAATTTTTTAGGAAATCGTGTCAAAATTGGACCATGGGCGTGGAAATATATTTACCAGCAGTTTGAGCAATATGAGGTTATGGAATTGGCAAATAAGAGGCTAAACGATATGAGAAGAGTGCTTCAAGGAGCATTGGATAAAGATTTTCTTGTTAAGATTCAAGAAAAAGTTGATAGTGGCACTCTGAGGAAGAAAACTGTAAAATCTGAAAATGATGCAGACTCACATACTGATCTTTTTTGGCAGAATGCACTTCGATCACTTCAAACGGCCCAGTCACACGGACTTCAACTCTGGGCGGACGACCGATTCTACATTTTGTTGCTGAGCGTAGCAGGAGGCCCCAAGCTATTTGTTCCAGAAAGTGAAGCAATTAGTACCTCCTTTTTTCCTTGGGCAAAAGAAATGCCTCCTATTTCCACCGTGGATCTTTTGGATCAGCTCTCTACAAGTGGAAGCCTATCATCAATTATTGCACAGAATGCTGCTCAGAATCTCTTCTTAAAAGGCTATCGTACAGCACACTCCTTACTCATTGCATATGCTCTGCGCCAGTATCCCCTGCCACCATTAGGCGAGCTCTCATCTCCTTTTCAGAAACTGGTTGATACAATCACAGAGATTCCACACTATCTTTCAGAGAACTTCAACGAGATTTATGGAAATAGAAACGGATGTATTCGTGTGGCATCAATGGGAGTGGCAAAGCAGTTCATTGTTGGTGTATGGAAGGACGGTGCAGGACTCAGAGTTGATCAACGTTACGCGCTGGCTGATGCCTTTCTGGAAGCTACTGAGCAAGTATTCAAAGAAGCGAATCCTACAAATTCCTACGTTCGGTCCGATCCAACTCCATTCAGTTTTTGGCAAGGGATAGCATACTCCCTTCAGATGATGGACACTGAAAACGAAGATAGTGCAGAGCTTCATTTTACTGCACTCCTCTGGCTTGGCAGAGCCGCAGCGTCCAGAGTTAAATGGCGCAAAGAGATCGTCCAGATTCTTGAAGACAATGTTCTTGATTCACTGAAATACGCACTAAGGACTTTTGAGAAAAGCACTCAAGAGTACGACCTGCGACAGATCATCGCCATCTTTATTGTTCGCCCCTTCATTCCACTCACAGATACCAAGTTCCAGGGCATACTTAATCCTCTTATGCGAAGGACAGTCAGTACGTTGGCAGGAATCACTGGAGGGGGATATGTCACATGGAACTACAACTATACTGCTGGTGAAAAAGAAATACAATTAAGTTACTCAGAGGAAGAAAATGAGAAGGCCTCAGCCGAAATCTTGAAGCGCTTCATATTAGGCGATCTGCAGGACTCACAGATTATCCGGGGCACTGATTTGGTCTTCAGTTACTCTCGACCTGTTCCACAGGAATGGATTGATAAAGGACTACCACCTGATGAACAAATTGATGTAAAAGTTCGGTGTTCACTCTTTACACTTCTGTTGGACGGCCCTCCCGTTCTGCACGAAAATATTATTCGCATCCTCATCAATCACCTGTCTGGCATTGATCCAGCCCTTGCTTACCAGATTTTACTGGCAGAGAATGATATACTAGGTGATGATTCGGAGAGGAAGAAAAATTCCCGCCACAGATTAGGAGTTGAACTCCTTAGAAGCGCATACTTTGATCTTCGGCGTGACCTCGTTCATGCTATTCAACGTTTTAGACAGTATGATACACGTACCTTAACACAATTTTTAGGATGGGTCGGAGAAGATGTTGCCCAAGTTTTGGCGAATCACTCAACTAAACCTAAAGTATGGCCCTTAGGTAATCTATTGGTACCTAAGTCACATTTACTCGCACGCGCCCTATTGACTGAAAAATTTGATGATGGAGCACTAATACATAATTACATTGACCAGTTGATTAATTCTAATAATGGTCAGGATCATGAAAATGCCATATTTTCAACTCTAACCGAATTCCTGGAAGATAAAGTGTTTATTGCTGAAAACTATGACGATCCATTTGTTGCTGCTTGGGCACTTCGTTTAGTCCTTTTAGTTCTCACGAAAGTTAATCAGAAAATAGAAATAAATATCAATGGGAGCGTAGTTGAGATTTCAGATTGGGTTATTAATCATCTAAGGCTCGTACTCGCTCCGGATATCAACCAGCCCTCAGAAATTCAACAGCGGATGATTGATCGCTGCCGTCTTTCGTCATCAACATTATTACTATCCACATTTATTTGTAGTGGGCATAAACATCTTGAAGCCTTCAGCCAAGGTGATGACCCTTATGCACTATGGTTGGAGCATGTATGGCTTATGGGAACTAAGCTTCATATCGCATTGATTTGCCAAAGAGGAGGGCTTTCGGATGCAGCAGAAGCATCCGCTCGAGCTGTGCGAGAACTTGAATTGGATACATCAGGTGCTTCCATTGTTGACGCATTTGATCCGTTTGCATTTGCTCCTAACGGTGATGATATAGGCATAGCGCTCACTTTGACAGCTATGTTAAAAGTAGTTTGCCAACTGTCTGATAAAGAGAGAGCACCAATCTGGTGGACTAATTCAATTTGTAACCTCGTAGAAGAACTGGCAGGTGCAGGTAATGACGAAATTTCCGCAAGTGGAGAAGAAATTGACAATCGCTTAGGATTGGCAACTCCTTTGCGGGTGCAGGTAATTGCCCAGCAGTTGAGAGTTTTCTTTACCACATGAACTCTGAATACCTGCAAAATCACATTTGGAATTCGGGATGGTAATACTGTCCCTAAATCTCACTCCATGAAATGGGTTCAGAACAAATCACCACGGATCAAATCCTGACTTCGACAGGTACGGGTTGACTTGTCGGGGTTGCGAATGCCGTTCGTCTTCAGGTTTACCTTTTGGTGTACATGCTTATGCACATTGCACGAGACATCCTATCATGCCCACCTCAGGCAGAGGAGTGTGAAACCGCGGAGACTCCACAGATGAAGGAGGCCAAGTCTCGCATGCACATTCATTCATTTCGAGAATATCTTTTGAATGTTGGTGCAATGTTCACGCGTCATAGTCGCTATGTTACATTCTTGATTGCCTCGTCTGGGGCAGAAGTGTGGGAGCGTTTTTGTACACACTCTGAGCAAGTGCGCTGGCACACAGAGTCAGACTTATAACTCGGCGCACCTCTTCTAGGTGCTTCCTGGCATAGATCAAAAATTTCGGAATTCCGCCGCATGGGAGAGGACCGCCCATGCGATACGCACCGGGTCATCATTTGCACAAATCAAGTGGAAAACTAGGTGGGGAGTGCATCTTTTTTGGCCCCAAATTACCAAATTGACACCCTAGGGCTCTCCCGTCAGATGTAATCCCGTAGAACCCCGTCTCAATCCACCAGTTTTAGCCTAACTCAAGTTGAGGTGAATATTAAGGGATGATGAATGGAAAATATTGGACTACGGAGACACTGATGATGCATCAGGTGACTAAACCGTATGCCCAATCCAGATATACCACCAAGTCAACTATTCTTCGCCATCCAAAATATCTTCAATTCGTATGCTGATGTCTTCCAAATGCAACCGCGTCATACGGTCAGCGGTTCGTCTGGCAGCTCGATCAACAGCAGTCTTCAATGATTTGAGCTCCCCTCGCACATATGGTCGGATATCTGACTGGCTCACATCAACTGGTGCCATTCCAAAGCTGATATAGAAAGATGGAACCGAGGGAGCTTCCTCAGTCATTAAATATTCAAGTCGCTCAACATGTCCTCTCTGCAAATTACGGCGGAATGGGCCAATCGTCGTGGCTCTGGGTAACTCCGTCCAGATTCCATCACGTAAATCGCTTAATAGATCTGAAAATGTGTAGACGTCTTCCCCCAATGCCAACGCCTCAGTCTCCATGAGACGCCCGATACGTATTGGGTTCAATAGTGTATTCACAGCACCCACCTGATAATTGCGGAGGCGATCCATCGCACCAACCCCCTCAATGCGACGGAGGATTTCATGGTTCAGAATCCATGTTGGAGATGCAAATGCCTCCCTGGAGAGCCAGTCCATAGCATCCCGCTGAATCTCAGTGGGAACTGGCGTATACACGACACCTTCCTGATCATACGTTTTGAAGTTTTCGTAATGGCCTCCTACATGTGCGACAACATGACCAATATAGCGATTCCACTGGATCGCAATCTGACTGTAGAGTTCATTTAGATCTCCATAGTCCTTTGCATCCTCCGCAGTCCAGTTGATCAATTCATCTAGAATCACCTTCAAATTTGCAATGCCATAGTCACTGGCCTTAATGGCATCGTCACCCAAATCTTCATTCTGTGATCTTGGATCTACACGCGGTCCTTGGCGCCCGTAGAAATAGAGAGGATCGTCTGCACGCTCAATCACCCATGCATTCAGGGTTTCGCGCTCTTCATCCGGTGACTGCGCATCTGGAAGGACTGAATACCCCCACTGCACTGACCATTTATCATAGATCCCCACATCAGGCATGAAATTCGTTACCCCGTCACCAGGCTGTGCAACATAGTTGAACCGAGCGTAATCCATGATGGATGGAGCGGTGCCGTAGATGTCTGTGAACATAGATGACCGAAGAGAATCTACTGGAAAGGCAAAGCTTGACCCCCAATTATGGGGTAATCCGATGGTATGTCCAACTTCATGGGCAGAAACAAACCGGATCAGCCTCCCCATCACCTCATCTCTGAACTTGACAGATCGGGCATCTGGATTGACCGCCGCGGTCTGTACAAAGAACCAGTTACGAAGTAGGTTCATCACATTGTGGTACCACCCAATATCGCTCTCCAATATTTCTCCAGTACGGGGATCATGAACATGTGGACCAAATGCATTCTGAATGTTGGAAGAGAAGTATCGGATCACCGAATATCGAATATCTTCGGGGCTAAATTCCGGATCTTCTTCTTCAGTAGGAGGGTCTTTCGCCATGATGGCGTTCTTGAACCCTGCCTCTTCAAATGCTTGGTTCCAGTCTTCGACTCCCTGCTTCAAATATGGCCTCCACTTCATTGGTGTGGCTGGATCAATATAGTAGACGATTGGCTTTACTGGCTCAACCAATTCCCCACGCGCATACGCTTCAGGATCTTTGGGTTCAAGTCTCCAACGAGTGATGTAACACCGTTCTTCAGCCTTCTGAGCATCCCGACCATAGTCCGTCATCGTTATATTGAAATATCCTACCCGTTGGTCGCAGAGTCGAGGCTGCATAGGATCCGCAGGAAGCAAAATCATGGACTGATTCATTTCAACTGAAATCGTTCCGGCAGCAGAGTTTGATGGGGGCTCGGCTGCATCGTAACTCAGAACGTGTCTGACTTCAATATTCAAAGGGTAACTCTTCGCAGATTCAATGTAAGTCCTGTCCGTGTCAAGACGTCGGACTTTGTATTGTTCTCGTCGGAATGAGGGCAATCCAAGCGAGGGGACATCCGAGGTGAATAAACTGGTCACATCAATCACGCTGGCTGTAGAATCCGTGTTCAGCGTCTCGACCGCAAATGAGCGTAAGATGGGCTCGAAGTTTGAGTTGCGCACCGCCGTGTAAATGGGTTGATCTTCATCCGCAACATTTTCATAAGAAACGATCCGTAACAGAATCTTCTCGGATTGTTTTTGCCAGCGCAGCACCTGTGTACTTGTCTTCATGCCCCCGTACCCCATGTTATTCATCGTGGCGGACATACGTGAAACCAGCAGCATTTCTACATTCAGGAGCGAGTCAGGAATTTCAAAGTATAGTTTTTCATCAATCTGGTGCACCTTAAAGAGACCTTCATCTGTCTCTGCATCCTCGGTGATGATATCCGAATATTTTTTTGAATCATCTTCTTTTTCATCTGAAGACTCAGACGGTTCATCAGCCACTGGTGATGTAGACTGACGCATGGATGAGCACCCTGAGGCCAAGGTGAATGCAAAGAATACGATGAATAGGTTGCGGAGAAGTTTCATGTTCAATTAGTTTGTTTGAATCCCAAGATACGACGAAGGCGAGTTCTAATCCTGATCATAATGATTCGCCCCGATACAAGATTTTTTCGGAAAATCTATACCTGAAATAAGTGCAGATCACCTTAGTATTCGTAAATTTGTCATCGGGAACTGGAAACTGAAATTTTGCATTTCCTTTTACTCTGTTCCCACGACTGTGTGTATCTTCCATCCATCTTAATGTTTATAATTCACCGATTCAATGAGTACTGAAAATGGTTGCCCCGTTGCAGGTTCATCCTTTCCCTCAACAAGAAGTTATTCCAATCTGGATTGGTGGCCCAACCAGCTAAATCTAAAGATTCTTGCTCAGAATCCACCACAGTTGAATCCGTTTGGAAATGGATTTAATTATGCCCATGAATTCAATAAACTGAACCTGGATGAGGTCAGAGAAGATATCTACGCATTGATGACATCATCGCAGGATTGGTGGCCCGCCGACTATGGACATTACGGACCATTTTTTATCCGCATGGCTTGGCACAGTGCTGGGACCTACCGCGTGGGAGACGGGCGTGGGGGTGCCTCTGCAGGTACTCTGCGCTTTGCACCACTCAATAGTTGGCCAGACAATGCAAACTTGGAGAAGGCACGACGTTTGCTTTGGCCAATCAAACAGAAGTACGGGCGCAAGATTTCATGGGCAGACCTCATGATCTTAACCGGGAATTGTGCGCTGGAATCCATGGGGTTCAAAACCTATGGATTCGCTGGGGGAAGAGAGGATGTATGGGAACCGGAAGAAGATGTCTATTGGGGGCCTGAAACCACATGGCTTGGAGATAAACGCTACACTGGTGACCGACATCTGGAACATCCATTGGGGGCGGTTCAGATGGGGCTCATCTATGTGAATCCCGAAGGGCCCAACGGTACTCCTGATCCCGTGGCCGCGGCAAAGGATATCCGAGAAACGTTTGCCCGAATGGCCATGAATGATGAGGAGACGGTTGCCCTCATTGCAGGTGGACATACGTTTGGGAAGGCACACGGTGCTGCACCAGAACTGGAGTATGTCGGACGTGAGCCTGAAGGTGCTTCAATTGAAGAGCAAGGATTAGGCTGGAAGAATCGTTTTGGGGACGGCAAAGGCGTGAACACGATTACCAGTGGACTGGAGGGTGCATGGACCACGGCCCCAGTCGTTTGGGATAATAACTATTTTGAGAATCTATTCGGGTATGATTGGAAACTGGTCAAAAGCCCCGCTGGGGCGATGCAGTGGGCTCCGATGAATGGCTCAGCGAACGGAACCGTCCCGGATGCGCATGATCCATCCAGAACGCACGCACCTATGATGCTTACGACAGATATTGCACTCCGTGAAGACCCCGCCTACGCCCCGATTGCGAAGCGATTTTATTCCAATCCAGACGAGTTTGCAGATGCGTTCGCACGCGCTTGGTTCAAGCTTACCCATCGGGATATGGGACCGGTCAGTCGCTATCTTGGCCCCCTCATCCCCGACGAGGATCTGCTTTGGCAAGACCCTGTCCCGAAAGCGAATCATGAGTTAATTGATTCGGCAGCGATCAAGGCCCTGAAGCAGTGTATCTTGGCATCTGATCTTTCCGTTTCCGAGTTAGTCCGAACTGCATGGGCCTCGGCTTCGACATTTCGTACGACCGATAAGCGTGGTGGAGCGAATGGCGGTCGAATTCGATTGTCTCCACAACGGAACTGGGAAGCGAACAATCCAGCGGAACTCGCGAAGGTGCTTAGCACCTTGCAAGAAATCAGGGATGATTTCTGCTCAGAATCTAATCAAACTGTGTCGCTCGCTGATGTAATCATCTTAGGAGGCTGTGCAGCAGTTGAGGAAGCTGCTCAACAGGCAGGCCACATCGTTGAGATAGACTTTTTTCCTGGCCGTACGGATGCGAATCAGGAAGCAACCGATGTTGATTCGTTTGGTGTGTTGGAGCCTGTCGCGGATGGATTTCGTAACTATTTGAAAGCGGGGCTATCTCAATCCGCGGAAGCATTGTTAGTTGACCGAGCATTCATGTTAGGCTTGACAGCGGTAGAGATGACGGTACTCATTGGTGGATTACGTGCCCTCAACGCCAACTTTGATGGGTCCAGCTTCGGCGTATTTACGAATCGTCCCGGGCAGCTCACGCGAGATTATTTCGTGAATCTCCTGGATATGCATACCGTTTGGACGCCTTCCGATGTAGTTGATGGAGTATATGAAGGGCGTGACTACAAATCTGGAGAGCTCAAATGGAGTGGGACATCTGTTGACCTGATCTTTGGCTCCAACTCGCAATTGCGGGCCATCGCCGAAGTCTTTGCCTCTGACGATGCAGATGAATTGTTTATTCAGAACTTCTTGAGTGCATGGGTCAAAGTGATGAACCTTGATCGCTTTGATCTTTGCGAGTAATCGACATTTATGGCCGACCTCCAAAATGTAATGGATCACCCGCTCCAATGCTTTGAGAAATATTCGCCATAGTTGTGTTGGGATGGAAAATCTTTAATATGATTTTCTCAGTCCGAAAGAATCTCTCTTTCCTCAAAATCAGATCACTTGGAGTATGAAATGGTACGTCACCAAACAAGAATTGGAAATATATATATCTCGTGAAAAGTATCTGGAAACTCCAACTATCCTGACTTTTGGAACTTATTAGGTGGGATCGATGTGTTATACGTTTACATGGTGAGTCCCCTTATTTTGGAGAATGACTGCTACGATGCGAACCCACCGACTTCTGTGTGCTGTACTTAGCGTTAGCCTGCTATTCAGTACTTCAGGTTTTTTGTTGGGGGCAGACTGTTCTTCTGGTGATGACCGTGCCGATTTGCCAGCGGATCATCATTCCCCTGCCTCTACTCATAGACAACATCTTCCCTGTCCATCCGAACGTGATTCCACACCTGTGGAACCCATGCCTTGTTCTCAACATGCCATCCCGTGCTGTACAATTCAGGCAGTGCCTCCTGTTGAGATGTCCACTACACTGTTTGAATCAAACCGAATTTCTTCAGGCGACCTGATCCCGTTGCGGCCCCTTGATCCCTTTCATGAGATTGACGCATGGGCAAAATGGTACAGGGCTTCCTCTTCCCCACTAGACCCTGTCTGTTGCCTCTTTTCTGATCGGCAAGCTTTTCTGGGTACGTTCCTGATCTGATAGGCCACTGGTGTGCCTGTTTCACGGGATGCAGATTCGCTGTACTTCCGTGCAGATGCTCAGCTAAACCTATTGTTCAGGAAATCATGAAATTAATCCAATTTGCAGGTGCCAGCCTGCTACTGCTCTTATTGCCAAACCCAGTATGTGGTCAGGATCCCTCTGATACACCGACCGACACATTGCTGCATCTTGAAGATCTTATGGCAGAGGTGCGGACTCATAATCCTTTGCTACAAGCATCCTCCCTTGAAGCACTTGCCCTCTCTAAACGAACGGCTCAGGTATCCGCACTTCCAGATCCATCCGTAAGAATCACCTACTTGCCAGCCCCTATTCTTACTGCCCGCGGTACGCAACGCAGTCAGTGGAGTATAGAACAAGAGATTCCCTATCCTGGCAAATTGGGGCTGCGGGGATCCATCGCAGATCTGACAGCCGAAATTAAGAGCTTTGCAACCGCAACCCTGGAAAGAGATCTTCTCCACCAGGTCAAGATCTCCTACTATGAACTCTATCGCATCCAACAGCAGGAGTTGCGTATTCTTGCCTTCACGGATCGACTCCGAAACTTTGAAGAAGCCGCTGCTACGCAATATGAAGTGGGTGCCGGGGTTCAGCAGGCAATTCTGAAAACGCAATTAGAGAGAAACTCTCTGTCGGGCAGACAACTTGAACTATCCATAGAGCGACGTACCGCCACTGAGACTTTGACCCGTTTACTCAATCGTCCATTATCCGCCGAATCAAATGTCACGGTAAGCGTCAAGACTCCATCCTATATCAAATTGGATGAAATTGGACTCCTTGAAGTAGCTCTCCGTGAACGACCAGAGGTTCATGCCTTGCAGACGACCGAAAAACGTGCGGACAGGGAAATTGCATTGGCGCGCAAACAATTCAAACCTGACTTTCGGTTCAGCATAACTTATTTTGATATCGGCCAGCAAGACATGCCCCCAACGGCCTCTGGTCGCGATGCTTTCGGAATCAATGCAACCATACGTATCCCTCTTCAGCGCAGCCGACTGCGGGCTAAATTAGAAGAAGCCCGCATACATCGGAACCATGTCCTCGCACATCAGGAAGCCCTGGTGAGCTCCCTCTCAACTCAGGTCGCAGATCTGATCCATCATTTACAAGAGGAAGCACGGCAGTTGGAACTCTATGAGGAAGCGCTAATCCCTCAGGCTGAAATCGCACTCCAAGCTACACTCAACTCTTACACGACGGGAGACACCGATTACCTTGACCTGCTTGATTCGGAGCGGACACTTTTTTTCCTCGGCATGAGTTACGACAACACGATTGGCCGTTACTTCCAAGCGACGGCCACACTTGAACGGGCGCTCGGTGTGGACTCTCTCACCGATCTGATTGCTCACTAATGTCTATTTCAGCATCGTACGACATCAACTGACATGAACTTGCAACAACACTTCAAACGGGCAGGACTTGGACTGATTCTCGTCCTGATTCTTATCTGTGGCTTTTTCCTCGGACGCATTTCAATTGAGCAGACAGTAACGGAACCTGGAAATTCAGATCTACCTGACCAGAGAGAGGTCCTCTATTGGCAGGCTCCCATGGATCCAACGGAGATCTATGACCGTCCAGGTAAGTCAAAGATGGGAATGGATCTTGTCCCCGTCTATCAAGGAGGGGATTCAATTGAGGATGATCGCACCGTATCCATTGACCCGGCGGTGGTGCAAAATATGGGGGTCCGAACTGGAAATGTTCAACGTATGGACTTTACGCGTACGATCCGCACGGTCGGGGAGGTTCAATATGATGAAGAGAGACTCTATCTGGTCAATACAAAAATTTCTGGTTGGATTGAGAACCTTTATGTCCATTTCGTGGGAGACCAAGTTGAGGAGGGAGACCCGATCCTTGAAATCTACTCACCAGAACTGGTCACGACACAACAGGAATATGTACTGGCGCTGAAAAATTTCCAGTTGGTATCCGAAAGCACTGTGCCCTCCGTTAGAGAAGATGCCGAGAAGCTGTTGGCCTCCGCACGGACGCGTCTTGAGAATTGGGACATTCCAGCATCAGAGATTGAACGGCTGGCAAAAACAGGTGAGATAAAGAAAACGATCCTCCTCGCAGCTCCAGCAACTGGAATCGTTGTGGAAAGAAATATCATTGAGGGTGCACATGTTGAGATCGGGGAAGATTTATTTCGGATCGCCGATTTACGAACGGTATGGGTGCATGCCAGCTTCTATGACGATGAAGTCCCGTGGATCAGCCATGGGCAGCAGGTCAAAATGGAATTGTCGTATCTGCCAGGCAAGACCTATACGGGCAATGTATCCTATGTCTACCCTTACCTGAGGGAGAGGGCGCGTGATGTCCATGTTCGCTTGATCTTTTCCAATCCGGATCTAGATCTAAAACCAGGTATGTATGCGAATGTGCAACTCCAAGGCAGGATCATTCCTGACGCGATTGTCGTCCCATCTGAGGCTGTCATTCGATCTGGTGCACGCGCAATTGTATTTATTGTCCACGGTGATGGGCAATTTGAGCCCCGAGAAGTCTCGCTCGGCGAAGAAGGCGGGCCAAACAACAACTATATCCGAATCCTCGCAGGTCTACGAGGAAGTGAGGAAATTGTGACTTCCGCACAGTTCATGTTAGACAGCGAGAGCCGCCTGCAAGATGCGATTCGCAAGATGCTTCAAGGAGATCATATTCACGAAGAGGCTGGGGGAGGCCAACGTTCCGAATTGAACGAACCCGTAGAGCATCAACATCACTAAACGATCATGAGCATATCTCGCTTCACCTGAATGGAGATTCTTGGTCAGTCAGTCAAGTAATGATGATAGAAAGAATCATTGAAGGATCAGTGAAAAACCGCTTCCTGATCATCCTGCTAACTCTTTTGATCGGGGCAGCCGGTGTGTATGTTCTATTCCGAACACCAGTTGATGCGATCCCTGATCTGAGCGATGTTCAGGTTATTGTCCACACTGAGTATCCCGGGCAGGCTCCGCAGGTCGTTGAAGATCAGGTTACCTACCCACTGACTACGGCGATGCTCGCAGTGCCATTCGCCAAGGCAGTGCGAGGCTATTCTTATTTCGGTTCGTCATTCGTCTACATCATTTTTGAAGACGGGACAGACCTGTATTGGGCTCGGAGTCGTGTCTTAGAATCTCTGAACTATGTGGGAGGACGACTACCAAGTGGAGTAACCCCTGCATTGGGGCCGGACGCTACGGGGGTGGGATGGGTATTCAAATATGTACTTCACAGTGACCACCTTCACGATCTTCAACAACTGCGCTCCATTCAAGACTGGTATCTACGCTATGAGTTGATGAGTGTACCGGGAGTGGCTGAGGTCGCCTCTATTGGAGGCTATGTGAAGCAGTATCAGGTGGAAGTTGATCCCAATAAGCTTCTGGCCTACAATGTACCACTGTCCAGAGTTCGCACTGCTTTACGGCGAAGTAACAGTGATGTGGGTGGTCGCCTGATTGAGATGGGCGAAACCGAATTTATGGTACGTGGGCTGGGGTATATCCAATCAATTGAAGATGTGGAGAATACGCCTGTCGGAGTGGACGAGAACGGCACCCCGGTACTCATTCGGAATATTGCTGATGTACACTTGGGACCCGAACTGCGGCGCGGACTCATTGACTGGAACGGTGAAGGTGAAGCTGTCGGTGGCATTGTCGTGATGCGTTACGGAGAAAATGTACTCAGGACGATTGATGCTGTGAAAGAAAAATTGGAAGAATTAAAAAGGGGATTACCAGAAGGGATTACCATTCACACGACCTACGACCGCAGTAACCTGATCAAGCGAGCCATTGACAACCTCAAAGATAAGCTATTGATTGAAAGCATCATTGTCGCAGTCGTGATCATGATGTTTCTGCTGCATGTCCGAAGTGCATTTGTAGTGATCCTCACCCTGCCTCTCGGCATTCTCATTGCGTTCTTCGTCATGTACATCCAGGGCCTGAATGCCAATATTATGTCCCTGAGTGGGATTGCTATCGCCATTGGGGCCATGGTGGATGCCTCTGTCGTAATGGTTGAAAATGCCCATAAGCATCTTGAGCGTCAGAAAGGGGAAAAAGATCACTGGCGCATCGTTGTGAATGCAGCAAAAGAGGTTGGACCAGCACTATTCTACTCGCTCCTGATCATCACACTTTCTTTCCTGCCTGTTTTCACATTGGAAGCTCAGGAGGGACGGCTTTTCAAGCCTCTGGCCTTTACAAAAACCTATGTGATGGCTGCCTCCGCCCTTTTATCTATCACGATAGTTCCAGTCCTGATGGGATATTTTGTTCGTGGCAGAATCCTGCCCGAAAAGAAGAATCCAGTTAGCCGCCTACTGATTAGAGCCTACAAGCCTGTGATTCAAATAGTTCTTCGTTTCAGATGGTTGACGATCATTGTGGCGCTGGTGATCCTTGGCGCTACGGTTTACCCACTTGGAAAACTTAGCAGGGAATTCATGCCTCCTTTGAATGAAGGAGATCTTCTCTACATGCCTACAACGGATCCCGGGATCAGTATCACGAAAGTCAAGGAGCTATTACAGCAGACCGACAAGATCATCAAAAGTTTTCCCGAGGTTGAACATGTCATGGGCAAGGCTGGGCGGGCAGGAACTGCGACCGATCCTGCTCCCCTATCCATGTTGGAGACTATCATCACTCTCAAGCCTGAACATGAATGGCGCGAGGGGATGACAATGGATCATCTCATTGGTGAACTTAATGACGCAATCAATTTTCCCGGTTTAACCAACACATGGACAATGCCAATCAAGGCCCGCATTGATATGCTTTCTACGGGGATCAAAACTCCTGTAGGTATCAAGCTCATGGGACCGGATCTGGCGGTCCTTGCTAATCTCAGCCAAGAGGTGGCTGCTGTGGTACAGTCAATCCCTGGCACGCAGAGTGCGTATCCGGATAAGACGGTTGGAGGTAAATTTCTTGATTATAAAATCAACCGCACGGTTGGAGGTAAATTTCTTGATTATAAAATCAACCGCGAAGAATCCGCCCGATACGGGCTCACCGTAGGTGACGTACAGGATGTAATCCTGTCGGCCATCGGAGGGATGAACGTTACGCAGACCGTTGAGGGACTGGAGCGATATCCAGTCAATGTTCGATACAGCCGAGAGCTTCGGGACAATTTGCCTGCACTGAATCGGGTTCTGATCCCTACGCCCACGGGAGCACAGATTCCGCTCAGTTATGTAGCTGATTTTAACATTGTGAACGGACCTCCTGTGATCAAGAGCGAGAACGCTCGCAAGACATCTTGGGTGCACATTAATATGCAAGATTCTGATATAGAAACATATGTGAACCGTGCTCGCACAGCGGTCAATGAGCAGGTGACCTTCCCCGAGGGATACAGTATTGTCTGGAGTGGTCAATATGAATACATTACCCGTGCTCAGCAGCGCCTGCAGTTGGTCATCCCAATTACCCTACTCGTCATCTTTGTACTTCTATACCTGAATTTTAGAAATGTCACCGAAAGTTTGATTGTGATGCTGTCCTTACCTTTTTCAGTCGTTGGAGGAATCTGGTTACTCTATGTACTGGACTACCATCTCAGTGTCGCTTCTGGGGTGGGGTTTATTGCCCTTGCGGGCGTCGCAGCTGAAACAGGAGTGGTCATGCTGATCTACTTGAATCAAGCTTACAGGGAAAAGCTGTCTCAGGGTCGGATGAATTCGGTGAAGGATCTCTACGATGTGGTCATTTCTGGTGCTGTTGATCGTGTGCGTCCTAAAATGATCACTGTCATTACAATCATGGCAGGGCTGTTACCTATCCTGTGGGGTACTGGCACTGGTTCAGAGGTCATGAAGCGCATCGTGGCCCCGATGGTGGGCGGAATGGTTTCTGTAACAATATTGACACTCATTGTCATCCCAGTAATTTACTATCTGTGGAAACGTCATGCCTTGCGGCGAGATGTAGAGAGGGATTCATTGGAATACTGATCTCAAGTTGCTACTTTATGGTGTTCCCAATGGATGGAATTTTCCCATTTCTGCTTTGAGGATTCCTAACTTCAATTTTCAGAGCTTCAGCAGCCTTGTTTGGCCCAACTAACTGCTTTGAGTTCCTTGGCTTTGTTCACTGAAATGTAGAGGGCTTCCCTCCTTTATGAGACCAGAATCTAATCAAGAAACAACCCTAAGAATGTTTTTATTGATCACTCTTACATCATCTCTATCATGAATTCTCTAAAAGGTGGTTCGGTCTGCATTGATAGTCTCTTTCCATTCTGCCAGATCAATTTGCTTCATTATGGGAGGCAAGGCACACAGCATAAACGGCTTCTCCAGCAGCTATAATTGCACTTATTGCACCAATCCAATCATCTGGTATCGTAGTGATCGGGATAGATGTGAAGTTGTCGCATACTACAATGTGGTTCTGCAGTTACCCCGGCCTTCAAATTGTGTAAGAACTAGCAGACGCAAGGTAGAGAGATTTGAAATACCTGAGACAAAAATCCAATTCATTTAAAAGTTGCCAGCTATTTTCTCTGGTAATCAGTGCCCATACATTTGATACGTAGAGTTGCTCGTCTAATAGAATTACAGTATACGAGTTGGGGACCAACACCTGCACTGTTGACTATGCTGGTAATTTCATCTCAATACACAAAATAGCGAAGATTCCTAGTCAGGAGCCTGAAGCAGGCATCCCCAAAGGTCAAACCGCTAACCCATCAGCCATTTGCGCAGGAGCTGAGTGAGGAGTTTGATATGCCCAGTGCAAGTATGGAAAGAGTACGACAAGCATTATTCATGCCCCTTGATACAACTGGTGACGTTTCGGAAAATCCGCAGGAGGAAGATAGCTAAAATTGCTTATCTTGATAATTGCTAAATAGGTACCGGGCGAGCAGTATAACGGGAGCAAATACAGTTGATAGTGCTGTGCCTAGCATAGCTATCAATACCGTATCACTCAATTTGAATCCAGAAGCATTAGGTCCACTCAGAAACAGGAATAAAATTGAACAAACAAGACTTCCTATTGCTATTCTGACAAAGAGATCTGCATACCGATAACGGTTCTCATTCTTCCGTTCTTTGCTCCTCTATACGAATCTCGTGTTGCCTATTTTACAACTCGAATTCACGAACTCTTTCTTTGGTTCTACCGCAATTCGTGTGGAATGCTTACCTTTCGTTCTCTCTAAATTTATATATTTTGGTTCTACCACAAACCTTATGGATAAAAGTCTAACCATCCGCGGATGAGTAGAATAATGCGTTCCATGTGTTCAAACCTACACTATATCTGGCAACCATTTTGAGTTCTTGGATTTTGCCATTAAGTTCTGTTATGGTGTTCAATCGTATGGGCTATGGCGCATTACAGGCTCCGTCAAGATGTCGCTGATACATTTCAGCAACCATGAGACAATCTTGATGCACCTCTATTCAACACGTATCATCTACATTTCTACAGATCCCTCTGGTTCATAAATGGTTCTCATTCCACACAAATTGTGATCCTTTTTTTTCGTCCTACCCAGACCCCAGACCCTACCCAAGGTTCATAAATGGTTCTCATTCCACACAAATTGTGATAGAACCATATATTCTGACCTTCTAAATCAATCCATTTTTGAAGAGATCAACAAGAAAGCATGTCTCCTTGAAGATGCATTGGGGGGTGACGTTATTTTCTATCATGGCGGGATTCATTTATCCTATTTTAGGGTTTTTCGAGATTTTGTTGAAAAAATAAAATCAAAGTCAGCGAGAGAAGAAGATGCTATCCTGAATTACCGGGAAGCATCTATGCTATGGAAATCAGTGATAGGTGCCATAGTAGCCACGCTTGAGCAATGACCAGAAGGATTCCATACCGTTGATATGGGCTTCCCCGTTCACGTATTCCTTGACCGAGTGTTTAACGGTCGCATAAGCAGCTCTTTTTAATGCCTGATACGCTCCTGCGGTCATCGGTATATACTTGTGCCTCTTTGTTTGAAGTGCTGTATACGAAGCCTGTGATCGTCTCTGCGGTCGTGTCTGTAACGACCTGCGCTTGAACCCTCTTGGTCTCACGGTCTTTGGCTCCTACGACAGCCGTTTTACCAACGGTTCCCCGTCCCGCGTTCAGTTTCTTGTGTTCGTGTTTGTTCTTTTCTTTACCTCCTACGTAGGTCTCATCTACTTCAACGGGGCCTGCAAACTCTTCAAGATCATTATTCCATGATTCACGGATCCAATGCGCCAAATGCCAAGCAGTTTTCTGAGTCACATCCAGATCGCGGTGTAGCTTCATACCGGAAACGCCTTTGATTCCTGTGTCTATGATGTAGATCGCTAATGCCCATACTTGATAACTCAACTTGGAATCCCGTATGACCGTTCCTACGCGCACGCTGAACCGCTTACGACAGCCCTCTTCTCTGCACTGATAGGGCATGTGATGTTTGGCACCAGTCTGTACATTTGTGGATCCGCAGTGTGGGCAGCAAGGTTCGTTTCCCCAACGTTGCTGTGCAAACCACTTTTCAGCAGTAGCATCATCGGGAAACATCTGCATAAGCTTGACCCATGATATTCCCTTGCGGAATGATTTGCCTGGTCCTGTTCGTTGTTTACTCATTGTATTTAATTGTCGCTGTGTACCCAAATATGCGACATTGTCTGCTAATGGTTACAACAAATAGGTAGATTTTTCAACTTTTTTGGAAAATTGAAACTTTTTATGTACCGCCACATATTGTAAATATAAGTAGCGCCGGTACCGACAACACACACACAATACCGAGTACAATACATGGCTACAGTATTAGATGTTGCAGCTTACATATTGAAACAGAAAAAAGTTCTCTCTACATGGAAACTTCAGAAGCTGGTGTACTACAGTCAAGCATGGTCGCTTGTTTGGGACGAAGAACCCTTATTTAAAGAGAAAATCCAGGCATGGATCAATGGGCCTGTGTGTCCTGCTCTGTACAAAGAACATAAAGGAAGATTCCAAATTCGTAAAATCTCTTCTGGCGATCCAACAAAACTAAACCAAGATCAGAGGGAAACCGTGGATGCAGTTCTCAGATTCTACGGTGATAAACCTCCACATTGGCTAAGCCATTTGACGCACATGGAGCCCCCTTGGAAAAATGCACGCAAGGGGCTTTCAATGAGAGAACGGGGAAGTGCAGTTATCTCTCATGGTGCAATGGCAGATTATTACGGAGGCATCAATGCAGACGACCCTCTTCCGCTTTGATTGATGGGAGGGAGTGGATTGAATCAGGAATTTGATATGCCCGGAGCAAGCATGAAAACAGTACGAGAGGCTTTCTTCAAGTCTCTCGCTCCAAAGGAAAGCTCTCAGAAGCCTAAGAAATAGTGAGTCAATCTCTAGGGAAGGGATCCAGCTACCAATTGTTACTTTGGGATATAATTCCCTAAAATTGCTTATCTTGATAATTACTAAATGGGTACCGGGCGAGCAGTATAACGGGAGCAAATACAGTTGATAGTGCTGTGCCTAGCATAGCTATCAATACCGTATCACTCAATTTGAATCCAGAAGCATTAGGTCCACTTAGAAACAGGAATAAAATTGAACAAACAAGACTTCCTATTGCTATTCTGACAAAGAGATCTGCATACCGATAACGGTTCTCATTCTTCCGTTCTTACTCCTCTATACGGATCTCGTTTTACCCATTTGACAGCTCGAATCCACGAACTCTTTCTTGGCTCTTCAATTATTTTAGTGAACGGGGTCTATTTCGAACACTTTCTGGATAGAGATCCAGACCTCCCAGATAGAAGTAGATCGCGTTCCTCAACCGATCAACATTACGGAAGCCGCGGCTACGAATTTTTACGGTTTTGATTCGACTGTTAATGCTTTCTGCCGGGGCAGTTCTTACTTTTTCGTTCATCATGAATCACCTTAGATTTTTTTCACACCTCCAAAACGAACTCACCCATAAAAATAGTTTTTCAACTGAATTTTGACATGGGCAACCTGCCATTTAGCCATTAATTGATTCAGTTCTTGACTTAAGATTAGTGGGTTAATCAGTCTGCTACTGATGAGGTTCCTAGTCATTACCTACCATTATTTAACATGATTCAGACAAACTATCAGTAAGCAACGATATCCTGCTACTCTCAGTTCATGCTGGATGATGGTGTCCAACCAACGTTAGAGACAAATCATCCGCAGACGCTTTTTTGGCGAGAAAAGACACGAAAGTGAAGTACAAATTGTATCTTTGATTTTGGTTGGTTTCTTCAGTTTGAATGAGTTCAGAGTGAAGAAATCCCCATAAAATCCCAAGTCAACAGGATTCAGTGATTTTACGAAAACCTGAATTAGGATGAGCATATTCCAAAGTATCACATAATGCAATCTGAGACGATTCTAAATAATAATCTGTCTCTAATCTCTCTTGAGCAGGATCACGCTGCGATAATACGGAAGAGAGTGCAAAAGTATCTTGAAACTGCTCTGATTGAGGATGATACGCCAACATTGGTCCGTAATACAGACCGAGTGGACAACTACGGTGAGGTTTTCACACCGAACTGGTTTGTCAAACAAATGCTTGACTTCATGCCCGGTGATCCAGTGGCAGACCTTGATAAGTCAGCACTTGATCCTTCCTGTGGGAATGGACAATTTCTAACGGAGGGACTACGTCGCAAATTGGTTACCGCTGCACTGCAGTACTCAGATTCACTTGATCACGAACAATATCAATTTGACTGCCTGCGCGCACTCTCTAAACTCTACGGGATTGATATTAACGCTGATACTGCTACCGAGGCTCAGGAGCGTTTGGCTGCCATCGTATTCAAGGCATATGAGTCAGTTACGGCCTGTACGCCTGAATTTGACTTTTGTCAGGCAGTTGAGTATATCCTTCGTACCAATATTGTGATTGGAGACTTTCTGGCAGATAATTATAGATTGGTAGAATGGATCCCCCATGAAAAACACTCCTTTGAGAGGAAATTCTGGCATGCGGAGGTGATTTTTTCAAAGAAGAGTCGACGAAGCACACTCTTTGAAGACGTTGATGAACCTGTGAAGGTACTCCCACCAATACACTGGAGATCCCTCACTGGTCATGAAATTGAAAATGCATACGCCCGACATTCTTGAATGCTTAGCGAATTTGTCGAGTGACGAGGTCTTCACGCCTCCAGCATTTGCGAATTCAATGTTGGATCATTTGCCAGATCGCGTCTGGAAAGACCCATCGCTCAAATGGCTTGATCCATGTACCAAGAGCGGGGTATTTCTGCGTGAGGCGGCACGGAGACTGATGAGAAGTTTGGAACCCGAGATTCCAAATTTTGAGCACCGCCGGGAGCATATCTATCAAAACATGCTTTTTGGTATTGCTATTTCAGAACTTACCGCACTCATTTCTCGTCGCACGCTGTATCACTGCAAAGATGCCACACTTCCATCACACAGTATCGTCACCTTTGACACACCAGAGGGAAATGTTCGATTTCCCGAAGCAATATGCGAATGGAAAAATGGAAGATGTATTCATTGCGGGGTGAATGAGAACAAGGACCCGTTACCCGAGGGGAGAGAAGCACATGTTCATCCCTTCCTTCATATGGATTTAGACGAAATATTTGAAGAGGACAACATGCAAGTAGATATCATCATGGGAAACCCTCCCTATCAAATGCAAGATGGAGGCGGCACAGGGAAAAGTGCATGTCCACTATATAACAAATTTGTGAATAAGGCAATTGAGACTGAATCAGATTTGATCACCTATGTTATTCCTGCCCGCTGGTACGCAGGCGGGAGAGGATTGGATAAATTCAGATCTCAGATGCTTTCAGATTCTCGGATCTCAATCCTCCAAGACTACCCAAGGTCGGAAGATGTCTTCCCAGGAGTTGATATCGCAGGTGGAATTTGTTCGTTTTTGCGTGACAAGGATCACTCTGGCGACTGTTTGATCATTCCCAATGGGGACATTCAAGTGTCAAATATTCGCAGGTTAGATGCACATGAAGTATTTATACGAGATGTCTCTGATCTATCAATTTTAGAAAAAGTACGGGTGGTTGCCAAACACCAAGGATTTGATTCCATGAGCAGGTCTGTTCGATCTCATAATTTCTTTGGAATTCGGCCTCATGAACTTCCATCTTCAATTGCCGACAAATCATGTACCGAAGCCGATATTCAACTGGTGACCAAAGATGGAGATAAGTATATCCCCAGATCCGCAGTGCTCAAGAATTCAGATAGAATTGATCAATGGAAAGTAATTGCATCTAAAACTAACCCCCAAGGTGGAAGACCTGATAAACAAGGGCTTCGCCATGTGATTAGTAAGCCCCGGGTAATCCCCCCAGGAAGCGCATGCACCGAGACGTATCTTGTGATTGACCTCTTCAAGCAACCAGAACCAGCTGGTCGGCTATTTGATTATGTGAAGTCACAATTTTTTCGTTTCCTATTATCTCTCCGAACTCCAACTCATAATATCTCTCGAACCTGTTTTGAATTTATTCCCTATCTGCCACTAGATCGTAACTGGACAGATGAGATTTTGTACCAATTCTTCTCATTAGACAGTGCAGATATTGATCATATTGAAAGCAAAATCAAGCCCATCAGTTGATCATCTCACTCCTCATTCCAGAAATTACCCGCTCCGCAAAGCGGCCTCCCTTTGGCATGGTACAGTTGGATAATTACGGTTGGGTTACAATATTTGTCTCCCTGACTCAACACTTCGCGCTAAATTGTTTGTCAAGTGATGGGTAGAGATTCCACCAATTCGTCCAAATCCAGACGAATTCCAAAAATATACGCCTACTCCTACGGCGAGTATCTTGTTAAAACGTGGGAACACCGAAGCGGTGATGGAAAAGGATGGATGAAGATCGGTTACACTACCAAAGAAAACGTGATGGAGCGCATTCAGGAGCAAACCGGAGCCAGCGTTCCAATCAAAATTACTCTCTTGTTGGAAGAGATTGCAGTTACAGATGATGGTCAGTCGTTCAGAGATACTGATATTCATCAGCAACTGATTAGCAATGGCGGACATCGAGTACACAATGAATGGTTTGAAGTCTCCTTAGATGAGCTGAAAATTGCCATTGCCGAGGTGAAACAGGGCCGAAAAGTAACCGCGCCCGAAAATTTTAGAATGCGCCCAGAACAGATCGCCGCCGTGAAGACTACAGCGGACTACTTCCGGCGACAGAATGATGAGAAGGCAAGGCATTTTCTGTGGAATGCGAAAATGCGATTTGGAAAAACATTTGCATCCTATCAATTAGCCCTGGAAATGGGTTGGACAAAAATCCTGATTCTTACCTATCTCCCTGCGGTTGAAGACTCATGGAAGAGTGATCTGGAACGGCATCAGGATTTTGAAAGTTGGCAATTCATCGGAAAAGGAGAACGATTTGATACCATTGATGAACAGCGGCCATATGTCTGGTTTGTTTCCTTTCAGGATCTTAAGCAGCGGGATGAAGGAGGGGAAGTGAAAGACCGCCTCGAGTTGGTATTCGTGGAAGAGTGGGATTGTATCATCATTGATGAATATCATTTTGGTGCATGGCGAAGTAGTGCAAAAGACCTCTATGCTTCCGATGATTCGGACGAAGAAGCAGAACTAGTTGATGATTACGATTCGGAAACATCTCCAAGTGAGGAATTACCCATTACAACTGCCCATAGACTCTATCTTTCAGGTACCCCATTTCGAGCCATAGCAGAAGGAGAATTTAGTGAGGATCAGATCTTCAATTGGACCTATGCTGATGAGCAAGGCGCCAAGCGCAATTGGACAGAAAAAGATGGGAGTGTAAATCCGTACCTACCCCTGCCTCAGCTGAAGATGTACACCTATGAGATCAGCGATGCCACTCGCTCATTTGCGGAAACCCAATTCGACGACGAATTCGGACTCAATCAATTCTTTCATGCCGAGAGTCAGAATCGAATCCCCCGCTTCCAGAATGAGAATGAAGTGCAGAAATGGTTAGATTGGTTGCACTCATCAGTAACGGTCAAGGATCAGAACCGGAATCTCGGACCATTTGCTGATCCTCAACTTCGGAGCTCTTTATGTCACACCGTATGGCATCTGCCCGATGTCAAGGCATGTAGAGCAATGGATCATCTCCTTAATGACCCGCGAAACCCCTTCTTTAACGACTTTCAGGTCATTTGTGCAGCGGGAGCACAAGCCGGGATTGGTGTCAATGCATTGCCGCCCGTTCGTCGTGCGATCGGTGATGGTTCAAAGACCAAAACGATTACCCTTACCTGTGGTAAGCTGCTGACCGGCGTCACGGTGCCCCAATGGGGAGCAATCCTTATGCTCCGAGATACAAAATCAGCCGAAACATATTTTCAGGCAGCATTCCGAGTTCAGTCTCCTTGGACACTCCAGAATAGTCAAGATCCCAATCAATCCGAAATTATTAAGCCCGTCGCATATATTTTTGATTTTGCGCAACATCGCGCTCTGGAGATGGTGTATGGATTCTGTGCACAGCAGGCGAATGCAAAAGGGGAGCGGGATACAAAATCCGAAGTCCGAGAATTTCTCAATTTCCTTCCCATACTTGCGTATAGTGATGGGCAACTTATTGAACTAGACGAATCAAATTTGATGGATATTGCAACATCTGGTGTTGGATCGGCAATGTTAGCCCGACGCTGGCAGTCACCAAGGATGATCAACCTCAGTCGGGACGCATTACAGGCAATCCTCAATAATGAGGAACTCCTTCAATCACTGGAAAACATGGAGGCCTTTCGCTCATTGCGAAAAATTACTGCGGAAATCCTCACCGCAGAACAATCAATTAAACAAGCCAAATCGCAAGGAAAACCCCATAAATCTGCCCGTAACAAAATTAATAAACGCCGTAAAGAAATTCAGGATGCGCTCTTACAGTTTTTGACCCGAGTCCCAATCTTTATGTATCTGACCGATTACCGTGAGGAAAGCCTAGTAGATGTGATTCGTAATGTTGAACCTGCTCTCTTCACAAAGGTCACAGGTCTGAAAATTAAAGACTTTGACACACTTTGCCAACTGGGCGTATTCAATACACAGATATTGAATCAGTCCATTTATGCCTTCAAGCGACAAGAAGCACAGAGCTTCTTAGGGGAAAAGTCCGCCGAACTCTTGTCCGAAGATGATCATGAAAGTGCGTCAGTCTAACTACATGTTCGGGTTCGATGATTTAATCACTGACTACGGAAATCATGATTCAACCGATTCCGATCCATCTGTGCTTGCACTGATTGGTGAAGGTTGCCGCACATAAATAATGTCCGAATTCTGCCACTTACACTGCCATACCTCCTACTCCCTGTTAGACGGAGCTGCCCGAATTGACTCACTCGTGAAACAGGCGAAAAAACTTGGAATGACCTCGCTCGGAATTTCCGACCATGCCAATCTGTATGGTGTCCCTGAGTTTTATACGATTGCTAAAAGAAATGATATTCAGCCCATCATTGGCTGTGAATTCTACCTTTGTGCAAGTCCAATGAACGAGCGTCAGGATCGAGTGCGGTATCACCAGATCTTATGGGCAAAGAATGAAGTGGGGTATCGAAATCTGATAAAACTGTCTTCTCTTTCGTTCCTGGATGGATTTTACTTCAAACCCCGAATAGATTTTGATCTGCTCTCCCAACATCATGAGGGACTGGTAGCATCCACCTGCTGTCTCCAAGGCCAAATTCCTCAGGCAATCCTTGCGGGGAATCTGGATGAGGCGCGCCGACTTCTGAAGAAATATGTGGATCTATTTGGTCCAGAAGATTACTACATAGAAATTCAGGACCACGGGATTGACAAACAGCATGTAGTGAATGAAACACTTATTGAGTGGGCGAGTGAGTTCAATCTGCAAGTTGTGGCAACCAATGATGTCCACTATGTGAAGAAAGAGGATGCGTTTGCCCAAGACATCCTTCTTTGCCTCCAGACCGGGAAGGATTTAAATGATCCCCAGCGACTACGCTTTGACAAGAAAGAATTCTACCTGAAGTCTGCAGAGGAAATGCGTGCCACTCTGGGGACTGGGATAGAAGCCTCCACCTGGATGGAAAACAGCCAGGCGATTGCGGATAAGTGCCAATTTGAGTTGCCGCTGGGTAAACTTCTGATGCCCCATTTCCAAATTCCTGATGAGTTTGGGGACGATGCTGACCATTACCTAAAGCATCTGGTATTTGAACGTGGGAAAAAACGATATCCAGATTTTTCTGACTCGGTCCAGTCTCGCCTGCTCTACGAACTTGGAATTATTCAGGAAATGAAGTACGCAGGGTATTTTCTAATCGTACAAGATTTCACTACCGCCGCCCGCGAAATGGGCGTGTCCGTCGGTCCTGGACGTGGATCTGCAGCTGGAAGTGCGGTGGCCTATTGCCTCGGAATTACCAATGTTGACCCCCTCAAATATGACTTGTTGTTTGAGCGCTTCCTGAATCCCGAGCGTACCTCCATGCCCGATATTGATATTGACTTTGATGATCATGGAAGGGCAAAAGTGATTGATTATGTGGTCGAAAAATATGGGCGAAAAAATGTGAGTCAAATCATCACCTTCGGGACCATGGGGGCACGTACCGTGGTTCGGGATGTAGCTCGAGTGCTCAAGATTCCATTGCAGGAAGCAGATAAAATCGCGAAGTCTATTCCCAATGGCAAAATCAGTCTAGATGAAGCACTGACCACCGTAGATGAATTGAAAGAACTAGTCAAATCCAATCGAAAGGAGATCAACAGCTTGCTCGAGGCCTCCAAAGTTCTGGAAGGGTGTGCCCGGCATACTGGCGTACATGCCGCTGGAGTCATCATTGCACCCAGCATCGTGAGTGATTATGTTCCCGTCGCAACCACCAAAAACAAAGATGAGCAGGTACTTACAACCCAATACTCCGGAGATTGGGTGGAAGATTTTGGGCTGCTCAAGATGGATTTCCTTGGGCTTTCAACATTGACGATCATTGAGGACACCTGTAAACTCGTCAATGAACGATCAGGCAGTTCGCCAGATATGGATTCGCTCCCTCTGGACGATGAACCCACACTTAAACTCTTTCAGCGAGGGGATACCAATGCAATTTTCCAATTTGAATCTGACGGAATGCGAAAATGGCTCATCCAGTTGAAACCTACCTCTCTGGATGATTTAATCGCCATGAATGCCCTCTACCGGCCTGGGCCGATGGATCTGATCCCCAACTATATTGAGCGTAAGCACGGCAGGGAACCCATTGAATATCCCCATGAATCTCTTGAACCGGTCCTGAAATCTACCTACGGAATCCCCGTTTTTCAGGAACAAGTCATGCAAATGGCGCAGGTGATGGGAGGGTATTCCCTCGGTGCAGCAGATATTTTGCGTCGAGCAATGGGCAAAAAGAAAAAATCTGAAATGGAAGCCCAACGTAGCCGATTTGTGGAAGGGGCAATTGCGAATGGGGTCTCCCAAGTCACCGCCAATGAAGTCTTTGATATGATGGATAAGTTTGCGGGATATGGGTTCAATAAATGTATTGACGAATCAACTCTGATCACCAATGCGCTCACGGAAGATCAAATCTCCGTTCGCCAGCTTCATGAAAAGGGATGGGAAGGATTCCGTGTCTATGCACTTACATCAGAATCCGATCTGGTTCCCAGAAAGATAGAAGCGGTCTACTATAACGGATTTAAGGAGGTATATGAATTGGTCACCTCCAGTGGACATCGCATCCGTACCACCTCTACCCATCGTTTCCACTCACAGGAGGGCTGGCGGTGTCTGGGAGATCTTCGCGAAGGGATGAAGGTTGCAACCATTCAAACTGGAATGGTTGCTGAACCTGAGAATCCCATGAATGGGGGAACCTGTCTACTGGAAACCAACCTAAAAATAACATGGGATCGAATTGTGGAAGTCGTCCCCGTCGGGCATGCCCATACCTATGACCTAACGGTAGAGAAGGATCATAATTACCTTGCCAATGGGTTCGTGGTTCATAATAGCCACAGTGTTGCCTACTCTCTGATCGCCTATCAGACTGCCTATCTCAAAACTCATCATACGGCCGAGTTCATGGCAGCCGTCATGACGAACGTCTCTGGAGATTCCAAGAAATTTAATGCGATGTTGGACGAAGCTCAGCGTTTGGGGCTTCGTCCCCAACCACCATCGGTGACGCACAGTAAAGAGAATTTCTCTGTTGACGAAGGTGGGACGATTCACTTCGGACTTTCTTCTGTCAAGGGCGTAGCAAAGAATGCAGTTGATCATATCGTTGCAAGTAGAGATAAGGAGGGACCTGCAAGTAGCCTCTTTGAATTTGTAAAGCGGCTGGATCCACTGATCCTGAATAAGAAATCTCTGGACTCCTTGGCGCGTGTTGGAGCATTAGACCAATTTGGAGATCACCGAGCCCAGATCGTTGAGGCTCTGGATCTGGCGGTTCATTACGCTGAATACGTTAAGAAGGAAGAAGATTATGGTCAAGGATTCCTGTTTGCCGAGGACGATTCGCTCACTTCAAGGCCAGAACCCGAACTTCCAACCTGCGCAGAGTGGTCACATACTGAAATTCTTGCCCAAGAACGGGAGCTGGCCGGATTTTATATCTCTGGACATCCATTGGACGGTTGGGAAATTGAACAGCGATCCTGTTCGGATGTAAATCTTGGAGAGATCATTACGCTTGCATCCAAGAGTGATGAAAAACGCTATCGTACGGCCTGCGGCGTCATCACACTGGTCAAACTCAGAAAAACGCGCAAAGGAGAACCAATGGCATCGGTGACTCTTGAAGATCGCACGGGCCAAGCCGAAGTGATCTGTTTCCCGTCTGTCCATTCTGAGGTAAGAGAATATCTTCAAGAAAATGCCCTAGTGGCTGCTTCAGGGGAGATTGAAGATGCCAGCGGCTCAGCAAAAATTCTCGCCCGACGCCTATTTCCTCTGAGCTTCATACGAAGTAAATTTCTGGATAATATTGTTATCACTTTGGATTTTGCTGTAGTAACTGAGACAAACCTCGCTCAATTCATTGACCTATGCAACGACAATCCTGGAGAAAAGAAAATTTTCTTTAAGTTCATGGACCAAGATCAAGAACTAAAATTGTTGAGCGAGAAAATCAGCGTAACGGCAAATGATGAGTTGAGCACCTCTTTGGCATCTACATTTGGAATCGAAAATATTCGCCTTGAATGGAATGAGAAAAAAACCAAAGGATAAATTGAGTGTGCTCTTTGTGTGTACCCATAACTCTTCTCGCTCCCAAATGGCCGAGGGATTGCTCAGACATCGGTATGGAGATTACTACGAAATATATAGCGCTGGAACTGAACCTGGAGGTGTGAGCCCCCTTGCAATTCAAGTCATGCATGAAATCGGGATCAATATTGAGCATCATACATCAAAAGATCTAAAGCAATTCCTGTCCATGAATCTGGATACGGTGGTCACGGTTTGTGATTCGGCCAGAGAGCATTGTCCCTTCGTGCCGGCAAGAAGCAATCTTCACCAACGCTTTGAAGATCCCCGAGCAGTCAACGGCTCTGGTGAAGAGAAGATGAAAACATTCCGACGAGTCCGAGATCAGATACGCCTTTGGATTGAAGAATATTTTATGCCGCCCTTATCATGATGCTCCGCCTCACCGATGATGGTGCTCGTCCAGAATTGGATTTACATGGGTGCACCGTGAACGAAGCATTACGTCTTACCCGTAGACTCCTTAGTGAAGCTGCCCGGTATGGTCGTAATTCAGTTCGTCTGATTCATGGCCAGTCTACCACTGCCTCTGGAAAACGCACAATTAAATCTGCACTAACGGAATTAATTGAGAGTGAACAACTGTCTCAAAATGTGAGCAGTACACTCAAATCTGAGGGATACATGATTGTTGCCCTGCGAAGAAAAGCTGGTCCCGCGCCCTCAGGACGGCTAACCTTACGCTCCATCAGTTGATCATGAATCCTCTCATTGGCATTACGACCTCAGTTAAGGACGGCCAGCAATATCTTGATAGCGCGTATGTGAATGCCGTCAGAGAGGCTAAGGGCCTATCTTTATTGATGCCTTGCATAAATTCATCTAATGAGGCGAATCAGCTCTGCAATCAGATTCACGGCTTGATCATCCCTGGTGGTCCAGGAATCACAATCAACACCAGAGGCACCCTCCCCCCTCAACTTGAACCAATAAGCCAAAAGCGCTGGGAATCAGATCTGTTGATCCTGAGTGCTGCGGTCAATAAAAATCTCCCGATCCTTGGCATTTGCTATGGGATGCAGTTACTCTGCGTCCGTGCAGGGGGATCGCTGTATTCAGATGTCGAAAACCAAGTACCCAATGCATTCGTTCACAGTGAAAAACGAGGGGCATCTTATCACCCGATTAATATCGTTCCAGACTCCCACTTCGCACGTATCTGGAACCCTCATTTGAATTCCGTCAATTCCTGCCACTTTCAAGCCGTTCGTGATCCGGGTGCAAACTACAGGGTAAGTGCGCGAAGCCCCGATGGGACAATTGAAGCAATTGAACACATCAATGGGCTTCATCTTGGCGTGCAATTCCACCCTGAACGTATGGATGCCCAATTTATCTTTGCACACCTCGTGAAGCAGTCCATTGACTATTCTCATGCTCCGTGAAGAGATTCAGTCACTGGACGCTGGAATCCGACAGTTCCGATCGTTCGGGATTACACTTGGAAGTGCATTGTTGATTCTTGCAGGAATATTTTACTGGCGTGAGATTTCAGGAAGCGCGGTGATCGCTGGGATTGGGATTCTACTTTTTTTTGCCGGACTGATTGCTCCGAGAACCTTACGCCCACTGTATAAACCATGGATGATCTTGGCCCTGGTCCTTGGGTTCATCATGACCCGCATTCTACTTGTCGGCATCTATGTTCTCCTATTTATTCCTATTGGTCTTCTCATGCGCCTGTTCGGTAAGGACCCGCTTCAGCGCAAACTTGATCCTAATGCAAAGACCTATTGGATCCCCAAACGGTATGATGCCAAAGATCCCAAACGCTTTGAGCGTTACTACTGATCCTCACGAACAATGTCGGTGGTTCAATTCAGCATGAGAGATTCATTTCTAATCCACTTTCAACCCCAAATGCCTTGAATTGAATCCAAGAAGTGCGAACTTGATTGGTGTCAATGATTGTTGTAGTTTTATCAATGTGAGCCCTCACCTAAATCCAGAGATAGATCTGCGTCAGGCTCATCATCAAAACAATCCTCCCTATCAAGAACCTTTAAAAGCAGGCTCTTCTGCCGATATTCTTCCTGATAACCCAGTTGATCTGCACTCCCCTCATCTGAGTTGAGAACTTTTCGTGCTAATTCCGTCATCTGATTTTTGATGATTCTCTGCTTATTGCGTCGCATACATTCCTTAGCCACTCGCATCGAATCTTGATTCAATTCCGGGACGGCGATTTTCTTTTCTTCCCATCCTTTGGAAATTTCATGCTGATGGATCATTAATCCCCCAATCAACTGCTGGGTTGGTTGACTTACATCAAGTTTCCCATTCTGTATGGCCTCTAAAGTCCTCTCATCGTACTTGTTACAGAGCTTCGACAATGCCTCGGCAAGTTCATGAGACGGTCCATCCTGAAATTCCTCAAGGCTCATCTTAGGAAGGATAAAATTGATCATTGGAGCCCCATTTTCCATCATCAACTGCAAGATTTTTTTCTCTGGCTCAGGAATATTATCGGTAGGATCATTTCTTACGGGAGGAGTCGGAGCTGGCGCGGTGGATCGAGGCTTGGCCATGAGATGCCGATTGACTTCTTGCAAGACATCCCCTTCCGCAATATCAAATAACCGACTTGCTTCTTTGATATACTGTTTCTTGACAAGATCTCCTTCGATCATAGCAATTCGCCGGGCAATTTCAGAGAGTTCCTGTATTTTTCCGCGAATACTACTGAGTGCATTCTTACTGTCTGCTGCTAAGTAAAGGGATTCAACCCAATTTTTTGAAGACGATGCAAGATATTCCTTGAACTCATCTGCACCCAGTCTCTGAACAAATGAATCTGGGTCTTCTCCTGGAGGAAGTCTGATCACACTGGCATCCAGACCATTTTCAAGAGCGCAATCTATCGCGCGCGTAGTGGCCTCAATCCCAGCATTATCTGCATCATAAAGCAACTGAATCTCATTGACATAACGTGTCAGTAAGCGAACCTGTTCGGCAGTCAATGCAGTGCCACAGCTTGCCACCGATCCGATTCCTGCCTGATCCAGTGCCAATACATCCGTGTATCCCTCCACCAAGAGAACCTTCTCATGCGAACGGGCTGTTCGCTTGGACTGATACAGTCCGTATAATACTTCTTTTTTTGAATAGACTTCGGTTTCGGTTGAGTTGATATACTTTGGAGTATTCGGGACATCTGCAAGAATTCGCCCCCCGAATCCGACAATCTTTCCCACATGAGACCAGATTGGAAAGATGAGCCGACCTCGAAATCGATCATAGTACCCCTCCCTCTCCTCTCGCTTGACAACCAAGCCGGCTCTAACCAGAGTTTCCTGTTTGATGTGTCCACGCTCCGCTTCCTTGAGCAAGCCATCCCAAGACTCAGTGGCGTACCCCAACTTAAATCGCTCAACTGTTTTCTGCGTCAACCCTCGCTCAGCGATATAGTCTCGTGCCTGTTTCCCAACCGTCGGTTCCTGAAGATTGCGCATATAGTACTCGGATGCGAAGCGAAGTGCATGGTAGACGGTCTCTTTTTTCTCAAATGCCTCCCGATCGTGAACCTGTTCAGGAATTTTAATCCCCATACGACTAGCCAGCCATCGTACCGCATCCACAAACTCAAGTCGCTCCTTCTCCATGACGAATGTGATCACATTCCCTCCTATTCCACATCCAAAACATTTGAAAAATCCCTTTTGTGGATTCACATTGAAGGATGGAGTCTTCTCATCGTGGAACGGGCAGAGCCCCATGAATCTACTACCCACCTTCTTCATCCGCGTATAATCCTCCACAATACCCAGAAAATCCGAGTGGTCACGTACCTGCTCAACAATTTCTTCTGGTATTCGCATTCTGGCTTATGTGCGGGTTTCTTCAACCGGCGCCTGCTCTGGCTTGTCCGAACACTGACACGCACCCAAAGATAGGACTGCCACAAGAAAGGTAACGAACATTACTCTGATCATGATGAATTAAATTTGGTTTCGTATAGTATACGCACATCTCGTTGTTTATGCTGCCAAATTTGCCCTATCTTTGGGGATAGATGATCTTGCTTGTGTCTTGAATATTCTCGGAATTGACATAGGAGGGACCGGAATCAAGGGTGCCCCGGTCCGAATTAAGTCTGGGAAACTGGCTTCGGAGCGTTTCCGCCTGCCCACTCCGGAAGGAGGACGTCCCAAAGATGTGGCAAAAACCGTTCGTGCCATTGTCCAACATTTTAAGTGGCATGGAAAAATTGGAATCACGATGCCTGTGCGAATCCGTAATGGAATTGCCTGCACTGCTGCTAATATTCATCCTTCGTGGATCGGCACAAATGTAGATTCACTTTTCACCAAGATTCTCGGCTCAGACGTAACGACGCTCAATGATGCCGATGCAGCGGGTTACGCAGAAGTACATCATGGCGCTGGGAAGGGGGCAAAAGGAAAGACACTTGTTTTGACCCTTGGCACAGGGATTGGCTCTAGTATGTTCATCAAATCCACCTTAGTCCCTAATCTTGAACTTGGCCATTTACGAATGTCTGGAAAAACGGCAGAACAATGGGCTGCCAATAGTATTCGAAAGCGTGATCATCTATCCTGGGAGATTTGGGCTGAACGGCTCCAGGACTATTTAACGTATATTGAGTTCTTACTCGATCCTGATCTGATCATTCTTGGGGGTGGAGTTAGCCGACCGAAGCGGACGAAACATTATTTCCACTTACTCGAGACATATGCCCGGCTACTTCCGGCTCATTTTCAGAACGAAGCTGGAATTATTGGTGCTGCCTGTGCAGCGCATTCCAAAAAAAACTGATGCACCCTACCCCATCACTGATTCAAGAGCATTTATTCTCCGAAGACCCTGATGTTCAGCTTGCCGGTTTTGATCAGTTGATCCACGCCCTGAACACTGGCACGGTCCGGGCTGCTACCCGCGACGAAGACGGGAACTGGACTGTACATGCATGGGTCAAGAAAGGGTTACTCTTTGGATTCCGAGTGGGCAGACTTGAACAAATTCCCGCTAGGCCTGCTCCTTTCTTTGACAAGCACACCTTTCCCTTGAAGCCTCTTGAGCTCACCGATCAAGTTCGAATCGTACCTGGTGGATCTTCCATTCGGACTGGCAGCTATGTTAGCCCTGATGTCGTCTGTATGCCCCCAATGTATATCAATACAGGAGCCTATGTAGACGAAAAAACGATGGTAGATTCACACGCTCTGATTGGCAGTTGTGCCCAGGTGGGAAAGCGGGTTCATGTATCGGCAGCGACTCAGATTGGTGGTGTCTTGGAGCCTCCGGGTGCTCTACCAGTTATCGTAGAGGATGATTGTTTTCTCGGGGGAGGCTGTGGGATCTACGAGGGCTGTGTAATTCGAAAGGGGGCCGTCCTTGCTCCTGGCGTCATCCTTACCAATTCAACACGGATCTATGACTTGGTCCATGAACGAGTCATTGAGCCCGGCGAAGTTCCGATGGGGGCGGTTGTAGTATCTGGCAGTAAGACGAGGCCTAACGCATTTGCGCGCGCCCATGGAATCTCCACATATATTCCAGTCATCATCAAGTACAGGGATGCTCAGACAGATGCTGCAACCGCACTTGAGTCTGCTCTCCGCGAATCTATTGGATGATCACCAAATCGGGTGCGATAAACGCTCGTGCATAATCCCGCTCAATCACATCTAGAATGGATTGGGCCTCTTCGCGCGAGATAAAATTTCCAATCCTTACACGATGATAAGGCACGCGGAAATCTTGATAAACTGGTGGTTGCTCTTCTGTGCGCGGGTATAATTCCATGAGATCGGGATCCTGAACAAACCCCTTCCACCATGCCAAGGCATCCTCAACAGTACGATCAGCCTCCTGCTTATCCAGTGTGGAAATAATCTGAATTCGATATCCTGATACTTGATCTGATGAGTTGCGTGATTGCGGGGATGGAGTATTTGCGGAACGTAAGAGTTCAGGCACATCGTGAAGAGTGATGGCTGAGTGATCTATTGGGTCTTCACGGTAGGGGGTAAGGTCAAAATCTTCGTACTGCGCCCACTGAAACGGGACATCCCCAGACGTCTCCTCTGTAATTGTACTGACCAATGGCCGAGGCCCTGGCCCCGCACAACTGGCAACACTCAGGAATAGAAAAAACAAGATGGAGCGTTGAATAGAATTAGACATTCCCCAATCCTTGAATAATGGACAATGAGGAACTGGCACCAATCCGCGTGGCACCTGCTTCAATCATCATGAGGGCATCATCTGCTGTTCGAATCCCTCCAGATGCCTTGACACCCAGATCTCTACCAACCGTATCCCGCATGAGAAGGACATCTTCTCTGGTCGCTCCTCCATTCGCATATCCCGTTGATGTCTTAACATAGTCCGCCCCTGCATCTCTGGCTAACAGGCAGGCAGTTCGTTTCTCCTCATCGGTGAGCAGAGAACATTCTAGAATCACTTTGACCAGAGCCATCCCCTCACATGCTCGTACCGTCTCTTCAATATCTTTCTCTACGGCCCCATAGAAACCACTCTTGAGCAATCCTACCGCCATGACAAGATCCACCTCCTTTGCGCCCTCGTTGATTGCAACGGTTGCTTCCATAGCTTTGGCGGCGCTGCAACCATTTCCATGGGGGAATCCTAACACAGTACAGACAACGGGAGACTGTTCCGTGAGCATCAAATTGGCCTCTTTGACGTAGCACGGAGGGACACATACACTCGCAAAGCCAAACTTTGCCGCCTCCTGACACAGAATATTGATGTCCTGTACAGTGGTATCAGGACTCAGGTTGGTATGATCAATCATACCGGCTAGGTCTGCCACACTGTAATCAATCGTGTCGTAGGCTGGATCACTCATTCGTACTGCATCAATTCTGTACTCTAACTTTTGACTGGTTTGGTGGTGCCAACCAATTCAAGTTCTATGCGTGAAATTTGTCTATTCTTCATTTTCGTCACTGGCTGTTCATCCAGCCTTGAAGGCGACCGCACAGTTGAGGATGATCTGGGACGCATCGTTCATTTACCTTCGGAGATTGAACGGATTGCCCCTTTGGCGCCCAGCATCACAGAGCTACTGTTTGCCTCTGGGGCTGGATCAAGAGTCGTGGGGGTATCAACCGTTGATGACTTCCCTCCTGCCGTGAATTCTCTACCAAAATATAGTCTGATCCCTATGGATTTTGAGGCGATTGTCGCGCTAGACCTTGACTTGGTTGTTGCCAGTGAGCAGGTCAATCAACCTAAAGATGCAGATCTATTTGCGAAGGTAGGCATTCCCGTCTACTTTGTTGCGGTGAACACATTAGAAGATGTCACGAGGGCAATTCGTGACTTGGGAGAACTTTTTTCTACCTCCGAATTTGCCAACCATCGCGCAACAGAGTTAGAGGATTCCTTAGCGGTACTCTCTGCACTTACCGAGGATCTCCTTAATAAACCGGATGTACTCTTTTTGATTGAGCATACCACCCTCTATGCTTTTGGGCAGGGGAGTCATATCCACGACATGATCCATATTGCGGGAGGTTCCAGTATTACGAGCAATTTATCCACACGTTTTCCCATCTTGACGGACGAATTTGTATTAACCTCCATGCCTGATGTCATTGCTGGCTCATTTGGTGAGGAGTTTGAAAATTTCCAACTGCTTTCCAGCCATCCGACTTGGGATATTGTCCCTGCTGTTCGCTCCAACAGGGTTTATGGATTTGACTCTGCCTATTTCTTGCGACCCGGTCCCCGTCTGGTGAAAGGAACCTGGGAAATTGCTCGAGTGCTGCATCCATTGGTGGTGACAGATCTATGAATCGCTGGACGGCTAGCCTTCTGGCCATGGCGCTTTTTAGCGTAGTGATTGCCGTAAGCACTGGACGCAGTGTATCCTTCGTTGATGCACTCTCTGTTCTATGGTATCATGTAACATTGGGATATGGTCCTGCACCAGATCCGATCGCTGACCGTATTGTGTGGCAGCTTCGATTGCCTCGTGCGCTCCTTGCTCTCATCGTTGGAGGTGGACTGGGGATCATTGGAACTGCCATGCAGACTCTGGTTCGAAATCCACTGGCGGAACCTTATATTCTTGGCATCTCTGGTGGAGCAACGGCTGGCGCCTCGCTCTTCTATCTTGGCTTTTTACCTCCCTTGATCTCGAAGGCGATTTCAATGCCAGTTGCCGCATTCGCTGGGGGATTATGTGCCATTCTAATTGTGTATGGTGTGGCGGGGAGCCGGGGGCGAATTTCGGTCACGCGGCTACTCTTGGCGGGTGTCGCTGTAGCATCTCTCATGGGAGCACTATCCTCCTTTATTACCTTATCCTCGCCCGAGCCCGATAAACTCCGTTCGGTTCTATTTTGGCTTCTCGGATCGCTCCATCTTGCGACATGGCCCTCACTCCTATGGCCCGCCATTGCGGTTTCATTTGGATTCATTGTGTTAATGGGTTTAGCCCGTCCATTAGATGGGATGCTGACTGGGGATGAATCGGCTCACTCCTTGGGTGTCCCCGTTGAATCTATCAAGCGAATCCTCATTGTTCTTGCATCATTAGTCACTGGATCAATTGTTGCCGCCAGCGGGGCGATTGGGTTCGTCGGACTGATTGTGCCTCATGCGGTTCGCTCATTTACGGGCGTCACCCATCGACGGGTACTACCAGCAAGCTTTATTGGAGGGGCAATTTTTCTCCTTTGGGCAGATCTTGCAGCGAGAGCTCTCCTGCCTGGAGCACAACTACCTGTCGGGATTGTGACGGCTCTCTGCGGGGTCCCTTTTTTCCTGATCCTGCTCCACCGAAAGCCATATGGTTTTAATTGATCCGTAATGGAATCCGCTCTGGAACCGTTTCTTGACAGATGCTTGCTCTTTTACCATCTTAAAATCATTCTCCAAATCTTAACGATTGATTTTCACTTACCCTGACCAATTTTGCCCGCACATGGGATGCCCATGTGGTAAACGTCCGTTGAGATCAGGTTCTTGAAACCTCCCGAATCTTTACGGTCTACAAGATGATTCTTGCTTATATTTCCTAGTCTTTCCATCCAAATCTGGGAATTACCTCGCCTACCTTGAAAATAATTGATCCCGTACGATACAGATTGGTCGCTCATCCAGTAGATGGACAGCCCACCTAAGTCCCTATATGTCAAGAAAATCATGTCAAGATCATTTCTTTCCTGTTCGGGATTGGTGGTGGGTTTTATTCTACTGTTCTTTGTGCAGGATGTCACTTCACAAACAATAGTGAACATTTGCGACCGAACTGACAAAATTAGAGACGAGATTCTTGCCCAAATCCCGAATCAAACCGACTGTGCAACTGTAACGGCCGATCAGTTGTTAGGCATCACGAGTCTTAATTTTAGGATTAAGAGAATCAGAGAGTTACAAGAAGGGGACTTTGCCGGGCTCACCAACTTGCAATTTTTGGGCTTGATCAACCGGGGCAATCCTTTTAACCGACCCGAATACTCCACTCTACCTGAGAATCTCTTTGCCGGTCTCTCTAACCTGACATCATTGTCGCTTGAGAATTCTGAAATCCGTACCCTGCCTGAAAATATCTTTACCCCTCTCACTAACTTGAAAAATCTAGATCTTCAGAGTAATAGTGGCTTAACCCTATATGCAGATCTCTTTAACGGACTCTCCAAATTGAAAAGTCTGGATTTAGCCTTAATAAACCTAAACAAGTCCCTATCTGCAAATCTCTTTGCCGGTCTATCCAGCCTGGAAACGCTGGATATGCACAACACTCGCCTCAACAGCTTACCTGTGAATCTATTTACCGGTCTCACCAATCTGAAAAATCTGAAATTGGATTTTAATTCTTTCAGTGAATTGCGTACCGATTTTTTTGCGGATTTCTCTGGACTACAACTTCTGGAGTTACAGTTTAATTCCTTTAAGACATTGCCTTCAAATTTTTTTGATGGCGTTTCAGGACTGCATGTTAATCTTACGAATAACCCTCTGGAATGCCTACCTCAAAAGATCCTTGATCTCATAAGTATGGGGACAATCACAATTTCACATACTTCTGGTGACCTGATGGCCTGTCAGTTTCCAGAGGTCATGTTGGCCTTATCTGAAGATATGATTTTGGAAGGCGAGTTTACAACGGTCACCGCGACTCTGGATCAAGAATCAACTGAGGAGACGACGGTCACCGTGACGGTCACACCTGATTCACCTGATACGGATGATTTCGCCATGTTAAGTACGAATGCCGTCCTCACATTTGCGGCGGGAGAAACGGAGAGTTCTGGGGTGGTCACCATCACCGCGGTGGATGATGATATTTACACGGGGACCCATATTTTCCATATTGGCGGGATGTCGGAGAATGATTTGGGGATTTACGGTCCTGCTTCTGTGCAACTGACGATCACGGATGACGAAATAGAGCCCTCCGTCACACTATTGGTCGTGCCCGACGAGGTACGTGAAGATGCTGGAGCAACGAATGTGACGGTGACGGCGATGCTGAATGCGGCGCAGACGACCGACACCGAAATAAGGGTTTCGGTGGAATCTGGGACTGCCACATCGGGGATCGACTTTGAGCTCGTCTCTCCGCTCTTTATGACCATTGTGGCAGGTGAGACGGTTTCGTTCTCTCAGGGGTTTCGCTTTGTACCAATTCAGGATACGGATGTGGACGAGGGAGATGAGACGGTTCAGCTTATCCCGGCGAGTCCGATTCAAATTAACACCCCTGCGACGCTTACGATCCTTGATGTGCCTCCTCCTTCGGTGGTCTCGCTGGAGTTGGACGAAGAGAGGATTTCGGAAAACGGCGGCCGCGCGCTGGTGGAGGCAACTTTGAGTCCCGCCTCCACCGCCGTAACCACCGTCGAAGTCTCTGTAACGCCTGTTTCGCCTGCTACAGAGAGCGATTACGAACCTCTCACCACCACCACGCTCACGATTGCTGCAGGGGAGACCTCCAGCACTGGAGCGGTGACGATCACGGCGGTAGACAATGATGTGGATGCGCCGGACAAGATGTTGCGGGTAAGGGGGGAGGCAACGAGTGTGGAAAGCGTGGTCAGTCCTCCGCCAAGGGAGCTGACCATTGAGGATGATGATCAGGCAACCGAGGTCACGCTTACGATTTCTCCTGAGGAAGTACTCGAGGACGCAGGAAGCGTACCCATCACGGTCACGGCAGAGCTGGATGTTCTGCGCGGTGAGGACACGGAGGTGAATGTTTCGCTCGCAGACGGGACGGCAAATGTGGGCGACGATTTTACTGCCGTCCCCACATTTACGATCACGATTCCCGGGGGAGAGTCCGAGGCTTCGGAGACGTTTAGGTTCATGCCGACCAATGACAATGTGGATGAGCCGGATGAGACGGTTCAGGTCACGGGAACGACGCCGGTGGATGGTCTCGCGGTGGCCCCCGCGGAAGTTACGATTCTGGATGCGACCGAGATGCCCATCGTGACGCTGGCATTAGCCCAACCAATGATTGAAGAAAATGGCGGGAGTACGACCGTGACCGCACATCTGGATGCCGCGTCCAGCACGCCGACGGAGATTACGGTCTCGGTGATGCCAAATGCCCCTGCCACTCCAGCGGATTATAACCTGAGTACCAATCGCACATTGACGATTCCCCCTGAGGCAACCGAGAGCACGGGGCTGGTCACGATCACGGCGCGGGATAACAATATTGATGCGATGGACAAGACGGTTCGGGTCCAAGGGCGCGCGATGAACGCGCAACCGGTGACGGATCCTGCGGATGAGACGCTTACGATCACGGATGATGACGATGTCTCCGAGGTCAAGCTTTCGGTTTTTCCTGAGGAAGTGAACGAAGAGGATGGGCCTACGACGGTCAGGGTCACGGCGTCCATTGAGAATCCACGGGCCGAGGCTACGATGGTCACGATTGCGGTACGCTCGGGCACGGCGACTTCGGGAGACGATTTTGCCCCGGTGAACTCGTTTCCCTTGACGATTCCGATCGATGCGACAAGCGAAACGGGGGCGTTTACGTTGAACCCGACCCCGGACGAGATTCACGAGAGGGACGAGACGATCCTCATTACGGGGAGTAGCGCTCTGGGGACTGATTCCCAGACCCTCCTCTACCTCCGGGACAGGGATTCCCCACCCCAGGTGACGTTGAATCTGTCTCCGCCATCTATTTCAGAAAATGGCGGGAGTTCGACGGTCACAGCCATGCTGAGCGCTCCCTCCAGTGAACCGACCGAGATCATAATCTCAGCCGATCCTATCTTCCCCGCAACGGATGAGGATTATCTGCCGATCGTGGATCATATCCTGACGATTCCAGCACTTGCGACTGCGAGTGAGGGAGGGGTGACGATCACGGCCGTAGACAATGCCATTGATGCGCCGGACAAGAGGGTTACCCTAAGGGGCAGCGCAATGAATGATTTGGACGTTACGGGCCCCTCGGAGCGGACGCTCACGATCACAGATGACGACAATCTGTCAGGGATTCAACTTACGGTGACGCCTTCCTCCAATGTGAGTGAAGACGGTGGCACCACGCAGATCACGGTGACGGCAACCTGGGAGGTGGCGCGGAGCGAAGACACACAAGTGACGATTGCGCTGGAGTCCGGCACGGCGATCTTGGGGGTTGACTTTGCCCCGGTGGATCCCTTTCCCCTCACGATTCTTGCAAATGCGACGAACGGGACGGCGCGCTTTGAATTTACACCGCTCCCCGATGATCTGCATGAGCCAGAGGAGACGATCCATGTGACGGGATCCAGTCCGCTGGTGCCGGTGGAGCCGGGCACGCTCGCACTCTTTGATTCCGATCTGACGCCGGAGGTGATCCTGGAACTGGTCCCGAGCGTCATTGAAGAAGGCGGCGAGTCAAGGATCTCCGCTCGTTTGACAGGCAAGTCCAGCGAGGCAACGATGATCACGGTCTCGGCAAGCCATGATCTGCCCGTTACGGAGGAAGACTACGCGTTGAGTCCCGCCCGTACGCTAACCATTGCGGCGGGGGAGTTTACCAGTACGGGAGCGGTCACGATCACCGCCGCGGACAATGCCATTGATGCGCCGGATAAGAGGGTCACCGTAAGCGGAACGGCAACGAATCAGAATGGCGTCATGGGGCCTGCGGATCAGACGCTCACGATCACGGATGAAGACGAAGCGACGGGCATCACGCTTGCGGTGAATCCTACCGAGGTTGATGAAGATGCAGAAAGCGTACCGATCACGGTGACCGCAACGCTGGAGGGTGCGCAGCGGAGCACGCCCACGGAGGTGACCATTATGGTAGAAGACGCAACCGCCACCGCAGGAGAGGACTATGAGGCCGTGGAGTCCTTTGCGCTCACGATTCCCGCCAATGCCTCCGAAGGGACAGGCACGTTTACGTTCGTGCCGACCGCGGATGAGACTCATGAGCCAGAGGAAACGGTGCACGTGACGGGGCGGAGCAGTTTGGGCGCCGCAGCGCCAGCCCTGCTCACGATCACGGATACAAATGACATGCCGGAGGTGATGCTAGTGCTGGATCCTGAAAGTATTCAGGAGAATGAGGAATCTTCAAGTGTGAGGGCGCGCCTGAATGTGGCATCAAGCGAAGTGACGGTGGTGACGATCTCTGCCGCGGCCATCCCCCCGGCGCGGGAGTCGGATTATAGGCTGATTGAACCCACTACACTTGCGATTGAGGCGGGCGAGATGGAGAGTGTGGGGGCGGTCACGATCACGGCGGTGGATAATGCGGTTTCCTCGTCGGAGGACAAGCAGGTGACGGTGAGCGGCCAAGCGTCCAATCCATTGGAGGTAAAGGATCCAGAAGATGAAGTGCTGACGATCACCGATGATGAAGGGCCGACGGCGTTCGAGCTTGAGGTGGACCCTCCTGTGGTGAATGAAGGCGATGAACCTCAGCCCGTCACGGTGACCGTAAAGCTCAACGCTCTGCGCGCTACCGAAACCACTGTGGGGATCACCGTAGCGGATGGCTCGGCCCTGACAGGAGAGGACTATACAGCTGTGCCACCATCCATTGACGTGAGGATTGCCCCGGATGAGACCACTGGCGAGGGAATGTTTGCGTTGACGCTAAGGGAGGATGCGCTGTACGAGCCCGATGAAACGATCCTCCTTATCGGTACAAATGAAGCACTCGGAACGGTCGAGACCTCCCTCACCATCAAGGATGACGATGATGAGATTATTCTGGCGATTCAGGATACGACGGTCATGGAGGGGGTCGGGATGGCCCGGGTCCGAATCACGGTGACTCCGGCGGCCCCGGCCGATCTAACGGTGCACTACCAAACGGCGGACGGGAGTGCCACGGAGGGAGCGGATTATACAGGCGTGGAGGAGGTCCTGACGATCTTGGAGGGGAGCGAGGAGGCATTCATTCCGATTCCGATTACGAACGATGACTTATCGGAGGAAGACGAAACGTTCCGGATCCAACTCTCGGATCCTACGGGTGCCGTACTGGAACGAGATCAGGCAACGGTGACCATTGAGGAGGATGATGTGTACCGTTTACGTGTGGAAGATGCTTCGGCGCAGGAGAGCGATCCAGAGATGATCTTCACGGTGATGCTGGACCCTCCGAACCCCGCGCAGAGGGTACGGGTCCGGTATGAGACGCTAGACGGGACCGCAATTGCGGGCGTAGATTATGTGTCCCAAAGTGATGTGCTGGAATTTATGCCCAACCAGCCGAGCCGTGAGGTCAAAGTGCCTCTGGTGCCGGATGATGACCAAGAGGAAATGGACAAGTACTTTTTCCTGCAACTGTCCGATCCCACCCATGCGGTGGTAGACAACGAACAGGTCCGAGGCACGATTCTGGATGATGACGGGCTGCCGGTAGTCAACATCACGCCAGTGGTCTCCGTAGGGGAAGGGGACGGGATGGTCCGCGTTGAGGTCTCCCTAACGGGTCCGCTTCCCGAGCAGACGGTCAGTGTGGACTTTCGAGTCACTGAAGAAAGTGCCAAGCCCGCGCAGGATTATGAAGTACAGACTCGAAGCCCCCTGCGTTTTTCTTCGGGACAGAGGGTGCAGTCCATTGAGATTGAGATCATGGATGATGAACTCTTTGAAGGGGATGAAACGTTTCGGATTGTGCTCATGGATGCAATGCATGGGAGGCTGGGGGAGTCCACCCGTCGCGTCACCATTGAGGACAATGAACAGCCCGTCACCGTGCACATGGAGGGGGGGACGGTCAACGAGTCGGCCATGGAGGCCGTCCTCCCGGTAATCCTGAGCGGCAAGGATGGCCGCGTGCGGACATTCAACTACCAGACGGAGGATGGATCTGCGGTAGCTGGGGAGGACTACACCGCCGGCATGGCCACTGTCACGATCCCGGCGGGTGAATTGCGTCGAGAGATCCGGGTTCCGATCCTGGACGATGAAATCCCCGAACCGACCGAAACGTTTCGGGTGGTTCTACAGGGAGGAGAGGACATTCCGGAGGTGAGCGCACAGGTCACGATTCTGGACAATGAGGGGGCGCTCACGGTGGATCTTGATGATGCGCGTGCCTCAGAGGGAGATGGGGCGATCCTGCTCCCCATTCGCCTCAGCCGGCCAAGCCTGCAAGCGGTCATGGTAGAGTTTGCCTCGTCGGATGGGAGTGCAACCGAGGGATCCGATTATGTCTCTTCCAAAGGGATTGTCATCTTTGAGGCGGGGAGTACGAACGGGAAGATCCGCATCCAGATCCTGGAGGATACGGAGGAAGAACCCGAGGAGACCTTTGCGGTGACGCTTTCCAATGCACGACATGCGGCACTTGGCAAAGGCACCGGGATCGGAACGATTGTGGACAATGACGGGGGCTCTAATGTCTCGGTCCAAAGCGTCACGGTCTCGCGAAGCGCCGCCATCTTTGAAATGAACCTGTCCAAGCCCTCCACCCTGCCTGTGCTGGTCAGCTATGCCACCGAAGACGGGACAGCGCTGGCGGGAGAGGATTATGAACCCACCGCCGGGCAGGTGACCTTTGCACCAAGCGAGGTCTCCAAGACGATTGACGTGAAGCTACTCTCGGGTGAGCGCATCTGGGAGGCGAAGACGTTTGCACTGGTCGTGCTCTCGGCCGTGAATGCAGAGGTCGCGCAGGCGCGCACGGAAGCGGTGATGGAAGAGGAGAGCGAGGAGAGCATCCAGAATGCGTATGTGGCCCGCGTGCTTCGGACCTGGGCATCCCAACTTGTGGATGCATTGTCCCGGCGGATGGAGGGGATGGCGCAGTGCCAGATCCCGGACCTGACATGGCTGCGTGATGGGAGAGCGCGTTGGTCGCTCGGCGAAATCTTTCGCGGGTGTGGGGCCGAATTTACGCAGGGAGGATGGAGCGTCTGGGGGCAGGGTGCCTATTCGCGTATGCGTGGACAAGATGGTGCGCTCTCGTTGCGTTCGGATGTCACGACCATGCTCCTGGGCGCTGACTATGCATGGGATCAGGGATGGATGGCGGGACTCGTCGCCGCACAAAGTTGGGATCAAGGCACCTATGAGACGCCAGCGCGCGCTGGCACAGCATCCTCACGATTGACGGGTTTCTATCCCTATGTCAGTTATCAAACGGGAGCGGGCATGCGTGCGTGGATGCTCTTGGGATTGGGACGAGGGGAGTCTGAACTGGAAGCCCTGGAAACGGAACTGGATGCAGCGCTGGTTGCGCTCGGGCTGACAGGAACCCTGACGGGCAGCACCACGGGGCGGTTGGGCTACGAAGTGGATGCCTTCTGGGCGACGGCGGACATGGAGACGGGAACGGATCTAGGCGTCCGGCGGGTCCGGGCAGGTGTGGAAGGGAGTCTGCGATTGGGAGCGGGCATGGAGCCCTATCTGGAAACTGCGCTTCGGCAGGATGGAGGCGATGCCGAGACAGGACTGGGCATAGAGCTCGGGGGAGGCATGCGCTGGTCAGCGAGTCAGTTGCGCGCGGAGGTTGGGGGTCGGACCCTGGTGCTACATACCGATGAAGGACTGCGCGAATGGGGACTGATGGGATCCGTTGAGTATGGAACGCCGGGCGGGCTGGGCCCCTCTATGCGGGTACGTCCGCTCTGGGGGAATGTGTACGGGGGAGATCTATGGCGCGAAGCACCGCTGCATACCATAGGCGTGGGAAGCACGGATCAACGCGTTGAGATGGAACTGGGGTATGGGGCGCCGATCCAGAAAAGCATTGGGCAATCCATTGTGGGAATGACAGTGGATCCGAGTGGACGCGCTTATCGGGTTGGATACAACGTGCGCATGCGCCAAGGACTGCAAGTCTCGGTCGCGACGACCGCACGCACGATGGAGGCAAATGAGGCCCCACCCTCGTACGGACTCAGTGCACGCATGGATCTGAAATGGTGATCCGGGGAGGATCACCAGTCGCTGTTGGATCAAACATCTTTATTACGATCCCCAGTCCTTGGGGTAGAGCCATAATTTTCAGTCAGTTAGCTAAAATCAGACACATATATCCCATTGAATACGAGAGTGAGTAGTGTGGTTGGAGTTCTTACAAAATTCACCATTGACCAAAAACATAAGAGTTGAACCCCGGTTCACTACTCATAATAGCTTAACGTAACCCATGGGAATCAATCGTCCATTTTCTCTACTGACGCTAAGCTTCATCTTGGTCTTACACTCTGGTAGTGTCCGAGTAGTTGCCCAGAATGTCTCAGAGACAGTGCCCCAAGTTGTAGTGGTTCAATTTAAAGAAGGAATTGATTTTCAAGGAAAAACAGCTACGACGGGCTTGCAGGTTTTTGATCGCATGGCGGCAACGTATGGGGTGCATACCATTGAGCGAATGTACCCAATGTTAGATCATGTAGAACCGACCCCAAAGATACGGGATAATCTGATGGCCCTGCGCCGCACCTACTATGTGCGCTACAGTGCCAGTGATCTTCCTCAAGAAGTTTCCAACTCCCTATCTCTCGCGCCTGGCATCGTCTACGCCGAACCCGTTCCTGTCATTCGTATTCATGAATCCGTTGACTGGGAGCGCATTGATCCTAACGACCCCAGATTCGATGAACAGACACATTTGAATGTCCTAAACCTGCCAGAAGCCTGGAATGTGGTAAAAAGCGAAGATACGAATCCCCGAGTAGTAATCGCGATCGTGGACGGAGGAGGCGAATGGAGACACGAGGATCTTCGCGCCAATGTCTGGACGAACGAAGATGAAATACCGAATAACGGGATTGATGACGATAATAATGGATTCATTGATGATGTGCATGGCATTAACTTTGCCAATGAAGACGATAATGATCATGATCCAACAGGACTACGACTGAGTCCACGAAATGCACGCCATGGCACTGCGGTTGCAGGGTCGGCCAGTGCAGTGACAGACAACAACATAGGCGTGTCAGGTGCGGCCTGGAATGCAGAACTCATGCACATCAATGCGGGATGTGCCGAATCTGGATCTGATAGGACACTGTGCAGACCTTATCCTGGCGTTGTTTATGCTGCTATGAATGGCGCCGACATTATTAATGCAAGTTGGGGCAGTCAACCGGGAGAAGACGAAGGGTTGTTTCGGTTCGTGGACCAGACGATTAACTTGGTTACCGACATGGGTGCATTGGTTGTAGCCTCGGCGGGAAATAGAAATGTAAGTCTGGATGTATCCCCCCAATATCCAGCGGTACACCCGCGTGTTCTCTCCGTGGGATCCATCAGGAATGATCGCATGAAAGCAGGCTCTTCCAACTACGGGAAACTGGTTAACGTATTTGCTCCTGGAGCCGGAATCACTACTACTAGTTCAAATAACGACTACACCATCACCAACGGGACCTCACATGCGGCACCTCTGATTTCTGGAGTGGCCGCCTTGGTGAAGACAAGGTCCCCGAACCTGTCTGCAGATGCACTTCGGGAACAAGTCAGGCTTTCCAGTGAGAGCATTGACGCTGAGAATCCCAGTTTTGCCGGCCTAATGGGGAGGGGATTAGTCAATGCGCTGGCTGCCGTTCAAGAACCCAGCCTGCCCGCCATACGACTCCAGCGCTGGTCGTGGGAAGATCAGGATGGTGATTTGATCATAGAGTCTGGCGACCGTGTCACCATCGAAATGGTCATCGTTAACCATCTCGCCGATGCCAATCAACTCCGAGTGGAGCTTGTGGGAAGTCGCTCCTATCCATTTTTGCAGTGGTCCACATCCGAAGTTGAAGTTGGCACTCTTGCCAGCGGTGATGAAACCGAAATAACCTTTGAGTTTACCGTAGAGTCCAACTCTCCTTCCAACCCATTACTACGACTCTTCCTTAATATTCGTGACGGAGACTTTAAAGATAGGTTGGATCGGATTACACTTGGTGCTAACTCCCAACAACCAGCATCAGCGGTTTTCCCAAGTTTGCAGGCATTTTATCTAGCGACAGACGGCGATAATTGGGCCCGCAATGACAACTGGGATCTTTCAAAAAGTCCGACCGCAGACGAACTTGAGAATTGGTTCGGGATCACGATGAACCAAGGATTATTGTCTCAATTATCCATGGGAAGAAATAACCTCAATGGGACCTTGCCTCCCGAACTTGCCAATCTAAGTGATCTTCAGATTCTTGAACTTTTTAATAATGAGAAACTTGCAGGCCAGATTCCTGCCGAACTTGGAACCCTCCCCCAACTGTGGGGGCTGTACCTTGAATCCAATTCCCTTTCTGGATTGATCCCAACGGAACTCGGAAACCTTGAACAACTCATTGACCTGCGCCTGCCCAATAATTCTCTCTCCGGGCCAATCCCGTCCGAATTCGGAAACCTTAAACAACTGGTTGGACTGATCCTGCATAACAATTTCCTTTCTGGGTCAATCCCACCCGAACTTGGGAATCTTTCTCAACTGGGGCAACTGTCCTTTGGTCTCAATGACCTTACTGGACCGATTCCACCCGAACTGGGGAACCTTGAACATTTGGTGGATCTGGATCTGTCCCAAAATGCCCTCTCTGGATCCATTCCAGCCGAACTGGGGAAGCTTTCCAAATTGGAACAGCTATATCTTCAAGGAAATAACCTCTCTGGGCCCATCCCTAGAAGTTTGATGCAATTAGATAACTTACAATTATTTTTTTTCGGTGGCCAAAGGGTTTGTTCTCCCCCTGATGATGAGTTTCAAACGTGGCTGAAAAGTATTCCGAGTACGTTTGGACCTGTATGTAGAGGATTCCAGTTTTTTAGTGTTATCACGGATCAAGCATTCCCGCTTGGACTTCCTATTTCTCCGTTAATCCTGCCCGAGGCCCAAGGGGGTACTCCGCCGATCACCTACACTCTAACCCCCTCACTCCCCACCGGGCTTGAATACGATTCATCAACCCGCACCATTCATGGAACGCCGTCGGTGGTTACCTCTACTCCAATTCCCTATACATTCAAGGCCACCGATGCCAATGGTGCGGAGGCTACTGTGATTTTCAGTATTGAAGTCTTCGGCCCCGTCTCGTCGGAGCAGGAAGGATTACCAGAATTATTTGCGGTCTATGAAAATTATCCGAATCCTTTCTCAGAGTCCACGCTTCTGGTCGTAAACCTCCCCTGGCCTGCCACTCTGAATGTGGAGGTTTTTGATGTAACAGGACGGAATGTACTTTCTCGGACTCCTGTGAATCTGACGGCTGGCTGGCGTCAAAGTATTCGTCTGGATGGCTCGGACCTACCCTCTGGCATATACTTATATCAGATTCATGTTCAATCGGAGGTGGGAACTCAAACACAATCTGGTCGCTTCGTGCGGATGCAATAGTTAGTGCACTCGGGCTGGATTTGCTTCGTGTGAGTCCGACTGAATACTCCCATTGACCTCCACATTGAATTTCCGTCCAGTACCTCCGCCGACCGCTGTCTCTGCGTCAAAGACAAAAGTACTTGTACAGATTCAGATAATTTTGCTACTTTGCTATCAATCTGGAACCAGAATTGCACCGTCAAAACCGAAAACCTGTTTGGAGATTCTTCGCTCCGATAGTGATTTCTTGTAAGTCTTAATCATGATCAAAAAGGATGATCTCTTTATAGATCAGCATCCTTTTCAATATGAACCATGAGAATTGATCCATCATTATTTCTACTGACACTGGGCTTCTCTTTTGTTTCGCTCTTCGGTAGCATGCGAGTAATTGCCCAGAGCGTCTCCGAGGTAGTGCCTCAGGTGGTGGTGGTGCAATTTGAAGAGGGCGTTGATTTACTCGGAAAAACAGTCACCACTGGCTTACAGATCTTTGATCGTAAAGCAGCCGCCTATGGAGTACATACCATTGAGCGGATGTATCCTTTTCTTGATTATGTAGAACCGACTCCCCAGACGAGGGATAATCTGATGGCCCTGCGCCGAACCTACTCTGTGCACTACAGCGCCAATGACATTCCTCAGCGGGTTTCAACGGACTTATCTCATGCATCAGGTGTCGTCTACGCCGAACCCTTACTTGTGAATCATATTTCTGGATCAGCTCACTGGGATCATATCAATCCGAATGATCCCAGATTTGTAGAGCAAATCGAATTGACAGCTCTAAACCTTCCCGAGGCATGGGATGTTGTGAAAGCTTCGGACAGTACGCCGACAGTGGTAATCGCAATTGTTGACGGAGGGAGCGAATGGCGACATGAGGATCTTCTCGCCAATGTGTGGACGAACGAAGATGAAATTCCTGACAACAGGATTGATGACGACATGAATGGATTCATTGATGATGTGCATGGTGTGAACTTCGCCAATCAGGATGATTATGACCATGACCCTACTGGGCTACGTCTAACTCCGCGAAACGCAATGCATGGCACGGCGGTTGCCGGAGCAGCAAGTGCAGTGACCGACAATAAGTTAGGAGTGTCAGGTGCTGCCTGGAATGCGGAACTGATGCATATCAATGTGGGATGTGCTACCTCTGATCGTCGAATTTGTGAAGGATACACTGGCATTCTTTATGCAGCTACCAATGGCGCCGACATCATCAATACCAGTTGGGGCGCAACGTTACAAAATGACTTTGATGCTAGGCTTCCTGTTCAAACGCTTGAACTTGTCACCGATATGGGATCTCTGGTTGTCGCCTCAGCGGGGAATTTTGATACAAACCTGGACGAAAATACTCGCTATCCGGCCCAACACCCGCGTGTACTCTCAGTAGGGTCTACACAGAAGGATATGCGCGTGAAAGCGCGATCATCCAGCTTTGGTAGACAGGTCAGTGTGTTTGCCCCCGGAGTCAATATTATTACCACGGGATCAGATAACGAATACATTACGATCAGCGGCACATCATTTTCGACTCCCCTTACTTCAGGGGTGGCTGCCTTGGTGAGGACTCGGTTCCCCAATCTATCTCCAGATGCCCTGCGAGAGCATGTACGGTTAACGAGCGAGAACATTGACGCTGAAAACCCTGACTTTGCTGGCTTGATGGGGCGGGGATTTGTCAATGCACAGCGAGCCACGCAAGAACCCAACCTACCTGCGATACGTCTCAAGGACTGGTCATGGGCAGATCATGATGGTAATCGCATCATTGAGCCTACCGACCGGGTGACGATCTCAATGGACATAGTCAACTATCTCAACGATGCCAACCAATTCCATGTGGAACTTGCAGGAGACGAAGTCTATCCATTCATTGAGTGGGCTACATCTGAGATTGAGATCGGCCCTCTTGCTGGTGGTGCTTCAACCGAAGTAGACTTTGAGTTCACAGTTGGCCCCAATGCTCCACCCGATCAGTTCATACGACTTTTCGTACATGTTCGTGATGGAGACTTTAACGATGTTACGGACCGGATCACGTTTCGTGTGAACCGACAGCTTGAACAAGTCTATCAGGGTCTGAGAGCATTTTACAATGCGACAGGCGGAGATCACTGGACTGAGAAACACAATTGGGATGTTTCAAACATTCCGACCGAGACAGAACTGGCCAGTTGGGTTGGTGTTACGGTCAAGGAGGGGTTGGTCGTTGAACTGAAGATGGAAAAAAACAATCTCAATGGAACCTTGCCTCCTGAACTTGGGAACCTGAGAAATCTTCAGATTCTTGAACTTGTTGAGAATAGGGGATTGAGTGGTCAGATTCCATCCCAACTCGGAAACCTTGAACGACTGATAGAACTGAACCTATCCGAAAATTCTCTCTCTGGCCCGATCCCGCCTGAATTAGAGAACCTCAAACAACTTGACGATCTGGATCTATCGCACAATTCTCTTTCTGGTTCAATCCCCCCTGAACTCGGGAATCTTGAACAACTGGAAAAACTAATCCTTACACGCAATTCTCTCACTGGCCCAGTCCCCCCTGAAATCGGAAACCTTAAACGGCTGTGGATTCTATTTTTGTCTGGCAATTCCCTTTCTGGCTCTATCCCGCCTGAACTAGAAAATAGTACAGGATTACGATTCATTGGTCTGTCCTATAATCTGCTGTCCGGTCCGATTCCACCTGAGCTTGGGAATCTCGAACCACTATGGCAATTGAACCTGGGGCATAATTCCCTTTCAGGATCCATCCCGGCGGAACTTGGAAAAATAAAACAACTTCGATCTCTGAACCTTTCCAGCAACACACTTTCTGGGCCAATTCCTCCAGAACTTGGTGATCTTGAACAACTGGAAGAATTAATCCTATCCAATAACGCTCTCTCCGGTCCCATTCCGCCTGAACTTGGAAACCTCAAAATGCTTGAAGAACTGGATCTGTCACGTAATTCCCTGGGAGGCCCAATCCCCCCCGAACTGGGGAATCTCCCACAGTTGAGGCGTCTAATCCTCAGTCAGAATACTCTCACTGGGCAGATTCCTCGAAGCTTCTTGGGGTTAAATCGTCTGGAAGTTTTTCATTTTAAGGGGCAGAATCTGTGTGCTCCTGCCGATGATGAATTTCAAATGTGGCTGAATCGTATTCGAGATCATCTGGGGCCTACCTGCACTCCGTTACAGGTTGACGATGAAACCTCAGATTATTCGTCGACACACGGACTACCCGAATCGTTCAAGGTATATGAAAACTATCCTAACCCTTTTCATGAATTCACACTCTTGACGGTTGACCTGCCCTGGCCTGCCACACTCAATGTGGATATATTTGATGTCACTGGACGGAGGGTATTATCCCAAACAGCTGCAGATCTAACGCCAGGCTGGCGCCAGAGTATCCATCTCACGGGATCATCATTGCCCTCAGGTCTATATCTTTACCAGATTCATGTGCAATCACAGGCAGGTATTGAGACACATGCCGGCCGCATTGTTCGTATGCGCTAATGAATTAGCAGGTGAGGCATGGCCTCACCCGTATCAAGTAGTTCACCTTTCGCTGGACAACAGTATTATTATCGCATCATTCTCAAAGCCAATTTGAACAACACAACCTGTTGATCGCACTACCCCCCGTCGAATGATATAAGGGATGTATCGCCTCACGCAATGGTAGGGTGTTTATCGTTGCGTTAGGAAACTTAATGCTCCATTTATATGGATCATATCATGAATTACACGTCAATGAGGCTTCATCCATGGACTGCACAACAGCAAAATGAAGCGCCGAGAGGATGAGGATATCCCTCAATGTAGCAAATCTATTCCTTGGGATACAATCTACTCCCCATAGCCCTCACGAAAGTGTAGACACAAAGAGTTGATAGACCATGAGACGACGGTGGCCCCATACCAAAGGATATGATGGTGGAAATTTATTGATCCAAACTGTGGCTAGTGGATCAATCTGCGTTAACTCTAATATACCGAAGTCCGAATCATTTTACCCTTACACGCCCTGCAATAGTACCCAATAAACCGCCATCTATATAGGATTCATGACATTTAAGCCACTGATTGATGGATGAAAACCTGAATGAAACCACGATCTCACTTCGAGATTTTCAGTCAGTGGTAGAAGACGATCTCAATGAATTTTCGCGTCACTTTCGAGAAGCTGTACGAGTAGAGCACGGACTCTTGAATCTGGTGATTCGATATTTTCTCCGTCAGAAGGGCAAACGCATTCGGCCGTTATTGGTCCTCTTGACCGCCAAGACTTGTGGAGGTATCCGTGAACGAAGCCATCGTGCTGCCGCACTGGTTGAACTCCTTCATACCGCTACTCTGGTACATGATGATGTCGTAGATGAATCTGAGAAGAGACGAGGGACTTACTCTATCAATGCACTCTGGGGGAATAAGGTCGCCGTCTTACTTGGCGACTATTTTCTGAGCCGCGGACTTCTTTTGGCACTGGAGCATGATGATTATGACCTGCTTCGCGTGCTGAGCCATGCCGTAAAACGTATGAGTGAAGGAGAATTGAGACAGGTTCAGCGATCGCGTAGCATGGATGTAGATGAAGAGTCTTACTATAAGATCATTTCAGATAAAACTGCATCTCTTATTTCCGCCTGTACACGCTGTGGAGCTCTGAGTGCAGATGCAGATCCGGATAGTCTTCGCTCTATGGAAGAGTTTGGCGAACAACTGGGGCTCGCATTCCAAATTCGAGATGATCTCTTTGATTATGGAACTCAAGAAGTCGGAAAACCGGTGGGAGCGGATATTCAGAAAAAATTGGTCACCCTCCCCTTGATCCATGCTCTCGAGGTCTCTGGCAAGTCGGAGCGACGACGAATCCTAAAACTTATACGCAGCGGAAAAAAGACAAAACAGAATCGGCAAATCATCTTTGAATTTGCTGAATCAACTGGCGGTTTAGCTTATGCACAAGAACGTATGGAGTATCATATCAAATCGGCACAGTCCCTCCTCACATCGTTCCCCGATTCTGATGCTCGCAGAGCAATGCATGCACTCAGCCAGTATGTGATCATGCGAAAAAAGTGATTCCTCAACAGCACATGATACAAGGTGGAACTCACTTATCCGGTATCACTAAGCCGACTGATCCATGGATGCGGAGAGTCGCCCGGAATCAATGAGACTCGGCCTCACGCGGAGAAGCCCCAGATCGTGTCCAATTCTTCGCAGGAAATCAAATTGGTAGACAGATGCCTCGCAAGATTGATTGGTCCACACCTGTACTCCATCTAACCGAAATCACCTCGGAAACAGCTTCAAGATCGGTTAAGTTTGACCAAATAGACGCACAACCATTATTCGCCCTGTCGTTGAACAAATTCGGAGTTATTTTAGATACTCATAGACCCCAATGGATACGGTCCTAATCACACATATGTCCTTACTCCACACAGATATTCAAAGCACTTGTTTCAGGAACCCAAGTTCCTGTAATTCGTCCAACAATTCTACCCGTATCTTTATGTGATGACTGAAGATCCACATTCTCCCCCTCACTCATTACCTGCTGCGGTTGACCGAGGCCCTGCAAGATACTTTCATGGATGAAATAGTATTCTGCAGAATTTTGACGAACTCCTAGCACGAGCACTTGACACAAATACTGGGACGATCTTCCTGATTCAGGGGGCTCCAGGAGTGGGGAAGAGTGCTCTGCTTTATGAATGTGAAAGACTTGCAAAATCCCTACATTGGGATGTTGTGAATATTGGGGTGACCGCTCTCTGGGATCCACATCAGTTACTTAGTTCCCTGGGGTTTGGAGATAAATATGAGGTGACAGAAAAATCCACTCAGGTCGGGCTGAAAAATTTTTTTAGGAGGGGATATAAAAATATCCGCCCAAAGCCTACGGTTGAGGATATTCTTAAAGATGAGAAAGAACCATTGCTCTTAATTCTTGATGAAGCCCAAGCACTATTGGATGAAAATGTTCCTCCCTCTCAGCACATTGGGAATACGATCCGTATACTTGAACTCATCCATAATGGCAAATTGGGTAGACCCATCGTCCTACTGACCGCAGGGCTTGATGGGATAACGAGGGGGGGTCGTAAGTTGAAAATTTCAGGTTCTACCCCGAACCTTGTGGATAGAGGTCTAAGCCTCCACAGAAGAATAGAATCGCACTTCTGAATTTTTCAAACGTTCGGTATCCTCTCCCGACCGTTTTGATTTCTTGAATTTTGCCGTTAATGCGTTCTGCCTTGGCGTTGGATTGTGAGTGGGAAAGTGCATTACAGACGCCATCAAAATGTCGCTGAAACCTTTCCCCCACCTTGGTGACTTCCCTGACGCCCATCTGCTCAACACTCTTTAGCCAGAGATCAAAATACCTCTTTGCTTCGGCGAAGGAACTACACTCAAAGATCCCTTTAAACTCTTCGCGTACCCGCCAGGCGTGACTGACTTCCAAGTTGGCTTCTTGAACGACTTTGAAGATCTCGTCTTGCTTGGCCGTACGGTTCTTTTCGTTCTTCAAAAGCACATAACGCGTCCCTTTCAACTCGGGATGGCTCTTCACTTCCCGTCTGCGCACCTGATTGATTGCTTTGTTCAGATCCTGAATCAGATGAAACCGATCATGAATCAAGGTTGCGTTCGGAAAGACTCGTTCAACGGCGCGAATAAACGCCTTTAACATGTCCGTCGTCACCGTTACGACCTTCTCCTTCATTCCCTCAAACACACGCTCAAACAGCACTATAGCGCCTTCTTTGGTCTTTCCCTCCCCCACATCAAGGACAATCCCCCGTGTGGAATCTGTTACCACGGTCCCATAGACATGCCCCCGTTTGAGTGCTTTCTCATCCACACCGATATGGGGGATCTCTCCCAGATCCCTACGTGCTAATCCGCGCTCTACACTACGATGCATGATCCGATTCAGTTGGTTAAATCCACACCGTAGAAGCTTGGCGGTGCTGGTTTGATTTTTGGTTGCTTTCAACAGATCAATCGCAGCGCGCTCAAAGGCATAGGTTACACGACTGGATGAATCTGCCCAAGGAAGCTTAATCGTCTTGATTCCCTTTGAAGACTTGACCCGAGGGATACGACAGTGGATATAACTCTTGGATTGACACCAGTCAATATGACGCCACGAACGCTCCTTGCGGTGGTCATACAACGTCCCAGATTCCCCCGTTTCTGGACAAACAAGATTCTCTCCCGAATGGCGAAGATATACATCAATCCGGTGAGACGTTGGATCCAAAGTGATTCGGTCAAGCTGCCACTCAGGAGTGAGATCCAGAGTGTAGCGCATAAATAAATCTATGAAATTTGACATGAAATTGAGTAGGTTTAGTTCGCCGAAATATACTCATTCCACACAAATTGTGGTAGAACCAAATTTCAAGATTTGCAGACAATTGTCTTGTAGAGTTAGGCGCATTAAGCAAAGAGTCCGAGCGGGCCGTGATTCTGGATTGGCTCACGAAGGAAGGCGGTACAAAAGAAGATCCTACGGACTGGATCAACGCAATTGCGCTTGAAACGCATGGATGGCCCCAGCACATCCTGTCCTATACGTACCCCGCCGCAAAGCATCTCAAAGCGAATGGTGGCATCATGACCCATGACGGACTACTTGCGTTGATGGAAGCAGGACGGAAAAGTCGCAATGTATACTATAAGCAGAGGGTAAGTGATTTCCGTGTTGATCAGATCCGCTGTCTGGCAGGGTCAATTGTAGAAGTCCCCCATGGAGAGCCTGCGGAGTATAAACACATCATGTCTTCGCTGATTCAGGAATATGGCCAAAGTGAGGCGGAGGATCTGTTTCAGAAATTTGAGCAGAAGGGGTTACTCATAGAAAGTGGCATGGGATATGCCGTTCCCATCCCTTCCATGCTCACTTGGCTGGCATTAAATTACACTCATCAACAGATCTAAATTTCTCAATCAGGGCGACTAGAATCAATCCTGTCCACGAGATTCTGGGTTGGAATGTTGATCTTAACGTTCACGGGGATCTCCTTTCTTTTGCTGGGGGGTGGGTCGTATAGATTGACTGATTACGAATTGAAGTGGAGACAATCAGGAATATAGGAATGGAATGTATATCTCAGATGTTAATCACTCATTGGGTGTAAACTGACGTCCTGTCTATGGAGTACAGCAGATGGGGTGAATCGGAATAACGAATTCGGAGATAGTGTTGAAACGTCGTTTCAAATGACTTTTTAGAGATTGAATTTTGCCGTAATAAGGTGCTACACCTCCAAAAAATACTGACTTCCAGTACTAAGGAAAGGTTGTTTCGGTACCGTGTTAAGGAGTGAATTGGCTCTCCTGAACCCTATACTCAGGGAATTCAGGGAATGGTTAGGGATGTATTGGAGAACCAAGAGGAGAAGGTTGTGCGGAAGCGCAATGATGGCAAGTAGCGACGGAGTCAAAGATCAGACCCAGCAAAGGAATCAAATAATCGCACTAATTTTTTGAAATATTTCGCTTCTTGGCTCACCCGTCTTGTCGTGAATGAGTTGGACCATCTTGCGCATATTTCCACGAGCGCGCTTCATTTCCTTCTCTTCAAATTCAACTTCGCTCCAAATAGACTCAATCTGGCTGCACACCTGCCGCCAATTTTCGTTCATGCGCTCTGTCGCCATCAATGTAGTCGGGTAAGTGAGGTGAGTTAAATCATATCCATTTAATGCTTATGATGTGAGTCTGTTCCAGAACATGAGGACCAAAAGGACAACCCACAATAGATGTCCAATACCTGAAGTGATGGAAACCGTCCGAGCATAAGAGGAGGGATTCTCTTGATTCAATTCCATATATTCTTGATTTCCAGTATTTTCCAGCGCTGAGCGCAATCTGCTCCATGCTGGGCGCAAAAACACGAATTGTATACCCAAAAGAACGAGAATGAGCGCGGAAGCAATATGGTACTGGATCTGCCCTGGATATCCACCCCCCAGAATCAATAGCATCATGGAAAAAACAAAGGTCGCAATGAGCATGGATCCCATCAGAGAGAGGGTTCGAGCTCCATCAACAGCAACAATTGGTTGACCGCCTGCAGCTAATCTCGCTTGACTACCCAGCCGAATGCTTAGTCCAAACCAGGCGGATGCAGTTAAAACATGGAGAATCAGCAGGATCGTATGAATCATGTTTTTGGGGTAGTTACACTGGCGTGATGGCGTAAGTAGGATGCCTCATCAAAATCATCTACCTGTACGGCTTCCCATGCAGCACTAGCTGCTTCTTTGATTTTTTTGACCTCATCTTCCGATATGATTCCTGCCTCGCAGGCCCTCTCAAATCGTGTGTTCTTGGGCTTGCGTTCCAACTGGCCTGCACGCACCGCTGCCAGCACTTTTTTTTCTATTGGGCGAACCCCAGCTACCAGACTGAAAGCATGTTCAAACCGGCTGATTCCACGAGTGATATCTTTTCCAAGATAAATTCCTGCCGCCATACGATCACGCTGCGGACCAGGGGTTTGCATTCGTCTTGCCACTTCGTGTCCCAATTCATCGGACGGGCCATTTCCAAAACTATTCAACTTGTGCCATAGCAGCGCCGGCCCACGCATCCACCATGTAAATCCAGTGATCCTAATATTTGCGAGTAGCCCTTCAAATGCTTTTTGAATTTCAGCAAAAGCGTATTCCATTGACCATTGGAAGAATGGAAGGTCTTCTTTTCGCTCACCTTCCACTTCAAATCGCCTGATGGTAGCAGTCGCGAGATACATCCAAGAAAAGATATCGGCGAAGCGTCCTGTAATTTTTTCTTTGCGCTTGAGTTCCCCTCCCAGAGAAGCCATAGCTAAGTCGGCCATGAATGCAAAGGAAGTGCTAATCCAGGTTAATCGACGAACATACTTCCGAACCACTCCACGACCAGAAACTGGAGTCGCGTGGCCCCTTGCAATTCCCAAGATCAGACATCTGGCGGCATTCCGAATGACATGTCCAACATGTCCGACAAAAGCACAATCAAATTCAGCAATATTTTTGTTGCCCAATGCTACAATTTCTTTGTACGCCCATGGATGAGAGCGAAGGGCTCCTTGACCAAAGATGATCAAAGTTCGGGTCAAGATATTTGCACCTTCAACCGTAATGGCGATGGGATTATTTATGTAATGATGGGCCAAAATATTCTTGGGACCAGACGAGATGGCACTCCCCCCCATTATATCCATTCCATCATTGATAATTTTTCGGGATAGTTCTGTAAGATTGTACTTTAGCACCGCGGTCACTACAGCTGGTGCCTCTCCACTATCAATAGCCCCAAGTGTATAGAGTCGTGCCGCATCCATGAGATATACGAAGCCCCCAATCCTGGCCAACGGCTCTTCAATTCCTTCAAATTTTCCAATTGGAAGTCCAAATTGACGTCGGACAGCAGCATACGCGGAAACACCCAGAAAGACAGCCTTAGCGCTCCCAACCGAGGAAGCAGGAAGTGAGATCCCCCTCCCAGCAGCAAGGGATTCCATTAACATCTTCCATCCCGCTCCCACGCCTTTGTGCTCTCCTATGATGGCATCCATTGGCACGACCACATCACGCCCCTTGAAAGGAGCATTAATAAAGGGAACCCCCAGCGGGTCATGCCTTCGTCCTCGTTCAATTCCCGGGGTATCCGCTGGGATGAGCGCACAGGTAATCCCAAGATGTTCGCCAAGTCCAAGGAGATTCTCAGGATCTCTGAGCTTAAAAGCCAGTCCCAGAACATCTGCTATACTGGAAAGAGTGATATATCTCTTTTCCCAGTTCAGCCGGACATGCGTCCTGTTTGTTTCATCCTGAAATACAACCCCATTAGCCAGGAGTGCACCCGCATCACTACCTGCACCAGGCTCCGTTAAAGCAAAAGCCGGGAGAAGTGCCCCAGAAGCTAAACGGCCCAGATAATATTCCCGCTGTTTTTGAGTCCCGTAGTGTATCAAGAGTTCAGAGGGGCCCAGTGAATTAGGAACCATGACGGTCGTGGCAATAGGGCCACAGTGTGATTGAAGCTTCATCACCACCGCACTATTTGCCATTGCGGAGAATCCAAGACCACCATACTCGGTCGGGATGATCATCCCAAACATTTTCTCACGCTTCATCAAATCCCAAGCTTCCTCAGGGATCTGTCGATCAGCCCAAACCTTCCAATCGTCAACTAAATCACAGAGATCCTGTACCGGTCCATCCAGGAAATTTTTCTCCTCTTCACTCAGTTCAGGAAAAGACGTCGCTCGAATCCGTGACCAGTTCGGACGACCAGAAAATAATTCTCCCTCTACCCATACTTTCCCCGCTTCCAATGCAACTCGCTCCGTATCTGAGATCTCCGGCAGTATATTCAATCGGTGAATTACACGCATGACCGGGTCGGTCACCAGAGCTCTGCGAAGCGCGGGTACAACCAGGATTAAGATCAATACCGCCGCCACAAGAATCAACCAAAGCGGTGCCCCCGCAAAGAAAATAAATAGGAGGGAAGCCAACCCCCACATCCAGATACGTGCACCATGATAGGCGAGGAAGAGTGCACCCAGAAGACCAATTGTAATACCTTGCCAGAGGATTAGAATACCATATCCGTATTGCTCCATAGAATTCTCCGTTGGCACAGCCAACCACAGGTGATTTCAAAAAGATTGTACGACCTAACGATCAAAAAGACATTTCCAATCAATAAGAGAAAGATAAGGACTAGCTATTGATGCATTCATCAACCGATCAATTCGCCTGCTTCCGTCTATTCATGAAAATGATACGTTTACTCAGAGTTCATCGGCCAAAATTCATGGGATCCCCGAATGCGGTCTTTGTTCCACTGGATCTTTCAATGAGTGCGAAATCCATGTCAACCCATCTAGCCAACAATGCTACGATACTAGCTCAGCAGGTCTCACTACAATGGAAATCTCCGAGATGGCAGGCAGATCATAGAGTATCAACATTAAAATCGTTCAACAATAGGTCCACCTTCAGCCAAACAAATTAACGGAAGTCCTCCCACCAGCGGGTCGTACATCCAGTCCATTGGTGAACTGATCCCTCTCGGCATCCAACAAGACCGAAACCTGTGGCTATATCTGGTTCAGAGAGCAGCACGAATTAAACGTTCTGTTCAAGCGAATCAAGATTGGTAGCGTTGCATTATGAATCTCCTGGCGGATGACTTGCCATGATTCTGGAAGAGCAAAGACTACAGACGTTCAAAGATGGCTGCTGCCCCCATGCCTCCACCAATGCACATGGTACACAGCCCGTATTGAACCCGTTCTCGTTTCATGGCATGGAGTAATGTGGCGGTCAACTTTGCTCCTGTACATCCAAGTGGATGCCCCAATGCAATCGCCCCTCCCTGCACATTTACGATCGTTTCGTCAAGATGCCCCTCACGAATGACCGCCAGAGCTTGGGCAGCAAATGCTTCATTCAGTTCAATGAGCCCGATCTGATCCAGACGAAGATTCGTTTTTTTCAGCACCTTCTCAATGGCGGGTACAGGGCCAATGCCCATTAAGTCTGGGGAGACACCTGTCACAGCAAACCCAACCATACGGGCAAGCGGCTCCGCGCCTAAACGTGTAGCCATTGCTTCAGACATGACGACTGTTGCCGCAGCACCATCAGACATTTGGGAGGAGTTCCCTGCCGTGACGCTGCCCTTGTTGCGAAATACAGGACGTAGGCGAGCCAGCGCCTCTAAACTAGTATCTGCTCTCGGTCCCTCATCCTTGCCAAATTGATAGCTGATCTTTTGAGAAGCCCCATTCTGATAACTTGACTGCTGGATATTCAAGGGAATAATCTCATCGTGAAAGAGGCCCGCTGACTGGGCGGCAAGTGCACACTCATGTGACCGCAATGCAAATCGATCCTGATCTTCACGAGAGATATGATATTTCTCAACGATATTCTCCGCTGTATTCCCCATTGAGACATAGACCTCTGGCTGATGATCTACAATATGCGGATCAGGTTGAAAATAATATCCGCTCATAGGGACCAGAGTCATGCTCTCCGTTCCACCTGCAATGATACATTCGGCTTCTCCAATACTGATTGCCTGATTCGCCATTGCAATCGTCTGAAGTCCAGAGGAACAGAAACGATTGACTGTAGCCCCAGGGACAGAATCTGGTAGCCCCGCGCGTCCTGCGATGATACGACCGACATTCATCCCTTGCGGTCCTTCCGGGAATGCACATCCGATGAGCACATCATCCACATCCTCGGCACTGAGGTTCGGAGTGCGCTCCAGGGCAACCCGAACCGCCTGCGCTCCGATATCTTCGGGACGAGTCAAGTGAAGCGCTCCCCGTTTTGCCTTGGCAACTGGTGTACGAAGACTGGTGACTATTACTGCTGATGATTGCATAGTTTGAGGGACTCAGTTACGAATGGGACGATTATGCTTCAAGAGACCGATGATTCTCTCTTGGGTTTTCGGCTCGCCCAAAAGACCAAGAAACACCTCCCGCTCCAAGTCTAATAGATAGGACTCAGAGACATACTGTGCTCCACTTAAATCTCCCCCTGTAAAAACATGTGCCAGTTTCTGAGCCAAATGCATATCATAATCACTGATGTATCTACCCTGATGTAACTGATAGACTGCGGCACTTAACGCCGCTGCGCCTGGACGCCCGAGTACACGAATGGGTGCAGAGGTTGGGGGGGGATAGTCCTGCCCGGAAAGCCTTAGTACTTCATGTTTTGCAGCAAAGAAGCGTCGCCGCGGATTCATCACAATGCTAGATTGATCGGGAAGAAGTCCTAACTCACGGGCTTCATATGCGCTGGTAGAAACAGTTGCCTTCGCAACGGTCTCAAAAGATCTCATCAGATCAGCGAGCAGATTACTGTCATAGCCAAAATTTCTCTGGCTGGCCCACGATGCAAGTCGCATACTTCCAGTCCCCGCTGGTATGAGTCCCACCCCCAGTTCTACCAGTCCGATATAAGATTCCGCAACCGCAACTGGATTTGCAGAGGCCATCATCAGTTCACATCCCCCACCCAGCACACGTTGGTGAATAGCAGCTACAACAGGCTTTCGCGCATAATGTATACGTTGCATTGCAGCCTGAAAATGCGCAATATATTGATCAATCTGATCAAACTTGCCTTCCTGCAAGGCACCCGCCATTTCGGCCAGATTCGCCCCGACGGAAAAGTGTGTCCCTTCATTGGCAATCACCAAGCCAACAAAATCAGGACTGTTTTCAACATAATCAATTGCTTCAAATAGTCCATTGATCACATTAAATCCAAGCGTGCATGCCTTGGATCGAAATTCAAATAGAGCCGTTGCCTCCCCCAGGTCAATGAGCCCCGATTCTTCATTTGACCACAGATCTGCTCCCGTTTCCTTTTTGATCACGGACAGGGACCGCTCCGTGGGTGAGCTTTCCTCAAGTATATATTCTTTTTGCTCTGGAACATAGACACTGGCGGGGTGCTCCCTATAGAAAGACGCATCGTCTGGCATGGTCAGTACCCACTCGGGTAGCTCAATTCCATCACGGAGCATGGCCGTCCGAACCGAATTAAATCCGATTGCGTCCCAGATTTGAAATGGTCCCATCTTCCATCCAAATCCTGCAGCGATTGCCCGATCCACACGAGCAGGACTATCCGTAATCTCACCAATCCGCCGTGCTGCATATCCCATCAGATCCAGCATAGTAGATCGGAAGAACGAGCCTGCACGGCCTTCATCTTCAAAGAGAGCCGAAAGGCGGTGAGGAAGTGAGCCAGCGGACTTGAACGAGGATAGATCTCCAAGATCAAGATTCCGGGGGGCCTCATATTCCCCCGTAGAGAGATTTAGAGACCGAATCTGTCCACTTTCTTTTTGATAAAATCCAGCCCCAGACTTTGCACCCAGAGCTCCCTTCTTCACTAACTCATGCAGTACATCTGGAACCTTGAATCGTTCTCTGGACTCGTCCTCTGGAACGCTGTCAAAAAGGTTCGCACATACAAGCTGGATCACATCCAGACCGATTAAATCTGACGTTCTGAATGTACCAGACTTCGGCCGTCCCGTTAGTGGCCCAGTCAGTGTATCAATTTCTTCAATCGTATACTCGCCACTGACAAAGTGCTGGATCGCCCCCAACATGCCATAAATGCCAATCCGATTCGCTATGAAGTAAGGGACATCATTGGCGAGAACAACTTCTTTACCAAGGCGAACGCGAGTATACCACTCAATCTGTTCAAGCACATTGGGGTCCGTTTTGGGATGGGGAATCAATTCCATAAGACTCAGATACCTGGGTGGATTAAAAAAGTGAGTTCCCAGAAATCGCGGTCGGAACTCTTCACTAAATCCTTGGGCCAGAGAATGAATAGGAATCCCGCTGGTATTCGTAGAGACGATACAATCTGGGCCGATATGGAATTCAATTTGTGCGTACAGAGATTTTTTGATGTCTGATCGCTCAATGATCGCCTCAATGATCCATTCAGCCTCGGAAAGTTCCTCGAGATCATGCTCAATGGTCCCACAACGAATACGCTGTACGGTTACCTTCGTAAAGAATGGATTTGGACTGAACTTTGAAGCGGTCTTGAGCTGCTTCTTGACGAGAGCCTTTGGATCTGTACCCTCTGGAGCTGCCAAATCCAAGAGCAAAACATTAAGTCCTGCATTTGCCAGATGGGCAGCAATCTGTACTCCCATCGTGCCAGCTCCGATCACAGCGGCACGCCGAAACGGCAAAGGCATAAAATCACTTTGCATCAGATCTCTCCACAATCTATTTCCAAGGTTGAACCCTTGAGATTCCTACTGTTCCATGGGGATAGTGGGCAACCACTGCACTTTTAATCTCATACCTATTCGCTCCCTCTACCATGACATGATTCAATGAACGATGATCTAATATACTTCATTCAATCATAATGAGGGTACGCATATTTTTGGGGAATTATATACCTAAGTACCCCCAAAAGTTAGAACAAAGTTGCCTATTTATGGAACTTTTAGTACCCGAAAACGTATAAGGACCTACATAAACACAAGTGATATCCGGATGAGCGACAAAGTAAGAACTGGATCTGGTCAATCATACCGTCTGTATAAACAATCCTTTGATGTCGCTCTCCCTAATTGCCAAGGTACCATCTTCATAGACTAATACGGTGGCGGAAAAAGAACGAGACATGTCTACCTTGCCCATTTTTTACGTTATCCGGTTAGTTGGTTATACGAGCTCATTTGCTTCATCGGGTTTAAGGCCTGATCTCCGCAGCAGTTGTGAAGCTCGGGTGAATTGACCGATAGGTTGTTCATTCATGAACAACGATTTTGTTTCTCACCGTGCTTTAGCTGATAAATTTAGATCAACTGAGGCTCTTACAAAATTCCCATACAACGTGCAAAAATATGCCCACAGGCACACCCAGGGCGATATTCTCCTCTGAAGAGGCATTTGGCATTTTCGCAAGAGCCTCTATTATCAATCAATTGTTACTTTCGGATATAATTCCCCTTAGATAGAATCTGTGTATATTTCTTCAACCAGACAGACCCAAGTAATGAACGACACTCAAAAATCACCTGCACCAACCAAGAAAGGTGCCAAGCCTCGCGGTCGTCCACGCAAGAACGATATTATGAACCTGCAAAGGTCTATCCCTACAACGCCAGAGGAATTGGCAAAGATGATTCTGAATACGCCCCCGCGTAAGGTCAAGATTTGAAAAATTGAACTGGTTGGATTCGCGGGGAAACCCTAATCGCGTGGGGTACTTAGGTATATAATTCCCTATTTTTTGTTGATCAGGAAAGGGGGTACTTCAGAGGTCCAAATCAGGCCTATGAAGAAAGCTGATCCGTCAAAAACCGGCGGCGGCTGGGGTACTGCACTGCCTAATGGCGATGTAAGGAGACATTTCCCACACCAGCCGTCAAAACAATGGAAGCGTTTCCACCCCCATTAATCTGACCAGAGAAGGAGTGGGATAGGAGCTTCTTTGAGAACTCCATTGGAAAATCACACGATGCAGCCCCCAAACTTGCCGTAGCCCGAACGTTCGCCTGAACATCTTCGGAAAGGGAGAGAGACACATTCCCTGCGCCGGTTTTGAGTCTGGTTTCCCCTTTGGGTTGTCCACGGATTTCTACGGTAACGTTTCCCGTACCCGCCATCGCACTTAATACATCCACATCCGCATAGATTGACAGATTTCCTGCACCGGTGGCAATGTCTGCATCTTTCAATTCTCCTGATATCTCAACATTCCCGGCACCTGACTTTACATCCAAATTACCTTCAACATCTTCAATCAATATATTCCCCGCCCCTGTGCGACCAGTAATTTCACCGGTGACATCTAGTATGGTAATATTGCCAGCGCCCGTTTTGAAGTTAATATCATATTCGCGAGGCACGCGGACGGTAAGTTTAATTTTGATTGCCGGGCCTTTACGCCAACGCATCTGCCCTCTCTCCTCATCTAATCTTGATTGAATGCTGACATCATCCCCTCTCTTATCAAATTCATAACGGTGAGCTGACTTCAGAATACGCTCAGCTTTCTCCGAACTTTCAGCACGTGCATGCCGCTCAAGTTCAATCTTTACCTCATTATCCTTTGTCGTCTTTATGTGAATATTCCCGCGATCAAGATCCAGACTCAACTCCCCTCCAGGATTCACTTTGTACTCCTTCTTGATGACATCCCTCGCCGAGGGAGTGAACTCATAGGCTCCAAATCCCAAGGTTGAGAGGGTAATCAACCCAAAAAATGTCTTAAAAACGGGGGAAATCTTCATCAAACCACAATACAATATCGGATCAGATACAGTCTAAATTACGTATTTTTCTGTTTTAGGTTGCAAAATCACATTCTGGGGAATCCTGCCGAGACCGCCATGGTTTAATATTTTGGTTTACTGGTTCCACTATCATGTCTACCGTCACGCTTCAGCGCTTGGACGACAAGTTTCATTTCTTGGCTACGAATAGCACCGGGAATACGTTGCACTTTGACATTAGCCCTGAAGAGGGAGGAACTGGTCAGGGAGTCGGTCCAATGCAGGCGGTTGCAATGGCCTTGGGCGGATGTAGCGGAATTGACATTGTGCTCGTCCTCCAAAAACAGCGTCAGGATCTTCAGAAATTTGATACGGTCATCACGTATGACCGCGCAGAGGATGAGACTCCCTCATTGTTCACCAATCTCCATATCCATTATGAGTTTGAGGGGGAGCTTGACCCAGACAAAGTGCACCGTGCAGTTGACCTAAGTGTCAATAAATACTGCTCCGTTGCCAAGATCCTTGAGAAAACTGCTTCAATCACCGTAAGCTGGTCTATCAATGGCCAGCGCTTTTCATTTTAATCTATTCATTAACCTTTTATTGTTACGATGAGCGTAAATCATGCAAATGCCTCCTGGGAAGGAGATCTCAAGTCTGGAAACGGACACATCAAAACCGAACGTGGGGCTTTGGACACTCCTTTTACATTCGGCTCTCGATTTGAAGGAGATGCCGGAATCGGACCTGAAGACTTTGTTGCAGCGGCTATTTCGGGGTGTTTTTCCATGGCACTCTCCAACGAGTTGGATGGCCGTGGGAATACTGCGAAACGGGTGGATACCCGTGCGAGTGTCACACTGGGACCCGATCCTGCGGGTGGCTTCCATATTTCCAGTATTCGTCTGGATGTTCGTGCAAATGTCCCCGGAGTTGACGAGTCTGTATTCAAGGAGGCTGCTGAAGCAACGAAAAAAGGTTGTCCGATTGCAAAACTCTTCGCAGGAACGACCATCAACCTTGATGCACGGCTTGTCTCCTGAGACGGCAGAAAATATTTCTGAATCGTGTATACATGGGTGCCTAACTGATTGGGATATTCAGAGGGTAACCTATCCTCTCTCAACAGACTTGACTGCCCTTGAAAACGTTATCTGCGGCGCAGTCGTTCCATGCTCTGCAATTCAGGGAATGAACGATATGGTAGCCATCTTCATGACGATTAACGAGATTGTTGCCGACTAGCTCTCAATAGAGGGCGTCCACTCACACAGGGGGATGTTTATGAGCGGAACGCAAGGATCCGATTCATCCGAAAACATGACCTCGGACAGAGGTCATCGTGATCATTGCTCTATTGCAACTCAGACTTGGAAATTCAGGAAGGTACGTTGAGACGAACTTCACTATTGATTCGCAGTGGTCATAAATATGCGGAGTCATTGAAGCGCAGGTTTGATTATTTCACGCCCGAGCATCCGTTAGACGAATCATCCCATTGGACAGTATGATAGAATTTCCCTCTTGAATCAGTTGATCTACCTGCGTAATGATCCGCTTTTTGAGGGTTTCACTCGTTGATCTGTACCCAAGCATGCGAGCCACCTCAATAGCACAGTCTTCACGGTTGATTGCAAGACAACGCTTGACTGCGTCAAGGATCGCATCTCTATACTCATCTGGGGCAATCAACTCGGGTTTTCGCAATTGAGTGTCCTTCACTTTTCTACGATTACGTACCTTGATCGGCACCTTAGGATTCAAAAGAAACTTCCGATCCAACGAGCTACGCTTTACCCTGCGTTGGCGGATCGCAAGTTTAAGCCCCATCAGGATTTTATCCTTAATCAGATCCCCGGTCCGATCATATCCCCAAATACTGGATGTCTTTCGGATGACCATCTCTTCATGGATCGGTCCTTCCACCTCAATAATTTTTACAATCAGATCCGCAACCGTAGATTTTGAAGCTGCTTGAATCTCTCTGTAAGTTCCCTCGAGGTACTGATCCACTTTCCGAGGGTTAAATTCTTGATAGAACTGCCCAATGGATGACTTCGCTTCCTCGGGCTTCTCCTCTCTCATAATGGGCGATGGACGCCGAGCCTGGGGGCGCGTCTGATTCGTTCTGACACATGCTTGGCGAATGGCATCCACAACCTTTTGAGTTTCTGCATTTGGATTATGAAACCAGTCTGTGCTCCAGATGCGATGAAAAGTCCAACCTTTGGCCTCAAGGAGTATCTGGCGCATCCTGTCCCGTTCACGGGCCCAATAGGAGGAATGGTATCGGGCCCCGTCACACTCAATCGCCAGGATATACCCACTCTCTCGTTCTGGATCCCGAACCGCAAGGTCAATCAAGAATCCTTCAGACCCGACCTGATAATCAACCTTGTACCCATAACCTCTGATAGCATCCCCGACCGCTTCTTCAAAGGGGCTGTCGGGCTCTCGCCCAGTAATGATTGGGACATCCATCTCGCCTGTTTCGGCATACTTGAGGAAGGTCTTGAGCAGGAATGGCCCTCGATGCCGAGCCTTATCATGCTGAATGTCTGTGTGTCGGATTGAAGAAAAAACATGGCATCGTTTCTTCGCTCTAGTGAACAGTACATTGAGGCGCCTCTCTCCCCCTTCACTGGAGACGGGTCCAAAATTCTGATAGAGTCTTCCATCCTCGGTTCGCCCATACCCAATGGAGATGAAGATCACATCCCGCTCATCTCCTTGCACCGTTTCCAGGTTTTTGACAAAGAAGGGGTTGTCTTTGGTCTCACTGCAAAACGAATTGAGTTCGGGATACATCGCTCGCATCCGCTCTGCTTCATTTTGAATCTCGGACTGCTGGGCTTGACTCATCGCTACGACCCCAAGGGATTCCGTCGGGCGTATCCTCGCATGTTCCAACACGGCATTCATCACTGCCTTGGCTTCAATTGGATTATCGCTTCTCCCTCTGCCACGGCGATAGATTCCATCAACAAACTCAAAGGACAACCCTAACTTGGTATCAGCGGTGGAGGGACTGGGTGGGCAGACAAGTTTGTTTTGATAGAACTCATGATTCGAAACCGTGATCAATGACTCATGTTGTGACCGATAATGCCATTTAAGCATGCACCCGGGCATACCACGGGCCTCACAGAGAGCCAGAATACTTTCCATATCCTTGACCTGGGCTGCGATGATGTCCTCTATATTTTGCTCCTCGTCTTCCTGATCAGCATTATTGACTAGTTTTTCAAAAAAGGATGTTGGCGGAAGCTGTTTCTGGTCTCCTACAATGATTGCTCTTTTGGAGCGCATCATGGCTCCGATTGCATCTGCGGGGCGAACCTGACTGGCTTCATCAATCAGGAGCAGATCAAACTTCAACCCATCTGGATCAAGGTATTGAGCAACAGATAATGGACTCATCAGAAACACCGGTTTAATGGCCTGAACTGCACTCCCCGCATCCTTCAGTAGTTTGCGCAGTGGCATATGTCGACTTTTCTTCTGAACTTCACCACGAAGCACTCCCATCTCGCCTCTGGTGCCCTCGGGAATGGATTCATAATGGGCAGACATGACTTCCTGCGCACTCAGATCAAGGAGCGTAGCATCCAACTCTACGAATTTTTTGACCAGAGAGGATCGCTCGCGTCCATTCATTTTGCCGAGATTAGGATTGAGCTTATCCAAACGGCGATAGACTGCTTCAGCCCTGACATAGTCATACGTGTCCACCGCATGATCGGGTGAGAGTGTACCATCAGCCAGCCGGACACGAAGTTCATTCAGTCCTCTCTTCGTGACAGCATTCGCCATGTCAAGCAATCGAATCCAGGCATCCTGTCCTTCAGGATCTCGCAGCCACCGAGACACTCGGGTTTGCATCGTAGAAAGTGACACATCTCGTATAGAGTCTTCATTGAATGCCTGATGGATATCAAGGTCTGCAAAATCAATTAGATCCTCTAATCTCTTTTCATACGCTTGGGTACGATCATGAAGTTTGTTTTCAATGTGATCGGGCGCGACTTCTTCGGGCCACTGATCTATTTGTGTTCTGAGTGCATTAGGTGATCCAAGAATCTTGATTTGAACTCCCATCCATTCCAGCGCTTCTGGGACGCCTGTGATCTCGGTCTTGAATCCACGCCACTGTGGACCAGCGACGAGTTCTCCCAAAGACCGCTGCTCCTCGATCTCCAGAACTTTCGCTTGATGATGGATCAGGGTATCCAAAAGCTTCAATCGATCCGCATTTGACTTCGGCACATCTTTTTTCGCTACGGACTTGATCTGCTTCACCGCTGTCCGATAAGAACCTACAAACCAGCGAAAAAAAGAATTTTGATATTTTGAGAGATCGCGGCGTTCTATACTCCAATCCTTATTGAATGCACTTGGTAACAACTGCGATTCCAATTGTACACGAGTTGCACTTTGTTGTCGGATATTTTCGAACAAGTTTTGTAGCCCGTTAAGGTGATCAAGCACTCCCTCGGCCACCATCAATTTCTCAACGAGCGACGGCTTATGTCCCATCGCACGGATCAGTGTCAAGACTTTCTCCACGAAAACTAATCCCCCAACGTCCTCTTTGATACTCAGAGCAACGGATGCATCGTTGAGTTCAGAAAGTAATAATTGGAGCATCTCATGTAACATATTGATCTTGTCATGTAGACGATCGCGATCCATGGGAGTAAATTTCCGGTTTACTCCTCTCCAGTCATGAGATGCTTCGGGGCCAAAATCTCTGGTCAACTCCGCGAGTCCATGAATCTCATCTCGGGCGGCCTGAGAATGCGCAAGATCCCATTTGGCCGTTTCTTCCACATGGTAGTCGGGTTTCGGGAGTTCACGATTTCCGATTAATTTGGTTAATTGCCCAATGATTCCAAATGGAGTTTCCCCACTGATCTCGTCCACCGAGTGAAGTTGATTAGAGAGTTCGTTCAATTCATCTCTCACGGCTTTCAAACGCTTATATTCCGATTGATCGCTAACCCTTGGACGGCCAAGCTTTAATGTTTCGCCCAATTCTTCGTAGACGGCTTTTTTTCGGGCTTTTGTCGAGTGCATTTCCAAACAAAGCGGACCAAGCCCACAGGATTCCAATCGATCATGAACGACCTCCAGAGCGGCCCGCTTCTCTGCCACAAATAATACAGTCTGATGATTCCGTACCGAAACGGCAATGATATTCGCAATCGTTTGCGACTTACCCGTTCCAGGGGGGCCTTGGACAATCATACTTCGTCCGTCTTGGGCGGCCGCGATCACTCGAGTCTGGGAAGCATCTGCTTCCATGATATGTCCAAGGTCTTTCGGATTCACGTACCGTTCATCAAGGTTCTCATCCGGATCAAATAATGGGGGCGGGCTCCCAAATCCTTCACACAGGAGTTGCTGCATCAACTCTGTGGTTTCAGCTTGATCAAGATCTCTGGACATCAGAAATTTCCCGGATGAATAGAATCCGAGTTGGATTGTATCCGCAAACACCTTCCAGTTTTCCAGATTGGAGATCAGGTGATTCACATCTACGTAATACTCTGACGGTAACCAGTCCTCCCCATTCGGCCATGGAGGAAGCTTAAGATCAAAATCACTCTTGAGGAAAGCATCAAAGGAGTGGTTTGGTTCCAGATCTTGATCCCGTAAGCAGAGTTTAAATTGATCTCTTACCCCCTCACGAACAAGCTCTACAGGTAAGAGGACTATAGGAGCAAACCTTTCCAGTTTTGAGGATTTACTTTCGTACCACCGCACAAATCCAAGTGCAAGAAATAATGGATTTGCTCCCTGCTCCTCCACAGAACTATTTGAATCACGATAGAGCTGCAATAGACGCTTATGGAGCGCATCTCTGCTTAAACGAGTCTGTAGCCTGAGATCAAGATGTTTGGCGCTTGGTGGTTCAGGATCAGGAATAAATATATTTTCCATAATATCCTGTTCATGGTACCCATCTTCTGAATGATCAAAAAGTATCTTCTTATTCTGATATACCAGTAATTTGAAGATTTCATCAGATCGTTCGTTTACGATATCAAGGTGTTTCCCCCGATTCTTTCCGATGGGAGTATTAATCAGGCGATTGCGTTTGCTGGTGTCAATGAGTCGTTCCTTGAGGTTCCGGATCGCTTGCGTCCAGCCTCTGGAAGACGGAGAGTTCTGACTGCCCTCTGGAAGGTCTTCCAGAAATTCCTCTCGCGGTAAACCACTCATGGGAGCTGTAAATTTAGTTTTTTCATCCTGAATGAGAGACAAAGATTATCCTTCTTAAAATATAGCACAGAACGAAGAAGTAGCATATGGAGTCCACTGAAACAACTTTCGGCTCTCTGGCGATCGTGCCCCACGGCATACTGTTTGCGGATCTAATTTTCCTCTTCCTCTAGGAAACTCAGGACTTTTAGGCGGATTAGGTTATCTAACTGTTGGAGAAGAATGGAATAACAGGTACCTGCTCATATACGAAGATCACTGACGCACTTTTACTATTGTATTATGAGCACTGGATATTCTCGGAATCATCATTTCAAAATCTTATCACAATCATTTGGTGAGAAAAGGATTTGGCATTCGATGTGAGTCTCCATTTGATCATATTCGGAAAAATCCAAAGATGATCAGAGTTCCGTTCGGGAGTTGCGATATGTGCACGGCTCAATGGGTGAGTAGACGGCGATGAATCTAGTCATTGGTATCTCCAGGGGAACACATCAGGTGGATTGTGAGCTTAGTCAAGCACATAACTCCTACAAGATCAGAGCATCTACTATTCTCAATGCGATCCATAATGGCCAACTAAACAAGCCTGTCGCCCTTCTTGCTGCTGGGCTCAGCCCAACCTTAAAAGCCTTTCAGGCTTTTGGCATTTCACGATTCGCTCTAGGTTGCCTTGTGGAGTTGAACGCATTAAGTAAGGAGTCCGAGCGATTGGTAATTGAGGATTGGATCAAAAAGGAGGGGAGAGGTCAAGGGGATCCGTCGACATGGCTTGATGCGATCACGCTGGAAACGCATGGATGGCCCCAGCACATCCAATGTTATGCAGGACTTGCTTCTGTGCACTTGGAAGCAAATGGTGGTGTTATGTTACCAGACGGACTAGCCCCTGTACTGGAAGCAGGGCACGAAGCTCGCAAGGCTTACTACAAGGGACGATTGGTTTATTTCCGACCGTCGGAGGCTGAATGACGAACGAGATTAATCGCGGATGTACAGCCGGGTCTCCCCATGGATGATATGAAAATATTCTCTTCCATGGCTCAAAAGTTTGGACACCATCACGCGAAAAAACTATTCAAGAAACTTGAAGAAAAAGGGATTCTGGAAAAGGCCAATTAAGGGATATGTTGTGCCAATCCCATCCATGCACATCTGGTTAAAAGACACCTTTACCTAAGAAATTTGAACTACCCCGCGAGACGCACAAAAGTAATGTGGAGGAAGGCCAAGGTTCAGGGTTCCAAAGGTGATCTCTAACTTTCAGTTCTAAGGGACGGTTCATGTTCCTGCATCCACTGACGGTTCGCACTCAGTACCCTCCAAGGATCAACTTGTGAGTCCCGTTGGGGCTCAGTCTAGTCATGTTTTTGGCCACTGAGCGTACAGATGTTTGCAACAAACAAATGATCAGGGACTAAACTGGTTTACTTTCAGATAAATACGGAACCAGTCAATCCAGTGGTATGTCTAATTACCATAACTGAATTGCACCATGTCCAAACTTCCTCCACTTACTGCTGCCTTTGATCGTGGACCCACTCGATATTTTCATGGGCGAGAAACCATTCGGAGAAGTTTCAAGAATTTATTGGATCGAGCACACGCATCAAAGACTGGTACCACGTTCCTGATCCATGGTGCGCCTGGCGCGGGAAAAAGCGCTCTCCTTCATGAATGCGAGAAGATAGCCGAAGCAGCCGAATGGCAGGCTGCAATCATTGATCCGCCGAACCTTTGGGAGGTGGACTCATTGCGGGAATCCCTGGGTTTGAGAAAGAAGTTCAGTTTCAGGGCTGGGGAAGCAGGTTTTTCCATTTTCGGGTTTGCATCTGCAAAAGTCAGTACCGATAAATCAATGCAGACGGTGAAACGGTTACTCCAAAAAGGCGAAAAACCCTTACTGCTCATTCTGGATGAAGCACAGAGATTGATAGATATCAGCACACCTGGGACCCCCCAAAAGATCATTGCCTCTACTATTCTCAATGCGATCCATAATGGCCAACTCAATAAGCCTGTCGTCTTTCTTGCTGCTGGACTCAATCCAACCTTAAAAGCCTTTGAAACTTTTGGCATTTCACGATTCGCTAAAGACTGCCTTGTGAAGTTGGGTGCATTAAATAAAGAGTCCGAGCGATTGGTGATCAGAGATTGGCTCACAAAGGAGGGGGGATGTAAAGGAGATCCGACGGTGTGGGTTGACGCGATCACGCAGGAAACGCATGGATGGCCTCAGCATATCCAATGCTATGCAGGACTTGCTTCGGAGTACCTCCAAGCTAATGGTGGTGTTACGACACCAGACGGATTAACCTCTGTACTGGAGGCAGGACACGAAGATCGCATAGAGTACTACAAGGGACGATTGGTTGATTTTTATGCTGATCAGATACAGTGCCTAGTGAACTCCCTTCCAGATCATCCGTCAGAAAAGCCTACTCCACGCACCGAAATATTGTCTGCGTTGACCAAGAAATATGGTGACGCTGAGGCGAAAGATCTATTCAAACGTTTTATTGAGAAGGGAATAATAGAGGAGCATGGAATGGGGTTTGTCGTCCCCATTCCTTCTATGCATACTTGGCTAAAGGATACCCATGGTGTACAGAAAATTGAGATGCCCCCCAAGCAGCAGAAAATCCGATTGGAAGGTGGCCGTGATTCGGGATTTGAAAGGTGACTCCTGCAGTTCCTGCACCTGAGACTGGATTCATGTTCCCATTTCGCCTGACGGGGACCCAATTGAGACCCTCCTCTGATCGGTTCACGAACCCTTCCGAGGCTAATCGGGGCAATTCGTGATATCTGGTTGATCATACACCTAGTCGAAAATAATCAGGGGCTAAACCACTCTCTTTCCAGATAGATACTGGAACCTATCCATTTCAGGTCATGTCTAACTGAATCTAGTTGTACGATACTATGCCCCTATCCTTCCAACCCAAATTCGTCCCCGACCGCGGCCCTTCCCCGTATTTCCACGGCCGAACGAAGATACTTCGGACTTTTCAAGAAATCCTTCGGTATTCAATTCAAAACATATGGGGAACCACATTCCTGATCTATGGTGCGCCTGGTGCGGGAAAAAGCGCTCTCCTATATGAATGCGAGAGGATAGCCGAAGCAGCCGAATGGCAGGTTGCAATCATTGATCCGCCGAGCCTTTGGGAGGTGGACTCATTGCGGGAATCCCTAGGTTTGAGAAAGAAGCTCAGTTTCAAGGCTGGGGAAGCCGGGTTTTCCATCTTCGGGTTCGCCTCTGCAAAAGTCAGTGCCGATACATCAACGCAGACGGTGAAACGGTTACTCCAAAAAGGTGAAAAACCCTTACTGCTCATTCTGGATGAAGCACAAAGGCTGGGTGGCACCAACGCGCCTGCGGACAGCCAAGTCACCACAGCTTCGAATATTCTCAATGCGATCCATAATGGCCAACTAAATAAGCCTGTCGTCCTTCTTGCTGCTGGACTCAATCCAACCTTAAAAGCCTTTGAAACTTTTGACATTTCACGATTCGCTAAAGGCTGCCTTGTGAAGTTGGGTGCATTAAGCAAAGAGTCCGAGCGATTGGTAATTGAGGATTGGATCAAAAAGGAGGGGAGAGGTCAAGGGGATCCGACGGCATGGCTTGATGCGATCACGCAGGAAACGCATGGATGGCCCCAGCATATCCAATGCTATGCAGGACTTGCTTCTGTGCACTTGGAAGCAAATGGTGGTGTTATGTTACCAGACGGACTTGCCTTTGTACTGGAAGCCGGGCACGAAGCTCGCAAGGCGTACTACAAGGGACGATTGGTTGATTTTTATGCTGATCAGATACAGTGCCTAGTGAACTCCCTTCCAGATCATCCGTCAGAAAAGCCTACTCCACGCACCGAAATATTGTCTGCGTTGACCAAGAAATATGGTGACGCTGAGGCGAAAGATCTATTCAAACGTTTTATTGAGAAGGGAATAATAGAGGAGCATGGAATGGGGTTTGTCGTCCCCATTCCTTCTATGCATACTTGGCTAAAGGATACCCATGGTGTACAGAAAATTGAGATGCCCCCCAAGCAGCAGAAAATCCGATTGGAAGGTGGCCGTGATTCGGGATTTGAAAGGTGACTCCTGCAGTTCCTGCACCTGAGACTGGATTCATGTTCCCATTTCGCCTGACGGGGACCCAATTGAGACCCTCCTCTGATCGGTTCACGAACCCTTCCGAGGCTAATCGGGGCAATTCGTGATGTCTGGTTGATCATGCACCTAGTCGAAAATAATCAGGGGCTAAACCACTCTCTTTCCAGATAGATACTGGAACCTATCCATTTCAGGTCATGTCTAACTGAATCTAGTTGTACGATGCCATGTCCCTATCCTTCCAACCCAAATTCGTCCTGACTTCGACGATTTGCAATTTTCTGAAAACAAAGAAAGTCTTATTTTTCAAGGGATACAGGTCTTCTGAAAAGAGTGTTCAGACAGGTTTGAACACTACAAACACCGTCAAAGTCAGGAATTTATCTATGTAGGTAAGTGTCTGTGCCATTGATCCAGTCCTCACGGGGAGGACAAAACACATCCACATCCAGCGTATCTTCTAATGCAAGGACCTTATGTGGCAGATTAGATGGAATCACAAGTACCTCGCCCTCATAAACTACGATCTCTTGCTCTTCATTGGGGCCTAGCCAAAATCGAAGTGCACCGGCCAGAACGTAACTGAGTTGCTCATTATCGTGTGAGTGCCACGGTACAACACTATCCTTTTTCAAATAGATATGCGTAATCATCATGCGTTCCCCCGAAATGATTCGGCGACTCAGGCCAGGACTTACTTTTTCAACTGGCATGTCGTCCCACCTGTGGAGAGTTGCCTGCTTATCCATGAACTTTAAAGTTTATCCTCCATTCTGCCTATAAAGTTACATCATTGATCCCAATCATCAACTCTCAATTGTTGAATTCATCCCACACACACTGAAAAGAATGATTGGTGGGAGATGAACGAATATATATACAGTCATCTCTTCTTAAACCTATAATCTTGATCTCCTTGTGCAAGGATTTCTCGGGAAAATTCACTTGGGTTTGGTCTGGTGGATGAGGGGGGAGGTCAATGTGAGTGAAAGGATGCATCCCAAGATTAAAGATCTTGCGGTGGCGGACTAAAATTTTATGACCTACTTGAAGTTACGTCAATAACTATGACATGGATTAATTTTCTTACGGTTGGGTTGAGGTTCTTTTTTAGAAGTTCCTCGAGCTCCTGAGGATCTTGGGGAAGCCCGCCCAGAGGGGATACCATTTTCATGTACTCTGCACCAAACCAGAGAACCACATAAATCCCATACCCATTCGCTTTTGAATCACGAGTATATTTTGGAACGAGCTGTTCCGAAATACCTCTCCAAATTGTGGTACTCTGATTCTTTTTTATCTCTATCGGAACCGCAAAATTAGACCCATAGGATACCCGTATATCTGCCCTCTTTTCCAAGGAATACCTCGCCTCGGGAATCGTATCCAAATTGTGTTTTTCAAGTCTAAGGCCTAGGTCAGAGAGTAATAAATCCCGACACTCATTCTCATGCTTAGGGATTCCTGGTTTCCCTTCACTTGAATCCCAGTATTGTTTCCAGTCATTGGTTGAGTGATTACGTATGCGGACAGCTAAATCTTCCAGTGCATCCGCAGTTAGAGATGCAAGGTCGGCAGTACTTGCGGGAGGTCCACCTTGTAGGGATTTCTGAACTTGTTCAATGGTGATGTCACATCGCTGAGCTGCCTGACGCCTGCGGCGTTGGTCCTGCTGTGCTCGGGCAATCTCTGGCTTCCAATTCGCCATTTTTGGCTCTGTAATCAGTGACTCCACGGCCTCCAATGCATCGTTATCAGTTCGTTCGGCAAGCACCTGAATCCATTGGTCAAGCAAGAACTTATATTCACGGCTTGAAAATTCCTGATCGCTTATGAATCTCGTCTCTTCGGAAAAGGTAGGGCGTTGGAGTCGGGATCCAAATATTTGGATTAACTGACCTAGTTCTTGAGAACTCCATTCGGTCACATCCTCCAAGATGGATCCCCTGCGTCTACCTAGAACGAGAAACCGAACTACATCATGTAAGCGTGATTCACGACCAACCGAAAGAAAGTCTCTCAGCATCGGGAGACACTGATCTCTGGCTACAATCAGTCCCGCGCAGAGCCATTGAGCGCGCTGACCTAAGTCCATATTTCTGCGGTTCAGTCGTTTTAAGACAATCTGTTTTAATTCCATGGCAGATATACCGCGGGCCCGAATCGCACTCCATAGGACGATGCGAAGAGATTCAAGTTGACCTCCAGCACATCTTGTTGGAAAAACCGTAAACATGTTCTTCACGGCATGCCTAGCCACAGGAGCATACTTGCGCTCAAAAGCCAATTTAAATAGATGTTGATCTGGTGATATTTTAGCTTGAACACATGCGTTGCGAATCAGGACCAAAGCATCTGCAACGAATTCTGGATATTTTGCAAGAGCATATTCAAACCACTTCGGGAGATGACTGAAATTGACAAGGTTATGGATTGCAGGATCAACGTAATGGCGAGGAAGGTCTGCTACAAGATAAAATCCTAACGCTCTCCTTTTTTGGTCTTCGGACATACTGTTCAGTATATCCTCCTTTTCTTCTTCCATTGCAGCAAGAAAGGGTAACATATAATATGACATCCTGCGATCCTCATGGAGTTCTGCAATCGTATCAAGATTCGGTAGATCATCTCGGTCTAGAAGATTGCGAAAACCTGCCAATACCGCCTGAGCGAGCTCCCGATTACCATCCAGATAGGATATCAGGTGGCTCTTCGGATCCTGATCCTTTATCGTAAAACCATCAAAATACTTCTGTGCAAGATGGTGAAGCAGTGCAGGAGGGCAGTTACCTTCTTCTAATTTGTCAAGTTGTTGGCGAATTTGCTCTATCCTTTCCTGATGTCGTTTGCGAAACTCCTCGGTTGATTTCTGGAATCTTTCTTCCCTCTCGGCATTCTCAAGTTGAAGCCGTTCTCTGGCTTTCAGCCTCCGCTGATTCCACTCGTTCAGGCTTGGTTTACAAGAAATGATCTCTTCTACTTTGTCATCTGAAAGGGGCTGGCCCCACCCTTCTTGATCCTGAACCGACCACCATGCGAGTCTCTCAGATGCGCACGGATGTGAGTCCCAAAGATCTAACGCACGCCGAATACACCAGAAACGAAATTCCACATCGGCATCCTTTCCAATGAATTTTAAACCTATACGAATATCTTGATTAATTTTTGCTTCTTGCTTGATCAGATCATGTTCAATGAGTGCACGCTGAACCCTCTCTCGTTTCCTTAACCAATTACGGATCGTAGTAGTCGCTTCTTCATCTGTACCATCATCCTGTTCCTGTGTGTAATGAATCGGAATCAGTTGAAGTGACTTGACTTGGCACTCTACTAAATTAAACCAGCTGTATAATTTAGACAGGGATAATTCATCTCCAAACAAACCCAGACCTTTGGACAGAAGCTTAAGTACGGTCCCCCCCTTGCGGTGACTCGCCAATTTGGAAATCACTTCTGGCACTTGATTCGTGAGCGAATCAAGTAGTTCTCGGACTTGGCCCGCCGATGATCTGTCAATCAACTGATCCCAAAACTTCAAGTATGCATTATACCGGAACGGGACAGATCCCTTGATCAGGTAATCCCAGACTTCCATGGGTTGCAACTCCCCAGGATACATATGATGTAAGAGCGTACCTCGAAGATCATTCCTTACATCTAGCAAATGACCTTCCTTTACATCCATGAGAAGATCTCTAAAAATAGCGCCGCGTCGCGGGTGGTCGGCCAGTATTTGATCGAATACCCGAAGTGTCTCACAGCGGAGATCATCTGCCCAACTGGGATCGTAAACAAGCTTTATAAGATGATTGTGGTCAATCTTTGAAGGGGATTTCGTCATGCTCGCTCCATCCACTTTGATCCCGAAGTGAGTCTGTGGAATGCCGCGTAGGAGATGATAAACGAGCGTCTGTCTGCTCTCTGAGCGTTCAGTTGATTTCGTTAGCTCCCAAATAAATGATAGCCCCGCAGTACCTGCCAAAGCACCAAGACTTGATTCGGTTGACCCGACATGAGCCAACTCGGTGGAATGCTCAAGATTCGCAAATAGCATTCTCCGCTCATCGGGACTAAAATTACTTGCATCACCATTGAATGCTACGGCAATTGGATCCGCATGAATGAGAGTAGCTCTTGCCCGTTTGTTGAGAACTGCAAGCCAAGCGGTAAGCCCGCGGAGATCGGGAAATGGAATCCCATCCTCTCCCGTCAGAAGGGCAAGGATACGCCGAATACTCGCTCCATTCACAATTTTTTTATTGAGATAGCAAGCACCCAAAAACTCAGCAACGAGTCGGTGGATTGGAATTCGACATGAAAGACTACCCTCAAAGAGTCTTGATATCAATGCTTCGCGAAGCGAAAGACGGTCATCAGGATCAATAATATCCCTCAAGGAGAGAACCTCGTTACTTTCTGACGCATCAACTGCCCAGCCTGCCTTGTTGGTAATCAACATGAGGGCAGAAAGTTGCCCTGCCGCATGAAGCACATCTTTTCGGGCGGGCAATACTTCGGATGAGTGGGCATCACGATGCTCGCTATTGTGTTCCCTCACCAGTTCTCGGCAGACATTCTCGAACATCTTCGTTGGAGTTCTCGGCCATCCATCACCTTTTACAGATCTAAGTAGAAAGTTTAGCAATTGGGGATTACCGAGAAAGAAGGCCATATTATGCTCATGGGCCTCCCGAATGAACTCATCAGGATTAATTTGATGGGTAGAGGCGATCTTAAAGATATTGTCGGAGCTCAGCCCATTCAGCTGTAGTATCGGGATCCCCTTGGAGCCTACGAGTGATTGAAGCACTCTTTGGTCACCGCTATCCAACCAATTGAGGGATCGACATGAAAAACGGAACGAAGGACTTCCTAATGCTCTGAGGCGATGAACAATTTGGTCAATTGCAAACCTTGGATCTCCTCCGCCAACTCGTATCTCATCAAGTCCGTCAATGAACAGAGGTTCTTGCCTCCTCCCTGGATGGCGTTCAGGATCCTGAGTGAGAAAATCTCTGGCATATACGGGATTCCCGCTCCCCACCCGTCTGGATTCTGCCCTAAACTCTGTACTCTTTCCTATCCCTGGCTCACCCAGAAGAACATAGCCACGGTCAGACTTAAAATCGGATAGTGTTAAATCAACCCTATTGTAACGTTCGTCACTATTGGGTTTAATCAGACGTACAGAACGTTCTACGATCTCACGCATTTTTCGTCAATCCATTCGTCGGCGGTGAGTGAAAAAAAATCATTGAATGGGATCGCATTCACATCTGGACCCACTTCCATGATTTGGGCATTTTTGAAGCGTTTTTTGAATTCATCCAAGCCTTGAGATCCCCGTCTTTTGACACTCTTCACTTCCACTCCAAGTATATGGGGGCCACGAGATATGACAAAATCAACCTCATACTTACCACCATCGCGCCGCCAATAATGAACATGGGTTGCTGTATCCCGCGTATTGTGTAAATGCGCGCCGACTGCACTCTCCACAATGCGTCCCCAAAAGGATCGGTCGGCTCGAGCTTCCTGAAAAGAATAACCCGAATTGGCCGTCATGAGTGCAGTATTCAAAACGTTAAGTTTTGGAGAGCTGGATTTCCTCCGAAGAGGAGATGTGGAGTACTGTTCAAGTGGCACAACCAAGCTGGCATCGGATAGTAGTTGCAGGTAACTTGCCAGTGTGGTTGCATTGCCTGCATCCTGAAGTTTGCCAAGCAACTTGTTGTAGGAAATGATTTGCCCCGAAAGCTGTTGTGCGAGGTCAAACAGTTGGCGCATCAGAGCAGGCTTTTGGATACGTGTGAGTCCAATGATATCTCGATCAATCACGGGTGTCACAATTGATTGAATAATATAGTCACGCCAAGGACGCAGTGTCCTTCCTTGGAGTTCATTGTCAAATGGGTAGGGATAGCCCCCGAAAAATATAAATTCCTCAATCGTTAGCCCGAACGCTTGAGTCATTTCGGGAAGTGTCCAGTGTGTGACTCGGTGAGAATCAAAGCGACCGGCAAGACTCTCATTTTGCCCGATCATTAATCTCCATGGAGAAGAACCCAAAATCACCACACGAAGAGGATATCCTTCCCTTCGATCCGTATCCCAAAGTCCCTTCACAATGTTTGACCAGCGAGGAATGATCTGGATTTCGTCAAAAATCAAGACCATGCCTCGCTCCGAACTTAAAGACTCCTGACGAGCTTTTTCCCATATCTCAATCAGTTCATGCTCATTGGGTTGGGATCCAGTTTCTCTAATTGTGCCAGTTGCGAAATCCTGCCTATCTGAACTGGGTCCAACTCTTAGATTCTCATCAATCAATTTAATTCTATACCAGTCAGAATCATCAGAATAGAAGTCATCCATGGGCATATACCAGCAAGGGATTCGGGATTGAATCAACTTCTGGCGGACCTGATGGATGATCGTTGTTTTCCCCACCTGTCTGGGGCCATTGATGGCCATAATTCGCATGTTTGATCCTCCTGATAGCCTCTCGAGGAAATAACGCACATGTGATCGCTCAAAAATATTCATGTCTATCAATTATAACTGAATAAAAATCAGCAGTAGAGTACCTTTTCTAAGTTTCTGGAATTAAATTGTTCCAACCAATCTATCCGCAAGGATTCATCACAAATAAATCCTGACTTCGACAGTTTGCAATTCTATGAAGCCAAAGAAAGCCATATTTTTCAGGGGGCATAGGTCTGTTTAGGAGAGTGTCCAGAGAACTTTGAACACTACAAACGCTGTCTGTTCTGCCGCTTTATGCGGTCTAAATACCGGACGTTGATCAATCACTTGGGAGGCGGGTTCTTGTCTTTCTCCACGGGTACAGTCTGGCGCTGAATAGTCAACCCTATCGCTTTGTAAAGGCGAACTTTTGTACTGTTGGCCGCCAATGGGATCGCAAAATGACGCTTGGTCGTCTTGTCTCGTACCACAGACACCTCTACTTCACGCAATTGAGCCAAAATCTGCCCCTCACTGATGGGGGCCTCCGCGTGTTGTAGAGTGGACGCAAAATGCGTTGCATCGCAAAGGCGGCAAAGCATATGGCAATGTGCGTGCGGACGCGGCGCTCAGTCCAGTGAAATACTGGACGAATCGCCATGGTATACTTTAATATCAAAGCCTTCCGCAATCTGCCATAATCCCCCGTACCGCGCATACATCTGCAGAGCGGAGGACGCCTTGAGACTCGTCCATACCCCATGTACCCCCTCCAGTTGACGATCCTTTCCAATCTTCCGCGGATAGTTAACAATTAGCCACAAGATTCGTGATAGAACCCAGCAGCAATATTCACAGGCAGTTCCAACCGCTATTTAGTTGACCATACGATCCAATTCCATCAGTGTAGATAATGATGGTCCACTCATCAACGTTTTTCTATTTTCTGAACAAGCTCCTTCAGGATCTCAAGTGACTCATCAATATCTTCCAAGTGGGTTCGGAAGGAGCCAACGGCCAGACGTAATATCACGGTTCCATGAATACGCGTAGATGTCATAAGCACACGACCATCCTTGAGAATATCCCGTACGAGTGCGAGATTAAATTCGTTCGCATCCCCCCTTTTCGGAACGTAACGGTAGGTGATGATAGATAGATCGGGGTAAGGCCCAACCTGAAAACCATCCCAACTATTGAGACGATCATACGCATACCGGGCCAAGTGAATTTTTTCCGACAATGCCGCACGAAAAGGAGCGACCCCTAACAGTTTGAGGGGTAACCACATACGAAGTCCACGAAAATGCTTGGACAGTTCGGGAGATAGATAGGCTGGAGATAGTTCATGCGCATCTGATTCCATGTCAAGCATGTACGCTCCACGTCCTCCATGTGCTGGCCCAAGAAATTCTTGATCACGAACAAGAAGAGCACCCGTGCCAAATGGTAGGAAGAGAGTCTTGTGGGGGTCAAGTACCAGTGAGTTTGATTGATTCATGCCCGCGAGAACCTCCCGCCCCTCTGGGCAGAGCGCAAAGAAGGCCCCATAGGCCCCATCAACATGAAGCCAAAGATCGTTTGAATGAGCGACGGAGGCAATCTCACCTAAGGGATCGACAGTACCAGTATTCGTCGTACCAGCGGAGGCAACAATCAACCAAGGATTCAGACCAGCGGCTCTGTCCGATGCAATCGTTTTCGCGAGGGCATCTGGAGACATTCGGCATTGTCCATCTTCACTGACTCTGCGCAGAATTGAACTGCCCATGCCCGCGATTCGCAGGGCCTTGTCTACACAATGGTGCGTGTGCTGAGTCATGTATACCACCGCACGGTCATAATCTGCTCCCCGGAGGCCATGAGCCTCCCGAGCCGTAATCACCGCAGATAGATTGGCAATGCTTCCACCAGAGGCAAGATATCCCCCCGCTCCTTTGGGGTACCCGACGACTTCGGCCATCCAGCGGACGAGCATGTTCTCCATGCGGACCGCACCAGGACCAGAGTGAAATACCCCCGCATATCGTCCCCCGATGGCTGCCAAAAAATCACCGAATGCAGCTTGAACCAACCCACCGGATGGGACGTATCCCAAATAGCGAGGAGATCCCGAGTTAAGCCCCTCATGATCTACATGATCAAATAACAGCTTCAGAGTATCGTCAACTGAAATACCTGTTTCGGAGATGGGTGACGATAACAATCCGATACTCTGATCTTTGGATTTAACAAATGCAGGATCTGTGCGTAAATTCGCTAGATGTTGACGAGCGTACTGTTCGGTTTTGTCAAAGAGTTCATCCAACTGATCCTGATTCGGTTCAAGAGATCTAGCCTGCTGTTCCAAATCATACAACAGTTCACTACTTACCGCACCTTCAGGGGTATGATGTTGACCGTTTGCTCTTGGGGTAGATACAGAAGTTGAAGGGTTCATCGTGATATGATTTTGGTGTGTTATATTAGACGAAATATACTCTTGGGACCGCAAAGCATCAACACATTTGGAGACATAATAACTCGTTCATCCCTCTATGAGATGATGCCTGTCTCCCCACCATAAACCTACTACGTAAATAAATCTAAAAGGCTTCACTTGGAAAGGAAAAATGATCAACCGAAGAGATTCGTGCAACAAGATTATTGAATCTGGTGTGATTGCTGTATTCCGATTCAAGGAAGTATTTCCTATGATTCCAGTTGCAGATGCGCTGATCCGTGGGGGGATTATGGTTCTGGAAATTACACTGACCACCCCAGAGGCATTATCTGCGATTGAAGCACTGAAACGACACTATGGATCAAAGATCCTCGTTGGAGCAGGATCCTTGATCTCCAAAGATCAAGTCCAAGAGGTTGCATCCGCAGGAGTAGATTTTATCGTCAGTCCAATCACAAGGAATGAACTGATTGATGCAGGGCATGCTTATGATTTACCAATCTTACTTGGCGCATTTACACCAACCGAAGCACAGACTGCTCATGAGTATGGAGCAGACATGGTGAAAATTTTTCCAGCAGGACAAACAGGGCCCAGTTATTTGAGAGGACTCTTGGCGCCAATGCCACATCTCAACCTCGTCCCAACTGGTGGAGTTACCCCAGAAAATGCAGGCGAATGGATTCATGCTGGTGCGGTGGCAGTCGGAATTGGTACAGCGCTGATTGATACGGAAGCAATTCGACAAGGAACTCTCTCCGTACTTACGGAACGTGCACATACACTCTGTAACAATGTTGCAGCAGCCAGAGAATCAATCACCGCCACCCAAGAACAGCAATGATATGCTTAAGCCCCCAAAGTCAGCGAACTTCCTGATGATTCAGGGGAAAGGCTCTCTACTCGCAAGCGGATTTATTGACAGCAAGGTATTCGTCAATGAATCTGCCTGTATATTGCCCGATGTATTGAAAGATGAACCCCTGGTTTTGTCCATGTGTCCCTGTACTTCCTGTTTGCCAAGTTTTAGCACCGCCAAAGTTCTCGTGCACAGGTTCTAATACAAGTCTTTGCAGTTCCAAACGAATACTGTAAGCCAGTCCCACTGCATTGACGTTGATGTAGAGAGTGGGGGTTCCAGTTGTTGCGGCGAAATAGATACGGCTCCCCTGTAGACGACTACGTAGGGTCGTTGTAATGGCATTTGAGATCAACTGCGTTGAGAGGTCTCTCAGATCATTGATTCAGGCCCTTGTCTGATATCATTGTGAGCGCCATTGCGCCCAATACGCCAGATTGATTGCCCAGATTGGGCGGAACGATATAGCGATCTATCCCTTTGGTGATTTCTTCTACCTGAACATATCCATTCAAGTGTGACTGCACCGCAGAATGGATCACTGGAAATAAATGCTGCTGCTTCATGACTCCTCCCCCCATAATAATTCGCTCGGGAGAGAGAGTTAAAATCAAATTTGATACAGCAAGTGAGAGATAATGAACTACATAGGACCACCCAATATGGTCTGATGGCAGTTTCTCGGCAGGAATCCCCCAACGTGCCAGGATCGCTGGCCCGGTCGCCATCCCCTCCAGACACGCACCATGGAAGGGGCAGACTCCTTCAAAATCATCTCCTTCTACTCTGGGCAAAAGCAGATGGCCCATTTCCGGATGCAAGAGCCCGTGGACCGGCCTTCCATTTACAAGAGCGCCTCCCCCAAATCCTGTCCCGACCGTGAGATAAAGAACGTTCTGGACGCCCCGTCCAGCCCCCCACAAATATTCTCCCACCACCGCACCATTGACGTCCGTATCAAACGCCAGAGGAACCCTAAATTCTTGACCAATGAGTCCCGCGATATCTGTATTTGACCAGCCGGATTTCGGAGTACTCGTTATAAACCCGTAGGTATCAGAGTCTTGCCTGACATCCGCTGGGCCAAAAGTTGCAATTCCAATTGCATCAGGTTGCTGGGGTTGAGAACGAAAAAAATCTACCACATGCCCCAACGTCTCGTCAGGCGTCGTTGTAGGGAATTGCCCAATGGCATGAATGTCGTTTGGTGGGCGCCCAATTGCACACACAAACTTGGTACCTCCTGCTTCAATGCCTCCAAGAAGTAAATCGGAGTTCACGTTCTACTGAGTAACCTGTGTCGCGTCTACGAGGATACGAGTCATGCGCGTCACGAATGCTGAGGGCTCTGAGAGGTTGCCATCCAGTAATAGTGCACCCTCGTAAACCTGCTCAATCGTTTCCTCAATCAAGGGATTCTGATCCTCCGGAGAGGACTTAAGTGCAAGAAGATTTTTCATGAGAGGATGCTCCGCATTGATCTCCAACACTTTCTTGGCCCCCTCATAGTCAGGATTCATGGATTTCATGACTCGTTCCAATTGCGGATCCATTCCATCTTTGGCAGAAACAAGGGTCGCAGCAGACGCAACGAGGCGCTTAGATACCGTCACATCCTGAATCCGCTCTCCCAATTGGATGCGGAAGAGTGAGAGAAGTGTATCTACTTCATCTCCAGGAAGAGAGTCCTGTTCTGGATCATCCCCCAAGTCAAGTTCAGCACCTGTCACGCTGGTCAAGATTTTCTCCTTAAACTTGGATACATTCGGGAGAGTCAGTGCATCAATCGGGTCTGGTAGAAGCAAGACCTCAATTCCTTTTCGGGTGAACACCTCAAGATGAGCACTCTTGCGCGCCGAATCCAGTGAATCCGACAAGAGATAGTAAATGGCTTCCTGATCATCTGGCATGCGCTCCACATAGTCATTCAGCGAGGTTAAGTTTTGGCTCGCCGTAGAAGGATAACGCATCAGTTCAAGGAGCTCATCCTGGCGGGGTAAATCACTCCAAAGCCCCGTCTTAAGCACAGCACCAAAATTGGAAAAGAACTTCTCGTATCGGTCCACATCCTCAGATGCCCACTCCCTCAGAAGACCTAACAGTTTCCCCGTCAGGGTAGACCGAATTTTTCGTGTCACGGGACTATTTTGAGTCACCTCACGCGAGACATTCAAGGGAAGATCATCTGTATCCACCACACCCCGAACAAAGTGAAGATACTCGGGGAGTAACTCTTCTGCATCATCCCGTATGAATACGCTGGAACAGTAGAGATGAAGATCACTCCGACGATCCTCCCGAAAAAAGGACGTCGGGGCTTGTGATGGAATAAAGAGTAAAGCTTGAAAGGATAGAACTCCCTCAATCTGCAGGTGCAGATGTCCAAATGGATCTGTATAGTCACCTGTCACAAACTTATAAAATTCATTCCGTTCATCCTCAGAAATATCTTCCTTGCGTTTCTTCCAGAGAGCTTTCAGCGTATTGATCTGATCGGAGCCAAGAAAGATGGGAAAGTCGACAAAATTTGAATACTTCCGAATGATCGAACGGATACGGATCTCTTCCGCAAACTCGGTTGCGGTCTCCTTTAGGTGCAAGGTAATCTCGGTTCCAGACTTTTTTCGTGAGCCAGGACTGATCGTATAGGTCCCCGAGCCGTCACTACTCCAGTTGAGTGCTTCGGCGCCGTCACCGGCATGAAGCGTTTCAAGCGTGATTTGATCAGCAACCATGAATGCAGAATAGAAGCCAACGCCGAACTGCCCAATCAATCCAGCATCCAGTGGCTTACCAGATGCTTCCTGTTCTTTTATAAAGGCGAGGGTACCACTGCTGGCGATCGTACCGAGCCGATCCGTCAGATCCTCATTCGTCATCCCAATCCCCGTATCCTCAATCGACAACGTCTTCGCGTCCTTGTCCAGCGTAATCGTGATCTGTAGATCTTGATGATCACCTCCAGAGTGATCCGTCAGGTTTTGAAACCGGGCCTTATTCAGAGCATCCGAAGCATTGGAAATCAATTCCCGAAGAAATATTTCCTGATTGGTGTACAGCGAATTAATAATGAGATGCAGCAGTTGCTGCATCTCAGCTTTGTACTCAAATTGCTGTGCCGGTGTGTTTTCTGCCATAAGAAGTACTGGTTATTCTTCGTTTGCTAAAAGTGATTCACGCTCTGGAAAAAGCTGATCCAGTCGGCTCTCAAATACTCGGTAGGTGAACTGCCCTCCTCCAGGTACGAGGGCGAGTGCAGATTCAGCAGGCATTGCTTGTATGGATTGAGTCGTATTCATGTTGGTGGAAAGATCCACACGGTAGCTGCCATTATCTGCCAAGGCCTGTACAGGGATATCGTCAAAGAAGCCGTCAGCATTCAGGGGGGCAAAACGACGGAGCCAATTCGTAATCTGCAAGCTGTCTCCAGGTTGACCATCTACCATCCACACACCTGTCTCAAGCGAGACCGCATACGAAGAGTTCTCGCGGACCACCCGTGCAGAGGTCACACTGCTGCCAGTCGTATTCAGGATCGTCCGGTCTCGCCAACGATCTAAGTCCTGAGTGATGGTTACCCGACCATTCGTAGAATAAACATTGGGGTCCTCTCCAATCCGGACGAATATAGACTGAAAATCCCGCCCCTGTCGAGAAATCACCATCTCCTTGGATCCATCAGGCCAAGTAAGTGTGATCGTAGTTGCGCTGGAGTCAATCCCGTAGACCCCATAGCGATCCGGATTGCTAGTGACGCGGTTATTCAGAGATAGATCCTCCAGATCATCAAAGACTTGACCAATTGTGGTTGAGTCCGCAAGCATGTCCACTGGCTCACGCATATACCAGCGAGAATCTATCTTTCCCAATTGAAATTCTGTATCAGGAAGGGCAACGGAGATCATGGAAATCTCATCCACTGGAAGATTCAATTCGGGCACCGTAATACTGCTGGGATTCCGTTCAAATACGCCCGAAAGCCAAGCAATGCCCAAAAGAACAACCAAAGTGATACCAAGCCCAAGAGTCTGCTTTTGTCGCATAGATAGAGAGAATTAAAGAACCACAATTTGTCTTGCTCGCCGTTTCCGCCAGCGTACGAGCCCAAAAAGAACCACAATCAAAAGTGGTCCCAACATATTGCCATACTTGATCACAGGACGCATCCCCTCAGATACATCTTGCAGAGTACGTGGCTCAATAGATTTGGAGCGAATACTCAAAAGGGCCTCATCCTGAGCAAGCCAGTCCACCAAGTTGAGTCCAAACTGGGCATTGCCCCGACGGGGAGGAATGAGAGATTCATTAATGAAGTCTCCATCCCCTACCACGACTAGACGAGTGGGGACACCCGTACGACCAGATGTATACGCACTGGGAAAGGCGCCGATAAAAGCGGCCCCTAAGAGATAAGGGCCTCCAGAGAGAGAGGCAGACGTTTGATTAGGTTGTAACATAAAAAACCCCTGCTGCACACCACTTTGAGGAGAGGAATAAATGAGGGGTTCACGCGTCACTCCACTCGGGAGCGCAGCGCTCGTATCCACAGAGCTCACAAAGTAAAACATCAGATCCTGGAGCCGATTCACCATCAGATTCTCCGTATTGAACCGCGAAGCGATCGGGAAAAGTGGGTACTGGATCTGTTGGGAAATATTGAAAAAACCCTGACGTTGCTGCACCGTAACGACCGAACTCTGCTCATCCATGATCAAGTTGGGGGAGAGCACGATCCCATAATTGGCAAGGAGGGGCTCAATTCCAGTGATCAATTCAGCCGCCTGACCAGCCTGCAAATTCGCAGCAACCCGGTTCAGCAAAAATCCGACTCGTCCCCCTTCCATGATGTAGTTATCCAGCGATTGAAGATGGGCGTCAGGGATCGTATCGGCAGGGGCAATGATGAGTAGAACATCGGGACGATTAGGGCCCTCCAAGTCTGCATTCGTAACGATCTGGACATCATAATTCGTAGATAAACCCTCTTGCAAAGCTTGCATATCCTGCATCGGATCAGGTTCACCATGGTCCATCCAGAATCCTGCAACGGGTTTTTCCTCTCGAGTGAGTCGGCGGATTGCGCTGGTGAGATCATACTCAAGTCGGGACAGATCTTGAATGACAGGAATCGTTTCGCGATTATTCTCATACTCCACAGCCACCCCCATATAGGCATTCTTAAGCTGTACATTGTCACTTTCAATCACTTGAATCTGTACGGGGGGGATACCAAGTTGACCGGCATCCGCACGAAGATCTTCATCCTCGCCAGGATCAATGAACTGGTACTCCACATTCTGTCCCCCATACGCACGATAGTCGTCCAGCTTGTCTTTCAAGAATCGCCGATTGGATGCAAATTGTGCAGGTAGATCAGCAGAAAAATAGGCTGTGATCGTAACGGGGTCTTCCAGCTCCTCAACAATGTCTCTGGATGCAGAAGAAAGTGAATAGACGCGATCATCCGTCAGATCAAGACGTCCAAAAATATTGAGCCCGATCAGGTTGATCACCACCAGAATGGCGGCGGTGAGGAGTAGAGTGGTTTGAGCAGAAAAATCTCGTTTCATAGTTGGACACAGTCACAAAATCTATTCTGGCCGCTTGGCCAAGGTGTAGGTGGTCAACAAAAAGGCTAATCCTGTGATGGACAGATAGTACAGAATATCCCGGGTATCAATTACACCGCGCATCAGGTTCTGGAAATGATAATCCGCCCCCAAGTACTGCAGGATTATTCCAATCTGGCCAGGTACAAAATCCGTGATCTTGTCAAGAAGGAATAGAATGAAGATGATGGCAAAGCCAAGAATGAATGCAACAATCTGGTTGCGAGTCAGACTGCTGGCCCAAATCCCGATCGCTCCATAGGAAACCCCCAAGAGGAAGAGCCCAAGATAGCCGCCAATGGTTCCCCCCAAGTCCAGATCGCCAAGGATCGCCAGAGTGATTGCATAAACAAAGGTAAGAGCAATGGCAAGCAGCAAAAGAAGAGCCACAGACAAGAGCTTACCCAAGATGACCTGCCAGTCACGTACTGGCAGAGTCAGGAGCAATTCCAGCGTTCCCGCACGGCGCTCCTCTGCAAAGGTAGCCATCGTAAGGGCCGGCATAAAGAACAGGAAAATGAACGGTGCGATAGAAAACATTGAGCGAAGTGTGGCCACATTCTGCAGAAACAGAGCGTTTCCAAAAAACCATCCCGTAATGGCAAGAAATACGCATAAGACAACGTAAGCCGCCGGCCCATCAAAATAAGCCCGCAACTCACGTTTCGTCAGAGTCCAAGTTGGATGCATAATGATGATAATTCTACGTACATATATAAAGGAATCCGAAGAGCATCAGTTGCTCTTTGTCAACTGCCGGAAAACATCTTCCAGATTTTGGGTCTTGCGATGCAATCCGGTAAGGGTCCAGTTCTGGTCTACGGCTAAACGGAAGAGATCCGCCCGAATATCGCTTGGGGAACTGAGCATAAAATAGGTCTCTCCATTTTCGTCTATGCCATGCTCTACAACTTCGGCGGGTTCCCATGAACCAAGAACAGAAGCTACGTCTTCCTCTTGATCCGTGAGCGTGATGGATACTCGCTCACCTCCCGAGAGACTTGACCTGAGTTCATCAGGGGTTCCATCGGCCACCAGCGTGCCATTATCAATAATGATCACGCGGTCACAGGAAGCCTGCACCTCGGAGAGGATATGGGTGGAGAGAACGACCGTACGTTCCTTACCGATCGTTCGGATCAGTTCACGAATTTCTACGATTTGGTTCGGATCCAGGCCACTGGTCGGCTCATCCAGAATCAAGATCGGGGGGTTATGGATCATCGCCTGTGCAAGTCCCACTCGCTGGCGATAGCCCTTGGACAGGGCATCCACACGTTTGGAGAGGACATCCCCAAGGCCGCACGCGCTGGTCATGGCCCGAATACGTTCACTACGCTGCTCAACGGGAATCCCACGCATTGCCGCAACGAACTCCAGGTAATCGTAGGTGATCATGTCGGGGTAGAGCGGAGTGCTCTCGGGTAGGTAGCCAATCCGTTCCCGCACGGGGAGGGCATCCTCTCGTATATCAAGACCATCCACCATGACCGTCCCTTCATTGGGAGGGAGATAACCAGTCATGACCTTCATGGTGGTAGATTTTCCCGCTCCATTCGGACCCAAGAACCCTACAACTTCTCCTTGATCCACCTGAAAGGAAATGGAGCGTACTGCTTTAACGGGGCCGTAGGATTTACTAAGATTTTGAACCTCAATCATGATCTAATTTTAATGAACCCAACTTTTACGCTTTCTTACAACTGACGTGCCGGATAAATGGACTTTAACGAACGATAAACCTATTCGTTTTGGTATGTGGTTTGAATGGGAGCAGTCCCAGAATAATGACATGTCCACTTAATCTACACCTATAGGTTATCTACCAAAGCGCGTCCGAATTGACTGCAGCTCAGGAGGGTGGCCCCCTCCATCAATCGGTGGAAATCGTAGGTGACCCGCTTCTGGGCAATCGTCTTTTCAACTGCATGAATTACGGCATCGGCTGCTTCTCCCCAGCCCAGATGACGAAGCATCATTTCGCCAGAGAGAAGGACCGAACTGGGGTTGACCTTATCCAATCCGGCGTATTTGGGGGCAGTTCCATGCGTGGCTTCAAACAGAGCGAGCCCTGTATCATAATTGATGTTCGCTCCGGGTGCAATCCCGATCCCTCCCACTTGTGCTGCGAGTGCATCGGAGATATAATCTCCGTTCAGATTCATGGTCGCAATGACGCTGTACTCCTTGGGACGGGTAAGTATTTGTTGCAGGAATGCGTCGGCAATGACGTCCTTGATGATAAGCTCATGCCCATCACGGCGCACTACATGCCACGGGCCACCATCAAGTGGCACGGCGCCAAACTGATCCGCGGCGATCCGGTATCCCCAGTCCCGAAATCCTCCCTCGGTAAACTTCATGATATTTCCCTTATGAACCAGCGTAACGCTGGGTTTCCTGCGGATGAGCGCATACTCAATGGCAGCACGCACGATGCGCTCGGTCCCTTCCTCCGAGATCGGCTTAATGCCAATTCCACTGCTTTCCGGGAAGCGAATCTTTGCAAAACGATCCGGGAAGGTGTTCCGAAATAAATCCTGAAACCGCTGATTCTCCTCCGCCCCTTTTTCAAATTCAATTCCAGCATAGATGTCTTCGGAATTTTCGCGAAAGATGATCATATCTATGTCCTCCGGATTCCGAACCGGGGATGGGACGCCGGAAAAATAGCGGGTGGGACGGACACAGGCGTAGAGGTCAAGTTTCTGACGCAGAGCGACATTCAGGCTTCGAATTCCACCGCCCACAGGGGTCGTTAACGGGCCTTTGATAGCAATCCGAAACTCCCTGATTGCCTGGAGGGTATCCTCCGGGAGCCATTCATTGAACTTGCGCTGCGCTTTGTCTCCTGCGTAGATTTCAAACCAGTGAATTGAACGCTGATTTGCATATGCGTGCTGCACCGCGCTGTCCAGCACATGTCGTGCGGCCGCCCAAATGTCAGGTCCAATCCCGTCCCCTTCAATGAACGGGATGATCGGGTGATGGGGGACTTGCAGGGTTCCATTAGAGAATTGGATGACCTCCCCGGATTCAGGAGAAGCCAAATGCAAATAGGACATGATTCGTAGATTAGATAGTAGATAAAATGATTAAGTTAGAGTTTTCCGAAAAGAGATCGGATCCGCAGTTCCCAAACCTTGAATGCAGCCTCACGCACAATAGCAGGGCTCATTTTGCTTTGACCTTCAGTTCGCTCGGTAAATGTAATCGGGATTTCAAATAGGCGGAATCCCTTCTTCCATGCACGATATTTCATCTCAACCTGGAATGAATAGCCGTTACTACGGACTGCATCCAGGTTCACAGTTTGGAGAACGCGCTGATGATAGGCGACAAAGCCAGCGGTGACATCGTACACCGGCAGTCGAGTGACTATTCGCGTATACCATCCCGCTCCATAGCTGAGTAATAGCCGGCCCAATGGCCAGTCAACAACCCTGACTCCATTCAAGTACCTTGAACCAATTGCCATATCACATTGATCAGTACGGACCGCTTTAATGAGGCTGGGCAGATCATCGGGATTATGAGAAAGGTCAGCATCCATTTCACAAATGATCTCATATCCGTGTTCAAGAGCATGAGCAAACCCGGTGAGATATGCCGTACCAAGCCCAAGTTTTCCCTGCCGTTCAATCAGCATGATCCGATCAGGATAATTCAACTGCGTGCGCCGGACAATATCACCCGTCCCATCGGGCGAACCATCGTCTACCACCAGGATATCCATCTCTATAGGCTGCTCCATCACTCGGTGAAGGGCCAGCGTGATGTTTTTCGCTTCATTATAGGTTGGAATTATCACCAGAGGATGATTCATGGAGTCTTATGAACGGACACGATCAGGTATGAAAGGGATCCCTTATACCTCATAAGGGTACACATGGGTTGTAATGAAATAGACACACATAGGCATTTGACTTATTGAAGCGATATGGCATTGAAGACGAAACGTACTGTATCGGAGAACGGTCAACCGGAAACTTCTTACGATACCATTGAGACTAGATTGACTTTCCGGGATTATCCAGGAGACCGATTTACACATTCGGATCTTGGATTGAGCGTGGGGGATGTAGGTGACATCTATCGGAACATGCTTCTGCAACGACGCTTTGAGGAGCGGTCAGCGCAGATGTATGGAAGACAGAAAATTGGTGGTTTCTTGCACTTGTATATTGGTCAGGAAGCCATCTCTACAGGATCAGTCTATGCCTTAAAACCTGGACATGATTCGGTAATTACGGCCTATCGTGATCATGGGATTGCACTCGCCTTAGGAATGTCCTCTAACGAATGTATGGCTGAACTGTTTGGGCGTGTGGACGGTTGCTCAAAAGGCAAGGGAGGCTCAATGCATTTCTTCAGCAAAGAGAAGAGAATGTTTGGGGGACACGGGATTGTGGGAGCTCATATCCCCTTGGCTGCCGGCATTGCATTTGCACATCAGTACAGGAATGACGGAGGGGTATGTGTCTGTTACTTGGGAGATGGGGCCATTTGGCAAGGTTCATTCCATGAGACACTGAATCTGGCATCTCTCTACAAGCTTCCTGTGATCTATGTGGTTGAGAATAACCAGTATGCTATGGGAACCGCGGTGGATCGCGCCGCTGCCGAGACCGATTTGTTCAAACAGGGAGTCTCCTATGCGATGCCCGGATCTCTTGTGGACGGGATGGATGTTTTCAGTGTCTGTCAGGCAATGCGTGATCATGCTGCACTCGCTCGTGAGGGGCAGCCATCCCTGATGGAAGTTCGGACCTATCGCTACCGAGGTCACTCTATGAGTGATCCTGGGAAGTATCGAACCAAAGAGGAGTTGGAGGCGAAAAAGAACGAAGATCCCATCCTTCGTCTGAAGAGCTATGTGATTCAGAATAAACTGATGACCAACGAGGAGATGGATGTTCTGGATGTTGAGGTCAAAGCAGAGGTTGCCGCGTCGGTATCCTTTGCGGATGAGAGTCCATTCCCTCCGCTGGAAGCTATCTACGACGATGTGTACACACAAAGAGACTTTCCATTCCTGAAAATTTAATATGGCTGAATTACAACTTCGAGAAGCCATTCGCGCCGCGATGGTTGAAGAAATGGATCGGGATGAGGATATTTTCCTCATGGGCGAAGAAGTCGCCGAATACAACGGTGCCTACAAGGTCAGCGAGGGGATGCGTGACCGTTATGGAGATCGGCGCGTGATTGATACTCCGATCAGTGAGAATGGCTTTGCGGGTCTCGGTCTTGGAGCCGCCATGGATGGACTTCGTCCCATCATCGAATTCATGACATGGAACTTTGCGTTCGTAGCCATTGATCAAATCATTAATAATGCGGCAAAGATCCGCTATATGTCCGGAGGACAGTTCTCATTTCCGATTGTTTTTCGTGGTCCAAACGGTGCAGCAGGGCAGTTGGCGGCAACCCACAACACGTCCGTAGAAGCTCTCTACAGCTGTTTTCCCGGACTCAAAGTGATTTCCATTTCTAATCCAGACGATGCCAAAGGACTCTTGAAATCCGCGATCCGGGATGATGATCCAGTCGTTTTCCTGGAGAGTGAGTTCATGTACGGGATGCGCGGAGAGGTCTCCGATGCAGACGATTACACGATTCCGATTGGAAAGGCTCGGATCGCTCGTGAAGGGGATGCTGTTACGATTATTGGACATAACAAGAGTTACTGGCGTGCAATGGAAGCCGCCGAAATGCTTGAAGCGGATGGATACGCAGCGGAGGTCATTGATCCGCGGACGATCCGCCCGTTTGACTGGGATACCGTGATTGCATCGGTCAAGAAAACGAACCGTTGTGTGGTTGTTGATGAGAGTAATCCATTTGCAAGTGTGGCGGCGGAAGTTGCGTTTCAGATTCAGGCTCGTGCGTTTGATGATCTTGATGCTCCCGTGTATCGAATTACAGCCAAAGATACACCTGCTCCCTATGCCAAAAACTTGATTGAATACTACATGCCAAGTGCAGAGGATGTTTACCATGCCTGTCGCGAGGTCCTGTACCTTAACTAAATTCTTCACCGCTACCTGACTGACCCATGCCGATCGCTATAGAAATGCCAAAAATGACGGACACGATGGAAGAAGGTGTCTTGGTAGAATGGTCTGTCAACGAGGGGGATTCAATCTCTGCTGGAGATGTGATTGCTCAGGTTGAGACTGATAAGGCAACCATGGATGTTGAGGCCTATGATGATGGGGTTCTCCTCAAAAAAATCGCTGGAACTGGTGACGCATTGCCTATTGGGGGGTTGATTGCCATTCTCGGAAACGCAGGGGAAGATTTCTCTGAACTTATCTCCGAGTATGAGACCAATGGTGCGGTAGCTGCTCCATCTGCCGAGATAGCCACTGATCCCTCCCCAGTTGCAGAACCTCAGGCTGTTGAGACCGCTTCTTTGCCGGATCCAACTTTGCCAACGAATGGTCGGACTATAGCCTCCCCGCTTGCTAGGCGGATGGCCACCGATCATGGTCTCCAGTTGGTCAACCTCGTTGGTTCCGGTCCTGGGGGGCGTATAATTAAGCGGGATGTTCAGGCTGAAATTGCGCGAACTCCTGAAGTAGGTTCTATCATTCCTCCACCACTTGCTCAGGTATCAACAGAACGAGGGTTTGAGAGTCTACGAATCTCACAGATGCGCAAGGCAATTGCCCGCAGACTGGCCCAGAGTAAATATCAGGCTCCTCATTTTTATTTGAATATAGATGTGGATGTGGAGGCCTTAGTTGCACAGCGTGCGATGGTAAATGCATACCTTGAAAAATCTGGTGGTCCAAAGGTCTCATTCAATGATTTTGTAACCAAAGCCTGTGCTAGTTCTTTGATTCAGAATCCCGATGCAAATGTGACCTATGCGGCCGAAGAGGGTGTAATCCGAAGGTATAACTATGTCGATGTTGGGATTGCAGTGGCGATTGATGATGGGTTGGTGACTCCGGTTGTGCGGGATGTCAACCATAAAAGCGTTCCAGTGATTGCCCAAGAGACTCAAGCGCTAGCGGTGCGTGCCCGCGAGAAACAGCTTGGTCCCGAAGAGATGGAAGGGTCAACATTTACGACTAGTAATTTAGGTATGTTTGGAATTGAGTCATTCACGGCAATCATCAATCCCCCGAATGCCTGTATTCTTGCCGTTGGTGCAGTTCGCGATCTACCGGTTGTCAAAAATGGTGAGATCGTTGCTGGGAAGCGAATGAAACTCACACTCTCGTGCGATCACCGGGCAGTTGATGGGGCCGTGGGAGCAAGATTTATGGCTACATTGAAGGAGTTACTGGAACATCCTGCAAGTCTCCTCTTGTAGTGGTGAGTTTCGCCTTCCAATCGCTTGATGGTGAGTCCATGGCTCTTGACGAATCGGGTCATGGTATTTCGGTTTTCTCGTGAAAAGTCTATCTCTTGATGCGGATTGCACATGTGAGCGATCCTCATTTTGGTCGGATTGTATCTGCTCATGTGAAGGATGATCTGATTGATAGCATTCGGATGCATGATTGCGACGCGGTACTTGTTACAGGAGATCTGACGCAACGAGCACGGAGATCGGAGTTCCGTGCAGCATCCGAGTTCTTACATGCTCTCCCAGAACCACGACTGGTGATTCCGGGAAATCATGATGTTCATGCATGGTGGCATCATCCAGATCTCAGAATTTTCGATCCACTGAGGCGATATAAAAAGTGGATCTCTCATGAGCTTGAAACGGAAATTATCACGGCTGGTCTGGCCGTATTAGGACTGAATACTGCACATGGATTGACAGTCAAAGGAGGGCGTTGTACGTCAACCCAGATTGAGCGAGTTCAGAGCTTTTTTGAGAGACAACCTGCGGATTCATTCAAAATTTTGGCGGTCCATCATCCTCTTAGTTCACTTACAATTTCAGGATTATTAGATACTGCTCGCAATGGAGAGCATCTTCTGACAGTTGCTGCAGAGGTTGGCGTTCATGTCGTTTGTGCTGGCCACTGGCATCTTGCCCATACAGAGGTGCTTGAGATTGGGGGAGCTAGGTTATTAATTTCCCTTGCAGGAACAGCCACATCTGATCGTTGGCGTTCTCCCCAAATAGGAATCAATTCATGGAGCCTCATTGAAAAAAACTCCCAAGGAATTGATGTTAAAGTGTACACGTATGAACCAAATGCGCGTGTCTTTAAACTGTCTGACTTGCTACCTTTAAATAGGTAGGATTGAATCGCCGAAGAATTGAAATTGAGTGATACAATTCTGAGAGCGCATTCAGGAGTCTAACAACCGTTTAGTATCATTGCGGATGAGTGGTTCCATTCCGAAGTGATCCACCCAATTTGGGGTAGGGCTCTGTGAGCGTCACGCCTCCAGAAACTTGCTTGAGATCTCCTGATTGAGGCTTGTAGCAATATCACGCATCCAATCAATCAGTCACAAGGTGTTTTCAGATCCCCTAGGGCCCACCAAGTACTTGAACTATGATGTCAAGCAATGCAGGTAGCGGTGTTTACGATTAATCGCCGATCCTCTTTGTAGGATATGCAAGAATGCGTTCCTGCGGCTTTGAGTTTGGTGCATGGGTTAAGAATCACTACCCCCTCATCCGATTAGCAGGATTTGTATGACTACTGGTCGCCAATCAGCCCTTGACATGGTGTTATGATTAACATCTCCAACCTTTTCTCCCGTCACCAACAATATCCTATGGCGCAGCGAATATTTGGTTGTTTCCCCACTTGGCTTCCAAAGGCTGAACCGGAGACCTGATGTAGAGGCGTGGGTGGTTATACTTGAACCGTATTTTAATTTGAACAGGTCTCATCTCTCGATATATGATTTCACAAGTGGAGGTTTTGGATTCAAGTTTAATTTGATACGAACAAGATCGAACACATGATTGATGAATCAACTGATTGTACCTTAGGAATTCTCTACTCCAGGATGAGGGCTTCGCGGCGATCAGCTCCCTCGGTGTTGGTGAGTGCGTCTCCTAAATCCTTCCGCATGACATGGATATAATTGAGTAATTGATCAACAATCTCTGGATGGGATGCGGCGAGGTTGGATGATTCTCCGATATCTGATACCAGATTAAAAAGAGACAATCCTATTGAGTCCATCTCGTAGGCGCCTTGAAAGGTTGGTGTTGACATTTTAGCTCCATGAATACTGCGATAGTGGTGCGGAACGTGTAACTTCCACTGACCAGATCGAACGGCATGGAGCTCGTACCCCTGATAAAAGAACAATGCTTCATGGGGTGAAGAGTTGCCTTCAATGACTCCCATGAGCGATTGACCGTCAAACGGGAAAGGACCTTCGGATGCCCCGGTCAGGGCTGCGATCGTTGGCATAATGTCAATAGCAGAAACCATGGCACTCGTTACACCAGGAGTAATCATTCCAGGCCAAGACATGATCAAGGGAACCCGATGGCCTCCCTCAAATATGGTCCCCTTTCCTTCGCGTAATGGACCGGTTCGCCCACTATGATCTCCTTTGATCAACCATGGGCCATTGTCGGAGGAAAAAATAATGAGAGTATTTCGGATCAAATTATGATGCTCAAGTGCACCGAGAATCTGCCCTACAGACCAGTCAATTTCCAAAATCACATCCCCATACAATCCAGTACCAGATTTTCCAACAAATTCATCTGATACAAAAAGAGGCACATGTGGAAAGGTATGAGGGAGGTATAGAAAGAATGGATTGTCATGATTGGATTCAATGAATGCAGTTGCCCGCTCTGTATAGCGTTGAGTTAATTGGGATTGATCTGGTTCCCACTCAATCGTCTGGTATCCTTCAATCAGTGGGATCGGTGGATGATTACGCGCATAGGGGTTCGGATTCTTTCTTTCGTCCGGAGTCATATCATTGGAATACGGAATTCCAAAATACTCGTCAAATCCGTGGCTCAGGGGAAGATGCAGAGAATCATGACCAAGGTGCCACTTTCCAAAAATGGCAGTAGCATATCCTAACTCTTTGAGCATTTCTGCAAGAGTTCGTTCATTCGGATGAAGACCACGTCTTGATTGCGGCATTAAAGCCCAAGGAATATCCACACGCACCGGATACATTCCAGTCAGGAAGGCAGCTCTGGAAGGAGAGCAGGCAGCAGACGCTGAGTAGAAATCCGTAAAGCGAAGACCATGGGTCGCTAAGGCATCAAGATGCGGTGTGGATAAGTCATCTGATCCGTAACTCCCCAGATCTGCCCACCCTTGATCATCTGTAATTATCAGAATCACATTTGGCGATACCTCAGGATCAGACTGGCAACTCGTTGTAAGAAGTAATGCAATGACGAGAATATCTTTATAGTAACGGATCATCATTCATGAATCCTATCAGTGTATTGGTATTACAAATAAACCTTGGGGATAAGGCATCACGGAATAAAACAATTGACTGATTCCTCCTCAATTGGATGCGAACTATCTGTGGGACTCAAACGCTTGATAGTTCATTTCTTCATTTTCATCACAAAGAAATCTCATGATCAATCATACATCAACAATTCGGGGAGAAAGCGATTCTGCCCTCCAAGAACTTGATCGTCATTCACGGGATACAACTTGAAGATCATAGGTGGCAGGATAGATTCATTCCGTCCCTTCGTCATGCAGTGCCGAGAAAACGTGGAATTCATATATTAGCAATCTCATTAGCACAACAGAGCAATCAAAAATGAGAGCTTGGTGCGGGGATTATGGTTGCACCGAGTTGGACCGCAGTCGGGGTGGCGGGATTTGAACCCACGACCTCTTCGTCCCGAACGAAGCGCGCTACCGGGCTGCGCTACACCCCGAATGAAGTAACTACGCATGGACGCTCGGCGGGATCCATTATATGCCTTTGAAGAATGAAACAGTTGAACTTACCATCCTATGCGTATGAACTCCGCAATCAAGACGGCCAGAGAGTTATTCTGGATTCTATTCGGAAGAGATTTGTGCCTCTTACCGAGGAAGAGTGGGTCCGGCAACATTTTGCACAGTTTCTTCTCAGGCACAAGGATGTTCCCCGAGCATCAATGTCAATTGAGGTATCCATTCCAATTCGAGAACGGTACTACAGAGCCGATATCGTTGTGTATGACAGACAAATCAGGCCAGTATTAGTTGTGGAGTGTAAGCGCCCATCGGTGAACATTGGACAGGAAGCATTTAATCAGATTGGTCATTACAACGTTGAATTGCAAGTTCCTTATTTGATGGTCACCAATGGACTGCAGCATTTTTGCTGTGTGGTTGATCATGCTAGGCGTAATTATCGTTTCTTAGATGAAATTCCTTCGTATCAAACCATGATTTCATTCAATCCCCATGTTCATTAACCCCTATGAAAGAGAACTTGAAGTTGTACGAATCGCACTGACTGAAGCGGTCCAGTTATGCAGATCTGTGCAGGATCGTGTTCCAATTACAAAAAGCGATCGGAGTCCAGTCACCATTGCTGATTATGGGAGTCAGGCTCTGATATGTCGTGCGCTTCAAGAGGCTTTTCCCAATGATCCCATCATGGCCGAAGAAGATAGTGCACTCTTAAGGGCTGATGAGCAGGCGCAACTTCGGGAGATATTAGGGGAACATCTTGAAACCATTCGCCCTGGCACCACTTTAGTTCAGGCAATGCGTTGGATTGATTGTGGGAATGCGGAGGCTTATTCTGATCGGTTCTGGACACTTGATCCTATTGATGGGACAAAAGGATTCCTGCGTAACGGCCATTATGCCGTGGCTCTTGCTCTCATCATAGACGGAGAAGTAGCCGTTGCTGGACTCGCATGCCCCAAATTAACGGATGAGATATTTTTGGCTTCCCGTGGATATGGAGCAAGTCTGGGTACAAGTCCTCTTCAAGTAAGCCAGCAATCCAACGTTTCTATGGCAACGATCAGTCAAAGTGTGGAGTCTGGCCATAGTGCTTTGGGACAGGTACAGAGGGTGGCAGACTATCTCAGGATTACATCTGATCGCTTAAGGTTGGATAGTCAGGCAAAGTATGCGGTGGTAGCACGCGGCGATGCAGAAATATATATGCGTCTACCGATACGAGAAGATTATATAGAGCGAATCTGGGATCACGCGGCTGGAGCACTGATCCTTACTGAAGCGGGGGGAATCGTTACCGACGTTCTGGGGAATCCATTAGACTTCGGTTGCGGAAAAGGGTTGGAGCATAACCGAGGAATTATTGCCACAAACGGGAAGGTTCATGATGCTGTGATGGATGCTCTTCAAACGCTGGAGATTGCCGGGAAAGACGTTGCAAACTGTGGCCGATGAAAAATGTCGATGTCTTCATGGACACCGAGATCGTGGAAGATGATTCAATAAGCGTTGATCCATAGGGATCAATGAACCGAAAAAAACCTCGATCATGACTCATGAAGACAACGCTCTCTTATGCTTTTGAAGTTAAGATCCATTTTTCTATGAATCAGGGGAGAAGAGTCAGTTCTTTACAAGACTGAATCAACTTATTTTTTGATTTACTCCCCTGGACAAGTTCAAAGTCATCGCTTCTAAGCATCGCATAGTTTGTTAATTGACATGGGAACCTGAATACCACCTTTTAATTCTTGAATTTTGAGTGAAAGTTTGGTGGAAGAACTCCGAGTATCAGAGACATAAGAGTCTCCAACCATCAATGCCCTATCCCATCCCGAAACTCTATTCAGACCATCTACTATAATCAAAGAGATGCCAAATGATAGGCCTTGATTGCATTGACAATCAATTCAATTGGCTACTCAATTTATGAGGAGGTGTCAGAGGGCTGTTCCAATCTAGTGATTGATCAGATCATAACTTTTCTAAGAGATTAAGGCACATATCTATCATGATGAAAAGAGTTTCCAGACGAATCGTTTTTCTCGTTATGATGTCCCATCCTGTGATCGTGACCGCTCAGGATGCGGATACATTGAACATAGTAGATCTGGAAGATGTGGTTATAACAGCCGACCGCTATGAATCCATACGCTCTCGGTCTACGGGTGCAATCAGTGTACTGGATAGAGAAACAATTTCTCAGATGGCGGGGGTTCAGCGTGTCGGAGGGCTGCTGCAACAAGTGCCTGGCTTCGCCATGCTACATCTGGATGGTATAGGGTATGATATACAACCAATCATCAGGGGGTTCTATGGTGGAGGAGAAGCCGAATATGTACTGCTTATGGTGGATGGCCAACCCGTGAATGCGCTGGAAACCGGGCTCGTGAACTGGGATCAAATTCCATTGTCCGCAATTGAGTCTGTTGAGATTCTTCGTGGGGGTGCATCCTCCCTTTATGGTGATGCCGCGATAGGTGGAGTCATTAATATCGTGACCGATGCAAATGCTCCTTCAAGTTATGAATTCACCGTTGCAGGTGGTTCATTTGGTTCGTTCAAGTCAAGTGGTGCGGTACGATTGTCGCTTGGGAATCGTAAAATATCTTCCTATGGGAATTTCGAGTCAACTCAGGGATACCGGGATCATGCGAATCGAACTTTGTCCGGATTAGGACTTGGGGTTGATCTACTACGTTCCGAACGTGGAGTCGTTACGCTGTCTGGATCAATGCATATGCGAAGTTATGATGTGCCGGGGCCGCTCACGATGGAGCAGACTGCGCAGGACCGTGTGCAGGTATCCCCACTCTTTCAATTTGATGCTCAGGATGAACGATCGCTACGACTGGCACTTCAGGGTAGGAGGAATCTAGGATGGGGATCTGAACTGAGAACATCAGTTGTTGGTAATTTACGTAGCTTGGAGGGAGCACGCACTCTACCTTTGATGAGTGCTGAATTTGGAGATGTAAAGTGGAGAGAGTTTGAAACTGCTCGCGTGTTTGTCAGCGCGCAGTGGATGTTACCCTCTCTTGTCTGGAACGATCAAATGATTATTGGGACCGATTTACATAGTGGCCAATTAGATGCAACATGGTATGATATGATCACAGGCTCGGTTGAAGAATTTGATAACTTTGATGGAACAAGGGGCGAATTATCTACGAGTGGAGTAGGAAGTCGGAATGCCATGGCAGCATACGTTCAGTATGATATTGAACCTGTTCCCCACTTGCGTGCTTCAGTAGGGATGCGGTATGATCGTATTCTTGATCAATATGAACCCGATCAAGCTCTGGAACAGGATGCAATCCATTCAGCACTAAGCCCCAAATTCGGCTTGAATGTGCGCTACATTTCCAGTGCGCAGCATGTGGGAAATTGGTATGCCAATATTGGGCGATCCTTTAAGACTGCAACACTTGATCAGCTTTTTGGACAGCGATTAATTCCCGCACCTGTTCCCCCGTTCGCTATTACCATTTCCAATTCAGAGCTCAAGCCGCAGAAGGGAATCAGTATTGAAACTGGTATCTACCACCGCATGTCATTCATCCCGGAAAGCTTGACTGGCGAGCTGACCCTAAGCGTCTATCAGATGGACATGGAAGATGAGTTGGACTTCCAATTTGATACATTTCAGTACGCGAACATTGCAAGTAGTCGTCACCGAGGAATGGAGATAGGACTGCAACTCAATCAGATCAATACTGCGTCGCTACGCCTCAACTATACCCTTCAAAATGTGACCTATAAAGCGGGCGAATACGAGGGCAATTTTGTCAAAGCCATACCGCGAGATTATCTATCTGCCACGATCAGTGTGCCTATCTTGGATCGAATTCAGGCCATGACCGCCGTACGGAGTACCCGACGGATATGGCTTGATGATGCGAATGAGGTGGGGGTAGATAACTTTTCGTCTGTGGACTTCAAATTGGTGTATCCGCTGGGTTGGATGGCGATTGAGTTTGAGACCATTAATCTAATGGATAATTTATACAGCACAACAGGATTTGTACCAAATCCGGAAGAACCGGATACCATTCTCATGTATCCTGCCGCAGGGCGTGCCTTCCAAGTTGGGCTTCGAATCAAGTGGTAGCAGAAGATCTTCCTTTGTTCTTGAAAACGTTCCTTACAGTTTTAACCTCTGTCGGCGCACTTTTCTTTGCTCTGTGTGCATATTGGCAACTGAATGATCCTGATGCATTCTGGTGGGTGCTTATCTACACTAGTGCCTCCTTACTTGGCATTGCCGCGATCTTCGCCCGCCTTTCTTGGAAAATTCCAGCGATACTGGCATTGGGAGCTATGGGATTTAGTCTGCATTATGTTTGGGAGGTTTTGAGACACGATCTCCACTATTTTGAGGATGAAGCGGGAAGGGAAATGTTGGGATCATTAATGGTATGTTTCTACTTATTTCTCCTGGTTCTATACCTCCGACTGAAGCAACGTTAATCCTGCTTTTCATACATAATTGTACCTCCGATAATCGTATATACGACTTCTGTTGAGAGGATCTCTTCATCTGGAATCGTCAGTATATCTCTTGAAAGTACCGTGATGTCAGCCAGTTTGCCAGGTTCGAGAGAACCTTTGATTCCCTCCTCAAATGCAGCATATGCATTATTAAGAGTGTAGGACTGGAGTGCTTGCTCACGTGTGAGTCGCTCGTCGGGATAGAAAACGGTACCATCAGCCAATCTGCGTGTCACGGTTGCATGAAAACTCGCAAGAGGGTCAATGGACTCTACTGGGGCATCAGTTCCGTTCGTGACGACCGCCCCCGTCTGCCATAAGCTCTGCCAACGATATGCCCCACTTTGTGCGCGTTCGGCGCCTAGACGGCGGGAGACCCATGGGGCGTCACTGGTGGCGTGGATTCCTTGCATAGAGGGAATCACTCCGAGTCTTGCGAAACGAGGAATATCATCTGGATGGACATGTTGAGCATGTTCAATCCGCCAGCGATAATCCTTCCCCTCCATTCCATTAAGTGATTCATAAATATCCAATACAACCCGATTAGCCCGATCTCCAATTGCGTGAATACTCACTTGAAAGTCGTGATTTTTTGCAATTTCTGCCGTAGCAAGCACTTCTTCGACTGCGGTCGTTTCAAGCCCATGGGATTCAGGCATATCTGAATAGGGCTCGAGTAGCCATGCGCCATGGGATCCCAGAGCTCCGTCAATTGAACGCTTCACACTGCGAACCGTCAGATAATTATTCGCATAGCCAACCATTCGGTAATCAACTAAATGGTCGGATAATGCCGTACTGTTTTCACGGATCATCACATACATACGAACGGGCAGATTGCCTTCGTCCGCAAGTTTTTTGAAGAACCTCACGGTTTCAAATCCTACGCCAGCATCATGGAACGATGTGATTCCATGGGTTAAAGCCTCATTTGCGGCAAGACGAGCCATCGTGCGCTGTTCCTCTTCAAGTTCGGAGGAAGTCATATTTTCTCTCGCTTGCTCCAGAGCGGCAGCTACATAGTACTGAGCGGTTTCTCGCATCAGTCCTGTCAATTCTCCGCGAGCATCCCGCACGAGTTCTCCTCCAGCAGGATTTGGTGTTTCTGGGCTGATCCCGGCTACATTCATTGCAGCTTTATTTGCGAACGAGGCATGTCCGCTGGCATGACGCAGATAGACTGGATTTTGAGGTGAAACGTCACTGAGTCCATGGTGAGTTGGAACACCCTCAATGGTTGGGGATGGAAGGGAATCCCATTTTTCCTGATGCCACCCCCGGCCAGTAATCCACTCACCTGGCTGGGACTTAGAGACAGCCGAGTCTACCATGGTAACAATCTCTTCCCAGCTCGAAACATTGGTCAGGTCTAAGATCATCTTTGATTCTCCGAGTCCAAGAAAATGACCATGCCCCTCAATGAATCCTGGAATTGCCAGTTGACCGTTCAGGTCCAACACATGAGTACCTTTCCCAATGTATGCAGAAATTTCTCTGGTCGTCCCGACCGCAAGAATTGTATCTCCCCTAACAGCCAGAGCTTCAACCTGCGGTTGAGAGGGATCAACCGTAATTATTTTTCCATTGCTTAATACGAGTCGCGCAGACTCTTCATTGGAACAGCCGAGACATAAAAGTAACGACAGTAGTATGGGTACGCGGTTGATTATGGAACTATTGTACATTCAATCCAGATTTTGGGATGGAGCAGGATTAGAGAATTGATAAAGCTGGCAATCTCGTTGGGGCACCAGATAGTCTGTCTGGGTAAGGATAGAAAAGTTGCTTGACTCATGTAGAATACGAAGTGATGTGTGAACAAGGTTCGTTGCCCGTCTTTTTCACCCGAAATGACTCGAAAGGATTAAATCTCTATTCCAACTTTTCGTGGAATCAGGAACCGATAGCAGAAGTTCTCCCTATCAAAATTTGAGGTCATGAATTTCCAACGCACAGAGCGCATTCACTAATCGAATCTGGTAGGTTGTCTTGCAGTTTGACGCCAGAAGTCTCGGGGATGCAAACACAAGACTCAGTGCCTTTGCACGACTAAGGGCTACATTTATTCGTTCTCTGGAGAGTAAAAAGTCCATTCCTCGCGGAGCTTCATCAGCAGAGCTGGAAGTCATGGACACCAGCGCAACCGCTGCCTCCTGTCCCTGAAATTTATCAACAGTTCCCACCCTGATCTCTTCTGGAAGTAACTCTCTGAGCATATTTACCTGTGCGTTGAATGGAGCAACAACGATAATATCTTTGGGCTGAATCGGTTTGGTCAACCGGTGGCGGTCAGTCCATGTACCTCCAAGTAAACGCTCAATAACTGTATCTATTGCGCGCCCCTCTTCCTCGCACTGTTGCATACGGGGCTCCGTGTGGGTCACAGGAACAAGGTAGCCCCCTGCCTCTGGAAGAGACGGTACACGGATTGCCTGATGGGCAGTTTCTGGGTTTGCATGTAACCGACTCTCATAAAACTGTGTCGAAATATAACTGCAAAGCTTTGGATGCATCCGCCAAGTCTCACCGAGAAAGATGCCGCGATCTGGTTGGACTAGTCTGGATTCTCCAAGCATCCACTCCAAACATGAAAGATTCGCCGGGGCTGGATGGCTTGCCTGAATTACTTGAGGTAGTTGGCATGGATCACCAATGAGTACAATATTTTTAGCGCACAGTGACATCCCTAGCAGATTGGCTAATGAGACCTGACCAGCTTCGTCCACAAAAAGATAATCAAATTGACCGGCCATTTCCCCGCGGCATAAGAGCCATGCCGTACCACCAACGATATCTGCATCAAAAAGAGCAGAATCACTATTGCTCGTCGTGACGTCTACTCCAGGGTAAGGGACTCTACTAGATCGACTGGATTCCTTGTGTACGATGAATATGTTCTCGGAATACTCTCCCGCTTCAATTGCTTTTGCACATCCTATGAGTACGTTACGAATTGCCTCGTGACTATTTGACGACACGGCAATACGGCATCCCTGTTCAACGAGGGACAATATGGCACGAGAGGAAACATAGGTTTTCCCAGTACCCGGAGGCCCTTGAACCGTGAGTAGCGTGGAGCGCATCCCCTTCACTGCCTGCTGCATTCGTTCAATCGTGGAGCTTTCGTCTTCTTCAAGAACCGTTGGATCTTCCAGATTGGGAGGGTTCCGTTCCAGGAGATCATTTGATGCCGCAGGCGCACTCCCTGAACATATTTTGTCAATGATTTCTTGAATGGCGGTCTCAATGACCGTAGTTGAGATGGGCATCGGAGGAAGAAGATCCAATTCATAATCGAGATGCTCCCTCAGTGCTTGCCCGACCTTCAGACTGACAATATTGGTTTTCGGATCCAATTCGGTAATTTGGAACTGCTTGATCGACCCGTCTTCAATCTGTACACTGGCCGATTTTTCCGCGTTCATCTTTGTGAACTGGTCAGGAAATACATACTCGCGTTCATACGATCTCTTGATCTGGTACTCTTCGCTGATTGCTTGAAGTCCGGCTAAGCAGTCCGTGTCTTCAATCATTTCCTCAAACGATTTTTTGGCCGCATCAAAAACCGCCCATGCTTGCGGTTTCTTTTCGCGATAATGGAAAAATCCAAGACTGACTAGAGCTCTCTTCATCTTTGGGGACAATGGAGATGCATCCACTGCAAATTTCAACTCATCATTCTCCATGGCTCGCTGAGCAGAGCCCACAGTATGAGGTTCACCCAGCTCCGCTGGCACCGAGTCCACCGCACCCGATCGTAACGAGAGAAGCCAATCACGCAATTTTTCGGTGGATTCACAGTCAATCTTGTTGTATTCTTCAAGCTCCATAAGATCTTCTGACGCCGTTGGATCTCCAGCATCAAATTTGATTCGCCAATTTATGTAGGCGATGATAGAGCTGGCAGCTGTGGTGACACTCCCCGTTCGTTTATCCATATAGAAGGCTTCCAGGCTCTTGAGTGAGTAATTTTCCTCCGAGGCAAAAATTGCTCCATGTACTACTGCATAAAGATCCGTAAATCTCTTTTCTCGCTGCCATCCGTCAAGCACTTCCTCACCAAAACTGTATTTGGTCGTTAAGCGGCGAAGAGCCGTGATTTCGTAGGGAGCATAGTGGTAGATGTGGGCATTCGGAAACTGCTTAATTTGATCTTGGAAAAATTCAAACAGATCTTTCAAGGCCTGTTCTTCCTCCACATGATTATGTGCCCAGAGTGCTTTGAACTGCCCTTGATACCATGTTCCGTGTAAGTACTCCAGTCCCTCTTCCCCATTTTCCCGATAGTGAGGATTCCCTTCAATGTCATAGAATAGATCGCCTGGATCTGGATCAGGCAATAGATCAAACCCTTTCCCTGAAATATGCGGACGAAGCATAGTCGTTGGTGCGCCGCCATTCCGTCTTGCAGTTTGGAGTTGCGCCTGGACGCGAAGAGTTTGAAGTGTTTTCTGGGCCATCTTTGGAACCGAATCCGTATCGTTCAGCTCTGCGAGTTTTGTAATCGTATGGATCCCGGCATTCTCCAAACGCGCGACCTGTTGCCCTCGAATTCCCGCGACAATATAGAGGCTATCCTCCCGATCCCATTGATCACTACATCTCACTCTCCATTTACAAAAATCACATTCAGAGCACCTTCTCGGGACTGTATCCGCGGGACTCTCTACAAAATTCACCAAACGTTCTTGAAGCTGACGAACATAGTCTACACATTCTGCGAGCCTGTGGGTTGATCGATCTCCTCGACCAAGTTGGAGGTGCCCATACTCGGGCTGAAGCCCCTGAACCCCAGCCAATAGATCCGAATAGACAACCAACTGCATCAGATGCTTCGGATCGGGAGTACGCTTGAGCTTTGTGTCAACCACCTCATATGAGTAGGCGCCAAGGTTTGAGGGTGTCTCTATACGTTCAAGAAAATCTACATACCCCTGCCAATTATTGCCCCTGAGTGCACCCTGATACACGACATCCACGCCATCATGAAGTGCAGCAATCGTTTTTTCTACCGCTTCTGGACTTCGTTCAATTGACACAACCGTCTTACCAGCTTCCTGGAGCGAGATGAGATATTGACGCTCATGTTCATTCCCAAGCTCACTGAGCAACTTCGCATCTTCGGAGTCGGGAGTGGCTTCAAGGTCTTCTCCCCATGCCTGCTTCAGGTCTAAATGTGTTGCATGTTTACATGCAGAAAACTGTTGCAAGTCTGATGCGTACAGTTGAAGTGTGCCGTTTGAATCAATTGTCATGAATTTGGGTTACTGCTTTCTGCGTAAAGTTAGCAATGGCATACCAATTTACATCTTTCGCGTATACTGATCTGAACGGATCGCATACAAAATTTTAATTCACTACGTCCTCTCACAATCTACACCTCTCCGATGCGCCGGATTTTACTCACTGTGATCACCGTCCTATTCCTTGTAGCAACTACACATGTTTACTGGTCAGATGACCACCTTCCTATAGAAAAAATCAGCTTACCAGAAGGTTTCACGATTGAAGTCTATGCAGATAGTGTTCCAAATGCACGGCAAATGGCCTTATCTCCAAATGGTATACTATACGTTGGTTCTCGTCAACACGGGACTGTTCATGCAGTTGTGGACTCTGATGGAGATATGCATGGAGAGGAACTTATCCTGATTGCCGAGGAACTGGAATTACCAACCGGGTTGGCCTATCATGATGGATCACTGTATGTTGCTGCCGTCAGTCGTATTCTTCGATACGATGAAATTGATTCTAATCTTCTCAGTCCACCAGAGCCCGTCGTTGTTGTTGATGACCTTCCGACCGAACGTCATCATGGATGGAAGTTTATTGCATTTGGTCCGGATGGAAAACTATATGTACCTGTGGGTGCACCCTGTAATGTTTGCGAGGAACCTGATCCTTTCGCAACCGTGATGCGCATGAATGCAGATGGATCTGACCAAGAGGTCTATGCACATGGAATCCGTAACTCTGTAGGTTTTGACTGGCACCCCGTGACGGGTGAGTTATGGATTACGGATAATGGGAGTGATAATATAAACCCTGACCCTGCCATCACCGATGACTTACCTTCTTGTGAGCTGAATCATGCCCCAAGGCCGGGAATGCATTTTGGATATCCCTACTATCACCAGGGTGATACACCAGACCCGGAATTTGGAGAGGGACGCTCGGCGGAGGAGTTCACTCCGCCTACCATTCTACTGGGCCCCCATGTTGCTCCTCTGGGGATTGATTTCTACACGGGTTCAATGTTTCCCGAAGTGTATGTGAATCACGCATTCATTGCTGAACACGGATCATGGAATCGCAGAGAGAAAATTGGATATCGCATCAAGCTGGTCCATTTTGACGAAGCTGGAATGGCAGTAGACCAAGAGGTTTTTGCGGAGGGATGGTTGGACGGAGAGGACTACTGGGGACGCCCTGTTGATGTTGAAACTCTCTCCGATGGATCTATTCTCATCAGTGATGATTATGCCAATGTGATCTACCGCATTACATACTCTGACCAAGGGTAAGTCTACCATTGGGATTCACCTCTCAATTTTTCTTGTCTACCAACTTGCTTTCTAACAACAACCACCACGCCATTGGAGTATAGTTCACATCAGCTAGGCTCTGTTCTATTTGCCTTTATGGAATATTACACAGAACTCCTGCTTCCACTTTATGGTGATTAAGTTGCATGTCGCGTCCTGCTTCAAGAAATAGAACTTTGACGTGTAGCCTGGATGAACTTGATGAACTGGCGCAGACGATCGTTCAAATTGATCATCCTGTCTCTCTGGAAGATATCAATCGCCAGCTGATCCATGGAGATTTCTTTGAAGTCGCTCCTCACCTCCCCACTCAATTTATTGATTTGTTAATCCTTGATCCACCCTACAATCTGAATAAAAATTTCAACGGAACGAATTTTCGGAAACTAGATGGTGACCAATATAGAGTGTGGTTTCAAAGAGTAATCAGATTACTCGTCCCAATGATGAAAGCCAACGCAACCGCCTATGTGTGCTCTGATTGGAAGACATCTACTCTCATTTTTTCAGTTTTAGAAGAATCGTTCTTTGTACAGAACCGAATTACCTGGGAACGAGAAAAGGGGCGAGGAGCGAAACGAAACTGGAAAAATAATACAGAGGATATCTGGTTCTGTACCCGTTCCAAAAACTACCACTTTGATGTAGTCATGGTGAAGCTGAAGCGTAAGGTACTGGCTCCGTATCGTGCAGATGGTGAACCAAAAGATTGGAGTGAGGGAAAGAGTGGCAATTTTCGCTTAACGCATCCATCCAATATTTGGACTGATCTGACTGTACCCTTCTGGTCTATGCCAGAAAATACTTCACATCCCACTCAAAAACCTGAAAAATTGCTTGCGAAGTTGATCCTTGCAAGTTCCAGAAAAGACGACATGGTATTTGATCCGTTTCTGGGAAGCGGAACCTCTGCGGTTGTGGCTGAAAAGCTGGGCAGAAAATGGTGTGGAATTGACATCAATTCAGAATATCTCTGTTGGGCAAGAAAACGCATTTCTGCTGCACAGCATGATCATACCATCCAGGGGTATCGTGATGGTGTTTTTTGGGAAAGAAATTCTGCACCCCCTCCCCCGGAATATAATTGAATCACTGTATGAAGATGCCTCTCAGCCACACCTCTTCCCGTAATGAAGTTTATTCCACCATGAGGTTCACGAATGGCTTGCGGACTAAGATCAAAACTTATTTTAGGGAATTATATACCCAAGTATCCCAAACATAGGTATTGGGGGTGCACGGTTTGATCTTGTGCACCCCCAATGGGCTAACTTGATTTACTTCACGAGGGTCATCCGTCCTTTGGCAAGTTGGATACCTGCATCCAGACTGGCAACGACACGATAAATATAGACTCCCGATGGCAGGTTGGGAACCGCAAGCATCAACGATCTGGACGGACCCGCGGAGACACCAACGAATTCTTCCATATGAACTCTCTGTCCCAGCAGATTGAATACCTCAACCGACAGGTCTGCCGCCGTTGGCAAATCCATCAGGATACTCGTTGATGGATTGAATGGATTCGGATAATTCCCTATCAGTGCAAATTCTGTCACCGTGTGATCTGCTTCAGCAGACGTTGTCCCCAATACCTCAATCATAAAGTTCGTACTGACGGCTGTTCCAGCATTGTCAGTTGCAGTAAATGTATAGGTTATTGAAGCAGAGGGCTCCTGAGGCGTACCCGAGATGTGTGGACCCGACGCATCAAACACCAGTCCAGAGGGCAACTCTGGAGTCAGAGTATACATGTATGGCGACTGCCCACCCGAGGCTTTGGGCAAATTCAGTTGCTCAATCGGCTCGGACACGGTGTAGGTCTGATCTTGTACGGTACCCGTCAGTGTGAATGCGTCTTGGCAATTCGCACCCATCACCTCGGAGACGTTTTGTAGCCAATTCTGGAACTCATCATAGATCGGTGCACAGAGTGACTGCCCATCAAAATGGAGAATGTCAAGACTCTCCAAGTTCGTTATCTCCCCAGGGAGTGTACCTTCCAGATTGTTCTCATCTATTCTCAACTCAATGAGTCCTGTCAAGTCTCCCACAGTTTCCGGTAGCGTACCGAGCATCCCAACACCGCTAAGATTCAGTTCCGTTACACGCCCACGAAAGACCTCTACCCCATTCCACGCATTCAACTCTTGAATTTGTGGCAGTTCTGAATCTGCAATTGACCAGTTTTCCTGTGCAGTCCACTGCGTTCCTTCCGTCTCTTCGTAAATATTTTTCAGTGCTTGCCAATCTTTCTCCAGATCAGCCGACGGAGTCGTGATAGCGGAGAGAGTTGCATAGGGCCCCGTACCGATCTCATTCGTTGCAGCAACCTCTACTTCATACATTGTTCCAGGGAGGAGTTCATTCAAAGTCGCTTCGTTGGAGGCAATGTTGTTTTCCATCCATTCGCTCGGCTGGAACCCTTCCAACTGCCGGTTCTCATCGGACTCTCGGTAGCGTACTTCGTATCGCAGAATCTCAACGCCCCCATCCCGTTCGGGAGATTGCCAACTTAATTCAAGTTCGGAATCTGAAGTAGATTGAATAAAGAAGTCTAATGGGGCAGATGGAGTGGTTGCACTCTGTGTAGCCGCAGCTCCAGCATAGACCGTCTCCGTATTCTCCACCAAATGAAGGAGTTCAACGTCATAGACAATGTCGGGCGAAAGGTCATAAATTCGTGCATAGCCCTCATCCGTCAGGTTGGGAACCTGTTCCCACTTGGAAGCGGATAATTCCTTGTAGTATAATTCATATACATCGGTAGAAGCGGTGCTAGAACCCTGTAGGGCTTTTCCTGGGCCAGATGTTGAGGTAACCCAGAACACATCCAGCTCGGTTGTACTTTGTCCACAGACCGTTAAGGTTAACGGTGCATTCGGTTGAGCAGAGGCCTGCGTTGAGGCAAATCCAGTGGCGTACGCTCCTGTGCCCGCACGATTCACTGCGGCAACCCGAACCTCGTACAGCGTGGATGCACTCAGTTCACGGATGGTCTCTTGCAGACCAGTTTCCTCACGGGGCCATGTAGTCCAATCATTCGTACCAGTTTTATAGCCTATCTCGTAGCTCGTAATTGGAGCGCCTCCATTGTCAAAGGGGACATCCCAAGACAGGCGGAGCGCATCGTCTGAACTCCCACATACAACCAGATTTTCGGGAATACTCGGAAGATTCGCTTGGGTTGTAGCAGATTCCTGAACAAACGCGCCATGCTCTGCCTCAAGCAGTCCAGCAACACGAACCTGATACGTCGTCCCGACCAGTAGATCCGTGATCGTCGCCTCGGTGGAGAGTCCTGTATGAGCAATCTGCTGCCAAGTCCCTGAACTTTCGTCTCCACGATACTCCACTCGATAGCCGATCACGTCAGGCCCCGAGGTGGGGGCAGTCCATGTCGCTTGAATACTCGTGGTAGACAGGACCGTCAACGTTAACGAAGACGGAGCGTCTGGCAACCCCGTTTCATCCATCGTTTGCCCCGTGCTCTGTACAAATGATCCCGTAAAGTCTGCATTGACCGCCGCAACCCGAACATCATAACTCGTTCCTGAAACAAGATTTTGAATGAGCATCGTGGTACTCTCCGAACTCTCTTCTTCCCAGTCCCCAGGTTGCCTTCCTGTCAGGGTTTCATCTTCGTCCGACACGCGATAGTCAATCTGGTACCGAAGGATTGGGATCCCTCCCGCGTCAACTGGAACTGTCCAGGATACTTCCAGATCTGTCGTAGAGGTGCCCGTAACAATCAGAGCACGCGGAGGAGAGGGAGCGGTCGCAGACTCGGTCGTCACTGTACCCGATTCAAATTCACCTGCCCCCAAAGCATTCACCGCGGCAATGCGCACCTGATACTCCGTTCCTGCCATGAGATTAGTCAGAATCACTTCCTTAGTTTCCGCACGGCGAGTAAGAGTCATCGGATCCGAATCCGCAGGCGCATTGGTTGGGACATATTCAATCGTATATGACCGCAAAGCCAGCCCGCCTGTTTCCGTTGGTTTTGTCCAAGTGACGCGAACTTCAGTCGGGGATAGAGAGGCGATGACCACATCCAACGGAGTTCCAGGAGTAGAAGTCTCCGCAACGGTGGTCGCCGTATCAATCTCCGTATACTCCCCCTGTCCGGCAGAATTCTCCGCCGCCACGCGCACATCATAAGACATGTTGGATAGCAGGTCGGTAATTTCTAGTGTGGTTTCAGTGGTTGAGAGTTCCTTCCAGTCCCCAGCGGGCTCCGCACCCTCTCCATCAGGATCGGACGTCCGATACGCTACAATATAGGACAGTGAACCCCCTGAATTATTTTGATCTGGTGCTGACCATGTGACCAAAATCCTTGATGGCGAAGTTGCACGCACCGACAGATCAAGGGGCGGGTTCGGAATGGCAATACTCGTGGTTGCCGATGCAACGGCGTAGGGACCGATCCCTGCCGAATTAATGGCCGCCACTTGGACATCATAGGACGTTCCACCAGTGAGCCCTTCAATGGAAGCACTGGTCTCGATCCCAGTTTGTTCTACGGCGATCCATGGACCTGCTTCTTCGCTGTCCGTCGCCGAAGTCCGATATTGAATACTGTACCCTGTAATCTCAGACCCACTTGTTTCAGTGGGAGGTGACCAGATCACCGACAGTTCATTTGGGGAAATGATGGTGATTGCAAGATCCAATGGTACAGAGGTAACGCCGATCGTCAGCGTCGTGAATGTCTGCGATGCAAAAGGACCTTCCCCCACAGAGTTGACCGCAGCAACTTGCACATTGTAGACCGTTTCCGCGACTAAATCCGTCAACGTGGCATTGGTCGTCGTGTGGTCACTGAATTCCCAATCTCCCGGAGCAGTACCCGGTCCTGAACCATCGGCATCTGCCAAGCGGTAGCCAACCCGGTACCCCGTCACAGCGGATCCCCCGTTCTCATCGGATGAGAATTCCGTCCAAGCCAACTCTGCCCCGGTATGAGAAATAGATGAAACTTCAAATCCATCCGGTGGACTCGTTGGCACCGTGGCCTGATTCGTGACACCGACCGTATTGGAGGAGTACTCTCCATCTCCAATACTGTTGTTTGCGGCAATCTGAACATCATACGATGTACCAGCACTCAGTTGCGTGAGCGTATGTTGTAGACTCGCTGCACTCTCAATCTCAATCACGGGTTCCCAATCCCCAGGCTGCACCCCCGGTGTAGTGACATCGCTATCCGTCAAACGATAACGAAGTTTGTACAGCAGGATCGGCTGGCCGCCAGTAATCTCGGGGGCTTCCCAAGAAACGGTCAGTTCCGTAGGCGAAGGGGAGGTAATCTGAAGGCTCGTCGGGATCCCAGGAGCAGAGGATGTGGTCGTTACAGTTTGCGATACGAATCCACCAGAACCGACGACATTGCGTGCTGCAACCCTCACATCGTAGGAGGTACCAGCCAAGAGATGCGTAATGGTGGCCGTTGTACCCGAGGATGTGGCATCGGACCAAGCAGTGGTCGCAGGAGCATCCGTAAGCCGGTACTCAACCAAATAACCTGAGATTGGGCTTCCGCCGATCTGTGCGGGAGCCTCCCAGGAAACCGATAAGGAGTTGGGGCCGGTCACTTGAACCTCCAAGTTTTGAGGTGCAGAGGGTACATTGGCATTCGAGGTGGTCGCATCCAGTGTACCTTCCTCACCCGTGCCAGCACTGTTGACCGCGGATACACCGACGACATAGGGAGTGCCAGCAAGGAGCCCCGTCATCTCGGCTGAGTTCCCTGCAGGCGTGACAGAAGTCCAATCTTGCGAAGTCTCCACGCGATACCGGACCTCATGCCCGGTGATGGGCGAACCTCCATCGGAGGAAGGGGCACTCCATGCAACCGTTAACGCGTTTTGCCCTTGGGCAGTGACACGAATATTTCGAGGGGCAGTGGGCGCAATCGCTGGATTCGTACTTTGCGTGGTTCGCGCGTAGCGGCCCGTCCCGACCGTGTTAATTGCGGCAACTTCCAATTCGTAGGAGGTCCCACCAGATAGACCTGTAATTGAGGTTGACGTTGTAGTGATGAGCTGGTCAATCCGTACCGGTGGAGTGGTGCTGCCGCTCGGACGATAACGGACATTATAGCCCAGGACTGTAGCTCCGCCATCATCCTCAGGTGCTTGCCAACTGATGCGGATCTCCGTCGGAGATGTAGCACTGGCCGTGAGCGACCGAGGAACGGTAGGCTCAACCGCCGGGCCAGTCGTTCCTGTAAGCGTGGCAGCTGTTCCCTCTCCCTTTTCATTGGTAGCCTGGATGCTGATGTCATAGGTGGTCGCAGGTAACAGGGAACCGAGCACAACGGTGGTCCCCGTCACTTCCTGCGTCTCATAGGTGCTGGATGTGGTCAGTTTATGATCAACTTTATACCCTGTAATCGTACCACCGCCATCACTTTGAGGAGCACTCCATTCCAGCGTGAGCGAAGAGTGGGTCGGGGCAGAGACGGTTACACCTGTGGGAGCCGAAGCGAGCACAATCGGATTGGTGGCTACTTCGGAAGAGGTAGCAGGATCCCCTGTACCCGCAAGATTCATTGCCGTAACCTGAACCTCGTAGGCCGTCTCCACCTCCAAGCCCGTAATTGTGTGGATGAGCACAGGACCGACCGCGTTCGGCATGCTCCAATCCGCAGGCGGGTTTTCCACCTTACGGTAACGCACCTCGTACCCCGTAATGGGCGCACCGCCATTCTCTGAGGGTGCATCCCATGAAACATCTAGTTCGGTTTGCGAGACCGCAGAAACCACCAAATTCTGGGGAACACTTGGAAGTGCGGCATCCGTACGACCAGAACCCATTGCAGGATCGCTGGCACCGACATCATTTACAGCAGCTACTCGGAGGTCATACAAAACATATGGCTCCAAATTGGAGAGTATGATTGTCTCCACGGTTCCAGGGTCGGGGGCATCAATCCAAGCCCCCGCACTCTGCCCGCCATCTGCCGTACGCCGATACTCTACAGTATAACCTGAAAGATCTGAACCGTTCGTCTCCGCCGGGGCAATCCATGTGACCGTCAAAGAGGAGGTGGTCGTAGCTGTAACCGTCACTTCCGTAGGTGAATCGGGAGCTGCCTGAGGGGCTCCCGATGCCTGAGCTGGAGCACCATCACCAATAGCGTTTTTTGCGAGAACCTCTATATCGTACATCGTACCCGCGGTCAGAGAGGAGATCGTCGCGGTGGTAGCGACTCCCCCATCAATTTGAGTGGGAGCTGTCCAATCGCTTGGCGTACCGCCCCCTGTATCCGAAACACGGTGCAGAACATCGTAACCTGTGATTGGAGATCCGTTGTCTCCGGGGGCATCCCATGAAGCAGTGAGAGAGGTGGCGGAGGCAGGAGTGATGGATAAATTTGTAGGAGCTGCTGGAGCTGTGGCAGGAGTACCATATTTCTCATCCGAGTAGGTTCCTGTTCCCACCGAGTTGATCGCTGTTACCTGTACAAAGTACTGGTTTCCCTGTGTGAGGTCATCAATCGTAGTTGTAGACTCGGTAGGGGGGACGTTCGGGGTTAAGGAAATCCATTCAATGGGGCTCGCACTCCCGTCACGGTACTGGACACTATAGCCAGTAATATCAGCGCCACCGGTTTGCAAAGGGGCCTGCCAAGAGACACTTAGGGAAGTACCCGAAGCCACAGCCACCACCACATTGGTAGGTGCCTGAGGAGCTGCTAAAGCGGTGGTTCCTTGGCCAGTCGACCATCCTCCAGTACCAATGTCATTGACGGCTGCAACCCTGACATCGTACAGAGTTGCTGGATCTAAGCCTGTGATGGTTGCACTAGTGGTTGTAACGGTAGTGGATGACAATGGATAGTCTGTCTCCGTGGATAACTTGTGCTGCACGGTATATCCTGTGATCGTTGAGCCACCAGTCTCGACGGGTGACTCCCAAGTGAGAGACAGTTGATCAGATGCGCTTTCATCTAACACGGGATACGTCGGAACATCTGGAACCGTTGCAACATAAGTTCTTGGACTATCATCTGGTGGAGTGGAATATCTGGGAGATTTACCAATATCATTGAAGGCATGGATCCTAAACCGATAGTTGGTCGCAGCAAGGAGGTTTGTGAAAGTGTAAGAGGGTTGAGGAGACGGATCTACGACAATAATATCTTCCCATTCATATAGATCATCATGCCGTGATCTCCATATTTCATATTTCGTGATTGGGCTCCCTCCATCATCATCCGGGGCGCTCCATATAACGGTAATTTGGGATGGTGTTCTCCAGAATCTTACATTAGACGGAGTGCCAGGACCAGTTGGTGGAATCAAGATTGACTCCGACTCCACCATTTCAGCCGTGCCATCATCATCCCTATAAGACACTCTCGCCTTGATATATTTGCCCTTATCCTCGGCATTAATTTCGAATTGTAGAGAGGTTTCCAAGGTGGATGGACCATGGATTACCTCCTCTACCCCGTCTTTCACAGCAATCCACGAAACATAAGGGGCAAATTCCTCAGGTGGGGTCAGGCTACGAGCCTTGGTCATTCCGTCAGGATCACTAACGCCTATATCATTATCGCCAAAAAAATCAATTTCCAAAATACCTCCAGGTTCCAACTCTGAATTGTTTGCACGCGTCAGGGAAAGCATACCCGTAGGAGGATCATTCACAGGATCTACATCGAACGTAAACTTAAACACCTCGCTTTCATCACCATTGATCACCGTTTTGAAGTTGAAGCTACTATAATCGTCCCCGTTGTCGTTCGGGTCAGGCGTGAATACCAAGTTTCTTGCATCCAAATCAGCCTTTGGAATCGTCTGCCCATCAGATACATCGACACTATTAAGCCTCAATGTTCCAGCCCCCGAGAATTCAGTAATGATCACAGAAAAATCGTCTTCTTCTGAAAAATCATGCGCCTCAATTGGATAAGACTCATCTTCATCAATTTTCCTATACACATCAGAAATATTCGGAAAATCTGATTTGCCATCCTCTGGTGACTTCGTAACGCGCTCATTGGGTCCAAATCCAAACTCAACGGGGATAGATTTGAGTGATAAAGGAGAGGTATCACTTGCCCCCTCCCACATCAACAATGCACGATCGGATTCATTTGATCCGCTTACATCATCGGCATAGGATTTCGCTGGAAATACGAAGAATACCAGAGCGAGAAAAAAAGGGCGGCAGTACCTTGTAGCCAGATTGAAACATTTGAAAAAGGGTAAATCATTGCCAATGCTATTGAGGTCTGCGACAAACAAATTACCTCAATGAAATCCAATGGAAGTAATTTAAGCACTTTTTGATTAAACTCAGGTGTCTGGTCTGGAGATAATAGCCTGTATTTGGACCAAGAGTAACCAAGGATTGTCTAATTACCCATTAGTTTACAATTTCTACCAATGTCATCAATATCTCCATTGGTAACTGAAATCATCTGTTTATAATGATAAAATATGGGAATTATATACTTGATTAAGCACGTTTAGATTCCTTGCGGGGCTTTGGTTTTGATTTCAGCACTGCCTTTGCTATTGCCTGGGCACGTGCTTCGATCACATCTCGACCTAATTCGGGCTGCTTCTTATTTGGGCGTTGGGGTTTCTTCATTTGTCAATCATGAGTTTGCTGATCCATACAGCGGAGTTGTCATGTAGCCCCGTTTTTTGTTCTCCCTGCGTAGTCCGCTCAATGTGTAGATATTGCTTTTGAGTTGATTGCAAGGCCCACAGAGCAGGATGCGGTTCGTAATGTGGTTGATTCCCCCATCAGAGCGGGGTACGTTGTGATCCAGTTGGAGATATCGTTGATCATCAAACGTTCGGTCGCAACCTTGACATCTGGGGCCGTACTGCTCTAACAAGTATTCGTACATTTTCGCCCGCGACCAACGTGGGCCATCGGGCTCCTTGACTCGTTCCTTGACCCGCAGGAATGGAACGGCCTCCTGTCTATCGTCTGTCCGATCTGGAACCTGACTCGTGTAATGTACTTCCCCAAACAATCCGACTTCTGTTTTAAGTCGCTTGACTACGACCTCGTGAGCCTCATCCCAAATGTCAATCCCAACCCACTGTCTTTCCATGCGTTCAGCCGCTACACAGGTTGTAGCACATCCACAAAAAGGATCAAGTACGACATCTGCTTTATCGCTAGAAACCTGAATGATGCGCTCATACAAAGGAATGGGTTTTTGTGTGGGATAACCCATATTTGCTTTGTCTGAATTATTAATCTTATCTATTGGCCAGACATCATCAAGTGGTACACCATATTTCATAGCGTCGTCTAAATAACGCCGAACACGGTTCCCTTTTCCAGCATCAGACAAAACATACTCGCGTCCATTGTCATCAACCCGAACTTTCTGTTTTCGGACGCGAACATATTCTTCTTTACTACTCCAGGGGCGCGTAGGATAGTTAAAAGTATTTTTCTTGGAGCGTGCATAGAATAGAATAAGATCATGCCTGCGTTCAATGTGTGAACGTAAACGTTTATTCCAGCCTGAATAACACCAAACAATTTCATTGCAAAAGTTCCTGTATCCGAATATCGCGTCCATAACTGCTTTGAGGTAATGGCTAGCAGTCGGATCACAATGCAAGTAGATACTCCCTGTGGGTTTCAATATTCGATGCATTTCCAATAATCGCACGGCCATGAAACACATATACGCTCCCATGCCATCAGAATGAGCGTATCGAGCGGATTCTATGGCTTCAATCAGTTTGGGATAATCATCGGTCAACTGATCTACCCAATCTTGATGTACGTCCTTTTCCCAACTCCAGCGGTCTTGAAACTTGGCTCCCTTTGCAAGGCTATCTGGTGTAGCGTGAAAATCCTTGTTTTTGTTGAAGGGTGGATCCGTAGCGATCAGGTCTACGGATTTGCTGTTCATCGCACGGAGAAACTTCAAGTTATCCCCGTGGAATAGTGTACGGTTTTTCCAGTTGGGATCAGCCATGATCCCCAACCAAGTCCTTGTACATCAACCGCTTGCCCGCGAATTGACGGGCAATGATGCACATTTGATCTATCGTGTCAAATCGGCGAAAGTTATGCCGTCCTGCAAACTCGTTGGCATATCGGTGCAAGTGCTTTGAGGACATATGATGATATACGCCATGATATCCGCGCTTTAAGGCAGCCCAAAAGCTTTCCATACCGTTGATATGGGCTTGATCCTTAACCCATTGGCTTACGCTGTGATTGACACTCTCACGGTTGGGAAGTCCGTTGTACGAAGTAGATTCGTCTGTGTAAATCTTTACGCTGTCTACTGTATGATCCTTGATAAAGCCCTGTAAAGTGTTAGCTGTGGTATCAGGAACTACTGCTGCGCGTACTTGCTTGGTCTCACGGTCTTTGATGCCGGCTACGGCGGTCTTGCCTACAGTTCCACGCCCAGCATTCAGCTTCTTATGAGCGTGCTTGTTTTTCTCTTTGCCTCCAAAGTAGGATTCATCCACTTCGACCGGGCCATCAAATTTCACATCCATATCAATCATGGATTCCCTTACCCTGTGAGATAGATACCAAGCGGATTTCTGCGTAATGCCAAGATCACGATGTAGCTTCATGCTGGATACACCCTTGAGGCTGGACGCGTGGAGATACATTGCAATTACCCACTTCTGATACGGAATTTTGGTCTCGGCCATGACTGTATCCGTGCGGACATTGAAATGCTTTCTGCACTTCCCGCACCAGTAGGCAGCTGGTTTGCGGTTAGGTGTTTCTTTCACGCGGTCACGGCTTTCGCAACGCGGGCATTCCGCTCCATCATCTCCCCAGCGGGAATGTTCCAGCCATTGTTCTGCTGTCCGATCATCAGGGAACTTCTGAAAGAGTTCGACTAGCGTAATGCCTTTCCTGTAACTCTGTCCGGGGCCACTGTACGCTTGCATGTTGTGCATGATAGTGAGTAGGTTACTTGCTCTATATACACATGAAAAGGGTTGTATGCTTAATCAAGTATATAATTCCCTAAAATATTAAGAAGAAATCCCTCCCCCTTCCAAAACAATCATATGTTTGTGCGTGGATTAACCGTCAAGGAAGTTGGTAAAAAATCAACTCTACCAAGAAACGGATGACATAAAAGAACGAAACCAAATTACAATTGGTAGTAGGAGCGGTTAACCAAAGAATCAACATCTCATTAAAGATTATCGCAAAACCCTTAACCAATTCCCGATTTGTTTGTAGAATAGGAGTATAATGATGTACCCTCTCTTCCTGTGACCATCAACCCTCCCAAAAATCTGCTCCCGCAATGGCAGATAAGAAGGCAGGTATATGTGACGACACTACTATGCAATATTCAATGAAATTTGGATTATTGGGGCTACTCATTGGAGTGATGGCTGGGGTTCTCGTGACTGATGTGATTGGGCAGGACCGATATCAAGTTTTGGTCTTTTCAAAGACTGAGGGGTTTCGTCATAACTCAATTGAAGCGGGCTTGAATGCGGTCCACTCTCTTGGAAATGAACACGCATTTGGAGTCTTTGCTACCGAGAATGCCGACTACTTTCATCCTGACTCCCTGCAGCATTTTCAAGCCATTATATTCCTGAATACCACACAGAATATTCTGAATCCTGATCAGGAACAGGCACTGATAGCATATATGCAGTCAGGCGGAGGGTGGGTTGGAATTCATGCTGCTGCCGACACCGAATATGATTGGGAGTGGTACGGTGGACTCGTAGGTGCCTACTTCTCATCTCATCCCGCAGTTCAGCCCGCAGACATTGTGGTGACGGATCGTCTTCATCCCTCAACAAAAGGATTACCCCATCTCTGGAATCATACAGACGAATGGTACAATTTCAATATGAATCCCAGATCCAATGTCCATGTGTTGGCAGTATTAAAAGAATCCTCTTATGAAGGGGGAGAGATGGGAGATGACCATCCGATTGCTTGGGCACACCACTATGACGGAGGCCGTGCATGGTATACAGGGCTTGGGCATACGATTGAAAGCTATCAAGATCCGAACATGCTTTCCCACCTACTCGGTGGCATTGAATGGGCTGCCGGAATGGCGAATGGAGATGTCACTTCTACGCTCGCATCTGCATATGATGAGGTGGTCCTCACGAGTGAGTTGACCGACCCCATGGAGATTGACATCACCTCTGATGGACGAGTCTTTATCATTGAATGGGCTGGGACAGTCAAAATCTGGGAACCTGAAACCGGTGCGATGCGCGTCATTGGATGGTTGCCCGTTGAAAAGAAAATTGAAGATGGCCTTCTGGGACTCGCCTTGGATCCAAATTTTGATGAAAATTCATGGCTCTACATCTACTACTCTACTACGTCTGATCAGTCAACCGTAAATCGTCTGTCACGGTTTGTATATGATGGCCGTATGTTAAATATTGAGAGCGAGATTGTCATGCTTGAGATTCCAGTCCAGCGGATCATATGTTGTCATTCTGGCGGTTCAATCCAATTTGATAAAGACGGATTACTGTATTTATCCACCGGAGATAACACTGGAGGAGATCGAAACTCGCCAGACCCCGACTTTCGGCGGATGGCGGATCAAGGTCGTACAGCCGCCAATACAAATGACCTAAGAGGCAAGATTCTTAGGATCAGACCTGAGCCCGATGGAACCTACACGATTCCCGGTGGAAATTTGTTTCAACCAGATTCGTTGCATCGAGGGGAGATTTATGCAATGGGGCTACGAAATCCCTTTCGAATCTCAATTGATGACTCCACCGGTTGGCTCTATTGGGGTGATGTTGGTCCCGGGCTGATGGATAGCTGGGATGAATTCAATCAGGCAAAGGGGCCTGGTTTCTTTGGATGGCCCCTCTTCACAGGCTATAATGATCCTTATACCCACTACCACCTTGCTGAGCGTGAATATAAGGAACCGGATGCAACCGTCCCCATGAATGAATCGGAATACAATACGGGCACCCGTGAACTTCCCACTGCACGCTCGGCTTGGATTCGCTATTTTTACGGTCCGAGTGACGAATATCCTGAATTGGGTGCAGGGGGGATCAACCCAATGGCAGGTCCCATTTTCCATTATGATGAAACGACCGCCGCGGATACGGCACTTCCTCCCTATTACAATGGAAAAGTGATGATCTATGAATGGATGCGTAACTGGGTACAGATCGTCACACTTGACGAGGAAGGACACATATTGGATATTGACCCATTCCTGCCCAGCTATGACTACATCAGTCCAATGGACATTGAGGTAGGACCACAGGGGAGACTCTATATTATTGAGTGGGGGGACATGTTCTGGGGGAGCAATGCAAATGCCCAACTGGTTCGACTGGACTACTACGGTGCTTCTGGCCCGCCTGCCCCGATCGCAAAAGAGCCCGCATCCGGACTGCCTCTACGTCTAAACATGCCTCCCGAAGGGAGTATCTTTGATTTTGATTCAACATACAGTTACCAAGCGATGGTGTATGATCAAGCACTCGAGAATGAAGTTCTGGTCAACGTCTACACCGGTGTGGATACATCTCCCATTCCTGTCGCAACCTACTCAAAGCTGAAAGGAGAATTCTCTATCTCACGGGCTTATACCCAGTCTCCCGAGGTACATTATGCGGATCGGTTTGCGCAACTTGAGGCCTGTTTGGGTACATCCTGCCATCAGATTAAATTACAACCCCGACTGAAAGAGGCTGAACATATTACAAGTGCCACGAATGCAACTCGACAAACCTATTCATCTCATCCCGCGAGTGTTCATTGGCGACAGAGTGCTCTCACTTCCATGTCACTTGAAAATGGCTCTCAACTTGTCTATACACCTCTGAATCTCATTGGCATTCAGAGTCTCACTTTGCGTTTCCGAATCACCGGGAATGGTACCCTTCAGATCTCCACAGATTCCACTGACTCTACCTTGCTCAGTCTTGATATGTCATCCAGCACTGGCGAGTCCGTAACTCCTGATCAGGGGAATTATATAGCTGGTGTACCACCCGATTTTCCCGGAATGGAATCTCTTGCTGAAGGCGCATATGATTCTTGGCGAGAGGTCACCGTCCAGATTTCTCCGAGTGAGAAAACTATCTCGTTAATTCTTACCTTTGTATCTGTAGAAGAGGATTCTGTCCTTGAACTTGACTGGATTCGTTTTAACGGTTCTGGTCTCAAACCGAAATGATCACCTGCTTACACGAATGATGCTTACATCTCGCAGAAACTTTCTGAAAACAAGTGCCATGGCCCTTGCCACACTTCCCCTGTCCACCGGATCTTTGAGACTTCCGAAACGGGAGCTATTTAAGATCTCCCTTGCCCAGTGGTCGCTCCATCGTTTGATTTTTGATGGGGAAATAGATCATCTTGACTTTGCCTCAATCGCATCTGAAAATGGAATCTTTGGTATAGAATATGTGAACCAATTCTTTATGGACAAAGCCGAAGACACCGACTATCTGAATGAGATGAAAATGCGAGCCGACGATGTAGGTGCAACAAGCATTCTTATTATGTGTGACCGAGAGGGAAATCTGGGAGATCCTGACCCATCGCTACGACGGGAATCCGTGGAAAGACATTTTAAGTGGGTCACTGCCGCAAAGCACCTTGGGTGCCATTCAATTCGTGTCAACGGGTATAGTGAGGGCACCTATGATGAGCAAATGAAGCTAGTGGCAGACGGACTCCATCAGCTCTGTGAATTTGGGGATGAGCATGGTTTACATGTCATCATTGAAAACCACGGCGGGTATTCAAGCAATGGAAAATGGCTGGCATCCACGATTGAGATGGCAGACCATCCACGAGCCGGCACGCTGCCTGATTTTGGGAATTTTCGTATTGACAAAGAAACAACCTATGACTCCTATCGCGGCGTGGAGGAGCTCATGCCTTATGCAACCGGAGTAAGCGTGAAAACCACCGTCTATGATGATGAGGGTAATTCTAGTCCCCTTGACTATGAGCGCATGCTTCGGATTGTTCTCGCCGCAGGTTATAATGGCTACTGCGGGATTGAGCACAGCCCCAGAGATCGCGAGATTGAAGGCATTGTGGAAGTGAAAGCCTCTCTTGAGTCGGTCCACGAAATTCTGTTAGCTGAAATGGAGCAGCCATCAGACCAGTAATCATTGGCTGCTCTAAAATGATTTCTCTTTCCTTGATGAACGCCTCAAAGGATCATTCCCAGATGAGACACTTTATCCATTCCATGCGTAGTCGTAATAGAACTTGAATTGGTGGATAGACGGCTGAGCATTCGTTGCGTGAATCCTCTGATTCATCCAACTTTGTGATCTTCATGTTCGTGTGCTTGGCTCAGCGAGTTACGGCATCGGCCTCCGTTCCTTCCATTCGCCATTCCAGTCAGTTGGATACACTTCATCAACTTAAAGGAGTGGTGTCATCAAACATTTTCCATTGAATACAGACCTCTGAGTAAAAGTAAAGAAAGGATATGCCGTTTTCCTTTCTTCATTAATTTCTAAGGAAAATTTCTTTCGTTAGCAATGAGATACAGACAATTTCCATCCCGCATTGGTAACTGGGTAGAAGAATCAACGATTGGTAACGTCAAGGCATATCTCCCCCCGTCACTCCCACCAAGCCCTCCTATTGACTTGGGAAAGCTTACGCTCAAACTTGAGAGGGCCAGTCATGCCATTGGTCAATTAGATGGCATGACGGATATTCTCCCGGACACTCCTTTCTATCTGCAAATTTTCTCAAGGCGAGAAGCGGTCCTATCCTCCCAGATAGAGGGTACGCAATCGTCGCTGTCCGATTTGTTCCTCTTTGAAGCTGAAGGTACACCGAATGTACCCGCGGATGATATAAGGGAAGTTTCAAACTATGTCAAAGCACTCTTTCACGGCCTTTCACGGATCAAGAACGGATTCCCTTTGTGTCAGCGCTTAATGCGAGAGATGCATGAAATCCTGCTGTCGTCCGGCAGGGGAAGTACAAAACAGCCAGGTGAATTTCGTCGTTCCCAAAACTGGATTGGTGGATCGAATCCGGAAAATGCCCAATACATTCCCCCTCCTCCGATGTACATTCCAGATCTTATGAGTCGTTTGGAGAAATTTATCAACCTGAATCATTCAGATATTCCAATTCTTGTAAAGGCGGGGCTCGTTCACGTTCAGTTTGAATGTATTCATCCATTTCTGGATGGAAATGGCCGTCTTGGCAGGTTACTTATATCGCTTATACTCTGCGAGTCCAATGTACTACGGGAACCCATCCTTTATCTGAGTTCGTTCTTTATGACTCATAGATCAAAGTATTACGAACTCTTGCAGCAGATCCATACCCATGCAGATTGGGAGTCTTGGCTTGAGTTCTTTTTAGATGGAGTTTATGAGACCTCCAGGCGTGCGACAACCACTGCCAACAAGGTTCTAAAACTATTTGAAAAAGATCGGAGTCGGATCAAAGAATTGGGGCGACCTGCTTCCTCTGCTCTTCGCGTGCACGGGGCATTTCAGGAACGGCCGATTCATACTGTTTCCTCAGTGGCCACTCATGCTGGCATTTCTACCCCTACGGTCAGTAAATCAATACAGCACCTGATAAATCTCCGCATACTCAAAGAGACTACAGGAAAACATCGTTACCGTTTGTTCATGTACGACAAATACATGGACATTCTTCTTGGGGAGGGAGCTTAACAACGGAATCAATTACCTACACTCAGAACTCCAGTGCCATGCTGAATTCGGTGACCTGAACTGGGATGCAGATGCCAGAAAAACAATACCCCCACCCTGGAACGGGGATAGAATGACTCCGACCTGACGGAGTTGGTATCTGGGATTTTCGCAACTTCTCTGGCGGTGGAGAACTATTTCTCTATCAGATCAGATTCTGACCATCCCATTGGACGATCTTCTCCCTCTCCATGGAAGCATTAATCATATGTGCACATGCTGCCGAGTGATGCCCGACCTGCGCATCTTCTTTCGTGGAACTTCCACTTCGTATTGCGTCCAACCACTCCTGAATATGCGCCATAATTGCATGTCTTCCCTCTGAATAGTAAACTTCTTCCCCCTGTACCGTCCCGGGTGGGCGGCTTGAGGGCATTTCCTCATGGCGAATGGTCGGATCGGCAATGTACGCATCTGCAAGCTCCTTTGGCCAACTTTCTGTAATCCAGCTATTGCTCTCGTTCACACGCTCGGGGATAAAGTGAAGTTCATCTCTCACAAAAACCAGTGATCCCTCGGTTCCAAGGATTCGCATTCCACCGGATTTGCCACGCTGGTTATTAAACGTCCCGCTGAGGCTCACCATAAAATTGCCGGGGTATTGCAGAGAGGCATTGATCGTATCGGGGACATCTCGGGAACGTGTCCACCGGTACAGATCCCCCATGGCCATGACACGTTCGGGAATCCCGGCCCCCATGATGTAGTTGATTCTGGTGCATGTGTGGACATAGAGATCTGTGGACAATCCACCAGAATAATCTTTATAACAGCGCCAACGGAAAAATCGCTCCGGGCTGTAGGGACGCTTGGGGGCGGAGCCAAGAAATAAATCCCAGTCCACCGTTTCGGGGGAGGCATCTGGGGGAATCGGATAGATCCAGGCACCAGAAGCTGTATTCCGGTTGGTATTTGCCCGGATCATCGTCACCTGTCCAAGTTTCCCATCTCGGACCATCTGACGGGCTTTCTGCACAAGCACATTATTTGGGCCCGGGCTTCCCACCTGCACGGCGAGATTGTTTCTCCGCTGGGCTTCAATAATTGCTGCTCCCTCCTCAATTGAATAGGTCAGTGGCTTTTCTATGTACGCATGCTTGCCTGCATTCAGCGAATCTACCGAATGCTGATAGTGCCAATGATCGGGGCTGGAAATGACAACCGCATCAATATCCTCGCGATCAATGATCTCCCTGTAATCCGCCATGGTGTCAGCTTTGCCATCCGTACGATTTTTCATACGTTCCAACCGCCCCGTGTAGGCATCACATGCAGCTACCACCTCTATTTCTGGAAATTTTTTGAATGCCTCAACCAATCCATGGGCTCTCGCCCCAGCACCAATCATTCCGATAGTAATCCGGCCACTGGGAGCCACAATCTTGGGCTGTGCTCCCAGCGCAAGTCCAGCCGTACCAATTGCACTGGAACGAAGAAAATCTCGTCGGGAAACAACATAACGTTTTGCCATGATGGGTATAGGTCTAAAGGATTGGAGTCAAGATAATATTTCTGTACAAGACACGACCATGATCTCCTTGAAGATAAATTGGTCCTGGCACTGCTTCGTCCGCGGTCATTGCTCCCCCGGTTACCCCGTGAATTGGCTGATTATTGATAATCGTGATGCCATTCAAGATCACAGTAAGGTGACGTTGACGGAGTAGAATGTCCAGTGACTGCCATTCTCCGGCGGGCTTCTCCGCGCTGCTGGTCGGCTTAATTCTGCTGTACAATGCACCCATACGACGAGAATTTGTGTCCCGTCCATACGTGTCTGCGACCTGAACCTCATAGATTCCGCGGAGATAGACTCCACTGTTACTACCCTCTGGGACATTCACATCCAGAGTTAAGCGAAAGTCCTCAAAGGTGGCATCCGTACGTAGATTACCATATCGGATGCGCTCCCCACTTTCTGGCTGAACAGGATCATTGATCAGCAACCCATTCTCCGCCTTAAAACCATTCACCTGCTGATCGTTGATCAGTCTCCATCCCGTCAGATCCATCCCGTTAAACAGTTCAATCGGTTCGCCGAATGTCACTTGGGACAGATCTGGTGCAGGAGGTAGTTCTGGGATTCGCTCGGCTGTAAATTCAGTGATCTGGGAGCCGATTCCCGAATGATCTGGAAAATGAGCCGTCCCTTTCAAACGTTCCCCATCCGGCCGTAGAGTAAATGTATTCGTAATGGTGAAACTCCGCTGGCTCCCGTCCTCCAGGTCCTCATTCGCAGTTTGGGTTCTGGTAACAGTCAGCACACTCCCTGTGATGTTTGCACTTGCGACGGGGAGAACGCTTCCCCCGTACCAGAGCAGGGAGGCATCAAGGAACCCCTGATCATGAGTAACTTCAAGCCAACCAGCCCCTCCAGGCAAATGTAACGCCCATCGGCCTTCAAAGAAATCAGTCGGATCCTGAGCATTCGCCGTGAATGCGAGTAAAGCAAAGATAATGGATAAATTCAGTCGTGATCGCATAGATTTACGAATTGTATATTGAAAGATACGCAAATGATGAATGAACTATTCAAACCATTACTCCGTGAGAGTCAGGAGTGCCTTCAGTTTATTCTTGCTTCAAACAGATACGTAGAGACATCAAGGAATACTTTCCTTCGGACCATGCAAGTTTTGATCGCTTTGAGCACAAGTTGGGAATCTCTGCCATAGTATTCCTTCTGAGTGAGAGATTTGCATGGTGTCCCCTACCCATTTGATGATTGATAGTCTCTTTGAAATGGAAGATGGACTGGCATTACAGGAAACAGTTCAACAAAAACGACCTGTTACCGTTATCGTTCTCACTAACAGGACTCAGATTGGGATGATCACAGAACTTGGATCTTTGCAACGACTCTCATCCTTGATTCTATCAGTTAGAATTTCCTCGTCATGATTGCATTATATCAATCCTGTACCGCTGAAACCTGCACGGTTTGTGAAAATAATCCTCGTTTTCACTCTACAGCAAGTATTTTTATGTTGTTGCCTATTTTATCTCCATCCTTACTACTCAAACGAAGCAGGTTACCACATTAACTGAGATCATCTTCCGTCATGCCTCTATCTCCTATACTGCCAAAATTCTCTTATGCAGCCAGATCAGGCACCCTACTCCTACTTGCGGTATTCTGTATTCAGTGTGGGCCCAACTCATCCGGGCCAACCCAATCGGTGGCTGAAGGAGATCATATCGTACTGTTAGGTAACAATTTATGCTCTCGTATGATGAACTTTGGATATTTTGAGGCGGAAATGCATCAACGGTTTCCATCCCATAACATTACGATACGCAATATTTGTGATGGGGGCAATACGCCAGGATTCCGACCTCATCCTGGGCGGATTTCTCCATGGGCGTTCCCAGGGGCAGACAGTTTTTATACGGAATTGGCGCAGCCCTCTAATAGTCGGGGGCATTTTGAGACACCGGATCAATGGTTGACTCGGCTACAGGCCGATATTATCCTTGCATTTTTCGGGTTTAATGAATCATTCAAAGGTTCGGAGGGCTTGGCCTCCTTTGAAGCCGAACTGGATGCCTTCGTTCAACATACTCTCTCGCAGACCTACAATGGAGTACATCCCCCGGGGATTGTACTGGTTTCTCCGATTGCTTTTGAAGATTTATCCGATCAGATAGACCTCCCTGATGGTTCTCAGGAAAATATGGATCTATTGGCCTATACCGGTGTCATCCAACGAGTGGCAGATCGTCACAGTCTTCCATCTGTTGATGTCTTTTCCACTTCGAGACGTTGGTATCGGCGAACTAGGGAACCGCTCACGATTGATGGCTCGCAACTCAATGACGAAGGCTATCGTTTGCTTGCGTCTACAATTGCAGATCAGGCATTCGCGACCGACCCAGTGCTTGACCCACAATTCAGTGACCGAATATTAGCCGCAGTCAGAGACAAGAATTGGTATTGGCACAATGATTATAAAATCCCGAATGGTGTTCATGTCTATGGGCGCCGCTACGAGCCGTTCGGCCCCGATAACTATCCAGCCGAGCTGGAAAAGATTCGTCAGTTAACGGCCATTCGTGATACAGCAATTTGGCGAATTGCTGCGGGCGGAAGCATGGATTTAGCTGCCGCCGATGCCCAAACCCGAGAACTTCCCGAAGTTGTGACCAACTATGTACCAAATGAAAAAAATGGAGACCTGAGATACCTCTATGGCGACGATGCCCTCGCAAGTTTCACAACCGCTCCTGGATATGCATTGGAATTGTTTGCGTCTGAGGTGGAATTTCCTGACCTCGCGAACCCTGTTCAGATATCATTTGATAATCAGGGGCGTCTGTGGGTTGCGGTGATGCCCAGTTATCCGCATTGGAAACCGGGCGATCCGCGTCCGAATGATAAACTCCTGATCTTGGAGGATACAGATCAGGATGGACGCGCCGACCATCAAATCACATGGGCCGATAGTTTGCATCTACCCGTTGGTTTTGAATTTGCACCTGAAGGTGTCTACGTTAGCCAAGGGACAAACTTGGTTCTCCTCGCTGATACAGATGGGGATGATGCCGCGGATCGTCGGCAAATCGTACTGAGTGGCTTTGATGATCATGATACCCATCATGTAATCAGTGCATTCACAGCCGATCCATCGGGTGCAATTTACATGGCTGAAGGTGTCTTTTTACATTCTAACGTGGAGACCTCCTACGGACCGGTTCGTGCGACCAATGGTGGGTTTTTTCGCTATGATCCCCAACGTCATCACCTTGAACGAACTGCGCAACTCGCCATCCCTAATCCATGGGGGATCGCTTTTGATGAGTGGGGACAGCCATTTTTCTCTGAAACCTCGGGGCCAGATGTTCGCTGGATGCTGCCAGGTACGGTCAAGCCCCGCTATGGTATTGCCACGCACAAGTCATACAATTTGATTGAAGATGCCCACCGAGTTCGGCCAACCTCGGGTATGGAATTCGTTTCCAGCCGTCATTTCCCCGATGAAGTTCAGGGCGATCTTCTGATCAATAACACGATCGGATTCCTCGGTACGAAACAACACAGGATGAATGATGATGGGACAGGATATGTGAGTACCCACCGACAGGATCTTGTTCAAAGTACCGATGGAAATTTCCGTCCGGTAGATATGGAATTTGCTCCTGACGGATCCCTATATTTCATTGACTGGCATAATGTATTAGTGGGACACATGCAGCACAATGCTCGGGATCCGTTGCGTGATCACGATCATGGCCGGGTGTATCGGATCACCTACCCTTCCAGACCACTCGTCTCACCAGTCAAGGTCAAAGGCGCAATGATTGAAGAATTGCTGGCGAATCTCACCCTGCCCGAGTATCGTACCCGCTATCGCAGCCGCCGAGAACTTCGGGGCAGAAACCCTTCGGACGTGCATTCCTCACTGAAAACATGGATTGCTGAACTTGACTCAACCAGTGAGAACTACACGAATCATCTTCTGGAGGCACTCTGGGTGACTTGGGGGATCAATCAAGTGGATGAAGATCTATTGGGTCAATTACTCAACGCGGAGGATTTTCGGCTTCGTGCTGCTGCCGTCCGAGTACTGCGATACAATCCAAACCTTCCCTCGCAGGTTGAGATGTTAATGGAAGCGGCCGACGATCCCCATGGCCGCGTCCTTGCTGAGGTCATGGCAGCAGCTTCGTGGTTAAATCCTGACCAAGGACTCCCAATCGTTGAAAAAGCCAGCCAATCGGTGTTGGACAAATGGAACATGAACGTATCTGTGACTGCTTTGGCACACCTCAGGGGAGAATCTGTCCCCTCTGTTCGGGTAGAGGAAGACGTTCCAGATTTAGGGGAGGCTGCCCTTGCCCTGTATACCATGGGAAGAGAAATCTATGCGCGCGATGGTTACTGTAGCACCTGTCATCGCCCCGACGGCAAAGGCTTGCCGGCATCAGGCTTCCCTCCATTGGCTGGCACTGACTGGGTATTGAGCAACTCGGAGCGTCTGATTAAGCTTACGCTGGATGGTCTCATTGGACCAATCACTGTGTCGGAACAAGAGTACCCCGGGCAGGTCCCCATGACACCATTCCGAAATCTGCTAACTGATGAAGAAGTCGCTGCCGTATTAACTTATGTGCGCAATGCGTTTGGCAACAGTGCGCCACCAATCCGTCCAGCGCAGGTTGCCGCCATTCGCATCAGTACTGCTGATCGGCGAGGGTATTACACCGCTGATGAACTTTTGAACGATCAATAATCATTTTGGTCATCATCATTCCTCCCGGCCGAACCAGTTCGCAGTGATGATCCTGGATCTGAGCTTTATTTGTTATACTCCTCAGTCTCAGGTGAACCTCCTCACCATAAGATTCAGAGATAGCAATTGGTAGCCATAACAAACAGAACCTGTTTCAGGGACGGAAGAGTGGAATCTTTAGCACGGTTGGATCTCTATTTGGGATGGATCAAATGAGTAAATCTTTCAGCATATCATGCTGACACCTGATGTTCTCATTGTGCTGGCGATCGTGGTTGGCGCGGTCATACTTTTCGTAACCGAGTGGGTGCGTTATGACGGGGTTGCACTCATTGTGTTACTTGCACTGGCCATTACTGGTGTGATTCCCATGTCACGCGCCATAGAGGGGTTTGCAAATCCAGCTGTGGTAACGATTGCAGCCGTACTCGTTCTCAGTGGGGGGTTATACCGAACAGGGATTGCGAATCTCATTGGCACCCAGTTAATGCGATTTGCTGGAACATCGCCGCTACGACTTACGATGGTGATGATGCTCGCCGCGGGGCTGATGTCGGGGATCATGAATAACATTGCAGCCACGGCTCTTCTACTACCAGTCGTGCTTGATATTGCTCGCCGACTTGGAATACGTCCCTCAAGGCTCCTCATCCCCTTAGCCTTTGCCTCACTTTTAGGAGGGATGACCACCCTCATTGGAACAGGTCCGAATATTCTGCTCTCCACGATTCTTGAGCGCTCTGGGCAAGGTTCATTCGGACTCTTCTCCTTTACTCCGGTCGGTGCAGCTGCACTTGTACTGGGTACTCTTTATATGATCTTTGTGGGGCGTCACTTTCTCCCAGACCGTAGGTCAAACAGCGATCGGGCAATCACCGAAATTGATCTGCGGGACCGCTATGCTTTGGACGATGCGATTTTTTGCTTACGTATCCCCCAGCGTTCTGCTTTGAGTGGTCGAAATTTGATTCAGACTCGGCTTGGTCGTGTCCTTGGAGTTGAACTACTTGCAGTACTGCGTCAGGGACAGTATTTACGGGCGCCGAATCCAAAGTTTCTGCTTCGGGGTGGAGATATCCTAATCTTTGAAGGATCTCAGGACTCCATGAATGACCTTCGGTCATGGGGGCACCTTGAAAGTCATGATGAACTGGAGAAAATTCTGCTAAGATTGATTGAGAATAACGAAGCTTTTGTACGAGCTCAGATTGCCCAAACATCTACGATCGTCGGAAGGACAATCCAAGAGTTGGATTTTCGCAATCGATTCCAGGCTCACATCGTAGCCATTGAACGAGATGGGGACATCATGAATTATTCTCTTCAGGATGTGCGCCTTCAAGCCGGAGATTCTCTACTCCTTCTTGGAGATCAGGAGAGTTTATTGAAGCTCCGAAATGCGAATGAGTTTGCTTCCATCGACCGACTTCCCCCCGATGTGGCCATTGACGAGTATAGGCTCCGTTGGTGGCTAATGCAGCTTGAAATACCAGATGGTTCAACTCTGGAGGGCCGTACTCTGTTATCCACCAGGCTTGGGCATGCCTTTGACCTCTCGGTCCTCAAGATCATTCGGACGGACGAATCTGGGACGCAGAAGATCTTCCTTCCCCGCTCATCCGAAATCCTCCATTCGGGAGACCAACTCATTGTCCATGGAGGTCCTGAATCCTACTCGGTATTCCAAGCTCTCCTGCTGCTAAAACCTTATGAAATGGATGGACGATCACTGGTATCTGAATTGGAGTCTGAGGAGGTAGGATTCGCAGAGGTGACGCTTGCTCCCACCTCCAATATTGCAGGGAAGAAACTGAGTGAGATTTTTTTCAGGGACTCTTATGGCCTCACGGTCCCGGCAATCTGGCGTGGGGGAAAAACAATTCACTCATGTATCCAACTCAGTGAGACCCCACTCCATTTTGGCGATGCACTTCTGGTTTACGGGAAGCGAAAAAAAATTCAGTTATTGTCAAAAGATTCGCGATTTCTCGTCCTGACCTCTGAACTCAGCGAAGTTTTTCGTACGCGGCGCGCTCCTGTCGCTGGAGCGATCATGTTTGGAGTCATCCTCTCCGCTTCACTCAATCTTCTTCCGGTTTATATCTCTGCACTCCTCGGTGCACTCCTCATGGCATTCACGGGATGTATTAAGGCAACAGAAATATATAAACTCATTGAGTGGCGTGTTGTCGTCTTGCTCGGTGGAATGTTAGCCCTTGGACTGGCGATGGAGGAATCTGGCGCAGCCGAACTCTTGGCCCATGAGGTCATTGGTCAGGCCGCCGCGCTTGGCCCCCGATTCTTGATTGCGAGTCTCTTTCTTCTTTGCGCTCTCGCGGCCCAGTTTGTGCCTACCTCTGCCGTCGCGGTCTTGGTGGCACCAATAGCGCTTAGTACTGCCCTAGAGTTGAATATCTCCGCTGAGGCACTCCTCATGGTCGTGGCCGTTGGCTCATCCTGCGCATTCTTGACCCCATTTGGTCATCCTGTAAATCTTCTGGTCATGAGTGTAGGAGGGTATAAAGTCATAGACTATACACGCACTGGAGCGCCTCTTTTTGTCCTGCTTCTTATTCTTGTCATCTTCTTTTTACCGCTGGTCTGGCCACTCTAATTAGTGCATACCAGACAACCCTTAATTTTATCATTTGAGGCAAGATTTGATGCTCAGATGAATATTTTTTGCTCATTTTGGACTAAGAACGGCACGTTTTTGTGAACTTTGACCTTGTCTCCGATGGGGAAGATATTTCCATAAATAAGTCAATATTTGGAATTTGGATGCGTAAAATGCTTATTCTGACTTTTTGGGACACCCTATCTACTCTATTGGGACATTTAATCCGCTCCAACTGGGATACCCAATCCGATTCTTTGGGACACTTACCCTGATTGGACTGAGCATCCCAATCGGATGCAGTTGCGCTATCCAATCTGTCGGAGGTAAGCCACCTATTTTTCGTGTAGGTGAACGTCATGATTGGTAGGGTTCAAGTTTGATTTCTTGCTGTCCTTGTACCTTACGCATTGACTCCCCAGACAGATTAATTTTGTGTGCATTGTTGACCAATCGATCCATGATTGCATCGGCCAACGTTGCATCGTCTGAAATCAGAGAGGGACACTTCCAGTATGCCCGAGATCAGGAGGCGATTCAGAATACAGAGCGCTTGGATGGCGTGTATGCGATTCGGACGAGTCTGAAAGCGAAGCCTGCCGAGGAGGAAGTGGTCTCGGACTACAAGCGTTTATCTACGGTAGAGCATGCGTTCCGATCCTTCAAACAAGTTTCGTTGAAGGTCCGACCGATTCATCACCGGACGAAAGATCGGGTAACGTGTCATGTGTTTTTGTGTATGCTGTCCTACTATGTGGAGTATCACCTGCGCAAGGTATAGGCCCCAATCCTGTTTCGGGAGGATGATCCAGAGGGGAAAGCGGCGCAACGAAGCAGCATAGTTGAGCCCGCGAAACGTTCGGAACAGGCGAAAAAGAAGGCGCAGTCCAAGCGGAATCAGAATGGAGAACAGGCCATGAGCTTTGAGAGTCTATTGAACGAACTCCGTGGACTCAGTCGGATTAAGGGCAAGCTCAAGATTGTTGCCAATCAGGCACCCGTGGCGACCTACGTTGCAGATGTGAACACAACACAGAAACGGGTCTTTGAATGGTAGGGGATCAAACTGGAGACCGTGAGTGTGACAGGGTAAATCTAGAAGTCGTACCTCAACATCACATCTTGCGGGAGAAATATTATCTTCAATAAAGTCCCAAAAATGAAAATTATGCGCTCATGTACATGAAAAAAAGGGGGACTTCGGTCATTACATGATGAAGAGCAACCTGAGTATGATCAAATCTTTATTAAATCTATGTTTACCTCACGGACAAGAACCTCCTATTCACATGTCAACTCCGAAAACCACAACGATCTATGGATGAAGAAATAGGACATGTGGTTGAATCCGCTACCATACAATGTATCTGCCGACGGTACCATGGTGGAGGTCTATGAACCCAATATTTCTACAACTGTTTTTTGCTACAAAGTTGATTTGGTTTTCCATAAAGGTGGATTCATGGGTATTGATATAATTAGGGGAACTGGCAATAAACCGGTTGCCTGTGACGCGTTAGCTGATTCGGTTTCTTCTCTCTCGGTGTCTGGATGTTTGTATCTCGGATACCCGATCATCCCAACATCCGAAGGTCCATTCACACTCGATGCTCTGTTAATCTCCAAAGAGAGGGGCATCGTTGTTTTTGACCTGATTGAAGGAACCAATGAAGGGGATTACTGCTCACGCCAATATGACGCTGCGAATAAGCTTGAGTCTCTACTCAGAACATATAGGGAACTGATGGATGGTAGGACGCTAACTGTACCTATTCATACCATTTCATATGCGCCAGCTATACGCAATACACTGGACACAGAGGAGGAGGGTTGTCTATTCGTGGGCTCTAAAGACTCGTTGAATCAAAGGATCAACGATTTGGAGCCATGGGATGATCATTCCGAAAACAAATACCAAAAGTCTCTGTCTGTATTACAAAATGTTTCTACAATCCGTAAAAGCATGATACGGAGGGTCGTTGAAAAGGAAGATTCACTTGGTGCCAGACTTAAGAAATTAGAGGATTCTATTGCAACGTTAGACGAACGGCAAAACCGAGCGGTGATTGAAACCATTGCTGGTGTCCAGCGCATTCGTGGTCTCGCTGGTTCTGGGAAAACCATTATTCTTGCACTCAAGGCAGCCTACTTGCATATTCAACATCCCGATTGGCGAATTGCTGTTACCTTCAAGACACGTTCTCTCAAAAATCACTTCACACAGCTTATCAAGCGTTTTACTCTTGCCCAAGCCCGTGAAGAACCAGACTGGAACAATTTGAAAATCTTAAACGCCTGGGGATCTGGTAAATCAGGACTCAGCGGAGTATATCATCAATTCTGTATGACTCATGATGCAGAGTATTTTGACTTCATATCAGCAAGAAATAAATTTGGTTCTGGAAACGAATTTTCGGGAGCCTGTGCACATGCTCTTAGTCATTGTGACGAATTCAAGGGGATCTATGATGTAATTCTGGTAGATGAGGCACAAGACCTTCCGCCCGAATTTCTGCGTATTTGCTATCATTTTCTTGATGAAAAGAAGATGTTAGTATACGCCTACGGTGAATTGCAAAATCTTTCACAAGAATCACTCCCTCCTCCAGAGACAATCTTTGGTACAGACAAGAAAGGATCTCCGTTAGTCACGTTTGAAACGTCTTCGGTGAATGATATTATTCTGAAAAAGTGCTACCGTAACTCACGGCCTGTTCTCATCACCGCCCATGCTCTTGGATTTGGAATCTATAGGAGACCGCAGAGAAATGAGACTTCCAAACTAGTTCAAATGTTTGAGAGTCCCCTCTTCTGGAAAGAAGTTGGGTACTCGGTAAAGGATGGTGTGTTGGAAAACGGTAAGCCTGTCATTCTATCCAGAACTGCAGAATCAAGTCCCGAGTTTCTTGAAGATCATACACCAACCGACGACCTGATAAAATTCATATGCTTTGATAGCCAACAGGATCAAACAGAATGGCTTGTTAATCAAATAAAGCACAACCTTGAGAATGATGAGCTTCAATACGAAGACATTATCGTTATAAACCCCAACCCTCTTACAACCCGCAATAATGTAGGATCTGTTCGTAGCCAACTTTTAGACTTGGGTATTCGGAATCATATTGCAGGCGTTGATACCCATCCAGATATTTTCTTTGGAGAGGAAAAATCAATTACTTTTACGGGGGGCCACCGTGCCAAGGGAAACGAAGCGGGAATGGTGTACATCATCAATGCACATGAGTGTTGCCATGGAGCACCAAATGGACTGAATTTGGCCAGAACACGTAACCAACTATTTACTGCGATCACTCGAAGCAAAGCATGGGTACGAGTACTTGGCGTTGGGGATGGGATGAGAGAGTTAATCAAGGAGTATGAGGATCTAACGTCAAAAGATTTTCAACTTGAATTTGATTACCCTACCAGTGAAGAAATCAAGGAGTTGCGAGTCATACATCGAGACGTAACGAACGAAGAAATGAACGGAATTAAGGAGGCAGGAAATAATCTGTCCGGGCTGATCGGTGATTTTGAATCCGGGAAAATTCTACTGGAAGACTTGAATGAATACGATGTGAGCAAACTGCGAGGGCTTCTTGAGGTGGCAGAATAAATCAATGCCCTCCCCCTCACCTATCCAAGTCTCACAGCAGATCAACGTCCTTATTAGTTATTTGGTGAAAAACAGTCTTGCCGATGCTCAGAATTTTGCCTATCCACAATCTTTCAGTAAGGACATCATTAAAGTTATGTTCCAGGGTTGCGAACATTTGTCAATTACCTTGAAAGATCGAAATTATAGAGATATTTATAAGAAAATGTCACGGGAAAAGGTGTATAATGCTAAAATGATTGATGGCGCATTGATTCAAATGAGTTATGAATATGTTAATTCCGCTCTCCGACGTCATCGTCTCGCTTTTTTGCCCTCTCCCTATCTTGAAGATTTTCAGGAAGATCCTGACATTTATCTTGACGATGAAATTTATAGCGATATAACTTCAAGGGATGTTACTCCAGTTCCACTGCGTTTTGACTACGACGCTCGAGCTAGTAGCTACAAAGAATTGCTTCATCCGAAATCTCATCTTTCTCTTGGACAGTATCCAAATTGCCGAATTCCTGTTACCTCACCTGTGACTCCGATACGATTTATGGATTTTGTGTTACGAAATTTCTATGATACTGAACAGAGGTCCTACTCAAAAGATCTTCCACAAAACAAATTTTTCTTTACCGAATCAATTTCATCGGCAGAGTGTGACGTTTTTCATATCGTTGTTCCGAAATAAGGGAATAGCTTAGGGCTCAGAATCTTTACTGCAAATCAGATAATTCTTATCTCATTGTCGTTCACTTGGAGTTATCTCAGATTGGGAGGGGTAGAGATGATGAACGGGTGGATCCCTCCAGCAACATCTTTCTATATCAATTCGGGTGAATTCCGTGCAGCGACTTGTACAAATTGTCGTTTGTAAATGCGGCCAAATGATATGGTGATCAAATCCCTCTCAGCCCAGTCTTCATAAATAATTCAGACGATCATCGCTATGCTATCTCGAGCGGCTTGAATCATGTAAAACACACCGACCCCAATCCTTGTGGAACAAGCATCAAAATCATTGCATAGTCATTCTTGGACAACTTAGGGTTTAGATGCTGAACATCTGTTGTTTCCATCTGGAAATAGAATTCTCCTTATAATGTAGATTAGTCTGATCTACATGCCTCCCAGTCAATCATGATGATCCATTCCAAAAAGGTGGGGTTGCTTAGTCCCCACGATCCGTCCAGACGCTCCAGTACCTCACCATCATGGATGACCATCCAATTATGGTTGACTCACATGATCCTGTTCCTGCCTGCCATCCTGCTGGTCTCTTCTTGCAACCGTGCCCCCGAGTATCCGAATATCGTAGTCATTCTGGCGGATGACATGGGGTATGGAGATCCAGGCATATATAATTCTGAATCAAAAATTCCGACACCTCATATAGATCGCATAGCCCGAGAGGGGATGCGTTTCACAGATGCTCACTCGCCGAGCGCAGTTTGTACACCTACCCGCTATGGTTTACTCACTGGGCGATATGCGTGGAGGACAGAGATGAAGAGAGGGGTTCTCAATGGATATTCAAAGAGCCTGATTGATACCACAAGACTGACTCTCCCCAAACTCCTACAACAGAATGGGTACGTCACCAGGGCCATTGGTAAATGGCACCTCGGTCTTGGATCTGTTGAACCTGTTGACTATACCAAGCCACTGCTTCCCGGGCCGAACTCGCTTGGGTTTGACTATTTCTTTGGAATTCCGGCATCTCTGGATTTTGCTCCCTACGTTTATGTTGAAAATGAACGAGCCATTCAGGCTCCGACGGATACGATTGCGCGGAGTGAGCATCGCCGACGAGGAGGCGGGGGCTTCTGGCGTGCAGGGCCCATTGGGCCAGACTTTCGTCACGCGGATGTGCTTCCTATAACGACCTCCAGGGCAGTAGATTTCATTGATGATCATGCCGAATCAGGCCCATTCTTTCTGTATATTCCGCTGTCCGCTCCCCATACCCCCTGGCTGCCTGACTCTTCCTATATCGGAACTACGGGGGCTGGAATGTATGGTGATTTTATGGCACAAGTCGACAGTGCAATCGGAGAAATTAATGATGCTCTTGATCGGAGCGGTATTGCCAAACATACGATCCTTGTGATTACCAGCGACAATGGAGCGCATTGGCCTCCAAATGATATAGAAAGTTATGGACATCGTGCTAACGGCACATTCCGTGGACAAAAAGCAGATATTTGGGAAGGTGGGCATCGAGTGCCTTTCATCGTCCGTTGGCCAGGCAAGGTAGAGCCTGAATCCGTGAGTGATCAGTTGGTCTCACTGACTGACCTCATGGCAACCTTTGCTTCGATCGTGCAAGTTGAACTACCCTTAGACGCTGGTGAAGACAGCTATGATTTTCTTGGGGTATTGCTCGGAGAGGGGCCAACACTCCGAACCTCCATGGTGCAACATTCTCATCGAGGGTTCTTTGCCCTGCGCGACGGAAATTGGAAACTGATTCCACACCGCGGATCGGGAGGATTCTCAGAGCCGCGTGAATATACTCCTGAGCCCGGTGAACCTTCTGGACAGCTGTACAATCTTGCAACAGATCACCATGAGTCGGTAAATCTTTACAATGATTACCCTGAAAAGGTCGCCGAACTCAAAGCATTACTCGAGCAAATCCAGATTCAGGGACACAGCCGTCCCCATCCCTAAACATGGATCATCCAAGGCCTGTCTGCAAAATTTTTTTTGGGTTGAAGTGGCTGATTAAGGGAGTACCACCCTCGCTCCGAACTACTTCTGGAGAATAAGTAGGCAGTACCGATCATCTTCATTCAGGTAAATAGATTTAAGACTCCAAGAAATGACGTAAGATCCTGATAACATTAAAACTATCGGCCATTGCATTACAGTATTGCCGAATGGGAAAGGTGACTGAGGTAATGATTCTGACCTTTTTGAATGTGGGCATGTGGCCTCTCTAAATGATGGATTGAGTGTGGGATTCACGAATCGTCCGAGTCAGGATTCTCATTGCTTGCAATCTAAAATGAATAACGATGTGGGCAACTTTTGACAAATCTGCAGCATCAAGGGGATCTATCTTTCGGATGGATTCGCACGGAGGATATTCAGCGGATGGTACAAAGTTTTAACAAGTCTCACATAGCATACAGATTGCTGCATGTTTGATTGATTGGTGCCAAGCCTTCATGACCACTCCACAGCAGGGGTGTAGTGTATTTTGACGCTACCAATTACGGTGGCATCTCTCACACGTCAAAGTCTTTCATTTGAGATGACCATCCACGCTGTGAAATCATGATGTACCCCTGCTCACTTGCTCCAAATCTTAGCGTAGAATATAGCCGTGCAAGTCAATGACCAATCCACTTGTTGGGCGATCAAGAAGAGAAAAGTCCACTAATGGGTACACAAATTCATCTGCGTCCCATGATCTCAACACTTTCCGCTCATCTTTCATTAACTTAGAATCGTAGCATTGCACTATTTTCATGGGATGTCCGGTCTTCTCTTCTCGCACCGTCTGGGCTTTCATCCTTCTTGGGGTATCTCTTTTGGGATGTTCGCAATCGAATCAAGGGCAAGAATTACCCGATCAGGTAGATTTCAACTACCATGTCCGACCAATCCTCTCAAATTCCTGTTACGTCTGTCATGGTCCTGATATCAGCACCAGAGAGGCTGATCTGCGTTTAGACACTTATGCGGGGGCCACCGCTCGCCGCTCCAGCGGACGGGCAATTGTGCCAGGAAACTCCCAACGAAGCTTACTCATTCAACGAGTCAGTTCGGAGGATCCCCAAGAGCGGATGCCACCTCCCCATATCAACAAGGTACTCACCAATCACGAGATCTCGCTCCTCTCTCGTTGGATTGACCAAGGAGCAGAATATAAAACTCACTGGGCCCTGATCGCTCCACAAAGGAACGAGAATACTCGTTCCATTGATCAACTAATACAGGCTCAACTCTCCGCCGCAGAGATCACCCCTGCCACAGCTGCTCCCCGTGCCAGTCTGATCCGCCGTGCTTCTTATGTGCTAACAGGACTCCCCCCTTCACCACAGGCGGTTCAGGCATTTGAGTTGGATACATCTTCTGATGCATACGAAAAGGTCATTGACCGACTCCTCGCTTCCTCATCATTTGGGGAACGATGGGCCCGTCATTGGATGGATCTCGTACGATATTCAGAGTCAAGGGGGCATGAATTTGATTATACTATTCAAGGTGCATGGCGCTACCGAGACTATCTGATCCGTGCTTTCAATGAGGATGTTCCCTACGACCAACTCATCCGTGAACACTTGGCAGGCGATCTTCTCCAACATCCGAGATATCATCCCGAAGATGGATTCAACGAATCCGTCCTTGGAACTGCATTCTTTGCGCTCGGCGAGGGAAAACATAGCCCTGTGGATACGCGCATTGATGAGGCAGACCGCATTGATAATATCATTGATGTGACGACCAAAACATTTCAGGGATTGACGGTTGCTTGCGCACGCTGTCATGATCACAAGTTTGATCCCATCCCGACACGAGATTACTATTCACTCTACGGCATCATTGAGAGTACACGATTTACACCTGTGCCTGTTTTGCCCGAAAAATATCTCAACCAAGTCCAAGAGTTGATTGATCTTGAATATACAATTCGGCAGAATACTGCTGACCAGTGGCTGTCATCCATTGAACCTTTACCCACCTTCGCTACTCATTCAATACAGGTTTCTTCCTCATCCCCGCGAGACACAACGAGAGACTGGAAACTGCTTGGGGATTTCCGCAATGGATTGCCGAAGGACTGGATGATTGATGGTCCTGCATTTTCCATCCCTCCATATCAGGGCTTCATCCTTCCTCAGGATGACTTTACCGTTGAACTCTCTGAACGAGTCACCAGCAGCCGCCATATTGCAGAGGGGATTCCCGGTACACTCCGCTCGCCTACCTTCACGATTGACCAAGACTCCATTACCGTCATGGCCAGAGGGTATAAGTCAGCCTTACGGCTGGTCATTGACAATTTTCAATTGATTCAGGCACCAATTCATGGAGAACTTGATCAGGAACTAAACAGCAGTCAACTCAAGCCGTACCGATTTGGCGTGGAATTATGGAAAGGCAGAAAAGCATACATTGAACTACTGGTCGGAACATATGATACGGAGCGTTTTGTCACGGAAAGACATACACTATCCATTCCCGATTCGTCCTACTTTGAAGTCGCCTATGCTGTAGCGCATAACGAAGCCACACCGACTTTGGCAAACCACCACCATGAACATGTGGATCTCGGACCATCCATCACAGATTGGGCAGAACGAAAGGCCTCTCCTGCGCAGGTTTCCATGATCAATCAAGCAGTCAAGTCTGGGGAGCTTCCTCAACCTCAGATCCATCCATTGCTTCGCCGGAAACAGGACCTCAAACGAAGCCTGCTCCCGATTGAATTGTTTGTTGGCATGACCGAAGGAGACAAGGTGACCAGTGCGGTGTTTGAGCGGGGAAATTACAATACTCCGATTGGCGAACCGGTTCCGCATGGATTCTTTTCCGCTCTTGATTCGGTCAGTGCTCCATTTGACCAAACCTCCAGCGGGCGGCTGGAGTTTGCACAGGCCATTACAAACCCCTCCAACCCTCTCACAGCACGAATTATGGTCAACCGCCTGTGGCATCACGCGTTCGGCCGCGGGATTGTTGAAACCGTTGATAATTTTGGAGCGCAGGGAAGCCTGCCAACGCATCCAGATTTACTGGACTATCTGGCACTGCGTTTTGTAGAACTGGAGTGGTCCATCAAGTCCATGCTTCGCGAAATTGTCCTCTCAGACGCCTTTCAGCGTTCTTCAAAAATACCGAATGGACTGCATGAGCGTGATCCCTCTAATATTTACCTGTCCTATTATCCTGTGCGCAGATTGGAAGCAGAAGCAATTCGCGATGGTATTCTGTCGGTCTCTGGACAGCTTGATTCGGCGATGTATGGCCCTCCTGTTCCTATTCATTTGACTGAATTTATGAAGGGAAGGGGGCGTCCAGCGACCAGTGGACCGCTGGATGGAGACGGGCGGCGCAGTATCTACATTGCGATTCGTCGTAATTTTCTTTCGCCAATGATGCTCTCTTTTGATATGCCAATCCCCTTTTCAACCTTTGGTGCCCGAAATACCAGCAATGTCCCCGCACAATCTCTAACAATGCTCAACGATGCGTTTGTAGTGGAGCAGGCTGCTCGTTGGGCAGAACTACTTGTAGGGCAACCTCATCAGGATCTGGCGAGTCGAATTGAACATGTATATCTGAAAGCATTTGCAAGGCGTCCTGATTCCCATGAACTCGCCGAAGCGAAGTCCTTTATCAATTCCGAGGCAGAAGAGCTTCGTTTGCCCTTGGAGAGGATCATGAACTCCGTAGAGATCTGGACCGCATATTGTCATGTGATCTTGAACCAAAAAGAATTTATTTATCTGGTCTAATGAGTCATCCGCATCGACTTTCCTGCCGAATGACGCGCAGGGAACTACTTACGATCTGTCGTAACGGGTTTGGTGGTGTCGCTCTTCTTGGGCTGATGGGGAGTTCTTCTTTCGGCAATCTGATTGCCCAGGTTGCTCCATCCGATTCGAATCCTTTACGATCAAGGCCTGGAAGCCTCGTTCCGAAGGCACGAAGTATCATATTCCTGTACATGGATGGTGGAGTGTCGCAGGTTGATAGTTTTGATCCGAAACCACGCCTTGCCAAGGAGAATGGCGAGAATCCACATGAAAAATTTGCTGTTGACGCAACGCAATTTAACAGCATTGGCAAAATCCTTGCAAGCCCTTGGGATTTTCATCGCTATGGTGAGAGCGGGATTGAGGTAAGTGACCTGTTCCCTCATGTTGGTCAATGTGTAGATGATCTTGCGGTGATTCGATCCATGGTGGCTGATTTCCCGGAACACACGAACGCCAACTATTTTCTTCATACGGGGATTGGAATTCAGGGCCGTCCCTCCATGGGGGCGTGGGTCACCTATGGTCTGGGGAGCGAAAATCAAGACCTCCCTGGTTATGTGGTCCTGGATGGTGGGTTGATCCCTCCTGGTGGGTTGGATAATTTCAACAGCGGATTCCTGCCTGCCACCTATCAAGGGTCTATTTTTCGGGCTGGTGACATGCCATTGTCGAATGTTGAACCGCGGGAACCGACTCCTGGGCTCCAGCGCCGAAAACTCAATCTGATGAGCCGCACAGATAAACATTTATTAGGTCGGATTGGTCCTGCGGATCATGTGGAGTCAGCGATCACGAATTATGAGTTGGCGTACCGAATGCAGGCTTCCGTTCCCGAATTGACGGACCTCTCTGGTGAAACGGAGGCAACGAAAAAACTCTATGGGATGGATTCCAGTGATCCTAACACTCGGATTTATGCTACACAGTGCCTGTTGGCTCGCAGACTCGTAGAGCGTGGGGTCCGATTCATTGAACTCACCTGTCCCAATGTCGCCGCAGACCGGTGGGATCAGCATTCAAATTTGAGAGAGGGGCATGAACTCAATGCCCATGCGGTGGACCAGCCAATTGCAGGTCTGATCAGAGATCTAAAAAGCCGGGGCATGTTTGAGGATACACTCGTAATTTGGGCGGGCGAGTTTGGACGAACTCCTTTTGCTCAGGGGACAGATGGGCGAGATCACAATCCATCCGCATTCAGCATATGGCTTGCAGGAGCAGGCATTCAAGGGGGAACAGTCTACGGGACGACCGATGAGTATGGATACCGGGTGATTGATCAGAAGACTACGATCCACGATCTGCATGCGACCATGTTGTATCTCTTGGGCATAGAACACGAGCACCTCACCTACCGATTCAGCGGACGTGATATTCGTCTCACGGATGTAGGAGGGAACGTGATTCAAGGAATTCTTTCGTGAGATTGCAATTTGATTTATTGGTGCCTCAAACAACTCACCATTTTTTTCCGCACTCTTCTGAAGCGTTTTTGGGTATTTACACCTGTCTACAACCTAAACAATCAAGTGAAAGAATGGGATTGAACACTCCTAAGGAAGGAAGTGGAATTGTAACATCATCCGAATCAACTGGCAGTTATTAAGCTACTGTTGACCGAACCCATACAGATAGGCAATCATTGCTTCGTCCCGGCTGTTTCCTGCCAGTAAATTATGATGTTACCGAAAATCCCAGAATCAATATCCCATTCATCGTCCTCAGCAGATATTTAATGAGATTCTCTCATCATTAATAGAGCCTATATATCCTAAATATTGCGGGGCTATTCGGGTCAGTTTACGTTTGATCAATGCTGTCGCTCATTAGCTTGGGTAGCTTAGTTTTCCATTCGCTCATGAGAATTAATTCACAATGCATCGAAGTACGATCCTCCATGACGAATTCTATTTCTCCCGCAGGCGTTGCGCTTTCCCATATATAATTGCTGGACAGAAAGCGTAACAACTCTCGTTTATAGTCTGTATCCAGATTATCAAGGTGATCGCCCTTGGTTTCAATGGCGGTAATGCGTTGTTTGTGCTGACCAGTTTGAACGGCAAAAATAAAATCAGGATAGACCTTAGCTTTTTTCCATCCTTGGATACCGTATTGGGAACGTGCCACATTACGGTGCCACCATGTTAAGGCTTTATCTCCATCAAGATAGACTGCTACCTCACGTTCATCTTCATTGAATTCGGATTTAAATTGAGGGATAAATAAACTCCTTTCCAGCATCCCACCATGCTTATTCATCAATTGGTCATTTCCGATTGACAGACTAGGTGTAAGATTTTTGGGCATTCTCCAGTTATTCCCGTCAAGCCTCAGCTTGAATTGAATATGTCCTTCAGCCACCAACTTCTTAAATAATAATTCCGCTTTGCGATCTCGTTCTGTCTCGAGATTTTGGCGCAGTTCAAGAACTATTAGGTCTGTGATCCTACCCATCATATTCAGGTCAAACCCTCTCTGCTGAAGCCTGCTTAGGAATTGACCTACAATTTCACGACCTATAAACGGATTAGGAATCAAATCTGTGATTCTCTGAACGATGTAGACTGGGTTGAGCGAGAAGTCTTCAAAATTTGAGGCAATTCCCTCAGAATGGAATAAATTCTCATCATCCGTTAAACTGATCCGTTGTAGTTGAGCCTCGGCGGGTTGAGCATTTTCTGGAATATTGTCAGCAATTTTATTTGGGATATATCCCTGCCAGTTAATTTGTGAGAGCACATCCGTCTCGTAATCAAGTTCCCGTGTCTCCCTATCATTTACTACCATGACTTTGGGCAGGAAGATCTCAATTGACTTGAACGAGCGTCTGCGACGAATCCTTTGAGGAGCGCTGGGACTCTCATCAGGATTCTCTTTGTATTTCACTTCAACAATTAGGTCTCCAAGTCCTACCCTTTTCAATCCATCTTTAATTTTTTCAATAACCAGTGCTGTCTCTAAGTGGTGAGTAACCACATAACATTCATCCAGTGCATTGACTCTCGTCTTCTGAGCTTGTGGCTGTCGCAGAATACGTCCGACAAGCTGCGTTAATGCACTTAAATTAGAGCTTGCAGCTAACGTACACAGAATGTATGCGAAGGGACAGTCCCAACCCTCTTGGAGGGCTTGCTTTGTAATAATGATTCGAATTTGGTTTGAGGGAGAGAGTAAGTCCTGATTCTCGGGCTTGGTGAGGTCATTCTGTTCGGAAGTCTTGATAGCAATGGAGGACTCTTCAAAACCCATTGTGAGCAACCACTCCCTCACATCATCACTGTGCAAAAGACCGCTTTCACGCTGATCCTTACCAGTTCGCTCTACTTGAACTAACAATATCGGGCGGATGTAACGATTAGTTTCAGACTGCAAGTTTTCGGCATGGCGTTGGAGTTCATTGAGTTTGGATAGTGCTACGTTCAAAGTGTTCTGCCAATTCGTCCCCTGGCATGGATTTAGTGTGATGGGCATCTTGATCATATCCTCTCGATCTAATTCCAATCCAAAAACCTCAACCAATAGATTTGCAAAGCGCGCAGGTCTTGGGTTAGGCCCTTTACGTGATTCTATGTCTTTTGGGGTAGCCGTTAGCTCGAGCACGAAACTGGGATTGAATCCATACAGCGTTTTGAAGGCTAGATCGGAAATTGCTTTATGCCCCTCATCTAAAACAACCAAGGGACGAATCATACGCAGTGCATTCCCAAGAGAATCTTTCACCCGCATAAATAAATCTCCTCCATAGACATCCAGATTTGGGATGAGTTCTTTTGCCTTCCTGTGAGCTTGTTCTTCCCCCTCTGGAGGAGAGAATCCATATACGTCCCCTCTGTCTCGAAAAATTTTCAGCGATTCCTTGGTCTCTCGGTTTGCTGATTGCAGCATCAGCAGCATCACACAGAGATTGTCCTCTATATCTCGAGAATCAAGTCGAGACATTTTCTCCATGATTTTGACACGCCCCGCAGCGGCACGGTCCAGCATTTGTCTATATGGATGCTGTCGATCTTTGAACGCTTTCAGCGTCTGCCGATAAATAGCCTCATTGGGTACAATCCAAAGTACAAACCCCTTATTAGTAGAGAGATACTGACCCATGATTTGCGATACACTTGATACAGCCAGAAACGTCTTCCCACCTCCTGTCGGTACCTTCAATACAACATTTGGAACTGGCCGTCCGCATCCATCTTTGCGATCCGAAAAAGGAATATTCTCTCGGGATACAGGCAATTTCCCGGCGTTTCTGAGCCTTTCCCAAGCCTCTCTGGTAAAGTCAGGGACTTGAATCCTCACATTTGGATTGTCAGCAGCAACTTTTTCCGTCTTATCAGACTCTCTCTTCTCTTGAAGAAGTAAATCAAGATAGGTCCCAAGTAAGGTAAGAACCCGATCCTGATATTCTAACCTCCTAAATTCCATGCGTTAGTTCTGCGTAATTTGATAGAGGGATAGGGGTAGAGGAACGAATTCAACCATTAGGTTTTGGTCTGCAAGGGTTTTCTGGCTGACATATCTGGCAGGTGAGAAGACTATGTGCTGTTTATTCTCATCCACAGATGCAAATTCTCGAGCACGGGAAAGCGTAAGTGCAGCTTCAGGCGATTTTAGCCAGTCTAAATCCTGCTTGTACATGAGCCAAACATGACAATTGGCGCTAGTTCCCAAATAGAAATCTTTTTCCCGAATTCCCTTTGTATCCAGCACCTGATTCGTGGCCATGTGGAACAGCATTGTGCCAATTCCTTCATAGGGAGGCAAATTTTTACCAGTTAATAGTTTGTCAATGTCCACAGGTTCGCCAAGGGTACAATAGGTGAACGAGCCGCCGAGTCCCGTTGCCCGCTTTAACATATTGGTTTCTCCGGTGACAATGAGTTCCCCACCATCAACCTTCTTACTGATTTTACTATACTCATGGCGGCTCATATTCTCAATTGAAGTGACTTGGTCAACTAACTTACTTGTATTCCTCAGCTTTGTCCATGTGATCTTCTCTCGGAGTAACTCCGATTTTTCCTTACCCTCAAAATCGTATCCGCATATCACTCTTCTAATACGTTCGGCTGTGGTCTTGTTGGCATATTCTTCACACTCCACGAGTAGAAATTTCCGGTTCCCTCCGTCCTTTTTATTCAGAGCCAGTACAGCATGCGCGGTGGTTCCAGAGCCCGCAAAGGAGTCAAGAATCAATGCATTCTCGTTGGCTCCAATGCTAAGGATTCGTTCTATAAGCCCCAGTGCCTTGGGATTATCAAACAGAACTTCCTGATCATAAAAGATGTCTTTGAGGAGTTTGTGCGCACCGTCGGAATGGCCAACTTCAGTATAGGGCCAGATAGTGCGGGGGACTATACCCTGCTGAACTTCCCGAAGATATCGTTTCAGGCGGGGTACACTCTTTCCTCCTGGCGGGAAATAGATGCGATTATCGTCAATCAATGCCTGAAGTTTCTCTTTACTGGTCCTCCAACATCTACCAATTGGAGGTTGGTGTCTTTCCCCCGTCTCAGGATTTTTAATTTCATAGTCGTATTCAGCGGAGTATGTCTTGACGCTTAGATCACCAGACTGCCAAGGACCGCGTCCGTCATCATCGTCATTACCATAGAGTTTGTCCTGCTTTTCGCCCCGCGGTAGTAGGCGGCGAGACCATGAAGGACGTGCGTAGCAGACAACGAAATCATGATCGTCTGAAAAACCTTTTGCATCATTGGAGGGAGAATATTTCTTTTGCCAAATGATGTTACTCACAAACTGATCTCCTCCGAAGATCTCGTCCATCATTGCTCTGAGACGATGTTGCTCATTGTCATCAATGGATACGAAGATTACACCCGTTTCGGAGAGTAATTCGTTCAGCAGTCTGAGGCGTGGCCACATGATACAACACCACTTCTCATGTCGTAATCCATCTTCAACTCCAATAGGTTGGTCACTGAGCCATTCTCGGACCATCGGAGCATTGACATTATCATTATAACACCATCCCTCTCTTCCAGTATTGTAAGGAGGATCAATGTAGATACAGTCTACCTTTCCGGCATAATAGGGTAAGAGCGCCTTTAGTGCGTGAAGATTGTCTCCATGGATGATCAGATTTCCATCCAAACTCGGTTCACCAATCCCAAGATTTGGGTGAATTTTGAGTGGCCGGAAGGGTACAGCTAAATGATGGTTGTATACAAACTCCTTACCCTTGAGCCTCTTTCAAAACTCTTTATTTTCTCCTGTTGTCCCGGCTGAATTGCGGCTTAAACTGGTTCAATCTGGTCGGACTACGCGAATCATCGGCGGGGGTTCGGTGTTTTGTGGATTCAACCAGTGTTTTGCCTGCACGGAGGTCTCTGTTTGGTGAATTTCGTCCACGATCCGTGTAGATTTCACACACCCCTCCCACGGCATCTGTGGTTCAGAGCGCCCAAATTCTGTTATGCAGGGGGTGGATGGCGGGTTTACTGCACCATCCGCAGCATTTGGTCCACCGTGAGCACCACCACGCTGAACATCAAATGACAGAGGACTTTCTCGTGCCCACGGACTCGGATATTGCGTCCACCGAACTCATCTTTGAGCCGCCCAAAGGCCCGCTCCACGGTGGAACGCTCCCGGTAGCGAACCCGCTCCGCAGGAATGAATCCGGCCGTACGTTGTGCCTTTTGCTCGCGACGATCCGCCGCTTTTTTGTTGCGCGGATTCGGATCAATGATCGGTACACGCCCCGAGGCTCTCCGATGTGCGACAATCTCCTTCGCGTCATAGGCGCTGTCCATGAGATCGTAACAGTTGTCCACCCGCTGCTGCGTCAAGTGCGCCAAGGGAAGCGCGGCCTGACTATCATGCAACGAGGCAGAGGTCACCAAACAGCTGATCGGAATCCCTCCGTCCGCCGTATCCATGTGTAGCTTATAGCCCGTCCATCGTTGCGTATGCCCCTTCGCGTTCCGCTTGCAGCCCACCGTACAATCCTTCGGTAATGCGTCCAACATCTCGCCTAACTCCATCTTCAACTGCTGCTCCAAGCGACGAGGCACCTTGGGACGGGCCTCCCCCTTCTTCGGACGCCCCCGCTTGCGTGGCTTCACGGGGGTGGACATGTCAGCCTTCGGAACCGGACGCTCCCGTGCTTCAATCGCCGTTGAATCCCGTGAAATATGCCCCACGAACTCCCCCGCGTACCCCTGTTTGATCAAGGCTTCATGGATCCGAGTCGGTAACTTCGCCAACGCAAACTCCTGAAACGCACGAGAAAACGTGGGCGCACTCGGCACATCACACGAGCGGGACCAACCACATAGGAACCGAAGCAAAACATCCGATAGAAGCCGCTCCCGCAATCCGGAGGTCGTCGGAATATTTAACGCCATCTTGGCCAAAAACGACCGCGCAAGACAGACCCGGTGCGCACGCGGGCGTCCCACCGAACGAAGCCGGGGACGAGGCAGATGATCCTCCACACACACCAACTCAAATAACAACAACAACTTCCTCAATCGTTTGGGCAACGCTCCATAGTTCTGCTCCACACATGGAAACAACTCCTGTTGGCAGGAAATATAAAAACCGCGTATCTTCTTGGTAAGGGACATGGGATTCTCCGGGGTTTGTTGGATTTGCAATACTCCTAAAAATACAAAATTCGGAGATCCCTGCCCCTTCGTTTGTGACCAAAAAAACGATACCTCCCAGAGCAGATCAGCCCCCTAACATTCTTTAGTACCCAGATCCATCAATCAGAAAAATCTCTCAAAAAATCATCCAATTGAGGAATTTTGAAAGAGGCTCCCTTAAATACTAATTCACTCATGATCTATATTTCCAGTGTGAGTCAATGGATTGATTCCAGTGAAGATAATTCATTTTTCACATCTGTGAATCCCTACTACAAAAAATGAGTTCCAACCCCGTTCATCCGTAAGAATGTCTAAGCATGGTACATACATTTGTTTTCTGGTCATTGAAATAGATGTCAATTGCACGATTACTACCAAGAGCCTTCAGTCATCTCACATTATGATCATGTAGGGTTTCTTGTTTTAAGGTTCTACTGCAATTTGTGTGGGATCAGAAGCATTTTATGAACTAGGGGAATCTGTTCCATTCCTGCAAGTTAAAGAGCGGGTCAGGGAACCTGATGGACCGCGCTGGACACGTACGGAAATGTATGATCACTTATTATCGCAGCATGGGAGTAAATGTCAGGGGGGTGATCGCTTATTTGATGATCCACGTTACTTGGAACTGGATCATAACACGCCCCGGTCTTCGGGCGGTTGGAATCATATCAGCAATCGCATTCTCCTTTGCGGACCATGTAACAAACTCAAAAGCAATATCTACACGCTGATAGGGTTACGAAGAGAAAACAAAAACGCGGCTATATGGCAGCATAAGATTTTAAGAAATGCCTTCACATGAAACAGTAATCCGATTCTTTGATCATCCGATAGATGCAAAATCACATGCAGAAGAATTTCTATCTGGCAGAATTAGAGTCGGAAAATTACGGTACTACAAAGACTTCGAAGCCTCAGACGGAAGAGGAGACCCTAATGAAGGGGTAAAAGAAATATTGCCAGGTAATTATATTGTGTCTATTGGTCCCCCGTACGTTCCTTATCAACCAGAGAAATATAAAGATATTGGAGTTGGAAGGGATTTAAAGATTTGGGACAATGATGCTCTGGAATCATACATGTTATGTATGAGCCGAATCGAAATTATGCAACACGGAGAATCATTAAAGACAAAGATCACGAGTAGTTCGATAGAAAAACTTATCAAAAGTTTAGTGAACACCGAATCTAAAATTGTCTATGGAGTGCTAATTTTTGGTGGCAATGAATTTATGCATAGAATGATGCGTTTGAAAGTTCCCGTCGAGTGCAAGCCAGTCAAATATAAGAACCTCAGTGATCCGTTGAAGCCATTTAGAAATTTGGGGCCTTTCAAAAAGGACAACCGATTTCGAAGGCAAAGAGAATTCAGATTTCGGTTGCAGTTGCAAGAAACAGAAGATCATGCCTATGTAGATATTGGGGATATGTCAGAAATTGCGCGGATCTTAGATTGGCGAATCATCAGAAAATGATCATCCATAAATGAAATATCGTGCGATCCCCATCAACTGTTTTCATCTCAAAGCCTACGAATATGGGTAAGAATCCGTTGAATAGTTATTCGGCAGGCGATATGCTTGACTCGCTAATTATTCCACAGTACGAAGACTTTCTTAGAAATAATTTTCAATACGTTACGCCGTACTAACGGTGATTCTGGCTTATCACATGTATGAATGGGTTCACAGAGTACGACGTTTTACTAAGGACCACTTTGATGACAATTATACTGGGGAAGATAATAGATAATATGGTCGAATTATTTGAAATAGCTCGTGAGATCTCAAACGATTTGAAGCATTGTAAATTCGAGACTAATACCAGAACTCAGACAGGCTTTTCATCCGGCTTTAGTGATGAATTTGCCGGACCAATAATGGTAAAAACACCGCAAGGGCAGGAGATTTCAATGGATAAACTTTTGAGAGTTCTTGTGGAATTTTGGAAGCGCCGCGAGCAACTTGGCGACTTCCCGCTCGCGAAGGTATAATAGGGTATTAAAATGAAGAAGCCCAAGATCAAACCGCAACCACCGAAGGTAGACCGTGAGACGGTTGAGAAGAAAGCCCAAGCATTAGCACGGGCGCTGTTTGATATGAAGCCCCAACCGCGCCAGTCAAAAAAAGAAAGAGAGCTGAAACCTTGGAAAAATCTATGCACAATTACGTATATAATTCCCATTGAATTCAATACCGAAAAGGGACCTACTATTCAATTCGGTCTATTATCTAGGGCATCCTATCTCATGACCCGTTCAGGGCTTCTTGCCTTGGACTGATTAACTCACCTCTTATTCCTGAAATCACATGTATCTTGCTATTCATAACTGGATGAAAGCTGAGCCAATTGAGGTGACTGTTCAGCGATTGGCTAAATACGGCTATCAAGCCCTTGAAATTCAGGGCGAACCCTACAAATATGACACGACTCAGGTCAAAAAACTCCTGGATGATCATGGAGTAAGGTGCTGGGGAAGTGTGACTCTGATGCTGGATGAACGTAACCTATTAGCAAAAGATGAAAACCAACGTGCAAGATCAGTCACTTATGTCAAGGACTGCATCCAGATGGTGAGTTCTTTGGGGGGAGAAGTGATTTCCGTCGTCCCGGGTACCGTTGGAAAAGTTGTACCTGATTCCACTCCCGAATTGGAATGGGAGTGGTGTGTCACTGCATTGAAGGAAATCAATGATTATGCTCGTACCTGCAATGTGAAGATTGGTATTGAGCCCATCAACCGATTTGAGACTTACTTCATCAATCGTGGCGCTCAGGCATTGGCTTTGGCAGAGGCGGTGGCACCGGACTGTGGTGTATGCCTTGACATTTTCCATATGAACATAGAAGATGATGATCCGATCACTGCAATTTATGAAGCGGGGGATCGTCTCGTGAATTTTCATGTAGCCGACAATAATCGGATGGCATGCGGTCTCGGATCTCTGGACTGGAAGGCAATTATCAAAGCGCTCAAAGACATCGGTTATGATGGCGCGCTATCCGTTGAATTTTGTCCACCTCTTGACCGAACCCCTGCCAATCGCTTTCCTGATAGTGTGGACCTAAACCCCGAGGGTATTTCGGATTCTGAGCGAAAATTCTTAGAAGACCACGGTAGCAGTGTATTTAGTGCAGATTTCTATGAGTTGCATGTCCAAAAGTCTGCCGAGACCTTACTGCCACTCCTGTAACTAACTCTTTATACATAATCGCCCTATGTATTGACTATGATGTAATCGGTTCTATCACGAACCTTGTGGGTAAAAGTCTAACCATCCACGGATGAGTAGAATAATGCGTTCCATGTGTTCAAACCTATACTATATGAGCCTCTTTCAAAACTCTTTATTTTCTCCTGTTGTCCCGGCTGAATTGCGGCTTAAACTGGTTCAATCTGGTCGGACTACGCGAATCATCGGCGGGGGTTCGGTGTTTTGTGGATTCAACCAGTGTTTTGCCTGCACGGAGGTCTCTGTTTGGTGAATTTCGTCCACGATCCGTGTAGATTTCACACCCCCCCCCTCCCACGGTATCTGTGGTTCAGAGCGCCCAAATTCTGTTATGCAGGGGTGGATGGCCGGTTTACTGCACCATCCGCAGCATTTGGTCCACCGTGAGTACCACCACACTGAACATCAAATGACAAAGGACTTTCTCGTGCCCACGGACTCGGATATTGCGTCCACCGAACTCATCTTTGAGCCGCCCAAAGGCCCGCTCCACGGTGGAACGCTCCCGGTAGCGAACCCGCTCCGCAGGAATGAATCCGGCCGTACGTTGCGCCTTTTGCTCGCGACGATCCGCCGCTTTTTTCTTGCGCGGATTCGGATCAATGATCGGTACACGCCCCGAGGCGCTCCGATGTGCGACAATCTCCTTCGCGTCATAGGCGCTGTCCATGAGATCGTAACAGTTGTCCACCCGCTGCTGCGTCAAGTGCGCCAAGGGAAGCGCGGCCTGACTATCATGCAACGAGGCAGAGGTCACCAAACAGCTGATCGGAACCCCTCCGTCCACCGGATCCATGTGTAGCTTATAGCCCGTCGTTGCGTATGCCCCTTCGCGTTCCGCTTGCAGCCCACCGTACAATCCTTCGGTAATGCGTCCAACATCTCGCCTAACTCCATCTTCAACTGCTGCTCCAAGCGACGAGGCACCTTGGGACGGGCCTCCCCCTTCTTCGGACGCCCCCGCTTGCGTGGCTTCACGGGGGTGGACATGTCAGCCTTCGGAACCGGACGCTCCCGCGCTTCAATCGCCGTTGAATCCCGTGAAATATGCCCCACTAACTCCCCCGCGTACCCCTGTTTGATCAAGGCTTCATGGATCCGAGTCGGTAACTTCGCCAACGCAAACTCCTGAAACGCACGAGAAAACGTGGGCGCACTCGGCACATCACACGAGCGGGACCAACCACAGAGGGACCGAAGCAAAACATCCGATAGAAGCCGCTCCCGCAATCCGGAGGTCGTCGGAATATTTAACGCCATCCTGGCCAAAAACGACCGCGCAAGACAGACCCGGTGCGCACGCGGGCGTCCCACCGAACGAAGCCGGGGACGAGGCAGATGATCCTCCACACAGACCAACTCAAATAACAACAACAACTTCCTCAATCGTTTGGGCAACGCTCCATAGTTCTGCTCCACACATGGAAATAACTCCTGTTGGCAGGAAATATAAAAACCGCGTATCTTCTTGGTAAGGGACATGGAATTCTCCGGGGTTTGTTGGATTTGCAATACTCCTAAAAATACAAAATTCGGAGATCCCTGCCCCTTCGTTTGTGACCCAAAAAACGATACCTCCCAGAGCAGATCAGCCCCCTAACATTCTTTAGTGGGTCTTCAACAAATTTAGTGAAAGCGGAATAGGCATCCGTACGTAAATTTAGCAAACCTGATGGGAATCTGCCCGATTTCCGGGAATAATTTCCAGGGTTTTCTCTGTATGCAAACGTTCAACTTTATTCAATGAGTGTAGAATTCAAAGAAATCAATGCGGTGTATGGGATTGTATCTCCTTGGCGAATCTCAAAGATCACAACGAATACGGCGGGCTACGAGGTCTTTCTGCATGTGTGTTGCGAGGATGAGTCGGGACTGACCTGTCCCGTATGTGACCGGGTGTGTCCAGTGTATGACCGTCGTACACGGAAGTGGCGGCATCTGGATACGGGGACATATCGCACGTATGTGGTCACGGACCTTCCTCAGGTAAAGTGTCCGGATCATGGGGTGCGGACGATCGCGGTTCCGTGGGCAGACTGAAGTGCTCGGATGACCTATGAGTTTGAAGGCATGGTGATTGACTGGCTCCAAGAGACGAGTATCTCTGCGGTGTCTCGTTTACTGGGACTGAGCTGGACCGCTATTGACGGGGTGATGCAACGTACTGTTCAACGCGGGCTTGCACGAAGATCAACCGGATCCTTTACACGGGTCGGTGTGGATGAAACCACCTATAAGAAAGGCCACAAGTATATCACGGTGGTATCGGATTCGATCACCGGCACCGTAGTGTATGTAGGCGAAGGGCGTACGAAGCAGTCCTTGAAGCGCTGGTATGATGAATGTAGCCCTGAACAGATGGAACAGATGGAGAGTGTGAGCATGGATATGTGGCCCGCATACATCAACACCACGAAGGAATGTGTCCCTGGGGCCGAAGCGAAGATTGCGTTTGACCGATTCCATGTGGCGAAGAAAGTCGGAGAGGCCGTGGATCAGGTTCGCCGACAGGAGAACCGGGAATTGAAAAAGGAGGACCGGGATGACCTCGTTGGCACCAAGTATGATTGGTTGACCAATGCGGAGAATATGTCGGCTCAGCAAAAGAAACGGTTCCGCCAGTTAAAGACCAGTTCGCTAAAGACCGCCCGTGCATGGGCTATCAAGGAATTGTCCCAGAAGCTATGGCATTATGTGAGTCCCACCTGGGCACGCAAGGGCTGGAAGCGATGGTTATCCTGGGCCATGCGTTGTCGACTAGAACCGATGAAAAAGGTCGCCAAAACCGTGAAAGAACATCTGTGGGAAATTATCAATGCAATCATCCTGAAGGTCAGCAATGGCCCGGCAGAAAGCATGAACAGTCGAATCAAAACCGTGAAAATTCGTAGCCGCGGCTTCCGCAATATTGATCGGTTGATGAACGCGATCTACTTCTATCTGGGAGGTCTGGATCTCTATCCAGAAAGTGTTCAAAATAGACCCCGTCCACTAAAATAATTGAAGAGCCAGTTTAATAAAATGGTCTTCAAGAACCTGACGTAAGTATCGGCCTCCATCATAATGAGTTAGATGGTGTGCGTCCATAAAATTCTTGCCTTCAATTTTCATCTGAATCCGCAAGCTCTCGTTCTACATGCGATAGGTAGCTCTCAATTTCTCTCTCTTGAATTTGTCAGTGATTCCAATATCTCGAGTTGCTCAACCGCCAACTTGAATCTATGAGGAGTAACCCTTGCATGCCCATAACGTGGATCCTTACCAGCGAGGATTTGAACTTTACTGATAAGATTTTTCGCAAACAACTTCTCTGATATAACTTCAGAACTCGCAGGAGCTGAATCAACAAGGTTTGTATACCACAACAGAAGTGGAGTCGGTTCATAGTCTCTCGTTGATGGATTCTTCCCCATTATTTCTTGGGCTGCTCTGATGACAGTTATTTCAAACCATAATCGCTCTTCGCGTAGGTTATCATCATTCTTAATCTTGGGAGGTAACAAACTTTCTACTACTTCTTTGTCGGATAGCTCGCCGTTAAGGAATTTCCTCAACATTTCTGGATCGTACAAACGCAAAAATAGAGCGGTACAATACTCCACCACCTTTACTATGCGGTTGGGAGGCTCATTATTATCTGGCAGAGCAATATGCAATACTAACCGAAGCCGATACAACGCTTGCTGAATCTGACGTAGGCTTATCTTTTCATTATCTAAAAAAGCACGCAGCAGACATATTGATTCATCCTTAGCATTAGGGTCAGTAATAATTGATCCCAATTGTTCATCATAAATAGAATTAATAAATGTCTGCCGTGACGATAAGGGCAACGTAAAGTCAATGTCAAAAAAGCGACGTAAATATCCCTTACTATCATAATCTGATCCGTAGCACCCGCTAATTGCATGAGCCAATTCGGATCGGTTCGTGGCAAATGTATAAACTATATTGTCTACGGACATCAGATGTTTTATTATTTCCAAAAACTCAACTGCATAAGAGGGTTTGCAACGATCCAACTCATCAATAAGCACAATTAATGGTTTCTGAGTTTGTTCACGAACCTTTCTGGCAACTTTCTTCAGTTCAGTGCGAAATGATTCCATAGATTCCGACTGTTCCTTATATTGATCCATCCGTTTGCTTGCATTAGATTTAATCAAGCCAGCGAGATCAGCAACATCTTCACTGGTAAGACCAATTTGATGAAGAACGTACCTGGAGGTGATAGAGGCTACTACGGCAAAGGATTTTTTGAGGTTTGAGAGATCCGTTTTTTCAAACTCCTCCATATCCATCAGTTGCTTCGTCATTTCGCCGACAATGGCAAGAAAGGGATCATTGAAGTAATCCGTTTTCCAGGCATTCACTTGAATAACGGAGAATGCGTCATTTTTATCTTTAAGAAGAGCAGCCCACAGATTTAGAAACGTAGTCTTTCCACTTCCCCAAGCACCGTCTATTGCTATGGTGCAAGTCCCTTCAATACGAGATACTAACTTAGTTAGCAACTCACATGAGGGCTTACGCTTGAGTTGATCAGATTCAAACGGATTCCCCTCGGGAATGGCGAGTTCTGGGGGACTTACACGGATATTTGATTGCTGGGTCATATCAGATTTGAGTGTAAATTATGCTTGCTTTGGGTAATTTCTGTTGGGATTCAGACAGACGAAAGAATCATTATTCATCATTATTCGTCAATTTGAAGTAATGATTACTCATATGCTATGGTCTTGTGTCCTCCACACGAGAAATCTGTTGAGTTTGTAAACAGAGATACAGTCCACACTTATCCTGAAATTATTCGGGCCAACTACGCGGATTGGGGAATATAACTCTGAAATTCTTCATTCACAAAATTACTCATTACTTGTTCTTCGTGGGAGTCTTATCCCTAAGATGCTGTGATTCGTAATGCCAAAAGTTAATAGGGTTCCTTGGAGCCTTTGTCAATAAGTATGCCTTACTTTCCAGATATACTCCCACAATATTCACCACGATTTTCGAGAACATTTTTCTGAGTTAGGCTAAAGATTGTAAGTATAATTTATTCAGTATACTACGACACTCTGACGAGTTGCAGAGGCGTTCTTTTTTCTTTATTGTTTAACGTTTAATCAGGTGAATCTATGGCAAAGCCAAACCAACTTCTTTTTCAACTCCCCAACAACCTTTCGGTCCGTGTTACCGTATAGGAAAATAACCACATGACCTTGCCCAAGTTCGCCATTTTTTGGTGCCATAAAGTTACGAATTTCCATTTTATCCTATGTTTGGGACTGGTTTCTTGTTGGCCAAGGAGTTCAAAGATTCCCTACATCAACCCAACTTCCTTTGAGGCAATTCAACGACACTTTTCTTGTGTTCTTGGAGCAGATTTTGTCAAATTCTACCCTCTATGTTCTCGATTCGACACACCTCGGGCTGCTCCGTTTGGAGTTCAGGTGATCCACTTCTTCGGTGCGTGCTGACCGGTTAGAGATCCGGTGGCTTGGTCGGTTCGACTTCCTCTACATGCTCCTCCACCACCCGCGTTTCATTGGGATTGTACCGGAGTCCCAGAATCTTGAATAGGCGCTCTAAAAACGGAGATAGATCCTGATCAATCTTCGTAATCAGATATCTGGTCTTGGTCTTGACCATCCGGGTCGTAATCCGGTGGACCCGGTTGAGTTCCGTTCGCATGGAGACGGGCATATTGATCGCAAGGCGTTTAGTCGGATCTTTTTTCAAGTCTGCCAAGATCGCAGCCTAGTCCGGATGCTTGCGTGAGTTGCGCTTGCGGAGGGATTCCCCGGTATCTCTGAAGTTGGTCATTTGAGCAGTATGAGGATTTCGTCAGTGATGGATTCAATCTCCGCGGCGGCTACAGCTTATCCTGCCAGATCCATGAACGTCAGGCCCAGACTGCCGGCAGATTCATAGGCTACTCTGCGGGATGTACGCCCCGCCAGGGCGGGAAGATTCAGATCTGTGAGGACCTCGTCAATAGATTTTGCCAGCCGGCTCCTCTTGATCTGGGCCGAGATCAGAAATGCCATGGCAGGCTTACCTGTGAGGGCATACCGTGTCCTGATCGCTTCAACTAGGCTTTCCATCGCCCAGAGATCGAACCCGCTGTGACGAACGGGGATCAGCACCAAGTCCGCCACTCGGATCGCTGATGTAGCATTCTCCGCGATCTTGGCCGATCCATCGATGACGATGTACGCATAATCCCTCGTGAGCTGCGGGATGGAATTATGGAGTACCGGGCGATCAATGCCGGTGACTGTAGGCAGGTCCGCACCATCTGGCTGCGCGGAATACCAGTCCAGTGCGGTGCCTTGTGGATCGGAATCCACCAGGAGAACCGAATGCCCACGCTTGTGCAGGCATCCGGCGAGGTTCGTTGCGATAGTCGTTTTCCCCGTCCCTTTTTGGAATTCAAGATTGCGATAACGTGCGCCATCAGTCTACCCAGATCACTGCAATGCACAAATGTGCTAATATGCAAATGTTGTGAATAATATACGAGCCTCTTTCAAAATTCCTCAATTGAATGATTTTTTGAGAGATTTTGCTGATTGACGGATCTGGTTACTAAGAATGTTAGGGGGCTGATCTGCTCTGGGAGGTATCGTTTTTGGGATCACAAACGAAGGGACAGGAATCTCTGCGTATTCCGCTGGAAGTGGGCCACCTAAAACGCTGAACTGGGCCGCCCAAAACGCTGGAAGTGGGCCACCTAAAACGCTGAACTGGGCCGCCCAAAACGCTGGAAGTGGGCCGCCTAAAACGCTGAACTGGGCCACCCAAAACGCTGGAAGTGGGCCGCCTAAAACGCTGGAAGTGGGACAGTCAAAACGCTGGAAGTGGGCCATCTCTGGCCGTTGGAATTTGATCATCGCGTCCTCGGTAATTTGGCTCCATCCTTGGGGCGTATGGTGCACCTCTTTTTCGGTGTTTATCCCGGGGGATTTCACCCATGATTCATGGACATTATCTTTCTTGCTTTTTTCACCAAATTGCGAGGAATTATGCCAGCAAACCGATTGTCGATGAAGCACATCAAGCATATTTTAGAGCTTCACTTTGAGGAGAGATTATCCATTCGTGCGATTGCGCGAGGCGTGGGGATTGGTCGCAGTTCTGTGGCCCGAATTCTGGATCGTGCGAAGGTTGCGAACCTGAGGTGGCCTCTGCCCAACGGGACGAGTGACGCCGATTTGGAGCGAATCCTGTATCCGAGTTCGACCCCGTTGGGTTCAGTGGACCGTGAGTTACCGGACTGGATGGAGGTCTACAAAGAGTTAGCCAGACACCGATCTCTGACGCTCCATCAACTCTGGATGGAATATATTGAGCGGAATCCGCAGGGGGATCAGTACAGTTATTTTTGTGAATTGTACCGTGAATGGCGCGGCGACCTTGAGGCCCCGACGATGCGCATCGCGCGCAAGGCGGGGGAGCGTTTATTTGTGGATTACTCGGGCAAGAAGCCTAGGATCACGAACCCGATCACGGGCGAGACGCGAACCGTTGAGCTCTTCGTTGCAGCGCTGGGCGCATCAGGATATATCTATGCGGAGGCAACGGAAACGCAAAAGACGTTTGATTTTTGCAGTTCCATTGGACGCGCCTTTCAATTCTACGGTGGAGTCACTCGGATGCTTGTTCCCGACAATCTGAAGTCGGCGATCATCAAGTTCCGCAAAGATGAGGTTCCCATTCTCAATGATTCGCTCCGTGCATTGGCGGATTTTTTCCGAGTGGGCGTTGTCCCTGCGCGTCCGCGGCACCCGAGAGATAAGGGGCTTGTGGAGAGCAGCGTGCTTCTGGTTCAGCGAAGGCTTGGGGGTGCGCTTCGGAATCGAGAATTCTTCAACCTCGGAGAACTCAATGAAGCGATTCTGGGGCAAGTCCAGCAGCTGAATGAAGCCCTTATGCAGAAGACGAAAGTCTCTCGGAAAGAATTGTTTGAGGAATTGGATCGTCCCATGCTCCGTCCCTTGCCGAGGGAGCCCTATGAATACGTGCAGTGGGTCCATAAACGTAAGGTTGGCCCCGACTACCATGTGCATATTGAGAATCATAAATACAGCGTCCCCCATTCCTATCTGGGTCGGCAAGTGGATGCCCGACTTGGCCCCTACACCGTTGAGATTTTCGCTGGAAATGAGCGAATTGTCTCGCATGTGCGAAGCCGGGAATCTGGGACCTACACCACGGTCAAGGACCACATGCCGAAGAATCACAGGGAATACGAGAAATGGTCTCCCAAGCGATATATCCAGTGGGCCGAATCGATTGGCCCCCGCACCAAAGCCCTCATTGAAGTCAATCTGGCCTCGTTTGAGGTTCCCGAGCAGGCGTTCAACCGGTGTAATGGGACGCTCATTCTAGCGCGTGAGTATGGACATGAAGCAATGGAATTGGGGTGCGAACTTGCATTGAGACGAAACACGCGTACGACCGCTGCGGTGCGACAGCTCGTCAAACAAATGGCGGCCGAATCACATCAACCGAAACAACTCTCGATTGACCATGAGAATATTCGAGGAGCTGCTTATTACGCCACTAAAGACTCAAAAAGATGATGCTACACCCAACCCTCTTAAAACTTGAACAGATGCGGCTGCGCGGCATGGCTGCCGCTCTTCGGGATCAGCTAGAAACGCCTGAGATCGAGTCCGTGCCCTTTCTGGATCGCCTTGGCCTCATGGTGGATCATGAGGAGGCGGTCCGCGGAGATCGACGGCTGGCCCGACGATTGAAATCCGCGCAATTGCGCATTCCCGCAAGTATGCCGAATCTGGATTACAGCGCAGCGCGCGGTTTGGATCAACGGGTGATGCTCCACTTGGCTACCTGTCAGTGGATCCGTCGCCAACAAAATGTGATCATTACCGGTCCCACGGGAGTCGGGAAAAGTTATGTTGCCTGCGCATTGGCGCATAAAGCCTGTCTGGAAAACTTCAACGTTCGATACGCTCGGCTCCCCAGACTTCTGGAATCGCTGCGGGTTGCCCGTGAGAATGGCTCCTATCTCAACGTAATGAAACAGATCGCTCGCATGGATGTGCTGGTTTTGGATGACTGGGGACTTCACCCCATCCCTCCCTCCCAACAACGAGATCTGATGGAACTCTTGGATGATCGCTACACCGTACGCTCCACCATTGTGACGAGTCAGTATCCGATGGACAAGTGGTACGAGATCATGGAGGATCCAACGCTGGCCGACGCAATCCTGGATCGAATCGTCAATAACGCACACAAAATTGTCTTAACCGGAGAGTCAATGAGAAAGGTTCAGGGACAACGAGAATTGGCCAACGAAGTACAAGAAGCATGACAAAAAATCTGGCACATAACAGGCGGCCCACTTCCAGCGTTTTAGGCGGCCCACTTCCAGCGTTTTGGGTGTCCCACTTCCAGCGTTTTGGGTGTCCCACTTCCAGCGTTTTGGGTGTCCCACTTCCAGCGTTTTGGGTGTCCCAGTTCAGCGTTTTGGACGTTCCGCTTCAACTAAGCAAAGTGTCCCAGTTCAGCGTTTTGAGTGTCCCAGTTCAGCGGAATGTGCAATTCTCCGAATTTTGTATGTTCGGAGTACCGAAAATCCAACAAATCCCGGAGGATTCTATGTCCCTTACTAAGAAGATACGAGGTTTTTCTATTTTCTGCCAACAGGAGTTGTTTCCATGTGTGGAGCAGAACCATGGAGCGTTGCCCAAACGGTTCAGGAAGTTGTTATTGTTTGAGTTGGTGTGTGTGGAGGATTATCTGCCTCGTCCACGGCTTCGTTCGGTGGGACGTCTGCTCGCCCACCGGGTATGTCTTGCGCGGTCGTTTTTGGCCAAGATAGCGTTGACTATTCCGACGACCTCCGGATTGCGGGAGCGTCTTCTATCGGATGTTCTGCTTCGGTCCCTATGTGGTTGGTCCCGCTCGTGTGATGTGCCGAGTGCGCCCATGTTTTCTCGTGCATTTCAGGAATTTGCGGCGGCGAAGTTACCGACTCGGATTCATGAAGCCTTGATCAAACAGGGGTACGCGGGGGAGTTGGTGGGGCATTTCATGGGATTCAACGGCGATTGAAGCGCGGGTGCGGCCGGTTCCGAAAGCTCACACATCCAACCCCGTGAAGCAACGCAAGCGAGCGCATCCGAAGAGGGGAGAAGCCCTTCCCAAGGTGCCTTGTCGCTTGGAGCAACAGTTGAAGATGGAATTGGACGCGTTACCGAAGGATTGTACGGTGGGATGCAAACGGAACGCGAAGGGTCATACCCAATGATGGACGGGCCATAAGCTATACATGGATAAGGCGGACGGAGGGGTTCCGATCAGCCGTTTGGTGACCTCTGCCTCGTTGCATGATAGTCAGGCCGCCCTTCCCTTGGCGCACTTGACGCAGCAACGGGTGGACAACTGTTATGATCTCATGGACAGGACCTATGACGCGAAGGAGATTGTCGCACATCGGAGAGCCTCGGGGCGTGTACCGATCATTGATCCGAATCCACGCAAGAAAAAAGCAGCGGATCGTCGCGAGCAAAAGGCGCAACAGACGGCCGGATTCATTCCTGCGGAGCGGGTTCGCTACCGGGAACGTTCGACCGTAGAGCGGGCCTTTGAGCGGCTCAAAGATGAGTTCGGTGGACCCAATATCCGAGTCCGTGGGCACGAGAAAGTCCTCTGTCATTTGATGTTCAGCGTGGTGGTGCTCACGGTAGACCAACTGTTGCGGATGGTCTAGTAAACCGGCCATCCAACACACAAAATAAAATAACAGAATTTGGGCGCTTCAAACCACAAATGCCGTGGGAGGAGTGTGTGAAATCTACACGGATCGTGGACGAAATTCACTGATTCAAGCAATCTATCTTCAGGATTATCCCAAGATCCAATCACAGCAAAAACCGTAAAAAGTTTTGTCGCTAGCAGTAAAAAGTTTTTGTCGTTAGACAAAAGGTGAAAATAAAGAGTTTTGAAAGAGTCTCATATCTAACAACCATTTTGAGTTCTTGGATTTTGCCGTTAAGTTCTGTTATGGTGTTCAATCGTATGGGCTATGGCGCATTACAGGCTCCGTCAAGATGTCGCTGATACATCTCAGCAATCATGAGACAATCTTGATGCACCTCTATTCAACACATATCATCTACATTTTTACAGATCCCTCTGGTTCATAAATGGTTCTCATTCCACACAAATTGTGGTAGAACCGATTTTTTCATATCCAAGGTGCGTCATTCACTTTAATCCCATCCTTCCGCCAGAGCGGTAGCTCCCTCTGCCAAAGCTGTATACGCCTCTGACATGGCCGCATACTGCTCAGACTCAACGGACAACTCGGCATACGTCATTGAGAGTGTCGTATACGCCTCTGCAACTAATACTATAGATACGCCCGACAATTTGGCATTTTCTTCAGATAATGCTGTATATGCCTCCGATAGAGCAATGTGCGCCCCAGCCTGCTCAGAAAGTCTCCGTGCCAATACCTCCGTGTTATATGCAAAAGGCTCCATCTCCTCTACTTTTTTGGAATATATCTGAGCCAATCTGCCTTTTTCTTCCACCATTCTGGTAGCCACCTTAACATTTCTTTTATATCTTTCTATTCCCCACAGATCATGGTAGGGAAATCTATCAGACTGCTTGCTAATCTCGCGTCTGAGTTCAAGTACATGTTTTGTCTCATCCATGGAAGCGGGGGTTTCTGAATGAAAATAATCAAAGTAATTTATAGGGTCTCTGCCCTCAACCATGAGTTGATAAAACTTAGCCCAATTGGCACTAATTTCCCTTCCCCGAGTGTGCTTTTTTGTTAATTCGGTAGTTTCCCCTATTAGATCAGCCCAATTCTCTGACAGCATATACATGCTTTCTGCCAACTCGGTATCTATTTCTGCCTGTGCAATAGCTTCCTCTGCTAAAGCTGTACATACAGCCGACTCCGTAGAATCCTCTGCTAATGAAGAAAGCTCCACTGACCGCGAAATTCGTTTTACTGTTTCCCTCAACCCGCTATATTCGTCTGTCAATCCCGTATAAGTTTCCATCTCTAAGGTATCTGCATTTGCCCAGACTTCGGCGTTTAATGCTTTCACTTCTGCTAATTCAGTACATGGTTTCTTTTCACCCAGACATCCCCACAATGTAGAGGAATATAGACAGACCAATAAGGGGAATATCCTAACCCTGTTTGCAGGCTTCATCTTACGCACAACAGGATTCGGGTATAGGCCCAACCTTTGCCGATCCCATGCGGCGGCGGATGCCAGAGCTTGGTGTTTGCGGTAGCGGATCTTTTCATGGATCTGGTCTTAAAAATGGTAATTGACAAAACTATTTACGGCCGAAATCATACTTTCATACGGTACTGAAATCAATCCATTCAACGACTTTTCCTGTTAACATTTCCATATGCGTTTTTCAAGTTTAACTGCTTGGTCTGAGTTTAATCCAGACTCCCGAGGCATTTCTACAATTTGAGTGAATTTAAAATCATCTTGCTTATCCATGATTTTAAACGAAGTTTGGGTTGGATAGTCCCAATGCCTTCTTTACAATTCAATCAGAGAAACGCAACTGAGAGCACCTTAGATCACATTCAGTGCACCAGAGCGGAATTTTCCCATAAAAGTGCGAGAAAAATGCATGGAGTCGTCATAAGCCTGCGTAGTTAACAGAGTCCTCTTATATTTATTACCCATATCTGTGATTTTCCGATATATCCTAAGCTGTTTGACGACAATACAAATTACGGTCGACGACAAAAAACGATTCAGTGCACTCCTGTATAACCTGAGCGTACCATTGGATAACAACTTGTCTGTTGATCGTACCCGCTGAGATGCCAACCAAATAAAGAAATTCACCACATCATCTGTATCAGCTTCCTTAGGTTCAATCCCGTTATCATCGCAGTACCGTAAAAACCTATTCTATGCTTTACTATAAGCAATTCTAGTATTCTGAGACTGAGCTGCCCTTACCAACCTTTCTGCTGTACCTTCCACTATCTCCTCAGCAATAACTATCTTATCTATACCGAAGAGAGACTAATAACATTGATTCCATGGAACTCATGCAAGACGGCACCATTATTCAGATTACTGGCAGAGATTTCTTGTTACATCACGCGATCTACAAATGCACGATTGTGTACATTGACAGGAACGTTCATCAGTTCCAAAACCCCACGAGCCACATGTTCGGATAAACGGCGAAAAGCCTCCTCTCCTTTTTCTTTGGTCGCACGAAGTGGATTCCCGATCACCCCACTCTCAATAAACTCATGATGATCCATAGGGAAATTGAAATACGTGTATCCCTCAAATTCTACATCCGGCATTCCATCTTTTTTCTCAAAAGAGCGAGGCAGAAAATCAGGGATATGGGCCTTTGTGAATTCGGCACGCTCCATTCGAACTAACTCCTCGTTCCAAGCCAAATCCTGAGATGTTTCAAGCTCACTTGCATGCCAGCCGGGTGTCTCCTCTGGTGGATTTTCCATGAGACCTTTGAGAATTCCCGTGTACCGCTCCATATATGGTTTCACAAAACTGATAAGTGCACCCGTCTCGTAGCGTAGTTTCCTGAGAACAGGATCAACCACTTTCACATTTGAGCCGTGTCCATTGATAAATATAATTCGGTTAAATCCATGATGGATCAAACTGCGAGCGACATCATGCATGACGGCCAGAAGTGTAGTGCTGCGAACTGTAATTGTACCCCGTCCCTCACCTGGTTCGTGCATATGCTGCGGAGAATATCCCATCCAGATAGGGGGAGAATGGAGGACACCGATCAAATGTGAAACGCGCTGTGAGATGTGGACCGCAGTAACTGTATCTGTATACAGCGGTAAATGGGGGCCATGTTGCTCCAAACTGGCAACCGGAACTAATACAAGATCTTTTTGACTCAGGTAATTCCTGATATCGGTCATGGTTAAATCTCCTAAATCCCAGGAGAGAAATTGTGCCCGGAAATCTTCGTCTCCCTCGGTCAACTTAGGCAGATGATGAAAATCTTTCTGTGAGGATGTGATCATTTTGGATGAGATTTCATTAATTGGATGAATAGGTCGGCCACATCTTCCCCAAAACGAGGATCATTGACATGGTAGTCGTAGAGCTTGACAGGAATTTTCGCTTGTACGTATTCTCTCAACGCATTAAAGAATTTTTTGTCGGCATCAGGATCCCAAAATATTCCACCCGGAATATTTGGAATGGAGAGCCCCATGGATGGAACAGCTATAATGGTTGGCCCCTGCGAAGGGTTAAGTTTTCTTGCAAAGATTTTCCCAAGCTCATACATCTCGTCAGCTGAGGCTCGAACAAGTACATATTCTGGGTTATGATCGTACATGGGACGATCGCGTAACCTATCTGGAACAGTTCCTGCATTCCAGACGCTAAAATCAATACAACCCGGAACAACCACTTGTGGTAAACCAAGACGGCCGATCACCTCCAGTCGATTGGGACCTCCATCATGGATTCCCCCAACGAGCGGATCATACACCTCGTTGGTGGTGTAGTCAATCACCCCAACAAATTGCCCCTGCTCTGCTAGTTCTTCCATGGCCGGCCCACCTACACCATTAGAATGGAAAATGACCGGCTCGTACCCAAATTCATGAAGACGATCTTTCACTGCCATGACCGCCATAGTAGTATTTCCGAGCATCGTGATTGCAACGTTGCGCCCCTTGGGAGCTTTGAGACCTCGTCCATGTGCAATCATTCCATAAAGCGCAGCAGCCACATTGTCGAAAATACCACAGGCAATCGTGTTTAATCCCAAAATATCCACCACTGAATGGACGATCATCATATCACGGGTACCAACCAGTGGAGCAAAGTAATGATGTCCTGACGCAATTGGAGAGACCAATACCTTAGGCACACCAACGGGGAGCACCATCATAGCTGCGGCGCCCATAACCGCCCCCTCTGCCCCACCCATGCAGACCGCCGCATCCAGTTCTCCTTTTTGATATAAGTTTGAGATCAAATTCCTAAGCGATTCTCGCATGAGAGCCACTGCTTTTCCCCGACTTCCGGCGGAACGCATGGTAGCAAGGCTAGAGCCGGCACATACTGCTGATTGTTCGTGGGGAATATCTGGAATGATATCCAAGGGCTCTCCTAGGATTCCTGAATCAATTACGGTCGTGGAAAGACCTAGCTCTTGAAGACGATCTCGGAGATATGCAATCTCTGGACCTTTGGTATCCAGAGTTCCGATCAGTACAACCGTTTTTGCCATGATCTGCTTCAGGTTGCCTGTGTCAGTAAGATTTCGTAAAGACCTTCAACTTTTAGAGGGGTCTGGTTTCGGAGGCGCAGTTCATGGAGGGTTGTTGGATCCTCACATAGGATCGTTTTCGCACCACGAGACAAAGCATCCTCCAGCCTTGCTTCTGTTAATCGGATGCCAATATCAGGGCGGCTGAACTGGATTCCTGTACTCCCAACCGGATGAGCACGCTCCCGACGCCAGAATAACTCCAATGGAGGAGCACCCAACGCAGCTTCACTAAGCATACGAGCGGCATTGAAGCGCTCAGGGAGCCGAACCGCGTGCGTAGGATCCACATACGCAGTTCCGTGATCCTTAATTTTCTCTGATGGGGAGACACGGAGACGATCGGTCTTAACTTGGTCTGCCAAGAACTCAACTAAATCAATCAGGATCACCTCACTCGGCCAATTCATGTTCAGTCGCTCCTGATACATCTGTCCAAAAGCGAAAAGATCCTGAGGAGAAAGAACCAAAAGCTTCTTTACGCCTGCCCCCTGAACTTCGTCAATGCAGAGGTTTGCCTGTTTTCGGGCTGTATCAGGAAAACCCAAAGAGCACGGAATAAATCCACTGTCAAGTCCGCGACCGACTGGAATCGCGTCGATTTCACAGATCTTGAGCAACTGTAATGCAGCATCCATGGTGCTGGAGGAAAGATTAGAGCCAGCATCTCCAACGAAGAGGCCCCATTCACTTTTCGTGCGGGAAGGTTGATAGTCACCGAAGATAGATTGATACTCGAGAATGCGTTCATTGACTTTGGTGAATTCTGGAGGGGCCAGCCCTTGGTTAACCACCTCGGCACGGATTGCGGCAATAGCAGCAGGCAACGGCTGATCCGTTATGCAGTGGGCCTGACAATTACCTCCGTCTGGCTCGGCATTCAGAACATCCAGAGAACTGGCACTCCAAGAGAAATCCTCATGGCGGTGCATGGAAGCAATGAGTGCGATGCCATGAGGCGTTAAGGACTCATTATATGTTACGTGACCAACCGGAGCCACATGTCGACACATTAAGCAGAATCGACAATTCTTTAAAGTACTGATCGGAGAGTTCATTTGTGTACACTAAAATCCGAATCCCACTTTACCGGGATTCATGATTCCATTTGGATCCAAAGTGTTCTTGATCCGCTCCAATAGAGGCCATGCATCACCATACTGACGACGCATGAATCGGGATAGCTTTAGTCCGACCCCATGGTGTTCGTTCACCATTCCCCCGTTTTCCAAAACAGCGGTCATGGCCGTATCCCAAATTCGATTATGTAATCTAACGGCTTCTCTTGCATCATCTGGAGGATTCTGAATGATAAACCGGGAATAGACCATTACCCCCCAGTGAAACCAATGGGAAAAGTGTCCAATAAAGTCTATATCCCATTCTTTGTACCCTTCTTCAACGGCTTTCTTTTCCGCATAATAAAGTTTTTCAATCTTATCATAGGTGGTGACGGTCTCCGTGGTCCCATACATCCAAGGTAGTTTGAGACTTTGTGGAGGATAGTAAAAGTCGTACCGCTGGTTCCACCACGCTTCCCCAGGCTCTCGTCCCAGGTCTTTCGCTCCGAGTTTATTGATGATCTCCATCGCTTTCATTTCCTGCAAAGCTGCGAGATCTTCATCGCCATCAAACCCGAGGACCATATAGGCTCCCTCAAGCTCATATCCTAAGATTTTCTTAACCCTTGAAGCAGTTGATCGGGGATCGTACAAACGAATCACAAAGGGATCTAATCGCCGAGTCATGATCTGTCGGCCTGCCTCAAGTGCATTGGATAGGTCATCAAAGAGTACCGCACGAAGTAAACGACAGCTGGGTAGATAATCCAGTTGCATCGTTGCTTCGGTTATCACTCCAAAGGTACCTTCGGAACCCAAAAACAGGCGAAAAAAATCGGGGCCGGAGGCATGCTGAGGCACGATCGGCGTTCGTAAAATATGTCCGTCTGGCAAAACCACCTGCATGCGCAGAACAAGATCTTCTGCCTTCCCATATTTGTTGCTGATTGTTCCCGTACCCCGAGGAGCTAAATATCCACCCAGCGTTGCACAATTTGCAGATGCAGGGTAGTGTGGAAGCATCAGACCTTTCTCGTTTACCGCCCACTCCAGTTGCTTCCCATTGATCCCAGCCTCAGCGGTAACTGTTAGCGATCTTTCATCAATCTCAATGATCCGATTCATTCTTTTTGTATCAAGAATAATCCCTCCATACACAGACAATGCACCGCCCTGTGATCCAGACCCGCCTCCCCACGGAATCACAGGTATACGATATCCATTAGCAACTTTGAGGATTGCTGAAATTTCCTCTGCACTTTTCGGACGAACTATGAAATCGGGTTTGCGAGACTCTTCCCCGCGGTCAAGCCACATCTGCGGAAGCCAGAACCAGTCAGTAGAATAGACTAGCCGATCCGAATCATCGGTTGATACAAACGAATCGCCCACGATTTCCGTGAGCTCACTACGAATCATCTCAGGTTGCAATCCAGTCCAATCCATATGCCTATACCAATCCGTGAACAGATTCAGAGACTTCATCTTCCTCTGCCCAAACATAACATACTGTGTGACAACCCTCAGGCAAGTTTGTGAATTCGCAGACCCATTCAGAGTAATTGTTCATGAAATCAATGCTATTGGGATTCCACTGAATCCGACTTATTGAACCTATCATCAACCCAAAAACAATCATGGGTTGAGTCATCCAGTATTCAGCTGTGGTATTGAACTTCATGACTGTTTCGGTGAAAAAAATCAGGTTTGAAAAAGTTGTAATTGCTGGTATGTTTGAGCAATCAAGAACTGCTCAGTTCGTATACTATCCAACCAGAATAATTGTCACTAAGATACGAATGATTTTCACGTTACTACTACTATCGGGACTGGCATCAACTCACGGAATGCCGGATCAGCCATCGGTACTGATTCTTTCAGGACAAAATAATCATGACTGGAAGCGAACCGTCGCACATCTGGAGCACATTCTGTTGGATACGGATTTATTTTCTGTCAATGTGACCCTGACTCCGGGCAAAGATGCAGACTCGAATACTTGGAGTGATTGGAACCCCAAGTTTGATGCTTATGATGTGGTCCTCTTGGCATACAATGGAGAATTATGGCCCGAGCGGGTACGTAGGAACTTTGAGGAGTACGTTTCATCTGGTGGTAGTGTTCTAGTTCAGCATGCAGCAAATAATCCTTTCTCAGGATGGGATGCATATGAATCTATGGTTGGACTATATTGGACTTAATGCCGTAACTGATGCTGACCACTGAGGTAACCGGCGGCGGAATTTACCAACCCATGAAACTCTGACCGACCATCGCAGTAGCAGGCGGAAGTGTCGACCTACCCTTTACAACCCATGGGCATCGGATTAAACTTGATTGGCATGAAAGTCAATGATGGGGATAAGGTCTTTTACGTGCGCAAGTTTGCTCGTGCCCCGGGACCGCGATTCAGAGCGGATGGCTGGACCGGCTGCCTCTCGCGGCTGGACGCGCTGTAGACCGGATGAACCAAGCCACGCCGACACTTCGTCCGGACTGGGTGTCGGACGACATGTATCCCTTCACGAGTAGGTTTTTTGCGACCCCGTCGGAACACAGGATGCACTATATCGACGAGGGTGAAGGTGAGCCAATCGTGTTCGTGCACGGCAACCCAACTTGGTCATTTGAATTCCGTCATGTTGTCCGAGCGCTTCGCTCGGATTTCCGCTGCGTCGCGCCGGACCATATCGGCTTCGGCCTCTCGTCGTGCAGCAACCGGCGCGAGGATCATCATCCAGAAAGCCATGCGCGCCGGTTAGCGGCCTTGCTCGATCATCTGGGACTTCGAGGCATCACCCTGGTCATGAACGACTGGGGCGGGCCGATCGGTCTGGACTTCGCGCGCGGGCATCCGGAACGGATCCGCCGTCTCGTCATTTCGAATACTTGGTGCTGGCCGGTCGGCGACGACTTCCATTTCAAGTCGTTCAGCTTCCTGATGTCGAGTGTGATCGGCCAGCATCTGATTCGCCATCGCAACATGTTCGTGAATTCGGTCATGCCATGGGCGGTTGGCGACGGTAGCGTCCTGACGCCGGAAATCATGGCTCATTACCGCAACGCCCAACCATCGCCCGCGGCCCGCGCCGCCAGCGCCGCGCTGCCGGGCTTCATCACCGGCGCGAGTGACTGGCTGCGTTCCATCTGGGATGACCGCGCGGCCTTTACTGATAAGCCGGCGCTTCTGCTCTGGGGATTGAAGGACATCGCGTTCCGCAGGAAGGAGCTTGAGCGGTGGATATCGGCGCTGCCGGACCACGTATTGCACAAGTTCGAGGATCGCGGCCACTTTCTGGCAGAAGAATCGCCCGACCGGTTCACGTCGGCGTTGCGGGACTTCATGGGGCGGGCGAAACTTTGACCCGGCGAGTGAGAAGGCTGACGTGTGAATGTTTGGGGGCGTAAGCTCTATCCGCGACAACTCACATATCCAAAATGCGCCCGTTTTCGTGCCTTTGTCACCGGCGTTCCGCCTGGGGCGTCGCCCATGAGCTTGCTTACGGCTCGGGAATGACTGCGAGGCGGCGCGGCGGGGGCTTGCTCCCGTCTTTCCCCCAACTTCGGCGTTGTCTAACGCTTGTGAATTTATTGGAAGGGGATTTTCGGTCATCCGGGTTGGCTAATAGATGTCCGTTGTGGCCGCTGAGCGAATCCTGTATGGAGAGGAAAGGATATAGGTCATGGCGCATACTGGGATGAAGAGCAGGGCTTGACGCGCGTGGAGCCAGGAGAAGATCTGGGTGCGGGGCATGGGAGGCTCCATGACTGGATCATTACAACGCGTGACATCGATCATCCTGTGATGAATGGATTACCCGATATGTGGCTACACCCCCACGACGAGCTATACCACGGACAGCGTGGCCCGGCGGAGGGTTTGAATGTGTTAGCAACCGCTTGGAGCAGTTCGGACTCTGGTGGAACCGGAAGACATGAACTGATGGTTTGGTGGACAAGATTTGGTCAGGGCACAGTTCTAACGCTTCTCCCTGGTCACCTTTGGGGCGGACAAGAAGATGACCGTGCACTTCGCTGTGTAGGTTTTCGGACACTGTTGCAGCGCAGCGTAGAGTGACTGGCTACGGGCGAGGTAACCCTACCCGTACCAGAGAATTTTCCGACTGCAGAACGAATTGTCGTGGTCAGTGAATAACAACTCTTCGTCCTTGTTTCATAGAAACATCTCTTGCAAGAAAAACCTCTATCTTGGTTCAGCAATAACCCGACTGTCTTCTCTTATAAATCTACCGGTCGCATGTTCGGCTTGAATTTGTCTCCAAAACCCGAATTATTTGGTTCATAAGGTTGAGCAGGCTCTGCATTCGCACCTCCCTCAGGGATCTCATTGCCCAAGGCCCAGAGAATACCGTTTAAGGCCAACTTACGCATGGATTCATCTTTGAAGTCGTAGGGATGTCCCAATGTTGTAAAGAATACATTTGCGGGGATCCCACTTGCCCCGGTGTAGGTTTTAGTCCATGCGACTGGATTCGTCAGTGGAAACTGATCCAGACGGCCTGCATTCGCGTGATTTGATTGGAGCGCTGTGCCCATTAAGAGCACCTCGCTGTCTCCCTGAAGCTGCCACTCGCCGCCATCAACATGATAGAGCCATGAGAGCGCATCAAAACCAGTCACCCCTCTGAGGATTGGATGAGATCCAGCCTCTTCGGAAATTTCTACTCGCGTCAGCGGAGCTTGGCCATCCTTAAAATGACCATGGTGCGTGATCCACTGCTGCCCAAAGACATGTGCCGGCCAGTCATTGTTCAGGTGTTCTCTTTCCTCGTCGTCTTTATAGCGAAATGCATGGGTGCTGGTGCGAAAGCCCGCCATAGGTTTGCCAGATTCTGCAAACTGTAATATATAATGGGCCTGTGAGTCGGGCAGTGCACGAAATCGTGTGAAAAGTACCATCATGTCTGCGTCCTCCAATCGCTCTAAACCCTGAATATTATCAATTACATTCGGATTGATGAAGCCATCCTCATCTAGCGCATAACACACACTCACCTCAAAACCATAGTCTCGTTTGAGGATCCTAGCTAACATTGGCATTGATTCCTCAGAACGATATTCTTCATCTCCCGTCACGAATACAATGTGAGGGGCAGAGGACGTCTGCGCAATACTCAATCCACAAATAAACAAACCGATAGATATAATAAATAGGAATCGCATGACGAAAATGAATGATTTAACTTTAAGGTACAACATGATTGACTGATATGATCCAATACGCTTAAATTTACAGGATCAATTTCTAACCACAGAGCTATGTATAGATTATTTCTTGGTATTTTACTTTTGATTGCTGCTTGTAGCACATCAGAGGAGACCGAAACTTCCATCAATGTGCTTATCCTTTATACGGATGACCAACGATTTAATACGATCGGCATCTTGGGCAATGAGGAGATCAAGACTCCCCATTTGGATGCGTTAGTAGAACGTGGGATAGCATTCACTCATGCACATACAATGGGAGGGCAGCACGGTGCACTCTGCGCTCCTAGTCGGTCTATGCTCATGACTGGACGGCCTCTTTTTCGACTTCATGAGAAGGGAGATAGTATTCCTCCTGTCCACCAGATGATGCCAGAATCGTTTGCTGAGATTGGATATACAACCTTCGGTACTGGAAAGTGGCATAATGACCGCTCATCGTTTGTACGGGCATTCCAGACCGCCGACAATATTTTCTTTGGGGGGATGCACCGACCTGAGCAAGGAGGGCATGAGGCACCACAACTTCACGAATTTGATTCTACTGGCACATACCCGCGAATGGATCGACGCCAGATTGAGGGATATTCCAGCACCCTTTATGCAGATGCAGCGATTGATTTTCTTGCTGAGGCAAGCTCCACGAATCGTCCCTTCTTCGCATATGTGTCCTTTACGTCTCCACACGACCCACGAACGCCCCCCGAGCCGTATGCGAGCTGGTATGATCCAGATTCAATCTCTCTGCCACCGAATTATTTACCTGATCATCCATTTGATAATGGTGAGTTGAATGTGCGAGATGAATTGCTTCGTGAACGCCCCCGAACTCAAGAAATTGTACGGGAAGAATTAGCTCTCTACTATGGCATGATTAGCGAACTGGATGCCGAGATCGGACGCATTATTGCCGCACTTGAAGACAATGGACAATTGGAAAATACTCTGATTGTGATGGCAGGAGATAATGGACTCGCGGTGGGTAGCCATGGGCTCTTGGGGAAACAAAATCTTTATGAGCATAGCATGCGAGTTCCTCTGATCATCGCAGGACCTGCAATCCCCCCAAATGAGAGACGAAATCATTTAGTGTACATCTTTGATATTTTTCCTACGATTGCTGAATATGTGAATATTCCATTGCCCTCCACGGTTGAGGGTGAAAGCCTGCGGCCCATCATTGAAGACGGGCAGTTGCCCGGCCGTCCTACGGTGTTCTATGCCTATCGCAATCAGCAGCGAGGAATACGAACAACGGATGGCTGGAAGTATATCCGCTATCAAGTTGATGGAGTTGAGACGGAACAACTCTTTGACTTGAATGCCGATCCATATGAGACGATCAACTTGTCCGGAGACACCACACATACTGCACATCTTCATGATATGCGTGAGCGCTTGATGGAAGAGAGTAAGCGTTGGTCAGACCCTGTAGATCTGGCTGCTCCAAACTGGGGACTTTAGGCCTGGAATAGCCCTCAACATCTTCCAAAATCTGTGAGATTCATTCATTTACAAGAAGCTGTAATGCTACAAATAGTATGAACTTCACCACCAAAAAATATGATCGTTGATTGATGACAAAGGGGGTAGCTGGATCTTATCCTCAATGGTGAGAATTCGAATGTCAAATTTATGCGGGATGGAGTTCCCCCAGCATCTCTTGGAATAGAAATGTGCGCTCTACTTAACCATAGAGGGGAGTCATCTTGCTTGGAGTAGAAGACAACGGAGAGTTTTCAGGGATTTCATAGAGTCATAGATCGACCGAAAAGAGGATCTTAAATATTGCACAAAATAATATTCAGCCATCAGTCACTCCCAGTTTTCTCTCAATTGAGATCCCATCATTGAGAAATAATGTCCTAACCGCAACTCCCAAGTATGAAACTCCCAATCAAAATTTGGCCTCAATCACAAACCCACTTGGTGTCCAGTCAGTCAAGTTTCCAATCTGTCGAACTCGTCTCGCATTACCAAAACCTGAAATCACCACGATCATCTGAACCGCACGGAGCACTAGACGCCGCTGGTCAATCCCCCCTGCGCCCTCTCGAGCCAGATCACTCAATCGTTCCAGTGCTTTATCTGCATCTTCTCCGTGAACTGTTGCACATCCCCCAGGATGTCCGGTAATCCATGCATCCAAAAGATCCTTGGCGGAACCATCACGCACCTCCCCAACAATTATCCGATTTGGGGTTGCGCGTAGACTAAACTTGACTAGTTCCCGCATTCCGATTTGATCCGACGTCTGCAGCTGGAGTGAATCCGTCGCAGGAACCACAAGCTCCGATGTATCCTCAAGAATTACCATCCGCTCTTCGGGGAAAATACTTGCAATTGCATTAAGGACTGCATTGCATAGGGTTGTCTTCCCGCTACCAGTCGGCCCGGCAATCAGAATATTCTGACGCGATTGAATTGCGGAGATAAGTAACTCATATTCCTGATCGGTTAACATAGCGTTGGACACATAGTCGTTCAGTGCAGGAATCTTCCGACAAGGTTTACGTATGTTGAAAGCCGGTCCAGATGTAAGGGGAGGGATAAATCCTTGAATCCGGCATCTCCCGAGATCGGATTGGGAGACGGCGGCGGCCAGAGATGGGTGATGCCGATCCAGACGATTGGACGTAATGGACGAGATCGCACGAAGAAAAGCTTCGGCATGTTCAGGAATCAGAGTCATAGAGGTCGTAATCCTTTCTCCCGCTGAGTTGATCAGGCGTACGATCAGGTCTGGATTAAGGTAGACCTCTTCAATATCTGGATCTTTGAGAAGAGCAAGGACTCCTGCTCCGAGATACTGGCGAATCAATCCACTAAGGCGCTCGGAATCCATGACCACTCAGCATATCATAGGGAGGGGATCCACAAGGAATGGGGCCATAATACCGACTGTCATAACTGAATGGGCTATGAGTGCTGAGTAGGAAGCATTCCCCGAATTGGAGTACATGGATACCCATCGCATTGGATAAACTTCGGCCTCTGCGATCCTGTGCATAAACCGGGACATCAAACTCCTTACGTCCAAATACTCGTACCCTCTCGTCTGTGACCTGTACCGTGTCTCCCGGGAGGGCAATAAGAGGTTTCCCGATTCGGGCTGCACCACCCGGACAATTTCCCTGACGCAAATAGCCACGCGCCACAGCCATCCGGCCGAGACGACTGGGAAGACACATACGAAGAATCTGTCCATATCTGAGATCCGGGACCTTCGTCACATGATACAGGCCTGATGGAAGTGAGTTGGATGTATTCAAAAATAGGGGGAGACTGGCCTTTCCCACAGGTTGGTTGTGAATATATACGGCAGCCAGAGAAAGGGCACAGATTCCCAAAACGCCGATCCACCAAAAGGGAGGTAAGCCAGAGCGCATTACTCCTCCAATACTTTGAACTCCCCGAGACGGTAGCCAACCCCTTGAACTTTTAGAATATGTTTCGGACGGAGCGAGTCCTCATCTAGCTTACAACGCAGGGCATAAGCATGCCGATCAATTGTTCGCGTTTGCAGGTCATGGGGAATATTTAGTACCCGTACATTGAATTCGGGCCTTGAAACTGCATGACCTCCTCGAAATGCCATATGTCGCAGGACTTTCCACTCCATTGGTGTCAAATACACCCGTTCTCCATCTCGCTGTGCTGTACGGGATTCAAAGTCACAGATCACCTGTCCGAGTTGAATCTTTCTGGGCTGATTTCCACCATAGTGAACGCGTCGGCAAACGGCTTTTGCCCGCGTCATCAGTTCATATGCATTGAATGGTTTGCCCATATAGTCATCCGCACCAGCTTCCAGACCTCGGACGCGATCTCCTACCGAATCACTCCCGGAAACAATAATCACAGGAGTATGACAGCCGAACTCTCGGATCTGTTGCACAAGTGTCAGACCATCCAGTCCCGGCATGGTTACGTCCAGGATTGCGACATCCAGAAACATTTCAGATTGAAGGGCGGTGGCGGCATCCAATCCATTGGTCGTAATCGTGACCTGCGCGCCTTCTTTCTCGAAGACTCGCTGGACAGCTCGAGCCGTTGCAGCGTGGTCTTCGGCTACGAGCACCTTGGAGAGCTGCGTTGGGGTTTCGGTGTAGATCATGGGGACGAGAGGAACAGTGTTTGGGGAAAGAGAATACGAAGTACCGTGCCGACGCCAACCGTACTGGCAATGTCTATGCGCCCTCCATGCGCATGGACAATCTCTTGGGCAATTGCCAGTCCCATCCCACTACCGGGAACACTGGAATTTCCTCGAAAATGTGGTTTGAAGATATGGGGCAGATATTCAGGTGGAATCCCATATCCACGATCCCGGACCCGGAGCTGGATTCCCCCGGATTGCAGATCCGCAGCAATTACAATCTGAGTTGGCTGGCTATAAGCTACGGCATTATCCAGCAGATTAGTGAGAAGCCGTCCCAGTGCTGGCCCATCCCCTTTGATGAGCGGTAATTCTACCTTTGTGTGTAACTGAAACGTATATCCGGGATGTAACTTTTGGTAGATTGAAGCTGTATCTTTGATAAGAGCCACTAGGTCCACAGCATCATATGCTGAGTCTTCCTGACCCGGTTCAAGGACGCGGCGCGTCATTTGAAGCAGATGATGAATCTGATCGGCAATGACAGTATGACAGGCGTGGCGTTCTGGATCATTCGGATCCATGGTGCGGAGCCGGTCATTGTAAAGAGCAATTGCGTTTAGAGGTGTTTTCATGTCGTGAGACAGATTGGCAAGACGTAATTGTGTCATGGATTCAGAGTTGAGTTAGTGGAAGATGGAGTTTCATGAAGCGTGTATGTGTTAATTTGGCTTTTGCCTTCTAATCGTATACAACAAGGGATTCAAAGTCTACTGATCAGTCTGCAGTGTTTGGGATAGAAGTATGCCAACTTGAAAAACCCCTCAGTACTTGCATACTGAAGGGCAGCAGACAATCTTCTCAGGGAGACGGCCCTGTCAAAAATTGACATTTGTTCCATATATTTGAGATTAAGTACGAATTTGGATACCTTGCATCGTCAATGCACATATAATATATGAATACTATATTTAAAAACCAAATAAAAATGTTACGCTATGGAAACGGTTGAGGGAACTGTTGCGACATCGTCTGCCGTAGATGTTTTCTACTTTAGCTGAATCCTGTGGCAGAGCGATTAATGTTATGCCGACGCATTATGATTTGCCCTGCCGGATATAGAATTGCAAAGCAATGACACCAATGTGCTCAAGAGAGTGATTCACACAGCGGTTAACCACTTGGTCAAAAGGTATATGGACGGAGAGGGTCCTATTGACGGTATGCAATTTTTTGGGTCACTTCCCAAATCCCCTCGAGTAACTGAATACCAGCCCCGATTCTTCTTCATTGCATGACGCATCAGTCTGTTGAGACAAAGACTCCCTTTGCAATGATCTGACAAAAGGGTTCGGAGTCCGTCAAGATTTGTCAATCAATATCCAATCAAAAACTCTAAAAATCTTGGACAAGAGGATTCACTGACGGAGGGGATTTGCTTATAAAACAATGGGAAATGGGAATCCCAAATTGGTGAACATATCCATTGGTAGTGCTAGCTTATGGGTACAGGGCAGGTCTCTCATTCCGTTCCACTCCTCAGCGGCGGCGTTCCAGGGTCATAGGCATGCCGCCTTTTATTTTGATTGTAATGCGAGGCACGATTTCTGACTTGCCTCTGGCGGTAGCGCGCCAGCGGCGGCAAAGTGTAGCCAGCGCAATCTTCGCTTCCATCAGTGCAAAGCTCTCTCCGATGCACTTATGTGGCCCGCCGCCGAATGGAAAGTACGCGAAGTGAGGCAGTTCCTTACGAAACTCTTTGGTCCAGCGCTCGGGGCGAAACTTCAACGGGTCGTCAAACCAGCGAGGGTCTCGGTGCGCAATCAGCGGTGAAACCATCACAGCAACACCTGGCGGAATATCGTAGTCCCCCACTTCAATGGACTCGTATACCATCCGTCCGAGAGCCCAAAGCGACGGATAGAGTCTCAGTGTTTCCATGACGATTTGGTTGGTGATGGGCAGGTTTGGCAGGTCTTCGACGGTAGCGTCTCGATCTCCGAGTACATCATACAGTTCCGTGTGGAACCGTTTCTCTACTTGAGGATTTTGAGACAGAAGGAAGAAGGCGTATGCCAGAGTAGTCGCCGTGGGGTCGTGCCCGGCGAGGTACAAGGAGACGGCCTCGTCTCGCACCAACTCGTCACTCATCCCCCTCTCAGTCCCCTCGTATCTCGCCTGCAATAGCAGGCACAGCAGATCGTTGCCCTCGGCACCTGATTGCCGGCGCTCTCTGATCAGTCCGTAGATGAATTCATCCAGATACGCTCGTGCGGCCATGGAGCGCCGCGTGGTAGGTAGCGGCAGGCGATGGAAAAACCGGCGCAAAAGCAATGGTTGCGTCAAGCGGAGGTACATGTACTTGTCCGTCTCCGCAAATGCCTTGCCTACACGCTGGACAACATCGTGCGTCTCGAGATCAAACAAGGCCTTGGCTACTATCTGAAGCGTCAACTCCCTCATTTCCTGCTCCATATTGACCTTGCCCCCATCCTGCCACTGCCGGGATTTTCGGGATGACATCTCGGTCATGGTCGAGGCATAGTGTTCAATATATTTGTGATGAAACCGGGGCTGCATCAGCCGCCGCTGCTTCAGATGGAATGCTCCTGTGGATCCCGCGAGGCCGTTCCCAATCATCCAGCGCATGGTTTCAAACGTCGTGGCACCTCTGCCAGTCTGCTGGTGGCTAGTTGCCAGAATCTGCCGGTTGAGCGTGGGGTGATTCACGAGGTAGATCAGGTCGGGCCTTACTGCCACGGTACTGATATCACCATAGGTGGCTGCCTCCTGCATCAGTTTGATCAAGCCAAACCGAAGGCGGAATGTTTGCCCTACAAGCGGCAACCCGGACGGCCCTGGCGGCATTCGGATGTCCCGCATGGAAGGCCTTGGTGGATCTACAAGTGCTTCCGTAGCGGTCGTTATTGATCGTATTCTCTCACCAGACATTGTTCCAAAGTTAGTTCGTTCACGGTCTCACCATCCGTCTGGGGCAACTACGTCAGGTTTGTCCAAAGGCTTCCTGTGAAATTACAATGAAGAAAACTACGGGATTCTCGAGCATTTATCCAAATGAAGCGGAGATGATTCAGAGAATCTTTGTGCTCATGGACGAGAATGAAACCAATCCCAAACATGGGATTGAATAGAAATTCGTAACTTTATGGCACTAAAAAATGGCGAACTTGGGTAAATATTTCAGTGACAACGTCTCTGAATTTACGCGGTTGTTACTGGACGATAACAATAGATCTCTGGTATTGACTCGCTTGATAACATAAGAACACCCTCGTTACATCTTTCACACGCATGGAAATGTCCTATGTCTAAATATAGGCCTGAAGCGTTGAATTACAAGAACATCTTGTTCCAGAACTTGGTTCTCGGTGTGTGTGATGGTGGTTGATTTGTAATACCCAATGCCCAAGAACTCACTCTGGATACTTGTTTTTGTACTTTCGGCTCAACTGATCTCAGGTTGCAGTGCACTCAGACAGTCCATTCAAAATCAACCCTGTATTTTGAATTCGTCTCAACCGTATGATACTGTTCATGTGAACCCCGCACTGCATTCCATCTCCCTGCACTGGAAAAACCCCGAAACAGATCAACCTTTCAAAACCATCCCAAATATCCTCGAGTGGCTCGAGAGTGGTGAGAACTCGGTCATTGCGGTGACCAATGCAGGGATCTTTGAACCGGGACTCATTCCTACAGGTCTCTATGTGGAAGATGGCCGAGAACTTCGTCCTCTAAATCTCGAGGATGGTTACGGAAACTTCTTTCTCAAACCCAATGGTGTCTTCTTTATCCATCAGAATCAGTTTAGGATTCAAGAATCCACCAGCTTTCACGAAGATCAACCAGAGGTAGACGATGCACTACAATCAGGTCCACTTCTGTTACAAGACAATCAGATCCATCCTGCCTTCACGCGTGGCTCCACCAACTGCCGCCTACGAAGTGGAATCGGTATTTCTTCCAGTGGGCATGCCGTCATTGCCATTAGCAATGGTGCAGTCAATTTTTATGATTTTGCCACATGGTTTCGAGACACCGCGAACGCAACGGATGCACTCTATCTTGATGGAGCAATCAGTTCTCTCTTCACAGGAGAGGTAAAAAAGATTCACAGAGAATCTTATGCAGGGTTTTTGGTCGTCACCACAAAATGAGAGTAGTTGCCCCGCCAGGATTCGAACCTGGAACCTCCTGGTCCAGAGCCAGGCGCTCTGCCAATTGAGCTACAGGGCAGTGGATCATTTATTCAATCTCATTCAAATTGGTTCCGGTTGTAATCCGCAATCCCATTCCCTCGTATTCGATCGGTATAACTCCACTCGGCAAGGGAATCCGAATGAACCCGAGGAAACTTTCAGAACATACTCTAAAATAGACGTCATTGCCTCTGAAATGGATATGTCAGAGTTGGACGGGTTCGCTGAGTAACATATCTAACCTATTGTGAATCAGACTCGTAATTCGGATCCTTTACCTATCAATTTTGCTTGGCGTCCTCCAAGTGCAGGATGTACTCCCTTGCACGCTCACGATCACCAGTCCTCCGATATAATTCCGCCAAGTACTGGATCAGAGAGATGCGCTCTCCTCTATCAAGCATGTCAATCCCTACTTCCGCCATGTGGGCATACTTGATCGCCTCACCATGGTTGTTTCTGAGAAGAAAGGCGACGTCAAATGCTGCCCTTACAGCAATAGGCGCACCCAATGATGCACACTGTAAGAGGTAGGCAAGTGCACTACGTAAATCTCCAAGTTGGCGATGTTTCTGTGCTATATTGTAAGTCATCACCGCATAGTCAGCGACCAAGGAACTCTGATCAGGATTGTCCGTCACCAGATGCTGCATGAATTCAGCTGCCTCTTGCTCGGAACCAGATGCATAGGTTGCCAGCGCTAGTTGATGTTGCATCTCAACCCGGGCTGTACCACTCTGAACCTCCCCAAGCAATTGTCGCAAACCTTCTGCCGCCTTTTCAGGATTCAGTGATGCTTCGCTCAGTAGCGAATCAAATCGTTTCCGCGCTCTGAGATTTCCACCATCCCATGCCAACCATAGGCTATCTGCGTGGATGAGTGCCCGTTCCTCACTGGTGCGTTGCCAAGGCATCGCCTTGGATAAGGAGGCGCGAGCGAGCGAACCCCGATCAGCAAGTATAAACGCGCGGCTCGCACGCACATGATACGCAAACAACGCAGCAGAATCAGGCGAGGGATGGAATCCCATCTCTACATCATCCAATGCAACCTGTGCCGCGTGATCCCAAAGTGCGCCCGCTTTCATGGCCGACTCTTCATCCCGACTCCCCTCATGTGCCTCTGCGTACTGCGCAATGAAATCATGCCGGTCCTGATTCCATAAAATCAAGCGTTCCAAAACACGGAGCTGATCCTCAATTGCACCTGACTGCCGAAAGCGCACAGCGAGGAGTTCATACACCTGTGCTAACCACTGCCTCGCCAGATCATCAAATGCGTCTGCTTCCAGAGCATCCTCAAATTTTTCAGCCGCGGTTTCCAGTAGCATAAGCGCCTGCAGACTATCGGCATCGGATAATTGGTCAAGTACTACCGCACCCTCATTAAATGAAACGAATGCCTGTACGGTATCCCTTGTTGTTGATTCAGGTGCAGGTTTGATGAGTTGATTCGCAAGATCAGCCAATTCTCGACCTTCCTCTGCAAGATCTGCTGCCTTCTTTGCATCCTTTGGAAATGACTCCTCGGCAAGTTTCCAGGCAATTTCAACCTGAATGCTGTCTACGCCTGCCAGGATTGGGCTTGAAGGTGTAAGGGGGGCTACCATGATCTGGGAAGCACCGCACCCTGCGATCAAGAGCATCAGGAAATAGATAATGATTCTCATTGTAATGTGAGTTGCATTTTGTCCCACCATGCAAGAAAGACATCATAATGGAGTACCGCATCCGTGCTGGATGCCGCTCGCTCTTCCGAGGTAATCCCGATAATCTCATTTCCACTCCGACGGGCAATTCCCACCCGAAATCGCCTCCCCTCCCTTTTGAAGCTTGGATCAACAACATAATAGGTGAGGTTGCCTTTGACAATCACAACATGTAATTCTTCCGACGGCATTCGTGCCATTAGATAAATCTCCCATAAATCGCCCTCATATTCGAGGTGAGTAACCGAACTTAGATTGCCCGGCTGATAATCAATATGCCGCTTGATCCCTGATGGAAGCTCGGACTCTGTGATCCGCATCCATTGAATGATTGCCCTCGCTTCCTCCGCTTGAAGAACACGATTCATAGGCTCTGACGATTGATGCTCTCGTTCCAGCACCACGGTAGGAGGTTGCTGCCTTTCTGGGACTGCTGTCACGAATTGGGGAGAGTGCCGGCGTTTGGGTTGCAACTGCTCTGAACGAGATGGTTCTCTGGCCTCTATATTTGACGATTTTGAATGCCCCCTTGACGAAACAGACGTTGACGACATTTGGACACGCCTGCGTACCGGATTCAGTGCAGTCCTGTTCGGTTGGACCTGTAATGCACTTGACTGCACACTCCGATTGGGAATGACGAGTGATCGCTCCGATTTGATGGATTCGGGTAACTCAGGTGTACGTCGCTGAACGACTGGTGCGACCGGGATCGTTTCATTTGGGGTGGGAGTGGATAGGGAACTAAGGATCGGTGCATGACTTTCTGCAAATGTTAAGGCTCGAGGTCTGGATGTATGACTGTGCACCTCCGCCCAAGCTGCAAGGATCCACAAAAGAAGCAGCACTATAGCTGTCATTGCACCTACAAGGATTCGTTCTTGGGTTTTTGTTTTCATGGTTGAACAGGTTCAATTGCGCATGTGAGATCAGATGCACTGCAGAGATCCAATAGCGTCACAACCTGCTGCACAGTAGCTTCTTGTACCGGTGCGAGCATGAATTGCAAGGAGGAATGGCCCCGCAGACAATCCCCAAGTTGCTCAAGTCCACTGAACTGGCATAAATTCTTTGAGGTGTCCAACCGCTTTACCGCTCCCCTCCAGTTCTGGTCAAATGAAACACGGGCGGCGATTACTTTTTGGGATGCTGCGGACTTTCCCGGGAGAGCAACCTGCAAGGTTGGGTTTAATTCAGCTACTGACAGAAAGGCCAATAGAAGCAGGAGTCCAAGGTCAATAAATCGTAGTAGATGTCCACTGCCTCGTTTCATGATCTTCCACCAGAAATTTGCCGCACCCGAAATGCTGCCTGCCGGCCAAGACGCCGGACCACTTCATGAATCTCAAGCACCCTTGCCGCAGGCGCATTCCCATCCGCAATGAACTCCACTTCTGCGGGCTCTGCATCAATAAGAATTCCCAGTGCTTCCAGATCAATGATTTCTCCCGCAGGGGTGAGAATGGTGCCATCGGCCGTGATGGTAATCTGAATGGGCATGAGGAGCACTCCATCCTCGCTTAGTTCATAGGTCACTGGTGGCTCGGGTCCAGAAGTGGTAAAGCTGGCTGCCGCCATCAGACTCAGCAGTAAGAGTAGGGTGATATCCACCAACCGCATGATCAACGATCCTTTCATACGTCCTCCTCCGCAATGGATAGCATACGGCTACGGACTCTCTGAGCCCAACCCTGTGCAGATTCAATATAGCGACTCACATATCCATGCATCACTGCCTCAAAGAATTCAAGCAGTATACTGGTTACAATTCCCAACAGCGTGGAGACAACCGCAATGGCAATACCGGCAAAGATTGTCTGTGCATCACGAGTTCCCGTTGAAAACAAGGCATAGATTCCTACCAGAGTGCCCAATAGCCCGAGTCCGCCTGCTGTACTTGAACAATAGTTCACAATTCGTTGGGTCCGCTGATAGGCGGCATGAGCGGCGGTTGCTATCTCGCTGACCTCTTGCCCCATGGCTTCCGGACTGCGATGAAGTTGGAGAATGCCAGAGAGAAGCCGTGTATAGAGACTGTCAGCTGCATTGCGATGTGCACTCCATAGTGACGGGATTGAGATGGACTCCAGCTTCAACTCCCTCAGAGATCGGGCAGCCAAGTTCTCCCGAACAAGACGCACCACTCGTTGCATCAAGACGATCAGCCCAGCAATGAGTACGGCCAGAATTGGCCACTGAAATCCACCTGCCTGACTAAACAGTTCAAGGATGGAAAAGGAGTGAACCTCTGGTGAGAGGATGGGGACTTCTTGTAAGGTGTTTGTCATTGTGCTGATAATGGATTGGTTGATGCGAAGAAAATATTCGTTGAATTAAATGACACTTGCCCATGCTGAACTTGGATCATTGATTGTCCTGTTCCAAGTCAATCGTTACTCGGATCGAAGCCTCAGCAACTTCAATCACTTGACTTGCGAGGGATTCTTGGCTGAGCTGATCTATGACCGTCAGGGTATAGCGACCTGGGCGCACATATAACGTGAATCCGCCATCACGGTACACATCTGCCCCCTCGTCCTGATTCAAGAGAATCTGGAGCCGAAGTGGGGCTCGGTCCAGATTGGTGATTTGGCCGGTCACCTGCACTCGCGGCTGCATGGGCACATGGATGATTTTTCTCCTCCCTGGATCCGTCGTGAAGCTGAACTCCATTCCCGTGGCTGGATGGAGCAATGGATCACGAATAGACGCTTCTAGTATGCGGACCTGATAACGCTGGTAGGGCTCCAGATACGCTGCATAGAGTGCTCCGCTGTTGATGCGAGTCCATCCCCCCTGATATAACTGGGCATCAATATATGGGAGGATCTGCTCCGCATCATCCTGAACACCATTCCCATTCAAATCCTCAAATATTCGTAGTTCAACAGAGCTTTCCCGATGGCTATATGGTGCCAGTTTGATCTCTCGGTCAATATGGATGCTCCCCTGCGCCTGTTGGGAATGAGAGAACCCATGCCTATCCCGACGCGCCCTAGCAAATAAGCTTCCCCTTGATGAGGAAATTTGGACCCGGAGACTCCCGACAAAGTTGCCAACCTCCGCATCCCAGCCCACCCGTAATCCAAGCGATCGATTCCGTTGCGGGATCAGTCCCTCTATGCCATACACCTGTTGGATATGCCCATGCTCTGCAAATGCAAACAGCCTGAAACGTGAAAAAGACCAACCTATCGCAACATGCCATCGGTGATAAGATCTGTTCTCTATGGATGAGCCATGGAGTCGTTCAAATTCCCAGCTTCCCCGCATCAGAAAGCCATCGGAAGCGTGAAGCCAGATTTCGGGATGGATGGAGAGCTGCTGATACTGCTCCAAATAGGTCATCAGCGAACTTCTGAGGAGCGCACTGATGGACCCGTGACCAGCGGATGCAGTGATGGATGCATTCAGAGATTCCTGAGGCAGAATATCCACATGCGCATTGACATGAAGCCCCGAGCGCCAGAATTGGAGGGTAGACCTCCAACGCGTATCTGGAATTTGCACCTCTGAGCCGAGGATGAGAAACGTCAGTGGGCTCAGCATAAATCCCACCCTGAAATCCATCCGTTCAGGGGTGCGAAAAAGAGAAGTTTGGAGTGTGAGTCTCTGATGTACACCGACCCGCAGATCTATGGATTGCTCGCCTTCAAGCGCTCGGAGATGGTAAAACACTGCACCCGGGTGTGCAAGTGATGAGGGAATAAAGAGATAGCGAACTCTTGACGTAACCTGATCTTCACTCAGCGGCTGGGTACGTACTTCCAGTTTCGTACTCCCGTACCATGCGGGGGCTTTCAACTCATAGTTCCCCTCGGCATCTGCTTGAACTTGATCCACAACCTCTCCACCAATCACCGCCTGAACGAGGGCATGAGGTTCAGAGTCTCCGCGGATGGCTTGCATCCGCTGCAAACGCACTCGGGCGAGGGGTGCATTCGTGACCAAAAGGCCCGGAATCCCATTTGAACCATGGCTGGCCTCCACTTGGCTAAGCCATTTACTTTGTGGCTGATCATACCGATAGCGCCATGCTGCCCCATGTCCAAGATCAACTTCTACATTTCCGAAGAGTGCGCTTCCTGTAAATCTGACAGAGGGTTGAAGCTTTAATCTTCCGTCTCCATATGCATCCTGACGTAGTAGCCAACTTGTAACCATACCTCCCCAGAACCTTCGCGTGCGACCAAAAAGATGGGGACCCTGTGTATTCGTCCAACTGTTTTGCCGTTGGCGCAAGGCTCGAACATCAAAAGTGGTCGCTACCGAAGAAGCACGCAAATGTAGTCTTGGCTGATCAAAATAAAGCGAACTACCCAGACGGTCCAGGATCTCGCTCATGGAGATCTTACACGAGAAATTCTCTGGCGGGCTTGCACAGGTGAAGACATGAATATGGCGCATATCCCGCGCCTCAAACTGCGCTTCACCTAACTGTACCGTAAACCCTAATGCCTGAAAGAGCTCTTCTCCATCAACGAGAAACATCTCTCCATCGTACCACGCAGTGATGAGTTGCTCGCTTTGGGGCAGTTCCAAAAGAAGCGGTACCTCCATCAAGACCTGCGCAGTCCCGATACGCAGATTCAGAATGGTCAGGATTGCCAAGAGACTCCATCTTCGCATTAGTTGATGTTCACCTCAATCGGCTTGGGAGTATGGAATTGGCGTTGAAGGATCACGGGGAGACCCGTATACTTGGTGTCAAATTCTAGCCTGACCTCCCCTGTGGTTGGGATGGCGGAAACGGGGATCCGTACCAGACGTGTCGTGTATATCGCCGATTCGGCTCTCCCGAGTTGATTCCCGCCTTGAACCACTCGGATCCCGCCCAAAAATGGCCATGGGCTCTGATTCTCTATGGACAGATGCAATTCACCAGACCTGTGTTCCAGAAGTCTGGCACTCAGAATTGGCATCCCCCTGCCCTGAAAGTAGACCAACGGAGCCACGAGATTATAGACAATACTAAGCCCTGTGGCGACTTTTGGAATCTGTTCATTAAGGATGGCGCCTCGTTCTTGCATTGCAAAGTGAATGAGGGCAATGTGCGCTCCTTCACTTGGTTTCTGGATTCGGTAGCGCACGGTCTGTTCACCCCCCGCCACAAGAATAGCGCGATCGGGGAAAAATGTCAGGTGCTTGGTAAGATCTCCTAGCTGTCCTGCTTCTCCTAATACGACCGCCGTAGTGGAGTCCGTAGAGGCAATCACGCCGTAGAGTGCACGGATGGTTACCTCGAGGCTTTCGGTCCCCTGATTGTATAGCACGAATGCTCCATAAGGCTTCTCATCGGTAAGGACCGCATAGGCGGGGGTAACGCTGAGTGCGGCCTGAGCACCAGCATTCCAAACAACTCCATGGGCCACCATCCATGCCCCTATCATGATTCGTAACATGGCTATAGCGGTGCGATTCGGACGGCTAATTCCCCCGAATAAGTCCCTTCCGCTACCCCAAACAGATGGAGCGTTCCTCCAAATCGCAGCATTGCGCATCCGTCCCTTCCCAACGCACCCACACTCCCTCCCATTACAGGTGCACCGACGAATGCACCTTCATTACACCCGTTGCTTTGGGCCCAAAATGGAGAAAAGTTGATTTCGTGGCGACTACCGATTCGTCGGAGAGGGGTAACATGATCCATACTCACCAGAAATCCGGCCTGTGCAGGCCCCTGAATAACCACCTCTCCCAACGCGTGCGCCCCAGACGCTTTGTGACTCGCATACCCTGTTGTAGGATCAAGCGTGACCACCCCTGCATCCGCCCGTTGCTGAGCAAAGTTGACCTGACGACTATTGACACTCACGGTCAGCACTCGGGGGAGCACCTCCAGTTGCACATGCATGATGCCGCTGGTTTGGGCATAAGCAGTTGCAGCGAAAACCATAAGATAGAGTTGAATGAGTCGGATCATCTTAGCTGCAGGTTGCCGTGACCGTGATGATCCCGTTGTAGGTCCCATTCTCATCCGATAGGGTAATTCCACTGACCGTACCTCCAAACCGGAAATAGCGATTAAAAGAGCTTCCCGCACCACTGGCCGTACCCGAATACGAGACGGAGTTGATCCTCGCATAGCCACCTCCTGACGAACTGGATTGAGCCCAGCTTCCAGAATATGACAGACTCTCCCCCGAAAATTGTAGAGTACTTGGGAACGCGCTGGATACCGTGTAAGATGAGACATTCTCACCTCTCAACCGGACTTGACCGACACTGCTGGATCCGCTGTACGACAGCTCCGTAGTGATGCCCCCCGTTTCGGCTGAGATGGAGATATCTTTTGATCCTGTACCCGGCTTCTCAACGATCCCATAACTAAGAGGCGCATCACTTGAAACGATACAGGTTGGGGAGGGGGCAGAGAGGGAAATGGACACTGGAACGGTAGATGATTGCCCAAGCGTGGGAGTTCCTCCCAAGAGGCAAAGAAATAAAAGAGTGAGCAGTGGTTTCATGTGGTTAATTACAAGTTGTAGTGATGGAAATCTGACCGACATATAGGCCAGGTTTTGTCTGGATCGAGAGTCCTCGGACGATCCCTCCGACTAGAAAATGTCGTTCTACGGGTCCGTCGGCGGGAATATGAAGCGCTTTCCCTGTGATTGCTGAAAAGGGTTCCTCCGCGGTTCTTGCTTGCCCCCACTGCCCTTCATAAGCCAATGGGGTTCCCGGACCCGTGATCTGACGGGGGAATTCAATGCTGACCATGTAGTGAGATGCATATTGACCAGTGACGATAAATTGCCCCGGGGTTTGACCTCTCTCGTCAGAATGGTCTGGAAATAGACTGATCGTGTCATCCTGTCCTGTCACGGAGCCAAAGTCTACAGGCTCTTGCACGGCTAATGCACAGGTTGCTTGCGGTACGTGGAGGGCGAGCTGAACATTGATCTCTGCCGGTTGGGCATGTACAGATCCGACCAGCCAGACCGCTAAATGGAAACGCATCAATCGCATGAACGCACATGAACACGGTGCTCGTTCGCATACGTCTCAATGCAGTCCGAAGCATCCCTGAATGACATCACGACCGCAGGTGTCGCAAATCGGAAGGTCTGCCAGAGCGTATCTCTGGAGGCATACATCGCAGGAGGACGATGCCGTAGGGCAGTTGGATCAAAATTCCAAATTTCCAAACGTACACCCTCTCTATCCTGAGACATACGCATTTCAAATTCATCTCCTCCATAGTAGTGACCCACAACTCCGAGGACATCTGCCGAGAGCGCAGCTCTGGCATCCTCGCTGAATCGGATATCTGATGCCAGATTGATCCCTTCCTTTCTGGTCGCATCCAGCCGGTAGTCTGCGGCGATTTCCCATGTTTTCATGGCATCCTGCAGCATTTGGGGCACATCATTTCCAATCTCATAGGTTCCCATGGAGGGATAGAGTACCACCAGATCATTGGGGCCAAAGCCATTCGCGGTCACATCCACGATCTCCGCTTGGTCTATCCGTCCGATGACTGGAATTAAGAGCGCATCTAGTATTTCGCGAATCTGTATACTGTCGGACAGCGTCGCGACGGGTCGGGTTAGTTGATCAAACTGCTGTGCATTTGCCACTTGAATCCCCCCAAGAACAAGGACAATTCTGACAAGTAGTTTAGTCATCTTTTTCACGTTTGAAATATTTGAAATCATCTATTGGATGGATCATGGTCAGCTGTATCGGGACGTCGGTTAGCACATGTCCCCGCCAGTTCATGGGTTCGGGCAGGGGAATCTGATAGGTAACGGAATAGGCAAAACATCGGAGTTGATCATCGCTGTACAACTGCACAGGTCGAGCAGCAAGGAATGCCTGCTCGAGCAGATCTTTGGTTGCTTGCAAGCGCAGGTTGACCGCATCGTAGTAGTCCATGACTGCCTTGCAGCGCCCGGTCTTATCAATTCGGACGAGGAGTTCGCGCGTCAAGAGATCTGTCACCAACCGCCGTGCGAGTGGGCTTGCTGCACTATCGGTCACGACCGCTCGAGAAACGGTAGATGAATCATGTGGAGCCCGACTGTACAGCTTGCCTGATTCTGGTCCAGTGGATCTCATCCAAATCACCAGAACTGATGTTACTACCAGTGCGGTCCCAAAAAATACCACGTATTTTAACAACATACATATATTGAGTACATGTATGTTTACCCATTTCCTTCCCCGTACGTTATCACCTATAATTGACGATTATGACAATGAATGACCGAAAATAGCCCGCAGTATTCCTGTGATTACGGGGTATCACGGACACCAAAGTTCGTGTGAGTAGAGCTTTGGAAAAAAATGAGGGAATTATAGGGAATAGTTGAAGCCCCTCCGCTCACTTTTTCTTGGAAAGTTCGGGCTTGCCTATGGAACGACCTGTCACTGGCTCATTCCTTCGCAATACTACCTGCCTGATTACTTGGCGGATGATCCGATCTCCGTAGCAAGGATTAATACACAGTTTATCCAGTAACGCGTCTATTGTATCCGTGGGTTGGTCGGTAGTGCGTGGGTCCGGATTTTTCATTGAATTGGTGGGTTGCTTAGAGAGATACACCGTTTTTATTTTACGTATGTTCCAGTGCATTGTAGTATTGATTCATCATGCAAAGAATAACGACAGCACAAAAAAGAAGAATAATATCACGCCAATCAAAAGCGCCCAAAAACATCCCATCCATTGCTACCACTTTTAGGCTTGGCCGTAGCCGGTTTACGTTGACTATGTTGATCTTTTCAGGATCAATGCCTGATATGGGAGACACCTTTTCGGTCTGTTAAGCGTGCCCGCGTTGAACAACCTGGAAGTGCTCCCAATTAATTGCATCTAAGTCTTTCGCTAATCTGTATATACTACTGTCAGCCGAGCCTCATGTCCCTGCTGTATCCATTCGTCCAATCTTGATTCAGGGATTTTCAGCGCGTTGCAGATTTGGGAGTAGTCTACGCCTGATTTTCGTAACGAAACAATCGCATGACATTGGTCAAGTGTGGGGTATGTGTGTTCGATCATGGGATTTAGTTATGAAGTTTAAATCCCCAAACCGTAGACTGAGAGACAAATTTCTTGTTTGTATATAAGTCCCGAAAATCTGCCTTATCTACTATGTTTCCCCATCCCTTTGATGGAGCATGAACACAAGCATTATAGTTTGCCAAACGCCAAGCTACCAAGGTTTTTCTCTCGTATTCAAGTTGATTCCAGAATAATTCCCAAGCCAGATTCCGGCCAACCTTAAATAGATATGTCTGTTTGTTCTGTTATATGGAAAACGAATGTCTATCCCGGCATCAGCAAGCAACTGAACCATTTCCTTGGCTCTGTTTTTGAACTGAGCAAATTCTACACAGTTTTCATCCACGCTTTGTGCTAAGCACATGGAAGCGGAACAAAGGATGACTAGTAGCAAAAGAAAGGTGCAGATCATAGGTGGTTTCAGCATGGTACTGGTTGGTGTTGGATCACGCCCTAACAGGTGCCGGGCCTCGCATTATTACCCAAAAACCCTAACCCAGAATGGGCGCGGCGGAGAGACATCTTGCCTATTCACCAGTGCAGTTAGCGATCCCAGATTTGTTCACGGCTATTATATTTGACAAGTAACCCGTCGTATCCGAGTCGGGACTTTGTGGTGACGATGCGTGGCTGGTATACACAAAGGAAAATTAACAATTGCCACCATCGTAACAAGTTGATTGCAACCATTATGCATATGTGCGTAATAATTCGTACACTCGTTTTGAGGACCCGCCGATCAGTACCATGTCCTATCACCGTGCCGAAAAATCGACTATTGATGTTGTGGTTGTTATCGCATATTTACTGAAGAAGGCATCCAGTATTAATAGGGGCTTAACACCATTACAGATCAATAAATTGGTCTATATTTGTCATGGTTGGACACTGGGGATTCTGAAAAAAACCTTAATTGAGAACAGGACTGATCAGATTCAGACTTGGAAATATGGGCCCGTAGTTACGGAAGCATACGAAAGATTAAAAAGATGGGGTGCGCAAGAAGTAACATAAAGTTCTTTTTGTGATTCTCTTGACTTGATTGGTATTGGGGTGGAGTCTATAAAATCAATTTTAGAAGAGAACATAGTCCAGATATCAAATAAAAAACCAAAGATGTGTGAGATAATCAACGCGGTTTGGTATGTTTACAAAGATATGACTGGTGGACAATTAATTACAATAACGCATAAAGATGAAACGCCTTGGACTAAACATGTTAAGAAAAATTTTCTGGACAGGTAGTTCATGGGGTTCATATTCCGGATTCGTCTATATCTCTTCATTATGAAAACAAATTAAGGGATCTGATTAAGTCATCTGATGACTAAAATATTATCACAAGAAAAGTTAGACGAAGTTCGAGAGAGGCAAGTGCGAGAAACTGATGCGCCAGATATAATAAATCCACCGATTCCATGGCCTACGCTCGTCTACAACGAGTACCAATCTCCTTAGGATATACATAAAATATGGTGCGATATTTATTGCTACCTTCATTGCACTCTATCATACATCACATCCAAAGTCTTATTTGTCAGTGGCTCCCAACGGCATATTTCTGCCAATAAACTGAGGGGGCAGATGCACAAAATTTAATGAATTAGAAAGCCATGAAGCTTATTGGCTTGGCGAGACAGGGCCTCACAGAACCAGATGAGAGGCCCCAGCTACGAATTACTCCCAAGCACCGATAAATCCCTTGCATAGGCAACATAACCTTTATAGCTCCGGTATATTGAATAGGCGATGACAAGCCCCATTAGTATCCAAGTCCAGCTATAAGTTGTAAACAAAATGATAATGAATGCAAGCAAAAGAGAAGCTCCTATATTAATCCAAATCTGTTGTTTCGGATTGAGGGCGGATGCCTGCCAACGATTGACTCCGAACCCTATTGCTATAACGATGAGAGGCAAGATCCAATTCAAGATTTCCATTGGGCGCAGTTGACTAAGTGTGAATGTATATTATCTCAAGTTAGACGATTTAGCATATTGCAGAGAATTCTGAAGAGCAAAACATGCATATACAACCCCAAGAACACAATGCAAATGCCGCAGGCCCACATCCTACACCAGCTAAGACCTCGCAGGCTGCAAACTTGGTGAAGTTTGACCAACCACCGCATGGAGCGGCTGCCGTTTTACCAGAAGAAAAATTGCTTTGGGAATTCGCATAAATAGCATCGTAATTATCGAAAAATCTGTCAATTTTGTCGTCTGTTATTGTACATGCATCAATGCTTGAGTTATCTTTATTCAATTCAAGAAATATAGGATATTTTTCAACAATCGCTTGACTTGCTACTTCAATAGAAGCATAGTATTCTTCTCCAATTTGCGGATTATGCCCAAATAGAAGTTCGTTTAGGGAGGCACTGTCGCCACTTGATTTCCCTGTGTTTTGTACACCGATTTCAGCCTTAATGGCCTTTGAGAGTTCAGTCTTTGTTACCCCACGGACAAGAGCTTCTTCAATGAAAACTAGGCTGCTTTGCCGTAACGCAACCAATCTGCGACGCTCGGGAGAATTCCATATTTCTTGTGCTAGAGCCTCGTCAATCTCAATGCCTGATTCAGATAATTCTACTTCCTCTGGAAATGACGGGCTCTGGATTGCCTTTTCAAAACTGATCATAGAGTGCATGTCTTACGGTGAGATTGTAATTTCCGGATTGGTTGGAAATGTAACGGTAATTGGATGCTTAACCATCTCCACCGAACTAGAATAACAAAAGGGGTAGACTCTCCTATTGAACGAACGGATTGGGCTTTGCGCGAGGGGACGTGAGGGGATCTTGATAGTACACAAACTTATTCGCTACGACGGGCTGGTAGGGACGCACGAACAGTAGTTGACGAGCCGGATGAAGGCGTCGTAATTCATCCGGTTTAAGAAGCGGACGGCTGCTTTCCTCGTATCCAGCACGCAATCGTCCCAATTTATGCCCATCTCCCTTGTTCAATCTACGTTGCCAAATGGACATCTCTCCAAGCAATTGGGCAATCTTTTGACTCGTGAACGGATCCTGAATCGCAAATGCCTGAATCACTTCACAATTTGCCAGAAAACTTTCCCATTCCGTCTGATACTCACGCTTCAGTTGAGCCAGATCCTGAAGGATCAACCACATCGTGAGACCATATCCCCCGCCCAGAGAGACCGCTTCCTTAATATTTTGCATGTATCCAAGGTTGGCGAATTCATCCAGTAGAAATACGACTCGTTCATTTGGGCGAGGTTTTTTTGTAGCATTGTGCGTGCATGCATAATAACAACTACTGATCATTAGACGGAGCCACGGAGCAAACGCACTCAAATATTCGCGTGGAAGAATAATATAAATGGTCATCTTTCCGCTACGTAGATTCTCTGGATCACAACTTGATTGCATGAGAACGTTGTGCATCCGCGGGCTACTCAGGAAATGCGTTTGACTCTGCGCAGTTGAGAAAACGCCGCTCCGCTCCCGATCTGATTTCTGATTAATCCGATTCGCTCCCTCTCGCACTTGATCTAATTCACTTCTTTCCATTGACTCCAGCGTAGTCCTCATCTCTGTTTCACTCTGCGTCAGCAGTGAGCGCACCATGATCAAATGCCGTTCCTGATGATACTCCTCACTGTGGGCCACATGAAGAATAAAACTCAATAGCAACCCCTTTGCCTCCATCCTCCAATGAGAATCCTCTACCTGCCGTCCGCGCCCGATCATCATGTCCGCGATCATCATTGCAGTTTCCACATAGTCTTCTCCCTCAAGATCAATAAAGTCCATCGGATTAAGCGATGCATGATTTTCATTGGATTCAACCATGAGACGAAATGGATCCAGCGCAACCACTTCCTGCCCCAGAACCTCTCTCCGCCAGTCGGCCGTCACCGCGTAGTTTTCTCCCTTGGGATCGGTGACGAGCATCCCTCCCTTATAATTCAGGAGGTTGGGCATTACGGTTCCAACCCCTTTTCCACTCCGCGTTGCGGCAATGGTAATCAGATGTCCATCCCCTTCGTAACGCAGATATTCCTTCCCCATGGTCCCAAGTAAAAGCCCATCTGCTGCTTTCTTGAGAGCATGTGCTGATCCCCATTGCGTTGAGCCTTTTGCCAATGATAGCTTTGCAGCCGACTGGATCATAATCCCCCGAACTAACAACATTCCAATCACTCCACCAGAACCCAGAGCACCAACCAATACCATTATCAAATCGGGTTGGCGAACAGCTCGGACGGTCGCCAAGAGTGCATGGTGTGGGCTGTACAATGGTACCATGCTGATGACCAACATCGCAAGGATGAATGGGATGAGTACTGGACGGGTTTCCGACCGGATGAGCCAAGGCAACACCAAAGCGCCGCAAATCCAAAGGAGAAATCGTGTATACTCATGGGGAAGCAAAGGCTCCGATAGGGGTGGTCCCCAAAAGTAAGTCATCACCGAAAGAGCAACTTGCAAGCTCACTAATGGGAAAACGATCAGGAGTGCGAATGCACCACGCACTCCCAGAGATCGGGGAGCTGTCCAACCGTAGAGCCGCTCCGGCATCCTCTATTCACTGTATGCTTCCGAAAACTCCATGTCCTTGGACACATAGACCAAAAACTGATATCCAGGACGGAGCTCCAGGGTTGGTTGCCTGCGACGACCTTGTTCAAACTGAGTGGATGCGGTGCGAGATAATTCAAGTGCAAGCGACCCACCCACCAGACTACTAGCGGTCGCCGCAGTAGCCATTGAAGTGGCACTCCCGAGGAGTGCCATCATCGCAGCACTTCCAAATCGCTGCATACGATGGTGGTTGACTTTATCTTGCAAACCTCCTTGACCGCCGTGTTCCAGAGCAGGGAGTCCAGGTAGATCTCTGGTCTCTCCATTTGGAAAGATCATACGATTCCAAACGATCAGTGCTCTTGGCTCCTCCCCTGCCAACATTCCTTCCATTCCACCGATCAATCGTGTCCCCGCTGGGATGAGGACCTCTTTGAGGCGTTTAGAGTCTCGTACTGGTCGAGTAACTCTTGCGCGGACCGGACCGGGTCGTCCAGTATGAATACCTGTTTCCAGTGCTGCCTCCATCACACTTCCCTCTAACAAGATCAGCCCTGTGCCAGACCCCACAACCTCTGTATGTGCTTGCACAGTATCAGCATTGAATGTACTTGATACATGGAGCACCCCGCGCGACTGGCGAGCTTGATCATAGGTAGACTTCCTCTCATCCGTTCGCTCATGCCTCGTCAACGTCTGTGGTTCCCAGGGGCTGGGGCGAGGCGTGCGAGGTTCAACGGGTGTAAGCGTGAGTGTCTCCACCGTTGGGGATGCAGTCAGTTCATACGGTGGGACAGGTTCAGAAGATTGACGACGACTGCTAAAAAATAATACGAGCAAGACTCCGGCCAAGCTTAGGGCTAAAGCCAGAATATTTCGTCTTGAAAGGCGAGTAACAGGAACAGGATCTACATACTCACTTGATTCGCTCTCAGGATTATTCAGTTCGCTCATCATCGGACTCGTGAGATGTGAAGAGCAATCTGAGTGTGTCGCTTCTTTTGAAAAAGCCCTCTACTAACGATCCCACCTGTAATGAGGCGAGCCTGATCAAAAAGCCCATCTACAATGAAATAGCCATCCCGAAGGATATAATCTGCTACACGCTCCGCTCCTTGAACTCCAATACTGAGTAGCGGCTGATCCTGAGAGTAGGCGCTCACAGGAATACGTATGTATACGCGTTCACCATCGTCAAACACCGCCGTAGGAACCCACGGAAATCCCTTCTCTGCGCGCCATGTATAGTGGTGGTTCAAGGACTCCAATGAAAGTCCATCGGGGACTTCTTCCTCCCTTGATAGCTGAGGAGGGGGAAATTTATGTTCTGCAGGATAATAAAATCGGATGTGTCGGGTATACTGATGTTGGGGATTGTACTGATCCCGTTTCGTTGAGTAGGGAGGGCTGTCAAGCGTAATATGATAGACCCTGCGGTCTGTTGAGATGATTAGGTTTGTAGTAATATTATGGTCTATCGGCTTCACGGAAACGATCGCGGTTTCCGCCCTTGCTCCTGTAGCGGTGTGATCAATTAACCACCGCTGATCATCCCCAGCAATGATACTGATCAGTACCTCTTCAGACTGTAGTTCTACTATACACGCTCGGAGGACGGTACAGGTCAGCACAGGTTGATAGATCCCGTAGGGATAGATCAGAACATCTGATTGCCGTAGTATATCGGCCCGTCCGCCAGTATTAAACTTTGACACTTGTGCATCAATCGCGGTCTGAACTGGGCCAGATACATTCACGATACGTTCAGTGGTAGGCTGTTGAGCATATCCTGTTGCATGGATACCCCAAAAGACCAATAGAATGAAAATTCGTTTCATGTTAAGGGTTTTGTCACGTTTCAGTCTACGCATGCCGATGAACCTTTCCATGATCTTATGCTACGAGGTAGACAAATTCACTTGCTGGTGATGCGTTCAATCAGAGACTGTTCTACTTCGGATAATGATGGCCAGACATCCATGATCTTATCCCCGACCCTGCATGCCTGGTTACCATGTTGGATTTGAGGCTGTAAAAATGCGAACAGGAGTGCTCCGATCACCATCCCCCACAGCATTGCTCCTGCTTTTCTCCAAGGATCTTGTTGAACATCCAAAAGATGTCCAAGCCGGCGTGTACCAGACTGTAATTCTGTCTGATTCTTATGGATTGCTTCAAGCGCAGGGGCCAGTTCCCTGCGGACAACCTCCGCAATTTCATTCTGTTTTTTCGCTCTCAGACCAGATCCTTTAGAGTCCAAGATCCCCTCGCTGTTGCGTGTCGTTGGCTAATGCCTGAAGTGATTGATAAATCTCTTTACCCAGCCTTGCTTTAAGTCCGATTTTCAAACCATCCAGACGCAAGAATTCTTTAACTGTCTGCCGCTTTTTTGAGGATGTCATCTTTTCAATCGCTCCACGTTTGAGTCCTTCAATTTGTCGATCAAGCTTGATCTCCTTTGCACTGCGCCACGATTCGCCGAAGCGTTCCTCGAGCTTTCGCAGGGATACGTCTTTGGCAACGCTGCTGCATTTTGCATACTCATGACCATCGGTAACCACCAGACCTCGCCGTCTGGGTACCAATTGAAGGCCTTGCTTATCCAATCGGGAATGAAGATCTTCCCAGCTGCGGGCATGATCAAAATCCGTCTCTGCCACATCACGAACGAGTAGTTGGAATGGTATCTCACCCCGAGCTTGTGTTGCTTTATGGGCCCGTTTAGAGAGCGATTCACGCCGATCAGGGGGAGACTGGCCTGGCATCTGATACAGGTGACCAGGTGTCTCGACGAAGTTCATCTCTCGCTCAGCTCTGCGCAGAGTCTCCTGCACCTGTCGATAGAATAATCCCAAGTCCAAGGGCCGATGGGTAATCGGATGGATCCGATTTGCAATCGCGTGTACATGATCATAATCCTCATCTCCATGTGCAACCAGTATGGCCTGATGATCCTGTAGATTTAGCTTTTTCAATACTCGATCGGAAACTTCGGTCATTTGATCCCGTGATGGGTCATCCTCAGGGGACCACGAGATTGAAAAATGTAATCCAGGACGTCGTGCGAGGGTACTGGCGGCGGCAACTAGTTCCATTTCACATGCAGCATCCATTAGCTTCTTATCGGAGATGATATTCCGACCCTCCATCCATGCAACACGTACTTGATCCTCTCGGTGAGGCTTTGGGGTTTCCAAATATCTTGCAATGCTATAAAAACTATGTACCAGACGACTTGCACAGATCATCTATGGATCAACTCTATTCGTATCTATTTTGAAATTGTTCGTTGGATGAGAGCTTTCAGTCCATCAAGGACGTTCTTGAGTTCAAGATTTTCTTCGTTACCTGATTGAAGTTTTTGAAGCTGAAGTGCCAGAGATATCCACTCTCTGGCGATCATCTCCTGGGACATGCGATCGGGCTTCATGAAGATATTCCGCATGTAAGCAGACATGCTCATGCCAAGGGCTTGGGATCGCTCTCTGAGCAATTGTTTCTCCTCTACGCTCATGTAGACAATCACCATGATCAGCGGCTTAATCAATTTAGTTGCACTGGATTATTCTCATTGGTTTGATGTATCTACGCGAATGAATGAGGAAGAGAGGGCTGAGTTTGCTACCCTTCTGACAACTGCAAAGTGTGATCACCTGAAACAGAATTCACACAGTCCTTGGATACATGAGACTTGTGGATGGATATATTTTTGATTGAGCCAATCACATTCCAAAAAGTTCGTTTGATGCAGGACTCTTGACGCATAAGTTCACGCATCTATGCCGTCAAATATCGTAGTTTGATCCATACAACGATCAACAGACCTATCATCATAGAGTCCGATCATTGCCCCAACTCTTTGCATTTGGACTGACGAACTGTTAGATCTGCGGTCGCCCTACCATGACTGGAAGAGTGTTCCTCACCCACCAATCCCCTCGGAGACTTCTCCTAATGGTCGTGGTTCCGGATAGATGTATCTCGAGTTGCTACAAGTTTTAATCTGATTGGCGAAGTAAATTCGGTTGAATGACAGAACGATCACAGATGATGGAATGACCTCGGCGTTGAACCCACCTCTTATCTGAACGGTCAAATTTATTTTTGTGCATTCCCGTACCCATCTGTTCGTTTCTAACCCCGTGAATTGTCTAAGCTCCAGTATCAGATTACTAGGATGTATCTCCTTTCGGACCAAATGGTTAGAAGTTCTGGTACTATATGCGCATTTCGCAGATCTCAACGTTTTGCCTCACTCTCATGAGAATCCCTCCCATGTACTCTTGTCTATCTCGGATTCTCTGCATTGCAGTTCTGGACTACCCTCTGATTGCAAGCCTCTCTCGATCATTCGGTCTGCCTCGGATTCCAATACCCTGAGGTAATGTCATAATCTGTTCTGAATTTCTTATTTTATATGTTAATAGATGAGAGACTGCTCTCACGCTCATACGAGTGAGATTTGTGAGTCCTCTACCAATCTTCACTCACTTCTGATGACTACTTTTTCTTAATGAATCGCTATGTGTTGTTGCATTGGATGACCAGACAGATCTGGACGGTCTGCGGAAAGATTCGTATCATATACCATCTATTCATTGGGAACCAGTCAACTGACTCCTACATGTTCCAATTATCAGCTACGGGTTTAATTTTGTGTACTTGATGGATAACTCAATATCCAAATCTTAGAGGAAAAAGCATACTATTTGATGAAACGGCTCCTGTTTAGTAATTTGTCGTTCTTTCTTGATAAATCTCACTATGATGATCATGGGATCAGCTTTAGTCCTCAACACCGACTTCGTTGCAACGGGTCGCAATGATGGTCGCATTACGAAGCATCTTCTCATTCGTTATCCCCACATCCCCAGAGTATTCCGTTTTCTTCTGAGTCTGCGAATTGATGTTTAAGCCCTGCGAGCCCCGCTAAATTCAGGAAATCCCACTCATGACGATCCCCCCTGTGTTCATTCTGAACAGTGGACGTTGCGGTTCCACTATGGTCTCTCAGATGCTGAACTTACACCCACGCATTCTGAGCTTGTCTGAATTCTTCTGTTCTATTCCCCCCGCTCCAGCCTCTATTCGACGGCGAGCGAGTGGAACTTGGTTCTGGAAGTTGATCAGTCAACAGAAGCCCATGCTTAAAGCATTGGGACGAGATTTGGAGAATGTTTCGGAAGTCTTGTATCCCATCACGGATCCTAATGCCCGCTTTAACTCTGAAACCACACCTCCAATCTTGCTGGCCACCCTTCCCCATCTGACAGATGACTACGAAACGGTATATGACGAACTTGGTCCGATTGTACAGAGTCAACCTAAACGGGCCATTGTAGACCATTTTCGTTGGCTGTTCGGCTGGCTGGCGGATCGGTTTGGTGGAGACTTATGGGTCGAGAGATCAGGTGGCTCCATCAATATGTCCATGGTGATGCTTCGCCATTTTCCGGAGGCACGCGTTATCCATTTGTATCGTGATGGAAGGAATACGGCCATATCTATGAGTCATCATCCATCGTTTCGATCGGTGGTAGCAACGATCAAGTACTTTGAGTCAAAACGCATCAATATCTTGAATGTATTGAAATTGTTTGAAGAATCTGATTTCCTCACCAGTTCATATTTTCATCTGGGGTTCAAGCTACCCTCAAATAAATTACCCCATGGGGAGTTGAAAATCGCCGATTTTGGCCGATTCTGGACCTCACAAATGTCCATTGCTCAGCGTGTCCTCGGTGGTCTCCCACCAGATCGGTTGCTGAATATGAAGTATGAAGATATCTTGGAGAACCCTGAGGCGCAGCTCCGCCGGATGATTCGTTTTATTCATCCCTCGCTTGATGACACCACCTGGGTTCGCGATGCCACTTCGGTATGCCGACCGCCCGCAGGCCCACCCAAATACAAGTCCCTCTCTCCCGCCGACCAGCGAATGCTTGAGGAAGCATGCAGACCCGGTCTGGAATTACTCGGCTACAAAACTGGGGTTGATCAAGTTTCGGCCTAAATTCTTGTTTGGTTTTCGTGATCTGGGTTACTCTATCTGGCTGCTCCTATGCGGCTTCCTAAACGAGTACTCCCACAAAAATCATGTACGCAGAAATTCGGAGTGTTCTAGCTATCCATTCTAATGGCTTCGTCTTCTCCCGAGTGTATACTCCTCCGTATGTGGGACTGATCTCCGCTCTATCTCAACCGATACCCTTTCTGAGGGTTGATCCACCCTTGATTTTATTTATCGGACTGTTATTTGTCAAGTTATGATGCTTTCCACTGACTCACTCGCTCAAGCTTCCAGGAATCTTCGGAATGGCAAAGTAGATCACTGAGAGGATATACCCCTGTGTATATGGATAGGGAATCAGCACTCAGTGTCCAGACATTGTTACTGATAGCACATCAGTAAGTTAAGTTATAAAGGGAGGAAGCCCTATTCACGGTCTTGCTTAATCCTACGCATTCTTGAGATAGCTGATACATTTTCAAATGTGGAGGTGCTGGATGCCACGCCAGAACAATCTTGGAGGCAGTTTTTACTATTTCCGATGCTCTCTGTCATTAAAATCCACTATTCCTGTAAACGGTCACTTCTGAACATCTTCGGTACTGGGGACCGGTCCGCCACCTATCAGTCATGTCTACCACAATGGAGTTTTGGCTGCTGGATCTTTCGACCCCGAGATGGATTTCTGATTTATAAGAATGGACATGGAGAGAAACGGTGGTTTCGTTCTTGTAACACACGTTTCCCGAGGCGCACAATTTACCATTCAACCCGTCATGGTACCCCAGAGACGTTCTGAGGCTAGTTCAGCGTTTGGTATTCATTCCAACTCATGCGCCGCAGAATCTGTGCTAATTTTATTTCCTCTCCTCTACAATATGCGAAGAGTACCAGAAACAGGAAAGGATAGCCGCTGAGAGGAGTTGGTCCATGAAATAGGTGGAAACTTTTTCTCCCTCAAAAGAACTTGGACGAACACTTTTGGATAAATCTCAAGCAAAATTTCATGGCTGACAGATAGGAAGTGGTTGTTCCCCAATCCCTAAATCACTTTCCTGCCACTCTTTTCCATCCGAATCAATTCGGTAGGTATCGCTAGTGTACCCTGCAAATATACCTAATCCTCCCTCTATGTTGGAATGCAATTCCACGGGAGTCGTGAAGAGATAGTCGTTATTCTCTAAATATTCTATCTGCAAGAATTCTGAACGTTCATATAACACTACTTCTTCACTCAAAGCTGATAGGATCAGCATGAAATGCTTAGAAACATCATCCGTCAGGGGAAACGGTTGGAAGAACAATTCGAATTCTTGTTCTGTATTCTGAAAAAATCGATCAGAGAAATACGCATTTCTGAATCGGATATTTATGTCTCCATAAAGCGGATTAGGTGGCTCATCTAAAGATAGTGCATCCGGAAAAAAGGAACTGGTTGAACTTGCAAATGAGTCGAGACGGTATTCAAAACGATCGGAGTTAGGATCAATCCTCGTTAGCCCCGATTCCTCATTATAGCAGGCAGGTACAGCTTGGACGATACGTAATCTATAATATGATTTACCAGGGAGGTCGGTTACTCTAAGACGTAAGCGGTGCGTCGGAATGTATACTTGGCCGAAAAGCATAGAGTCAACGGTTTGAATACCCAATAATTCAGATTTTAATTGAGGGGCATGAGAAGTCGCACGAATAGATTCATATCCTGAGGATTCAACTTCAATGGTGTACATCTCCGCTATTTCGGGATATACCCCAGATCCAGAGCGGTACACTCCTCTTCCCGAGTGGATCAGCTCCTCCTGATAACCAGATGCTCCTTGAATGAATACGGTTGCGTTCTCAATAAATAGTTCGAGCGGAAATGCGGGTTGGGAAAGGGCAATGCTTCTGCTAACCCTAAATGACCATATGCTATCAGGTGTGAAATAATCGGTGATCACCAAGCTTGGCGTATAAGACTCTGGATTCTGAAAGTCAAGGGGAGTTTCGCATGCACAGAGCACCACACAGAGCAGTGCGATGAAGATGGGCTTCAACATTAGAATTTCAACTGAAACGAAACTGAAGGCATCCATCTGAATAATGATCCCTTGGTATGAGTGACGGGAAGGGACTCATCCCAGGATTTTTCGGTCGCATTAGCATAGACATTCGGAGGGTTCTGACACCTATATGCATCATACTGGACTGAGGAGACCGTACGCATCCCAGATCGGATTGTTTTCTGAAAATGAAATACATTTTATGCGTTCTGACTGGATGCACGAGAACGATTCCTCAAGCCAATGTCAGCCCACAGCAGGTTCCTACTTGGCGTGCAGGTTGTAACTGAATAATGTTGGCATATCACCCTACAGAACGCATACTGCGTATTCAGTGGCTCCCATCGTCCGTATTCAGTGGCTCCCATCACTCGTAATCGGTGGCTCTTTTGTTCGGAATACTCAATAACTGTTTTGATGTCCCTCTTTCCAACACGAAATCATGTACATTTATACAGATTCTACTGGTTCATAAAATGCTTCTTATTCCACACAAATTGCGGTAGAACCAAAGTAATCAATATTCACAATTTCATATAATTATGTGGGGATGTAGACGTCCCCAAATAGCTTTTCATTAAGAGGTTTAGCGGCCTTACAAATTCCAAATACAGATTCCTGATAATTCAGGCTACCATATTAACGACTAATCTTCACATTTGCCCGTCCCATGAATAACACTTTGGAGCAAGTAGATATTTTTGTAAGGATTTTCTGCTGTATGGGAAGTACCTGTACGTATCTTCAATATCGCAAGAATACGTATATGGCTACGAGTTCAACTTAGGGGGAAGGGTAAACTTAAATCAAGGGAATTAGACACCGTCACAATCCCTATCTAGCACCCGGCCAAGTAACCACATGGGTGTGATATTGCCCCTCTGAAAATCGAAGGGTGTCAGCATACGGATGGATCCCCTTTGGTTGTGTATTAACAGCAGTTAAGGCAAATCTACGGTGAACGATCATTGACGTATCTCGTCTGGAATTTCTTGGTTGAAGAGAGGAGCGGTTATTCTCCAATTCCGAAATCACTTTCCTTCCATTCCCTTCCGTGTGAATCAAATCGGTGGATTTGACTGGAATACCCCGCAAATATACCCAATCCTCCTTCTACGTTAGAATACAATTCCACTGGAGTTGTTAAGAAATAATCATTATACTCTAAATAGTCCCTTTGTAGAGTTTCAGATCGTTCATAAAACACAAGTTCTTCACTCAAGCTTGATAGGACCAACATGAAATGGTCATATTCATTGCTACTATTCGTTCTTGATTCAAAGAATAATTCAAATTCTTGTTCGGTATTCTGAAAAAGTCGATCAGAGAAATAAGCATTTCGAAAGTGGGTAAAGGAGTCAATAAACGGACTAGGTGGCTGGTCTAAGGATACCACATTATGATAGAAAGAAGCTTCTGAACTCGTAAATGAAATATGTTTGTAACCAAAGATATTGGAGTTACAGTTTGTCGTTGTATCCTCAAACTCCCGATCTTGACAGTGCGGAAAAACTCGGACAAGATATAACCTAAATACAGATTTATCAGGGAGGTCAGTCACTTTAAGACGTAAGCTTAGCGTTGAGGAGTTCAACTGGCCAAATTGGGAGGGATCAACTGTACGAATTTCCAGAATTTCAGACTTTAATTCGGGGGCATGAGAAGTTGCGTAAACAGACTCGTACCCGGGAGATTCAACTTCAATAGTGTACATCTCGCCTACTTGGGGATACACACCAGATTCGGAGCGATAAACTCCTCTTCCCGTGTGAATCAGCTCCTCCTGATAACCAGATGCGCCTTGAACGAATACGGTTGCATTCTCAATAAATAGCTCGGACGGAAATGCTGGTTGGGAAAGATCAATACTTCTGCTGACCCTGAATGACCATATGCTATCAGGTGTGAAATAATCGGTGATCACCAAGCTTGGCGTATAAGACTCTGGATCCTGAAAGTCAAGGGGAGTTTCGCATGCACAAAGAACCATACAGAGCAGTGCGATGAAGATGGGCTTGGACATTTAGAATTTCAACTGATACGAAACTGAAGGCATCCAACGGAAAAATGATACATTGGTAAGAATGACGGGAAGGGGCTCATCAAAGGATTCTTCACTCACTTTGGCATAGACATAAGAAGGGTTTTGACGTCCATACGCATTATACAATCCTAAGGAGATCGTCCGTACCCAGTAGCGGAACGTTTTTTGAAAATGAAAATTAATATCCATACGATGATAACTGGGTGCACGAGAACTATTCAGGGAGCCAAAGTCAACCCACGGCGAGGCCTTACATTGCGAGCATGCGGCGTATGGAGCAATGGTGGTATATCGGCCAATTGGAAGCCAGAGTGGATATCCGCTTCCGTATACCCAAGTCGCTGCGAATTCAATCTGGGAGTTTATTCGATAATTACTCACAATTGACAGGTCATGCCTGCGGTCAAATCCATCGGGAAATGGATCCCCCCGATTGAGGTTTTCAAACTGTCTTGTAGATTGACTTAGCGTATACCCAATCCAACCCGTCCATCTGCCAGCTTTTTTTCGAGCAAATAGTTCCAACCCTGTTGCCTCTCCACTCCCTTCTTCAATCAGATTCATCCAGTCCAGAACTGCGGAGGATGGTGCATTCGCATTCGTCCTATATTCAATCAATTGTTGCATTTGACGCCAATATGATTCTAACGAGATCTCATATTTGGCCTTTTGGTCGCTCCAAGCCAGCCCCACTGCAATTTGCTGCCCCCTTTGTGGACGAATGTCTCCTGTTGTCGGAACCCACAGATCGTTCGGGAGCTGGGCTCCCCCTCTGGTCAATAAATGAATATACTGTTGGACAGTGACACCGGATGCCTTGATAGCCACACTGTTAGACAATCGTAGGTTGACATTCACGCGAGGTTCAACAGACCAATACGACTTACCCTCTCCAAAATATGCAGATGTGCGAAGACCCAGATTCGCGCGAAATTGACGACTGAGGAATAGCTCATCCTCCACATAAGTCGCAACAGTCCCCGAATGAATTTGATCTTGCATGGACTCTGTGCTTAGTAGATCCTGATCTTCACTTCGGACTCTGGTACGACCTGGTTCTATACGATGCCATATTCCCTCTAATCCGAAACGCAGATAATGTCTAGAATTGGAATTGTACTCAACATCCATTTTAATGACACCGTCTACAATTCTAGAATCCCAACTCGACTCGGATTTAACGACTGGCGCACCAATCGCAGCTTGGGAATTTCCCACATAATCTAAAGCATATCTGTAGGAGGTTATTCCTGCCAAAACATTGAAGAATGTCCGATCACCTACGATTCGATTCCAGCGGAGTGCCAGTAATTGATTTCCCCAACCCAAATCGGCAGTGGAATTATTATCACTGATCTCGCTGTTGTATTGAGTAGTATTCCGATAAGTGAGTACATCCCGTCCAGCATACCCACTCAGATAAATGCGATCCTGACTGGAAGCAATATAATTGGCTTTGAAATGAAGATCATAGAAATGACCCATAGTTGATTCATCACTCGTGGACTGGAATGGATAAAGAATAAGGTCAATGAACGATCGCCGACCAGACAGCAAGAACGAAGATTTATCTTTCTTGATTGGCCCTTCAACGAGTAGCTGAGAAGCAAGAAGCCCAACTGTTACCTGTTGTTTGAACTCCCTCAAGTTTCCCTCTTTCATTGTGTAGTCTACGACCGAGGAGAGTCTGCCTCCATATCGGGCAGGGAATCCTCCTTTCAAAAGTTTAACACCTTTCAGGGCTTGTGCAGGAAAAACACTGAAAAATCCGAATACATGGTTGGGGTTGTAGACGGGCAATCCATCTAACAGGATCAAATTCTGATCTGATCGTCCACCGCGGACGTAAAGTCCGCTGCTACCTTCCTGCCCCCCCTGTACACCGGGGAGTAATTGCAGTACTTTTTGAACATCTGCCTCCCCGAATATCACAGGTAGCGATTCAATTTGGCCAATCTCAATATTGTGTTCGCTCATTTGTGACTTATCTATGGCCCGATCCGGGCGAGCCAAAATTTCCAATTCCTCAAGATCGAATGATTGAGGAGAGAGAGAAACATTGAGTGTCGTGTCACTCAACAATTCAAAGTTGTACTCTAATGGTTCATAGCTCACATGCAGTACGAGGAGCTTGATTTCCGAGGAGGTGGTGGCATAACTGTAATAGCCGTAAGAGTTGGTAACCGTTCCACGTTCCAGTTCAGGGAAGAAAAGTTCTACACCCGGAATCCGTTCACCGCTGAGTTGATCTTCCACATAACCACTGATCGTAAATTCTTGTCCGTAGACTGATCCCAATGGAGTCACTGCCATGAACAGAAAGATCCCACACAGAACAGAACTACAAGGAAGTTGGTTCTTCGCTCTGAAAATGATCATCAGTATTCTACAATATCGTTTCATTCGCCATTTTGCAACATACTTTGATGGATTTCAGAATCTGATCAGCAGGTTTCGTCCAAATAAGGGCTTGGGATCCTCATTTTTGACCCTGGATACTGTTTTTGCATCTTCCAGCTCTTTTGTGCTACCACAGGTTCCTCGCAGGATTTGGTCATTGGTAGTCTTAGCAACCAGCGTTCCACAAGATTTAATCATGAGGAGATAGTCGGTATGAAATGAGGATGAAATCGTGGACGGCGGAAGTGGCTGGTTATGTATCAGGCAGTTTTATGGATGTTGGAATTATCCAACATGATATGAACCTCCATGCTACGAGTAATATTGAGGATATCTGATCCGATCTGAACCTCACCGTGTCCATTAAGCACCTCCGCATAATAATTTGGGTCCTCAACTGTCTCATATACATAAAATGTCACTCAGGTATTCCGTATTCACCGATTCCTGACTACTCTTCATCTGCAACTCCCCTGTATAAGCACGCAAAGAAACATATTTGTCTGGGAATCCAATTTCTCCGATTTCAGGGCGCCCAGGCATGATTAAATCATCGATCAACTGGGAGAATGCTTCCATATCGGAAAAAACGAGCCTTCCATCAACGACTGTGACTGGTAGCCTCTCTACACTTGCAGTTGGGGAAATTGGGGGGGGCAATTTTCCCTAAAGTGGAGTTTTGGTCAAATGTAGCAAATACAACCAGTGAAGCCAAGATTGATGTTGAGGCCATGAATTTTGTAAATAGCAACATTACTAACCTCATTGTTAGTGTTTGTCAATTAGATTACACTCCAGTGCAGAAAATTGTGATAGTGACACTTATGCGAAGTTACTGTCTTAATTATTTCTTTACAAGTAAAAAATGAATAATTTTTTGTGAATTCTAAGGAATCCGTAGACTTGTGCGGCCAGCGATCAAAGGCACATGTCAAAGATATCAATCTATGTAGACGATCATGTGGTGAATTAGATTTTAAATAATTCCAATGTTTATTTGGGGTCTACAAAAAACTCCTTCCGCGACAACCGCAAAAGGAGTTGTATGGTAAGAATTCATGCTGTAGTACCCAGACTTCATAACCCAATCGGCAGGCTCACGCCTGCTTTAACCATATAGCCCCGATTCTTAAAACCTAGTCCTGACGGATCAGTGAGAAATTTATTCATTGCTAAGTCGTAAACTCCATCAATAGAAACAGAAAATGTACCTGTTACAGGTATATCTACACCTACTCCACCCCTGAGAGATAATTCAATGGTTGCGAGGGCTTCCTCTGCCCCTTCTGCACAGTCAACAGTGACTGGCTCTTCCACAACTCCATCTTCCGTTTGTACACTTTCAGCAGTACACTTACGAAAATAAGAGATTGTCGGACCAGCCAAGATACGCACGGGGTATATTGGACTAAACTGCGCAAGTATCGGGAGAGTGAAATAGTTTAGCCTAAAAACATTGGATTCGGACTTTTCAGGTGCACGGAGTTCTCCAAGAGTCTCAGATAATCGCGCCTCAGTAGAATACCCCTTTTGTATCCAACCAAGCCCCAGCCGCAAGCCATGTACAGTAGAGATTGGGAAGAAAATAGATGTTTGTATACTATAGCCGCTAGTGTAACCAATTGTAGTTGAATATCTTGAAGGATGTAAAGGATTGAAATCGTCCATCAAAACTGTTGACATGCTAAGTCCTGCTTGAATAGATACCGATGTGGTTGAATAACCAGTTTGTGCGTAAGTGGTCGCTACCGATATCCCAAGGAAAATGGCTATTACAAACAAACGCCTGACTTTCGTGACTATATCAAACATAGTAGTAAAGTTGGAGTGTTATGGTTTTGTAGGCTATGTTGGAAAGATCAATCCTCTTATTCGGATTGATCTTTTAATAGGTTCCCGCATAAATTGAGTGGGAGTATCATGACAATTGTGCATTAGTATGGAGAATATTAGGGTTTAGATTTCTGAATCCACAGGGAAAAGAACGGTATCACCATCTCTCAACAAGGGACCCTGCTACACTCTATCATCAACAGGTTGTAGTTTTAGATCTCATTCAAAATTCCATCTTCAGCTGATCTGAACTGTGGTTCAATAATAGGATTGCCAGGCTTTTAGGATTGGAGCACATTTACTATCCACGGCTGAGTTTCCCCGTTCATATGCCGTCGGTCGTTTCCTATCTCTTGCCCTCTGAACAGCGCATGCGGTTTTCCCATACACAGTTCTTCAAGGAAAATCCTAAGTCTTGCAGTCGGATTCCTTACCCAAGTTCGCTGTAAAACAAAATAAGCAGAGATCCCAGATCGATTCTCATGGCATCTGCCACCTTTGCTGAGCAAGATGGCAGCCGAAAGAACCACCTTTGCAAATCCAATCACCCAGATCAATCTACTCTACTTCGTATTGAGCGATTGTAGTTTCTTGTAAAAATTGTTTGCTGGCATCTCCCCCGATGATTTCTCCGCTTCAGCTCAGTACACAAACATCAACCTCCTTCGCCGAATCCACTCATATGGAAGAGATACGGTATGGTTAATCCGAACAGAAATAGTATCCTGAAAACACCTGAACTTTCCCCCGCAAAAACTACTGCCGAAGGGGAGTTTTAATTACTTTTCTAGTTCTTTTTTGACTATGACATCTAACTCTGGGAACGTCATTAGTCTAGAATACATCGCACCGTTTACAAATATTGTTGGAATACTACCTATACCCAACTTGCCTGCAAGTACAGTGTCGGCATTAACTTTCTGCTGTACTTTTCCGTCAGTCATACATTCTTGAAAAGAATTCAAGTCTGATATTTGAGCCGCTTCTGCTATAGCAATTCTATCGGTTGTGCCGTTGGATAGTGCGTCCAGATTTTGAAACAAAAGATTTTGATATGTTTCAAGTTTAGATTGTTGGGCAGCGCATTCTGCAGCCATTGCCGACAAGTAAGCTCCAGTATGGTAGTTCAAAGGAAAATTTCGGTAGACTATGGCGACTTGATCAGGGTAGTTTGTACGAATCGAATCCAATATGGGATGAAAGCGCTGGCAGAAAATACACTCGTAGTCAAGAAACTCAACGATCCTGACAGGAGCCGATTCAGGACCTATGGCCGTCTCATATTCTGAGACTATCCGCCACAGTGAATCTGGCAGTACCCGATCGGGATTCTGAGTGTGCAACTGACTAGGCTGAAACTCACGCCGGACGACCAGAATGGTCATCAAGACTGCACAAAATACCAGAATTATAGATAAAGTAGACTTGATGAATTGCATTGATCCTCACAGGCAATGCTTTTCAAACACCCTTTACTCAATTGAATACGCAACCAGAATTATATCATCCTCCACACCATAGGCTTTCCCGTTTTTTACAGAAAACAGGCGAACATTTGAGGGGAACATAAAACGATTTGCGATATTGCTGCCTCCATCTATAATCAACCATTCTGTTTCGGTTGCTCCGTAAGGCGTGCTTAGTTGCACCCATACTTGATTCTGGTCATCCACGGTAAAGTGCTGATAGTAAGGCTTGTTTTTAGGAAGCTCTGCAGCTTTTATCGCCTTAAGTCTCAGTTCACCTGAATTATCAATAGTCTTCTCTATATCTTCTGAAGTAACTGGAATGGGCTCTATCTCCCAACTGAGAATACGTTCTATCTCCCCATCAAAAGACAGAATACGAATAGTGCTCTCCTCACCATTGCCAGCATAGATCCTTCCGTCTTTTCCTATGGAAACGACCGGATCGGGACTAAACGGCATATGCGTATAGCCTCTGTTGTCCTCATAAAGAAGGCGCTCTATGGCAGGCATTTGGAAAATTATGTTTTCCGATCTAACCCCATCTTGGTTGACCAAGTAGACATCAAAGTTGTTTTTTGATGTCATAGTTTCTGGAAGCCAAGTCGTATACACAGGCATATATACCACGAGAAATCCCATAGGATTAGCGCCAACCATTGTCCATGCATCAGAAAGTGAGCCCTCAACTCTTTGAATACGTCTCATATCAAAGAATTCATGATCAGGGGAAGCATATTTATATATACGCTCAAGACTACCATCCATAGCATAAACCGTATCACCTTGGCCAACATATATTCCAGAGAGATACTCAAATTCTCCAGGACCGCTACCTTTGCTACCGATTTGATGAAGAAGAGACCCTGTGCCAGAAATTTTGTAAATCCCTTCGTGGTCCCAATCATGGACATATAGTTGTCCTTGGCTATCAATCTGCACATCATTAATATTTCCGAACAAAACATCCTGTCCCTCTTCTTCACCTAAGCGCCATACCTCTGTCAGCGTTATAGATCCATCACGAATATCCGACTGTGCCAGCAACCTAACTGGATTAAAAAGAAGAAAAATCACAGAAAGAAAAAGATAATGCCAGCAGCGATCTAAACTGAAAATGGTAGTCATCATTGTATCAATTCTTGCTCTTGGTGAAAGATATTCTTCACATCCATCTGTACTAGCCTTACATCCATAGTCTCCACAGCATTTCCACCCACTTCCTTCATAAATATTTTTTCAGTTTCACCTGATAACCGGTTTTTATGGCCGCAAGGTTTTTGATACAATATTCAGTGGAGAATGTAGCAGCCCAATCCCAAAAACCAGAATTAAGGCGGCGAATACGTTGTTAAATAGCGTTTTCATGATTTCGGATAGTTATTGTTCAGTGTTTAATTACAGAGAGTTCCTGAGTATAATAAAAGGTTTGATAAAATCCAAATGTCCGTTGGGTGGCATGGGATAGCTGTTACCAACTATCAGAAGAGGTTACAGTCAAATTTGTGGATGACACGGCAAAACATCTTACATGTAGTGCGGGAAAAATTTGTGGATGGTACTACCGCAAATATTGTGGATGGAGTACTAACCCTCTATGGAAAAAGAGGATCGTGCTTCGGAAGTTTTTGGATTTTCTGTACCCTCTTCCAATGGTTTTAACTTCTTGAATCTTGCCGTTGATTCGTTCTGCTCTGGCGTTGGACTGTTCATAGCACAGTGCACTACAAATGCCTTCTCGGTGTCGTTCAAACATCTTGGCGATCGGGATGACCTCCTTTATGGCCTCTTCCTTCACACCTTCAAGCCAAGGCTTGAAATACTCTTTTGCGTCCGCAAAAGTGCGGCATCGAAAAATGGCCTTGAATCTTCGCCTCCAAGCAATGCTGACCTGCAAGTTCAACTTCTGGATCGTCTGGAATAGATCCTCCTGATTTGTAGTGCGGTTCGCTTCATTTTTCAGGAGCGCGTACCGGCTATGCTTGAGTGCATCGTGCTGCTTGACCTCGCTTCTGCGCACTTGGTCAATCGCTTTGTTGAAATACTGGATCAAGTGAAAGCGATCATGGATTAGCGCCTCATGCGAAAACAGCTCGGTGGCACAAGAAATATAGGCCTTCCACATATCGGTCGTAATGGGCTGATCTCGTCCTTTAGATCCCCCAGAAGTCCCTGTAACAGAGCAGTTACGCTATTTTGGTCGCGTCCCTGTCCTACATCAAGGACCACGCCTCGTTCGGAATCACTTACGACGGTTGCGTACTTGTGGCCGCGATGAATCGCCTTCTCATCTACACTCACATGCGAAATACCTCGCAGCACACGCCGCCGTTCCCCACGGTCCACACTGCGGCGCAGGATCTGATTCACCACATCAAACTTGCAACGAAGCAACTCCCCGTCTTCGTTTGATTCTTCGTCGCTTGGAGCAATCGAATCGTTCAGGATTCAAAGGCTTCCGTACAACGTTGCGAAGCACTTGACCACGGAACCTGAATTGTGTTCACCCCTGCGGAAGACTTGACCCGAGGGATCTGGCAGTGGACAAAACATTGAAACTGAAACCAGTCAAGATGACGCCAAGACCGCTCCTTACGGTGGTTATACAACGTCCCCGTTTCTCCCATCTTCAGGCAGATCAATGGACGACTCGAATGGGAGATGTAGATGTCAATCCGTTGAGCTTCCGCATCCAAAAGCATCCGATTAATCCTCCACTCGCTTCCTAATTGTAAGCTGTGGCGCATCGCAAAATCTAGAACTGATTCCATGAAAATATGTAAATTTAAAGAGAACGAAAGGTAAGCATTCCACACGAATTGCGGTAGAACCCTTTCTGAGATGGTTCAGACCTTGAACCACAAAATCCATGATGGAACCTTGACGCTAATCCATGAAAAATTCTGACGGAGCCTCGGAAGGGTTTGTACAATCTGGACATCAAAAGATCTTCTAAAAATAGAAGATCTTTGTATCCAGTACCCTCTTTCAATGAGGTCCCATAGATGTAGCACTGCTGCCTATCGTTGTTGGTTCTTCATTGAAACCAGAGTGCATGAAGCAGGAGCACAAGTGCAAAACGAAAATAGTGTTGACTGAATCTATTGCCTCCTGCCATTGCAATAAAGTTCAATGATCATTGCCTTTGCAACCATCTCAAGATTTACTCTGCCTCAGATAAGATCATTTTCTCACCATATGAATTGACCGCATCGAATAAGGTTGACTATTGCGTGGTAATCTTGGTCAGAGCATAATCCATCACATAGATGCCAAGAGGGTTACTGGCAAGGGCATCCTCATCTTCAACAGGTTCAACATGGACTTGAAAATGTCCCTCAAAAGCTGAGATCCTCTCTTCATGACCAATCTGGACCAACTCTCGCCAGGATACCCGGTACAGAATTCCTTCGCCAGGCATTTTCAATATGCTATTGATCTCTTCAACGTAACGCGTATCTCCACGCTCGAGCATTCGTTCCAGATTTTCCCGTTCGCGATCCAAATCTGCCACCAGTGTCTTTGCCGCACGGCCATGAACATGTGCACGCGCATCCTGAAGACGGATATTGAGCAGACGTGCATCGGTGGGGACCGTTCGCATATTGTGTACAAACCTGCGTAAGGTCGCGGTGATGGCTCGCTCGGGTACTTCACGCACGGAGAGTTTACCCGCCGCCCGCATTTCGCCAAGTGCGTCCAGTTCCACCACATATGGGATCACTTTATGTTGTGAGGCAAGATGAATGTACCCTCCGGCGAGTACAACATTCATGAGTAGTGCAAGGAATGCTACGGACTGCCATGAACGCCTGCCGCGTGCAAGGTCTCCAAAGAGCCGCTCAAATGCATATCTCCCATCAAGATAGGGATGCCCTTCCCGTGCCATCATCACAGATTCTCCAAAGCTCGCTTGAAGTTGATCGTTAGACCATTACTGATCTGAGTGGCGATCCGCGCAGGCATATGCAGTCCGACGCCCGCCAACAGAACTGCGACCGCGGTGATAGACCATAGAAAGCCCATTCTGGACGAAATCGCTCCGACCATTCCCCCTGAATCTTGGGAAAAGAGTTGCTCAAATGAAGCAAGCCACAAATTGTCATATGATTGCAAAAGTGCCACCATTTCATCTCCAATTGAGACCGCAACTCCGGCAATCAGGAGAATGAAAAATAACTTCACACCCACATACACCACATACCTCAGAAACCCTTCTCCCAATGGAGCTGTCCCCCGAAATGCCATGAACCCAATGAAGAAAAGGCCTCCGGTAACCACCACATAGCTTTCGATCATCGTCACCAACAGGTGTGTAGCAAGTGCAACGAAGCACAGCAACATGATGAGACCTGGAACGATGGCAAGAGAGGTGACGAGATCAGAGGTTAACCCAACGGACTGCATCACACGCAAAACGAGGCTGAGTCCAATATTTACTAAATGGGTTGGAGATAACTGAGTCATGCCACTCCCTCCGATATAGACAGCGGTTTCCCCGAATCCCCGAGCAATCATTGGCAACCATCTATGGTAGGTGGACAGGAGTCCGAGCACAAATGCCAGAAGCCCGATCTTGAATGCAAACTGGCTAATGAGATCCGTCTTCTGCGCTCTGCGCCCAGACCAAACCATATATCCGGTGACCACAATCTCCAGAAGTGCGAGACTGAGGAAAAGGGTCTGGGCTGCATCAAGCGCACGGGTTAACCATGCTTCCGTAGTCAGGCGAAAAATTTCCTGTGCACAATCAAAAAACATTGAAGGTGCACAGTTCTGAATCATATGTTGCGCTTGCATAAGAAGATAATCGTTAGTCGGTATCGTAATCGTTCAGCCACCTCATTGGAACGTAGACTACTTCTCGCCGGGCATTTTCAAGAAGCGGTGCACATCATACTGCGAAGGATCTCCTGACCACCTATCTTCGCCCACAAACGCATCATAGCGCATTCTGGCCTGTGCCTTCTGACTGACCTCTTCCGCTGCATGAACGGCTTGTAGATTCATCAGAGTCATGAGTGCATGCCGAGTCAACAAAAGTTCTCGTGTATGCATGATCTGCAAATTTGCTTGCACATCCCGCATCTGTTGGGGCTCTTTGGCACGAGTGATTTCCATCTTCATCTGCTCCAGCTCATCTTGTGCTTGATGAACTGAATGATTATGTACCTTTAGCGATGCAAGTGTGCCTTGGAAGGTTGCCATGGTTTGCTCATGTGCATCTCGCTGCGCCGCCAGAGGATCCACAGGATGCTGGTACATGGGGAATATCCCCTGAAATACATCTGGTTCTTCCCAGGTAATTGCGCCCTGCGTCTGCTGACTCTTGTGGATCTGATTGATATACGCACCAAGCTCCTCGGATGGGATGAGTCCGCGCTTTAAGAAGGATTGCTGATATCTGCGAAGGTGAGATTGGGCGTTCTCTTTGATTTCTTTGGACAGTGCAACCTCCTCCAAAAGTAGACTAACCTGCCGACGAAGCTCTGCAACCGTTGCGATCGTTTCAGCCAGAACTGCCACATCAACGACGGGAACTTGCGCACGAGTTACCGTCGCACCCGCGGTCAGCAGGATCAAGAATAGGATTCGTTTCATGGTACTCTATCAATATGTTGAAGAAAGTCATGTCCATACTTGCTGATTGCTTCCTGAATCCGTATCCGAGATACATCTCCGCTCAATCCAGAGAGAGGCATGAGCAGTGTGCGAGCAACTGATCCCAGATTCAGTTCAAATCGTCGGTTTCCGGCAGGGCTTTTGTAGAAGTAATCCCTCTTCGGTTTTGCCCGTGCTATGACCTCAATGGCGCGAGTGCTGAGATCCAGTGTCCGATACATTGCCATCCCTTCCTGTGTCCGTGCCTCCGGATTCGGGAGAATTATTTTGGTTGGGCAGGACTCCGTGATGAGAGTGGCATTTGGAAGAGACGCAATCTGTGATGGTGAGTGAGCTACCAAAAGAACGGCGGCGTTACGCTTTCGGAGCGTAAGGAGCCAGGCCTTGATGCGCTCGGCAAATCGAGATCTCAATAAGGCAGCCCATGCTTCCTCAATCACAATTAGCGTGGGTTTGCCATCCAGCGTGCGTTCGATCTTCCGAAAGAGTGCCAAGAGCAAAGGGACGATCACCGCATCTCCCTGCTCCAGAATATGTCCCAATTCGTAAACCTGCATCCGTGCTGACGCCGAACCGCATGAGTCTCCGTCAAATAATTGACCATAAGGCCCTTCAACCGTGTATCGTACCACAGCACTCTGAAGAGGCTGAGGTAAGAGAAGTCGTAGGGAAGACAGAGTTCGGTGCTCTGCTGCTGATTGACTCAAGAGCTCCAGCGTATTTGATAGTGCCAACCGACCCTCTGCATCTGGCAAATCATTTGTCAGATCATAGATGGTCTCCAGCCAAGTCAGTGCCCATAACCGCTCATTTTCTTCATGAAGATGGCGTAGAGGTTGCAATGGTTGGGCATCTGCCTCTCCAAACGAATAATGAATGCCATCCGCAGCCAAACAAGAGATTTGATGCGAACGTCCAATATCAAAGATATGGACGCGACTTTCTGGATATCGCAAAAAGTTGAGCGCCAGCCATCCTACAAGTACACTCTTTCCTGCACCCGTAGCACCGATCACCAGAGTATGCCCCACATCTTCCTGATGTAGATTTACCATAAAGGGTATGTACCCTGATGTACGTGCACAAGCCAGTGCCGGACTAGGTTCAGGGAAAAGCGGGCTGGGACACATCGCATTCCCCGTCCATGGGGAGGACACAGGGAATAGATGTGCAACATTACGACTGGAGATCAGAGGGCGGCGCAGATTCGCGTAGCCATGACCCGGGAGGGTTCCGATGAATGCGTCGGTCGCATTGACCGTTTCAAGCGCACAAGTATATCCATGATCCCGTAAAGCTTGCAAGAGCATCTGACTCCGAGCAAGTCCTCGTTGCATGTCTGAATCCCGAAGAATGAATGCATTGGCAAAATATCCAAATCGCACGCGGCCGCTGGCGGATGCCGCATGAGCGGATGCGGTTTCGCGTTGCATATCAACTGCATCCTGATCTTCAAATCCTTCCTCTCCGGGTGCGATGAGCCTCCGCAGCCCTCTGCGTTGATGAAACCAGCTGGTCTGCAAGCGTTTGATGCGCCGATTGGCGGCATGCCGGTCCATCCCAACAAATCGCATATGCCATCGTCCATGATCCTGAATCCGGTTAAAGAAGGATCCATCTCCCACTTTTGTCTCTGCCCCGAGGGAGGAGATTGTGATCACGAAAATATGCTGCCCTCCGATGAACGGATAAAATCCGGTCTGAAAGTCATCTGATGCCAGAGTATGACTAAGGTAACAGGTTGGAGGTGATTTCACTGAGCTTCTTGTTCCCGTCAATGCGGAATGGCATTCCGTTACTATTCCCGTACTGTCCATGGGAATTACTTGAAATCGGCTCGCCAGAAGCGATTCTACCTCACTCAGAGTTTGTCTGAAGCCAGATAGGATCTGCTCATAATCCAGTCCCCTTTGCCCACCCTGAATCATCGGCCTCTCCCATCTTGACAATAACTCGCGTGGGGGCGTGAACGTGAAGAGAATGCTCTGATGAAGAGAATAGTGGCTCCCAGTCTCTTCAAATTGCTTCTGACGCTCATCCTCAAAGATCTCCAGCGAGGTGGTGGGAAAGCTGTGCGTTTTCTGAATGGGATAGATTGTACTTTCGCATCGGCGCACACTTACCTCCATCCCATACCCTTCCCCAAGAAGCATCAGTGTATCGTGGACGGTATCAGTCACACTATTTGCCTCGGCGGCCATTGTTGTTTCTAAGTCTGGTGGATGAATTTCAAAACCGCTCATGAACGAGCCATCCTTCATGAGAATGACACCTTCATCAATCAGGAATGCCCATCCAAGGAGATCACCCAGTCCTTCGGTCGGTATCCGTATACGATTCATTTGATGTAGAGCCCAAACTGCCCCAGCACCGGCGGCGGTACCAAGCCCGAAAGTCAATGGATCCATCAGCGGGTTCGTGAGATGCGATCCTGCCACCGTTGGGGTTTTTCACGTTCCTGCCGAAGATAGCGAGCGGAATACCTCAGGGCCCGGGGCACAACCGTCATGAAAAAAGGATCTTTTTCAAATACTCTCCGAAGTATTGGAAGTAGAATCAGATAGGCAAGTGCACAGCCCACAAGTACCTTGGGATCCAAACGCGAAGCGATGCTCATGGTGATCATCATGAGTGCCAGTAGTAGAAACGCATCTTGAGGTAACCCTCCCATGGTTGGTCGCCTCTGAAGGGACGTATGTACCGGAGCTGTATCCAGCTCCTCGCCAGAATTAGACATCAGATGACTGCACCTTGAAAGGAAAAGAAGTCACTGATCTGAACCGCTCCAAAAACGATCACGGCCCCCATGACCGTTCGACCAAGTATTTCACCTGCACGGCTAGATCGGGTAATCCACCAGGCAAGACCACCTAAGACAATTATCAGCAGAAATGCCGCCGTGGCAAGATCCCCGGTGAGAAGCCCGACGATCTTGGAAACGGTTGAAGTTGCAACTTTCACACCGCCCACTCCACTGGCATCAGCCAGAACAGGAAACAGTAGGAGGACCGTCCCAATCAAGATCGCAGAGTGAACTCGTTTTGTTTGATGCAGAAGCATGTATTCGTGTATGGTTGTTGGCTTCTGTGGTACACATAGTCCATACCCCCTGAAGCGGTCTCCCTGTCACGATTATGGCAAGGATCCGCTGAGCAACTAATCCACAGGTTTATTTTTGTATCCAGCCGCCGTGTGGATGTTGGAACATTATCATCACCCAGTACACCTAACTGACTGTCAATTTTATGATCTTCCCAGACTACGTTTCTTGCTTGAATATAGATTCATACCTCCGATTTGGTTCGTCATTTGGCGAAGCTATGTCTATGCAGTGATATTGCATAATGAAAGATACTGGGATAGTACTGGATGTAAGGGCGGGAAGGACTGAGGAGGCACCACAGAGTAATCTGAGTGTCAACTTAAAGGAACTTAGTCCCACAAAAACAGCTATCAAATAAGATCAAGGCTAGATTCATCAACTCTGATCTGCTCCTCTAATGCGTTTAAAGTATCCTCCGTGTCTTCTATAAACTCTTTGTCCACATTGAGTTCCCTCATCTTATCAATCAGTTTAGGCACTAGCTCCACAAGTGTTTCCTCTGCATACCCGATGTATTCCCTTGACTTGTTGGCATAAAACTCTGCCAAATCATTTTCTCCATCAATGAAATACGTTAGTGCCAGCTTGGTAGAATAATTTATCAGATCGGTATGTGCTTGAACTAACGTTGACCAAACAGCCACATATTGATCTATTTTTAGGGTAACATCATCCGTTACACTCCTCCTGCCTTGATTATTCCGTTTAAATAAACCGGCAATGGTTCTCGCAGTATAGTAACTGGACATGATTTTCATTCTGTGTCTTGTTTTGTGTCAGTATTCCTGTTGTGCAACACTAATTGAATACGTACAACTTGCAACGTCGGTTCCGCTTCCACCAGATTGGAAGCGGAACCCCACCCAAGCAGAGATGCACTCTGCACTCTTGAAGAGTATGACCCACAATATTTACCACGATTTTCGGGAATATTTTCCTGAGTTAGGCTAAAGATTGTAACTATAATTTATTCAGTATACTACGACACTTTGACGAATTGCAGAGGCATTCTTTTTTCTTTCTGTTTAACGTTTACTCAGGTGAATCTATGGCAAAGCCAAACCAACTTCTTTTTCAACTCCCCAACAACCTTTCGGTCCGTGTTGCCGTATCGGAAAATAACCACATGACCTCGGATGCAGGGACATTGATCATGCGCCGGGTCATTCATCAAACGGGAATTCTAAACTTTTTGGGGGAACGGTTAGTGGACCCCCGAAACCTGCTTCGGATTACCTACCCGTTGGTTGAATTACTCTTGTGGTGGATCTTGCAATTATTTAAGGGATCGGGCGGTTTGTGGTCAGATCGTGTTCTTACGGATCCTGCCCTGGGTGCATCCGCCAGTCTTGATCGGGGCGAACGCGTCGTTCGTTCCACTTGGCGTAAGGTCTCGCAGTCCACCATGTCCCGCTTGTTAAGGATTCTTAGCACGATGAAGAATCTTGAAGTCTTGCAGTCCGCGGTGATGAAGTTGGCGGTTGAGCACCTGTTGGTTCGGAACGGTGGGAAGCATCGGGATGAAGTCATCATTGATGTGGATGCCATGCCCGTGGATGTGCATGGCAAACAACAGGGTGGGAAGTTTAATGGGCATATTAAGCGTCGAGTTTTTCTTCCCCTGTTTGCAACCTGCGGAGAGACGGGGGATGTACTTGGGGCCATGTTACGTCCTGATACGCAACGGGAAGTAACGGAGAGTGACCGGTTCATTGTTTCCATCTTTAAGGCGGTGCGTAAGCTAGTGAGTGATCGCGTGATTATTCGGATGGATGCGGGCTTCAATGGGGGTACATTTTATTCTCAGTTGGAGAAAGAAGGCGTGAACTATCTCATGCGTCTGCGCAAGAACTCCATTCTGCAAACGCTGGTGGAACCATACCTGTACGCGTGCTCATCCAAGGAGATAGAGTACTTTGAATTAGAGTATAAAGCAAAGTCTTGGGACCGTACCCGTCGGGTGATCTTGGTGGTCAAACCGAATCCAGGGGAGTTATTTAATGATTTCCATTTTTTGATTACGAATCTCTCCAAAGAGGACTATACGGGGGAGTATTTGGCGAAGATTTATAGTCAGCGCGGAAATGCGGAGCGGCATCAGGGGGAGAGCAAAGCGGCAGGTAAGCTATCCCTTTCGTCTTCCCCGCGCCCCAAGTCACACGACCGTCAGAATCCGGTGGAACGTGTAACGGAGTTGGCGAAAGAGGAACTCGGGGAGGTCGGGATTGCGAATGCCGTTCGTCTTCAGGTTTACCTTTTGGTGTACATGCTTATGCACATTGCACGGGACATCTATCATAGCCCACCGCAGGCAGAAGAGTGTGAAACCGAAGAGATTCCACAGATGCAGGAGGCCGAGTCTCGCATGCACATTCGTTCATTTCGGAAACATCTTTTGAATGTGGGTGCAACGCTCACTCGTCATAGTCGCTATGTTACATTCTTGATTGCCTCGTCTGGGGCGGACGCGTGGGAGTGTTTTTGTACACACTTTGAGCAAGTGCGCTGGCACGCAGTGCCAGACTTCTAACTCGGCGCACCTCTTCGGGGTGCTTCTTGGCATCAATGAAAAATTTTCAGAATCCCGCCGCATGGGAGAGGACCGCCCATGCGATACGCACCACCTCATTATTTGCCCAAATCAAGTGGGAAACTAGGGAGAGTGTGCATCTTTTTTTGCCCCAAATTACCAAATTGACCCCCTACGGCTCTCCTGTCACATGTAATCCCGTAGAACACCCTCCAAATCCACCAGTTTTAGCCTAAATCAAGTTGAGGTGAATATTAAGGGTATGAAGATTGTACTCCAATGAACCATGAGATAATTAAATCTCAGAATACGAACTTAGAAGTTCGCCTCACGATTTCGAGAGAAACATAAAGAAATCTTAATTTTTTCTCCCTCGCCAAATCAAAGAATATTGGATATCTGGCTAACTTGTGTTGAAAAGTGTGCTTGAAGGAAGTCATTAGGCTTGGAGAGGTTCTTCCCTTGGCAGGTAACAAATGACTCACTACTGAATGTCTCAGATCTCTATTTCATTGGTATGAAGCTGACCAAGATATTCAGGTTTGATGGCTGGGCGACGATTTGAAAGGATCTCTATGGTAATTACTGTTGTTGATTTCGGAGGGAACTCAGTGATTCGCCATCAAATTTGGCAACTGCTATCTGATTTGTGATTGGTCAAAGACGTATTTGGAGAAAAAGCCTGACCATTGACTTCATCGTACGCTCTGATTGTTTGAGTCGATATGGCATGGTATAGTCATCTTTGAGTAGTGCGTATCAAGATAGCCGCAGACAGGTAGATCTTCCTCTCATGGTCAGTCTTACATCGCCGCCCGCTGATATAGATCTAGCCTATGGCCAGAATTGTTTGCCTCTCGAGTCGGAGCAGCTTTTCATTCGGGAACCTGCAATAGTAAGAGGATATTTTTAACCTGTACCTTACATCCCCGCGGGAAATAACGGGGGTAGCAGTGCGCAACAAACACGAAAATATGCATGAAATGAAATCACAAAGCGAAAACACCCAAACCTGGAAAGACCTCAATGACCGCCTTGTAGCGGTGCTCAAGCCGTATGCTCCCCCAGTAGCTATCTCGTTCCATTACTCCGGCGAGATACCGCCTGCGGTTCAAGTTGAGGAGAACTACCCGCCCCCGAACGAATATGGTCGAACTGGTCAGGTTCCTGCCGGATGTGTGTTCTGGATTCAGGGTTCCAGCGAAACGTTCGCCACCGTTGCCTCTGACCATGCGAATTGTAGTGTCGGTAGCTATACACATGGCTTTATCTCTCTAGAAGAAGCTGCGACGAAGGACGATGTTGGTGCGGTCCTGGAGGCTGGGTGGGTTGACCAGTCGGCGGTGATGGCCCTACCGCATGTTGCCAAGAAGCCAGAGTCGGTTGTCTATGGACCGCTTGCGAAGCGGAGTACTGCCCCGCAAGTCGTACTACTCCGCATCAACGGACTTGCGCTCATGACGCTGAAGAATGCTTTCCCTGAGATGCCGATTGAGGGGAAACCACAATGCCACATTGTGGCCTTAGCCAAGGATCAGAACATGGTGGCAGCCAGTGTCGGATGCGCACTCAGCCGTTCACGTACTGGAATGCGTTCAGAGGAAATGACTGCTGTCATTCCTGGCGATCGCCTATTTGAGGTAGTCACGACCCTCGAGGAAACATCCAGCCTTGACCGCGCAATGGCGCGCTACGCGTCTGCAGACACCAAAAGGTTTGAGTAGCACATGGTGATGGAGCATCGTCATCCGAATGATTACCCTCTGGCCTCGGATGTATTCAAAGGAAATACTACGGATTCCAAGACGATTGCCTCCCGTACAGATCACCCAGTTCCTTGACACCTTGATCCTGAACTTGTATTTCTGGTGGGAGATCGCGGGGTATAGATGCGGTATGGGATTCGGGAAGAGTTGCTCCAGATAGGTCTGGCCTAGATTGCAGACATGCGCCACGACAGTCTGCGCGGGGTGAGGGAAGCTGCAAAGGAGACTGAGATGAGTTTATTTGACCAGTAAAATATCATGCAGTTAGAGACCGTCCTGTGAGGGGATAAATCTGTAAGCCATACCTCAACATTGCGGCTTTGCGGGAGAAAACTTGTCTTCAAAAAGTCCAAAAAACAAAAAATTATGCACTTGGAGTGATTTGATGAGGGGCAACTTCAGCGCTAATAGTTAGCTCGTTGTATCCGACTGGCCAATCAGTTTGATTCGGGTAGATGTCTCAATATCACGGAATAGGACAATTTGAGAAATAATTACTTAAAGTGATTCAGGATCAAAGAAATTTGTTTTAACAGTTTACGATGGCTCAAGCGAAAAGAATCTATCATTCATGAATACAACATTATTGTTGACAACATTTTTGTTGGGTTCTACCACAATTTGTATGGAACGAGAACCATTGAATAACCAGAAGAATCTGTGATCTTGTAGATCCGTCTTGAGAGAATTGCAACAAGATAGTCATCATGGTTGCCCAGATGGTTCAGTGAGATCTTGACAGAGTCTGTAACGCGTTATATTCAATATGATTGAATACCCTTAAAACGAGTTAACGACAAAATTCAAGAACTCAAAATGGTCGGTACAGACAGCAAAAGGTTTGAACACTTGGTAGGCATCACTCTACTCACAAAATTCGTTACAGACCCAATAAAACGCATACAAATATGCATCTGGTTTTTGAAGTGAAAGAAGCCTATGACAGTGTGAGATATCTTAACGATCTTTCCTAAAAAGGGCAGACGTCAACTGTGAATACCTGCTCATTTCGGCTACGCGTGCTTATACGCTTTGATGTCATAAACACGCCCACATTCAACCCCCAAAGGAGCGACCATCCCATCCATGGTGAGTACTGAGCGGAGTACCGTCAAGTGAAACGGGAACATGAATCCGCTCATGAGAGCAAAGGTTGGGATCACCTTTGAAACCCCGAACTGAGGTTTCGCTCCACACGGATTTTCTGCGTCTGGCGGGATAGTTCAATTTTCTCTCTAGTAAAGGTCTCAATTAACCAAGTGTGCATGGATGGGATGGGGACAATATATCCCATATTATTCTGTTTCAGTATTCCTTTTTCCTCAAACTTGGCAAAGAGTTCTTTCGCCTGATCGTCTCCGTACTTTTGCGCCATGGGATGGATTATATCCAGATACTCCAATGTTTCACCTAGGGTCACTTTTGCTATAGACATTGCGAGACTCTGGACTTCGTCTGGCCGGAAATCAACCAATCGTCCCTTGTAGTATGCCTTTCGTGCTTCGTGTCCCACTTCCAGTACAGAATTTAATCCGTCTGGTGTCATAACTCCACCATTTGCTTTCAGGTACTCCGAAGCGTGTTTCGCATAGGAATGGACATGTCGAGGCCATCCATTTGCCTCCTGTGCAATTGCATCAATCCACGCAGACGGACCTCCTTTCCCCCTCCCATCTTTTTTGATCCAGTCCTTGATCACTAAGTGTTCGGACTCCTTGCTTAACGCCCCCAACTCTACAACACATCCCTCTGAAAATCTTGAAATGTTAAAAGCCTGAAAGGCTTTTAAGGTTGGGCTGAGTCCAGCGGCAAGATGGACGACAGGCTTATTTAGTTGACCATTATGGATCGCATTGAGAATAGTAGAGGCTATGATATTTTGGGGGCTCCCAGGGGTGCTGATATCTACCAATCTCTGTGCTTCATCCAGAATGAGTAGCAGAGGTTTTTTACCTTTCTGGAGTAATCTTTTCACCGTCTGCGTTGATCTATTAGCACTGACTTTTGCAGAGGCGAACCCAGGGATAGAAACGCCCATTTCACCACCTTTTATATTCAGTTCTTTCCACAGGCCAAGGGAATCTACTAATGAGTCCACCTCCCATAGGCTCGGCGGATCAATGATCGCAACCTGCCATTCGGCTGCTTCGGCTATCCTCTCGCATTCATAAAGGAGAGCGCTCTTTCCCGCGCCAGGGGCACCATGGATCAGGAATGTAGTCCCAGAATTTGATGCGTTTGCGCGATCCAATAAATTCTTGAATTTATTTCGAATACTTTCGCGTCCGTGGAAATACGGGGAGGGTCCACGATCAAAGGCAGCGGTAAGTGGTGGATTAAGTTTGTGCATGGCACAGTTCGGCTATGCTCTGTTAGACATGACCTGAAATGAATAGGTTCCAGTATCTATCTGTAAAGAGAGTGGTTTAGCAACTGCTTATTTTGTCTCATGTGCTGTAATAAGTTGGTTCTACCACAATTTGGGTTCTACCACAATTTGTATGGAATGAGTATCTTTTTATAGTCAGAGGAATCTGTTGAATTGTACATGGATCTGCATTGAAAAGAAACCATCAATATAGTCATCAAGATTGCCGAGATGTATCAGTACATCTTGATCAAGCCTATATTGCACCATAGCCCCTACGATTGAACATCATCACGGAGCGAAATAAAGTCAACATCCATGGACACAAAATGGTGGAAGAGACCGCAAAAGGTTTCACCAGAAGGGACGCATAGTTCTACTCATCTGTGGATGTTAGTCTTTTTCCACGAGATTCGTAATAGAACCAAAAAAACAGAAGTGCGATTCTATTCTTCTGTGGAGGATTAGACCTCTATCCACAAGGTTCGTGGTAGAACCTGAGAAACGAATCTTTCGGGGATCGTTATCTTGGCGATAGTGATTGGAACGAAATCGGTAAACATATGCGTATTGGGATGAATTTACCCACCGTCTGAGGAGAATATTACAGGATTATCTTCTGCAAAGAACCGTCATATGAGCGTGGTAAAGTTTTGTCCAGAGAGAAGCAAAATATTTTGGGAAATAATGTTCGGTACACATCTTTATGAAATACTTCAATTGACTGGCATCTCCATAGGCAAACTCAATCGTCGCTCTCCCAAAGATAGGTGCATAGACATATTGATCAGATACATCCATCCCATTCTCAGAAAGTAAGTTCAGAAAATCTCGCTTACTGAAAAACTGGACATGTCCAGCGGAGTGGTTGCCCCGATCTTGTAGTGTTCCCTTGATTTTCCCGAAGAACAAATTTTCAAGAGGAACCTCTGCTATAAAATAATCCCAATTCAAATCCAATAGGGAATTCAAAAATTGTTCAGAATTCTCAAGGTGCTCTATCACATGGCTACAGACGACTAAATTAAATTTCTTTTCTTCAAACAAATCCGAGCAGTCCATCACATCTCCCACCACGGAGCATACGTCTGGGAGGTTTTTTTTCACATATTCAATAGCTTCGGTAGAATAATCAATTGCGTAATATGATCTGGCTATATCTCGCTGTTGGAGCTCCGCAATGACCGCTCCTGTCCCACAACCGACTTCTAAGATGGAGGATGGATTCAAGCTATGTTGACTGAGCAACTTGCAAATTGCGTTCGCTTTTTGGTTGGCTCCACGACGGAGCCATTCGACTTGTCGCTCTAATGAGTCCGTGTAGGTAGAACTGTAATGATCTCTTCCCGTGAGCCCAGAATTCAAGCGAGAAATACTGTTGCGCTTGGCCATTGCATGTTTGGGGGGTTTACCAATTTGATGGAATATTTTTTGTTAACCAAACTTACTCATTTTCGGACAAATCGCTATTCTGATGTCTGCCCTGTCTGCACCAACCATCCAGCTCTCAATTGATCCAACGGAACTAGTCATCCACGCGTTAAGTTGAAACACAAATGTGGAGAGGTTATCCGCGACTAAATAGGTGAACAGATTGACCACGATACGCTTCATACTACTCTGTATAACGACAACGGCATTGCCCACATTGAATTTCGGGGGGTCAACAAGAGTTATGACGGTCGCTCCATGGTCGTCAAAAATCTGCACCTTAAAATTCAGACTGGCGAATTCGTGACCCTACTGGGGCCTTCAGGATCGGGGAAAACCACCATCCTGATGATGCTTGCTGGTTTTCAGTCCCCTACTGCCGGTGAAATTCTCCTTGATGGACATCCGATCCAAAACCTGCCAGCCAGAAAGCGCGGGATTGGGATGGTTTTCCAGAATTACGCTCTTTTTCCCCATATGACTGTGGGGGCGAATCTCGCATTCCCTCTAGAAGTTCGCGGCATAGGAAAAGAAGAGCGTAAGGCTCTGGTAGAGCGTGTACTCCGTCTTGTGCGTCTGGAAGGGTTTGCTGACCGTCGTCCTGCGCAGCTTTCTGGAGGTCAACAGCAACGGGTGGCAATTGCAAGAGCTCTGGTTTTTGAGCCTACCTTGGTTCTGATGGACGAGCCTCTTGGGGCACTTGATCGGAGCCTTCGCGACGAAATGCAGTATGAAATTCGTCGGATCCATCAAACGCTTGGCGTTACGGTGGTTTATGTTACACATGATCAGCAAGAAGCCATGGTCATGTCCGACCGAATCGCTGTACTACGTGATGGAGTGATTGAACAAATTTCCGTACCCGAAGGGCTCTATGAAGAGCCCAAATCTGCGTTTGTCTCTCGCTTCATCGGTGAGAGTAATCAACTCCAAGGACGCGTATCTGCTATCTCGGAAAGTAGTGAGGTTTGTGAAGTGAAAACCGGTGGGAAAATCTTTCAGGCCTTGAAAGTATTTCCTACCAATGTTGGTGAACATGTACTTCTTTCCATCCGACCAGAACGCATTAAGATTAATCCGGAGCCAGATCAATACACGAATGAAGTGCAAGCCATCGTCAAAGATTTAACCTTTCTTGGAGGTCAACTTCGCGTTCGATTAGCTGCATGTGACCGAGATGACTTCATTGCTACAATTCCAAATATCGCTGGACATGGTGGATTACTCGTAGGCGACTCTGTCCGCATCGGATGGACCGCTGTTGACTGCCGTGCTCTTAACTACGAATTATTTTGATCCAAAATTTTGAATCCATGAATTTTCAGACGAAATCAGTTCTTCTCTCGCTCTTGATCGTACTGTTGATCAGTTCATGTAGAACTGAAACCCCTCGCTCCATCACAACAGTGTCGTGGGGAGGCTCTTATGGTCGTGCTGTATATGAAGGAGTGAACATTCCCTTTACCGAGGAGACTGGAATTCTCGCACAAATGGAAGACTACAACGGCGGTCTGGCACAGATTCGTGCTCAGGTTGAAATAGGTGAAATCTACTGGGATGTGGTAGACCTGGAGATTGCAGATGCAGTTCGTGGATGTGATGAAGGGCTATTGGAACCAATTGATGTCAATCTACTCCCTCCAAGTCCGAATGGAATTCCTGCAATTGATGATTTTCCTCCGGAAAGCCTGACCGAGTGTGGAGTGGGGAATTTGTATTGGTCTGGGGTGATTGCCTATAATGAAGAAAATATCCCGGGTACCAAACCCACTACGGTAAAGGATTTTTTTGACCTGGAGATGTTTCCTGGCCGACGTGGAATGCGGCGGGTTCCCCAAGGCAATCTTGAGTATGCCCTCATGGCCGACGGTGTCCCAAGAGAGGATATATACGCCACGCTTGACACTCCTGAGGGAATAGACCGCGCCTTTGCCAAACTTGAAACGATCAAGAGCGAAGTGATCTGGTGGGAAGCGGGAGCTCAGCCTCCTCAAATGCTAGCCGACGGAGAGGTGGTACTTACCACCGCATATAATGGACGAATATTTAATGCACAAGTCCTTGAGAATCAGCCATTTGTCATTATTTGGGATGGACAACTGCAGAGTGTTGGGCAGATTGTGATAGTGGCGGGTACGCCTCGTCTTCAAGATGCAATGGAGTATCTGGCCTATTCCACCAGTGCAGAGCCATTGTCCAGAGTCTCGAACCGAATCTCATACTCGCCTGCACGCATGTCGGGGAGGCCTCTCGTTTCGACCCATGTAGAAGCTGGGGTTCAAATGGAACCGCATATGCCCGCATCTCCCGAAAATTCAAGGACTGCTCTGCATTTTGATTGGGCCTGGTGGGTTGATCATCAGGACGAAATGAATGAACGTTTCAGCGCATGGCTGGCCCTTTGAGGTTTTCCGGCAATCCTGAGATCCGTACTCGATTGCGGGCTCTTGGACTTGTTCTCCCACTCTTACTCTTTATTGGCGTCACCTTTATTGCCCCTCTGGGGACGATGCTGGTTCGAAGCGTTTATGATCCTGTTGTCGCCGACGCTCTGCCTAAAACTCTGGCATTATTGGAGGACTGGGATGGACATAGCTCCCCTCCCGAAGCCGTATATGCTACCGTAGCTGTGGAAATCAAACGTGCAGCAACTGAGCGTTCCCTTGGGCAGGTCGCTGGTCGAATCAACAGGGTACAAAGCGGACTTCGTAGCTCCATCACCAGTACAGCAAGAGAGTTGCGCACCATTGAGGCAGGGCCATGGCGTGAGTATATGATTTCAATTGATTCAGCCTGGGCCGATCCCTTAACTTGGTATGCAATTCAAACAACCGGCGAGCGCCTCACTGCGCGCCACTATTGGAATGCTCTGGATCTGAAGCGCCTTCCTGACGGTTCTGTGGCCGCGCAACCTAAAGATCGGCGAATCTATCTCCAGTTATTCTGGCGAACTCTCTTGATTAGCAGCATCATTACCCTCCTATGCCTGATACTGGGTTATCCGATCGCACATCTGATTGCCAATTCTCCACCCCACCGCCAAAATTTGCTACTCATCTTGGTCTTAGTCCCATTTTGGACTTCGCTTCTTGTACGTACTACTGCATGGATCGTATTGTTACAGAACCAGGGAGTATTGAACGATCTTCTGGTCGCCATTGGTTTGATTGGTGAGGGTGGACGTTTGGCAATGATCTATAATATGACGGGAACCATCATAGCCATGACCCATGTTCTGCTGCCTTTTATGGTTTTGCCACTCTACTCAGTCATGCGTGGCATTCCCTCAACACATATGAATGCGGCGGCATCGCTGGGGGCCACCCCGCTGCAGTCATTTCTGCGTATCTACTGGCCGCAGTCGCTCCCCGGAGTTGGAGCTGGATCTCTCCTTGTATTTATTCTGGCCATTGGATTTTATATCACTCCTGCATTGGTAGGAGGGAGCGACGGACAACTCATTTCCAACATGATCGCCTATCACATGCAGACCTCACTCAACTGGGGGCTGGCTGCTGCTCTTGGAGGCGTTCTACTCTTGGGAGTCCTAATCCTGTATACGGTCTACGATCGTCTCGTAGGGATTGAGAGAATGGGTTTAGCCTCATGAGGAATTCAATGCAACCCAGCCTTGGTCGAATCTTATATTTGGCATTCTGCACCCTTGTATTTGTATTTCTGATCGTACCGATCATCATTATTGTACCTCTGAGCTTCAATGCTGAACCTTACTTCACCTTTACCGAGGGGATGCTTCGGTTGGATCCGAGTGCATGGTCTCTTCGGTGGTACCGTGAGATCATTGAAAGTGATTCTTGGGTTCGTAGCTTGATCAATAGTCTGGTTATTGGAGTAAGTGCCACTGCATTGGCAACGAGCCTTGGGACTCTTGCTGCACTTGGCCTTACGAATTCTGCGATGCCTGCCCGACGGGCCATCATGGGAGTGATTATTTCCCCAATGGTTACTCCTGTGATCATCGCAGCAGCAGGCATGTTTTTCTTCTACTCCGAACTTGGACTGGGACAGACACACCTGGGTATTATCCTCGCACATGCAGCATTGGGGGTTCCCTTTGTAGTGGTTACGGTTACCGCGACACTGTCGGCTTACGACTCAACCCTCAACAATGCGGCGGCAAGTTTAGGTGCTGGCCCATGGACAACCTTCCGTCGGGTCCAGTTTCCATTGATTTCACCAGGAGTCTTTTCGGGGTCACTCTTTGCCTTTGCGGTATCGTTTGATGAGGTGGTCGTGATCCTATTCATGGGTGGTATAGAACAGCGAACGATCCCCCGCCAGATGTGGTCTGGGATCCGAGAACAGATCAGTCCTGCAATTTTAGCGATTGCAACATTTCTCATCGTCTTTGCGGTGCTTTTACTCCTAACAGTTAGCTGGCTTCAACATCGAGGAAAAATTCGTGGATAGTTGACTTATCCACCGTTTTTTTGGAATCGTATATGTGTGTAGCCATGAATTAGGTTATTCACTTACAGTAGGTGCCTTCAAGATTTTTCTAACGTAGATTGATCTTGTCCCGGCCGTGCTCATAAGTTTCTCGGCTAACGCTCCGGGCGAGTTTGATGCTGGTATCTATGATGTATATGGCTAATGCCCATAACTGATAACTCAATTTCGAATCTTGCATGACCGTTTCCTGAAACCATTCTCCCTGCATCTGCACGGCATATGAAACTTCGCGCCCGTTTGCACGCTGACTAATCCACAATGTGGACCAATTTTATCTTAAATTACAGTTGTTGCAAAAATTTGTGTGCATTTCAGGGTACACATGATATATAATCCTTTTAGACTTTGGGAAACGGACTCCTTACGAAATTTACAATTGAGATAACTCGGCTTCGTATTATTTTATTTGGTTCAAAAACCATTCTATGTGTAAAGCCAAAATGATGAAACAAGGCATTACTTTGCTGACCTTACTATTGACAGCATCTGCATCAGGGCAACCACTTTGGACGATTGAAGAGGCAGGGCACACAGATGGGGTGAGATCTGTAGCTTTCTCTCCTGATGGGACTCAGTTGGTTTCTGGCTCGCTTGATAACACCGTTCGTCTCTGGAATGTGGCTACGAGGGAGGAAGTGCATCTCTTTACGGGGCATACAGATTGGGTGAATTTGGTGGCCTTTTCTCCTGATGGGACCTTGATAGCTTCTGGCTCGGACGATCGCACCGTTCGTCTCTGGAGTGTGGAGACGGGGGCGGAGGTGCGCCGCTTCACGGGGCACACAGGTTGGGTGAGATCTGTGGCTTTCTCTCCTGATGGGACTCAACTGGTTTCTGGCTCGCTTGATAACACCGTTCGTCTCTGGGATGTGGATACGAGGAGGGAGGTACGCCGCTTCACGGGGCACACAGGTTCGGTAAGATCTGTAGCTTTCTCTCCTGATGGGATATTGATAGCTTCTGTCTCGGACGATCGCACCGTTCGTCTCTGGGATGTGGCAATGGGGACGGAGGTGCGCCGCTTCACGGGGCACACGGGTGATCCAATATCCGTAGCTTTTTCTCCTGACGGGACTCAGTTGGTCTCTGGAGGATCGAATGAGGTTCGTCTGTGGGAGGTGTCTACGGAGGCTGAAGTACGGCGCTTCACGGGGCATACAGATTTTGTATTTTCCGTAGATTTTTCTCCCGATGGGACCCAGTTGGTAACTGCATCACTGGATGGCACCGTTCGTCTGTGGGAGGTGGCGACGGGGGCAGAAGTGCGGCTCTTCACGGGGCATACAGATTATGTATATTCTGCAAGATTTTCCCCTGACGGGACTCAGTTGGTTTCTGGCTCACTGGATGCCACCATAGTTTTCTGGGAGTTAGCCACAGGTCAAGAGATAGATCGTATTCAAACCCATACTGCCTTTATTTTTTCCGTAGATTTTTCTCCTGATGGGACTCAATTAATTTCTGGCTCGCTTGATCGCACCATTCGTCTGTGGAAGGTAGAGACGGGGGAGGAAGTGCGTCCCTTTACGGGACATACCAGCTATGTACACTCCGTGGCATTTTCCCCTGATGGAACACAATTGGTTTCTGGCTCGCTTGATAACACCATTCGTCTGTGGGATGTGGCGACGGGGGAGGAGGTGCAGTTCTTCACAGGGCACGTTAGTGCTGTATTTTCTGTAGATTTTTCTCCTGATGGGACTCAGTTGGTGTCTGGCTCGCTTGATAACACCGTTCGTCTGTGGGAGGTGGCGACAGGAGAGGAAGTGCAACTCCTCACAGGGCACGAATTTTGGGTTATTTCGGTGGCATTTTCTCCTGATGGGACCTTGATAGCTTCTGGCTCGGACGATGGCACCGTTCGTCTGTGGGATGTGGATACGGGGGCTGAGGTGGGGCTCCTCACGGGGCACACAGATAGGGTGACATCTGTAGCTTTTTCTCCTGACGGGACTCAGTTGGTGTCTACATCGCGGGATTTCAGTATACGTCTTTGGGATGTGGCAACGGGGGCTGAGGTACGGCTCTTCACGGGGCACGCAAGTTGGGTGAGATCTGCGGCTTTCTCTCCTGACGGGACTCAGTTGGTTTCTGGCTCGGACGATGCCACCGTTCGTCTCTGGGATGTGGCGACGGGGGACCTAATAGATCAACTAGATCATGGAAGCGAGGTCCTTACCATTGCTATTTCTAATGATGGACGCTTCATTGCGTCGGCCGGGGTGAATGCTTTCAGGCTATGGGACGTAGGGTTAGGGACACATCTAGAGGATATAGAGAGGGGAGAGATTCCATCGAAATTTGTGCATTACCCAAATCCAGCTGGAGCAGTCGCTACGGTTGAATATTCACTTCCGAAACCGAGCCAGGTACAGTTGTCGGTTTACGACCTTCTTGGTCGTGAGGTAGCCATGGTACTGGATGCCGTTCAGTCTGCCGGAGATCACAGCATGCAATTCAGCACCGAGACACTTTCGAGCGGGATGTACGTTCTGAAGTTTGTTACCGATGATCAGCGGATGACAAGATCACTCATCGTTCGCTGATGCCAACGAGTGATTATCAAATCAGCCTACACGATTACTCGATCCTGCCGTCTATTGGTTTACAGAGGCAGAGTGAGAGTAAATTATGTTTGACTCAGGTAAACTTAGAGTTCAAAGGGATCTTTGAGTGTAGTTCCTTCGCCGAAGCAAAGAAGTATTTTGATCTCTGGCTAAAGAGTATTAAGCAGATGGGCATCCGGGAAGTTATCAAGGTTGGGAAAAGGTTTCAGCGAGATTTTGACGGCGTCTGTAATGCACTTTGCCACTCACAATCCAACGCCAAGGCAGAACGCATAAACGGCAAAATTCAAGAAATTAAAACGTCCAGAAGAGGATATCGAACATTTGAAAAATTCAGAAGTGCGATTCTATTCTTCTGTGGAGGTATAGACCTCTATCCACAAGGTTCGTGGTAGAACCAGAAAAATTAGTGGATAGTTGACCCATTTTTCTCCGTCTGATCCATATCAGACCGTTGCGATGGATCATGATCATTGAAAACCTTCCTTCCTCTAAAAATGCTGCATCATAGACAGTCCATGCGTCCACATTGCAGATGGCAGATGCAATTGGCTCAGTAAGATTTGTGTCGAGTGTCACGGGTAAAGGAAAGGAACTATGAAATAGTTCTTATCTTCAAGTTTTTCTGACCATATGAAGGATAAAGTATTATGTCACATTCAAACAGCCTAGTTGCATTTCTGAGGCATTACGGCCCTATTCCAGCCAGTGACAATATGTATGACGAACTCATACACACTGAAATTGAACACTACAGCATAGAAAAACCCATTGAGATAACTCCTCCACGAGTAGCAGATATAGTCAAGAACTTCCAATCTCAGAATCCAAAAAATGTCATTCTTACGGGAACTGCAGGTGATGGAAAAACTTACCACTGTCGTCTGGTGTGGGAGAACTTTAATGGCAACTCTGAAGAGTGGCGAAGAGGGATCAAAACAGCGAAACTCAATCTGCCAAGCTCGGAAAAGGAATTGATCATAATAAAGGATCTTAGCGAGCTCACCAAAGAGGAAAAAGATGAAATCATGCCAGATTTAGCTGATGCCATCCGTTGTGAGGACGCTAATCATGTTTACCTCGTAGCAGCAAATGATGGGCAACTTTTAGCTTCTTGGCGTGAATTCGCCGATCCATACGATTCAGAAAAACTCCGCGATCCCAAGTATTTTGATGATTTCAAAGTTATTGAGGATATGCTGGTGGACGGAAGAATTGAAAATAGGCAACTGTCACTTCTTCTCTATAATCTTAGCAATTATGACGGGCCTAAATATTTCCAAGAAATCGTAAACCAAGTTATGGAGCATCCACAATGGGACCAATGCCATGGATGTCCATTACTTCCTGAGAATGAAGAAACGATATGTCCGATCCGAATCAATCGTGAACGATTGCGGGATACAGATGCAGGGATCTCAACTTTTAATTCCCGCCTTTCCCAGCTCCTTAAACTTGCAAGTGCTAATCGTATGCATCTGCCCATCCGTGATCTCTTGCTACTGTGCGTCAATATCTTACTGGGAGATCATAAAACAAATGGACTACTCTCATGTCGGAAGGCAATAAATCGTGCTAAACATAAAGATTATGACAAAACAAATCCCTATGCGAACGTTTTTGGAAAAAATCTTAAAGAACGTCATCGTGAGCAGTATCAGGCTTTCTCAACCCTAGATGCCTTTGGAATAGGTAGAGAAACTGACAACAACTTTGACAACTTGCTGATTTATGGACCTTATGAGGATCAGGAAAAATATAACGATTTGATTGGCAGTGACTATTTCTACGGGGGCCGAGCATATGAGGGTTACCTAAAGAACTATCTTGAAGGTGACCGTGAAAACCAGAATGATTTTATGCGCTCCCTCACTCTACAACGACAGCGGCTTTTCTTTTCTTTACAGGATGGTACTGATCTATCTCCATGGTCTCTGAGCGTCTTTCAATCTTCTGGATTATTTCTTGAATTCGGAGAAAAACTATTAAAGGATGAGTATGCTCTGGGCATTGTAGAACTCCTAGTTCGAGGACTGAATCGAACTTTCTGTGGTATGATGATTGACGATACGGATAAACTATATATCGCCTCATCAGGTGGTGACGGTCGCGGTAGAATTGCTACAATACTTAACTTCACTCTTGATGTACTGCGTCATAAACGTAACCCCTATCTTGATTTTAAGCTCGCTCAAGACAATCTCACGCCGTGTATAAGGATCGTTGATCCGGTAGCTACACCAGAATTGATTGATGAGATAGAGCTTCAAATCTCTCACTTTGAATATTTGATACGTGTAGCCACAGGTAGCTTGCCTGCAAGTTTCTCTAGGCAATGTTATGAAGATTTTCTTGATTTTAAGCTACGAATTATTAAAAAGTTAGAGGGGGTCCTTGAAGAGGACGAACGACACGGTGAAATCAACTTTGAAACCATCAAAGTTAATGCGAGCGGAAAGCCTATTCCTGAAAACATTCGTATCCGAATCGGACAACAATGATTACCCTTCCCGCTCCTAAGGAGTTCAAAAAGAAAGGCAAGATCAAAGTATGGGTAGATGAAGCCATCTGGGGACATCGGTTTTATAACGATCAAACCCCGTGGTTGGTCTTACTTGAATTCTTGTGTGTATTCCGATCTCGGAATCTTTTTGAAAAGGCGCTCAACGAACCGCGGGGGGATGGTGCTCATGAATCCTTTAAATATCAAATTCCACGCCTTATTCCACTCCGAAGTCTCATCTTTAATAATCCTCATCTGCACCATATTGATGCGTCCGAATCAAACGAAGGCAGAAAATGGTCATCTTGGTTGAGTAGGATGGATAACGAGGATGATTTCTCTTCACTCCGAAATCGGTTGGAGAAATTCTCACGACTCACTCATATTGTTGAGTATTTTCAGAATACATCAGTGGAACCGCATCGGCAGAGGCGCTGGACATCTCGATTCATATTCCCATATGGATCCGACTGCCTTTACGCGGATCTTCCAGGGGACCTAGGTAGCCCTGATCGTCGCTTCTTTGCACGCGGCGGTGAATTACTCTACTTGATGCTATGTCGCAGTGGATGTGGGCCCGAAATTGCAGAGTTGATCAACAATTCTCTGCTGCGTGATACCGATCCTTGGAATCAAGTTGCAAAAGCTCTTTTATCAGAAGATCATTTAATCAATCCAGTTGAAAGCAGGATTGGATATTTGCCTTATCCTGAGCGAGATGAATATAGAGAACTTGCTCATACTTGGAAGCAAATCCTGCGACTTGACTTGCCAGCCTCTGGGATGTTTGATCCTTTAATGAGACTTTCTGCCCTCCACATGCTTCTCTATATGCTCCGCCGTTCAAGTGAGGAAGTCGGCGAGAGAACTGAACCTAAATTTGTTCTTGAAATTGCCGCTCCAAAGAAAACTGCTTTGTTTGAACTCTCGTCGGAAAGCCTTCGCGCAAATCGCATGGCACCACTGCGAGCGGTTCGGGCCTATGTTGAAAACTCAAAAACGGAATCTGGTTGGCATGAAGCCCTAAATGCGCGCAACCCCAGAAATGCTATTCTTAATTTCCTTGAAGACCATTTTGCTTGGAATCCCGACAGGCCTCCTCCAGATAGCAATCCCGATATGATACTCTCAGAACTTCGCTTGGACGCTGAAAAACGTCACCAACAACATGTCGCTAAAGTCCATAACGAGTGGACACGGCAAATAGGATTGACCGTCTCCCAACGGGGAGTTGGAACATGGTATGCACCAAGTGACTCTCTTCTCAAAGCACTGGTAATTTGCTCCGTTGAAGGTGGTCGCGAAGAGTATCATCGTTTTCTTTCCAAACTGTATGATCGTTTTCGATTGGTCATTGCAGCACCAGAAGCGGAAAAAGCATTTGGCAACCTACCAACAGATCAGCACGCATTCACACTTAATGCCTACAGGCTTGAGCAGCGGTTACGCACTCTTGGTTTATTGCGGCGGCTTTCTGATGATTGTGCGTATGTACTGAATCCATTCTGGAGGACTTCATGACTCGGAATGACCTCATTGCAGCGGTTGCCCGCAGGCATATAACAGAGCAACTGCAAAACGAAGATCAAGGGACACTGAGAATCTGTATGATCGGACTGGAGTCTTCCATAGTTCGGGCAATTGCCTCCACAGTAAACGATGATGTATACACAAGTCAAGATGTTTTAGTCAAAATCAACCCAGAATTTGATCCTGATCGTGAACTTGACGAAAAGCTACGAGCGGACGAATCCATAACACATTGGCGCCATTGTCCGTTACCTAATGGTAAACGAGCAATTCTTTTTGCAGCCACTCAAGAAGAACTACAACGTAACAATAAGAGTGTTGAAAAAATCACGAAAATTGAAACGGACTCACTCAGAACTCTTTATGATATTTGGATTAGTGAGTCAGGATTAACAGTATCGCACATAGATAAAGTTAATCAAACATATCTTAAGGCGGCGTTAAGTGCGGCAAATGAAACAAATGTAGCCCGTACTATAGAGTATTTTGCCGACTTCGTTTTAGATATAAGCACTGCCACTCTATCGGAAGGACTGCCCATCCAGAGAGCCGTGGACAGTGCACTTCCCATATTACATCTACCCCGTAATTCGGGACAGTTCACGCGTATTGTATCCAAAAGACGGGGTAACTCTCAAGAATGGGCTAAGATATACACACGTCTACACAGGAAAATTCGTCCGTTTCTCTATCGTTCAAACGAGCGGGGTGAACCAATTCAGGACAATGACCTGAACGAGAATCTTGCATCAATCAAGGATCAGTTATCCCCCCACGAGAGGGGTGTAATTGAAAATTTTCTCAAGAGTGATGTTTCCGCCGATCAATGGACTACCGCGCAATCCAACCTCGTGAAGTTGGACTGGCTACGCATCCGCGGAGTGTTTGAGGGGCCTGACCGCTCAAAAAGCCCTCGTCCGCTTGGAGATCGTACCATTGAGTTTTTCCAAGATGAATTTGAAGATCCTCTCGAGGAAGATGATAGGCACCTTTTATCTCAGCCCTTCCCAAAAGAAGCCAGTGTTCCTCTCGTAGATTTTTTCCAAGATCATCAAGAACATATTGCCCGAAACAGAAAGCTATACAGTTCTTGGGAGAAATACATCTATGGCAAACTAAAACCATTTGGAGACTTCTTTAATGGATTTCTCCAAACATTATACCATTTACTTGAGAGAACATCTGACGTTGATCTGACTGAAAAAAAGATTGTCGTTCAGATACCTCGTGGACGTGCAAAGAGTTTTTGGCAAAATAAAAACTCTAAGATCATGCAATACTTTGCTGTCCGCTACCGCGGTATCGAAAATCTATTTGGGGCAGAAGTTGAGTTCAAGTTCGGCAAATTATATGAGCCTCTTTCAAAACTCTTTATTTTCTCCTGTTGTCCCGGCTGAATTGCGGCTTAAACTGGTTCAATCTGGTCGGACTACGCGAATCATCGGCGGGGGTTCGGTGTTTTGTGGATTCAACCAGTGTTTTGCCTGCACGGAGGTCTCTGTTTGGTGAATTTCGTCCACGATCCGTGTAGATTTCACACACCCCTCCCACGGCATCTGTGGTTCAGAGCGCCCAAATTCTGTTATGCAGGGGGTGGATGGCGGGTTTACTGCACCATCCGCAGCATTTGGTCCACCGTGAGCACCACCACGCTGAACATCAAATGACAGAGGACTTTCTCGTGCCCACGGACTCGGATATTGCGTCCACCGAACTCATCTTTGAGCCGCCCAAAGGCCCGCTCCACGGTGGAACGCTCCCGGTAGCGAACCCGCTCCGCAGGAATGAATCCGGCCGTACGTTGTGCCTTTTGCTCGCGACGATCCGCCGCTTTTTTGTTGCGCGGATTCGGATCAATGATCGGTACACGCCCCGAGGCGCTCCGATGTGCGACAATCTCCTTCGCGTCATAGGCGCTGTCCATGAGATCGTAACAGTTGTCCACCCGCTGCTGCGTCAAGTGCGCCAAGGGAAGCGCGGCCTGACTATCATGCAACGAGGCAGAGGTCACCAAACAGCTGATCGGAACCCCTCCGTCCGCCGTATCCATGTGTAGCTTATAGCCCGTCCATCGTTGCGTATGCCCCTTCGCGTTCCGCTTGCAGCCCACCGTACAATCCTTCGGTAATGCGTCCAACATCTCGCCTAACTCCATCTTCAACTGCTGCTCCAAGCGACGAGGCACCTTGGGACGGGCCTCCCCCTTCTTCGGACGCCCCCGCTTGCGTGGCTTCACGGGGGTGGACATGTCAGCCTTCGGAACCGGACGCTCCCGTGCTTCAATCGCCGTTGAATCCCGTGAAATATGCCCCACTAACTCCCCCGCGTACCCCTGTTTGATCAAGGCTTCATGGATCCGAGTCGGTAACTTCGCCAACGCAAACTCCTGAAACGCACGAGAAAACGTGGGCGCACTCGGCACATCACACGAGCGGGACCAACCACATAGGGACCGAAGCAAAACATCCGATAGAAGCCGCTCCCGCAATCCGGAGGTCGTCGGAATATTTAACGCCATCTTGGCCAAAAACGACCGCGCAAGACAGACCCGGTGCGCACGCGGGCGTCCCACCGAACGAAGCCGGGGACGAGGCAGATGATCCTCCACACACACCAACTCAAATAACAACAACAACTTCCTCAATCGTTTGGGCAACGCTCCATAGTTCTGCTCCACACATGGAAACAACTCCTGTTGGCAGGAAATATAAAAACCGCGTATCTTCTTGGTAAGGGACATGGGATTCTCCGGGGTTTGTTGGATTTGCAATACTCCTAAAAATACAAAATTCGGAGATCCCTGCCCCTTCGTTTGTGACCAAAAAAACGATACCTCCCAGAGCAGATCAGCCCCCTAACATTCTTTAGTACCCAGATCCATCAATCAGAAAAATCTCTCAAAAAATCATCCAATTGAGGAATTTTGAAAGAGGCTCATATGATTTCTATTTTCCACAACTGAGCAACGATCTAAAAAATACATCTGGAGCTCGTGAAGCGCGGAGCTTGAAGTTTGAGATGGTTCTTGACCCCATGGGGGTAAATTCCAAACTGATGTTTATTTGGGAGATGCCAGTTGATGCGCTTGCTGCAAACATGGCTGATGATCTCAATCGGATTGCCAATGAGAGCAATGGGGATAATGTTTTTCTTTCTACCTCAGAAATTGCAAGACAGACAATTAGCTCTAAAGGGAAAATCCAGCGTATTTCCCTTGATGATGTGAACACTATCATTGATGTGAACAGAGGGAATGACGGTGTGATGGTTTCATATGAGGGTGGAGATCGTACCGAAGCTTTCCTGAACGCATTAAGTAAATTATCAAACCTTCTTTCAATTGAGAAAATTCAAAATATTACCAATGCATTTGAAGAGTTCAAGCGTAGCTACGAGAAAGCGATTCGGGATTGGGTTGGGATTGAAGGTGAGGGAATTTCGTCAAATGCGCTACTGGCTCAGGCAGAAAAATTTGCCAACTTACTTGATACTCTACTATTGAATGCGAATAACGACCGAGCAAGAGAAGGTCTCTGGAAAGATTGCTTGCTCATTGGAATCGCCTATGTGAACTCTGGAACACCAGCTGCTCTCATTTTGCCTTGGCATCCACTTCGGATGTCTGAGCTTCATATTAAAGCCTACCAACTAGCTGAAAATGTGAAGAAAGTTCTCTCTGCCAGTACAGAGGCAATTTATCGCGCCGATCTTTTGTTTCAACAGAAGAAGGAGGAACTCCTGTCTGATTACTACCCAGAGGTTTGTATCGGTTTTGAGAATGACAGCCCCTTGCTACTCTCTATAACCGAGAGTAAGTATGGCTACTCCATTGCTGAATCAACAGAGAATAATTCCCGAACGGAGAGGAATGAAGCTCTTGACTTTGAATCAACCGCTGCAGCCAAGGCATTTAGTGCTGTCGGCGAACAGTTCTTAAAACTTCTTCCGCACGAGCAAAATAACTTTTCAATCGTCCTTTATAACACAGAATCAAAAGCACTGCCAAGCGCATTGGCAAGTGAGCTTTCAAAAAAAGTTCATGAACAAAAAGATCTGCAATGTGATCTGTTGCTTACCCACTCAGATACCATGCAGATGCGCAAAATCTACGAGCAGCAGAATGCTGCTGTTGAAGATGATTCGAGTTCCTTCACCGCCAGCGAAGCAGCTAAAAATTTTCTCTCCAGACTACGAGTCGGATTCCTTGAAACAAATGATCTTTTAGATGATGACAATGGACGCAAATATGATCTAATTGCTCTTCAGGATGTAATTTCAAATAGTTCTCAAATTGTTTGGAAGTTAGCACCTCTACTTGGTGATCCTCCTCCAGATTTACTCAATCATATTCCTCATACTTGGTCTCGGCGAAGACCAGTGAGTGCTGCCAATACTTCAACTGCCGTCTACTTGACAGCACCCCTACAACCCAAGGTCGGGCAATCCTACTTAAATGCTTTGCATGTATTCCTGAAGGGTGAAAATGCACAGAGTGGTGACGTGATTCCTGCACGCGAAGTTGGCTTCCAACCCTCAGCAGTGCGTGAAGCCTTTTTGGACGCACATCGAATAGGGGAGTGGGTTGTGAATTTTGATGAGCTTGTTGATAGACAATTTCTACGAAACAATGATATTACCGTGATTCGCCACATTCATGATCGAAGAGTTGGCCGAAATATCACAGTTTCTACGAAATCAAATCCTCGCTTACTTCAAACCCTTATTAGAAATCGCGTGAATAAAATCAATCCTGATATTCTGAACACTGATGATAATTCAGTCATTAAGGAATTAATTGACGAAGCCAACAAACTTTCTGGGCATGTCGTGATGCGTGCTGCCCGATATGGACACTACGCTAACGAGCTTTTGGGTATTGTTCTGTCAATGGAATTCATTAAATCTAGTCTCGGCGACCACTCCCTTCCGATTGGCTGGTACTTCCTTGACGATTATGCCTCATGGTTTGGCCAGCGAGAAGAGCAAATCGCAGACATCATGGCAATTGCTCCGCACATGGAAGATGGAGAACCTATTTTACGAATCGCTATTGCAGAAGCAAAGTTTGTAGGTTCAAACGCCTATAAAATTCAAGCTAAAAAATCTGCCAAGCAGTTAGAAGAAACGATTTCACGTGTTGGACGGGCACTTGATGTCAGACATCGAATTGACCGGGAGTCATGGCTTCATCGTCTTGGTGACTTCATCATCAATGGAATGGAGCCATTTGAGCCTAAGAGCCCAAATGATTGGGATTTACATAAGTGGTCTCGTAACGTCAGAGAGGATAATGTACGGATTATTCTGGCTGGATTTTCTCATGTATTTGTTCATGACAATGACCAAAACATTGATTCACCTGAACCCATACCTCTTGGCCATGATATGCCTCATTGTTATCAACAGATTTTTGATAAATCATGCATTGCGGCTGCATTGAAGTTGATTTCAGACAATCAAAGACAACAAATCGCAGAAATTGGACAAACGAAAAAGTACTGGACGACAGCACTCAGTTCATCTCCAACTATCAAAGACCAAAGGATATCTGCTGAGAGGAGATCCTTCCCATCCACAACAAAGGAAGAGACTTCCTTAGAACTAAGTGATGAAAATTCTGATGCTACGAATCCAGTCCCTACCCCAACGACTTCAAGTCATGGCAAGGATGAGCAACCTGAAATATCTCCGAAGAATCAGGAGAGATCCACAGCCCTGAATCTGCTTCCCGAAAAACTGTCCAAGTGGTTTACCACTGGATCTGTTCGTAACGATAGTGACGCACAAGAGTGGCTTAAAAAAATTGAAGTGACACTGCAACGGGCTCTGCGGGGTTACGATTTAAGCGCCCAACTAATTGGTTCGCGGCTGACACCCAATGCGGCACGGATTTGCTTTAAGGGCTCTGACGACCTCACAATCCCGAAAGTTGAAAAACGTCGCCAAGAGCTCCTCACTTCACATGCGATCAATGTGATCAATGTGATCCCGGCACCAATGGAAGTAATAATTATGGTTGCCCGTCCAGAGAGAGATATTCTTCATCTTAAGGATCTATGGAGTAGGAGAGAGCTTCCAGATAGTGCGCCCGAAACAAATTTTAATCTCCTCCTCGGGGAGCGAGAGTCGGACGGAGAATTGATCTATCTTAATGTTGAAAGTGGTTTCGGAGGCCTCCATCCTCATGGCCCTCATACACTCATAGCGGGTGAGACAGGTAGTGGGAAAGGTGTCCTGGTTCAATGCCTACTCCTTGACATATGTGCCACTAACTCGCCAAGAAGTGCACGCATTCGAATGATTGATCCCAAAGCTGGAATTGACTTTCCGTGGTTGCGGTCCATGCCTCACCTTGACGACGATCTAATCACTAATCAAGAAGATGCCATCGCGACACTTAACGAGTTAGTGGATGAAATGAACAGGCGGTATAGGTTACTTGCTAATTGTGGAGTGACTAAACTATCAGAGTACAATGATAAAGTTAATGCGTCCGAACGCCTACCCCGTATTTGGCTATTTCACGACGAACTTGCCGACTGGATGTTAATTGATGAGTACCGAGATGCTGTTGAACTCAATGTCAGCCGACTCGGCGTTAAAGCACGTGCAGCAGGAATTAACCTTGTCTTGATCACACAGCGGCCGGACAAGAATGTCTTACCTATGCAACTCCGTGCAAATCTAACAAATCGTCTCGTTCTAAAAGTTGCAGACAAGTTGAATTCAAAACTCGTTCTTGGTGAGACAGGAGCCGAAAATCTGTTAGGGAGGGGACATCTCGCTGCAAAGCTTTCGGGTGAAGTTGAAATCATGTATGCACAAGTCCCGTTTGCAGATAGTGGTGAAATGGCTGAATTAGCAGAGTTGATAGCTAATTCATGGTCTGAGAACTTGTAAACACGGGGCAACTTTTAAGTTATGTCGTAGACATTTCTCGCCAAGGAAATATCAATCTACACTATATTCTTGACGGGAGCACGCCGTTGAGGAAACGGGGCGGTGACCATTCATCAGGAATCCTCTTTCCCCGTTGGTTTCACACCGTAAACTAACATTTCCTACTCTGACTTGGAAGGGCAACGCTATTCAGAGTTTTTGAAAATCACAGGTGACAGATGCTGCATCCGGCAGTGTCATCTTCCAAGTCACGCACCTCATCAAAGAACTGCTCCATGAGCGTCACATTAGTGCGACGACTGCGTAGCTGTTCTTCTCGCTTTTTGGTACGCTGCTTGATTTCAGCTATACGTTCAGGTGAGGCTAATTCTTCTAGAGATTCAGCATCCGACCAAGTGAAACGTTCACCCTTGTCCAGATCAATCTTTTCATATTCCTTCGCTCGCTCAAAGAGATCAGGATGATTTTCAAGCAAGCCAACCCACTCACTCTTTCTCTGAAAGAAGCAAAAGTAACAACCACTCCGTGAACGCCAGCGGTAGTATTCGGGATACCCTACTCCACTATCCTCTAAAATACGGTAAATATGGTTCTACCACAATTTGTGTGGAATGAGTATATTTCGGCGAACTAAACCTACTCAATTTCATGTCAAATTTCATAGATTTATTTATGCGCTACACTCTGGATCTCACTCCTGAGTGGCAGCTTGACCGAATCACTTTGGATCCAACGTCTCACCGGATTGATGTATATCTTCGCCATTCGGGAGAGAATCTTGTTTGTCCAGAAACGGGGGAATCTGGGACGTTGTATGACCACCGCAAGGAGCGTTCGTGGCGTCATATTGACTGGTGTCAATCCAAGAGTTATATCCACTGTCGTATCCCTCGGGTCAAGTCTTCAAAGGGAATCAAGACGATTAAGCTTCCTTGGGCAGATTCATCCAGTCGTGTAACCTATGCCTTTGAGCGCGCTGCGATTGATCTGTTGAAAGCAACCAAAAATCAAACCAGCACCGCCAAGCTTCTACGGTGTGGATTTAACCAACTGAATCGGATCATGCATCGTAGTGTAGAGCGCGGATTAGCACGTAGGGATCTGGGAGAGATCCCCCATATCGGTGTGGATGAGAAAGCACTCAAACGGGGGCATGTCTATGGGACCGTGGTAACAGATTCCACACGGGGGATTGTCCTTGATGTGGGGGAGGGAAAGACCAAAGAAGGCGCTATAGTGCTGTTTGAGCGTGTGTTTGAGGGAATGAAGGAGAAGGTCGTAACGGTGACGACGGACATGTTAAAGGCGTTTATTCGCGCCGTTGAACGAGTCTTTCCGAACGCAACCTTGATTCATGATCGGTTTCATCTGATTCAGGATCTGAACAAAGCAATCAATCAGGTGCGCAGACGGGAAGTGAAGAGCCATCCCGAGTTGAAAGGGACGCGTTATGTGCTTTTGAAGAACGAAAAGAACCGTACGGCCAAGCAAGACGAGATCTTCAAAGTCGTTCAAGAAGCCAACTTGGAAGTCAGTCACGCCTGGCGGGTACGCGAAGAGTTTAAAGGGATCTTTGAGTGTAGTTCCTTCGCCGAAGCAAAGAGGTATTTTGATCTCTGGCTAAAGAGTGTTGAGCAGATGGGCGTCAGGGAAGTCACCAAGGTGGGGGAAAGGTTTCAGCGACATTTTGATGGCGTCTGTAATGCACTTTCCCACTCACAATCCAACGCCAAGGCAGAACGCATTAACGGCAAAATTCAAGAAATCAAAACGGTCGGGAGAGGATACCGAACGTTTGAAAAATTCAGAAGTGCGATTCTATTCTTCTGTGGAGGCTTAGACCTCTATCCACAAGGTTCGGGGTAGAACCGTAAATATCAGCTTTCTCAAGACCATCCTCAATAAATGGAAAAACCGTAGTGATGTTGGGCTTCGTACTAATATAGCCTTTTCGGTGCTGAAAATATTTTTGCCGTGTTTTTTTGTCTATACGCCACTCCCCTTCATCAGCTCGAATCCCTACATAGCTGATCACTGGATCCTCAGCAATATAGTCTTCAAAGGGCTTTAGTTTCAACACACGGGTACACCAGCGGACATTGGGGCTTGGAAGGAAACCACCGTAGAGTTCAAGAAAATGATCAAATGGAGTTTTGTCATGCTCACCTGGTCTGCTCGGCGGTACATTGGCACGGAGCCTATGGATTGGACGCCCGAGATAAGCCTCCAGCCGATCAAGATAGTCGTATGTCTCAGCAAGTTCAGTACCCGTATCACAGAAGACATATTCCGCCTCTTCAAGTGGAGAGCGATGGGATGTGCATGATTTTCCAAGTACTCTGCGCCAGCGATCAGGGTTGTGGAGATATATGGCAAGCGCGCTACTGTCCTTTCCACCACTAAAGGCAACTATATGCCGGGGTTCATTCATTTATTTTTGTAGCTGTTTCCCGTTCATTGAGTAATTCATTAGATAATTGAGCAACTGCTGCGATCTTCGTCTCAATCGCGACTTCTTCTCTCTCTATTTGACCCTTAAGATTTTTGGAAACTCTATCAATAAGGTCTCTATCCTCTGGATGAATACTGATTACTTGTTCATTTTCACTCTCATACTGCATAGTAACACTCAAACGAATTCGCTTTAATGGCAATAAATCTGTTTTTGCAGACTCAGATTCTATATCGTCTTGTTGTATGTCAAAGACGATTGGTTCCAGAGTATAAAAACGACGAGCAACTTTATTGAGGGAGATTCTAAATTGATCTACATCTTCATCTGTCCATTGGACGGGAGGACGTTTCACCAATAGAGAAGCCAAAGATTCGTACCAACTCTGAGTATCAAGGATCTCATCGGTTGCGCGCACTAAGAAGGCCTTCAAGGTTGTATCACTCGCGTGAGTAAGTAATTGGTGCGCACGAGTAGCGAATTCGTGTCGCCGATCATCCGACGTTTTTGAACGTAGACGAAAAACATTTGTGATCTGTGTCTCCAAATCTCGAATGAGTGAATCGTATGCTCCCATTAACTCTCGGAGTGCGCCCTGAAGGCAGTCAGAAAAAATCTGAATTTCCGACTTGAACACCGCATTATTGGTAAGGAAAGAACTGACTCCACAGGCTTCTGGTAAATCCTCAAAGAGTAAAGTCGCTGGCTCTATGGCTCGGTGCAGGACTTCACGAACGTTTAAAGTGTTTTGAGAGAGGCTGGCAGTCCTGCGAACATAAGGTGGTAAACCGTGAATGCGCTCAAGTATCCGCAGTACTACTGGTAAAGGCCTTTGGATTGATTTTGATAGACCAAAGAGTGGAGCGAGGCGATGAAGAAGCTCTGCTCTAGCACCGTCAATAGTGACCCATTGTAGTTCAAATTTCTCGGGGCGTTTCAGGAAACGTTCAATTGTCTCAAAATCTACCTTTGGGACGAACGTACCATTCTCATATATCGCTATCTCATCTTCTGCAGATTTGTAGACGGCCCACAAAAGAATCGGCATCAGTCCCCTACGCATTCCGTAAGGAGGGAGACGAAGTTGATCATAGAGTTTCTGTACCGATACTCGCTCGCCTTTCGACACATGGAGTGTACTCGTGACATGATCCCAAACGGAGTCACACGCATGATTTTTCGCTGAATCAGGGCGAGAAAAGTACCAATGTTCAGGGCTAGTATCCGATTTTCGATGGATTCCCGTGGACTCAAGAATTGCAGCATACATCCCATATTCAACCGGATATTTTTGAATACCCAGTCGTCTTTCAGAACCATGATTCAGCATTGCTCCCAGAAGCAACTTTAATCCTTTGACTGCACTCGGAGAAGGTTGGTGGCGGTTAAGTAATTCATTCCATATCTGTGGTGCTTGGTGAAAGACCTCATCACAAATATGACTCAACTTATCCTGTAACGATCGTTCGCTTTGCAGATAAAACTGCCTACCTTGGTAAATCCAAGTACATGGGTTGTTACCATCTGGATCAGCAACTAGTAACGATGTCAGACGCTGCTCTACATTGCCTGATAGATCGGCGAGTTGTTGATCTACTTCGTGACGAGCTACTTCATCCCCCTGCAACTCAATAGCATTCTCTCGTACCCACTCGAGATGCATTAACTCGCGGACTAACTCATGGAGAGATGAAATATCCTCAGGAATGGCTACCAATGTCCGTGAATCATTTGCCGATTTTTGAACTGATGCCAGCAAATCATTTCGCTCCCCTTCATGATCGGGTAGTACATAAATGATTCGCCCATCCGCGTGGTCGTGAGGGTTACGGTAAAGTTCCAACCAGCTTTCGTCCGATGCATACAGGACATCAAAGACGCGTGTCGTTCCCGACTGGAAAGAATGGCGGCGTGCAACGATAGGTGTAGGGGGGAGCACTTCGCTCAAAAGCTTTGATAACGACGTACGTACAGTGATCTGGCTGCGTGCTTCTCGGAGAGCAGCATCTAAATCAAAATCACTGCCCTGCCAAATGTGATACTCGTCCTTAAATGGACGATAGGTAATGAGCTTATCCGAGATAAGAGACACAAGTGCTTTATCCACATCCTGAGAAGTGGCATCAGCAGTCAAATATAGGACATCAATTGTGGGAGAAAGTCTCGCAAGCGGACCTGCAAAGTTTAGTACAGCTATCTGTTTGATGCATCGTGCTGCGAGCTCATTCGGTGTTTTCAGCCGAGAAAGGGCAGCTTCGGTTTCAGACCATAATTTTCCCATGTGCTCACCGAAGAGTGCTGTACCTACCGAACCGACAATATAATCATACAGATGATCAAGACGATAGAGTGGAAGCTTCGCTGGTGCTTTACCATTGTGTGAGTCTTGTGTAGCAACTATGTCAAGAAAACTATTCTGCTCCCCTGAGGCTAAGAATGCAAAAAGAGAACGTTCATTTTGTGCCAGTCGGCGAAATAATGGCCCAACAATCAGACTCACAGCTGGATGAAGTGGCAGCGCACCTTCAAGATTTTTTTGAACATCTACACGGTTGACATCCGGTCTATGAGTAATGATATCAAGTAGTTGGTCAACTACATTGAGACTATTCTTAGGTAACTGGGAGAGATCTTCCACATGTACTGCGGACTCCAAAAGACGTAATGTTTCACTAACAGGTTCAACAAACGCAAAGTCTTCAAAGCGACCCTGCACTTTACGCCACTCGTCGCGCTGTGAATTACTCATTCGCCCGGCATAGCGATCAAACGACTGGTGCGAAATGGTAAACAAAAGTAGAGGTGATGTAATATTCGGCTTATTGATGTCCCATGAAGCCCGTTCAGCAAGTCTCTGCAGAACATAAAGGTCTGTACGATCGGGATAGATCGCTGCATATTCAAGAAATTTACCTAACTCATCAACAATCAGTAGGAGCCCCCCATTGGTCGCAGCATGCACAGCAGCGGCAGTTCGTTGATATAAATCAACGACAATTTCATCTCCAATATCTGGAGATGTTATTGCATGTACTTCTTGAATGATCTTGGTAAGTTCAGAGCGACATGCTTTAACTTTATTGGTTGGCTTACCTGGGTGCCGTGCAAAAGAAGCATCAAACGAAGATGCACCATCAGCCAATCCACGAAGCAATGCCAGACTGAGTGGCTCCCTTGATCCTACCACCAACACTGGACAATAAATCCCTCCACACGCATCACTGATTTTTTCGGAAAGGATTGGATCAATATTTGATAGTCTCTTGGCGGCTTCAACGTCCCCTCGTAACAGACGACTAAGGAAGAGAGCAAATGAGCTTTTGCCGCCTCCGTAAGGTCCGGTGATTGACCATGCTCGCCCAAAAGTATTCGTTGCAACTGACAGTTCAACCATTCGCTCAATCATCTCGAGCGCTTTGGTTGTTACAATGTAGTTTCCCACGCCATCCGTACCATAGAAATCACGGACGAGATTGGCACTGCGGTGAAAAGAACCTTGTATGGAAACACTCATGCTGCTAGCTTTGACGACAGTCTTTCTGAATGATTATAGCAGCGCTCTAACATTGCTCGAGGTGTTACTCCGGGAGTTCGATAAAACTGATGAATTCCTGCTGTGGCATCAAAGCGAAATGGAACATCTTCAAATGTCTCAATGAGACTGATTAGTTCAAAGGCCTGTTCCTCACTCAGCAGAAAAATTTGTCCAGGACTTCCCCGGTGAGTCATTATGTGCTGTGTAGATAGTGTCTCCGTTTCAGCATAGTTCTGATCCCAATAATCCAAAACTGCATAGGCGAATATTTCTGGCGACAGACCGCGGTGCTGCCCCTCGCGAAGGTATACCATACCTCGACTTTCGTAAAGCAGCCCCAACGAGGCTAACGGAAACTCTGCGACATTCTCTAAATGCGAATTTTGACGATACTGGACTACATATGTATTTAACAAACATTGCCAATCACGCTTCAATGTTGAGTCTGAAGGCATAGGAACATTCCTTTGTTCCAGCCACTTCTGTAAAGCCGGTTGCAAATTGCGTGGTTCAATCGTGCTACCACGCCAATGACCAAAGATAAAACGCCAAAGAGTGCTCCGATTAGGTGAGGTGCAGAGTAGCCAGTGAAGTAACCAGAGTGAGGAAGTATCTTCAAAATAGGGATCAACCCCATTACTACCGAGCAAAAAATCTCCAAGGTCGGATATATAAATGGAGTTGCGATTCTTAGAATCAACCTCAATTACTCTGGTTGCGAGGGCCCAATGACGAATCGAACGAACCATATTCTTGCCCACTCCAAACTTAGCGATTGCGGAATCAGATTGAAAGATGGTAGTATCCTCGCCAATCGCATCAACTGCTTTTTTGAGCCATGTAAGTCGTAGCGGAAATGTTTCGTGGCCAGAAAATGAGTAATGTGTTGTCATTCCTCCTTCTAATGGTTGTTTGTGATTACCAAAATCAACCTTCAATTTTTCTTGAATATTGGACTTACCTCCGATGAAACGCCTCTACCAGCGCGGGAAAACCAATAACATGGGAGATAGCTTTTACGATAGCCTGATATCCCATCAGCATCTGAAAATCCACACTCTATTTCACGCATAATCACAATCCGTACTGGATAAGCGACGACATTCGAACTGGTGAGATCTGTCCCACCTGACGAATAAGGAAAGTCTCGTTTCCAAATTCCTGCGTCGCATGGTAGGCAGCAAAATCAAGTGAGTCGTAAACATCCACGAACTCTTCATTGTGGAATATGACCCATTTATACATGTACTCTTCTTCAAGAATATCCTGCATTCTCTCGTAGGCAGTCATATTCACATCAAGCGAAGATGCTGATTGGCTGACAGGGTCTTGGGAAGTCATTGAATTTGCCTTGGGCATTTGGATTGTGAATGCGTTATTGTATTTTCCTCGCGGGACCTCACGGCGAACTCTATCAATATGCTATACACATCAGTGCCAATGGTTCCCCTGGAAGCGGTTATAGCGGAATCAAAATTCTGCCATTAGCTTCTACGCCACGAGGCTGACACTCTGAGAGATCATGCCCATTTCCCTATCTAGCGGCCTCTACATGCGAACAGTTGATCGGTCTCAACTTCAATTCTGGTCGCAAATCAAACACCTTCGCCATAACCTGCGAGTTGATTCGTCGTGAAAGGAAGCCTCTCAGCTGAGGGAAGCGGAAAGTCATGGATAGGGTACCGGTTACGTTGATGGATATATAGGCGACATGTTCCCAAGACATGATACTTCGTTCAATTTTCTCTATCCACATGGCATAGATCCTCACTCCTCCTGTTGCAACCATAATCTGCGGATAGTGTGTTTGGAGGGGGGAGTGTGACGCGTGGGAACATCTCTGGAAGAGGTGGCTAACCTTTCCAAGAACGATGCCAAAAGCATGACTAACCAAAGCTCCATGAACTGCCGAAAACTCGCCTTCAAACTCTTGGGTGAACCAACACTAAACCCCGCTCCGACGAACAGACAGGGACTTGACGCCGTAAAAAAGCATCGGAACCAGAAAAACTCACACCCAAAGTTTCAGGCCAAGTCAAGGAGAAACACACACTTTCGTTGTGTGGTTGTACATCATGGCTCTTGATGCTTCATGAAATAGTTCCCAAAACAATATGCCTCATTTAAGAGAATTGTCCGAAGAGACTAATAAGTCAATAGAACTGTGTCTTGATGGAACTTTTAGCCCCAAAGAATTCGCGGATACTATCAAAGCATTTACTGGTCTACTTAATGAAGTATCCGAAGAAGTATCTCCAAATACTGGGGTGTCAGATTGGAGAATGTCTGTTAAAGAAGGAAGCATGAGAATTACAGCAAGTCCTGATCTGAGTAAAGAAAATTCAGTGGAAACAGCACTACAGGTTATTCCCTTAATTTCTGCGGGCTTGACGCAGCTAGATTCAGATCCCATGGAAGATCGTCATGATGTTAAGCCTTTTAGTGACACCGTACTAAAATATGTCAAAGACATTGCAAAGTTCTCTACTGGAGAACAGGGAAAAAGAGTATCCATCGGTTCAAATGGTAGCTTCATTTTATTATCAGAAAGAATTTCAGAAAATGCACATCAACTATTGGAACCAAAAAAACCCCATACCGCAACTGGCGCCGTTGAGGGCGAATTGAGCACATTAACTGATCGCCAAGGTTTTAGAATGGTCGTGTATCGAAGTCTTGACGGGTTAGCTGTAAATTGTATTCCCTCTAATCCAACATTAGAAGTAGAAGTGATCAAGGCATTCAGAAAGCGAGTTTTAGTTTATGGAACAGTCAAATACAATAGCAAGGGACTTCCCACTAGGGTTACAGCGGAACGAATAAGAGTATTCAAACCAGATGAGGAACTCACACCGCTATCTGAAATACGGGGTATTCTCCGATGAGACGGCCCAGGCCCGTTCTACGATATTGGGATAGTTGCGTCTTTCTTGCCTATCTCAAAAAGGAGAGAGAGAGAGTAGATCAATGCCAAGCTATACTCAATGAGGCTCAGAGTGGAAGAACAAAAATCATAACCTCGGCAGCAACCCTATTTGAGGTGCTCTTCCTAGATCCCCATCAAAAGTATAACGAAGAGTCACAACGAAAAATCAGAGACCTGTTTAACTTTAGCTTTATCCATATCATAAACTTAACAAGGTATGTGTCAGAAGAGGCACAAAACTTGAAATGGAAGCATCGCAACATAGACATCAAGGATGCAGGACACTTGGCAACTGTCATAGATTCAGAAATATCTCTGCTTGAAACTTATGATAATACATTGATCAAATACGACAGGGAATTCGAAAACCAAATCAATCAAAAGATCAAAATTGCTGAACCGTCTATTGGGCAAATTCCAATTCCCTTTGAATACACCGAGCATAAGAATCATTAATTCCGTTTAGTCTCGGTGCCTATCCATCCTCTCTGTGAGATTTCCCTTACCTTAACACCGACAGCTACCTTGTTGTATTTGCTCCATTAATAGTTTTCCCATCCTAAAATTCGTTGCTTTAAACTACGGCTACGCAGAAGATTGTGTTGTTACTTGTAAATCTAGCAAATTCTTTCTTAATTGAATATTGTAGACAAAAAGCCGCTACAAACATGCACTCAACTTTTGAGGAAAGCAGTCTCTGATAGTAGGATACATCCTGATCAATATTTTGCTAAAAATGGGAGATGTCAGCGGCAGACACCTGCTCTTGATGTATAGAGATGTTGGTAGATAGTGCAGTAGTCCACAAGAAATATTATAAGAAACGGGCAGAACGATTTAGTCGGAAACAAAGACAGAGTCTAACAAAACTGATGATCAAACTCCCCATCAGAGATAGTTTGGACCGAGAATATATCATCTCCTAACCTACTCAGGATTTGGTGAGTCGGTTTCGCAGATGATATTTACTATATTGTTCAAAGGGGGATCACATATAGGTACAAGGGAGGGTATGCGGTCCCTATTTCGTGTGTGCGCCAATGGCTAATCGCAGATTACACCGATTCACAGTGTGAACCTATTCCATCAGAACCGTCTACTAACCTACTATTTTGGATTCGACAGAAATGATGGATGCTACCCCTACCCATTCCTACTCAGGCAATACCACCAACACCCTCAGCTGAATTCCACCGCTTCGCCCTGAGAGGGGGCCAGGATCTGTGCATGCGGGCAGCGCTTGCTGAGCTCTTGCTTCATCCATTTCTTTGCATTGGTCTCCCCGTGGACAAGGATAATCGTGCGGGGGCGAAGCTTGGTTGCTATAGAAATAAGCTCCTGCCGATGAGCATGACCGCTAAAACGAAATCTGTCCACCTCACATAATATGGACTGCATCCCACGATCTCTGCTTAGTACGATGCCCTCTGCACCACTCTTGGCTGCGTGCAAAAGCTTTCCTGCAGGAAGATCCTCCTTACTGAATCCAACGAAAAAAATGGCGTGCCTCTCATCTTCAAGAAGCTCCACCGCGATCTCATGCGAGAGGGTACGCTCAATCATCATTCCACTGGTTAACACATGAACCCCAGGCTGACTTAACGCTCGGCGACGCGCCTTAAGTGATCGTGGAAATCGGAGCTGATTCACAGAATACACCTCAAAATCAGGATCTATACGAGGCGAAGAGTAACGATAATCATCATAGATCTGAGAAACTTCACGCAATCCTCCCGCCGTATAGATCGGAGTAGCTGGATCAATCAAGCCCTCCCACTTGAAACGACCGAGCAAGGCAAGGATTTCTTGGGCGCGTCCAAGCATGAACACAGGAAGAAGAACCGATCCCCCCCGATCCAATACAGAACTCAATCGCTGTGCAAACCGGTCCTCTTCCTCCGAGCGAGTCACAGTTTCTGCATCTGGATCGGCCCCAAGGGTTGATTCCATTATGAGTATATCTACCGGTTCAGATGGATACTCTCCACCCGTAATGATCGTCTGAGACTCGGAACGGGTATCGCTGGTGTAAAAGATTCGTTGCCCGCTTGAAGTCTTCAACAGAACTCCTGCAGATCCCAAGAGATGCCCCGAATAATAGAAGTTGGCCTGTACCCCCCCTGCATTTAGATTCATCCACTCATCGTAAGGATGAGTGCGGTACATCTCAATCACATCATCCAAATCCTCTTTGTCAAATAATGCAGGAAAGGGAGATGAGCCTTCCTCAAACTTTCTCCTCTGCAATCTTGCCGACGAATATAACATCAGCGTGGTGAGGGTACGTGTGGCAGGAGTTAGATGGAGTTGAGCCGCTGGCCACTTTGTGCAGAGAGCCGGAATACCACCAATATGATCATGGTGTGCATGGGTAATGAAGGCATGATCTACGGAACGATCAATGATTGGGGAAAAATCTGGCAACGAAGCAGGCCCCTCCTCATTCGGATCAGCACCAGCATCAAGGATGACCCCACAATTACCAATCTGAAGGTAATGACAACTCGCGCCGATATCGTTAGCTCTTCCGAGCGAAATAAACTCCATGCGTAAGGACTCTGCCCGTCTAACTCTTCTTGAAAGTCTCCCAATCGGACATAAACTTGGCGAGACCAATGTCGGTGAGGGGGTGTGCAAGGAGTTTCTTGATTACACCCAAGGGCATTGTAGCTACATGGGCCCCCATCAGTGCAGACTCCACTACATGCATTGGATGACGGATTGAAGCAGCTAACACTTGGGTAGTATATCCGTAGTTTTTGTAGATATGAATGATTTCCTGTACCAGCTTCATTCCGTCAGAGGAAATATCATCCACTCGCCCAATAAATGGACTAATATAGGCTGCACCTGCTTTCGCAGCTAACAGTGCTTGAGTGGGAGAAAAGCAAAGAGTACAGTTAGAGTGGATTCCCTCTTGAGCAAGCGCGTTGATGGCTTTAATTCCATCCAGAATCAAAGGAACCTTAACGACCACATTCTTTCGTATCTCTGCCAAAGCATGGGCCTGTTCCATAATTCCATCAAAGTCAACGGCGGTAACCTCAGCCGAAACATCTCCGGGAACAAGATCACAGATTTTCGCAATATGGTCATGAAAATCCAAAGGCCTCCCAGCACGCTCAGCCGCAATCTTCATCAGAGATGGATTGGTCGTTACTCCGTCTAAGACTCCCAAATCCTGGGCTTCCCGGATCTCGTCCAGATCTGCGGTATCAATAAAAAATTTCATTTGATTGAGAAATAGTCTCAGCGGTTACAATTTCTACATTCTGCAAACTGATGCAACGCTACGTTTTGCAGATTGAGTATGATAAAACCAATCATTCAAGTAGATCATGCTTCAACCTGCCTTGGTATGATTGAATCCCCATTTTGATCAGTTGCCTTGATTACGATCAAGGTACGATCGTCACTGAGCATTTCAACGGGGCCCGTGAACTGCTGAATATCGCTTTGTATCAACTCGGTCAACTTGGAGACAGGAGAATCCCGATTTGCAAGAACGAGACGGAGCAGGCGGTCCTCAGTGTACTCTTCCATGGCTTTCCCCATCGCTTCCGTTACCCCGTCGGTATACATGACGATCAAGTCATTAGGTGCGAGCGTGATGTGACTTGTATCGTAAGATGCATACGGAATGATGCCGAGGAGTGGTCCGCCATCCGATAGGCGCTCCGTGTGTCCATTCGCCCGGATCAGTAACGGAGGCTCATGTCCAGCATTCACAAATGCCATAGATCTGTCAGTATAATAAATCGCCGCAAATGCAGTAATAAATTTATCAGCGTCCGTGTTTTCGTACAGTACCCGATTGGTATGCTCAATGGTTTCTTCAAGTGAGAGATTCATCGGGAGCATGATATGGGTACACGCATGAATGCTAGACATTAACAATGCGGCAGGAACCCCCTTGCCCGTCACATCTGCGATCATAAAAAGAGTCCGATTCTTGTTCAGAGGTGCAATATCATAATAGTCGCCTCCCACCTCGCGGCTAGATAAAGCAAGTGTAGAAATTTCAATTCCTGAGATTTGGGGAATACTCTCGGGTAGCAAACGACGTTGAATTCGTCGGGCAGTCCGCAACTCCTCTTCCAATTGCTGCTTGGCAATGCGTTCCTCAATTAACTCAACATTCTGAATGGCAGTCACTGCCAAACTGCCCAAGGCATAGAGAAATTCAATATCTTTCCGATCATAGGGGGATTTACTTAATTTCTCTCCAAGACACAGAACCCCGTGTACATCGCCCTGCTGCTGAATGGGTAAGGCAATTGCAATCCCCCGCTGATCCAGTTGGTCGCCAGGCTCTGCCTGAACCAGATCCTGAATGTTCTCAAGGAATTTAAGAGAAAGATCGGTTACTGAGATTTGCTTTCCTGAAACAAGTTCAAACGAAGTGTCAGGACGCCGCAGATAGAATAGGTGCCCTTGCACAACCATGTGCCCCATGAGGGCGAACGAAAAGATTTTCAGCACATGGTCTCGATCAACCGTAGCATTGAATTCCTTGGATAATTCAAAGAGAGTATTGAGTTGTTGCACGGTGCTATCCAGGTCTAGATTGGTCTTGCGCAACTCATCCATGATGAGCGAATTACGAACCGCCGTAGAGGACATGTTGACCAAGGATTGGACAAATTGGAGTTCTTCTTCCCGAAAAGAGGCGCCTGTGATCTTGCCACCAAGCAAAATTGCTCCATTATTCTGGTGATCATCATGTACAGGCAGGAGTAAATGAATCCCATGATTGTGAAGCAAAGGAGGTAACCTCTCCCCTACAATCAATTCTCCAGATTGTAATTGAGGCAGATCAATGGTTGAACCCTCTTCGATCTCAGGAATCCCCTTGACCACCACGACATGCCAGTGCCGCTCCTCCGCACTGTACAAAAGGGCAATCCCACGAGAAACAAGCAACTTGCCCATGACTGTCAAGAGCAGATTGCTGAATATAGAATGGAGCTCCAAAGAGCTACTCAGCACTTGGCTGGTCTGAAACAGCGCCTGCAAATCGTGCCGTCGTGCCTGCTCAGCCCGAGGGATCATGTCCTCCATGCACAACTTATAGATCTATGGACTCTCCAGGCTCTAACACACGCGAGGAGAGTCCGGCAGCATCCATCTTCTTCTGCCACTGATCCGTATCCACTTCAATCGGTGGAAACGTATTGTAATGGACAGGAATCGTAAGATTAGGTTTCAGCATGCGAGCGGCTCGCACGGATTCATCCTGTCCCATGGTGAATAAATCTCCGATCGGCAGTATTGCAAGAGAGATCGAGTGGGCCTCCCCAATCCAGGACATTTCCGAAAACAAACAGGTATCCCCAGAAATGTAAACACACTGATCCTCTACAAACAGAAGGTAACCGTTCGGATTTCCGCCGTAGGTGCCATCTGGAAAGGAGGATGAATGACGCGCATACGTCATGGTGACTCTTCCCCATTCAAATGTCCAAGAGCCGCCAATATTCATCGGTTGTACCTTCTCGTGTCCATTTTTGTAGGTGTATTCGGCGATTTCGTGATTCCCCACAACCAGCGCATCCCTTTGCTTCGCAATCTCGAGAGTATCTCCCCAGTGATCAAAGTGGGCATGCGTGAGAAGAATTACATCGGGAGACAAGGAAGAGACGGATGTGACCGCCTCAGCTAAGGGATTCCCCTTAATGAATGGATCAATCAATAAGGTGGTGTCACCCGTGACAATCTGAATGGCTGAGTGACCAAAGCAGGTTAGTTTCATGATTTCGTTCTAGTGATGTTGGGGGTGTATGATTCCGCTCTGCCTCTCTCTTGAAATGAAGTATTCATCTGTACATCAAAGAGCCGTCACCAGTTGATGCCCTAATCATTCCATCTGGTGATGTTACCAGTCAAAACTGATTAGACTTAAAGCCAACCTTATAGCAAGATAGGTCGGATATCTGAATTCAACTACGGCGCGAAGTTTCAGAAAACACTGTGCTTAATCATCTAACAAGAGAGATCAAGGATATGTAATCCCGAACTGATGTTCATTGTTCAAGATTTAAGGGAACAGGAAGTATTTTCCTATCTGAACCCTTCTCGCTCAGGATAAATGTGCGTCAGGGAGTTCAACTAACGTCAATCAAGATAGTGTTGTCCAGTCGTAGACCCAATCGCTATGTGGTACTGGTGAGATCAAGTCATAGAACCCAAAGCTTAGTAGGAAAAGATTTCAGAGATTCTTCACTCCAAACGTTCCAATGAGAAGATTCTAATCTGATCAGCTTAGCGAACACTGACAAAGCCACATCTCAATCCGAGGACAGAGAGTCCGTAAAACGAGAACATACAGGCATATCTTGGTACAGGTTGCCTTGACACGAAGGTCCCACTGCATTCTATACCTATACCACTACCCTCTAATCTCGGAGTACCGACCAATTATATCCCCTTAATCATTTTACTGGAGATACTTGTGCTGGCCAAGCACTCAGTGTGCATCATGTGATCAGAAACGAATAGTAGCAAGAGATTCGTGTTCACTCCCACGAAATTATTCCCAACTGGCTGCGTTCAGAAGTGTAACATCTGGAATTTCGGATCCGATCTCATCGTCAGAGTTTGGATCCTGTAAAAGATAGATCGCAACTCTTCCAGTATCATTCAGCGAGTACTCAAATGTACTTCCCGTTCGGGGAGAGTAGATTAATGAGTCCAGCATGACCTCCGCATTAAAGACACTTTGGGGGTTGACAGATACCAACGAATCGGATTGGAGCCACATGATGAGGGAATCCAAGGATCCAGGAAAGCGATCTTCCTCACGCTCGTGATGAGTGAGCGCCGTGCGAACATGAATCATTTGCTGACGAGTCAGTTCGGTCAGCGCCTGCTGACGCTCAATCTCATCCCACGGTTCTGTGATTGAGCGGTAAAGCCAGATCCCCAATACCAGAATTAGAACGGCCATGATAGCCTGAATAGCAATTTTTACGTTGTGATTGACCATTACCACAGATTAGCTGTTATATAAACCTATAATTTAACACGAAGACATGAAACGGGCAAGAGTGTAGATTGTGTAACTCATCTTAATGTCTTTAGTTGAGAAGATAATTCCATGATCATTCTCTAAGTCACCCGTGTACAGATTTGATGTTGGTATGCCTCCATGTCGCTTAACATAATAAACTGGAAGAAGTTTGACAAATTTACTCATAAATATTGATCATGTCGCTACGCTGCGCAATGCTCGTCGCGAAGCCTTCCCTGATCCAGTGAAGGCTGCGTATCTGTGCGAGAAAGCAGGTGCCGACGGAATCGTTTTTCATCTTAGAGAGGATCGGAGGCACATCAATGACAATGATGCAGCTCGATTGAAACAAGCTGTCAGTGGCAAAATGGACTTTGAACTGTCAACCGATGAGGAAATTGTCGCGGTCTGCTGTACAATCTGCCCTGACCTTGCCACGATTGTTCCAGAGCGAAGAGATGAAATCACCACAGAGGGAGGACTTGATGTTGTCCGACGTCATGCTACTCTGGCGATCACCGTTGACCGTTTGAAAGGAGCTGGAATTCAAGAAGTCTCATTATTTGTTGATCCTGATATTGAGCAGATTCAAGCGGCCTGTGACACTGGCGCCTCAACCATAGAGTTGCATACTGGTGATTATGCAAATGCGAAGACCGAAGGTTCTGCCCTCATTGAAGCCGATCGGTTGGCCAAAGCGGCAACATTTGCGCACGAACAGGGGCTGACCATCCATGCAGGACACGGCCTTGACTATGAAAACTATCCACTCTTCAAACGTGCGGTACCTCATGTGCAAGAGGTTTCAATTGGCTTTGCCGTGGTTGCTCACTCCATTTATGTCGGGATCGGGACCGCCGTAGCCGAAATGGTTCAGCTAGTGAAAGGGACAGATGAGTCCTGAGAATTTCAGGACGGGCTATGTAGCCTTAATTGGGAAGCCTAACGTTGGGAAAAGCACACTGCTGAATGCGCTGATGGGGCAGAAGCTCTCAATTGTGACCCCCAAAGCGCAAACCACACGCCATCGCGTCTTGGGGATCCTCACCGAAGAGCACCATCAAGTCATTTTTTTGGATACGCCAGGCATCATGGATCCGAACACCAGCCTGGACCAGTCCATGATGCAGAAAGTGCGGGATTCCGTGATTGATGCAGACCTCGTCATCTTCCTGGCTGATGCCAGAACCACAGAGCCAGACCTGAAAAGTTTGGACACCATCAAGCACCGATCCGTCATCCTCGCCCTGAACAAGACCGATCTGGTGAAGCAGGAGTCCATGCTTCCATTGGCGGAGGCATACATGAACTTGCACCCATTAGAAGCTGTAATCCCAATCAGTGCTCTCAAAGAAAAGAATCTGAGTGTACTTATGGATGAAATTCGGAAGCTTCTTCCCAAAGGCCCCCCTCTTTATCCAGAGGAAATGATCAGCGAGCACCCCGAGCGGTTTTTTGTTGCCGAGATCATTCGAGAGAAAGTATTTGAGAAGTTTCGGCAAGAAGTTCCGTATGCCACTGCAATCACGATTTCCAACTATGTGGAGCGTTCAGAGGGAAAAGATCTGATTGAGGCGGATATTATCGTAGAACGCTCAAGTCAAAAGGGGATCCTCGTGGGTGCCAACGGTCATGCACTCAAGTCTATCGGGATCAGAGCACGAAAAGATATTGAAGCATTTCTGGGACGGAATGTATACTTGAAGTTGTTTGTCCGCGTACGCAAGGACTGGCGTAACCAAGATCGTTTCCTTCAATCGTTCGGTTACAAATAACCGACTCGCAACCCTTCTCTCACGGCTCTTTCATACTCTGGTGGAACCTCCTTAATCCTGTATCTGCTAAAGGTGCGCCGTGGTGGATAATTACGCCGAAGTTGACGGAAGGCATCTGCGACCTGATTCGGTTCAAGACTTAGGAGTTGTCGCATCCTTGCATCATCTGCCTGAAGGTCATAAAGGTGCTGAGCCAAATCACCTAGCCAACTTGATCCATCTGCCTGCATCCGTGAAATTGGCTGGGGGGTATTTTCTTGCAACATTTTTTCAGAGTCCCAACTGGGCTGAATGCCAAAGTGACGGGTCACTGCTTCGTAGAGCATGATCGTCCCCTGCAATTTTCCGTCTACTGAATGTCCAGCAATATGTGGGGTTGCAAGTTCAACCATTTGTAATAATTCCAGATCTGGCTCTGGCTCATTTTCCCATACATCCAGCACGATCCCATCCATTCGTTTCGCTATGATAGCGCGTTTGAGTGCTTGGTTATCCACTACCTCACCTCGTGATGTGTTCAAAATCCACGCATGAGGACTTATGGACTGAAGCTCTTGATCTCCGATCAGATGGAAGGTATCCTGCGACTTGGGGACATGAAGTGTAAGAATATCTGATTCGGTAAGGATGGTTTTCAGATCTACAAATCCTGCGTGCCCCAGGCTCTCGAGTGGAGGATCATTTTTTAGAACTTGAAGACCGAGAGCGGGGGCTCGTATTGCTAATTGACCACCGATATTCCCACATCCCACGATCCCCAAGGTGAGTCCACTGAGCGATCTATTTCTAACACCGCTCAGTCGGAGGAGTGCCGTCAGAACATATTCCACTACCGAATCCGCATTTGATCCTGGAGCATACGAAAACTGAATTCCTCTCTCTTTTAGATACGACTGATCCACATGATCAAATCCAGCCGTCGCGGACCCTACAAAGGATACCTGACTCTGACCGAGTAGGTGCTCATTGACCCGCGTTACACTCCGGACCAAGAGCACATCCGCCTGCGCGCATACGTCAGGTGTAATGGTCTCTGCTTCTACTGAAATGACCTCCCCAATGGACGAAAATGCCTCTTTTACCTGGGGAATATTCTCATCTGCCACAATGGAAAGCATGTATCTTTTTTTGCCAAAATTACGTACTACACTGTTTTATTGTGTAGTTCACATCCCTTAATGTAAGATTTTAGCCTCACGGCTAATTACAAATGTATTCTGTGGTTAAGAAATATTGTCAGTGGATTTCGGTCGCTTTATTGTCCGTTTTTCTTGCACTCGCACTCCCGAGTGAGATCGTGTATGCACCTCCGATCGTAGGGTATCATTGCACTGTTCTATCCCCTCCTCCGCTCAGCATGCCTTCCGATCAGGAAGCCCAATCTGCGCTTCAGAACCCTTGGAGTACTCAGCCAGTGCATGTAGGAAATATTGATCAAGAGACCCTGTGGCTTGCGCGCGCTATGTTTTCGGAAAGTAAGAGACATGATGAGCAGGAACTGGTTGGTTGGACGGTCAGGAACCGATATGAAACTCGTTACCGTGGATGTACTTCCTATCAAGAGTGTATTCTGGATCCATTCCAATTTAGTGCATTTCTTTCTGGCCAACCCAAACTGAGTTTTTATACGAGCTTGACTGAGGTCTCAGACATCTCTGGTTGGCAGAGAACGTTGGCTTTGGCTTACTATATTCGTTATGCGGACGATCAGTTACGCCCCTTTGATCGTAAGGTCCGCCACTTTTACAGTCAACAATCCATGCTCCATCCAGACTTGACTCCCGATTGGGTAGGAGATGGAACTCAGGTTGTTCCTCGGCGCCATTTCCCGTTAAATGAGCACAGATTCAGGTTTTATTCTGGCGTTCGTTAAGTGAATGCCAATGGACGTTATCCTCGAGAGATGCGTCCATGATCATTGCCCAGATCCCTCTGTGTCACATCTTCGTTGCAACGCCCATCGCTGGTCGTCTGTCTTTATTCTATTCAGCTGGATCCAAGTGTTGCGTACCAATCATCAAGAAGGCAACTCAACGAAATTATACTTGATTAAAGTGGCCTAAACACTGCGGAACTCCATGTATCCTTGCCCTGATTCGTCGTGTGTTTCGTTGAGGGGTGATGTAATACGCAAGAAGATTCAGGAATATGATCAGCACCTCGGTAATCATCCATTATGCTAACAGTTCACTGGGGCCAAGTGATTGAACGGAGATGACTCATGCTTGGGCTAGTTTAGGGTGAAAAACGCCTGTATCCAAGGTCTCGTTAGTCCGACCAAATTCATATTCACCTGCAAATCGTATCTTTGAGAGTGCTCAGTCGGTCATTCGTGAAATCCACTTCTACACTCAGCGAAGTGTATCACTCATCTGTTGGACTCAATGAAATACTCCCCATTCATCAACTACGCTCTGGTTCTGTTCGCACTCCTTATCAGTGGCTGCCGATCTGATTCTGATTTGCCCAACGTGATTTTAATTATTACTGATGATCAGGGATGGGTTGATCTTGGTAGTTACGGATCCGACGACTTATCCACTCCTCATCTTGATTCGTTAGCTGAAAATGGACTTCGTTTCACGGATTTCTATACGGTCAATTCTCGCTGCTCTCCGTCAAGAGCATCCTTTCTTACGGGAATGTACCCGGAGCGAATTGGCATCCCCTTAGGTCTGAATCCTAGATCTAAACTGGGACTTCACCCCGACGAACGAACCTTGGCAGAAATGTTCAAGGATCAGGGCTATTCTACAGCAATCTTTGGCAAGTGGCACCTCGGCCATGATTCACTTCACCTTCCTCTGAATCATGGGTTTGACGAGTATTTTGGTCTCCCATACTCCAATGATATGACCCCATCTGCGCAGAAGAACCCGAATCCACCCGCTCGTAGACACCCGCCGCTCCCCTTGGTTGACGGATTCCAGACCATTGAACTGGAGCCAGATCAATCCCAGTTAACTCGTCGCTACACGGAGCGAGCCACTGCATTTATTGAGTCCAATCACCAGAAGCCCTTTTTTCTTTACTTGCCGCACACGTTTCCTCATGTCCCTCTCTTCGCGTCCGAGGCATTCTCTGGAAAATCTGAAGCTGGGATCTATGGGGATGTAATCATGGAAATTGATTGGTCTGTGGGGCAGATAATGGAAGAATTAAGACGCCACAACATAACTCAAAATACACTGGTGATCTTTTCTTCCGACAACGGTCCCTGGTTGGTAAAGGGAGACCACAGTGGACGAACCGGCCCACTTCGCGAAGGAAAAGGGACTACATTTGAGGGAGGAGTCCGCATTCCATTAATTATGTCATGGCCGAGTGTGATTCCTGTTGGAGTCACCGATGCCATGGCTGCCTCAATAGATATCATGCCAACCATTGGCGAGATCATTGGGGCTCCCCCAGGTCCGTTTCCATTTGATGGGAAATCAATAATGGACATCATTGAGGGAGGCACTTCGCCGCATGAAGCATTATTCTTTTATCGAAATAAACAACTACGGGCCGTTCGGTCCGGGAAATGGAAACTGCATGTACCCCACCCATACCGTAGTATTCAGGGAGCTACAATTGCAACCCCAATCTTTCAGGGAGCATACAGGCAAGATTCGATTGGGTTGTCCTTATTTGATTTAGAGTCAGATATCGGAGAAACGACCAACCTTGTGGAATCACACCCAGATGTTACCGATCGGCTACTCTCCTATATCTACGCAATGCAGAAAGAATTAGGAGATGAACTAACGGGGACGGAGGGGGAAAATACCCGACTAGCTCTGCTTCTGGAATAAAGCCCAGAAGCCCAATTTGTGGAATTATCTCTTGATCTTCTGTTCGGTGCAATCCCCTACAGAAAACTCTCAGGTTCCTTAATCATTCGGGATTCAACTGGTTCAGCCGCCCTACTCCTATATCAATTCCAACCTATTCATATTTTAACTTTTCTAACACAAAACACGCAGTCGCACAACCAAAAATGGATCCAATACGAAATCACCTTCGTTGCTTAATACCTAAATGATTCGTTCCAATTATCCAAAATACTCTTGAGTTGGACAGCCCGTTCGCTCGGAATCATTTGACTGCCAATTGCAAACATCATCTGGATCATATCTATTGCGGTTTTTGGCATTTCGTCTATGTGTTGAATACAGGAAGGAATCTTCCCCATTGGAGGCCAGCAAATCCCATCTATACAGTTATCCAGTTTGTTTTGAAGACTGGAAGGGATAATTGACCCGAAATCAAAATCTCCACCGCTGAACTAAACCTCCTCAACCTCTTCCATTGAAACCAAATCCCCTCAGTTCAACACCAGCTACCATCAACTTTTTTGATTACTCCAAAATGTATTTTAGGTGTATCACTTAGAAGATACATGGGGTTAAGTATTCAACATGTTCAGTCGCCGATGACGCTTCATTCACAATGCCTGTCCCACAGTGAATGGTACCGTTTCAGTTTCCAACTCCAATGGAAGGCCCCCTCCTGATACCAATCAAAGCCTAGGGTAAGCACATCTCCCGAATTGAGCAGATGTAACCACTCAACTCTCTGATCCTCACTACGTGGATATAGATAGACGTTATCTTTTATGCCAGCAGTATCTGCTCTGGTAACGGTTTGTCCGTCTGAATTATCTACAGATATGCGGATTGGAATACCCCTCTCACTGCAATAATCATTGTCTTCTTGGCAGGACATTTGTACCGCGAGTGAATCAGAAGTCTCCAAAGGGGGGAACAAAAAATAAGGAAGCGGGGGGATCTTGCCGCCGCACCGAGCGAATAAAGCACTGTGCGCCACAGACGCGTCATTCACAGGCGTACTATTCACCGGGGCAAATAATAGGCGAGTCCCCTCTTCCTCCCCGGACATAACATGCCAATACTGAGCCGAGGCAGGCAATTCAACAAGGATGCTCAGAAGTGCGAACAGTAAGGATGGAAACCGCATCCTCACTCAAGAAGCCTTTCTCCTCATATTGTAATATCTCGAGGCTATGGCTATGCCAAACATCAGGGCCATCAACGGTGCTAAAATCCGAGTATTCTGTGGATCGCCTACTGCAAACAATCCCGCCATGAGGGCTGCGCCACCCAAGGTCACAAAAAAGGTTCCTCGCGGGCTCATCCTTGACAACCAGCCTCTTGGCTTTCTCCAAACAACCCACGTTAGTGTTCCCACGACGAACAACAGAATTATAAGTCCTATTTGCATTTTAGATAAGGTTTGAATTGTTGGATAGGAAAATAAACTATTTTTAGATTTGACATCTCGCGATTTCCGATTTTGGTCGGATTTTTGCAGAAAATTTGCAGAAAATTTGCAGAAAAGTCCCAATTATGTGAATTGGAGCTTTTTTCTGCAGCAATACTTCCGCCTGAGGATCTAAACTGGGCGATCATGCGTCTGTGATGCTATGGGTTGACGAAAAACAACTTGTCCGCGAATCAGGCACTCCTTGTTTCCAATGTGATCATGATTCTGTTTGTGGTAGAACCTTTTTTTCGATCGCTTTCCGACCTCCTCCCGGCTTACGGACTCGCGTCTTCTCAAAGTCTCCCGATAACAACTGCTTACGACCTTTGGTCACCATTGCACGCGCCATCCCCAGTTGGCAGCCACCCGTTGATCTCCCCCACTTTCAGGGCGCAACGATTCCAACCCCGCAAATAATCGTCGTTGTCGCTCATCCAGAATTCCCAGAAGAGATTGTGTCGCACATATAAAAGTGGCATCCAGTTTTGGAGTAGCACAGACCCTCTGCCGCCGTCGCGTATGGCCATATCCGTGGAAAAATAGAGCTACTGATCCTTCACTTTGATGCGGGATAGTCGATCAGTTTTGATCAGCTTACTTCATGTGGTCAGCACCTTCACTTTGACGGTCTGCTCCAGTTCTCGCGAAAATAGACCTCCCTCTGATGCCTCCATAAAGCGAACAGCGTTTTGGTCAGAGGACCGTTTTAGGAAAAATGAATGTCGCCATAGGACCACAGACCGTACGAATCAAAGTCGGGCAATCCCCCCAACGTAGAATACCGGCCCCGATGAGAGTAGCTGGATTAACAACGTACCTTGGCCATGTTGCGGCATACGGTACGTTGGCTGACTGGACATATGATCAGCTTGGAGTTCAGGCAGCGTGACGACCGTTCGTTCTCGGATCATTGCAGTAATGGTCTCGCAGGAAAGGGATAATGCACGCATAGAAATCTATTATGTCTTCGTGATTCTCTAATCTACATACTATGACCAAACAGCCTTAAGAACCACTGACTATAAAATAAGCAGTGTATTTGGCAAACAGAGGGCCATCAACCAAGGTCAGGTCTGAAAATACTAGAAAACAATGCAAAAGATGGAAATAAATAAACAGAAATCCTCTCTACCCTCATCATTTAATTTTTCGCAAGCCCCCAAGCAAGTAGATCACGGCTATTCTGGATGAGAATCGAACACTTGAATACAATCATATCGGGATAAACAAACACGCGATTCTCCGGTTTGAGGCATCGCCTAAAAGCCAACCGATAAGCGCAACATTGCCATATTGAGTCGCTGGGGATCTCCAATCTCACGGGAAATCAGTTGAAGAATCAACTCGTCCTCAATGAAGCGGGTTAATCCAAATACATATGCGATCTCAGGATACAGGTTGATTGGACCCAAGCCGATCTTAATGCCACCTCCGATCTCACCTGCATACGATAAAATTCTCAGATCCTCATTGATATCATCGTCCGAACTGGATGGGATCCGAAATACCGGACCCGCAAAAGCATACGGACTTATGATCTGTGATGGAATTCCAAGACGTAACAGCAGATAAAGTTCAACGAGTGAGATATCGAAGTTTTCACGCGCGGACGGAAAACTGCTCTGCAGTCCCTCAAATAACATCCCCGCGGCCATATATCGTGCGCCTCCGCGCAGGCCAGCCGGACCAAGAGGGAGTTCAAGCCATGCCCCCACATGCCAACCCGTTTGACTCTCAAATTGAGTACTCAGTTCGTCAATGGAAATATCACTCAGCCGTTGAAAATTACCGCCTGCACTGACACCAAATGTCTGAGCAATCGCGGTTGGAACCAGAAGTGAGCCAATAAACAAAGTAGTTAGTAGATGATTCATTACAATCTTGAAAGATGACACTGCAACCCGTGGATTCCCATTCGTGTTTCCCCCAACCCGTATATCATTCATCATGCGCATTGGAATTACTTGTTACCCTGTGTACGGTGGAAGTGGAGTGGTCGCAACTGAACTCGGCAGAGCACTTGCCGCTCGGGGGCATGAAATTCACTTCATCGCCTACTCCCTCCCCTTCCGATTGAGTAAGGTCACGCAGAATATCTACTTTCATGAAGTGAGCGTAAATCGTTATCCTCTCTTTGATTTTCCACCGTATGCTCTCTCACTTACAAGTAAGATGGTGGATGTGGCAAGATACGAAAATTTGGACCTGCTTCATGTGCACTATGCCATTCCGCACGCAACCAGCGCTGTATTAGCACGTGATATCCTCAAAAAGCAATCTCGTTCAGTGCCGGTCGTGACCACACTACACGGTACCGATATTACCATCGTTGGACAGGATGCTTCCTACACTCCCGTGGTGACCTATTCCATCAATGCTTCAGATGGGGTTACTGCCGTTTCCAATTTTTTACGTCAGGAAACCTACGATGCCTTTGACATAGAGATCCCTATTGAGGTCATTCCAAATTTTATTGATACGAAGTACTTCTATCGGCTGGAAAAAGAGCATTTTCGTAAAGCAATTTGTGCAACCGACCAGAAAGTGGTTGTACATGTTTCTAATTTCCGGCGCATAAAAAATGTCTCTCATGTAGTTGAGGTCTTTCACCGAATTCTGCAGGAGGGATTATCCGCAAAATTGCTTCTGGTTGGGGACGGACCGGATCGCTCCAACGTTGAACAACTCTCACGAGATCTTGGAATTCAGGATTCGGTGCGATTTCTTGGAAAACAGGATCCTGTTCAAGAAATTTTATCCATTGCCGACTTGTTTCTGCTAACCAGTGGATCCGAGTCATTTGGACTGGCCCCTCTGGAAGCAATGGCCTGCAGCGTACCTGTTGTTTGTAGCAATATTGGCGGTTTACCCGAGTTGATCAATGGAAGTGGGGCTGGAACGCTCTGCCCTGTGGGAAATATTGAGGCATTCTCAAAAGCGTGCATCTCAATTCTCACGGATGATTCACTCCACACAAAGATGGCCAAGCGTGCACGAGACTATGTCGTCCGCCACTACGATACCAACGCAATTGTGGCCCAATATGAGGCATACTATCAGATGATTTTAGGCAATCCTGAATAAAAGGGCATGATGTCCACCTTTGAGAGCACGCTTCTTTCCCATGAATGACTCGGAAGGTTGAGAGCATTTTGATCCTATGGATTACCTCCTGTTCAGGGATCAATTATTGTCTTCAATCTGGCAAGAATACATATATGGAAATGCGTTTGATCTTCAGTGATGACAGATAGATTAATCATCAATTCGGCTGTCCAATCCATCTTTGGGATGTAGGTTATAAATAAGATTCACCGGGGCAAGTCGGCTATCCTTCTTGCTACTGGGCATTGAATGACATTAAAATCTCTGAGCGATCAAATTAGCTTTGACAAAATTTGTGAGCAATGTGTCGCGATTGAGTGAATTCCTTTCGTTGACCTCTGGGAGAGAATGGGGATCAAGGAACTCGGCATGGTTTCAGAAAAGTTTTGACAAAGTCAATCGTGTGCCCTTCCATAAACCGTTGAATATTTGAGCAGACAGATGAATGAAAATGCTCAGGACAATCAAACGATCAGTAGAGACACTGATACGCTTGTTATCCTCCCTGATGAAATCCCTGTCTTTTGCAGAGACAGGCTAAGATACTTTCCTCAGCATTCTTGAAGAACCCACGAGCGCATGTCCTATTGCGCCCTCTCTCTCACAACTCTTTGTCCCTCATCAATTGCATCGGTCATAGGTAGCAAACGAAAATCCTTTCAGCTTCTCTTCGTTCCTGAGTTCAAACTCGGTTCCAATCAGGTGTTCAAAGGCAGGGAAGTAGGTGTCCCCTTCGTACGACCCGTCGACAAACGTTAATTCAAGTTGGTTCGCGATTTTCAGGCTTTCCTCATAAATTTCGGCACCACCCGCTATAAATACCTTTTCCGCAGTTTTCACCTTTTCCAGAGCGGAGTCCAGAGATGCACACAACTCAACTTCGGGATGAATTTCTATCTGGGGATTTCGAGTCAGGGCAAGCATCCGTCTTCCAGGCAGTGGCCCTCCGAAGTCCCGAATCAGTCCCTCACATGTTACCCGTCCCATGATGATCGGGAACCCGGATGTCAACCGTTTAAATCGCCGCATATCCGCGGGGATATGCCAGGGAAGGCGGGTATCAAGTCCAATGCAGCGGTTCTCGCGAGCCAAGGCTGCGATCACAATCACGCATGGATATTTTACATATTCTCCCAATATTCCTCCGGCATATCTTCCGCAAGACTCAGCGCACCTTCAGCACCACTGAACAGCGGATCTTCAATAGGGGTAATCGTGAATTGGCCGTATTCATCCAATGCGGTATTGATCGCTTTGGCTAAACCGCGAATTTGACTCCCGCCGCCAGCAAGATAGATATTATGTCGTATCCGCTCTTGAAGCATTGGCTCATAAGTGCTTAACAGATCAATGAGCGTCTCTGCAATGGATGGTACCATAGAGTCACAAGCTCTCCAGACCTCTTTCGTAAGGTCATGCATCTCAAATTTTCCTGCAATAGGTATACTGACCAAAATTTTGTCCGAGGCACCAGATATACTCCCGTACTTCTCTTTCAATTCACGGGCAAATGTAGGACTCAAGGGCGTATTGACAAAGCGCTCCGACAACAGGTTAAAGAGCTGTTCATCAACATGATCTCCAGCGGTACGAAGTGAGCGCTGATCTTCTTCACTTGGCATCGTACCATGCATCACACAGAAGTCAATCGTACCCGCCCCAATATCAATGATGCAGGTATTATTCAAGGCTCCGAGCCGATAGGCCACAGCGAAGGGTTCCGATACCAGCATGAGGGTATCTGCCCATTCTCCTACCGCATTACGGATAGCCATTTTATTCACACGGAGCGCTTCCGCTGGTACACCAACGGCCGCATAAATCTTTTGACCATGCTCTGGCTTCGCAAGTTCAATCAAGTGACCGATCAATTCCCGAACCGCTTTTTCATCTTTGTCGGTTCCCTCTCTGATTACACCATACTCTAACGGTCGGACTAAATGGACCGAATTCCGGTGTTCAATCGCATCTTTACCAACAAGAACGTCACGCCGCAGCATACGACGCGCAACGAAGTCACGCGGCCAACCTACGTAACTATGAACCCACCTTCGCTTCCCACTACTGGCCGCAATGGCACTTCGGGACGTTCCTAAGTCAATACCGATTCGTAGGATGTTACTAGAGTTGTCTGGTGTATTTGACATAAAACTAATCAACGTTTGTTTGAATATAGTCCTGCTCCGAAAGATACGAGAGAATTCCGGATTCAAGCCCAAAAGCAAGCTGCTCCCTGTACTCAATGTCCATGAGACGCTGTTCTTCCTCAGGCATAGAAAGGGCGGTGACCTCAGCCAGGATTGCGGGCACGCTTGCATTCATTAGTACCATGAATGGACCAGCACGCGTTCCCCAATCATCAATATCCGGGTTCATCTCTCTCACTTTTGATACCATTGAAGTTTGAATGCTTCGCGCCAATTTACGACTATCTTCCATCTTGATTGCCTGCCCCAGTTTCTGGAGACTGCTATGCCACTCACCAGTGCTATAACCCGAATTGAAATTTTCTCGTTCAGCCAAAGCTTCAACGCGCGCATCGCCCCGAGGGCTAAAATAATACGTCTCAATGAATGCAATTGAATCCACGGGGAGTGCATTGACATGAATGGACACAAATAGATCCGCCTGGTTTTCTTTTGCAAGTTTGATCCGGCGCTGAAGACTTACGCTGATATCTTTTCGCCGTGTGAGAATGACATTGAATCCTTGTGCCTTTAATCGTCGCTCCAGTCGGAGTGCGAGATCGAGGGTCAACGTCTTTTCCGTCAACCCAACAGGTCCAACCGCTCCTGGATCATGTCCCCCATGACCTGGATCAACCGCAATCGTTCGAACACTGAGACCATACAAACGAGAGAGAGACAGATCTTCAGCTTCAAGATTTGACTGAGGAATCTGATTCAAGGACGCACGAACATGTTGTTCGGGAGAGAGTAATTCTTCAATGGAATTGGCAGGCTCCTCAATTTGCTCTCCCTCTGAACCACTAAAAAATAATCCGACGGCAAGTGCGGATACGAAGACCAGAATGGACTGCTTTGCAGTCTTTCGTGGAACACTGACATCCCTGCCAAGAAGCTTTTGGTTCTCCTCATAGACACCTTGCAGCACAGTCTTTTGCTGTTTTCCAGTCCTTTGAAACTTCATGAATTTCTCTTCTGTAACCAGTCAGACCGATACAGGGGCTTTGATTGCTGGGTGAGATTTGTATCCTTCAAGAGCAAAATCACCATAAACATAATCAAATAATGATTCACTTTTCCTTAGAATCCGTAATGTAGGCAAAGGAAAGGTGTCTCGTTTCAACTGCTCGGTCACCTGTGAAAGGTGATTCAAGTATATATGTGCATCCCCAATGGTATAAACCAGATCACCCGGATCTAACCCAACTTGATGCGCAACCAGATGAGTCAAGAGGGCATACTGGGCAATATTGAACGGAGCGCCTAAAAAAAGATCATTCGACCGAATATACAGCTGACAAGACAGTTGATTCCCAGCAACCGAGAACTGAAAAAACATATGACAGGGTGGGAGGGACATCCGATCCAGCTCGCTTGGGTTCCACGCACTCACAATATGGCGCCGACTCTTTGGATGATCGCGCAGAGACTCCATGATGGAGCTTATTTGATCAACGCCAAAAAACGAGCGCCACTGTTTCCCGTATACAGGCCCCAGGTCTCCCCATTGATCCGCAAACCCCTCTTGCGTACGGATCCGTTCTTCAAATTCATTTTGATGCTGATCCCATTCATCCGATCCAGACGAAGGAAGAGTTTGTTTCTGGTCCTCTAAATATTTCTTGAGCGGCCAAGCAGTCCAGATTGAAATTCCTTCATCTACAAGCGGCTTAATATTCGTGGAGCCAGACAAAAACCAGAGCAACTCACACGCCAAGCCCCGAAACCAGACTCGCTTGGTCGTACAAATTGGAAATCCATCCTGGAGAGGAAATCGCATCTGATAACCAAAAACTCGGATCGTTCCCGTTCCGGTGCGATCATGATGCTCCTGTCCATTCTCCAAGACATGACGCAACAGATCCAAATAGGGACGCATGGTAAAAGCTTCAAAAATAGAACGAGTTTTACGAATCAAGGACTGAGTCGCTCCAAGGTTCCCGATCTTCCTCCCGAGCGGACTTGAACTGACTCACCGTAATGTATGGAATCACTGCATGCTCTTTCTTCATTCCAGGAGATGGCAGATCTTGGCAAGTTTCTGAAGCACAATGGGATAGGCAATCCTATGCAGTTCACCATTTCAGATCCATGCGAGCGCTAATGCCGTAGGAGGGTGGTGCCTCGTTTGCCTCCATAGTTCGCGCGGTGGTGGCGACCGAGACTTGCAGTCCTTGGCTCATGCGCAGGTTGTACCCAACCCTGTAAGTTCGTCCCCTTGGATCCACCGTCATTCCCAGAGTAGATTGCCCGAGACTTTCCCGAATCGGCGCCCCATACCCCAGTTCCATCTCTACGCGTTGATCCGTGCTTCCTAGTCCCACGGAATGCAGCGGGGCTTCACGCCATAGATCTCCCCCGTAGACACTCCCCCACAGAGGCTGCACCCGCATGGAGGGTCCGAGTCCGCCCGGCGTTCCATACTCAATGGACCCCATCAGTCCCCATTCCCGCAGTCCTTCATCGGTATGTAGCACCAGGGTCCGACCCCCAAACTCCGCGCGCAGTTGATTCGCGGCCCAACGTAACCCTCCCCCGAGCTCCATCCCCAGTCCTGTCTCGGCATCGCCTCCATCCTGCCGAAGGGCAGTTTCCAGATAGGGCTCCATACCTGCTCCCAATCGTAGACGTCCTTCCACACCTGCCCGGACCCGCCGGACACCCAGATCGGATCCCGTCTCCATGTTGGCCGTCGCCCAGAAGGCATCCACCTCGTAGCCCAGTCGTCCTGTGCTACCCCCTGTCAGGGTTCCCGTCAGTCCGAGTGCAATGAGCGCCGCATCCAGTTCGGAGTTGAGGGTCTCCAGTTCGGTCTCCCCTCGTCCCAATCCCAAGAGCATCCATGCGCGCATGCCCGCCCCCGTTTGATAACTGACATAGGGATAGAAACTGGTCAATCGTGAGGATGCTGTACCAGAGCGCGATGGCGTCTCATAGGTGCCTTGATCCCAGCTTTGCGCGGCCAAGAGACCTGCCATCCATCCCTGCCGCCATGCATAGTCAGCTCCCACAAGCATGGTTGTAACATCCGAACTTAATGAGAGCGCACCATCTTGTCCACGCATGCGCGTAAATGCACCTTGCCCCCAGACACTCCATCCTCCCTGCGTAAATTCTGCACCACATCCGCTAAAGATCTGTCCAAGGGATCGGTGCTCGGTTCCATATCGGAGCCACGATAGATCGGGAATCTGGCACTGCGCCATCCCCTCCATCCGCCGAGACAATGCTTCTACAACTTGCGAAGCCCAGGTGCGAAGCACTCGGGCCACATACGCATTCAGGATACTCTCTTCGCTCTCCTCTTCCATCACCGCTTCCGTACGGGCCTCTTGCACCTCTGCATTCACGGCCGATAGGATGACCAGTGCAAACGTCTTCGCCTCCCAGATGCGTTCACTCGAGAGCAGCTTCACGTCAATCGTTTTGGACACCTCTCCGGGTGCAAACGTAACCTGCCCAGCGACAGGTTCATAATCCTTTCCCGCATAGGCACTCCCGTCTTCTGTGGCATAGCTGACCAGCACGGGCAGGAGGGAGGGCTTGGACAGGTTCATTTCAAAAATGGCGGCGCTTCGGGAGACCATGACGCTCTGGACCGAGACATTGGAGCCCCCGTCATTGTCCACAATCGTTCCGATCCCGATGCCTTCTTGATCAATCTCCGCATTCCTTGCATCTGCAAGCTTCACTTGAAACGTTTCGTTGCCTTCTACCTCTTCATCCTCCAGAATCTGGATGCGAATCTTCCCCTCGGTGCTCCCAGGCTCAAAGATGACAATCCCCCTGGAGGAGACATAATCGGCTCCCTCGGTTGCGGTTACGTCGGCGGAGGCAAACTCAATGGTCACCAGACGTGGACTGGATCGGCTGAGTTGAACGGGCAATAGGAGTGCTCCCGCGTCTTCGGAGGCAGTCTGATCCTGAATGCTCACCGTGGGCATCCCGTCATCGTCCAGGATCCTTCCCTCGGCTTCCATACCCGTTCCCGTGAGACGTACCCGAAAGGTCTCATTGGTTTCAATCTCCTCATCAGGGAGGATCGGAACCTCAATCTCCTTTCGATCCTCTCCCGCTGCAAACATGACCGTCCCTGCGGTCATGGTATAGTCCTCTCCGGCGGTGGCCGATCCATCTACCGTCATATAGGCGAAGGTCAGCGGCTGGCTGTCCATCCCGCTCAGGGTCACCACAAAAACCGCCACAGGGTCCGACTCGTTGACCTCTGCATCCTCAATGCGTGGCATCACGGGTTCCTCATTGTCTTGGATAAAGCCTCGTCCCAGAGATTGCCCCGGCTCCCCATTCTGGATCTCCGTCAACTGCACCCGAAAGGTCTCCTCGGGCTCCGCGAGCGCATCGTCCAGAATCTCAACCTCAATGGACTTGGTGGTTTCGCCAGATTTGAATCGCAGAGGGCTCTCGGTCTGCACCTGATAATCTTGGGATCTTGTGGCCGTTTCATCATGGACGATAAAGCCCACCACTACCTCGTCTCCCTGAAGGGGCGCGCGGCTCAGGGTCACATCAAAGCGGGCAGGACTCTCATCTTCTTGCACCGTTACCGCAGGCGTGAGATGCACGCGAGGCGGCGTATCATCATCTTGGATCGTTCCCGTTGCCACCTCACGCTCAAGCTCCGCATGCTGCGGCATGGACAGGGCAACATAAAACGTCTCCTGCATCTCTTCGTCCTCGTCAGGGATCAGGCGCACCTGCACAGATTGGGTGGTTTCGCCGGGGGGAAAGTTCAGCGTACCGCTCGTCGGCACATAATCCAGGTTCGCAATCGCCGATCCATCAAAGGTTGCATACATGACCCGGACCGTCTCCAACGGGTGCGCCCGATTCAGCGTCACCATAAAGGTCATCTGATCTTCACTCTCTAATTCGGATTCATCCGCAATCCGCAACAGGTGCACATCCTCATCTTCAATCGTCACCGTCCCCGCGCTTTGCTCAAGCTCCGCACCGACAGGATCCGAGAGTTGAACCTGAAAGGTTTCCACCTCTTCCGCGAAGTCATCGTTTTGGATCTCCACCTCTATGGTGACCCTCTCCATGCCCTCTTGGATCGTGATGATTTCATCAACCCCCACATAATCCTCCCCCTCGGTAGCACTCTGCGGAATCGTCTGGACCCGTACGCTCAGGCCCGTTGGCGCCGGAGGGTCTACCCGGACGATCAACTCCGCCGTCCTGACATCTTCCAGCACCGTTGTATCCTGAATCGCCAGTATCACCCGGGGATCGTTATCCTCAATGGTGAGGGACGCTTGTACCGTCCCCCGGGTCGGACTCGTGCCTGTGAACGTGATCGTCTCCTCGGGTTCGTAGAGCAGGTCATCCTCAAGGGTCAAGTCAAAAGTGCCTGCATTGGAGGTCTCATCCGCCGCAATCGTGAGCGTCATGGAGGCGGGCTCCACGGTGTAGTCGGTTTCCAGGGTCGCCGAGCCGCCTCCGACCGTCATCGTCACCTCGGTCTCGGTGGGGAAAGGATTCTCCAGCCGGGCCGTCACCGTGATCTCTGTGGGAGGGTCCCCCTCGCGCACCTTCACCGGTTCAAGTTCCAGCGTGAGCCCCGTGGGCGTGTCATTCTCGAGGATCGTGAGTTCCACATCCTGAGGATCCTGGATGCCATGCGCATTCGTAACCTGTCCGCGCACGGTCACCTTCTTGTCCCCTGTGAAGATCTGATTCTCTTCGGCCGTGATCGTGGCCTCTTCGCCGCTCTCGGTCTCCCCGGCGGCAATCGTGAGCATGGTCGCTCCCCATGTGTAATCATCCGTCGTCGCCGGGAGCTGGGGCTCGTCCGAGAGCGTGATCCGGGTCTCTGCACCCGAGGGAGCACTTAGACGTGCAGTGATCCTCGTACGCTCGCCTTCGTGAATTTCATTAGGATTCAGGTGCAACTTGAGCTCGGGCACTGGATCGGTCTCCGTGATCGTGAGCAGGGCAGGCGTTGCCGCACCCAGACTGCTTTGACCACTCACCTGCACCGTCTCCTCCAGTTCATGGATCCCGTCCGCGGTCGGCGTGAACGTAAAGCGCTCGGTTCCCTCCATCGCACCTGCCGCAATCGTGAGTTCAACGGAGGGCACAAACTCATAGTCCGCTCCCACGAGGGCCGTCCCGTCCTCCACCGCCAGAGTCACCTCCGTCGGAACACTCCGCGCTACATCCAGCTGTGCTGTCACGATGATCTCCTTTCTCCCGCCATTTTCCTGCACCTCGGGAGGATCCACCGTCAGCGTGATCTCCGAAGCCTGATCGTCATTCAGGATCGTCAGCGTGACATCCGCCGGCCCCGTCACCTCGTTCGCATTCATCGCAGTGCCCCCCAGGATGATCGTTTTATCCGGCGCATCAATCAGGTTGTCATTTGCCCTGATCAAAACCTCCCCCGTACTGATCGTTGCGCCGGGGGCAATCGTGAGCATAGGGTTGGGAGGCAAGGTATAATCCTCCTGCGTTGCGGGGGAGAGTGGAAGCGCCAACAGCGTGATCTCTGTTGGGACACTTGATGGACCACTCAGGCGGGCCCTCAAAGCCGCTTCCCCATCCTCTTCACGAATGGTGGTCGGGATCAGCTCAAGGGTCACCTCCGGGGTCGGATTCGTATCGTAGAGGTTGAGCATGCCCACACGCACGTGCAATCCCTCGAACTCAACCGCTCCCCTCACCTCAACTGTTTCCACTGGCTCATCCAGATTGTCCACGTTCGGCGTAAACGTAAATCGTCCCGTCCCCTCGGTCTGGTTCGCTGGAATGGTTAGCAAAGTGGGCGGCACCGGGGCAAAGTCCGTCCCCAGAGTTGCCGTGCCCGAGTCTACCGAGAGGATGACCGCTGTGTCGGTGCTCCGCGCCCGATCCATCGTCGCCGTCACTGTGATCTGCGTACTCCCGACATCTTCACTCACATCCACGGAGGGTGTTACCTCAAGCGTGATCTCGGTCGCCCGGTCCTCATTCGTGATCGTGAGCATCTGTTCGGAGGGGCCCGTCACCCCATTATCATTCGTCGCACGGCCCCCTACATAGATGATCTTGGGCGGCCCATCCACATCATTGTCCACCGCCGTGATCGTCACCAGCCCCGTACTTTGCTGCCCCCCTGCCTCAATCGTGAGCGTACGGACGGGACTCAATAGATAATCCTCTTCGGTCGCCAACTCATCGGGACGCGCCGAGATGGTGATCGCCGTTGGGGCGCTGGAAAGGGCGCTCAGTCGGGCTGTGACCTCCGTACGTCCGCCAGTTTCTGGGATGGAGGGCGGAGCCAATTCCAGTATGACTGTGGGGGCAGGCGTCGCATCCGTGATCGTGAGGATCGCCTGATTACTCCCCACCGTGCTAGTTCCCGTGATCAACACCGTCTCCGAGGACTCGTCGACCTCATCAGGCGTTGGCGTGAACATCAACACATGCGTTGCCTCGATCGCACCTACGGGAATCGTAAAGGTTTGCTCCTCCACCGCCGCAAAATCCTCGCTTGACACAGCCGTACCATTCTCCACCTTAAGTGTCACCTGCGTAGGCGTGCTCCCTGCAATATCCAGACGAGCCGTCACCATGATCGGCACCTCTCCCTCATCTTCCCCCACGTCAAGAGGCGAGACCGCAAGCGTGAAGCCGGTGGGCATGTCATCATCCTCGATCGTGAGCTCCACATCTTCTGGATCCATCACCGGTTGTATATTTGTCGTCCGGCCGCGAATCAGAACCGTCTTATCCTCCGTATCCACCGCATTGTCAATGGCCGTGATCGTTACACTCCCCGTACTCGTCATCTGCCCAGCTGCAATCATGAGCGTGGTGCCCTCCAGCGTGTAATCCGCAGGCGTCGCCGGGGGATTCGGATGGGCCGAGACCGTGATCATGGTCTCCGTGCTGGAAACAGGATTCAGTGTCGCTGTGACGGTGGTCCTGCCCCCGTCCTCCTCAATCGTTGGGGAATTCAATACCAGCACCACCTTTGGATCCTCCGTCTGATCCAAAATCGTGAGCGGGACAGATGTCACCGTTAGCCCCTCCACTGTTCCCCTGACTTGCACCGTCTCCTCCGGCTCGTCCACCTGATCTTCAATCGGCATGAACAGCAAAGAACCCATCCCATTCTCCTGATTCGCCGGAATCGTCAGGGACGATGGGGAGACCGGGGCATAATCGGATCCCAAGGTGGCCGTCTCCGGGGCCACCGAGAGCATGACCTCCGTATCCGTACTACGCTGAACATCCAGCATCCCCGTCACCGCGAGCTGCATACTCCCGGCATCTTCATCCACCGTCAGAGGTGCGACCATCAGTGTGATCTCCGTCGCCTGATCATCATTCGTAATCGTGAGCGGAATCGGCGAAGGCCCCCGGATTCCCTGTTCATTCGCGGCCATTCCATGCACCTCTACGGTCTTGTCTGGCGCCTCCAGATCATTGTCTACGCCCGTGATCGTGACACCGCCCGTACTGGTACGTTCGCCAGCCGCAATCGTCAATATGGTTGGATTCAATGTATAGTCCCCTGCATCGGGAACAACCGAAATCTCAATGGTGGTCTCTGCACTGGACGGGACACTCAATGTGGCGGTTACTTCCGTCCGTCCACCGTCTTCCGTAATCGTATCCAGCGTGAGCGCCAGCGTCACCTCGGGTGGCTGCTCCGCATTCACGAGCGTGAGAATGGACATCGCCGAAGCCCCCTGACTGCTTGCCCCCGTAAACGCAACCGTCTCCTCTCCCTCCTCCAGATCATCATGGATCGGCGTGAAAGGAAACTGTGTGGACGCCTCCATCTGATTGGCAGGAACCGTCAAGAAGAAGGGATCCACGGCGGTATAGTCCAGTCCCTCAATCGCCGAACCGCCACCAACGGAAATCCGCACTTCGGTGTTCGTGCTCTGCGCCGCATCCAGCGTCACCGTGACGGTCAGATCCGTCCTGCCTGCATTCTCCGCCACACGGAGAGGCGTCACCGCCAGCGTGAACCCATCATCATCGGTGATCGTCAGTTCTACCTCCATGGGATCCACCGCACCACCCCGCAGATTCGTGGCACGCCCGCCAATCTGGAATGTCTTGTCTTCGGTCGGGATCAGATTGTCTACGGCCGTGATCGTAACCTGATTCGAACTTTCGGTATCTCCCAAGGGGATCGTCAGACTGGTTCCACTCAAGCGGTAATCGTCCTCCGAGGCGGGCGAATCGGGATCAACCGAAAGCGCAATCGTCGTCGCTGCATTGGAGGGTGCACTGAGCTGCGCACGGACGGTCGCCATACCTGCCTTTTCTGGAATAGTGGTGCGATCCAGCACCAGCATCACCGCGGGAGGGGGCGCAGCATTGCCAATCGTGAGCGCCGCCTCCACCGCAGCCCCCAGATCGCTACTCCCCTTCACGAGAACCGTCTCCGCCGGATCATTCTCCGCATCCGGGATCGGTTTGAACGAAAACATGCCTGTTCCCTCCCTCGCCTCCGCCGCAATCGTGACCGAGATTGGAGTGACCGCCTCATAGTCCACGCGCTCGGTCGCCGTGCCTGGCTCCACCGAGACGGAGACCTCCGTCGCAACCAGACGCGGAACATCCATCGTGGCCGTCACCACTATATCCGTTCGCCCCGCATCTTCGCTCACTTGGGAAGGGGACACCGTAAGCGTGACCGTGGGCACCTCTTCATCCTCCTCTATTACGAGCTCCACAGCGTCCGGCCCCATGATCCCCTCGTCATTCATAGCCGTGCCGCCAGCCTGAACCGTCTTGTCTCCCGTATAAAATTCATTGTTGACCGCCGTGATCGTGACTTCCCCCGTACTCGAGGTCTCCCCCGAGGCAATCGTGAGCGTGGCGGGCGTACTCAATGTGTAATCATCTGTCGTAGCGGGCAGATCGGGAGTGACCGTCACCGTGATCGTCGTCTCCTCAGTGGACACCTTGTCCAGCGTTGCCGTGACTGTCGTGCTCCCGTTGTTTTCCAGAATCGATGCCTCCGATAATGCCAGCGTGACCAACGGACCACAGGCTGAAAAATCAGCAGTATCTATCTCTATGACCGTATCATTCGCGAACAGATCCAAGATCTTTTGTGGCAGGCATTCAATCGGGTTGAGCGCTAGATGAGTTTCCAGTCCAGGTGTAACACCATCAAAAAAATCGGCAGGTAGCGTAGTAAGGGAATTAGCATAAAAAGTCACATAATTCAGACGGGGAAGACCAGCTAAAAGACCCGAAGGGACGCGCTGGAGGGAATTAAAAGATAATGCTAAAAATTCCAGATTGATGAGACCGTTAAAAAGATCTGACGGAAGGCTCTGAAGTGAATTGCCTTCTAGATTGAGCCTCCTAAGTTTGGTGAGACCGTTGAAAAGACCCGATGGTAGAGTGGTGAGACCTCTATTATGTAATATGTGCAGCGTGCTTAGGCTGGAGAGATCAGCAAATAGATTCGCAGGCAAACTGGTGAGTTCATTTTCGCTTAAGCTCAGATGATTTAAACTGGGGAGATCGGCAAAAAGATTTTCAGGCACAGGGTTGGGGAACTCCGTACCACCTAACAACAGTCTCTTCAGGCTTGAGAGGCCAGCGAACAAATTCGCGGTAATTTGGAGATCAGTATTGAAACCCAGATTTAGGACTTCTAGGCTGGTGAGAGGAGCAAAAATCTCCTCAGGCAGGCTGGTGAGAGAATTAAAGTCAAGCTGAAGCACGGTTAGCTTGGAAAGGCCTGCAAAGAGATTCGGAGGCAGGGTAGTGAAAGAAATCCTACTAACCCCGATATGAAACTGGTTACCAAGATCTAGTTCATTCAAGTTGGGGAGATTGGCAAAGTCACCTTCCTTCAGCGCAGTGATCCCTTTGTTGGTTAAGTCCAAATCCGTGATGCGGGATAACTGATCTGCCCGAACAGTTGCACAGTTGCTCTGATTTGGAATCAATTCAAGGATGGCGTCCCTGACTTGCGGAGTACGATTGCAGATACTTTGTGCCGTCGTATCCAGCACCAGAAACATCAGCACAAAGCTGGCTGCCACCCCTGGATACAAAGAAAACCATTGTGGTATGATTCGGGTGGACATCGTATGTCTTAACGGGAGTCTACCCAATCTTGATCATCTCCTAAAATCATCATTGACAGGATGAAATAATCATTTGTATTTCGGGACCAGTTTCCCATCAAATTTGTTTGATGGCAAGATCGATTGGTTTGCTTCAACCCATTCTGGTGTCTGTGCCTAGAACTCGGTTCGTATCCCTGAGGCATCATCTTATAATTTTTTCTCCACATTGTATGCATCGGCGCCAAAGGCGCTGGAAACCAAACTCATTCGTGCTTTGCATGAACATAAATCACCCCCAAATCTCTTGCAATCATTACAAATTCAGAGAAGTCGGATCATCTCGGGTTTTGAGATCCCTGATTATGGCGGTTGAATAGACGAGCCTTGGCCAAGGCTTGCAGATACAAAACAGCCTATCTTTGAACAGGCAAAATCAACGGACGGAATCCTCCTAATTTCGAACTTTCGGGTTCCCATGTTATGAAAGATGGCGTCTCTAGCATCCCTTAAAAAGAGATCTTAAGTTTACATTTCCGTTCAACAGGAGTCGTTTCCCAATGTAGAAGTACAACTTGATATGCGCCCACACCATTCAAGAAATTCTTGGTTGTGTTTGAGATGGCGTGTAAGGACGGGGAAAGCATTCGGTTAATAGTGCTGTAACGGTTATCCCAAAATACGAAAATTAGGTTAGAACATGGTGATCCAGAATCAATTTATAGCTTGTACGTTCAAGTCCTTTTCGCATCCATACAACTGAACCAAACCCCAACATGGATCCAAACCTGCACCAAAAACAAGGCATCACTCACTTGACCAAAGTTCTGCAGTATGCTCCAATGGTTGCCACTGGCACCGAAGCGGTTGTGCACCTAACAACTGAAGACTGGTATGTGGTTGCTGATACGCTCTTTCAAATGAATACACCGAAAGAATTACTTCCAGAGAGCATTAATGATTTTCGTCTGCGTGATGATCATCGGGCAATTGAACTGGATACCGATGACCTGAACATCATCATTGAGATGTTTTAGCAACGTTGATAAAGTCTCTTCATTTACCCCAAATCCGCTCCCCTCTTGATCCATTGCATGAGTCCAGTATAAGAAGGTGTCACCGAAGAGTGGATTATTCTATAGCTTCCGTTGGGTTGACTTTACAGGACCCAGACCGGGTAGGATATGTCCCATGCGATCCCTCTTTGTCCGAAGATAGTCCGCATTTTCCTGATTCGGCGGAATTTCAATTGGTACACTCTCTGTGATTTCTAGACCGTATCCATCCAAGCCAACCCGCTTGGTGGGATTGTTGGTCATGAGCCTGAGTTTACGAATGCCCAAGTCGCGGAGGATCTGACATCCAATGCCATAATCCCGATGATCCATGTCAAACCCAAGCGCAATATTCGCCTCCACCGTATCCAGCCCTTGTTGGTCCTGTAATTCGTATGCTCGAAGCTTATTCAAGAGACCAATGCCACGTCCTTCCTGCTTCATATACAAAACGACACCCTTGCCCTCGGCAGCAACCCGCTTCATCGCAGTTCGGAGCTGATCCCCACAGTCACACCGAACCGATCCAAACAGGTCTCCAGTCACACATTGAGAATGTACCCGAGTTAGGACGGGCTCATCAGCAGTCCAGGTACCCATACATAGCGCCAGATGAACGTCACCATTGGATGCATCTTCATAGGCGGTAAGATTAAATGCGCCGTATTGCGTCGGAAGTCGTACAGATGCCACACGCTGGATCAGGGATCGCCGTGTCATGCGATAGGCAACCAGATCACTGATTGTTATGATCTTCAGATTATGCTCCTGGGCAATCCTCAGTAGCTCGGGGGTTCGAGCCATCGTGCCATCTGCGTTCATGATTTCAACCAGCACTCCCACAGGGGGCAGACCCGCAAGTCGTACGAGATCAACGGTTGCTTCGGTATGTCCAGTTCTTCGCAGTACCCCTCCTTCTCGGGCAAGGAGTGGAAAGATATGACCAGGGCGAGCAAAATCATCGGCAGTGGATGAATCATCCGCCAACGCTCGAATCGTTGCAGCTCGATCGGCTGCACTGATCCCAGTTGAGGTTCCATGGCTGTAGTCAACGGATACAGTAAAGGGAGTACTGTATAAACTGGTATTCTCCTCTACCATAAGACCAAGGTCGAGCTCCGCCGCACGCTTTGCAACGATGGGAACGCAAATGAGCCCGCGTCCCTCACGGGCCATGAAGTTGACGAGATCCGACGTGATCGTAGATGCCGCACCAACAAAGTCACCTTCATTTTCGCGGTCTTCGTCATCCACCACAATGACGAGGCGCCCCGCGCGAATTTCTTCAACCGCAGACTCAATGGAGTCAAATGGACCTGGATCCTGCATTCAGGGACCCTTTATTCTTTGACTGATGCGAGGGATTGCTTTTCAACCCGAAGCTTCAACCCACTATCTACATCCAATAAAACACTTGTAGCCCCTTCCTCTACCTGGTGAACCTTCCCGTGGATTCCCCCAGCAGTTACAACTTTATCTCCCTTTTGAATGGCCTCAATCATGGCTTTTCGTTTTTTCTCACGCTTCTGCTGCGGCCGAATAATAAATAGGTAGAATACGGCAAAGATCAGAAGAAGCGGTAAAAACATGCCAACTCCTCCAAATCCAGAGGGAGCGGATGATTCCTGAAGCAAGAGTGCAAAGTACCAGTGCATAAGATAAATGGATGAGGGATTGATAAAATAAAGAAGGGTAAGCTTACCGCATCGCGTCGCTTCAACCTCCTACCGCTGCTGCCTTCCGGCCCTGACGGGGTTCAGAGGGAGCTGACCGTACGGGACTCACCCTTCCTGACTGTCTACCCACCGAGGCAATGACGGTTCCTTCGTCAGTCTTGCTCCAATCCATCCACATTTACGGATACATGAAGGTCACGCCCCGTAGAGGGAAGTACCCGAAGGATAGAGCGGATATCCTCTTGGAGAGTTAGATAGGTTTTGGATGCCTTAATAATGAGAAAGAAGCGATACTGGTGTTCCACACGCTCTATGTACGCCTGCTCAGGCCCCAAGACTGAAATCGTGGATGGCAGTAGTTCAAGCAACCGTTCTTTGCATTCCTTAGCCAACTTCTCCACCGCGGGCTTGGGAGCTCCACGAACCTGAATGCCAACGATGCGACCGAATGGAGGATAGCTCAGATCTTTGCGATCCTGCATCATAATCTTGGCATATCCATCAAAATCATGGGATTGCAGAAATGAAAAGAGGGGATGAGATGGGCGCCGAGTCTGTAAGATCACCTCCCCCGGCAGATCTGCCCGCCCAGCTCTACCTGCAACCTGCATCAGCAGCTGAAATGTCCGTTCTTCGCTCCGAAAATTCGGCAATCGAAGTCCTAAATCACAGTTGATCACCCCAACTAGTGTCACTCGTCCAAAGTCAAGCCCCTTCGCAACCATCTGGGTACCGATCAAGATATCCGCTTTCCCTTTGGCAAATATGCTAAGGATCTCATGATGAGAATCCTTTGACCGGGTGCTGTCTCGGTCCATGCGAAGAATTTTTGCCTCACGAAATAATTCACCAAGTTCTTCGGTCACCCGCTGGGTTCCGCTGCCAATCGGAGCAAACGCCGCAGCACCACATTTGGGACAATCCACTAGCACCTGACGCACATACCCACAGTAATGGCATCGTAGACAATGCTCTCCCTGATGATAGGTCATGGACACACTGCATGCGATACACTGCGGTACAAATCCACAATTCTGACACTCTAGAACTGGTGCATACCCCCTGCGATTCTGTAGTATAATTATCTGTTCATTTCGTGAAAGCCGTTCTTCAATGGCTTGAATCAGAGGAATGGATAATGGACCCTCCAACCTATTCAGTTCACGTTCATGACAGAGATCAATGATTCGAATTGGTGGCAATTCGGCCGCCATACCCCCGCGAGATGGAGCACGCTCTGGCATGGGGAGAAGGGTATATTTACCCTGGTTGACATTCGCCAAGGTTTCCAGAGATAATGTGGCAGAACCTAATACGCAGACACACTGGGACATCTTTGCGCGCATGACAGCAACATCTCGAGCATGATAGCGGGGCGCTGTCTCGTGCTGTTTATATGATCCATCGTGCTCTTCATCCACGATGATTAGCCCAAGATTCTGCATTGGAGCGAAGATGGCCGATCGAGGACCAATCACCACAGGATATTGACCTGAACGAATTAGTTGCCATACATCATGACGTTCTCCCAAAGACATCCTGGAGTGCAGGACAGCAACCCTGTTCCCAAACCGGGACCGAAAACGACGGACGGTCTGGGGGGTCAGAGCGATCTCCGGTACAAGTACGATTGCCGTCTTCTTCAATGCGAATGCGGCTTCAAGAGCAGAGAGATAGACTTCGGTTTTTCCGCTTCCGGTCACACCATGCAGAGCAAACGTCCGAAATGTATCCGCTTTGATTGCCTTGATGAGCGCCTGTGCAGCTTGCGCCTGAAAAGGATGGAATTCTGGCGCTGTACTTGGAGCTGAATCGTCGGAGCGCATCCATTCAGGAATACGAAATTTTTGCTTTTCCATAATGGTGTAGATCCCCCTCTTCTCAAGGGAGTGAATCGTTTGTAAACTTGTATCTAAGGTCTTCCGAATCTCGGCAATAGATATTTCATTCTCTCCTGTCTTCAGCACCTCAATTAGTCCTTGGATCAGGTCCTTTTGTTTGGATCCCCGAAACTGTGTACCCAGATCACGAAGCGCTGCGGTCGTCTTGAATGCCGGTGCCAGAGAGATGTATTTTTCTGTCTTTACCCCAACAGAAGGATCCTGTAATTCGACGGTTCGCCGTAATGCTCCCTGAGATTCGGCTTTGGAGATCTCCCGATCCGAAATGCGCAGCCCAATTCGCTTCAGCCTGGCGGGCGTCGTGCTTCGATGCTTGAACATGTGGACCTGGAATTCAGGTGAAATTCCGACCCAATCCTTGGGAGCCTCGGATGCCAGATAGTAAACGACCCGTTCTTTGGTCTGCATCCCCGCTGGGAGTGCTGCACTTAATGCCTCGCCCCACGAACAGATATAATATCTGGAGATCCAGCGGGTGAGCCGCATCATTTCGGCACTAAAAAGTGGCTCACCACTGACTGCGCCTCGGACAGTTCGAAGTCGCACACCCTCACGGACATGTATATCTAGCTCGGTGACGATTCCCGTATAGGTGCGATTGCGTACTGGAACCAGTACTAGCGATCCAATCTGTACAGATTCAACCAGTTCGCTCGGTAGTTCATAAGCATACTCCTTGTCCACTGGAATCGGCAAGGCAACACCTATGGGACGCGACATGGTCGTCGCTACTCAGTAGATGTATTCGGATCGTAGAGCATCCCTGTACATAGACACATCTGTCGCTTCATCCGTTGAAGTACATCGTAATTGGGGCAACTCTGACAGCCTTGCCAGAATTCGTCATCATCCGTCAACTCGCTGAACGTAACCGGCTTGTACCCCAACTCAGAGTTGATCTTCATGACAGCCAGACTGGTTGTTATCCCGAACAGCTTTGCCTCTGGGTACAGGGACCTTGAAAGTTCAAAGGCATGGCGCTTGATCCGGCGTGCCAAGCCTTGCCTGCGGAAATCTGGCGATATGATCAACCCTGAATTGACTGCATATTTGCCATGATCCCAGGTCTCAATATAACAGAAACCAGCCACCTCATCATTCGGGCCAAGAGCAATGACAGCCTTCCCCTCTGCCATTTTTGCACGAATATATTTGGGATCACGCTCGGCAATCCCGGTACCCCGTAATGCGGCGGCCGTTTTGATCATGGCACAGATTTCATGGGCGAACCTAAAATGATGAGAGGTTGCCACCGAAATACTGACCGATGCTGAAGTATCAGCAATGGGGAGCGCTATGGGCGTATCTGTTAACACGAGAGTCTAATAAAAAGGTGAACTGACCGTGTAAGCGTAAAGCGGCAGGCGGTTCCGTGAACGCATTTGGGATGTGGTGCGTTCACCTAGTGCTTTTTGTGTAACCGATGCGAGAATGTCCTTCCTGTGCGCTAGATGTAGAGTCCACTGCGGAGGTGTGCCCCTATTGCGCATATGAGTTTCCTCGGCAATCCCGCAGTCGCACCCTCATGGCATGGATCATGGCATTGCTTTTGGTCTGGCCTCTTTTCAAAGTGATTCAACTCATCTTTTAATGTTTCTACCCCTTCGTGGTCCAAATTCAATCAATGTCTTTTTCAAGGAATACTGGCAGAAACGACCCTTCTTTCAGAAAAATGCTCTCCGTGATTTTCGGAATTCCATTTTACAGAGAGAGGTCTTCAATTTGGCTAAATCTCCAGACTACAATCCTCGAGTGATCCAGCATATCGTTGAATCTGACGATTGGGAAGTGTTTGACGGTCCATTTATGCGGAGGGAACTTCAGACCATTTTTGAGGAGAATCCCTGGACTCTGCTACTCAATGATACGGAGCGAGTCATGGACTCTGTTCACCATTTATTGGAAAATTTTCGTTGTTTTCCGAACTGGCGATTGGATGATGTACAACTCAGTTATGCCGTTCCAGACGGAAGTGTTGGTCCTCATGTTGACAGCTATGACGTCTTTCTGGTTCAAATCAAGGGAAAGCGGCGCTGGAAAATTGAGCAGAATCCCGCCACAGATCGTCGTCCGACGAGAGATGATGTGCTTATTTCGTTGCTAAAAGATTTTAATCCTGATCTGGAATTTATTGCTTCACCGGGCGATTTGTTATACCTGCCTGCGAAGACCCCTCACTGGGGCATCGCAATGAATAAATGTATCACGGCAAGTATCGGATTCAAGGCCCCTGATATTCATCTGCTGACTTCGGCTATCTCACAAATTTCTGAGGACACGGACCGGGTTCCTGAACCTTACAGGTATGGTTCAGGCGAGGTCACACTTGATCCTGGATATGTGGGATCTCATCTCGTTGATTGGTTCCAAAACGAAATTCAGCGTCTGGCCAAAGATCAAGAATACCTTGAACGTACCCTGTGTAAGTCCCTCACGCTGCCCATTCGAGACCACTGGCCTACCCTTGACTTTATTCCCCCATCACCTTCGGAGGTTCGTGAAGGAATTGAAGATGGTGCGATCTTATTACGTCTGACACCCTCGTGCCTAGTCTACTACGAATTTGAAGACTGCATCCGAATTTATTCACTTGGATTTGAGTATAAACTCAGATCCAAGCTTAAACCCTTTGCTCAGTTGTTAACCGGCTCCCAGACACTTAACTGGGATTCCATGAGTCCTTATCTTGACGATAAAGAGATATTATCGCTCTTGGCCAAGATGGTTGAACTGGGATCGCTCATCGGTTCTGAACCTTCCTGATGATGGGAAAATCTTGGACATGTGACACGACTCATAATTTGGGAGATTATAAGGTATTCAAGCTCCTTCAGAAGAGTTGCAGGTCTCCTCGAACTGGACAGAATCATGACTTTTTCGTTTTTGACGCGGCGGATTGGGTTACTATTGTTCCTGTAACCCCGGAGGGGAAACTTGTCTTTATTCGGCAATGGCGACCGGGCACGGAATCTGTTGAGTTAGAATTACCGGGCGGGATCATTGACAATGGAGAATTGCCTAAGGATGCGGCGGTGCGAGAACTTCGTGAGGAAACAGGGTATATGGCGGAGACGCTGACCCCGCTGGGTTCAATCGCACCCAATCCCGCGATTCAGACCAATCGCTGTCATTTTTTTCTGGCTAAACACGCAGTTCCAACCGGACATCAAGAGCTGGATTCCGCTGAGGATATTGAACTGGCGCTTCAAGAGCACGCGATGATCCCAACATTGATTGCCGAGGAAACACTGCGTCATGGAATCATTATAGCAGCACTTTACTCCTACGACTTGTATCTGAAACGTGAGCAAAGATCACTCAAAAAATAATGATCTGTGGGACTCACGACGTGAGCTCCTGAACCGGATTCTCTTTGAATCTACAACACCACTGGGACGAGGAAGTGATATCGTCCTCTTCCTCCTGATCGTGTCCAGTGTCTTAGCGGTCATGTTAGAGAGCATTGACCGTGTACGGGCCGACTACCTTACCTTCCTGATTACCCTTGAATGGTGCTTCACGGTGATCTTTACCGTTGAATATGTCCTGCGTCTCTACTGCTCCCATGATACCGGGAAATATGCCCGCAGCTTTTTTGGGATAGTTGATTTGATTGCAGTGATCCCTACCTATTTAAGCCTTTTTCTCCCTGGTGCACAGGCGCTGATTGTCATTCGGATTTTGCGCTTACTGCGTGTCTTTCGGGTGCTTAAGCTGGTCCAGTATAGTCGGGCGGGAACGCACCTTTTATTTCTTCTTCGGGAAAGCTGGCAGCGCATATGGGTCTTTGTTCTCGCATTGTCATTACTGGTCACCACTTTGGGCTCTATGATCTATCTCATTGAGGGACCCGAAAATGGATTCACCAGCATCCCCTTAAGTATGTATTGGGCTGTCGTAACACTTACTACGGTGGGCTATGGAGATATTTCTCCCCAGACATCATTGGGAAAATTCGTTGCCGCCATGGTGATGGTGATTGGGTATGCAATCATCGTGATGTCCATCAGCCTCTCGGGCGATCGACATTCAAAGCGAACGACTCCTTGCATCCGATGTAGGGAGACTCGATTAGAAAAAGGAGCTGCCTTTTGCAAACACTGTGGTCATGAATTCCATCAACACTGATTTGAGGAGTTCAGTCCTTCCAAGGAACCAGACTGCCAAGTCCCTCCCGATCATTAATCTACTTGGTTGGATCGAGTGACCTCATAAGACTTGTGATCCAAGACAAGATTTTTTTAACTCGTTCCAGAGACTTGATGGATCAACTCATTCCAGAACCAACTCAATCGCTGGTTCGCGCATATTGTAGCTTGATGACATGACTCGTCCGTAGGCGCCAGTCATGGTAATGATCAAGATGTCGCCTTCCTCGGTGTATGGCAATTTCCGCGCTCTCCCAATGATATCCCCGGTTTCACAAATAGGCCCGACAACATCTGCCATCATCTCGGGCAGATCATCAAATTTAGACAGGTTGAAAATACGATGATGCGATCCATAGAGTGCGGGCCGTATGAGTGAGTTCATCCCGGTTTCAATTCCTACATAGAACATATTCCCTTTTTGCTTGACCTGTGTAACACGGGAGAGAAGGACTCCACTTTCCGCAACAAGAAATCTACCTGGCTCAATCCACAATTCAAATTGGGGATGGCTTTCCCGGAATTGTTGTAGACTTTCTTCCAGGATTGCCAAGTTCAGTGGGACTGCACCCGGTTTCTCTGGCACCCCAAACCCTCCGCCTACATTCAGATGTGTGACGTGGGGAAACATCTCTGCAATGGAGGCGAGCGCATACGCAGTAGAACTCCAGGTATCGGGGTTTAAGATGCCGCTCCCAACATGGGCATGCAAACCAATTACTACAATATTGTATTCCTTCGTAATCTTCTGAACTACCGCCAAACTCTCTGGGGCAATGCCAAACTTTGATGCCGAACCCGCCGTACGCACATGCTTATGGTGCCCCCGACCATGCCCTGGATCAATCCGAAGAATTACTGAACGATCTGCAAATACATCTGGCCATAGCTCAAGCGCCCTTACATTCCCCACCGTCACATGTCCCGCCATCTCATATCCCAGTACAAATTCTTCCCTGGGTACAAAGTTAGGTGTGAAGAGGATCCGGTCAGGATCTATATCAGGGAAAAGATTCCACACATAGCGAAGTTCGCCGGGTGATACACACTCAAACCCAATCCCTCGCTCGTAGAATAGCCGCAATACTTGGGGATTCCAGCACGCTTTCATAGCATAGAATGAGCGGTCTGCACTTTGAAGCGCCTCCATGCTCGTGATAGTTTCGTGCAGCGTAGCCAAGTCGTACACATAGCAAGGAGCCGACTTGGATGCCAATTCAAGTAGATCGGTGCGCCTATCCTCCCACCAAGGTGTCGGTACAGTGGAATCTGGAACTTCAAATAACTCACGATAGGTAGGGCCAAAAAGCTCATCGGGACCAATTTGGCCAAAGACCTGGCTGTGAAGCTTCTTGGTCAGCCGTTGGGCATGAATATTATCCACCACAAATGTGAAATTCAGATCACTAGCTGCCTGCGTGACTAGATAGATTTTTTGCTCATCTAGAACTTCAAGTGCCGGGCCAAGCTCATGAAGGACACTTCGGATATCTCGTCCGACCATACTGACCGCTGCACAACCGCGAATACATTTGGCCAGACAGAATTCATTCAAATCGGATAGAAGTGCTTCAATGGTAGTTTCGCCAAGCGCGAGTCCATAAACGGGATCAATTGAAATGGTTACATTGGTTTCGGAGGTTGCGACCATTCCAATGGAAAGGCCCTGCCGTTCAAATGCTTGGCAAACTTTAGCCAAGAATCCTACCGAATGCCACATGCGCGGGGTTTCCACCGCAATCAGCGTAAGATCCGTTCGGGCGGCGATCGCTTTCACCTGCGCACCATAACTATGGATATCTGCACTGATGACGGTTCCCTTAAGATCTGGATTGGCTGTAGAGCGAACATGGAGAGGAATTTTTTGAGTTCGTAGCGGCTCAATACATCGGGGATGGAGTACTTCGGCGCCAGAACTGGCAAGTTCCTGTGCTTCACTATATTCAAGCTGTCGAAGCAGCCGAGCACTTGGAACTTGCTCTGGGTTAGCCGTGAACATTCCTGGAACATCTGTCCATATCTCCAACCTTTGGGCCTCCAACTTGCTCGCAAAATAGGAAGCCGACGTATCGGATCCCCCCCAACCGATCAGAACCGTCCTACCGAGGGCATCACTGGCAATAAAGCCCTGAGTTATGAATACTTCGGCATCTATTTGTTGAAGTAGAGGATCCGGATCATGTTTACACTGAGCGGAGAGAAACTGCTCATGTTGAAAAACACGGGGGATAGATTCAGACTTCAAGAGGGTGCGTGCATCCATCCAGCGAGCGGGGATCTCTTGAGTATTCAGAAATGCTGCTCCAAGTGTGGTGAGCATAAGCTCTCCCATAGACAGAATTCGGGCGGATAATGCTGGTCCTGCATCGCGAGTCAGAGATGCTCCATATGCGAGCCGCTCCAGTTCCTGAAGCAAATCACTCAGTAGATGATCTCCATCTAGTTCAAGATCTTCGGCAAGTTTCAGGTGTTGGGCACGGATGGCATCTAAGGATTTCTCATAATTTTCAGAGAGGGCTGCATTGATCAGTCCTTCCAAAGCGCGAGAGACACCCGAGGCTGCAGAACAGACCAAACATACGCGTTCATTCCGTTCTCGGCATGCCAGAAGTATCCGAGCGATCGTGTCCCAATGTGATCTTGAGGAGACACTGGTACCGCCAAATTTAAGTACCACCCACGGAGTCACGAACCTGATGATTTAGAATAGGTATTGCCGCAGAAGAAAAAAAGCGACATTTAGATTAAAGAGTGATTTCAAGCTTTTACCAGAAAGATAGTGGGACGGTCCGACCTTTCAGCGAAGATATGGAATTGCGTCAAAGTAGTATTCCATTCTCCGAAATTTCTAATGACCGTTTAGATTTATATGTTTTGATGTCCATTCGGACTTGGTGGCATTCCACAGATTATGCCTGTTCAGTCGGAGCTCCATCAAATTTCGCTGTACCCTCTGGCAGTGTTTGTTACTTCCTATACACCAACTTTTGGCTATGATTAGGCTGAACTCTATGTATTTTGGTTACGATTGCGTAACCCAAATTATGGCAGATCCCTCTCAAATAGTTCAGATATGAAACTTGTATCTGGCATCTCTTTCTGAATTTCCTGGGATGTCAAATCATCCCCATTACTCAACATGTGGATCAACTCAATAGCGCGTGTGGTCAGGATTTCAGCAGGAATTAACGTGTCTTCACTTTACACTGAACTGTGGATAAAATATAGACTTGTAAGTTCCAGAATTGCAGAGATTAGAAGGATTCTATGGATTAATACTTTAATGTCCCTACAATGCCGCATGGTACAAAAATGATGACATGAGTCAACATTCAGAACTTACTCGGGAAAATCTCATTGTTATCCATCCACATTTGGGATTGGGTGAATACACGACTGAAGTCGTGGTTTAAATGAGAACGATGAGTGTCTTAGTGGAAATTGCGAGATCCCACAAATGGATACCTAAGGTGATTCAGACGATTATCCATAAAAACACGATACTCCTGAAATGATTTAAATTCGAAACTTCTGCAAGAGTCGGGCCGAAAGGTAGAGTGAGTAGTGAATAAGTAAGAACGCCAGATGAATATCCCCTCAGAGAGCTCAATTTCCCAGTAACGATCCAGAATGAAGTCTGGGTTTGCAGAACTTCACACAAAACATAAATCATCTGAGCAAAACGGGGACTATAGTTCGGAATCGGTGACTCACTCACGTCGGAATTCTTAGGCTCAAGAGAACCAAGGAGATCGCATTGAAATTGATGACACCTCATTCTCGTGGAATTATATAGAGCAGGTATTAGGGGATCCTAATTAAGTGATTGAAGATATAAGTCCTGATATACAACTTCGGCATGTGTCAAGGATGTCCAAACGTTCATTGTTGATTTTATGCAAATCTCAGGGTTGTACCTTTGCGTATGAGCCCCTCCTATCACTTGGAGGCTAATCATGAACAATCAAAAACAACAACACAAAAAACTTGAAAAGAGTGGAGAGAATTTTGATATGAGCTTCAAAGAATATGCTCAAAAAAATGGAGCATAAACTGAAGCTCATGGGTATTGAACTTCCTCGGCGTGGACCTCGGCTTTCGGCTCCAGGACACACGAGAGATACGATCTACACAGATTCTTCTTCCTCCTTGTTGCAAAAAGGCAGGTAGACTATCGTCCAGCATTCATTTCCTGCCGTCATAGCTCAGGCACTATCGTAGTTCATAGTGGCAGTATTAGCGATAGATCCGTATATTGAACTTACGCCTTGAGAAGACCAATTGATGGCATCACCATATCATGCTGACTGATAGCAGGTGACCTATTGGGAGCGTTAACCCCATGACATCAACCTGATACAGGACAGATGCTCCGACAATCCTGAACTTACTGCTTTTACTTTCACTCCGGTTCTACCACAATTTGTGTGGAATGAGTATATTTCGGCGAACTAAACCTACTCCATTTCATGTCAAATTGTAGTAGAACCTTTGTAGCTTTTCCATTGACTAACTCTACGATATATTACTCCGTTCCGACCGAGTACATTTAAGTTCCTTTCCACTTATCATCCTGTCCTGACAGATCTGGAATCTCTTCCGCGAATCCGCCCTGTATCGTTTTCCAAAACAATCCCTCAGAGTCAGAAGAATTATTCTAACATCAATCAGACGTTGGTAAAGGGGGTAACCTAAGTTCCCTTAGGAATGTATTGTGCTTCGCTGTTAATTCCTGAATCTGCCTCTCAGTTTCAATTAGTTCCTGATTTGTGGCTGAAAGGTCAATCTGTACTTCTGGCTTGGCGGTGCTAACATAACGGGTGATGTTCAGATTGTAGTCATTGGACTTGATCTCGTTCATCTCCACACGGCGGGCATATCTCTCCACACTTTCTGGACGTTCGCAGTAGGTGTTCACGATGTTATTGATGTGTTCGTCGGAGAGTTGATTTTGCCGCTTGCCTTTCTCAAAATGCTCGGATGCGTTGATAAATAGAACATCATCGGGTTTCTTGCATTTTTTCAAAACGAGGATGCAGACCGGAATACCCGTTGAGTAGAAGAGGTTCGACGGAAGGCCGATGATGGTATCAATGTTCCCGTCATCAATAAGGTTGCGGCGGATCTTCGCCTCGGCACCGCCACGAAATAAGACGCCATGAGGCAGAATGATTGCCATTACGCCATCGTCTTTGAAGTAGTGGAATCCGTGTAGCAGGAATGAAAAATCTGCCGCCGATTTTGGTGCCAATCCATAATTCTTGAAGCGTATATCCTCAGCCATTGACTCGCTCGGATTCCAACGGTAGCTGAATGGCGGATTGGCGACTACAGCATCAAAGTAGGGCTTTTTTGCAGGGTTTGTCTCACGGAGCATTTGCCAATCGTTCCTCAGCGTATCACCATGGTAAATTTCAAACTCCGTATCCTTCACGCCGTGCAGTAGCATGTTCATGCGGGCTAAGTTATAGGTGGTAATATTTTTTTCCTGCCCGTAGATTTTTCCGATACCATTACGGCCCATTTCCTTACGAATATTCAGCAGTAATGAGCCCGAACCGCAGGCGAAATCCAACACGTTGGCAAGGTGGGTACGGGTGCCCGTCTTTGGTTCTTGACTGTCAAGCGAAACAATTGAAGAGAGAATGTGAGATATTTGCTGGGGTGTGTAGAACTCGCCAGCTTTCCTGCCAGAGCCTGCCGCAAATTGGCCGATCAGGTACTCGTAGGCATCTCCAAGTGTGTCACTATCTGTGGAGGAATCCGCAAGCCCCATGACAATCTTGGTAATAATTCTGCACAGCCTCTCATTCCGATCTGGATAAGATTTACCAAGCTTATCAGAGCCTAGATTGATCTCTGAAAAAAGACCTGAGAACGTACTCTGGAATGACTCATTCTCAATGTACTTGAAGGCAGACTGGAGAGTACTGAGCAGTTCATCATCCTGCGTACGCGCCATTTCGGCAATATTGGCCCAAAGGTATTTGGGAAGAATGACGTAGTGAGACTTGCGCCTCATCTGCTTCTCAAAATCCGACACATATTCTGAATTCTGCTTGTACCAAACTGATAAAGGAGAGCAGCCTTGATTGGTGACTGTTTCAGGATCGGGATAGTCAGGTCCCAGTTCTTTCTCCGCTGCCCGCTCATAGTTGTCAGACAGGTAGCGAAGAAACAGGAATGAGAGCATATAGTCTCGGAAGTCATCTGCATTCATCGCTCCACGGAGTTCCTCTGCGATAGACCAGAGAGCCTTGCCAAGTTCTATCTGATTGTTCTCTGTCATGGCTTAGCTATCATGGGTAACAAATCTGTATTGGGCAATCAGCTTATCAAGAATCTGGTTAAAAAGTTCAAGACTATCTGGTATGAGAAGATCAGATTCGTAATAGTAGACCTTTTTGTGTGCAAGTGTATTGACGATTCGGGCAAATTCATCTGAATCCTCAAAACCAATGCGTTCAAGCGCGTAACTTAATCTACCGACACCCAAGAATGACGATACGCTCTCCAGAACTTGTCTAAGAAGAGCAAGGTAATATGCGCGAACATTATTCTCGCGTCGGGTTTCCTTCAACAACTGAAGGACTCGGAGGTGATAGAGGAAGACATCACTCTTGTGAGACTCCAAGGAGACATCTCCGTGTTTACCGCTCAGGATACTCGCCTTCGTATCATGACGGTATTTGTCACTCTTTTCTCCTTTCATCAACCAATCGGACAGGATGGAAAATAGTCCTACATGATGAGTAGCAATGATGATTTTCCGTTCCCCGAAATGGGATTCAATAAGATCATACAACGTTGACGCGGTCACGAAGATATTATGGTCATCAAGGCTCGTTACTGGATCATCAACGAATATATGACGTGTCTGTATTTCTGCCCAACCTTCCACTTCCATCATTGCTAAAAAGAAGCACCAGATGAAAATTCGCTCCTCCCCGCGGGAGATCTTCATTGGAGAGACATCACCGGGTTGCATCCCCGCTGGAAAAAATGAAATAGACTCAATTCCCATCTCAATATTCTGGTGCATGACGAAACGAAAGTCAAAGTTCACTCTATACGGTTTCAGCTTCGCGCGGATGTATACTTCGTTAAGCCCGGCATGAAGCCTGCTGAGACTACTATGGTGAATGGTAAGTCGTATATTGGTTTCGTTGTTCTCAATATCGTTGTTCCAGACGAATAGGTCTTCGCTGTATGCGTTCCGTCTTCTTCTTTGGTGGCATTCTTATATGCGACTGACAGTCGCGTTTTTCCAACCGAATTGAAAGCATAAAGTAAGTGAACGGCGGTAGCGTCATCACGCAGTGCCAAGGCAATATCTTTTATACTCTTCATACCATCTATATACTGGGAAATAGTTGTTGCATCAGGCCTTGCTTATGCTGACGGAGGCTTTCAATCTTATGGCCCATTGCAGCGATCAAGTCATCTAGCGAGCCAAGACAATCGGCAATTTTTTGTTGCTCACTTATCGTCGGAATACTTAAAGGTACTGACAAGATAATCTGTCCTGAGAGATTCCCCTGCCCACCCTGCAGATAAGTAGTGATGATCCATTTCTTCCTCACAGTCAAATAGTAGTATAAATATGGCACACTTTCCGCAGAGCGTAGGCACATGATCGCTTGATTAATTACACCATCTATAAGTGATAGGGCGGTGTCTCCACTATTCGCACCATATAATGCTACCAGTAAGTCACCTCGTTTCACCGTCTTGGCTGCAGAATTTTCAACTCCTTCCTTCGTCAAGAAAATCTCTGTTTTATCATTGCCAATCTCCGCGGACCGAATGAACGGGGTTGTTCCACCGTAGTACGTCTTATTGGATGTGTCTGGAGTTCCCCCACTGAATGACGTAGAACACTCGCCGATAGTGGAGATTTTCCACTGAGGTGCATCGGTAAATTCTGGAAACCGTAACTTCGGCATCGTCTTACCAGGGAGTGGAAAAAGCTGCTGCATCAGGCCTTGTTTGTGCTCCCGCAGGGCTTCAAGCTTCCGACTCTCCGCTACGATCAGATTATCCAGTGAGCCAAGACAATCGGCAATTTTTTGTTGCTCACTTATCGTCGGAATACTTAAAGGTACTGACAAGATAATCTGTCCTGAGAGATTCCCCTGCCCACCCTGCAGATAAGTAGTGATGATCCATTTCTTCCTCACAGTCAAATAGTAGTATAAATATGGCACACTTTCCGCAGAGCGTAGGCACATGATCGCTTGATTAATTACACCATCTATAAGTGATAGGGCGGTGTCTCCACTATTCGCACCATATAATGCTACCAGTAAGTCACCTCGTTTCACCGTCTTGGCTGCAGAATTTTCAACTCCTTCCTTCGTCAAGAAAATCTCTGTTTTATCATTGCCAATCTCCGCGGACCGAATGAACGGGGTTGTTCCACCGTAGTACGTCTTATTGGATGTGTCTGGAGTTCCCCCACTGAATGACGTAGAACACTCGCCGATAGTGGAGATTTTCCACTGAGGTGCATCGGTAAATTCTGGAAATCGTAATTTTGGCACAAGAGACTGCGGGCTATCGGTTGTCATTTGACACCACCCGCTCATACGCACTGAGTCCCGAAATAACCCGACCCTGCGCTCGCTTGTTCAGAATAGGAAAGAGTTCTGCCATGAGAGTGAGTTCCTTTTTTTGACGGTCACGCCAGCTTAGGCCAAGCGGCTCCATCAAGTCGGTCAACTGTTCGCCATCAAAGACCATTCGGTCAAGGATGGTGTTGACAAAATCAGAGAGTGCTTCATTACCTAAAAGATGTTTGCTGGCAAGACTACTGATCTGCTCAGCCTGCATCTGATCCTTGAATCGTTGGTAACCATCGCGAATTTCAGATTCATTGAGCCGTGTGTCCATTGGCAAAGAGCGGATGTATTCAGTTAAATCTTCCCGTTCATCAAGAAACTTGGCATCGGATTGGATCAGGCTGATGAGTTCTTCGCGGGTCATCGTTTGTTTCTCAGGATCCTGACTCGAGCACTCAGCGATCAACGCAATTATATAGTCGTAATCAATTAGAGCAGAAGCAAACAGGACAAGTTCAAAATCGGGCTGTTCAATAATGGGGTCGTTCGGTTCGTCGTCATCTCCACTTTTGCCCTGTTGATCCCTGAGGTACCCAGCTGTTTCAAGATAGGCGCTCTTAAAGGCTCGGAGGTCGTCTTTGGAAAGGGTTTCTTCAACCTGCTCCCGCTGCGCATCGGATAGGTCGGTGTACTGGCCTATCTGCGTTCTGAGTTTCTGTACTTTCTTAAACAGAATAATGAACTGAGCGCGTGCTGCATCACCTTTGAGGTTGGTCACATCATGGGGCGTGGCATCAAGCTCCTTCGACTGCATGAATTCTTTAAGATCGTTGACAGCTTGAGTGAACCTTTCAACTATAACGGAAGCTCTGTCAACGAGCCATATCTCTTTTGCATGATCAGCACTCTCACCTGAAAATAGAGCAAGGGCATCATCCACTCTATCTTGCTGCTGGCAAAAGTCAAGGATGTGACCGAAGGGCTTAGAACTGTTGAGTACACGGTTGGTACGGGAGAATGCCTGGATAAGGCCGTGGTACTTCAAGTTCTTGTCTATATACAGCGTGTTGAGATATCTGGCATCAAAGCCGGTTAGCAGCATGTCAACGACAATGGTTATGTCAATCTTTTCACTGCCTTTGTTGGGCAGGTCACCGTTGGGAAACTGCTGATCCTTAATGCGTTTCTGTACGTTTTGATAGTAGAGATCGAAATTGTTGATGTCGTGGTTGGTGCCATATTGCTCATTGTAATCAGCGATAATGGCTGAGAGAGCGGCTTTCTTCTTTTCTGGCTCATGCTGATTATCTTCCGACTCTGTGGAAAGATCTTCCTGAATTTGCTGGATATCTTTATTACCCTCCGCTGGCGGAGAGAAAACTGCTACGATCTTCAAGGGCTGAAACTCTGGGTCATTGGCTTGAAGTTCCGCTTGCACCTCCTTGAAAATCTCAAAATACTTTATGGCATCGTTGATTGATTCAGTGGCCAGAAGCGCGTTGAAGCGACGGTTGTCGGTCGCTTTATTGTGCTTCATTAGTATGGCCCGAACAACTGCATTGTAGTAATTGTTTGATTGGGGCAGCCGCTGGTTGGTGTCTGATTGAGTTGAAAGATCTGGTCGCTGAAAGTAATCAATATGGAAGCGGAGAACGTTCCCATCATCAATCGCGTGGGTAATGGTGTAAGCATGGAGTTGCTGCTCAAACAAGTCCTCTGTGGTTCGTAGAGTAGCTGTTTCGCCAGAGATTTGCGTAATTGAGGCGTTGTCTTCGAAAATTGGAGTGCCAGTAAATCCGAAAAGCTGAGATTGTGGAAAGAATTCCCTGATGGCCCGATGATACTCACCGAACTGAGACCGATGACATTCATCAAAAATGAAGACCATTCGCTTATCTTGGAGGTGACGGAGCTTCTGCTTAAAGGTTGACTGTCCATTGGATTTCTCCCTCTGGCTATATTTACTGTTCTCGTTGAGGGCAAGCCCGAGTTTTTGAATTGTCGTTACGATAACCTTGTCCGCATAATCGTCCGATAAGAGACGGCGAACAAGCATGGCGGTATCGGTGTTTTCCTCAACGCAATTTTCTTGGAATCGGTTGAATTCCTCACGAGTCTGGCGGTCTAAGTCCTTTCGGTCCACGACAAATAAGCACTTGTGGATGCTCTCGTTGGTTTTGAGCAGCGTTGATGCCTTGAACGAGGTGAGTGTCTTGCCCGAGCCCGTCGTATGCCAGATATAACCGTTGCCACTGTTCTGATTGATGCAGTCAACAATGGCCTCAACTGCATAGATCTGGTAGGGGCGCATCATCAGGAGTTTCTGTTCGCTAGCAATTAGAACCATATACTTGCTGATCATGTGACCGAGTGTACACTTGGGGAGGAAACAATCAGCAAAGTCGTCTAAGTGGTTAATCTTGGAATTATCCCTCGTCGCGAACTGGTAGACAGGAAGGAACTGTTCATCCGCATCAAAAGTGAAGTGTCTCTTATTATTGTTCGTGAAATACAGCGTTTCCTCACGGTTACTGACAATAAAGAGTTGGACGAAACAAAGCAGAGTCTTCGTGTAACCGTTGCCTAGATCGTCCTTGTACCGAACAATCTGCTCCATTGCGCGCTTGGGATTCATCCCAAGTGTTTTCAGTTCTATCTGAACTACGGGAATGCCGTTGATCAGAAGAATGACATCATAGCGGTGATGGCTGTAGTCTGTGTTGATACGTAATTGATTGATAACTTCAAAGGTGTTCTTGCACCAATCCTTGATGTTGACAAGAGTATAATTGAGCGGCGTTCCGTCATCACGGGTAAACGCCTCTATGGTTCTGAGCGAACGCGAGGCCGCATATACATCCGAGGTTACAATCTCATTGAGGAGTCTATAAAACTCATTATCCGTGAGGGCCACTCGGTTTAACTCCTCAAATTTTTTTCTGAAATTCTCCTCCAATGCAGCCCGGTCACGGATGTCGGGACGGTGTTCATACTTAAGATCCAGCAGTTTTGCGATGAAGGCTTCTTCAATTTGACGTTCGCTTGTCATAACTTAATTGTAAATGTTGTCTATCCTGTCTCAATGTCTGTCAGTAAACGTACCAATGCTTACTAAACTTGAGATGTGTCTGAAGTCTGGCTGCCAAAAGGTGCTACATTGCCTCCGACACAGCCGTAGGCTGACCAAGATTGATCAATACTCTCAGGTTTAATTCCTTGGAGTAAATCAGCATGATCTCCCACCCATTTGTTTAGTGCGTGATATTCTAGGAAAACTCGGTTCAGTCAAAATTATACCACTCCCTTTTTCCGCCTGAGTACTTCGATTGATGTTCAATTTAAAGACATCTCTGCAGTTAAGTGCGGCCGATTCCCTACAGTGGAAAGGACTGTGACCTATGTGTGTCATTTTCTAACCTTCTGGAAACTTTCCCAAAATTAGATAATTACGTGCTAACTGCAAATTTTTTCGTTCTGTTCCACGTAAGTTGTCATGAATAGTCTTTCTAAATAAGGGGGAACGCGGATCATATCCTCTTCGGGGTTGGGTAATCTGCAACCCAATTCAATTGATTCATGGATAGCTATATCAATGAACCTGTCAAAAAGCTTAATCCCCGTGATCAGGCAAGCAAATTCCTAAACTTAATCGTTTCCGACCATTCCCCGCGAAACTAAGAATTTGAGTTGAAAACAATCTTAGTTCCAGCGTATGATCCGTCAGGCCCTCGGGCAACGGTCGGGATAGCCTTGCAGATTCGGCGTGACGCAGATCATTGTGGACCGTTCCCGAGGGCGTATTCAGTAATTGAGCGACCTCCCTCTACTATACTCCTCTGCGTAATAATACCGAAGAATGGTTCGGATGTCTTGCATATATTTTCGTAATCTTGACATGGAAACAAAGGGTTAAATGAAAACCCTTGCTTATGCCCACAATAGATGCAAGCCTCAAAAAATTGCTAAAACGGGAGAATAATTTACACCAACCCAACCAATGGAGTAGGCGGGCTAAAAATGTGCAAATTGAATCTCAACAGAGCGCAACTTAATTCTCACTGGCGCGCAAATTAAATCTGACGACACACCTTAAGGCTCGGTATATCAACTCAGAGGGAATTCCTACGTCCACAGTTCTCCATAATCAAGATATCTCTCACTGGATCTGGAAGATCCAGAACTCAATCGTCCCCATTTGAACCGAAATAGATTCAGTCCACAGTTAAATTAAAATAGCATCCCAACTGACCACATGGGAGTCAACCCAAAACTATAAATCAATGGACAGGCGTTGGCCAGGATGAATCGTGTTGGAACGGAGATTGTTGGTAGTCTTGATGTGATTCACCGTCGTCCCATAACGCTTTGCAATCATAGCAAGATTATCCCCTCGGCGGACGGTGTGGATAGTACGACCGTGGGGGATCTGAAGCCTCTGCCCTCGTTTAATCTTCGTACTCCGAAGTCCATTGGTCTGCATGATTGCCCCCACAGAAGTACCATATTTGGAAGCAAGTTCTGACAGCGTATCGCCTCTACGAACCGTATGAACCAGATTGGGTCTTTCTGTTTCGGTTGATCTGGATGAAGAAGTAGTCGTAGGTTTGGAGTCATTGGAGGAACGCACAGATGTGTTCGCAACATTGACGACATTTTTTCGTGCATTCTCAGCGATATGTTCGTCAAAGACAATCGGCTTGTTGATTCGGCTTCCCCAAGCGACCGATCGAGCACCTGAACTCTCAAGCTTGGCAATGCTACGTCCTGCTAGGCCAGGCACGACTAACATCTGCCCAGGATGAATTACGGTGCCCCGAAGACCATTGGCATTCTTGATTGCGTTGACCGTTACCCCATAACGGTTCGCAATCTTGCCAAGGTTGTCCCCTCTGCGAACACGATGTTCTCCGGGCATCGTTTTTTCTTTATCAGGAAGTTGCTCAAATGCATCCGCAAATCGAGCAAACGTGTTCAGAGGGATCCTCAGTGTGTAGGGCGTCCTGTCAGGAGGTAGACTCCCACGACGAAGTTCAGGATTCAAGTCCTGAATCTGATCCGTAGTTGCGTTGACCATTCTTGCAATGGTTTCCAACTGTAACACTCCACTCACTTTGAGTTCATCATAGGCCAACTCTGGTCCGTCAGACTTCGCGGGTAATCCGAACTCCGCAGGATTCGACATCATCAGAGCGAAGGCGATGAACTGGGGAACATAGCCCGCAGTTTGACGAGGTAAGTACTTGGAAATGGTCCAGTAGGAGGGAGGATTCTTTAATGTGCCACCTGCGCGGGAAATCGCCCGCCGAATGCAACGCGGACTGCAGTTATAGCCCGCCAGTGCCAAATGCCAATCTTGCCCATAATATTCGTACAACTCCTTGAGATGCCGAGCAGCTGCACGGGTAGATTTGACGGGATCCATGCGCTCGTCAACATAGCTGTCAATCCGTAATCCCATCCCTCGACCAGTGGCTGCCATGAACTGCCACATGCCAACAGCGCTGGCACTGCTTCGAGCACGCGGATTCAGACCGCTCTCACCAACAGCAAGGTATTTGAGTTCATCTGGCACCCCTTCCTCTTGAAAAATCTGTTCAATCATCGGGAAATACGTATCTGCCCGATCCATCCAGCGAATGACCGTTTCCTTTCGATTGGTTAACAGCCACTGGATTGCCCCTTCCACAACCCGATTCTGTGTCATATGAACCGTCGTCTTCACGGGCTCAATCTTGGGAAGATCGGTTGCCTCAGCCATGGGGTTCTCCACCTGTGCCTGCATGTCAAACATGGCACTGCGCAAAGAAAAAATGGACCCATATTCCTGAAGTTCGTCTGGATCCGAGCCAAAAAAGGCTTCATGCTCAGTTACAATGGTTCGAAATAACTCCCGAAACTGAGGTTCATTGACGATACTTGTCTGATCTGCCAAGACACTCACTTCGGACATGGCCTGATCCAAATAATATTCTGCGGACTGCCAATCCCCGTTCGTTCGTGCTTTAATAATGCGTGACTGGAGCAGGTATGCTCGGCTGATCCGAGACATAATCTGCTTCTCCGTGAGGACGTCTCTCGGATCTCCGTAGTCTTCCCCCAATGAAAACTGATCATACCCACGAAGATCTTCAATTGGAATAGCCTCAGGGGGCATCACCTGCTGCGCGATACAGGGTGGAATGGCAAGTGCTAATGTGGCAAAGAGCGTCAGTATCTTTGTTCTCATCACTTTATTCAGATAATCTGTTGAGTGCGAACATGAACTAAATCACGATATTTATTCCCAATACACCGCATAATGTTCAATCAATGAGGTTCTCCAACTACAAAAGCCCAAACAGTGGACACTGAAAATCTTCCGATTAGAACAAACATGCAACAACATCGGATGCGTGTAACAGGTCAGAGAGGGACATTCCCATGTTTTTTTCTTGGGTTCAAGAGAACTTTATTCTTGAGCATCTCCAATCCTTTAATCAAACGTTCCCTCGTTTCTTGAGGGTAGATGACCTCATCCACATAACCATGCTCCGCTGCAATATAAGGATTGGAGAACCTTTCACGATAATCGTGAGAAAACTTCTCTTCAAGGGACGCTGCATCAGATGCATTGCCGAGCTCGGATCGGTGAAGAATTTTCACGGCCCCCTTTGCGCCCATAACTGCAATTTCTGCACTGGGCCACGCATAGTTCAGATCTCCCCGAATATGTTTTGAACTCATCACATCGTAGGCCCCTCCATAAGCCTTTCGGGTGATGACTGTGAGCTTGGGGACGGTTGCTTCACAGAACGCATACAGAAGCTTTGCCCCGTGACGGATGATTCCCCTCCATTCTTGATCGGTTCCCGGTAGAAAACCCGGAACATCCTCAAACGTCACAAGAGGGAGATTAAATGCATCACAGAATCGAACAAAGCGCGCACCTTTCACGGATGCATCAATATCCAAGACCCCGGCCAAGTGAGCCGGCTGATTCGCAACGATTCCAACCACATGACCACCGATACGGGCAAACCCACAGATCAGATTACGAGCAAATTGGTCATGAATTGAAAAGAAAGAATCCCGATCCACCAATAACTGGATGACATGGTGCATATCATAGGGTTTATTGGGATTCTCTGGAATGATTGCGTCCAAGTCCGTCAGGTCTCCGGCAGGAGATACGTCGGAGGAATTCACGGGTGGTTGCTCTTCACAGTTTTGGGGTAGATAGCTCAGAACCAATCGGATTGCCTCCAGACAGGCAACATCATTAGGGTAGACTGCATGGGCAACTCCGCTTCGTTCCGCATGAACCGCCGCACCGCCAAGAGCTTCTGCAGTTACATCTTCTTGTGTAACCGTCTGTACGACATCGGGTCCGGTGACAAACATGTAACTCGTTCCCTCAACCATAAATACAAGATCTGTAATGGCAGGGCTGTAGACGGCTCCCCCGGCACAGGGTCCCATGATTCCAGAAATCTGTGGTACAACCCCAGAAGCAAGCGTATTCTTGAGGAAAATGTCCGCATACCCTCCAAGAGAGACGACTCCCTCCTGAATCCGAGCTCCCCCAGAATCACTCAGCCCGATCACTGGAGCACCATTCTGGAGCGCTAGGTCTAGCACTTGAACTATTTTGGAAGCATGCGCACGCCCCAAGGATCCCCCAAAAACCGTAAAGTCCTGCGCATACACATAGACCAGTCGACCCTGTATCGTGCCATATCCCGTCACAACCCCATCACCGAATGGACGCTGATCCGCCAAGCCAAAACTGGATGATTGATGCCGAACCAGTTGCCCCAACTCTACAAACGAGTCTTCGTCCAATAAGACAATGATCCGCTCACGAGCCGTCAGCTTTCCGCGATCATGCTGCCGATCAATGCGAGACTGTCCCCCACCCAGCATTGCTTCCTTGCGGCAATGCTCCAGCCTTGATGATGGATTTGTCATTGATTCATTCTATGTGATCCCCGAACGACGCGGCCTGGCATTGCACCAGTATGTCGACCCTCATCTAGTACCATCCTGCCATTCACAAATACATACTGCATCCCCGTTGTAAGTTGATGTGGAGCTTCAAAGGTAGCATGGTCCTGAATGGAGTCTGGATCAAAAACGGCGATGTCTGCAAAATAGCCTTCCTGGAGTGATCCTCGCTGCTCAATCGGTAAAATAGATGCTGGTAGCGAGGTCATCCGTTGAACAGCCTCTTCCAACGATAGAACTTGCTCTTCACGCACATACTTCGCCAGTACACGGGCAAATGAACCATAGGTACGGGGGTGGACCATGGAATTGAGTGCAGTTCCCTCTGGTGCAATGGAAACAGCATCCGAGTTAATTGCAACCCAGGGCTGCTCCAGCTTAAGCTGCACATTCGCTTCATCCATTAGAAAGTAAACCGCGTCCACTCTACTCGTATCTTCCAGTATTAAATCCATGATCGTGGTGGGAATAGATGTGTCTCGCAATTCGGCAATTTCTGTGAGTCGTAACCCCATATATTGATTTAGTACTTGGGACTTGAATCCTGTTAACATCACATTTTCAGGTCCTGCCTCCAGCATTAAATTCTCCCAAGTATCCGATGGAGTCATTAGTTCGTTCTCCATTCGGGCCCGAATCACGGGATCCTGTAATCGTCCATGCCAAGCCATCATCCCTCCCTCCCGTACATCAGGTGGCATCGCAGCATCTAGCCCCGTAGCGCCCGCAATATATGGATAGACATCTGCGGTGATCTCAAGTCCTTCTCCTCGCACCTCTTCAATCCGACGGATCACCTCCACCATTTTGGGCCAATTATGTCTTCCGGCTGCTTTAAGGTGATAAATATGTCCATGAACGTTTGCTTGACGCGATATTTCGATCAATTCTTCAATGGACTCCAGAAGACGAACCCCTTCACTTCGGAGATGGGATGTGTACACACCTCCAAATTCTCCTGCAACGGACGCTAAGGCAATTAATTCATCCGTACTGGCAAAGGCACCGGGAACATAGATCAGTGAGGATCCGACGCCAAGTGCACCGTCCGTCATCGCTGCTCGAACCAGATCTTGCATCTGTTGAAGCTCTTGCGCAGACGGTACGCGGTCATTTTCCCCAAGTACATATTGGCGAGCGGTTGCCGCACCTATGAACGATGCAACATTGGTAGATACGCCTTTTGATTCTAAAAATGATAGATATTCATCCAGTGTAGTCCAAGGGATCTGTGTTCCCCCTAGCAATGAGGTTGCTTCCTCCTCTGAGCCAGCTTGTTGAACAACATATCCCCACAGCTCTTCTTTCATCCTGTCATTCAACGGACCGTTGGATACGCCTTCCCCGAAGACTTCCAGAGTCACTCCCTGATGGATATCGCTCAGGGACCTCCCATCAACGATCAGGCTTTCGGTTGCCCAACTCAACATATTGATGAAGCCGGGAGCTACCGCGAGTCCTGCTACCTGGATCTCCTCTTCACCCTGTACATTACTCAGATTCCCAATCGCTGCAATCCGATCCGCCTCTATTGCAACATCCGCAACGTAGGGGGCACCTCCCGATCCGTCATATACAGTCCCTCCACGAAGAATGAGATCGTAGTCAGCTCTTGAAGTACACCCACTGAGGATCAGTAGTATAACGGAGAGAAACCGCATCAGCCCGTGGGTCGGGAGATTCGAACGCGTTCGCGTCCAAACTCAAATTCCTTTGGGGGAGTAAGTCCCAGAAGATGTTCTACAAAGTAATCCCATCGGCGACGCATCCAATAAGTACGTCCTTCGCCAAATCCGTGGGACTCATTCGGAAAAATGACCAAATCGAAATCTTTGTTCGCATCTACGAGTGCCTCAACCAGGAGGAGCGTATTGGATGCAGGCACATTATCGTCCATGAGGCCGTGGGCAAGAAGAAGTTTGCCCCTCAGATTTGCTGCCAGTGGAATATTAGACTGATTATCATAATTCGTGGACCCGTCTGGATTCGTTTTGAACAGCCCCTGCCATTTTTCGCCCCAGTCATCTTCGTAATTTCGATTATCATGATTACCTGCTCCACTAACCGCAACCTTGTAAAAATCAGGGTAACGAAGAATAGCCCCAGTTGAAGCATATCCGCCTCCTGAATGTCCCCAAACCCCTACGCGATCCAGATCCATCCATGGATTACGGGCTGCCAACTGACGGATGGTCGTGATTTGATCGGGTAACCCATTGTCTCCCATGTTTCCATAGTAGGCATCATGAAAGACCTTGGATCGACCAGGAGTCCCCATTGCATCCACTTCGACAACGATGAATCCTAACTCTGCGAGCGCTTGCTTATCTCTGCGGGCTGGCAGAAAACTTCTTGTTCCTACACTCCCGCTCTGTGGCCCCGGATAGATATAATTGAGTATGGGATAGCTTCTTGACGAATCGAAATGACTCGGCTTATAGAGTAAGCCATACAGATCTGTCTCCTGATCGCGAGCCTTCACAGAAAATGATTCGGGAGGTTGCCAATCAGATGCCACGAGTTCAGAGATATCAGCTTTCCCCAAATCCACCACTATCTTCCCGTCAAGAGATCGAACGGCATGCTCCTGAGGGACTTCAGGGCGAGACCAAGTGTCCAAAATATACTTTTTTTCTGGTGAAAAGGAAACCACATGATATGCCTCTTTGGGGGTGAGTAACTCCAACTCGCCCCCATCTATACTGACCCGATATAAATAGTGAAAGTATGGATCGGGCCCATCTCTCCCTGCTCCTGTCAGGTACAGCATTCGTTCATTCAAATCTACATGTCGAAGCTGTAGAACAACCCACTCTCCATTGGTGATCTGATGCTTTAGATCACCAGTCTTGAGGTCATATAGATAAAGGTGCCCCCAATTTGACCGCTCTGAATACCATATCACCTCATTCGTTTCAAAGAGTACACGCCAATTCTCAACCCCGACTCCCGATTCATAATAGGTGGGAACATGCTCGTGCAGGATCTCTCGAACCTGTCCAGTTTCAGAGTTTGCGACTCTGAGCCATGCATCCTTGTGGTCACGAGATGAGGATACAAACGCCAACTGTTGACTATCCTCGCTCCACTGCACATCTAGAAATGTACCATCCCAATCCGCAATATGGTCCGTGGTCGTCCCGCGATGATAATCGGGAGGGAGTTCTAACCGGACCGTCTTAGGCTCATCCACATGAATGACAACTCTATGAATCATGAACACGATACTATCCTGAGGCAGAGGATATTTCCATGCTTCCAATTCTGAATGTCCTGTCTGAGTTGAGATCATATACATTTCACCGACTCCACGCGCGTCATGTTGAAACGTGGCGATCTTTTTTGAATCTGGAGACCATAACAAAACGGGATCATCACTTTTGACCCATCCAGCATTATTGGTTGCATACCCGAAGTCTTCTTCTCCATCAAAAGTTAGTTGCCTCTCTTCCTCGGTTTCCGTGGATCGAATCCATAAATTATTGTCCCTTCGGAACGCTTCATACCTGCCATCGGGAGAAAGTGCAGCACTGTGCAAAGCTTGGATGCTTTCTCCCGAGACATCAGATTTGCATTCGTAAGTCACAATGCTGCACGCCATGTCTTCTTGATCCGAAGACCGTAAGAGATTGGTTGCATGATCAAACTGGAATCGAGAATAATCTACCTTGGCCTCGGGCAAATCAAGATCGTCAAGGATGGCTTGGCGCATGCGCAAGTGGTCAAACAAAGGAGCTTGCTCACGCTGCCCCAGATTGACAAGAATAAATTCGGACCCTTCAGAGGTTGAATGGATATACCAAAATCGATCTTCCTCTATCCAGTTGGGATTCAAATTCGTGTGGTATACTTTGCTTACCGTGTTTGTCCAAAGCATGGATTCCGCACGGGCGTAGTCATCTACACTGACGGAGACTTGTGCAGTGCACTCCACTGCATAAATCAGAAACAAAAATAGGGATAAGATCTTTACATACATTAATTCGTGTACATCGTTACTCTACCGGCAAACTATATCTGACGAACCGGGATCCCATCAATTTAGATCCATATTCTCGTGAAATATTCTCTTTTTCTTCTTCTATCTTTATTTCTGACCCCTGTGCTCGTATCTGCACAGGAGGATGTGAATCCTCCCATGGAAGGATTCAATCGGGATGACTCAGACCCCCGTGCAATTGAAATCGCGGATCGGGTGATGGCAAATATGGGCGGACATGCTGCATGGGATCAAGCCCGATATATAAGCTGGACCATCTTTGGGGATGATCATGTGTGGGATAAGTGGACGGGGCAGTTCCGCTGGCAGGGAGATGACACCGTCGTACTTATGAATATCCACAGTAGAGAGGGGCGTGCATTTGCCAATGGTACCGAAATCACACCTGCCGATCAGTGGTTAGTCAGTGCTTACAGGGATTGGATCAACGCCGGCTATTGGCTACTAATGCCCTATAAGCTGAAAGATTCCGGCGTTACTTTGGGATACAAAGGAGAGGAATCTATGGACAATGGAGAGATGGCCCATGTTCTTACTCTTCGGTTTGATGGCGTCGGTCTGACGCCAGACAACGGGTATGATGTGTATGTTGATCAAGAGCAGGAATTGGTTCATCAGTGGTCTTACTATGCGAACGCAGATGCCGAGGAACCAAATTTTACGACAACCTGGGAGGGGTACAATCGCTACGGCGGGATCATGCTCTCAGATACCCGCACCAACACCGACAATCCCTCCAGTGTGCGTAAGATTACGAACTTGGGGGTCTATGCTGAACTTCCTGATTCCGTCTTTGAAGACCCGAACCCCATTTCTCTTGATTCCCTGGAGTCAGGTTCCTACTGAGCCCAAGTCATCAGTTGGGAGCATTGCAGGAGGGGCTGTTTTCCACGTTTTGGAAGGAGCCGCACCGTATACCCGATGGATCCACTCTGATCACAGGTGACGTTTGCAGCCTCGTAGAGGTGAGAGGTCTCGTTACTCCGCACCTGTTTCATCGTTGTGACGGTCGCGTCAATGATTCCTCCATGGTTTCCAACCCGACCCAGATACAACTGAACTTCCACATCCTCAGGGGAAAGAGTTCCCAAAGATACATCAGCCTGAACCGTAAATGGAACTCCGACTTCCAATTGACCCTGTGGTGCATCCTGATTGACACGGACATGGACTTTTGACCACGCCTCCTGGACTCTTTGTTGCCAATCAGATAATTCTCGTATTCCCTCCATATCCTGTGCATACAGATCCTTTGCGCGCTCAGCGGCGGACAGATAAGACGACTCCGTGTACTCTTGAACCATACGGTGCGTGTTGAAAAAGCTGCTATGCGCAGCGATGGACCGCTTCATCCGAGCGATCCACTCCAAGGGGAATCCATCCGAGGAACGTTCATAGAAGAGTGGAATGATCTCATGTTCAAGTTGATCATAGATCTGTTCTGCTTCCCGTTCATCCTGATATGCATGATTCTCCATCATTTCTCCATCCCCGATGGCCCAACCAATAGATGCATCATACCCTTCCTCCCACCATCCATCTAAAATGCTAAGATTGAGTCCACCATTCGCGGCAACTTTCATTCCACTTGTTCCACTCGCTTCTCTTGGCCGCCTGGGGGTATTCAGCCATAGATCAACCCCTTGAACCAGTTCACGAGCGATTGCCATGTCATAATCTTCCAGGAAGACCAGATGATTACATAGATCCTCGGTACGTGAGGCGGTCACAATTTTCTCGATTAATTCTTTTCCCGGTTGATCTCGAGGATGAGCTTTCCCCGCAAAAATGATCTGTACTGGACGAACTGGATCGGTGAGAATTTTGGTGAGTCTTTCCTGATCATGGAGCAGCAGGGTTGCACGTTTATAGGTCGCGAATCGGCGTGCAAACCCGATCGTGAGCACATTGGGATCAAGGACTTTCTTTGCTCTGGCAATCTCTTTTGCCGGTGCTTCCAATCTCATGAGTCGGGCGTGGAGGGATCGTCGGGCACTCATAATCAACTGTTCTTTGCAAGCTAAGTGCGTGTGCCAAAGAACATCATCAGGGATTTGCTCGGCGTGCTTCCATTGCGATTCGCTGATCGCCTCCTCTCTCCACTGCGGCCCGACATAGCAATCAATATGCCGCTTGAGCGAACTGGAAATCCATGAGGCGATATGAATCCCGTTGGTCACATGGCCAATTGGCACTTCGTGTTCGGGTAGAGCGGGCCATAGACTCTGCCACATGGCGCGACTCACCTCCCCATGCAATTGAGCCACTCCGTTGCAGGAACTGCTCATTCGCAGTCCAAGCTTCGTCATACCAAAGTACTCTTGATCAGCATAACTATGCTGACGTCCGAGTGCAAGAAATTCACGCCGATCAAGTCCCAAAGATTTTTTAGCATAGGACACTAGGTATTGATCCATTAATTCAGGAGGAAAGCGATCATGTCCGGCTTCCACCGGAGTATGCGTAGTGAAGACCACACTTGCAGCAGTTGCAACGCGCGCTTGTTCAAAAGATAATTGATGTTCCTGCATAAACTGTCTTGTACGATCAAGCGTCAGAAACGCGGAGTGTCCCTCATTCACGTGAAATACCTGCGGTTTGATCCCCAATATTTGTAATGCCCGATAACCACCGATCCCCAGCATGATCTCCTGACGAATGCGCACTTCATTCCCACCTCCATAGAGATAGTCGGTCAGATTTCGATCTTCATCATGATCATTGGCGCTAAAGTTAGTGTCCAATAAATACAGCGGAATACGTCCAACCTGAAGGCGCCAGATTCTGGCGTAGACCGTGCGTTCCCCAATCTCAACTTCAACCTGTAAGGGCTGCCCATTTGCTCCATGCTCAAGGAGCAGTGGCAGCGTAGCAAAATCATTCTCAATGTATGATTCCTTCTGCCAACCGTCTTCATCCAGATACTGGCTAAAGTATCCCTGTTGGTACATCAGGCCAACTCCGACCATGGGAATCCCCAAATCACTAGCGCTCTTAAGATGATCTCCTGCAAGTACACCGAGACCTCCAGCAAAAATTTTGAGACACTCGGTAATCCCGAATTCGGCAGAGAAGTATGCTGTGAGCACGCCATTGGACGTATGGCTACGTGAATACCAAGTTGCTCTGGGCTGCATATATGCATCAAAGGACGCACAGACTTCATTCAAGTGTGCCACGAAACCCTCATCTTCGGCAAGTTCTTCCAATCTGTGAGATGATACTTGGGAGAGCAGCTGTACTGGATTATGCCCCGAGGCATTCCACCGTTCAGCATCCAGCCTCTGAAAGAGAGCAACCGTATCTTCATCCCAGGCCCAACGGACGTTATAGGCTAACTCTTGTAGTCTCTTTAGAGGGGTGGGTAGGGACGGGGTACTGATGAGGGTATTGACAGGTTTGGGATTCATTTACTTATTTTTGCCTCGGTGATTCAGTATTTATCATCGTTCAAAAGATCATTATCCGTTCTTCTTGGCGAAAAGACACATTACTCAATGACTGAGGTAAACGCTGCAATGATAAGTGAATTCGTGAACGAATCCGCAATTATACTTGCAAACGGGCTGTTTGATAGCGTTTTTGCTAAAACCACACATGGATTACTGCGCGGCCCCAGCCGCTATCAAATTCTTGGGGTGATTGATCCCGAATACGCTGGACAGGATGCAGGGATGATTCTGGATGGACAGGAACGTGGGATTCCCTTCTACGACTCCGTCCCGGAGGCCTTAGCGCACCAATCTCCAACCCATTGCGTGATCGGAGTAGCAACCGTTGGCGGGGCATTGCCGGATACGCTGCGAGCAGATTTGCTCCGAGCCGCCTCCGCAGGCCTTATTCTCGTGAATGGTCTTCATCAACTCCTTTCTAACGATGTTGAAATAAAACAAATGGCGAAAGGAGGCATCGTAGATATACGTAAACCCCGTCCCACTTCGGAATTGCGATTCTGGAGCGGCGAGATCCTTTCTGTTTCTGCCCCAAGAATTGCAATCCTGGGGATGGACTGTGCAATTGGGAAGCGGACGACAGCGATGATCCTGCAGGCAGCACTCCGTGGGCATCACATCCATACCGAAACCATCTACACTGGACAAACCGGATGGCTACAGGGACTGGAGTACGGATTTATCTTTGATGCAACCCTGAATGATTTTGTATCCGGGGAACTGGAGCATGCCATTGTTACCTGTGATCGTGAATCCCGGCCTGCGGTGATTCTTCTTGAAGGGCAATCTGCGTTACGGAATCCAGCTGGACCTGCGGGTTCCGAGTTCATCTGTTCCGCACGCGCAGTTGGTGTCTTTCTTCAACATGCACCTGCGCGGCGTCATTTTGAAGATTATGAGGAACTGGACTACCCTTTGCCCCCATTATCCGAGGAGATTGAACTTATCCGCCTTCTGGGATCGGAGGTCTGGGGGATCTCCTTGTTTACAAGGGGACTTGATGATGACGAATCTCAACAGATTGCTACGGAATTGGAAGCGATTCATAAGATCCCCGTGGTGAGACCGCTTGAGGATGGCGTGGAACGTCTGGTGACTTTGATCCGCCAAAGATTAAATTTATGACCATTCAGTACGTAGAGACTTGGACAGATCAGTTTCCGCTTACCCGTCCATACGTAATTGCCACGCGGCAGGTGTCCACGGTTGATTTGCACTTTGTCCGTCTGGAGAGTCATCATGGATTGTTCGGTCTCGGATGTGCCGCCCCGACGGAGGTCACCTCCGAAAATCCAGCGGAGTGCCTTGACGTATTAGATTCGGTCGCACAAGAACAATTGAAAGGACAGGATCCTGGGCGTCTTCATGCATTGACACGGCGACTGCGAATGAGTTGCTCTGAGTATCCCTCGGCTCTGGCCGCCTTAGACATGGCCCTGTATGATCTTCTTGCACGAAGTATGGGAATTTCTGTTTCTGCCATGCTTGGTCAGCCCATGAAACCACTCCCCACTTCCATAACGATTGGCATTCAGTCTCTGGAAGAGATGCTGGACGAAGCCCGTGAGTATATCAGACGCGGCTTCAAGTGCATCAAAATAAAGCTTGGGCTGAATTACGAAGAGGATCTGGAACGTCTGCGTGCATTGCGGTCGCTCTGCAGCACCGATATCCATCTTCGTGTGGATGCGAATCAGGGATACTCCATTGAAGAGACCCAAGGGTTGGCCCATGAATTACATGCACTGAACCTTGAACTGATTGAGCAGCCTATGCCGAGAGGCACCGAACATCTGATGCTGAACCTGCCCCGTGCTGACCGGCACCTCATGGCAGCAGATGAAAGTATACATGGTCCTGTGGATGCACTTCGGCTGACTTCAGAGCCACCATTTGGGATCTGGAATATCAAGCTGATGAAATGTGGGGGAATAACCGGCGCTTTACAAATCTCCAATCTAGCTGAGTGGGCCGGGATTGACTTGATGTGGGGCTGCATGGACGAGAGTGTTATCAGCATTGCAGCAGCTCTGCATACTGCCTACGCATGTCCAAGGACCCGCTCTCTGGATCTGGATGGTAGCTTTGACCTTTCAAGGGATGCGGCGAAAGGTGGTTTCATCCTGTCTGATGGATATTTACATCTAATGGATGAACCTGGACTCGGGGCTACGTTGGACGTACGTTAGAGTCTATTTCCAGCCTTTGTTCTCCCTACAAATGGCCAAGCAACATAGACATCAAGTATTGGAGTTACACTATTGACAGACTCCGTATTCACAATCATTGAGGCGAACGTAGTAACTCAGAGATTTGCAGATGATTGAGCCATTGAAAAAGCTGAAGGCCATGTATTTGTGTCGGTAATCCATACAAAACACTTAATTCTGTGGCAAACCCCATGAGACTAAACTTTTTCCTCTTCTACATCACCTCAGGTGCCACAGTAAATAAGATGACCCCTCTTAACTGAAGTTGTGTGCCGAATCTGGTCGTCTAATCGTACCGTCCATGAAAAACAGAAGCGATTGGACGACTATCTTTCCAGCTGCCTCACTTCAGTTCAAACGAATATCCATATACATACTCTTCCCATGGTGAAGATACATACAGATGGTCTCCATGCAGAAAAAAATCACCAGGAGTAATATTCTTCAAATTACTGGTAGGACGGAAATTTATTTTTCTTGCAATCACATGATCATTTTCAGACAGATCAATAATATAAGTAGCTTCCGATTCTGCAAGCAGGTAGCGAGAGTTGAGAAACTTTATTGTTGTCATGAATGAACGCGTTCCTGATTCCATTCCTACAGGAGCATCATCGGGAGGAGCGGCAACAGGATTAAATTTATGAACCTGTCTTCCCTCAAATCGGATGGTCCTCAAATGTCTGAATTGATCATCATAAATAAAGATATACGGGAATCCCATGTATGCAACTGCAATTAGATCCTCCTCAGGAGGAACAGTTACTAGGTTACCATTTTCGCCCGATTGATTCGGAAGATCTAAGACGGGAAGCAATTTGATGGACTCAATCCAAGCATAAGGGGGAGATGTGCTATGAGGACAAACTAACCAGTCAATTCCAACGCATTCCAGAAATATATAATCAGGGGAAACTGAAAATCTATATTGCATTGTTGTATTCACATTGAAAAATGAAACAACATATTCAAATTTCTCCGTGAATATTTGTACACGCTCCAAATCCTTGACAAATATGTGCGAACCATTGTAATCCATTCCGCTCATGTAAACAAATTCTCCAGGAGATCTTCCTTCGGCTCCAATTTTCTGACTCAGGTAGCCATCAGTTCCCACAGCAAAGATATTATGTCCATGCAGTTCAGAAATATAAATGCTACCCCCGGCTGCGATCATATTGAACGGCTTACCGAGAATTAACGAATCATTAGGAAAGCCCAATGTAGTCGTAGCTATCCATCTTTCTGCCTCAGCATCCATGTTAACCACAAAGTGTGGAGCAGAATCCAGCAAGCGCTCAATGGCTGGAAAATCTTCAAATTGCCTAAACTTTGTCTCCCCGCTCTGACACGCGACAAATGGCAATAAAAATAACCCCGGAGCATACCTCCATATAAGCCATGGAGATATGCGGGGAAAAGGAATGGAGTTCATATGTTCAATGAGCAACTCTCATTCTTACATGGTCATACCGCACACTGAACCACCATAGGATCCGGAACCACTATATCTATGGATCTGACCGCCGCACCAAATGCTCATAGACCACCCTCCGTTAGCCTCAAGGACAGTAGTGGAGCATGTTCCATTCCAGCAAGTAATCATTCTGTGTCCAGAAGATTGAGATTGAACAGGGAGAATACTCCCAACGAATCCTTTTCTCTTCCCTTACGTTTCCACCCTAAATCAACTCTCTATTTTCAGTTCATCCGTCCCAAATCCCGTATCCTTAAATCGGGGGATACCATGCACAGCTTTTCCCTCTCGGAATGCCACCAAGTCAATGGAGCCCAAGAAGCAGACGATCCTCAATCTTGTATTTTCATCAAACATCAAAGAGATTACCCAGAAATTGCATACCAAAGGCTACAAGATTGACGCTCCACGAGATGACCGAGGTTCCATCATCACCGATGAACATCATCATGCGGATATCCGCTCCATTATAAGGTCATCGCTTGGCTCTTAAAGCTCTGGATTTGTTGTAAGTTACTAAGATTCTGGAGAATCTGAATCTATGGCAATCTCAAATGGCTTACCACAATTTGTTGAAGTGAGAACCAATTTATGAACCATAGGAATCTATATACTGTAATGATTCGTGTTGGAAAGAGGGACATCAAGACAGTCATAAAGGTTGCCGAGTTGGATCAGTTATATCTTGATATAGCCTGTAAAGCGCCGTAGCCCATACGATTGAACACCATTACAGAACGCATCAGCAGCAAAATTCAAACAATCAAAACGATCGTGGGGAGGATATAGAACCTTAAAAATTCTGAATTCGATTCTATTCTTCTGTGGAAGATAAGACCTCTATCCATAAGATTCGTGCCTAGAACCGTTCATTGAAAACGCATGACATAGAACCTGGAACAACCACGAGATCCTCACTAAACCTAAGCAGGATCAAGAGCATAGTTGGACACCAGCCAGGCGTGCATGGAAGGAATGGGAACGACAAGTCCCACCCCCTTCTTCTTCAATATTCCCTTCTGCACAAAGCTATCAAACAGCTGTTTCGCTTCAATGTCACCATATTTCTTAGTGAGCGATGACATAATCGCTGTACGAGATACAGGAGGATGGGACGGAGAATCTGGAAGCGACCTTGCGAGGCACTGGAGTTCATCTCCGAAAAAATCATCTACTCTTTGCCTATAGTACTGCCTGCGTCCTACTCGTCCTGATTCAAGTACGCTCTCCAGCCCTTCTGTGACCATAATTCCGTCCTCTGCTCTCAGATGCTTTGCGGCGGGGTACACATAGGATAAGATGTGATGGGGCCATCCATGCGTTTCCTGAGCAATCGCATCTATCCATGAGGTTGGATCTTCTTTGGCTCCACCCTCCTTTTGTAGCCAATCCTGAATCACTGAACGCTCGGACTCCTTGCTCAGCGGACCCAACTCCACAAAACAGTCCCGTGCAAACCTTGAAACCCCTAAATTTTCAAAGGCTTTCCTCGCTCCTTGAAGCCCGGCAGCAGCCAATATAATGGGGCTTCCCAATTCACCGTTATGTATTGCTTCAAGGACAAGGGAAGCAGCATCAATCTTATCCTGAGAATGATTTTTTATATTCTCCAGTTTTTGGACTTCATCCATCCAAAGAAGTAGTGCATGCTTTTCTTCCCAAAGGATTTTCAGGGTATCATTTTCGATCGGGACAGATTTATATGCGGCTTTTAGAATTGGGGCTCGTAGTTCTCCGGTTTTCTCGGTAATCTCATATTCCCCTCCCCGTCCAAGTAACTGCATCAGCGCACCTGTATTCCACAGAGCATTTGGATGAATCTTCACTGCTCTCCACTTATTCTTTATTGCTCGCTTGACGCATTCATCAAGAAGAGCAGTCTTTCCCACACCCGGCGCACCTTGAATCAGGAAGATCGTACCGGAAGTTACTTGTTCTGACCTGTCTAAGAGTTGTCTGAAATTGCGTAATATCTCTTTCCTTCCATGAAAATGTCTTGCAGGACCGCGGTCTAAAGCAGCTGTGAATGGTGGGGGAGGTGATTGTTTGGATTTACGCATGTCATTTGAACACAAAGTCCGATGAACTACTCTTCAATGCAATCAAAGTTCTATCGTGAATAGTTTTTCGAGCAGGCAGAGCCTCTTAGATAGACGAGTTCAACTTGAAGTTAGGACTTCTTTGAACAGGTCATTGATTCGTTCTACCTGATGTGAATTCATGCCGGCATTAGAGATCCAGGTTTCGCTTTCGTAGGATGAATAGCCCCTCTGATCCGCTGGTTACAATCAGGTTCCCGCTTTCAAAGTAAGGGTAATTACTCCATGAGGTTGATCCTGGGCTTGGCTCGAAAAATCCAATCTCTACCGGTTTTTCTGGATCCGTAATGTCAAGAACGCGCAGACCGGCGCCATAATTTGACTGATACATTAAGTTGCCCTTGATGTAGAGATTATGATCCGTATCTGTGGTGGTCGCAACGTATTCGGTGACCAATACTGGATCATCCAGATCGGAAACATCCCAAACAAGCGTTCGCGTTCCCTCCACCAATCCCTGCGGCTCGTCTCCTTCGTCATTCATGTAAAAATAACGATGATCCTCGGTCAACCACCCCTGATGTGAGTACGCCACTTTGGGGTAGGAAGCCACAGCGATTGCCACTGGATCCTTTTTGTCCGTGACATCTGCGATACTCAGTGCTGTTTCGTTGGCCCCCAAACAAATCTCTCTACCACGGTAGGTCAAGTCTGGACCTGAATAGATCACACATTGTGCATCATGAGAATAGCCTGTTTTGCGCCTACCTGTATTCGGATCTGCAAAGCAACCTGTAAATGTTATATTCGCAGGTTCTCGCAGATCAAGCATATGCAAACCTCCTCCACAGGTCTCTCCACCTCCACTGGCACCGACGACAAAACCGAACCCGGTCTCTTCATTGATGACGATATTATGTGCGCTGGCAATCCCGGTATAGAGAGCCGTTTCCTCGAATATGACTGGATCTCCCTCCACCTCCCTGAGCTGAGTTAAATCAAAAATCTGTACCCCATGCTGTCCAGCTCCATCAGCAACGACATATGCATGATCGGCATAGACCTTCACATCTCGCCATACATTTGCGACTGAGCCTGCGGTCATGGGCAGATCTCCAATATAGCGTGGGAGTTGGGGATCGGTCACCTCTACAAAGGATGTGCCGTTATTGCGCCCAACGAGTGCATATTCACGGGAGGTCTGCGGGTCTGTCCACCCCCAAAGATCATTGAGTCGAGTCCCGCGGCTGCCTCCCATCTCTGGAAGCGGAAGGAATGCCATTAAGTCTACGTCCTGACAGGGCCATCTTAATGCCAAGCCCTCTGTACATTGAATCGGATCCCCCGCAATCGCATCATGAGCTTTCATCTTGTTGACCAGCGTCGCCTCTGTCACCCATCCATCCTCGCCTCGCCGCATCACGATCACCCCGCCTGCCCTTGAATCCATGTACACCGCTCCAATGACTGCCAGATCTCCTATCACCACCATACTGCTTCCGAATGCGGATCGTCCAATGGATCCATCCGAGGTGAGTGTATTTGTTTGCTTCCATCCCCCTTCGTCACGCATAAATCGGTACACCATCCCTCTGCCTTGATTGTCACGATTGGCACCCACCCATATTTCGCCTTCACTCATTGCGAGAGATGCCCCGAATTGTGAAGCACGTTGCGGATCACGGGGCTGCAATGGATCCTGCAGTTGCATCTGATTCATCTCAGAATCCCATTCATACTCCAATACGGTCCCCAGTCCTCCCTCTATCCTGGGCACCCCGATATATATGCGCCGCTCATGAATCATAACCGAGCTTCCCATTCTACTTCTCTCCATCAAAAAATCGGGCGCCATCTTGGCCACTTGAGTCCAATCCGCTGATCCATTCATGAATGCATACACTGCCCCCTTGCTTTCTAGTTTACCAGGGGCACTGACCACCGCCATGTCTCCCTCCATCGCGACTGTAAGTCCAAAGCGATCCCCCGCGAGAGCATCCTCAGCCTCCAACACACTGAGTTCTGAAAAGGAGCCATCCGCATTTTCCCTGAATATATAGGCAGAGCCAGCTGATTCCATTCGCCCCGGAGCGCCGATCAGAATCTTCCTACCTTCTGAGGCAATGGAGAATCCAAATTGATCCCCCTGAATTGCATCTGATGCGGTTAATTTGGAAACCTGTTCCCAATTTTCGTGATCTCGAAACACATAAACCGCACCTCGGCCTTCATCTGCATCAGGAGCACCAATAAATAATGTGTTCCCCCAGGCAGCAATTGCTCTCCCAAACTGCTCCAGTTTCTGATTCACGGACAGGATCGTGGGCTCGGCAGTAGGATCCTCCGTAGAGTAGATATAAACCTCCCCAGGATAGGCCACATTCGCTGTTTCCCCCACAAAAATATGGCGCTCCGTGACAGCGATTGCTCCCCCGAAGGATTGCGCATCTGCTGAGAAGGTGGTTAGCAATCCAGAGAGAAACACGAGAATGGATCGTTTCATTGATTGGCTTTTATATATAGAGTGTCCATGAGAATCATCCCTGGATGGATGGAACAAGTAGAGCATGTTCTTGTTGGCAGGATTTCTATAATTAGCACTGCCGTGGCGCATATTTTTGAACCGGATCGGGATGCAGTTACCGCAGCGTGGCCGAAGTTCACTGAGTGGTTAGACAAGACTCTCGGCTGCGCAGACGATCTAGAAGGTGTTCTTTTTCTGGTTGGCTTGCACGAATCGGGCCAAGGATTCAAACCTGATCTGGACAAGGCGTCAAAACAACGTCTGGTTCATGAAGGGACTTATTGTGTTTTAGAGGGGCTTGGATGTTTTGAGAGGGTGGGACGGGAAGTGGATGGATACTGGATTTGGGAACCCCATGACGAGTTACCTGACGATATGAGTTCCTCCCAACAAGATTTGCTACTACGGGCAGGAATTCTCCAATACTTTGATCACTATCTGGATCCATGAAACGTTCTCTATTCCTACGCAACGGCTTATTGATGCTTTTCCTGCTCACCACAAGTAGCTGCCAAATGCAGACCGCAAACGGATTACAGAATACCAACTATTATGAGATCTCTACCAACATGGGGACGATGGTGATCATGCTTTATGATGAAACCCCGATTCATCGAGACAATTTCAAACAACTCGTGAATGAAGGAACCCTGAATGGAACGACCTTCCATCGTATCATTGGCGGATTCATGATTCAGGGAGGGGATCCGAATTCCAAAGATGATGATCCTGCGAATGACGGGATGGGTGGGCCAGGATATACGCTTCCCGCCGAAATCGTCTCGGGTCTTTACCATAAACGAGGAGCCCTTGCATCCGCGCGTTCGGGCGACAATATGAATCCGGAGAGGGAGTCCAATGGGAGCCAGTTCTATATCGTCCATGGTAGTATTTATCCGATTGAATTCCTGGATCAAATACAGAGTCGTCTTCAGCAAAGTATTCCCGATTCCACGTTTGAATTCTCTTCCGATGCCATCGTGACCTATACGAGTGAAGGGGGAGCGCCTATGCTGGATGGGATGTACACGGTCTTCGGTGAGCTGGTTGAGGGGTTTGATGTGCTGGATCGAATCACACGCGTCCTGACGCCGAACCGAACTGGTCAGCGTGGAAACCCCGCTGGTGAAGATCGACCGATGGTAGACATTGCTATGGAAGTTCGTCCCTTACCCAATTATGAGCACTAGTTCCCGAGAGCGCCAGCTTTCCGATCAGGAACAGGTACGTCGTCAGTCCAAAGAGACACTTGAATCCTCCGGGATCAATCCGTATCCCTACAGTTGGCCTGTTGATCATCATGCCGCTCCTATCCTCGAGGAGTTTGAAGATAGCGCGCCACAAAAAGTTGTCTCCATCGCTGGACGGGTGATGAGCCGCCGAATCATGGGGAAGGCATCCTTCTTTCACCTTCAGGATGCAACTGGCCGCATCCAGGTCTACATTCGACGAGACGAGATGCCCGATGGATTCTACAATGAGATCTTCAAGCGCCAGATTGATATTGGAGACATTGTTGGGGTTGAGGGGCATGTCTTTCGAACCCAAGTGGGGGAGATTACCGTCCATGCATCCAAACTGGAATTGCTTGCGAAAGCACTACGACCCCTTCCGATCATCAAAGAGCAGGAAGGTAGTGTCTTCAACGAGGTCACCGAGAAAGAATTCAGGTATCGGCAACGCTACGTAGATTTGACCATCAATCCGGAAGTGCGAAAGATATTTGTCCAACGTGCCCGCATGGTCACGGCTATTCGGACGTTTCTGGATGGAAAAGGATTCATTGAAGTCGAAACCCCAGTACTGCAACCCATCTACGGCGGAGCTTCTGCCCGACCGTTTAAGACTCATCATAATGCGCTCGACCTGCCTCTCTATATGCGGATCGCTGATGAATTGTATCTGAAACGGTGTATTGTGGGAGGGTTTGACGGGGTCTATGAAATTGCGAAAGACTTTCGCAATGAAGGGTTGAGTCGATTCCATAATCCCGAATTCACCATGCTAGAGCTTTATGTTGCCTACAAGGACTACATCTGGATGATGAATTTGGTGGAAGAATTGATTGAATCCGTTGCCATCACCCTTCACGGCTCTCCAAGCGTGGAGTGGAGTGGGGAAAGGGTCTCATTTGAACGTCCATGGCCGCGGATCCCATTTTTTGAAGCCATTACGGAGCGTACCGGCATGAAGTTGAATCATCAACCCCGCGAAATTCTCCTGGATGCCGCTGAATCCTTGAATATTGAAACCTCCCCCTCCATGGGAGTCGGTAAATTGCTAGACGAAATCTTTAGCCTTTCGGTTGAACCCCATCTAATTCAACCAACCTTTATCACTGACTATCCAATTGAACTCAGTCCTCTTGCTAAGCGACATCGCATCCATGACGGATTGGTTGAGCGGTTTGAAATGTTCGCAGCAGGGAAAGAACTGTGCAACGCGTTTAGTGAACTGAATGACCCTGATGATCAAAGGAGACGGTTTGAAGAGCAGCTTCAACTTCGCAAAGGAGGGGATCTGGAAGCCATGGAAATGGATCATGACTACCTCCGTGCGCTTGAATATGGGATGCCCCCAACCGCTGGATTAGGGGTGGGGATTGATCGTCTGGCCATGCTCATGACCAACCAGCGAAGTATTCGGGATGTGATTCTATTTCCGCTGATGCGCCCTACCGCCGCGGCAGATGATCTCCCCCCCGAATCCCCACAGCCTCTCTTTCGGGATGGTGCCTCCTGATTGAGATCACTTCGTCGCTTCCTGCTCCCTGAGCGCACGAAATTGCCTTACTGCTCTTACATTACGTCTAAAGCCTTCATATTTCGCACGCTTGACAGCACTTCCCTTAAAGCGTTCACGAAAGGCTTCAAGATCCAACTCCTCCCACTCTTCCAGTGGAGTATCTTGCATTCCCTGACGGGGGAAGAATCTCTCCTCTTTCGTCCTGCGGCTGAACTTATTCCATGGACATACATCTTGGCAGATATCGCATCCAAAAATCCAGTCTTCCTGCCTGGCCACAATTTCATCTGGTATTGCGTCTCCTCGGTGTTCAATTGTCCAGTACGAGATGCAGCGGTTCGCATCCACTGCGTAAGGCTGATAGATTGCGTCCGTCGGGCACGCATCAATACATCGGGTACATGATCCACAATGATCATATGTGGTAGGGGGATCACAGGTCAGGGGCACATCAATGATCAGCGTCCCAATAAACACCCATGAACCGATTTGAGGATGGATGAGGTTCGTATTTTTCGCAATCCACCCAAGGCCACTACGTTGCGCCCAGACTTTGTCCATCACGGGCGCGGAATCTACGAATGCACGCCCCGAAACAGTTTTGACTTCTCCTTCTAGCCAGACATAGAGTCCATAGAGTCGTTCCTTCATGACCTGATGGTAATCATCTCCCCATGCATACCGGCTTATTTTCCCGGCTTGATCGCCATGCTCATCCTCATGCCAATAACTGTATAAGACTGTGACGACGCGCTTAGCCCCTGGAACCAGTTTACGGGGATCCACTCGCTTTTCAAAATTCCGAGACATGTATGCCATGGAGGCATGATGTCCGTTAGCCAACCATGACTCTAATCGCTCCGCTTCCTCATCCAATCGTTGTGCCTCAGCGATTCCACATGCCTCAAAGCCGAGCCTGGCAGCCTCCTGTTTCAACAACTTGGTGAGGTGATCCTGTTGGCTTTGGTTAAATCCCGGCATCAAAGCTCATGTTAAAATACAATAGGGTTCCTGAAAAGGGAGCAGGAGAGATTCATCCGATCTACCGCCTGCCTGGAGGTTCTATACAACCGCCACTCTCAGGTTGATCCACAGTCCATCGGATGAGAAGGAATTCTCCCCTATTCTGCACCAGCTTTCGTACACCCACTGCTCCAAAACCTCGAGAGCCGTCTCCCCAATAATGGATGATCTAGTCTCTACAACATCTTTTGGGTAAGGGGTTCCCTCATGGGATGATGATCCGATCTCAAATGAGGGATCAGTAAGGTAATTCTATCGCATGCTAATCATCCTGAATCCATCAACATTGAACCTCAATGTGCGCCAGAGTAGATTTACCAAAACGCTTCAGAATCAGGATCTGTACAAATACGATCCGCCCGTCTACTAGTCTGGACTGCCCGAAACACAAAACCCAAATGCCCCGGTACATGAGACCAGAGCATTTGGGTTTGAACACTAAACAAGGAGATTGTTAGCTTGCAGGAATCGTATCTACTCGGCGAAACTGACTCGCAGCACCTTTCTTCGTCGTATGTCCACCTGCACCCATGCCCACATCAGTCATTCGTGACTCGTCAATCCCACTGTCAAGATAAAACTGCTTGACCGCCATAGCACGATCTTCACTCAACCGCCGCACATTCCGCTCGTCACGGGATGCGTACCCTTCAATCCGTACGTTCAACTCGCAATTCTGAAGGATCTCGAGGTTTTCGGAGAGTTGGGTGAGTCCTGCTTCGGTGAGCACGGATGAATTCCGATCAAAGAAGACCGTGTTCATTTCCGAAATGTCACAATTGAAGCATCCCTCTTCAGTCACATTGACCACATTCGTACGACTATCACTTCCTGCCTCATTGATGAGAGTCAAGGTGACGGTGTAGGAACCAGGTTGGGAATACGTATGTGAGGGATTTGCGTCTGCACTACTTTGACCATCACCAAAGTCCCACATATACGTGAGCGGCTCCGATCCACCCGTGTTGGCCGTAAACATCACACTTGAATCCTCATCACAAATACTCACATTTTCTTTACTGGCACTCATCGCGATGATCTCAGCGGACGCCATGACGGTGACGCTACATGAACTCGTGGCAGTTCCTGCCTCATTCATTGCAAAGAACATCACATCATAGGTTCCTGGATCGGTGTAGAAGTGCGTACCTGAGGCTCCTGATGCGGACACCCCATCGCCGAACTCCCAGCGGAGCTCAAGCGGTTGCGTGGCAACGGATGCGTTCGTGGTCGCAGAGAAATTGGAGACAGCACCTGCGACGACCATCCCCGTAGGACAGGTGAGTGCACCAACGATGGGAGGGGTGAGCGCCTTGGAGAAGTTAATCTTGACACCAAACCCAAGCGCCCCCAAGACATCTACCCCACCATAGCCATATTCAGATGTACCGTCCAAAGCTTCATCGTCAAGATGGAAACCGCCGGTATACTCGGCGAAAAACGAGGAGGAGGGGCTGAGTACAATATCCAAACCAACCCCAGCCAGAGGTCCAAAAGCGCTGCCGCTCTCTTCGGTTGTGTAAGGGGCCTCATCCTGAACTACATTTCCAAAGGAATAGGTTAGACCGAAATTGAGATAGAAAGCTGCCCGGGTTGCCGCGTTGGCAAAGGTGTAGCGCCCAATGGCCTGAATGGAACTCCGGAGGGCATCATCCTCTGACACTTCGTCCATCATATTCGCACGAGCGGGGAACTGTGTGATCACAGGATACTCGCCTGCACTGAATGAAAGGCCGACAGAAAATGGAACACTGAACTGGTATCCAAGCTCTAAGCCCGCGTTCCAGGGCGTTCCCACTTCGTAGGCATCCCCATTAAAATTAAATGGAGACTTTTCATTGTCTCCAAAATAAGATGAAAAACCAACCTTGGGTCTCACAAAGAAGGTTCTATCGGGACGAAGGTTCTTCTGGTATTCTTGGGCAATGGCACCGGGCAGGATCATGAGAACGAGGCCCAGTGACAATAGCCTGAAAAGGATTCGTGAATGTTGTATACGACGAGTCATGATTGATTCATGAAGTGAATTCAGTGATAAGTAAATTGGATAACGTTTCTAAATACACCTTATACAAGATGTCTGGAAATTTGCGCTTTATAACGTGCAGCCTTATTACGGTGAATAATGCCTTTAGTGACAAGCCTGTCCAAATAAGCCTGTGTCTCAGGATAGAGAGACTGTGCAAGAGAAGTGTCCTCAGTCTGCATGAGTCGACGAACCATCGTTCTCATCCGACTGCGGTGTTCGCGATTCCGCAGACGACGGGAAGCGCTCTGACGCACTCGTTTAATTGCAGAAGCGTGTTGGGGCATAGAATTAGTAGGTCAATGGATGGATTGGTGTGCAGGGAGTCATCATGTCTAGGGTTGCACACAGCTAATCCATCATTTTACGTAGAAACGTAGGAGTAGTTTTGTCTGAGGAAGATTCTTTCGACTTTGAGGACTTGTCGTCTTCATTGATGTATCGGATTTTTGAGTCACCTGAGGCTTTATCCTTGTCGGCATCCGCCAGTCCGCGGCGCTCCCAAGCGGGTTCATCCAAGATCTTCAGATTATCTTCTCCCTTATACCCGAAGTGCGTGTCTTCCAGTAGTGATTTTTTATTTCGACTCTTTATCTCTTCCAATTCATGCGCAAATCCGGTCGCAATCACCGTGATCCGCATGCATCCTTCCAAATCATGATCAACCACAACTCCGGTAATGATCTCCGAGTCAGGTCCAGCTTCTTCCTTGATCACGGCCATCGCCGAATTCACATCTTTGATCGGGATTGAACCCGCCGTAATATTGACGAGCACATTCCGTGCGCCCGCAATGGATGCGCCATCCATGAGTGGACTTGAGATGGCCTCTAACGTAATTGCATCAGCACCAGATATCAATTCACCAAATGCGACCCCAATGATTGCCGAACCGCTATCCTTGATCGTCGTACGGACATCCGCAAAATCAAGATTAATCAACCCGGTCTTCGTAATCAAGTCACTGATCCCGCGAGTAGCATTGCCCAATACATCATCGGCCAACTTGAATGCATCAACGAGATTTGTCGCTTCATCTGCGATATCCATCAATCGCTCGTTGGGGATCACAATCAGCGTATCTACATGGTGTTTCAGTCGCTCAATCCCCTCCAATGCGTACTCCATACGCTTCTTATTCTCAAATTCAAAGGGCTTGGTGACAATCGCAACGACCAAAATTCCGAGTTGTCGGGCAATATCTGCTACGATGGGAGCACCGCCTGTCCCAGTTCCTCCCCCCATCCCGGCCGTCACGAACACCATATCAAATCCATAAAGGGATGTCTTCACCTCTTCGGTGCATTCCATCATTGCCTGAACACCTACACCAGGATGGGCGCCTGCACCTAACCCCTTGGTCAGCTTTCGGCCGGCCTGAATCTTATGGGTGGCCAAGCTCTTCTCCAAATCCTGAGAATCGGTGTTGATCGCCATGAACTCGACAGATTCCAGACCTTTGCTGATCATGCTGTTGATGGCATTCCCACCTCCACCACCGACACCGACAACGCAAATTTTAGCGACGCCATTGTATTCGGCGTCAAAGGTGAATCGAGTTCGTTTTTGTGTTTCCATATCCTTAGATATACCTTCGCTGTAATGATTACGTTTACGTGTGATTAAAGTTCATCAAACCAACCCTTCATGCGATCAATTATTTTCCCAAGTGAACCTCCGCGTTTCTCTGGATAGTTTGAATCCGAAAAGAGCTGTTTCGCTCCACTGCCATGGTTGATTGATCCCATCATTTTCGGACAGAGTCCATAGAGGACGAGACCGACCCCGGTGGCATACTTGGGATCGGACACCTCTTCCCAGAGCCCACTCCCGAGATGTTTTGGAACCCCGATCCGCGTTTCAAGCCCAAGGACTTCATTGGCCAATTCGCGTGTTCCTGGAATCAAGGACCCACCACCGGTAAGGACTGCCCCCGCCGAGAGATGTTTCCCGAATCCACTCCGTCGAATTTCAATTGCGGTGATCTCCAGGATTTCTTCCAATCGTGGTTGAATAATTTGTGCCAGAGTACTGGAACTGACTGTTTTTTCCTGCCGTCCTCCAAGCCCTGGAATCCGGATCTGATCTTCTTCGTCAATCAGATCAACCATTGCACAGCCAAACCGGCACTTAAGCTTCTCCGCCTGGTTACGCATTACCCCAAGCCCCTTACGAATATCTTCGGTCACATTATTGCCTGCCACGGCAATCACAGCCGTATGTCGAATCGTGCGATCCTCAAAGATAGCAACATCTGTGGTTCCGCCACCAATATCAATCAGCACGACGCCAACTTCCTTCTCATCCGAGTGCAGAACACTGAATGAACTGGCGAGCGGCTCAAGCACAACATCAGTAACACGATACCCTGCTTTCTCTATACATCTGTATATGTTTCTGGCAGCGGAAACCAGACCTGTGATGATATGTACGTTGGCTTCCAGACGCACACCACTCATGCCGACGGGATCCAGAACCCCATCTTGACCGTCAACAATAAAATCCTGGGGGATAATATGGAGAATTTCCCGGTCAACTGGCATCGCCACATGGGTCGTATCTTCAATGAGTCGCTTGACATCCTTCTCCGAAATCTGACGCTCACGATTGGCAACGGTCACCACTCCCCGACTTTGAAAACTCTGGATGTGATCCCCCGCAATGCCAACAATCACATTTTGAACCTCTACATCTGCAACGCGCTCGGCAGCCGAGATTGCTTTCTTCACCGAGGCAACCGTTTTGTCAATATTAATGACGACGCCTCGATTCAAACCATCCGATTCTGCAATCCCAACGCCCAAAACATTGATATTCCCCAGATCATCTGACTCAGCTACGACGGCGCATACCTTCGTGGTACCGATATCCATCCCGACGACAATTTGATCTTTCATGGCATTCATAACTTATATCGGCTGTTCCTGTGTAATAATTTGCCCCTGATACCTCAAGTCTATCATCTCAATTGTTCGGTCTCCATGCGACCAGGTTGTCTGATCCCTGAATACTTCAAGTAAGTGGAACCTATGTTCCCAATCCTCACTCCCGAACCGCGCAATGGTTGTCTGATCGGCACCGGTTCCTCGCAAGATCAAAACCAACTCGTCCTCCTTGATCTCAAACTCAGAAATGAGAGAATCCAGTCCGGAGGGAAGCCGCGGGAGGATCGACAACAGGTTACGCACACTGGGATCATTCAGAGGAAACAACGCATGGTATGGATTCATGGTCCCCCGAAGAAGTGGCACATCAAAAATTGTCTTTGAGTCTACAGGGATCATGTAACCAAACTCATCTAAATAATATGCTGGAGAACCGTTTCCGTCCAATGCCAGCAATCGGGGTACTCGTTCCAGTACTTGAACTCGCATCGTACCTGTTGGATAGCAAACCGCATGTCCTCCCCGAACCCATGGATGTCTCTGGATTCGATCAACGACCAACTGGATTGTAAGTGTCGTATCAATCAAACTATACAATACTTCAGGAGCCGTGTACGTAACTCCGGTGAGTTCTATTCGGGTGCAAGGGCGTTGTAAAAGATAATGCCATCCTATCACACCTGCAACACCAATCAAAAGAGTGGTCGCAAGAATTCTCAGAATCCGGGTTCGTCGCATGGTCTCAGGTAGCTACATTCTGGCCAAGATGATCGGTGTACTCACGCGCCATTCGCCATATGTCCCCGGCTCCCATGAACAATACCACATCGTCTGGCTTGGTGGTTGTCTGGAGCATCAGCAAGAGGTCTTCTTTCTGTTCTACATAGCGGGCATCCCGGTGTCCTCTGGCAGTCGCAAGTTCGGCGAGCAACCTCCCGGACACACCTGGAATCAGAGCCTCTCGCGCGGGATAGATCCCTGTTACGATCATGATGTCTGCATTCAAAAATGAGCGGGCAAACTGATCTTTAAAATCATTCGTTCGCGAGTACAGATGTGGCTGGAAGATGGCCACGATCCGCCGGTCCGGATATCCCTCGCTGGCTGCATTCAACGTCGCCGTAACCTCTGTAGGATGGTGGGCATAATCGTCAATCACCAGAACGCGATTGACCTCCTTAAGAATCTGAAACCGGCGATGCACCCCCGAAAAAAGTTCAAGTCCCGACTTGATCCGATCAAAATTGATATCCAACTCTAGACCGACGGCAACAGCGGCCAACGCATTCCGAACATTATGCAAGCCCAAGGCCCGCAGACGAACTGATCCAACGAGTTGGCCGTAGATCAGGACATCAAAGTGCGTATCCTGCTCTTGCTGGATGATCCTCTCGGCCCGAATCATTGCCTGGCGTGAGGTCCCATACGTCACGATCCTGCGATCAATCTGGTCCATGATTGCCTGAACGCCTGGATCATCCAGACACAGAATGGCAGCGCCAAAAAAAGGCACGCTCCCTGCGAACGTAATAAAAGCCTGATAGACTTCATCCAGAGTTCCATAGATGTCCAAATGATCAGCTTCAATCGTGGTGATGACCGCGAGGGCTGGTGTTAAACGCAGAAACGCCCGATCATATTCGTCTGCTTCAATCACAATGATATCCCCTTCGCCGCTGACAGCATTCGTATTCAGTTCCGTCACTTTCCCGCCAACAATGATCGTTGGATCAAAGCCGCCTTCGGCGACGACACGGCCAACCATACTGGTCGCGGTAGTTTTCCCATGGGTGCCGGCAACCCCCACCCCGAATTTCATTCGCATCAGTTCGCCAAGCATTTCGGATCGGGAGATCAGGGGAATGCGTTGGGCAATTGCCGCCTGCGTTTCGGCATTTTGATTCGGCTCCACTGCAGATGAGTAGACGACCACATCGGCTTCCTCCACATGCTGCTCATCATGCCCTTCATAGATGGTGGCCCCCTGGGTGGAGAGCCTGTCGGTCAGGTCATTAAGACTCAGATCGGATCCCGTGACTTGATACCCCCTTGCGAGGAGAACAGAGGCGATGGAACTCATTCCAATCCCTCCAATCCCAACCATATGTACATGGCGGATTTGTCCAAGCCAAGGTTGTCGGCGCTGTGATTTCATGCGTCCCCCTCCCATCCAACGAGGGCCAGAATATCTTTCGCGACGGTCTGGGCAGCGTATGGTTTTGCCGCGTTCCGTGCATGTTTGGCCATGGTCATTCTACGTAGAGGATCTGCCAAAAGGGCGGGAACCTGAACAGAAAGTGCATTCAGAAGATCATTCTCAGGTACACAGATTGCCGCGCCGATTCGTTCCATGCTTAGGGCATTTTTGGTCTGATGATCTTCGGCGACATGGATGGAGGGAACCAGAATGGATGGAGTTCCCGTACAGAGGAGTTCACTACAAGTGAGTGCTCCTGCCCGGGCAAGAACGAGGTCACATGCGGCATACATCAAATCCATTCGATCGATATATTTCATGATCCGAAGCTTTTCATGCTTTTTCTTCTGCATCCGATCAAAATAGATCTTCCCGGTCTGCCAGATTATGTAGACCGCAGGATCAGATAAGAGCTGGTCTGAAACCTGCCACATGGCCTCATTGATGGCCTGGCTCCCCAGTGAACCTCCGAATACAAACACCACCTTGGCATCCTGAGGCAGATTCAGAGATGACCGTGCGAATTCACAGGATACTGGCAAAGATACTTCTTTGCGCACTGGATTCCCACTTAGACGACATCGCCCCTCTGGAAACCAGCTCCTTGCCTCTTCAAATGCAATATGGATCTGTGCGGCTTGACATCCCAGAATCCGATTCGTCAGGCCCGCATAGGCATTCTGTTCCTGGATAATGGTCGGCCGGCCCCGCAGATGGGCAGCCCATAAGACGGGCCCAGATACATACCCACCGGTTCCGACCGCAATATCGGCATCAAAATCCTGGACTAGCTGATAGCTCTGCCAGAGTCCTGCCGCCAGCTTAAACGGCACCTTAGCATTCCGAAAGATTTGACGACGATGAAGACCGCTCACGGTGATGGGATGAATCTCAAATCCTGCATCTGGAACTGCATTCCATTCCAAATGGTCACATGTTCCGGCAAAAGCGATCGCACTCATGGGTTCTAGCGCGCGGATCGCCTGGGCTGTGGCAATGGCAGGATACACATGGCCACCAGTCCCGCCACCTGCGAATAAAATGCGAGGGGCTCTCATCTGGATTCCAACTGGCGTGAAATATTGAGCAGAATTCCTAGAAGGATGCCCGCGGCGATCATTGACGTTCCCCCATACGAAACCAGCGGGAGGGGGAGACCGGTAACCGGCAGGATCCCCGTGGAAACCCCCGCATGGACAATACTATACAGAACCAGTAGGGTTGTGCAGCCAACCGCCAAAAAGAGACCGAGAGGATCTACGGCATGGCGCGCAATTCGCAGGAACCCTCTCAACAGAAAGATGACAAATAAGCCCAGAAGCAATAGACCTCCAATTAATCCGTACTCTTCGGTAATGATCGCAAAAATAAAATCATTATAAGGGGCTGGCAAAAAATCCCGCTGCACACTCTTTCCCGGCCCTCTCCCTGTCCAACCACCCATGGCGAGTGCGATCTTCGCCTGATGGGCCTGATAGCCCTCAGCCTGCAAACTCAATACCTCAGACTCCTCCGTATTTGGAAAGATGTTCAATCCCAGAAAAGACTCAACCCGTTGGGCCCGATTCGGTGAACTGAACAGCATCAACACCACACCAATCATCCCGAACAGGATCCCCCCACCGAGATACCATATACTCACTCGCCCAACATAGATCATCAGCATTACAGACACGAGAACGATGAAGGCAGTAGATACATCCTCAAGTCCAATGAGGATGACCGTAGAAAATATCCAGAACAAAAGAGGGAGGACTGCCTTCGTAAAACTCTGAATATATTCCTGTTTACGTACCAAGAGCACTGAGACATACATAATCAGGGCAATCTTTGCCAGATCAGACGGCTGAATGCTTAGGATCCCAAGTTGAAAGGCACGGGTTGCACCTCCATGCGTGACACCAAACATTCGGACCAGGATCAAAAGGAGCATTGATCCAAGCAAAAATAAACGTGACCAGCGGGCGAGGTAGTGATAGTCAATTCTACTAAAAATCACCAGGGTTGCAAGTGCCAGACCTACTCGGAGTGTGTGACGAAAAAGGAACTGTTCAATATCCCCATCCCCCTTCACCTCGGCCAGAAACGCAATGGCGCTGTAAACCGCCATGATTCCGATCGCCGACAGCACAAGGGCAATCCAGAGGACATATTTATCCATTGGTGGAGCGTCTCGCAGAAATGCCGATCGAATCAATCCTGCCATGTCAGAACGTCTCTACAATCTGGCGAAAACTCTCTCCTCGCTCTTCAAAATTGGAAAACATGTCAAACGAAGAGCATGCCGGGCTCAGTAATACAATATCCCCTGCCTGAGCATACTGGCGGGCCTGCTGAGTTGCCTCGCTCAGCTCCTTCACGGCAATGGAGTGGTTGCAGTGGGGGCCTAGTTCCCGCATCATTTTTGGTGCGCTTTCGCCAAATGCAATCACGGTGTGAACTTTTTCGGTGACCAATGACTTGACTTGATCATAATCATTTCCCTTGTCTCGGCCTCCTGCAAGCAACAGGATTGGTTCGCTGAAACTGCGGAGCGCAGAGCCAAGAGCATCTACGTTGGTTGCTTTTGAGTCATTGATATAGGTGACGCCATCCAACTGACGAACCACTTCCAACCGATGATTGACCCCTGTGAAGGCTTTCAAACTACGGCGCAGCATCTGATCTGTCAGGCCGAGCGCCTGCCCCGCCAATGCTGCGGCTAGCGAATTACTAACATTGTGGGGACCTGGAATTCCCAACTCGTTTGTCGGTATAAGTGCGCGCCCCTGAAGTCGGATCCACTCATTGACTGCGCTCGCACCACTTGTGAGTTCCACTTTGCGACTGAACGGAGCCCCTTGTACATCGCTCGTTGACAGAAAGTATTCAACATGCTCGCGCACTAGGGAATCATCGTGATTATAGATCACAACGTTCGGATCAGTTTGGTTTTGGTAAATGCGTAATTTACTTGAAGCATACCGCTCAAAGCTTCCACAATAGCGGTCCAGATGATCGGGAGTAATATTCAGAATAATGCTCACATCTGGCTGGAATGTCTCAACATGATCCAATTGAAAACTTGATACCTCTAAAACCACAACCGTATTTGCCTCGAGGTTCTGTATATGTTCAGACAAAGGAGTTCCAATATTTCCTGCAACGATGGCTGGACGGTCGGCCATGTTCAGCATATGTCCCATCAATTTAGCGGTCGTAGTCTTTCCATTGGTCCCCGTAATGGCAACGACCCTGCCCTTTGTATACCAAGACGCAACCTCTAGCTCTGAGTATACGGGGACTCCAGCGTTGAGGGTAGCCTGCACCTGAGGGACGGATGTAGGCACTCCCGGGCTAAGCACCAAAAAATCGGCATTCAGTACAGCATCTGTGTGCCCATTAGCCTCCAACTTGATCCCCCGATGTTGACACCAATCAGGTAAGCAAGCTTCCACAGACCCGTGATCGGAAAGCAGTATGTCGGCACCTTGGCGGGCTAATAGATCTGCCACCGCCCGACCACTCCGAGCTGCCCCCAGAACCGTCACTTTCTTTCCTTTGACGTTCTGCTGAGACAGCATCATCGAATCCGCAAGGTGAGTAAGGTTGCCAGAACCGTGATGACCGTTATCAGACTAAATCGTGTCACGATTTTGACCTCATGCATGCCCCGCGCCTCATAATGGTGGTGCAGGGGGGCCATGCGAAAAATCCGCCTACCTGTTCCAGTCTTGCGCCGAGTGTGTCGGAAATAACCCGTCTGCAAGATCACCGACAGGGTTTCGAAGAAAAAAATCGAACAGAGAAGAGGAAGAAGTAACTCTTTCTTGACCATCAATGCCACCACGGCAATCGCTGCCCCCAAAGAAAGAGAGCCGGTATCCCCCATGAATACCGTTGCCGGATAACTGTTGAACCATAGAAATCCCAGACATGCCAGCGACATTGCTGCGACAAAGATGGTAAGCTCACCCGACCCGGCCAAGTACATTACCCCCAAATAAGATGAAAACCCCAAGTGTCCAGTGATATAGCAAAATACGATCAGCCCCCCGGCCACTGTCGCGGCCGTAGATGCGGCCAAGCCATCCAGTCCATCGGTCAGGTTCACAGCATTGGAGGTGGCGGTCACAATGAAGATGGTCGCTGGAATAAACAAGAGCCATCCCAGATCTGCTCCTCCGAAAAATGCATTACCCAAGAAATTGTAGTCAAGGTATAAATTCCGAAAGATGGGGACTTCGGTCACCGACCTCGTCTCTTCAAATTGAGGGTGGAAGTATAACACGAGGCCTACCAGCAGTCCCAATCCAATTTGGCCGATCAACTTGATTCGGGGAGCCAATCCTGCTTTATCCTTTTTGATGGTTTTGATATAATCATCGGCAAACCCAAATGCAGACATCCAAATGGTTGCGATGAGGATGAGCCAAATATAGACCTCACGCAAATCCCCCCACAGGAGCGTCGCAACAGCTATAGCGCTGACAATAATCAATCCCCCCATGGTTGGGGTTCCACGCTTATGAGTATGGTCAACCGCTCCTTCGGCCAATGGGTCACGAACCTGTTCACCGCACTGCTTTTTGATTAGCCATCGGATCACCTTGGGACCGATGACCATGACAATGATGAATGCAGTGATGGCTGCCAAGGTCGCACGTACGGTAATAAATTCTACAATCTGGAACCCGGATGGTCGAAATAATTCTTCTAACCACTGTATCAGATAATAGAGCATAGAGATTAGTTCAAAGGCTTGGGATTGGAGGAAGCAAAGGTGTCAAGAATGAGATCTTGATCTTTCATTGGGATCTCGCGCCCATGGTCAGTCTGCCAAGACTCGTGTCCCTTGCCAGCCACGAGCACAATGTCTCCTGAACTGCATGATTGAGCAACATATTGAATGGCATCGGGCCGGGAAAGGATCTGGTGAACTCGTTCAGGGGCATTCATCCCCTTGAGGATGTCTTGGATGATTGCCTGAGCAGATTCATCACGGGGGTTATCATTTGTAAGGACTACTTCATGAGCCAATCGCTCAGCAACTCGGCCCATGAGAGGACGTTTGGATGGATCCCGCATCCCGCCGCATCCAAATACACACCAGAGGCGTGTCGACTTCTGGACATCTGATGCCAGAGATGTGAGCACCTGTTCAAGTGCATCCGGAGTATGAGCAAAATCTACAATGATCCGTGTCGTATCATCGCACACAAACTGTTCAAATCTTCCGCAAACTGGGCCTGCCTCACGTAATGCCTCAATGACTTCAGTAGCCGAGATCCCTCTTGCACAAGCAGCCCCATAGGCGGCGGCAAGATTATAGGCATTAAAGGCACCTGCCAAGCGAAATGAACAAATTTGACCATCTAGACAAAGCTGGAGACCACCAGGACGATCCTCCATAATCTTGAATTGAATATCCGCATCCGCAGACTGCCCAAACGAACATGTATCCGCTTGGGTATTCGCTACCATACGTCTGCCCGAAGGATCATCGTAGTTATACACCGCAACCGCATGACGGCTCAGGTCATCAAACAGAATTTTCTTAGAATTCAAGTAGTGGTTTACGGTCTTATGGTAGTCCAAATGATCATGCATCAGATTGGTAAAGACGGCCACCGAAAAATTCAGCGTAGCGGTTCGCTGTTGATCCAAGGCATGAGATGAGACTTCAACCACACAAGCTTTGCGTCCTGCATTCACCATCTCTGCAAACATTGGGTGAAGTTCAGTTGCATCGGGTGTCGTAAGGTGTGGAGTATAGGTCGTCTGCCCAGTCGAATAGGTAACCGTCCCAATTATACCTGTGGGCGTTCCCGTCAACTCCAGTACCTGCCGTAGCAATGATGCGGTGGTTGTTTTTCCATTGGTCCCAGTGATCCCAGTAAGGTGAAGGGACTCGGCAGGGTCTCCATGGAAGGCGGCTGCAATCAACGCCGAAGCTTTTCGGGGGTTGGACACCTGTACAAGGTTTGGAATTCCACCAGGATCCTCATCAGAAAGAATGACTTGGGCACCCGCATCAAGCGCTGGTTGAATAAATCGGACTCCACTGGTATGCTGACCTTGCACCGCGGTAAACACAAATCCTGAGCGAACTTTCCGGCTATCCTGACAGACCCCCGTCACCTCCACATCTGGCACCGCTTGGGAGGGGTTGGTAAGCACCTCTGCATCTGCTAATCGGGAGTGTAAATCCGCCCAGTTCATCTTACTGTAATTGAAGGAGGACTGTCGGCTGAATGGGAGCACCGGGTTCGGGGAACTGCCCTACCACAAATCCGGATCCACTGAGACGCACATCAAGTCCCTTGGAGTGTAGCAGGTATCGAGCTGCTCTCGCATCAAGTCCCAGAACACTTGGCATCACCATGAGGTCATCCACCAACTGTGTCGTTTGAACATGTACATCATTTTCCTCAGCGAACGCCTCCACGGTGGGTAAATCAAGGGGGAGCATTTCTTCGGACTCCACGAGTGGTTGCCATGCAACCTGTGGAGAGGGGAGACCCGACGCGGGGAATGTAGCGGTCCAGCGTTCGGCGATTCGCTTAAAGATGGGCGCGGAAACTCGTCCACCATAGATGCTTGATTGAGGTTCATCCAAGACCACAATCATCACCACTTGTGGGGCTTCCGCAGGATAGAACCCCACAAACATTGCCCGGTACTCACTTCCGTAGACACCTCCGATGGTTTTACGGGCTGTTCCAGTCTTTCCAGCGATCGTCAACCCTTCAATCTGTGCATCCGTTGCGGTTCCCCGCTCCACCACATCAATGAATGCGGGCAGCAGCTTCGCGGCGGTTTCTTGCCGGATCACTCTTCGAATGGAGTCGGTCCGAGCGGGATCGTCGGCTGCCCGCCAAAGTACTCGACCAGTCACATCCCTGCGCTCGGCCACGATGTAGGGTTGAAGTAGTACCCCCCCGTTTGCTAGTGCTGCATACGCCATGACCATCTGAATCGGTGTGACATTTATTTCGTATCCTATGCTGAGTGCCGTTTTGGTCGTTTGACTCCAGTTGTTCGTACGTTTGAGAAACCCCGAAACTTCACCCGGAAGGTCTATCCAGGTCGGTTGCCCGAATCCAAAATTGCGGATGTACCGATAGAGAGCCTCGGGGGCCATGTGCTCCGTCGTGAGGGCCATCCCCACATTACTGCTTTTCACGATCGTATCATGAAATGTAATATCCCCATATGCGTTGACATCACTCAAGGTGTAGCTGGCCAGTTGCAGAGTCCCGTCACCTGTCGACAGGACGCGATCCATGGAGATCATCTCTTTCTCAAGGGCTGCAGATGCAGCGATCATTTTGAACGCAGAGCCTGGCTCTAATCGGTCGGTGATTGCACTGTTACGCCAAGACGAGACGGGAGTACGCTGGGGATCATTCGCATTATAGGTTGGCACATTGGCAATGGCCAGAATTGCCCCTGTCTGGGGATCCACCGCAATGGCACTTCCTCGAATTGCCCCTGCTTTGGCGACGCCCGCGGCAAGTTCTTCTTCCATGATCGTTTGACGAATCAGATCTATCGTCAGAACGAGCGTCTCCCCATCAACTGCTGGAACAACGACACCATCCGCATCAATACGCAGATTCCCATGTCGATCTCGAATCAAGGTATGACGACCAGATTGTCCTTTCAGATATTCATCATACTCAAGTTCTAAGCCTGCCTTTCCAACCCCGTCGACATCAATCTGTCCGAGGATATGAGCGGCAGTCTCCCCATATACATACTGACGTTGGGAGCGCTCTTCAAGGATGACCCCTGGGATATCCCATTCCGCTACCTGTCTGAGTTGTTCGGGGGTCAAATTCTGGAGACGGACAAATTTTTCGCTGGTTCGGTCCTCAATGAGGGACTCCAATTGAGCAATAGACCGACCGGTTAGGTCAGAAAGGCGTACTAGGGATTGCGTTTCTTGCTCTTTGAAGCCTGGTGCGAGAGGATCTAATGCAAGGTGATAATGTGGGGAGTTGATCGCAAGTGCGCGCCCCTGAATGTCAAGAATATCTCCACGCTGTGGAAGGAGTGGTTGTTGGGATTCTGCCTGACGCCGACCTTGCTCTCGCAGATCCGCCCCCCGATCAATATTCAACCAGAGAAGGTGGACGCCTATCATCAGTGATACGGCAGAGAGGAACGTCAGTACGATATACATCCGCCGGAGAATTTGATCACGAATTTTCATGGAGCAGGCTCTGGCGTTACTTGAATGGTTCCTGCAAATTCGTGTCCTCTCTGCAACCCAAGATCTGCTCCTCGCTCATAAATGACTGAAGGGCCAATGGAGGCATTGAAATCGGCGACGAGTCGATTGTGTTGCAGATGGAGTCGAACATTTTCGCGTCGCTGGATACTGATTTCACCAAGAAGATCTTGGGTCCTGTGGATGTGTCCGATATAAATGGTAAGAACCCCTGCGATGAAGAAGATAACCATTCCAAAATAGAGTGTAGGAATGCGGGCAATCACTCTGGTTTTTGGAGTCGTCTCGTCAATCACCGTCAATCGTTGCCAGCTCCGAAACGACATCATCGCCCGATCAACCACTTGGCGCTGGCGATTAGATGGTTGAGTAGATCTGTATTTTGAACGATGAGTCATGCGTCACTGAGTACAGAGCGTTACGAACAACGCGTGGCAGCGCGTAATTTTGCACTACGGGATCGACGATTCGCGGTAATCTCGGATGAATCTGGGACAACAGGTCGGCGGGTAAGGGGCTTCCAAGGTACCAGCCGGCCCCCATAGATGTCTCGCTCAGGTTCTCCTTCAAGAACTCCATCCCGTAGCATTCTCTTGACCATGCGGTCTTCAAGCGAGTGATAACTAATGACGACAATCCGCCCTCCTTTTTTGACAATTTGGGGGCTTAGTTTAAGGAGGTCGGCCAACTCGTTCAATTCTTCATTGACCGCAATCCGCAGAGCCTGAAAGGTGCGGGAGACTGCCTTTGACTCCCAACGCGTGGGAACCGCACCCCGAATAATTCTAGCCAGATCTGTGGTGGTTTCAATGGGGCGCTCTGAAATAATTGCTCGGCAAATTTTCCGTGCATTGGGTTCTTCTCCCCATGACCGTAGAAGATGAACCAGCGCATCCTCTGTGTATCCGTTCACGATATCCCACGCCGTGAGTTCCGAATCCTTGTCCATCCGCATATCCAGAAGAGCACGCAAGCGGTGACTGAATCCACGTGTGGCAGCATTGATTTGATGAGACGAGACGCCAAGATCCATCAGCAATCCATTCACAGGAAGATGATCCTGAATGAGGTGATTCAAGTTGCTAAATCTTCCTTTATAAACCGTTAATCGGTTCAACTTCATCGCCTCTCCGAGGCGCGAACGCACGGTATGCACCGCATCCTCATCACGATCTATCGCAAGAACACGCCCCTTGGCCGAAAGTGCGGAGAGGAGAGCGGACACATGTCCACCGCCTCCTGCCGTTGCATCAACATAACGGCCATCCACATCTGTAATCAGATACTTCAAGACCATGTCGCAAAGAACAGGTTCGTGGTAGTCGGTTGCATAGGTGACCGAATCTGCCATCTTCTTCAGACCATCCCCGTATGGATTTCACTGACTGCACCAACACGCTTCTTGTATGGGACGAAACCGTAGTTTCCTGAACTCAGATCTACTCCATTGATTCTCATCTCTTGAGAGGAGATCCCTTGTAAAGCGAATGGTTTGCTCTTCAACCTGTGATCCATTTGATTCAATTCAACAGATGGAAGCAGAATACTTCATGCCGGTTATGAAGAGGATTCCAACTCAAGATCTGGAACTTCATCCTAAGCAACTTACACTATGAGGAATCAATTGACTGCCCTTTAAGTCAATGGATGATTGGACATATATGACGATACACGAAATCGGATTTGTACCTCCTTTCTGGTGCCAATCCATGCCCTCTTCCTTCCACAAAAACGAGAATGAGTCCGAGGGCATCCGTCAAGAATGATTCATTGCTAACATACGAAAGACTGGAATAAATTCAAGTATCTTTCCGCGTATTTTTTCGGTTCAATTAAAATTAGTGGCAATTGATGACGAAAAATCTCAGTGTTCTCGCATTGGAGAAAGAATTTGTTCAGCGTGAAGTCAGGAGGGTTCGTTTCTGAGTTTTCGCTCGGCGGCCGCCGTCAGAAAAGAGGGGAAGAGAGGATGAGGATGTCCGACCGTAGAGCGGTATTCTGGATGAAACTGTACCCCGATATACCAGGGATGGGAGGGTAATTCCGCGATTTCCACGAGTCCGCTTTCGGGATTTACTCCTGTGAATTTGAGCCCCTGCTCCTCAAGGTAATGTTTGAGTGAATTATTGACTTCATACCGGTGGCGATGTCGCTCACGTACGAGCGTCTGATTGTAGATTGCGTGAATCTGGGAGCCTTCGGTGATTTGACAATTATAGGCACCGAGTCGCATCGTTCCCCCTTTATTGGATATTTGCTTTTGGTCTTCCATCAGATCAATGACGGGCCAAGGCGTATCCGCGTCAAATTCGGTTGAATGTGCACCTTTGAGGTTACAGCAATCCCGCGCAAACGCAATGATTGCGCACTGCAAACCGAGGCAGATTCCAAAATACGGAATATTCTCCCGGCGGGCATAGCGAGCGGTTAAAATCTTCCCTTCTATTCCCCGGGCCCCAAAGCCGGGCGCCACTAGAATCCCTGTTACATCTTGAAGAGAGGATTCGCAGTTTTCTTCGGTGAGATCTTCACTTTCTACAAAGCTTAATTCAACCTGAAACGACAATTTTGCGCCTGCAAGGGTGAACGATTCCGTGATGGACTTATAGGCATCCTGATGTGCAACATACTTCCCGACGAGTGCGATCCGAACTTTCTGATCTGAGGTATGGAGTCGCTGCACGAAGGTCGTCCACTCTTCCAGATCGGGCGCTTCAGAAATAGACTTCGGGCTTTGAGGTCCACTTAGTTGGAGCCGTTCCAGAACCAGTTTCTGTACTCCTTGTCGGGCAAGTTGAAGAGGGACATCATAGATGGATGTTGCGTCTGCCGCTTCAATCACCGCTCGAGTTTCAACATTACAGAATCGCGCGATTTTGTCCCGCAACTCTTTATCCAGGGGACGTTCCGAGCGGCAGACCAGCAGATCGGGTTGGAGTCCGTAGGAAAGCAGTGTCTTGACAGAGTGTTGGGTAGGTTTCGTTTTCAGTTCGCCTGCGGCTGCCAGATAGGGGATGAGGGTTAGATGAGCAATCTGGGCATTGATCGGTCCCATTTCGTAGCGAAGTTGTCGGATCGCCTCGAGGTAGGGAAGGCTCTCAATATCTCCCACGGTGCCACCAATCTCCGAAATAATCACATCCAGTTCTTCATGATCGGCCAGACGGACGATCCAGTCTTTAATCTCATCAATGATGTGAGGAACGACCTGAACGGTTTTCCCCAAATACTCTCCTGCCCGCTCTTTTCCGATTACCTCACTGTAGACGCGTCCAGTGGTGACATTATTTGCCTGGCTCGTCTTATGTCCCAGAAACCGTTCATAGTGGCCAAGATCCAGATCGGTCTCTGCACCGTCATCGGTAACAAAGACCTCTCCATGCTCATAGGGATTCATTGTACCTGGATCCACATTGATATATGGATCCAGTTTCTGGATGGAAACCCGCAGGCCGTGCGCCTTCAGGAGTCTCCCCAGAGAAGCACAAAATATACCTTTACCAAGCGAGGATGAAACACCCCCTGTTACAAAGATATATTTTGTTTTCATTCCCATGATTGAGGATCACTCTGCTTAAAGTTAAGACTTTTCTCTGGACTCACATACCCTCTGAGCGACGACGATGAGTCCTGTTCCCCTTGAATTTGTTTGATGCAAATCCAGGAAGTTGAGGAACAATCCCACTGGTAGCACTGGCACATAATAAAGTACAACGAGTGGCATAAGGAAAAATGATGTTCCCAGAAGCCGGATTGGAATCTTGATGAGTAGACGCCAAGCGAGGGATCCCCATGTGCCATAACTGTATTTTGCTTCGGCGATTTCCAGACCTGCACTCGATAACTTTTGTGTAAGTTCCTGGAGATTATAGCCATCACGAACGTGCTCACCAATGAAACTCTCTTGATCGCTACGGTGCACATCTGACCCACCCAGATCGCTGGGAGTACTGATGATCAGATGCCCTCCGGGGCGCAATCGCTCAGCGAAGTGATGAACTGCAACCTCGTCCTCTTCAATATGCTCCAGAACATCTACCGCCAGAATGCAATCAAACATGCTCGTAATTTTTGAATCGGTGACGTCATCAACCTGTAGGATAACCCGGTCAGTAAGCCCATATGAATCAAAACATCTCGCCGCACGAGCGAGATATTCTTTTTTGAGATCAATCCCTGTCACATGCACTTTAGGATATTTTCGTACCACATGCCAAGCATACTGCCCAAACCCGGTTCCCGCATCTAGAAGCCTAGAGCCTGCGTGAAGGCGGATTCTTCTCAGTGCTTGGTGCACATACCAAGTCCTCAGGAAAAGAAGATTTAGTACACCATACAAAAGTGGCAGTAACCCTGGATTCAAATCAAGCCGACGACTGATTCGATCCTTTATTGCGTCATACTCCATCTATCATCCCTGTTGGCACTTCTGAAGGCAAACTGGAGTATCGTATCGCCATGAATACCTTATGATGTTAGAAATCTTAGAGTTCAACTTAATCTGAATACAACTGAATGAGAGAATCTTACAATAATACCAAACGACTCGTGACGAATTAAGGGTGAGCGTAACCTTGACAAAGACGGCAGGAATTGTGTGAGTGATAAGGTTGTGTATCTGCCATAAAATCTACATATAAGATTTCATATTATGGATGCTTACCTCAACTTCTTAAGGAGTTAAGCTTCGCCGAATAAATGGATATCTGAAAATTTCAAACAAACCAAAAACAGATTCGCTTTGCTTGATGATGAGGGAGATAGACCCAACCCCAAACAATAAAGAAGATCCTGCCACCATATCTTAAGGTGAACGAATCCGTGAAACGTCCCACCATTGCAGTCCGCAAATTCTAGTAAAACTATCGTTACCCGTACTTGGCAATCCCTAGACCGTTGGTGCCAATCCACATAGACTCGCGGACCAGCCTCCGTACCAAACTCAAGGGAGAGTCCATGAGAAAACAAATCTCAATTCTCAAAAAACCTCGCTATGAGGGAACTACGAAAGACAACCCTGTTTGATCCAAAGTCAGAATGTATTAAATTATAGTACTCGTTACTGTACCTCATGGTTATGATAGTGCTTGACCGAAAACCCCCGATTTTCGCTGATCAGGGTATATTGACTGGTTTTGTGTCAAAATGGTTGGATTGATTCACTTTTAGGGTTCCCCCTCTCCCATTTTCTTATCTCTCCCTTAAGATGTGTCAAAAAATAGGGGATAAATTAGTGCGATTGGGGTGCTATTTGTGTTGAAAAAGCCTGCTCAGGCGCAAATATCCATCTCCCGAACATACCTCGGGTGCCTCCCGTGATGGAGTAGATTCAAACTTGCCTTAAGGTTGGAACAAGAGGCTATGCCGCCTTCCGTACTTGACTACGCTGGTTCTACCCCGAACCTTGTGGATAGAGGTCTAAGCCTCCACAGAAGAATAGAATCGCACTTCTGAATTTTTCAAACGTTCGGTATCCTCTCCCGACCGTTTTGATTTCTTGAATTTTGCCGTTAATGCGTTCTGCCTTGGCGTTGGATTGTGAGTGGGAAAGTGCATTACAGACGCCATCAAAATGTCGCTGAAACCTTTCCCCCACCTTGGTGACTTCCCTGACGCCCATCTGCTCAACACTCTTTAGCCAGAGATCAAAATACCTCTTTGCTTCGGCGAAGGAACTACACTCAAAGATCCCTTTAAACTCTTCGCGTACCCGCCAGGCGTGACTGACTTCCAAGTTGGCTTCTTGAACGACTTTGAAGATCTCGTCTTGCTTGGCCGTACGGTTCTTTTCGTTCTTCAAAAGCACATAACGCGTCCCTTTCAACTCGGGATGGCTCTTCACTTCCCGTCTGCGCACCTGATTGATTGCTTTGTTCAGATCCTGAATCAGATGAAACCGATCATGAATCAAGGTTGCGTTCGGAAAGACTCGTTCAACGGCGCGAATAAACGCCTTTAACATGTCCGTCGTCACCGTTACGACCTTCTCCTTCATTCCCTCAAACACACGCTCAAACAGCACTATAGCGCCTTCTTTGGTCTTTCCCTCCCCCACATCAAGGACAATCCCCCGTGTGGAATCTGTTACCACGGTCCCATAGACATGCCCCCGTTTGAGTGCTTTCTCATCCACACCGATATGGGGGATCTCTCCCAGATCCCTACGTGCTAATCCGCGCTCTACACTACGATGCATGATCCGATTCAGTTGGTTAAATCCACACCGTAGAAGCTTGGCGGTGCTGGTTTGATTTTTGGTTGCTTTCAACAGATCAATCGCAGCGCGCTCAAAGGCATAGGTTACACGACTGGATGAATCTGCCCAAGGAAGCTTAATCGTCTTGATTCCCTTTGAAGACTTGACCCGAGGGATACGACAGTGGATATAACTCTTGGATTGACACCAGTCAATATGACGCCACGAACGCTCCTTGCGGTGGTCATACAACGTCCCAGATTCCCCCGTTTCTGGACAAACAAGATTCTCTCCCGAATGGCGAAGATATACATCAATCCGGTGAGACGTTGGATCCAAAGTGATTCGGTCAAGCTGCCACTCAGGAGTGAGATCCAGAGTGTAGCGCATAAATAAATCTATGAAATTTGACATGAAATTGAGTAGGTTTAGTTCGCCGAAATATACTCATTCCACACAAATTGTGGTAGAACCACTACGCTTCATCAGCACATCCCCAATCCGACATAGATTGGTAGCGACCACGGAGACGCCCACCGTACGGGCAAATCCCTCTTTCCCCCCTTTGGTTCGGATCCGATCCCCACCATGCTGTTCCAGACAGTTGATCCTTGACTCTACCTGCGCATGTACCTGACGACGATCGGAAAACTCCGGGGCAGACTCCCGTTCCTGATCCGCCTGCTTAAGGGTCCCCCTCTTTGGCATCACTGCATGGTCCAAGACGGTGTCTAACTCCTCTGTGTTGTCCGCGGAACTGAATCCCCGGTCAAAGCTCATGGAGATCATATTCGGATAGCTCTCCACACACTCCCGTGCCAAGTCTACGGCCACATCCACATCCTCCCCCGTCCACAAGATCTTCCACATCATGATCAAACGACTTGTACTTTCTACGATGGACACGGGAACCCCTAACTCCACCTCCTTGGATCCATGTTTGCCTTTCTTGATCCACCGAGTATACGGGGCATGTAAGGAATAAATCTTCTCCTCAGGGGGAATCTTTTCCTCCTGTACCAAACGCCGTGCTACTTGATCTAAAAGCTTATGAGCCATTGCAGAAGCTCTCTTTAAGCGGGCAGTCCGTGGGGAGTCGGGGGACACTTCCAGGAGCTTCTCAAGGGTTTTGTCACACTTCCGGATCCGCTTGAGAGCCAATTCAAGATAGCTCTTGACGGCCTTAGGACGCTTTCTTCAAGCTGTCCCGCAGATAACAGAACTGACGCCAACCTGTGATTCCATACGCATGTAAATCAAACACACTCCATGCACGCATTGCCCAGAGCAAATAGTCGAGCACCGCATCCAACAGCAGACGCACATCCATGGGAAACCGAACATGGGACTCCACCACATACGAGGCACAGCGCGTTTCAATCGGATCGCTGGACGAGATGCCCAAGATCTCATGTCCGAACTCCACGACCCATTGATTCACTTCGGCCCAGATCTCCTCGGTGATCAGGGATACATTGTCCATGACGCTTTGGGTACTGTAATAGACTTTTTTTGCAAACGCATCTACACCATGTTGCAACATCTGGCGAATGAGTTCATGATGATTGGCCATGTCGGTCAACCGCTCAAAGTCGCAAGGGAGCGCTTGTTTCAGGGTCGCGAATACGAAGATGCGCCAGTAACTCATCCCACTTGCTGGTTGGTCTGCTTCCCGATCTTACATTGAAGAAGGAGGAGGAGCGCCATCCGAAGGGGTTCGTTCATCCACAACTCTTGGAGTGCACACAAAACCCGGGGCGTATCATCCTTGGATCTGAGGTTGAACTCAATTTGTTCAATGGGAATCACACCCAATGTGGGCGTGTCGTCGAATGGTTGTCGCATGAAAAATTAGGGAAAATGGTGTCGAAGATTTTGGATGCTTTGGAACGATTTGGGGCAAAATGAGCAAAAACCCCCAGGATAATGGTCACAAAGCGGGGTTGTACGCATACAAATTCCAATAATCGACTTTTTTCGGAAAAATCTTCGCCATCGAAGGCAAGGTCAAAGTTCGCCAAAACAGGCCGTTTTTAGCCCAAAATGAGCCCAAAAAGGACACCTGAGCACCAAATCATGCCTCAAATGCGTAAAATGAAGGGTTTTCTGATATGCACTATGATAGGATTTATTCAATTAATCACTAATTCATTGAAAAATGGGGGGGGGGTATTTTTATCGTATTTCTCTGATCTTGATTTTGTCCTCGGTAGTTTCGAGTTCACTGTGGGCGCAGGACACTACACCTCCAAGGTTTGCTTCCGCAAACGTGAGGAGTGGGACTTTCGTGAGTGTGACATTTTTTGAAGGACTAGCACCTGTCAGTGGTCTGACCACTTCTGCCTTTACCGTCAAGAAAAGACCCAACGGAGGATCAGAAGAAGTTCAAGAACTCATCAATACTCCCGTTATCAGTGGGAGCTCAGTGATCATCACATTGGGCAGTACTGTTGTCGCGTCCGATATGGGAACCGTTACGGTGAGCTATACGGCCCCCAGTAATGAGCTTGCTAGACTTCGGGATCAAGTCGGCAATGATGTGGAGAATTTCACAGATCAGAAAGTGCTCAATTTGAGCGGTGGGATTTGTCCGCGGAGCATTAAAGTCAGGAATGAGATAGTCGATCAGTTGACTACGGTTAACTATTGTGATGAGGTTACGAGCACGGCTTTAGGAACTGTCACTGAGTTTTCATTTTCGGGGACAACTTCTTCGTATAGACCGAGGGCTGGCGACTTCAGTGGACTCACGAATCTGACGAGTCTGAATCTGAATAATGCTAGAATTACAAGCCTGCCATCCGACTTGTTTGATGGGCTGACGAACTTGGAGATTCTGCGGTTAAACAACAATTCTCTAACGACCTTAGACGATGAAGACCTATTTGATGGACTGACCAGCTTAGAAGAGTTAGATCTTCAAAGAAATTCTCTCACGAGTCTACACCAAGATCTGTTTGAGGGACTCACCAGCTTAGAGTCCCTCCACCTTAGTACCAACTCTCTCACGAGTCTACACCAAAATCTGTTTGAGGGACTCACTAGCTTGGAGTCCCTCCACCTTAATAACAACTCCCTTACGGATCTGCATCAAGATCTGTTTGAGGGACTCACCAACTTACAAACTCTTAGGCTTGGGCAGAACGCTCTCACGAGTCTGCATCAAGACCTGTTTGAGGGACTCACCAACTTAGGGGTATTATTGGTCAACAATAACGCTCTCACGAGTCTGCATCAAGACCTGTTTGAGGGACTCACCAACTTACAAGATCTTGGGCTTGGTACCAACGCTCTCACGAGTCTGCATCAAGACCTGTTTGAGGGACTCACCAGCTTACGGACCCTTTACCTTCATACCAACGCTCTCACGGATCTACATCAAGATCTGTTTGAGGGACTCACCAACTTACAAACTCTTGGGCTTGGGGAGAACTCTCTTTCCAGTCTACATCAAGATCTATTTGAGGGACTTTCCAACTTAGAATGGCTCACTCTATACAACAACCTTATCACGGGGCTACACGAAGATCTGTTGGATGGGTTGGATAAATTGAATTTTGTCAGTTTGGCCAACAACTCCCTCACGAACTTACACGAAAATCTGTTGGATGGGATGACCACATCGCTGGCTACCGCTCGAAGTCTTGATTTAAATGGTAACTCCCTCACGAGCCTACACCCAGATCTGTTTGATCATGTTGAGGGACGTATTTCAGTATATGTTAATGATAATTTCCTTACCTGTGTCCCTGCCAAAATACTTAGTCAGGAGAATGTCATTATCATTCCCTCTAGTCTTCGCGTTGCCTGCCCTGACCTCTCGGTTACGTTAAGCACGAACCCCAGCAGTATTGGGGAGGAAGATGAGGCCACCGAGGTCACCGTGACCGCCACTATAGGGACCACCCAGACGACCGCCACGCCGGTAACGGTCTCTGTGGGACCGGGTACCGCGACCGCAGGGACTGACTTTGCCGCGGTCTCCGATTTTACAATCAGCATTCCGGCGAATATCCGGTCTGCCACCGGGACATTCACGCTGACGCCTACTTCGGACACTGTGGACGAGCCGGATGAGACCGTGATGATCACGGGAACCAGCACGGTGGAGAATGTGACGGTCACCGAAACCCGTCTCACGATCACCGACGATGATGCTGCGCCGACGGTAACCCTCAATCTTTCCCCCACCTCCATCCCCGAAAATGCAGGCAGTTCCACGGTGACGGCAACCCTCAACCACCCCTCCAGCGAAGAGACTACGATCACGATCTCAGTGGACCCAACCTCACCGGCCACGGCGTCGGACTATACGCTAAGTGGGAGCACACTCACGATTGCGGCGGGCGCAACGGAGAGTACCGAGACGGTGACCCTCACGGCCGTGAACAATGGCGTGGATGCACCAGATAAGACGATACAGGTGCAAGGCACGGCCACGAACGCGCAGGAGATCACGGGGCCCGAAAATGTGGAGCTCACGATCACGGATGACGAGGACTCCCCAGCGGTGACGCTCCGCCTCTCCTCCTCTTTGATTGGGGAGGATGGCGAGAGTACGACGGTCACGGCCATGCTCAGTCATGCGTCCAGCGCGCAGACCACGATCACGGTGTCGGTCCATCCTGATGCGCCCGCAACCGAATCAGACTATACGTTGAGTGGCAATACACTGACCATTGCAGCGGGAGCGACAGAGAGTATGGGGCTCGTGACGATCACCTCGGTCACCAATAATGTGGATGCACCCGATAAGACATTTCAGGTGCAAGGCGTGGCAGAGAATCCGCAGGGGGTGACGGGGCCCGAAGATGTGGAACTTACGATCACAGATGGGACGGCACCCCCGGCGGTCACGCTCAATCTATTGTCCAATTCCATTGTCGAAAACGCAGGTACGACCACCGTCACCGCAACACTTGATCGGGCGTCCAGCGAGGAGACCACGATCATGGTCTCAGTCCGTCCTGATTCGCCTGCAACGGCGTCGGATTACACATTGAATGGCAATCTGCTGACGATTGCGGCGGGGGAGACCGCCAGTACAGGCACCGTGACGATCACGGCGGTGAACAACTTGGTGGATGCACCCGACAGGACGGTGCAAGTGGAAGGCGTGGCGGCGAACACGGTGGGGATCACGCAGCCGAACGCGGTGCCCCTTACGATCACGGATGACGAAACGGCACCGGCGGTGACGCTCAGCCTTGCGTCGGTTTCCATTGGCGAAAATGCAGGGAGTACGACGGTCATGGCCATGCTCAGCCATGCGTCCAGCGAGGAGACCACGGTCACCGTGTCTGTCCGACCTGATTCGCCCGCGACGGCATCGGATTACACATTGAACGGCAATCTGCTGACGATTGCGGCGGGGGAGACCGCCAGTACAGGCACGGTCACGATCACGGCGGTGAATAACTTGGTGGATGCGCCCAACAGGACGGTGCAGGTGGAGGGCGAGGCAACGAATGTGCAAGGCGCAACGAATCCGGCGGCAGTGGAGCTCACCATTACGGATGACGAAGCGGCACCGACCGTGACGCTGGTTGTATCCCCGACCTCCATCGGCGAAGATGGCGAGAGTACGACGGTCACGACCACGCTCAGCCATGCCTCCAGCACGGTAACCACCATCACGATCACGGCAGCTGCGGTCTCCCCCGCACAGGACTCAGATTATACGCTTACGGGCAACCCGCTGACGATTCCAGCGGGCGCAACCGCGAGCACTCAGACGGTGACCATCACGGCAGTGGACAATCTGGTGAATGCACCGGATAAAACCGTCCAGGTGCAGGGGGTGGCGACGAATGTGCAGGGCGTGACACAGCCGGCAGCGGTGGAACTCACCATCACCGATGACGATGAGCCGCCCGTCATCACGCTGGTCCTGTCTCCAACCTCCATCTCCGAGAGTGAGCAGAGCACCACGGTCACGGCTACCCAGAGCCATGCCTCCAGTGCACCGACCACCATTACGATCACGGCAGCTGCGACGCTCCCTGCGCTGGATACGGATTATACGCTCACGGGTACCATGCTCACGATTGAAGCAGGGGCAATGAGCAGCACGGAGCTGGTGACAATCACCTCGGTAGATAACCCAAGGGATGCACCCGACAAGCGAGTGACGGTGCAAGGGGTGGCAACGAATGTGACGGGGATTCTACAACCTGCGGATGTGGAGCTCACCATTACGGATGATGAGGAGGCACCCACGGCTACGCTGATCCTGTCTCCGGCCTCCATTGGCGAGGATGCACAGGTGTCCGCCGTCACCGCAACGCTCAGTCATGCGTCCAGCGAGGTGACCACGATCGCGATCTCGGCCACAGCACTGGAGACGGAGTTTACGCTCAGTACAAATCCTATCCTGACGATTGCGGCAGGCACCATCACGAGCACGGGAACGGTGACGATCACCTCGGTGGACAACCCAAGGGATGCGCCGGATCAGACGGTGCAGGTGCAGGGCGTAGCGACGAACGCACAGGGGGTGACGGGGCCCACAGATGTGGAACTCACGATTGTGGACAACGAGGATGCGCCCACGGTGACGCTGCTCCTGTCTCCGGCCTCTATCCGCGAAGACGGACAGGTGAGTAGCGTGACCGCCACGCTCAGTCATCCGTCCAGCGAAGTGACCACGATCACGGTCTTGGCCGATGCAGTGTCCCCGGCCCTGGATACAGATTATACGCTAAGTGGCAGCACGCTGACCATTGCGGCAGGCGAGACCACAAGTACGGGGGCGGTCACGATCACTTCAATAGACAACCTAGTGAATGCCCCCGACAAGACGGTGCGCGTGCAGGGTGCGGCAGCGAATACGCAGGACGTGACGAGCCCTGGGGAGGTTGAACTGACGATCCTTGAGGACGAGGCAGCCCCAACGGTCACGCTGCTCTTATCGCCAGCATCCATCGGAGAAAGTGGCGGCATAACCACCGTTACGGCCACGCTCAGCCATGCGTCCAGCGACGAGACCATGATCACTATCTCCGCATCCGCCGTGTCTCCGGCCGTGGATACGGATTATACGCTCAGTGGCACCACGCTCATGATTGCCGCTGGCGCGACCACAAGTACGGGGACGGTGACGATTACCTCGGTGGATAATCGGGTGGATGCGCCAGATAAGACGGTGCAGGTCCGAGGCGTAGCAGCGAATGATCAGGGAGTCACGAATCCTGCGAATGTGGACCTCACGATTACCGATGACGAAGACATGCCGACGGTGACCCTCCACCTCTCCTCTGCCTCCATCAGCGAACTGGCAGGGAGCACCACTGTGACCGGGGTGCTCCGTCACCCGTCCAGTGCGGTGACGACGATCATTGTCTCGGTTCGTCCCAACGGGCTGGCGACGGTAGCGGACTACGGATTGGGAGGCAATCAGACCCTCACCATTGTAGCGGGGGAGACGGAGAGCACGGGGCTGGTCACCATCACCGCCGTGGATAATGAGATGGATGCGCCAGACAAGACGGTTCAGGTGCAAGGCACCGCAACGAATGTGCAGGGAGTGACAGGACCAGTGGAGATTGCGCTCACGATCACGGATGAGGATGCAGCACCTTCGGTGACGCTCGTCTTATCCTCACCCTCCATCCGCGAAGGGGGAGAGCGCACAACGGTAACGGCGACCCTGAGCCGTCCCTCCAGCGAGGTGACCACCGTCGAGGTAACGGCCCTTCCTGACGCACCCGCCACGGGTTCGGATTTTGTGCAAACGGGCACCACATTGACGATCTCGGCGGGGGCAACCAGCAGTACAGGTCTCGTGACGATCACCTCGGTGGACAACCCCGTGGATGCGCCCGACAAGACGGTCCAAGTGCAAAGCAATGCGACGAATACGCAGGGGATCACGGATCCGACTGCGGTGGAGCTCACAATTCTTGATGACGAGGAAGCGCCAAGGGTGACGCTCTTGCTCTCGCCCTCCTTGATTGGCGAAGATGGAGAGACGACGACCATCACCGCAACGCTGAACCGGCCTTCCAGCGAGCCGACCACGGTCGCGGTCACCGTCCTCCCGGATCTGCCTGCAACCGATTCAGATTATATCCTGAGTACGAACACGACGCTGACCATTGCGGCTGGAGCAACCGTGAGTACGGGACGGGTGACGATCACCTCGGTGACGAATGATGTGGATGCGCCGGATAAGACGATTCAGATACGAGGCACCTCAACGAATGTGCAAGGGGTGACGGGTCCGACGGATGTAGAACTGACCATTACCGATGGGACGGCGCCCCCGGCAGTGACGCTGGTACTCTCGCCTACATCCATTGGCGAAAACGCTGGCGTGACGACCGTCACGGCAATACTGAACCGAACGTCCAGTGAGACAACAACCATCGCGGTGGCCGTGCTCCCCAATGCACCCGCGACCGCATCCGATTATACGCAAAGTGGCAGTACCTTGACGATTGTAGCGGGAGCGACGCAGAGTACGGGGCTGGTGACCATCACGGCCGTGGATAATTCAGTGGATGCGCCGGATAAGACGGTGCAGGTGCAGGGCAGTGCAACGAATACACTTGGGATCACCAATCCGGCGAATATGGAGCTCACGATCCTGGATGATGAAGCGGCGCCCACGGTGACCTTACTTCTCTCGCCTACTTCCATCAGTGAAAATGCTGGCTTGACTACGGTGACCGCAACGCTGAACCGCCCTTCCAGCGAGCCGACCACGATTGTGGTGACCGCCCGCCCTGATCTTCCAGCACTGGGGTCCGATTACACGCTAAGTGGCACCACGCTCACGATTGCAGCAGGGGAGACGGGCAGCACCGGACTCGTAACGATCACCGCGGTGGATAATCAGGTGGATGCACCAGATAAGACGATCCAGGTGCAGGGCACTGCTACGAATGTGCAGGGGGTAACCAGTCCGACAAGTGTGGCGCTTACGATCACAGATGACGAGGAGGCACCCACGGTCTCGCTGGTCTTATCGACCACATCAATCAGCGAAGATGGAGAGAGCACCACCGTCACGGCAACTCTAGATCGCCCCTCTGGTGTGGTGACGGCGATCGTGATCGCGGCCCTCCCGGTCGCTCCAGCATTGGCGTCGGACGTTGCACTGAGCGGGAACCTACGACTCACGATTGCCGCAGGGGAGACGGGTAGCACAGGATTGGTGACGATCGTAGCGTTAGATAATGAGGTGGATGGGCCTGACCCGGTGGTGCAAGTACAAGGTACAGCGACGAATACCTTGGGCGTGATTGGACCAGAGGCGGTAGAACTCACCATCACGGACGACGATCCAGCGCCAGCGGTGACCCTCCTTCTGTCGCCTGCCTCCATTACCGAAAATGCAGGTCTAACCGTGGTCTCCGCAAGTATAGACCGTCCCTCGAGCGAGGTGACCACGATCAACCTCACGACCCTTCCCGATGCGCCGGCGACCGAGTTAGATTATTCGCTAAGTGGCAATACCCTAACCATCTTAGCTGGGGAGACGAACAGTACCGAGGAGGTCACGATCACGGCCGTGGATAATGAGGTGAATGCGCCGAACAAGACGATGCAGGTGCAGGGCACCGCAACGAATGTACAGGGGATCACAGGCCCCGCAGATGTAGAGCTCACGATCCTTGATGATGATTTGACGCCAACCGTGACGCTGCTCCTTTCGCCAGCATCCATCGGAGAAAGTGGCGGCATAACCACCGTTACGGCCGCGCTCAGCCGCCCTTCCAGTGAACCCACCACTATTGAGATGACCGTCCTCCCCAATGCGCCAGCTACGGAGTTGGATTATACGTTACATGGCACCATATTGACGATTGAAGCGGGAGCGACGAGTAGCACAGAATTCGTGACGATCATGGCGGTGGACAATGCAGTAGATGCGCCAGATAAGACGGTGCAGGTGCAAGGCATCGTCACGAGTTCACAGGGGGTGACGAGCCCCGCGGCGGTGCAACTGACGATCACCGATGATGAAGCGACGCCTACGGTGACGCTCCTGCTGGATCCTTCCACGATTTCAGAAGCTGGCGAAAGCACCACGGTCACGGCAATGCTCAGCCATCCTTCCAGTGCCATGACGACGGTGGTGATCTCGGCGGTGGCCAATCCGCCTGCGGTGGCATCGGACCTCATGCTCAGTCAGAATACGATCCTGACCATTGCCGCAGGAGCGACGGAGAGCACGGGGCTGGTGACCCTCACGGCGGTGGACAATGCCGTGGATGAGCCTGATAAAACGATTCAAGTGCAAGGCGTCGCTACGAATCGTCAGGGGGTTACCGTACCCGCTGATGTTGTTCTGACTATTGCCGATGACGATGAGGTAAATCCGACGGTCTCCCTAATCCTCACACCTGCCTCCATTGCTGAAAACGATGGGCAAACGACGGTGACCGCAACCATAGACCCTCCATCCACTGCGGTGACTACGATCGTGGTCTCGGTGGTTCCGGATGCGCCAGCGACGGAATCGGACTATCAATTGAGCGATAACCTGACGCTCACCATTGCGACAGGCGAGACCGAAAGCACGGGGCTAGTAACCATTACGGCGGTGGATAATGAAGTGAGTGCACCGGACAAGACGGTACAGGTGTACGGCACTGCGACAAACCCGCGCGGCGTGACGGGCCCGCCTGTGGTAGAGCTTACAATCACGGATGATGAGGCGCCTCCCACCGTCACCCTGATGCTGGATCCTTCTACGATAGATGAGAGTGGAGGCAGGACGACCGTCACGGCAACCTTGAATCGAGCCTCTGGGACGGTGACCACCATTGCCGTTACGGTGCTCCCCGATGCGCCGGCCACAGCGTTGGACTGTCAACTAAGCGATAACTCAACGTTGACCATTGCAGCAGGGGAGACCGAGAGCACCGGGCTGGTGACCATTACGGCAATAGATAATGAAGTGGATGCACCAGACAAGACGGTGCAAGTGCAGGGTACTGCGACGAATGCGCAGGAGATCCTACATCCTGCGGAGGTAGAACTCACGATCACGGATGACGAAGCAGCACCAGCGGTGACGCTGAGGCTGGATCCCTCCACGATCGCGGAGAATGGTGGTAAGACGACCGTCACGGCAACTCTGGACCGGGTTTCCAGCGAGGAAACTACGATTATGATCTCGGTCTTCCCCGACGAACTGGCCACAGCATCGGATTATCTGCTGAGCGATCACATGACATTGACCATTGACGCAGGGACAGCAACCAGTGGGGGGCTCGTCACCATCATGGCAGTGGACAATGAAGTAGATGCGCCGGATAAAACCGTACAGGTGCAAGGCGAAGCTACGAATGTGCAAGGTGTCACAGAGCCCGCAAACATAGAACTCACGATCACCGACGATGAAGAGACGCCTGCTGTCACGCTGGTGCTCAGTCTCTCTACGATTGCAGAGAATGGAGGCAGGACCACGGTCACGGCAATACTAAACTGGACATCCACCGCGATGACTAAGGTGGCGGTAACGGTGCTTCCCAATGCACCAGCCACGGCATCGGATTATCTACTGAGCGACAACCAGATGCTCACCATTGCGGCGGGAGATACGAAGAGTACGGGACTCGTCACGATCACGGCGGTGGATAATCTGGTAGATGCACTGGACAAGACGGTGCAGGTGCAGGGTAGGGGGACGAATGCGCAGGGAGTGACGGATCCTGAGGATGTGATCCTCCTGATCACGGACGATGATAAATCCTTTCCTGTGGCCAGAGATGCCATGGTCACCACGGAAGAAGACATGCCGTACCCGTTTAGCCCATCAGATTTTGGGTATAGCGATCCCGAGGGGGATCCGTTGGCATCCATTCGGGTTGAGCGACATCCAGATGCGGGAATGCTAACCTTGGGTAGAACGGGGTTCGCCGCTGGGACAGAGATCTCGGTAGAGCAGATCTCCGCAGGAGAGTTGGTCTTTACACCGGTCGCGAACGCATATGGCTCGGCGTACACGAGTTTTGACTTCAAAGTCAGCGATGGGACATCGGAGAGCTTACGGGCCGCCAAGATGACCATTGATGTGACACCTGTGAACGATATTGCAACGGGTCAGCCCCAGATCATTGGGTCCATGCAGGTAGGGCAACTGCTTCGGGTTTCAGTGGAGGAGATCCAAGATCTGGATGGGATGCGCCGCGCAGACGCAGGAGAATCAGGATACGGATACCGCTATCAGTGGCTCCGCATGGAAGGGAGTCAGAGTGAACCGATTGGTGAGGGAGACACCTATGTCCCCGTAGAGACCGATGCAGGGGCAAGTCTACTGGTTCGGGTTACGTTTGTGGATGACGCGGGGTTTGAGGAGAGGTTAGAGAGTCTTCCCCGGCAGGTTCGCTACACGAGCAGGATCCGTACGGCGTGGATGGGACGTCTGGGACGAACGGTGGCGGATCAGGTCTTACGGGCAACGCAGTGCGAGGAACGTATCCAGCGGTCCCAGCGCAATGAAGTCTATCTGGCGGGGCAGCCATTGACCGTGGCCTCTTTGCCAAAGTATGTGCGCATACAAGAGACCAAGCCGGATCAGTTCTCCACGCTTCTTGGAAACACCGCTCCAGTGGTTCGGCTCGGCCATACGCTGACTCGGGAGCGCCTATTGCATGGCAGTTCGTTCCAACACGGGATGCAGGATGGGAGTGGCATGGCTTTCTGGGGACATGGAGCGGTGTCCCGCGTTCAGGGTGCGGATGGGGCACTGAACCTAGAGGGACGCGTGTCCAGCGGGATGCTGGGGGCAGACTGGAGTAGAGGCAAAGAGGGCCTGAGCGTACTAGTTGCCCATACTCGCTCCGAAGGCGAGTATACCATGCCAGAAGAGGAAGGCACGCACTCCGCCTATCTGACTGGAGTATATCCCAATGGATGTTATGCGATCTCTTCGGGAGTCACGGCATGGGGCGTGGTCGGATATGGTCGTGGATCCATGACCGTGGAGCAGATCTCCGCCCCAGTGGGATTGTGGATGATCGGTGGGGGGATCTATGGACGAATTCATACGGTGAGAAAGCAGGGACTAGAGTTTGGAGTTCGTTCGGACGCGTTGATGGTGCAGATGTCCGCGAGTGAAACGAACGAGTTATCTAAGGATCAAGCACAGGTGACTCGGCTACGAGTGGGATTGCAGGGGACGATGCGGGAGATACGCTTGGGAACCGGGTTCACGATGGAGCCAGCCGCAGAAGTGGCACTCCGCCATGATGGTGGCGATGCAGAGACAGGATTCGGAGTAGATATGCAGGTAGGGTTCATACTTTCAGCGCCTGCGAATGGGCTGAGCATGGAGGTGCAGTCGCGTGCGGTACTGACACATCAAGACCGCGGACTTCAAGAGCGAGGGTTGGCAGGGGCAGTTACTTGGGATATGCAGCCCCATTCCAGCGAGGGGCTCGAGATCCGAGTGGAGCACACCGTTGGAACGGATGTTCTCGGTGGCACAGAGCAGATGCTACGCGCTGAAACCATCCAGCCACAGTATACAGTCCACCAAACGGGAGACCTGCGTATGCAGGCAGGCTACGGGTTCGCTCTGTTCTCCAACGCACTAACTCTACGACCAGAAGTTAGCCTCAGTGGATCGGGATCGCAACGGAGATATGAGATGGGATGGAACATCGCACGGGCACGCGAGCATCCCACCGATGTGAAACTCTTTGTCGGGACAACTGGGCAAGCGCAGCGAGACAGTCCACTGCAACTCCAGCATCTGATCCGCCTGCAACTCAAAAGACAGTTTTAACTGACTCCCCAAGATCACGGAGGCGGCAGGAGTACTAAATCTGTATGAAAATCAACCTGAATGAAATTCAGGGGAACAAATAACGGCGGGACATCCGAGCTCTGTCATCTACTGCAAAATGTCTTGTCGCTAGACAATCCTGTCGAAGTCAGGAATGGTATTACGATTACGCCTCACCTCTTGCATGGTATTTCATGCGTGACGGTACATCGTCTCATCATGTGCCAACTAGCCGGTAGTGACAATCAAAACCTTTGAAAACTCATGCAGCCCTGTAATCATCAGAATTAAAAATCGGCTGAAAGCCTCAAGTACAATGCGGCACCGTTATAGTCCCACGGAGTGCTTGGCACGCTGGTATTGCCCTGACCATCACGTTCAATCGGATCAGCAATCCGATCGATCGCAAAAACATTGTTCGCCCCAAACGCTGCACCGTAACGTTCGGTAATCCGATAGCCTACCTCTGCATCCACGATCCAGCCTCCAGAATGGGTCCGCAACGCATCCTGCCCACCAACCGTGCATGAGAAGCTGAAAAATAGACATGCTTTCCAACTGCTGTAGTAATTGAGACGAACCATTCCTTGGTAGGGACCCATGATTTGGCGTCCGGTTGCCACAAGGCGATGGCGTGGATTTACATGTTCCATTTCAATCCGGCGCCGTGGAGACAGAATGGACACCTCCGTGGTATCCGTTAAAGGTACTCCCAGAAATGAGGTAATCGTTGTAGGATCAGAAAACTTCAATAACGTAGGGCGTGTCCAGTTGTATGCGATACTTGCGATGGTCGCATTCCCATTGTCGTATTCTTTGTCCCAGGACAAGAGTACATCAACACCAAATTGACGGGTATCAAAATCATTGGAGTAAAATTTCACTTCCTGCAAAGTTTCAAATCCAGCAAGCTGGCCAGACTCTTTGAGAATTTCGGTGAGTTCAGCAGATAGTGGAATACTGCCACTGAGCGCAATCCGATCCCTGAGGGTGATACTGAAAAGATCGGCCGTGAGTGTTAAATCTGGTGAAGCCCGAATAATAGTCCCAAATGTTAGGTTCACTGCTGACTCTTCAACAAGAGGCTTGCCTCCCAGCGCCTGTGCGATCGGATGATAAGACGGGATCTGTCCAGCGTCAATCAGACCACCCTTGGAATTAAAATTTGTTTGGATATTTTGAATGTTGACTTGGCCAGGCGTAGGAGCACGCACTCCTGTACTTGCAGATCCGCGAAAACTCACGACTGGAGTAGCCCGCCATAATGCAGCCATTTTTCCAGTGAATGTACTACCAAAATCCTGATAGAAGTTTTCGTAGCGCCCTGCAACGCCAATCTGGAACGTCCGAACGATGTCTGTTTCAAGATCGACGTACGCTGCATAATTTGGTCGATCCCATCGTCCAGCATACTGGGGAGGGATACCCTGATCTCCGTTGGAACCCACAGAAAAGCCCTGCGCTGCATAAGGACCGATGGAGTACGAATAAAAGTCACCCGGCTTCGTTTCAAAGATTTCGGTTCGCCATTGAACCCCAATGGCAATGTTGAGCGGAGAGTAGAAGAAGTCAAGGCCAAGGGGGTAAGATGTATCCAGATTCACACTGTATTCCTCCTGAACAAAATCTCGCTGACGAAACTCTGTAGGGCTTTCTGGGCCCCAAGAGCCGTTGACCGTATTTCGAATGAAATAATCCATCAAACTTCGACCAATACTTGCGTTGAGATCCCAACTAAACCCTGAACTGCTCGCGCCCCGCACCCCCGCGACCGCACTCACATCTGAAATGTCCGCACCAAATCGCGGAGTAAAGCCGCCAGGAAAATCCTCATTGAATAGATAACATTGACCTTGGTACTCCGTGACAAAGGATTGAACAGCATCAAAGTCCGAATTAAGAGAAGGAAACTCCTTTAATTCTGAGCACTCAATCCCGTCGTTTGGATCCAAGTCTGCAACCGCTCTGATTGCATCGTCGCCAGATCCAAACCTGAAGATATTGGCCCGTGAATTGGGACCCGAAGGCGGGCGAAGGAAGTAACTACCATTACCAGAACGTTGTCCGTACCCTCCGAACGCATAAAGGTGGGATGATTGGGTCAAGTCCAGTCTGGCGTTTACGAATCCCGTAATGGCGTGATCAATATCCGGGTTCCCCCAAACCTGCGCCGTTGGGGCAATTGGAAAGCCTCGACTCATCAAGTCTCTGGCATCTGCCCGATCTACAGAACGATTGGTAGGCTCCAAGTTCCGATACTCCAGGCTGACGTTCAAGAACCCCTTTTGCGTCAATGGGAAGCCTGCATTTGCAGCAAAAGAAACATAGCGGCCGTCACCTTTATGATATTGCCCCACCTGTGATCGTACCAAGACACCATGATTCGCATCACGTAATTGTAAGTTGAAAACCCCTGCAACGGCATCTGCACCATACTGGGCAGACGCACCATCCCGCAACACTTCAAACTGCTTCACCGCAATCGCCGGGATCATGTTCATGTCGGGCCCCTGAGATCCAAGAATTAATGCACTGCCGAAGAGAGCAATAGAACCCGAACGGTGACGTCGTTTCCCGTTCACCAGTAAAATCGTGTTGTCAGGTGACAGTCCTCGGAGCGTAGGAGGACGAACAAATGTGGTTGATCCATCTATCTCATGTCTCTGAACATTGTAGGATGGAATCTGGGAGCGGAGAATATCGTCAATATCCGTGCTGGCAGTACTCTGAAGGTCTCGAGGGGAAATCACATCAATTGGCACAGATGAATCGGTCACGAGTCGAGGGAGGCGTCGTGTCCCAACAACAACCAATCCATCAATCTCTTCAATTGAGGGAACGAGCGCCACATTCAGCATCCCCACCGCTTCGCTAAACCCTACCCTCTGGGTCTCATATCCGACGAACGAGAATACCATAACGTCCTCCGCTGATTGAAGATTAAGCTCAAACAGTCCCTCTGAATTCGTCGTTGTTCCAATAGATGTCCCATCAATGAAGACCGTTACAGCCTCCATTGGATCACCGGTTTCGGCATCGGTCACGGTTCCGCGAACTGTAACCTGAGCTACGACACTAGATGCGGTGCACAAGGCACAGATCAGGAAGAAAAAGATCTTGTACATGTTATCATACGATGAATCTACTTTTGTATACACTCCAACAACCTCTTGCAATCATTTTTCAACGGAAACCTGTCCCAAGTCTCCTGATCGCGTTTCGGAGCGGAGGGGGAGGGATTCGAACCCCCGGTACCTTTCAGTACGCTGGTTTTCAAGACCAGTGCATTCGACCACTCTGCCACCCCTCCGAGGTTCCAGTTCACCCCGTCCTTAACGAAATAGTCCACAGCAGCGGAGAGGGTGGGATTCGAACCCACGATGAGCTGTTAACCCATACTCCCTTAGCAGGGGAGCGCCTTCAGCCACTCGGCCACCTCTCCCAAGGTTATAAATTAGGGATTTACAAGCTTATGAACCCTCTTCTAACGCGTTTGCTCCGCTAATGATTTCCAGAATCTCTGTCGTAATCGCACTTTGGCGGGCTCGATTATATTGGAGGCGGAGAGCACTGAGGAGTTCCGTCGCATTGGCGGTGGCATTATCCATTGCAACCATTCGTGCTCCGTGCTCCGCAGCAGAAGATTCTAAGAGTGCATGCCAGATCTCAAAGTTCACAAATCGGGGAACTAGAGTATTTAAGATCTCGGGGGATCCTGGTTCAAAGAGATAATCTGCATGGTAACGATCCTGAATTTCTGGAGTTGCCAGATCTTCTTGCATCATCACCGGGGTACGGAATCGCTCTGGGGGGATTGGGATGAGCGGCGAAACGATTCGGTTCTGAGCAATCGTATTTTTGAATTCGTTGTAAACGAGCTTTACCTCATCCCATTGCCCTTCTATATATCCTTTGATCGCCAAATCGCCAATATTGAGCGCAGTCGCAAAGCTAAGATCTCCGAAGGCACCACTCAGATCCGCCGCCATCTTGTATCCTCGCTTTCCAAAGTACTCGGCCCCTTTGCGTCCAACTCCAACGATTTGAAGGGATCCCTCTTCATAAAATCCACCATATTCCGAGTTGATCAAGGTCTCGGCTGTCTTGATTACGTTGCTATTGAAAGCACCAGCCAGTCCACGGTCTCCAGTAACGACGATAATGAGAGCCCCCTTGACCTCTTCGCGTTCACGAAGCAGAGGATGTGCATCTACCGCTCCTTGACTTTTGAGATGCTCAATGATTTCCCCAATCTTATAGGCATAGGGTCTCGTGGCAAAAATACTTTCCTGAGCGCGGCGGAGTTTTGCAGCTGCAACCATCTTCATGGCCCGGGTAACTTGCTGGGTGTTCTGGACAGAACCGATCCGCGAACGTATGTCTCGCAGAGTTGCCATCAGGCCTTTGATGCGTATAGTTCAACCAGCCTCTTTGCTTCCTCAATGAGGGCCTCTTTGGCTTTATCGGACAGGATCCCGGTCTCTCGGATACTGGCGAGTGTCTCAGGCGCACGAACCCTGATGTTCTCCAGTAATTCGCTTTCAAATTGATGAATATCGGCGACGTCAATCGTATCCAGAAGTCCTTCTCCACCAATAAAGATCATTGCAACCTGCTCTTCCACAGGGACGGGCGCGAACTGTCCCTGTTTGAGTAATTCCACGAGACACTCCCCTCGGCGCAATTGCCGTTGAGTAGCAGGATCCAGATCAGACCCAAACTTGGAAAAAGCCTCCAAGGCCCGATATTGCGCCAGATCTAAACGTAACATCCCAGCAGCCGACTTCATGGCTTTGATCTGCGCATTGCCCCCAACTCGACTCACAGAAATCCCAACGTTGATGGCTGGTCGAATGCCCGCATTGAATAAATCTGGCTCTAAATAAATCTGGCCGTCGGTAATGGAAATTACATTGGTGGGAATATAGGCATCTACTGCCCCGGCTTGGGTTTCAATCACTGGAAGCGCCGTCAGGGAACCGCCCCCCTTCACCCGTCCTTTTAATGAGTCGGGCAAATCATTCATTTGAGCAGCAATCTCTTCACTTGCGGTAATCTTGGCTGCACGCTCCAGTAGGCGGCTATGAAGATAAAACACATCCCCGGGATACGCCTCCCGCCCAGGAGGACGCCGAAGGAGCAGAGAAACTTGTCGGTAAGCCACCGCCTGTTTGGATAAATCATCAAAGATCACGAGTGCATGGCGTCCAGTATCCCGAAAATATTCACCAATACAGGCCCCTGCAAATGGGGCAATAAACTGGAGTGGAGCGGCTACGGATGCAGGCGCATTCACGATGACCGTATAGTCCATAGCCCCATTCTCCTCTAATGCACGAGCGACTTGGGCAACCGTTGACGCTTTTTGTCCAATCGCCACATAGATACAGTAGACAGGTGCATCAGTCTCATGGGTTGAACGCTGGCTGATGATCGTATCAATCAGCACGGCGGTTTTTCCCGTTTGTCGGTCACCGATCACTAACTCTCTCTGACCACGCCCAATTGGAATCATGGAATCTATCGCCTTGATGCCCGTTACGAGGGGCTCGGATACGGGTTGCCGATAGATCACTCCAGGGGCTTTGCGCTCCAGAGGCATTTCGCAGGTTTCCCCAATCAGAGCACCTTTGCCATCAAGTACCTCTCCGAGCGGGTTAATGACCCGACCGAGCATACTTTCGGATACCTGAATGGAAGCAATGCGACGGGTTCGGCGGGCCTGGTCTCCCTCTTTCACATCCTGAACTTCCCCAAAGAGAACCACCCCGACATTATCCTCCTCCAAGTTCAGTACCATCCCCGTTACATTGCGTTCAGGGAATACGATCAACTCGCCAGCCTGAACCTGAGAGAGACCGTAAAGGCGAGCGATGCCATCCCCCACCTGGAGGACGGTCCCAACCTCGTACACATCTGTTGCGGACTCAAAGCCACCGAGCTCCCGTCTGAGTAGAGCAGTGACTTCATCCGGTCGAATAGCCGTTGTCATTTCATCATAATTAATTAAGCCTGCTGCTGCAAGCGATCCTGAAGTAGCGAAAGCTGGTGCCGAACGCTGCCATCAAATATCATATCCCCAATTTCTAGCACAATCCCCCCCATCAGGGCTGGCTCCTCGGTGATCTCAAGACGAACCGTGCGTTTGAATTGATCACTCAAGACCTCCTGCAAACGGGTTTTCTCCTTTGAGGACAACTCCGAATATACACGCGCATGTACGTTTGTAATCCCCTGTGCCTCGGCGGATAGAACCTGAAATCGCCCAAGAATATCAGGAAGTAGAGATTCTCTACCCCGCTGAACCAGCATCTCCAGGAAACGCAGAGACGCGGCATGAACACGCTCCCCGAAAAGAGTGTGCAGAATTGCAGATTTTTTCCGCCGCTGGATGATCGGACTTCGGACCAATTGCTGCAATTCCACAGAATTGTCCAAAGTTTCCCTGATCAGTTCCATATCGCCCGTGACCGAAGATGTATCTGCAGCCTCGTCGTAGAGTGCCTGGGCGTAGCGCTGGGCAACCATGGAGGAAGTCATGCCTGATAGATCGGAGGCGTAGTTCCTTCTGCTGTGGTCAGCTCGTCAATGAATTGACCCACGAGAGCGCTCTGGCGTGAAGCATCCAGATTTTCCCTGAGAACTTTCTCTGCTATGGCGATGGCAAGATCTGCCACTTCACTCCGAAGTACCTGCAACGCACGTTCCTTGTCTCGTTCAATCTCCTCTTGTGCCTGTTCACGCAGGACAGTGATTTCCTCGCGGGTGCGCTGTACCTGTTGATCTCGGAGTTGTTGGGCTTCCTCTCTGGCCTCACGGAGCAGGCGTTGAGCATCCTGTTCCGCCTGTCGTAGAACCTGAGCGTTTGCATCCTGCAAGCGCCTACTCTCAGCAAGCGCTTCCTCCGCACGATTCATGGAAGATGCAATGGTTTCCTCACGCTCGGACAGCGCCGAAGTGATGGGACCCCACGCATACTTGCGTAGAAGGAGCAACGTGACCAGAAATACCACCGCCAGCCAAACCACCAGACCGACATTGGCACTCAATAAATCTGCAGCAAGCACCATGATAAAGATCTACTTAAAGGCAAGAATAAATGAGATCACCAGTCCAAATAATGCAACACCCTCAATCAGGGCTGCAGCAATAATCATGGTGGTTCGAATATCATTGGTTGCCTCGGGCTGGCGGGCAGTACCCTCCATTGCAGGACCGGCTAACCGGCCTATTCCGAGTCCAGTGCCAATGGCGACGAGTCCAGTGCCGATTCCGGCACCGAGGAATGCAAGAGCTTGTGGTTCCATGGATAAAAAATGTTTTAGACTTGTGTAGTATACTTAATGAGCCTCACTGTGCGAATGGTCGGCAATGGCCATCCCAATGAACAGTGCAGACAGGATTGTAAAGATGTAAGCTTGAATGAATGCGATCAGGATCTCAAGACCCATGACGAACAAGGTAAATGCTAAACTGACGGGAACGACGGCATAGCCAACAGCTTCCCCGAATAGTTGCGTGAAGGTAAAGATCATACCAATCAAACTGAGAATGACCAAGTGACCTGCGGTAAGGTTCGCAAAAAGTCGGATCGCAAGTGCGATTGGTTTTGTGAAAAGCCCCATGATCTCCGTAGGGATCAAAAGAAATTTGACGGCTACTGGCATATCTGGAGGCCAAAATACATGTTTCCAATGATCCTTGGATCCATTCACTTGCGTCAGTACGAACGTAAATGCCGCCAAAACAGCCGTAATGTTTAGATTGGATGTAGCCGTTGCACCAAATGGAATGAGTCCAAGCAAGTTGCACGTCAGGATAAAGAAAAATGCAGTCAGGAGGTACGGTAAAAACTTCTGATAGTTACTTTTGCCAAGATTAGGGATTGCAATGTCATCCCGAACAAAAACGACCAAGGTTTCAAATAAGTTTTGAACGAGTCCCTGAGGTGCACTTGTACGCCCAATTCCACGTTTGTATTTGTTTGCCAGATTCAAAAACAGAATCAGTAGAATCCCGGAGGCTATCAATGCAAAGATAAGATGTTTCGTAATGGATAAATCTAGCACAACCCTCCCACTGGTTGCCACCAGTGCAGCATCCAGGTGCTTTCCCTCGGCAATCATGCTACTCAGGTCTGAAGTTGCTTCTGCGTGTTCATCTTCACTATCGTGGAAATCTGCATGCATTTCCCCCGAAAGAAGCGCCTTCTTTGTTGACCGATATGCCCGCAGACTATACCCGTTGGATTCAGTACGGACAATGAAGATCCGAGGTAATTCTACCTTGGCAAAGGGAAGAAAATCAAGGTAATATCCATCTGCAGTATGATGAACCGCATCAAACCCCTTGTCATCAGCGGCCAAGGAGTACGAAGGGGCGAGGAGTGCAACTAGGCACAAGATGTAAGCACAACAATATAGCGAACGCATCAATCGTAGTAGAGTAACCAAATGATTTCACAAAAAATCCCAAGAATGACGATAAACACGAAAGCACCCATGAACGCAGCATATACAGCAGAAAACAGCTGGGTAATGATGAGGATCGCAACCATAGCCATGACCAAGCGAGACACCATACCACCAACGACAATCGGTACAAATTTGGATGTTTTCTGAGAAATCCTGATCACCAGCAGACCCATAGATGTGTAGATAACGCCCAACATAAGTCCCACCAGAAGGCTCACTTCTATACTCATTACCCGTCAAGTGGGATCTACGCGCGAACAATATCAAATCCTGGAAGAGTCATCCATGTAGCTTCCCGCGGCTACGAATGCGCAAAGTAGAGAGAATAACACAGACGAACAACTATATCAAATCGCCAAGCTTAAAATACTTCAGAGAAAAAACGTTCGCACATTTTTGTGAAGAGATTGAGAAGGAAACGTTCTTGCTATGTGCGATGAGGTCTTTTACCCTGGAAAAATTTCAGTTCAAATATGGTTAGAGAGTTCGCGAAAATAGATCTGAACGACCCGAATCAGAATGAACGACTGAGAGAGGACGAGAATAGTCCAGTTCTACGACCTGTGATTGGCAATGTGGATGAGACGAACAAAGATACAAACCATCCCGATGATCGCGCCAGTCAAGATTAGCCAAGGGGTCGTTCCAAGGAATTTATCAAGGAGATAGCCGGCAACAACAAATGCAACCATGGTCATACCGACTTGCATGCCGAGGCTAAGATAGGGGGATGCCTCACGCAGGCTGTTCTGCCAATCGGTCATTTTTTGATTCGGGTGGTGGAATAAAATCCTTTGAAATCTGGGATTGTTGAGATCCCATGAGACATTCACCATTGAAGATGGCCCCTTCTTCAATGACCAGACGTTCCGCATGTATATTGCCCTGGACGTTGGAACAACGGGTTAGGAGAGCCTTTTTCGTCGCCGTGAGATTTCCTTCTACGGTCCCGACTACGGTGATATTCTCTGCCTGAATTGATCCATTCACGGATCCCTTTTCTGTCACAATGATCGTCCCGCCGACCTTGAGATCCCCTTCAAACCGTCCGCCTAATCGCGTATCCGAGGCGGTAACCAGACTGCCCTTGACCGTGGTTTCATCCGAGATTAAATTCAGGTTTGCAGGGGATACTGTTTCAGTCAAACTCTGGGATTTTGCCATTTCGCTCTTGGATAGAATAGATGTGATTTAAGTGTGAAAGAGACTAAATTACGAGAAAAGAAACTAATAGCCCAAAAAATAGCTTGCGGGATCCTGTGGCAGACCATTGTTCCACAGTTCAAAATGAAGATGTGGCCCCGTAGAATACTCGCCAGAATCCCCACTCACCGCGATGCTCTCCCGAAGGCGGACACGATCTCCTGGACGTTTCAAAAGTCGTTGGTTATGTTTGTAAACAGAAACGTATCCATCGGCATGTTGCACTGCAATGGTATGCCCCCCTTCATACGTCCAGTCTGCAAAAATAACGTATCCATCCCCAATACAGCGAACGATTGAGCCTTCGCTTGTAGCAATATCAACGGCGTAATGGCCCTCTTCCGCATTAAACCCGCGCGTGAAAATCCCTTGGACGGGAGGTAAAACGGGAAGTTGCAGACTAGCCAGATAATTGATTGAGGTTGGTACTTGTGCGGAGGATGAGGGAAGTCCGCTAAGAATCCGAACATTGGAAAGCCCAAGTTGGAGTGATCCGCTCATCGGAGAAGAACTTTGGAGTGGACTTAAATCAGGGGAGTCCACAAGCGAGGCACCTGATAAACCCGACGGCATGGGAGCAACGGTGAGGGTAGAGTCAATATCCCCAGACATAAGACGCTGGATATTCGTAAGGTACTGCGTCTGCAAAGCCAGCGAATCAGAGATCTCTTGCAGTCGTATGGAGGTTAACACGGAATTCTGATGAAGTTCTTGAATATTGAACTGTGGGACGAGACCTCGCGAAAGTCCCAACATGACGAGTCCAATTACCAAACACGTATAGACTGAAAGTGCTACGAATATGGTTGTACCTATACGAAATTGGCGGGGGAGGAAACGACGGTAGGCTCCCAGTCGGGAACCCCTCCAGATCATTACCTGTGTTTCCGGCTTGGAATTCCTGAGGAGTTCTCGCCAGAACACTGCGAATTCACGGAGATCCCGAAGGATACGTGAATTCATGAATCGCTTACTGAAAAACAATTTCATGAATGATCTTCCTTCCAAGGGTTTCATTTAGGCGGTCACGCCACTGAGCGCGATGCATATGTAGTTCCTGACGCCAAGTTGCTGACGTGAGCTTTACGTACAACTTCCCTCTCCGCGTCCATACTTTCTCAGTGACTTTACCAATGCGCGGACCTACTAGATCATGCCAGACCTCAACCGCCTCCGCTTCATTTAAACCTGTACGCAGACCCAAATCATCAATCGCACTGTCAATCAGATCGGAAAGTGCAAGCGTTTTAGAACTCCGCTGCGACCTCATAGAGACATACTAAAGTGATCCATTGTATAACACTATAAAGGAGCATAGGATGCACTTCGTTTGTAAAAGAACAACATTTGTAACGCATCTCGGCTGCACACTTCCAACCTCTGCCCTGATTACTCTACTCTATTTTTTTATCACGAACCTTTGATCTTTGGCATGAGAATTGCAAATGGGATCTGCATAAGGGAGCAGTCGAAATAAAATGAGTAGGCTCTTGCGATTTGAATCATTGATTTTTCGTAGGCTCTTCTCAAATAATGGTTTGAAGATTCACCCAAGATCATCCTGTTGCGCACTGGCTATGAACATGCCGAGAATGTTGCCCTACACGTTACTCTGAGGCGTTGAAATGCGACCAATATTTGTGATGGGAATGAAACTATTTTTCGCCGGGGCTTGGTGTCTGATTGTACTGTCAGCTACTGCTCAGCCACATCCCGATACGCTTCGGGTTGATCTCAAAACTGTCCTTGAGCAGACTCTTCGGGTCAGCCCAGATATTCGTGCGGCCTTTTCAAATGTTGCATGGGCTGATGCTCGCTATGATCTTGCACGAAGCAGCCGTATCCTTCCCAATGCTACCGCAATTAGCGCATTTGCCGCGGTTCCAGGAATTGAAAATCCAAATGATACTCCTGTAGATCAGCTCTACCTTGATCCATTGGTACGAAATGATTACGGTAATCTTCGTCCCTACGCTCAGGCTGAACTGTCCCTCTTGCAACCCATCTACACCTGGGGAGCTCTTGAAGGAACCATGGAGGCTGTATCCGCTGGAGCCGACCTTGAAAATGCCCGAGCGCAAGAGACAATCCTTGAGGCTTCTCTTCGTGCTGCTGAACTTTATTACGGCGTTCTACTCACAGATGAATTATTCCGATTAACGGATCAGGCCGAGGAGATGGTTGCGATGGCCATGCGGGAGATTAACCGTCTTCTCGAGGAGGGGAACCCCGAAGTTGATGATGCTGACCGTTATCAAGTACTGATCACTCAACAGGAATATGAGCGCCGCATCGTTGAAGTTACGCAGCAACGGCAGTCTGCGTATGCGCTCCTCCGACGCCAGTTAATGGTTTCCGACTCTACCCGTATTCTTCCTGTACGTAACCGACTTGAACCACTCACGTTTCTCCTGGAGAGTCTGGAGTACTATCAGCAACAAGCCCGTATGAACCGTCCGGAAATTCTTCAGACAAGGGCAGGGCTCGCCGCCACCGATGCGCTGGTTCGTGTGGCAAAAGCTGACTATTATCCCCAGAGTATTGTGGGGATAGAACTTAGCTCCAGCGGAGCTTCGAATCGATTCCGCCAGCCCAATCCTTACGTAAGCGATGGATTCAGAAGAACCAGTTTACGGGCGGGGGTTGGGCTTGTCCAAAAACTCAATTTTGGGCAAACTCGTGCACGGGTTGCGCAGGCCAGAGCCCACAATCGGACTGCCGAGTATCTTGCTGTTGCTGCTGAGCAGTTGATTCTGGCGGAACTTGAACAATCTTGGCGGAATGTGATCACTCAAGAGGCAGCCCTCGCTGCGCAGGACAGTTCTCTGGCGCTCAGCAAGGAGTGGCTACGAGTTGAACAGATCAATTTTGACCTTGATCTTGGCGACACAGAAAATTTGGTGAAAGCAGTCCAAATGAATTTGACCTTGGAGGTTGGATATTATGAGGCAATTCGCCGCTACAACATGGCAATCCTGAAGCTGCTTGCAGCGGCAGGCTTGTTGACGCATGAAATGGACGCATTTAATGAATGACAATATGATGAATCAGAAAATAATTCTGCTGCTTTGTACCCTCATCCTCTGCGCACCGATTGCCACAGCTCAAGAAAGTCCAGAGGCCGAAGTCCTTGCACTGATCACTTCTCGTGATACTGAAATCAAGCGGGCCGTCCGCGGCATGGAAGATGATCCATCTCTCAGGGAAGTCGCTCGCTCGCTGATCAATGACCAGATTGACTTTGAGGAAATGGGCCGGCTCTCGCTCGGAGAGTATTACGCAGATCTATCTACTGACCAGCGTCAGGAATTCACCGAGGTCTTTGCAGGGATTGTGCGATCACAATCCCTAAGTGATCTATCTATCTATGAAGCTCCAGTGACAGTCAAGTCTGTATCCGTGAATCTCAACTTAGCAACCGTAAATACAAGCGTCGAAATTTCGGGTCAGGATGTAGGGGTGACGTATAAGTTGTATCAAGATGAGTCCAAATGGTGGCTGTATGACGTCATTATTGACGGGGTCGGCACGGTGGAAGGCTACTCGGTATCATTTCAGACCTTCATACGCAAGCGAGGGTTTGATTCATTCATGGAAAGTCTCCGTAAACGTCTGGCTACCGCGGAGAGCTAAGGTTTCGCGGAGGACCTGATTTGAAGCGTTTCGAGAGAGAGTGATCCGTTGAAATTTATGGCGCACCTACTCCATACAGGGTGATATGTCACCCGTGCCTATCCCCAGCACATCCTCGGTCCATTCGTTCCCCTCTGCATCAAACCTATAGGTATCGCTGGTGTAGCCAGCAAAGATACCAAGCCCATTCCGAACATTCGTATGAATTTCCACAGATTTCATATAGGTGATATTTGGAACATCAAGGAAAATATCATGTAGCGACAGCGTGCGCTCAAATGCAAATAAATCGTTGTTCAGTACCGTGACTATAAGCATCAAATAGGTTCCGACGGATTCTAATCTCATCGACTCAAATGTGATTTCAAATTCAGTTGTCGTGGATTCAAACAATTGATCAGAAAAGAATGCAGACCCAAATTTATCATCCAATGTAGGAATGGTAGGATCATCAACTGCATCGGGAAAGCCTCTGAATGAAGGCGACCGACTACGAAAAGAGATTCGCCTGTAACCCTTTGAAGATGTGGGATCGTCCCTGAATATTCTGGACCCATCGTCTGAGCAGATTGGTACTACCTGAAACAGCCTAAGACGATAATAATTCGTGCCTGAACGATCGGTCAGCTCAAAACGCAATCTAAAATGATCTGGATAAAAGGAATCCACTGGGGCCTCACGTTCCAGAATCAGAAGCTTGCTGGTCAAGGGGGGTGCCCATGATGAAGCTTCTGCCTCAGGAAAGCCGTCTACATTTACTTGCACCATGTAGGTGACATCTGGAATCGGTCGATGATCATGTAGTGTCTGATATATTCCATTCCCCAAGTACTCCAGCGAGTCACGAAAATTCCCTTCTCCAGTGACGATAACCTTGGCATCCTCAACAATCAACCCTGATGGCTCTGTGATATCCCCCAAAGGGACACTCCTTTCTACTTTGACTTTCCATAAGCTATCTGGCGAAAACTGCGATTCAACTACTAGCTTGGATTGATATCCATTAGGAACATCTAAGTCAACGATAGTCTGGCAACCAGAGAGAGCGATCAAGAAGAAAAGAAGTCCTATCCGCTCACGCATCGCCTAAATATCCACTTGCCATGAAAACGCAGGAATGAGCTGCAGGAGGCTCAACTGCTCAAAGCAAATAATTGATTGACAGGGGCTATCCGTTTTAGGATATACAAACATAGGATTTTTGCGGTTGTAGGCATTGTAAACTCCAAACGTAAACGTGTGATCTGCCCATGAGCCATGTTTGATATAATTGAAGCTGATGTCAAGGCGGTGATAGTCTGATGCACGGGCAGCATTCACAGGCCCAGAATCTACGACTAGGTTGTATCTAACTCTATAACGTCCCACAGGGACCCATACTGGATAACCACTTCCGTAAACCCAAACAGCTGACAATTTTAATGACTTGGAGAGAGGATACTGAACCACAACTGAAATATCATGACGGCGGTCATACCCGTCAGGGAAGGGGTTCCCCCCGTTCAGAAATTCAAAGTGCCTTGTAGTTCGTGCCAATGTATAGCTCATCCATCCTGTCAGTCGTCCTCTTTTCTTTTCAGCGAATAGCTCTATTCCACGAGAAGAACCCGTACCTTGCTCAACAATATCTGGCCAACTCAGGAACGCAGCCTGATACCTGCCGGCTCCTACTTGGTATTCAAGGAGCCCATTCATGGATTTAAAATACCCCTCTACCGAAACCTGATATTGATTGTCACGAAAACTATTCAGTAACCCTACCGCCACCTGATAACCACTCTGAGGTGTAATGCGGTTCATACTTGGAATCCACAAATCCGTAGGAAACGCTGTGCCTCCGCCAGTCAATAAATGCACATACTGCTTTGACCTCGCGAAAGAAGCCTTCGCTGCCGTTGTCTCCGTAACTCGCAGATTTACCCCCAATCGGGGCTCAATAGAAGCGTATCGTGCACCTTGGGAAGCATATCCCGAAAACCGAATTCCAGACAACACTCGCAGTCCGCGGGACAGTTGCATCTCATCTTCGGCATACAAAGCCATCTCCTGAGAGTCTAACAACCCCGTAGGTGTCTGTAGTAAGTTTATAGGCGACTGACTAGACGTTTCCAGTCGAGTAAAGGTGCTACCAGGATTGAAACGGTGCAAAATACCCTCAACACCAAAACGTAAATGGTGCTGGGGATTCGGCAGGTATTCAAAATCAATTTTTACAGTCCAATCAAGTATTTCGGAATTCCAAGACTGCTTATATTCCGTTGTCTCGCCTTCCTCAGCATCACTAAAACTCGTACCTGAAGAGAAGCGATACTGCATCACGCCGAGGAGAGAATTGACAAACAAACGATCTCCCATCAGCCGGTTCCACCGCAGAGAGGCCAGACGGTTCTGCCAACCTAAATCATAATCCGATCGCTCTTGGTCGGCCGCATCAAGGCCAAGGCCAAGATCTGGCCTGTGATCATAGGAAAATCTATCCTGACCGGCATAAGCACTCAGATAGATTCGATCATTATCCGATAAAATATAGTTGGCCTTAAAGTTCAGATCATAAAACCCCGCATGATATCGGTGCTCAGATGTCTGTTGAAAGGGGCGCAATAACTGATCAATGTAGGTCCGCCGGCCAGCAATAAGAAATGAACCGCGGTTTTTCACGATAGGCCCTTCCAGCATTGCACGAGAGGAAACAAGACCAATCGCCCCCTCAGCGGCGAAATGCTTCATATTGCCTTCCTTCATCGTATAATTGACTACTGACGAAAGACGTCCTCCATAACGCGCAGGAAACCCTCCTTTGATTAACTCAACACGCTTCATTGCAGACGAATTAAACACACTGAAAAACCCAAATAAATGATTGGGATTGTAAAGGGGGAGTCCGTCCAATAAAATGAGATTTTGGCCTGCTCGTCCTCCCCGCACATAGATCCCGCTACTGCCTTCAACGCCTGACTGAACACTGGGCAGTAATTGTAGTGTCTTCTGAATGTCAATTTCTCCTAAAACGACGGGCAGAGTCTCAATTTCCTCAATGGAGATCTCATGGCGACTCATCTGGACATTCTCTAATTCGTTCTCTCTTTCGGCGATGACTTCAATATCCCCGATTCTCAGAACCCGAGGGGTAAGGGTAAAGGTTAGTGTGGTATCTCTTTCAAGTTCTATACAAGTTGAAACTGGCTCATATCCGACATGTGAAACCATAAGTGTGAGCGTTCCTGACTCAACGGTAAGGCTGTAGAATCCATACTGATTCGTTGTAGATCCAATCTGTAATGCAGGAACATAGATACTCACGCCATACAGCCGCTCTCCACTGGCGATGTCCTCGGCATATCCGCTGACCGTCAAGGACTGAGCAGTTATTGAAACCAACGAGATAGCCCATAAAAGTCCCACCAACAGTCCCCTATTCAGCCATCTGAATAACGACATTCTTCTTTGCAACAATAAAGTGGACGACCATTTGGAAACGAGTCAAGATGCTCACTTCGTATTTTTTCAGCACAATTAGAAAAAGATATGCAATCCCACGCCCCGCGCTGGGACTGTACCAAGACTCCCAGCATCATCAATGGATAGACCAATGTCAAGAGTCAAGGATAGGCCTTTGGAGGAAGACTTTCTACCAGTTCGGAGTTCTGCACTACCACCTCCCGTGAAATGGTTCTACCACAATTTGTGTGGAATGAGTATATTTCGGCGAACTAAACCTACTCAATTTCATGTCAAATTTCATAGATTTATTTATGCGCTACACTCTGGATCTCACTCCTGAGTGGCAGCTTGACCGAATCACTTTGGATCCAACGTCTCACCGGATTGATGTATATCTTCGCCATTCGGGAGAGAATCTTGTTTGTCCAGAAACGGGGGAATCTGGGACGTTGTATGACCACCGCAAGGAGCGTTCGTGGCGTCATATTGACTGGTGTCAATCCAAGAGTTATATCCACTGTCGTATCCCTCGGGTCAAGTCTTCAAAGGGAATCAAGACGATTAAGCTTCCTTGGGCAGATTCATCCAGTCGTGTAACCTATGCCTTTGAGCGCGCTGCGATTGATCTGTTGAAAGCAACCAAAAATCAAACCAGCACCGCCAAGCTTCTACGGTGTGGATTTAACCAACTGAATCGGATCATGCATCGTAGTGTAGAGCGCGGATTAGCACGTAGGGATCTGGGAGAGATCCCCCATATCGGTGTGGATGAGAAAGCACTCAAACGGGGGCATGTCTATGGGACCGTGGTAACAGATTCCACACGGGGGATTGTCCTTGATGTGGGGGAGGGAAAGACCAAAGAAGGCGCTATAGTGCTGTTTGAGCGTGTGTTTGAGGGAATGAAGGAGAAGGTCGTAACGGTGACGACGGACATGTTAAAGGCGTTTATTCGCGCCGTTGAACGAGTCTTTCCGAACGCAACCTTGATTCATGATCGGTTTCATCTGATTCAGGATCTGAACAAAGCAATCAATCAGGTGCGCAGACGGGAAGTGAAGAGCCATCCCGAGTTGAAAGGGACGCGTTATGTGCTTTTGAAGAACGAAAAGAACCGTACGGCCAAGCAAGACGAGATCTTCAAAGTCGTTCAAGAAGCCAACTTGGAAGTCAGTCACGCCTGGCGGGTACGCGAAGAGTTTAAAGGGATCTTTGAGTGTAGTTCCTTCGCCGAAGCAAAGAGGTATTTTGATCTCTGGCTAAAGAGTGTTGAGCAGATGGGCGTCAGGGAAGTCACCAAGGTGGGGGAAAGGTTTCAGCGACATTTTGATGGCGTCTGTAATGCACTTTCCCACTCACAATCCAACGCCAAGGCAGAACGCATTAACGGCAAAATTCAAGAAATCAAAACGGTCGGGAGAGGATACCGAACGTTTGAAAAATTCAGAAGTGCGATTCTATTCTTCTGTGGAGGCTTAGACCTCTATCCACAAGGTTCGGGGTAGAACCCGTGAAATGATACCGAATTGACGAAGATGATTCTGGATCTTGCATGGAATTTTCGTACCCGCCAAGCTGTCCGAACACTTTGAACCTGATCCTCTTCCATTCATGAAGACTGTGGTTATATCGAATCGCTACTCCTAACTGTTCCAGCCGCACCCCTCGCATAGGGTCAGGACTACTGCTGAACTTCCCGCCACCCATTACCTGAAAATTCTTGAAACGTACGCTTAATCCGCTACCATTTGACCCTGAAAGTGCCACCAGCCCCACCCCAACACTAGACTGTGCGTACATGGGCTGAACACAGAGGGTTGAAGCCGCAATCACAGAGAAAATCAGGAAGACGGTAAACCGTTTTTTGAAAATTTCAGAGACGACACTTTCTTGATGAGTCATAATTTTCAAGTTACAGTCTGAAAATTTTCTTTGTTTCGGACAAATTTATTGTCATTTGTGAATCAGTTAGTAGAATTAGCGGAAAATATAGGTTGAACATGATCTGGTTCTATTCACTCTATTATCCGTTCGGTTTCCACTGTGAGTAGTTGAAATCCAACCGGAGACGCTAACGATCCCACCGATGGATATAGCCCAAGTCAAATTCCTTTTGACTTTGGATATATTGTATACCTTTTCGCTAATGCTTCCCCGAATCGTCTCAGTAGACGTACCGCCCCCAAGAGCTCGCAAAGTTTCGGTCACGCTGTAATCCGCATCAAGACCAATCCAGCGTGCATTTGTACGAGTCCAGCGAAACCGTCCTTTGCTTTCACTTCTACTTTCAGTAGACGCAGACATGTATACAAGCCAATTAGTAAGCCGTGCTATCCCTTTAAGGCGTTTCTCATCATCAACAAATTCTGATATACATGACACCCCTCGGGCCGTCGCATTCAATTTGTTTGCCAGATCCATACCACTTCGTTGTATTTCAAAAATCCCCACATCAGGATGATGATTTGTTTTCTTGGATAATACTGCATGTTCATGATCTCTTAAAGAGATTGAACTTAGATAATCCGCATTGATTTCTGGAACATGATACACATAGTTTCTTGTGATTTTGTAGACTACATCACCAAATTGAAATTCTCCCTCAGGATTTAATACAGTTGCGAAAAAGGGATCCTCAACAACTTCAAGTTCATCAGTGTCTTTATTCAGTACTTCCGCAAGCCTCTCAGTATCTGATCTCAGCGACTCAAAGTTGATCACTGTTTGGAGAGAATCCAGATAGGAGGATTCTTTGTTAACGATTGATTCCATAAATCTCCGAAATTCGTCTTCGTCATTAAAAACGATCCGATCATTGCCCCCTAGGTTGGATGATCCTGGATGGATTGGTTGTTTCTGCGGATTGTTGAGATATAGGCTCGGTGATTACTCCACCAGAATCGCACCCTGTAATGCAGAACAAAACTGATAGTACAAAAGCTACAACCGTGGCCCGTGAGACGAGATAGGAAATAATTTTATGAGTTCATTAATTTTCATAATATCAGAAGTCAGTTGTGGAAAAAATGTTGTTGCCGCTACACTGCCTGTAGTGCTTCTGTTCCATTTTCAATAAATTTGTGCGCTTCTTGTCGAAAATTTCTTGGAGTTTTCTTGAAAGATTCATCTAAATTGGTAACAAACCTGTTCCAAGGACAAAACTGATAAGTCACTTGAATCACCCCTTTATAAGCGAATGAGGAACCAATTTCTGGAATTCAATTCTCCAGATCCAAATTTGTCACCTTGCAGTGTTCCTAAGAAAAGGACTTGTCGCATTCCATATCAGGTCTGTTTATTTCCAAGAATCTGACGCTCTGTCCTCCAAGCTTCAATATTTGAAGTGAACCTGTTGGAACGACGGTGCTCTGTTTGGTCTCTCGTGAGACAATTGGATGTACTCACATTCCTCCATTTGGAGTCGTGAGTCGAATATTTGCGATGTATTTTCTTCGTATTTTTCCAGCGAACGATCAGAAAAAGACTTGCCATTCCAAGTCTCGTTTCAGGATTATATATCGTGGAAGAGAATTGCATACCCACCAAACTGTTCAAATGCCTAAGCGAATGACTCTATTGGGTGAGACCCTTGACAAACCCATTTGACTATGGATTCGCTTTGGTTGAACCCTCTGGTGCAATGGGATGAGTCAGTTTCAGAAACTCATTATAGGTTTTTGGTCCCGACTGTTTCTTTAACCATTCCCATGCTTTGAGCACCTCTTTCCTGGAAGTACCTGCATTGGATGGATCCTCCATAAAATCCGTAATGAAGTTATTCATGAGGGCTGAGGGGCATCGAGGGAGACGACCCTCGGTCTGCATCAGCGTGTGCAGATGTGCCGCCAGATCACCATAGGTGAAGCATTCCTGCGCCTGTTGCATGTTCCGTCTCCAATCATTGAGCCAGTACCACTGTCCTGACTTTGGACGGAGGCCCGGTGTAAGTGAATTTACCAGATCCAGCAAAAACGTCTTGGTTTCTTTGTCTCCGACGTAATTGGTTACTATCGTGTTGACCTTCAATTCATCACGGATTATTCCGGCCTTACGAGGTAGAGGGGGTTTACAATCATGTACCTTCCCCATCTGAAGAAACTCCCTGATCAATTCTTCCAACTCAAACTTACGGAAATTGCCAACAGTGATTCCCAGGTCTCGTGCAAAAGCCCTGAGTTCAGTTACGTAAAAATACCCATTGTTGAACTCTTTGACGCTCATCCCCCGATGTAAAGTACTCATAGCCTAACCAACTTGTTAAAACGTTTCAGGAATTAGGGTTCAGATAACTAGAATTATCGCCAAAGAATTGACTATGTTTCTTGACCAAGGGTTGGAACTCGGCGGGTAGAGACCCCGATGAGGAATACAATCGGAGAAATTAGAGGATTGCACAGACTCAAACCTTTGCACGGTCAGGATCATCTGCCTCTTTTCGTAAAACTCCCTCAAAGCGCGGATTAAATAATCGCCACCGCTGCCCCATCCGTTCAAGATCGCCCGAAAGAATTACAACCTCCTGATGCTTATGAGCCTCAACGGCTCTTTCATAATCTTGTCTTTCTGATAATGCAGTGACAGACTGTTGCTTATGATCAACCGTTGCATTCAGACGAATTCTCCCATCCATTTCATCCTCTCCACGGTTAAGTAACTGCACATAACCGTGCAGGGATACATCGTACCGGGGTGCATGCGCTCTAAATGAACGACCAGCTTCCTGCAATAACGGCACATCTGCATTTCCAAAAAGTACAGTTCTAATTGGTTTAGTAACTGGAAGAGTTTGCGCCCAAGATACATTTATATCTAATGTCGGGAAAGATTCAATTATCTGGGCTAAGGCCTCACACAAGTTGGCACTCACACCGTGAGTTACGGCCTCTCTGAACGCATTTCCGTCTCCTGAAACTGTCCGTTCTACTGCCAACCGTGTCGCTGCCAGAGCCTCCATTAAGCGTACCGTCAGAAGACGTTGAACAGGCAAAATCTCGTCTGATTCATTAGAAAATAACGTTGGTATTGGCGGAGGTACGATTGGCATCAATAGCGTAACTACATAGCTCCCTTGATCTGTCTGTCCTAACCGGACACGCTCCAGAAGATTCTTAGCTGTGCGATTTGCACCAACTCGGTAAACCGACTTCGGCGGACCATCCATGGAGCATGCTGCCGCTAAAAGGATATCACGAGCACCATTGATGAGATTTACACCCTTGTCCAGCACTATGCTTCCGTCTTGGCGATCTGCAACCCTAAGGCAAACAACATCTCGATCAGCCGTCACGAGTGCTCGGTAGACACTGGTTTCATCCTGATGCCCGACATCCGAGAAGGTCTTGATCAGATTTGACACTATACTCGCGTAATCTCCCAAACGATCTGTTCGAGGAATGATGATTTCAGGTTGATTCTCGCCAGTGTAAACATCCGAGTGTTGACGGTAAGGCTCCTGACGAGTCCAACCACTAGCACGAGCATATGCAGAAACAGCAGAAGGCTTTATCGCTAATAGCGCATCTCTATCGTGAATAAAAACTTGCATCAAATTGCTCCTAAGCGGGATTTTTCCATCAGATCATGAAGAGTGTCAACGGAGCCTCTTTCAAAACTCTTTATTTTCTCCTGTTGTCCCGGCTGAATTGCGGCTTAAACTGGTTCAATCTGGTCGGACTACGCGAATCATCGGCGGGGGTTCGGTGTTTTGTGGATTCAACCAGTGTTTTGCCTGCACGGAGGTCTCTGTTTGGTGAATTTCGTCCACGATCCGTGTAGATTTCACACACCCCTCCCACGGCATCTGTGGTTCAGAGCGCCCAAATTCTGTTATGCAGGGGGTGGATGGCGGGTTTACTGCACCATCCGCAGCATTTGGTCCACCGTGAGCACCACCACGCTGAACATCAAATGACAGAGGACTTTCTCGTGCCCACGGACTCGGATATTGCGTCCACCGAACTCATCTTTGAGCCGCCCAAAGGCCCGCTCCACGGTGGAACGCTCCCGGTAGCGAACCCGCTCCGCAGGAATGAATCCGGCCGTACGTTGTGCCTTTTGCTCGCGACGATCCGCCGCTTTTTTGTTGCGCGGATTCGGATCAATGATCGGTACACGCCCCGAGGCGCTCCGATGTGCGACAATCTCCTTCGCGTCATAGGCGCTGTCCATGAGATCGTAACAGTTGTCCACCCGCTGCTGCGTCAAGTGCGCCAAGGGAAGCGCGGCCTGACTATCATGCAACGAGGCAGAGGTCACCAAACAGCTGATCGGAACCCCTCCGTCCGCCGTATCCATGTGTAGCTTATAGCCCGTCCATCGTTGCGTATGCCCCTTCGCGTTCCGCTTGCAGCCCACCGTACAATCCTTCGGTAATGCGTCCAACATCTCGCCTAACTCCATCTTCAACTGCTGCTCCAAGCGACGAGGCACCTTGGGACGGGCCTCCCCCTTCTTCGGACGCCCCCGCTTGCGTGGCTTCACGGGGGTGGACATGTCAGCCTTCGGAACCGGACGCTCCCGTGCTTCAATCGCCGTTGAATCCCGTGAAATATGCCCCACTAACTCCCCCGCGTACCCCTGTTTGATCAAGGCTTCATGGATCCGAGTCGGTAACTTCGCCAACGCAAACTCCTGAAACGCACGAGAAAACGTGGGCGCACTCGGCACATCACACGAGCGGGACCAACCACATAGGGACCGAAGCAAAACATCCGATAGAAGCCGCTCCCGCAATCCGGAGGTCGTCGGAATATTTAACGCCATCTTGGCCAAAAACGACCGCGCAAGACAGACCCGGTGCGCACGCGGGCGTCCCACCGAACGAAGCCGGGGACGAGGCAGATGATCCTCCACACACACCAACTCAAATAACAACAACAACTTCCTCAATCGTTTGGGCAACGCTCCATAGTTCTGCTCCACACATGGAAACAACTCCTGTTGGCAGGAAATATAAAAACCGCGTATCTTCTTGGTAAGGGACATGGGATTCTCCGGGGTTTGTTGGATTTGCAATACTCCTAAAAATACAAAATTCGGAGATCCCTGCCCCTTCGTTTGTGACCAAAAAAACGATACCTCCCAGAGCAGATCAGCCCCCTAACATTCTTTAGTACCCAGATCCATCAATCAGAAAAATCTCTCAAAAAATCATCCAATTGAGGAATTTTGAAAGAGGCTCAACGTTTAGTTTATTTTGCTGAGGAATATATACAGTAACAGTCTCTTGGTTCGTAACATCCTCATGATTGCTCTGGAGACTGAGCCAATAGGCCGTACCACAAATTTCAAGCTTCTTTTCGGTTACCGTCATCCACTTTAAGCTATCTTTCGGAAGATTAAAGACAACAAGCAATCGAGGAGTCTGTGTCTGAACGCAAAGATCATTATAATTCTTAATTGATAATCTAAAGCTATAAAACCCACTTCGTGTTTCGCCTAATGTTGTCGTGGCTTTCAATTGAAAATCAAGTACTGGACGATAACGTCCCCCCGCCATGATTTGCAGATCAACACTATCCCGATCGGGCACGGGGCGGAAGTTAAATAACAAGCCCGTACCGCCAAGGCTCGTAAATATACCAGAGAAAGAGCCTCCTTTCGGTCAGCCTCTGTAAGCAGGGAATCCTTCATTAACTGACAGCCTTAATGACTTATGTCTAAATCTATTTGGAGATTGGGTCAGTCTGAAATTCATTAACCCCGAAGCTACATTTCATGTCTGATATACAATGTGGGCAAGATCGACAGTCACGATTTAGGTTAGGATCAATTTTGGTTCTACCACAATTTGTGTGGAATGAGAACCATAGTATGACTGGGGAATCTTTAGAAATGTAGCTGATTCGCGTTGATAAATGTCATCAAGGTGCCGAGATATTTCAGCGACATTTTCTCAAAGCCTGTAATACACTATAATCCAAATGATTGAATACCATGACAGAGGGAGTAACGGAAAATTCAAGAACTCAAAATGGTCGATAGAGACAGCAAAAGGTTTTACACATGGTACCATTATTTTACTCCTATGCGGATAGTTAATATTGCACGCCTGAAACCGTAAAAGTTATGTCGTCAACCGTCATTTGTATTGTCGTCAAACACTGCAATATGCCGAATCGTTTAACTTGAGATAATATACATTCACACTTAATCAACTGCGCCCAATGAAAATCTTGAATTGGATCTTGCCTCTCATCGTTATAGCAATAGGGTTCGGAGTCTATCGTTGGCAGGCATCCGCCCTCAATCCAAAACAACGGATTTGGACTAATATAGGAGCTTCTATCTTGCTTGCATTTATTATCATTTTGTTTACAACTTATAGCTGGACTTGGATACTAATGGGTCTTGCCATCGCCTATTCAATATACCGGAGTTGTAAGGGTTATGTTGCCTATGCAAGGGATTTATCCATGCTTGGGAGTAATTCGTAGCTGGGTCCTCTCATCTGGTTCTGTGAGGCCATGTCTTGCGAAGCCAATAGGCTTCATGGCTTTCTAATTCATTAGATTTTGTGCAAATGCTCCCTCAAGTTTAAATGGGAGCAACTGCACAGAGATATTTGCCTGTTGTGGCCGTGCAAAGTGTGTGGTTAAGTTTGTTCAGGTGATATAACAAGCGCGTGGGGCTGAACAAAAAATGATTCTGTCTTGCCAGATACGGGACTCCTCAAATTCTCACGGGTACCTGACAAAGCCTTGTACCTCTGCGGATGGGGCACACAGGTGTAGTCCATTTGCAGGAATGCGTTCAGAACTACGTTCCCCTGAACTATGGGTTAAATGATCATTTACTCATTTAACACATTGATCAAAACATTAGTCATGTTGGTGTTGCACTCGGCCGCAAATATCTTCAACAAAGAATAACGTCTGTTACACGCTGAATGTGGTCTGATAAGCGCTATGCTTCATCTCAATTATCAGTAACTTCCGCGTTATTCTTTAACCGTTTAGTTAGATTAACCTCTAAATAAGATCCAACTTGGTCACTCGGGGAGTTCCTCTGTAGAACTATTAGGGCGATTTCAGTCTCTCTTCTTGTAGATTTTTCGTGATCTCGCATTCATGTTACGCACGCTCAGTGATCCCGGTCAGTAGTCATGACATGACTTTTAGAGTTCATAATCAATATTCTCTCCATGTGACCAAGTGAGAGGTTACGCTATCAGGACTCCACTTTTCTCTGTTATCAAATTCCCTCTGATCCAATGTCAAAACCGACCAGTCAACGGATCTATCTCAATAGAAAAAAGTGCTCCATCATCCTCTGAAGCTCAAATGCCACCAGAACACAATTTGCTCTCTGGTCTGAGGAATCAAGAGCGTCAGTAGGATCATGCTGATCGGTAGAAAGTAGATTGCATAAGTCCAGAAAAATCCGCCCTTCGTCAAATTACGCCTATCCAAAAAAGAAAATTTCTGGGTGCTGCGAATATTACAGAAAACGCTAAGAAGAATCCAGGTGAGTGCCAATATCACCGAGAGTCGGATAGCGTTGACTTCCGACAGATTTGGGGTAATCATGACCATTGGAAGCATAAGCAACTGCGGTGTATTTGTCATGGCATTGATCACAAAAAAGGGTTCCACTGGTTGTTGTGCTCTTGATGCACCAACCAGTGAATAGATAAACTGAAAGCCCACATAGCTCCCGATTACAAAAAAAATCACGAACCATGTATTGGAGGTGAGAGTATGGGTAAGGCTACTCAAACCAGAAGGGAAGAATGAAGAGATGGCCTCCATCATGAGAAGGTCTCGTGGTACTTCCAAAAGGATCAGAATGACAGCAGATATCAGAACTCCCTGTGCAATCGTGTATACAAAAGAGATCTCTCCTAACAAAGCACTCTCACGATAAAGTGTGTCCTGATGAGGATAGAGGTTCAGGATATAATTCCACATTACCTCTGGTAATCTTCCGTATGCCATAATTAAAATGGCAATGAGTACACAACTCGTCCAACCCAAGATCAAAGGCCATGGAGCGGGCGAACGCTGCCATTCGCCCGAATCAAATGCAAACAGGTTTTGGGTTCCTGTATAGATCCCCCTCACGACCTCAAATGCAGGCCGCTTTTCTCCCGATGCATCCAGCAAACCCCACCAGGAAAACGTGTCGTTCGCATCCTGCCACCGATAGACAAAAACAACGGGGAATGGACCTTTTAGCAGCCCTGGAAGGTGATTTTCCAGGAATCGTGCTTGAGACTCGGGGGAGAACCGCTGGCGCAGTCCAAATACTTCAGGATCAACTTTTTGTCCGAGACTTGCAATACCAAGAGGTGTCTGATGGTCCCAATCTGAGAGCGGCTCAATGGAATCTGAGGCTTGACGCAAGTCCACCAGCATCAAGTCCACATGGGAAGAGCACTGATCGCTGACAATAAATGCTGACGTATAGTACAGGGTCAACTCCGGGGTAAATTCTGCCAATTCACGATAATATTCACAGGCATGCGGGTTGCTGGTATCACCAAACGTGGAAACCCCATAGCGATGCGCAGACGGAAATAAACGAAAAAACTCACGCGCACGAAGCAAATGGCGTTTCGCGTACGCAAGTGTATCCAGAAGTGCCCCCCCAGACAGAAAATGCACCGGTAGGTCCTGAAAAAGATGGAGTCCCAATGTGTCTGCGACATAGAGTAGAGAGAGATCCTCTACCATAGGTAAGCGAACCGCCTCTACACCTGCCTCTCGGATTGCAAACAAATCCTCTGCAGTCGGGGGAGTAGCCGCATCCCACACCACACCTTTAAGGGGGGATTCCTGACTATGTGTTAGGCTAACACACAGACAACTCAATGTCAAGCACAGAAATATGCGCCCACGAATCATCTCCTATAAAAGGCGCCCACACTTCGCTGTCCAGCAAAAAATATAGCATTGGACAACAAGAGTCTCCCATGGTAAAAGAAGCCGCGAAAGATCGGATTGTCGACAAAATAAATCACCTCACCCCGTCCAATGGATTCCATCCCGACGACCAGCGATTGATCCAGCGTCTCATATGCCTCTGCCCCCGCGAATCCCGCTATGGGAGTTGTATCTTGAAGCACTCCGACATTCCACCCGTCCTTAAGCTGAGCGTGGACACGCGCGTGAACCTTCAATGTGAAATAATCTGACGGATACCCAAACGCAAGGGGATGCGTGTTGTCTAGTCCAATACGGAAGATTGCCCCAGAAATGTCTTTTGTCACAGCGTGACGGTCTCGATCCGCATAAGGATAATTGATTACGTTGAGCGAATCTTCCTCTTCACTGTCCATTGGCGTAAGCTTAATCCCAAATCCTTCCTGATCCGCCAGAAAAGATGCAGCCTGCTCAAGCGCAATCAGCCGTCCGCCCTGTCGAATCCAATCCTGAACCTCTTCTAAACGTTGTTCATTCAGAATGTCTTCGTAGTACCCGGAGGGTAGAATGATGACATCATAGCGAAAAAGAGGTACGTCTCCAAAGTCACCGGTATGAATCAGAGTAGAACTGTATCCAAGTTGCTCATCAAAAAAATGCCAGAGTTGCCCCTGAGCATACGTATTGATCTCCGGTCCGACGAGAAGTGCAACGCGGGGAGGGCGGATAAAGACCACATCAGCCGACCCAAAATCAACCCCCTCCGTCACCCGAGTCGTCTGGACGGCATCCAAAGCCTGATGGTGACGGCGTGCACTTTGGATTACCAAGGAATCAAACTCTGCACCTCGACCATCCCGAGTCATGATCAGGGTTCCTCGGTCATAAGATTTTTCACCGATGCGGAATGGAATCTCTGTAAAGCGCACATTCACTCCACGTTGTAAAAGATCGGCCAAGAGCCGTGCATCTTCAAAACTATTCCATTCTGCGAGATAGGCAGTGGGATTGGCAGTGGGAGAAGGTGCTTCAAATTCTGGCGCTTCGGCAACCCAGTCTACGTCCCGATCCAATGCGTAGGCCTCCACACCGTAGATGTAGGGGAGAGCCCAAGCCGTGATATCATAAGTGAGGGAGTCTTCCAGCTCGGACTTAGGCTCAAACAAAACACTGGTCAGCACCCCTTTGGGCTGGGCAGCGGGAACCACTAAATCTCCTGATTCAATGAACACATCTCCCTGAATTCCCGTGCGATACCCAAACCCCCTTCCTGTACCTGATGAAGTGGTAAATCCATAGAGGATTCCCTGCAAGTCCAGATGATCCGAGATAGCACGAACCTGATCCTCTTGCCCTCTATGACGAATCAAGTAGGCCGCATGTGCGCCCGTGGGAGCAGCCTGGGAGGCGCGAAAATACTCGGTAAACTCTTCCACAATACGGGTACGCTCTCGGGATGCAACTTCAATCGTGGATAAGCTTGTGGTATAGTGATGCTTGATCCTGTCGGCGAGTGTGAGAGTATCGGATTCTGCAGTGATGATCCCGAGTCCGGCCTGGCCTAATCCGGCCTGTTCATACGTCATTCCGATAGCACCATTGAACGTGGGCCAGGTATCCCCGTAACCCGGGTAGAAAAGATCAAAGATCTGCTTTGTAAAGAATAACCATCCCTCAGCATCAAAATATTGGGTGTGGTTCGCTCCCAAAAGATCCTGAAGTTCTCGCTGCCAGGATGTGATATACTTGTGGAATGGTACCGCCGCTGGTGCAAAGAAATAGGGACTATTGATGCCTTGCTCATGGAAATCCACATGAATATGGGGCATCCAGCGATTATAGTGGGGGAGTCGCTGACGCGTCTCATACTGAGTTCCCCATGCCCAATCGCGATTCAGATCAAAATAATAATGGTTGGTTCTCCCATTGGGCCACGGTTCACGATGTTCCCGTGCTTCTCCAAGGACATTCGGCACCCGCCCCTTTGATTGACGATAAAATTGGACATAACGGTCGCGACCATCTGGATTGAGACATGGATCAAGGATCACGATCGTATTTTCAAGCCAGGAAGAAATTCGTCTGGACTGCTCAAATGCCAATGTATACATGACCTCCATCGCAGTTTCAGTGCTGGACGATTCATTGCCATGAATATTGTAACTGAGCCACACGATCGCGGGAATATCCCCCCCAGGTGTTCCTTCCAGAAGACCCGTACGCTGTAGGTTTGCCCTACGGATTTCTTCTAGCCTCGCATGATTGTCGGCAGAAGTGATGATCAGGTATTGGAGCAGGCGCTCTTCATAGGTGTGACCATATTCAACACGAATTACCCTCTCGGATTCATGTGCAACATGACGGACATAATCGGTGACTCGGTGATGGGGCGTAAAGTCCTCACCTGCCTCATAACCCAAAAATTCTGAGGGGCTTTGAAGCTGGGCTCGAGCCTCGGATGTAATGAAAAGTAGAACGAATAGACAGGTTAGGTATCTGATCATGATGAGGTGTGTGCACGGAGTGCTTCAATGCGTAGTTGCGTCGTGACCGTTCCATTCCACCTATTCTCTTCCACACGACAGAGAAGATCCAGCCCCGTTTTCTTCGTACGAGCTTCCTCCGCCATTGAATACTGTTTCCCAAGCCCGAAGCCAATGGAGTCCATAACAATCGTGGACTTGGGGTCTCGCAAGTTCATTTTCAAATGTTGCCCGTCGGTGATTTGTCGTACAGAAACCGGTTGCAGGTTTTCCATCAGAAAGACTGGCGCTTCATTCGCTTTTCCAAAGGGTTGACAGATATTGAGGACACGCGTAAACTTTCCAGAGATCTGGTCCATTCTCAATCGTGCATCATACTCGAGCGTCAGATCCATCACCTGATCGCGACCCTGGTTCGCGACCTCTTGGTTCAGTTGAACTTTGAAAGGAGGATAATCCTCTCTTTTTAAGGTCACTCCAGCCGCCTGTGCATGACCTCCAAATCGGATTAATAGATCCCCACAATCCGTGAGGGCCCGAAAGACATCAATCTCACCAAAGGAACGAACGCTGCCAAACAACTCCTCTCCACTTGAACCTGGCACATCCGTCAGTAGGACCGTTGGCAGTGAAAATTCTTGAACGATCTGAGAGGCCATCCATCCCAGAATGCCTGGATGCCAGTCTGGATGATAAAGTACGAGCGCATCAGTATGGGTGCCGGCTAATTGGGTGCGAGCAAGCTTTCTCGCAACGGGGCGTAACTGAGCGCCCAATTTCTTTCGATTCTGATTCAGATCGTTCAGGCGCTTAGCCAAACGTACCGCTTCGGTTTTTGATGTGGACATGAGGAGGTTTAGTGCCTCATCTGCATGCGCAAGTCGCCCCGCTGCATTCAAGCGGGGGCCCATTGACATTGAGATATTGAGCGAGGTGAGGTGATTCTGATTGCACCCAGAAGAGGAAATCAGTGCCCGAAGCCCCGGGTGGTCCGTCATCCTCAAAACATTTAAGCCCTCATGAACCATGATGCGGTTCTCCCCTGTCAGAGGCATAATATCACATATAGTGGAGATCGCTACCAAGCCAAGGTACTGATCTGCCAATTGAACGGATTCACCGAGTACCTCCAGGGTAGCCAGTACAATTTTGTAGGCCAAAGCACATGCAGAAACTTCCTTTTGCGGGTATGAGCACCCTTCCCGATTGGGATTCACATGCGCAGTACAAATGGGGATTTTATCCTCATTTTGGTGGTGGTCACAGATAATCAGATCAATTCCCTCTTCCTTGGCACAGGTCGCCGACTCCACAGCATTGGTACCGCAATCCACTACGATGATCAGCGAACATTTCTGTTCCTTTGCAACTTGAACCCCGGTGGCATGAAAGCCATGATTTTCTTTTTGGCGGTGCGGAATATAGGATGCGGCCTCAATGCCACGAGAATTGAGAAATTGCAAGACCAGCGCCGTAGAGGTCACCCCATCTGCATCAAAATCTCCATAGACCAGCACGCGCTCCTTTGTCTGGATTGCCTTCGCGATCCGATCCGCTGCCTGATTGATTTCAGCCAACAGGCCTGGATCGTGAAGATCTTCACGGGTTCCTCGAAAATACTGACGTGCAGCTTCCACCGTATCGATTCCACGTAAGACCAAAAATCGAGTGAGTGGCTCGGGAAGTGAATTCAGGGCCTTGCTGAGTGTCTGCACCCGGGCTGGATTTTCAATGATGCGTTCAATCCATCGCATGATTGCTTGTCTTCAAATAGCTACCGAAATATACAACGGATTGAGAGGCCTACTCATGCTTTTTCATCTATTTTCAGATCAGAGAGCATTTTCATGAGATGTTCATACAGGCGAGAGGATACACTGACGGATCGTTCATGTCCCTCGTCCAACTCAACCAATTGCACCATGAAAGTCAAAGATAGTTTGAGTCACGTAAATAATGTACATGAATGGATGATCCTTCCATATGTTACCCCCTCTTGGTTCACATCATGAACATGAACTAATTGTCTCGACGGTGTGGCGAAGCCACGAAGAAGACTTTCGTTAAATTATGTGTTTTGACTTTTCAGAGGGACTGAATTCATCTGATTATCTGGTTGATCGGTCTGATCAATCAAATTCGGCTTAGTGGGCAGGATGCCAAATAATAAAATCATGTTGAGTGCTTCCGAGGGAAAGTCCGAAGTGCGAGCCTTTTTTATTTTGACTCCTCTTTGGCTGACCGCATTCATTGTTAGCTGCCAGTTCTTCATGGTCGCTCCGCTATTGCCACTGATTCAAGACGAACTTCTCAATGAATCGCGTCCATCAGACTTTGCGCTTGGGTTTCTGGGAACCGCTTATTCTATTGCGCTGGCCTGCACAACACTGATCGCTGGACCGTTTTCTGATCGGGTAGGTCGACGCAAAATATTAATTGTTGGCACCGCCCTCATTGCCGTGGTCCTTCTCTTGCACGGGATTGCTCAGCATTACATGTCCTTCCTGATCATTCGCGCATTAACCGGGGCCGCTGCGGGGATCTATAGTGGGAGCATGGTCGCATTTGTCGGAGACTATTTCCCTTATAAGCGGCGTGGATGGGCAACTGGGTGGATCATGACCGGCGTGGCCTGCGGTCAGATTCTTGGTACGCCTGGTGGCATCCTGTTAGCCAACGCATACAGTTTTCAGACCCCCTTCATTGTTTTTGGCGGCTTAATGGCGGTGGCAAGTATCATGGCTTGGCGGGCGCTGCCTGATCCGAGCCTTTACCACGATGGGGTTCCATTTTCCATCACTTCCGTCCTCGAGACCTACGGACAACTCTTACGCCGATCAAGCTCCCGGGCTGGAGTTCTGCTCTACTTCCTTCTGTTTGCAAGCCTTGGGCTGTTCTTGTTCTTTTTCCCGAAATGGCTGGAAGAAGAGGTTGGAATCACCGTACAGCAAATTGCTCTACTCTTTGTGATTGCCGGGATTGCGATTGTTCTGGGGTTGACGTTAGGTGGTATACTCTCAGACCGTTTTGGTCGAAGGCCAATTTTGATGCTATCCAGTCTGATTCTGACTCTGCTCCTGCCTTTTGTCGTGGTGTGGGTGCAAGGACTAATCAGTGCGATCGTGTTCATTGCGTTCATCCTGATGTTTGGCGCAATGCGAACCGGACCGCTTATGGCACTTCTTACCGCGCTTGCCACTCCGAACCAGCGAGGGGCCATGATGGGACTTGCCGTAGCCACTGGGCAGTTCGGGCTAGGCGTGGCAACCGCTGCTGCGGGATGGCTTTATGAACATCCAGGCTTTCTCTACAATATTCTCGCAAGTACACTTTCCGTTGCCTTGATGGCTTGGGTCGTCTGGCGGCTAGTTCCCGAACCTACAGAAGCTTGAACGAGACCCCAACTGCCAAAGATTGCTTTTGCTGAATATAGGAGGATAGATCCTGGTCATATCGTGCCGTGTATTCGGCGTTCACGCGAAGCCATGAATTCACATCCATGGTCACCAGCGTCTCCCAGATCGTATCAGGTGGTGACTGCTGATTAAAAGCAAGAAAGAGGGTCAGGGTAGATTTCAGATGCACATTCGTAAAGATGGTCCGCTCAAAATGGACTCGACCTGATGACCCGAACTGCCACCGCAATATTTTATCAGGGGCCACCTTGTATCGGCCTCGCAATTCACGCATTGTGACGATGGTTTCCTTGTTTGCAATTCCAATTCGCACATCAAGCCAACTCTGGATCGGATAATCCAAGCCTACTGATTGCGTAAAAATTGCGGGGGAGAGAAAAGCGGAAATTTGAAGTTGCTCCGCCGTTGAATCTCCATCATTGTACTGGAAGCCACTTGCAAATTGGGATCGGAAGTCCATGGTCAACGCAGGACTCAGTTGACCAAATACGGGAATAGCTGGAAACGTGAGTGCCCCTCGTAGATGGATCACATCATCTGATTTGCGCAGTTCCACTCCGCCCTGCTTGACCACGCCGAATGCAAGACGCACTTCGTACTCTTGCTCGTTCAGAGTGGAGGTCTTGGCAGCCTGAAACCGGACTCCACTTCCAAGCGCCAGAGAGTTAATTCCCCCGTCATGCCATCGCTGGAATCCTACCTGATTAAAGGAAACCGTTCCGTGCGCCTCGGTCGCCCAGGTTGAATCGGATTGCGCCGAACAGGGAACAGCCAACCCCACAAGGATCAGGAATAGGATAAGTTTATGCACGAATCTGTACGCCAACAGTTTAGTCTGATATACTGATCCGTAGCCGATTGCGGGCCCGCTCGAGGGCGCACTCGGCACGCACCCGGTCAAAATCACCTGTGGCACTCTTGAGGCGTTCCAGGGCCCGCTTCTCTGCCCGTTTGGCACGATCCGTATCTATATCCGATGCCGGCTCTGCCGTTTCAGCAAGTACCGTAACAATATTCCCAATCACTTCAACGAAACCTCCGCTAGTGGCAAACGACACTTTTTCCGAGCCAGACAGCGTCAGCACAAGTGGTCCAACATTGAGCGAAGAAATCATTGGCGCATGATTATACAGGATCTGAAAACTACCGTCCACGCCGGGAGCGCGAAGCCCGGTTGCATACCCTTGAAATACGCGCTTATCCGGTGCAACGATCTCCACCCGAAGCAATCGTTGATCTTCACTCATGATGCTTCTGCAAGCTTACGCTCTCCATCTTCAATCACCTCATCAATGGTACCCTTGTACGCAAAGGCGGACTCAGGAAGATGATCCAGATCCCCTGAAAGAATCATCCGAAAGCCCTTGATCGTGTCCGCAATCTTCACATACTTCCCCTTCGCTCCTGTGAACTGCTCTGCAACAAAGAACGGCTGGCTCATGTACCGTTCAGCACGACGTGCGCGCTGAACCACCAACTTGTCTTCGTCTGAGAGTTCATCCATTCCAAGGATAGCAATGATGTCTTGCAACTCTTTGTACCGCTGAAGGAGTTGTTTCACCTCCTGAGCCGTTGAGTAGTGCTCGTCACCAACGATGCGGGCAGTCAGGATCGTTGAGTTTGAGTCAAGGGGATCAATGGCGGGATAGAGTCCCAACGAGGCGATACGTCGGGAGAGGACCGTCGTGGCATCCAGATGCGCAAATGCAGTGGCTGGAGCAGGATCGGTGAGGTCGTCGGCAGGTACATAGATTGCCTGAACCGACGTAATGGATCCACTCTTTGTAGAGGTAATCCGTTCCTGAAGCTCTCCCATCTCTGTGGCCAGAGTTGGCTGATAGCCAACCGCACTGGGCATTCGTCCGAGAAGAGCACTTACTTCGGAGCCTGCCTGTGTAAACCTGAAGATGTTATCCACAAACAGCAAGACATCCCGACCACCCAAATCGCGGAAATACTCCGCCACGGTCAGCCCACTCAGCGCAACCCGTGCCCGTGCGCCTGGAGGTTCATTCATCTGTCCAAAGATTAAACTGATACTGCTTTCTTTGATCTTATCCATATCCACCTTGGAGAGGTCCCAGTTTCCTTCCTCCAAAGCTTTTTGGAACTCTTCGCCGTACTGCATGACCCCGCTTTCAATCATTTCACGTAGAAGATCATTCCCTTCACGCGTGCGCTCCCCCACACCGGCAAATACAGACAAGCCCTCATGTGCCTTGGCAATATTATTGATGAGTTCCATGATCAGAACCGTCTTCCCAACCCCTGCGCCGCCAAAGAGACCAATCTTGCCCCCACGGGCATACGGCTGGATCAGATCCACCACTTTGATGCCGGTCTCCAGCATTTCAACACTGGTAGATAGATCACTGAATGCAGGAGGCTCACGGTGTATCGGAAGCGTACCTTCTACCTTGGGTTGCGGTAGACCGTCAATGGCACGGCCAACTACATTAAAGAGCCGCCCACGAATCTCTTCTCCGGTCGGCATCGCAATGGGCTGCCCGGTACTCGCAACGGGTACACCGCGCATCAACCCGTCGGTTGAATCCATCGCAACGGCGCGCACGCGATTCTCACCCAAATGCTGTTGAACCTCGAGCACGAGTGCATCTTGATTTTCCCGAGTAATCTCTAAGGCATCCAGAATATCAGGTACTTCTCCTGCGGAGAAGGCAACATCAACGACAGGCCCGACTACCTGTACAACTTGACCAGTTGGGGTCATACTGAATTAAACAATTTTGGCGAAGGAGAAAGTTGAATTCCCTGCAACTGATTCTTGCCTACCTATAATATAACATGCGCCGATAGAGCGTGGAAACGAGCATGGTTTTGGCACAACAGGTCCAATGAATGAGCAGGGTTGATAATTTGAGAGAGTTTAACGATGAGAATAGTAATTGGCTTCATTCTGAAGTAATTTGATTGCTGGAATGTTTAATCAGCTTCAATACTTAACTTGGAGTGCTTGTAGGGATCCTTTGGATCCCCGCAAATAGCTACTACTCATCTTTCCTCACGGATCATGCTGTATTCTACCCGCCCCTGGTATTCGCTACTCTTGCTCTTTCTGGCTACCCTCCCGACCTATGGGCAATCCCTGCCTTCCATCACAGAAAAAACGGCGAACATGGACAAACGAGATGGCTTCTTTCCTGTTTACTGGAGTGAAGCAACTGGAGAAATCTATCTGGAGATCCCCGCTCTGGAACAAGACTTTATCTATGTAACGTCTATGCCTACCGGGTTGGGATCCAATGATATTGGACTGGATCGGAGCCAACTGGGCACAACCCGTATAGTCCGCTTTGAACGTAGTGGGCCTAAAATTCTACTCGTTATGCCAAATCTCCGCTATCGGGCAGATTCGGCATCCGAAGCGGAACGAGCCTCGGTACAAGAAGCCTTTGCAGAGGCGATCCTGTGGAGCTTTACGGCAGAGGCTCACGACGGAGGAAGAGTTTTGGTGAATGCAACCGACTTTGTCGTCCGTGATGCCAATGGGGTGATCCGCAGATTAAGCTCTGCGCAGCAGGGTGATTACACCTTGAACAAGGATCGGAGTGCCCCGATTCCTGCCATGCTTAAGGCCTTCCCGGAAAACACCGAGATGGAAGCACGAATCACTTTTACATCAACCGATCCTGGCCGCTATGTACATGCTGTGGCTGCTGATCCCTACTCTGTAACCCTGAGCGTTCGACACTCGTTCGTCATGCTTCCTGACAACGGTTATTCGCCAAGAACTTTTCATCCCGGGTCTGGGTACGGATTCATCAGTTATACAGATTACGCAGCACCCATCGGTGAGGATATGGTGAAGCGCTTCATCCGACGACACCGCCTGATCAAACAGAACCCTGATTCACTCATCAGTGACCCAGTGTCTCCGATCATATACTATTTGGATCCGGGCACGCCCGAACCTGTCCGAGGTGCACTTCTAGACGGAGCCCGGTGGTGGTCCGAAGCATTTGAAGCGGCTGGATTCTCAAACGCATTTCGCATTGAGATGCTTCCCCAGGGAGCCGATCCAATGGATGTGCGCTATAACACCATTCAGTGGGTCCATCGTTCAACTCGTGGTTGGAGCTATGGCGCAAGTGTTACCGATCCGCGTACCGGGGAAATTATCAAGGGACATGTATCCCTAGGCTCTCTCCGAGTGCGACAGGATTACCTGATTGCCGAAGGGCTTCTGGCCCCCTACCGAGATTCACTTGGCCAAGACGATCCAATGTTGGACATGTCACTGGCACGGATCCGACAGTTATCCGCTCATGAGGTTGGTCATACGCTGGGGCTCAGCCATAATTTTGCCTCCTCCGTGAATGCCCGTGCATCTGTGATGGACTATCCAGTTCCCTACGCGGTTCTGGATGCGGCTGGAGAAATTGATCTCCGCTCCGCCTATGCGACTGGCATTGGAGAATGGGACAAGGTGGCAATAGCCTACGGCTATGCGGAGCCGCTACCGAATGACCGCGAAGATGCTCTTCTGTCTTCCATCCTCCAACAGGCATGGGATCGGGGGCTACTCTACATCTCGGATTCGGATGCTCGTCCAGTCGGGGCTGCTCATCCACAGGCAAATCTATGGGACAATGGAGATGATCTTATTCATGCACTCTGGCACGAGATGGAGATCCGCAGCGTAGCTCTGGCACGATTCGGGGAAGAAGTCATCCGTCATGGACGGCCAATGGCTACCATGGAGGAAGCTCTGGTTCCACTCTATCTTCGACACCGCTATCAAGTGGAAGCAACTGCCAAGCTACTTGGGGGATTGACGTATACGTATGCTTTACGTGGGGATCAACAGGCGCTCATGGAGCCGGTTGAGGGAGCCATTCAGGAGGAGGCGCTTCAGGTGCTGTTAGAGGTTGTTACGGCTTCTTCACTCCGCGTACCTGAAAATGTACGCTTGAACCTCCCCCCACGCCCGCCAGGGTTTCCCCTGCACCGAGAGCTCTTTCCTCGCCATACTGGTCTCACCTTTGATGCCTATACGCCTGCAGCTGCCGTTGCTACTCTGGTCTTTACCCAGATTCTCAATCCTGAGCGTGCGGCCCGGTTGGCCTATCAGAACGACCATGATACTTCTATGCCAGACCTGCACAGTGTGTTGGAAATCGTGAGCGATGCAATTTGGGGAATTCCGGTTGTAGAGGATCCCTATGATGCGCAGCTGCAGCGCGTCGTACAGTTGGTATGGATTGATGAGTTGATCCGTCTGGCAAGTGACAAAAACGCTGCCCCTCCTGTCCGTGCACTTGTCATGGCACGTTTACGGGAGTTTGTGGAATGGATCCCCAATGCTCCAGTCCCTCGTACCGACAGGGAAACCCGATACCACCGCCGTATGGTATTGGATGAGATTGAGCGTTACTTACTTCGCGACTATACGGCAGACGATCGTGGGGTTCGTACCCCGATTCCTCCTGGATCACCGATTGGTTCAAGTGCTCGCTGGCAGATGCGGGATGCATTTCTTGCGGCGGCGGCGATGGACTGGTGTAGCCACTGACCCGCGTTTGATGCCACCTCTAAAATCCCCTGATCAGGTCAGAGACGTTGCTTTGCTCTATCTCCGTGATGCGGTCAACAATGCGGATGCGGAGTTTCGGGATGGTCAGTGGGAGAGTATTGCGCAGGCAGTGAGCGGGAATCGGGTGTTGGTTGTCCAGCGTACGGGCTGGGGTAAGACCATGGTCTATACGATTTCCACCAAGCTCAGGCGAGAGAAGGGGGCAGGGCCATCGCTCATGATCTCTCCCCTGTTGGCACTGATGCGTAATCAGGAGCGTGCTGCCGAGGCACTCGGACTCAAAGCGCGCCGGATGACCGGAGACAACCATGACGAATGGGACGCCATCCATCAAGAACTTGAGGAAGACGATGTTGATATTCTGATGATCACGCCCGAGCGTTTAGCGAGCGGGACCTTTCTTGACCGTACCCTCCCCATGGTCACCGAGGGGTTGGGGATGTTGATCATTGATGAAGCGCATTGTATTTCTGATTGGGGGCATGATTTTCGTCCAGATTATCTGCGGATTCGGAGAGTTCAGGAGATGATTCCTCAGGGAGCAGCAATCGTTGCCACCACAGCAACGGCGAATAATCGCGTAGTTGAAGATGTTCGTCAACAGCTTGGGGGAAATATCCAGGTGACGCGCGGGAGTCTGGTCCGCCATAGTCTCGGACTCCACAATTTTTCCATGCCCGACCCCGCGACAAGACTTGCCTGGATGGCATGGGCAATCAAGGATCACCTGTCTGGGAGCGGAATCATATATGTCCTTACCCGTAAGGATGCTGATCTGGTTGCGAATTGGCTTCAGTCCAAAGACATTGATGCACATGCTTATTATGGAGATACACAAAAACGTGAGGAGCTCGAAAAAGACCTGATGAACAATAATCTCAAGGTGCTCGTCGCTACGATTGCACTTGGGATGGGGTTTGACAAGCCAGACCTCTCATTCATTATTCATTATCAGCGTCCTGGATCCGTGGTTCATTACTACCAACAGGTGGGGCGTGCGGGAAGGGGGATCAAGGATGCCTACGGGTTTTTGCTGTGGGGGGAAGAGGATGAGCGGATTCTGGACTATTTCATGGACAATGCATTTCCTTCGCAGGAAGAAATTGATGAGGTCATGGAAGTTCTTGAGGAGGCCGATGCTGGGTTATCCCTACCAGAGTTGATGTTACAAGTCAATTTGAAAAAAACGAGGATTGAAAAAGTTTTGAAGCTTGCCTCGCTTGAATCTCCTGCCCCTGTTTTGTACGAGAAAGGTTCTTGGTATGCAACTGGAGATGTGTATGGTTTCAAAATTTCTCCTGAGCGGATTGCAAGATTGCGTAAAGTACGCGCAATGGAGCAAGAGCAGATGCGCAAATATATGAACCACAATGGATGCCTGATGGCATATTTGCAGCGTTCTCTGGACGATCAAACTGCGAAAAAGTGTGGCCGCTGCAGGAATTGCACTGGACGGGCAGGCAAATCCTATTTACCCAAACCCGAGATGATTCATGAAGCCACCCAGTTTCTGATCGGGCGTCCTTACTTGATCTATGTCAAAAAGCAATGGCCCATTTCCAATCTCTCGGATCATCCAATTCATAAGGAAAAAACCATCCATCCAGATTATCGAGCATCCTGGGGCTTAGTCCTCAGTAGTGCATTTGACCAGCAACTTGGGGATCAGATTCTACATGAACGAGCCACCCAATCGCACTATTCCTCCGCCGTGGTGGACGCATTTAGTTCAAGGCTTGAACCAAAAATTCAGAAGCTAACTTGTATCACCTATGTTCCGCCGCGGGGTGGAAAGCCACATGTCCCCCGCTTGGCCGAAGAGCTCGCCCAACGACTCAGGCTACAACTCATCCATACCGCTTCAAGGACTGGACAAGAGGAACGACAGAGTGTTCTAAAAAATCAGATCCAACGCGCACAAAATGCAGCAGTGGCATTTGCAATTGATGAGCCGTGCAGAGCTCCAATCCTCTTGATTGATGACTTGACCGTGAGTGGTTGGACACTGACCACATTAGCTGCACTCCTACGCTATGATGGATGCCGACTCGTGCTACCCGCAGCATTGGTTGTCCGAAGCCTTTCCGAATAAGTATGGTTCGCTCTCTCTCCAATGACACGCATGTGACCTTGCTACTTTGTGCCTGGTTTGGGGGAGAGCAAAAGCCTCTCTCAACCGATGAGTATAATTTAGTGGCATCATGGCTTCATCAGAATAAGTATCGTCCAGAGAACTTGATGGACCGATCCTGTGATCCTTCGGAGGTAGCCCATGGAGCGGGGCTCCATCCCGAACGTCTAACAGCACTTTTGGACCGTGGGATCACTCTTGGATTTTATTTAGAGGAATGGAAGCGTAGAGATTTTTGGATTCTTGGTCGCGGTGATGATGATTATCCAAAACGAATTCGTAGTCTACTTGGATCACAGGCGCCACCTCTCTTGTTTGGAACCGGAAACGTCTCGCTTCTTAACCGTGGGGGGATCGCTGTTATGGGGCCTGATCAACTGATGCGTGCACCAGATGGACAAGTTGAAACGATTGTCCGTCTCTGCGTCCGTCATCAGCGAACAACGATCGCTTCCGGAAATCAGCGAATTGCCTCGGTAGCCGTATCTGGTGGGATCAAAGAGAAAGGACCTGCCATCTGGATCCTTCCCGGGCCGCGGTTAAGCGATCCTCCTGGGAGAGCACTTCGAAAAGCAAAAGCATCTGAACAACTGGTGATGATCTCCAATCGTAGCCCCGCCGATAAGCGCTCACTTCCTCACGAACCCGAAATTGGACAGATGCTCATGGCCTTATGTGACTCGGCCGTCTATCTTGATGGCACCGAATTCAGTATGGACCCATTTTCGCTCCAACTGGCCATGCATGGGGCGCTTGGCAAACGGAACTGTTTCGTGTGGGCTTCGGAACAGGTAACACTGGCGGCCGAGAAGTTAATCCATGGGGGAGCACACCCGTGGACGGATGTAGAATCCGCACTGGATGCCAGACTTCTGGAGTCTCATCCAGAGATGATCCAGCAGGAAATTATATCAGATTCAGAGGAAAAGGCAGATCATCCTGAATCTGTTACTCCCGAGGAGCCCTCACAACCCGTCGGTGATGCCACAGAACGGGAAGTGAAGTATGCTGAGCCTGATACTGGCACGCGTCAGGATGCCTTGGAAAATCAAGACGGGGTTCAACTTGAGTTAATTGTACCCAGTGAAGAATTGTCAATTCCCGAAGAACCTTGGGAATTGACCTCTATTGATGAAAATTACCCCGATGAGCTCCTTAACTTGGTCGTAGACGGTGATCCTCCATCACTCATTGGAATCGGAGATTTGGGTCTGGTCCGTCAAGGCGGGTTTGCGATTGTAGGTCCCACTTCAATTTCAAAAAATCGGATTCAACAGGCCTGTGAGATTGCGAAACACCGGAAAGAGACCGTGATTGTTGCCCGTCCATTGAAACTGGCCAAAAAGATTGCGGACACGCTTCAATCAATTTCTCAACGTATCATCTGGGTCTTGGATGAAGAATCTCTAAATAAATATTTGTCTGGACGTTCTCGTCAAGGTGTTCGTGCGGGTTGTCTGGTCATGATTGCACCAAGGATCGCGATTCACGCAAAGGATCAGACTCTTCTGGGCTCCATTGTATCCGCTCTATCATCCAAATTTCTTTATGTGGATGGAGCAGGCTCCCAAAATGATGGCACGCGAAAAGATCCATCTGGGATGAAGGATGCAGCCATGAAACGATCCACCGAGTCCCTGCTATTGCATGGAAAGAATATTTCGCTTGATGGACAAGATTTGATTGATTGTGGTGTCATGTCCTGGAGTGATCGGTCGGGAACTTCAAATAGGAGAGAGGAAGGAGGGAAGGAAACCTTAGGAATCCAGGGCGAACTATTCTGACTGAAATGATGTCAACCCCTACCGATGATGCAAGTGCAATCGCTCTCCTATGCGCATTTCTGGGCGGAGAGACGAAGCATTTGCCACTAAAGCTTGAAGAGTATAATCAAGTAGCTAGGGTGTTGCATCATTCGGGGAAGCGCCCAGGAGATTTACTGATGACTGGTGCACTATCGGAGATTGCGAATGATGCGGGAATCGTAGCGGATCGGCTTCAATGGCTGTTGGCCCGACGCATTAATCTAGGATTCTGTTTGGAAGAGTGGCAGCGAAAGGGGATCTGGATTTTGGCTCGTAGTGACCCCGATTATCCTGATAAGCTTCGAAGCAGCCTGCGCAATGATGCGCCCCCGCTACTTTTTGGAACTGGAAATCAACATCTGTTACGCTCTGGTGGACTTGCGATGATAGGCCCTGACTCAATTCCCCCAAGAAGACTTCTTCAGGCCTGTGAAGTAGCAAAGAGGGTAACTGGAAGTGTGATCGTAGCAGGACATCTTAGCATGTCAGCGAAGATTATACAGGCAAGAAACGATCATGATGGTTGTATCCTATGGGTATTATCCGATGGCACATTACGGCAGCGTCTGAAAAAAAATAATCGTCAAGCGATCCGTGATGATCGTATGATTCTGGTTTCCACGCACAGTCCCGAAACACTTAAACAGTTTATTGACCCCGCTACGGTGGGGGCACTGGCCGCAGGGTTTGCCGATCAGATCCTGTATGTGGATGGGGTCAACTCTAAGGATCCGAGCAAACGAGTGGACCGGTTTGGAACGTTTGATGCCGCATCTAATCAACCTGAAAAGTGTCGGCTCTTCCATGGAGGCACCCTCTCGCCAGAGGGAACGGAGCTCCAGAAGATGGGAACTGAATTGTGGAGTGATCGGGTGGTTGAATTGTAACCTTGGTCAAGCGAGGAAACGGTTCGGTGATATAAATAAGTCCATGACTCGGCACTAGTCCTTTTGAACTTTCGGAACAGAGGAATTTCACATATTAGAGACGCTCACAATACTGCAAGGACTCGGTCACGGAATATGTGGACGGTGATGCCTCTGTAAACGGGATTGAATCCTTTTGGACACTCTGAAGCGTGGCTACTATTGGTCATATCACAGAATGTAACACAAGCACCCACATGTTGCGTAGCTTGAAGTTGTGGGACTTCATAACGCTCTCGGATGTGTAAGGGGGGAGCAGGTTGCGGAAGGAATTAAGGGCTTGCATCTTCCTTACGATAGGCTTACCTTCAAGATGGACTGAATTTCAAGGGCGGTTGATCACAGAGTATCTAGTCCGTCATTTTTAATAGCCTATCCCTGAGTTCAATTCCAAATATACTCTGAACATTTTCTTTGAGGACACCATTTGAATAGGCATAATCACGAATTGGTTTAAGCTCTTCATCAGAGTAGTGATCATCCTTGCTCGCATACAAAAAATAAACTCTTGAATGTTGTAGGCTTCCTTATTTTCGACCTCAGCTTTTAATATCTCAGCAGTCTTTTTTAGCCCAACTAGCTGCATTTAATTCTTTGGATACTTTTTGGCCTTGTTCAGTGAGACTGAGAGGACTTTTCCCATCAATGAAGTCAGGAGGGTCTAATTGAGAAAAAATCCCGAGAATATTTTTGTTGATTTCCCGAATATCCTCTCTGACCTCTTTCATAAATTCTTTGAACATGATTCGGTCTGCATCAACAGCTCCTTTCCATTCAGAATCGTTAGATATTTTTTTCCTCACGATCCCGACGAATTTCTCTTCATAGAGCAAGGTTGTCTCTACGTAAAGCAGTGTAAACGGTAATCAAACCCAGAATAGGTACTACCAAAGAAATCAACTCAATGTTAATTGCCATATTCTGGAATTGTAAGTCAAAATAAATGCATCCCTTATCACAATGCACACCACAGTGCAAGTTCTCTTATCAAATCTGCTTTAAGTTACAATATCCCTATCTTTAATGAATCAAATGGTTTCAGGATTACTTCGGCAATTTGTGCGACGATATGAGGTTTTGACCGCTGCACATGGACGATGTTGGTTGGCGGGTAATGATGGGGATTGAGTGCCATCTGATTCAAGAGGGCTTGTGATCTGTCTTGTCTCAGAGGCGCCCCAGATCAAGGGAATATAACCCAATTTGTTGAACAGACATGGAGGCTTGAAAATTTATTGATCGGAAAAATGTTAGATCGGGTAAGCTTTCCAGAGGGAATATTCAAGAACTACTTTCCTTTTCCTTTGGATCAAACTCAATATGGCTTTCTTAACAAAACTTTTATCGGTGAGGGAGGAACCAGCATTCTGTACACCTGCCCGCAATAAATCGTTTCAAGCACATCCTTCATACCTCTCTAATCCCTATTGTGGCTTTGCAAGTGGGTTGCGGACTTGTAACATTTGCTTGGTCAGGCAGTAAATTAGCTGGCTGAATCGGCCATTCTCAGACTTTGATTATATTTCTGCGGAGATAAAATTCTCAAAAAATCTGAACGCTTCTCAACTTAACCATCGGTAATATATTCCCTTAGAATATCTCTCCGCAACTCTCTACCATTTGCAATACTTATGAGGGTGGATCGGTTGGCCCGGTATTCCTTGAGAGATCTCGTTTGGTATGGATTTGGGATAGTGATGCTGAGTGCACTATATGAACTCCTAGATCATTTCACTTGATCACCGAATATTTTTTCGTATCTTCGGAAGCGCAAGATCACCCGCGTATATCCTAACTACATACACAGATACTGTTTGAGGTATTCATCAGGTTGATTAGATTACAGAAGTAAGGGGAACTATTCAAGCTTAAACTTACACATCTATGTCACAATCAAACCGTCCAGACTCTTCCCACCGTTTTATTGATCTTTTTACCAAAGCTTATGGTATATACACTTTAGTGAGATTCGCCATATTCATCTTTACGCTTGTGGCCGTTGCAAGTCTCCTCTTGTTCTTGTATTTCAGTAGTTGACTCCACTGAGACTCATATTCGTTGTGGAGACGTTCATGCGTACTGAAATAATGATTGAGTGCTTTTGGCGATTCCATGCTTGTTTCTCAGACTTTATAGAGAAATACCGCTCTGGTGCGCTGAATATAATCTAAGGTGCGTTTCCCTGATTGAATCGCAAGAAGACAGATAGAGCCATCCAATCCACACTCCGTCAATTATTATTATTGATAAGCAGGACCACCTTCAATTCACACGAATTGTAGAACTGCTACGGGTTCTGGATTAAGATCAGACCAAGCAGTTGAACTTGCAGAACGCATATGGAAATGTTAATAGGCAGTTCGTTTACAGGATGGATATCAGTACCGTAAAAAGTTTTGTCGTCGCCCGTAATTTGCATTGTCGTCGAACAAAAGTCAAGCAGACAGGGACTGACGAACAGCTACAATATCCGGTAGCTGTACCCGAACATGCACAGAGTTCTGGGTAGTACCTCTCAAACAGTTGATGTTTTGGCATGCGTTATCCATCACACTGTGGCCAAATTTCATGAAACTATGACCGGAAATGATCATGTCCCTGTGCTAGCAAGGGAACGGATGATCCATCACTTCGCTGAATTACAATGTCTTTTTCGGTAATCCTACCAATCCTGATCAATTTTCCCGAGGGGATCCTTGCAATGGTATCCTCTGGTGCGATGCACAACAGTTCATAATCATCCCCGCCGTTAAATACATAGTTCATTGCCGTAGGTAAATCTACGGTCTCGGGATAGATATATTTATCTATCGGGAGTTCGGATTCCCAGAGGACTGCTCCACAACTGGAAGCAGAGCAAATATGATGGATTTCGGCGGCCAATCCATCCGATATGTCAATCATCGCCGATGGACGCACTCCTCTCTTTTCCCACTCTTCAATCATATCTAACCTTGGGATGGGTCTTAGGTGACGTTTCGTTAAATAGTTTTTTCCCTCTGTGGCTTGGATGAGGTTTCGTAGGAGATCTAGTCCCACCGCTGCCCCTCCCAGCTTCCCCGTAACGCAGATGAGATCCCCAGACTTTGCTCCGCTGCGATAAACAATATTTGACTCATCTGCCTCTCCAACGACCGTGACAGAAAGCATGAGAATGGGAGCGCGGGTTGTATCCCCGCCAACAATCTGAACGCCGAACTCTTTTGCAGCACGCGTCAGACCTTTATAAATCATTTCCAGATGCTCCATTGAAAATGTCCCAGGTACTCCCAGGGCGATAGTTGCCAAAAGGGGGCGGGCATTCATGGCAACGATGTCGCTGATATTCACAACCATAGCTTTGTAGCCAATCTGGTCATGAGAGTAGAAGGCGTAATCAAAATGGTACCTTTCAATAAATGCATCTGTTGAAATTACCTGCACCTTCCCTGGCTTTGTGCGGTAGACCGCCGCGTCATCCCCTACCCCGGTAACGACTGGTGGATGAGTCTTGGGTGAACTGATTGAGGTCAGTCGACGAATCAGATTGAATTCCCCAGCATTCTCAATCGTGTCCATCAATCCAATGTATCTCACTCATGGCACAGGTTCATCATGCTCTCTGGTTCACACTAATTTTAAGAAAGATGAGCAGAAATTTGATCAAAGATCCAAAAATGGCTGATTTTGGTGATTTAAGCCTCTGATCTTCATTGATTCTAAAATTCTTAACGTATGTTTCATTCGTTATGAAGTTTTCCCAAGTATATCCCTACATTGGACATCGCAAATGTTACGGAATAGACCGAGATTTTCTTCATTTTCCTTGAATCTGCTTCGGCTAGGTGATGACCATCAACACCATGCGTGAAATCCAATTTGTTCGCTCAATTAATCAGTTTAGAGCTATTCTCTCTCAGGTAGTTTTTTCTTGTGCATGAAATTACTCAATGCATATACAATGAACTGCCCAAGACTTATCTCTTGTATTTACTCCTTTGTAATACAGTACATGAAAACTTGAACGTTTCAAAGCCAATGGCCCCATGATCAATATCTTGTTCTAAAACCTAATCTACAGATCCACTACTCATGAGTAAAAAATATGCAACGGTTGAAGACTTTGTCGTCATCGCTTATTTACTCAACATGGCCGCAAAGGAGGGAAAGGGACTGACTCCACTGCAAATCAATAAGCTGATATACATTTGCCACGGATGGGCATGGGGAAAACTGAATAGACCTCTAATTGATAATCGCCTCGGGCAAATCGAAGCATGGAAATATGGTCCAGTAATTCGAAATGTATACGAGCGCCTGAAAAAATGGAGAGCAGAAGGAATCACCTTTGATTCCTTCTGTGAAGACTTTGGCTCCTACGGAATGGGGAAGAAAGATGCGACAGATTATCTGGTAGGCGAAATAGCGAATCTGAATGAACAAGATCCCGAGATGAGCAAATTGATAGATTTGGTTTGGCACGTGTACAAGGATCTGACAGGTGGACAGCTTATCACAATCACTCACAAAGAAGAAACTCCATGGCAGAAGCATGTGAAATATGGCATGTTTAGGCGCGTGGTTCATGGGGTACATATCCCTGATACGACGATAGCTGATCATTATAGGGACAAATTAAAAAACACGCCTCAGTTGTCTGATGTCTGAAAATAATCCTCAAGTATCGGATCAGTTTGATGAATTTCGTAAGACGGCCTATTCTGACCCGCCCCAAGTGATCTGGAGGATATCACCAAATCTTATCTTTTGCAATCAGAGGCTATAAGTAGATGTACAATAACTAAGGAACACACAATTTACCAAGAACCGCGGACCTGTCTGCACCAGTGACCGCAGGCATACTCGTTGGAATTCCATTTGCAGATTCGTGCGCCAGAACTGCAAAGCAAAGCGCTTCCTTACTGTCTACATCCACTCCATAGGCATCAGATGTCTCTATGATCGTTGGAGCATTATTTTGAACAAAATAGTCTTGAAGGAACCCTATAAGAGTTCGGTTGTGGGCTCCGCCACCAGAAATGATCATGCGATCCAAAGGGTGGTTGGGCAAGACGAATGTCTCGTACGCTTTCCATATGGAAGCTGCCGTCAATGAAGTAGATGTAGCAATCAGATCCTCAGGAGATGATCGGTGAGCGCGATCCAGCAATCGTTGAAGGAATGCCTGACTGAGATACTCACGACCTGTGGATTTTGGTGGTGCGTCAGATAAAAAGGGATCCTGCAATAACTCTGATAAGAGTTGTTCATCTACCGTTCCAGATTGAGCAATCTTCCCGCCATCATCGTAGGGTCTGTTCAATGTGCGACGACACAGAGCATCCGTGATCATATTCCCTGGACCCGTATCAAATCCATACACTTGATCCGTTTGGGCATTGGAGGGGAGAATGGTAAGATTTGCCACTCCACCAATATTCAAGCAACCACGCGTCTCCATTTCATGGGTGAATACCACATAGTCAAAGTACGGAACCAGCGGTGCCCCCTGTCCCCCTCTGGCCATATCTGCCAGACGAAAATCACCTATCACTGGAACGCCCAATCGTTGGGCCATGGTCGCTGGATCTCCAATCTGGAGTGTGGAACAGATCTCATCGCCAGCAAATGATTCTTTATTCGGGACATGGCGAATGGTTTGGCCATGGCATCCGACCAAATCAAGACAGCCAGGATCTTCGCCTTCGGACTCAAGAGTGCGGATCACCGTGCGTACATATGCGTGCGCCAATCGAACATTCAACTGACTGAGCTCTGCGACACCAATCACCTCTTTGCAAGCAGCCTCCCGCAAAAAACTTCGCAACTCTCGGTGAAACGCATGCGTAGCTCCGTACCAACTTTCAATATTCAGATCTCGACCATGTCCCCGAAGTCTCGCGATCACGACATCTACTCCATCCAGAGATGTACCGCTCATCACACCAGCAACACATCTATGATTTTGAGGCGGGATCACGAGTCTGTCTCCGAGTTAGCCAGTTGATCCAACCTCTCTGCTTCCTTCAGTAAACGATCCCTCTCATCGGGATTCTGCTCACTGAGGGATCGGTACACTGCTGCGGCTTCTAAATATTTCTTCTGCGCTTCAAGGATACGGGCAAATGTTTCTGTAACTGGATCTTCATCATCATAATCTTCCTCAGAGAGTTCATCGGATGAAAGGTCACTATCCTCCTCGATTGCAATCCGTTCAGAAGAACTGAGATTCTGGATCAACTGCTCTATTTCATCTTCCTCCTCCAACCCGAGAATCTTATTCAGTTTGGCCTGCAAATGTGCACCGTGGGAAAAAGATTCTATCCCATCAGGCGGCCATGTCACGGGTGAAGCCCGTCGCTTTTCATGTAAAGACTTTGCCGTTTCCCAAACAGACTCTGCACGGCTGTGCTGCTCAGACGCATCCAAGGCGTGGGCCAAAACATAGTTAATCTTTCGGTCCATGGGAGCTACAAGGCGCTTTTCGTAGAGCTGGTCTATAATTTCAGATGAGCGGCCCACACTGATCCGTGTCAGTGCATCAAAAAGGGAGACCGTTTTCATGTTTATTCTGATTGAGAGCGAATTTCACGTAGATTGTACCGCAAGATGAAAATATAAGACAAACAAAACATGATCTGGTATCCAATTGCGAACCAGACACCTTCCCATATAAGATAGGAAAGCCCCGCGAGTGAATAGACAGCTATTGCAGCTTCCAAGATCATCACAACCCTGGAACTCTGGACACGATAGGGTCCATTTGATTTTGGAGTTCGTTCAAAGGGGGTACGGAAGTTTCGCAAGACAGCCCAAAGAGCTTTTGTGTTGCTAATTGCCATCCCCATGGATCCTGCCAAAAAGATTGGAAAAAATCTCATTCGCCTCAACCAGTCGGGATAGAGCTTCCGCTGAGCAATCAACTGTGCAAGAAAAAAACCCAATAGACCAATAAATCCGATTCCCATCATACTGAAATATAGCTCGCCAGGCCCAAATCCATTCACCTGCTGTACAAAAAGCACGGGATGAAGTAGTATCAAAAGAAGTATACACGGGTAAACCACAAACGAAATCAAATGAATTGTCCCCTGCACCTTGGCGATGAACGGAATGGATGCGCGCCATACAGGGCGGAGTAGCTTTCTGGCGGTTTCTGCGGTTCCCTTGGTCCATCGATTTTGCTGAATTCTTAAAGACCCAAGAGTTTCGGGTAATTCTGCTGGCGCTTCAAGTTCGTTTACGTAGCTAAACTTCCATCCACGAAGTTGGGCACGATAGCTCAGATCCAGGTCTTCGGCCAGCGTGTCGCCCTGCCACCCTCCTGAGTCAAGTATACATTCGCGCTTCCAGAGACCTGCCGTTCCATTGAAATTGATGAAACAACCAGTGGCCATGCGTGCGACATGCTCCACCGCAAAATGGGTGTCCAAAAACCATGATTGAATCCTCGTCAGCATTGAAGAGTCCGCATTCAGGTGCGCCCAGCGCGTCTGGATCATTCCAAGCATTGGATTTTTCATCATTGGAACGATACGCATCAGAAAATCCTTGGGAGGAACGAAATCAGCATCAAACACCGCAATGAGATCCCCTGTCGCAGATTCCAATCCGTTTGCTAATGCACCGGCTTTATATCCCTCCCGGTGAGAACGCCGGACATGGGAAATGTTGATCCCCTTTCCCTTCCACTCAGTGACCGTCTCATCAACGATATGAACGGTATCATCCGTAGAATCGTCCAGAACCTGCAGTTGTAAATGATCGGGTGGATACTGTATCGCCGCGCAGGCATCAATCACTCGTCTGGCCACACCCGATTCATTATAAAGTGGAATTTGTATGGTAACGCGGGGCCAAGGGACATGACTGTGAATCTTCCTTGAAGCGGGAGGAGATTTTTTTCTGGCGGTCCGTGCGACTTCAATACTCATCCACAGGAGATTTGCGCCATATAAGGAAACGACGCACATTGCAAATGCGTATAGAACGGCAACCATACACCTACCAGTTGGATGTGGCTGCGGTGAAAAGGTCATCAGCAATGTTTTCCAGAGCTGCCAGGGCGGAATTCTCCTCCGCTTCCAGTCCACCCTCCAAGGCATCATAATCATCAAATCCGCTGAATCTCCGCTCCAACACATCGTCATCTACCTGATTGATATATTGCGCAGTTACAGAAATGGTTACTCGGTTAAACTGGGCACGTTCTTGACCAGTGACAGATGTGGGGGCGTTCCCATACCGAATGATCTGAGCAGTCAGTAACAGATCCGCCTCGTCTTCATCCTCAACCAGGGTCAGTCGCGTTTGCTGAACAAACCGTTCAATCAAAAGCTCTGTGAGAGATTCATCCAAAAGCGTAAGTGGGCTAACACTTTGATCTTCGGCGAGAGGGATCGCAATAGAACTCAGGTGAGAAGGTATACTTGCGCCACTGAAGCTGTAATAAGAGCAACCCTGCAAAAATAGTGCACTGATCACCAAAAGGTTAGTCCAACTCTTCATTCAGATTCTTCAGCTTACGGTAAAGTGTCCGAGGGCTGATGCCAAGTGCGTCTGCCGATTCTTTACGGTTCCCATCAAAGCGCTCAATTGCTTTCAAAATTAACCTCCGTTCGGATTCTTCCAGAGTTGGGAGATCTTCCTCTTCTAATTCCACATGATCGTCCTCTTCCTGAGTCTCTTCAACCTCATATGTCACCCCATCCAGATTCTTTTCTTGATCTGGACTTGGGAGCATGGGAATCGGGGGCGGGGAAGGATCAACCTGCAACTCTCCGGGATAAGCAGGTTCCGGCTTCGGTTCTGGATACCGTTCACGGAATGCTCTTCCGAGGTCTTTACGCAAGTCCTGCACCTCTTGGCGAATTTCCAGGAGTGCCCGATACACAACCGTCAACTCATGAGAGGAGTCTCGGCCTTGCTGCTCATCCGATTGGATTCGCATCAGAGACGTAGATGGATTGCTTGCAGAAATACCTCGCAGAAAAGGTCGGATATCTTCTACATCTACACTAGGTCCCCGGTGCAGTACAACGACCTGATCTGCCACATTGCGGAGCTCACGCACGTTTCCAGGCCATGGATAGGCTTCAAGTAGTTGATAGGCTTCATCAGTCAATATTCTCCTGGGAGACTGATACTTCTGGGCGGAGTTGTACAAGAATGCATCAAAGATGGGTCGGATGTCTTCTTTTCGTTCTCGGAGGGGCGGGATGTGGATGATCACCGTACTTAACCGATAATATAGATCTTCCCTGAATCTTCCTGCACTCACCTCACTCCCTAAATTCTTGTTCGTCGCGGCAACGACGCGCGCGTCGGTCCTCTGAATGATCGTTGACCCCACGCGATTAAATGTACCTGACTCCAACACGCGGAGCAGTCGAACCTGGGTAGATTGTGGCATTTCTCCGATTTCATCGAGGAAAATGGTTCCGCCATCGGCCTCCTCAAACAAACCTCGGCGGCGCTCGGTCGCTCCAGTATACGCACCTTTCTCCGCGCCAAAAAGCTCGGACTCAATCAGTCCCTCTGGGATCGCACCCGTATTGATCACCTTGAGTGCTTTGTGCCGACGTAAGGACAATTCGTGAAGAGCCTGTGCGATTAACTCTTTGCCAACTCCACTCTCGCCCTCAATCAGTACCGAGATATCCGTACGTGAAACTTGCCTGACCCTATCAATCACATGGTGAATTCCAGCAGATTCACCTATGATTCCAAATCGGTCTTGTACAGTTTGTCGATCCATGAGGAATGGACATGTAAAGTCAACTCAGCCAGGCAGAATTTCACCAAAGAGTGTCGCTGAGGTGCATCCTGTGATTTTCACCCGCGCATATATCCCGGCTTGAAGCGTCCCGCGATCAAAAATGACCATTTTGTTCGTATCCGTTCGACCACAGAATTGCAATGAACTCCGCTTACTGGGGCCTTCAACCAGTACGGTATGAACGCGGTCAATCTCCTGTTCGTTCTTTTGACGGGAGATGGAGTTCTGGAGCGTGATGATTTGGCTCAGCCGCCTTTTTTTTGTCTCTTCGGGCACATCATCTATATACTTTCGCGCAGCATAGGTATCAGGACGTTCAGAGTACATGAACATAAAGGCGTGGTCATACCGTATCTCTTCCATCAGCGAAAGTGTATCCTGATGTTCTGCTTCCGTTTCTCCGCAGAACCCTGTAATTATATCCGTTGAAAGAGAGACCTCTGGACAGATCTGGCGTGCCCGATTGATGAGCGCACGGTAATCATCGGCTGAGTAGTCCCTGCGCATGCGTTGTAGAACCTCGGAATTGCCGTGTTGTACAGGTAGATGGATAAAATTGCATACATTTGCACGCTCTTTGTGCACCTCCAATAGTGCTTCAGAGCAGTCTTTCGGGTGACTGGTGGAATACCGGATTCGCAACTCTGGAGACAGTAAGCTAACCCTGTAGACTAGCGTCGCAAAATCCACTGGTCCATCGCAATACGAGTTGACGTTTTGCCCCAGTAGCGTAACTTCGCGGTATCCTGCCTCCACAAGTTCTTGACATTCTTGAATGACCGTAGCTGCACTTCGGCTACGCTCACGGCCTCGCGTAAAGGGAACCACACAAAATGCACACATATTATCGCACCCTCGCATGATGGACACAAACGCACTCACCCCATTCGAGTCATATCGGACTGGTGCTATATCCGCATAAGTTTCTTCGCGGGACAGCTGGACATTCACCGCACTTTGTCCTGTTTCCTCCACTTGGCGAAGCAGATTCGGAAGATCGCGATAGGCATCCGGGCCGATCACAACATCCACTAGACGCTCCTGTTCAAGAAGCTTATGGCGAAGTCGCTCCGCCATGCAGCCCAACACCCCGATCTTTAGTCCCGGGTTATGCTTACGTTTTCGTGCACGAAAAAAACCAAGCCGCCTTCGAACTTTTTGCTCTGCATTTTCGCGGATTGCGCAGGTGTTCAACAAAACAATATCAGCCACGAGGGGATCATGAGTCAGTCCATACCCGGCATTCCGGAGTACCGAGGCAACGATCTCGGAATCTGATACATTCATCTGGCATCCATACGTCTCAAGGTACACGGATGCAAGACCCTCAGATTCGATTTGGGGCATTTTTACTGAATCCAAGTCTTCAAGAATGGGAAGAATTTGTTGCACGATTGTATCCCGACAGGTTTGATTAAGCGAACCCTTTGTAACGCATCAATACTCAAATTTGTTTGATGAGTCCCTTGCATACAAGATCAAATACGCTTACATTTGGGGTTTCAATCACCAAGTTTCCTCATGAAATCAGTTTTCCTCCTAACCGTCCTGTTTCTTTTACTTCCACTCACTCTGATGGCCCAGCCTGATCCTGCTACCCCAGACGGTGAGGATCTCATGACGCCGGAGTCTTGGAAGGTGCGTCTTGACCGTCCGAACCCCGATATTCAAATTGGTGCAACTGCGGACTCCGTTGATATTTATTTCGTCAATATGGTACCTGGATGGCACATCACAACCGGACCAGCAGCAATCTTCTATCACCCAGACCAGACCGCCGAGACAAACTACACCTTGGAGTCCACCATCCACTTGTTTGACCCTGGCGAACGTCGTGAGGCTTATGGGGTATTCATGGGTGGTCAAAATCTGGACACTGACGAGATTGCCTATGACTACTTTCTTCTCCGAAATTCTGGAGAGTTTCTGATTAAGCGTCGGACTGGATCAGAGACATCAATCCTCAATGAATGGACTACACATGAAGCCATCAATGTATTTGACACTGATTCGGAAAGTTCCGTTGAGAACCATTTGCAGGTTGATGTTCGCGAGGAGACTGTCTCATTTTCTGTGAATGGAGCCGAAGTGGCCCGTGTCCCGAGCGATCAAGTCATGACGGACGGCATCGCTGGCCTGCGAATCAATCACGCACTCAATGTGCATGTGAGCGACTTGAACGTGAGGCACCACGAGTAGTCAATAAGCATCTTAACGGACGAGCATAACGCAAAGACTGCCATAGGGCAGTGGCACAAGAATTTGGCAGTCCAATCAATTGGGCTTATTTGGGAAGATGTATACGCTCCCATATTTATCTGGTACTCAGATATTCTTACGATGAAGTTACGCTTCAATCCTCTTTGTTAGCAAAGTGGAAGCCATGATCTGTTGCAACCCCTTACTTATTCCAGAAGAAGCCACTACCGCATGAATATCAAAACTCCTCATGATTGCGAGTGGAGTCTCCAAGCTTTCTTCGTCATCATCTTTAATCAGCGCAGAGCACTTCATTTGACCGTCAGATTGTTTTTTTTGTACATCAAGAAAAGAGAGAACGAAAGCGTCCGCTCTCTGCTTATCTATTGATCCAAAACACTGTATAACCGTGGGAATCTTTTCAGACTTCACCATAAAGTGAAATTTCCTTGGTACACCTGAACCCCCTTGAAACTTTGGATTAGACTTGACTTCCCAATCAAAAGAAGCAAGTTCATGATCCACCTGTTTTCGGAAAGCAGACTGAATTGTAGATCTACCTGATCCACTCATATAGCCCACATCATTGATAGCAAGAATTGCCTGAATCAAATTATGCGTAGCAAGAGGGAAGTCCTGAATAGAACCCTCAGTATTCAGTGATCTATCCTGTTCATTCATTTTAATGCTAAACCCATTCAGAATTTCTTGAATGATCGGAGTCCATCTCCTGGTGGTATTGGAGTACTCTGATAAGCCAAACTCTTCCATGGTTTCTCCTCCATCTGTAACTAGAATTCTGCTTGGCTTGATCATTTTTGCGTATACTTGGACGAAGTCATTAAAACGGTTGAGGTATGGCGTGGTGATCTCGTAGGTCCCGCCAAGATCGCGAACTGATGTCTGTCCTTGAACCCAATCCCAATAACGACTCAGCAAAGATTCAATCATGTTTGTCATGGAAAAATCCCTCCGCTGAATAAAGGAATTTCAACGATGTTGCAGTATTTCATAAAATCAAACAATGTTGTTTTAGGATTGCCGATATCACTAAATTTGTCGGTTGGTACATTGAATGCCCACTTTGCACCGAATCCTTGTCGATAAATATCGACATGATCAGGCCCAATTATTGTTCCATCTGGATTCCTATACCCTGTACCACCAATATCCAGCCTAATGAGAACGATAGATCCCGTCCTATTCTGGTATTTTTTTCTTACTCAAATTATATCTAGAACTTGAAATGTCAAGAAAAAATGACTCAGTCCCGTCCACAGATTTCAAGGGGATCTTGACTTTTCCTCCCCAAGATGGATAATCCCAGACCCTATCGTCAATTTTGCATTTGTGAATTGCGATAAGTGAATCTGCTTTTTCTTGTGATAGATCCCCCATGGTGTGAGTTAACACGGAGCGTGGGAATTATGATTAATTTATATGGTTCTCATCCTACACAAATTGTGATAAAACCAATTCTGCATTTGATCCACTTTACGGCTTCTTATTTTGATTTCAACGCCTAATTACACAATGGACGCCATGAACATGAAAATCACTAAATTAGCATTTTTAACATACAACCAAAAAACTCTACTTATATTAGTACGTCATGAATAATAAAGATAAAACACCTAATCTGCAACTGCCCCCCTATGCAGTTCGCACGATAAGGAAGCAACTTTTTGCCCCCCCCTATTTTTTGCTTAGTGGTTGCTCTTTTTTTTTCGTATCCAAGTAATGCTCAAACCGAGTTACCTCCTCCAACATTTAGTCACTCGGGAGCGATTCTTGAAGAGATGTTCTCATTACAACTATCTCACGAAACTCCCGAAGCTGTCCTTTACTATACTCTTGACAATTCTGATCCCTCAGCGGAAAATGGGATACCTTACACTCTACCCCTCACGATAGACGAAACCACCGTGATACGCGCAGTTGCGTTCATGGAGGGCGCTCTGCCGTCCGAAACCGTTACCCGTACCTATATTTTCCCAGCGGACATTATCCGCCAATCCCCGGAAAATATGATTTCTAAGGGATGGCCATTGGACTGGGGTGGTCATGAAGTCGACATGGGAATGGATCCGAAAATTGTCAGTGGGCAGGAAGAACAATTGATCGCATCACTCAATTCCATTCCCTCATTATCTCTTGTTCTTCCATTTGACTCTCTTTTTAGCGAAGAGCGTGGACTCTTTCCAAATGCAGATCAAAAAGGCAGAGATTGGGAGCGTCCTGTTTCTCTGGAGCTGATTTATCCACCAAGGTTTTTCAATGAAATCGGCCATGACTCGCTGCATGGTAGCCCCGATGGTTTTGCTGTCAATGCGGGAGTACGTATCCGAGGGGGCTGGAGCAGTCGTCTGACCAACAACCCCAAACATGCATTCCGACTTTATTTCCGAGGATCCTATGGAACGAAAAATCTTTATTATAGCCTCTTTGGAGATGAGGGCGTTGATGAATTTGACAAGTTTGACCTGCGCACTGCCCAAAGCAATTCTTGGTCTCTTCAGGGATCTGCTCATCATACCTTTCTCCGGGATGTGTTTTCCAGAGACACACAGCGAGATATGGGGGCACCTTATACCCGAAGTCGCTACTATCATTTATACTTGAATGGACAATACTGGGGTGTATATCAGACGCAGGAGAGAGCAGATCAGTGGCACGGTGAATTCTATATCGGTGGGGATAAGGACAATTATGATGTCGTGAAGCACGATAATGGATTCATAGAGTTCTCCGAGGGTAAGAAAAAATCATGGCGTCTTCTCTACGATGAAGTGAATCACCTTGCACAGTTGGTTGACGAGAACGAGCGGGACGCTTTGTATATGAAGTTGCAGGGGCTAAACCCAGATGGATCACGCAGTGATGATTTCCCGATCCTCCTGGATGTGGACAACCTCATTAAATATATGCTGATCATTTTCTGGACGGCAAACACGGACACTCCCATCATTGTCTCAAATCTAGCTACGAATAACTGGATCGGCATGCGAGACCGTAAAGGGGATCAAGGATTTTCCTTCTTTATTCATGACGCAGAATTCAGTCTATTTCCTGGACCAGGATCCGAATCAAAGCCACATGATCGAACCGGCCCCTTTGCTGTCGGAGACGAATTTGATCGTAGTAATCCACAATGGATTCATCAACAGTTGATGGGGTCTGAACAGTATCGGCTTCGCTTTGGCCAGCTTGCTCACGAAAGTTTCTATGGATCAGGGGCCTTGAGTGACTCATCTGTGTTCGCTCGGTGGAATGCCCGTGAGAATGAAGTTCGTCCGACGGTCATTGCTGAGTCAGCTCGGTGGGGGGATTACATGAGTGATCCTGCCAAAACTCCAGAGGATTGGAATTGGGCGGTCAATTATGTCCGCGAACAATTTCTTTCTTCCAGAACTCCAATCGTTGTTCAGCAACTTCGGCAGGCCAAACGCTGGAAATTTGGACATCCTGGAGATCCCTTGGTTGATGCACCACTGTACCGAAAGATTATGACTTCCCTCATCTCTGATGATCAAGCATCTGAGACATCATTACAACAAAATTATCCTAATCCCTTCAATCCCACCACAGAGATCTCCTTTTCGCTTGAAAAACAACAGCAAATTAGTCTGACGGTCTATGATCTATTAGGACGAAAAGTGAACTTGCTTATTGATGAGATCTTGCCTTCTGGAATCCATAAAGTCATATTTGACGCGCAAACCCTCGGTAGTGGGACCTATTTCTATACCCTACGAACTGGAAACCAGATTTTTACGAAACAGATGATGCTACTCAAATAAAAGGTGATGGTGTCTTGCGTCAATTATGACTGATGGCTTAGGGGATTACGATGATCCACTCGAAATTGTGGATAGATCGTCAACGGGGTAAGTAGAATCCGTGTGTAGCGTCAAGTCGCCGAGGGGAATTTGACCCCTCGTCTCTCACAAAACCGGCGTGAGACTCTTAACTTACAGCTCTCTTCCGATGTAGCCGTTTGTAAGAACGGAGTTGCGTTCTGCTAGGAAGTCCTTTCTCACGGCCTGCTGTATGGGTCACTTCGGGCGCTCAACTTTCATTACAAACGCTTCTTCACTACTACGAAGTGATCTGCCCCTGTGGGATGCGTTGGTACTCAGTGACTTGTGGGCACTGCCCGCTTGACATCATCCCGAGGGTTCCCACGTTCCAAAGGAGGGCACAAATCAAGTCCTGCCATTTATGCGCTGGAGGCTAATTGGCCAGTAAACAAGTTCCCGCCAGCCTCGTCCCAAGATTATTCCCCTACCTTGGTTTTGGCTCTTATCTAATTCTTTTTGACACATCCTCTATGATTCCTTTTCATTTGACTCTTTGATTCACGCCTGTCAGAGTTCTATCCCTACCTTTTCCCGCCGCGCTCACCACGACATCTGTAATGCCGCAGGTGCGTGTGGTTTCCAACCCCTGTACAGCGATTGTGGAGGACCTACCTCAAGCCCTCGAACTGTAACAATCTGCCTTCGGTGAAGTCATTGCCGACCCCCAAATTTAGTTACCTGTCACACGCAAGATAATTTAGCTTCTTGACAGGAGAAGAGGAAGTTGACATGCAATCACTCAAGTTCTCAATTGAGTTGTCTTGATTCTGTGTCATGAATCCACGAATGAAATGGATGACCCCGAACTCTAACTTCATCTGATTCGGACGACTTGAATTTGATTTAGGATTTATGTACGTTGAACTTTCTGTGGTTTTTTTGCTCAGTTTTTTCGTATTCTGGTTGAAACCATGCCCAGACACACGAATCTATCGGAATCATGACAAGATTTTTGTTTCTACTGGTGCCCGTGAGTGCGATTATGATTTTCCCTGCGCTAAATGTCACGGCCCAAACCGTGAACATCTGCAATCGAACTTATCGAGTGCAAACCGAGATTCTGGAATTTCTACCTGATCATACCAACTGTGCAAACACCACCCCAGACCAGCTATCAGGTGTCGTGGCCGTGAATATACAGGGATCTCGACTTGCTCGGCTGAAGGAATATGATTTTAATGGTCTCACTGGCTTAAGGTCTGTGAACATTGAAACGAATAGTTTGAGTTCACTTCCTACGGATCTCTTTGATGGTCTGACCAGCTTGAGAGAGTTGTATTTCGGCGGTGCTGGCCTCCGTAGACTTCATGAAGATATTTTTGACGGTTTGGTCAATTTGGAGACGCTTGACATGAACGGCAATTATTTCCCAAACTCCCTACCCAACGATGTTTTTGATGGCCTCTATAGCCTAAAATTCATAGACTTAGAAAGAAATTCATTTACTTCTCTGCCTGCAGGCCTCTTCAGTGGACTCTTAAGATTGGAACGTCTGTTCTTACGCATAAACCGTCTCACCACCCTGGATGAGAATCTCTTCAAGGGTCTTACCAATCTGAAAACGCTGTACTTAGACCGGAATTCCATTGAGGAGCTACCCAAGGAAGTCTTTAACGGTCTTTCCAATTTGTTTGCGCTTTACATGAGCGAAAACTCTCTTACTGACCTGCATGAAGATCTCTTTGAGAATCTCTCCAGTTTGAAAACGCTGTACTTGGACGAGAATTCTCTTACTGACCTGCATGAAGATCTCTTTGAGGATCTCTCCAGTTTGCAACAGCTGGGACTCACCTATAATTCCTTGACCGAACTACATGAGGATGTCTTTGAAGGGCTCTCCAACCTTAAGGTGCTGAACTTATCAGGTAACCCTCTCACTTCCGTGCCCGAGGGCCTCCTTGAGGGGCTCTCCAGTTTGGAACGGCTTTCCTTTGCCTATAACTCTCTCACCACACTGCCTGCGAATATCTTTGACGGCATTCAACCGGGGTTAATCGTGAGTCTTACCCACAATCCCATTGAGTGCCTACCTCAGAAGATCCTTGATCTGAAAGAAGCCGGAACAATTAGAATATATACAACGGTTGACCTTGTACCCTGTGTAGATCCGATTCCGCTAATGATGTTGGAGATAACCCCACAAACAATTACGGAAGGAGAATTCGCTACTGTCACGGCCCGTCTTGGCTCAGCTTCAACCGCAGAGACATCCATTGAACTTCTGGCCCAACCGAACTCTCCCGCCACAACTGCCGATTATACACTAAGTGGGAACACGCTCACGATTGCGGCGGGGGAGACCGAGAGTACAGGAGAGGTGAGGATCACGGCTGCAGATGATCAGGTGGATGGTCTGGATAAAATGATCACGGTAAGCGGTGTTGTGACGAATGCGCAGGGAGTCCTGGATCCAGAAGATGTGATCCTGACCATTCTTGATAATGACACGGCCACTAGTGTCACGCTTTCGATTTCTCCCTCCGAGGTGAGAGAACAGGAAGGAAGCCAAACAATCACGGTCAGGGCAACGGTGGATGTTGCGCGAGATGCCGACACGCAGGTGACGGTTTCGGTGGAGGACGGGACTGCCACAGTAGGAACCGACTACGAGCCAGTCTCTCCCGTTGAGATTAAGATCTTGGCGAAAGAGCGCTCCTCATCCGCAACGTTTCCCTTCACACCGATTCCTGATGAGTTCTTTGAGCCTGAGGAAACGGTTTTCGTTACAGGCACGACACCCGTAGAAGGTCTGGAGATAAGCCCAGCCACACTCACGCTTATTGATCCGATCCCCGAAGTAGTCCTTGAGTTGACTCCGGAAGCAATTCCAGAAGCCGAGGGGGAAGCGACCCTCACGGTCCGTCTGACTCCCCCATCAACTGCCGAGACGGTGATCATGATCTCCGCGGACGCAACTTTCCCCGCCACAGATTCGGATTTTGTACTGAGTAGCAACCCAATACTGACGATTCCCGCTGGGGCAACAACCAGTTCAGAGCAGGTGACCATCACAGCAGTTGACAATCTGGTGGATGGGCCGGATAAGACGGTCATCCTCAGCGGCCATGCGTCAAATTCACTCGGAGTGATCGGGCCAGAGGATAGAACACTCACAATTCTGGATGACGATGATCCGATCACGCTGGCAGTCCAGACTTGGACCGTTTCCGAAGAGGTGGGGATCGCTCGGCTACCCATTGAAGTATCCCCAGCGGCACCATTTGATCTGAATGTGCAAGTTCAAACGACTGGACTGACTGCCACGGAAGAGGTGGACTATACGCTCCCTCAGAATCTGCTCCTGATCCCCGAAGGGAGTACGACGGCATTTATTGAAGTACAGATCACAGACGATCCATTATTTGAGGGAGAGGAAACCTTTCAGATTCAGTTGATAGAGACGGAGGGCGTGGTGCTGAATCCAGGGGAGGCGACGGTAACGATCGAGGATAACGATCTATACGAGTTGCAGGTTGAGAATGCTTCGGTATTGGAAAGTGCAGGCGAGATGATCTTTATGGTCACGCTGAATCCGCCCAACCCGGTGCAGACCGTGCGCGTCGCGTTTGAGACCGCGAATGAGACGGCCATGGAACCCATGGACTATATGCGCCAAAGCGGTATGCTGGTGTTCCCCCCAGATACGCCCCGTCGTGAGGTATCGGTCCCGATCATGGATGATACACAGGAGGAATCGGAGGAGACCTTCCTTTTGCGGTTATCCGAACCCGAGTATGCCGTCCTGTCCACGGTTGAGGCCAGAGGGACGATTCGGGATGACGATGCGCTTCCCGTCATGGAGATTGAAGCGTCCGTGACCGTGAGGGAAGAGGCAGGACAGGCGCAGTTTGCCGTGACCCTGAGCCGTGTACTGCCTGGGCGAGATACCCAGGTTGAATTTTCGGTTCTGGACGAGACGGCCAATGCGCCTCTGGATTATCAAGTATTGACCCCCAGTCCACTGCGCTTCCTTTCTGGAGAGACAACAAAATCCATTGTTGTACAGATCATGGACGATGAGATTCATGAAGAAGAGGAAACGTTTCGGATTCAGTTGAGGGATCCGCAGAATGGGGTGTTGGGGCAATCTGAAGCCCAGGGGATTATCCTGGATAATGAGGATCCCGTGACGGTGAGTATCCGGGATGCAGAGGTCACCGAGTCGGAGGCAGCAGCCGTCTTTAGAGTGGAGTTGAGTGGTCTGGACAGCAAGCCGCGAACCTTTGGCTTTACGACCGAGGATGCGTCTGCCCTCTCAAGACAGGACTATGAAGCCGCCGCTGGCGAAGTCACATTTGCACCAGAAGAGGTACTCAAAGATATCCGTGTTTCAATCATCAACGATCTGGAAACCGAACCCACCGAATCCTTTCGAGTGCGCCTATCAGGGAATGGGATCTCCGATGGAGACGCTCAAGGGACCATTCAAGATGATGATGCCCCACTCACGGTGAGTATCTACGATGAGAGTGCATCGGAGGGAGATGGTTCACTTCTCCTACCAGTCCGACTGAATCGGGCCAGTTCCGAACTGGTCACCGTCCGGTATACGTCCTCGGATGAGACCGCAGAGGAAGGATCGGATTATGTATCCTCGCAGGGGATCGTCATCTTTCAACGGGGGAGCACCGAAGGGAAGATCCGCATCCAGATCCTGGAAGATGCAGAGGTGGAATCGGAGGAAACCTTTCAGGTGACCCTTTCCAATGCCAGACATGCGACCATTGCCCAAGAGACAGGGACGGGAACGATTCTGGACAATGACGGGAGTCCCACGGTCTCGGTGCAGAATGTAATGGTCTCCACCCGTACAGCAATCTTTGAGATGCACTTATCCAAGCCCTCTCCTTTGCCTGTGCTGGTCAGCTATGCCACAGAAGATGGGAGTGCATTGGCAGGCGAGGACTATGAACCTCTCGCAGGGCAGGTTGCGTTTGAACCTAGCGAGGTCTCTAAAACCATTGAAGTGAAGCTGCTCTCCAGCGAACGCATTCGGGAGGCAAAGACGTTTGCACTTGTCCTCCTCTCGGCCATGAATGCACAGGTAGCGCAAGCCCGCACAGAGGTGATCGTGGAAGAGGAGAGCGAGGAGATCATCCAGAATGCATATGTGTCCAGAGTCCTTCGCACTTGGGCATCCCAAATTGTGGACGCGCTCTCTCGGCGGATGGAAGGGATGGCACAGTGCAGCATTCCTGATCTATCGTGGCTGCGCTATGGGACGGCACGCCGCTCTCTGGGAGATATCTTTCGCGGGTGTGGTGTAGCGTATACGCAGGGAGGATGGAGCGTCTGGGGGCAAGGTGCATTTACGCGCATGAATGGAAGAGATGGAGCACTCTCGTTGCGTTCCGATGTCACAACCATGATCCTGGGAGCCGACTATGTGTGGAGGAAGGGATGGATGGCAGGTCTCTTGGCCGCGCAAAGCTGGGATCAAGGCACCTACGAAACGCCAGCGCGGTCCGGTTCAGCATCCTCCAGATTGACAGGCTTCTATCCCTATGTCAGTTATCAAACAGGAGCCGGAATGCGTGCGTGGATGCTTTTGGGACTCGGACGCGGTGAGACCGAGATGGAGACACTGGACTCCGAACTGGATGCGGCGCTCATTGCACTGGGATTAACGGGAACCCTGACGGGGGGTAGCACAGGACGGCTGGGCTACGAGGTGGATGCGTTTTGGGCCACTGCCGACATGGAAACGGGATCCGCTCTCGGTGTACGTCGGGTTCGGGCAGGCGTGGAGGGAAGTCTACGAATGGGAGCGGGCATGCAGCCCTACATGGAGGCTGCCCTTCGCCAAGACGGAGGCGCTGCAGAGACCGGGATGGGAGTGGAATTGGGTGGTGGCGTGCGCTGGGCCATGAATCAACTGCGTGCGGAGTTTGGAGGTCGAACCTTGGTGCTGCATACCGATGAGGGACTGCGCGAATGGGGACTGACGGGATCCGTAGAGTATGGATCGCCGGGTGGGCTGGGTCCCTCTATGCGAGTACGTCCGCTTTGGGGAAATGTCTACGGGGGAGATCTATGGCGCGAAGCGCCACTACACTCCATGGGACTGGGAAGCATGGATCAACGGGTGGAGATGGAACTGGGATATGGGATGCCCATCAGAAAAAGTCTTGGGCGATCCACCCTGGGAATGACGATAGATCCGAGAGGACAAACGTGGCGGATCGGATACAGCCTGCGCATGAAGCAGGGACTGCACATGTCGGTAGTTACCACCGCGCGAACCATAGAGACAAACGAGGCCCCGCTCTCCTATGGGCTCAGCGCACGCACGGACTTGAAATGGTGATTTGGGTGCGGTAAACAAGGACTGATCTGCATACCGGCCTTCTTTCCATCCGAATAGAAGGAGAATTCTTGGACAGGTTGATGGGTACATGATCGTACCCTTAGACACAAATTAATGGAATTGCTTCAAGACTTTCCTGACTTCGACAGGTAGGTGTTGACTTGGAGGGCAAAATAGCCATTTTTGAGTGATTTGGGGGCTTTTTTGGGGTATTTGGGGCCATTTTAGCCCTGTTTTTCGAGTTCTCAATATGTAGTGTTCAGTCTGTTTTTTGATTTTGATATTTGAACTGTGTGCCGTATCTTACCTATATCATGTTCGTCCGCAAACTCAAACGAAAGACGACCCAAAACATTGCCGTCCAGATCGTGCGCAATGACCGCACAAAGGATGGCAAAGTGCGGCAGAGGATCGTGCGCTATATGGGCACGGCCCCCGAAGGCCCGGCATTGGAGGCCCTCCTGCACATCGCGGAACAGGAACGATTGCGGATTGAAGAAGAGAGCAAGCCGTCCTTGTTTCCGTCGGAGCATAGTGCGCATGCCGCATTGGAGGCCCGACGTAGGAAACCGTCCGACCAGCCCATCCCGCTGGAAGATATCCGCAAGCTGGAGGAGGTCAAGCGGATCTGTGTGGGCTTTCATGAGGTGTTTGGGGCCTTGTATATGCGGATGGGGTTCGATCAGTTGTTTTCCAAACGGCATGCAATGGCTGCGCGTCTATTCAGGCAAGCCGTATTGTTACGTCTAGGATCCCCTGGCGACAGCAAACTGGCGCATGCGCGGCAACTGTCCAAGGAAGATGGCGTGGAAGTCCCGGTCCACAAGTTTTACCGCATGATGGATGCGGTAGATGATCGGCGCATTGCGCAGTTGCAGTCGATCGTGGCCCGGGAGGTGACCGACTTACTCGGAAGCAAGCTGGATGTACTGTTTTTTGATGTGACCACGCTGGCGTTTGCTTCGGACAAGCCCGACGGACTCCGCAAGAAGGGATACAGTAAAGATGGGAAGCATACTCGTGTGCAGGTGGTCTTGGCCCTGATGCAGACCCATGACGGACTGCCCGTCGGCTATGAGTTGTTTGAAGGCAACACCGCGGACGTAAAGACACTGGAGCCAGCGATCACCTCGTTGAAGGCCCGTTTTGCATTGGACCGTGTGGTGGTTGTGGCGGATTCTGGGATGCTGAGTGCGGACCATGTCGCCTTACTGCAAAGTATGGGGCATGACTATGTGGTTGCGGCCCGTTTGCGCTCAATGAAGGCGGAGGAATTGCGTAAGGTTACGGGCACCCTCAAGTGGCAGTCCACCGCGGATGGGCGCAAGGTAAGCGAAGTGCGGATTGGGGGGAGGCGGCTCATCGTGCGATATTGTCCAAAGCGTGCGGCCAAGGACGCACACGAACGAGAGAAGGCGGTAACGAAAGCCCAGAAGCGTTTGGCATCTGGGGTCAAGGGATCGGGTCGGAAGGGTCGTTACTTGAACGTGAACCGGAATGCGGTGAAGCTGAATGCAGCGGCCATTGAGAAGGATCGTCAATTGGAGGGATTGCACGCGGTATGGACGAGTCTCAAGGCATCCTCCGCTGCACAAGTGTATGCGCAGTACGGGGGGGTATGGCAGATTGAGGAAGGCTTTCGTGTGTTAAAGCATACCATGGCGGTTCGTCCGGTGTTTCACTGGACGGAGCGCCGCGTCCGCGCGCACATTGCCATATGCTTTGCCGCCTTTGCGATGCTGCGCATTCTGCGTCGAATCTACAACACGCGACATGGCGCGGAGGCGCCCATCAGTGAGGGACAGATTTTGGCTCAGTTGCGTGAAGTAGAGGTGTCCGTGGTACGAGACAAGACGACCCAGCGTCATTTTGCGATCCCGTCGGCGGCGAACAGTACAAAAGTTCGGCTTTACAAAGCGATGGGGTTGACGATTCAGCGCCAGACCGTACCCTTGGAGAAAGACCCGTAACCCGCCTCCCAAGTGATGGCTTAACGTCTGGGATTCAGACCGCAAAAAGCGGCAAAACCGACGGTGTTTGTAGTGTTCAAAGTTGTCTGAACACTCTTTTCAAAAAACCTGTATCCACTGAAAAATAAGGCTTTCTTTGTTTTTAGAAAATTGTAAACCGTCGAAGTCAGGAATTCTTGGACAGGTTGATGGGTACATGATCGTACCCTTAGACACAAATTAATGGAATTGCTTCAAGACTTTGCGTTCAGACCTCTATACGGTAGAGATCGCGCATCAACGTCTGGGAATTGCCAAACGTAATCTTGTCCTTCAAGTTCTCATCATCCGTCTCCTGATAGAGTTTGATCTTTTGACGCGTTTCCTCAACCGTCCATCCATACAAGAACATATGATCAATCTTGATCTCCTCTCTGACCATGGCCGCGTATCTCGGTAGATGATCCGAATTCTTCCGATAAATAAATTTGCCAATCACAATACCCCTATATTTCTCCACGGCGGGATACTCTTCTCAATCTAATCGGTGATAATAGGATATGTATCCCGGTCCGAACGTTCCCTGTACCCGTTCTTCCAATAGAATCTTTATGTCGTTGACTGTGCTTTTCGTGCTTACGACCACTATGTCTGGTTCAAGGAGGTAGGACTGCTCAGTGGTTATTGCTACATGGAGCGGTGATCCGCCTTTCTTGTGGAGGTAAATATCTTCCCCTCTCTCAAACTTTTCGACAAAGGTGTACTTGGACAGATTCATTCCGTAAAATACTTCTTATACTTTTGGGGAAATCCTTTAATTTTTTGGTTCTACCGCGAATATTGTGAAAAAAGGTCAAGCCTTCCGAGGAAGAAGAGGATTGAGCTTCGGGCGTTTTTGAATTTTCGGTATCCTCTTCCGACGGGTTTGACTTTCTGGATTTTGCCGTTGATTCGTTCTGTTCTGGTATTGGACTGCTTCTGGCACAGCGCATTACAAACGCCTTCTCTGTGCCATTCAAACATTTCGGCGATCTGGATGACCTCTCTCACGATCTTCTCATCTACGTACGCTTACATGCGCGTTGCCTTGCAGCACACGCCGCCGTTCCTCACATTCCACACTGCGGTGCAGGATACGATTCATCACATCAAACTTGCAACGAAGCAACTGCGTCGTCTTCGTTTGATTCTTCGTGGCCTGGAGTAATCAAATCATTCAGGATTCAAAGACTTCCGTAAAGCGCTGCGAAGCACTGATCAGGGAATCTGGATCGTGTTCACCCCTGCGACTGAGGGGAGTGAGTTCTCTGGCAACCGAAGATGGAATACGCTCCTGATGTTTCAGATCCAGTACAACACAAATAGCACCGATTCCCAAATGCCAGCACCTCTCCACATGACCTTTAAGCCCGGCGGAAGATGCTTTCTGCGCAGCTAATACCCATCCAGAAGTGCAATCAGTAGGGCAGGGTTTCCTGTTCGGCGACGACTATATTGCTTCCGCTTGCATTTTCAATCCCTTAGCCACATCATTGAAGCCGCGCCGCATGTAGCTGGCAAAACAAAAGTAAACTATTGGTGCGAGTAATCCCGTCAATTTGTCAATGTTGTAATAGCGACAACTTGTATTGTCAACATGTTCAAGATGCTGCTCTCGTTTTGCGAACAGTAGCCAGTGAACTCCGAATTTCTTTTCCCAAGCAATAAGGCAGGGTTTTTTGAAAGCGTAGAGACGTTCGGTGATTCTAAACTTGATGGGCCCCATCCTTACCAGAAGATTTACGGGAGATCCAATCGCAAAATCTGTTTGGATCTTTGACGTAAACGGATTCCATGCACCATATTTTTGGATATCAGTCAGGACAGTCCAGACTACCTCGTTAGAGGCGTTGATGTCAACCGGACTGGTGCGAATTGAAAATTCCCTAAAAATCATGAGCTTGCAGTCAGATGATCGTCTTAAGCCAGGCTTCCGACTGGTCCCACAGCATTTTTGTGGCTGACATCTGTCTAGCCTGTTCGCTTGGTTTGACAATCTTGCAACGCTCGTAGTAGCGTCCGCCATGTAGCGCAGGAGTGCTAGCACACATTACTACGGTTTGCGCCCCATACTTCCGGTGCAATAATACCAGTGATGCCATCGCGGAACTCATGCGATTCAGAGCACTGCCAATTCGTCCAGTCATCGGCTTCATTTGTGTAAGGTTCGTGTGAACGGATCCGGGGTGTAGTGCTACTGATCGCAAATTGAATTCTTTTGAAAACCGTCGGTTGATCTCAACTGAAAAATGAATGAGTGCCAGTTTTGAAGCCCCATATGCACTCCAGGAATGGTAGCGGTACGTACTATCGAATAAGTCTACGTTGCTCACGCTGTCATGTAGATGAGAGGATACGTTTATCACCCGAGTATCGCCGTTTTCCAGGCCATTCCGTTTGAGGCAAGGGAGTAGCAGATTCGTCAGATGGAAAGGTCCTAAATAGTTGGTTCTCCAATGAATTTCAAAGCCATCCCTAGTCAGGGGCGGTTTTCGTCGTGGACGGAAGATATTCTTATGGATACCCGCATTGTTTACCAAAACATGAAGCTTTCCGTCATACTCTCGAAGAAACCAAGTTGCGAAATTGCAAGTGCTCTTCGCATCACACAGGTCAAGTGTTCGGACTGTAATGTTACCATCGGCACCTATCTTGCGTAGATCATTCTTAAGGAAAGTTTCGGTCATTTCCTCGTCATGCAGACTAGTTGCGATAACGTGTGCACCCCAACTCGCAAGGATCTTGGCAGTCTCATACCCAATAGAATTGGGAGATGCTCCCGTCACAATGACGGTCCGCCCCGACATATCAACACGCTCTGCCAGCGGTTTGCGCATGCAAAGTAGCCAAAGATGACGGATCGACTTGGTTAGTGTATGGGGCATTTTCTGCAGTGATAATGTGGCCTTAGAACTTTGCCATCAGTTCCGCACTGGCTCTCCATAGCATGGAGCCATTCTTTGGATCGGAAGCACTTGGCGAGACAGATTTCCGTTGCATTAAGTGCAGATACATCCCCGTGCTACAGCCCGCTTCTTCGGAACAGCACAGATAAATTACTGGCTTTACGGCCTGTTTTGGAGATTGCAAGAGACACCGTAGAAGTGGCTTAACTACGGGCTTGAGCAGTGTCGGGGTATCCCTTACAATGTTTGAAGAAACACCTCCGGGGCACATTGAGTGTACCGCGACTTCAATACTGTCGCCTTGATTCAGGCGTCGGGAAAGCTCGGTGGCGTACATACACTGAAGTAGTTTACTGATGCCGTAATGTCTGAGACTGTCCTTCATTTTATAATCTTTGAACGTACCGAAACGATCAAACTCAATGACATGGGAGGACCGGTGTGCTTCGGATGCGACAAATACAATTCGCGGTGTCCTATCAGGGTGTCCGGACGGACGAATCACTCCATTCTTCACCCACCGATCAATCAGTACACGTGAGGAGAAGAAGTGTACGGCAAACATCATCTCAAGTCCCTGTGGGGATTTTCTAGCCCTGGAAGGCATCAGTCCGGCATTCATCAATGCAATATCAATGCGGATTCGGCGAGATGCCAACAAATCACAAAAATGATGGACGGATTTGACGTCGGCCAGATCAACTTCCATCAATTCTATATTTGAAGATCCAGACAGCTCCTGTATTTCCTGACAAATTTCTCCATGCCCGGGTCGACAGGCTAAAATCATGTTTCCCCCACGCCGCGCGAGTTCAACAGCAGCAGCTTTCCCAAGGCCGCTATTGGCTCCGGTCACCAAACAGGTCTTGCCGTCAATTCGGGCATCTTCGGGAACCATGGCAACTTCTGCATGCTTTTGCTGCCTGAGATCTCGAACAGCGGCAACCATTGCACTGACGGGCGTGCCATCTCCGACTAAGTTCTTTTTTTTCATGGAGTCCTCAATTTTGGCTTGAACTGCTCGTATAGGATCAAGTCAGATGATTCACTCAAACGGGATCGCATATTTCTCACGGTAGGCAGAAAAATTTTCTTCAATGACCTCCTTGTTCAACCCAAAATCGTTCAAGCTATAGAAATGTCGCCCGAAACGATTTTGCGGATTAGCCTTGATGTACCGTCCTGCATACCGCACTGCCTCGTCATCAAAATCAATCCCGATCCACTCATAGATCTTCTGAAGCTGGGTTACGGGATCCGCAATCAAGTCGTAATAGGACACATCTATGAACCGGTCGGTCTCTTCACCAGATCGAACCATTTCGGTGATTTCAATCATTCTGCGTACTTTCCGGCACCAGTGTCTCGCAATTTCTTCGGGATCCACATCATCACTAAAAATACCTCGACTGTGTGCAACCATACTACAAAATGATGGCAGAGCCCTTCGTGGATCGCGGTGGGTCAGTATAATTTTTGCATCTGGGAAAGTTTTCAGGAATATATCCAAATACTCCATGTGATTTGGAGTCTTTAGCACCCATTGACTCCCCTTACGCTGCCAACACAGAACTTTCAGTACCTCGCGAAGATATTCGTAGGCCTGGGTGTGATCCTGATTCTCCAGCCAACGCGAATACGTTGGGACATGCATCGTCGCCTCAGGTGATTGACTCATAAAACTCAGGTCCAGCAGCATAACATCTTCCTCCGGCTCACGGTGGCTGATTGGGTGTATCAACTTGAATTGCGGTGACAAATAGGAAATTGCCTGATGTGCCATGAACGAATAAAGCTTTCGGATGAAAATTGCACGACTGTTCATGTTTCCCGCCGAGGCTGGTTCAAGCAGTTCTCCCCCAGAAATGCCGCGGACGGCAGGATTGGAATTCAATAGGCGTTGGAGTAGTGTCGTGCCAGTACGCTGCAACCCAGTGACAAGAATGATTTTGCCAAGATCAATCTCACTTATTTCAGGATGCTTTCTGAGTAGTTCCCTGATTCGGAGACGTTGAACTAACGCACGGGTGAGTCGAGATTTTTGTATTAACCTGCCGGTAGCGGTTAGGCGAGCTTCGTCGTTAATTGATTTGACTAACACCTCCAGAGCCTCGAAATATTTACCATCTCCCGAGTCTCCAAGTCCCGTTACTCGTTTAGCCTTCTCTAAAAGCGTCTCGGCATCTAAATCTTTTGGCGGGCTGAATTTCCCACTCAGACCATTACAAATTTTGATGAAGAATGGGCGATAGGGATGCTCATAATCTGTTGTCGTTACGAAGTTGCTCTTCCCCATTTCTTGCTACACGATTAACTCCCAAAGCTACTCAACTTGACCAACCGGGTATGGGGTTGAGGAGATTCCTGCGCTCGTACCCACCGAAAGCACATAGTCCCAGAAGTATGACCAGCGGTATCCAGCCAGTTAGGCATGCCCGGATCTTCATGTGCGACAACCAGCCTCACGAAGTTATTATCTTCATAGTGTGCCAGATGCTTATTTACGTGAATCCTATGGTATCGGTAATCCAGAGATTCCATCCAGTAATTGTTCAACTGAAAATTCCAGTATTCGCATTCTGGGGGCGTGACCTCAATCAGAAGAGCCTCGTCCTCTGCAATCGCCCAATGGCTATGATAATAGGTAATGTTAGGATCGCCACCAGCGGCCCGTGAAACTTCTGGATCAAACATTGGCAACATATTCGTGTGTTTCTGGAAATCCCGTGCCCACTTGGAAAAGAGTAACGGTGCCCCTGCCACCAGTGCTCCTGCCTTTTTCAAGCCTTCATCAAACTGCTTAGGTGTCAACAGGGAAGGGTGTCGATCATGTTCGGGACAGTTAATGCGCTCAATACGCAACTCTGCTGGAGTCTCTGCTGTTCGATCAAGAAAGGTTTGACGCACGACCAGAGTGCCCGTCTCGGCAGTCATGGGAAGCCAATTCCCAGATTGAGGATTGGAACTGAGGACGAGTTCGAATCTCCCACTGGCATCCATCTTGATCTCATCGGATTCAATATATCCTGTGGGTGGCAAGCCGCGCCCCTGACCATAATTGCCAGATTGAGTACCAAAGCTCAGATATGCAATTGTGTTTCGCTGCCCATAGATCTTATACTCATAGTTTCCGTTCAGCGCAGCTGTTTGATAATAATTGTCTGGATTATCGGCACCCAGTTTTGTTACCTCGTCAACTACCCGATGCAAGACCGGCGCGTTGACATCCGCATGTTCGACGAACGCCATAAGGCCTGCACGTGCGATACGACTGAGGTACCGATATCCTTCCGCCTGATTGAACGGATCCTGTGGAGCACCAGGGAATTGTAATCCAGCACCCGCCGCCTTAAGAGAATCACAGAATTCATTCCAGGTTTTTCCACTGACGATCCGGTGGGCAGCTGCGTCCTCTTCCGTCCTACCACGCAACCGCCGGATCAAGAGAGACATTCCTCGAAAGAGGCTTAGGAGGCCAATACCGAGCTTGCGCATGATTTACCACTTCAAATGTATGCTGACCTAATCGCCCATGAACTATGCAGCGCCGTAACCTAAGATTTGCCCGTCCAATTCTGGAGCGGGATAGGGGGTCTAGTGAACTCAGAGTCCGATTTAACTTCGGGTGAATCCTGGGAATCAGGCGCATTATTTTCAAGGTTTCCCCACTGCCATTTGTACCTATCGTGTATTTCAGGGTTCAAATCTTTGTTCGGGAGAAAATATAAGGTACTTGATTATCACATGATGCGTATACAAGGAGGGGGATCTATGCTATATTCATTTCGCCTGCTACGAAAGGAACCCATTCCTGAATTCTTCCTGAAATATCGGTCCTAGGTTTAGAGGCACCTCATTCCTGTATAAAGATCAAGAAATAAATAAATGGTTTTTTGTGTTTTATGCTCTTAACAATGGAGAATACGTCATGGTTAATCTTATTAACTGAGGATTTGTACTGGGGATTCCACATAAAATGACATTAGAACAAATAAATACGGTTGTCGGAGATCTGAGGGAAAAACTCAGACAAGGTTCTGCACTGCTCCAAGAAAGCACCTGCCCGCGGTGTGATCCAGCACTGCCTTGTACCCATATAACAAACGCAACATAGCATCTCCCCGCTATCTTATCTCTACCTTTGTTCATTGATCTCCTTCCATGACTTTGCCTCGGTGGATTTGAGCGTTCACCTGCAAGGTTAACACAAGGAAAAGCGAAATGAGTACACAATGTTTCAATGTGTAAGCGGAAAGCATAGCCTTGCCCATTCGTCTTCTGAGGGACTTTCGTCATCGCCCTTGTCTAAGAGAACCTTTCCCGCATCACACCATGTGCCAACATTGGGACATGGATTCTCCACCTCTTCACATCCCAATCCCGATCTTGCCGTGCCCCCGCAATACTGGCATTCCGGCGGCTTTTCACTTGCATTGAACAGGTTGCGAACATACTCCTTTCCGCCTGAACTGTAGACTCTATACAATGCTCTGAATGTTCTGAATATTCTGGGATCCTCAGGATTCTCCAGTGACTCGTACACGCGTATGAACACCTAAGCAGATTTGGTGTAGGGTATTCCATGACCTTGGTCTATTGTAGCCAATCTCAGTGCTCCGCTAGCCAGTTCAGATTGTTGACTGGTTCCATCACGTACAATTCTCCCCAACTCTTCCGCGAAGGCATCAAGTTCAACAGCTGGTACAGGTCCGAGCTCTTGACGCAAAATAGCCACAGCTGGTTCTCTTGCACCCCTTTCCTCATCCATAATTAGTTTTAGGGCTTGATCCGTCGTAGGGATCACCCATTGATCTCCTTCCATGACTTTGCCTCGGTGGATTTGAGCGTTCACCTGCAAGGTCAATACAAGGAAGAGAGAAAAGAATAGAAATTTTTTCATTTTGAAAGAGATTTAGCAACCAAATGCATCGTCTGGTGGATGACCAGATCCATGAAGTATTGGAAGCTCCCAAGAACTGAAGACATAATTCCATATTGGCGAGAGACTAGCGAAGGCAGTTCGCGCCATACCCGAAGTGATAAAATGGTCCATGTAAAATTCGCTCCACTTACTTTCCCAATTGGATCTGACATCCGCCTCCGATCCAGTAATACGTTCCATGTCAGCCATTGCCTGTCGTCCCGTTGAACTTCTGAGACAGGCCCTTGCACCCGATTCGTGAAACCGTTCGTGCATGAGAACCTGAGTTTTAAAGTCTTGTAACGCAGATAGGGTACCACAATTTTCGTTCACAGCATAGGTGTTCTCATAATAATCAAGCCCCGTTGAAGACGAAGCACAAGTATCGTTCGCACCCGGATAGCTTGGTCCTCCAATGAAAAGGTCACTATGGATCACAATCCTCGAGGGTATTAATGGCGGTTCGCCTGTCATGTAATTCCCCTCCCATGGGCCAGTACCTGATATGGGGCTTGGCAAAGCGGGCGCAGAGGCTGGTCTTTCATATCCACCCTAGAGGTGGTCATACTGTGCTGAATACCTCACTGGTGCACTTGGTAGCTCAACGGCCAACCCGATCTTGCATTGACCACAATTTGCTGGGAAGTGCTCCATGACAGGGTATCTGAATCAACCGTGGCGCTGACGCGGGTGTCCGAGGTAGCCTTCCCATGCCAGAAAGGACCGGACTGGGATGCCACAGCCCCAAGAGTAGAACCCCATGTATAGGTATACTGATCTGTAACGATAGCACCTTCTTTAGTCGCTGTAATGGTACATCCGCCGTGTTGTCCTCTGGTGAGTTCTGCATCGCAACTCAGATCAAACAGAACCTCATTACTACTCCCACCCCTACTGTAGCCACCTCCTCCTCTACCATTGTCATCACAATTACTTATACACACGCACGAAATCTCTATCTCAGCTGGGGTATGTTGGCAAGATCCAGACCCCTCAAAACATACATCCCCGCCTCTCGTGTAATCACTTACCCAACACCAATATTCCCTTGCCTGTGTCTTCCCCTTCGTTTGAGTTTTTCTCAACGACATGCTAACTGGGCGTAGTACACTATCAGATGGCAAGTAGAGACGAGCCCGCTGCGACTCATACCCTAAGGTGTATTCCGAAGTAATCATTTTGGTGTCATCGTAATCGCCAACAAGCCATTGTTTCGCATAGTGCTGAAATTGATACACAATGAGCGGATCATAGCTAATGAACTCCACCAGACGGGATGCTGTCACGTTGCCGTTCGGGTCAAGGTCCGCGATAAGTGTACGCACGGCCGAAACATTATCGTCGGAAAAACTGGTTGCGGGCTTGTCCGTACCAATCAGGTAACCAAATGACTGCCTCCCTGTCCATCAGACCATGTGACCGCCTGACTCCAGTCGGGAGGGTACTGACGCACCATTTCGGCCAACACTTCTGTTCGGATGCTGTCCCCAGAGGATTTTGCATAAATCTTGGAGAACTCTTCGTAATACGTTCGCACAGTTTGAACCATTTCGTCGGAGTCATGTGTGCTGAGATCACCTACCTCTATGCCACTGTCACAACTTATAAACGCGACACGGCTACAATAATTGCCAGAATTCTTGTCCTCATGGATTGTCGTTATGTGCTTAAAGATTAGATTTACATACACAATCCATCAATCCACACCTGGCTGGTGTCAAATCGTGCCCATTACCATGTCAATTTTTCACACCTATTGAAAATTCTGAACGAGGCCTCACCATTGGAGTTCCGAGTTAGCATATTAACCCAGTGCACGCATGACTTGAGGTGGAATTCATTGGAAACAACACCAATAACCCAAAGAAATGTTCTCCGGCCCTTCTGACGTATAACAAAGATGCTAATGAACTCTGGGATATCCAGAGCACGAAATTATCCCTCGACTTTAGTCCAGTTGTTTAAAGAGTTTTTCAATTCAAGAATAATGGATAGACCGTAAACGGAGAACATAGATTGCAGGCACGGCAGGATAGATGAAAGAGATACTTTCATTATTTGGCATCCCTCCCTTGATCATCAGATTATAGATGCTTGGACATAAGGCGCTCTACATATTTTGCCAAGACATCAAACTCAACATTGCATTGGGTTCCAAGTTGCCAAGTTGGTACGTTTGTATGGAGATATGTTTGAGGGATAATCGCAATTGAAATATGGGATTTGCGGAGATCCGCAATGGTGAGACTGATCCCATCCAAAGCAATGGATCCGCGTGCGACAATGAGACCCGAGTACTCTGCAGGAATCAAAAATTCATAAACGCGAGCATCCTTGTGATCAGAAACTCGAGTAATCGTACAGACCGTGTCAATATGCCCCTGAACCATATGTCCATCTAAGCGCGAGCCCAGGATCAAAGCTCGTTCCAGATTTACAGATGAATCGGGCCGAAGATCTCCAAGATTTGTCTTTGATATGGTTTCGGGAACGGCTTGCACTTTGAATATCTTTGAAGAACACTCCGTCACACTCAAGCAACAACCATTAATGGCTACACTCTGCCCTATATCTAATTCTGATGATAAGTCAGAACTGATCTCAATCTCCCTTCCATAAGAAACATCACGAGTACGATTCACTTTTCCAACCTGCTCTACAAGACCAGTAAACATGAAAATGAATGATAGGATAGAAGCTTATGACAAGTTGGAAATTCAATTACAGAGACGAAAGTAGAAAGTTTTGTCGCCAGACGACGGAGTATTTTATAAGCAAGAAGTCTGTGCGCCCCAGTAAATCACATTATTTCGAACTCCGATTCCTCTGGGAGGGACATTAGCCCGGAACGGGATGCTTATACCCGGTAAAGAGTTGATCTTTCCCGACAATCTCCCAAGAGTGTTCGGGGAAAATAGAACTGTCAGATAAGTTCTTAACCCTTATATCAGTGAAGGTGCGCATGCCGTTCCCAATAAGTTTAGGGGCAATAAATAGTTGTAACCGATCCACAAGGTTTTGTTGTAGAAGAGTTGAGGTAAGCTGAGGGCCTGCTTCTACAAAAAGTGACTGTATTTGATAGTTTTTCGCAAGTATATCCAGAAGAACTTGAAGCCTACTTTGATTTACGCTCCTCTCAAAAGCGATTAGGTGTCCTCCTTTTTGACTGAGTTGGTCTCCATAGGTGGGGCATGTGCCATCTGCGACAACCGCAATTGTTTTGTGCGCCCACTCATCCCCAAACAATTTGAGTGTTTGGGGCAAGTTGGCAGACCAGTCAAGCACAATCCGCCAAGGCTGCGATCCACTGACATGTCGAACCGTTAGGCTTGGATTATCCTTTCTGGCCGTTCCTGAACCTATAAGTACGGCATCATTTTCCCTTCGCCAGAGGTGTACACGTTTACGAGCAGCACGACCAGTAATCCACTTACTCTCACCTTTTGCCGTTGCGATACAACCATCAAGCGATTGTGCGATCTTCAGCGTCACAAACGGGAGTCCTGTCGCATGCCAGTGCACAAAGGCTTCATTGAACCTGTAGCACTCTGCTTTGAGTACTTCAGTCATGACGCAGACGTTTTCAGATCTCAAATGCGTAATCCCTCCTGTTGCGGTTGAATTTGGATCTTGCATTCCGACCACAACTTTGGTAATCCCCGCATCAAGGATACTCTGAGTACATGGAGGAGTCTGCCCATGATGATTGCATGGCTCAAGATTCACGACCAGAGTTGCCCCCATAAGGGCCGAGGATCCATAGTTTGATCGGGCTTGGGTAATCGCGACGGTTTCTGCATGAGGACCTCCCGCACGCTGATGCCACCCCTCTCCTAGAAGCTGCCCCTCAGAATTCAAAATGACACATCCAACCCTTGGATTCGGACTGGTAGCACTGTCTGCCCTCGCAGCTAATGAAAGGCAATGCTCCATCCATCCTGCAGCTAACTCAGGTGACATGAGTAGATTGTATCTCCATTGTTTTCTCTAAATCTGTCGGAGCGATGAATCATGATCCTTTTCCGAAACAGCCGATCAATCAGTCAAATCCTACTTCATCGTGAAATCCATTAAATCGTAACATTGCCTGTTTCCGATCCAAGGTCTGGAGAACTCAATCCTAGACTAGCCATTGTCAGATGCGTCTGGTCACGATTCCTAAATCAAACGCTACAATTAAAGTGGTCGTTTCCTTGACCCGTCAAAATGTCTTGATCATTCAGGTGTCCAAGACCAACACATTCGCTCAAGCGCCTCAACGTGACAAAGAGGGTGTCATAATTATGCCATCTTCAGAGCTGAGGAGAACTGAAAGCCAAAACGAATGCGAGCGGTAGAATGTTTTCTCATTCAACCCAATAATCGTGACCATAGTTACCCAAGTACCCCAGATGTAGGAAGGAAGCAATCCTGTGTTTTACAGGCATTAAGCTAAAAAAGAATTAGGGAAACCTGTTTTGTAGATTGACGGCGCACGACTTCTAACCCGAGAGTTCTGAACTGAGGCTCAACCATAGAGTCCAATTCGCATGCGAAATGGTGATACCTACTTTACCCCATATAATTATCAGGCTGTCGTGTAGATCCGAAATTTTGCCGAGCAGAAATTCACTAGGTATTTCCAACAGCTTTTGAAGTCCTTCCTTGATCTCCATCAGCTTCTCAACCCCGATCACATGTCCAGTCAGCCGACTTGCATCCTATTCGACGCACAGACTAGGGAGGCCTCTATCATGAACTCAGACATCGGCTCAAATTTCGGTCAGAAAAATTTATGGCCTCTTTGATTGATTTTGGTTCTATGTGGAGAATGCTTCAAGGTTATTCGTATGACCCATGCATTTGAATTGGGGATCCCGATGAAGCTTGCATTGGCTCAAATTAATACGATTGTGGGAGATTTGAAAGGCAACGCCCGAAAAGTCCTCCATTACTGCCAGAACGCCCACTCCCAAGGAGTTGATCTGGTCGTGTTCCCCGAACTTACCCTCCCTGGATATCCTCCCCTGGATCTTTTGGAATCCGGTTCGTTTGTTCAGTGCGAACAAAAGGAGCGCGAAGAGCTCGCCCGTTCGATTCCTAAAGGACTGGGGATGCTTATCGGCGGGCTGGCTCCCCATAATGGTCCTGGTAAACGACTCCATAATGCTGCATACCTGTACGAAGATGGGGAATGTGTCGGTGTGCGACATAAACAGTTGCTTCCAACCTACGATGTCTTTGACGAACGACGCTACTTTGCACCAGAAATTAACCCCACCGTCCTGCACTGGCGGGGAAAGCGACTGGGGATTCATATTTGCGAAGATTTATGGAATGTACATCCTGCCCACCCGAAGCCTTATGCACATGATCCTGTTGCTACGCTGGCTGAGCAAACCCCCGATTTCTTTATCAATCTCTGTGCTTCCCCGTTTGCGATCAATAAGCATCTGGACCGTCGCGACCTGATTGGAATCGTAGACCAGCGGTATGGGCTCCCTTATCTTTTCTGTAATCTGGTTGGAGGAAATACAGATCTAATTTTTGACGGTCGGAGTTGTATCCACCAGAATGGACGAATCCTGGAAGCTTCAGCCTTTGAAGAAGCCCTGTTGCTCTGGGATTCAGAGGCTCCTCCAATTGATTCAAACCCGATTCAGACGTCTCCAATGCGCCAAGTTCTTGGTGCTTTAACCTTGGGGATTCAGGACTATGTGGAAAAAACTGGTGGGTTCAAGCGGGTATTTGTTGGTCTAAGTGGAGGGATTGATTCTGCGGTGACGGCTGCCCTTGCCATGCGTGCACTGGGGCCAAAACAGGTTATTGGAGTGGCCATGCCGTCCAAATATTCGTCGTCTGGATCTCTGAACGATGCCGCTCGTCTGGCATCAAACTTGGGAATTGAACTCCATGAGATCCCGATTCATGACATCGTGAATTCCTTTAATGCCTCACTTTCGATTCCCTTCAAGAACACGGAGTTCGGCGTTGCCGAAGAAAATATTCAATCACGTATACGCGGAACCCTGCTGATGGCTTTTGCGAACAAATTTGAGGGCATCGTGCTTTCCACTGGCAATAAAAGCGAAATGGCAACCGGGTATGCGACGCTCTATGGAGACATGAATGGGGGCCTGTCGGTGCTTGGAGACCTGTATAAAACCGAAGTCTATGAACTTGCCGAGGAATTGAATTCATCCAAGGAATTGATCCCTGAATCTTCCATCACCAAGCCCCCCTCGGCCGAACTACGGCCAAACCAGACCGATCAGGATTCTCTCCCCCCCTATGAGATTCTAGACCCCATCCTCAAAGACTATATTGAGCACCAAAGCAGCGTGGACGCAATTCGTAAATCCATGGATGCCCCAATCAATCTGGTTAAATCTATCCTGCGCATGGTAGACCGAACGGAATACAAGCGGAAGCAGGCGGCTCCAATCCTGCGACTCCGCGAAAAAGCGTTCGGGAGCGGACGCCGGGAACCGGTTGTCTCCCGACTTCCCTAACGTTCAATTACCAGCCAGCGGATCGCTAAGCTATACCCTTCGGAACCTAAACCGGATATCTGGCCCACACAAACAGGAGCCAGGTACGAGAAATGGCGGAAGGCCTCACGGGAATAGATATTCGTGAGGTGAACTTCTATCACGGGAATCGTGATGGCACTGACCGCATCGCGAAGGGCAACCGATGTGTGGGTATAGGCCCCAGGATTGAAGACAATCCCGCTCGTACCTGAGCGGCTGGCTTGGTGAAGTTGATCAACCAACTCCCCCTCATGGTTGCTCTGAAAAAATGTCAGGTCAACCCCCGAAAACTCACGCCGCAAACCCTCCGCTAAATTCTCCAACGATTGATGACCATACTGTTCGGGCTCCCTCTCCCCCAACAGGTTCAAGTTTGGTCCATTGAGGATCAAGATCTTATGCTTCATGGTTCGTTTAATTCAATGATCATACCATCGTACCCCAGTTGCATGGTTTGGGGGAGTTGTGCATTCTCTCTTGCGTGAAGTACCTGATGAGCCATGTGGATGAAGACGGTCTGTTTTGCCTTAATACTCTGAGCAACTTCAATGGCTTCGGTAATTGAAAAATGGCTTAGATGTTTCTGTGGACGAAGTGCGCCCAAGACTAAAAGGTCTAAATGATCCAGTTTGTGATATTCAGATGCAGGAATATAGCTAACGTCCGTCAGGTAAGCAAAATTCCCGATCCGGTACCCATTCAGAGGCATTCCTCCATGCAGCACCTCTACTGGAGTCACGAGAACACGATCCGCTCCGCCATATCGACTGCTGATTTGGAAGGGGGTCTCCGCAAGATTTAGCTCCAGCGTACCGGGATAAACTCTTGGATGTCTCCATATATAAGGAAAGAAGTTCTGGATCACTGGAATACTCTGGCGATGAGCATAACATTGAATTGGTGCATCACAATCAAAAAAGTAAGGGCGCAAATCGTCAAGCCCCATCACATGATCAAAGTGGTGATGCGTCCACAGAACCGCATCAAGATGCCGAACGTTGGCGGACAACATCTGCGCACGAAAGTCAGGCCCGGTATCAATGACAATGCTGAGTCCGTCGACTTGGACATGACAGGCAGTCCGTAGACGCTTATCTTTGGGATCAGTCGACCGACAGGCTTCGCACCCGCAACCGATCATGGGGATGCCTACCGATGTGCCGGTGCCCAGTAGCTGGATACGCATGCATCAATCAGATGAGTACTTCTGGATCAGCGCTTCTATCTGATTGCGCATGTCGGTTTGCATAGCGATCTCCTCCAGAGGCGCATCTTTCAGTGTACGAGCCAGAACGCCAAGTTGGACCTCGGTCGGATGATTTCGATTCAGTACGATCAGTTGATCTCCTTCCAGTGTGCAATTCCCCCCCTGAAACAACCCCTTTTCCCAACGAATCAGGTAGCCTGATTTGACGGCGACATTCTCCATTGCGCGCAGAATCGCTTTGTCCTTTTTCCGACTCAAAATCCCACTCCAATAAATAGGGCCTGAATGGTCCCTGCATAATCATACAATTCATCCACCGCATCCGAAAAAACTCTTGAACCATTCACATTCCAGAGTTGATAGCGGAATGAATACCCGATCATGAGTCCACGATCAGAGAATACCTCTGCTATCTCCAATCGCAGTTCGGCATCAAATGCCCAAGAAAATCCAACTGCATCAGCAACTTGGCTGCCAGTAATCCCTCCAAAGGGCATCGCCCATAATTTCACCTTTGTACGGCGACTCAAAGAATGGATCATTGTACCCCCTGTCCCAAATAGGATGGCATTGGCATTGAATGTCTCCGGGGTGTTTTCTCCCTTCACGCGGCGCCAAGCCGTCAGGAGTCCGATCGGTAGGGCCAGCGTAGTCTTGCCTCGATCTATTCTGGCGAAAGGAGCCAAAACCCAGCCAGTTGCCGACAAATCAAAGAACCAACGTCCGCCCTCTGATCTTCCATATGCCAGAGTACCTCGCGCCGAGGGACCACTATAATGGACTCCAACCCCGCCTCCCTGGTAATCAAATTGTACAGAAGCGTTCACTGAACCCACATAGGAATGGTCAATTACTCCATAGCTGAACCCTAATGTATGCTGACTAAACTGAATGAACCTTTCCTGTGCTGTGGCATCCGTAGAAATCATTGCGAAGAAGAGCATAACCAGAAGTTTGATGCCCGTGACATCAGGCATTGATTGCCGTCTTCGGTCGTTGGCGAGGCGGCCGCTTACCAGAGGTCCTTCCGTTCGAGTTCGGTTGACGCTTGGGGGTTTGATGGTTGTTTTTTGTGTTTTTGGCCGGCTTCGGGGATGATTGTTTGGCTTGTTGTGCTTTGATGCGAAACAGACGGGGGCTTAGATCCGTGATGTCATGTTCACTCACCGCATCCAAAAACCTGAACTCATCTGGCGCCAGCGCTTCCGTTTCGACGACCTTGATTCGGCGCTTGTACTCACGTTGCCACTTTGCTCTCTTGCTCTGGCGCCATGGGCCATGCTTGATCCAGGCTGCAGTGAACGGATGTACATGAAGATGTAGATGTCCACCATCGTGTTTTTTCAGCCACTGTTCAATTCGTTGTTGAATTAATTTGGGATCAGGAGGGGATGTGGTATTGACTCGAGATTTTTTTGCCAGTTGGTGGGTTGATGTGACACTGACTCGCTTCCGTTCACGAGCAATCTGAACAATCCCGTATTGGCTCATCGGAAGGCATTCGCATTGGACTCGATCCGTTCGTAACTCCGCAGTAAGGGCTTCGTCCACTTTTTTTCGATTCGGCTCCTGTCGGAGATCAATAAAATCTATTGCAATCAGTCCGCTCAGATCACGCAGACGAATTTGACGCGCAATGACCTCCACCGCTTCAAGATTGACTTTAAGGGCCAGTGCCTCATGATCCTGTTTTGTCCGGGTTCGCCCCGAATTCACATCAATCACATGCATGGCCTCCGTCGCTTCAATGATAAGGGATCCACCTGAGGGGAGACTGACCTGCGTATCAAAGACCTCATTGATTTGATCCTGAATCCCTGCCTCAGCAAAGACCGAAGTCCTGCTCTTGTGCTGCTTGACAGCATGCACCATATGGGGAGCAACCGCCAATACATACCCCCGAATGGCACGATACATTCGATGATTATCGACCAGAATACGGGTAAAGTCGTCCGAGAATAAGTCCCGAATGATGGAGGAGGCAAGATTCACATCCTCATAGAGCTTAAGCGGAAGCTTCGGCTGTGAATGCAGTGATCTCTCAATTTTGTCCCACCGGTCAATGAGCAGCTGGAGGTCTGTTTCCAATGCCTCTTCATCTCTACCTTCGGCAACCGTCCGGGCAATAAGTCCAAATCCCGCAGGACGTATTTTCTTGATGATTGAGCGCAGACGTTGGCGTTCTTTTCGATTATGAATGCGTCGAGAGACTGCTCCGTATTCAGCGAGGGGAATCAACACCAGAAAACGCCCTGCCAGAGAAATATCCGTAGACAAGCGGGGGCTTTTGCTGTGATAGGGTTCTTTCGTAATCGTGACGAGAATCTTCTGTTTGGACTTTAACAGTCTCGGATCTCCCCATCGGCGTGTGGAGGAATCGTTTTGTGAGGCAGATTTAGCCTGACTGGAAGCCCAGGACTCCATGGTCTTCTTGACACTGGGCTTTGAGTCTTTCACAAAAGCAAGTTGAGGTTCAAGGTTTGCGGTCAGGTCGGAGAAGTGTAAAAATCCATGCTGCTCCTCTCCAATATCCACAAATGCTGCCCGGAGACTGGAACGGATCGCGTCAATATGACCTAGAAAGATGTCCCCCACCGTTCGCTCATTTTCTGGACTTTCAATATAGAATTCAACCAATTTCCCCCCATCAACGATCGCAATTCTCGTCTCTTTGGGCGTCGTGTTAATCACAATTTCTTTTGACATATGAAGTAGTTAGAAGCTTCTGGATTCCCCCTACGATACGAAATCTTGGATCCTGCAGCGAAGCAAAGTATAGGTCGGACTGCTGAGAGGGGCTTAGCACGCAAGAGTTAGAATTGCGTACTAGATTAGATCGCTTCAAGCTAGATGTAGTATGATAGACTAACTTACGTGAATGGAGAGAAATTGATCCATTTAGGCACATCCGGGGCTTTGATACGTTAAATATCCAATGGGTTGGCCTATATACATTCTTTATTTTACCTGAATGAATTCATCAGAAATTGCTTCAACTGGCCAGAATAGTCAAGCAAAGGGACTTGAAGGCGTAATCGCACTTAACTCGTCCATCTGTTACATTGACGGGCGAAAAGGGACTCTCGTATACAGAGGCTATCGTATTGAGGATCTGGCTGTGAACAGTACGTTTGAGGATGTGGCCTACCTCCTTTGGCATGGTCACTTACCTCAGGAGAATGAACGAATCACAGAAGAGTTGGGACATCTTCGCGATGTCCCGGCTCCCGTTCTCCATTTAATGGGCCAATTGCCTTCCGACTTTGAGCCCATGGCTGCGCTCAGATCCTGCATCTCTTTACTTTCACATTATGATCCCGATCGGGAGAATCAATCTGCTCAGGCCAACTATCAGAGAGCTCTCCGACTGACATCACAGATTCCTGTCTTAATTGCCGCTTTGGCTCGACACCGTCACGGAAAACTTCCTGTTGCTCCCCGATCTACTGGAAATACCGCGGAAAACTTCTTGTATATGCTCACTGGTGAGCAGCCTGGAACTCGCGCAACTGAATCTCTGGATGCTGCTCTGGTTTTACATGCCGAACATGGATTGAATGCATCCACTTTTGCAGCACGTGTCATTGGAGCCACGCTGAGTGATATGTACTCCGCCATCACGGGTGGCGTTGCGGCCCTCAAGGGACCATTGCACGGTGGGGCAAACACGCGTGTCATGCTCATGCTGTTGGACCTTCATGAGAGTGGCGAAGATCCTGCGGAGTTTGTCCGCCGAAAGCTTGCCTCCAAAGAGCGGATCATGGGATTTGGACACCGAGTATACAGAACCCTTGACCCTCGGGCAGATGTTCTACGGAAGATGCTCCAGGAGTTATGCCATGAGCGAGATTCAACGTATTGGCTAGATCTGTGTTCTACCTTGACCCGTGTAATGGACGAAGAAAAAGGGATTAACGCGAATGTGGACTTCTATAGTGCCCCAATCTATCATCTTTTGGGTATAGAGCCTGACTTCTATACAACTCTCTTTGTCATGGGACGTATCGCTGGGTGGACCGCACACCTTTTGGAACAGTGGGAAGATAATCGTCTGATTCGGCCTCGAGCCGCTTATACGGGTCCCATAGGACTCACGGTGAATTCTGTGCCAAGGAACGAATCCATTGGAACTTAGAATGGGTATCCTAATGGAATCCCCAACCGAATGACCTTTACACGATGAATCTATTGTCTGCCCTCCTGTCACCGGTTGGCCGAAAGGTCTTGACTGGCGTTACTGGGATTGGTCTGGTTGGTTTTGTGATTGCGCACATGGTCGGGAATCTTACCTATCTATCCCCTGATCCCAATGCGTATAATGCGTATGCATACAAGTTGATGAGCCTGGGGTGGATCTTCTATTCAATTGAGATTCTTCTGGCGCTTTGCTTTGTACTTCATGCCATTGTTGGAATTACGATTCAGGTACGGCGCCGCAAGGCGAGACCCGTTGGATACAAAGCGTATAAAAGCGCGGGAAACCCTAGTCGGGCTGGTTACAGTGCCCGTTCCATGATCGTAACTGGTCTCATTCTACTGGGATTCTTGGTTCTACATCTAATTTCGTTCAAATATGGTCCTGGCGAAGCCCAGGGTTACGTCGCCACCCTTGAGGGGGGAGAGGTTGTTCGTGATTTGCGCCGCTTGATGACAGAGAAATTCCAAGAACCTCTTTATGCATTTGGATATCCAATCATCATGCTCCTCCTCGGAATGCACATGCGTCACGGCGTCTGGAGCGCACTGCAGTCTCTTGGGATGATGAGCCGCCGCTTGTCTCCCTACATCTATACGCTTGCCGCCGTATTGGGCGTGTTGGTTGCGGTTGGATTTTTATTTGTCCCCCTTTACATCTACTTCCTTGAATAGGTTATTCTGAGATGGTTTCAACTGTTTCAAACGGAGTCCACGGTTCACGTCTGGTAGACAAAGTTCCATCGGGTCGGCTCCAGGAAAAGTGGGATATATACAAGAATGATGTATCCTTGGTGAGCCCTGCAAATAAACGGTGGCACCATATCCTCGTTGTAGGTTCCGGCCTGGCGGGTGCTTCCGCCGCGGCAACTCTTGCAGGTCTCGGATATAATGTGACCTGTTTTTGTATCCAGGATTCGCCGCGCAGAGCTCATTCCATCGCCGCACAGGGAGGGATCAATGCCGCAAAGAACTACCCGAACGATGGCGATACGGTTTGGCGACTATTTTATGATACGATCAAGGGCGGCGATTATCGTTCCCGCGAAGCAAATGTCTATCGGCTTGCGCAGGTCTCAAACAATATTATTGATCAAGCAGTTGCGCAGGGTGTCCCCTTTGCCCGAGAGTATGGTGGAGTCCTCTCCAACCGGTCCTTTGGAGGGGCGCAGGTTTCTCGGACGTTTTATGCTCGTGGACAGACGGGGCAGCAACTTCTCCTTGGAGCCTATCAGGCATTGAGCCATCAAATTTCTGCTGGACGGATCAAAATGCTCCCTCGTCGGGAAATGGTGGATTTAGTAGTCGCGAATGAACGCGCCTGTGGAATTATCACACGCAATCTTCTGACTGGTGAACTGGAGCGATATGCTGGTGATGCCGTCCTACTTTGTACCGGTGGATACGGGAATGCCTACTACTTATCCACGAATGCCAAGAATTCCAATGTAACTGCTGCTTGGCGCTGCCATAAGCGAGGCGCGTTCTTTGCCAATCCGTGCTACACCCAAATTCATCCCACTTGTATCCCGGTCTCGGGGGATTATCAGTCCAAGCTCACACTCATGAGCGAGAGTTTACGAAATGATGGCCGCGTCTGGGTACCAAAGAATCCAAACGACCCGCGGGCGCCTGAACTGATCCCCGAAGACGACAGAGATTACTATCTGGAGCGTCGCTATCCCAGTTTTGGCAACCTTGTCCCTCGAGATGTTGCTTCGCGTGCCGCCAAAAAGGAGTGCGATGCTGGGCGGGGAGTCGGTGAAACCCGTCTCGCAGTTTACCTTGACTTCAGCGATTCGATCCGTCGCCTCGGCGAACAGACGATTCGCGAGCGCTATGGCAATCTCTTTGAGATGTATGAGCGTATCACGGGCGATAATCCATATCAGACCCCAATGCGGATCTATCCAGCCGTTCACTACACGATGGGTGGACTGTGGGTGGATTACGAGCTCCAGAGCACGATTCCCGGCCTTTTTGTCTTGGGAGAGGCAAATTTCAGCGATCACGGAGCAAATCGTCTCGGGGCAAGTGCACTAATGCAGGGGCTCGCAGATGGTTATTTTGTCATTCCTTATACCCTTGGCGCTTACTTGGCTGGGATGCATCATTCGGACAGGATTCCCGAAACCCATGATGCCTTCGCCTCTACGGAGGAAGAAGCTGGTGCACGAATTGACCGTGTGCTAAAAAATGATGGCGATAAGTCTGCGATCCAGTTTCATCGGGAGCTTGGTCATTTACTTTGGGACCATGTAGGGATGTCAAGGGATCGTACTGGCTTGGAATCTGCTATCCAATCCATTGAAAACCTGAAAGACGAGTTCTGGGAGCGAATCCTTGTTCCTGGCTCTGCGGAGAGATACAACAAGAATTTAGAATTTGCTGGACGTGTGGCTGACTTTATTGAACTGGGTTCACTCATGGCGCGCGATGCTCTTCGTCGTGAAGAGTCTTGTGGGGGACATTTCCGTGAAGAGTATCAGACTCCAGAGGGGGAAGCTGCACGTGACGATGAAGCTTTCGCCGATGTTGCAGCATGGGAATATTCCAATCGTGATCCAGTCTTGCACCTTGAGCAACTCACTTTTGAGAATGTGCAACCATCTAAACGTAGCTACAAATAAACCATGGTAATCCACCTTCGTATTTGGAGACAAAGAGACGCGCAGTCCAAAGGGAAGCTTGTCAACTATACGGTTCACGAGGCAAGCGAACACATGTCTTTTCTTGAGCTTCTTGACGTGCTCAATGAACAGCTTTTATCCAATGGAGGGGATCCAGTGGAGTTTGATAGTGACTGCCGCGAGGGGATCTGCGGATCATGCGGGCTCATGGTTGCTGGTATTGCGCACGGCCCGCAGAAGCGCACGGCAGTTTGCCAGTTGCACATGCGCAGCTTCAAGGATGGAGATACAATCACGGTTGAACCGTTCCGTGCTCGTGCATTCCCTGTGATCCGGGACTTGGTGGTAGACCGGAGTGCCTTTGACCGGATTATTTCCGCTCACGGATTCGTTTCTGTCACGACGGGCTCGGCTCCTGACGCCAACGCCATCCCGATTCCGAAGGATATCGCAGATGAGGCGATGGATTATGCCGCCTGTATTGGCTGTGGCGCCTGTGTTGCTGCATGCCCTAACGGAAGTGCTTCGCTCTTTACAGCTGCCAAGATTTCTCACTTAGGCCTACTTCCTCAAGGTCAGGTGGAAGCGTCGCAGCGTGTCATTGCAATGGTGGATCAGATGGATTCAGAAGGCTTTGGCGACTGCTCCAATTACGCTGAATGCGAGGCGGTTTGTCCGAAGGGAATTTCTGTTGCGGGGATTGCTCAGATGCGGAGGGCCTACATGAAAGGGGTTCTATCAAATTAAACCCGTCTCTTTACATCCATCCTTTAACCCCTTGAGGCCGGTTCCTTGATCGTTGTAATCCATTTCTGTTTACTGGTTGCTTCGATTTATGTCATTGTAAAGTCCAGTGACTCTCTGGTTGATTTAGCCAGTTCAATTGGGCGGAAGGTGAAGCTAACTGACTACTTTATAGGAAGCTTCATTGTTGGGATTGGAACTTCTTTACCCGAGCTTTTCACGTCTCTTGCGGCGACAACCTCTGGATCGCCAGAACTGGTCAGCTCCAACATTTTTGGAACCGTAGTTGCCAATTTAGGCGCAGGGTTTGGTCTAGGTGTTTTGGCGCTATTCTTTTTTGTTCGGACAGAAGATGGAAAGCTTCGCCTATTTACGAGATCTCATGCACTCTCAGGCGGTTATCTGAACTTTGGTGACACAAATCCGAGTCCTGTCATCTTCGCATCCCTTTCAGTACTTCTGGCGTTTTTACTCTGCTTAGACAATGTTTTCGGCCCTTTTGACGCCGGGTTGTTTGCGATTCTATACATCGCATTTATGGGATGGCAATTTTCTCAAAGCCGAAACCAGCAACCTCGAGCGGATCCTCATCCAACAAAAAAAGAAATCACACAGGCGAAATCCACGAAGGGACTATTTATTAAGGCCATTTGGCAGGTCTTCCCGACCGTCATTGCCTTCCTGTTTGTTGTCGGGTTGTTTGCCTTTCCCCCTGTTCGACAAGAGTTATTGGAAGTTGCTACTGGGGGCCTTCCACTCATTTTGTTTTTGATCGGATTAGTCCTCTTGTTAGCCTTTCAACTTTGGGACTATTGGCCTGAATTAACTCGCACTGGAGGTCCTGAGTCTTCCAACGTTAGTTCTGTTCCGATCTTCATTGCGATCCTTCTGTTCGGCCTCATCATTGCCGTCTTGTACTTTAGTGGTGTGATCGTGGTAGGATCTTTGGTCAAGCTTGCGGAGGATCTCGGAATTAATTCGGGGGCTCTCGCCGCCAGCGCCTTGGCAATTGGCACCTCACTCCCCGACATTGTGGTTGCGCTCAATGTAATTCGGCGCGGTCGACATAAGCTTCTGGTCGGTCATATCTTCCAGTCAAACATTTTTGATGTGTTTCTGATTCTGGCCGTATGCGGGTCTATTGACCGTCTTCCTGATGTCGCGACTGGTTCATCCATGATCTCCATCTTGACGTCCATTGTATTGACATTGCCTTTGCTATGGACGTTGCGTTCGCGAAAATTATCTGGAATGGGAGGGCTGGGCCTACTTATCGGTTTTCTCATTTTCCTCGTCCTGCTTTACGGCTGATATTTCTTAACCTATGCTGCGTTGGAGGGCCGCACAAAGCACAGAGCCATAATCAACCATTGCATCAGACATCTTCTGGAGGAATTCGGATCTCGTTCCAGATCCCAGTCCCTACTTGATGCGCGTCATGCGTCCCTCGGTACGTTGAATCGTTTTCCCCATCTCGTCCGTCATCTGATAGACATAAACTCCTGGGGGAAGGTGGGGCATTTCCAGAGGAAGAGATCTGGAGGCACCAGCCGATATCCCCCAAAATTCTTCCCGATGGACTTTCTGGCCGAGGATATTGAAAATGTCAACTGATATATTTGCCTTCTGGGGTAGATCCAATTGAATGGTGGTAGATGTGGTGAAGGGATTGGGATAATTTCCGAGTAGAGCAAAGTCAACTATGGAGGCTGGATCCGATATGTTCGTATCCGTGAGAACACGTACCCTAACCCAGTCGGGGTCTGAGTTCGCGTGGCCAAAGCTTTTGGTCGCTTCTCCTACATTTCCTGGAATCGCAACCACTTTAAAGAAGAGATTCCCTCCTTCCATTGGTGCTGTAAAACTTGGTGATTCAGTATCCTCACCGGTCAAGGATACTGCATCCGGTGCCGGGATATGTGAATTTGGGCCATCTACTTGAATCCATTCCCAACGAATAAAATCACCCCAAGGGCCCGTAACGCTGCCCAAAAGAGATGCCTTAGCGTCCTGTTTCACATACAAATCCTGACCTGCGTTGACCACAGGCTTGAAAGGAGCCCCAGGGTTATCCTGAAGGTATAGTCCGGCAAAACTGAAAAAATCGTCCAGTGGCATTTCAACAAGATCTTTAAAGATGTTGTCGGGTAGCGCCCTCAATTTATTTTCGCTTAAATTAAGTGAGGTCAGCGATGTCAGTTCATCAAAGATGCCTGCGGGAAATTCGCTCAGTTCATTTTCATTCAAAAAGAGTATGTCCAGTGATGTCAGTTCATCAAAAATACCGTTGGGGAGCGTGCTCAGTTCATTTTTGATTAGATCAAGTTCAATCAACGAAGTCAGTTCATCAAAGACACCGTTAGGGAGTGTGCTCAGGCCATTTCCTGACAGGTCAAGCCTAGCCAGTGAGGTGAGTTCATCAAAGAGGTTATCAGGGAGTTCACTGATGTTATTTTCTTTGAGCCCAAGCACCCTTAGTGAGGTGAGTTCTCCAAAGATACCGGCGGGGAATGTACTGAGGTCATTTCTTGACAAAAAGAGAACTTCCAGCGAAGTCAGTTCATCAAAGACACCGTCTGGAAGTGTACTCAGGCCATTTCCTGACAGGACAAGACTAGTCAGCGAGGTGAGTTCATCAAATATGCCCTCGGGGAGCGTACTCAGGCTATTCCGTGACAAAGATAGTCCGATCAGCGAGGTTAGGTTATCAAAAATGCCTGCGGGGAGTGTGTTCAAGTCATTTTGCATCAGAGAAAGTTGGTCCAGTGAACTCAATCGGTCAAAGAGGCCAGCGGGGAGTGTGCTCAAATTATTACGATCCAAGAAAAGCCCAGTCAGCGAAGTCAATCCATCAAAGAGGCCAGCGGGAAGCGTGGCTATATTGTTATAGGTCAAATCAAGACTATGCAGGGAGGTCAATCCATCAAAGAGGCCAGCGGGGAGCGTGGTTATAATGTTATAGGTCAAATCAAGACTATGCAGGGAGGTCAACTCATCAAAGAGGCCAGCGGGGAGCGTACTCAGGCTATTCTGTGACAAAGATAGTCCGATCAGCGAAGTCAGTTCATCAAAGAGACCAGCGGGGAGCGTACTCAGATCATTATTTAACAAACCTAAGAAGGTCAGGGAGGTCAGTTCATCAAAGAGACCAGCGGGGAGCGTACTCAGATCATTATCTCCCAAACTTAAGAAGGTCAGGGAGGTCAGTTCATCAAAGATGCCCTCTGGAAATGTACTTAGCTGATTACTACGCAGTATGAGTTGGGTCAAGGAGGTTAGTTCATCAAAGATGCCCTCTGGAAGCGTGAGTAAAGAATTTTGGTTCAACCAAAGACCGGTTAGTGAGATCAGACCATCAAAATCCGTGGACTTCAAGCTTGAAATATTTTTACCCTCTAACCCCAAGTCATTTGTGATTGCGGCCAGTTGTCCACTTGTAACATCTGCACAATCATTTACGTCACGAATTTTGAGTAAGATCGCTTCAACGACCGCTACCGTCCGATCACAAATACCACTTTTCGTTTGACGGTTGGGTTTAAGCTTACCTCCGTCTGACTTCGTCACCTTGAAGCATGGATTATCTTCAGACGTCTCTAACACTTCTGATCCCCATCTGGAATGATCAGCCTCTGGAATCTGCCCCTGAGGTAGCATTCTGTCTACTAAACCGGTATTCGCAATGTGGGGATGGTTCTGTCCACCCTCACAATTTTCAGGATTAAATTCCGAAGAGGCTACCTGCTCATAAGCTTGATTCGACTGCGGGCCTTTAAGATGAATTTCGTCCTGATTCTCAACGGGGAAATACTCTGAATTGCCTTTAAATATGTTCTGCTGAACTACTCCACTCATTCCAGCTGCAGAATCTTGTACCAACAACATCCCCGCAGAGAGCAAGCACAAAAACTTAATTAACTGTATCATCATCAACTCATTATCACTAATGTGCGGAAGACTATTTTTAAGATTACTTAACCAAGTGAACCATTATACTGCGCTGCTGCTTTGGTGCAGTTAAACGAAGGATGTAAGCACCGCTGGCTAAATTGCTCCCATCAAATCGCACCGTGTGGCTGCCATAGGGAAGTAGATCATCCACCAATTTCGTAATCGGACGCCCTAACATATCAAATACTTCCAACTGCACTTTCGAACGCTCTCTGAGCGTAAATCGGACTGTGGTTATCGGATTGAATGGACTTGGGTAAGCTTCAATCTTTACCCTAATAGGACGGGTATCATCGGACCGTGCTTCACTACTTTCCGTCTTATGGGTTTCCTCCTTTTTTGCAGCATTCGTATGACCACAGGTCTCTGGCTGAAAGGCTCTGTCTGGTGAATAGGTCCACAATGTGTCCGAGCTAGTACCATAGATATAGTCCGATCCTTCTCCCCTTGAAGTTGAACTTCCATATGCCTTGTAAGCAGCTACGCGATAATAACGTGTAATCGGCTTGTAGCCTATGCACCCGGGGCGCACATCCGTATACTGCGTGGAACCGCTGGGAAGCCTCGCAATGACCGACCAATATCCTGACGTACTCCCCGAGGTCTCTACAACGTACCCATCTTCAACCCATGAGTTATCACGCCATAACACGATCGCCGCTTGATTGGATCCCTCCCGTATATTCAGGGCAGTCGGCATACATGGTCCTCCAATTTTACGAATGGTAAATTGATCCTCAATCAATTCAGCATTACTGTTCTCGTTCATCTTGTCTACGGCTTCATATCTGGTTCTGAGATCCTGGAAGGTCTGATTCGCATATCCGGAATTGTTCTCGGAATCAAAACCTAGCAATTTCAATGCTTTATAGAGCATGATCGCCGCCTCTGACTTAATTCCTTGTCGTATTCTCCATATGACTCCCGAAATTATCCTCCCTGTGTTATGCCAATTCGTACTATTATAATCAGAGCCAACTTGTCCGCAGGGAAACTCCACCACATGAAAATGGTCCTGTGTGCATTCATTGAATACAAATCTGGTGGTTACGCCGGATTCGTGTGAACTCAGGATGGGATCCGAATTGCCACGGATAGGCCCACCAAACATGTTATCATCTGTCACGTCAGTGGGAAAGAAGTCGGCAAACCCCTCACTCATTGCGATCTGCATCCCAGAACCACGAGGTAACATCATTGCACCATGCGTGTATTCATGCAGCGCAATGTCGCTGGACATAGCAAAACTCCCTCCTAAGTATATATGCGTACCAGCAATAGAACCGTTCTTCGTGGGAGTAATGGTTAGTCTTGATATTTTCACTCCAGCCTGTTCATTCCCACCGTTGTGGATATTGACAAAGTAATCATGCATCCGACGAATCTGATACACACTGTTGAGTGCAAAAGAGGTCAAGCCTCCGTCTCCGCTTTCCCCCCAACCCCAATTATAGTCCTGTCTAGTGTCTCCGCTTACATGGATCATAATGGATTTACTGACCGATGGGGGATTTTCCCCGACAATCAAGATGGAGTTGGAACTGCTTGCTGGCTGGCACCACATTGTTCGCAATATCAAATCTCATCTCATACTCCCCGCTTTGATTTAGCGAAACCTGATACTCTCCACGTTCATTCGCATAGCCGATGCAAGCAAAATTCCCATTGCTCTCTCGTACACGAAAGCGTGCACCCTTGAATGGCTTATTGAGCCGACGAAACAGCAGCCCGTTGAGGTTTGTCTTTGATCTGGGGAATCGTAATAATTCAGGGTAATCGTACCGTAAATTCTATGTGCCATTGATGAACTGTAGGTACACTCCGACAGTGTTTCATTCATTTGCCAGAGCGTAGAACCCGAATCCTCTGGAATGGGAGCTACCAATGAGTGATCTACTAACAGGGGGGAAGTTCCACTCTCTTTGAATCTGTGCCCCTTTGAAAACTCGGTTTCCAATCTCAACCCACCATTACCTTCCAAAATATTTGAGTACTCAAAGATAATTTTCCCATTATTCGCGTCAACAACAAAGGTCTTACTAAATGGCGGCTCATGATCGTAGTTATAGAGTATCACTTCCCATGCTATACGAAATACATATCGGTCACCAGATTTTTCGGCTATAATCACAGGAGCTTCTTTGGTCTCACACTCCAAATCAGGAATGCTGGTCTGCCCTCTGGCGGCAGTGATCGCTGCTCTCCAATTTAAACTGTAGGATGTATTTGTGTCCAGCTTCGGGAACCCTGTTACCCCAACAGATATCAGCTTACCACGATGCGTTACTGTTAAACCAACATTCGCTCCCATAACCCGAAATCCACCGTAGATTTGAGGATAATTAATATACCACCACTCACCGTCTGACGTAATCCGCGGCTCACCCAACTGCTTAAGATCCATCCCCAATACTCCCTTATGGGCTTCCAGAAATGCATCGGCTGCCGCCTTCACACCTAACTCTGAAAATAAGTAGGTTGATGTCCCAAGCGTAAAATCCAGCGAGTCCGTATCAATGATCCACATAGGAACGCCCGTAATTTCATCCACATATGCAGCAAACTCCTTACTCTCATGTTCCAGAAACTTTGGATAACGAATCTCCTGCTGCCCTAACGTATCCTGCATCCCAAAAATCAGTGAAAACACAAACATTGTTAAAGGTCTCATTTTACTCCCAGATAAGTTTGTAGGTATAACTATCTAACACGAAGGCTTTCAGATGGCACTAATAAAGAAGCCGGGCTATAAGATCCATCAATCTCTTTGATCAATGGGAGACTCCAGCGGCGTAACCTACCAAATTCTGGATCACGGTTTCTCCACAGATTCATGTGGTTTTTTTTTACCGTCAACCGCAGCCAGAATCTTGGCACTAAGTTTGCGATACGTTCTATTAATTCATTCAGTCTCCATCTGTCAAATCAAATTGTTGAGCTACTTATCCCTTCTCTAATTTATGTGAGTCATACGTCCCTCGGTACGTTGAATGATTTCCCCCATCTCGGCAGTCATCTGGTAGACGTAGACTCCCGAGGGGAGGTTGAAGACTTCCAGTGAAAGTGATCTGGAGGCACCCGCAGGTATTCCCCAGAATTTTTCTTGATGGACTTTCTGCCCTAAGATATTGAAGACGTCAACTGATATATTTGCCCTGTGGGGCAGATCCAGTTGAATGGTGGTGGATGATGTGAATGGGTTGGGATAATTTCCGAGCAGTGCAAAATCAACTATGGAGGATGGATCCGATATATTCGTGTCCGTGCGAACTCGTATGGTGATCCAGTCAGGATCTGAGTTTGCGTGGCCAAATCGCTCGGTAGCCTCCCCTATGTTTCCTGGAATCGCAACTACCTTGAAATGGAGATCGGACTCCTCCATTGGGGCGGTAAAACTCGGCGATCCAGTGCCCGAACCAGTCAAACGTATCCCATCTGCAACGGGAATTAATGAACTTGGCCCATCCACCTGAACCCATTCCCAACGAACTAAATCCCCCCACGGGCCTGTTACATTCGCTTGAATTGAAACCTCAAATCCTAGTCTCACAGACAAGTCCTCTCCGGCATTGACGGATGGCTTGAATGGCACCCCTGGGTTACTCTTCAATACTAAGCCATCCGCACTGCTGGGGCCCACAAGAGATATCTCGGTCAATTTTTCAAAAAGATTCTCTGGAAGCGCGGTTAGCTTGTTATAATTTAAAAAAAGCCCAATCAGAGAAGTCATCTTATCAAAAACACCAGCAGGTAAAACAGTCATTTCATTCCTTATTATGTAAAGCCTGGTTAGCGATCTCTGATGGTCAAAGATCCCCGAGGGCAGCGTAGTTAACTCATTGAAACTCAGCCTAAGTAGGTTTAACTGGGTCAAGCTATCAAACAGATCCGCGGCGAGCATACTTAAACGATTCCCGCTCAGATAAAGAGTACGAAGTGAGTCCAGATCATCAAAAATGCCGGCCGGAAGAGTACTAAGTTGATTGCCATTGAGGTAAAGAGTTTTTAGTGAGGTTAGCCCGTCAAAGGAACTAGGGGGGAGCGAGGTTAGCAAATTGTCGTCTAGCCGGAGTAACCTTATCGCAGTCAAATTAGCAAAGATGCCAGTTGGGAGGGTACTTAATTTGTTGCTATTTAGACTTAGACTTTCCAACATGGTCAATTCATCAAAGATTCCCGCCGGGAGGGAGGACAATGTAAAGGTATTTCGAATATCAAGGTGTGTTAACTGATTTAATCCATCGAAAACTCCAGGAGGTAACGTAGTAAATTTATTATTACCCAAATCAATACTTGCCAAGAAAGTCGACTTACTAAAAATGTCTGGCTGTAATGTGGTTAATTGGTTAAGGCCTAAACTGATGGAGGTAAGCGATTTCAGGCTATCAAAAAGACCCTCTGGGAGGTTGTCCAGATAGTTACCGTATAAATCAAGACGCTTGAGCAGTAGAAGATCAGCAAAAACCCCTGCCGGGAGTTCTGTTAATCCATTCTGTGCCAAGCCAAGAATCCTTAGCGATGTAAGATCGGCAAAAATCCCTTCTGGGAGCGTCGTTAAGCCATTTGAAGTCAAATAGAGTGAGTCCAAAAGAATCAGCCCATTAAAGTCCCCTTCCTTGAGACTGGAAATACCAAGGTTATGTAGTTGCATGTATCCCGTGATTGAAGCTAAATGTGAACTCGTCACATCAGAACAGCTACTCACATTCGGAATTTGTCTCAAGATCGCATCTACAATCTCCTGTGTCCGATCACAAATACCACTTTTCATTTGACGGTTGGGTTTAAGCTTATCTCCGTCTAGCTTTGTCGCATTGAAGCATGGGCTGTTTTCAGAACTCCCTGACACCTCTGATCCTTGTCTGGAACGATAAGATTTAGGAAATTGCCCCTGAGGAAATGTTTTCTCCACCAGACCGGCGTTCGCACCAGTGAGTTGTCTCCGTCCACCATCACATAGGTTAGAATCAAGCCCCTCCGAAGATACTTCCTCTGGAGCATGGCTCATCAGGACGCCTGTGAAAAGGAGTTCGTCCTGATTCTCCATGGGGAAGTACTCTGAATTTGTTTCAAATTCGAGAGAGTTCCCATGTGCCACATCAATCTGTCCGATCGCAGGATGTTGTGACAGCAACATCCCTACAATGAATAAGGGCAATCCAAAAAACCTAACAGGCTGTGTCACCGTCAACCACATATTCACTGGGCAATGGATTGATAGATTGATTTTGGAGACGACTCACCAAATACTCAATCCGCTACGCGGTTGGGCAGGTGCTGTTCCATGGAAGAGTGTGACCGCCTGCAAAATGCGTTCGCCATATCACCGTTTAGCATCCATACGGCAGTCCATCATTCACTAATTTTGCATTATTCCAGATGCCTATGACGTCCAAGGGTAAATCGTACAGAGGTTGTAAAATAAACACGCATGGATCGGCATCCATCTTTACCCAAAGGAACGAATAGTATTGATCGCACTACGTAACTTTATATCCTGTGGAACTTCCTCACCTTACTGATAAAAGTCTGACTCCACGTATTCAGACGGAATAGTCATTTTGGTAAACAGGAACAATCGGCTACATAATGATCTGGAAAGCGAGTATATGAGAATCTACCTGTACCATTTTAACCTCAATTAGTTGAACTCTGCCAATCAGATACTGAACCCTCTTAAAACCGAGGGAATGACACTCCCCATATATTCTGGAATCCTTATTGATGCATCAAGTTATCGTACTCGTGTCTCTAATTGATGAGCGTCATACGTCCCTCAGTACGTATCTTGGTCGCTCCCATCTCGGCAGTCACCTGATAGACATAGACTCCGGGTGGGAAATTTGAAACACCAAACGAAAGTGAATGGGAAGCACCTGCTGATATCCCCCAGAATTTTTCTTGATGTACTTTCTGTCCTAGCATATTGAACACTTGAACAGATACATCTGCCTGATATGGTAGATCCAATAAAATGGAGGTGGTTGAGGTGAATGGATTGGGATAATTTCCATGTAATGCAAAGTTGACTACGGAGGATGGATCCGAGATGTTCGTGTCGGTGCGAACTCGTATGGTGATCCAGTCAGGATCTGAGTTTGTATGGCCAAATCGCTCGGTAGCCTCCCCTATGTTTCCTGGAATCGCAATCACACTGAAGTGTAGATCCGTCTCCTCCATTGGGGCAGTAAAACTGGGTGATCCAGTATCCACACCAGTCAAGCGTATCGCATCTGGAGCGGGAATTAATGAACTTGGTCCGTCAACCTGAACCCATTCCCAACGAACTAAATCACCCCATGGGCCTGTAGCATTTGCTTGAATTGATACTTCAGATCCTGATCTCGCAGTGAAATCCTCACCGACGTTGACCACAGGCTTAAAGGGTGCCCCCAAGTTATCTTGAAGGTATAGCCCCAGCAAGATGAACGAAGCATCCAGTTCTAATTCTACAAGATCTTCAAGAATGCCCTCTGGGAGCACACTTAACTCATTTTGTGATAAATTCAGTAAGGTCAGCGACGTTAGACCGTCAAATAGGTCGTCGGGGAGAATGCTCAGATCATTATTATTCAAGGCAAGACTAATGAGAGAGTTCAACTCATCAAAGATGCCGTCTGGGAGTTCGGTCAATATATTACTACCCAGCCAAAGCTCTGTCAGCGAGGTGAGTTTATCAAAGAGGCCGACCGGGAGTAAGCTTAACTCATTTTGTGAAAGAGAAAGCCTTTCCAGCGAGGTGAGTTCATCAAAGAGGCCGACCGGGAGTAGACTCAGATTATTTCCATCAAAGGATATATTGGTCAGCGAAGTCAACTTATCAAAGATGCCTTCTGAGAGAGTGCTCAAGTCATTTCCAAATAAATCAAGTAGCGTTAGCGATGTCAACTCATCAAAGATGCCATTTGGAAGTGTGCTCAGGTTGTTTTGAGACAAATAAAGTTCGGTCAGCGAGGTTAGACCGTTGAAATCTGTGTCCTTCAGACTTGAAATATTCTTAGATTCTAATCGCAAATCGCCTGTAATTGCAGCCAATTGTCCACTCGTTACTGCTGCACAGTCGTTTACGCCAGAGATCTTCTCTAAAATTGCATCAATGACCTCTACGGTCCGATCACAAATGTTTCGGTTCAAATGTTGGGTTGGTTTGTGTTCAACAACAAAAGACTTCGGCACATCAACGCATGGATCAAATTCAGAGATCTCTTGGGGTTCTATTCCCATTTGAAGATGTTCTGAATGAGAAAACGTCCCTTGAATCGGGGTTCTGCCCTCCAAGTAGGTATTCGCATGGATAATATATTTCCGTCCATCTCCGCATAGGTTGGGATTGATTCTTGACGAATATCCCGGCTCATGAACTAGATTCATCTGCATATCCACGGTAGAGAATTCGTCAGACTCTTGCAGTTGAATACCCTGAATTTTCATCTCAAGTCCGAGATGATTCTTCTGGACTATCTCAATCTGTCCAAATGCAGGATCATGCACTAGCAACACCCACGCAATGAATAAGGTCAAACCCGAAAATCTGAAATACTGTGTCATTGCCAAACTATTAATTACCATGTAATCAAGCAAAGATTATTTTTGGAAGATAACCATTGAATGAAGATGCAAGACTTCTACACCTTAGAGTTCTATTTTGTTAACTTTAGTATCTCCGCACCTGTAATTTGTCATCCGCTTCACAAAGTATTTCATTGAAAATGATCAGATAGGGGCCATGGTAATCTCCAAGCAAGAAATTCCAGCTTTGAAGGACTAGGTTTATCAATCCATTCGCTTCCCCAACATAAACCAATCTGCTTGGACCTAGAATGGAAAAATATATTATTTTGTGGCATACATGCTGGTGTTGAACATCATCAAGTATCACTTGGTCAACAATGTGGGAATTCTGTATGGAATCAATATTTTTTCATAGCGGTCCATCAGCCTTTATATGTCGCTAACCAAAATCGTGACGACCTGCGCTAACCGAATTGAGAAAGCAACGGATCTCTTCGGAAGACTAACTTGGTACTGTACGCTCCTTATGGTGATCACCGGTGCCTACAACGCAGTCACACGTTCCCTCTCTGGCTGGGCTCATATTGATCCTTCCAGTGCAAGCACATTTCAGAAACTTCTCTACTGGATTGGTGAAGCAGCACGACAAGGTAGTTCCAATACATTTATTGAGTTCCAGTGGTATCTGTTCAGCATCATCTTCCTGTTAGGAGCTTCCTATGCCCTGAAATCCGACGCCCATGTTCGAGTTGATGTATTTTACAACCGCCTTTCGGTGACCGCTCAAACGTGGGTAAATATCGCCGGCTCCCTGATTTTTCTTCTGCCCTTTTGTATCCTCATGATTTGGTCTTCTTGGCCGGTCGTTGTAGATTCTTGGATCCTGTTGGAGGGATCGCCCGATCCTGGCGGCTTACCCCGCTATCCTCTCTTGACCGTCGTCCCACTTGCGTTCATGTTGCTGATGGCTCAAGGGTTGGCCTTTACAGCTCGCGAAATGATGCAACTCTTAGCGATAATGTCCAATAACAAGCATCTACATAAAGATGGCGGGGCTTGAGTGGTTAGCGCCGCTCATGTTTGCGGTCGCATTATTAATGATTTTCTCTGGCTACCCTGTAGCGTTTTCTCTTGGTGGTGCTTCTCTGGTATTTGCGGTGATCGGAGTTAGTGCAGGCTACTTCGACTGGAATCTGATGCTTGCAATGCCGGACCGATTATTCGGCATCATGTCAAACTATACTCTCTTAGCTGTCCCATTCTTCATCTTTATGGGTACCATGCTGGAAAAGAGTAACCTTGCCCGAGACCTATTGCATACGATTGGGCTTCTGTTTGGCCCAGTTCGGGGAGGTTTAGCCTTCGCAGTGATTCTGGTGGGCGTACTACTTGCAGCTGCAACTGGCATTGTTGGAGCAAGCGTTGTCGCCATGGGAATGATTTCGCTCCCCATCATGCTCAAGAATGGATATTCCAAAGAGCTCTCCGCGGGGGTAATCACAGCAACTGGAACACTTGGACAAATTATTCCTCCCAGTGTGGTACTAGTGGTTTTAGCCGACCAGCTTGGCGTGTCAGTCGGTGACCTGTTTATCGGTGCACTTGTCCCGGGGGTAATGCTGGCGCTTCTCTACGCAGTATATGCGGCAGGAGCTGCGATCTTCAATCCAACCGCAGCGCCTGCCATTTCTAAAATTACGCGCGACGAAGAGCACGGAGAATTGTTACGGAAAGTCTTTCTGGTTATGCTCCCTCCTTTGCTCCTCATCTTCGTCGTACTTGGAAGCATCTTCGCCGGAATTGCTACCCCCACCGAATCAGGGGCACTGGGAGCAGTTGGAGCCATCGGCCTGGCAGCTTTGAATCGCCGACTAACCAAGAAAGCCCTACTTCGGACGATGGAAGAGACTACGAAGCTCACCGCCATGGTAATGATGCTTCTCATTGCTTCCACCGCATTTGCCCTCGTATTTAGGGGGCTGGACGGGGGGATCTGGATTGAAGATCTTCTGATCAATCTCCCTGGAGGGGTGATCGGCTTCCTGATCCTTGCGAACCTAGCCATCTTTATTCTTGGGTTTTTCATTGACTTCTTTGAGATCGCGTTCATTATTATCCCTCTCATGGTTCTTCCGGCAGCCCAGCTCTTGAGCCCAATGCTCGGAGTACCCGAAAGTACCGCCTTGGTGTGGTTTGGTGTGATGGTCGGAATGAACTTGCAAACCTCCTTCTTGACGCCACCTTTTGGGTTTGCCCTCTTTTATCTTCGTGGAGTCGCACCACCTGAGATAAAGACTGAAGCCATTTACCGGGGAGCAATCCCGTTCATAGCTATTCAGGTCATTGGCCTGATCCTTCTGATCTTGCTACCTGATCTAGTCCTATGGGCTCTTTGAGAACTCACACATTCGTCCTATTACGAGAGTTCATGAACGATTGCATCGTATACTCGGACGTATGGATCCACTGATCGGATTCTCTACGCCACGATAGAAATGAATCGTGCAATCTTGCAAAACCGGAATCAGTGCGCTCCTCGCGTAATAGATCTTCGGTCGCTTGGTAGGCAGCTTCCATTACATCTTGGGGGAATGGTCGCAGTTCAACGTCCGAACTGAGGATCCGCTGAAATGCAGGTGGGTTGAGCGCATCGTATCTGGCAAGCATGTACTGATTCGCTTCGGCCATTGCAACCTCCAATGCCGCCTGATAGGCAGAGGGAAGTTCATCCATCGCCTGCTGGTTGACGAAGAAGGACAGATTTGCTGACGGCTCCCACCATCCTGGATAATAGTAATAGCTGGCAACCTGATTAAACCCAAGTTTTTCATCATCATAGGGGCCGACCCATTCTGCCGCATCAATGGCCCCACGCTCCAGTGCCGGATAAATCTCGCCGCCTGGAATCTGCTGAACGGTCACTCCCAACTGATCCATTACCCGTCCGCCCAAGCCAGGAATGCGCATGGAAAGCCCGTTCAGATCCTGTAAGCTATTGATTTCTCTGTTGAACCAGCCTCCCATCTGCGCGCCAGTATTTCCACCAGGAAAATTTAGTACCTCATAATCAGCAAATAATTCTCTCAATACTGCCTGTCCACCACCTTCATAAACCCAACTGTTGTATTGACGGGCTGTAAGCCCAAATGGAACAGTCGTTTCAAATGCAAAAGCTGGATTCTTGCCGATATAATAATATCCAGCGGAATGCCCCATTTGTACGGTGCCTTTTTGGACTGAATCAAGGACTTCAAATGCTGGGACGATCTCTCCTGCTGGATAAACCCGAATCGTGAATCGATCATCCGTGAGTTGACTGACTCGGGTACTCATGACCTCAGCAGCTCCATAAATCGTATCCAACGAACGTGCAAAACTTGACGCTAATCTCCACCGAATCGTTGGCGCACTGGTCAGGACAGCGGGAGACTCTGCACGCTGCGTCCCGCAACCCGTCAGAACAGTTCCTGCCGTAGCGGCGATCGCTGTTTTTTTGATGAAATTTCTTCGTTTCATGGTCATCCGCGCGGTCGGAGGGGACGCATCACAACTTCAGAAATCAAATAGTTTTCTGGTGCTTGCAAGATATGTAGGACGGTGGATGCGATCTCCTTTGCATCCATGGGGTTTGGTGCTCCCTGCGAACCAGCAATTGATCCAAATTCGGTCGCGACACTACCTGGACATATACAGGTCACTTTAATCCCATCTCCCCGAAGTTCCTTCATCGTCGCATCACTGAAGCCACGCAATCCAAATTTCGTTGCGTTGTACGCGCTTAAATTTGGATTTCCAACCAGACCTGCAACGGAGGCAACATGAATGATATGTCCTCCAAACCCGCTTTGCTTATTTTGGGCTTTCATAAATGGAACGGCGAAATGTGTACAAAGATAGACGCCAGTCAAATTTGTATCAATTTGTACATCCCAATCTTCTTTGGTTTGAGCATCAATAGCCGCAAACCTGCCAAGACCTGCATTATTGATCAGAATATCAACGCGGTCCAGACCTGAAAAAGCATTCCACACCGAGGCTTTATCTGTCACATCACATTGGATCGGCTTAAAGCCTGCACCCAATTCAGATTCCAGTAATTTTAGACGTTCTAACCTCCGTGCAAGACCATATACCGTAGTGTCCTGTTGAACCAACTGTCGTGCAAATTCGCTCCCAAGTCCACTACTAGCCCCCGTAACGACTGCCACCTTCTTGCTGAGATTCATATTTTTACTTATTCGTTCAACAATCTTGAACCCCCGCTTTATACACCTGTTCGCCATTGAATGAGACTCCATTAGATGAACCCTGATTTTGCTCGTCATCTTGCGTGGACAAGCGATCACCCTCTTGGCTTTGACATTGACCGAGCGGAGGGGCCATTCCTTTTCTTGTCAAAAGGTGGCCGTCTCATTGATTTTATCAGCGGTATCGCCGTCTCCTCGCTTGGACACAGGCATCCAGTCGTTTTACAGGCAATCCGGGACCAACTGGACAGGTATCTCCATGTCATGGTCTACGGGGAGTTCATCCAGAGTCCTCAAGTGCAGTTCGCAAAAAATTTGTGTTCGGTCCTGCCAGCACCACTTGACTGCGTCTACTTTACCATGTCAGGCACCGAGGCAAATGAAGGTGCTCTCAAACTCGCCAAGAAGTATACTGGCCGTCAACGGATGATCGCATTTGAGCAATCCTACCACGGAGACACACATGGGTCCCTGAGCGTCACAGGCAGAGACATCTATCAAGATCCTTTTCGCCCGCTACTCCCGGAGGTGACCTTTTTGTCATTTGGAGATTTTGAAGCCTTGAAGAAAATCAATGACCAAGTGGCATGCGTGATCGCCGAGCCGATTCAAGGCGAGGGCGGGATGCGGGTGCCTCCCTCAGGCTGGTTCAAAGCTCTTCGCGCTCAGTGTACAACGACGGGCAGCCTCTTGATTCTGGATGAAATACAGACTGGATTTGGACGAACCGGCAATTTATTCGCGTTTGAGCATGAAGACATTGTTCCAGATATTCTGACCTTGGCAAAAGCAATGGGTGGCGGGATGCCGCTTGGTGCGTTTGTCGCCAGTGGCACAGTCATGGCTTCCCTGCGACGCGATCCCCCGCTCAGCCATGTGACGACCTTTGGTGGTCATCCCGTTTCGTGTGCGGCCGCGAATGCGACGCTCCAAGTGATACAAGATGAATCTTTAGTCAAGCGTGCGAGGTGGTTGGGGAAACGAATTCAGTCCAAACTGCAGCATTATCCTAATGTAGAGATACGCGGAAGAGGCGCCATGCTCGGAATGGATCTTCCGAATGCGCAAATTGCCGAAAAAGTGGTACACACCTGCCTTGACGGTGGAGTTCTACTCGGTTGGACGCTCCACTCTGGAACCGTCATACGTCTGGCTCCTCCATTGAATATTCCGGGGGAAGTACTTGATGAAGCATTAGAGGTAATTACCGAAGCCCTTGCGCTGGTGTAGCGAGATCAGCGGCTCACCAAAGATTCATTTGAAAAAGGTGGTCATTTCTTGCTTGGCTAACCCACGAGTTCATAGCGTCCTTTCAACCAATTCAGTTTTGAGTTCCAAGGTAGAACTTTCCTATGTTGTAGCATGCCCACAACAATACCGGGGGCGATTCCCTGTTCTGCAGCAAATCTGGTGATCGCCTCGGCCGTGTGCGGTTTCTCTTGACTGATCTGATGATATGCCGGCTCTGGAATTAAAGTGCGGGATGCCCATGTGTTGGCCTCAGCTTCTATATCATCTGTATCATTCTTAGGCGAGTCATCCACAAAAACATCTCTTTTGCTGTGGAGCAAAATATGAGCTGCTTCATGAAAGAAACTGAACCAGAGTTGGTCATCAGATTTGTAACGACCCGTCAATTGAATCACGGCTTTTTGGGGAGAAAACCACCAGGCTGCACCGCTCAGAGCCATACCACTTAATGGTTTGATCAAAGCAAATGAGACTCCAGCTTCATTACACAACTTCTTGGTCTGTTCCAATGCGTATTCTAGTGGCTTCCGTGTCAGGGTACGTACCGTATGGACTACTTTCATGAACCGGCTTCGGTGATAGTCTTCACAGTCTTGCTTTTCAGCCATAAGTTCTCCAAGCCTTAGCCATGTGGCAAGGGATTTCTCATTACTCTTAAACGCGGGAGAATGCCTGTATGCTACAGAAGTGTGACTATAGCGATCGGTCCAGGCATCCACAGAAGCTACACGAAAAAAAGCAAGAAGCTTGGAGACGCGGTCGGCATCGGACTCCGGCTTGGAAAAATAACCTCGGCGAACCAGCTCCTGAACCTTGAATTCTTTCGCCCAAGCAAGCATCTTGGCCGCCTCCTTTGCCTCCAACTCCTTGGCTCGGAAGAGTTGATATTCTGATTCAACATTTATCCAGATGCTCGCATCAAGTCCAAGAACTTTTTCAAACTGAAGTGCGGTGGTTGGTTCAATCGGTGCTTTTCCTGAAAGGATTTCGCTGATAAGCTTGGGGGATCGCCCGCAGCGACGGGCAAACTCAGCCTGAGAATATCCTCGAGCTTCCAAGCGTTCCCGAAGTACCAAACTAGGTGGAATCGCATACTCCGGCTTCCATCTTTTCGTCAAGTTTGTGCGAGTCATCTTTAGAAAAATTAACTAATGATAGTTGCTCACTTCCAGAATTCTGACTTCCTTAATCTGCTCTACATCAATTCCTCCATCGGGTTTGCGTGGTATCGGATGATGGTTTGCAATAAAAATTAGCCGATGCGGATGTACCAAGTCCAAAGCGAACTGCTCTTTGCGTTTCCCAGCGAGTTGGTGTCTTCGCTCGGGAGGATTCGTTGGAACCATTGACAGGTTTTCTGCTCCCTGCAGAACAGCGATTCGCGCCAAGATGGAATCTCTCCTTCTCTCTCCGTAGGATTTTAACAGGAACTTCTCATCGGTAAAGATTTTTTGTAACCTGCGTGTCTTAAATGTGATGTCCATGCTACTCATTAACGTTACCCATTACGTAATGTTCCATTTAACAAAGAAGCCCTGTCTTACATCCTTTTCCTTTTATGCCTGAAAAACTATATCTACGAACCAACGCTGATCTTGAATTCTTTCGCTCGGCGAGTTCATTGGCCGCTTTTTCTGTCTCAAACTCCTTGGCATGGAAGAGCTGATATACTGATGCATATCTGTCCAAATGGTCACATCAAGCTGCAAGGACTGCTGACCAAGTCAGCCATTCAGCATGATAGTAGATCCTGTCTTATTCTGCAGCATTGATGAGACATTTATAGGAAGCCAGACACACCGGAATAAATCTCTGGAATTGGCTATTCTTGGCCTATGGAGGCCCATGGGAGCAGAGTGATTTCTACCTCTTGGCCTTCCTTAGGATTAATTTCTTGTTCCTCAAAGTGAATGAGACAGTTCGCGTATTGCAAAGAGGAATAAAGGTTTGATGCTTGTGGACCAGTGGGCTGAACGGTGAGTTGCCCTTCTCTTGTCTGTTTAGCGATACCACGTACGAAGTGAACTAAACCTGCTGACTTTTTGACGGGCGATCCTAACTTGGTCTCTATTTTCGGGGGATATAATTGTGTTGAACCCATCATTTTGAGCAGAGCAGGACGAACATATATCTCAAAACATACCGATGAAGAGACTGGATTTCCAGGTAACCCAAACACCAGTTGAGAACCTAACATACCGAACAGTAATGGCCCTCCCGGTTTCTGGCGAACACGCCAAAACTTTTCTTCAAACCCTAAAGCTTTCAAAACCTCTTTAACATAATCATACTTCCCCACCGAAACCCCGCCGCTAATCACGATGATCTCGGACCTATCGGCTTCACGTATTGCACGCTCCAAACTTGTTTGATCATCTCGGGCATGTATAGGGCCGATGAATTTCGCTCCTGTCTCTTTAACCTGAGCGGCGAGGCCAGGCCCGTTCACATCATGAATTTTGGCAAGAGGAAGGGGGCCTGATTGGTTGATGTGTAACTCATCCCCCGTAACGATCAGCGCAACTCTCGGTAGAGATCCAACCTGGATTTCTTGATAACCAACCGCAGCGATCATACCTAAGATAGGTGGAGTAATCCGAACCCCTTTGGACAGGATTCTCATACCTTCCTGAACATCCTGAGCCGCCCTCCTGATGTATTGCCCTGAATTTGGAGACCTATGAATTAGAACGGTTGATGGAGTGATTTCAGTTGTCCATTCTATTGGAACAACAGCTTCAGTACCTGATGGAATTTGCGCACCTGTCATAATCCGAAAACATCTTCCAGATTGGAGCGCAACTTCCGGATATATTCCCGCCGCAATCTCACCAGCGACCGATAATTCTATAGGAATTTTATCAAGATCTTCTTTACATATCGCAAAACCGTCCATCCCCGAGTTATCAAATGAAGGGATGGAATCCTGAGCAATGATATCCTCATGAAGGACACGATCAAATGCCTGTAAAAGAGAGAGTTGCTCAGTTGGCACCTGCTGAGTAACTGACAAAATTGATTGAAGAGCCTCTGATGGATTCATTAAACTGATTACAGATTCATTTCCAAGGATTATACTTCAATTGATTTATCTTTGCGTGTTCATCTCTTTGCGAATTAGTTCCGATATTCACATCAACAAGGACAAGTTTGATGTGAACAACGCATATATTAGTTGTGGAATACTGTGAAATATTCATAAGCTATTCTAAGATTTGAAAGTTTAGTGGATAAATCGGTATTTACTCACACGAATCTAACATTATCGCTTTTACCTTGAATCCTACGAAAACCTCTTGATTCTTACGATATAAGGACATTAGATATGCTGAAAATACATAGATTCTCCACAATTCCACACACCCAACAATAAATACATATTTTTTATAAAATTTTAATGATGATGAAAAGATGACAGATGTGGAAAACCCATTTTATATTTACCCGTCTTTATTTTTTGAAAACAGTTTCTACTGAATACAGGACCTGATTCACATGGACCAAACAAACAGTGAGAAATCTATTACAATGCATCGTATATCGGTAAGTAGGTTAATCTGGCACCGTTCTTTTTAATGATATTATGTCGCTTTCACCACGCCGTAGAGCACGCCATTCGGTGCTTCAGGCACTATATGCGCACACATTGAGTGGAGATTCACTGGATCATGTAACGAGAACGACTCTCTTCCCTAGATTACCAACTCATGAAGGAGCTATGGATTTTGGAGTCCAATTATTTAACGAAGTGACGTCTCAGCAGCAAATATTGGATCAAATTATTTCAGAGAATGCAAAGAACTGGGATTTGAATCGTATTCTGAAAATAGATCTGATCATTCTTCGTATGTCTGTATGTGAATTTCTCTTTTTTGATCAGATCCCTCCCAAATCTACAATGAATGAAGCAATTGAGATGGCCAAAATATTCAGTACCGAGGATAGCAAAGATTTTGTGAATGGAGTTCTGGATTCAATTGCATTTACACTTCGTCACAAGGGTAAGATGATTAAAAGAGATGGAGGGCTGCGAGGTTGGGACGAACTCGTTAATCATCAAGAGAGCATACGATCACGTTAAAGAAATGTGATGGTTAGAAGGATGTTTGATTACCCACCTAATGAGGGAAATAACAAGAAGAAGGTGGAAAGACTTCATCTTCCTCATGACGACTAAAATTTTTGATTAAGGCGGTTAGAGATTCATTTTCTTGGACTTCGATCGATCCAGATTGTAACAGGACCATCATTGATTGAAGAGACCTGCATGGAAGTTCCAAATTTCCCGCAGGAGATATCCCGTCCAAGTTCCTCTGAAAGTTGGTCCCCGAAATAATCATACAGTGGCTTAGCAATCTCGGGGGGAGCAGCATCGGTAAAGGAAGGACGATGTCCTTTGCTTGCATTCCCATAGAGAGTAAACTGAGAAACCAGAAGGAGATCTCCACCGATATCTTGAACGGATTGACCCATATGACCCTTGTCATTCGGAAAGATCCTTAGTCGAACGCACTTACGAGCTAGCCAGATTGCATCTGATTGTTGATCCAGTGCATGAATCCCTAAGAAAATGAGGAGTCCTCGTTCAATGCTACCAAGGGTTCTTCCTTCCGAGAGTACGGACGCATTTTTCACACGTTGAACGAGGGCAATCATATAGTTTATCTAATCAAGAAGTTGATCACCTGAGCTGCACTCTTAGCTCGGTGGCTAAATTGGTTCTTCAATGATTTTGATAGCTGGGACAGACTTACGTCAAATCCTTCGGGGATAAAGATGGATTCATATCCGAACCCCTCTGTAGACATAACGGACTTAGCAATATGCCCATTCAGACATCCTTCAAAACAGTGCATCTCATCAGGCAGAGCTAGCGCTAAGATCGTGATAAATTTCGCGCTTCGATTTGAATGATCTGCAAGATGCTGCAGCAATAGATGGCGGTTGGCTTCAGCATCGGCACCATCACCCGCAAACCGGGCCGACCGAACACCAGGCGCTCCGTCAAGTGCTTCAACGAATAGACCCGTATCGTCTCCAAGAGCCCAGAGATTGGTATGTTTTTGAGCACTCAGTGCTTTGAGTTTGGCATTCCCGACAAGAGAAGAAGCTGTTTCATCAACATGAGGAGCATCAGGAAATTCAGTCAAGTCAACAATATTTATATGATCGTGATCAAGTAACTGTTTTAGTTCTAATGCCTTATGGGGATTCCGCGTAGCCAAGACAAGTTTGGGAAATGGTGAAGTGGATACCATAAGGGTTGAAAAGTATTCAGTCAAGACTACGATTTGGCGAACAGGTCAAGATGGAAATAACGTATTAAGCCTCAATCGTTGGGTGAGAGTCAGACCATCAGCTTCTTTTTTTCCATAACAAATCATAGATGAACGAGATTCAAAGAGGAACCCATACGCCAAAGCGCAGCGACGGACGTTGCCCCCCGATCTCAATGAATGCGATTTGTTTTCTCACTGGACGAGAATAACGCACAAACGGATCCAGAAAGAGGCTGAACTGTCGGTTCTTTTCCGCCCGAGTAGGTCGTTGCAGAAATGTCAGCGCAGGTCCAAATCGGATCCCTACATCAAAATCGTAAGAGTAATTAGCCTGAGCAATCAGACGTAGAACTCCCAGAGGCCTTAATGATGCCCCAACTCCAGCCGAAAGAAAAATAGGGGTCCGATTCTCCCAAAGCTCCGTATCGGTGGATGCAAGAATCTCCAACGTGTAGAGATCTCGAGGCTGAACATGTACCAACTGAATGCCTGCACCAGGCCAACCGCCCAGACCAATCTGTACATGTGAGGATTGTCCATCAGCCGAATAATTTTCAAATGCCAGAAGTAAGATCATGATGCAAAACGTTCTGGCTTGATAAAACACTGGACTAGTGGTTGATTTCGAGCAGGAGCGCATTCCACCCTACATTTTAGACGGTGACGTTCCGTATCAAGTCTGGATTATGGGCGCAACGGAGTGAATGCAAATCTTTGATTCTAGTTCAGAAAATGAACATTGAAGTTATCCTCATGGATCGACGGATTCGCCAAAGCGATGAATCTGAGCATCAAGAAATGCTGAACGTATAATGACTGGGTAAGCATTACTCTTCGAACTACGAAGCGCGTCGAATCGATGGACATTTATTCATCGTTAGAATAAAATCATAGACCCAGATAGAGCAAATTCTGGTCAGGATCCAGTCATTTATCAATGTCCCTCAATTGTGGTATTGTAGGACTTCCCAACATTGGAAAATCCACACTCTTCAATGCGTTGAGTGGAGTTGGTGCTGCCGCTGCAAATTATCCATTCTGTACGATTGACCCGAATCGAGGCATCGTGCCAGTACATGATCCTCGTCTTGATCAGCTCGTGAAAGTTTCTCCATCGGATCGCGTCGTTCCAACGACCATAGAATTTGTAGATATTGCCGGATTAGTCGCTGGTGCATCTCGTGGGGAGGGGCTCGGAAATGCCTTTTTGGGACATATTCGACAAGTAGACGCAATCTTACATGTGGTTCGATGCTTTGACTCTTCAAAGGTATCACATGTTGCTGGAAACGTTGACCCAGAAAGAGATATAGGGATTGTCCAGACAGAACTCTTGCTGAAAGATCTTGAAACCGCTCAACGCTTTACCGAAAAGTGGGAGAAAGCTGCGAAAGGACTAGATGCCGAGGCGATCCAGCGAGCAGCCCTTGGATCTCGTTTGGTGACGCATCTGTCGGCGGGGAGACCCGCGCGCCTCTTGCAGGATCTCAACAAAGAAGAAGAGGGCTATGCTGCAGAATTATTTCTGTTGACCCGTAGGCCTGTTTTGTACGTCGCAAATGTCGGGGAAAAGGATTTGCCCCAAGGAAATGATTGGGCAGAACAAGTGCAACGGATCGCGGCCGATGAGCAGGCTGAATGCCTGATCCTGAGTGCCGACTTTGAAGCTCAACTCGCCGATCTTGATGACGAAGAAAAAACTCTTTTCCTAACAGGCGAAGGACTTCATGCGAATGGGCTCCAACGACTCATTCAAGCCGCCTATACATTGCTGAATCTGATCACCTTCTTCACGCACGGTCCAAATGAGACGCGTGCGTGGACGGTGGTTAAGGGTACACGGGCGCCACAGGCAGGAGGCCAGATCCACAGCGACTTTGAGCGCGGATTCATACGGGCAGAAACCGTACAGATTGAAGACTTGGTCCGTGTCGGCTCAGAGGCCGCTGCCCGCTCAGCAGGGATCATGCGCTCGGAGGGGAAAGGCTATATCGTCCAAGATGGTGATGTAATACTTTTCCGCTTTAATGTATAATTTTGGAAGAGGCCAAATCATGTATAGACTCATTTTCTTGCTTGCTTGTTTATCCCTCCCGTGTATCAGTTGGGCGCAGTTGGATCTGAGAGCAGATTCACTTGCCCGTAAAGTGTTAGAGGCAGCTGGAGGTGCAGAGGTGTGGTCTAATGTTCCCTATGTAATTTTCAGCCAAGCCACAGAGATCAACCGCGAGCCCAATCGGATTATTCGCCATCTATGGAATCGAAAAACGAACCAGTACCGAATGGAGCTTCCCGGCCCTGCAGGTAAGCCATATGTGGTTCTCTTTGATATTGACACACGACAGGGAACGGCATATTGGGATGGGGTGGAGTTGGAGCCACGCGAGGTTTCTCAATGGATTGAACAGGCATATCAACGGTTTGTGAATGATACATTTTGGCTCTTCGCCCCCATGTTTCTTTTTGATGCCGGAGTAGAGAGATCGTTCATTGCTGATTCATCCACTGATGCCGTTGACATTCTTCATCTTCAATTTGCCTTGCCCGACCTCGCCCCCGCGGAGGAATTTTATCTGCAGGTAGATCGTTCCTCTGCGCAAATTCGTTCATGGAAGTATCGAGGACTAGCGGACGATCCTGAGGGGCCTTTTCGCGTTTTTGAATGGAGGCAGTTCGAGAGATATCCGACCCCCGTTGGCGACTTGCTTCTGTCCACCAGCAAGCGAGCCCTTGGACATCCATATGAAGTGGTCACCAGAGCGATTCAATTCCCTCCGGAGGTCCCAAGTAACTGGTTTACGGATGGAGTGGCTAAATTGACTCCTTCAACGGACTCTCCATAATGGATTACCGACTATTTATAGCGCGACGATACTTACATAGCCGCCAGCGCATCCCATTGGTTACGATCATTTCGGGGATCTCAATGGCGGGGATCACGATCGGGGTTGCTGCACTGATCGTTGTTCTGTCAGTCATGAATGGTTTTTATGGGATCGTGCGAGATCTGTTAGTGTCAATGGATCCACATGTCCGAATTGTTTCGGAGAACGGCAGAGGATTTGCAGATGAAACGGCAGAGGAGATTGCACAGGAATCCCGGCAACTCTCTCAGGTCTTAAGTGCGGAACCTTATGTAGAGGGAAAGGCGCTGCTCATCACCCCCAATCAGTCCGACGTGAATCGGATCGTAATTGCGCGTGGTGTGGCTAGCCATGCGATGGATGCGCGAATCGTTGCAGGAGAATTTGATACGCAAGAACAGGGGATTGTCATGGGCTTTAGACTTGCGCAGCGTCTCGGTTTGTCGTCTGGCGATGATCCATCACGAGCACTGCTCTTTTCTGCCCAAGGTCTTGGGCAGATGCTTACGCGAATCTTTTCTCCCCCGGTTGCCCATCAATTTCGGGTTAGAGGGCTCTACCAGTTGGAGGAAACCTACGATAACACGCATGTATTTATAGGAATTGAAGAAGCCCAGCAACTCTTTCACCTTAAGGGCGCTGTTACAGGGGTTGAATTGCGACTCACAGATCTGGATCAGGCCGAGGCCGTCAAGGAATCCCTTGAATCAAAATATCCTCAGGGACTTAAGATTCAGACTTGGTACGATCTCCAGAGGTCCTTGTATGATGTCATGCGACTGGAAAAATGGGGAGCATCTCTGATCCTGATCTTGATATGTATTGTTGCCGCATTCAATATTGTAGGATCTCTGACCATGGTCGTCATTGAAAAGCGACGGGATGTTGGAATTTTGCAAGCCATGGGTGCAACCACTCGGGATATTCAAGGACTTTTTCTGATGCAGGGCGCGTTCATTGGCCTGATAGGTACAGGAGCAGGGTTTCTTATCGGCCTTGGAATCGTATTGATTCAAAAACATTTTCAACTTGTCCCACTTCTGGGAGCAGAGTCGTTCATCATAGAGGCGTACCCTGTCTCAATTCAGTCCCTGGATTTACTCCTCACGGGGACTGTAACAATTGGTTTATGCCTATTAGCTGCCCTATATCCGGCATGGCGCGCTGCAAGTGTTCAGCCGAGCCGAGCAGTTGCACAAGACCACTGACTTTAGAATGGCATATGACCGACAGCACGATTTCCCCCAAAAGCCTTAGATTCGACGGCAATATAGTACTCCGAATTTCGCTACAAGACTCACATTCCCAGATCCATGGAGGAAGCAATCGCTACAGGCAGAAGGTCAGATATAATGGCCATAGAAACTCTGCGACAAACGCATATACGAAGCTACCTTATGTTTCGTCCAAGACGTTAAGTTGTCAGGGCTGCCTGTCCCACGATCAATCAACTCAATTTGTTTAATGGCTCTGAATCCTAATGCCATACAGCGACAATTATGAGAACAACTCTGCACATCCGTCTCAGCTCAAAAGAACGTATGCCCATGGACAATTCGTAAGAGAGGACCAAACCAAAAGGAACCCTTCGGATTCATTTCTTGTGTTCCCTCTCTTGATTCAATCATTCGTTTTACGTGATTAAATCGCTTCGCCAGATTACGGGGAACTCAATAGGGGAACCTCATCATACGAATCCTCATATAAGTCGGTCGCCCAAAATTAGAAAAGGGTAAATAAAAATGGCACGTAAAGATCAATTAACAGGCAAAAAGCCTATGTCTGGCAATCATGTCTCACATGCGCATAACAAAACCCGTAGGCGTTTTGGTGTGAACTTGCAGACCAAGCGTTTCTATCTGCCCGAACAAAAACGTTGGGTGAAGCTAAGGGTATCAGCGAACACCATTAAGACCATTAACAAGAATGGGATTGAGGCTGTCTTGCGTGAAGCGCGCAAGCAGGGGGCCTTGGTCTAAACTAATCAAGCACCATGGCACGAAAGGGGAAAGACGTTCGGCTCAAAGTGATCCTTGAATGTACCGAAGCTCCTGGCACGAGCCGGTATTCTACAATCAAAAATCGACGGAATACATCGGGGAGACTCGAATTGAAAAAATATAATCCAACCCTGCGGAAACATACTCTGCATAGAGAGATCAAGTAAGGATGGCAAAAAAACAATCGTTCGGGGACAAAGTCTTGAAGCGTCGTCAAGAGCGGAAAGTGATGGCGAAGCTAATTATAGCGGAAAAGAAGCCCAATGGGAGTTTCCGCTTTAAGGAAAAAATGGTCCCTCAGCAGGATGTGCAGTCAGAGTTGAAAGCCATCTCCTAAACCATCTTACTCGGGGCGTAGCTCAGCCCGGTAGAGCACTGCGTTTGGGACGCAGAAGTCGTCGGTTCAAATCCGGCCGCCCCGACAGAGCGGATCCTAGTTCTATTACATATTGCGCCCGTAGCTCAACTGGATAGAGCAGCGGACTTCTGCAGCACGCGGGCCGCTGGTTGGAAACGACCAGCGTGTAAGTGGTCAAATTCGGGGAAGCCTTCGGAACGACGGTTCACGGTAATCCCGAGCCAAGCCCCCCTTGGGGGAAGGTGTAGAGACTAGACGGCCACCCCTTCCTTTAGTCCTTGACTAAAAAAGGTGAAGAGATAGTCCAGGGAGTCGGGAAACCGGCACAAACCTGAATCCGCAGGTTGCAGGTTCGAGTCCTGCCGGGCGTGCAATGGTGACGTGGCCGAGTGGTTAGGCAGAGGCCTGCAAAGCCTTGTACGGCGGTTCGAATCCGTCCGTCACCTCCAATGCCATCTATTGGCCGTATGTGGCAGGCTCATGATAGAGGGCACGGTTCTGGAAGCTTGCGTAATCTTTGATAAACTGGAGCTTCACGCTTCCAACTGGGCCATTTCGGTGTTTTCCTACAATGATTTCTGCCACTCCTTCAGTAGGTTCTTTATTGTCGTCCAGTTCAATCCCGTAATAGGACGCGCGGTAAATGAAGGCGACAAGGTCGGCATCCTGCTCAATCGCCCCACTTTCACGTAAATCGGCAAGTTGCGGACGCTTATCTTTTCGATCCTCTGCATTCCGGTTCAACTGACTGAGAGCGATGACAGGAATATCTATTTCTTTGGCCAAAGCTTTAAGGGAGCGTGAGATCGTTGCAATCTCCTGCTCTCGGTTGTCAGAGGAGCGCCCTTCCATGAGTTGGAGGTAATCTACCAGCACAAGACCAATGCCATGTTCGGATTTCAATCGACGACACTTGGCTCTAAGTTGCAAGATATCTAGCCCCGCCGAATCATCAATAAAGATTTTGGGAATGAGGAGATCATTGGCGGCCCTTTGGATAGCCCCAAATTCCTCATGGCTCAGCTTTCCAGTTCTAGCCGCCTGGGCATTCACTCGTGCTTCAGAGGTTAGCATTCGCTGCGCCAATTGCCGCGCACTCATCTCCAAAGAGAAAATGGCACAGCAAATAGGTTTTTTGCGATCCATTGCCGCATTTCGCGCACACGATAGAGCGAATGCAGTATTGTGGACACATACATCGGAGGCTACAAAATTGTGGGTCTCATCAATCGTTAAATCATAAACCGGGCGGGGTCCGAGAGAATCAATGCGCACAATTTCGTCATAAACGATCTGCTGCGAATTGCGAACACGACCAAGATTCTCCTCTGAACGAGTGAGTGCGACGATCCATCCATGGGGATACTGGGATACGCGTGTCAATACACCAAATCGAAGAAACAGATGAGCGAGTTGCTGGGCCAGAAGTCCGGAGGACACGGTGATAGATCGCCTGCCTGCAAGAAGTTGATCCAATAAATTTGCCAGATGGCGTGGAGCAAGAGAAAAAGTCCATGGAGGAAGGACCGAAACCCCGCGAGATTTGACCATGGTACCCTGCCCATCCTGGATTGGACGGACTCCCTTTTGAGGGTGAAGAACTGCTTGAGCCAATTGACGGATTTGCGACTCGGGGACACTACGCATGCCAAAAATTGGCAATTCCCTAGGAACCGCAATCAAATGACCCGCTGAGAGTTCCCCCAAAGGTTGCCAGCCTGAGGGCGTGAGGAATGGGTGGGATAAGGTCGTTCCTACGGATCGTCCGAGGCGTGTGGTGACTCGGTAAACCGGTTTGACTCCATCATAGATATAGGCAGAAGGCGATGTGATTGAAAATCGGCAGTCCTCTCGTAAAGTCAGTAGATGGGCCTCCTGTTGGTGATAGAGATCAGCGATTCGGATTAATTGTCCATCAGATTGTAGAATTGGTGTATCTGCATCCACACATTTTCCCATGGAGGGGCGTCCAGCAATAATGATTAAGTCTGAGTTCTGCCATCCTCCAGTCAATCGATCAAGGTCTGCAAAGCCACTGGTGATCCCCGAGAGTTCACCACTTTGGCCCGATATATTCTGGAAATGAGTAACGGTATCCAGAATGACATCCTTCAGGTCTTGGGCAGACCGACGAACTTGGGTTTCTGAGATGGTAAAGAGATCCGTTTCGGCCTGATCAAGAAGTTCAAAAGCATCCGTAGAAGGGTCATACGCCTCTGTAATGCGCTTCCCCATGGACTCAATCATTTTACGCAGGAGAGCTTTTTCGCTAATGATTCGGGCGTGATACTCGGTATTTGCAGTCGTGGCCAAACAATCGGCAAGAGTCTCCAGATATGGAATTCCTCCAACAAAATCAAGCTGCTTGGAGGCTTTGAGTTGTTGGGCAATTGTGATCAGATCGGTGGGTTGTCCTCTGTTGAATAAATCACAAATCACCTGATAAATTTTTGCATGCTTCGGCAGGTAAAAGGCATCTTGGGGCAAGAGGGATGAGGCAGCACTTACAGCTTCAGGATCCATCATCATGGCACCCAAGACTTGTTGCTCAACCTCAAGCGCCTGAGGTGGAACACGGCCTGAAGCGTCTTGCAAATTCTGAACAAGGACGGGCCCCCGCGGATAAGTTGGTTCAGTTTGCATAGGGTCACAGGGGGTTCAGGTGTTCAGAATAGAGACGACTCAGTAGCTTTAAATCTTCCCAAGTTGGTCGCTTCCAACTGGGATTCCGTAATAGAGCAGCAGGATGGTAAGTCGCAAGAAGTGTCATCCCGTGATACGGATATGGCTGACCTCGAAGTTTTCCAAGTGGAGCATCAGAGGAGAGCAATGTCTGAGCAGCAATCCGGCCAAGACAAAGGATGAATTTGGGCTGGATAAATGAGATCTGTCGATAGAGTACGGGGAGATGGGCAGCAATTTCCTCTGGCAGTGGGTCACGGTTTTCAGGTGGACGAGATTTTAGAATATTCGCAATGAAGAGTTCCTCTCGAGAGAGATCAATGGCAGCCATCATTTTGTCAAGCAACTGCCCAGCCCGGCCAACGAATGGCCGTCCCTGTCGGTCTTCTTCCGCCCCAGGTGCCTCTCCAATGAGCATAATATTGGCATTCGGGTTCCCCTCTCCAAAGACGGCGTTCGTACGCTCATGATCAATTGAAGTCAGTTGTGTAGACTCCACATAGACTTGAAGTTGATCCAAGGACTGGATCTTATGTAAAGGGTGGTTTGCCTCCACCAGAGACATGATCTCATGGGGCGGAGTGATCCTTGGAGACAGAGGAACAGTGGGTCCATGAATCCGCGCTTCAGTAGTGAGGCAGTCCCGGAGAGAGTGTAGCGAATGAGTCATCCAATAAAACGATTCATAGACCCTCTTACCCACTTGATGCGGTAGATACTGTTCATTTTTCGTGGAAATCAACCCATGATTCCCACGCTTCATCCCAAAGTTATCCACAATCTGTCAAGATTCGATCCAGCAGTGCTACCGCGGCATCCTGTTTTGGCATGACCTCAAGAGGATACGAAGAACCGTCTTTCCCAATGAGTGTCACGCGGTTGGTCTCGGTACCAAAGCCCGCCCCTTCTTCATGCAGATTGTTAAGAACGATCCAATCCAGATTTTTTTGCTCCAATTTTTTTCGCGCATTCCGAATCCCATCTTCGGTTTCCATGGCAAAGCCCACTAAAACCTGATCTTTTCGGCGTTGTTTTCCTAGTTGGCCGAGGATATCAGAGGTTCGGTGCAATCGGAGAACGAGTTGATCCTCTTTCTTCTTGATCTTTGCAGGATGGATTTCGGCGGGTGCATAGTCAGCTACGGCAGCTGCCATGAATATAAAATCTGCATTCTGATGCGCCACTACTGCCTCAAGCATTTCCGCGCTCGTGGTCACATCAACCCGGTGGACGCCATCTGGTGTATGGAGTAATGTTGGGCCAGTCACCAGCGTTACCTGTGCTCCGCGGCGAACGAGATCTTTGGCCAGAGCAAATCCCATGGTGCCAGTTGAGTGATTCGTGAGAACCCGAACTGGGTCAATAGGCTCTTTTGTAGGACCAGCGGTGACCAACGCCCTTTTCCCCCGTAACTCTTCGGGGAGAAGTGACACAAGACGATCGAGTATGTCCTTTATCTCCGGGAGACGCCCAAGCCCAACCAGACCACTTGCCAACTCCCCATAAACGGGAGGCAATACATGATAACCTAGTCCCTGGACTCGTTTCATGTTCGCGTGAACTGCAGGGTGCATGTACATATCATGATCCATTGCAGGACACACCAGGATGGGGCAGCGAGCTGCTAATGCGGTTGCAGTAAGCATATTATCCGAAAACCCGTGTGCGAGTTTTGCCAAGGTTTGTGCGGATGTAGGTGCAATCAGAAAGAGATCTGCCCAGTGGCCTAGTGTAATATGTTGTGTCCAGGAATGCTCACTAGCCCCATCAAAGATATTCGTGAGGACACTTCGACCAGACAGTGTGGCTAAGGTCATGGACGGGATAAACTGCTCTGCGCCCCGAGTGGCAAGCACTTGCACTTCAGCACCAAGGCGCCGCAACTGTCGGATCAACTCCGTTGCCTTGTAGGCAGCAATGCTTCCAGTTACGCCAAGGAGAAGGCGTTTTCCCGTTAACTCGGACCTATTTTGTGACTCACTCATGATCCAGATAGTCTCTGATCAAGGAGAACACCTCTTCCGCCGCTTTGTCCAATGAATCATTTATCACAAGCGCATCAAACTGATTCGCACATGCAAGTTCAAGTTTGGCCCGCTCGAGCCGGGCGTTCAGAGATTCTTCAGACTCGGTTCCTCGGCTCACCAATCGTTGTTCAAGATCTTCTTCAGAAGGCGGAGCAATAAACACAAAAAAACCACCATAGGTAGAGCGAATCTTGGAAGCCCCTTTCACCTCTATGTCTAACAACAAGGGAGATTGTGAGGTTTTGAGAGCGAACCGTGGGGTCCCGTAGAACCGCCCGGGGTAGACTTCCTCGTATTCCAGAAGTGCATTTTCGGCAATCAAGCGCTCAAATTCAGGGATGGAAACAAAGAAATAGTCTATACCATGTCGCTCACTTGATCGGGGAGGACGAGTAGTGACCGAGACAGAGAGTTGCAAGGATGGAAACTCGTCCAAGACTCGTTTTGCGAGGCTGGATTTTCCCGCGCCGCTTGGGGCAGTCAACCCAATAAGTTTCCGTTGAATTGAGAGCATAAGCAAAGAACAGAAGAGGTCTAGCAAAAAGATGTGATACGCCAAGGCAGAGATAAAAATACAAACGAGGAATGACAGACACGGTTCTACCCCCACGGGGAGGGGAATTAGAAAGACAGGTCCCAAGAGCGGAGAGGGAGGGATTCGAACCCTCGGTACCCGGTTAGGGCACACTCGCTTTCCAGGCGAGCCCGTTCGACCACTCCGGCACCTCTCCCAGGTTATACATCCATGATATCTGCCTCTTTCTGAAGCAGAACCTCGTCAATCGTCGTAATGAAGCGATTTGTTTCTTTTTGCAGTTGCTCTTCGGCGAGATATCGCATGTCTTCCGAAAGATTTTCTCCTTCCTGAGTTGATTTTAACTCATCTTTTGTAGTACGCCGAGAATTGCGAATGGACACCTTCGCCTGTTCTCCGATTTGACGGACGCGCTTACACAAGAGAATCCGACGCTCTTCAGTCAGCGGTGGGATGGGTACACGGATGATAGTTCCGTCATTGGAAGGATTCAACCCAAGATTTGCAGACTGTAATGCTTTCTCAATTGCATCTATTGAAGATTTATCCCAGGGAGTTACGACTAGAAGATCAGGTTGTGGTGCGCTGATCGTTGAAACCTGATTCAAAGGGGAAATACTGCCATAGAATTCAACGCGGACATTCTGAAGCATGGCAGGTGAGGCTCGCCCGGCACGAATCGCAAGCAACTCTTTTTTGAGATGCTCCAGGGAACGCTCCATCTGCTGCGTGCCTTCCAAAAGAATTAATTCCAGGAGTTCGTCAAGCATGGCGTAGAAAAATATCTAGCCCCAATGTACGTAAGAACCAACTTTTTCACCAAAAACAATTCTTTGCAGGTTACCAGGCTCATTCATATTACAAACAACGATGGGCATCTTGGATTCTTCACACAGGGTAAATGCAGTTTTATCCATGACACGCAGTCCACGGCGAATCACCTCATGGCCAGTAATCTCGGCAAAGTGTTCGGCTTTTTCATGCAGTTCGGGATCGGCAGAATAAATTCCATCCACCCGGGTAGCTTTAATCAATACGTTCGCGTCAATTTCAAGTGCCCTGAGTGCTGCAGCTGTATCGGTAGTGAAGTAGGGGTTTCCTGTTCCGCCGCCAAATATGACGACCCGGCTTTTTTGCAAGTGTCGGATCGCACGCCGCCGAATAAATGGCTCTGCAATCTCTTCCATCTTGATACTGGATAACAGCCGCGTTTCCAGGTCCAGTTGTTCGAGAGCATCTTGTAGCGCCATTGCATTGATCATGGTTGCCAGCATCCCCATATAATCCCCGTGTGCCCGCGTCATTCCACTGGTCGTGGTCATCACTCCCCGAAAAATATTCCCTCCACCAATCACGATCGCAAGTTCCACTCCACTATGGACGACCGCTTTGAGATCCTTAGCCCATGCCGTGAGGACTCTGGAATCAATGCCAAATGTTTGACCGCCGAGGAGAGCCTCACCGCTCAGTTTAATTAGGACTCGTTTGTAAACAGGCTTTGTATCTTGCATTGGAAGAGTAAGGAGGAGCGAATCATTCGCCCAGCGCACAACGAACAAACCCCTCTACGCTGGCTCTATTTTTCTTGAGCACATCCCGAACCCGTAGGGAGGCATCTTTAATGAAGGGTTGCTCAGTCAGCACATTGTCCTTAAAGAAGCGCTCGAGTTTTCCTTCTGCAATTTTGTCCAGAATATGTTCGGGTTTACCTTCCAATCGGGCTGCTTCCCGGCCAATTTCAAATTCTTTCTTTTGAACATCCGCAGGCACATCCTTACGGTGTGCGGCCAGAGGGTTCAGGGCAGCCACCTGCATGGCAACATCTCGACCGGATTCCGTAAGATCACCGCTCCCGTGAAGAGAGACCAGAACTCCAAGGCGAGATCCAGGATGAATATAGTCAATAACGTTTCCTTTGTCAGAGGACAGAATATGGAATCGGCGAACCCCTAATTTTTCGCCGATCTTACCTGTCAGGTCTGTCTGGACGTCTTGAACGGTTCGCTCTTGGTTCATGGGTAGAGAGAGCAAGGCATCCAGATTTTCTGGGCGCGAAGCCAAGATGAGATCTGCGACAGAATTGGCAAAGGAGACAAATTCGTCATTCCGTGCCACAAAATCCGTTTCGCAGTTCACTTCAACAATGATTCCGGCACTCCGTGAACCATCAATTCGTGTGACAATGAGTCCTTGAAGAGCTTGGCGATCCGCACGCTTGGCGGCAACGCGCTGCCCTTTCTTCCGCAAAAGGTCAATCGCGGTGTCAAGGTCCCCATTTGCCTCACTCAATGCTCGCTTGCAGTCCATCATCCCCGCACCGGTCCGGTCACGGAGATTCTTTACATCCTTGGCTGAAATAGAAACGTTTGTCATTAGGTTGATCTGGAGTTGTCAGAGTTGTTAAAACCGGTAGGTCACCACTTGGCAAAGGCAATCATTGAGATTGCACGGATAGGATAATGGATACACGATCCTTTTGGGGGCAGCTAGGCGACGGAGCGCTTTTGCCCTTCCTTCCGTTTCTCTTTCTCGGCATTTTTGTTGGCTGCCTCAATCTCTGCAGCTTTCCGTCCTTCATTCACAGCCTGTGCAATGGTCTGTGTAATGATTTGAATTGATTTGAATGCATCATCATTACAGGGAATCACATAATTCACTAGGTCAGGGTTGCAGTTAGAATCAACCATGGCAATGATTGGAATCCCAAGCTTACGCGCCTCATTGACCGCGATGCGTTCCCGTCGAATATCCACAATAAAGAGGCAACCGGGGGTACGCGACATTGCAGCAATTCCACCGAGGTTACGCTGAAGCTTGTCCAACTCTCGGGATTTCATGAGCCGTTCCTTCTTTTTGAGTTGTTCAAGAGTCCCGTCATTCCCCAATTTCGCAAGATCCTCCATTCGACGTATGCTGTTTCGTATCGTCTGAAAGTTCGTCAGGGTTCCCCCGAGCCATCGCTCAACAACATAGGGAGATGAGCAGGACTGAGCGGCCTCTTTCACGGTTTGTCTGGCCTGTTTTTTTGTCCCGACAAACAAGATCGCCTTTCCTTGCCGAGTAAAACGGGCAGCAGCGGATGCAGCTTGGGCCAGAAGTTTCTGAGTTTGTAAGAGATCAATGATATGGATTCCATTGCGCTGCATAAATATGTAGCTGCGCATCTTGGGATTCCAACGGCTGGTCAGATGGCCAAAGTGTGTGCCCGCTTTCAACAGGTCTTCTATGGAAACCTGATGCAGGGAAGCGTCAGGAACGGTTACGGGGTTACTCATGATGATATGGGTTTAGCCGCCAGAACGATCATTTGCATGGACTAACCAAAGAGGCACCCAGCCATGCATCACCTTCTGTGCGAAATGAAAAATTTATCGTTTAGAGAATTGGAAACGTTTGCGTGCCTTGGGACGTCCATACTTTTTACGTTCAACCATTCGAGGGTCGCGAGTTAGGAAGCCCGCGTCACGAAGAGGTTTCCGTCGTTCTTCATCTGCCAACACAAGCGCACGTGATGTACCTAATCGAATGGCTTCGGATTGGCCCGTGAGACCACCACCTTTGACATTGACCACCAGATCATACATCCCAGAGGTCTCGGTGACCTCAAAGGGGGACAAGAGGACTTGACGACGGGTTTCAACCTTGAAATAGTTATCCAGAGATCGACGGTTGATCAGAACCTGACCAGTCCCTGGACGCAAATAGACTCGCGCGGTTGAGGTTTTTCGACGTCCGATTGCAATATATTCAGTAAGATTCGCCATAGAAGAGATAAACGGGTTGAGTTTCTAAGCCTGTACAGAAAGTTCCTCGGGCTGCTGGGCGCTGTGAGGATGTTCGGCCCCGGCGTAGACTTTGAGCTTGGTCAACATTTGTCGGCCGAGGATTCCCTTGGGTAACATCCCTTTCACGGCATGACGCAATAGATACTCTGGCCTCCTCTGACGCATGACACGAGCCGTTCGTGATTTTAGTCCGCCAGGATAGCCGCTGTATCTATAGTAGAGTTTGGCATCTTCTTTATTTCCAGTCAGGCGGACTTTGTCGGCGTTCACAACAACCACATAATCTCCAGTATCTACATGTGGAGTGAATGAGGGCTTGTGTTTGCCGCGCAGAATGATGGCGATTTGGGAGGCCAAGCGACCGACCACAGACTGCTCGGCATCAATGACGAACCATTTGCGCTGAACATCGGCGGCTTTAGCACTGCTGGTCTTATAGCTTTGAGTTTCCATTACAGGGTACAGTTAGAGCACAGCAGGCTGGTACGCTCAGCCGAAGGATAAGGTTCAAAGAGTATCCGCGGGGTCAATCAACTCGGTTCAACATCACGGGCATGATGAGATAGGTGAGGTTCACATGATCATTTTGGGGAACGGGTCGCAGCAGAGCAGCACGATTAGGCGTCCCCATAGCCAATGTAATCTCTTCCGAGGGGAGATTTCTAAGCAGATCTTGGAGATATTGAGCATTAAATCCAATTTGGGTGTGATCTCCATTGTACTCGCAGGACACGGTCTCTGCACCTTTAGTTGAGCGCTCAATATCCCAGGCACTCACTTTGATCTCATCATCATTACAATCTAAAACAATCTGATTTGAATTCAGAGAAGCAAAGAAGTTGACCCGGTGCACACTGTTGTATATATCATCTCGGCTTAGCGAGACGACTTTATCATTTTCGGTTGGAATCACACGCTCGTAGTTGGGGAACGATGAATTGATCAAACGACAGATCACATGGGTGTTTCCAAAGTCAAACGAAATATGATCCTCACTAATTTGAATCGTGCACTTATCGGGCCCCTCAATTCGAGATGCGGCCTGAAATACCTTCGGTGGAGCCAGAGCGCTCATATCTTCGAGACCATCGTACTTCTTGAAGATGCACCGTGCCAATCGGTGGCCGTCTGTCGCAACAATACGAGCGGAGCCGTCTAAGACATCAAACAGAACGCCCATCATCCCGGGGCGAGAAATATCTTTGGTAATGGAAAACCCAACTAGATTAAATCCGATCTTCAAGTCCTCCCGACTAAACTCCATCGTTTGCGGTTCGGCAATAGAGGGAAGATCAGGGAACGAGTCGCCTCTGAACCCCATCCAGTCATACTTCCCTTGGGCATGCGAAAGGAGGATGTTATAACTTTTCGTGACCTCAAACGAAATCGGAATCTCGGTTAGGGTTCTGCATGACTCAATGAGTTGTTTGGCTGGCACAGCAACTAGGTCAAGATCAGACTCAGATTCATTGTCGAACTGTACAGGAACCCTGTGTCGAATTGCCAGATCTGTATCTGTGGTCTGGAGTTCTAGCAGATCTCCCTCTCGTTTCAGGAGGATACATTCCAAGATGTCTTTATCTGCTTTAGACGGCAGGGCGCTGCTCACAGCGTCCAGTGCTTGGTAAAACTCCGTGCTGTCAATAGAAAATTTCATGAAAAATGGGAATCAGTATGACGATTGGTGAACTTTACGGCGGATATCATCAATCCGGTTGCTATAGTTTTTGTCGGTTTCAATTAGGTTGTTAACGCTCTTGATGGCGTGAACGACGGTGGAGTGATCACGACCTCCAAACTGAAGTCCAATTGCCTTATGGGTATAGTCCAATTCTCGGCAAAGAAACATCGCTAATTGACGTACTTGAACGATTTCGCGTTTTTTTGTTTTCTCATGAAGCCGGGTTTGGTCAATCCCAAAATAGTCACAAACCAATTTTTGGACGCGGTCAATAGAAAGAGTTGAGTAAGGGCGCTGGATAAAGTCTTTCAGTGCATGTTTTGCCAAAGCTTCATCAATATCTTGTTTGGTATAGGTCGCTTGGGCTAACAGGCGGACGAGTGCACCTTCAAGTTCACGAATATTATTGGTGATGTTTTGGGCAATGTAATCAACAACTCCTCCGGGAAGATCCAGTCCGATTTCATCCGATTTGCGAAGTAGAATAGCGGTTCGGGTTTCCAAGTCAGGCGCTTGAAGGTCAGCTTGCAGTCCCCAACAAAAGCGAGAAAGCAGTCGTTCTTCAATTCCATTGATCTCCTTGGGAGGCCGATCGGCACTCAGCACGATCTGATTCCCATTCTGTTGCAACTCATTAAAGATACAGAAGAATTCTTCCTGCGTTTTCTCTTTCCCACCAAAGAATTGAACATCGTCAATAATCAGGACATCCATTCTTCGGTAGGTGTCGGAGAATTCCTGAACCCGTTTACCTTGGATTGCTCGTACGAAATCGTTTGTAAATCGTTCGCTTGAAACATAGCGGACATGTTTATTTGGATTCCACTGGCGGACATGGTTTCCAATAGCCTGCATGAGATGTGTTTTTCCCAGTCCAACCCCGCCATAGATCAGGAAGGGGTTATAAGCAGTGCCACCTGGAGAATCGGCAATCGCCTTGGAGGCGCTGTACGCCAAATTATTGCAGTCGCCAACAATGAATTTATCAAAGGTATAACTGTCAATAAGGTAATCCTTTGGCTTCGCGCTGCTGGCCTTTGGAGCCTGTAACTCGGTAATCTCGTTTTGTTGGCGGGCTACGGAAGCAGGTACATGGTATGAGGCCTGCGCATCCTGAGGTTCGGGATTCTGAACTACGACAACCTCGTAGTAGAAAAGACTGTATTTGCCAAGTACCTGAGCCAATGTGGAGCGGAGGAGCGAATTATATTGTCCTTCAAGATATTCGTAGTGGAACGGGCTCGGTACCTGAATTGTCAATTTCGGGATCCCATTCTCTTCAACCAAGGCTACCGGCTTCAGCTTACTGAACCATGTCTGAAAACACTGGGGGGTCACATTCACACGAATCACTTCAAGACACGCTCTCCACGCGGATTCAGCAGTGTGGGACATAAGCAATAGGTTGGGCTAAGTCGGTCATAAGAGGAAAAGAGATATTTGAATCGGTAAAACTACGATATAATTTTCGTAAATATAATCACCATTGCTACACGAAAAGAACAAAGCCCCAAGAGTTATCCACAACTTATCCACAAAAAATTGCCGAATTATACAATCACTAGATTTACGGTTTCAAAGAGAAACAAGGAGTTGAGATGCAGGATGAGGGGCTGGAATCATGATAATGACGGATAACTTCAGACAGAATCGCATTTTAGCAAGAATTTTTGCGTAGGAAACGTGTTCTTCCTGTTCAAAAATTAGCAGGAGCGAACCGTAATCAAACATTTATTCACAATTGTGAGTCAATTGAATAGAACTTTGGCCTACATGAATCCTTTCCTAACTCATCATGAAATAAGCATAAGCCATAAGCCGCATAGCGCAAAGCTGGGATCAAGGCTAAGGATTGTACCAATTCACATTTTTTCAATATTGCATAGGAGCAGGGACATAGCTGGAGTAAGCAACTTGATGTTATGTCTGAGACCTAATTCCCAATCTCATGTTCGCCATTTTTGGTATCACAAAGAGCTTCTTTCAAAATTCTTTATTTCGCAGGTGTTGATTCCGCAATTTAGGAATAAACTCCGCGAGGTAGTGGAACAGCAGGGTTTGCAGATGAGCATGTTTGATGAATAAGACCTAGTAAAGATCTTCAGTGATCTGTACCCCAAGGATCGGCTGGTGCTGTGCCGAAATCCCTTCCAAGCCGCTAAGAACCGACAGACACGAGAAGAACTGAAAATTCACGGAGAATTCACCAAAAAAATCATAGAATTTTTTGGAAATATGATTCTATATTGCTTAAGAGATTGGTAAGGTACTTTCAAATTTGGTGTCCACAACTAAAATTTTTCAAACATGAAAACTCTTAAAGTACCTTTATCCTTGATGTGTCTATTGATGACGGCTTTGCTGTTTGTATTATTGGGAAGCCATACCTAGTGCATACCAGAAAACCCTTCATTTTACGCATTTGAGGCATGATTTGGTGCTCAGGTGTCCTTTTTTGGCTCATTTTGGGCTAAAAACGGCCTGTTTTGGCGAACTTTGACCTTGCCTTCGATGGCGAAGATTTTTCCGAAAAAAGTCAATTATTGGAATTTGTATGCGTAAAACCCCGCTTTGTGACCATTATCCTGGGGGTTTTTGCTCATTTTGCCCCAAATCGTTCCAAAGCATCCAAAATCTTCGACACCATTTTTCCTAATTTTTCATGCGACAACCATTCGACGACACGCCCACATTGGGTGTGATTCCCATTGAACAAATTGAGTTCAACCTCAGATCCAAGGATGATACGCCCCGGGTTTTGTGTGCACTCCAAGAGTTGTGGATGAACGAACCCCTTCGGATGGCGCTCCTCCTCCTTCTTCAATGCAAGATCGGGAAGCAGACCAACCAGCAAGTGGGACGACCGGGGATGAGTTACTGGCGCATCTTCGTGTTCGCGCCCCTGAAACAAGCACTCCATTGCGACTTTGAGCGGCTGACCGACATGGCCAATCATCATGAACTCATTCGCCAGATGTTGCAACATGATGTAGATGCGTTTGCAAAAAAAGTCTATTACAGTACCCAAAGCGTCATGGACAATGTATCCCTGATCACCGAGGAGATCTGGGCCGAAGTGAATCAACGGGTCGTGGAGTTTGGACATGAGATCTTGGGCATCTCGTCCAGCGATCCGATTGAAACGCGCTGTGACTCGTATGTGGTGGAATCCCATGTTCGGTTTCCCATGGATGTGCGTCTGCTGTTGGATGCGGTGCTCTACTATTTGCTCTGGGCCATGCGTGCATGGAATGTATTTGATTTACGTGCGCATGGAATCACAGGCTGGCGTCAGATCCGTCATCTGCGGGACAGCTTGAAGAAAGCGTATCGGCGCGTGGATACAGCGAAAAAGTATTCAAAGCGTCCTAAGGCCGTCCAGAACTATCTTCAATTGGCTCTCGATCGGATTCGGAAGTGTGACCAAACCCTTGAGAAGCTTCTGGAAGTGTCCCCCGACTCCCCACGGACTGCCCGCTTAAAGAGAGCTTCTGCAATGGCTCATAAGCTTTTAGATCAAGTAGCACGGCGTTTGGTACAGGAGGAAAAGATTCCCCCTGAGGAGAAGATTTATTCCTTACATGCCCCGTATACTCGGTGGATCAAGAAAGGCAAACATGGATCCAAGGAGGTGGAGTTAGGGGTTCCCGTGTCCATCGTAGAAAGTACAAGTCGTTTGATCATGATGTGGAAGATCTTGTGGACGGGGGAGGATGTGGATGTGGCCGTAGACTTGGCGCGGGAGTGTGTGGAGAGCTATCCGAATGTGATCTCCATGAGCTTTGACCGGGGATTCAGTTCCGCGGACAACATAGAGGAGTTAGACACCGTCTTGGACCATGCAGTGATGCCAAAGAGGGGGACCCTTAAGCAGGCGGATCAGGAACGGGAGTCTGCCCCGGAGTTTTCCGATCGTCGTCAGGTACACGCGCAGGTAGAGTCAAGGATCAACTGTCTGGAACAGCATGGTGGGGATCGGATCCGAACCAAAGGGGGAAAAGAGGGATTTGCCCGTACGGTGGGCGCCGCCGTGGTCGCTACCAATCTATGTCGGATTGGGGATGTGCTGATGAAGCGTAGCCAAGTACGGAAGGCGGCATAGCCTCTTGTTCCAACCTTAAGGCAAGTTTGAATCTACTCCATCACGGGAGGAGCCCGAGGTATATTCGGGGGATGGAAATCTGTGCCTGAGCAGCCTTTTTCAACACAAATAGCATCCCAATCACACTACTTTATCCCCTATTTTTTGACGCATCTCAAGGGGGGAGATAAGAAAATGGGAGAGGGAGAACCCTAAACGTGAATCAATCCAACCATTTTGACCCAAAACCTGTTGAAATACCCTAGATCAGCGAAAATCGGGGGTTTTCGGTCAAGCACTACCTATCAAACAAGTCAGGCCGCCTCTCTCAGAGGTTGTATGGTGTGCATCGTGTGTAACGGGGGTGGCCATAGTATGGTTTGTTGCATGGGACTGCAGGACTGTGCAGCTCTGGAGGGACTCTACTCGTGTGATGGTTATGCTTTTAACTGTGACGGCGATTTAATTGACGAGCCCAACTAAGTAGATCTCACAAGACTCAACAATCACAATCATTTCCAAATGAATATGTACTTAACAAAAAAAAACCTGTTATTTCTGTGTGTTGCTGCTATCATCACATCGTTGACTTTGTTTCGCTCCACCGATGTTGCCAGTGCTAAGGGAGTTCCGTGCATGGTCTCAGTAGAGTGTGCCTGTGGAGGTTCAATCTCATGTTCGGGCGAAGATTGCTATGGTAGTGTATCTTTTGGCGCTGTAGTGTGTGGCGAGGAATATAGTTTTTGTTCCATGTGTGGAACCTTCGTTTAGGGTCCATAACCGTATAGGGTCAGCCTGCAAATTCGAGCTAATCGTTTGTTCTGAATGCAAGTGCGTTCACTATTTCGGATACTGGTGACAGCAGTTGGTTCTGCGGTCATCTCAGCCTATTTCTTTGGGTGTTCTACTGAGCGTGGAAGCGTGCAAGAAGAGATCCCGCTGTTGGCGACCGACTTTGTGGAGGCCGTGGGACAGGACTATTTCATGAAGCAAGTTTGGACCATGCAGAAGGTTGAAGATATTCTCTATATGAGTGGGGAGGGCTATCCCTATATTTTTGCACTGGACGATGATCTAGAAATAATTCGTACCATAGGTGATGGTGGAAAGGGTCCAGGTGAGTTTGCTGAATGGCCAAATAGTTTTTATGTAACCGAGGATAGAATTTATGGCTACGATATCGGGTCTAATCAAATTCATATTTTTTCACTTGAAGGAGAATATCTATATTCTCTCCGTCTGGATCCAAAACATAAGATTTGGTCCCATGGGCTGTCAGTAGATAAGCAGGGCCATGTGTATGTTGCACCATTATTTCCGCAAGAGCCACATTCACTAGTGAAACTGGATTCTTCAGGTACGCTCTCTAAGACCTTTGGAGAACTTCTTCAGACATCGTACTCCGAGATGTTGAATCGCCGACTAAATGCTCGGCTTGCCACTTTAGTTAACAGTGAACATCTATTAACGGTAGGCCGTACCGTTCCATTGGTTGAAAAGTTTTCACTTGATGGCGAATTGATTCAATCCTCAGATTTATCAGATACGCCATACTTCTCTGAAAGGATGAAGAGGGCAAAGGATCGTTATTCGTCAAATCTTGAAGGTCCAATACCCACAATTTTCCTTGTTCGCTGTATTGCTGCAACCAGTACAAGAATGTACATAGTACCGGTTGTGACTTATCCTGATGATAGTGTACGTGCGAATAGACTTTTAGAACTGGATTTAGAATCATTGGAGCTTTTGCGCACCTACAGCTTGTTCGATCATCTTGGAGAACCACTACGCTGGGTTGGCTCACTTGAGTTTGTATCTGAGAAGGAATTGATACTATTCCATAATACAGACGGGATATTCTATCGATATACGTTGTCAGACTAGTTTCCTCAGTAGTTCAGTAAGGGAAGGTATGGACTCGCTGGTTTTGTATTGGTTGCCTGAGAAATGAAGTTATGAGCAGATCAAGTGACAAGCTACATATTGCCTTGTTGTCACTTTTTCTCTGTCTTTGCATAGCGTTTATAGTCTTCATATTAGTTCAAGAAGACAGCACTGAACGATGAGGTTATGCAAAACAAAATGAGTGAGGCGGGTGACAGGCGAATGGAGTTAATTGCTAAAACACTCGAGGGAACACACGTTGATGTCAGCGATGATGCAGGCTTTCTTGTCGTATATACGGATCAAGATTGTGGGACATGTCTCAGTGAGATGATTAATCTAGTTGAGCGAATTGCTGTGGAATTTGAATCATCTATTTTTGTTTGTCATGAATCGATCCGGCGAAAGACAATTTCCAGTGGATGACTTAATACATTTAGATAACACTATAGAGCCAGAATCAAAGCTTAGAAATGTTCCTACCCCCGTTTTAGTGTACTTGGATCATACCAGAGAAATAAGGGCGTCATTTATTAGCACCTTATCTGACGACCGAAATCGGGAGACAGATTTTTTAGATATAGTTCGCAAAATGACATCCAGATAAGAAGCACCTTCGGAAGAATATTCATATACGTCTCATTCCGAACGGTCATATTTCCGCGGAGCGTCTGAATCCGTCGCCTTTGTCACACTGGCCATACCATACGCGAGAGGAGGACCCAGCCAAGCAATTACAGCGTTGGACGCCGTACTCCCCTATTGCAGCGGGTAGAATAGTGTATTGGTTTGCTACACGGTCAAACAAAAAAGATGAATTCCAGAACATAGGCCCAAAATGTATATTCAGGTATAATGGATGAACAGCACTTGAACGGAGAAAGTATGCGCCCGTTTTTTCCATTATACCTGAATAGACTGGCAATTTCATCTGAATATATATATATATTGGTTCTACCCCGAACCTTGTGGATAGAGGTCTAAGCCTCCACAGAAGAATAGAATCGCACTTCTGAATTTTTCAAACGTTCGGTATCCTCTCCCGACCGTTTTGATTTCTTGAATTTTGCCGTTAATGCGTTCTGCCTTGGCGTTGGATTGTGAGTGGGAAAGTGCATTACAGACGCCATCAAAATGTCGCTGAAACCTTTCCCCCACCTTGGTGACTTCCCTGACGCCCATCTGCTCAACACTCTTTAGCCAGAGATCAAAATACCTCTTTGCTTCGGCGAAGGAACTACACTCAAAGATCCCTTTAAACTCTTCGCGTACCCGCCAGGCGTGACTGACTTCCAAGTTGGCTTCTTGAACGACTTTGAAGATCTCGTCTTGCTTGGCCGTACGGTTCTTTTCGTTCTTCAAAAGCACATAACGCGTCCCTTTCAACTCGGGATGGCTCTTCACTTCCCGTCTGCGCACCTGATTGATTGCTTTGTTCAGATCCTGAATCAGATGAAACCGATCATGAATCAAGGTTGCGTTCGGAAAGACTCGTTCAACGGCGCGAATAAACGCCTTTAACATGTCCGTCGTCACCGTTACGACCTTCTCCTTCATTCCCTCAAACACACGCTCAAACAGCACTATAGCGCCTTCTTTGGTCTTTCCCTCCCCCACATCAAGGACAATCCCCCGTGTGGAATCTGTTACCACGGTCCCATAGACATGCCCCCGTTTGAGTGCTTTCTCATCCACACCGATATGGGGGATCTCTCCCAGATCCCTACGTGCTAATCCGCGCTCTACACTACGATGCATGATCCGATTCAGTTGGTTAAATCCACACCGTAGAAGCTTGGCGGTGCTGGTTTGATTTTTGGTTGCTTTCAACAGATCAATCGCAGCGCGCTCAAAGGCATAGGTTACACGACTGGATGAATCTGCCCAAGGAAGCTTAATCGTCTTGATTCCCTTTGAAGACTTGACCCGAGGGATACGACAGTGGATATAACTCTTGGATTGACACCAGTCAATATGACGCCACGAACGCTCCTTGCGGTGGTCATACAACGTCCCAGATTCCCCCGTTTCTGGACAAACAAGATTCTCTCCCGAATGGCGAAGATATACATCAATCCGGTGAGACGTTGGATCCAAAGTGATTCGGTCAAGCTGCCACTCAGGAGTGAGATCCAGAGTGTAGCGCATAAATAAATCTATGAAATTTGACATGAAATTGAGTAGGTTTAGTTCGCCGAAATATACTCATTCCACACAAATTGTGGTAGAACCTATATATTCAGATGAAGGATTGAGGAAGAGTCATTGTTGTATTGGTATTCCGCCCACAACGGTTCTGAATGCATAACTTGCAACTTCAATGTTCATGGTTTCATCTTCATTTATTGGAGTTGCCCCTTTTCCATAGTAGGACAGTGCAAACATAAAATGCATTCCATGTTATTTGATCCTTCGAACAGCGATAAATCAGTTGGATCTTCAACGAAAATTATAAAGGATCGGAACGCCAACTCCACATCGCCAGGATTCTCCAACAGACTCGTCCGATACGAACCCTTCAGACTATGAAGTCAACCACAAAAATGCAGAAATGAAGTGTCTGTAACGTTGAAACACCTTTTGACCGCGAGGATATTTAGGTCACGACGAAATATGAAAAGTGCTCACAGGGATTCGAATTCTTTACAGGCTTTGGGCTCTCCGAAATCAAGGAACAGGAGATATATTTACTCGGAGCAAAGTTCCTAATTTCGGGGAGCAAAGGAATCAGGAAACCTGAAGCCCTTGGTCAAGGTTTACCTGTGTTGCTGTGCTATAAATTTTCAATGCTGAAATTAGATTTGTCTGCTCCACAGGAGAGTTGTTTTAAGGTATCAGCCACAGATCTCGGCCTTAGTCCAGAAAAATTTTCACATATTCAGGTTGATCTGAAGTCTGAGAAGTTGGACGGCGCTACGCGCATCTACCTTGAAATCGCTGCGCAAGTTCTGTTGGAATGCGATCGTTCGTTATGTGAGTATGTGTCACAGGTGGGTAATTCCCATGAACTGTTGCTTTGTCCCCTGGGTTATTCTTCAGTGGAAGATGATCTGATTGAACGCATTGAACTTGATCCTCGACAGCGGGTATTTGATCTGACAGATGTGATTCGTGATACATTGTTGCTCGCGATTCCTCCCAGGAAAGTTGCACCAGAGGCCGAGGATCTACAACTTCAGACGGTGTATGGTGCTCCCGCTTTGGAAGTTGACCAACGCTGGTCTACCTTATTAGCTGTCCGTGAGGGGCAACCCATTAACTAATATGACCAATAATGGCTAATCCCAGAAGAAAACATTCTAAATCTCGTACGCGCAAACGTAGAAGTGTCTACTATGGAAGCCTGAATGCTCCTAACCTAATAGAATGCGAATGTGGTAAAACGGTAAAACTGCGTCACCACATTTGTACAACTTGCGGGATATACCGTGGCCGCCAGATTGTAGAGCGACCCGCCGAAGTTTAGTGCCACGGATCTGCCCACAACATAGATAAGGGCATATGGCAATACGTGTGGCCGTTGATGCCATGGGTGGAGATCAGGCCCCCGCAGTCATTGTAGAAGGAGCTGTGCGTGCAGTCAAGTCTTCTGACGGAAGACTGATGGTTCAGCTTTGCGGTCAAGAATCGGCGATTCAGCCAATACTTGACGGTTTGGGAGCTCCCCCCGAAATAAGCATTGTTCATGCTCCAGAGGTTATTGGAATGGGCGATTCTCCTGTTGCAGCCGTCCGTGCCAAGCCCAAGTCGTCTATCCATGTTGGCCTCAGAAATCACAAGGAAAGTCGTGCAGATGCATTTTTAAGTGCCGGGAATACGGGGGCAATCGGCGCAGCATCTCTCTTTGTCCTGGGACGGTTACCCGGTGTGTTCCGACCGTCCATTCCTTCACTTTATCCAACCACGAAAGGCGTTTGTACGATCCTGGATGTAGGCTCAAACATGGATAGCCGACCCGAACATCTGTTGCAATATGCCAAAATGGGATCCGCCTACGCACGGATCATGATGGATATTGCGCATCCAAGAATTGGATTGCTGAGTGTTGGAGAGGAACCAGCCAAGGGAAATGAGCTCGTAAGAACCACGCATGAACTACTCGTGAATGCAGTAGATCTGAATTTTATTGGAAATGTGGAGGGGCGAAATATTCTTCACAAAATGGCCGATGTCATTGTTTGTGACGGGTTTGTCGGCAATGTAGTTCTTAAGTTGGCGGAAAGTCTCATGACCGCAATACCTGAAATGATCCATCAGGAACTGAAGCGGTCGGATATGGACTCATCCAACATAGATGTATTGGATCAGGTGCTTTCCGGTCTTCAGCGTCGATTTGATCCCGAGCACTACGGTGGAGGAGGGCCACTGCTGGGAGTGGAAGGAGAAGTATTCATCCTGCACGGGTCAACCACGGCCGGTGCTGTGGAACAGTGTATCTTGATGGCGGCTCAAGCCGCTAAACTCAATTTGACCAGTGCAATCCAGAAAGCATTATCTCCTTGAACTCATGTATGACAATGAGGCGTGAATCATTTGCAGCGGTCACTGCGGTCGGTCACTATTTACCCGAGACGCGGCTGACGAATCATGATCTAAGCGAAATGGTTGATACCAATGACGAGTGGATCAAGGCCAGAACAGGTATTCGGGAACGAAGAATTCTTACAGACAAGAATAAAGGCACATCATATATGGCCGCGCGAGCGGGCCAGGAAATTCTGGATAAACGAGGCATCCACGCGTCAGAGATAGATGCGATCATCATTGCAACCATCACGCCTGATATGTTCTTTCCTGCGACGGCCTGTTTAGTTCAGTCTGAACTTGGTGCAACGAATGCTTGGGCATTTGATCTATCGGCCGCATGTAGTGGATTCCTTTTTGCATTGAACACCGGAGCCGGACTCATTGAAAGTGGGCGAGCCAATAAAGTACTCGTGATCGGATCAGATAAAATGAGTAGTATCACGGACTACACCGACCGAAAGACCTGCGTACTTTTTGGGGATGCGGCGGCTGGTGTGCTACTGGAGGTGGACCATCATGGACATGGACTCATTGACTCTGTGCTCCGAGTAGATGGAGAAGGTTGGGACGCGTTATGTTTGCTCGGTGGTGGCAGCCTTCATCCGCCCACCCACGAGACCATAGATCGCAAAATGCATTACCTCCATCAGGATGGGCAAACGGTATTCAAGGTTGCTGTTAAAGGGATGGCGGATGTAGCTGCCGAAATCATGGAACGCAACGATCTCACGGGAGACGATATTCGTTATCTGGTTCCCCATCAGGCAAACCAGCGCATCATTGATGCAGTCGCTCGCCGAATGGGGCTTGGGTTGGATCGGGTGATGCTTAATATTTCCAAATATGGAAATACGACGGCGGCCACGATACCCCTATGCTTACACGATTGGGAGTCGGAGCTAAGAAAGGGGGACAATCTGGTCATTGCCGCATTTGGTGGAGGATTCACATGGGGTGCAACCTATCTGCGCTGGGCTTATGATCCTGTTCCCGAACTGCAACTTGAGGAAATAACGGACAATGCTCTTCAATAAGCGCAAGCAAATTGCCACATTATTTCCAGGTCAGGGATCCCAAGTAGCTGGAATGGGGAAAGATTTGTTTGACAAGATTCCCCAATCACGGACGATTTTTGAGGCCGCGGACAAGATCCTTCAATTCTCGCTCACGGAACTCTGTTTTACATCCATTGAGGAGGCCCCGAGGGCGCTACTCAGGCTAACAAATACAGCAATCTGTCAGCCAGCTCTCTATACGCACTCAATTGCAATTTTTGCTGCCCTTGATCTGGCCCCCGACATGGTCGCAGGTCATAGTGTGGGAGAATACTCAGCCCTTCATGCATGTGGCGCCCTTTCGTTTGAAGATGGACTACGCTTGGTACGTCGCCGGGGCCAGCTCATGGCCATGGTAGGGCAGGGACGCTCCGCAGGAATGACAGCGGTCATAGGGCTTTCTGGCGCGGAGGTGGATGCAGCATGCAAAGAAATCAGCACCTCAGAATCAATTGTGGTCTGTGCGAACTATAATGCTCCCAGACAGATTGTGATTTCGGGAGATCTTGTTGCACTCAAAGCGGTGGAGCCTATCCTCAAAGAGGCGGGTGCAAGAAAGTTAGTCCAACTTCCAGTAAGTGGAGCATTCCACTCTCCACTGATGTCTGATGCACGCAGGGCGCTTGCTCAGGAATTGGCTACAGTGACCATTAAGCAGCCTGTTTGCCCAGTATATTTGAATGTTACTGCACAGCCCGCTCTGGATCCCGAACATATTCGGGCAAGAATGTTGGAACAGCTTACCAGTCCTGTACGTTGGTCACAGTCACTTCAAAATATGCCGGAGGATGTGGGCTTTATTGAGGTGGGTGCGGGGCGTGTTTTGAATGGGTTGGTGCGCCAGACGTTGGGGGCAAAGACCGATGTAATTTCGATCTCCACAGCGAAAGCACTAAACGAATTTATGGCTGACGCATAGGACACACAATGGACTTTAGGGATTCACGTATTCTGGTAACTGGAGGGACTCGAGGTATTGGTCGCGCAATTGTTGAATCATTTGCTCACCATAATGCACGGGTTGCTTTTACCTACCGCAGAAGTACTACGGTTGCAGAGGAGTTGAAAGAACAGATAGATGGACTTGCGTTTCAGTGTGATGCGGCGGACTTCCAATCTGCTGAGCAGACCGTAGAAGAAATTGTAAAGGTTTGGGGAGGTTTGGATGTTCTCGTGAACAATGCGGGGATTACGAAAGATGGTTTGCTCATGCGAATGAGCGAAGCCGACTGGGATTGTGTCATAGCAGCAAATCTCAAAAGTATGTTTAATTATTGCAGAGCAGTGTATCGAACCATGATTCGCCAGCGGTATGGACGAATCATCAATATCTCCTCAGTGATTGGGCTCACCGGGAATGCCGGTCAGGCCAATTATGCTGCCTCCAAGTCTGGAATTACCGGATTTTCAAAGAGCATTGCCAAGGAACTTGCTGCGCGCGGTGTCACTGTGAATGTGATTGCTCCAGGGTATGTAGAGACGGATATGACGGATGCGATTAATGCGAAAGTGAAGGAGAAATTGAAAAGAGTGATTCCTCTTCGTCGTACCGCAACGCCGGAGGAGATCGCAAACCCTGTATTGTTTCTGGCATCAAAAGAGGCTTCCTACATCACTGGGCAGGTTCTCGGTATTGATGGCGGTTTATCTATGTAGTCTGTGGCCAAGTCTTTCACGAAACAACTAGATTTTTCTTCGCGGGCCCAACAGGTCAGCCGGGAGTCTGCTGCCGAAGACAGCTTTGCTTCTCAGGATTATAGCCTTGATCAGGCGAATCCTGACTCGCTTGGTCCCAGCGCATCTGTTGCGTTTGAGAGGAGCGGTTGGCCTGCATTAATGCCCGTTCAGGCGCACGCAATTCCCTATCTTGTGAAAGGGCAGGATCTTATCGTACAATCTCGCACAGGATCTGGAAAAACAGGTGCCTTTCTGTTGCCCCTTTTTGACCGGCTGGATCCAGCAGTTCGAGAGGCACAGGCACTTGTACTAACACCAACAAGGGAATTAGCAGGTCAAATTCAGAAGGAGTTCCAACGAATCAATCCCATGCCCGATTCCCTCAGGAGTGTATTGGTCTACGGGGGGGTTGGGTATAAAAAGCAAGTTGCGAGGTTATCAGGAGGATCCCAAATTGTTATCGGCACTCCTGGAAGAATTCTTGATCACCTTGATCGAAAGACCTTCAACCTTGCGAAACTGCGCGTATTCATTTTGGATGAGGCGGATGAGATGCTATCCATGGGTTTCTACCCTGCGATGGTTGAATTAAAGTCTTACCTTCCAGATGATCGTCAGTCTTGCATGTTCAGTGCAACGATGCCACCAAAAGTGAGGTTTTTGGGGCGGGAATTTTTAGAGGATCCCCGATTCATGGGATTCAGTGCTGATGGAGTTGGCGTGGCTACAATTGACCACCGCTATTATTTGGTTGTGGATCCAATGGAGCGGGCACGTGCATTATCCAGGCTGATTGAGTTCGAAAACCCTGACTCTGCAATCATATTCACAAATACTCGACGAGAAGTTTCTTTTCTGAAGGATTTTCTGCATAACTATGGATTTAGTGTTGCCGCAATCAGCGGAGACTTTTCTCAGCAGGCTCGTGAGAAAGCCATACGTCGGTTACGAGAAGGTCAAATACGGCTTTTGATTGCGACAGATGTAGCGGCCAGAGGGATTGACATTTCGGAACTCAGCCATGTATTCCAGTATGAAGTACCACTGGAAGATCAGATATATATCCACCGTACCGGCAGAACGGCTCGGGCTGGTAAGGCGGGCATTGCAATTACGCTTGCTGCTTGGGAAGAAGAGTCAAAACTTAAAGCCATAGCACACCGATTTGATATCCAAATGGAAAAACGACAATTACCAGACTCCGAGGAGGTTGCTACTCGTACAGCACAACGCATCACTGTTGTACTTGAAGAACAACTCCGAACCAAAACAAATCTTGAGCGCGAGCGGCTCTCTCAGTTTGTGCCAATGGTGAAAGCCTTAGCAGAAGAAGAGCCAGAACTCATGGCAATGTTGGTTGATGAGATCAATCAGGCAAGAATGCGACCAGATAAGCCACCCCAAGAACGTCGCAGACCTCCAAAGCGTAGACAAAAATAGACTTTGCATGGTGGGCAGCCAAAGATAAAGGGCGTGCCTGCTGTGATTACAAAATTAGAATGGTGGCAAGCGTGGATCCAGAGTATGCGGATCAGACATGCAATGTGCATGGATTTAGGACAAAATGAATCGTCAATCACAAATCAAATTCAAGTGTGTGCCTTGCGGAGACTGACGCATCTGCAAACAGATTGGCCTCCGGCATCTGGACAGGAGAGGAGCGTTCTCATGGGAGACTCCATGCTTCCGCTTATTTAGGATGACAATACCGACAGTTCCAGCACTTAACTAGTTATTTTTAAAACGCTTCAGATAATAGAACTTCTTAATTTTAACACAATCGGAAGTAGGAATTAGCCAGCATAGTTACTTGTGCAATAATTTGATCACACTTCAAGACATGCCAAGGATCTCTTCCCATTCTTTCTCCCACGCTACACTTCGTTCAACACAGTTAAACTTCACCCAGCGTTCATGTCGTTTTTGGTTGGAATCACGAAGTCTCTTCAGGTGCTGTTCCCGCCAACTTAGTTTTGCTCGTGGCTCACACTTCCAGCACCATACTTGCAGCGCATAGGGTGGCATTTGCATCCAGATACCACACTCTTTCACACCATCATCAGCGTAATGGGGAATCAAGATTTTTCCGGTGACATTTGCATTCAGGTACCATACTCTTTCACACAGCATCTTGTCCAGAGCGTATAGTTGGAACTGTCTGCAGGGCCGGAGACAAATAATACCGTCCGTCCGCCGATAATGAATCTGTTTGGGCATGTGGGATAGAACCCTGCAACGCTGTATTCTCCATTCGGTCGTTGTTACGGTTCTGCTACGCAATAGGCATTGGTCTGCTTGACCTAGTTCCAACGGGAAAGATCTAAGATTCGTCATGAAGTGAAAAGGAATGTTGAACTACATGGCGAAGCAGTAACCTGTCCTCAACTTCTCTGATACATCGAAAAAGCCCTAAATTTGTGCGGAGGCGTGAGGGGCAGATTAGGTGAATTGAACAGATTCTACCTGAGATATAGGTTACTCCGTTTTAGCCTGTTCACCCAATTGGTTAGGATTCAGACCATTCGGGGGCTGTACCATGCACTATGTTCAATAGGTTCGTTTCAATCTCGGGCCAGTCGTGAGACAAATTGATGGAACAGACTCGAATCCGTCGTCCAGCAATCTCAAAGTGCAAGTCAAAATCTCGGTCAACTGCCGCATAGAGAAGCCAACCTTCCAGTTGGGAGACGTCTTCAGGAGACTTGGTAGCCCAGTTCGTCACATAGGCAAAAATCTGGTAGAGATGCTTTGATATTACTCGCTCAACCTGATCATACCTTCTAATCAGCGGACTACTGTAGCATTTCGTGTCTATGATGATGGTTCGCTCCTTTGATTTCAGCAGGATGTCGGTTTGCATTTTCGGAAGACTTTGGAGAGCGCTCTTCGTCCCTTTTGCAGGATGCCATTCAATTTGGGGAGCAGCCACCTTACAAGCCGTATTTCGTCTACAAAATTCCCGAACAAAACGCTCAAAAATGGTTCCTAATGTCTGATCGTTTTCTCTAAAGTCAAGAAATTGAACCGTTCCCTCTTCCTCATTCACCAAAGTATTCTCGTAGATCATTCGGCAGAGGTGCAGAAGGGAGCGATAAAGTTGATTGTTCCGATGGATTCGAACCGTGCGGAACATGTTCGCAGCCAATCGAACATCCGAAACAGTTCCCAGCTTCATATACAGACGCTCACTTCGTTCTTTTTCTGATTTGTCTAGAGAATCAATCATGGTAAGAAGACGAAGGGTGGACTTGAGGATTTGGTTTTGAGGCACATCATAACTGAGTTCGTCAAATACGCAATGGGTTTGTCCATTTTGCAAGAGACTTCGCTTCACCGTGGTGGAGAGGTCAAGTTTTCCTTTCACACCACGGATCTCCTCCTCAATTGTAAAATAGTCACGATCTAACCCATGAGAAATGAGTCGGGAAATGTCTTCGTTCAGGAGCTTTGCAAATAAATCAACCAGCTCCCTAAAGTCCTGAGATCCCAGATCAATTACCTCCCCGTCCCAGTCAGTACTCCAGGCGTAACATAGGAGATAGTAAATGTTGAGGATCGGAACCTTCATCCCAATAACAGGTCCATGTGTTGTTGCACGCGATCAGGCTTATCAAACCAGTACTCTTGAAGCAGAGGTTCAATTTCCTGATGAATGATGTTTCGGTACCAAGACTCATCCAACCTCTCGGCGGCACTGCCCGGGCAAAAGAAGCTGTGCCCAATTTCAAAGTCTGGACCAAGGTTCGCGTGATCGTCGCGAATCTCCGCGTTCAGGTCCAGAATTCGATCTTTGATCTTTTGTATCAGCTCTGGCGATACTCCTTTTTCGCTCAGAAAATCCCCGAATTGATCGGACGCGAATTCAGGACTCAGACGAATGAATGCGAAACGCCTACGTAGAGCGTAGTCTACCATCGCCAGTGATCGATCCGCTGTATTCATCATTCCGATCAGGAACAGATTCTCTGGAACAAAGAACGGTTTGCTCTCGGAAGAATAGGTAAGGGGAACGGCATACTCAGATCCCCGTTTGTCCGCTTCGATCAGCATCATGATTTCCCCAAAAATCTTACTGAGATTTCCGCGGTTGATCTCATCAATGATGAAGACATAACGGTTCTCAGGATGCTTAGTCGCCTCACGGCAGAATGAGTGAAACACTCCGTTCCGCAGGTCAAATCCCCCCGACTCGCTTGGACGGAATCCCTGAATAAAATCCTCGTATGCGTAACTCTGATGAAACTGGATCATCTTCACACTGTCTGGAGCTTTGAATCCTATCATTGAATATGCAAGCCGCTTGGCAATGAATGTCTTTCCAACGCCGGGCGGCCCCACCAAGACCACATTCTTCTTGCGGTTAAGCGCATCAATCATGTTGTCAAACTTGCTCTTAGATAGAAAGACATCTTTCAAGGCATGTTCTTCGGTGAAGGGGGCATCATCCTGATTCGGCCCCTCCATCAATTGGAAGACGAACCGAAGCGTTCCCTTATATTTTCCAAAATCGGTGAGCGTCTTCGTCGTAATTCGTCGATAATCAGGAATCTTCCAATTCCCGGTTTTCTCCCATTTCACTTGTCGCACATGTCGGAATTTGGTGCGGGTTTCAATAAACTTATAGTCGGATTGGACCACCCCAAAACCCAATAAGTGGGATCCTTTTTTCTTGAATATGACATAATCTCCTGGTTGCATCTCATGTGCAAACTGAAAGCAGGCAAGAGAATCCATGCGAGGGTTTACTTTGCCAGACAGTTCACTAAGTTTTTCATGAATGTCCTTTCTGCTGCTGAAAGCTCGTAGGTCACCAAGCGCGTCCCACTTAATGGCCACGAACCCCTTTTCCTGAAACTCATCCCATGACATCTCGAGTTCATGTTCCCCAATGGCCCAAACTTTTGCCTTCCCGAACTTCTCCAAATACCATTGATTGAGATATTCATCCGATGGGCGCCAAATGTTTATCAATGAGTTATCGTGAAAATCAAAGTCAATCGGCGCTCCTCTGCGATGGAGCTTTTTTCGGATATCAAGGATTTTCCTGTCCAGTTCTATCAGACCAATATTGTCAAATTTTGTAGGATCTTCCCCAAGTTCAAGCGTGAAGTTACGTACAATCTTCCTCTTGATGGAGTTCGTAGAGAAGGGCTCAAAATGATTGGGAAAGAGAAGGTAGAGAAAGATGTGACGAAGCTGACGCTTCTCTGCATCCTGTAAATTTTGTACCCACTGAGCCCAATTCCAGGGATCTGCCAGAAGTTCCTTTCGTCGCACATGGTCCAACTTTGCCCATTCGGCCATCATCTGAATGAAAAAGAGGAGTTCGCTCCACCGAGAGGTGTTGTAGGCAGCGCCTGGATGCCCAATGCCCAAGCGTAGGGATTCCTCAAGATGAAATGAAACGGTCGGAAACGGCTCTCCAGACCAGCCCCAGACTTGATGGATCTGTTTTATTTTCGTGTCTAATCTAAGGGATTGAGGCACGGGGAACAGGTAGATCACCCAAATCATTTCGGACACAAGCTGCTTCACAGCCTTTGACTCAGGCTTCAGTTGCTGCTCTAACTGTGAGAAAAAGTCTCCCTGTCCAGTGGTCAAATGATTGGCAAAATTTTGAGAAAGAATCAAAATATTCTCAGAAGTCCAAAGGTGTTGTTCAGTGAAAACGGCCCCCATATCCAGCAAACAACGGTCTCGCCAGTACTCTGCTGCTTGTAGCGTTGGGTGATCCGTTGGTGGTTTCCGCATCATGTTTTTCGTTGTCAGACGATTCATTTACATCCTCTTGATAGTTTGGGCTTTGGAACTCTCTTTCCGCAGACCAAAATCGTTTTCACGGAATGAGTTTGGGGAAACAGAAAAAAGTACAAGATAAACATATATATAATAGGTGGACATTCATTCGCTATGACACAGCGATCTGCGGCCAACCCTGGTTCAGATTGGGTATATCTCTCAGTCAAGAATTTCTAGTCGCTATTTGAGTGGAATTTCTCCAGGTCAGGATACACCAGAGACGAAGATGGCAAATCGGGAAAATAAATCTTGGACTCAGGTATAAATTTGATGAGGTGGGCGGTGAGGGATTCGAACCCCCGGCCTCCTGCTTGTAAGGCAGGCGCTCTAAACCAACTGAGCTAACCGCCCGCTGAGCGGGAAACGGGAATCGAACCCGCGACCTTCAGCTTGGGAAGCTGACGCTCTACCGATTGAGCTATTCCCGCGAAAAGAAGCAAAATACGCATGACCTGCGTTAAAGCACACTTCAATGTGTGAAAATAGGAATATTTCCGCAAACAATTTTCTAAAACAAGCACTTTAACGCTTGAGTTCATTAAATATTGAGAATAGGGATTCATGAAACGCACATACCAGCCCAGTCGCCGGAAGCGTCGCAATAAGCACGGGTTTCGCTCGAGAATGGCCGATAAGGATGGTCGTAATGTCTTGGCCAGACGGCGGCGGAAAGGACGTAAGAGTCTTTCGGTCAGCGATCGTTACGTTGGCAAATAGTGGATGACACCAGTTGTGGACCAGCGGTTCCCCCGTTCAATGCGTTTGAAGCGTCGGCGGCTGATTGCGCCACTCTTTGAGCGGTCCAGTACCAGCACCAGATCACTGACGGCAGGGAAGATTCGAATCCTGTATCGCTTCGTTTCTCGGAGCTTGACAGGGATAGACTCCCCACTGCAGATCGGTTTCGCATCAAGCCGGTGCCGGAGTGCAGTACAACGCAATCAACGAAAACGCCAGATGCGCGAAACCATACGAATGCACCAACACCTTATTCCGGTTCAGTTGTTTCCCCCAACACAAACGCTCACCATGATGGTTGTGGCACGGGGAGCTGGACATGTGGACGACTTATCTGGTGATCTATTGCAGGCAATGCACCTTTTGCATCAAAAAATTAAACATGGAGATTGACGCGTGGATCGGAATACGATAACAGCAGTCATCCTCATTACGGCCATCATGGTCGTGTGGATGGTGATCATGCCCTCCCCACCCGTTCAAGAACCGGTTGAGGAGATTACGGACCAGATACTGGCAGAGGAACAATCCGTCCCTGATTCAACTTCTCTGCCTGAGGCGATCAATCCTGTCCCCCAGTTCCCTTCCCGAGAGATCCAGGTGGACACAGATCTGTACACCGCCCGGCTGACAGATCGGGGTGCAACCCTGAAAAGCTTTGAGTTGAAAGACTACTATAAGTATGATCAAGTCAATCGGGTTCAGCTCATTGATAGTACAAGTCCAGGAGCGATCAGTATTGAATTTCAATCACCTGGGGCTCGAAATATAGATACCCGGACGATCCAGTTCGTTCAGCAGGACTCAATAGATACAATTGATGCAACGCAGGGTTCAGCCACTGTAACATTTGAGGCAGCCATTGGGAGTGGCAGACTTCAGCTAACCTACACGTTCACTCCAGGGGATTACGAAATTGGACTGGAAGTTGCCCATTTCAATGCTGCGGGATTCCAGACGGCCGAAGGGTATGAACTTGTGTGGAATGGTGCGATCCCGTTCAGTGAAGATGTTCATTATCGAAAAGAAGAAGTCACAAAAGTCGGTGCATATGCTCAAAGCGGGAATGATGTAGAAGGAATCACATTGCAGCGGGATGAAATTGCAGATCGTACACTGAGGGGAAATGTATCCTGGGTCGGCGTAAAGAATAAATACTTCGGTGCCGTGATCTTGGCCGATGAGCTTGCAAGAGAGGCCGATCTTCTCGGCGAGCGCATTGGAGCGGCCGATGACCCAGAGGTGACGGTTGACTTCAGAGCCGGTTTGTTCATTGGTGCGCCTAGTGATTCATCCGACAAATTTCGTCTCTACCTTGGCCCTCTGGAATATCGCCAGATCAGTCGCTATGATGGTGTCTATGGGATGGTGGACTATGGATGGGACGCATTTGAATGGATGACGCGCCCCCTCGCGATCGCGGTGTTCATTCCAGCGTTCGGCTTACTGAGCAGCATGATTGACAATTATGGACTCGTCATCATTCTTTTCTGTCTGCTCATCAAGCTGGTTCTGCTTCCACTGACGCTTAGCTCCTATAGAGGGATGGCCAAGATGCGGGAACTGCAACCCAAAATGATGGAGATCAAGGAGAAGTATCCAGATAATCCGAAAAAGCAGCAAGAGGCAACCATCAAGATGTACCGCGAGTCGGGAACCAACCCCCTGGGCGCTTGTCTTCCAATGTTATTGCAGTACCCGATCATCATTGCCCTGTGGCAGTTCTTGCAACAGTCGATCGAAATTCGGCAGCAGGGATTCCTGTGGGCCCCTGACCTCTCCGCTCCCGATGTGATCTTGAATCTTCCATTCTCGATCCCGTTTTATGGTGACTTTGTTGCCGGCTTTACGATTCTCATGGGGCTATCAATGATTGTACAGATGCGCCTTCAAGCCACCCCTGCATCAGGCCCTCAGGCGAAGATATTCATGTACATGATGCCTGCAATGATCTTTGTCATTTTCAATCGGTTACCCTCTGGCCTGAGCTTATATTATTTCTGTTACAATGTCTTTGCTGCGGTGCAACAGCAGATCGTCAATCAGACGATGAAAAAGAAAGCGGAGGCCGAAAAGACTCGGGTAAAAAAATCAATAAAATCCAAACCGGTCCAGAGAGTCGCTGCGAAGAAACGCCCCACCAAGAAAGGACGAAAATAGTCACGGTATGCTCGCCAAGGATACGATTGCGGCGATTGCGACCGCACCCGGTCAGGCGGCGCTCTCCATCATTCGGATATCAGGCCCCCAAGCCTGTTCCATTGCCTCTTCCTGTTTTTCCGGCCGGAATCTATTGACGGTGGATACCCACACAGCTCATGTGGGGAAATGGATGAGCCCCGAAGGTGCTGGGATTGATCATGTCGTGGCTACCGTATTTCGAGAGCCGAATTCGGCTACGGGCGAAGATATTGTGGAGGTGACCACGCATGGAGGTGAGTATGTCGCGGCGCTTGTGCTGCAAAGTATGGTGGATCAAGGAGCCCGCCTTGCTTCGCCTGGCGAATTCACTCAGCGCGCATTCCTCGCAGGCAAACTGGATCTTGCTCAAGCCGAAGCTGTCGCAGATCTCATCCATGCTTCCAGTGAACAGTCCCACCGAATTTCTCTTTCCGCCTACGAGGGACACTATTCCGCTGAACTTAATACATTGAGGACATCCATTCTGCATCTGTGTGCGCTCACGGAACTCGAGATTGATTTCATCGAAGAAGATGTAGAGTTTGCTGATTGCAGCACCATCCGAGAATTAGTGGAGAAAGCAATCCTCCATGTGGACGACCTCCTTCAGTCAACGCGATTGGGAACCATTGTACGAGAGGGTCTCCATGTTCCAATTGTTGGTCGTCCGAATGCAGGCAAATCTACACTACTGAACAGCCTATCCGGCCGCGATCGTTCCATCGTAAGTGAACAACCGGGAACCACGAGAGATGTTCTTGAAGTGGACACCGAGTTCGGTGGATTACGATTTCGCTTCATGGATACCGCGGGGTTGCGGCAAAGCAGGGATCCGATTGAGCAGGAGGGGGTGGAACGGGCCTACCAGATGATGGATAAAGCAGACATTGTGGTCTATGTGTACGATCTTGTCTGCGGACTCGTTGAGGAAGATCATGCTGCATTGGAGCGAATCAAAGAGATACCAGTGATCGTAGTGGGAAACAAGTCCGATCTTGTCCCGACCCGTAAGAGCAAGGGCTTGCACTTAAGTGCAAAATCCGGATTGAAGGCGGTTGAACCCCTCATTGATCGATTACTTCATCAAGCAACCACAGTCTATGGAAATGCAGACAGCTCCCGAATCGTGATGAATACTCGGCACCATGCCCATTTAAGCAATGCACTGGAGGCACTCCGTAGGGCAAAATTGGCTCTGGATGCGAATTACCCCGCGGATATTTTTTCGTTAGATCTCCATGCAGCGGCCAAGGAGTTGGGAATGATCACGGGAGTCATTACCAACGAAACCATCCTTGGAGCAATCTTTTCAAGATTTTGCATCGGGAAGTAGCTTTTATAATGGCTTCAGGATTTGACGTCATCGTAGTTGGTGGTGGGCATGCGGGAACAGAGGCCGCCGCCGCAACGGCTCGCATGGGAGCACGCACCCTCTTAATCACCATGAGCCTCGAGGCCATCGGTCGAATGTCTTGCAATCCCGCCATTGGCGGGATTGGGAAAGGTCATATTGTACGAGAAATCGATGCTCTGGGAGGGATTATGGGATTGGCAGCGGATGCAGCGGGGATTCAGTTCCGAATGCTTAATCGTCGCAAAGGTCCAGCGGTCTGGGGGCCTCGGGCACAATCCGACCGGATTGAGTATGCAACGTACATTCGCGAATCCCTGGAACAGATTCCAGGTCTCTATATGCGAGCAGATATGGTTACTGCATTAGTGGTAGAAAAGGATAAAGTATCTGGCGTCCACACCCGACTGGGGCAAACCTTTCATGCTCCCACGGTCATCCTGACGAATGGTACATTCATGAATGGGCAGATTCACGTTGGGGAGCGCCAATTTGGCGGGGGGCGTATGGGAGAGCGGCAAAGTACGGGCCTGACTGCTCAGTTGCATGCGTTAGGATTTGAGAGTGGACGGCTCAAGACAGGGACGCCCCCACGAATAGATGGGAGAACCATCAACTATGCTAAGGTTACGGAACAGCCAGGGGATGAAACTCCGATGCCGTTCTCGTTTATGACAGATGCGTTAACGGAGCACCAGCTGAGCTGTCATCTGACCTGGACGAATCCTGAGGTGCATTCGGTCCTGCATAAAGGGTTTGAGCAGAGTCCAATGTTTGCAGGGCGGATAGAAGGTACAGGTCCGCGATATTGTCCATCTATTGAAGACAAGGTAGACCGATTTGCCTCAAAGGACCGACATCAATTATTCCTGGAGCCCGAGGGGAGGCGAACTGCCGAGGTCTATGTGAACGGATTTTCAACAAGCCTGCCAGAAGAAATTCAGCAGCAAGCCCTCCGCCTAGTCCCCGGTTTAGAGCAGGTTCATGTGTTACGCCCAGGGTATGCCATTGAATACGATTACTTTCCGCCCTACCAACTCCAGTATTCTCTGGAAACGAAACTGGTTCGCGGGCTCTTCTTTGCAGGCCAGATTAATGGCACAACAGGATATGAGGAAGCAGCAGCCCAAGGATTAATTGCGGGAATTAATGCCGTTCAACGGTTGAACAATGAGAGCCCCCTCGTACTTCGCCGTTCCCAAGCGTATATCAGTGTGTTGATTGATGACTTGATCGCCAAAGGGACTGAAGAGCCCTATCGCATGTTCACCTCTAGGGCAGAACATCGAATGATTCTACGGCAGGATAATGCCGACGAGCGACTTACTCCCCTAGGACATCGGCTTGGACTCGTATCCGACGAGCGCTACCAGCGTATGAAGATGCGATATGAGGCGGTGGAGTCTACCATGAAGCGGTTGTCGGAGTGCACTCTTCATCCAGATCAGTGTAACCCGTACCTACAACAGGCAGGAACCTCCCCGATCCATGAGCCAGTCCGCATTGTCCAACTTGTACGGAGACCAGAGGTGAACCTTCGTGATCTGCTAACTGCTGCCGGCATCAAGGATCAAATGATCAAGTCTGCCCCCGGCATGGAGCCAGTTGAGCAACTTGCAGAAATTTCCATCAAATACGCAGGCTATGTTGCGCGACAAGAAGAGGAAGTTCAGCGGATGCTTGAAATGGAAAATCGTGAGATTCCCCAAAATTTTAATTTCGCCGAAGTCAAGAACATTACGTTGGAAGCTCGGGAAAAACTGGACAAAATTCAGCCCGTAACGCTTGGACAAGCGTCGCGAATCAGCGGCGTGAATCCAGCGGATATCGCAGTCCTTATGGTTCTCCTGAGCCGCTGACAAGCCAAGGGGAGGGAACCAGAACCCCAATGTTTCACGTGAAACATTTTGCCCTACGGATGCATCCCTCGCAACATGCAAAGCTTTTGGCCTATGCGGGATTGTTAAAGGCGTACAATCAAAAGCTGAATCTATTATCAAGGCAAACGACCGAGGAAGGATTTATTGGGCACATTCGGGAGTCTCTGATTTTGGCATCATTCTCATTTTCGAAAGAATCCATCGTTGCCGATTGGGGAACGGGTGGTGGGCTACCTGCGATTCCATTTGCAATCATGCACCCCAGAGTCCAGATCTATGCGATTGATTCGGTTCACAAAAAAGTGCTGGCGGTCAAAGCATTCAAGCGAGAACTGGAGCTTCCCAATTTGACTCCATGGCATGGGCGGGCAGAAGAGTTTTCCGTGAGGATCCATCACAGTTTATCGCGCGGGGTTGCCTCCCTTTCTACTCTATGGAGTTGGCATTCTCAGGTGGCTTGTTCTGGCGGCACTCTCTACTGCCTGAAGGGAGGGGTTCTGAAGGCAGAACAGGCAACACTGTTCCGCGAGTTCCCGTCAGCCAAAACCACATTGATTCCCGTACCAGACACGCCTCGGGTTGTGGTTCAAGTGTGCGCGGATGTATCGGAGGTTGAGACGCCGCCCGAGAAATGAAGCCGAGGCATCACGCGAAACTCCAGAAAGTCCATAGGAATACCCTGATGAATTGACCACAGTGACTTGGCATCACCACTACCGTTCAGAGCATCCCGTCACAATGAATTATGAGGGGGCTTTCAGGTCTTGTGATTCAGGGCAGGATTGCCCTGCGTTCAATTGGCAAAGAAGCGTATACGCTGCTTCAACCGATGGAACTCCCTGCACAATGGCACGCAGCTTTCCTGCTTTTGATTCCTTGAGTACGTACGAATTCTGAAGTCCATCAAGACGTTGCAACAGGGGTTCCATGCGCTCGGAATAGAACCGTGGATTCTCGTCGCGCTCGGGGAATCGCAGAAACAGTCGCTGGTTACGGAGAGAAATCCGTGGGAGTTCAAAACATCGTCCGATCAGACGAATGCGAGCCCCCAAAAGTAGTTGATGGGCAGGATCAGGAAGTGGACCAAATCGGTCGCAGAGTTCTCCTTCCAGATCATCAAGGGACGGGGCATCTGCTGCCTCTCCAATTCGCCGATACAAGGCAAGTCGTTCATGATCACTGGCAATGTAGTGCTTCGGAAGAGAGGCATTGACGTCAAGATCAATGGTCGTATCCTCAATGGGTGGGAGATCCACATTCTTGAAGTGTTCGGAAAAATCCTCATTCCGCAACTCTTGAACGGATTCATCCAACATCTGATAGTACGTAGTCAGTCCGAGATCGGCGATGAAGCCGCTTTGCTCACCACCAAGAATATTTCCCGCTCCCCGAATATCCAGATCCCGCATCGCAATATGAAAGCCGCTCCCAAGATCGCTGAACTGTTCCACCGCCTGAAGTCGTTGCCGAGCAACCCGTCCGAGCGTGTGAACCGAGGGCACGAAAAGATAACAAAATGCTTTTCGATCAGAGCGCCCCACTCGTCCCCGTAGCTGGTGAATTTCAGCAAGACCAAATCGGTCCGCACGGTCAATGATGATGGTGTTTGCGTTGGCAATGTCCAGTCCATTCTCCACAATAGAGGTGCTCACCAGAACATCAATCTTGTGATTGACAAAGTTGGTCATCACTCGTTCCAGATCTGCAGGTGCCATCCGTCCGTGGCCAATGCCAAAACGAACGCCGGGAATCAGATCCTGCAACTTCATCAGGAGATCTTCAATGGAGGCAACGCGATTATGAATAAAGAACACTTGGCCGCCTCGATTCACTTCACACAGGATTGCATCTCGGATCAGAGACCAATCCGTGGAGTGAATCTGGGTCTGGATGGGTTGTCGATTGGGTGGAGGGGTGCCAATAATTGACAGGTCGCGCGCACCAATCAAGGAGAATTGCAGAGTACGCGGAATGGGAGTAGCTGTGAGCGTCAAGGTGTCTACATTGATCCGAAATTCGCGCAGCTTTTCCTTGATTCTGACGCCAAATCGTTGCTCTTCATCAATGATCAAAAGCCCCAGATCCTGAAACGAGACATCCTTGGAGACCACGCGCTGGGTGCCAACCAGGATATCCACTTTTCCTTGCTTTACATCATCGAGGAGCATGCGGACCCGTGGACCAGTAATTCGTCGGGAAAGGACTTCAATACGAACAGGGAAGTGATCCAGACGCTTCTTGAACGTGAAGTAATGCTGCTGGGCAAGGACGGTTGTTGGGACCAGCAGTGCAACTTGTTTCCCATCCTGAATCGCTTTGAATGCGGCACGAACCGCAATTTCCGTTTTTCCAAAGCCTACATCCCCACAGACCAAACGATCCATGGGCGAGGGGGCTTCCATATCACGCTTGACATCTTCCGCGGCTTGATACTGGTCTGGAGTGTCCTGCCAAGGGAAAGATGCCTCGAGTTCTTTCTGCCAGACGGAATCCTCCGCAAAGGCATATCCATGAGAGGATTTACGCTCGGCATACAGGCGAATCAGTCCGCGTGCAATATCCTTGATCTTTGACTTTGCACGACTTTTGGTTCGCTCCCATTGACCACTACCTAATCGGGTGAGCGAAGGGATCTGACTGTCCTTGCCAGCATATTTGCTGATCTTGTGCAGGGCGTTCACATTCACAAACAAGCTATCATTGCCCGCATAGATCAGTCGAACAGATTCCTGCTCTCGTCCTTTCACTTGAATCGTTTTGAATCCGGCAAATTTTCCGATACCATATTCTTTGTGAACCACAAAATCACCAGGTTTCAGATTTTGTAATTCCTGAAGACGTATCCCCCCCGTGCGTGATAATTTTCGCGTTCGTGGGCGAAAGTAACGACCAAATATTTCATGATCCGTATAGAGGGCAAGGCCGATTTTCGGCAGAACAAAGCCCTGATGGAGCGATGCAACCAGAAAGGTGATTCGGCCAGACTCATGTTCCTCTTCCAGGAGCGATTCTAAACGCTTTTGCTGAGATGAGCTGTCGCAAATGATGTAAGTCTGCCGCCGACCTGGCTGGATGAGATCCGAACGGATTAAATCCATTTGGCCCCCAAAGGGAGGCTGAGGACGGCCATTCAATGAAAATTGTGTGTTATGGCTTGCATCGGAGGAGTGAATATGAATTCGTGTTTTAGGCTTGCATGCACGAAAAAGTCGTTCGGGGGTCAGATACCGTGATTCTGGATGGGGGCATTCAACACTGGGCTGAATCCTCGCATCGTAGCGCTCTTGAATCTCTTCCCATTTTGACTGGGTTCCTTCGTTTAGCCGAGGTTCGTCAAAGAGAACGAGCAGAGTGTTCGCCTTCACCTGTTCCAACAAAGAAATCCAGGGGGTCTCTTCCGAAGCCTGGATTGGCTCGGGCACTAGTCGCGCGCTCTCCACTCGGCTGACCGACCGCTGACTGACAGAATCAAATTCACGGATAGATTCCAGTTCATTTCCAAAAAATTCAAGACGCAGGGGGAGTCCGCCAGAAAATGGAAATACATCCACAATGCCACCACGCCAGGCAATTTCTCCTGCTTCATGTACAAAAGAGACACGGACAAACCCCTTGGAGACAAGGAGGTCCACGAACTCATTCGGTGGGATACGATCCTGAACGTTCACGGTCACCGAGGCGGCCAATGTAGTTTCAGCTGCGGGCATTCGTTCCATGGCAGCCTGGAGGCTGGTCACGATCAGAGTCTGGGCAGAGGTTTCAAGCTCTTGTAATATATCATGGCGTCGGACCATTGGAGCAGAATCCTCAACCTGCTCATCATCATAGGGTGAAGTTCCGAATGGAGGGAATAACAGACTGGGGAGGCCCAGTTCAATCAAATCTCCATGCAATATCCGAGCTTCGTCCGTAGTTGACAAAAGGCAGGCCATTGGTTGGGCCGTCGTACTCCATAGGTGCTGCAACAGGAACGCAGGCAATGCACCAGGTGCATCCTGAATCAGACAGTCCGTTCCACCAGGGTTGTCTTGACACCATGCCTGCACCGTCTCGAATGCAGGAAGCGCGACGATATGGGAAGACAGTCTCCGCAGCGGAGAGTCAGACAAACGCTGTGCACCCATTCAAATGTTTCACGTGAAACTTTTTCGGTTGATTAAGACGGTTCAGTGGTTTGGGAGTATTCCAGTGCACCGCGCACAAATCCGTTTGCTTTTTCCAATCTCAAGAGGGCTTCCTTTTTGGTAACGTCACCGAGGATCATCACCAGCACCGTCTTAACATGACCGTCTGCAGCCACAAGTGCATTAGTTGCCTCCTCATAGCTAAGCCCCGTGACGGTCATCACCGTCCGGCGGGACCGCTGCGTGAGCTTTTCGGCGGTCATTTGAAGATCTACCATCATATTTTGATACACCTTTCCCATGCGGATCATTGAGGCAGTTGTGATCATATTGAGGACCAATTTCTGCGCTGTTCCACTTTTCATTCGAGTGGATCCCATGATGACTTCCGGGCCGACCACTACGCAGATGGCAACATCAACCTCAATATCAAAGGATGCACGAGGGTTGCAAGTCACAAACAGGGTTTTACACCCCAGTTCTCGGGCCTTGGCGATTGCACCGACCACATAAGGGGTTCGTCGACTCGCGGCGATCCCACAAACAACATCCTGAGCACAAACTCCAGCGGATAAAAGCGCGTCCGCCCCATGAGAGGCGACATCCTCAGCACCCTCCTGTGCACGAAAAACGGCTTCCTTTCCACCTGCAATGATCCCCTGAATCACTTCGGGAGGAGTTCCAAAGGTTGGTGGGCATTCGGATGCATCCAGAATCCCAAGACGTCCGCTTGTGCCTGCACCAACATAAAATAGGCGTCCACCATTTTGAAGAGCATCGGTCACAATCTCAACAGCCTGGGCAACGTAGGGAAGCTCTTTTTTCACGGCCTCAGGGACCTGCTGATCCTCTGTATTGATGATCGTGAGGATCTCTTCCACAGAAGCATGATCAATATTCATTGAGCGCGGATTTCGCTGCTCTGTGATCAGGCTTTTCAGTTCGTTAAACAGGGGTGGGGGCTGTGACATGGGCTTTGGAAATAAGAACCCGTATACGCGGAGCTTGCCCAAATGAACCATCTACGAACGAATGGATACCGTTTGCGTAATCGGAGGCTATTTTTATCTTTCTTCATGATCCTGTGCTCACTCCGTCTTCGAAATGTGCGAGCGCATGCCGAGTCAGATCTCACCTTCGTGCCCGGAATTAATTTGTTGCACGGACCCAACGGCGCCGGGAAAACCAATATTCTGGAAGCTGTTCATTATTTGTGTCTTTCAAGAAGCTTTCTCACCAGCGTTGATCGGTATGTGGTTCGCCATGGCGAAGCATTTTTTGAAGTTGTAGGAAAATGTGAAGGATCGGTGCGCCGAGAGGTGACCATTCGGGCTGTATTTACCAAGCGGGAGGGGAAGCGAATGTTTATTAATGGCGTTCCACTTGACCGGCTCTCGGATGTGGTCGGAGTCGTCCCTGTCGTCGTCTTTTCTCCGCGGGATCAGAGCCTCACATTGGAAGGTCCAGATGAACGCCGTAAATTTCTGGACAGTATGCTTAGCCAAGCCCGTCCAGCTCATCTGGAGGATCTGATTGGCTACCGACATGCTCTTCGACAGCGGAATGAATACCTCACACTTCACCGAAACGGCCCAGTAGATCCCAGAATGATGGCTCCGCTCAATGCAATCCTGGCTCGTTATGGGGGAAGAATTATTGCGCTACGGTCTGCCTTCCTTAAGAAATTCAGTCATGATCTCAAGCGTGCCTGGGAGCAGCTTGGCGAGGTCATGGAAGAGCCAATGATCACCTACCAGTGTTCAATCCCGGAAATGTCTCTTCCCTCTGCGGAAGAAGCGGAGGAGGCATTCCTGACCGCACTGGGAAAATCGCTTCCTGGTGATCAGGAACGGGGGCGAACCAATATGGGGCCGCACAGGGATGAGTTGGTTTTCAAGTTAGATGGAAAGAAAGTTCGGGGCTTTGCCTCCACGGGGCAGCACCGCTCATTTGTGATCGCACTCAAACTGGCGCAATACCACTATTTGGACTCTCGTCTGGAGGAGAAACCAATCCTGCTTCTGGATGATTTGTTTGATTCGCTGGATCCTGATCGTACCGAAGTGATCCTGAACTGGCTCAGAGATGAATCTACGGGCCAGAGTTTCTTAACAACAGCGGATGCCGAAAAGCTGCGATCCAGAACTGAGCATTGGGGAACTCTTAACCAATGTATTCAAATCCGCGAGGGAGAGGTTATTCAGCGTCAGAAGGAGGGATGATGATCGCTTCACCAGACAGCGCCTTCTTGTTGGCTTCGGTATATACATTTGTTTCCGCTTTGACTCGGCGACGGTGGTCCAATTTTTCAGTGATTCGCACCGTGACGCGCACTTCCGAGTTGACGCGTACCGGGCGAAGAAACCTGCAGGAGAGGGAGACGGCTACGCTCCCAGGCCCTGGAAAGTCGCGGCCAAGAGATTTGGAAATGAGCCCCAGAAGCAGAACACCATGGACAATGCGATGACCGAATCGGGTTTTTTCCGCGTATTCCGCATCCACATGGAGAGGGTTGTCGTCCCCTGTAATCTTGGCAAACATAGTCACATCATCCTCACTGATAAAACGACGGTACTCATACTCGTCACCAACGTTGAGCGAATCAAAGGAATGGCCGGACTTTTGGTAGCACATGGTCAATTATGGAGTACAATATTTCTTCTTCATACTAAAGATACAATATCTACGGTCATTATGATAAACTTTACGGGAAGTCCCCATCCCGATGATGCAGATACGTGATCATTTGGCACAGTTGAGGACGACCAGGAGAGGTAGGCGTATCGTTCGTGTCGCGCGGATTGTATTCACGGTCGGAATTCTCCTCTTTTTGGTGTGGCAGTTACGAGAGGTAGACTTTCGTGAAGTTTTTCTGGGGTTGCCCCGGACTCCATGGTTTTATGTGCTGCTGATCAGTTTATATTTGATGTTGCCAGCTGTACAGTTTTTGGCCTATAGGACGGTGTGGGACTTTGGTACGCTTTCTGCAATACGGGCTTTCATCAAAAAGCGTATTCTGAACAAGGACGTTTTGGGGTATTCAGGGGAGGTATACATCCTAGCCTGGGCACAGGATCATGTGAAGCGATCGAGTCAGCCGCTCCTGGAGTGCGTTCGTGATATGAATATCATTTCAGCGGCGGCATCTAACTTGATGGCGGTCTTGTTGCTGGCATTTTTTGTACTTATGGGGCAGGTGAGTGTACAGGACTTGATCGGCGATAGGCAGGCGTATGCACTCGTTGGAGCAGCTGGCATTACCCTGATCCTCCTCTTTGTCATGATGTCCAAGCGACGCCGCTGGCTATTTTCAATGGCGTGGAAAGCAACCTGGGTGGTCTTTGGACTTCACCTCGGACGGGTCCTATTGCACCATGGACTCGAGATTAGTATGTGGCACCTCGCGATGCCAGACGTTCCTATCCAAATATGGTTCACATATGCAGCAATTTCCGTTGTTGTGACTCGAATTCCCTTCCTGCCAAATCCTGATCTGCTAACGCTGGCCATCGCAGTGGGTATCGCGGGGGCCATGACCGTGTCAGAAGCCCAGATTACTGCACTCTTTGGAGCTGTGGTGTTGGTAAATCGGCTCATCACTTTGCTTTTCTTTGCCACATTATCCATACGTGTTCCGGATCAGGCGGAGTCCATTTCTGTGGCTAAATCTCCTTTGGATGCGTCAACAAAACCGGCATCAATCTAAAACTATGCGAACCGCCGTTCTGGTTTTATTCATCATGCTCGGGTGGAGTCTGGGCTCAGATGTAACAGCTCAGATGTCGGTTGTAATTGATGACTTTGAACAGTACGAGGCCAATAGTCTTCCCAATTCATGGAAGATGCCGGACATCGGATCTCGGACTATGCGACCGCTCACATCTGATGATTTCCAGCTCACCGGCTTTATGAATGTGGTGGTCGACAATGGAAACAAAGTATTGCGTGCGTTCACGGAGGCGGAAGCGGTGAAGATTGCATTACCTCGAGGATTGGGATTGAGATGGGACATAGACTCCTTTCCTCGATTACGCTGGCGTTGGCGAGCGGACCAACTGCCCGAGGGAGCGCGGGAGGATTCCCGAAAGCTGAACGATACCGGGGCAGCCTTGTATGTGGCTTTTCAGTGCAATGACTGGATTGGGCGGCCGTGTACGATCAAATATACCTATAGCAGCACGCTGCCCAAGGAGACACAGGTCCACTACGGGAAACTCCATGTATTCGTGGTTTCTACTGCATTGGATCCCGAAGCAGGATGGACAGAAATTGAGCGCAATGTGGTGGAGGACTACATGCTCTTATTTGGAAAACCGCCAAAGGGGGATCCTCTCTACATTATACTTTGGAATGATACGGATACGACAGGGGGAACGGCAGATGTATATTTTGATGACATTGTCGTGATGACAGAAGAATGACCTTGTTGTTTCGTCATCTACGAGGTTGGATACGTCTGGTCGTCAAACATCCAGGTCTGGTGCTCTCCATTGCGTTAGTCATTTCCGCTGTGGCACTGCTGTTCGCCACTCGTTTGACCATTGACCCAGATTTCGCGAATTTAATCCCAAAGTCCTACCCCAGTGTTCAGTCACTTGAAAAGATCAGAGACACGATTGGCGCTGGCGATGTTTCGGTAGACCTAGCGATTGAGAGCCCTTCCTTTGCAGCGAATGTTTCGTTTGCCGAGGCTTTGGTTCCGCGGGTGCTGGCACTTAAAGATTCGGCGACAGGGGAGGTGCTATTTGTGAGCGAGGAATTCCGAAAGGATACGGAGTTCATGGCGGATAACGGGCTATATTTTGCCACAATGGATGAGTTAAATACCCTGGAAACCTGGCTTGAGGATAAGATTGCAGAAGCCAAACTTGCGGCGAACCCTTTCTTTTTCAGTTTAGACGATGAGGATGAGGCGGAGGATGACTCGGAGATTGAGGCGCTGGAGGAGATTTTCAATCAGATTGTAGGTTCGGAGTATATGGTCAATGCAGACAGCACCATTCTTGTCGTTCGCTTTTTTATCCCTGGTCCGTCTTCAAATGTGCAGTACATTGAGGCAACGTATCGTGCGCTTGAGAAAGCGATTGATGACGTAGGGCCTGCATCCTATCATGCGGATCTAAAAACCTTTCTCGCAGGGCGTTTATGGAGGCAGCGCATAGAAGTCCGCGCGGTCACGGATGATGTCGTTTCATCATTTGGTGGGGGTGCCTTCGCAGTACTCATGGTACTGATGTTGTACTTCCTGTTCAAGGCAGTACAGGTGCGTGGGAGGAAGGCTCTTGGGGCTGAACTCTTGCGAGCCCCTGTCACCGCGTTCCTCATCGGACTCCCTCTGGTCATGAGTCTGGTTTGTGCTGCGGCGATCGGGTATTTGGTCTACGGGAGTTTGAACTTGTTCAGTTCCACGCTTGGACTGGTGTTATTTGGCTTGGGGATTGATTATGGCATTCACTTTTACGCGCGCTACATTGAGGAGCGAGGGGCTGGACACAGCATTGAGGTAGCTGCCGAGAATACATTCATGAGTACTGGCCAGGCGATTGCCGTGGGCGCACTGACCACCTCTGCCGCGCTTTATGTACTACTGGTGGCGGATTTCAAGGGATTCAGCGAGTTTGGATTTCTGGCAGGGACGGGGGTTTTGGTTGCATTGATTTCTACTCTCCATGTTTTGCCGGCGCTTCTCGTGCTTTTTGAGCGTTGGCGCATAGTACAATTTGATCAAGAGCGACCGGTTCAACTCGTTCCCCACGGACCACTGGTTGGAGGCAAGGGGCTTCTGATCGGGTGTTTGGCGGTGACGGGCGTTGCTCTGTTCATGGCTCCGAGGGTTGAATTTGAGTACAGGTTCGCCGTTTTAGAGCCTGTGTATGAAGACTGGCTCGCCGTACACTCTAAGGTTGAATCCGCGTTCAGCGACTTTGATCGACGCAATCCTGCGTACATCATTGTGGATGACCCCACTGAAACCCAAGCAGTTGCGGAGGTCTTGCGTTCAAGAATAGCAGACGATACCACCTTTCATGTTGTGGAGAATGATACATTTCAGACCACAATTCGCGGAGTTGAAACGCTTCAGGACCGATTTCCTGCAAGTGTTGAAGACCAAACTGAAAAGATTACTCGGATTGCTTACATCCGTGACTCATTATTAACCGATGTAGTTCTGGCGGACGATTCCAGTCTGGATCAGGTTCGAAGAGCTGCACAGACCACATCACCAATCCAGATTGAAGATGTCCCGGAGGCTTTAACGAAGCGGTTTATGTCCAAGTCTGGAGAGTTAGGGGGGCATATTACCATCCTACCGGGGGTCGGGCTATCAGATGGACGAATGTCCATTGCATTTGCTGAAGATGTATCAAATATCGTGACACCTGAGGGGAAGATCTATCATGCTGGCTCCCAGTCTATTATTGCTGCGGATATGCTCCGCTTGATGCGTCAGGAGAGTCCATATATGATTGTAGCCACCTTGCTGATTGTGATGCTCTTGATGTGGATCAACTTTGGTCAGTTTCGTTGGGCACTAATGGCTATGTTGCCGTTGGTTGTAGGGGTGATTTGGATGATTCTGGTGATGCAAATTTTTGGGATGCGCCTGAATTTCTACAATTTGTTCGTGATTCCAGCAATCATCGGGATTGGTAATGATGCGGGAGCACATATGGTACATCGTTATCGGGAGGAGGGTAAGGGTGCTCTCTGGCGTATTTTGCGTTCTACTGGGGAGCATGTATCCATGGGAGCCATCACTACGATGGTTGGATTTGGCGGTCTTTTACTGAGTTTTCATCCCGGTTTGAACACCATTGGTTCTCTTGCGATCGCGGGCATTGGAGCAACGCTCCTTGCTGCGATCCTCTTTTTGCCCGCTCTGATTCAGGTCTTTGAGAACCGTGGAGCCTTGAGAAAATAGAGATCCTTTTTCTGTGTGACATAAACAAGTGGAGTACGACACCATGTACTTCCACAATTGACAAGCCGTCCAAGCAATTCCCTCCTCTTGGTATGCACTATATACTGATCAAGTCCGTGATGCACTTTGCCCAAGTTTGCCATTTTGTGGGAAAAAAAAAGGAACTTGAGTTCAGGCATCTTTCAGTAGTCATATTTTCAATAATCATTCCTAAATAGTTAACTATCGAAAACAATCTTAAATTCCTTATTTCCGTGAAAAACATTTATTCTATAAAATCCTTGTTAGTGATTGGAGCGTTATTGGCAACAGTAATTAACATTGCTGTTTTGTTGATGAATCCACCAACTACCAAAGCTTCACACGCTGGATTTATTAATGAGAGTTGCACAATAGAGTTGAGTACTTGCAAGGTGATTGGTTACAGTTGCAGAGTCGGGGTGGGGGTATGTAACTCTGCAGGTTGTGGCAGTATTCGATGCACAAAGCGAGAGGGCGATAACCCTGAGTAGGAGGTTAAAACGCTATTTCAATCCTTTGTTGGGACTATGTTTGAGTCTATTTTCTCCAGATAGCTTTTGAGTTAAGTGAAGTTAAGACTCATACTTGAAGATAATCGTTTCTTAATTGCGATTATACTCTTACTGTTGGCATCCTCTCTAATGGTGATTATTAAATACTCACCCATAGTGAGAGATCTAGGCGGTATAGCTCATTTACTGACGGTGCACCGGGGTAGGCATTCAGCTCAAGAAGATTCTTTGCTCATGTATGAATCCGCAGATTGGCATCAATTTCGCCATTCTGAGGATACATCGGCCAATGACAAAACTGGTGTTCCAGTGGTTGATTTTCTATTTGTGTTTAGTCGAACTCACTGTGGTAATTGCGTACGTGATGAGGTGTTTCAGTTAAACCGTATTTACTCAGATTCTTTACACATGGTTCGTTCAGTTGTTGGATATAGCTTGGACAATCCAGATGATAGCCTGTCAACAGAGTTCAATTCCAAATATGCTTCTATCTCGTTTCCAGTTTTTTATAGTGCATCTGTGAGGGATCATTTTAGAAACACTTTGGGTCAAACACCAGTGTTGTTTGTGGTGGATGGTCGTAACAACAAAATTCTGGATGTTCACAGACCGATACCAACAGATATTGACAATCTAAATGCTTTTTTTGAACGATGGGACCGGATTCTGGAGCTTGTTCATTAAAATTCAAATGAATAGGAGTGCCACGATTGCTGTTTTATCTCTGCTGACATTGGTCAGTTGCCGGGAGGAGATGAAACAGGCTCCTTATTTGAAGACCATAGAGACATCTGGAAGCGAGGGGAATCATATTGATCTGATGAATGACAACTGTCGAATACAACTTGTATTGGAGGCTAGCATCCGCTTTGATACTCCAAACGAATATCCGATTGGATATCTCGTCATGGTCAGAAGGGACGCTGTTGGGAATTTCGTGACTGGCAGTTATGGTCAGCATGTTTTAGTCTTTGATTCGCTAGCCCAAGTTCGCCATTTTCTCGTTGAGCCTCCGAATTTCATTCCAATATTTCGGTCATTCTGACCGATTTTTGCCCCAAAACCGTGCATTTGCCCCCGATTTCTCACCGTTTCACGGCCATTCTGTCTGATTGATTCCCCAAAACCCGTTCTGGTGTTATTTTGGTGTTTTCTGGAACCTCCCCAGCCCATCCGCGTTCCAACTCCTGTCCACTTTCTTCTCCCTTTTTTATGTTTATACGTACACGGCCCTATACCCTCAAAAATGGCGAAAAACGACAGGGCTTTGGCCTCGTTGAATCCCGATCGGTTGACGGTGTCACCAAACACATTTCCCTCCTCAATCTCGGACAAGACTTTGCCATTCCCGAAGACCAGTGGGCGCACCTCACCGAAGAAGTAGAAACCCGACTGAAAGGACAGAAACCGCTCCCCTTCTACGAAGACGATGAAGCATATCAGGCGGCGGTGGACGACATCGTCCAACGATTGCTGGACAAGGGCTATGACATTCATAAACGTCCCAATCAAAAGCACTTCATCCTTCCAGAGAAAACCACACATCCGGATTCTCGTACCTTTGCGGGAGAGCGCTTGGCATTGGAGGCGTTGCAACAACTTGGGTTTCCTGATCTGTTAGCCACGCTTGGCTTCTCGGTCAAACATACGAAGCTCGCCTGTGCGCTGGTGGTTGGACGTATGTTCCATCCCGCGAGTGAGCGAGCCACCCATGAATGGATGCTGAACCGGTCTACGATTCTGGAACTGCTCGACGTTGATCCGCCGAGCTTGAACACGCTCTACCGAGTCACGGACGGAGTACAAGACCAACAGCAGCAGATCATGGACGGGCTCTATGGGAACACGCAGGAACTGTTGGACTCTGGCGAAACGATCGTGTTTTATGATCTGACCAACACGTTCTATCATGGGAAAGAAAAAGGCGAACTCCTCCGTCGGGGACGGAGTAAGGACCGGCGGAATGATTGTCCACTGGTCACGCTGGCGTTGGTCTTGGATGCGTCGGGATTCCCGCGTAGTGTGCAACTCTTATCGGGACATATTAGCGAACCAAGTACGATGCAACGTGCAATTGAGGATCTGGGCGGAGCGAAGCCCACGATCATCATGGATGCGGGGATTGCCACAAAAAAGAACTTGGCCTACCTGCAATCGCAGGGACTGAACTGGATCACGGTAGAGCGTACAAAGGCGCCTCCGCTTCCAGAGAAGGATCCTGATGCAGCGTTTACGAGTGAATCGGGAAGTAACATCAGGGTATGGAAGCTTCCCGTAGAGGACGCGGAGAACGAAGAGGAGAAAGAAGAGGTTCTGGAAGAGGATGGATCCCCGGAGGCGGAAGCGAATCAAGAAGTTTTGGAAGAGAAGGACGATTCAGACGAGGAAACGTTCTCGGAGGACGGAACGCCCGAAGAGGCATGGAATGAAGTCTGCATCTATGTCCACAGTTGCGATCGTCAAGTGACAGAGGATCAGATATTGGAAACAAAGTCGAAAAAGTTTTTGGAGGAGATCGCCTATCTCCATGAAGGGCTCTCAATTCCGAGGAGGATGAAGAATCATGATCAGTTGCTGGTTCGGATTGGTCGGAAGAAGGAAGCGTACAAGCAAGTCTCCCACCTATATGATATTCAGGTCACGAAGAAGGACGGGACCAAGAATGCCGAGTCCATTATTGTAACGCGGCTTCCAGCGCATGAGGATCGGGTCTCCTCCAGTGGAGGCTACGTCCTGCGAACCAGTCTCGAGGATCGGGATCTTGAAACGATCGTACGAACGTATTGGCGATTGACCGAGATTGAGGCGACCTTCCGAATGATGAAATCGGATCTTGGACTTCGTCCGATCTATCATAGCAAAGACGAGCGGATTGAGGGGCATTTATTCATTACCGTGCTGGCGTACCATCTGGCGCATTTTGTCCGCACCAAATGTAAGGCGGAGGGCCTTCATTCAAGTTGGGTAACAATGCGAACGGAACTCAACCGGGTCCACCGGATTACGACCCGGATGGTCAAGACCAGATATCTGATTACGAAGATAGATCAGGATCTATCTCCGTTCTTAGAGCGGTTATTCAAGATTCTGGGACTCCGGTACAATCCCAATGAAACGCGTGTGGTGGAAGAGCATGTAGAGGAAGACGAACCGACCAAGCCGCCGGATCCCTAACCAGTCCGCACGCACCGAAAAGATTGATCACTTGAACTCCAGACGGAGCAGCCCGAGGTGTGTCCAAAGGAAAAAATGGAGGCCGAATTTGACGAAATCTACTCCAAAAGTGATAGAAAAGCGCCGTGGAATCGCACCAAATGAAGCGGAGATGATTCAGAGAATCTTTGTGCTCATGGACGAGAATGAAACCAATCCCAAACATGGGATTGAATAGAAATTCGTAACTTTATGGCACTAAAAAATGGCGAACTTGGGCTAGGATCCTTTTTGTGGTCTGTAGGTCACTTTGGTAGTGGTCCTGGGGAATACTCCTCTAATTATGTCATTGATACAGATCCAGAAGGAACACTTTATGTGATTGATAAGATGGTCAACAAGATTCACCAATATGCACATAGCAAAGATTACGTTCGTTCCGCAGATCTGCCGCTCAAATCCACAGTTAGAAATATAGCTGCTGCTGGCAATAGTCTCATCTTCATGCTTAATGAAGATTATAGAATGCAAGAAATTCAGCCTTTTGCGATGCTCCGGTTTGATTTGACTGATAACTCTCAGAGAATATGGGGAAAGATTGACGAAATTGCATTACTGCAATCGTTCATTAAAGGTGGTGGTGTCTCCATAGATCCTGTTCGCAGATTGGTTTACTATGGATATATGGGGGATCATCGAATTTATAAGACTTCTTTTGATGGGATACCAATTGATACGTTTGACATTAGGCCAGACTATTTTATAGATTCAGATAGAAATCAGTTGCTGGGATATCTGGATACACAGGATCCCTCTGATTTTTCTCAGTCTGTCAACGGGTATGCTGTGGACGTTTCGTGGGTTACTGCATTAACCACTTCACCTAGTGGAATTGTCTACCATCAGATTCTCAGGAAGTTAGATCAAGATCCAGTGGAGTGGTACTTGGAAGTTTGGAATCAGAGTGGTCAAAAGGTTGGTTCTCAGATCGATACTCCTGAGGAATTGCTTTATGCTGATGATGAGTCACTGTATTTTCGAATTGGTATTGAGGATCCAGAGGAGCGATATGGCGTGGCAAGATATGCGCCAATCTATTCATGTGATCCGTAGTGGTGTGCTTAGACTTGCCTTCCTGCAGGACACCGTTCTTGATTCTATGTCCCTTGAGAGCTATCCTAAAATGAGTTAGGCCGAAACTGAAATCAACGGCGCTTTCTGTTGTAAATAAAGATGCAAACCCTAGTGTCTCGTCACACATCAAATGTCGGATAGAGACGTTTGAGCTTCACCCGTGCGTCGTCGGTGGTGAACTGCCAGTCAACTTTCGCTCGGATTTGGTCTATGGCCGCTTGCCAAGCGGCGACTTCGTTGCGTAACGTGTTGATGGAATCAATGCGGCGATTGAGGCACTGCCGGGTCATCACGTTGATTTCGACCTCGGCGACATTCAGCCAACTTCCGTGCTTGGGGGTATAGACAAATTCAAAGCGATCCCAAAGCGCCTTGGCCTCAGCGGGTTCAAAGGTATCGTAGAGCGCGCCAGGGCGGTGCGTGTTGAGGTTGTCCATCACCAGCGTGATTCGGGTGGCACCGGAGAATTGCGCGGCGATGTCGCGCAGAAAGTGAGCCCCGTCGGCTTTGGTCCTGCGCTCGGTCACTTTGGTTAGGTGCCAGCCGGTCAGGGGTTCGGTGGCCATGAACACATTGCAGGTGCCGAGGCGCCGGTACTCGTAGTCCTCACGCGCCGGTCGTCCCGGGGCTGGCGGGACGGGCCTGCGCGTCTCACCGATCAGCTGGCGTGGGGTCTCGTCCATGCACACCAGCGGGAAATATGCATCGTACGGACGCCGGTAGAGATCAAGCACCCGCTCCATTCCTGCTGCGAAGTCAGCATTGCGTTGTGGCGGAATCACCTAGCCAACGCGTCGCCAGGGCTTGAGGTCGTTTTTTTAGAACCCGCCGCACCGTCTCGTGCGAGACGCTGTCGATATAGCCCAGTTCCACTGCGTGGTCCGCTAACAGGCGAAGCGACCACTGCGCGTGCCCATCGGGCGGATCGCTGCAACTGAGCGCGATCAGACGCGCCTCAAATTCGCCGTTTGCCTTGCGAAGGTAGCGAGCACGTCGACCCTGTCGGTCCCCAAGTGCCGCTTCCAGACCGTCCTCCACAAACCGCTTCTTGACCCGGTCCACCCGGCGCATGCTGATGCGCAATACCCCAGCGATTTCTGCACCGGTCGTGCATCGCTCGTTGTATTTGCTCCTGTCGCAATTGAGCATAACCAATGCGTTGATCACCTTCTGCGAACGATGCGATACCTTGCGCGTGATCGCCTCCAACTCCCCGCGCTCCCCTGATTCCAATTCTACTATGTACCGTTTCATGCCAGCCTCTATATAATTGTGGTATGGCATGGAATTTAACACAATAATTACGACATATCAAGTGTGACATGACACTAGTTCGTTCATTGGTGTTGTAATGTGACAGTCTTCCTCTCTATACTATGTTTGGGACTGGTTATTGTATTGTTAGCCAATGAGTTCAGAGATTCACTTAGGCAACCCAACTGTCTCTGGGTTTATCCACTTGCTCTTTTTTCCGTTTTTGAAGGAGAATTATTTGAATTCTGATGTGCCATGTAAATATGCATGGAGGTAAGCAATGACACAACCGACCATATATTTAACTGTATGGGGGATGGAGATAGATCCTCCACAATCGCTGTGAAGGCAGGGGTTGTAACCCACCCATATCTGCGACACTAAATGAGGTGTCGTAGTGAGTGCACTGGAAAAAGGTAGGGTTAGAGCCCTATCAGGTATGAATCAAAGAGTCGCATAAAAATGAACCATTGATGACATGTCGAAAAGAAATAGATGAGCGTCCAAACCAAAGTAGGGGAATAATCTTAGGACAAGGTTGACGCAACCTGTTTACGGACCAACTGGCCTCAGGCATATAGATGGAGGCCTTTAATTTGGGCCTTCACATGTGAAGTGAGAACCTGTCGGGATGATTTCAAGCGGATCGTACCCACAAGTCACTGAGTACCAACATATCCCACAGGGGCGGATCACATTCTAGTAGTGAAGAATCTTTTGTTGAAATTGCGTGAAGAGGTGATCCATGCAGCAGGACGAGTGGGATCACTTCCTCGCAAAACACAAAGCCGTTGATCGCAAACGGCGCATGGGAAGAGCCGTGAGAGTTGAGAGACTACGCACGGTTCTGTGAGAGCCGAGGGGTGAAAGCCCTCTGCTACTTAACCTTTGTCAATGAAAAGGAGTGCCTCGAAAGTGAGGTGATGAGCTACCGAAGGGTACTGGACCATGAAAGGAAGGAACCATACCTAACTCTTCACTCTACGGTGACATATTCGTACGAAATCTCCCAGATTGGGCTACATCAATGACGACGACATGGATTCTTTTTCTTAGTTCTGGGTCAAGCCGCCTTTCAAGTAGGAACTTCAGTTCGTTTGGTTCTTCAGGGGTGTCGCCATCTGGTGAAACCACCCTCATATATTTTCTGTCAGCACCAAACCAGAATACTAAATAGATGCCGTATCCATCTGACTTGGGATCTCGTGTATATTTTGGCACAAGTTGCTCGGTAATGCCCCGCCACAGATCTATGTGTAAATTCTTTTTGATTTCAATCGGGATTGCTATGCCCGAGCCGTAGGATATTCGGATATCTGCTCTTCGGTCATCGGCATAATTCCCCTCCGGCTGTGCATCAACTTGATATACTTCAAGTTTGCTTGATAAGTGTGAAAGGAGTATATCACGGCAATCGTTCTCGGGTTTTGGGTTTGAGGGGCTACGCAGTTTCTGATCCCAATCCCAGTATTGACGCCAGGCACTAGTTGAACCATTGCGTATCTGGTCTGCCAACTTCTCTAAGGCATCAAGCGTGAGGCCTACAAGGTCTGCCGAATTTGCTGGAGGACCAAAATTAATTACTTTCTGAATCTGTTCCAGACTTAGATCTGAATCCTTCGTTGCACGGTGCTGTCTAGCTTGTTCCTCCTGGGCGAGTATAATCTCATGCCTCCATGCCAACAGGTTGGCATCGGATAAGAGTTCATCCAAGTTCTTTCTTGCATCATCGCATGTGCGTTTTTTTAACTCTCCAATCCAGTGTGTGAAGAGAGACTGAAAGTTACGGCTTATTTTCTGCTCACCACTGACAACGCGTGCCTGTTCTCGAAAAACAGGCGGATGTATGCGGCTCCCAAATATTTGAATAAGCTGTCGAATTTCATCAGGATTCCATTCATCCATGTTTCGCAAAATAAGTGACGGGCTGCCCGTAGGAACAAGAAAATCCACGACATGATGCAAACGAATTTCCTCTCCAGTAGAGAGAAATTCTGCAAGTATCGGAAGATAGGTCTTCCTGTCGGCGAATAATCCTGCACCAAGCCAGTGAGCTTGCTGGGCTAAGTCCATCCGCTTACGATTCAGCCGCTTTGAAATCATTCTCTTCAAGGCGGCCTTAGGCATTGCGTTATTCAGAATCCCACTCCAAAGGACCAAACGCAGAGATTCTATCTTCTGGGAACTGCATCGGGAAGGGAATACCGTAAACATCCTGGGAACTGCAAGCTTTGCGACATGAGTATAGGCCGAATGAAAAGCCATCTCATATAGGTGGTTGTTCGGTGGATTTTTAGAGCGAACCGTTGCGTTGTGCACCGAAAGTAGCGAATCAGCCACAGCCTCTGGATAGCGTTCCAAGGCCTCCCGATACCATGTTGGAGACGGATCACCATTTTCCGATTGATTCAGAAAATGGTAAAGCTGGCGAGGAGGTTCTGTAACGAGATAAAAACCCAGTGCTCGTCGAATCTGCGTTTCAGAGAGATGGGTGAGATCCTTGCCTGCTCTAAGCGACTCTTCTATTCCCGCAAGAAAAGGAAGCGCAAAGTATGATCGCTGGCCATCCTCGTAAAGTTGGACAATTTGATCAAGATCAGGGAGGTCATCCTGGTTCAATAGTAGGCTACGAAATCCTGCGAAGGTTGCCTGCACGAGATCCTCATCACCCTCAAAATAAATCTTCAGGCAAGTCCGTGGATTCTTTTCACTTGTATTGGGATTATCAAAGTATATCTGGGCAAGTTCATCAAGAATTGCAGGCATGCATTTTCCCTTCGCTAACTCAGTCTGCTGCCCGCGAATGATCTCCAGTTTTTCCAGCTTTTCTTTTTGGTAGGAACTTTGAATTTCTTCCTGTTTCTTCTTGATTTCTATTGTCTCAAGTTCCGCCTCGGCTCTATTCTTGATGCGTTGGTCATTCCACTGAATCAATTCAGGTATTTTGGAAACCACAGAGATCATTTTTGCATCGGGTAGTAGCGGCCCCCAGCCCTCTTCTGCGAAGATGGACCATGATGCGAACGCTCGTGCCACAGCCTGATTTGAGACCCAAAGCTCTACCGCACGCTCAAGGCACCACATGCGAAATCCCTCTGGTGCATTCCTGCCCACAAACTTTAGTGCAATCGTCTTTGTGAGGGACTTCCCCCCGATCTTTACTTCCTCTCTCAATAAGCCATGTTCAATGAGGCGGTACTGGATCTTCTGGTGCTGATTCAGCCAATTACGGATTACAGTGTTTGCTTCATCGTGCTTGCTGACTCTCGAGCGTGAAGTATAAACTGGAAATAGCTGAGAGGAATAACAATCAAATTCAACAAGCTTAAACCATCGGTACAACTCTGGGATACTCAATTCATCGCCCCAAAATTCTACCCCCCTTGCAAGAAGCTGGACTACGATAGATGCAAGCCTTTGCTCTTCTAGTTTTGGGATGGATTCGGAAGCATGATCACAAAGAGAATCTAACAATTCTCTGACCTGGCTCTTGTTTGATTGATCAACGAATCGTGCAAAAAAGCTTTGATAAGCACTAGATTGATTCGTAGTTGGTCCTACTACGAGGTAATCCCATACCTCGGCAGGACGCAACTCATCGGGGTAGGTGAGATGTAGTAGTCTGCCATGCAGGTCATGTTTTTCGTCCGATATATGTTTTTCTTGCAATTCCTTTAGGATGTCCTTCAGTAGAGTACTACGCTGTGGGGTGTGACGGAGTATCCTGCTTAAGGCAGCGAGTGCCTCGCAGCGGACATTTGATTGCCAACTATGATCCCGAACGATATTTAATAGGCTTTCGCGATTGACCTCCCGGTCTGACACGCTCGTATGGACATACGTTTGTGAGAATCCCCGAAGAAGCAAATAAACCAGCGTTTGCCTGTTTTCAGAGCGCTCCTTGGAATTCGTTAACCTCTGGATGATTGGTATGCCTCCATTTTCGGTTAAGGCATTAAGGGCAGCAGTGGAAGGCCACTCGGAGTTAAGATGAATTTGTTGTTCCAGTTTAGCGAGTAATTCTTTTCGCTCCTTGGGGCTGAAGCCTCTGGTATCTCCGTTAAAGGCAACAGTACCTGGGTCTACCTGAATCAGAATCGCTCTTGCTTGGCCGTTCAATGCAGCGAGCCATGCGGCGAGCCCCCTTAGATCAGGCAAGAGAAGTCCGTTGTGCTCCATGAGGAGGGCAAGGGCCCGCCGAACACTCAGACCATTCTGGATCTCTGCACTCAAATAGCGGGCTCCAAGGAACTCAGCCATAAGACGATGGATTGGTTTTTTAGAGCAGGAAGAACCTACGAAGATCCTCGAGTCAAAAGCTTCCCGAAGAGACGGATCCAGAGGGCCTTCCAAATCACGCAAAGATAGAAGATCAGAGTCGTCCGTAGCATCCCTTGACCAGCCGGTCTTATTTGCGATCAGCATATATGCAGAAAGCTTCCCCGCTGCAGTTAAGATTGCTTCCCCAGATTGCAGTGAAGTAGATGAGTGAGCACCAAGATGTTCATTATTTCGTTCTCGGATGAGTTCTCGGCAGATATATTCAAGCATATTCAACTGGCTGCTAGGCCATCCTTTTGTTTTGACGGACGTTATCAGGAAGTCAAGCAATTGTGGATTTTCGAGCAAGCCATCCACGCCATACTCATGAGCCTGCCGAATGAAAGTATTTGCATCCTGCCCCCGTTGAGAGACGATCTCCCGAATGTCGTCGTAATTCAGCGGATTCAGTTGGAGTACATGGATTTCTTTAGAGTCTAAAAGTGAACCGAGTTCTTTCCGATCACCAGAACCCAACCAGTTGGCAGAGCGGCAGGATAATCGAAATTTGGGGGGTCCTAATGCTTCCAAACCATAGATGATTTTGTCCAGTACCCCTCTCGGATCTCCTCCACCAACCCGCATCTCGTCAAGTCCGTCAATGAAGAGTTTGTTTATTCCCCATTCTGGGTGGCTGTCCAAATTGGACCGTATAAATCTTCGGGCAGAAATATAATGTGTACCCTCTATCCCACGAGTCGCTAAATCAAACTCTGTAGTCTTACCCATTCCAGATTCTCCCAAAAGGACATAACCAAAATCAGAATCAAAATCTTGCAGGGATAATCCGTCTTGCCCCAAACGCGGATCGTTTTGAGGTTCAATCAGACGGACCGTACGTGATATGTGCTGCATCATCAAATTTATAGATGTTCAATCCATTCGTCGGTGGTGAGGGACAAAAACTCATTGAATGGAAAACCACCTGACCCCACGATCATTGTTTTGGCATGGGGGAAGCGATCTTTGAAAGCATCCAGTCCATGGTGTGTCTGTTTCGTACCGCTCTTGACCTCTATGCCGATCAGATGAGGACCTCGTGAGATAACGAAATCAACCTCATGCTCGCCGTTCTTGTCACGCCAATAGTGAATTCGTGTTGCAGTATTGCGCGTGTTACATAAATGGGCACCCACGGCACTCTCCACAAGGCGGCCCCAAAAGGAGCGTTCAGTTTGTGCCTCCTGAAATGAATAACCTGACGATGCCGTCATAAGTGCCGTGTTTAGGACATTAAACTTGGGGGGAGAGGCTATGCCCAAGTGCGGATTTGCAGTATATCGGAATAGAGTGGTAATTAGACCTGCATCGGAAAGCAAGTTTAAGTAATGTTTAACCGTTGTCGCATTCCCTCTGTCTTGCAATAAGCCCAAGAACTTGTTGTATGCCATGATCTGGCCAGAGTAGCGAGGTGCGATATCGACTAATTGACGCATCAAGGCAGGTTTCCTGATCTGTTTAAGCAATAGGATATCCCGACCAATCACAGAGCCTACGACTGTCTTGAGGATGTACTCACTCCAGTAATCAAACCGAGACCTCTCTGATTCATCGGGCCATGAGGCAGGATAGCCGCCGTAAAACATGAATTGCTCCGCCGTCAGACCGAATACCTTTGCCATTTCTGGAAGCGACCAGTGTTGGACGGAGAGTTCACGAAAACGCCCCGTGAGGCTTTCATTGCGGCCAACTAACATCTGCCAAACGGCCGATCCCAAGATTACCACATGGAGGGGATAGCCCTCTCGGCGGTCCCTGTCCCATAGCCCCCCATTTGATTTGCCCCTCAGTGCGGTTAAGTTACGGGGATAGCCCTCTCGGCGGTCCCTGTCCCATAGCCCCTTGACGTAATTTGACCATTGCGGGATGAGTTGAATTTCGTCCAAAAACAAAACCTGTCCACGGAGCGATCGCAGCGAAGCCTTACGGGCATTCTCCCAAATGTCCACAAGAGTCTTTGGATTTGCAAATTTTTCAATCTGTGTGGCATCACTGATGTTTTCATCTCCTGGCCAGTTGGGGGAATTTAATCGTGGATCATCAAAGGAAATGTACTGGCATGTGAACCCTAATCCAAGCAATTGCTGACGGGCTTGGAGTGCAATGGTCGTTTTTCCTACCTGACGGGGGCCAATCACGGCAATGATCCGGGTGTCGGAGCTACTGGATATGTACTCTATCAGGCGATTAACGTGAGCGCGATGAAAAATGTACATCTAAGATACTAAACTAGTCAAATCTATCAAACGTAGTACCTTTTGAAATGTTCTATCTCTGAAGCTCCATAATTCTAAGGGTGTTGCTGTAGCAGTTGCTAGCCAGACTCAGATCAATAATCAATATGGAGGTGCGGTTGTTGGGATTATTTTTAAAGCCGGTTCATCATCTTCATGTCCCATAAATCCCTTTCACATGCCATAAGCAAGATGACTTGGCGAGTGTGACGAAGTATTTTCCAGCCTAGCATCCCTGTTTTTCTCTCAAGATCATAGAGCAGCCCAGAGGGATGTTCTGGATGACCTCCATGCTTTGAATCTGTCATGGTCAAATTGGGCAAAGCTTCAGGTTCAGTGTTCCCTCTGGAATCTGATTTCGATTGGTCATTCTGACCGATCATATAAGTTTTTCTGCTTTCGGGAGAGCGGAGTGAAAATTCTCTCTGTGCGCGACATATGCGTTACATCACATCCCTCTCGTACCTCATACTGGAATTCCATGAGTGCCCTATCCTTTGGTTCTCCATCACATTGTCCTTAAGCCTTCCACCAAATTCTATTCTGCTCATTCAAAAACTACTTCGGAGGACATGTCCTAATCTAAATTGAAGCGTGAATTTAGACAAAGTCACAGTCAGATGAGGGTTAGAAGAACAATGTCAGCTAGTTAGGGTAGGTATACACATCGTTTCATTCTGCAACTAAGCTTAGTTCAGTATAGCTGGACAAAGACGTATTTAACTAAACCGGAAGGACAGACCATAGTCTAAATCCTCCGATCATAGAATTTGGATTGAACGCAATAAGCAATTGATCTGAGTGCTGTTCTATCCCATATGAAGCCTCTTCCGACAGCGATTTGATGCATCATTCCCGCCCGCCAATTGCCATCGTAGGCATGGCCTGTCGCTTTCCCGGGGGAGACGATCTCAGGTCATTTTGGGATTTACTCGAGGCAGGGAAAAGTGCGATTGCGCATAGTTCATCAGGTGCTTTTTCGGATCGCTTTGCAAGGATTCATCGAGAATCATTCACGCACGATGCCCTTCAGAATTTTGCGTTTATAACCGAGATTGAGAAGTTTGACGCAGAATTTTTCAGTATCGCACCCGTTGAGGCGCAATTGCTTGATCCCCAACAGCGAATGTTGTTGGAGACGAGTTGGGAAGCACTGGAAGATGCTGGAATCCCCCCGCCCTCACTGCATGGGAGTCTCACCGGAGTGTATGCCGGAATCAGCCATAACGATTACAGTGAAATTATTCTCCAAAGTCAGCGAGAGGCTCCGAACCTCTATGGTGTCACAGGTAACTGCTTCAGTACCGCAAGCGGACGTGTTTCCTATGTACTCGGGTTTAAGGGGCCTGCAATTGCTACGGATACGGCCTGTTCATCCTCTCTGGTTGCCACACATCAGGCGGTGACATCCCTTCAAGAGGGAGAAGTCAATGTGGCACTGGTTGGAGGGGTCTCCGTGATTCTATCTCCGACAACTTCCGAAGCCTTCGCAAATGCTGGAATGCTCTCGCCTACTGGACGCTGCTGGACCTTTGATGAAGCGGCAGATGGATTCATGCGGGGAGAAGGCTGTGCTGTCTTGATCCTCAAGCGTCTGGAGGATGCCGAAGCATCAGGGGATCGGATTTGGGCGGTGATTCGGGGATCAGCGATTAATCAGGATGGAGCAAGCAAGGGCCTTTGGGTCCCGGATGTGCAATCGCAGGAGCGGGTGATAGAAGATGCACTGGATCGTGCAGGAGTAGCTCCATCAACGATTAATTACCTTGAAGCCCACGGAACAGGAACCCGAGTTGGAGATCCCGTTGAGTTGCACGCCGCTTCAGCTGTTTATGGTCGGGAACGTGATGTACGAAAGCCGCTGATGATGGGGTCCGTGAAGACGAACATCGGTCATCTCTCGGCAGGAGCTGGCGTTGCAGGACTCGTCAAGGTGGTGCTGGCTATGAATCACGGTCTCATTCCAAAGCACCTGAATTTTCAAACTCCAACTTCGCAGGTGGACTGGGATACGTTATCCGTTCAGGTAACCTCCGAGCCAGTAGAGTGGATCCCACAAAATGGGAAGCCCCTCCGAGCGGGAATAAACTCCTTCGGTTTCTCTGGAACCAACGCCCATGTCATTGTTGAGTCTTATAGAACCCCGAATGGAGATGGGATCAGCTCACCTGTTGGTCGGAAGATCTGGATTGAAGGGGCGAGGAATGGTCCCATTGCGAACCAGACCAGTTCGGCAGAGAGTCCTGCACAACGGCACGTTCGATTTCTTCCTGTGTCTGGTAAAACAGAGCCAGCATTGCGAGCACTGGTAGAGCAATATCTGGCCTGGATAGAGAACCAACCTCAGGGAGAGGGAGCTCATTCTTGGCTTTCTGATCTCGCATGGAGTGCTGCAATTGGACGGACACACTTCCACTATCGGGCAGGCATCCCCTTTGATGACGTTGATTCCCTTCGCAGGGGATTGGAGAGAATCAGGGCTTCATCAGAGCCTATTGTACCAAAGGTTGCGAACAGAGTGGGGTTCCTTTACACTGGCCAAGCAAGCCAATGGGTTGATATGGGACGCGAACTCTACGAAAGTGAGCCCGTCTTTCAATCCGTCCTTGATCGGTGTGATCAGCTTCTAAGCGACGACCTTACTCCCTCGATTCTGGATGTAATGTTTGGGAAGGCACCACCAGAGTACCTGAACCGGCCAGCCTGGATGCAACCCGCAATCTATGCGCTTGAATGTGCCCTCACGGCACTCTGGAAGAGTCTTGGGATTCACCCGGATGTGGTGTTTGGACATAGTCTGGGTGAATTGGCGGCGGCTGAGGGGGCAGGAGTCTACACACTTGAAGATGGAGTGCGCTTTGCTGCGCTGAGAGGACAATTATTTGGAAGCTTGCCATCCAATGGTGCAATGGCGGCCGTCTTTGCTCCGATCAACCAAGTATCCGATGTGGTTCGGAATCATAATGAGAAAGTTTCTGGCCCGGGAGTGACTATTGCTGCGCAGAATGGCGCACATCAAGTACTTAGTGGGCTCATTGCAGACATTGAAGCCATCTCTGGTATGCTGGAGAAAGATGGGCTTCGCGTCCAACGATTACGGACTACGCATGCTTATCATAGCCCGCTCATAGAGCCCATTCTTGAGGATATTGAGCGGATGTTTGACAATATTCCAGTCAACCCCGCGGATACAGACTTTCTGAGTTGTGTGACGGGGCAGGTGATGACCTCTGAGGATCGGTTGAATGGGCAGTACTGGAGCATGCAAGCCCGTGAGTCAGTTGCGTTCGAAAAAAGCATCAAGACGCTCGCCGAGTCAGGAGTTCAAATTCTGATTGAGGTTGGTCCACATTCGGTTCTTGGTCCGATGGCTGCAATGGCATGGCCTGAAGTTGAAGGACAGGATCCAATTCCCGTTATAGTATCAAGCCTGTACCGTCCATCAGACAAAGATCCTGAAAGCCTGATCAAAAGTAAGCAGGCATTCGTTGCGGCCGTTGCTCAGGTCTACGAAGCGGGCGGATCTCTTGACTTCCAAGGCTTATTTCACCATGAGCATCGGCAGCGAATTGCACTTCCTGATTATCCATTTCAGCGACGCCGACACTGGATAGCGACTACCACCACTCACATTGAGTACAAAGTTGGAGGACACCCTCTGATCGGCGTTCGACATGAATCCCCAACTGGCGAGATTCGATTTGAAAACGAACTCTCGCCAACATCCATAGATTGGCTCGCTCATCACATTGTGTTTGACCGAGTAGTCGTTCCAGCAGCCATGTATGGCTCAATGATCGTTTCTGCGGTCTTGGATCGGGAGAATGGATATGTGATCATGGAGGATATGCAACTACATGCCCCATTGATTCTTTCTAATGAAGAAGATCCAGTTAGGCGCCGAGTTGAGTTAGTCTTAGGACCGTCTATGGATGGTCCTTTCCAGACCGTCAACATATACAGCCGTAGTTCTGAGGATAGCGGGTGGATCCGCCATATTTCAGGTTTAGTGAAGGTGGTCAGTGGCTCTCCGTCCAAAGGAGAGGGCATGGTAGATCTCAACCAGCTGCACGCAAACATGTCACCTATTGATGCGCAGTCTACGTATGAGGAGAAAGCTGGCAAGGGGGTTGAGTTGGGATCCGCTTTTCAGGTGCTTCAACATGTCTGGGTTGGGAAGGGAGAATCCTTGGCCGAAGTATTCCTTGGCGAAGATGAGAGCAATTCTGGTTTTCCTATTCATCCGATCTTGCTGGATGGTTGTTTTCAGGCCGTATCTGCTGCCCGAGGGCTGACGGTCAGGGGGCAGGATCATACGTATCTACCCTTCGGATGGGACCATCTGTGGCTCAGTGAACACATGCCCGATCAGGTCATCTGTCATGTTCAGTTGCCAGAAGATCTGACGAATCATTCAAATTCCGATCAACAAGTTCTGGAAACTCATAAAGCGGACTTGCGAATCTATTCCCCTGATGGTAAGATCATCGGGGAAATGACAGGCTTCACCACGAAGCGTGCCACCGCCGCTTCGTTGGGATCCGCAACCGAAGGCTTCAAGGATATGCTCCATGAGGTCATTTGGCGCCATGCTCCAGAGTCTGGGCGAATTATTTCTGCAGGCTTTTTAGTTGAGCCTGGAAGCGTCAAGACGAAAGTGCCTGCCTATACCGAGTACCTTCAAGGAGAGGGAGTTTCCCCATCCGCCAGACAAGCATTCTTAGAGGATCTGGAGTGGCTGGCCCGGGGCTATGCGCTCAGATCTCTGGAGCAGTTGGGTTGGAAACGAGAGAAAGGCACATCCTTTTTCGCCGCCGATCTTCCTGCTCAGTTGCAGGTTGTGGACACTCAAGGCAGTCTATTTAAGCGCATGCTGGAGATGTTGATCGAGGGGGGAGTTCTGAAGGTAGATTTCAGCGGAAGCTTAGAGGTGGTCATCGCTGGGGAAGATGCTCTTCCTCACGGTGCGATGAATGATCCCGTGGAGGCGGTAAAGGATCTGGTTGAGAAGCACGCACATGGACGGTACGAATTAAGCCTCCTCAAAAGATGCGGGGATGCTCTTCCCAAAGTGCTGAGAGCACAGACCGAGTCGCTAGATCTTTTGTTCGGCAATGATCAAAATGCATTAGACTTCTATTGGAGTTCGCCAGGCCTTCGGGCTGCCAATCGGATGCTGACGGAGGCCTTAGCCATTTTGCTGTCCCAAAGACCTGAAGGAAGGAAGATTCGTGTGCTTGAAGTTGGCGCAGGTACAGGAGCGACCACCGAATGGGTCATGAAAGAGTTCCCCACGGGGAAGATAGAGTATTGCTATACGGATATCTCGGCTGGATTTTTCGCAGATGCTGAGCGGCGGTTTGGTAGCAGTGATTCCGGAGTGGAGTACCGTGTATTGAATATTGAACGTGATCCAGTGGATCAAGGCTTTGTGGAGCACAGTTATGATCTTGTCATTGCGGCGAATGTATTGCATGCAACGCGGAACTTAGGTGAGTGCCTGACGCATTGCCGACAGCTTCTGGCACCCTCTGGACAATTAATCGCCTTAGAGAGTCTCCGTCCGCGAAGTTGGCTGGACTTAACCTTTGGGCAACTGGACGGCTGGTGGCGTTTTGAAGACTCTTATCGTTTCAACTGTCCGCTTCTGCAGCCCGAAATATGGGAGCGGGCACTCCGAGATACAGGATTCATGGATGCGCAAATTCTGGGACAAGGAGATTCTGGCCAAACGAATCTTTGGGATCGAGCCGTCATCTTGGCACGACAACCCGAGCAAATAAAAGAGCAGCCAGGTAGATGGATTTTGATTGGAGATGAGGCAGGTGTGGCCGAAGAACTGGCCAATCAATTAGCCGTTCGGGGATGTACCGTAGTACTGATCCTGAATGGAGATGATGATATTGGAGCCCTCGATCAAGGCTCGGGTGTGATCCATCTGCGATTAGATATTGAGAGCAGAAAGTCCTGGCGGTCATTCCTTGAAGCTTTGCCCAACACACCCCCATTGATGGGAATCGTACACCTCCTGTCGGTGGATGGACACGGCCATGAATCAACTACAAGAGAATTAGCCAGTGATTTGAAGCAAGGTTTCAACAGTTTTCTGGTGCTTACCCAAGAGCTTCTGGAAGCCGACCTGATCCCTTCCAAAGGAACATGGATTATCACAAAGGGGGCGCAAGTTCTGCACCATCAACGAAAGGGACAATTATTTGGCGCATCACTCTGGGGCTTAGGGAAAGTTGTCATCAGAGAAGCAAATCATCTTGGAGTTCGGATGGTAGATCTTGATCCCTCGGAGAAGACGCATCAGGATGATTTGATTCAAGAGCTTCTGATGTCCGACTCGGAAAATCAGATTGCCATTCGCGCAGGACAGCGTTACACCGCGCGTTTGGTCCGTTACTCTGCCGGTACTCCACGGCTTAATTTACTGGAAAGTTCCGGATGGAGGCTTGAAGCAGCGGATGGCCCCGGAATGTTGCAGGTCAATACAATTTCCGATTCTCCCTTAGAGCCACATCAGGTTCGTTTATCGGTTCAGGCAGCGGGTCTCAATTTCAAAGATGTATTATGTGCTGAGGGGATTCTGGATTCCGAACTGCTTGGATTTGAAATGTGTGGCAGGGTCATAGAAATTGGCTCGGAGGTATCAAAGTTTGATGTTGGAGATCTTGTGATTGGATTAGGTCCTGGCAGTTTCGCGAACAGAACGGTCACGCATGAGCAGTTACTGGTGCATGCGCCTGAGCACCTCTCAATTTGTGAACTGGCGACGATTCCTACCGTGTTCACCACCGCAGCCCGTTGTTTTGAATTGGCCCAATTGACGAGTAAGGACCGAGTACTGATTCATGCAGCTGCGGGTGGCGTAGGACTGGCAGCAATCCAGTGGGCACAGGCAGTAGGCGCAGAGGTATTTGGGACCGCCAGCACCCCCAAACAGAGTTTTGTCTACTCAAAGGGCGTCAAACGTGTGTTTGATAGTCGGCGGACGGACTTCGGTAAGGAGATTCTTGAGGCGACTGGAGGGGCTGGAGTCACGATTGTGTTGAACAGTCTGACAAGCCCCGGCTTTATTGATGCAAGTTTGTCCTGCCTGGAATCCGGTGGGCGATTCGTGGAGATTAGTAGAAAGGGAATATGGACTAAAGAAGAGATGTCTGCCAAACGGCCAGATGTAGATTATTTTATATTTGACCTGAGCGAAGAGAGGCAGGAGCTAAGACCTCATGTCGGTGCGGCATTGGATCAGGTTCAAAAGAAGTTTGTGTCGGGGGGTCTATCTCCACTTATACATACTCGGTTCTCAATGGCAGAGGCGAGTCATGCAATGGAGTTCATGCGCTCTGCCAAGCATATCGGGAAAATCGTATTGACTCCTCCATCGGTGACGAAGGGGCCGCTACGAAAAGATCGGACATATCTGGTGACTGGTGGCTTAGGTGGAATTGGGTGTGAGGTAGCCAAGTGGCTCACGGATAAGGAGGCTGGAACAATCGTCCTCAACGGCCGACGGTCTCCCGATCCAGAAGCCGTGAAGATCATTGATCAACTTAGAAAGAAGGGTGCGAATGTGGTGGTTGAAATTGCGGATGTGGCGAACGCTGGTGAACTGGATGCTATGCTTGATCGGTTGGACGTTGCATATCCTCCACTTGCAGGAATCTTTCACAGTGTGGGTGTACTGTTGGATGCGTCCCTGCAAAATCAGGACTGGGAACGTTGCAGGCAGGTTCTCTTCCCCAAAGTACTTGGGGCTTGGCACCTTCATCTGGCAACAAGAGCATCTGACCTGGACTTTTTTGTTCTCTTCTCAAGCATGGCGGGGGTTCTTGGAAATACCGGGCAGGCCAATCATGCGGCAGCGAACGTATTTCTTGATCAATTAGCCCTCCACCGCCGCTCAATAGGATTGGCTGGGCAGTCAATTCAATGGGGAGCATGGTCCGGGTTGGGGGTAGCTGAAGAGCTCCGTGATCAAATTTCTCAGGGAATGAAAGCGAGGGGGGTTGGATGGATTCGTCCTGATCAGGGAATCAGTGCGCTAGATCATTTACTGATGGCAGATCCGACCACCATCGCAGTTTCCAATATTGATTGGCCGAGATACAATGCAAGCTTGGGTAGCCCGATGCCCCTCTTGAAAGAATTGCTTCCCGAAGACACAAAACGTTCATCCACATCCAAGGACGGATCAGTTCCTCTACTGGCCAAACTTCGAACTTCAACCCAAGACCGAAAATCTGAAATTCAGTTCTTCATCCAGGGCGAGGTTCAATCCGTTCTCCGACTTCCATCAACCCCCTCAGTAAGTTCCGAATTCCGTGATTTGGGGATGGATTCATTGATGGCGGTTGAACTCAGGAATCGGATCAATCGGGCTTTGTCTGGCGAGGTGACGGTTTCAAATACAGCGGTGTTTGATCATCCAGACGCATCCCGTCTTGCTCAACATATTGATGAGTTGCTCGGAGAGATATCCGGTGGCGAACCATATTCGGAGGTTCTAATTCATGATGAATCCCCTGTGATCCCCGAACCAGTGAAGCAGATTCAAATCTCGAGGCTTCAGGAACCCGTGAGACGGGATCAGCCGCGGGAGCGTATTTCGCGAAAATGGGCGCATCGCATTGCAATCATCGGGATGTCCTGTCGGTTTCCATCCGCGCCAAGTCTGTCTGCTTACTGGGACTTGCTGAATGGGGAACTATGCGCAATCAGGGATCAAAGGCCCGATCTTAATCCTTTACGCGGATGTCTCGGAGATTCAACGAATGGAGAGGTACGGGTTCAGCGTGGGGCATTCATTGAACGGGTAGATGGTTTTGATCCAGAGTTCTTCGGGATTGCGCCGGGCGTTGCGGATGGAATGGATCCTGAGAGTCGATTAATTCTTGAAACTGCATGGCAAGCACTGGAGGATGCCGGTGTCCATCCTGACTCACTTATCCATCGTCGCACCGGGATCTACCTTGGTGTCAGTCCAAGCGAGTATCAAGAGTGGTTCGCGGATGGGAATGAGCATAGAGAATCAACGGGAGATCTGGCAGTTCGTCGCTTGGTTGCGTCACTTAAAATTGAAGGGCCTACGCTGGTCATCAATGCGGGGGGAGCATCGTCTATAGTCGCATTGCACCGCGCATGTGGCGACTTGTTGAGTGGGGAAATTGAACTGGCAATCGTTGGGGCAGCTAGCACAATGCTTTCCGTACGCAGAGCGGAGCACATCGGAAGGCGTTGGGGCATCTCTGGATCTGGTCAGTGCAATGCTTTTGATGCAGCCGCGGATGGGTTTGTACGAGGTGAAGGCTGCGGCGTCGTTTTATTAAAGCGGTTCAAGGATGCCGAAGCGGACAAAGACAGGATCTGGAGTGTGATATGCGGATCGGCATCAACTTCCAGCATGTCAGGAGCCGGGGTGACTCTTCCAGACGAACGGGTACAGAGGCGAGTGATGGAAGACGCATACGCATCCGCCGGTGTCAATCCTTCAGAGGTGGATTACTTTGAGGCCCATGGAGCAGGTTCAGCACTCACAGACCCCGTTGAAGTTAGGGCCGCGGCTGCTGTATTCGGAAGGGAGCAAACGAGCCCTCCTTTATTGATTGGTTCTGTGAAAAGCAATATTGGTCACTTGGAGGAAGCATCTGGAATGGCAGGCCTCATCAAAGTGGTATTAGCTCTGGCGTATGGGAGTATTCCGTCTCAGTATAATTTCCAAACACCGACGCAGCGCATAGATTGGGGTCAATTGCCCATGCGAGTCAATTCTACAAGGGCGGACTGGCCAAAGGAAATGAATCGATCACCGAGAGCGGGTCTGAGCGCACTGGATCAAGGAGGTACTGCCACACATGTAGTTCTGGAGCAGTATGCGTCCTCGTCCATAAATGACCACTCAAATCTGACGCATCAGCTCCCCGTCGGTTTGCCTCAATCTGTCAAGATTTCAGATTCGGATGAGTTGTTAAGAAGTCTGAATCATGGAATCACTAACGGAGAACGCCTTCAAGTACGCCATATAAGACTCCTCCCATTATCTGCAAAATCAAATGATGCACTCAAAGATCTTGCTCAGAGATATTTGTCGCATATAGGCCGTCTAGTTGATTCTGAAGATGCTACAACTCAAGCCCTTCTCTCAGATATGGCATGGACCGCCGGGATTGGGCGGGACCATTTTCGTTATCGTGCGGGAATTGTATTTAATGGACTCAAATCATTGCGTGAGGGACTTTTATCAGTGCAGGAAAACGGTGCGAATCATCCACCGATGAGGGGTACAGGAATCGCATTCGTGTATCCAAATGCGGTAGACCTTCCTCCTCAATTCGCGCGGGATCTATATGAGTGTGAACCTGTCGCACGGTCTTTGATGAAGCAGTGCGATGAACTCTTTCATCGGGTGAATGGAAGATCACTCTTAACACATATGTTCAAGAGTGATCCATCTAATTCGGAGCAGAGGGGGAACGAATGGACGTACTCCGCCATCTATGTTCTGGAATGTGCGCTTACTGCACTTTGGAAGAGTTTAGATATTGACCCGAATGTGGTTGTAGGTCATGGAATTGGAGAGGTGGCAGCGGGATATGCGGCGAAGATTCTTCGGCTTGGGGAGGGATTGCGCATTGTGATGAGACTGGACTCAATCCGTCAAAAGCCTAAGGAGTCCAAGTTGATCGTCGAAGATTTTGGACTGACACTCAATGAAAACCCATTGCTGGGCCCTTCAAATATTTCTGTGATCAGTGGGTCTACAGGTCAGGAAGTGGCCCCCGAGGAGATACTCAACAGAGGCTATTGGAGTCGTTTGGCTTTGGACGATCAACCGAGTTCTTCATGGACACAAATGGATAGAAAACTCGGAGCCGATCATGTCATTGAGATTGGTCTGAATCCGTTAGCGGACGATTCACATGTGGTCGCAGACTCGAATGGAAGTGAAATCCTCCATGCGCTGAACCCAAGCCCCATCCTTTCAAATCTTGATCAAGAATCAAGGGGTGAATTTCAGGGAATGAGCTACCAGAATTACATCCGCTATGTTGCCTCGGCCTATGAATCTGGCCTCTCTCTCTCCTTTTCCGGACTTTTTGCCGGGGAGACTCGTAGCCGCATCTCGCTTCCGAGCTATCCTTTCCAGCATCGTTCCTGCTGGATTGATCGCTCCACGAATCCCAAAGACGAATTAAGTTCTTCGGCGACTGAGGTAGTTGCTCCCGAATCGTAGACAGAAACCCCGCGAAGAGGCGACAGGCGAAGGATCAATCATGCGGTAGAAGAAAGTTCAGGATTGGACCCAATGTATTCCCACATCTTCGCTGCACAGTCTTCGGGTTTCTCCAAGGGGAGAAAATGTGTTGTTCCTGAAACAAAGTTGTAGTCGGCCCCGGGAATACTGTGAGGCTCAATCGGAGGGAAAAGAAAAAATTGTGCATTCGTCTGGATGTCTGCTCCAATCACCAGTGTTGGGCAACGCATTTCTGTAAATTTTGAGACATGTGCATAGGTTTTGCATTCGTCCATGATCTTCGCCTCAAATTCACGAGGACATCGAAGTTCGTAACCATTGCCATCCCGGGATGGACGCAGTGTAGTTTCAGCCATAAGGTCCAGAGCAGCAGGGGTAAGCAGGTCAAATCTTTGCGTATTTCGTAGCAGGGTTGCATAGTCCTGCATGGACTGAAAGCGTTCAATTCGGCTCGCGACTATCTGTACCCCCTTCTGCATTATAGCTACAAATTGACGGTAGCCACTTCGCGATGTGCACACCAAAGGTTCAACCAAAATTCTTTGCGTGAACTCCGATCCACCCGATGGAGAGAGTAAAGAAGCAAGAGCGGAGATAGAGTGAAAAACTCCGACGGTCGGCTTTGCTCCGAAGAGAGTTTGAATGTTCTCATGAATCACTTGTTGATCATGGATAAGAGTCGGGATTCCTTGATCCTGAAAATCGGAGACAGCGTTCCATCCATGGTATCGAAGGTCGTAAACGATCACTTCGTAGAGCTCACAGAAGAGAGACCACAAAGGGTAGTACTGATCAATTGCAAATCCAATGCCGTGCGAGAATACGAGCCTTGGGCCAGAGGGATTTCCATGCTGACGTACAATCACTGGAGTGCCATCCGTCATGCAAAGGTTTCTGGATGTAAGAGGCTTAGGAAGAGACCAAGCGGGAGGGTTCATGAACCTCTTCTCAGGTGTCATCCGCAGCAGCACGATGTTTTGCTCGTGGAGTGCGTCTCCGTTCAACGATGATGTCTAGATGTTGGAGACCGCGTAGAACGGTGGATCGGCAGTAGACCGGTTTTCGGTCCCCAAAACGTATATCTGTGAAAGACTCCATGAGGACCTCGAGGGCAATCTTCCCCTCTAACCGGGCTAACGGGGCACCAAGACAGTAATGAATTCCCCGACCAAATGCAAGGTTGGCAGGTTTGGGTCTAGTGATGTCAAGTGTATCCGGTTGATCAAATCGATCAGGATCACGATTGGCAGATCCGAGCAGGCAGGCAATTCTACAATCCGGTTTGAGTGTTCGGCCATTGATTTCCACATCGGTCGCAGTAAAGCGGGAGTCAATCTGGATCGGAGAATCAAAGCGAAGGAATTCTTCAATGGCAGACTCTGTCAGGTCGGGTTGTTCACGGAGCAACTCCATCTGATCCCGATGGAGCAGGAGTGCACGAAGGCCATTGCCAATGAGGTTCGTGGTTGTTTCATTCCCGGCGACGAGTAACAATCGCAGGGTGGCGGTCATCTCATTCGAGGTGAGTTTTTCCCCCTCATCGTGTGCATCAATCAAAAGGCTAACCAAGTCGTCGCGGGGTTCATGGCGGCGCTGTTCAATGATTTTCCCAAAATACTCGCCAAACCGTTTTGATGCTTCCAGTACGCTATTTACTTCTGGCTCGGAAAGTGCAGGTTCTACAACGCGGACATACTGATTAGACCAAGCTTTGAATTGCTCAACATCTTTCTCGGGAACCCCTATCATTTTTGCAATGACAATCGTCGGGAGCGGATTGGCGAGCACTTTCATGATGTCAAATTCCCGAGCACCCTCAACACGACGAAGCAATTGGCGGACCGTAGAACGAATATAATCCTCCAGCTGCTCAACAACCCTTGGGGTAAACGCTTGACTGACCAGATCACGGAGGCGAGTATGATCAGGAGGATCCATGGTCAGCATGTTCTTTGACACTCTACTTTGGGCAAATTTGCCTCTTTTCAGGAGATCCCCCTTGGAAAAATCCTTACTGAACCTCTTATGATCTTTTAGAACACGGTTCACATCCTCATAACAGGAAACTAAATATTGATTGGAGAGAGCGCTCCAATGCACAGGGCTTCGTTCCCGAAGCTTACGATAGACTGGGTAGGGATTGGAGATGTAGGCGGGAGAGGACGGAGACCATGTCACACCGCTTCGGATCCATTCTCCAGCTAATCCGGCGGTGCGCGCCATTGGGCCGGTTCGGAAATTCAACATGTTCTCCTATGAGCGATTATGGGTCTTCACCTAATGCGAATCGGATATTATTCACCCGCATACAATTTACTCCAAATTAAGGAATGTTGAATGAATCTCATTGAGTCTACAGGACAAAAAGCTCTCATCCTCCCCTACAGATATAAACAGATGTAGGACAGAATTGGTTGATCAGCATGAGGGATAAAGCCACGATGAGTTTTGTCTGATGATCGTCGTGGTTCTACGGGGAGATCAGACTAAATTTTGGCATTGAACTCCTCTGCACATCAAATCAGTTCCCCATGAAAATGGATATCATGGCGATGGATGGTTTTCAACGTAGGAATATTGAATTACTGAGTAAAACTCACTGCGGCCAAGAAATTGCAAAAGTTGGGGAGACTGGATTGGGATTCGTTGGTTCTACCCCGAACCTTGTGGATAGAGGTCTAAGCCTCCACAGAAGAATAGAATCGCACTTCTGAATTTTTCAAACGTTCGGTATCCTCTCCCGACCGTTTTGATTTCTTGAATTTTGCCGTTAATGCGTTCTGCCTTGGCGTTGGATTGTGAGTGGGAAAGTGCATTACAGACGCCATCAAAATGTCGCTGAAACCTTTCCCCCACCTTGGTGACTTCCCTGACGCCCATCTGCTCAACACTCTTTAGCCAGAGATCAAAATACCTCTTTGCTTCGGCGAAGGAACTACACTCAAAGATCCCTTTAAACTCTTCGCGTACCCGCCAGGCGTGACTGACTTCCAAGTTGGCTTCTTGAACGACTTTGAAGATCTCGTCTTGCTTGGCCGTACGGTTCTTTTCGTTCTTCAAAAGCACATAACGCGTCCCTTTCAACTCGGGATGGCTCTTCACTTCCCGTCTGCGCACCTGATTGATTGCTTTGTTCAGATCCTGAATCAGATGAAACCGATCATGAATCAAGGTTGCGTTCGGAAAGACTCGTTCAACGGCGCGAATAAACGCCTTTAACATGTCCGTCGTCACCGTTACGACCTTCTCCTTCATTCCCTCAAACACACGCTCAAACAGCACTATAGCGCCTTCTTTGGTCTTTCCCTCCCCCACATCAAGGACAATCCCCCGTGTGGAATCTGTTACCACGGTCCCATAGACATGCCCCCGTTTGAGTGCTTTCTCATCCACACCGATATGGGGGATCTCTCCCAGATCCCTACGTGCTAATCCGCGCTCTACACTACGATGCATGATCCGATTCAGTTGGTTAAATCCACACCGTAGAAGCTTGGCGGTGCTGGTTTGATTTTTGGTTGCTTTCAACAGATCAATCGCAGCGCGCTCAAAGGCATAGGTTACACGACTGGATGAATCTGCCCAAGGAAGCTTAATCGTCTTGATTCCCTTTGAAGACTTGACCCGAGGGATACGACAGTGGATATAACTCTTGGATTGACACCAGTCAATATGACGCCACGAACGCTCCTTGCGGTGGTCATACAACGTCCCAGATTCCCCCGTTTCTGGACAAACAAGATTCTCTCCCGAATGGCGAAGATATACATCAATCCGGTGAGACGTTGGATCCAAAGTGATTCGGTCAAGCTGCCACTCAGGAGTGAGATCCAGAGTGTAGCGCATAAATAAATCTATGAAATTTGACATGAAATTGAGTAGGTTTAGTTCGCCGAAATATACTCATTCCACACAAATTGTGGTAGAACCGATTCGTTCGGTGGATGAACATTGCATAAAGATCCCTTCCTAAGCAAATGGCCCAATTCCAGAATCAAAGAAGGGGTATCTACATCATTACGGAACGCAGAAGTAGAACTTCTGTATATTATAGATGGCGGCCCTACCAACTAGTTCCGTCTGTGACAAATTGAACAAACATTCAATATTTTCAAATTAATTAACGCGTAGTCTCATGAAACGAATTCCTTTCATTTTCGCACTGCTTTACGTTGCACCACTTTTAATACCTGTAAGCCATGCTCAGCTTCGACAGGCAAATAGAGCATTGGAGCGAGGGCAGTTAGAAGAGGCAATGAGTTTCGCGGAGGAACTAAAGACCAAGAAACCTGACGACTACAAGACATGGGACTTGCTTGCTCGAATCCATGATATGCAAGCTTCGCAGAGCCCAATGGAGGAGTATCTGATGCATGTCACAGAAATGGTCGCGTCGTACAATAAAGTGGCTGATCTCCGTTCCAAGGAAAAGGAGAATGTTACGAACCGGTTGCAGATCTTTTACATGCAGACCTTCAATCAGGGGATTGAGGAATTCAGTATAGCCCAAGAGGTAGAAAATGACGAAGCGTTGCAGGCGGATCATTTTCGGGATTCGGCGAAGCGCTTTCAGGCGAGTGCGATTGCATTTCCTGACTCGGCTGGCTCCTACGTAAACTGGGCCTATGCTCTTTTAGGTGCGGGAGATTCAGAGGCGGCAATTGAGCCGCTTTCGCTGGCTCTGGAACATGGAGGTCCAGAACTGGAGTTATACAACTTTCTCGCTAGAATTTACCTTACAACGGATCGCGCTCAGGAAGCTATTCCTGTTTTGGAAGAGGGGAGTATGCATTTTCCTGAGGATCCCGAGATACAGAACTATCTCCTGAATGCGTACACTGAAACAGGACAGACGGATCGAGCTTTGGAAAGATATGCGGATGCCGTTTCCACTGATCCAACCAATGCACTCTACCGGTATAATTACGGATCCCTACTCTTGCAATCTGAACGATTTGATGAAGCTATAGACCAGCTCGGCGAGGCAGTCCAGTTGGATCCTGCCTATGTGGATGCCTATTACAACCTTGGGGCCGCCTATATCAATCAAGCCAATGCTGTGCAGGACGAGATTTCATCAATGGATGACGATATGCGTGAAAGACGAGAAGAGATTTCGGATGAGGAAGAACTGGCGATCATGGATCAAATTGATATTCTTGCTGATCAACGTAGAGCCTTGTATCAAGAATCTATTCTGCCGTTAGAGGAAGCAAAGAAGTTGGCCGAACTCATGGAGGGACGTTCGGTAATGGAAATCTGTGCAGCTCTGTTTCAGGCCTATGCCCAAACAGGTCAGGAGGACAAGGCGATGTCAGTCAATGAGTGTGCCGGTATGTAAATTTCTAAGGTGAACCACGAAACGCTCGGCAATACTTGTCCACCCGAAATTCTCAACCGTATGTCTGCGAGCCTGTTCTCGCGATTTGAGCGTGGTTGGATAGTTCAGAATCGTCTCTTTGAATTTTGAGGCGTCGCCACTCGGTACCAGAGTTCCGTTTTTGCCGCTCGTGATCACATCCTGAATCCCTTCAAGGCCAGCAGCAATGGACGGGGTTCCCGATGCACCAGCTTCAAGCATGACGACACCAAAGCCTTCCATGTCTCCCTCAACTGGGAGATTTGGCATAATAAACAGATCGGATTCGCCATAGAACTTGATTAATTCATCTTCGGAAGCGCGTCCTAACAGATGTACCCGTCCTTCAAGCCTGTGCGATGCCACAGTTTCAAGGATTTCATTCCTCTCTGGGCCCGTACCGATAATCTTGTATTGGGTATTGGATGGTAGCAGTGGCATGACCTGATCAACAAACCAGGCAAATCCTTTCCGTTTCACTAACCGGCCAACACTGAGCAATTGTAGACCATTGGTGCGGCTACCAGGTCCGATGGGGTATTTGGAGAGACCGACTCCGTTTGGGATGACCTGAATCTTGGATGGAGGCATCCCTCGACGGACACACTCGCTAGCGGTTGCATGACTTACAGGTACAACGCTGTCAAGAGATTTTAAGGTGCGGCGAATTTGCAAGATTTGATAGAGTCCTGGGAGCGTTACATCTCGCCCATGAGCAATGGCGGAGAGCTTGATGTTCACCTTCTTGCAGGTCTGGTGGATTAGCGTCGCCAGTGCACCGGTAACCATGGAGGAAAAGAGAATTACATCCACTTTTTTTTGAGAGGCAATCCTATAGAGATGGAATGCGGTGGATGCAAGCCAGGGACCACACTGAAGATGATGCCACCTCCAGGCGCTACGAAGAATCCGGGTGTCATATAGAAGATCATCTCGATGCATAAGAACATCCGAGAGATCCATTGCCACACGCTGCATCCCCCCAATACTGTCAAGAGGACTATCTTCTGGGGGGAACGAATGGGAGACAAACAAGAGACGCACGACTATACAACTGCCCTTTGAAGGGGCACTTTCGATTTGGCGGGGCCAAGCCCATGAATAAGTTGATCGGTGAGAGGATCCCAGACTTCCTGATAATAACTGGCTAAGTGTCCCATCACATGGTTCCACTCGAAGGCAAGTGCACGCTCACGGGCTGCATGTCCAAATTCTCTCCGCATGTGGGAATCAAAAATAAGCTCCCTTACATATTCAAGAAAGACAGAGGACTTCTTCGGAGGTGCGAGATAGCCTGTTCTACCATGTTCCACCAGAAAATCGCTGCCCGTGGCATCAGCACAAATAGTTGGAATTCCAGAAGCCATCGCTTCCAGTGTTACATTCCCAAACGTTTCTGTATCACTCGGAAACAAGAAGATATCACTGGATGCGTAAGCTTTCGCAAGTTCATTTCCTTGCAATGGACCAGTGAATACAGTATTGCTGAGCCGTGGACGGAGCGTCGTCAAGGCAGGGCCATCCCCGACAATCAAGCTCTTGTGAGGAATCCCAAGAGCAGTCAAATTTTCGATCACTTCTGCGAAAATAGTTAGGTTCTTCTCCCAGACAAGTCGTCCGATGTAGGAGATCACCACATCATTTTCTGCAAAGCCGTGGGCGGATCGCCATTCTTGACTTCGATGTGAGGGAGAAAATCGTTTCGCATCAACCCCTCGTGCCCATACCCGAATCCCATTGTTAATTCCCTGAGCACGGAGTTCAGATCCAATACTGGGGGAGGGAACATAGATATGCTCAACCTGAGAATAGAACCAACGCCCATAACGCCATGCCGTATTTTCAAAAAGATCTATACGGTAAAGCGGGTTGTAGGAGGCAAAGTACCTCAGATACGCGACAAAGTGGGTATGAAAGGAGGATACGACGGGAATCTGACGAGATTTGGCCCACTTAAGTGCTTGAGCACCGGCATAATCGGGGGTCGCAATATGAATCAAGTCTGGTTTGAATGCCTTGAGATGTGACCAGCCCTTTCTTGACATTCCAACCGTCAGGCGATAGTCGCTTCGACCTGGGAACGGAATGGAAGGCACAGAGATCAGGGTTCCAGTATGTGGAAGAGGGACAGATTTATTATTCGTTGGAGCAAAAATGAGAACTTCTGCCCCACGGTCTTCAAGATAGCGAACCAGTCGATTGAGCGTTAACGCGACACCGTCCGAAATATGATTGTATGCACCAGCAAATAGTGCAATTCTCCGACCAGCGACCGGAAGGTGATCAGACATTTCAGTACATGGAAGCATATGGAAATAGAAAGTGTAGAAATAACGATCCACGGTTATGACGCAGGTTATGACGAGAAAGTAACGAAGAGAGCACAGAAGAACCCCCATTAAACTTCGTCAACCAATCGTAACTCCAGATTACAAAATCATTCATCATGAACGGACCTGGAACATAAGTCACCATATTTGCCAGAAAACGTTGGCAGGATTAGTATAGATTGATATCAAAAAGTCAGCCCAACAAGATCGGTGTCCCTGAAACGGATTTCTATCCAAGTGTTCAGGCGGAAGTATCTGAAAGAGGATGTATGGAGGTTCGTTCAGGATCAAAAACCGTGGGGCATCTGTCGCAAGGTGAGATCCGAACCAATTTCTGTCCAGAAATTCTTATGAAATTCTGGAAGCATAGAGTATTGTCCCAAGGGGCTTATCTGGAATCCCGCTGACGATCCAAGTCCTTCCAACAAACCTTAGTTCGACGGGCAAAGCCTCAACCACCCCCGCATTTCAACATAGTTGGGCACACAGCCACGAATGCGCAAAGACGGGGTTTGCGCGCATGCCAACCACGAACACGCTTCAACAGACACTGGGGAACTCGGGATCCTCTCCCCCAATCAGGCTCCCATGGGACAATACTCAGGCACTTTAACCATTTCAATTACCCAAATCTAAGCCATGAAAAAAATCACATTCGTCCTACCGATCATTCTAACCATTACACAGACACTCTCTGCTCAACCCTTGAGCGACCTTGCGCTCTCCGTCTCCCCCGCATTCAGGTGGATGACCGAAGCGCAGCCTTACGGAGACATCCAGTTAACCAACAACGGCACAGTGGCATCAGAAATCACGATTGTAACCAGTGGGCTTCCCGCAATAGATTCACTGTCCACACCACCCTCCACGATTGGCGATTTATCCCCGCATCTCACCGTTTTCCCCCCTCGCGTCATCCTTGAGCCAGGGGAAACGAAGATCGTCCGCTACGCCATCATGGACACCACGCCGATCCCCGACGGAGGGCATACAGCACTTGTCAAAGCAAGGCTGGCGAGGCGGACTCCCATTGACCAGATCCAATCCCCTACATCAGCTGCATCCCTCCGTATCAACTACGAAATGGTCGTTCCCTTAATTCTCATTAAAGGATCAGGGGCACCGGAGATCCATGTGATCTCGACCACGAAGGAGCCAGGAATGATCTCTTTGAACCTGACAAACCACGGCAACAGCCCATGGAGTGGGACCGTCCATTTATTAAGCGAAGACGGACGCACATCGTTCGGGTCTAAAACCACCACCGTATTTCACCAGCGAGAGATTGAAGTTGAATTAGACGCCGAACTTCCGCCCACCTTTCAGGTCTCGTTTGAGCCTGCGGAGGAGTGGGTTCCTGTGCACAGTATCCAAAACCCACCGGCACTTCTTGTTTCCAGATAAACGTTCATGTGGAAGTCTTGGCGTATCCTCATCATGACATGCGTGATCCCTCTGCCACTCCAAGCCCAATCCGTCCTAATGGAGTCCGCACTCGTATTGCATGCACCAAACTACAGGGGGATCTGGCCCGCATGGCATGATGGGGAAGCATTCTGGGTTCAGCCTCAGCCGTTCATGGAACTTCTCAACTATGAAGTCCTTGTGAGTGACTCGACGGAACTCGTGGTCCGAGACCAAAGGCACTCCATTACATTTGATTATCGATCGGGTAGAATCCTGGTCAATCAAGAAGAGCGTGTCACAGGTAAGTACACGCTGGATGGCACTGACGGCGAAAAACTTGTCTCTGTAGATGCTTTACAAGAGGCGTTTGGCTCCGAGTTAGTCTGGGACAGTGATGGACTCACATTGACACTCTCCTCTGCCGCTACCCTCTTTGACGCAAACCAGTTTGGAGACCGTCGGGTGCTGGACATGGACACCCCTACCGACATCCTGTTTCCCCATGAACGTGTACTACTGGGAGGGCTTCATATTGGCTATACGCTCCGCCATGAGTGGGACGCTCAGCGCGGACGCTCCTTTACCCCCTCAGCACGGATCAGTACCCATCTTGCGGGGGCACAGTCCGAGCGGATGTAGGGTGTCGCCATCACACACTTAGCTATACGTATGAAGTGGACACACCGTGGATCACCAAAATAGGGGCCATCCACCGACCGGATGGAGTAGGTATCCAGATCAGCAACACCCCCTTACTCCCCCGCAGGGTTCACCGAGAGGAACTCCGCAGGGGAACGACCATTCCCCATGCCATCGTACGGGGGAGCGTGTCAGGTGCCGTGAGCGAGCAGGTCCAAGCCGACCAAGAAGGGCGGTACGCCATTCGGCATCTCGTCTTCTACGGCTCAACCGAAACAACGATTGAAGCGACCCCACTTGGTAGGGACCCCATCGAGGTGGATGCCACCCATTGGCGTGTTCCTTACGGCATCCTCCCGCCAGGGGAGGTTGAGTACTCGGCCTACATCAGTTCATCTCCATCGGTAGAATTGGGATGGGGACTAAACGCCAAACTCCCCCTCCAAGCCTCCGTGTCCCAGTCGCTACAAAACACCACACTCCGTCTTTATACACTTCCGTTCCCGACCGTAAATCTGAACAGCCAACTCAATCTACGTGATCGGTCCATTCGCGGGGATGCCTACTGGTGGGAACCGTGGGGAAATATGAACGCGTCGGTCCAACTCAGCCAGAAACCCGAGTCAAGCCAGCTGTACTCCATGAACGCTTCCCTAGCATCCAACATCGGGAACATCCATCTTGGGGTAACGCATCAACAGACGCAAGATAAGCCCGCCCAGACGACGGTCCGTTCTACGCTTGGCTTTCAAGTTGCCCAGCCCCTCCGTCTGGACGCAGGGATTCAAGTTCATACAGGGAGATCCAAGCCCCTATCCGTCCGCCCCCGTGTCACCTACACCCTCCCAACAGGTCGAGATCCGTGGCTCGTTCCAACTCAATACGGACTGGGCATGGTTCAATACCCGAACGGGATGGCGGGAGGGGGGCTTTTTCCATGCCCAATCCCTCCGGGGGACCGTCATGATCGGGAAAGACATCCGTTTTGGGGCGCTCTTCGAGGAGCGCACCCAGGCGGTGATCCGACTATTCCTGGACACCAACCTGAATGGGGAGAAAGACGTTAACGAGTCCTACTCCATCGGACATAGGATTACTATCCCGCGCGCCGCACACTCGCACCGCGCCGAAGGGGAGGTCGTCATCTCCAACCTGATGCCTTTTGATGTGTACACGGCGCGCATCCTCCCCGAAAGTATCCAAAACCCACTCCTCCATCCCTCCACAGGCTACCAATTCTCCTTCGTTGCATCCCCAGGGCGAACCCGCTATATGGACATCCCCCTCCAAACACTCCCTGCCGTAGCAGGAAGGTTGACCGACTGGCGGGGGAGTACCACGATCCTGCAGGTGCAGTTGTATCGGTCGGGATTTCAGGAGGATCTGGATGTGTATCAGGATGGTGCATTCGTCACCCAAGTGCCTCCAGGAACTTATCAAGTCAAGATCGTGAACCTGCTCACCAAGGAGTTGGTCATGGAGACCAGCTTACAGGTGGAGCATGGGGTGAACGAGCCAGTGATTTCCCTTGGGGGTGGCGCGGATGAGTAGAAGAATTTTGCGTGCAAGTTTCTTCCTTCTGTTTATGTTCACGAGCATAAGCGCTGCCAACGCACAGTCGGACTTAGAGTACAGCGAAACCTTCACTCTTACACTAACCGTCACACATCCCCCGACCACCTGTGGGATCAACACCACAAATACACCCCTTGACTATGGCACCCGAGCCATCCCTGCCAGCACCAGTGAGCAGGATGGGGAAGTCAGAATTGTCCCGCAGGGAGGTCCACTCCCACCGACCATCCATTTCTTTGGAGGCAATGTGTACGAATATACGGCTACGTTCGGAGCACTCCCCTCCATGTTCCCCAACCTTACCATGGAAACCCAAATATAAGCCCATCTATAACGCCCATCTTATCAAAATCTAAGTCTTGGACTTTTGAGCAAATGACCCTTTCTGGCTTTATGGGAAGATTCATGCGAAATGTTTTACACGCGTCTTCATCCATGTCATTTGCCCAAGCAAGATCAAACCCAGCTCTCTCATTTTGAGCATTCTTTGCTCCAAGTGCCATCCCCCCTGCCCCCGAGAACAATTCATCTATTTGGTATCGCAGGTTTTTCATCCAAGAAGCCTTTACATGTTAACCTGTTTTCCTGGCATTTCCTTTAAGATCAAGGATGTCTGACACATGGGGACGGTTGGTTTCACAGAACACAACGAATATACAACGGTTTTGTGGAAGATTTGCGATCACACGGATGCACCAATATACGAACTGCCGCCGAAAACAAGAACAAATGTACATAAGCGTACCCACCCAATGTCACAGATTGCAGAGGCGATTCAAAGGATCCTACACAGTGTTGAAACGGATGAGGAGGCTCCCCTCCCCCCAGAGAATCTACGGTGTGCGTAAGAACTCGCTGATCAATCCTCCGAGATAAAACACGGAATAAGATGCTCTCCTCTGCAGTGATCTAAGGGTTTGTGTAGGAATTCTTGTAGCAAAATACGCTAATCCGAACGTAGATGAGTTTGTGGGACGGCATAACGTGCAGAGGGTATGACTCAATGGAGAAAATGAATCAGGTCGCGAAAGGGTTAGAGGGCACGTTACTCCCGCACAAAAGGCTTATTCGCAAGAATGGGCTGGATTCAATGGCAATTTGATGCAATCAATTTTCCATCCGTCTCATCAATCGTCAAGCATCTTTTTGAACTGTTGATGATGTCTACTGTCAGGCTCAGGGCTAACACATAAAGAGCGATTGCCGAAGCTGTGATTTCGATCTTGCCATTTTCTAATGAGATCTTAAATAGGGGAATTATATGCCTGTGTACCCACGATGGGGAAGGGGAGAATATAAAATCAATATTTATTTGATATGGCCTGATCAACTATTGACAAGATGCTCTTAGCCAAAAAGTAAAAAGCTGCCGCAAAAGCCAAAAATCCCATTTTTTCATGTTGCACAGTTAGTTCAAATAAATTTTGAATTAGCTCAAGTACTTTAATGTCCCATGTTATGATTTGGAACAAAATGACAATCCCCAATGCAATCAGGAGTAGTCTCATTCCAATAACGGCCAAGGATTCTGAGACAAAGACCCATTTAATATGCCATGGAGCTTCCTGCGGATCTTCAATTTTTCTGCTTTCCTCGCTAAGTTCATCTTCCTGCTCTAAGTCGTCAGAAGACACGACACCCGTTTCTTTACTATTCATTGTTTATTTCAACAATTTTTCAATAACCCTAATCACAAGGAATTTTCATTTTCAAGAGACAAAAAATGTGCTTTGATCAATTCATCGTCTATTACGGCGTTGTATCCGCTACTAAGTATGGTATTATGCCAAGGAGTACCAGGATTATGTGTTAAATCGATCATTTCTCCTGGGGTAAGAGATTTATATCTCTTCCACACTTTTTGCATTATCTTTTCAACATTGGTGCCTTCCGTCAAATTCCATCGATAGAATTTATCTTTTTCGTGGTTGTAGTCTAAAATTTCCTTGGTGATTCGACCTCGTCCATAGTGCTTTAATTGATGATACAAAGAGGGGATCACAGGCCCATATTGCCAAGCCTCAATACGGTCATAGAATAATTTTTTTTCTGTTTGCACCAACATCCATCCATATGCAAAATACACTAGCTTTTGCATGGATAAGTTGCTTACGGGTCGTTTCTCCTTTTTGGATTGCTTGATGAAGTAATTCGCAACTGCACTAATGCGTGATATACCATTACCCCTCTCTTTATCTCCTCGGATTTGTTGTCTGGTTTTTGACATTGAATACGGTAAAATGTCCGATGGTGCAGGAAAATATACAAAATCACAACATCAACGCAACCCGTGTACTCTCAAGGTGGATCATTGATCCCACGAACATAACAGATTTTGCTGCAATTTGTTGGTGGAAATTGGAAAAGCTTGGAATTTGTTTACAGATTTGGGGCTTACAGGGGAATTCTTGTGAGCGCTCCTTCAATCCGCCAGATGTTCTCCCGAGTAGTTGATGCGGTTATCTTTCCCGTCTAAAAGACATCAACTCCGCCGTCCATTTTCCTGAAGTTCGTATCTTGGACCCACAGCCAATCATTTCCCTCTGTAACTCCAAACTGACTGACGTAAACATGGCAACTGCCCCTTGTATCTTTTAAGGAAACTTAACGGAGTACAGTGTAGAAGTGATTAATGAAGAGAAGATCATTGAAAACTAGCCAAGGTTTTTGATTTTAGGTGAACGAAAAGGGAGAAGGTTTTTAATCTAGAGTACAGGATTAGAGTAGGAGCTACGAAGCGGTTGAAGGCAGACATTGTTGTTTTTAGTTGCGCGCGCGGTCCAGAATTAGACCAACATAAAGATATTGTTGGAGTTATTGAGTGTAAACAATCCTCAATAGAAGAAGCCGCAGAACAATTAAAAACTTACATGGCTGTGTTATCATCTTGCGAGTGGGGCGTAGCAACAACAAGGGATACAAGGCAATTTTACCACAGACTACAGACGGGAGAAATAGAGCGAATTCATGCTATTCCACTTTCTGGAATGTCTGTAGATCAGGTTGTGAGACTCAAGAAATCGGACTTGCAGCCAGCCGTAAATCTAAAACTTTAATGGTTCTACCGCAATTTGTGTGGGATAAGAAGCATTTTATGAACTAGGGGAATCTGTACAAATGTACATGATTTCGTGTTGGAAAGAGGGACATCAAAACAGTTATCAAGGTTGCCGAGATGTGTCAGTCACATCTTACCATAGCCTGTAATGCGTTCTATTCGATACGATTGAATACCATCACAGAACTAATTACGGCAAAATCCAAGAACTCAAAACGATTGGGAGAGGATAAAGAATCTTTGCAATTTTCAGAAATGCGATTCTATTCCTCTTCGGAGAATTCAACCTCTAGCCACAATATTCGCGGTAGAACCACTTTAATTTAAGAGTATTCTATATCATCTTTACTCAAATACCAATATTCAAAGCAGGACACAGGTTTTTGGATACCTACGAAAAAAAACCATTCAAAGACATCAAACGAGTATCCAGCGCCTACGAGATGCATCCAGACGGTACGGGAGAGTACTATAATCAGCGTGAACAACATGCGCATCATCATCAAGGTTGTTCGACGACAATGCAAATTACGGTCTACGACAAAACTTTTTACGGTTCCAGAATCCAAAGTTTTACCATGGAGGCGCACATTTCATTGAGGCGGTTGAATGTGGGGAGATCACCGTAAGCGCAATGGGAACGATGTTTCCACCGCCGTCTATGTTACCAGCAATGATTGAGTTCCAAACGAGTTCTTGGGAAATGCCCAAAACATCTCACCGATTGCCGAAAAATAAATCAAAAGGTGCAGCGAAGCTTTGGAGTACTAAGCTTTCAAAGGTATAAAGTAATCGTTGACCTTGCTGTGGACATTGGAACAAAGATAATTTCACTCTCAAAATAAGACGGTTTCAGGTGTCAAATGCGTTTGATGTTTGACCCAGAATCATAGGACACAAACAAGCTTTCTTTTTGGTACTATTTGGGTCAGTACCAAAATAGGTCTCTGGAATCATTTTATGCAGAGCCAAACGGGTGTGGAGTGCAAAACGAAAAGCTACCCTGATTAAAAGATCATGGGGTTTCGGGCAAAACCAAAGGCACAAGGAAGCGTCCAGTATGGCTTTCCTTAACCATGGCGACCTCTTCGGGGGTTCCCGAGGCGACAATGCGCCCGCCATTTACACCCCCCTCCGGACCGAGATCAATAATATGATCTGCACATTTGATTGTATCAAGGTTATGCTCAATGATGACCACTGTATGTTTGGCATCAATGAGTTGCTGAAAGGCGATGATTAACTTCTCTACATCAACAAAATGGAGGCCAGTTGTGGGTTCATCAAAAATGTAAAATACACGATAGTTGGGGGAATCGACCAGATACCTCGCAAGCTTGATTCTCTGGGCTTCACCACCAGACAAGGTGGGGGCTGGTTGTCCCAATTTAAGGTAACCAAGTCCAATGGTTTGCAGGGGCAACAGCATTCGGCATAGACGGGATTCATCACCGAAGAACTCAATTGCTTCATCTACCGACAGATTAAGCACATCGTGGATGTTTTTTCCCTTGTATAAAATGTTCAACGCAGCTTCACTGTAGCGAGTCCCATCGCATTCTTCACATGGGAGGTAGAGGTCGGCTAAAAATTGCATCTCAACCTTGACGCTACCTTCGCCTTCGCACTCAGGACAGCGACCACCAGGAATATTAAATGAGAAAAACCCTGGTGGATGGTTATGTAACCGAGCTTGATCTGTGTTTGCGTAGATGGAGCGGATGAGGTCAAAAGCCTTCACGTAAGTCACCGGATTTGAACGTGTGGACTTACCGATGGGAGACTGGTCAATGATCTGAACATAGTTCACACTGGAGTGAATCTGAATAGATTGACAGGCTGGAGGATCAGAGATCCCATAGCCTTGATCAAGTTTTTTGATAAGCCCTTTGTATAAGACTTCTTCAACCAGGGAAGATTTTCCTGATCCACTCACACCAGTGATACAAGTGATCCTCTCCAGGGGAATTCGAACATTCAGATTTTTCAGATTGTTAGCGTGTGCTCCTGTGATCTCAACGGCACGGCTCCAGTCGGGTGTACGACGTTTTTTTGGAACTGGAATTGATTTGTTTCCACTAAGATAGGCACCAGTTCGAGAGGCATTGTCCTCAAGCATTTGATCAATCGATCCCTGAAAAATCAACTCCCCCCCCCGACTTCCAGATTCTGGGCCCAAGTCAATGATATGATCAGCACTTCGGATCACATCAGGATCATGTTCCACCACAATCACAGTGTTCCCCAGATCCCGCATCCGTTTGAGAATATCCACCAATCGTAATGTATCTCTGGGATGGAGACCGATCGTGGGTTCATCAAGGACATACAGAGCTCCCACCAGAGCACTGCCCAAGGCGGTGGCGAGACGAATTCGTTGACTTTCTCCTCCGCTTAACGTTTCGGATAATCGCCCCAAGGTGATATAATCAAGCCCAACATCAACCAAAAAGCGAAGACGCTTACGGATTTCGTGAAGTAGAATTCCGCCAGCGTCCTGCTCATAGCGGGTGAGCTCAAGATGATCAAAAAATTCCTTCGCTTCCCGAATCGTCATTTGAACGACTTGCCCAATATGCCGATCTCCAACCTTTACGTAATGTGCTTCTTGCCGCAGACGTGAACCATTACACTCAAAACATATACCGAATCCAGTGAAGCGAGCATGATGAAACCGGTATCCATCACGATAATAATATTTTTTCAGACCCTCAAAGAAGTCAAGAATCCCCTCATACGATTGGTCGCCACGCCACAGAACTAATCTTTCTTGCTTGGTGAGTTGATGGTAGGGAACCGTTGTGTTAATATGGTATCGTCTAGCACATTTGAGCATGCGCACCTTGGCATTTTTCCCGATTGAGCACTCAAATGGTTTGATTGCACCCTTGGCCAGCGAAAGATTTGGGTCAGGGACGACCAAGTCTGGATCTATCCCCCGCGATCGACCATGTCCGTTGCAGGATGGGCAAGCGCCCAGTGGGCTGTTGAACGAAAACAGTTTTGGGTGAGGGCTCTGGAAGGTCATCCCGTCACGCTCAAGCCACCTGCTGAAATCATGTTTGGAAGCAAGCACATCACGCGAATCAGGAGAAGGGACAAGGACAGAACAGTATCCATTTCCCTCCCGAAATGCTGACTCAATAGAGTCTGCAATTCGGCTAATTGCCGATTCATTGTCTTTCCGAACTACGAGGCGATCCAGCACGACGAACGCATCCGACAGTTTTGTAGGAAACGCACTCGGATTTGAATCCGTCAAGTCAACCAGAGAGATGGTTCCGTTGAGGGAGAACAGAATTCGATGAAACCCACGTTCCAGAAGGGTCTGAACGACCAGAGCATCAGTATCATGTTCAGGAACTGGAAAAGTCACAAAGAACTTTGTGCCGTCGTCAAGATCCGACGCCAGCGTGTTGGCGACCGAGCGGGGCGAATCCTCCGAGACAACTTTTCCGCTGATCGGAGATACCGTTCTGCCGATCTGCGCATAAAGCATGCGTAGATGGTCGTAAATCTCGGTTTGCGTTGCGACCGTAGATCTTGGGTTTTTGGCAAGTACGCGCTGCTCTATCGCAATGGCAGGTGCAAGTCCCGTAATAAAATCCACATCAGGCTTATCCATGCGCTCCAGAAACTGGCGCGCATAGGAACTCAGGCTTTCCATGTATCGTCGCTGACCTTCGGCAAAGATCGTATCAAAAGCCAGACTTGATTTGCCTGATCCAGACGGGCCCGTGACGACGACCATGCGGCGTTTGGGCAGTACCAAGTCAAACCCCTTCAAGTTATGCTGACGAACACCCTTGGCGGTGATGTAATCTCGAGGACTTAGTTTTGACATGCGAAGATGAAGATGTGCTGTTGAACGCATACCTTCAAGACTTGCTCTCGGAACCGTCCGCCAGCGCATCTGTAGCAAGTAAATTGCCCTGCCGAGTAATCCAACGATATGATATTTGTTAACCCGCTTGTCTTGCTTGGATTATTTGCTGCGGCCTTACCCCTTTTAGTTCACCTCTTCCATTTTCGGAAGCCAAAAAAATTGGACTACAGTTCAATTGTTCTTCTACAATCGTTGCAGCGCACGACCATGCAGAGAGTACGAATCCGCAACTGGCTTCTTCTAATCCTGCGCACACTTGCGATATGTGCTCTGACATTTGTTTTCGCTCGGCCGACCTTGACAGGGATAACCGGTACACCGCTTTTGGGGCCCTCCAATGTTTCGATGGTGCTAGCTCTGGATGCCTCGCTGTCAATGATGCAACGAGACTCGGAAGGTACGCGCATGTCTCAGGCACTCTCCATGGCACGGCTGATTACGGAATCTGCTGAATCCGGTGATGAGATCTTCATCATGCGTAGCGATCACCATGAACTGCAGCCAGTGAGTTCTCTGGATGAACTCAAACCTACCCATGTGACGCAATCCGCCGCTTCTACTATTCGCCATGCCGCAGATCTGATTGACCGTACAGCGATTCATCCCACCAGGATTGTCTATCATTTGGGAGATCTTCAGCGTACTACATTGGTGGACTCCGTACAAACACCAATTGAGAAAGACCTACGCGTGATCTTGATTCCCGTCGGCTCATCCGAATCAAGACAGAATGTGGGGATCGCCGATGTCCAAGTGATCAGTCAGATGATTGATTTGGGATCGCCCGTAAGAGTGCAGGCAACCGTGGTGAATTATGGAAGCACCACGATTAATAATTATGCTGTGAGTATGTATCTGGATAACCGAAGGGTTGCGCAGACGACCGTTACCCTCGTTCCCGAGGTTCCGATTCGGGTAGTGCTTCAGGCAGTACTGGAAACCGGAGGATGGATTGAAGGGCGTGTGATGATTGAAGATGATGAATTTGAAGAGGATAATCAGAGGCACTTCACAATTCATGTTCCCGAACAAAGAAATGTGCTCGTCGTGCACGGTGCCAATGCTCAAACTGCACAAGTTGAACTCGCACTCTCGTTGCGAGATGAATCCGGTGGATTAAAAACAACGAAACTACCACAGAGCGCCTTGATACCCGCACCAATTGACGACTTCTCTGCCATCTATTTGATTAGTCCTGAACAACTCAGTAGTGGAGAGATCAACCTGCTTGAACGATATGTCCATGATGGTGGAGGGCTACTCATTTTTCCAGGTACAGATCCTGAACCTGTAAATCGACTTTTAGAGTCGTTTGGCACCGGGCGCATCACCATTCAGGAGAGGGAGACATCAATTGAATCAGCAGATTTTGAGCACCCATTATTTGAGGGTGTATTTACAGCATCGGATCATGCGCAAAGGCTTGAATCCGTTCGTGTTTCTCGCTCAGCAGAGTATATTCCAGGGGCCGGAGCTGAGCAGACTCTGATTCGCTTATTGGGAGGGTCTCCGTTATTGCAAGAAATTCAGTATCATGATGGGTACATCCTTTTTCTTGCTGTTGCACCGGATGCGTCATGGAGCGATTTGCCGCTTCGCGGCCTCTTTGTTCCACTCATGATTCGGTCCGCCCATTATCTCTCTGCCAGAGGATCTGTTCAAGGAGAGCAATTTCTTGTCGGACAACGAGCGTCCATCAGGATTCCAGCGGTTCAGGGACAGATAACATCGGAGTTGCCGAATGGGATTGAACTTATTCCAGACCAGCGTCAGGTCTTTGGTGCCAGTCTAATTGAGCTTGAATCAGAACTTCCAGGAATCGTGAAGGTATTGGCTGACCAAGAGCCCAAGAGGTTCGTCAGCATTGGGCTTGATCCGAAAGAATCATGGCTTACCTACGCTGAACCTGAGGAGGCTAGCGAATTACTTTCCGAGGGTCTGGGCATCACCGTTGAAGGGATGGAGCTTGATGCCCAAGGCGAGGTTTCTGCAGTAATGAGCCAGGCTCGTACGGGAATAGAACTCTGGCGGCATTTTCTTGTGCTGGGACTTCTGTTCCTCACCGCAGAAATGATGCTGACGACTCGGTGGAAGCGTCAATAGATGGGACGAAAACTGCATCGTACGGAACCGCCTCATCAAGAGACTGCTTTGCTTGTCGGAGCAATCCAATCCCCAAGGAGTGGAGAAGACTCGTTGGATGAGTTGGCTCAATTGGCAGAGACTGCAGGTGCACGCGTTTCTGGGAGGGTCATCCAAGTGATGCATCGACCAAACCCTGCAACCTATATTGGCTCCGGGAAAGTGAACGAAATTGCCGAGATCGTCAAGAATCAGAGCATCACTACGGTACTCATTGATGACGAATTGAGTCCAAACCAGATTCGGAATCTTGAGCGTTCACTTGACTGCAAATTGGTGGACCGCCCTCAGCTAATTTTGGACATCTTTGCGAAGCGTGCGCAAACTGCCGTCGCAAAAACCCAAGTTGAACTGGCCCAACTGGATTATCTGCGAACACGATTAACTCGCCACTGGACCCACCTGTCAAGACAGCAGGGCGGGATTGGCACCCGTGGTCCAGGTGAGACACAGATTGAGACCGACCGCAGGCTGATTGGTCAGCGGATGGCGACTCTTCGCGAACGATTAAAACGGATTGACCGGCAGAGAACAACTCAACGAAGGCGTAGGGCAGACTACTGCCGAGTTGCACTCGTAGGATACACAAATGCGGGAAAATCAACGCTCATGAATGCTTTGGCTCAGAGTGGAGTGCTCGCAGAAGATCAACTTTTTGCTACATTGGATGCCACCACACGTCAGTGGAAACTCTCCCCAAAAACGACAGTGCTGCTTTCAGATACGGTTGGATTTATTCGAAAGCTGCCACATAAATTGATTGAAAGTTTTAAGAGCACCCTTGATGAGGTTCGGCAGAGTGATGTACTGCTTCATGTGGTGAGCGCCGCGCATCCCCACTTTGAAAATCAGATGATGGTTGTCCGCCAAACTCTTCAGGAAATTGGCGCACTCGAAATCCCGACCCTCTTGGTCCTGAACAAGATTGATGCGCTTGATAGGCCATCTGAGGCCGTGCCTGCACTCCAGAGTGAATTTCCGGAAGCAATTCCGGTTGCCGCTCTCAGAGGGATTGGGTTGGAGACCTTGACCTCTCGGCTGGAAGGAATGATTCAGGGTGCACAGGTTGAGGGCTCTACACTCATTCCAGTCACGGATGGACGTACAATGGCACACCTCCAGCGGCTTGGAGAAGTGATCCATCAGGAATTGGTTCAGGTTCATGGGAAGGGTGAGTTGGTTCATCATGAGGCTTTTCAGGTGCATTTTCGCATTTCTCGGGGTAGATCTCAAGAGCTTGAGCATCTTCTTTCTCCATATAAAGAGTTGAGGCTTCTATCTCCACAACCTGATTCTCGTTGACTCTCTGATTCGTCACTTGCCTACCCCATTTCCATCCTGGATAGGAACTAATACGAAGTTCAGAGGTAGAATGCTGGTAATATTGGGTAGCAGTACCTACCCTTTTCTCCATACGAATCAGTCATATATCGTAGGTCTCGTGAGTGCTGGTCGGCGACTTTGATGACGATGCTTAACACTCAGCCGCCCTTGAAAGGTGACCATTCCGTGTCCTTGCCCACTCTACTTCGCGGTATTTATGCTCCTCCATCATGATTACAGGGGTTGATTCTATTTAGTCTTCATTAACGAGGAACCATGGAAAAATCAGAATATGGTGCTGGAAACATCCAGGTGCTTGACGGACTGGAAGCAGTGCGCAAGCGACCTGCAATGTATATCGGGGATGTAAATCTCCGAGGACTTCATCATCTTGTCTACGAGGTGGTTGACAATGCAATTGATGAAGCATTAGCTGGGCACTGTGATCAGATACAGGTGCGGATCAAAGAAGATGGATCCATTGAGGTGAGCGATAATGGAAGGGGGATTCCTGTCGGCATGCATGAGGGGCAGCAGCGGCCTGCACTTGAGGTTGTAATGACCGTATTACACGCAGGAGGTAAGTTTGATGATAAGACCTACAAAGTATCTGGTGGGCTTCATGGGGTTGGAATTTCCTGTGTAAATGCCCTGTCAAGCAAGCTACAGGCTACGGTTCGGCGAGATGGGTATTTATGGGAACAAGCCTATGAATGTGGACAGCCTTCGTATGACTTGAAAAGGGTTCGTCCAGTCAAGTCAGATGAGACCACGGGAACTAGAATACGATTCTGGCCGGATGAGAGCATTTTTATAGATTGTGATTTCCGGTTTGATACCATCAGCAAGCGTTTGCGCGAACTTGCTTATCTGAATGCCAATGTGAAGATTGAACTTGAGGATCTTCGGTCTGGGAGACAGGCGCGTGAGGAGTTTTTCTTTGAAGGAGGATTGCGAGAATTCGTTGAATATCTGGATGAGTCGAGGACGCCTATTCATGATGAGGTCATTGCTTTCAAAGATGAGGCGGGGACGGTGGAGATTGCCATGCGCTACAATTCAGGGTTCTCGTCAAATGTGCTTTCATTTGTGAACAACATTCACACCCATGAAGGGGGTACGCATATTTCCGGATTCAGGACGGCATTGACACGTACCTTGAAGACCTGGGCTGAACGGAATAATCTGCTCAAGAATTTTAAGGGAGATTTAGCGGGGGATGATTTCCGCGAGGGGCTGACGGCTGTCCTCTCGGTGAAGGTGGCAGATCCTCAATTTGAGGGGCAGACCAAGACGAAACTCGGTAACTCGGAGGTCATGGGACAAGTTCAGGGGATCGTTGCCGAAAAACTGGGTCATTGGTTGGAAGACCATCCGAAGCAACTCAAGATAATTGTCGATAAAGTGATCATTGCCGCAACTGCGCGACAGGCAGCTCGCCAAGCGCGTGCGCTGGTTCAGCGCAAGAACGCATTCGCTTCGGGAGGACTCCCAGGAAAACTGGCGGATTGTGCCTCACGCAACCCTGAAGAATGTGAGCTTTATCTGGTAGAGGGAGATTCGGCGGGAGGATCTGCCAAGCAGGCGAGAGATCGTCACTTTCAGGCAATTCTACCTTTGCGCGGGAAAATTCTGAATGTTGAAAAAGCACGGTTGGACCGGGTACTGGAAAATGAAGAGATCCGAAACATTATCACTGCTCTGGGAACCGGCATTGCCACATCGGAAGAAGATTTTGATCCAGACAAGTTGCGCTACCACAAAATTCTCCTCATGACGGATGCCGATGTGGATGGTGCCCATATCCGCACGCTGCTTCTGACCTTCTTTTATCGACACTTATGTCCCCTCATTGAGATGGGACGGGTATTCATTGCCTTACCACCTCTTTACAAGGCAAAACGTGGAAAAAAGGAAGAATATTGCTGGTCGGATGATGCGCTGCGCCAGACTGTGGAACAAATGCAGGAAACGGGCAGTGGGAAAGTGATTATCCAGCGCTACAAGGGACTTGGTGAAATGAATCCACGCCAACTCTGGGACACGACGATGGATCCAAAAGTGCGCCAGTTGAAGCTTGTTACGATTGATGATGCGGTATCGGCCGACCGAATCTTCTCTACCCTGATGGGGGATCAGGTTGAGCCTCGACGCCGGTTTATTGAGCGTAATGCCCGCTATGCGACCCTGGATGTATAGTGCGAATGGATCCAGATGTTAGTATTGTGATCCCGGCCTTTAATGAGGCTGCGTCCATTGCCCCGTTGTCGGTTGAAATACGTGAGAGTTGTGAGGGGGCTGGTCTGGTATTTGAGGTCTGGTTGATTGACGATGGATCGCAGGATGATTCCTGGACGGAAATTCTTCGTCAATGTGAGGTGGATCCCCGTTTTCATGCCATTCGCCTCCGCCGCAACTATGGAAAAAGTGCTGCACTGGCTGCCGGGTTTGAGCATGTAAATGCCCGCGTTGTGGTCACTATGGATGCCGATCTTCAAGATGATCCGCGCGAGATCCCCCCACTGGTTCAGGCAATTGATCAAGGGCAGGATCTGGTCAGTGGATGGAAAAAATTTCGCAAAGATCCATGGACCAAGACCTTTCCCAGCCGTTTTTTCAATATGGTCACGCGAATCGTATCCGGCATTGCATTACACGATTTTAATTGTGGCTTGAAAGCCTATCGGATTGAAGTGGTGAAATCTCTCAGGATCTACGGAGAAATGCATCGGTACATACCTCTTCTGGCCAAGTGGCAGGGCTTTACCCGCATTGACGAACTTCCTGTTCATCACAGGGTCCGACAACATGGTGAATCAAAGTTCGGGTTTGAGCGCTATGTAAGGGGGTTTCTGGACCTGGTGACGGTGATCTTTTTGACACGTTTTGGGGTCAGGCCGATGCACTTTTTCGGGTCAATTGGACTATTAGCATTCTTGGGTGGGTTCCTCATTAGCTTATGGATTACGATAGACAAACTAATGTACGACAACCCCGTCGGGGATCGCCCGTCTCTCCTGTTGGGGGCTTTACTCATTATGGTTGGAGTACAGTTTATGTGCACAGGCTTTTTGGGCGATCTGATTCTACGCGAGCGCATGAAAGACAGCCGGCCCTATGAGATCACAGAAGTATCAGGAGAGTGAACGAATCCTTCTGTGGTTCTTACCGGTGGCATCCAGTGGTTCAAGAACCGAAATCCACCGCAGCCCCAGGAAGAAAACGTCAGATACAAACCTTTATCCAATCGTTCGGGATTGGGTACATTCTCTTCAAGTGACGATCCCGCGTTTGGTAAAGGGAAATAAATGAAACCAGACTATAGATGAGTCAGGAGTCCTTATGCACAGTTGATCTCTCATTTGGGAGTAACCCTTGCCACCGGTTGGGGAGACAATGAGCGGCAATCAAGCGATGCACAGGAGGCAGATCGTGAGGTGTTTCACGACCTGTCATGCTCATGTACGGAAAAGGCACCCCCACACCGCGGGGTTCCGAGATTAACTCAAACGGAACCAAGCTACGCCCCGCTTCACTCGGTGAGCAGGTATAAAGACTATACGATCCTGTTTTGGAGACACAAGGCGCGTACAGACATGTAGAATCCCGCGAAGAGGAACGACTCTCTTGTCAGCGGAGGGGGATCGTGTCGGCACGGCGGAACTGATCCGCACCACTCTTCTTTGAAGTTCCGTCAGCACTTCCTAAACCAAGCATGGTAATCCGCTCCATCCCAATCCCGCTAGCAACATATTGATCAAGTAACGCGCGAGCTCTGTCCTCGGAAAGAGTCTGTGGATTGCGCTCCAATGGGCTCGCCATACCCTCAACACGCACAGTGATATTCAAGCATTCGTTCAGGATTTCAATATTATCCGCAAGAACCTGCATTGCAGCATCCGAGAGAACGCTTGAGTTACGATCAAAAAAGACGGTACTCATTTCAGCGAGATCTGCACAATAGGGAGGAACGGATTGGGAGACATTCACATTCAGAGTACGCGCATCCCTTCCGTGGTCATTGGAAAGTTCAAGCGAAACGGCATATTGTCCTTCAGATGTATAGGTGTGCTCTGGACGAGGGGAGGAAGATGTCGTTCCATCTCCAAAGCTCCAGTTATACGTCAGGGGAGCATCCCCACGTACGTTAGCACTAAACTCCACTGCTGTACGGGTATCCACATCAGTTGAACTGGCAAGCAGAGCCAAGACCTGCGCAGGAACCGGCGGGTTCATCACCATGACATCCGCAGATTCAGAAATTGAATAGCGACCATTCCGGTTACTAGCCGTGACGGTCACCGTATAAGATCCCGCTTCAGCGTAGGCGTGGGCAACCGCAGTACCATCGGCAGTCGCTCCATCCCCAAATTCCCAGGAATACATAACGGGTGCTCGCGCGTCTTCATTGGCAGCAGCAGAAAAATCCCCACTCGTATTGGTCTCCAAGGATGCGGGAGCATTCAGGGTCAAGGTTTCAACAGCTCGAGGGTTGCAACCGGTGAACACGATCGTTGAAAATACAGCAAGAAGTAAGACGTATGAATGTAAACGTGTCATTGAATTAAGGATTCGGAGAAAAACGGATAGTTAGATACAAGATACAAAATTCGCATCAAGTTTCAACCAATGTCACTGAATCCTTACTTTTGGGAAAACATAGCATGGTTTGCTCTGCTCTGAGCACGAATGATTCGGATGGGATAAATCAATCTTTTCGTCGGAGGCAGGGGATCACGAAATCATATTTGCAATGCCAATCGGGTCTCTTGTGGACACCAAGAGAGAAAATTATGCCGTGGATTCGTATCTTTATCAACTTACTAAGCCTCCAGAACGTAAATTTGGATGTAAAGTAGTTCACAAGGTTTTCCAGTTGAAGCGGTCTGGTTGAACCATTGATCACACGCTCAATGCCATGTGTAAATGGTGTATCGCGGTAAATTTGACCTAGTGGGAACGAATTCCTTGTTGAGTGATTACAGGCGTACATGCGGATTTTAGTGCTTTCCTTATTGACTATCATTTTGGCAGCTTCCAGCTTCCTGTCCGTTCGACTTCGTTACTTTAATACGGAGTACGACACGGGGGGGATTACGGTGACATGGGAAGCTGAGGTGGAGTCCGATGTAAGAGCGTATGAACTCTACCGTAAATCCGGTCAGGCGGATGATTTTTCACGGATCGCCGAGGTATCGGTGCATGGTGTGAACGTTCCCTATACCGTGCTTGACAGTAAAGTCTATAAATCTTCCGTCGCAATTGTTGACTATCGTCTTGAAGCGGTTCTTACCAATGGACTGCGGCAGCGGATTGCGGAGCGAAAAGTGAACTATACGCCGACTGCAATTCCGCGGAGTTGGGGCAGTATTAAGGCAATGTTCCAGAATTAGTGTGCACGCATGCGCACATTGATTCTTGGGTCGCAGAGAATTGAACGGACGCTTGCCCGATTGGCCTGTGAGGTGGATGAACGCAATCAAGGCACCGAAAGCCTCGTTTTATTTGGAATCGTTCCCAAAGGAATCCGTGTTGCTCGGGTCTTGGCACGACACATTAGCGAAGCCTCTGGGCGCATTGTAGTTCCCATCCCACTGGATCTTAAGGATCCAAGTCTTGCCAGAGAGGATGTAACAGGGAAGTTGGTGGTGATCGTAGATGATGTTCTTCATACAGGACGAACTGCCCACCGAGCCGTCACAGCAGTCTGTGAAATGGGATCACCTGCACGCGTTCAGTTAATGGTTCTAATTGATAGAGGGCATCGTGAACTGCCGCTTCGTCCCGATTATATCGGACGTAAGCTCCAAACGAAGCATCGGGAGCGAGTCGAGGTGGATGTGAATGAAGGACTCTCGGTATACCTTACCGAATAAAGGGTACTCTCCCCTTGATCCCACTACCTGAGAGGATCAGGAAGATTGGTCAAAGAGGCACGATTGGAGGGACACCTAAGAGAATCGCTGGTGCAATAGAGCAGATCAATACGTATCTGAGCGGGTAGTGTTTAGCGGAGAAGGAGAAGAATCGGGGCCAAATCTATGATGTTGTACAGGAAGTAGCGTCTCAACGTCTACTCCTGTCCCCCGCTGTATATGAATCTATCGCAGATCAGCAGACGAGATCCCGACATCAGCGAAGGGATCTTGGGAGGCCAGCCTCCAATTCAACTTAATTGGTCGTCGCGAAGAGACGAAGCGTGGACCCCGCAGGCAATAATTCGCCAGGCTGAGGCGATTGCCTTACAATAACAGGATTCCTCAGGCCTTCCTTTTGATCAAGCAAAGTGGGCCAAAAAAACAAGGGGCGAAGTAGATCCTCGGCATCACGATAACGTAGGCCAACCACATTCGGGACTTCAATCATGCGATTTTGATTTAGGCCGCGACCCACCCAAAGGGTTACACTGTCCCCTGGAGAAACGAGCGTTTCTGCAACGGGGTGAATCCGTGTCACCATATCAGGGACTGGACTCGGAATTGTATCTGGTACCTCGGAACGGACAACTAGGCCGGATGCTTGCAAGACAAGCCGAGCATTCCGAAGCGACGAGGCAATCACATTAGGAACCATTACATCGGGTTCAGAACCCTGATAGACCGATAAATAAACTCGCCGACCCGGCTTGACGGGAGCATTCGGGCGCGGACGCTGGGAAGCAACGAGCCCCTGGAGATGATCAGGGCCGATACGCGAGGTCGTATCACCAAGTTCAAGCTCAGCCAAATCAATCTCGGCCAAAGCATCAGGAAGAGATTTATTCAAGAGATTGGGAACAGAGATGATTTCATCCTGGCGCGTAACGCCAGGCATAATCACCTGATCAACGGCGTAGTACAGACAGGCAAATACAGTGACGAGCAGTATGATCCCCCACTTGAAGTAAGGATTTTTTCGGAGAGGTGTCGGTTTCACGGGGCAATTGTGTTAAAAAATTGTGAAGATAGGTTTAAAATGGAACCCCAAGGGACAGTATAAATTTAAGTTAGTCTTTGCTGTGACAACACGGTGAAAATTCTGGGTGTGCAATCTGTCTCTTCTTGAAGACATCCAAGAATCTTACGCACGAAGGCATCATCTGATGCCGTGGAAGATTTTGTTTGATGAATGTGTCAGATTTGTTTTATTCAAATAATTTCCGTATGTTGTCTGTCCTGCCCTTCGGGTAGGTTAGTTCTTTGACAGGTTGAGAGTATAGCGAGTCCTTTGTCGATTCAGACATGGAATAGTTGTTCTATTCAGAGCAATCAATCAAATTATGGTCAGGAAGAGTGTGCTAAAAGTGCTCACAACAAAATTCAAAATCTCTAACAACGGAGAGTTTGATCCTGGCTCAGGACGAACGCTGGCGGCGGGCTTCATACATGCAAGTCGAACGAGAACGTGCCCTTCGGGGCGCAAGTACAGTGGCGCACGGGTGAGTAACGCGTAGGCAACCTGCCCTTGAGTGGGGAATAACCATCGGAAACGGTGGCTAATACCGCATGCAGTCACACATCGCATGTTGTGTGATGAAAGTCTTCGGATGCTCAAGGATGGGCCTGCGTCGGATTAGCTTGTAGGTAGGGTAACGGCCTACCTAGGCTACGATCTGTAGCTGGTCTGAGAGGACGATCAGCCACACTGGCACTGAGACACGGGCCAGACTTCTACGGAAGGCAGCAGTAGGGAATATTGGGCAATGGGCGAAAGCCTGACCCAGCCACGCCGCGTGGAGGAAGACACCCCTATGGGGCGTAAACTCCTTTTATATGGGAAGAAGGCCTCCCTCAGGGAGGTTTGACGGTACCGTATGAATAAGCACCGGCTAACTCCGTGCCAGCAGCCGCGGTAATACGGAGGGTGCAAGCGTTGTCCGGATTCACTGGGTGTAAAGGGTGTGTAGGCGGGGCGGTATGTCAGAGGTGAAAGCCCACGGCTCAACCGTGGAACTGCCTTTGAAACTGCCGTTCTTGAGTCTCGGAGAGGTCGCTGGAATTCGTGGTGTAGCGGTGAAATGCGTAGATATCACGAGGAACACCAGAGGCGTAGGCGGGCGACTGGACGAGTACTGACGCTGAGGCACGAAAGCGTGGGGAGCAAACAGGATTAGATACCCTGGTAGTCCACGCCGTAAACGATGGATGCTCGGTGTTGGCCCTCATTGTGGGGTCAGCGCCCAAGCTAACGCGTTAAGCATCCCACCTGGGGAGTACGCTCGCAAGAGTGAAACTCAAAGGAATTGACGGGGGCCCGCACAAGCGGTGGAGCATGTGGCTTAATTCGATGCAACGCGAAGAACCTTACCCAGGCTCGAACGCGATCGGACAGGTCTTGAAAGGGATCCTCCTTCGGGTCGGTCGTGAGGTGCTGCATGGCTGTCGTCAGTTCGTGTCGTGAGATGTTGGGTTAAGTCCCGCAACGAGCGCAACCCCTGTCACTAGTTACCAGCGGATCATGCCGGGGACTCTAGTGAAACCGCCTGCGCAAGCAGTGAGGAAGGTGGGGACGACGTCAAGTCATCATGGCCCTTACGCCTGGGGCTGCACACGTGCTACAATGGGTGATACAATGGGCAGCCACCTCGCGAGAGGGAGCCAATCCACAAAATCACTCCAAGTTCGGATTGGAGTCTGCAACTCGACTCCATGAAGCCGGAATCGCTAGTAATCGCGTATCAGCAACGACGCGGTGAATACGTTCCCGGGCCTTGTACACACCGCCCGTCAAGCCATGGAAGCTTAGGGTACCCGAAGTCCGTGACCCAACTCCGGAGGGAGCGGCCGAAGGTAAATTAAGTGACTGGGGCTAAGTCGTAACAAGGTAGCCGTACGGGAACGTGCGGCTGGATCACCTCCTAAAGAGAGCCTTGAGACAACATTTTTCCGAATTGACAGGACTCGCTATACTCTTCCCTGCTTTGATGTGGATCTAAACCCGCACTTGAGGGGCTGTAGCTCAGGTGGTTAGAGCGCACGCCTGATAAGCGTGAGGTCGGAGGTTCAACTCCTCCCAGCCCCACTCTTCAGGTCTAAGCAGATCTCAGGTGCAGGGGGTTATAGCTCAGATGGTAGAGCATCGGTTTTGCATACCGAGGGTCGCCGGTTCGAATCCGGCTAACTCCACTTGGATCGCAGGATGATCCGCGTTCTTTGACATGATGATATTCGCCAATTGAACAACACGCAGAAATGATAAAAGCCAATGAGGCTTTTGTCCGAGCGTAAAACGAGCGCAGAGAACTCCTCCACCGGGAGTTCTCGCGAACCTGACTTGTGTAAAATCTCAAAGGCAATAAGCAAGGAAGGGCGCATGGTGGATGCCTTGGCACGGACAGGCGATGAAGGACGTGATAAGCTGCGATAAGCCACGGGGAGCTGCAAATAAGCTCGGATCCGTGGATTTCCGAATGGGGCAACCCGGCACTCTTTGAGTGTCATCCTTGGGCTGAATACATAGGCCCTCGGAAGCGAACCCGGGGAACTGAAACATCTAAGTACCCGGAGGAAGAGAAAACAATAGTGATTCCCCAAGTAGTGGCGAGCGAACGGGGAAAAGCCTAAACCGATGCGGTCTCGGCTGCATCGGGGTTGTAGGGCTTGCAAACTGGATCAGGCGTTGAAGTGGAATCTTTCTGGAAAGTAGAACCATAGAAGGTGACAGTCCTGTACGCGTAAAACAATTGATCCTAGCAATGTCCCTGAGTACCACGGGGTCGGAGAAGCCTTGTGGGAACCTGCCAGCACCATCTGGTAAGGCTAAATACTCGTCTGTGACCGATAGTGAACAAGTACCGTGAGGGAAAGGTGAAAAGAACGCCTAGTCGGCGAGTGAAATAGTACCTGAAACCATGCGCTTACAACCAGTCGGAGCCTGATTTATCTGCCTCAGGGCGGATAGAAAGGGTGACGGCGTGCCTTTTGCATAATGAGCCTACGAGTTACACCTCACTGGCAAGGTTAAGTGCCTCTGGCACGGAGCCGTAGCGAAAGCGAGTCTGAATAGGGCGTCCAAGTCAGTGGGGGTAGACGCGAAACCGAGTGAGCTACCTATGGGCAGGGTGAAGCGTGGGTAAGACCACGTGGAGGCCCGAACCGCAGTACGTTGAAAAGTGCCCGGATGACCTGTGGGTAGGGGTGAAAGGCCTATCAAACTCGGAAATAGCTCGTACTCCCCGAAATGTATTTAGGTACAGCGTCGCAACAGTGTATCGGAGGTAGAGCACTGATTGGGCTAGGGCCCTTCACCGGGTACCAACCCCAGACAAACTCCGAATGCCGATATTACGTTTTGCGGCAGTGAGGGCATGGGTGCTAAGGTCCATGTCCGAGAGGGGAACAACCCAGACCGACAGCTAAGGTCCCCAAGTTCAGTCTAAGTTGATCAAAGGAGGTCGGATTGCTGAAACAACCAGGATGTTGGCTTGGAAGCAGCCATTCATTTAAAGAGTGCGTAATAGCTCACTGGTCGAGCGATCCGGCATCGAAAATTTGCGGGCATTAAGACTGGCACCGAAGCTCCGGGTTTCCATGGGAAGCGGTAGGGGAGCATTCCAGCGGCGATGAAGCGGTACCGTGAGGTGTTGTGGAGCTTCTGGAAAAGAAAATGTAGGCATGAGTAACGATAAGACAGGTGAGAAACCTGTCCGCCGAAAGCCTAAGGGTTCCTGTTCAACGTTAATCGGAACAGGGTTAGTCGGGACCTAAGCCGAGGCCGAAAGGCGTAGGCGATGGAAAACGGGTCAATATTCCCGTACCACCAAAAAGCGATAGTGTAAGGCGGGACGCAGGAGCGTACGGTCCGCGCACAGACGGATGTGCGTTGAAGTGCGTAGGCTGGATGGGTAGGCAAATCCGCCCGTCCGTTAAAGCTGAACCACGACAGTAGCGGGAGTCTGCGGACGAACGCATAGTGGCCTCAAGCATACTGCCAAGAAAAGCGTCGTACACTGCTTTATGGTGCCCGTACCGTAAACCGACACAGGTAGGCGAGGAGAGTATCCTCAGGCGCTCGAGTGATCCGTGGCTAAGGAACTAGGCAAAATTGCTCCGTAACTTCGGGAGAAGGAGCGCCTCCCTCTATTAAAAGCGGGGGGAGGCCGCAGTGAAAAGACCCAAGCGACTGTTTAACAAAAACACAGCTCTCTGCTAAATCGCAAGATGATGTATAGGGAGTGACACCTGCCCGGTGCCGGAAGGTTAAGGAAGGGGGTTAGCTGCTTGCAGCGAAGCTCACGACTGAAGCCCCGGTAAACGGCGGCCGTAACTATAACGGTCCTAAGGTAGCGAAATTCCTTGTCGGGTAAGTTCCGACCTGCACGAATGGTGCAACGACTTGGGTACTGTCTCGGCCACGGGCTCGGTGAAATTGTGGTGCCGGTGAAGACGCCGGCTACCCGCGGTGGGACGGAAAGACCCCGTGCACCTTTACTGCAGCTTGACATTGACATTGATTAAGGTATGTGTAGGATAGGCGGGAGGCTTTGAAGCTAGGGCGCCAGCCTTGGTGGAGCCACCCTTGAAATACCGCCCTTGCTTTAATTGATGCCTAACCCGCGGCCGTGAATCCGGTCGGGGGACAGTGTCAGGTGGGTAGTTTGACTGGGGCGGTCGCCTCCTAAAATGTAACGGAGGCTCTCAAAGGTACCTTCAGCATGGTCGGCAATCATGCGTAGAGTGCAAAGGCACAAGGGTGCTTAACTGTAAGACACACAGGTCAAGCAGTTGCGAAAGCAGGACTTAGTGATCCGGCGGTTCCTTATGGATGGGCCGTCGCTCAAAGGATAAAAGGTACGCCGGGGATAACAGGCTGATCTCCCCCAAGAGTTCACATCGACGGGGAGGTTTGGCACCTCGATGTCGGCTCGTCGCATCCTGGGGCTGAAGAAGGTCCCAAGGGTTGGGCTGTTCGCCCATTAAAGCGGCACGCGAGCTGGGTTCAGAACGTCGTGAGACAGTTCGGTCCCTATCTACCGTGGGCGTTGGAGACTTGAGCGGATCTGCTCCTAGTACGAGAGGACCGGAGTGGACGAACCTCTAGTGTACCTGTTGTGGCGCCAGCTGCATCGCAGGGTAGCTATGTTCGGCAGGGATAAGCGCTGAAAGCATCTAAGCACGAAGCCCACCGCAAGACTAGGTCTCCCTTATGGGTCGTTCAAGACGAGGACGTTGATAGGCGGCAGGTGTAAGCATGGTAACATGTTCAGCCGAGCCGTACTAATTACCCATTCGGCTTATTCCTTTGAAATTTTACAGAAGTCAGAGCTCGTCTGCGCTCTGTGTGTTGATCATGCGGCGAATTCGTCCTGTCAAAACATTGCTACATATGTAGCGACAGGCTTCCTGGTGCTTATAGCGCGGGGGATACACCTCTTCCATTCCGAACAGAGCCGTTAAGTCCCGCAGCGCCGATGGTACTGCCCTTCGTGGTGGGAGAGTAGGTCGGTGCCAGGATCCTCTTTTATGCAACAGAGCCACTTCCGATTGGATTTGGCTCTCGTTGCGTTCTTTTCCATCTGCCAGATTGCTTGGGGGTGCCTCTTCCGAGGCTGAGATCAGACCCTTTGTACCTGAACCGGATAATGCCGGCGTAGGGAAATGCATACGAAGTGAGGTTGCAGCCGCCAAGCAAGGCTCAAACATGCTGCTTCATGTTGCTTTCGTTACTGGTTTCAAGCGTTTTTTTTGTTAGCACTCCTTTCTCGGGAACAGTCCAGTCCTCAAGTGGAGATCTTCTCATTGGGGCAACTGTACAACTTTTTGCTGACGATTCGTCTCTTGCTCTTTACTCCACGGTCACCGATCAATACGGCAGTTTTGAATTGGAAGTCACTCCGGGGATCTATACCGTGGAGGTCCGCTTTCTTGGGTATGAGACGCAACGCCAAATCCTGGAGATCAATGCTTCGTTGCAGGAGACATTTATTCTGAACGAAGGTCTCCTGTATGGTGGTGAGGTAGTAGCCGAAGCCCGGCGTGCCCGTGAACAACTCACACCCCAGACGCACAGTAATATAACCGCGCGGGAGCTTGCCGTACTCCCCTCTATGCAAGATCTTCCAGCCGCCTTGGCCCGCTCGGTTTCAATCACGCATTACTCAGAGAACGGGAATGATTTGGGATACTCCTATCTGAGATTGCGAGGATTTGGGCAGCGGCGTGTGGCAGTTTCCATCAATGGGATTCCGCAGAATGATCCTGAGGAGCATAATGTATTTTGGATTAATTTTTTTGATTTGCAGGGCTCAATTCAGGATATTCAGGTGCAACGCGGGGCGGGCGCTGCTGCCTATGGTTCCACTGGGATCGGTGGGGCGATCAATATTGTAACCGATCCATACCGTCCAGTGCCAGATCTCAGGTTAGAGACAGGATATGGGACCTATAACACCCAGCGCTACACTGTTCAGGCCAACACGGGTCTCTTGGGTGGTCGTCATGCAGCCTATGCGCGGGTCAGCCGATTAACATCGGACGGGTATCGCGACTGGTCGTGGGCTGAATTCTGGAGATATTTTGTCGGAATTCGGCTCTATGGTGAGCGTCATACGCTCACTTTGCAGTCCTATGGTGGGCCTCAGCGGGATGGCCTGGCCTATGTGGGGATTCCCAAACAGGCGAACACGCAAACGATTGATGATGGATTTGGTGGAACGATTGATCGAAGATATAACTTCAGCGAAGCTACGGAGGACGTTGAACATTTCCACCAACCTCATATTGAACTTCTACATAGTTATACCCCTACCCCAAATCACACATTTGAGCAGTCCTTGTTTTGGATCAGAGGCATTGGAGAATTCGACTTTGGGGGCACTTTTCGGAGTGCAGAGTATCTCCGGTTGCCATCAGAGTGGAGGGGGTTGAATGCGGCAGAGCGACAAGATCCCTTATTCATCAGTGCACCGGATGCCGAGGTACTATTTCGGGCAGCTCTGGATCAGTGGCAGGTTGGATGGATGCCCCGATATCAGGTGGTTCGTCTTGGCTCAGAAACGACTCTTGGGGGAGAGCTACGTCTCCATCGGTCGTTACGGTGGGGACGGGTAGAAGAGGCAACCGGACTTCCCGCAGAGGTGGTCGGTGGGGATAATGATTACCGAGTGTATAGCGTACGGGGAGAAAAGACGGTTGGCTCTCTCTATGCAAGCCATTTGATGCGCCCGAGCCATTTGCTGGCCATCCAGGCCGATATGCAACTTACTTGGCGGCAGTACCGGCTATTTGAAGAGAGATTTTTTGAAAACTCTTTTCGTGTTCCTTACCTGTTCGTAAATCCTCGTATCGGCATGACGCTGAACCCTGAGCAGCCCTTGAGCGCGTATGTAAGTATTTCTTATGCGAACCGGGAGCCACGAATGAAATCTCTCTATGACGGGGAGGAAGCAGGGGCTGGGTTTATGCCGCAGTTTGAACGGGATTCGGACGGGAGTTTTGACTACGAGCGCCCCATCGTGAAGCCGGAACGACTCACAGATATAGAATTAGGAGCTCAACTTGAGTCTCAAGATCTTCGACTGCGATTGACAGGTTACTGGATGGAGTTCAGAGATGAGATTGTCCCCAGTGGTGGACTGGATCAATTTGGAGTTCCCCGTACCGGGAATGCGGATCGTACCCGACACCTTGGAGTGGAGATTGAGTTGGCGGCTCGGATTTTTCCAGGTCTGAATGCATTTGCAAATGCGACATTCAGCCGCAATCGAATCATTGAGTTTACAGAGTATGTTACCTTACCAGATTTTTCAATTGAGCCAATTGACCGAGCAGGAAATCCAATTGCAGGCTTTCCTTCACGTAGTGGAAATCTTGGGATCACCTATGAATATGCAGGTCTGACTCTTCGTACAGACGCACGACTCGCTGGAAAACAATATGTTGACAATAGTGGGGGGCGTTCTGCGGATGGGATGATAGATGACGATTATCAGGTTGATCCTTATGCGCTAGTATCTGCGACCGTGCAGTGGGAATTCAGTGATCGGTCTGTGCTCAGCGGATTGCTACTTTCCCTTGACGTGAACAATGTTCTGGATTCAAACGTGCTTCTGTATGGAAACGAGGGCTTTGGAGAACCACAGTTCTTTCCTGCCGCAACTCGCCATGTATTTTTGAGAGCGCAGTACAGGTTGAGATAGCCATAGCCCACAAATCAATGATCTCATTGATGTAGGTGTAGACAATTGGTTTATCTCAAAGTTAGCGGACTAGTTAGAAACGTAGTTCTATTGGGTCAAGCCATTCACTCAACAATTCTATGATCTCTGACATTATACTTATGATTTTTCACAGCATGATTAGTTCCGAGAGGCAGAATCTCTAATACGTACGGGACTTACGAATAGAAATAGATTCTTCGAAATTAAGAGTGGGTTGATTGATTTGCCCTCGGCAGCCCACTGAATACATATCTCCCTTTATGTGCACATTATGAGTAAGGTGTGTAGAGGAAGTATATGTCCAGTTTCTCTCCCTCAGGTCGCGGCTTGCGGGTGTATTTTCTATTCATACGCGGAAATTGCGGTCTCATAAATGGCAATATCTGCCTTACTCATTCCCAGTTGTATTGCCATTTCACGCCAATCTTTAACAGCCAGGGCAACTTGATCCACAATATTTTTTGCATCGTCAGGTTTCAAGGCGAAATAAGGTGCAGCCCTGTATGCGAGATCCAAATCGGCATCTGAACCTTCCTCAGAAATCCATGTGGTCATCTCACGAGATTTTTTGTAGGTCGGCATTGGATTGAAATCATATGCAGGTGACAAACGCCACTGGTTATTTCCTGCATACAGGAAGCCATGATTGAGAAGGTGATCATCTAGGTTGCTAATCGTCACACTGAATACAATCCGCCGCCAGAGTTCATGCAAATCATTTATCGGCGCTGGGGAGTACATCCGAATACATTCAGCAATATCTGTGTAGGTTGCACGGTCACCATCCTGTAATCCCAACAGACTCATGGCAGACAAAAAAGGAATGCGCTCCTTTTGAACTCTATCAAATCTTTGGATCAAGGCGACCGGTTGATTCTTGACCATTTGAAGCTTACCTTTGGCAGCGTTGATCCCTGCCTTGTCCGCAAGTATGAGAGCCAGAATTTCTCCATGAGGAATGCTGTAATCGTCATCCGGTTTGGGAAACTTCGCAATAGTCAGAGATCCTACGGTGTCAGTCACAGTTGATTTTGGACGGGCTCCGCCCAAGGGAGAGCCTTCGTTTAGGAGAAGTCTAGGTCTTCTGCCGATTCGGTATTCGTTTGAATGGCTATCGCAGCATTCAAAAGCGCTGGGAGTGAGACCAGCGGTGGAACCGTCCGCTGGCCAATGCAATGATCAAAATCAGTCTCCCCATCGCGCCGAAAGCGAAGAGCTCCAATACGAGTGAAGTCGTTGATCGCTAGCAAGTAGTCCAGTTCTGAGAGGTTTCTGCTTTCTCCTATCTTTTGAAATGCTCGGCGAACAAGTTGGCGTCCCCAGCGGTCAGGTGCACAGTCTCGGATCGAACCAGGGAGTGCAGTTTTTTCTGAGGTCCAGTAATGTTGACTTGTGGTCAATGGCAAGTTCACTGGATCTAGTGCAAACGCCAAAGGATTTATAAGCCAGAATTTTGAATACTCAAACACTGAACTTTGACGGTGCACTTTGGCGATATATCGAAAATGACCAACAAGATTTGTCTTCCCGTTAATGCTCACATGAATTTCGAGGGGTTCGTTCATGGTCTGATCTTGATCTGACTTCCAGATCTGATGCGCTTCGGGAGTCGGTCTTCATCAAGATCTAGTCCGATTGTATCATTTGTGCGATCTGCAACATGACCGAGGTGCTTAGCCAGTCCCAAGATGGCCAATACAGACAGATAGGCACCCATAGAAACCGATGGATCCCCTTTCTCTATTCTGGCAAGCGTACTCCGGCTCAAGAAAGCGCGCTCAGCCATGGAGGCCGTAGAAATCCGCCGTTTCTTTCGTGCGACTGTGATGTCAGCACCCAGTTTCGTTAGAGCCTTTCGAGTTGAGATAGGAAGTGCTGAGATTGAAGGCGACTTCATTTTGAGTTTTTAATATGTCATAAAACAGAATATTGTATTATACATGAGTCGATAAGTTCTGTATAGAAATATAGTGTTCGTCTTACAGGGGGAAGAAAAGCTTAGCCTGCTTAATGACTTAAAGAGATTCTTAGGTGCGCCGTGGAAAGACACTTCTCCGTGACATGTGTGAATTCTGCCCAACATCCATCACTCCGGTTGGGAGCGTCCTCGGGGAATTATTGAGTTTATGAAAGGGGACAGATACTCACGCTATCTGAATAATACTGGACTAAACTGAAACACATTATAATTGGTAGGAGCGACAATGAACCATCAATCTGGGAATCCAACCTGAGGGAGGATTTGAATAAAATGAATGTTCAGATCTATGCGGGGCAAGCCAGTTTGAGTCCTTATAATGATGAAAGAGAGTAATCCAGATTGCTGTTAACGAGGGTGTTTCATCCGTTCATAGAGAAGGAATAGATGTTTAATACGCTGTTGTTCTGAATCAAAACCTTGACGACGATCAGCAATTCCCACTAAGTCATTAATTTCTTAAAATTGGGGAATTTCTTTTTTGTTTTCGCAAACGTTTGGCTTATTTTTCGGTCAGACTGTTTTGCTTTAGCCTTGTTTTGTTGAGAACTTCTCCTGATTGGAGCGTCCATCTTCTTCCTGCCCAGAGATTTGTCTGTGTTTTTCCATAAAACTTGCTGATCAACCATGAAAAAGAAGTCACTTCATCAAGCCCCCAAGCGTTTGAGAAAACCGTTTCTGCTTGAAGCTGTCCGGGAGTGTTTTGCCTCCATTGCGGACCCGATTGCGGGGCGGGGCTTCGTGCTTACGGATTCCCTCATGTCGGGGCTTGCCATCTTTTCGCTCAAGGATTCTTCGTTGCTTCAATTTGATCAAGCGGTGAGGGATGAAGCCCTCCCTGTTCATCGTAATCTACAAACTCTGTTCGGTGTCGCGCGGGTTCCTTCGGACTCTGGATTGCGGAAGCGTCTGGATGGGTTGGATCCACGAAGTTTGCGGGATGCGTTCAAGAGACTGTTTTCCTTGGTGCAACGGGGGAAAGTTCTTGAGGACTACAAGTATATGGACGGGCATCTTCTTCTATCGTTGGACGGAACGGGTTATTTTTCTTCCAAGACGGTCCATTGTGTACACTGTTGCGAGAAGCATCATCGGGATGGGAGCACGACGTATTATCATCAGATGCTCTGTGGAGCGATTGTGAGTCCAGATCAAAAGGAAGTGATTCCATTGGCACCGGAGCCGATCTTGAACACGGATGGGGCCAAGAAAAACGATTGTGAGCGAAACGCATCCAAGCGGTTTATTGAGGATTTCAGGCGGGAGCCCCCGCACTTGAAGGTGATCTTTCTTGAAGATGGGATTGCATCGAATGCCCCGCATATCCGAGAGTTAGAGGCAAAGAATCTTCGGTGAGGGGCAAAGCCGGGCGATCATAAGTTTTTGTTTCAGGAACTGGAGAGCAAGGCCCAGACATGGGAGACAAAGGAAGACGACGGCACCGTTCACCAATTCAGCTATCTCAACCATGTTCCGCTGAACGCATCCAATCCAGATGTAAAGGTGAATCTGCTTGCGTATCATGAGATCAAACCTGGAACAAAGAAGCGTCCAACTCCCAAGATGAAACGGTTTTCATGGATAACGGATTTAGCGCTAACCAAAGACACGCTCATGAAGATAATGCGAGCAGGACGGGCAAGATGGAGGATTGAGAACGAGACGTTTCACACATTAAAGAACCAAGGCGATCACTTTGAGCATAACTTTGGACATGGTCATCAGTATCTATCCAGCGTGCTCGGATCCCTGATGCTCCTTGCATTTTTGGTGGATCAGATTGAGATGCGGTGCGATGAATACTTCAGGATCGCTCTGGCGAAGATGACGCGACTCCTGTACGTCCGAGAGAGAGTACGGGGAATACTTCGGGAGTTTGTGGTAGAGAGTTGGGATTTTTTGTACAAAGGGATTGCAGAGGGATTCAAGATTACCGTACAAATTGATTCATCGTAGCCAAATCAGACCTGAGGGCGGCGAGGCAGCAAAAGTGATTTTAGGTGCCATGGGATAGCTGTCTCCACGCGTGAGCAGATGGGCGAAACTAGGGACAGCTTGAACCTTAATTGAAGAAAAAACCTGTTTGAGAAAAAGGGAAATGCAATCACGTTACAGAAAACTACTTCATAAAACCAAATCTGGTGATTTGAACAGAGTTAGTGGGAGCATCTGAATAATTATTTACTTTTATGATTCTACCGCAATTCGTGTGGAACTTCCTTGATTGGTGTTGTTCTTTTGTCTCTCGTACGCCTGAAACACATTGTACGCAATGTTTTTCAGGGGTTACAGCTTGTGATGCCAAATTTTATTGCTCAGTGTTAGGTCGTAACAGTATCGCAATCGCGTCCTGTTCTCTATTAGAGCCATACCCCGTCAACATTCCTACTACCTTTTCGCCGGTAGAGGATTCTTCTACATCGCCGACAATGACTCCGTTCGCCCCCAGTTCACCCGCTTTACGGCGAAGATGGTTCAGTAGTTGAGATCGGTTTGACCAGTCGTCCGATCCAGTACCTGCCAGAATTGCTACCCGATCATGCGGGGGTATAGAATCCCCAGGGAGAAAGATTTGCACTTCTTCGGGATCCACGGGAGTCAGGTTGGTCATCAGCACGGTATGACTGACAGAAGTGCATCCTACCAAAATCAAGAGGGAGAAAATTGCTAAATAACGTTTCATGAACTTACCTAATGTGAAAATTGTCAAGGGGATACCTTTGTAGATATCGGGCTATGCGTACACCCGTAATGGTAAGCTTAGTGGTGGCACGGAGAATTTCTGCACCATCCCCGGCTCATTCACCTGCCAATGCCCTGTAGCTATTCTGGATTGTTCAAGGCTATTCTATTTAGCAGGTGGCTTGACATGTGCCGAAGCCTACCATTACGGACGCACACAAACTAATATACAACATTTTTGAACATTATTACTCATGTATGCTTAGTACTCCATCCACAATATTCGGGGTAGTACCACTTTTATAACTCCATCTTTTTCTCCCTCTTCCTCCCAAATCTACTGTTCTTGTATGCGGGCCTATATTCCCTTGCCAATTGAAGCAGGATCCACCAATCACACTACAAAATCCCTGGCTGGACAACAAAACCCTCAAAATAGAGTTCGTCAGAAATCACAGATCTCCACAGCATAGATGCTTCCCTGTAATCCAGGATTACTCAGGATGATCATGAGTTCTATGCACATTTCCACATGATCTCGCACCTGATTGGGAGACGAAGATTGAATAATTCTCATTTGGGCAACTTAGATCAGTTGTTGGTAAAAGATCCCCAATCATTTGAATGATGGCCCCCAATATTATTGTAGATGAAAAGCTGGCTGCTGAGCATGGACTCACAAAGCAGGAATATGGATGGATTCTGGACCGGTTGGGAAGAGTCCCTACGATCACCGAGTTGGGCATTTACTCCGTTATGTGGAGTGAACACTGCTCCTATAAAAATTCAATTGCCGTACTCAAAACGCTTCCGCGAGAGGGAGATGCACTCCTTGTAGGTGCCGGGGATGAGAATGCAGGACTGGTTGATATCGGGGATGGACTTGCCGTTGCGTTCAAGATTGAAAGCCATAATCATCCGTCTGCCGTAGAACCCTATCAAGGGGCTGCAACAGGCGTCGGTGGGATCCATCGGGATATCTTCACGATGGGCGCACGGCCCATTTGTGCTCTCAATTCATTACGGTTTGGCTCGCTTGAACAGAGTAGGGTCCGGTACCTATTTGATGGTGTCGTGCGAGGTATTGGGGATTACGGGAATTCGTTCGGTGTTCCCACTGTGGCAGGAGAGGTATATTTTGATCCTGCATACGAAGGGAACCCTCTCGTTAATGCGATGAGCGTAGGGATCGTGAAAACACACGAAACTGCATCCGCCATCGCGAAAGGAGTCGGCAACAAAGTATTTATTGTCGGCTCTGCAACTGGTCGGGATGGAATTCATGGTGCCACATTCGCATCCGAAGAGATTTCGGAAGAGAGCGAACAAAAGCGCCCCAGTGTTCAGGTGGGAGATCCCTTTACGGAAAAGCTGCTTCTTGAAGCAACACTGGAAGCACTCGCCGCGGGCGTCGTTGTCGGAATTCAAGATATGGGAGCCGCCGGGATCACCTGCTCCTCCTGTGAAATGAGCGCCAAAGGGAAAGCTGGAATGAGACTAAATCTGGATCATGTACCCGTTCGGGAACCGGACATGACCGCCTATGAAATCATGCTTTCCGAAAGTCAGGAGCGGATGCTGCTGGTTTGTGTGCCTACGAAAGAAAAGCAACTGCAGGAGATCTTTCAGAAATGGGACCTCCATGCCGTATGCATTGGAGAGGTCACCGACGCTCAACGTGTTCAGGTGCTCTATCAAGGGAAACAAGTGGCTGAGGTTGAAGCAGACCACTTGGTTCTGGGAGGAGGTGCGCCAATTTATCATCGGGAGAGCCAACGTCCCGAATATCTGGATGCAACCAGTCAATTGCCGGATCTGGAGGATGTGCAACCGCAAAGGGTTCAAGATATTTTGATCCGCCTCCTGGGATCGCCGAATATTGCATCCAAGCAATGGGTGTATGAACAGTATGATACCATGGTACGGACAGGGACTGTATCAGGGCCTGGCCCGAGTGATGCAGCGGTTGTACGAATCAAAGGCTCCAAAAAAGGATTGGCGGTCAAGACGGACTGCAATGGGCGATATGTCTATTTGAATCCCCGTAAGGGCGGACAACTTGCAGTAGCAGAAGCCGCACGGAATGTGGTATGCGCCGGAGGACAGCCGCTGGCAATTACGAATTGTCTCAACTTTGGGAATCCCTATAAGCCTGAGGTCTACTGGACCTTCAAGGAAGCAGTAGGCGGGATGAGTGATGCATGTAAAGTATTCAATACTCCAGTCACCGGGGGGAATGTGTCGTTTTATAACGAAAATCCAGAGGGTGCTGTATACCCGACACCAACCATCGGAATGTTGGGATTGGTGCAGGATGTGGAAACCCACACGACACGGGCAGGATTTCGCACTGCAGGAGATCAAATCTGTTTGCTTACCCCAAAATCATGGTGCTTTCGTGGTCAACTAAAGGAAATAGGTGGAACCGAATACTTATCTACCTGCCACGATTTAATTCTTGGGGACGCGCCACATTTGGATCTGGCGGAGGAGTCTGCGGTGCAGTCTGCCGCGCTGGCATTGATCAAGAACGGGGTGATCGCGAGTGCGCATGATGTTTCCGATGGAGGGGTCCTGGTCGCATTGGCAGAATGTGTGCTATTTTCTGACGGCCTTGGGGGAGTGATCCATCTTCTTGCGGAGGAGGGATCCCGCCTGGATGCACTGCTGTTTGGCGAGGCACAATCCCGGATCATCCTCTCTGTTGCCACATCAGATCATGATCAGATCCAGAAGATCTTTGTGGATCATCCAGATGTGCAGCTAACCACCATCGGTACGGTTCAAGAAAGGGCTGAGTTCAGCGTCAATGTTGGAGGAGAGCAGGTCGTACAATGTAATGTAGATTCAATGGAGGAAGCCTATCTCCATTCTATACCCAAGTATATGGAGAGCGTACCCTTCTAACCCAACTTACCTGTGATTGTATCGTATAAAATTGTGAAGTTATTCATCCACAAAATAAACACTGACCCATGGCTGCGATTGAGTTGACAGATGCTAATTTCCAGACCGAAGTTCTGGAGTCTGAAGTTCCAGTACTTGTTGATTTTTGGGCGGAGTGGTGCGGACCCTGCCGTGCGATTGCCCCAATTATTTCCGAACTTGCGACTGAATATGAGGGTAAGGCAAAGGTTGGGAAAGTGGATGTAGATACAAATCCTCAGAGTGCTATGAATTATGGGGTTCGCTCCATTCCGACCTTGCTCTTTTTTGTGGGAGGGGAAGTACGGGATCAAATGGTTGGATCTTCCACCAAACGGGAGTTCCAGAAGCGGCTTGATGCACTTGTTGGAGAAGCGGTTTAATTCAAGAACCGCAGAAATTCCCTTCTCCTGACCAGAGTTTTCTCTATCGTTTATAGCCTCGGACATTGATCTGATCGTATGATTAGACGGCAATTGTCCTCGGCAAGGATATGCGCTCACCATCTATTCCATCAGAGATCTCCTTTGAGGGTGCAGAACATCCCAAAGTGGTAATCATTGGCTCGGGGCCCGCTGGGTATACCGCGGCACTTTATGCTGCACGCGCGAATCTGGCTCCCATCCTCTATGCGGGGCTTGAACCCGGAGGGCAGTTAACAACTACGACGGATGTAGAAAACTATCCAGGTTACGTAGATGGTGTGCTCGGTCCTGCGATGATGGAGGACTTTAAGGCCCAGGCCATCCGCTTTGGAGCCGAAGTACGGTATGGATCAGTTACACATCTTGACTTGTCTGAGCGTCCCGTTCAAATTGTGGTAGATGATGAGATTGGACTCCTGTCGGACACATTGATCATTGCTACGGGTGCGTCTGCCCGTTATTTGGGGCTGGAGAATGAAAAACGTCTATTGGGCCGTGGCGTCTCTGCGTGTGCTACCTGTGACGGAGCATTCTTCCGTGATATGGACTTGGCGATCGTTGGTGGCGGGGATACTGCTATGGAGGAAGCACTATTTTTGACACGGTTCGCCTCCAAAGTCTGGTTGATTCACCGTCGAGACGAACTCCGTGCATCAAAGATCATGCAGCAACGAGTGATGGATCACCCCAAGATTGAGATCATCTGGAACACCATCGTCACGGACGTCTTGGGTACGGATGAAGTCTCCGGACTACGACTTAAAAATGTGATGAATCTTCAAGAGAAAGATTTGGATGTCCGCGGGTTTTTTGTTGCGATCGGACATACCCCAAACACGAAACTGTTCAAATCGTGGTTGGACATGGATGATCAGGGGTACATCCATACATTATCGGGATCAACTCAAACCAATATTCCTGGCGTATTTGCATGTGGAGACGCACAGGATCATGTGTACAGACAGGCAGTCACTGCGGCGGGGACTGGGTGTATGGCTGCCATAGATACGGAACGCTTCTTGGCTTCAAGCTCTTAGAATATTTCGTAGGAGAAACGAAATATTTTCGGGTCGCTCCCGAAGGCGGCGTGTATAATAGGGGAGCCACATCTGTCCATAAGGTACGTAGACACGCATATGATAGCCATCACGCACCATGCCCTCCTGAGTTTGTGTCCTGAGACCATAAAGCATCTGGAATTCAAAGTTTGAATTGTCAATCCCTTGACTTAGAGCAAATGTTTTGGTCGCACGGATGAGCGTGTCATCATGGGTTGCTATAGCGGGGTAATTCCCGTATCGTAGAAGCTTCTGCATACAGGTTACAAATTGGGTACGAATGGCAGGCATACGTTGCAAAGCGATTGCAGATGGCTCTCGATACGCCCCCTTACAAAGACGAACGCGTGCACCTAAATCACACATACGATCCACATCCCCCACGGTGCGCTTCAAGTAGGCTTGCAGCACCGGGCCGACATGTGTGGGATAATCAGGGAAAACTGACTCAAAGATCCGAAGAGTGGACTCCAAGGTCGCACTTCCCTCCATATCCAATCGTATGAACGCATCAAGGCTACGAGCCTGATCGAGAAGTGCCCGAAGATTTTCCTCACAAAAATCTTCATCAATTATCTGACCAATCATGGACAGCTTGATGGAGATATTTCGCTCCAGGCCTGAGGAAGCAGCAAGAGCTTTTAATAGCTGGATGTAAATATTTTTGCCTTTTATGGCAAGGTCTCTTCGCGTGACATCCTCTCCCAGGAGATCAACCGTCGTGAGTAATTGTCTTTCATTCAGCCTCTTCACTACAGGGATGGTACCCGTGAGCGTTTCAGCTGCAACAAACCCGCGTGCCAGCGCGAAAGGCAAACGTATCATGGAGGATCAAAGAGGCCAGTAGATCAATTTCGTTGCAGGCTATCGGGATGAGCGTAACCTTTCAGAAAAGCCATACGTAAGAACAATACATTCCTCCTGTGAGTGGGAGAGTACGGCATCGCAAAGCATTCCCAGGCATTTGCGATGCCATTTTTCTTTCATCCTCTGAGCATCATCTTAGTACGGGGTCCAGTCATCCGGAAAACTAAGCTTTTCCGGGAGAACATTCAACTCATTTAACGTCAAATGTGCTCCGCAGCTATGTAATTGATTTCCATGTGCTTCGGCGTCTAGATAGGGAGGTACAAAACCAATGGCAAGCATTCCAGCGGAGCAGGCAGCATTGATATCGTCCACGGAATCTCCGATATATACGGTTTGTTCGGCGTGGATTTGCAAACCCGCAGCATGCAGGAGTCCTAACGCATAGAGGAGTGGAAAGGGATCAGGTTTCCCCCGGTTTTCTTGCAGTTCCCGAGGAACAAGTAGCGAAAAATAACTCTCCCAACCAAACCGGTCTATGGCCCATTTGGCTTCCGCACGCGGACGACCCGTCACAATTCCCAAAACATGACCATTTTGTTTTAATTCATGTAAGGTGTCAGATTGAATAAGGGGGCGTTCCTCCATGATGAATCCGTCCCAGTCTTCTCCCTGATAGCGGCGCTGAAATTCAGTGATCATGCGCGTACGAGGAATTTCCATCCCAAAGTCTCCAATGATCGCATGTGTGAGGGCCCAGTCATCATTGAAGCCACCACGGTCTTTATAGCGCTGAATAAGCGTTGAGTGCACCTCACGCCCAGTAAAGTGGTAGACCGTTTCTTCAATGGCACGCCGATAGGATCTGGACACATCGACCAGTACACCATCCATATCAAATAAGACCACGGGGAAATGCGGGGGAACTGGCATCCACAAAGATGCACAATAGGCAATCAAAAAAATATCTTCAAGAGTTCATGGTGACCAAAAACTCGTCATTGCTCTTCGTGGAACGCATCCGGTCAAGCAAAAAATTCATTGCCTGAATCGGATCCATATCGGCCAGAAGTTTACGCAAGATCCAAATTCGGGCCAACCGAGCTTCCTGAATCAGTAGTTCTTCCCGACGCGTTCCGCTCATGACGACATTGATCGCAGGAAATATACGACGATCAGCCATTTCTCGGTTCAGAACCAGTTCCATATTTCCCGTCCCTTTAAACTCTTCAAAGATCACCTCATCCATTCGACTTCCAGTTTCAATCAGGGCAGTACCGATGATGGTGAGCGATCCACCCTCTTCAACATTACGGGCAGCACCAAAGAACCGCTTCGGACCGCGGAGTGCAGTCGCATCCAAGCCTCCAGAAATGGTTCGTCCAGAGTCAGGGCACACCGCATTGTGTGCACGGGCCAAGCGAGTAATGGAGTCCAGAAGGATTACCACATCTTGCTTTGCTTCAACAAGTCGTTTGGCTTTTTCAAGTACGATGTTTGCCACTTCCACATGGCGAGAGGGTTCCTGGTCAAACGTTGAGGCAATCACTTCCCCCTTGACATGACGTTCCATGTCGGTCACTTCTTCGGGTCGCTCATCCACCAGAAGAATAATTAAGTGAGCTTCGGGGTGGTTGGTACTGATTGCGTTCGCAATCTTTTGCAAGAGAATCGTCTTGCCTGTTTTTGGCTGGGCTACAATCAATCCACGCTGTCCCTTACCAATTGGGGCAAAGAGATCCAGAATACGCAGGGACATATCGTGTGCACGCGTTTCCAGACGCAGGATCTCATCGGGATACAGTGGTGTCAGGTAGTCAAAGATCTTTTGTTCAGCATCCGCTCCAGGTTCTTTCCCGTTAATTTTTTTCACATGAATCAGGGCAAAGTAGCGCTCCCCCTCTTTGGGTGGACGAACTTCGCCATCTACTGTATCTCCAAGCCGTAGGCTAAATCGCTTGATCTGACTCGGGGACACATAGATATCTTCAGGGCTTGGAAGATAATTGTAGTCTGGAGAACGCAAAAATCCGTATCCGTCGGGGAGGACCTCCAAGACCCCTGTTTTGTCAATCATGGAGTCGGGGTCTAATTTGTGGAGATCAGGCTGCCCCATGAACGGTGGTGGACCATCTGGCCGGCGGCGGTCCGCCTTTGAAGACATCCGGGAGTCTCGCCGCCCGCGTCGTCCATAACTATGTTTTCTTGAACGCCCGCCAGGCCTCCCTCCTCTGCCGCGTCGTTCATCAGGATCATGGTGTGGAGAGGATGACTTGGTCTCGGTTGTGGAGGTATTGTAGGATTTTGTGTTGTTGTTGGATCGGGCCTGATTGGAAGATTTTTTTCGGTTTGTTCGTGCGTCTATCCCACGAGACAGATGGGTTCGCTGGGAAGACCCAAGTCCAGATTTTGTTGGTGAGGTAGAGCGCTGAGAGCCATCCATTTGTGTATGATTTGAAGATTGTGGAAGTTGATGAGGATTGGACGGAGCACCTGAGTGCTGTCGATTCGGTGAAGAGAAAAGGGGACGATCCTTGACAGCGTGAGAATTTTGTTGGAATTCAGATGAAGTATCCCCGTTTTCCAAAACGGATTCTGGACGTTTATGGTCAAGAATGAAGTGGATTAACTCCTGTTTACGAAGCGTGGTCCAGCCCCGAACACCGATCTGTCGGGCAATTTCTTTTAACTCAGGTAGTTTTTTGGCTTTGAGTTCAAGTTGGTTCATCAGAGATTTGGTATGGAGTGAGCCAATAAAGACAGTGTCTTAACGGGCACATAAAACTGACTCCCGCAGAAAGCGGAAACCCATGGAGCAGGTGAGTGTGGATAAACAGAAATGCAGCAACAACGAAGTCGCTACGAAAAATGAGGTCGGCTTAGCAACAAAGATACATCTTTTACGCCCGAAGAGCGAAATTAGTTACCCGCCTGGATAAAATTAATCATTATGAAGATCATTCACAAATACACACGCAGAAATGCTTCGGCAAGAAAGTGCGAACCGCAAATTAAGATGGTGTCCCTCTTTGAGACCTGCGATTGTGCAAGGTCCCACATGAGTTCAACCGGACCAACTCCAGCGATGGGAAGATCATGTTTTTTGATCAGCTTCGCAAGCTCTCTTGAAGGGTAACCCCGTTGAAGTCCGAGGTCACAAATATAAATATATAAATTGTTACACGCACATAACTCATGAATGATCCCAGAAAGATCCTTGTCCTTCATCAAGGAGAATAACAAGTGAATGGGTCGGTCTTGAGGTGCATACCGAAGAGCAGAACTGATTCCAGCGGGGTTGTGGGCAACATCCAAAACGGTGAGGGGTGAATGACTGAGAATTTCCAGACGAGCCCGCAGACCGGTGCGTTCACGTACCTGAGACAATCCTGTGCGGATGATCTCGGGAGCGTGTTGGGTTTTTGGAAAGAGGAATTCTGCACTCTGTGCAGCCAGAAGAGCATTTTCCGCCTGATGCGGAGTCGCCAAACAACTCCATTTCGGTAGAGGATACACATCGTGAGAGGTATGGAGGCAGTCTTCAATGACTTTCCCAGACTCAATCCAGGGAGCATTGAGACTGCGGGCAGTTGTGCAAACAATCTCTTGCGTATGCTCTCGCCCCGTCGCTGCAATGACGGGGATCCCCCTTTTTATGATGCCTGCTTTTTCCCGAGTGATTGAATCGAGGGTATTTCCCAGTACTTGTGTATGATCTAAATCAATCTTGGTGATCACGCAGAGTTTGGGCATCAGGATATTGGTTGCATCAAGTCGACCGCCGAGCCCTGATTCAACAATTGCCAGATCCACCGAGGATTCTGCAAAGAACAGGAAACTCAGAGCGGTCATGGCTTCAAAAAAACTTGGTCGCAGGCGATCAAAGAGAGAGCCATAACGATGGAGTGCTGACTCCATCCACTCGGTAGACACAGGAGTTCCATTCAAGCGAATTCGTTCGGATAAATGGAGTAAGTGCGGGGAGGTATAGAGTCCAATGTTCGCTCCAGCAACCTGGCCGATGGAGGCAATCATGGAAGCAACCGATCCCTTCCCATTGGTACCAGCAATATGTACACTATCGAAATTGTGATGCGGGTTTCCCATCTCCGCAAGCAAGTGGCCAACCCCGCGCAACCCAGGCTTCATTGCAGCATTGCCGAGTTCGGAGTAGCGCGGGAGACTCAGGAGACGCTCCGCATACGCAACTACCATCAGGTCTTCCTTGGTTGCATGGTCACAATAGGAAGAATCATTTCTTCCATGGAGGCCCCTCCATGTTGCATTGAATCATTATACAGATTCCGGTAATGGTTGTAATTGGTGGGATACACAAAATAGTAATCCTCCTTTGCGATGATGTAGCAATTTCCGGCACTTCCAGAGGGGAGGCCGAATGCTTGTGGATCCTGGATGAGGATTGCATGTCGGGAATCGGCTTGCAGATTGCGCCCGAACTTGTAGCGAAGAGCGGTGGATGTGTTGCGGTCACCGCGCACTTTTGCTCCATGGAGGCTTCGGATGGCTCCATGGTCAGTAGTTACAATGATCGTGCAATCCTTTTTGGAGAGCGTCTGAAATGACTGATACAGCCACGAATGTTTGAACCATGTTCGGGTCAGCGCCCGATAGGCCCGTTCATCGGGGGCCAATTCCCGAATCACATCTGAATCCGCCCTGCTATGTGCAAGTATATCTACGAAGTTGATTACGATGGCGTTCAGGTCCGCTCGTAGATAATGATTCACATCCTGGGCAAACGCACGGCCATCTTCTTTTCCAATCAATTTTCGATAGTGCATGGAGATTTGGCCGCGGTTGGTTCGTTCAAGGCACGCTTTGAGCAATGCCTCTTCCTTCCGATTTCGGCTGTGTTCATCTCCATCCTCCCCCTGCCAAAGGGTTGGGTGACGGCGCGCAATCTCCGAGGGTAACAGACCTGCAAAAATCGCATTCCGTGCGTAGGGTGTTGCGGTGGGGAGAATCCCCAGATAGAAATCAGTTTGCACAGAAAACAGGGGTAATAGAAGGGATTCAAATTCAAGCCATTGATCATAACGCATACAGTCAATGACAAAGAATATCACCGGACGTTCAGAGTTGAGTTGCGGGAGCACCCATTGCGGAATCACTTCATGAGAAAGAACAGGCCGGCGAGCAGTTGAGCGAGAGAAATACGCGGAGATCCAGTCGGGATACACATCTTCAATGTACCGGCCAAATACTCGGTTCGCTTCCCGATACTGATCGGAGAGCACTTGACGAGCACCCTCATCGCTTTCCAGTTCCCGGTCGTAGTGAACCAACTCCTGATATAGGCTAATCCATTCTTCAATTGCAGTACACTCACTGAGCGCCAGAGAAATGGCATTGAAGCGGTGCATGTAGTCTTTGGATACCCGAGCATTGCGAAGCTGTATTCGTTCAAGGAGACGTTTACAAGTGAGCAGAATCTGGCTAGGATTCACAGGCTTTGTAAGGTAGTCACTGATCTGGCCTCCGAGTGCTTCATCCATCAGATGCTCCTCTTCGCTTTTGGTCACCATGATGACAGGAATATCAGGACGCTTCTGTTTAATGGATGCAAGGGTTTCAAGCCCTCCCATTCCGGGCATCTGTTCATCGAGGAGGACGAGGTCTATTAGATCGTCCTGACTAACCACTTCAACTGCATCGGCTCCATTCGTAACACTGGTTACGCTGTAGCCACGATTTTCTAAAAAAAGCACATGAGAGCGGAGCAGATCAATTTCATCGTCTGCCCAGAGGATATGACCGGCGGTTGACATCAACGAAAGGAATTAAGTGAGTCGTAGCCGTTTGCTCAGAGAAGAGTGTGAAGAACCATATTATATACGTGTGATTTACCCATAAGGTTCATTTAACATGCAACAGGGGGCGTGATTGGACAGTATAAATTCTAAATTTATTCCTACCGAAAAATGGCTACAAAAGGTTTATCAAAACGCATGCAGGTCGCATTGAATCAGCAGATTAAGGCGGAACTTGACTCTGCTTATCTTTACTTAGCGCTATCCTCGGAACTGGACTCTCGTGGTCTCAAGGGTTTTGCGCACTGGTTACGGATTCAATGGGAGGAAGAGCTGAAACATGGCTTAAAATTGTACGACTTTTTGCTGCAGCGTGATGCAAAAGTTGAGCTCCATGCTCTTGAAAAGCCGAAGATTGATCCCAAACTCACCACGCTGGAGATATTTACCCAGGTGCTTGCACATGAACAGTATATTTCGGCTCGGATTAATGAGTTGTATGCCTTGGCCGTAGAAGACAGAGACTATGGCTCTCAAACCCTATTGCACTGGTTTATTGAAGAACAGTTGGAGGAAGAAGAATCTGCCCGAGAGATCATGGACAATCTAAGTCTGGTCGGCGAGGAAGGAGCTGCACTCTTCCTGTTAGATCGCGAAATGAGCCAGCGTTCGGATGACCATCACGACTAATCAGATCTACTCCCTGCTCAGACACACCTATTCCCCACTATGTCAGCATTAAAATTTTTGGTTCCCGGAGTGATTCCGCAGGACGATTTTGATGCTGTTCAGATTGAGACTCATAAGGTTGCCCCTGGAGTTCTGATGCTTGTTGGTCTGGGGGGCAATATTGGTGTATCCTACGGGGAGGATTCCACGTTCATGATTGATGGTCAGTTTGGACCTCTTACAGAGAAGGTTCTGGCCGCAATTCGTTCCCGTACTGATCAACCAGTGCAGTACGTTCTCAATACTCATTGGCATCTGGATCATGTGGCGGCGAATGAAACTCTTGCCGGGCATGGGATGACCATTTTGGCGCACGAAAATGTCCATAGGCGTTTGCGTGTAGACCAGTATTTGCCCGCATTTGGGGCCACTGTCCCTGCTATGCCAGAGGTGGGACTCCCGAAGATTACGTTTTCAAAGGATCTGACGCTTCACTGGAATGGGGATACGACTGATATTTTTCACGCTCCCCATGCACATACGGATGGCGATACGATTGTACATTTCAAATCAAGCAACGTGATTCACATGTCGGATACCTACTTCAATGGGATGTATCCGATCATTGATATGGACACAGGTGGAACCCTGGAGGGAATGATCGCCGTTGCAGATGAAGTTCTTAAACGCTCCGACGAGACTACGAAAATCATTCCAGGGCATGGGCCTCTCTCTGGGGTTACAGAGTTACAGGCCTATCGGGATATGCTCATGACCGTGCGTGACATCATGACCGGGCTGATCCGTCAAGGTCGATCATTAGAGGAAGTGGTTGCCCTGAAGCCGACCGCTGAACTGGATGCTGATTGGGCATGTGGAGTATTGGATTCCGATACGTTTGTGACGCATGTCTATAACCTGTTAACCAGATAGATCAGTCAATAAGCCCGGCCGACTTTGCAAATTGGTGAAGAATTTTTTGCTCTGACGGGTTTAGCGGTAGAATTTCCAGATCAACCAGCAGGTCGCCCGTTCGCTTCGTGTCCGTTTGAACACCACATCCCTTCAGACGGAGTCTCGTGTTTGGCGGCGAGTTGGGGGGTACATCTATCATGATATTCTCCCCATAGGGATCTGTGATGGATCGCCTGCAACCGAGTAGCGCTTCTAATCCATTCAAGGAGAGTTTCATCTGAAGCGTATTTCCTTTCCGAGCGAAGACAGGATGAGGTATAATCTTGAAGGTAAAGACTCTTGCGTCAGGATCATCTGAAGCGCGGATGCGGAACTTGTTTTTCACTCCCCGTGGAAGAACAATCCGGGTCAGCGAGCCATCTTTGCCACGAACCAGAACGGGGCCGCCACGAAGCGCCCGCTCCAGTGAAATGTTCACGTTATTTCCTCCCCCGCCAAAGAGTTCCTCAAAGAAATCACCAATGCTTGAGAAAAAATCATCAACGAAGTCTGATGAAGAAGGTGGGTTGATCGTAGCACGCAACTGATCGTATGCTTGCCGCCGATTTGGGTCAGAGAGGATACTATACGCTTGCTGGAGTTGCTTAAACCGTTCTTCGGCATTATCATCCCCGGGGTTTCGATCGGGGTGATGTAATTGCGCGAGTCGCCGATAGACCTGCTTGATTTCCTCTGGCGAAGCAGACGAGTCCACCTCCATCACGGCATAAAGATCATCAGCGGTAGTCAAACGAGACATGGAGAATCAAGTATGAGGGTAAAATAGTTATGGATTAAAATTTAGTATACAGGTGGCAGCAATGGCACGAATCAACAAGATACTGGTTGCGAATCGAGGAGAGATCGCTTTGCGCATTATGCGAACGTGTAAAGCACTTGGCATCCATTCGGTTGCAATTTTCAGCGAAGCAGATCGAAAAAGTCCACATGTCGCGTATTCGGATGAAGCATATTGTGTCGGGCCTCCCCGATCAACTGATTCGTATCTGAATCTGGATCGGATAATGGATGCAGTCCGGAAAAGTGGAGCGGATGCGCTTCATCCAGGCTATGGATTTTTATCCGAGAGATCGGAACTTGCACAGGCATGTGAAGAGCAGGGGATTGTTTTTATTGGCCCCCCGGCACAGGCGATCCGTGACATGGGGGATAAGACATTGGCCCGGCAGCTCATGTTGAAACACAATGTTCCTGTTGTACCCGGGACGATTGGAGCAATCTCCACACTGGACGAGGCGCTGGATATTGCTGGCAAAATCGGGTATCCAGTACTGGCGAAAGCTGCTGCGGGTGGCGGAGGAAAGGGCATGCGCATGGTTCGGAGTGCTGATGAGATGGAGGAATCCCTGTCCCTTGCACAGGGGGAAGCAGGATCTTCCTTTGGGGATTCACGCATCTTTATTGAAAAGTACCTGGAAAATCCTCGCCATATTGAATTTCAGATTCTTGCGGATGCCCATGGACATTGTATTCATCTATTTGAACGGGAATGTTCAATTCAGCGCCGTCACCAGAAAGTGATTGAGGAAGCCCCGGCTTCCCACATGACTGATGATTTGCGAACTCAGATGGGAGCGGCGGCAATTCGTGCTTCTCAGGCCTGCGGATATATTGGGGCGGGAACGATTGAGTTTTTGCTTGATCAGGAAAACAACTTTTATTTCATGGAAATGAACACGCGTCTGCAAGTTGAGCATCCAGTCACAGAGTCAATTACCTGCCTTGATCTTGTCGCGGAGCAAATCAAGATTGGGGAAGGAAATCCACTACCCTACCAACAAGACGAACTCACGATTCATGGGCATGCAATTGAGTGTCGTATTTATGCGGAGGATTCCGCCTCCAATTTTTTACCAAACCCGGGGACGATCACATTTCATCAGGTGCCGGTTGGAGTTGGGGTTCGGGTTGATGCAGGGATAGAGGTAAGCGGGGAGGTTCCCATCTATTATGATCCTATGATTTCAAAAGTCATTGTTTGGGGACGAACGCGGGAGGAAGCAACACAACGGATGATATTTGCATTGGGGGATTATCAGATTGCAGGGGTAAAAACGACCTGTCAGTTTTGCCGCCGAGTCATGAGGAGTAAAGACTGGGAGAGAGGCAACCTTAGTACCCATTTTATTGATAAAAACCCACAACTTTTAGTTGAGGAGGTTGAGGTTTCAACCGAGGGCGCTGCCGTGGCGACAGCTTTGCTCCAGAAAAGTCAACCTTCCAGCAACCCGCCAAATGCATGGCGCTACCGCGCATTCCCTTCTTCCAGTCGGCCAAATGAATGACCCTCAATTCTACGTCATAGCGGTGTGCAAAGAGCGGTATCTACAGATTTTGTTGCACGGTAGAGAATGAAGATGAGTGTAGAACAGGAAGGTACAAGATGCTTTAGTCAGGGAGGATCTGTGATGTCCATAGCAAAAATCTGTCAAGCAACATATACATAATGGAGTTAAGTTTCACTCCGAATAATCATTGTTCCAGTGTGACACGTAAATATTTTGGAAAAACGTTTGAATCTGTCAGGATGATGTCAAGGGAGCGGGTCAAGGGGGCAACCCGCAAGTCACTGAGTACCAATACATTCCACAGAGATGGATCCCTTATAGTAGTGAAGAAGCAGAAGCTTTTGTAGTAAGAGTGGAGCGAAGTGAGCGACCCGCGGAGTAGTCCGTAAGGGAGAACTTCCCTGCAAAATGCAAAGCCGTTGATCCCAAATGGCTGCATGGGAGAGCCGTGTGAGTTGAGAGGCTCACGCAAGGATCTGTGAGCGCCGAGGAGTGTAATCCCCCTCAACTACTTGACATTGAAAGGATCAGAACCCATGGAAAAGCCCTCTGGGATATGGTTGATGGGGAGTGGATGCATCTTCCGTGAACTTCCATTCACCTCCGCTGTGTATCAGATTTTTTGCACCAAGGTAAGTCCATCTCCTATGGGCACAAGCGTGAGATGAACTCTATCATCTTGGTGTAATTTTTTGTTCAGTGCCTGAATGGACTGCGTCGACTCACTCTCTGACGCAGGATTGATAATATCACCGCCGCGTAACACATTATCAATCATGATCAGTCCGCCAGAGCGAACCAAAGCAAGAGATCTCTCATAGTATACATCATAATTTTTCTTGTCAGCGTCAATGAAAGCGACATCAAAAGAGTTGGCTTTCCCTTGTCCAATGAGTTGAGACAGGGTATCAATCGCAGGGGCTAGATGTAAAGAAATTCGGTCGGCAACCCCTGCCTTTGCCCAGTAGTTTTGAGCAATCGCCGTAAAGTCTTCACTGACATCGCACGCAACGAGATGACCATCCTGTGGTAGCACCAGTGCCATTGCCAGTGCGGAATATCCAGTGAAGGTGCCAATCTCTAACACGTATCGTGCCTGAATCAAGCGCAGGAGAATTGCCATAAACTGTCCCTGATCAGGGGATATTTGCATTTGTGCATCGGGATGTTGCTCTGTCTCTTTGCGTAGCTCCTCCAGGAGCGGGTGCTCCCGCAACGAGACACTTAGGATATATTCGCGAAGGTCGTCGGTCAGGGAGAGCGTAGATCGGGACATGGTTAGTTGGAGTGTTAAGGTTTTCAGTTAATTGTACGTACTGATGACATGAACATCCTGATGAGTCAGCCAATTGACGACCGCGTTGATTGCTTCGCTGGTTCCTTGAGTTGCGATTGGCTTCCCAAAATTCATAATGCTCAGCAGAAGTTCAGTATCCGATTTTTCGGTTGGGCGAAGTTGTAGGAATAATTCCTGTACCAATTCGGGCTCATGTACACGAGTGACAAATACTAAACCATTCCGTCCAATCATCTGTAGTACATCCAGAACGACAACATGACCATTGGGGAAATGGTGGATGACTTTCTCAAATTCAGTGATCGGAGGAATAGTCCCGTTCAAGAGGGCGTGATGCATACCTGCTTCTTTATGCACATTAGGGGGGACTTCAGGTGAGGATTGAACCTGTTTTTGAATCTGCACATGAAAAACGCTACGTCCTTCGGACCGCCATTTACGAGCATACTTGGTACGCAGGACTGCAGGTGGAGGATGACTATTCGTGATTTGAAAATATCCAGATTCCCGCGCGAGCGAAATGGTTTGGTCAAAATACTGTTCATCATCCGTAGTGAAAAGCAAAGTTCCTTCTGTTCGGAGCCGGGCAGCAAGCAACCGAAAAAATGATTGATTGAAAAGTCTCCGATCGGCATGCCGATGTTTGCTCCATGGATCGGGAAAATTTACGTAAACGTCAGAGAGACTATTATTCTCTAATATATTTCGTAATAGAAATAATCCACTTCCGTGATGCAACCGGACATTAGACAGCTTTAATCGCCGCAGATGCCTAAATGCACGAGCAACAGATCCTCGAGCTACATCAACTCCCAAGTAATTCCAATCAGGATGCGACTTTGCAATCGCCCCCAAGAACCTGCCATCTCCCATTCCTATTTCTAATGCCAGAGGAGCATCCCGTCCAAATATTTTCGCATTCTTAGCGGGAAAAGGGAGACGAGGCAAATCTAGAAACATCTTCGTGCATAGAGGAGGCGTTCTGCTAAATTGACAGGTAAGCGCATGTCCCTGTTTGCAGCCTGATTCATTTTCGGTATTTTTGTCATTATTCCGAAATCTTCATCCCACAGTGTTTATGTTTCCAGCAAATTTTCTCTTCGGCAGATTCCAATCAAAATACCGTGCATCGTAGCAAAACTCTGAGATGCATCCTCAAGATTCTACTGATGTTCCACTCGCACTCGTATCAACTTGGTAATTCGGGAAGAATACTTGATCCGCTGGAAAGAGGACAGAGTTCAAGTTTAGTAGAATGGTCACGCATGCGAATGAGTCTGATTCTATGATACTCTCTTTAGAAACAACTGTACCTAAATGGGCACCCATCGCGTCTGCCATTATTAAGTGGTCATCTGATCATCAGTGCTACGTTCATTTCTTCAACTGTGCATGCTACGCAGGCCCATTGATTGCAACGGAATCAATGAAAGAGTGTATTTTCGGTGCTAGTTTGTTCCATGACCAAACTAGGAGTTGATAGAATGAAGTGGTGCCATGTAGTGAGAAGCCTGATACGCTGGACAACAGATTTGAAACCACTAGAACTGAGCAATCACTGGGCAAGTGCCAGTTGGACATACTCTTCAGCAGTATTCGCCTCGGGATGAGATCGGATGACTTTTCGTATCATCAGTTCGGCCTTTGCACGGGAGAGTCCAAGTGTTTCCAGAGCGGCAAGCGCATCTGCCCTTGACGTTGAGACGCCAGATTCCTCCGATTGGGCTAGATCCAGTTCACGAATACGGTCAGATAGTTCTACAACGATCCGCTCAGCTGTTTTGCGACCGACGCCGCCGATTCGTTGGAGCATTGTAGGTTGTCTCAGGGTAATATATTTAACTAGTTCTTTGGATGTCAAGGTAGAAAGTGCAGCAATTGCAATCCTTGGGCCTATGCCTGATACACTTAGGAACAACTCAAAGATTACTCGTTCACCAGAGGTAAAGAATCCAAATAAGTTCTCCCGATCCTCTCGAGTATAATGATGCGTCAGGAGTCGAATCTTCTTCCCAGCATCTGGCAGTTTATCCGAAGTAGACATTGGCACAAACACCTTATATCCGATTCCTTGTACATCTATGATCGCATGAGTAGGTCCCTTGGCACTAAGAATTCCTTCAATGTATTCAATCATGGCTTTTATGGAATATCTAGGGTAAGATACGGTGTGCCCACATACACAGCCATATTATGATGGAGCAGAAACAAACAGGGACTGGAAATCGTGCCTCACTTGTTGCCCTTGGAATTCTGGCAAGTCGCATTTTGGGATTGGTGCGTTGGAGTTTGATGGCTCGTTACTTTGGAAGTGGCCCCCACGCAGATGTACTCCGAGCAGCTTTCCAGGCTCCGAATGCCCTACAAAATTTACTGGGGGAAGGAACCATGTCGGCAGCATTCATTCCTGTTTATTGCAGGTTACTTGAGGAAGGGAGACCAGAGGTGGCAGGTCGTTTTGCTGGAAGCATTTTGGGACTATTGACTGCAGTGATATGTGTCGGAGTCGTGATAGGCATCTGGCTTGCCCACCCCATCTGTTCAGTTCTAATGCGCGGATTTGTGGGAGACGCCGCCGAAGTGGCAGCCGGATTAAGAGAGGTGGACCGGTTACTTCTTGCGGTTGATATGGTTCGGCTAGCATTTCCGATGGCCGGGATCCTATCCTTATCATCCTGGACATTGGGGGTCCTGAATAGTCACCGCAGATTCCTGATGCCCTACTTCGCTCCCCTATTGTGGAATGTGACCATTATCGGGACACTCTTGGGAGTCGGAAGCATAATAGGATTTGATCCTGATGGTGATGGAAGCATCTTACTGTCAGGGACCTTTACCCGCCTCTTGACTGCAGTTTTTGTTGGCGGAGTCATTGGGGGATTCTTTCAATTTATGATTCAAATCCCTTCAGTTGTTTCGGTAATACGGGGGTTCCGGTTAAGTATTTCAACGCGGATAGAGGGGGTTCGTCAAGCACTTGCCGCTTTGGGGCCTGCGTTGGCTGGTCGGGGGGTAGCGCAGTTATCGGCGTATTTTGATATTCTACTGGCAACCCTGCTGGTTGAAGGGGCGGTGGCCAGTATTGGCTATGCCCAGGTGCTGTATATCCTTCCGATTTCTCTCTTTGGTCTTTCGGTCGCTGCGGCAGAACTACCAGAACTGACGCGGATCGGGGGAAGCAGTCTACCCCAGATGGCACTGCGTATACGTTCAGGTTTGCGGCAAGGCCTTTTTCTGGCAATTCCCACTGCACTAGGTTATCTCGCATTGGGCTATGCAATCATTGGAGCAATCTATAAAGGTGGACTATTTGACGTAGAAGATAACTGGTTGGTCTACTTCATTTTGGCAACGTATAGTCTTGGGCTTTTGGCGACCGTTAGCAGCCGTTTACTACAAAATGGTTTTTGGGCTCTTCAAGATACTCGCACTCCTGCAAGAATGGCGTATGTTCGGGCGATCATTTCGTTGATGGTCGCAATCCCTACAATGTTTCTCCTTGATCAACTGACCGTATCTCAGATCACTGGAATTGATAGGTCCACACTTCATCTGGGAGCGATTGGGCTTGCAGTTGGGAGTGCGGTGGCGGCCTGGGTGGAATGGGGGCTACTTCAGAGGGCCCTCAAGCATCGACTAGAAGCGACCTTTATTCCATGGAGGGCGGTAGGTACTATGATTTTGTCGGTCACTATTGCGCTAATTCCTGCCAGTGTTCTGTGGTATTTTATGCAAGACTTGAATCCAATATGGAATGGAATATGTGTCATTACTGTTTTTGCGGGCATCTATGTTTTCCTCGCATATTTGAGGAGTGCGCCAGAGTTAGAAATATGGCTCGGACGACTGAAATAGCGGCCTTGAGAATTCAAAATGCCCCCTCCAAAAGACCCAAATTTTATCACGTAAATCTGATCAATATTGATTCTGAAGTGCAATTGAACTCCGTCTACAGAGATGGAATCATTTCTAAGGGAACCCCGTTTCGGCTTTTCATGCGTGCGAAGCCATCAAAATATTCAGTTGGAGTGAAGTCCTGACTTCGACGGTCAGCAATTGAAAGTACACACTTGAACATGGTAAGGATCATGGTCATGGAGGCGTTTGTGGAACTACGAATAAGTCATGAGTGCAGACATGTTCTCTGCATTCTGCAACAACTACTGAATATAAGAACTTTTCCAAACAGATCCTTATTGAACTTGCCCCACGGACTGCTGCCGCGTGACGGTTTGGATAAGAGATTGGGCCAAGCAACCGCGCAATAGTCAGGAGCAGTCGGAAAAACGACAGCGGTCGGGATCTATGATCATGAGACCAGTCAGGTTCAGGCTTTGTCGTTGAGGACACGACAGATGACAGCTTGGAGGAGTTTGCAATCAGCTCAACTCATCAGAACACCGAGTCTACACGGACAATAGTAGATCGTTTTTTGGACAGGGTAGACACCATGAAGCCCCGAATCACTCTGTGAGTGAATATGTCAGAGGGTCTGTATACACGAGCGGAATTGAGTTCTTTTGGGCAACGCTCTAAAGTACACAAAGCGCCTGTCACTAGTTCAGCAGAAAACATCAAGACAGATACGTGACCAAGTTCGTCAGGAGGCACAATCTCAGATAGGCTGAATACGCTGGATCAAATGGTCAATATTGTTACCGTTATGGACGGGAAAAGGTAGGTTGGGGGTTGGCTCGCATGAGTCCACACCCCATGGAATATATCGCTGGCAGGATCAATACCACAGTTCGCGGATGGATAGACTACTATGGTGCATTCTTCAAATCAGAGCCGAGGAGTGAAATCCCCCTCAACTACTTGGTATATGCACTAAATAGATTCATGGCCCAGGAACTGGACGAACCGTGACCTCAATCTGAGAGATCGATTCCGCTCAGTTTCTACGCTTGATGTCAGGAATCAAGGATTCGTCTTATCGCCTATACCCACCATGGCAAACTGACGATAAGTGAAGCGATGAGTCCCAGAATAGCAAAGATGGGATTGATCAAGTAGGCACGGAGCGGAGGGCCATAGATTAGCGGGATAAGTGGAAGGAATACGGCTGCCACGATCCCTATGCTCAGTAATCCAAGGCCTAAGACAGACAAGAGGTTCGTCATCTCGGATACAGATACAATCCAATTTCCCAAATCTATTCCAAGACCATAGGAAATCAGCACGGTTGGAACATAGACGAGTATCCAGCCCAGTCCAATTGCGCTCAATATTCGGACGAGCCGATGTCCACGCTCAGGATGAAGCGACATTCGAGAGACGCCATACAGTGCGAGTTGTGCCGCGAACGTTGTGGCGAAGGGAATCACAAACCATCCTTGCTTCATCACTGCGTGAGTAAACAACCAGAGCAATGCGCCACCTGTAATTGAGAGCATGGTGTACACGGTGTGTGATCGGCGCGTGCTGGAACGGGGCCAGGCCACCGTATGGATAGCAAAGTATCCAAAGGGAGCGATTAGCCACTGCCAACCGCCAAGAGCAAAGGCAGCATATCCGAAAAGTGCGCAGCCGACCAACGCACTGTCATCAAGTTTACTGCGACCGCGCCATGCCAGTGCAAAGGTGGTGCAGAGAATGGCAACGATCATGTGAAAGAGGAGCAACTGCGGATCCTCTTCAAGATAGAGACGCAGAAAAACATGCGCACCCAATGGGATGAACAGATTGTCCAGCCCGCGCCATGAAACGAGTTCAAGCATCATCACCAAGAGAGCAAGGATCGTTGCAATCAGAACAACCTGAATGCGCCCAGTATCTGTCAGAAGCAAGAGGGGAAGGTGCGCGCTGAAAAATGTCACCAGAAAAAAGGCCAGAGATCCCTCAACACTCTTAATTCCCTCCGATGTCTTGTATTGCATTTGACCGTAGCGGAGGCCGATCACGGCAGCGGCAGCATCTGCGAACGCCAGAGTCAGGATTGGGACTACATAAAGCAGCCACTCTCCCTGACTCATGAGGAACAGGATCGTGACCGAAATCGCAAAGTAAATCTCTCCCAGAGTATCCCGATCTACTCCACCCAAGACGGTTCCAATACCACCGCGCAAATCAGGAATCAGTCGAGTGGCAACGAGGGCAATGCACGCAAGCCCCCCAAGAACGATCATCGGCCATCCAGCATCAAACATCCATGGCAACGGAAGTACAGCCAGCCCCATGCCAACATGCACCCCTTTGCGAAGAATTTCAGGGTGAAAGTGCTTCTTCTTTTCCACGATCTTGAGACCAATCAGAAGCCCTCCAAGAGCGCAAAGAATGATCGCAATGGAGAGAAGATTAGACACTTGCATCAACGACTCGGGACCTCAGTAGGAGGTGGTAGGCGCTCGGCCCCATCCGCTACGGTCTCAACCACGAAACGACTGTAGAAAAATGCCTTGTCTTCAAGATGAAGGCGCTCAGCAAGCTCGTGATTTGGAATGAGTTTATCTGCCAATCCCTGAGGTCGACTGCGAGGTACCAACATATTCCAGTATGCGAACCGGGCGCCCTCGCGGGAGTGCGCTGTAAGTTTTGAAAGCAACTCATGGAAATACTCGTCAGACATATATTCAAATATGTCGCTGAGGTTATGGCAGTCAACACGCAGTTCGGGCTCCGCCTCAAGGAGTTCTTCAATGGACAGGCAGTGCCATTCAAGCCGATCCAAGTTCTCCCTGATCATCTCAAAATTCTCCTCTCTTAGTGCATGTGGAAGCACGGTGGTGTGACGCCCAGTCAGAATCCACTGAAGATAAGGGTTGTCCGCAGGGTCAAGTTCAGTGAGTGCGTGCTTCGCGCGCGAAAGGATACGCTCGGAGACCGATCCCTCAACATATCGGAAAAATTCAGGATCTCGTCCCATCCTGCCCATCACAAAGCGGGAAAAGAAAAGTCGGAAGAGGAGTTCCCAGCGTCGGTTGGCCCAATGTCGAGTATAAAAATGGCGGCGTTCGTCAACCGTACCGCCTCTGAGTAGTTGGTCAACCCGGTTCCGAGAATGAATCCAGGGTAATACTTTCCTGCGAAACAGTGCAAAGTAGTCCTCAAATTTGCCTGCATTCCCAATTCCAGCCTGCACCAGTTCCGGGCGAGCATCCCAGAAGTCTCGCGCCTCGCCATCAAGCTCACTCCGACAACGCCGATAGAGTGCATCCCGATCAGGACATTCCCGAGAGCCGATCAGTTGCAGGAGCTCTCTATGGCTGAGGATCTGGTAGGCAGCCACGCGTAGCGCAACACAGGCCAGTTGGGCTGGATTCATGTCCACAGCAATGACACGTGCAGGCTTGCAGGAAAGGAGCGAGAGCGAATTCTCTCCCGCCGAGGCAACGGAAAGGCATACATCCCCCTCCCTCACATTGAGCGCGTCCAAGAGGATATCGGCATCCTCCCAGCACTGCGCATAACGGATAAATGAAAAATCAGCCCGAGCGGCAGCTTCAGTACTCATGGTTCAGTCCCATTTTCGGAGTGGATGGGGTGTTCAACGGAGTTTGAATCAGTTTCGGTTTCCGGTGCAACATTCAGACGGACCGTCCCTCGTGCGCCATCCATTTCAACCCAATCCCCCGTCTCAACCAGGGTCGTGATCTGAGCGATAGAGACAACCGCAGGGATCCCCATTTCACGGGCTACGATTGCCGAATGGGAGAGGAGGCTTCCACGCTCAACCAGTAAGCCAGCCGCCGCGGGGAAGAGCATGATCCATCCAGGATCGGTACGTTCGGCAACCAGAATTTCCCCCTGCTGCAGCTCGGCTCCCCTCGGATCACGGATCACACGCACACGCCCCCTCACAATGCCAGGGCAGCAACCGATTCCGCGAAGTTCGCTACCATCGACGAGTTCTTCATCATCAGACTGACCCGTCTCGGATGGCTCGTAGCGATTGGCAATATAAGGTGACCCGAAGGTTTCAAAGCGGTTAGCAGGGACATCTAGTTCGACATAATGCTCAAATGCGGAGCGACGGACTCCAGCTAACCCACGAAGATCTTGACAGGATGCGGCCCCTTCCGTGTAGGAAAGAATCTCCTCAAGCTCGAGAAAAAAGATGTCACGGGGATCATCAAGAACCCCTTCGGCAAAAAGTCTCCGACCGACCTCAAGAAAGATTCGCCGAACACGACCAAAGAGGCGCGTGCGCTCAAACCTCAGATTTTCACGATCACGCACTCGGTTTCGCGCATTACGGAGTACCCAGGCAAAGATTGAACGTCGCAGGAAATTCCGTCCAAGAGCTTTACGCACCCTCTGCTCTGCATCCCTGCGTACATCTGCCGGGATGCCGGACTCAAACTTCTGACCGCGTCCAAGCCTCGCCGCTGCATGCCCAATAGAACGCACCAGAGGTTCAGGGTCATCATACAGAGTCGTTGATTCAAGTTTCAGTTCGTCAAGGCATCGATCTCCAAACTTGTCAAGGTACTCATCATAGAGCTGAGCCAATTCATCGTGATCATGTAGAGCATTTACAGCCGCGGCGGTTTTGTCATGGCAGAGGGTATCAATCAGATCTTTATGATGCGCAACCAATGTCGCCATCTCAACGATACGCTTTGCTGGCTCCGCACTGATCATCCCTCCCTGATTGCAAACCAGATTATTTTGTAGAGTACTTTGGTCATCCTCTTCCTCAGAGCACCATTTGGATGTGAGGCGGCCCAGTACCCCAAAGAAAATCATGGCAAAGAAGTCATTGATGAGCGGCGCATCCCAGCGCGTCAAGAGGGTCTGCTCCAGTTTGCGATAATCATTGGTCAACTGATCAAGTCGCCTGATGTCAAGTGGTGGATCAGGTGCAACAAGTGCTACATTGAGGCGATCATAGAATTGATCAATCATGCGGGGGAGGCGCATCTGGTTGACAACCATTCCAGCCATGGTGCGGATGAGTCGGATCAAGTCAAGAAACCGCGCCGAGCGGGTTGCATCGGATGTCGCTTGGGTGATCTCATCGGGCAGGCTTTCCCGAACCCCCATCATCTGCTCCATGAAGCGGCGATTGGACATATAGCCGGGGAGTAGTGCAATGACACGGTACCAGTTCAGGAGATTATAGTGGATTCTACCCTGGATCAATCCGAGCATGCGACGAAATGTAAGATCATTCGCCTCAATGGTAGCCTTCGGCACGCCCAAGAGCCGACAAAACTCCCGGTACACTCCCTCATAGGCATACAGCGCAAAGCTAAAGGTGAGTGGAGTGGTAATTCCACTATAACTCTCCACAATATTGGAATTGTCCCAGATGGCATGAAGCCCGTCAGGATCGGGAGTGGTTGCAAGAGAGGTAACGGGGCGCGACTGAAGAAGGAAGAGTTCGCCTCCACGTATTGACCATTCAATGTCCTGTGGCCGCCCGAAATACCGCTCCGTCGAACGTGCCAACTCCGCGACCTGTGCAACCTGCTCATCGGTCAGGGCAGGTTCAGATGCCAAGGGCTCAGCAATCTCTCGCGCCTCAACACCCTCATGAGAATTGGGAGCAGGCCGATGTTCAAGCGTTTTGGCCACGATCTCCCGGTCAACGATCGTTCCATCGTACTGAACGCGCCAAGTATCCGCATCGGCATCCCCGCCGACCAAGGCAGTTCCCAGGCCGCGCAGACCAGAGACGATGGCCACGGATCGGCGTCCACTGACCGGGTCAGAACTGAATGCAACCCCAGATACTTCACTGTCAACCATCGTCTGTATCAATACAGCAGGTGCCTGAGGTAGCCCGGAGAGATGATTCTCACGACGGTATGCCAACAGGCGTTCGTTGAAGCCAGATCTCCACACATCTACAATCCGTGCGGGCAAATATTCGCGGGTAACAAACAGAAAGCTGTCGAATTGACCCGCGAACGAGTGCTCCACTCCATCCTCCTGCACCCCAGACGAACGTACGGCTACATAGCGGAGATCTTCACCCAGAGAGGTAAACTGTGCCTCAACTTCCTGAATGAGTGTGGGGGTCGGTAGGACATCATCAAAGAGTGTCTGGATCTCGCTCTGACGAACAGACTGGAGTAGGGCTTGACGTTGGGGCGATGAGAGACTAGCCTCAAAAGCTTCTGGTACAATGACGAACCATGAGGGGATCTTCGGCCCGGCGCTAGACAGGGTAGCCAGTGCCCCGGCCTTACCCCCCATGCGCTCTAAATCAATTCCATCCCGTTGCGTGAGAATGTACCTCATCCCAGTTCTCTCCATAATAGTGGAATTGGCCCTAAGCTGAGATAGAGCATAAGGGTCCAGATCCCAGACCAATTCTCAATCCATTTTCCTGCTCCTTGGGTCTGACGGCGCAAAAACGAAGTTCCGACCAATACCGCACCGCTGAGGGTTATGCCGAGAATGATGACCAATGGAAGGAAAAAATCAATTCGACGCACCGCAATGCAGGCACAAACGAGTGTAAAGCTCATGACCAAGAGCCATGCACCCAATGCCTTCGGCCGTCCCCAGACAACTGAATAGGTAGAAACACCTTCTTCCTCATCCTCTGGGCTGCGGATCTTGCGACCAATTTCAATCACCATACCATTAAAGAGGCTAGCCAAAAGAAACCATAATAATCCGGATGGAGGGTATCCCTGAAAGGCGAGCCAGTCGGTGCTCGTCGCATAGAGATCCACGAGCGGCATAATGGCCATATGCGAGACCATGTAGATGAGATGTTTTCCACGAAGCCATTCGCCCACAAAGAACTCTTTCCCCATCAAGGTCTGGTACGTCCAAGTGATGAAGAGCAGCACAAGAAGTCGGGGATCAAGCCACAGCGCTAAGCCCAGTTGTATAATTGCCCCCAGACTGAAGAGAATGGCCAACTCACGCAGAGTCACCAGTCCGCGCGGAACAGGCCTGTAGGGACGATAGCGGGTGTCCTCGTCATTATCTTTGAACTCGTCCGCAATGCGCAACTGGAGAAAAAAGATTAGACAGGAGATGAAGGCTACAATAATGGAGACAAGATTGGGCCATCCAGAGGGGGAGCGCAGCATCCAGGCGAACGAGACTGCACTAAAACTGAACGCAAAAATCAGTGGTCCATGCTGCACCAGCGGGAAGCGCTCTTTTTGGTAGATCCACCAGCGCAGAACACCTTGATTGGGGTCGGAGCTCATGACGTTTTCTTCACTGGTCCCCGCGCCAAGGACTGATGGGCGCTGGTAAAACCGTGTGATGACATCGCCGCAGAGATAGAAAGCTCTCCCGACAGTACAAGGGCGGCGCATACTTCGGCAAGTGCGGAAGCATTGCCTGCCCCACCAAGTTTGAGAATCTCCAGACAGGCACGCTGGCTGGGCAGACTCGTCCCCCCTCCAACCGTCCCGACAATGAGATTCGGAAGAGTCACCGATGCGTACAGGCAATCGCCGTCTATGCGCTCCATACGGGTCACGCCGACCGCAGACTCGGCAACACATGCTGCATCTTGACCACAGGCGATGAAGAGAGCCGCCATGGCATTGGCATAATGTCCCTGGAGTCCAATGTTCCCGCTCATGACTCCACCAACGACGGCAGTCTGATAATAGTCCATCAGTCGGCTGGCAGTGGTTTTCAGGTGACCTCGAAGAATTTCTGGTGGAAGGACAACCTCGGCGGTCACCTTCTTCCCGCGCACATTCTGGAAAGACATGTAGGACGCTTTTTTGTCTCCTGAGTGATTCCCTTCTACAAACCAGTAATCGGGTTGGACGGGGGATTGATCGAGAATATAACGACATACTGCATCGGTTGCAATCGTTACCATATTTTGCCCCGCAGCATCCCCAGTAATGAATTCAAAAATTAGATAGACATGATTCCCTTCCACATTGAAACATGTCCGGATCAGGCGGCCGTGTCGCGTAGTGGAAGCAGCTATATCCTTAAAGGTGTCGGCATGCTGGCTAGCCCAAGCCATAAACTTGCCAGTCTCAATCAAATTTTTGAAGACAAAGACAGGCGCACGAGTCACGCCCTCCCACATCATTGCTGCAGTACAGCCACCAGCTTTCGTGATGGCCGAAGCCCCCCGGCTGTAAGAGGCGACAAGAGCAGCTTCGGACGTAGCAAGAGGTACATAATAATCGCCGTTTGCAAAGAGTCCTCGTACCCGCAGAGGTCCAGCTAATCCAACGGGGAGCTTGACCGTACCAACAAAGTTTTCAATATTCTTACTGAACACGTTCATCTGCTCACGCGTCATCGCATCCAGTAATTGATGTTTCACGGGTTCGTCCACATCAAGGACGCCCCAGCGTCGATCAACCTCTTCGGGAGAGATCGTCCCCGGTTTATCTCCCCTTGGGACACTAGGCGAGATATTTTCTGTGGAAGGAGTCAAGTCCTTCTCTATTTCTTGTTGAGTGCGTTCGGCGAGGAGGCGTTCAAAGAAGCCCCGCACACCGCGAAGATCAGCTGACATGTTGTTTAAGTTGTTTGGTGAGAGATGGATAGTCTATTTTAGCATTATGGCGTCGGTCCACTGGGATCAGGGAAGCCTTATCACTCGGTCCAGATGAGCCCAAGAAAGTTGTGAAAGTGTTTGATGCTCCGCATCCGCAGGGGCTTCAGATTTCACTTGCACAGCAAGCAGCCGCTCTCCATTGAGGGTTGCAAGAGCACTCCGTTCAATCCAATCCAACTTGCTTGCTGCGCATTCTACTGTGAAGGGGTAGATTGAGCCCCGGTCGTCCTCAATTACTGCGCCTGCGCGTCCCAGAAGCCAGAGACGGTTATGTTCATCCATATAGCCAGCATCACCAGTCCGGTGCCAGATCTCATCGTCAACACGGAATTTGGTCTCTTCATCACCGACGCCGTTCAGATAGCCAGGCAGAACATGAGGGCCATTCACAACGATTTCACCGTGACGCATGGAAGGAAGTTCAAGCTTGGCAAATTCTTGTGCGCTCATGGCTGGCAGTGGCGTATCCCATTGATTTTTAACAATTTGAAGCCGGATCTGATGCACCGGTTTTCCAACCAAAAGCCCCTTCCCGGCATACATGGCAGACCTGTCAAGGTCACTGGCTTCGTCCCAGTTCAAGTGTGAGATGGGCTCGGCTTCAGTCGAACCGTAAACCACAATCACATCCCCATGGGGCATGGCAGCATGAAGTTCCTCCAAAAGACGAGGAAAGACAGGTGCACCGCCAGTATAGAGCTTTTGGAGGGAGCCAAGTCCAACTTGTCCGTTGGTACGTTCTTTCCCCGAGCGGTCACGAGCCCCTTCAAGCAGTCTGCTGTAGAGTGCGGGGGAGCCAACCGTTCTGGTAACTTGGTGACGTTCAAGTTGTGCAAGTACAGGGCCGGGTTGAATAAAGCCGGGTTTACGGAGGTCACACTCTGGGATGACGGAGGTGACACCCGATGCCAAGTTTGCCAAGACAAAGATGGGCAGGGTCGGCAGGTCAACCTCCGTTGGCTTCAGATCTATTGAAGCAGCCAATATCTCATGCTGAGCCCGCAGGAATCCATGGCTACGGACTGCTGCCTTGGGAGCCCCCGTACTTCCGCTCGTAAAGGTAAGCAGAGCATCATGGGATGATGGGCAGGGCGTGATTGAGTCCACAGGTTGGAGGCGGTCAAGGTTGGACCAGCGAATAGCAAAGGGAGCCCATCCCGAAGTCACCATGTGGCATTCAATCTGGCGCAAACTCTGGAAGAGAAGTCGCAGGAGGTGGGCGCGGGCGGGTCCCAGGAAAGCTTTGGGGCGAGCGATCTGACAACACTGGTCAATGTGCTCACGTCCAGCCGAAGGATCCAGTACGGTGGCGACCAAACCAAGACGGAAAATGCCAAGGAGTGCCACATAAAGGTCAATGGAAACCGGTTGAAAGAGAAGGATCCGATCTCCCTGCGTCAATCCCGAACTCCGAAACAGTGCCGCAGCCTTGGCAGACCGCTCGGCAAGCTGAGCAAAAGTCATGGAACGGACGCTCCGACCACTCCCCTCAATGAGGGCAGGCTGATCAGGTCGTTCATCGGCCTGTTCCGTCAGAATGTGACAGATATTCATTCTTTACATCAACCTCTCATAGAGCGTGTAGCGACGTGTGGTTGTTCCGTAATGACTGGAGATGCGTCGTGATAGATTGGTTTCTTGCATGAGTGCATGAATCGCACGCTTAAACCCCAGTTTTCGTGCAACACGTTGAACTTCATCCATTAAAATCCCGCCAAGCCCATTCCCACCATACTCTGGATGCACTGCCATAGACTTGAGGATAACCGTGCGCATCGGTTCCCCTCGGGCCGATTCCAGTAGATCTGGAATCGCAAACATGAAGCCTACGAGACGATCATCATGCTCCATGAGAAGGACCAAGTCAGGAATTAGATGGCTACGGATTGGAGCATAGGATGTCAAGAACTCATCAAATGGAATTGGACTGTAGAGAAAATTTCGGACGAATGCGACCACCGATAGTTCATGGATCGCCTTCAACTCATCATCAAAGCAATCCATGTTCATCGTCCGCATTGTGATGCCGTTACGCTGGAATTCGGCCCAACGCTCATCCGAGCGCGGATCAACTTGGTTAAGATCAGGATTAAGGGAAGAGGTATACGTTGCCAGAGGCGTGAACCCCGCTGCGGTGAAATGGGATGGCCACTCATCCGGATTGTCGGGTTCCAGAAAGAAGCTTGGTTCAGTCCCGCGGTCGGTCAGGAACCGGTAGCGATGCCAAGTGGACTTATCCATTGGACCAATGACACGCTCATGACCTCTATCCCGATGCAGGTTTGAGACGTACTCTAACAGTTGTTTGCCTGCATCTGCATTGGCTGCTGCGTAATGGCCGATCAGGCCGTCTGGTGCAGGTGCACCGTTGGCATCATACCTGTCCCACAGTGAACAGCGGGCAATGAGTTCTCCTGTCGAGTCATGTAGTACCAAATGGGAAGATGGATTGGTGAGTTGGTAGGTTTGCGCCTGCAGCGGTTCCACCAGACCCTTCTTCAATAATGTCAGATCTTCCAGACAATTGACTGTGGTGAGAGGGTACATAATTTAGGATTTCAGATTCGCTACCAGTGGATGGGCTGAACGGTCAGGAAAATGAAGAGCAACTCAATCAGGGCATTGGCTCAGGTGTGTGTCATTCTACGGAAAAGCTATCGTATTCTACAAATCAATAGGCCAAAGAGTAGGAATAAAAATGATTGGGGTCTTCAGCTTTTTAGGTGGCTAAGGTGTCAAAATTGTGATGAACGGCTATGGGATGAATTAGGTTCAGAATCAATTTTCATGTTAAATTTAGTCTGTTTTGCAGGTACACTTTACCCCCAATCAATCTATCTACTGATGTCTCTACGTATTCAAGATATTAATCATTTCATTGGGATTGACACGAGCTGGGAGGTCTCGGAGATCACCCAAGATCGCGAGTTGATGAAGGCCGAGCTCCATGTTACCTATTCAAAGGATTTGGTTTTACGGTGTCCTGAGTGTGGGAAAGCCTGTCCAGGGTATGACCATCGTCGTCGGAAGTGGTGTCACACCATGATCTGTGATTATCAGACCAAAGTGGTCGCGAATGTTCCCCGTGTGAAGTGTTCGGAACATGGGATCAAGACGGTATCTGTGCCATGGGCAGAAGCACGAATGCAGTGTACGTTCGGGTTTGAGGCGCGCGCAATTGACTGATTAAAGGATGCCAACAGTATCTCAACCGTAGCCACTCGGACAGGTACGAGTTGGAGGATGATCTCCAACATCTTAGAGCGTGCGGTAAAACGTGGGCTTGCCCGTAGAAAGGAGGAAAAGATTGAACATATCTGTGTGGATGAACTTTCCGTCAGAAAAGGACACAATTACTTTACGATAGTGGGGAATCCGATGAAAGGAACTGTGCTGTATGTTGCGGATGGGAATAGGAAAGAGAGTCTTGAAAGCTATTATGCTCAATGTTCTTCTACGCAGTTGTCCGATCTAAAAAGCGTGAGTATGGACATGTGGTCTGCGTACATCCACGCCACTATAGACTGGGTTTCTGGCCCATTCTCAAAGATCGCACTGGATCGCTTTCATGTTGCCAAAAAGATTGGAGACGCGGTGGATAAAGTTCGGAAACAGGAGAACCGAGAATTGCGGAAACGAGGGGTTCTGGACCTCACAGGAACCAAGTATGTCTGGCTGACGAATCTGATGAATATGTCGGACAAACAAAAAATCCTGTTCAAAGAGTTAAAGAATAGTTCGCTGCGAACCGCTCGTGCATGGGCAATCAAAGACCTGTCCCAGAAGCTCTGGACCTATCAAAGCCGAACATGGGCACGCAAAGGTTGGAAGCGATGGATCAATTGGGCCAGACGATGCAACCTTGCTCCCATGAATAAGGTGGCCGAAACCGTGGATCAACATCTATGGGGGATCGTCAATGCCATCCTTCTTCGGGTCAGCAATGGGCCAGCGGAAAGTCTCAATAGCCGAATCAAAAACGTCAAAGTCCGTGCGAGAGGATACCGGAATAAGATACGGTTTGCCAATGCGATTTACTTCTATCTCGGGGGATTGGATTTGTATCCAGTAGGCTACCAAAAACACTCAACCCACTCTTAAAGCTGTAGACCCAATTGATTGACACCATAGGATCCAGCCCAAGAGCGTGAAATCAATCCATCATGTCAATCTATAGGGTGAAGCTCTTTCTGATAAACCCCTTCAATGAGTCCACGATGGCAGATTTCTGTCCCACCACTGACTTCCTATTGCCATACATGTCTGTAAAGTAACGTACGTTCTTCCAGTAATCATCACACGCTCAATCCGGAGTGGCACTCATGGGAGGTGAAGATGACTTTATCTACCCGTACATGGGGAAAGAGTATGCGCCTGATCAAGCATCCAAAGGGATCAAAGATCCGCGGGGCGGATCAATATATCTGGGGAACCGAAACATATTCAATGGGCAGTAAGTACACTATCGTAGGTTATTCTTGTAGAGTGAATAGCATTACAAGTCCGTTCTATTTGACCATCCAGACTACTTCAAATTTTTAATGAGACACATATTCGGTAGAGAATGACCGTAGACTTAGCCGTACATATCAAAACCAATCACCATCCTAAGCCCGTTCTACGAGCGGAGTACCGAAGCAACAATACTTGGAAGCTCGTTCCACTCAAACGGCCAAAGAAATTCCATCCTGGTGCATGGAGTACTTTGATTGCTCTTGCCAGATTAAATTTTAGGTTTGCGAAAGTTCAAGCACTTTTGTTATCCATAGATTGGAACTGTTACCCACTTCATCCCGACCGAGCGTTAGCTGTTCATATAGCGAAGACGGTTGAGAATGGTGAAATCGTACAGCCAATGGATGAAGACCTCCTTTATCTCCTATCCTAATTTTCCGTAAATTCAAGTTAACAACACTTGTTGACTTGAATCCTTTATCCCCCTTACTCCGGATTGCCCAGACCTAACAGAATGCGAAGCCCAAGAAACAGGCATCCGCATCTAGTGGGTACGGTCGGGGTTCCCGAGATTATCACTATTCGCAAGAGGGGATACCGCCATCCTGCTACGACGCTTCCCCAAACTGTAGTTTGACTGAATCCATGCAGGAAATACGAATAAACGCTATGATGTAGTTGAAACCGGCTCCCTTTGGTCTACTTCCCTGTGGATGAACGAAAAAATTATTAGTCATACGTAAACCGTAGGGGAATCATTCCAGAAATTCCTAAATTGGGAATTCATTCTCTTTTCTACCCCATATTCCGGGTGGGAACGGGTTTTGTGGACTTGTAATGGATGTGATCATTGAGAGAATTGTAGTGACAATCTTACAAGAATCTTGTTAAATGGACTTGTTGTGAAGTATCGTTGGGGGTTTGAAATACTCGCGAATGAGCTTTGCCAGCCTCCCCCGATGTGAACTCCAATTTAGACCTGAAATGATCTCAAAGATAACCCAGTGGTAAAGAATGCAAGGAGAATAATGATTTGGTACTTTAGATGGGACGTATAATACGCACAGGAAAGACACCTGCCAAAGAGCGGAATGCACACATACGTACATGTGCTGAACTGCTCCGTCTACTGGCGGAAAAAGATCACTTTGATGAAGAGGCGAAGGACATGGCTGCTTTGTTTGTATTTTCGTTGCGCGGGATTTATTCCACGATAGAGCACAGTGCGGATGTGTGGGATGAGCGGAATTACTGGAAGCGCGCGGAAACGCTGCGGAATGACTGGCTTTGGAGCAGGAAAGCGGCGGATGACCTCGAGCACCTGATCCGACTGAACGTATGGGACCAGATTCCCAGTGTTCTGATGGATTTATTTCCAAAGTTTCATCAGGTCAATATCCTGAGCATCACGCGTAGTGCAGATGATTGGTGTGGAGCCTTAAGTGCACTTCTGAGGTCCAACGAATGAGAGTGCATAAGCCCATAGAATCGGGGGATCTACTTGTTGCGGCTCCACCTGGTCAATCCAATGATCCATTCTATCGAACAGTCGTCCTGATCTGTAAGCATGACGATTCAGATGGTACCGTAGGTCTTGTGATGAATCGTCCGACGAATGTGACCTTAGACCACTTAGTGGAACAGCCAGTTGGTAAATATGTGGTGCATTATGGGGGGCCATTAGAGCATGAGTATCTCACCTATCTACATCAACATGGAGACGAGATTCACGAAGCCCGTCCGATCACCCAAGGGGTATTCTTTTGCAGGGACTTTGGTGATGCAGTCCGAATCGTGAATGACCAAGAGATTACCCCGAAACATTTCCGCTTTTTCATAGGATATTCTGGCTGGGCAGTGGGGCAGCTTGAAGATGAACTCAAACAGGGATACTGGTGCCTGACTCAGGCGACACCGGATCTTATATTTTGCCGCAATCCCAATAAACTTTGGAGCTTGGTTCTGCGGAGAATGGGGGGAGAGTACGCACTTCTGGCGAACTTTCCACATGACCTATCGATGAACTGAGGGGATTAATCTGAGTGAATTAGGCGCATGAGTTCGGCGCGTGCGGTCCCCTCAGATAAAAATGCACCACTCATTGCACTGGTGGCTGTAATCGCATTCTGCTTTTGCACGCCGCGCATGGCCATGCAAAGATGCGTGGCTTCAATGATGACGGCGGTCCCCACAGGTTGAAGAACTTCGTCAATTGCGTCTCTGATCTGAACCGTCAGACGTTCTTGCACCTGAAGGCGGCGGGCATAGGCATCAACGACTCGCGGGATCTTGCTAAGACCTACAATATGATTTTGGGCAATATAGGCAACATGGGCCTTGCCAAAGAAGGGGATCATATGGTGTTCGCATAGACTGAACACATCAATGTCGCGGACGAGAATCATTTCGTCATACTGCTCCTCAAAGATGGCAGACCGCAGGATCGCCTTTGCATCCGTACGGTATCCCTGGGTAAGAAAGGAGAGAGATTTGGCGACGCGCTCGGGAGTCTTGAGTAAGCCCTCTCGGTCGGGTTCTTCGCCGAGCAGTCGGAGAATTTCATGAAAATGATCAGCAAGTTCGCCGATCGGATAATCCCCTTCAAAAGATGGATCCGAGTGATCCGGTTTATTTGTCGGGGCCAAAGTAGTCAGCAGAGTTTCGGGGGGTTTCATAAAGTTGGACACGGTAGAGTTGACCAGAGGGCAACGCGCTTTCGAGTTGATTCCAGATCGCAATTACGAGATTTTCGGTGGATGGCATGATCCCATTCAGGAATGGGACATCCAGGTTGAGATTTTTATGGTCCAAATGGCGGATCACATGTTCCTCAATCACCTGTTTGAGATCAGCGAGGTCAACCACATAGCCTGTATTAGGGTCGGGAACACCTTGAACGGTAACCCGGAGGGTATAGTTGTGACCATGCCAGTTCGGATTATTGCAAGCACCAAAAACGGAACGATTCCATTCATCGGATTTTGAAGGATTATGTAAGCGGTGCGCAGCATTAAAATGCGATTCGCGGGTGACGAACACGGTTGGCATCAGACTGAAGAATCAAGTTGGCAATCCGGCGGCGTAGGAACGAAGAGGATTACGGTTTGTTCAGAGATGTTCTTCTTCGTGATTTCCAGATGCCAACGCTATTTGAACAGATTATTGCAGGAGAAATCCCAGCGGATCGTATATATGAGGACGAAGTATGTATTGCCTTCCGGGATATCGCTCCGCAGGCGCCAACCCATGTGCTGGTCGTTCCGCGCGAGCCCGTCCCTGCACTCAACGAGAATCTGAATGCTGCGCTTGCCGGACATCTGTTAATGGTTGCCAATCTGGTAGCCGAACAAGAACATTTGGAAGGAGGCTATCGGATTGTCATTAATTGTGGTGTAGACGGGGGCCAGTCCGTAGACCATCTTCATCTTCATGTACTCGGTGGTCGCGCACTTCAGTGGCCGCCTGGCTGAGTTTTCTCTGCTATGCAATGGTCTGCCAAGCGTTACTGGCTTACGGTGTTTGGGGTTGTGGTACTCGGATTTTCGGATCATCAATCAAATGCACAGTCATCTGTACAGCAGGAGACAACGTTTGCTCGCGAAGTGAATCGGTACCGCTGGGGTTCAATGACCTCCTGGAACGGCCAGTTGGGACCATGGAAGGTAGATATGAGGAATCGGTTTCAGTCAGATGCTTATCTCCAATTTGATCGTCGGCTACGGTTCAGGGATGAGGATCGACTGGATTTTCGTGCGGTGGGGCCAATCTGGGGGCAGGTAAGTGCAAGGATACAGGGAGATCTAGATTGGTTTGGATCGGGGAGGGCATCTTCTCAATCGTTGCTGATGGGGCTACAAAGGAATCTCATGAATGCATTAAGCATGGAGGCAGCGGTCGGGATTGCATCCGATCGTCGACCTGGGATCGTGCAGGCTGATCAAGAAACGGTTCTTCGAATTGATACTGGCCCTGCGGTCGCGCTGTCGCTCTCACTGGATCCGAAAGAACTTCAAGGCTACCAACTCTCCTTTCACTCGGATGCTGCGTGGAGAAATATTTCTCCACGTCGAATTGGAGATGTGGCGTTGGCTGGCGCTGCTGCTCGTTCATTCGGTTTCACCAGATTAGAGTCCAGAGCTCGCTTCTCCAGTCGACGGCGAGATACCTATCAGGCTGTATCCTTCCTCAATCGAGGGCAGATACGAGATCCTGAATCCATTGAAGCAACGACCAGCGACACATTGGATATCCATTTTATGGTCCAGACACCATTATTGCGTGCAGTTCGGATCATAGCTCAGACCGATATCCGACTCAACCAGCGGCGGATCCGCGCACCAAAGCCCCCCGAAGAATCCATCACATTTGAGACGAACTTTACCCGTCAAGCATTTACAGGACAAATTGGTCTCCACTATTCGCGCCCTCGGTTGGATGCACAGTTGCAAGCCGAGTACGGAGCGATCAATGAACGACGAATACTGAGAAATCAGGATGAGTTGCCTCCCTCGGAAGTTGTCCAAAAGCGGACACTGTTGCAACAGGCAGACTATGATGAGGGAGTGTTTTCTCTAAGAGGAAGTGTACGAGGAGACGTTCATCCTGCACTTTCAATTCTTTTCAACGGGAGTTCACGTATCGTACGACATGATACGCCTGTGGTCAACCTGGATGACCGTGACGAAGTGTACCATAACGCGACGGTTGCACTGCGTCACCGCCGAAGTCGCTATCTGCGAGTTGAAGTGAGGATGTTTGGCTCCTATCATCACACGGTATTTTTGAATGCCGAGCGTTCCGCTGAAAACAGTATTCAACGTACACTTCGTTTACGTCCATCCATAGAGTGGACTCCCTCTTCGTTTACGAGAGCTTCCTTGGCCAGCGAAGTTCGTGCGACCTATACAACCGAAGATTTTTTGCTGCCAGGACGCCGCTCATCCGATCAATCGGCCCGTGAGATGCGACTGGAAGCCGAAATGGAACACCGACTCTTCGCCGATACAGATCTGAAATGGAGCGCAACGCTGTCCGACTTACGACTCGGTCGACTGAACTGGGAGGATTTTACGGAAATCCCTTTTGATACGCTCAGAACCTATAGCAATTGGTTGCGCATTCAGTCTGGCAACCGACTCCGTGGAGAACTTGGATGGCGAATGTTTCTCAGAAGTGATTATGATCAAGCGACCACGGTACAGTATCAGATATCAAATGATGTATCCGGTAGCACCCGTGGAAGTATTACCAGAGCAGGAAAGCGATGGGTCATTCAATCGGGACCCTCTGGGGCACTCTACTGGACCCGAGGCCAAACCTCTCTGCGCCTGGATGTATGGGCGAACTGGCAACGGCTACGGTATGAGCTTTATGGTCAATTGCCGTCTGCAACTGCAGAGGTCATTCAACGTACTGCCCGCCGAGGTTCGCGCCGCCTGATCCCGTTGATCTCCCTTAGCATGTATTGGCAACTCTGAATTCATTCATAAACATAGCTGCAGCGAGAAGTATGGATGAAACATTAGTGATCCTTCTGAATGAAGTATATCAAACGTGCAAACGATTGATCTGCACAACAATGGATCGGAGGGTACGGTCAGCATACAAAGGACGCTGGATCGGCAGGGAGATCAACCAAAAGGATACAGGTCATCTAACCCAGATAGGCAGCTTTAGTTGACGAAGGTTTCTTTTTTAGGATCGTATAGTTACAGAAGTATGGGAAAAGATGGCGACGATATATGGAACCTGCTGGATGATCCTCTCGCTTGGCAGCACGCAATAACGTAACAGATTAAATACGCTAACCATGTCTGATCTAAGGACTCTTGGACTTACTGGAGGAATTGGTAGTGGGAAGTCATCGGTTTGTAAATTGTTAGCCGATCTTGGAGCCGAAATATTTGAAGCCGATCAGGTCGCACGGGGTTTAATGGAATCTAGCGAAGAAGTCCGTCAGGCAATTCTTCATACGTTCGGGAACGAGAGCTACCAGAGGGATGGATCCTTAAACCGGTCGTGGTTGGCACAACTGGTCTTCAATGACGAGACGTGTCTGTCAGCTTTGAACGCAATTGTTCATCCCCAAGTTGGGGAGGCTTTTGTGCACATGAAGAATCAACGGATCAACGGCTTGCTGGTCCACTCAGCCGCTCTCATTTTTGAGGCAGGGCTTGAAGATTCTCTGGATGCGATTTGCGTCGTGAGTGCACCACATGATGTACGGATAGAACGCGTAAGAGCTCGGGATGGCATAAGTGAGGATGAGGTTCGGTTGAGAATGAAGAGACAACTCAATCAGAACGAGTCCGAGCGTCAAGCGGATGTGGTTCTGGTCAATGCGGGGAATCTGGCCGTGCTTGGTACCAAAAGCAGGAAACTCTATGACCTAGCGATGAGAGGAGAGGTGCTGAGTCCAGAGAGCTTCAAGAACTTTCGCCGGCTGTAAGGAGTGTGAATCCAAAGGTTGACCCCTCACCGGGAATGCTTTCAACCATGAGTTGGCTCCCGTGGGCGCTGAGAATATGCTTCACAATTGCCAACCCCAACCCCGTTCCACCCAGCTTTGATGATCGACTGGCCTCAATCCGAAAGAACCGCTCGGTAAGTCGAGCAATGTATTCAGGGGCAATTCCAACCCCATCATCTACCACGGAAACCTTGACCGCTCCCTCATGCAATTTGCGGGCAATCAATTCAATCTGTCCACCCTCCCGACCATACTTGATTCCGTTGTCAATCAGATTGCTCAGTACTTGACTGATGTGATTCTGGTCTGCTAATACATCTGGTAGATTGGGAGGTACAGAGAGACGGATCGTAATCTCTCGGTCTGAAGCCATGGATTCCAGAGATTCAAGAACATCCCCACAAAGTTCGGTTAAATTTATTGGTTGCAGTTCCATTGCAAGTTCTCCCATCTCAATTCGTGCGACGGAGGAGAGATCTTCGGCAAGACTTCCCAGACGGTTGGCATTGCGTAAGACTTTTTTCACAAATGACTTTCGAACTCGTTCGTCATTCAGCGCTCCATCCAGAAGTGTTTCGGCGAATCCTCGAATTGCAAAAATAGGCGTCTTAAGTTCATGGGACACATTCCCAAGAAATTCGCGACGATAATGCTCCATACGTTCAAGTTCCTGCACTTGATTAGCAACACGTTCATCGGCTTCACGGGCAAGGTGAATCAAGAGGCTCAGTTCATCCCTAAGCAGTGGACCTTCATGGATAGGTAAATCGGATGTAGTCTCTGGATCATCCCCGATGCCCGAGAGAGTAGACCGAAGAATGGACATCTTTTGGGCAACCATCCACCGAACACTAAGAAACGTGCAGAACCCGACCAAGAGGCTGATTGCCATCACGGTCCACCAAGGCATCCGAAAGCCGATCAGAGACGCCAGAAATAAGATGATCAACACAAATATGCTCACGCGCCATGAAACCCTAAGTGCAAACATTTCTCCAGACATTCGCTAGGCTGGATTCATACGGAGGACTTCGGAGGACTTTTCGGTTCAAGAAACCGGTATCCTACCCCTTTGACAGATTGGATATAGTCCGTCCCCTGATATTTGCCGAGCTTTTTATTGACTTTGCTGACATGGACATCTACGGTGCGCTCACCAACCTCAACCCTCATCCCCCACACTCTCTTGATCAGGTTTCTGCGCGTGAACACGACCCCCGGGGAGTTCGCTAAATAGTAAAGAAGATCAAATTCTCTCCGGGTAAGCGTGATTTTAGCATGCTCATTCGGATCATTCCGGGATACCCAATACCTGTCTCGGTCAATTTCAAGATCATGAACACTTAATAGTGAGGGGCTGGGAAGGGTGCGATGCGTTCCGCGCAGGAGTGCTTTGATCTGAGAAATGATCACATCTATTCCAAATGTTTTGGGTAGATAGCTGTCTGCGCCGACATCTAATCCTTGAATATGGTCTTCTTCCTCCGAGCGGGCGGTCAAGAATAAGATGGGGACGGATTGGATGTTGGAGTATTTTCGAATATGACGACAGACCTCCAATCCGTTCATGCCCGGCATCATAATATCAAGAACAACCAGATCCAGGGCATGAGATTCAACCATGTCTAGTGCTTCAATTCCGTTTCGTGCGGTGATTGTTTTGATGCCAAGTCGTTCAAGATTATAGCGAAGTAGATCAAGAATATCATCTTCATCATCAACGATCAGGACGGTACAGGAATCCTTGGCAGCGGTAATCGGAGAGATATTAGGCATTTTGGAATGGTTCAGAGTTCATGTGGATGGGTGTCATACGAATAATACGGACTCGGAGTCAAAGCATGACTCGGTTTGAATGTAGATTGCTTTTGGAACTCAAGGGGAAGCGGAGCATGATATCTCTTCCCATGAACTCCCAAAGATACGACAGATGGCAGGATGGAATCATTTGACAGATGCAACCACAAACTCCGTATTGTTTGAAAGATAGATATATGCAGTCCATGATTTGACATAAACACCATGGCCTCTTTCTCCGTAGATTAAAAAAATGCTATCTTTTCCAAGGTTGATTTGTGCTTTGAACCCGATGAAGATGGAGCGTCAACTGCGAACACACATGCTACTTCTTGTTTCCATCACAATCTAATGATGGATGTGGCAGTTCACGTCCAATAGCTTAATCTTTCCCTGCGAATCTTCTAAGCATAGAATGAGTAACTTTACGAGGCGTCAATTTTTGAAACAGGTTTTTGTGGTCACCTCCGTCGGGACCGTGGTTCTGGGCTGTGGGGATCACAGCGGCGATGAATCACGAGTTGACACCACTAGAGACTCTGGGGCAGAGCTTCCCAGGAGTGATCAGGGAAATTTCAGTTGTATGGATGGAGGCGGACTTTCGGAAGAAGAAGTTGCCCTGCGAATGACATTCCAATACACGGATCAGTCACCTGAACAGGAAAAGAACTGCAGGAATTGTGTACTCTTTGTTGAAGCAGAGTCAGGTAACCAGTGCGGGAGCTGTCTAAGTATCAAGGGCCCAATTCATCCCAAGGGATATTGTACCATCTGGGCTGCGCGGCCAGTTGTATCCACAAATACTTGAGTAAAAAGTTTTATACTTCATCTGCAAGAATAGATCAGACATAGGGCAATGAGCAGAGGCTACGGATTTGGAACGTTACCCGTTTTTCTGGCTGGAATCAGCACAATTCTGGGGGCGATCATGTTCCTGCGTTTCGGGTACGCGGTTGCTCATACAGGTTTACTGGGGATTTTAGGCATCATACTCCTGGGTCATCTGGTCACGATTCCGACTGCATTGGCGCTTGCAGAAATTGCAACCAACCGAAAAGTGGAAGGGGGAGGAGAGTACTTCATCATCTCCCGATCCTTCGGAACCACGATTGGTGGCGTGATTGGAATCAGTTTATACCTTTCTCAGGCGATATCCGTCGCATTTTATATGATTGCCTTTGCGGAGGCATTCACATGGCTGGAGCCCTTCCTCAGAGAGCAAGTAGGGATTATGTTTGATCCGCGGCTGATCTCCATTCCTGCACTGATCATGCTTCTGGCATTGGTGATCTCAAAAGGTGCAAATCTTGGTGTGAAGATGCTCTACGTAGTTGCAGCAATCCTTCTGGTGTCCCTTCTCTTATTTTTCATGGGCTCCCCTCTGGAAGGGTTTGATCGTAACGCGGTCAGTCTCACGGAAAAGATTGGACGGCCCGATTCATTTATTGTTGTGTTCGCGATTGTATTTCCCGCATTCACGGGGATGACGGCTGGGGTAGGCTTATCAGGGGATTTGCGTAATCCTCGCAAGTCTCTTCCCAGAGGAACGATATGGGCAACCGTGATTGGTATGATCGTTTATATTGGTCTGGTCTATAAGCTCCATATCAGTGCGCCTCCCGAGGCGATGGCTGAGGATCAGTTGATTATGTCCGAGATCGCTGTATGGGGTCCTGCAATCCTGATCGGGTTATGTTGTGCGACGTTAAGTAGTGCAATCGGATCGGTGCTTGTAGCCCCCCGAACCTTACAGGCTTTAGGGGCGGACCGAACCTTACCTGGAAAATTTCTCAATTCCTGGATCTCTCGAGGAACAGGTGCTGCCAATGATCCCCGACATGCAACCATGATCACTGGTGCATTAGCCTTGGTAATTGTTATCGTTGGGAATGTAGACTTGGTCGCGACACTGATTTCAATGTTCTTTATGGTCACCTATGGATCTCTGTGCGCAATCAGCTTCCTTGAACACTTTGCTGCACGACCTAGTTATCGCCCCAGTTTCCGGTCTCGCTGGTACATTAGCTTACTTGGAGCCATCGTATGCTTCCTGCTGATGTTTCAGATAAATCTGTTCTTTGCAGCGCTTGCCGTTCTGATGCTTGTGGCTCTCTATCAGGGACTGCGCGTCGGGAAGCGAGGGGAAGGTGACCTTGCATCCCTGTTCCAAAATGTGATCACGCAAGCGACTCGTTACATGCAGATTCGTCTCCAGCAACGCCGATCGGAGCAGGTTGCGGACGAGTGGCGTCCCAGTGTGATCATGGTCAATGATCGTACATTTGATCGGCGGAGTCCCTTGATGATGCTACATTGGCTCTGTCACCGATATGGGTTTGGCACCTATGTTCACTTCATCAAGGGGAAATTGAACGCAACAACATTTTTTGAGAGCAAGACCGTCAAGGAACGACTTCTAAAACTGGCAAGGACTCAGCATAGTGCGGTCTACATGGATACAGTGGTAAGCCCGTCTATCACTTCCGCGCTCGCCCAGACGCTCCAGGTTCCTGGGGTATCCGGCATGTCAAATAATTCAATCCTGTTTGAATTCGCGCAGCGAGACTCCATGGATGTCGTCCGGGGTATCGTAGATCAGTGTAAGTTTGCAGCAAATTCAGACATGACGCTCATGGTCCTTCGACACTGCGAAACGCACTTTGGCAATCGGCATTCTATCCATGTCTGGTTAACATGGAATGACAAAGCGAATGCAAACACAATGATTCTTCTTAGCTATATCCTGCTAGGGCATCCAGATTGGCAAAATGCACAGGTGCAGGTATTTGCTGCATTACCTGGAGCGGAGGTAGAGCGCACCCGACAGGAATTTTCGCAGTTGATCACCGAAGGAAGGCTTCCAATCTCGGAGAAAAATATTGAGTATATCACGACCGAGAATACCGAGGCATTCCGCCAACTTGTTTACGAAAGGTCCAGCGAAGCGGACTTGACGGTCGTTGGCTTTAATATGCATGGGCTTGAAGAGCGTGGCCCTGATGTATTTACCAACCATGGAAAGCTCCATGATGTGTTATTTGTACGTGCTCCGCGACAGATCAAAATTGATTAATGTTGCTCACATCAGGTATGGGATGATACAGGGGAACACCGCCAATAAAAATCAAAGTAAGCCAACCTCTGATTAGACATTATTGTACACAGCCCTGATGTAAGACTCCGTCATGCTCAAAACTCTGCATCTGTGATTTCAGCCAAAGCACAGGGTTGATCTGGCGAATCAGACCTGAACTCCCACTCTTATGCGTAAAGCAATCGATCCATCTCCAATGCTGGATGTCATACCCATTCAAGACATTCCAATCAATCCCAAATCAAGGGATGATATAGACTGTACGCTGCGCATCTTGCAAAAAATTGGTAGTACGGCTCCACTACGGGATCGATTACTATTGATCTTGGAAAAACATTTGTCCAAGAATACTCGTCAGGATGTTGGTCGACCTGGAATGAGTTATTGGCGGATATTTGTGCTGGTGGTGATGAAAAACGCATTGAACTGTGATTTTGAACGTCTGACGGCATTAGCAAATTCACACATGCAGCTGCGCCTGATGCTGCAGCATGGAATCTGGGAAGACACCACGATCTATCATTCGCAGACCATCACGGATAATCTCTCAAAGATATCAGAAAATGTATTACGAGATATCAATCCGATCATTGAACCATTGGGGCTAAAAAAGATGAGTCCTCTGGGACTAGAGCGTCAAAGTTCCACATTGCGCGGAGAGAAAGCAGAGGGGCCTCCCACGGATGTAGCCAAATTAAATGATGCACTTCTGAGGTATATAGACATGGCGGCGGAGGCATCCAGTGCTTGTAATGTTGCAGGATGGCGCCAGCTTGCGAAGGCAAAAAGGAACCTTGATCAGGCAATCGGTCCACTGGGTCAGTCCACCAATTATTCAAAAAATCCCAAGCCGGTGGTCAACTATCTGAGATTGTGTGCCAAGATGATCAAAAAATGTGATCACACACATGCAATCATCGCAGAGACCAATCCTGATTCACCATGGGTTTCTCAGCTCCGGGAGGCAGGAGCTGAGGTTGCGAGATTAAAAAAAGAAGTGGTGATCCATAAAATGAAGGTGACTGTTCTTACAAATGAATATCCTCCGAATATTTACGGTGGTGCAGGAGTGCATGTGAAGTATCTTGTTCGAGAATTGGCGTCTCATTATCGGGTCCAGGTGTATACCTTTGGCAGACAAAGACGGAGCTTAAATGCTCTAAGTATCAAGGGCATCTCGGCGAAGGGAGCGCCTGAGGGCGGGGATCCACGTTTCAATAAGTTATTCCGTACCCTTCAGCGAAATTTATCCATGGCGGCGGCAGTGGATAAAACCGACATCATCCACTGTCATACATGGTACTCTCACTGGGCGGGCGTTCTATCCAAGCAGCTTACTGGAGCGAAGCTGGTGCTGACAACCCATAGTTTAGAGCCTCATCGGCCGTGGAAAGTGGAGCAACTTGGACATGCTTATCATGTAAGTTCATGGATTGAGAAGACCGCATACCAGACGGCAGATGCCGTCATTGCGGTTTCACCTCAAATGAAAGAAGATGTGGTTGCTCTCTATGGAATTCGACCAAGGATTGTTCATGTGATTCCCAATGGGATTGATTTGGATGAATATCGGCCGACGTTTGACGAATCTGTTCTGGATACCTACGGGATCAACCCTCAACTTCCGTACGTTCTGTTTGTGGGGAGAATAACTCGGCAGAAAGGAATCATTCATCTATTGCACGCAATCGCTCACTTGGATGCGGGAACGCAGATTGTTTTAGCTGCGGGTGCACCGGATACCTCAGAGATTGAAGCGGAGATGATTCAGGAGGTTGAGAACCTGAAAAAAACAGGTAATCACCAAATTGTATGGATTTCTGAAATGATGCCCCCCTCCGAATTGATTATCCTCTACTCCCATGCTCAGGTCTTTGTGTGTCCTTCGGTATATGAACCCTTCGGGATCATCAATCTGGAAGCCATGGCTTGCGAAACGGCCGTCGTCGCAACAAATGTTGGGGGGATCCCAATGGTGGTCAAAGATGGAGAAACAGGCCTATTAGTTGAGTTTGAGGGAGATGGGTTTGAACGGAGATTGGCAGACAAGATTAACCTGCTCATGCGGGATCAGCAACTGAGCCGGAGTATGGGGATCCAAGGGCGTGCTCGTGTTGAAGCTGAGTTCAGTTGGGATGTGGTAGCCCAAATGACGGCAAAGCTGTATCAGCGTCTGTTACGGAAAGTATCATAGCAGTAACTTTTGCAAGAGCCCCAACTTCTGGGGATTCAGTAAAGCTGGATTTTTGAGATCTCTGATTCGGGTGGTTGAATTTATGTGGGATGGACAGGCTTTTCTGAGGCTTGGATCTATCTCACAGGGTGTAAAGACGCCGATCTTTGGACTGAAAAACGAGGGATGGAAATCTGCAAATTTCGTATTTCTGAGGTGTCCCCAAAAATAGGACTCCACTGTCCTGTTTAACAAAGACACGAAGGTTGTATATTTTCCGCCACTGGGAGTTGTTTCTCGTGTAGAAGTACAACTGGGTTCGTTACCCATAAGGTCACAAGCAGGTCGTTGGTCCGCCCCTAAAATGATGGCTCACTATACATGTGGTCAAGCGGCGGGATCGGGTGTAATCGCACGTTACAAATATAGTGTATCCTCTTCCCCCTCCCCAAAAGACATAGACGAAGAGCCTCCTCCAGAGAAAGACGAAACATAGAACATCTACCAAATTTATCCCCAATCCACTCAAAATCCACTGATTTTCCCTTCCAGGGGTTGAATCTGATCGTAAATAAATATGCTGTAAACAAAATTAGAGGAGTTTAGGCAGGGTCATTCCCAGACAGATATCGGAACCAATCCATTTATGGACATGTCTAACTGAGAGTTCCCATCCTAAAACATGTCAAGATCAGAACTTTTGACCTCCGGCCATCTAACTGCTGCACGCGACCGTGGACCCTCCCCGTATTTTCACGGGCGAAAAGCCATCAGAAGAGATTTTGCAGAGTTATTAAAACGATCAAAAGATACCAGTACGGGAACCACCTTTCTGATCCAAGGGGCGCCTGGCGCGGGAAAAAGTGCTCTATTGCATGAATTAGAAAAAATAGCTTCAAGGAGTCAGTGGAATGTCGTTTACATTAACGTGCAAGACTTATACAACCCTGCTCATCTGGCCCAGACCTTTGGGGAGGCCTATGTTACTCGGAAACAAACTACCACAGGTCTAGACGCGAAGGTGATCTCCTTTGATCGCGCAAAGGAAGTTTCGGCGGACTCAAGCGTAATTCAGGTACTGAAAAAGTTAATTTCGGATTCTGGCGTGGTTCTGATTCTTGATGAAGCTCAACGAATTGCTGATTTTGTTGGCACACCCTACAAGATGGAGGTCGGGGGGCTATTGGAAGAAATCCATAATGGTAAATTGGATCAACCGGCGATCCTTCTGGCAGCGGGATTGGGGCCGACAAAGGCGTCCTTTGGAAAACTAGGGATTTCGAGGTTTGGACGGAACTGTGTTGTAGAGTTGGGGGCGTTAAGCAAAGATTCCGAGCGCTTGGTGATTGAAGACTGGATTAAAAAGGAAGGTAGAGGACAAGGAGATCCGTCGGCTTGGGTTGACGCGATCGTGCGGGAAACGCATGGATGGCCCCAACATATCCAATGCTACGCAGATCTTGCTTCGGAGTATCTGAAAGCAAATGACGGAGTTATGACGGCTGATGGACTGAGTTCTGTACTGGAAGCTGGACACGAAGATCGCAAGGTGTATTACAAGCAACGAGTCGACGATCTTGAACCCGACGAAATCCAGTGTTTCGCAGGTTCCATTCTAGATCGTTCAGTAGGACATCCTACTCCTCGCTTACAAATAATGTCTGCATTCATAGACAACTACGGTGACAGTAAAGCAGAAAAATTGTTCAAGAAATTTGTTAGTAAAGGAATTTTAGAAAAAAGAGGTTCTACCCCGAACCTTGTGGATAGAGGTCTAAGCCTCCACAGAAGAATAGAATCGCACTTCTGAATTTTTCAAACGTTCGGTATCCTCTCCCGACCGTTTTGATTTCTTGAATTTTGCCGTTAATGCGTTCTGCCTTGGCGTTGGATTGTGAGTGGGAAAGTGCATTACAGACGCCATCAAAATGTCGCTGAAACCTTTCCCCCACCTTGGTGACTTCCCTGACGCCCATCTGCTCAACACTCTTTAGCCAGAGATCAAAATACCTCTTTGCTTCGGCGAAGGAACTACACTCAAAGATCCCTTTAAACTCTTCGCGTACCCGCCAGGCGTGACTGACTTCCAAGTTGGCTTCTTGAACGACTTTGAAGATCTCGTCTTGCTTGGCCGTACGGTTCTTTTCGTTCTTCAAAAGCACATAACGCGTCCCTTTCAACTCGGGATGGCTCTTCACTTCCCGTCTGCGCACCTGATTGATTGCTTTGTTCAGATCCTGAATCAGATGAAACCGATCATGAATCAAGGTTGCGTTCGGAAAGACTCGTTCAACGGCGCGAATAAACGCCTTTAACATGTCCGTCGTCACCGTTACGACCTTCTCCTTCATTCCCTCAAACACACGCTCAAACAGCACTATAGCGCCTTCTTTGGTCTTTCCCTCCCCCACATCAAGGACAATCCCCCGTGTGGAATCTGTTACCACGGTCCCATAGACATGCCCCCGTTTGAGTGCTTTCTCATCCACACCGATATGGGGGATCTCTCCCAGATCCCTACGTGCTAATCCGCGCTCTACACTACGATGCATGATCCGATTCAGTTGGTTAAATCCACACCGTAGAAGCTTGGCGGTGCTGGTTTGATTTTTGGTTGCTTTCAACAGATCAATCGCAGCGCGCTCAAAGGCATAGGTTACACGACTGGATGAATCTGCCCAAGGAAGCTTAATCGTCTTGATTCCCTTTGAAGACTTGACCCGAGGGATACGACAGTGGATATAACTCTTGGATTGACACCAGTCAATATGACGCCACGAACGCTCCTTGCGGTGGTCATACAACGTCCCAGATTCCCCCGTTTCTGGACAAACAAGATTCTCTCCCGAATGGCGAAGATATACATCAATCCGGTGAGACGTTGGATCCAAAGTGATTCGGTCAAGCTGCCACTCAGGAGTGAGATCCAGAGTGTAGCGCATAAATAAATCTATGAAATTTGACATGAAATTGAGTAGGTTTAGTTCGCCGAAATATACTCATTCCACACAAATTGTGGTAGAACCAAAAAAGAGAGATGGGATATAGTGTCCCCATTCCATCTATGCACACTTGGTTAAAGGAGACCTATACCAGAGAGAGAACTGAGATCCCCCGCGAGACGCAGAACGTCCGTGTGGAGCGTGACCGAGGTTCAGGATTGGAAAGGTGATTCCTCTCCCATCCAGTCCTTCATCGTATCCCAAATCCACTGGATTGTGCCCTGAACAAGTTCAGGATTCTGAATCCACAGCCAAACCACCCCCACCACAAAGAGTGTCCAGATACCCCACCACAGGAAACGGACGACCGACAAACATAGAGTGAGTCCAAACTGCAAAACCCACAAGCCCCCCAGCATTGCCCCTCCAAGGACGGTCCCACCGGACTTCAAGTCCTTCATGATGCCTCCCTTGCGACCACGCTGATATCGCGCCGTAGCCTCCCGCTTCGTCCGACGCCTCCGTAGATAGTTTTTGATTGATAGATTCATCTCTTTATCCGCATCCACTGGATATTCCACACTGAGTGCAGACGTAACAGGCACCGCTCCGTACAGTGATTCCACCATACACCACACAGAGGGGGTCACCCATGCGCTGAGCAAACACCTCAGCCTTTTATGTCCGCCTGCACCGCAGTGGTTTCAACTGGATCCACCTGTTCATACGGTTATATTTGACAGTCACCCGACGTATCAAGGTGTTTAGGTGAAAATGTTGGGGATTGGGCATAACTTATCAAAAAATTATAGGAGATTTGCATGCGCAGACACTTTTCATAGTCGCATCCGTATATTAGAGAAAGATACATGATATGAACAGGCATAATTACGTATGATGATGAATCCTAAAAATGCCGCCACACTCAATCAGATGGAAGAATCGCAGCCATCCGCTCTCACGGTAGCACAACAAATTCTATGGATTGCACATCAACAAGGCAAGCAACTCACTTCAATGCAGCTATTGAAGTTAGTGTATATCAGCCATGGATGGATGCTTGGTCTCTATAATCGACCGCTGTTTCAAGATGAAATTGAGGCTTGGAGATATGGACCAGTAGTTCGTTCAGTTTACGCAGAGTATAAACGGTTTGGAGCTCGCCCAATCTCTGATGATGTACAAAATCAACAAAAATATTTTGATGATTACGCACTTAATGTCATGGAGCAGGTCGTTGAGGTGTACGGTGGTTACAGTGGTTTAATGTTATCTAGCCTGTGCCATCAGCCTGACAGCCCATGGGAAATAACGATTAAACAAATGGGCGAAAATTCGGTCATACAAAATGACTTGATAGAGTATTATTACATAATGCGTATACGCTCTAAATGACCAAAGATAAAGAATTTAAGAAAGTACAAGATTGGCTAGACTCTTCGTTATCTGACACATCAAAATTAGCAATTTCAGAGCAAAAATGGTTGCTAGAGGCTGGCGAAGCCAAGCATAAACAAGGCATGTCAGCCAGACAAAATATTCACAGGGCTCTCCTCGGAAGCTTGTGGATTTTAGTTAGCATGGCTACCGTGTTGGTAATTGTGTGGGTCTGGCACATAGTTACGCCCACCAAGATTCATTTCCTTCAAGACAGTCAGCTAGAGACGATTAGCACGGTTCTACTAAGCATAGTAGGATCTTCATACCTTACGAGATACTCTACCAATTGGCTCAACACTCATACAACTTATCCATAATAACCCTCTGGACATAAATCCATTCTTGTATTTGGCCTTACGCTGATTGTTATTTTCGGATGTGATTTTTTAAAAACTCCAAATGCGCAATGCAAGTCCCGATACTTCAATTGCTTCCAGACCATTTTTTTGCGGTCTGCTTTGAATTTGCCTGTGTCTTACGTCGTAATAGTCAGTGAGCAAATTAAATCTCAGAACACAATCCAGCAACAAATTTTTATAATCATTAACAGAACGCTTCAATTTCTCCTTCCCTGTGTTTCCATAACGATTGATTTTCGGATCGATTTGGTACCTCTTCTGCAGCTGGTCTCTTGGGAAGCCCATTAGAACTGTCTTTTGAGTTGTAGTCGGACTAGATGCTGGAGTTGCAGGGGACTGTCTCGTCGTGCTTGCCCGGTTGTCCCGACAAAGAGTTGCACCTTGGTCGGATGCTCGTGTGCCCGTGCGATGTTCCATCCCATCTCATATCTTCGCTGCGGTCCCCCGCCGCTGAAGTTGACCTCCGGTTGTAGGGTGAGTGCTCTGGAAAATAGAGCGAACCCATAGCCTGCCTGTACCCGCAGGCCTCCTGCTTGATGAATTGTATTTTGTGGCTGAATGGTTTCGGCGCGGAGCAGCCGCTCTGCACCACCCAGGGCCTCTGCCCCGATGGTATGCTCCACTCGAACCTGGAGCCCCTCAATGGAATGGGGCCGTGTATCCCAGTTCACTGCCCCTGCCAACCCTCGCTCTTGGAGTCCGCGGTCTTGGTGTGTCAGCACCGCCCGTGCATGCACTTCTATGTCCAGACCACTCGCTGGCTCCGAGAGACGGAACCCGACCTGCATGTCCATCCCGAATCCTGTCTCTGCATCGCCACCGTCATGGCGGAGGGCCAGTTCCGCTGCCGGCTCGATCGTGGATCGTCTTCCCAGACGTACCCCTCGCACGGTCCCCTGCAATCCCAGTCGCAGCCGAGTCACCTGTGCCTGATCTTCCGATAACTCCTCCGTCCCATTCGCTCCCATCTGCACCATCAGAGCATCCGAACGAATCCCAAGCTCCAGTCCTCGCTCTGCCACCCCACGGATGCGCCCATACATCCCCCCACCGACCATCCGCAAATCTATCGGGGCGGAGACCTGTTCCACGGTCATCGATCCACGACCATATCCGACCACGCCCCACGCTGTGACTCCCGAAGAAAGTGCATAACATCCATTGGGATATACTCCGGTCAGATAGGCGGAGTGCGTGCCTTGCTCTTCTGGCATGGTATACTCGCCCTCGGAGCGTGTATGAGCTACCAGTACACCCAGTCCCCCTTTGTTTCCAGTCCAGTCTGCCCCTACCATCCCACTGGATACGCGTCCCTCCAGGTTTAAGGCCCCGTCTGCACCCTGAACGCGAGACACCGCTCCATGTCCCCAGAGCGCGACCCCGCTCCCATCCCGCATCCCATGCCGGAACGAACTGCCATGCAGTAGACGCTCCCGGGTCAGTGTATGGCCCAGCCGATAGACCGGATTGGTCGTTCCAAGGAGTACAGCATGCCGGTCCGGCTTGACCTTTTGTACATGCACATAATTTGGCAAGGAGGCCAAGGTCAATGGCTGTCCCGCCAGATAGACTTCCCTGCGCTGAGACCTTTGTACACGCCCCTCACACTGCGTTGCACGTAAGACCTGATCCGCCACCGTTCGTCCTAGACGTCCCATCCATGCGGTACGGATTCGACTCGTGTAGCGCACCTGTCGGGGAGGACTTTCTAAGCTCTCCTCAAATCCTGCATCATCCACAAACGAAACTTGGACCACCAGACTTGCCCCCGCATCGGTATCTACGGGGACATAGGCGTCTCCCTCCCCAACCTGTTGACTCGGATGTCCTTCCTCCATGCGGAGCCACTGATAGCGATACCCATATCCCAGCTCCCCAGCCTGTGCACGGCGCAGTCCATCCAGATCCTGAATCTCCTCCACCGAAACCCGAAGCACCTGTCCCAGTTGCATGGACCCAATGATCTGGGGCCTTCCGGTTGCCACATCGTTCACCGGCGTTACGTCAATGGTCATTCTGGCGGCCAGTGGACTCTCTGATGTCCCATCGCTAACCTTGAAGTCAAAGTTCGTGTAGGCCGGGCCATATGCATTGGCGACTGGAGTAAAGACGAGTTCTCCCGCCGAGATTTGGGCTACTGAAATCTGTGTCCCGGTGGGGAATCCCGTTCCGCCCAAGGTCAAAGTTCCCGCATCAGGAAGCCGCTCAATCCGAATCGCTGCCAACGGATCTCCCTCGGGATCTTGATACCCAATGTCGGATGGGGTAAACGGGTACGGCATGTCTTCCTCCGTGGTGATCAGGGCATCTTGGGCCACAGGAAACGATTCATCGTCATCGTTGATCGTGAGGGTTAAAGCTGCTGGATCCCTCACGCCCTGCGTATTCGTGGCAGTGCCTTGTACTTGCACGGTCTTGTCCGGCGTATCTACTTCGTTGTTTAACGCCGTGATCGTGACCAGCCCGGTACTGGTGAGTTCGCCTGCCGCAATGGTCAGCGTTTGATTGTCGCTAAGTTGATAATCCGACTCCGTGGCGGGCGCATCGGGAAGCACCATCACTGCGACCGTCGTCATGGCACTGGAAGGCCGGTTCAGGGTAGCGGTGACCGTGGCCCTGCCGCCATTCTCTGCAATCGTAGAGAGACTGAGCACCAGCGTGACGGCCGGCGCCTCCTCGTCGTCGGTGATCGTGAGTTCCAGGTCTGCGGGCCCTGTGATGCCCTGCGCATTCGTTGCGATGCCCCGAACCTGTACGGTTTTGTCGGGGGTATCCACTTCATTATCCACTGCGGTCATGGTGACGAGCCCTGTACTCTCGGTGGTTCCTGCCGCAATGGTCAACGTCACGTTATCGCTCAAGAGATAATCGGACTCTGTTGCCGGTGCAACGGGAAGAACGGTGATCGTGAGGATCGTCTCCTCGCCGGAAGCCCGGTCTTGCGTTGCGGTGACCGTGGACACTTCTCCATTTTCTGCAATCGTAGAGGGATCCAGCAGGAGCGTCACCGTTGGGGCTTCTTCGTCATCCGTAATCGTGAGTTCTACCTTTGTAGGTTCTGTGATCTGCTGCGCATGGGTAGCCACGCCTTGCACCTGCACGGTTTTGTCTGGCGCATCTACCTCGTTATCCACCGCCGTAATGGTCACGAGTCCAGTGCTTTCGGTCTCTCCCGCCGCAATCGTCAAGATCGTATTGGTACTCAGCCTATAATCTGATTGCGTGGCTGGCGCATCGGGAAGGACCGAGATGGCAACCCTCGTCTCCATGCTGGTGGTCCGATTCAAGGTTGCCGTGATGGTCGTCCTGCCTCCACTCTCATCTATCGTAGAAGGATCCAGCATCAGGGTGACGGTGGGAGGCGCCTCGTCATCCGTGATCGTAAGCTCTACCACAGGCGGGCCCGTCACGCCGCGCGGGTTTGTCGCAGTGCCGTACACCTGTACCGTCTTGTCCGGTGCACTCACTTCATTATCTACCGCCGTGATCGTCACTAGCCCGGTACTGCCAGTTTCTCCTGCCGCAATGGTGAGCGTCAGGTTATCGCTCAATCGATAGTCCGATTCCGTCGCTGGCGCATCCGGAACCACCGAGACCACGATCGTGGTCACCGCAGTGGATGGAGGGGCTATGGTTGCGGTCACCGTCGTTTGCCCATCGTTTTCAGCAATGGAGGCAGGTGTGAGGATTAGGGAGACCGTCGGATTTACCTCATCGTCATCGGCAATAGTCAGAACAACATCAGCGGGTACGGTAACCCCCTGACGATTCGTAGCGACGCCTTGCACTTGAATCGTTTTATCAGGCTCATCCACGGCATTGTCCACCGCCGTGAGGGTCACCAGCCCCGTGCTCTCCGTCGCTCCTGCGGCAATGGTCAGGATCGTATTCTGACTGAGCATGAGGTCCGATGCCACCGCAGGCGGATTGGCCACCGCCGAGATCACCACCGTCGTCATGGCACTGGAAGGATGGCTGAGCATTGCCGTGACCGTGGTGCTTTCGCCAGCTTCTGAAATCGTGGAAGGATCCAGCAGGAGCGTCACCGTAGGCGTCGCTTCATCATCGGTGATCGTCAGTTGCACCGCCGCGGGGCTCGTCACCCCCTGTGAACTCGTGATGCTCCCCTGTACCTGCACCGTCTTATCTGGCGCATCTACTGCATTGTCCACCGCCGTGATCGTCACGAGTTCTGTGCTACTCGTCGCTCCCGCTTCAATCGTCAATGTGGTGCCATGTAACGTATAATCCAACTCCGTAGCTGGCGCATTGGGGAGGACGGTCATCTCAATAGTGGTGGGTTCACTGGAAGGGCGGCTGAGCGCGGCCGTAACGGTGGTTATGCCGCCACTTTCGCCGATGGATGCTGGCGAAAGGAGCAGCATCACGGTTGGCGTCAAATCATCATCAAGGATCGTGAGCTCTACATCTGCAGGGCCCGTGATCCCCTGCACATTCGTTGCGGTGCCCTGCACCTGCACCGTCTTGTTCGGCGCATTCACCTCATTATCCACGGCCGTGATCGTGACCTCCTCGGTACTGTTCGTCTCCCCAGCTAAGATGGTTAGGGTATTGTCACTTAGCGAATAATCGGATGCGGTCGCGGGTGCATTGGGAAGGGTCGTGAGGTTGATCGTGGTCACCTCGCTCGAGGGACGGTCTATACTTGCGGAGACCACGGTTAGCCCTGCGTTTTCGGTAATGGAGGCAGGCGACAGAAGGAGGGTCACCGCTGGCACTGGATCGTCGTCCGTGATGGTGAGTTCCACCGCCTCTGGCCCAATCACGCCCAAGGGATTCGTCGCCGTACCTTGTACCTGCACCACCCGGTCAGGCTCATCCACCTCGTTATCTAACGCTACGATCGTCACCAATCCTGTGCTACCCGTCTCCCCTGCGGCAATCGTGAGTCGTAAGTTCCCGCTCAGTGCAACGTCCGACGCCGCCGCCTCGGGGAGGGCCGCGATCACGATCGCCGTCACCACACCAGAGGGGCGATCTAGCGTTGCCGTGACGGTGGTGCTCTCTCCATCTTCGCTGATTGATGCGGTCGATAAGACCAGCGAGACCGTGGGCGCCTCCTCGTCATCTGTGATCGTAAGCGCCACACTTGCTGGACTGGTTACCCCCTGCACATTCGTAGCAGTGCCCTGCACCTGGATCGTCTTGTCTGGTGCGTCCACCTGATTGTCCACCGCGGTGATCATCACCAGCCCCGTGCTCTCGGTTGCCCCAGCGGCAATGGTGAGCGTCGTGTTCGGACTCATCGTATAATCCGAAGTTACCGCCGGTGCATCGGGAAGGGTGGTCACCGTGATCGTGGTCGGCTCGCTGGAAGGGCGGTTCAGCGTTGCGGTCACCGTAGTCAAGCCAGCATTTTCACTGATGGAAGTAGGCGAGAGAAGTAAGGTCACCGTGGGCGCCGCTTCATCATCCAGGATCGTGAGCTCCATATTCGCCGGATTGGTGATCCCAAGTGTATTCGTTGCACTGCCCTGCACCTGCACCGTCTTATCCGGCGCATCCACTGAATTATCCACGGCCGTGATGGTCACCAGCCCCGTACTCTGCGTCGCTCCCGCTACAATCGTCAAGGTACTGCCACTTTGCGTATAATCGGATGCGGTCGCGGGTGCATTGGGGAGCACGGCCACCGCGATGGTTGTTGTCTCACTGGACGTTCGGTTCAGTATTGCCGTGACGGTCGTCACGCCAGCGTTTTCGCCAATGGATGTAGGCGAGAGTACCAGCGTCACTGCCGGGGGCGCCGTCCCATCGGTAATGGTCAGTTCTACATCCGTCGGACCCGTCACCCCTTGCACATTCGTTGAGGTGCCTCGTATCTGAATCGTCTTATCCGGCGCATCCACATCATTCGTCACCGAGGTGATCGTCACCCGTCCCGTACTCACGGTTGCTCCAGCCGCAATGGTCAGCGTCGTGTTCGTACTCAGGATATAATCTGAATCGGTTGCAGGCAGATCCGGGAGGACGGTGACCGCGACCGTGGTCGGCTCGCTGGAAGGCCGGTTCAGCGTTGCGGTGATGGTCGTCGTCTCTCCATCTTCGCCAATCAAGGAGGGCGAGAGCAAGAGCGTCACCCTTGGCGCTTCCTCGTCATCAAGAATTGTGAGCTCCACCGCAGTCGGATCCGTGATCCCCTGCGTATTCGTCGCATTGCTTTGCACTTGGACCGTCTTGTCGGGCGCATCCACGGGGTTGTCCACCGAGGTGATCGTCACGAGACCTGTACTGCTGGTTGCCCCCGCCGAGATCGTCAATGTGGTGCCCGTTTGCACAAAATCCGAACCCGTGGCGGGTGCGTCAGGAAGGGCCGTTACCTCGACGGTGGTCACCTCGCTGGAGGGACGGCTCAGGGTCGCCGTTACCGTTGTGCGCTCTCCCCCTTCGCGGATGGAGGGTGAGGATAAGACGAGCGTCACCGAAGGTGCTGCATCCTCATCCGTGATCGTGAGCGCAATCTCCACTGGTCCTGTCACTCCCTGCACATTCGTTGCGGTGCCTTGCACCTGAACCGTCTTGTCTGGTGCATCAATCTCATTATCCACGGCGGTGATGGTGACCAGCCCCGTGCTCTCCGTCTCCCCCGCTACAATGGTGAGGGTCTGATTGCCTCCCAATCCGTAGTCCGCTACCGTCGCCAGCCCGTTGGGACGAACCGAGACAATGATCGTCGTCACCGCACTGGACGGGTGACGGAGCACCCCGGTCACAGTGGTGCTCCCTGCCAGTTCGCTGATGGAGGCAGAGGAGAGGCGGAGGGTCACCGTCGGCATGTCTTCGTCATCGGTAATCGTGAGGTCCACATTCGCAGGATTCGTGACTCCCTGATCATTCGCTGCTACGCCTCGGACCTGCACCGTCTTATCTGGCGCATCCACCCGATTATCCACCGAGGTAATCGTCACCGTCCCCGTACTTGTGGTCGCGCCAGCGGCAATCATGAGCGTGGTGCCACTGAGCGTATAATCCGTATCCACGGCCGGAGACACGGCGGATGCGGAGATAGTGATCATGGTCTCGTCGCTGGACGCATGGCTGAGCGTGGCCGTAACGGTGGTTATGCCGCCACTTTCTCCGATGGATGCTGGCGATAAGAGCAGCGTGACCGTTGGGGCTGCCTCGTCCTCAAGGATCGTCAGTTCAACCTCCCCAGGGCTCGTCACGTCCTGCGTATTCGCTGCCGCACCCTGCACGCGCACCGTCTTGTCGGGGGCATTCACTAGGTTGTCTATTGAAGTGATCGTGACCGCCCCCGTACTTGTGGTCTCGCCTGCCGCAATGGTCAGCGTGCTGCCACTTAGCGTATAATCTGTATCCAGGGCCGGGGACACTGCATCGGCCAAGACCGTGATCGTGGTCACTTCGCTGGACGGATGACTGAGCGTGGCGGTCACGCTACTCACCTGTCCGTCTTCGCGGATAGAGGCCGGAGACAGGAGCAGCGTCACCGTGGGCGCATCCTCGTTGTCCACAATCGTGAGTTCCACATCTGTGGGCCCCGTCACCCCCTGTGCGTTCGTCGCTACGCCCTGCACCTGCACCGTCTGATCCGGCGCATCCCTTGGGTTGTCCACCGAGGTGATCGTCACCGTTCCCGTGCTCGTGATGGTGCCTGCCGCAATCGTCAGGATAGGATTTGTACTGAGCGTAAACTCCGTCTCCAGTGCTGTGGCCGAGATCGCGATCGTGGTCACCTCGCTGGACGCATGACTGAGCGTTGCGGTGACGGCGGACACCTGTGCATCCTCGCCAATGGAGGCCGGAGACAGGATCAGCGTAGCCGTGGGTGCCTCCTCATCATCCGTAATGGTGAGCTCCACATCCGCAGGTTGTAGAATCCCCGTCACATTCGTTGCCACCCCTTGCACCGTCACTCGCTTGTCGGGTGCATCCCTTGGGTTATCTACCGAGGTGATTGTCACCAGCTCCGTGCTGCTCATTGCCCCTGCTTCAATCGTGAGCATGGTACCCGTGAGCGTATAATCCGTATCCAGCGCAGGGAGCGTCGCAGCTGCCGTGATCGTAATGGTGGTCGGTGCACTGGAGGCATGGCTCTGGGTAGCCGTGACCGTGGTGCTCTGCTCACTCTCGGAGATGGAGGTTGGAGACAGGACCAGCGTGATGACGGGCGGCTCATCGTCATCGGTGATGGTGAGTTCCACCGCTGCCGGCTGTGTCACGCCCTGCACATTCGTCGCCACCCCCTGCACCTGGACGGTTTTATCCGGTGCATTCACCAGATTGTCCACTGCCGTGATGGTCACCGTCTGAGTGCTCGCGGTTGCGCCCGCTGGAATCGTCAGCGGGTTGCCCGTAAGCGTATAATCTGAGTCCTGTGCGGGGGAGACCGCAGCTGCCGTGATCGTGATGGTGGTTACCGTGCTGGAGGCATGGCTGAGCGTGGTCGTGACCGTCGTACTCTCGCCATCTTCGCCGATGGAGGTCGGGGATACAACCAGCGTCACGGTCGGTGCCGCTTCGTCATCCGTAATGGTGAGCTCCACTGCCGCCGGATTCGTTGCGCCTTGCACATTCGTTGCCTCGCCCTCCACCTGCACCGTCCTGTTGGGCGCATCCACCAAGTTATTCACCGCCGTGATCGTGACCGTGCCTGTACTGGCGGTCTCCCCCGCCGCAATCGTCAGCAGATTGCCGTTCAATGTGTAATCCGATGCCGTCGCGGGCGAATCAGGTCGGACAGACACGGTGACCGTGGTCTCCTCGCTGGACGCATGGCTGAGCATGGCCATGACCGTCGTACTCCCTGCATTTTCGCCAATGGAAACCGACGCAAGGCTGAGCGTCACCGCCGGTGCCGTTTCGTCATCCGTAATCGTAAGGGGCACCGCGTTCGGCTGCGTGATCCCCACCGTGTTCGCCGCCATGCCTTCCACTTGCACCGTCCTGTCGGGTGCATCCACCAAGTTGTTCACCGCCGTGATCGTCACGGTGCCTGTACTGGCGGTCTCCCCCGCCGCAATCGTCAGCAGATTGCCATTCAATGTGTAATCCGACGCCGTTGCAGGCGAATCAGGACGGACTGAGACCGTGATCGTGGTCTCCTCGCTGGACGGATGGCTGAGCATGGCCGTCACCGTTGTACGCTCGCCGTCTTCGCTGATGGAGTTGGAGCCAAGATGGAGGGTTACGGTCGGCGCCGCTTCGTCATCCGTGATCGTGAGTTCAACCGCACTTGGGCCCGTCACCCCTTGAGAGTTTTCTGTGGTACCCTGCACCTGGATCGTTTTATCGGATGCATCCACCCGATTGTCCACCGAAGTGATGGTCACCGTACCCGTACTGGCGGTCTCCCCTGCCGCAATGGTGAGCGTCGTGCCACTGAGCGTCACATCGGACTCCGTCGCAGGTTCATCAGGAAGGAGCGTCACCGTGATCGTGGTCACCTCAGTGGAGGCACGATTGAGCGTTGCCGTCACGGTGGTGGACGCATCGTTTTCGCTGATGGAGGAACTCGAGAGATTCAGCGTCACCGTGCGCTCCAAATCGTCATCGGTGATGGTCAACTCCACATCCGTTGGATTGATGATCCCTTGAGGATTGGAGGCCGCGCCTTGCACGGTCACAACCTTGTCGGGGGCAATCACCGTATTATCTGTTGCCGTGATCGTCACCGTTCCGGTGCTGGCGGTCTCCCCTGCTGCAATCGTGAGCGTGCTACCACTCAACGTGTAATCAGCATCTGAGGCTGGCGAGATTGGCTCCACAGAGATCGTGATCGTGGTTGCCTCACTGGACGGGTGGTTCAGGGTTGCCGTCACGGTGGAACTCCCTGCGTTTTCGCCGATGGAGATGGACGATAGATTGAGGGTTACCGTCGGCGCAGCATCATCATCGGTGATGGTAAGACGGGTTTCGGTGACCGTCACATCCTCCACCGTGCTGGTTCCCGTGATCAACACGGTCTCATCCGGCTCGTCTACAGTATCTGAAGTAGGCGTCAGCGTAAACGTCCCAGTGGCAGACAGGGTGTTCGCCGGAATGCTGATTGTAAAATCGGAGACTGCGGCAAAGTCGGTCCCTGAGGTCGCGGTGCCCGATCCCACAGAGACCGTCACCGGTGTGGTAGTCGTTTGGGTGACCACCCGAGTAGCGGTCACGGTGATTTCGGTGGCATCATCTTCTTCATCAATGGTACTAGGATTTAAGCTTAACGTAACTGAGAGGTCAGGGCAGGCAACAAAACCTGAGGGGGTAAGACGGATATTCTCCCGATTAAGTATTTTGGCAGGAACACAGGTCAAGGCATTATCATTACCCAAGGCAACATTAAATGGACTTGTCTCAATATCATCAAACAGATCTGGATGTAGATCCGTGAGAGGGTTCTGACTCAAATCAAGAACCATTAAGCTGGTGAGTCCATCAAACAGGTCTTGATGTAGATCCGTGAGAGAGTTGTTAAAAATTTGAAGAGTCACTAAGCTGGTGAGTCCATCAAACAGGTCTTGATGTAGATCCGTGAGAGAGTTGTTAAAAATTTGAAGAGTCACTAAGCTGGTGAGTCCATCAAACAGGTCTTGATGTAGATCCGTGAGAGAGTTGTTAGAAAGTTCAAGGCGATTTAAGCTGGTGAGTCTATCAAACAGATCTTGAGGTAGACCCGTGAGAGAGTTGGAACCAAAGTAGAGCTCCTGCAAGCCGGTGAGTCCATTGAAATCACCAGACTTCAGTTCAGTAATACTCATCTGCCTAAAATTCAACCAAGCAAGAGTGCTTAAATCGTTACTCGTGACCTCATCACAAAACTCAGCCCCAGTTGTCCGATCCAAAATCACATCCATCACGACCTTAGTCCGGGAACAGATTCCGCCCCTCAAATTGAGCACTTTTAGATCCATAAAATCCAACACATTATTCCCCGCTGCATCCCGAAGCTTGGCACCCGACTCAGTTGGAGCCGTGTAGCTTATCTTTACAGTTCCCATATCGGATGCGATCACAGGACTGCTTAATGTGAGTGTCACCGTTTCCCCACTGACGGTCGGAGTGCCGCTCAGTTCTTGGTCTTCTTCGGATCCTCCGCTGGGGGTTTTCTTGACCGTGAAGGCAGAATTGGTCAGACCGCTGACAGAAGCGAGTTCCTCATTAAAGTTCACCACCAAGGTGGTCTCATCCACCGTTGCAGAGGAAACAGTAGGAGGTGTGGTGTCTTGTGCCCACAGCGAACTTGGAAATGCCAAGACCAGAAACAGGGGGAGAGCAATACGACAAAATGCCCCCCCCCACTTTTTTCAAATAATTAGGGCTTACCAGAAAAATCCCTGTTTTTGACTTGGAATGCTCTGGATATCTTCCTATGCACATTTTGCCTCTATTCTCAGATAAAATTCCCAGCCGATTTAGATTGGGGTTGCCAGTGTGTATGGAGATGAATTTACCCAACGAGTCAGACTTAATTTGGTGGGTAACTCAACCTGACTAAGTGAGCAATATACGTCCCAATATACAAAAATATGCTGGAAGCATTTATTTTAGGACGTTTTTGATCTCAATATCAAATTATGTGTTTCGTTCTTGTTTCAAAGCAGGGCTGTTCCGTGTTTGTGAGTTTTATCTCATGGACTGTCTGAGAGTTCAATGCGGAACGAGACACCCAAATAATCACCATGAATAATATGGGTTCACTTTGAGAGATCTTATCGACTTCTTTCGTTCGGTATAATTGTGAGTTTGGGTCCCATAGCTTGGTATACTATTCGTGGGAACGGTGTAGACTCCCGTCTTTCTTGAACAGGATAAGTGCGTAGCATTTTGTGAAAGTACCGTCGTGCCCTGCTCCTCTGGTTGAGTATGACCTTCAACGTTCCCCAGCTACTGTGAATGCCCTCCTTACAAATTTTTGCGAATGAGACGTACGACTTGAAATCACCGAATCGCAAGGAATAAATATGCTTCAATTCGCTCAACCAGAATCTTTTAGCCCCCTTCATTCTGGTCGGCAGTTCACTATAAGGAACATAAAAATCAGAATTCGTGTATGCCATCTAAAGATTAGAATTTGATTTAGCCTAAATTGCAAGATAAAATGATCAAGCGAGATCTTGAAGAGCAGTTGAATCAGGCAGCGAAGAGATTTCCCGTGGTTACCGTAACGGGTCCACGGCAGAGCGGAAAGACGACGCTGTGCAGAGCCGTGTTTGGGGAGCATCCGTATGTGTCCTTAGAGGCACCAGACATCCGAGCATTTGCTATAGAAGATCCGCGGGGATTTCTATCCCAATATCCTGATGGAGCGATTATAGATGAAGTTCAACGTGTTCCAGACTTGTTATCCTATTTGCAAGGAATCGTGGATGACAGTCCGCATGGCGAGGCGAAGTGGATTTTAACAGGCTCACAAAACCTCTCCTTGCTCAGTTCAATAAGCCAATCTCTTGCGGGGCGAACAGCAATATTTAATCTACTTCCTCTAACTTGGCCTGAAGTCACCAGATTCTCTCAGTACCCTCAAACTTTGGATGGAGCAATGTTTTCGGGGTCTTATCCTCGGATCTTTGATTTAGGTCTCAATCCATCGGATTGGCTCGGTGCCTATGTGAGTACCTATGTTGAGCGTGATGTACGGATGATAAGTAATGTGGGAGATCTCTCGCGATTTCAGCGTTTCGTTGAGCTGTGTGCGGGAAGAACTGCTCAGCTACTGAACCTTTCGTCTCTATCCTCAGATTGTGGAATTTCTCAGCCTACTGCAAAGAAATGGATGAGCATTCTCGAGGCTGGCTTTATAGCTTTTCGTCTCCCAAGCTTTAGTGGCAATTTGCGAAAACGGCTTGTACGAATGCCCAAAATACATTTCTATGATACTGGACTTGTTTGCTGGCTGCTGGGGATCAGATCTCCAGAACAACTACGCTCGCACCCGCTTCGTGGACAAATATTTGAGACATGGGTCGTCTCGGAGTTGGTTAAGAAGCAGATGAATCTTGGAGAAACAACCGGATGGTTAAGCTTTTATCGGGATCGCAATGGCGTAGAGGTAGATCTGCTGATGGAGACTCCACCTCAACTGAAATTGATTGAGGCTAAAACCACATCTACGCTTTTCACCAATTCATTCTCAGGCATGAGAAGGGTTCTTGGACATTTTCAGCAATCCTCTTATCAATGCTCTCCTATCGTAATCTACGGGGGTGACCAAACACAAAACAGAAAGGATGCTGTCCTAATTCCTTGGAGGGAGACGCATAAAATATGACCGAAGACAGATCTGTAAACTGTTACGGGAATAAGTAATGCTTCACGGGTTGGCTTGAATGGTCAAAAAACAGACGTTTGTTTAGTGAGACTAATTTTCGCACCAAATGAGTGGACGGGCAAAAGTGAGCAGATTAAATTTCATTTGGTGGGTACAAACAGCTATGAATTTAGAGATGTTCTCTGATGGTCTTTTCGTATTGAGCTTGATCCATGGAACACGAAATTAGTTCTATAAAATCCACTCTGGAAAGCTTGACCTGTTTTGCCATTTTTCCGATCAAAAAATTATCTAAGTCCTTAGGTCTATGGCCGTGACTCACACATGTAACTATTCTAGACAAATTGCCATCAAATTTTTGATAAACCAAAACAGTGTGATCCCTCTTTTTTTCTCAATGAATCCCTTTTTCAGCAGGGCAGACACTACCAAAGATTTTGGCAAAACCATATCAGACTATGCAGTGGATACTAAACGATAGGTAGCAAGAAGATGATCTCTGTGCTTCAATGCTCCCTGAGTCATTTTAGTTGGATCTCCCATTACCGTACGTCTCCCATATCAACGCTAACACAGCTTCAAATGCATCTTTGAGATCTTCAATTGACTCCTCTGAAAGACACAAATTCAAGTCTTCAAATTCAATAGTTTGATAGTCTCCACATTCGGATTTGATCACATTCAACTCAATAGGTTCATTTCGAATAAGTGTCCGCCCCTCACCAAAAGGAATCTCATGAACCTGGATTGTTGGTAAACCTGTGGACAGACAATAACCAGATGACCTATTGGGATACATCCACATCTCACAGGTCCCATGGTGCAAGGAGTACGGTCTAGTTTGAGTTATATTATCCCGTTGATAATTAGGCATAGAAAGGTAATTAATGAAGGGGGAATGGCTCGGAAGAGTTCTTGATGTCATTACGTAATTATTCTCACTCATATTCTAATTCAAGGTCAGTTGGAAGGTCTAGAAGTGAGAATGAATTGTTACTTTGTATGTGGTAGATCGGCTCACCACCTGAATGTGTTGGATTGGGAAAACGGACAACCTGAGCAATATTTACCTTGAGTCGCAACACCGCTCCATCCTCCATTTTGAGAATAATTGCACTGTTGTTCTCTTCAATAATATTTAAGACCTGCCCCTTGATGAGTTCACCAGTCAAAGGGTTCTTTATTCGTCTGGTAGTCTTAAATTGCGAGAATAGTGATTGCTCAACCAGTCTGTCGTGTGAAAATTAGATAATTCTTGAAGCCCAGATTGAATGCCAAGTTCAGACCCTAATGACGGTGCACATTACCTTGAAACGATCCCCAATTTTCGGAAAGCCCAGTTAATACATTCCGAGATACAGTGAATAATACGAGCGTGAACTTAAATGTAACACGCGACATTCAGAAAAAATGATATCCGATAAATATCAAGTTTAATCGACAGAATATATATTTTAAATATACCTAAAATATACCAAGTTATGCTACGATCTATACAGAGCGTTTCGCCGCTCTATCTGTTGTTTCCAAAATAATTTTGTCGTCAACCCTAATTTGAATTGTCGTCGACCAATAGGGTCGCAACCTTTAATTTGATCAAGTAATACCTTTAATATTGAATTGCTCGGCATGGCCATGGCAATATCCACTATCTTTCCACCAACCTATCTTCTCTTAAATATTGTTCAAATAAGAATAGGATGTGAATCAGACTACGAAGGACATGGCGAAAAACATGGACATCATCCCCAGTTTAGGGTTGTATCCCGACTGGAATCCACCTGAAGCAATCTCGTCCTTCTTATGAGGGCCCCTGCCATATTCATGGTATGGATAGTCTCTCCTGCCCCTCCCATGCTGTCCAGAATTGAAATAATCGCTATGTGTCGACTTCCTCATCGTTGATGAGGGTGTCAAAGGGTTTCCTTGGTAGGGAGGAGGCTTTTGAGAGGTCTGCAAAATTTCGGGTTAGGTACATGGTCAGTGCCAAGAGCAAGAACAAGCCAATACTTCCAGCTAAAAGAGTGTAGTCTTGTAGCTGGAGAAGCACGAATATGAATGCATACAGGAGTACGAGAATCCCCGCCGTCAAGAAACCAATGTTGCGGGAGCCGTAGATTGCGCGGGCATACAAAGCAGCCAATCCAATTGTCGCAATGCCAGAGAGGACATAAGCTGCGTTGAATGATGTGTACTCGCCCAATGAGAGAAGCATCAGGAAGAATAAGCAAAGGTCAAGTCCCACCAGCACATACTGGAATGGGTGTGCTCGTAGTCCAATTCGTAACTCAATCAGGAAGAATGCGAGCAGGGTGAGTCCAATGAGTAAGAACCCGTAACGGGTTGATCGTTGAGTCTTCCGATAGTGGTCCACTGGAGGATACAGGGAAAGACCAAAAGCCGAGTCCAACCATTGGCTATCATTTTGATCACGCCAAGATTGCCCGAACGCTCGATTTAAGTCCAGAACTTGCCAACTGGCCGAGAATCCATCATCCGTAATGGATCGGTAATCGGGGAGAAAAGCACCCTGAAAACTTGGGGAAGGCCATGTGGAAGTCAGTTCGACTTCGGTTATTTTTCCCACAGGGATGAACAGTAGTTCATCATTCCCATCAAGTTTCAGGTCAAAGCTGAATTCATGGATCCCCTCTACTCCAATATTGGCACTGATCCCGGCAGGAGTCAGTCCAGTTGCCTCTCGCATTCCCGATCCAAACGTAACGGTCGTATCCGACCAATTAAGCAAGATCTCTTCTTTGATTCCCCGCATATCCGTGATGCCAAATGCAATATAGGCTTCCTGCCAGCGGATATTATCGTCGGGAATGGACCACCTACCGAGGTCAATCTCTGGGAATGTGCCTTGGATACTCAGATCTGCTGTGTAAAGAATTGTCTGGTAGATGCCCCGATAGCGGATTTCGGGGTCAATGGCTCCGTGGATACTCAGAGTGTCGGGCAAGAAAAATGCGTACCTTACCGACGGAAGAGTCTCACCACTCGTAGCACTCACATATTCAAGAGTTGAGAAAGGAACGACGACCACAGGGCCTACAAGCGTCTGGGACCCACTCCACTCTTCTCCGATGCCGGCAAGGGTTTCATCACGGGTCTCGCTGCGAGTATCTATCAGATCGGCAATAATTGCAAGAGGGATCATCAGGATCAATGTGATGGTCCCGATGACGGCAAGCCTCAATCCAACAGACTTTCCCAGTTGTTCAAGGAAGTCATTTGGCATGGGTTAGAGTGAATAGTCTTCAATTGGGGGGCATGAGCATACCAAGTTCCGATCGCCATACGCCTCGTCAATCCTACGGACAGTGGGCCAAAATTTATGGTCTCGCGTCCAAGGGGCAGGAAAGGCGGCTTGCGCTCTCGTATACGGCAGATCATAATCATCGGCGCATACCAATGCCATGGTATGTGGTGATTGCTTCAAAAGGTTTCGTTCTCGGTCTTGATTCCCCTGTTCAATCTCGGCAATTTCAGAGCGAATCGAAATCATAGCCTCGCAAAAACGATCCAATTCCGCCTTGGATTCGCTTTCGGTTGGTTCAATCATCATGGTTCCAGCTACGGGCCATGATAAGGTAGGTGCATGATACCCGTAATCCATCAGACGTTTGGCGATGTCAGCCGCTTCAATGCCACTGGTTCGCTTAAGAGGTCGTACATCAAGAATGAACTCATGCGCCACATGTCCTGCACTTCCGCGAAAGAGGATATCGTAATGCTCAGAAAGACGATGCGCCAGATAGTTTGCACTCAGGATTGCGACCTCTGAGGAACGTCTCAATCCGTTGGGGCCAAGAAGGGCAATGTAGGCCCAACTGATCACCAAGATACTCGCGCTCCCGTAGGGGGCAGATGAAACAGGCCCGATTGACTGATTCCCGCCGGTTGGAATGATCGGATGGCCTGGTAAAAAAGGTGCAAGATGATCGGCAACACAGATGGGCCCGACCCCTGGACCTCCTCCTCCATGCGGGATTGCAAACGTCTTATGAAGGTTCAGGTGACATACATCGATTCCAATATTTCCTGGCTTACAGAGTCCCACTTGTGCATTCATGTTGGCCCCATCCATGTAAACTTGTCCACCACGGGCATGTACCGCATCACAGATGTCCCGTATCCGCTCTTCAAATACTCCATAAGTGGTTGGATAGGTGATCATTAATGCGGCTAACTTTTCACCGTGTTGAACCAACTTATTCTCTAAGTCTTCATGATCAATATCTCCATTGGCAAGGGTCTTCAACACAACCACTTTCATGCCAGCCATCACAGCACTGGCAGGATTCGTACCGTGCGCAGAATCAGGGACCAGACATACATTCCGGTGGGACTCGCCTTTGTTGGCTAGGTAGGCTCGTATCACTAAAAGCCCAGCATACTCACCACTGGCGCCAGAATTCGGTTGCAAGGATACGGCAGAGAACCCTGTTAACTCCCCCAACCACATCTGAAGGTCTTCAAAAATTTCCTGATAACCGGATGCCTGATCCAAGGGCACGAAGGGGTGGATTCCGTTGTAGTCAGCCCAACTCACAGCGGCAAGCTGAGTAGCCGCATTCAACTTCATTGTACAGGATCCGAGGGGGATCATACTGGTGGTGAGCGAGAGATCACGAGAAGCGAGACGGTTCAAGTAGCGCATGAGTTCCGTCTCGGAGCGATACTGACTGAAGATAGGATGGGTCAAATATGGTGTTTCACGCGGTAGGATACCCTCATAAGAAGCGGGGATTGATCCAATCAGTTCGCTCCCACTTGGTGGGGATGCAATAAATAACGAGAGCAGATGATCTACATGAGATTCGGTTGTGGTTTCGTTTAACGAAATACAAACCGCTCCATCGTCCAAGTAGCGGAGATTAATTCCTTTTGATTCTGCGTTTTCTTTGAGCTTCTCAGGAGGATTCTCAATACAGAGGGTATCAAAAAAATCAGAATGCCGCAGACCGTAGCCATGGTTCTGCAAGCCTCTTGCGAGAGCCATGGTCCACATATGAACACAGAGGGCAATATTTCGGATTCCCTCGGGGCCATGAAAAACGGCATAAGCACCAGCCAAGACCGCAAGCAACACCTGTGCAGTGCATATATTGCTGGTTGCCCGCGCCCGTTTGATGTGCTGCTCACGCACTTGCAGCGCCATGCGCAATGCAGGCTTCCCCTCCATATCCACCGTAACCCCAATCATGCGTCCTGGGACCTGTCGACGGAAGGCGTTCTTTGTGGCAAAAAATGCAGCGTGTGGACCTCCATAGCCCAGCGGAACTCCAAATCTTTGCGAGTTCCCGATCACCGCGTCTGCTCCAAATTTGCCAGGGGCTTGAAGCAACGCAAGGCTCAGCAGATCGGCAGCCACCGCGAGATAGGCTCCCTGTTGATGCGCTTCTTCACAGAGGTCCTTGTAGTCATCAATTTTGCCATCGGAGCCAGGATATTGAACCAATGCCCCAAACACATCTGGTGTGAATTCAAATGATGCATGATCCGCCACAACAAGATGAATTCCCAAGGGAATAGATCGCGCCTTCACGACCCCAATCGTTTGCGGATGACAGTTGCTGGAAACAAGGAATGTGTTACGTTGACGGCTCAGACGAAAGAACATGGTCATGGCTTCCGCGGCCGCTGTCCCCTCATCCAGTAAGGAGGCGTTGGCAATCTCCATTCCGGTCAGGTCTATCACCGCTGTCTGAAAGTTCAAAAGCGCTTCCAGCCGCCCTTGCGATATCTCGGCTTGATAGGGCGTATACTGAGTGTACCAGGAAGGATTCTCAAGCACTGCACGCAGGATTGCACGGGGAGTGATTGTATCATGATACCCCATCCCGATATACGAGCGAAAGATCTTGTTGCGTCGACCGATCTTCCGCAAATCAGAAATCACAACATGTTCAGGTCGGGCCTCTGGAACATCCAAAGGCTGATCATCCAGTATAGATGCTGGGACCGTCTGTTCAATCAACTCGCTTAACGTGCGGAGACCAAGCGTTTCAATCATCTCTTGTACATCCGTCTTTGATGGACCAATGTGTCGAGCGGCAAACCGATCTGCATGCGGAAGATGTGTACCCATTCGTTAGTTCATCGAAAATATTAAGTGAAAAAGAGTGAGGTTAGAACGACTGATTAGGGCGTTGATTCATCGCTTTTTGAAAGTGACTCCAGGGCTTGACGGGCAGCCTGTTGTTCGGCTTTCTTTTTGCTGGTTGCTTGACCCCTGCCGTGGCAAGATTCTCCGACATAAACATCCATGGTAAAGATCAAGTCATGGGGAGGGCCATCCGTTGCCACATGAAGATAATCCGGCTGTGGCCATCCCTTGGCTTGAACGAACTCTTGTAGAGTACTCTTGTAATTCTCATTTTTGGCGATTAACCGGGCTAAGTCTACTTGTTCAAGGATATGCTTATGAATGAATTGATGTGAACCAGTTATACCACTGTCAAGATGAATCGCACCAATAATTGACTCCAAACAGTCGCCAAGGATTGAATCACTGGTTCGACCGCCTTGCGATTCCGTATGTGAATCCAATTCAATGAATGCTCCGATTCCAAGGTCATGAGCGACTCTGGCACAGGCTTTCCCACTGACCAACTTGGATCGTGTAGAAGTAAGAAATCCTTGCATTTTCTCGGGGAATCTATGATACAGATATTCTGCTACTACCAAGCCAAGAATTGCATCCCCAAGAAATTCTAATCTCTCATAAGACTGCGAGGTCACAGGATTTTGATTCCGCTCGGCAGACGGGTGTCTGAGGGCCTTTTCAAATAGAGAGATATCATAGATTCGGATCCCCAGCGCACGCTCAATTTGGATCCAGTAAGGATGAGTCCTACGGGAAAATATTCGCTGGAGATTTCGTATCATGCAACCAGAATCTCATCTTGGAGTATCCATGAACTTGGAATTTTACGAAACAAGTCAATCAAAGTCATGATATGGGTTATCGTTCCAATCATCGCAATTGTAGCTCCATTGTGTTACGGTGCATTTGATAAATGGGTAAAACTCCAAAAGATGCGGATGAATGCGCCAGTTACAGATAATTATGTCGCACGACTTGCCGAGACCGAAGATGCCCTTGAAGCAGCCCAGCGGCGCATAGAAAATCTGGAATCAATTGTAGTCTCTCGGCTACTAGAGGATCCCTCTGCCAAGGAGGCCATTGACATTGAGGCATCCGAGATGATCGCGCAAAGTGCTTCAAAGTAAGGAGCAGGATCATTTCATTCATGCTTGGTTTGGAAGTTTCAGTGTTCTTTGTGCTGGCTCGAGCCGCGTTTTGTAAATTTGATTATTCACCCGATCAACCAATCTGCAAGTTCAGTTCTGGCGCTGAGGGGATGGCAATCAAGTCCTCAATGTAGAAAAGAAGATCAAAAACCATGGAATCCAGTCCACCCTGATTGAGGAGATCGTCACGCCAGAAAAATGATGGTCTCACGGCTCTTTGGTCTGGAGTTCAGGTCTGGATCGGGCTGATGATCCAGGCAAAGGAAGATTTGAGTCTTGATCACCCAAGGTCATGTCACAATCAGCTACACACCGTTTCTCAAAGTACAATAGAGAATGCTCTCGCTTCCATGAATTCACCAACGATCATCTGTATCATTGAGAGCAGTCACACCAATCCTGTTGCATGAGTGAGAATCACGAACACTTGCCTTTCAGATCTTAGCAGGGAGAATGGGGGCAGGTGTAAGAGGGAGTCATACGGTTGGGAATTACCTGGAGATTTGAAGTTTACCATTCCTGAGAGAGGGCATCCTTCACATGAGTGGGCAATCTGTAGCTGATTCCAATCGTGTCAAATGCGGAGATTCCCAGTAATTCCGAAAAGTTTTTCCTCCGAATAAATTGAGTATCCTTGAGGAGTCGCTCAAGCATGATGGAGCCTCGGAAGAAAATCAGGGCCAGAAATCCGTTGGACTTGGGATATTGAAACTGCTCCGAAAGCTTGCGACCAAGAAGTATGCGTGAGAGCGAATAGGCTAGATCAAGCTGAGCTTTCGCTTGCTTTTCGTCTGTGGTGCCAGTCACACTTGGTATAGCATGAATAAGTGCGTTCGCAACATCAGCAGAAATTTGGTCGGGCGGTGGTTCACACAACAAGCCAATTTTGAAGAATTTTCGAGCATCCTCAATTGTCTCGTATAGTATGGCATCAGGAACCCCGAACAAATAACCTACATAGCGCCATACATCCATGATACTTTGTTTTTCTTCCCGACTGAATCGCACGCCGAGCCGTTTGGCAAAATACAAGAGACGCATGGAGAACACCGAGATCGCAAAACCAATATGGGCAGCACTCAGCGGGTAGCCCCAGGATTGGGAATCCCACTCATCCGAGCGGTTAAGTAGGTAGCGAATTTTTGAATGAACAAATCGGATGCGCACGGTGATTTTGTACCCATCATTGGTGCGCAACATACCGTCAGGATAAAAAATTTCAAGTAGATGCCGCGCATTGAAACCCAGACGACGTTTGGTATTGTCCGATCCGACGCGCCCAGTGATGTAGAAAGATTTGGAGATCATCGTAGAAAATCCCTCCACCAGAACGCCCGCGACAAATGCGCCGAGGACGAGGCCAGCATTTTTATAGATGGCTGGATTCGATGGCTTAAAGGCTTCGTAGTTTAGCCAAGGAGGATGGACGTGATCCAACTTATGAAAGAAATTGCGAAGACTCTCGGGAGCATCGGCCAGAAGTTCTTCATTTTGTTCAATGCCTGCGGCCACAAACAGGTTGAGTTCCCAAGGCTCCAGCTTTGGCATACAGTCTTCCATGACAGGATCCAGATCAGGATCCCCGATGGTTGTATGGCGAACATATTTTTCTGCGAGGGAAGAATCTTTCAATCTGGCTTTTGGATAACCTTGCAGATAACTGTCAGGAATGACAAATGGGGGTGGGCTGGAGTTGCCAGATTCAACAGTAGACATTTTTTTCTACAAGTTGGTGGCAGCTTATTGAAGAATTTATGTAGACCTTACAAATCATCCGAAAGTTCGGTGGTAGTATTTTGGAGGTAATACGAAAGCCCAAACGACTAAATCAATCAAGGAAAGAGATTCAATTCAAATAATACCACCTTAATAGGACAGGGAAATGTAATCTGGGGCAAATCAAGTCTAATAGTCTGTAATGATGTAAGTTATTGAGGTTCATCAATCTGAACCAATTCGGAAGGTAATGCGGCAAAGCATAAAAATCCTTGGCTGTCCATGGTCATCCGTCAAAAGCTTGATTTGCAAGACACTATGAGCATAAGTACATGATTTGTTGGCAGAGCAAAGGTAGCCCCTCGTTAGAGGTATCGTCAAGATTGAGTGGAAAAATTTTCGTGATACGCTCTCTTCCAATGTAAGTCATGCCATTTATTCGGTATTATCAAAGTAGAACAATTGGCTTTATACGATTATCTTGCTGATTGGTGCAATATTTATCTTCTTAAACCTACTGAAACGGTCAGAATTCGCCCAATCTTTGTTAAGATTGGAAGAAAATTGTTCGGCATTGGCAACCAAAATTACAACTTGAATCAAACTTGCTCATGCGAGTTAGAACAAATCGGGAAAAGAATTCCAAACCGTTGAACTCCTATAAGTTGGATACGGGGAGTCTGAGATTAGATACAGGTCAAGTTCTCATGATCTTGATCGAACACTCATGGTAGGCAATGGGGCACAATTCAAAGGTGTGGGGCAAGGTGTACATGAGCGAGGTGTCATGGAGGGGAGTACTTCGGCAAATGATGATTCATGCACGCAAGTTTGTAATGCCAATGATTGCAGTTACCCCAGATTAAGAAACCAGTGGCTACCTGATGCGGATGGTGCATCCTGATTCATTCAAGAATGATCCATTTTTTGCCTTTCATAATCCAGATGCACGGAAAAGTCCAGAACATGCAAAAGTGACCGGCGATTGATGAGCTCCCATTTTCTTTCTCATTGCATTAGTTTATATCTTTTATCCTTTGAGAAGAGTTTAAGACTAAATCAGACCAAATGTCGAATGAATTTAACGAAGAATTGTGACTAAACACGCAATGATTCAAGCGAGAAAAGAAACCATGAAGGATCCCTATTTGGGATCCTTGGTAGGCCATTGTTCATTCATGCCTGTAACCATTTCATTCAATTGTAGGGCGCCGCAGTAAAACGGATGATGAATCCTGTAAATTTATCTCCCTCGTTCATCAACGGGACACATTCCAAGCGATTCCAGACGGATTTTCGCATAAGACCTTATATGATTCTTGGGGTTTTTGTGGTGGCAATTCTCTCAGGTTGTTCCATGGCACCACGCTTGGAGGATCCCGTGGAGTTGCCCCCTGATCGGTTTGAGTCTGCCGTACTTGATGACCGTGCTTCGCAGCACCTATGGTGGCACGGCTTTGGGGATCCAACTTTAAATCAGTTGATTGATTCGGTCATCGTCCGCAATCTGGATCTGCGCGTGGCGGTGGCCCGAGTGGCAGAACTGCAGAATCGTTACCGGATTGCGCAGGCGGAGCAGTTTCCAGCCGTTCAGCTGAATCTTCAACGGGACCAGCAAGATACCCCTTCAAATACGGGGATTGGGGGACAGATTTCAGAGAATTTTACGATCTCAGACGAGCCTCTATTGCCGGAGCGCTTTGATTTCACAACATACAGCGCGTCGCTTGGATTTGCATATGAGTTTGATTTTTGGGGCCAGGCTCGGGGAGCGAAGCAGGCAGGACTCTGGGAGTTTTTTGTCTCTCAATCCGATGCACGCACCGTTCTGATGGGAATCATCAGTGAGACGGTTGCCATATATTTTGAGATTGCCGCATACCAAAAAACTCTTGAGCTTACCAGAGAGAATGTCAACATCCTCACCGAGCGAGCAAGTGTCACATCAGATCGTTACGAGCGAGGCTTATTATCATCTCTTGAATATTATGCTGCACAGCAGGAGCTGGATGCGACCAAAGCGGATCTTCCTCTCCTTGAAAGCCAATTAGAGATTGCCAGAGGACGGCTTCCTCTGCTTTTGGGGCGTTATCAGATGCCGATGGACACTCTGTTGGTTTCTGAGCAGGCCTATGCGTATTCTCTGGAAGAAATTCCCAGCGGACTTCCATCCGATTTGCTTCAGGAGCGACCGGATGTAGTTGCTGCATTCCAGCGTTTAGAAGCGGCCCGTGAACGGATTGGTGTTGCACGAGCGACGCAGTTTCCCAGTTTCTCATTAACAGGCGTTGCGGGTACCCAGAGCAGTAAGCTCTCTGATCTGGTACAGACGAGTCAGAATTTTTGGTTGTTTGGGGCGGGCCTCGTCGCCCCCATATTTAATGCAGGAAAAATTCGGTCAAATATTCGGGTCGCTTGGTCTCAGTATGAGCAGCTCGCTCTCCAATATGAGAAGACTGTATTGATGGCATTTCAGGATGTGGAGGCTGCCCTGATTCACTATGGAAAGTTGAGAGAGCGCAATGCTTTACTCGTTTCGGCGCGTTCCTCTGCTGAGGATCGGGCTCGTGACGAGCAGCGGCGTTACCTACAAGGTATCGGGAACTACTTGGCCCTATTGAATGCGCGGCGCAACCTCGTGATGTCAGAGTTGGCAATCATAGAATCTCGCCGTGCTCTGACCGAGGCTCGCTTAGCGGTACACCGAGCTCTTGGTGGTGCATGGATTGAAGATGCAAACCCGATTGAATCTATGTCTCAGTAACTTTCATTGTTCACTCATGCTTGAACAAAGGTAGGAAAATACAACATGGACAAAAGAAGAATCATATTCATTGCAATCGCAGTCGTAGTGGTTACGGGCATCACAATCTCCGCCATCATCCTGCCCGGGTTACGCTCCTCTACACCAGAATCAGCCAGCGCTCTATCTCTTCCTCTGGTCACTACGGTTGTACCAGAAGGTCAAGAAGGACGAATCATGATACGAGGCAATGGAACGGTTCAACCGCTGCGCAAAGTAACACTTATGGCAGAGGTTTCAGGAACGATCGTTTGGGTCGCCGACCAGTTTGTAACTGGTGGCACATTTCGTCAAGGTCAGAAGATTCTACAAATTGATTCTACCGATTATGTCAATGCTGTGACCATGGCGCGGGCTGAGGTAGTTCAGCGGCAGTTTGATTTATTAAGAGCAGAAGAAGAGATGGCCATCGCTCGGGAAGAATGGGCGCTTTTAGAAACTCGAACGGGTGTGCAGCGGTCGCCTGACAGCACGGAGCTTGGAAGCCTAGTGTTTAAGGAGCCGCAGTGGAAAGCCGCCATTGCACTTCTTCAAAGTGCGGAGGCGCGGTTGAGTGATGCAGAGAAGCGTCTGGAACGAACACGGATCACTGCTCCCTATAATGGGCGTTTGAGGACTAAAGCCGCTGATCTCGGGCAATTCGTGGCGCCAGGCCAAATGATTGCCTCCTATTATGGGACCGATGTGATGGAGATCAGTGTCCCTGTATCTGGCCGTGATGTATCACTTCTGGGAGACGTACTTTCTCGTCGGACCGTTGCTGCTCGTGCCCGAATCCTCGCGCGGTATGCGGGGAGTGAGCATGAATGGACAGGAGTTGTGCATCGCACCGAAGGTGCACTTGAAGAGGCTACTCGGACATTGAATGTCATCGTTCGTGTAAGGGGGTCAGATATGAATCGTGGAACGCGTCCACCTCTTTTGGTTGGCACCTTTGTTACGGTTTATCTGGAAGGTAGGTATTATGAACAATACTTTACGTTGCCCCGTGAAACTCTTCAGGACGGAGGAGAGATCTGGGTCGTACGCGGTGGACAAATATATCCGCAACCCATAGAGATCCTTCACGAAGTGGAAGATACTCTCTACACATTATCGGGAATTACTACCGAAGATTCGGTGATTACGAGCACGCTAAACGTTGTCACCGAAGGAATGCGTGTACGCACTGCACTAGATTAGCTTTAAGCGAAAAGTCGGTCAATATGAAGAAAGCCATTGCTTATATGGCCCAGAATAGTGTTGCAGCAAACTTGCTGATGGTGCTACTTCTGTTCCTCGGACTCCTGAGTGTGTCACGAATTCCGCAGGAGATTTTTCAGGAAACCAGTCTGGATGCCATTGAGATTCGCACGGATTACTTAGGCGCTTCACCACAGGAAGTTGAAGATGGGGTTGTGCAGAGGATTGAAGAAGCAATTGAGGGTATGGACGGGATTGACCAGATCTCTTCAGTCGCAGCAGAAAATGTTGGAGTGGTGACGGTCAGCCTCAAAATGGGCGTTGACCTTGACAAAGCGCTCAATGATATCAAAAGTAACGTAGATCGAATCAATACGTTTCCTGTTGAAGCGGAGCGTCCCGTCATACGTGAGTTGACGAACCGGAGAAATGTGATCCAGATTGCCATTTTTGGAAATGCAAGCGATTACACATTAAAGGCGCTGGCGGAGCAAATTAAGGATGACTTAACCGCGCTTGAAGAAATTTCCTATGTGCGTCTGACTGGGGTGCGTAATTATGAGATTTCAATTGAAGTCTCAGAGGATGCATTGGCTGCTTATGGATTGAGACTTTCTGATGTTGCAGCCGCAGTGCGCCGTGGGAGTCTGGATCTGCCCGGGGGTAGTATAGAGACGCGAAGTGAAGAGATTCTGGTTCGTTCAAAAGGACAGAATTATACCGCCAGAGATTTCGAGGAAATCATCGTTCTGGCGGATCCGAGTGGGGCAGCCGTCCGACTTGAAGATCTTGCGACGGTGACGGATGGATTTGAGGAGGATCAGTTGATCGCGCGGTTTAATGGGCGGCCAGCTGCTTTGGTTGCGATTTCTCGTACAGGCGAGGAACAGGTACTTGATATCGCAGAGGCGACGAATGCATATCTGGAAAATCTTCAGCCACGACTTCCGGAGGGGATCTCTGTGGCTACATGGGGGGATGAATCCAACTATCTCCAAAGTCGACTAAATCTGTTGATTTCCAACGGGATCATTGGATTCATTCTGGTGACGATTGCCCTGATTCTCTCCATGAATCTTCAGTTGGCCATTTGGACGTCCATCGGTCTGCTGGTTTGCTTTATTGGTTCATTTTCGGTGATGTCGTTCATCGGGGTAAGCATTGATATGACCTCACTCCTGGCCTTTATCATCGCCATTGGGATTGTGGTTGATGATGCAATTGTCATCGGAGAAAATATATTCAGGGAGAAGGAGCGAGGAGTCCCGCCTGTGCAGGCTGCTGTCCAGGGTGCTAAGCGCCTCTGTGTTCCAGTGACGTTTGCGGTTCTGACGACGATTGTTGCCTTTTCACCTATGTTGTTTGTTGAGGGATCCATTGGTAAGTTGATGTCCTCTGTCCCGAAGGTGGCGATCACCGTTCTGGTATTTTCTCTTATTGAGTCACTCTTCATTCTTCCTGCCCATTTATCCCACATGAAGAAGAAGGCAAATCCGAATCAGGTGGTCCGGCGATTAGAAATTATTCAATCTGCAACAACCAAGGCGTTGGGACGCTTTATAGAGGGGCCACTAGATCGTATTTTACGGTTCACGACCCAGCGTTACACGCTGGTTCTGGCCTGTTCGCTCATTCTGATTGGGCTCTCTCTTGCAATTGTTCGTGGTGGATTGATCCAGTTCATTTTTGTCCCCGAGATTGAGGGAGAGTTAGTCCATGCGCGTATTGAAATGCCGTTGGGAACAACCGCGGAACAGACACTGCGGATAGCCGACCTTGTGGAAGAAAAGGGGCACGAGGTAACTGCGGAGTTAGAGGCTACTCTTCCAGAGCGTCATCCTCCACTAGTGACCAACACGATGACGGTCATAGGGGATCAGCCCTCACTCATGTTGGACCCGATGTCCTCTGATCAGCATCGAATTGTTCAACCCCATTTAGGAGAGGTCAATTTTGAATTGGCAAGTGCTGAGATACGGACGCTTCCTGCACGCAACTTTGAAGAGGCCTGGAGAGATAAAGTGGGTGATATTCCCGGGGTAAGTTCACTGGTATTTCAATCCTCGCTGATTACCTTCGGAAGTAGCATTCAGGCCGAGCTTACCGCACCTACACCAGAAGAATTGGAAGAGGCTGCGATGCATTTCCGTAACGAATTAATGGAGATGCAGGGGGTCTCTAATATTGACGACGATCAGGATCGCGGGAAGCGGGAGGTTCAGTTGGAACTACTACCTGAATCCCGTTCCCTTGGCCTAACGTTTGAAGACATGGCACTGCAGGTACGCAATGCTTTTTTTGGTGCTGAAGCATTGCGTATTCAGAGGGGTAGAGATGATATCCGCGTGATGGTTCGGTTGCCCGAGGAGGAGCGCAATACTCCTGCCGATTTGAAACGTCTTCGGATCCGTACGCCTGCGGGAGCAGAAATCCCTCTCAGCGAGGTTGCCGAGGCAAACTTTGGTGTAGGTCCATCCAAGATCAATCGACGGGATCGTCGGCGTGTGATCACGATTTCTGCCGATGTGAACGAAGCAGAGACCACCCTCAATGCGGTCATTGATCGCCTTGAGTCCGTCATCATTCCGGAAATCCAGACAGAGGTTCCAGGGCTACGCGTGAGTTTTGAAGGGGAACAGCGTCAGCAGGCCGAAGCGATTGGCACCTTGGCTCGCGGCTCTGTGATTGCATTTTTTATCATGTACGCGCTTCTGGCAATTCCTTTTCGTTCCTATGTGCAGCCATTTATCATCTTGGCTGTAATTCCATTTGGGTTTGTTGGCGCACTCATTGGACATATCCTGATGGGGCTGAGTCTGAGCATGCTAAGCCTGTTTGGAATCGTTGCATTGAGTGGCATCGTGATTAACGATTCTCTGGTACTGATTGATTACATCAATGAGCGGCGTCGTGCGGGGGCTTCCATGGAGGAGGCGATTTGGGAGGGGGGGAAAGCACGTTTTCGCCCAATCCTGCTTACATCGGTCACAACATTTTTGGGCGTGCTCCCCTTGATTCTTGAGCGGAGTACACAGGCACAATTTCTCATTCCCATGGCAGTAAGCCTGGGGGTTGGCGTTCTGTTCGCGACGATTATCCTCATGATGTTGGTCCCTGCGCTCGTGATGTTGCGCCATCATGTGGATCGCTTGCTTCGCCCAGGTCATTCCGCTGAATCTTCATAAGGCGAGTCGCTGTTGTCAGAGATCATTCTGATGTGCGATAGACCATCATGTCGTACCTTTTCAATGACAATACTTTTTATCCCCGCAGGGATCCCATCCAGCGATTGGGCTCCATAAAGTAACGACAAAGCTATTTCAGACAATGGGATCCAAGGTGAAACCATAGAATGAGAATGGCACGTTTCACAGCGGCGTAATAACGAACTTTGAGTCCATTTTTTAAGGGAACTGTGGGGAATAGTTGAATAAATTTGCTCTAAGTTCTTACAACATTCAACAATCAATCCCAACAGCAAGCCTTGATTAATCAGATCCGAGATATTCTATGGAATGAAAACATTCCCGCCAGAATAGAATAGATCCAAAAGGTCTTTGATCAGAACGGGATCAAGTTAATTCTTCCTCTGCACCAAAATCGTCAACTTGGGCTTTAGATCATCTCAGATGAGTTCGCGTATCGAAATATGATAATTATGTACTTAACTGCAACTTTTCCCGTATTCTTGCGTAAAAGCAGTTAGTTCACTAAATTACCAAATACCAGCAACCATGTCAGGCCCCGGCAGAGTTCATCGCGAAGGGCTAACATTTATGGACATCATGAGTCAATTCCCTGACGAAGCGACTGCTATGAAGTGGTTTGAAGCCAACTTCTGGCCGGACGGTCGCAAGTGTCCACATTGCGAGAGCACCGATACCTACGAGACCAAAGGCAACACCATGCCGTACCGTTGCCGTGCGTGCAGGAAGCGATTCAGCGTACGTACAGGCACGCTCCTGCAATCTTCACGCATACCGCTACTCAAATGGGTATGGGCGATTTACCTTAAATTGACTGCGCTAAAAGGCGTATCGTCAATGAAGTTGCACCGTGATCTTGGTCTAACCCAACGTACAGCGTGGTTCATGTTGCATCGGATACGTAAAGCATTTGCTCCGATGGTTGCTGCCTCATTTAAAGGTCCCGTTGAAGCAGACGAAACCTACATCGGCGGAAAGGAATCCAATAAGCATGAGCATAAGAAACTCAATGCGGGGCGTGGAACGGTTGGCAAGACGGCCATAGCAGGAATCAAAGATCGCAAGACGGGAGAGATTCGGGCGAAGGTCGTTGAGAGTACGGATGGCGCAACGTTGAAGCAGTTCATCTATGACAATACCCAGGACGGTTCAATGGTCTACACAGACGAATCTACATCCTATTCTGGTTTGGTTAGCATGGATCACGAAACGGTGACGCATTCCGTTGGTCAATGGGTAAAGGATATGGCGCACACCAACGGACTGAAAGGGTTCTGGTCGCATTTCAAGCGTGCCTTTCACGGCACATATCACCAGTTGAGCAAGAAACACCTGAACTGCTACATTGAAGAGTTTTCGGGTAAGCACAATATCCGCGAGTTGGACACGATGGCGCAGATGCAACACGTTGTAGCATGCGTGGTGGGGAAACGTCTCAAGTATAAAGACCTGATCGCGTAGATGGACGTTGTCAAAACGTTTGGGAAGGTCTACACGCCCGCTTGGGTTGTGGACTATATGTTGATTCCTTTGTTTGATGGATCATTGAGGTCTGTTCGCATTTGTGATCCTGCGTGTGGATCGGGGGATTTTCTTGTTCCCATAGCTAAACAAATATGTGAGCGTATGCTTGCAGCTTCTAAGAGAGACCGCCCCCAATACATTGAGACTTTAAAGGGGTTGACCGGATACGACATTGACGCAAAAGCTGTTAAGCACTGCAGGCAAAGGTTATCCTCTGTTTCAAGAGATATGCTCGGTCAAGAATTTTCACATGATTTTTGGCGTGTACAAGAAATTGATGCTATGGACGCACAGAAAGCAGATCAGGGGCGTTTTGACTGGGTTGTAGGCAATCCCCCTTATGTTCGCATTCAGCACTTAGAAGCAGATCGTAGAGACAAAATCAAGCGTGCTGGATGGAACTATTTCTATGGTTCAAGTGATCTTTATATTGTCTTTTTTGAATTGGGCTTGCGGTTGCTAAAAAACGGTGGCAACCTAAGATTCATTTCTCCCAGTGGATGGATACGCAATGATGCGGGAAAGCTTATGCGTAAAGATGTGGAGTCCAGACACAGTATTATTTCGTTGTGTGATTTTCGTGATTACCAAGTATTCCCAAGTGTGAGTACATACACCTGTATAACCCATATTCGCAAGGGAATGAACAAAGCTGGCGAAGTAATTCGTCAGTGGAAAGACGGTTCGTTTTCTGTTCAAGCGAATCTTGTCAAATATGAATCAAGATGGGCTGTTGCTGACAATCTCAAAACACCATCATCAGACTTCGTCAAGCTTTCTGACATTGCCGAGATTCGTGTAGGTATTCAAACCTTAGCTGACAGGATATTTATTCTAGAAGACGTTGGGCGGAATGGCAGATTAGTAACCGTAACAGATGGTCAAAAGCAGTTTCGAGTAGAGGAAAAGGCCGTAAGGCGAATCCTGAAAGCATCGGTTTTGAAACAAGGGAAAGACAGGGTTAATCGAGTTGTAATCTATCCATACAATAGCAAGGGAAAACTGATCTCTGAAAATCAGTTTGCGAATAAATTCCCCCTTGCTTATGAATGGCTTCTTGTGAACAAAGATCAACTACTAGGTCGGGACAAGGGGACATTCTGTGAATCAAAATGGTATGGGTATGGGCGTGAGGTTGGGATTCAAAGTGCGTTTGGGCGCAAGATTTTAACCTCTGGTATGAACCCGAAACCGAACTTCCAAATCTGCGATGATCCCGACACGCTATTTTATTCTGGTTATTGTGTGAAGCCTCGAAACGGCATAAAATTAGTTGCCTTGCAGAAGGCGTTGAACAGTCCCGAAATGGATCGGCACATAAGGACGTTTGCTCAACCGTTCCGTGGCGGATGGTACAGTTATGCAAAACGTTATATTTCGGACTTCCCCATAGAAGCGAACGTTGCGACTGTTTAGCATGGATTCTACACTTAGAGATCGGTTATTATCTGCAGTACAGGAAGCATACAGGAGATACGTTGACAGTGGCCCACGCTCAACCAGCAAGATCAAGGCATTACATGGATGGGTAATTGATGAATTAGAATCCACGTTGGGAGACGATTACCAAATCCAGGGATTATCTGATTCTGGCGGTAGAGAGGCAAAAGTCCAAGGGCGATATTACCCGAAAAATGTTGATGTATCTATTTCGCGTTCAGGGATTACGTTGGGAGTAGTGAGCATCAAGTTCGTGATGACTAACTACAACCAGAACAAGATGAATTACTTTGAACAACAACTCGGAGAAACAGCCAATTTGCGAAGCAACGATATCGTTTTTGGACACATTATGCTAAGAACCCACCCAACGCCTTATTTGAAGCTTAGCCGTGTAGTGCAGCGCAATGAGAAGGTTAATGATGGGGCGATAGAATTCTATGCACGATTAGCGCAGGATCACGGGAAACATCATGTCCCCGATATACAGTGCATGGCTGTATTTTTGCTTTCATCTCATAAAGGCGAAATAGTTCGGCAATGCGTCAAAGATGATTTGCCCGATGTTTCAAAAGAAAACTTTGAACACTTGGAAGGGAAATTGAGCATTGATCGGTTCTTTGAGCGCATGGAAGACGAGATTAACGCCAAGTATTCAAGAACCCGATGACTGATCGAAAACACAACCCACGCCGCGGCGTTACCGAAATCCGCGAGGAGTTCAATCGGGCCATGAACACGCCCAGTCCGAACCCGCGTTACGGAGGGCTAACACCGATTGAAGCGTTGCAGCGCAGTGCCAGACGGACACCGAAACAAGAGCAGAAAAAATCAGACAGGAGCCTGCAAGCCTAGTGGGAGTTGCAGTTAAGTACATAATTACCAAAGATATCGCTTCCATGCGAGTGCCATTTTGCCGTATCTCCCAAGGTTACGACAATTTTTTCGGCACGTTTTTTCCGAAGTTCATCATTGACAGCCATTCCTTTTGTTTCTGTTTTTTCCAGTCTTTGAATTTATATTTTGGGAGCCACTCCGTAATTGGCGTTCAGTTTAGAGGTGAACCCATGCTTGTTTTTGATGACTCTCTAAAATAGCGTCACATAGGACCATTTCATAGAGACCATCTGCAAAGGTTGGATAACGGGCAGACTCAAGGCCCCCATTTGATGCAATATCCTCATAGAATGTGCGGAAACATTGCTTAAATGTATCAGGGAAGCCCTCATTATGTCCTCCAGGATAGTTGCTGAATCCCCGAACTGCATCATTCATCAGAGCGGGGTCACGGGTCAACAGTTCATTTGATCTGGATCGATGACCTAGAAATAGTTCATTCGGACGTTCACTGCACCATGAGAGAGAGCCTGTTTCGGTAGAGATTTCATAGGAACAGTAATTCTTGCGTCCAGCAGTGACCTGCGAAACCCACAGTATGACTTGGGCTCCACCTTTCATTCGTAGAATCACACAGCCGCAGTCTTCGGTATGAATCGGGACATCAACCATTTCCTGTCCCTCCGCACTGGTGTAGGTGGCAACGGCTCCTTTAGGTTTTTTTCGCACAGGATGGATGACATTCAGATCGGCAAATACAGCTTCTGGCTTGAGGCCTGTGATGGAGTGAATCAAGTCCATCCAATGGGTTCCAATGTCGGAGACCGCACGCAGTGTACCTCCCTCAGAGCTTACTACACGCCAGTTGAAATCTGTATCATAAAGTAGCCAGTCTTGGACATAGCGACCAATGACACTGTACACCTTTCCCATTTTCTGAATTCGTGCCCGTGCTTCAAGGTTTAAGGGATAGAATCGCATATTGTAGCATACCCCGGCATGTAGATTCTTTTCCCTCGCCAGTGCGACCAACTCCTTCCCCTCCTTCGCATTCATGGCTAAAGGTTTTTCGCACATAACATGCTTGCCTGCCAAGAGAGCACGGAGCGCAAAATCGTAGTGTAATACGTTCGGAACCGCAAGATGGACAGACTGAACATCTGGATCGGAAAGAATTTCATCGTAACTGGCGTAGCCTCGAGGTAGCCCGAGTGCTGCACTAGCGGCTTCAGATTCTTCCTGATTTATCCCAAGGATCCCACGGATGGGCATTCCAAGGCGACGCAGTGCCTCAACATGAATCGGGCCAATAAACCCGGAACCTGCAATCGCAATACCTATAGATCTCATGATGGATCACCTTTTATATGTTTAAACATGGCCACAGCAAATTTGGGATCTCCAGAAGAGATCCATTCGCTGGAAGAGTATTCTTTCGCGCCTTGAATCGTATTGAAATGGGCGGGAAGAACAAAGCATGTGAGATGAAACGGTTCAGCCGAACTCTTTTCATTAGTTGTGAAGTACTAAGTCAAGCAGTTCCGTAAAAATAGGGCATTTGAGTATCAAAAACGTCAACATGATTTAAGGAATGATCTTGACGCAGGCAAGAGTACGGAGTTCTTGGTAGGGCAGTCCCGAAAGATAGGCTTCGGTCAGTCAAATTGAATATAACGGATCGTCAATCTGATTCCTTTTGTGTGATGATCAGACATTCCCGGTTTGCATCCAAATCAGCGTTCCATGATGTTGAGCAGTGACCTAAGGATCATGTTAAATGGATTTTTCGCCAGAGTCCAATTCTTCAGAATTTTGACATCGAATCAAGTTGATTTGCTTAGGATCCACTGTACCAAGGGGCTTCACGGACCGGCAGGGCCATATCAATTGCGGAGAATCTACGATCGGGCGGGAAAGCTAGAACACTCCCAAAGTGCTTTCCAGGCGAATGATCCTGTCCTTCCAGAAACGGAAATACTACAGAACCGCATGATGATCTATTGAGTCGGAGGAGAACAATTCGGTTTGTATCAATCGGTTGAACCGACCTGAATGTCAGCGAGGTGCTCTAATGCCAGGATGAGTGCATGATTTCCTTCCTCTCCCAGACCTCGTTCCTGAAGGCTACGATACATTTGGAATATTTGACTTGTCACGGGAAGGGGAACTCCCAGCGCATCCGCCGCTTCAAGGACCAAGCGCAGGTCTTTCTGTTGTAGGTCAATCGTGAACCCTGGCGCAAAATTTCTTTTGATGGCTTGACTTGCACGGTTGCTGAGCATCCAGCTCCCTGCTGCTCCATGTTCAACTGCCGCGAGCGTCTTCGTTAAATCTAGTCCTCCTTTTTGTGCAAAGATGAGTGCCTCGCTGATTGCCTGCATGGTTCCCACCACCAAGATCTGATTGACCAATTTCACCATCTGTCCGGCTCCAGTTCTGCCCACATGGGTAACTCGGCTGGCGATAGCTTCAAAGATGGCCTCCGCTCGAGCGAAATCTTTCTTATCACCACCAACCATGACACTGAGCGTTCCATTCATAGCACCTTCACTACCCCCGCTAATTGGTGCATCCAGCATACGTAGTCTCTTTTTTCGGAGGCGGGATTCCATGTCAATCGTAGCCTGAGGGCTGATTGTACTGGTATCAATAATGAGTGAACCGGGCTGTGCGCCCTCAACGATCCCATTATGTCCAAACAATACTTCTTCAACATCGTGGGTATCACTGACGCAAAGAAGGATCACATCCGATTTTGAGGCGACGGTTGATGCATCAGGTGCTCCGTGCGCACCAGCTGCAAGTAGAGGTGCCATGCGCGTTTCGGTCCGGTTCCATACATGTACGTCAAAACCGGCATAGAGGAGGTTATGTGCCATGCCTCCTCCCATAATCCCGAGGCCAATAAATCCTATTGATTCTTTCATTGAGATTAAAATTTTACAGGGAAGTTACCGGATCATGTTCTGGACAGGTCATGGATCGGGTCGGGACTCACATGAGATCAGGACGGGGAGGAGAGTAAACATCAGAGTTTCTCAGAAGAAAGCCGATAAAGGTGCTCGCCGGCCCGCGGGACGAACAGATAGTCTGGATCTGTGCGTTCTTTCCACCAAGACAGGTCTATTGAATCCGGATCACAGTACTCCAGGCCGACCTTTTCGCAACGTTCTCTGGAAATTTGACTCGCCAGCTTGAGGCAAATGCGCGGAGTTTCGATTCCATTTTCGTAATTGATTTCCCCGCGCACATGTGCGGAGTGAGCGAGAACGGTCCATGGATAGTGACGATATTTTTCCCAGTTCGCCTGAAAATATTCTGTTCCGTGAAAGCCAATGGAATCAAGGAGTGAACCATGCGTGTACGAAAATTCAGAAATATGGGGAGCATAAAGGAGAATCTCTCCCCCATCTGCAATGACTGGTTCCAGTTTGTACATGCCTTTGGCACCTGTCCACAAATCATCATACATCGTGGGAATTACGGCAAAAGCCTGCTGAACCGTTTTCTCCATCCAACTAATATGCAACTGGGAAGAATGTCTGGCAGCATGCAACCAGGAATCACTTTTTTCATCTCCTAAATATAATCCTGCTAATTCACCATCATGTACGACCAGATGAATAAAGTATCGATTACAAGGGATCTCATCGGCAGCCCGGTTAATCAGCCTGCGAATCGGGGTGTCGTAAGTTCCGATCACCTTGCGACTAGACATGAGCGCACCAGTCCAATGGGTAAAATCAATTACTTCTGGCCCACTGATACCTGGAAAAAAATATTTATTACCACCTGAAAAGCCAGCTACCTCATGCGGAAAAACCGGACCGCATACGAGAGCGGTATCGTAATCAAATACTTTTCGATTGATTGTAACAGTCAGGGGACGATTGATAAGCCCTTTGGTAATGACATCAACATCATCTGCATGGATTGTCGTGAGAGTGACAAGTGCGGATGGATCATTCCAGGCATGATTAAATAGATTGACCCTTGAATAGAGGTTTTCTTTCTCCGCGCGGGTAATTCCTACATGGTTTAAGAGTGCATCGTCTGACATTGGAGGGTGAGTTCCAAGAGCGACAAGAAAGTCAAGGGACTCAACATGCCCGAGTAGGGAGTCACAAATCAGGCGAAAAAGAAGCGGGATGGGAGCGGTTCGCGTTCCATCCGGGATGATCACTAGAATACGATCCAGATGCGTGAATCTGCCTCGCAGCCCCTCTGCGACGATCTGAGCTGTATCTGTCTGAGTCAAGGCGGTGCTTGGTGGCGTGAACTCCATCAATACAGAAGTTTACCACTACGAATTAGGGGGAGAGAGGCATGCATCATTTCTGATACTACTGTGGGTATCTACCTCTGTTCAGAAATGGATCTGGAACTATATTTGAGGGTTTGGCAGCATTCAACTTCTGATAATTTCTGAATGTATTGCACCTGGAACTCTCTCTTTTGGAGTGGACGGCCAGAATAAGAAGAACGTAACGGGCATATCGGGAGTATGAAGATGCTCGCTGAAAATCATCTTGTTCATGCGAGACGCAATCCAGTCTGAGCCCGCCCGATGCTGAAGAGTTCTTGGCCTGAATAAAAATGGAATCTCATGATCTATCCATCCAGATAGGTCTTCATGATGGTTCGGCTACCGTCTATCGGACTATGACTTTAATGTGATACGATCATCTAGATTCATTCAGAGAAGACTTGATGTACTAATTGTCTGTCATTCAATGGTCACCGACGAACGGTTCAAATTTTCAGTGAAAAGGGGTAAATTTCCGATTCATAACTAAATGACATCATGCTCCCCAAAATTCATCTTCGCGAAATTGTTTTATTCTTTTTAGTGGTGACAGCGGCCGGGTGTTCCACATCTGCGGAGCGTCCCAATATCCTGATTATTATGGCGGATGACCTGGGATATTCCGATATTGGGTCCTACGGGGGTGAAATCCATACTCCGGTTCTGGATTCACTTGCATTCAAGGGGGTTCGCTTTAGACAGTTTTATAATGCCGGACGCTGCTGCCCCACGAGGGCTTCTCTCTTAACTGGGCGTTACCCTCATGGAGTCGGTGTTGGAGGCATGGTTTCCTCTGTGGATGCAGAGCTAACGTCCGGGCCTTATCAGGGCTATCTGAGCGAATCTGCCACGACGATTGCAGAGATGCTTCAGGACGCAGGCTACAGCACCTATATGTCCGGGAAATGGCATGTCGGAGAGCGTCCCCAGCACTGGCCCCGCAGGCGAGGATTTGAGCGTTACTTCGGGCTCATTAGTGGGGCAAGCAGCTATTACGAGATCATTGTTGATCAGCCGCGCATTCGCCAGATGGTGCTGGATGATGAACGTTGGAGTCCGCCAGACTCGGGATTCTACATGACCGATGCATTCACAGATTATGCAATTGAGTTCTTACAATCACACACATCGGAACATCCATTCCTCCTCTATTTAGCTTATACGGCTCCGCATTGGCCGTTGCACGCATTACCCGAAGACATTGCAAAGTATGCGAATCGTTACGATCAGGGTTGGGATTCATTACGCAATGAGCGCTACACTCGAATGCTCGAGATGGGCGTCATGGATGAAACTTATCCCCTTTCTCCTCGCTCTTCCGGATTATCTGATTGGCAGGATACGATGGAGAAGGAAGACTGGTCTCTCAGAATGGCGGTTTATTCCGCCATGGTGGATCGGATGGATCAGGGGATTGGGAAAGTGATTGATCAACTTCGCTCTATGGATGCTTTGGAGAATACCATTATATTTTTTCTTTCAGACAATGGGGGATGTGCTGAAAATATAGATGGACGTCAACTACATGATCCGAGTACGCAAGCGGGAGAGCGTGGATCATATCTGGCCTATGAAGAAGCATGGGCGAATGCCTCCAATACCCCCTTCAGGCTGTACAAGAAGTGGATGCATGAAGGCGGGATTGCCACTCCGTTAATTGTCCACTGGCCCGCAGGGATTCAGAGACCCGGTCGGATCGTTGATACTCCAGGCCATGTGATTGATCTGATGGGAACAGTAGCCGAGGTGGCTCAGACATCGCTTCCCCATACGGATGGCAGGAGTCTCCTGCCCCTTCTGGAGACTCCAGAGTTCAGTTGGCAGCAGCGCACGCTATACTGGGAGCATTTTGGGAATCGTGCGATTCGTCAGGGCGACTGGAAACTGGTTTGGGATCGGGATATTGACCAGTGGGAACTCTATAATGTGGCACAGGATGCTACCGAACTATATGACCTTGCGGAGGCTGCTCCTGAAATTGCATCTCGCCTGCGTGTCCGATGGGAAGCTTGGGCAGATTCTCTTGGGGTTCGACTTCGCTAATCCACCTCTACCCAATCTGTCGGGGTACAGATGAGTGCGGACAATTGGTCACCAATTAAGTTCAGAGTTATCTTATCCTATACTTGTATCTTCACATGAAATTATGGGACGAATCATTCTGATCACAGGAGCGAGCACCGGGATAGGGGCAGCGACGGCCCGTTACCTCGCCAAGGGGAATACTCTTATTTTGCACCATCACCAATCTCCAATTGAACCCGTGGTGGAGGAAGTTGAGCACTTGGGAGGAACCGCTTATACATCCCGCGCCGATCTGATGAGTGAAGCGGGTTGTCACGATCTGATGAAGGATGTATATCGCATTACAACGCATCTTGATGTATTCATCAATAATGCGGGCAGTCTTCTTCAGCGTCACGGGGTTGAAGAAGTGACTTGGTCCATCATGGAACGCATTTTTTCACTGAACACTTTTTCAGCAATCCTGCTTACGAAGTTGTGTGTTCCACTATTACGGAAAGGAGAATCCTCCAGTATTGTGAATATGACGTCCATTGCCATGCGACATGGGGCGCCGACTGCAACAGTATATGGGGCGGCGAAAGCCGCGATGGACTCATTTACGCGGGGCGCCGCACGGGAACTTGCACCACAGATTCGCGTCAATGCAGTCGCTCCAGGAGTGATTCTGACTCCATTTCATGACCGTTACTCCACCGAAGAAAAGTTGGCAGGTATTGCCAAAGATACACCGGTGGGTTTCAATGGGGAGAGCGATCAGATTGCTCAGGCCGTTGAATTTCTGATTAATAATCCCTTCATTACGGGCGAAACCATTGATGTCAATGGTGGGTTATTCATGCGATAGCCCCTGCCTTGACGCGGGAGAAGAGAGCACCAGTTCTCGCTCCATCCGATAATTTCGGTGGACGCCTTTGATGATCAGGCGGACGTCACAGAAATGGAGGCAATCACTCAGGGCTCCCGGTAATTGAGAAGGGAATGCTGGCCATGGTATTCTCCCACATCATGGAGAGCATCCCTCCCTCGTTCGTCACATCATAAAATCCGATCGTGAATTGGTCCGCACGATGAGCCAGTTCACTGACAATCATGGAGGCCCGTACCACATCTTTGTCAGGTGCATATCCATACGCCCCCCAAAGTCCGTCACCAGAATCTCTACCAGAGTCCTTTGCTTCATACGTAGACAGAATGAAGGTCCAGTTATCCTGACTTAATTCCACGAAGACGCTATATTCGCCATTGGCTACTTCCACATCTCCAATCATGAGGGGGATCTCAGTGTGCAGCCTGGTTGACTTGTTTGCACCAGCACGCCATACAGGGGCTGATCCAGTTACCTGGGTTCCATACTCTTCTCCAGAACCGAAGATGTCCATGCGACCCCGAAGAATAGGGCGTCCATAATCAACAATAATCCAAGCGTCTCCAATTTGTGTGGAGGCCTCACCACGAGGCGAAGACGGACGCTGAGCGAGTACTTCATTGGCTCCAAAAAGAAGAAGAGCCAGAAAAAGAGCGGCATAAAAAACACGAAACATGAATTAGGAAAAAATTTTGATTTTGAATGAACGCTGGGAGTGAAACCCGTTTCTCAGAACCGTGATCCATCAGGGATCAGCTTCGGAGGTCAGAAAATGGGATCCAGAGCTAATCGTTTTAGCCTTTTCAAATGATCATACTGGTTAAACGGCATCGCAGAGTGGATCATTGGCAAAATACCAGAACTCCGAGCAATCGGTAGAGGGGGCAGGTGATTTGAAAACTTGAAAGGCACCATTCCCTTCGTCTGCGGAAAGTCATAAATTTCCCCACACCATTCGTGATCAAACCAAAATTTCAGAACAGCAATTCTCTTCTTTTTGGCGGCTTGGACACCTGCCCACCAGTTCGGGGTGAAACCGAAAATTTGTTTATATTAGCTAAATCTTCATATTTGCTGTCTTATCCCTCCAACTCTCTTCTGGTGAACGATATGATTAATCGCAATCGACTCTTCTACGGTAGCTGTTTAGCCCTACTCACCACAGCATTTGCATTCACAGTCATTGCAGGCATAGCGTTTTCTGTAAAATCAGAATTTGTCTTGACAAACGCGCAGTTAGGTGTCTTTACCGGGGTCTTTTTCATCGGCTTTACGATTAGTCAGGTCATTTTCTCCCCATTGTGCGATGTGATTGGAATGCGGTGGATTGTTCGGGGAGCATTCGTCACCCATGTAGCGGGAGCGCTTTTAATCATGACTGCTCAGGGGTATGTACCTGTGGTCGCTGGTTCATTGTGTGCAGGACTAGGTGCAGGATTGGTTGAGGCCGGGTGCAACCCTCTGGTTGCGGCACTATATCCAAATAATAAGACGTCGAAGTTGAACCATTTTCATATGTGGTTTCCCTATGGAAACCTGATCGCTGCCATTCTTTTGACGCTGGTCTTTTCACAACTTGGAGGGGGTTGGCGTACCCATTTGTTTTTAGTTCTGATTCCCGCTCTGGGGTATGGCTTGATGATGTTCACCGCTCCCTTCCCGCCAACAGAGGGGGTCAAAGCTGGCGTATCCGTCGGCGAGTCATTCAAGGCACTCTTTGCTCCCATCATGATAGTCATGTTGCCCATGATGTTGCTCACAGCTTCCATGGAGCTTCCCCCCTCTAGTTGGGTACCTTCTGTGCTTCAAGCTGGCGGAATCAATGGACTTCTGGTCTTCGGTTTTGTATTTGGAATCATGGGTACACTTCGATTACTTGCCGGTCCTGTAGTCAGGGTTCTTACCCCGACCGGAATCCTGTTCGGTGGTTCAATCCTTGCGACACTGGGGCTATTCTTGTTCAGCACGGCCGAATCAACCCTAATGGCATTCTTGACCGCTGCAATTTGGGCTGTTGGCATTGCTTACTTCTGGCCCACGATGCTCGGATTTGTGTCGGAGCGCAATCCAAAGAGTGGAGCTCTGGGGCTTGGTGTGATGGGAGCCGTTGGAATGCTTGCCTCCTTTTTTGTGACGCCTTGGCTGGGGAGCGTCGCAGATGATCGGGGGCACGATGTATTGAAAACGGAAGTGATCGTCAATATCTTTGAAGAAGTCAATCGATCCTTTCCCGAGGTCATTGAAACTGCTGGTGCGCAGTCTGAGGATCTCATGGATGTGAGAGCATCCGTAGGTGAGGTACTGGAAGAATATGATAATAGCGGTGAACTCCCGAAGGGGATGACCATGCAGGCACTCAGGGCTGTAAGTGGCTCAGGTGTTGAGTTGGATGTGGTCACTCGGGCGCAGGATGAACTCAATCCCGCTGACAATGAGGGTGGCCGCCAATCATTCCGTACGTTGGCTCCTTTCGGGATCATCCTGATCGTTGTATTTGGGGTCCTGCTCCTGCGGGATCGTAGAGCTGGTGGGTATCAAGCTGAAAAACTCGGCGAAGAAACCGGTTAGCTGCCTGACGATACCATCGCGTCACGTAATACTTCCGCTGGGTGCTGGACGCGCTCAATGTCATAGTGTTGCAACTGATGACGGCAACTGGTACCTGGAGCGACAATCAATGTGTCGTCGCTGGCACTTCGCATTTCGGGAACCAGAACGCGTTCGGCCATTTTTCTTGAAATTGCATAGTGTTCTTTTTCGTAGCCAAAAGATCCGGCCATCCCACAGCAACTGGAATCAACCTCCCGAACCTCATAATTTTCGGGGAGAGACAAAATTTTTCGGGTAGACTCTGTACCCACCAGTGCACGTTGATGACAATGGCCGTGCAACAAGACCTTTCGTGATTTCTTTGTGAAGTGAATGGGCAATCGTCCTTCTACCGCTAACTGATCAATAAATTCATCAAATAGTCGTGCCTGCTTCGCAACCAGACGGGCATCTTCACGATCGGGGAGCAGGTACAGGTACTCATCCCGCAGGGAAAGTAAACAGCTCGGTTCCAGTCCAATGATGAAGAGTCCCTCCTTCGCATAGGGGAGTAGCTGCTTGACTGTATTTTCAGCGGCAGCACGAGCCTGCTTTACCATCCCCTTTGAGATCAGCGGACGTCCGCAACAGCGATGGCTTGGCAGAACAACTTCAAATCCTGCAGCTTCCAACACCTGGACGGCCGCAATGGAAATGTGTGGATCATTGAACGTGTTAAAGGTGTCATGGAAGAGGACAATTCGTTCTTTTTTCGTCCCATTCTTTTCGCGGCGTTTAAACCAAGTCGTGAAAGGGAGAGATGCGAAGGATGGCATTGTACGCTGCATGGAAATCCCCAATGTACGGTCCAGAAGGAAGCGTACCGGCGTACTCCCGAGTATGCCATTAAAAGCAGGCGCAAATGGTCCGCTGATCAAGCGACTGAGTCTTGCAATATCTCCAAACATACGTGTCCGAAGGGAGGTGCCATGTTTCTGATGATATTGAGCCAGGAATTCAAATTTGATCTTTGCCATATCAACAGAAGACGGACATTCAGACTTGCATGCTTTGCACTCAATGCACAGGTCCATTACCTCGTACATGCGCTTGCTGGTCAGTTCCTCATGGGGCAATCGGCCGGAGAGGGCAGCCCTTAATGCGTTGGCACGGCCTCGAGTCGTATGTTCTTCTTCGCGGGTCACCATAAAGCTTGGGCACATCACTCCAGTCGTTTCTTTGCGACAGACGCCCGCTCCATTACACATCTCAACCGCCCGATCAAATCCATGCTCAGCACTGAAGTCCAGGTTTAACTCAAGAGGGACGACTTTATATTCGGGGCCATACCGTAGATTTTCGGTTCCATACTCTGCATCAACAACTACGCCGGGGTTCAGTATTTCCTGGGGATCCCAAATATTCTTGACCTTTTGATAGAGTTGATACAAGTTCGGTCCGAAAAATCGCTCGTTCATCCAACTTCGTGCTCGTCCATCCCCATGTTCACTGGAGAGTGCACCTCCATAGCCTTGCAGGAGATCAATTGCAAAATCAAGGATTTCGGGAATTTTGGCGATTTCTTTCGCCTTTTTGGTATTCACGATCGGACGAATATGGACACAGCCTGCACTTGCATGTGCATAATATGCTACCTGGGTATCCCTCTCTGCACAAAACTGTCCAATTTTCTCAACATACTCCGCCAAGTTTTCAGTTGGGACTGCGGCATCCTCAATAAAGGGGATGGGTTTGTGATCCCCCTTGAGACTCATCAGCAGCCCCAAACCTGCTTTTCGAACGGTCCAGACATTCTTTTGGAGGATAGGATCCAGTACAGGAAAGACATTGTCCCGAAGGCCCTCACCCGACAGAATTCTCCTCAGATGATCTATTTTTGATCGTAATTCGGACTCTCCCTCCCCAAAAAACTCCGTAATGAGGATAGAGTCAGGATCCCCATCCATAAAGGAGTTCAGGAGGCGGGCATATTGTGGGGTATCCTTGCACAGTCGCAGCCCAAGGTGATCCATTAGTTCAATCGCACTGGGTTTGGATTCCAGAATAGCGGGAATATGACGGAGCGCGTCCACAGTGGATTCAAAGCTGACAATCGCAAGCCCGCAGGAGGTTGGAGTGGGAACAAGGTTGAGCGTCACATCCTGGATCACCCCCAGTGTCCCCTCTGATCCACACACCAACTTTGCCAGATTGAATCTGTGATCTTGTGGGATTCTGAATGAAGGCCCTTCGCCAATGAGCCGATCAAGATTATAGCCCCCGCATCGTCGCCAGTGGTGTGGGGTTTCGTCAAGAATGATCTTTCGGTTCTCGGGTGATTGTGTGAGCTGAATCATCTCGCGGTAGAGCTTGCCCTCGGCCCCCGATCGCTGCGCTCTCTTTTCCAGTTCACCCTCGTCGACGGGTCCAAGGTTTACCTCGGACCCGTCGCTCAGGACTGCATTGACACGGAGAACATGATCCGCAGTCATCCCATAACAGATGGAGTGACTACCTGTTGAGTTATTAGATACAATACCTCCTAACCCGGCTCGATCACTACTGGCGGGATCCGGGCCGAACTGGAGCCCGGTGTGTGCGAGATGATGATTGAGTTGATCCAGTACAAGTCCCGGTTCGGCCCGAACCCAGCCCTCCGCTTCATTCACTTCAATAATTCGGTTTAAGTGACGCGAGAAATCCATCACCAATGCCTGAGAGACGGCCTGTCCGGCAAGACTACTCCCACCTGTTCGGGGGAGGATCGGGACTTCAAACGTGGCGGCGAGAGTGACGGCCGCCTGCACATCATCCTTAGAAGCAGGAAAAAAGACACCATGGGGCATCACACTGTAGATGCTGGCATCGGTACTATACAGGACGCGGCTGTATTCATCCGTACGAATCTCTCCCTGACTCTCCTTCCGAAGAGCACGCAAAAAATCATTCAATCCCTGATCACTCTGTGACATCAATTGCTCCACTGGTTAGAAGGGTAGAGAAAATAAGTTACGAACATCCGCCGCCGATGGATAGAAAGAACTCGTGTCACCCTGTTACGATCTGGACGGTGGAATTCACGGGTACAATGGGGCAGTAACTGCATTCAGGTTGGTGATTTGAAGAGCGTACTATGGAAACAATAGGGGAAGAAAGATAAAGGATGGAAAAGCATGTTCAATCAGATTCATCGTCTTCTTCGGACTCAAAAAGAGTTGGTAATTCACCCGAAATTTTTCGATTGAAGTGTTTGTAGGACCGCTTCGTAGCAATCCGACCCCGAGGAGTGCGTTGCATATATCCCTCTTGGATCAAATATGGCTCATAGACTTCTTCAATGGTACCTGGTTCTTCCCCCACCGATACGGATAGGGTAGAGAGTCCTGCCGGTCCACCATTAAATTTATCAATGAGGCTCAGAAGAATCCGTGAGTCCATGTCGTCAAGCCCCTCTGCATCTACATCTAATGCGGTGAGCGCCCGGTCTGCCATTTGGAGACTAATACAACCATCACCTTCAACTTGTGCAAAATCTCTTGCACGCCGTAACAGCCGATTGGCGATCCGAGGGGTTCCCCGACTCCGCCGAGCAATCTCCATTGCCCCACCGTCTTCAATAGCTACCTTCAGGATATTCGCTGACCGGGTGAGGATGGCCTGAAGAAGTTCGGCACTATAATAGTCATAACGAAAGTCAATACCAAAGCGGCTGCGGAGGGGAGCGGTCAGGAGTCCTTTTCGAGTCGTTGCTCCCACCATGGTAAACCTTGGCAGTGGAATTTTTACGCTTCTGGCATTTGGGCCACTATCAATTACAATGTCAATATAGTAATCTTCCATCGCCGAATAGAGGTATTCCTCAACCAGAGGGGATAACCGGTGCATTTCATCAATGAACAGTACATCACCTTCTTTCAGTTTGGTAAGGATCCCGGCGAGGTCTGCGGGTTTGTCCAGAACGGGGCCAGAGGAGGTCGTAATGGATGCCCCCATCTCTTCGGCGATAATATGTCCGAGGGTGGTATTGTGATTACAAAATCCGTTCCCGATAAATGAATGAGTGTTTGGTAGAACAAAGTCAAACGTCTCCGCCTCCGATGTTTCCGTACCGGTGACGGAGTTCCACTCAAATTTCTCGGTCGCCTTTGGATGATGTTCGTGATTGCATTCAAGCGCCGAAAGATCACTCCTTGTTAAGCCAATCCCATTTTGCATGAGATTCGTTGGGGAAGTATTTGGACACATTAAAACGCGATCTCCCACTCGGATAGATGACAAAGGTCGCCAAGCGAGCGAGCCTTGATGATCGGCTAATATGGGGTGTTTTGGTGTGCCCTCAATAGAATTTTCAGAATCTGTATAGAGACGGATCGTGGGTCCCAGTCCACTTGCGTACACATGCGAGGTTGCCTCAACTCCCTGGGCACCAATGAGGTTGATTACATGCTTTCTGGCTTCCCCTTGGCCTAGGTTTGAGGGGATCAGACGTCCCATGGGAACAGCTCCCTCAGGGGTGAGGATCTGAGTGTTTGCTGTCACACACTTACCCAATCCAGGGGGGCCGGACAAAAGGACATGGTCGAGAGCTTCCCTGCGTTCCAGAGCAGCCTGCATGAATATTCTCAGGTTACCCTTGATCTTCTCTTGACCAATAAAGTCTTTCAGTTTTCGAGGTCTGAGGCGACGCTCAAAATCTTCATCCCGTGTCTTGGGAACGACCGTACTTTGATGTTCAACCATAGCGCATGCGAGACTTAGCCGACAAAGGCATTCATGTTCGGACTGCAAACCCCGAACCTACCTGCAACGTTTCAATCATGTATCTGATAAAACGGATAGATTTCTATAAAAAATGCTGAATCTGAGTCAGAAATTACGGCTACAGCAAAAACTGTCCCCGCAACAGATCCAGTATATCAAGTTGTTGCAGCTACCAACCCTTGCGCTGGAACAGCGCATTCAGCAAGAACTTGAAGCGAACCCACTTCTGGAAGAGGGAGGATTTGATGATCCAGTCGCTTCATCGGATGAAGAGTCAGGAGATAGCACTGTGGACGAAGAGTTTGATCTAGAGGACTTACTCCCGGATGTGGATGATCTGTATGGATATAAAGCCAGGGTAGATGATCATCAAGAGGACCGGGAGACTCCGATTGTTGCCGCTGAGACTTTAACGGATTATTTGCGTAGCCAAAAAGGTTTTCTGAGCATGAATCGGCGTGATACCCTCATTGCGGAACAGATCATAGGATCTATTGAAGAGGACGGCTACCTAAGACGGGAGATTGCATCCATTGTTGACGATCTTACATTTAATTATCGGGAGGAACTCACCGAGGAAGACGTTCTTCAAGTCTTGCATCACATCCAGCGACTGGATCCTCCTGGGATTGCAGCACGCAGTGTTCAGGAGTGTCTATTGATCCAACTTGAGTTGATGCCGGAAGATACGCCAGGGCATGGGATTGCGATACAGGTGATCCAGAAGTTCTTTGTTCCATTTTCGCGGAGACAATATGGGCGCATCAAGGAACGACTCAACATTGACGATTTTGCACTCAAAGCTGCAATTGACTTGATCCAGTCCTGTAATCCGAAGCCTGGGGAAGGTGCCATCTCGCCTCAGGAAAACTATGTGATCCCGGATTTTCTCATCAAAAAATCGGATGGTTCATTTATCATTCAACTGAACTCTGGCAATTTCCCGACGCTGACGATCTCCAAACCCTATCGGGAGATGATTGAAAAAATGAATTCCGAACCGAAATCGGAATCTTCTTCTGATTCGGATACAAAAAAATTCCTGCGAACCAAGATGGAATCTGCGAAATGGTTTATTGATGCGGTACAGCAGCGCCGCAACACCATGCTTTTGGTCATGCGTGAGATTGTCTCCTTTCAGGAAGCATTCTTCACTTATGGAGAGGGGCACTTGCGTCCATTGATTCTCAAGGATATTGCAGAGCGAATCAAGATGGATATTTCCACGGTCAGTCGGGTGGTGAGCGGCAAATATGTTCAATGTGACTATGGTGTCTATGAACTCAAATACTTTTTTTCCGAGGGGGTTGCTACGGATGCAGGAGTCACGGTTTCCAATAAAGAGGTCAAGTCCATAATTGCTAAAATGATTGAACAGGAGGACAAGACGGATCCGTTGACGGATCAGACGATCACTGCAATGTTGAAGGAACAGGGATATCAAGTTGCCAGAAGAACGGTCTCCAAATATCGAATGCAGTTAGGGATGCCGGTTGCCCGGTTACGAAGAGAAATTGTTCTCTCCTGATCTGACTCCAATTTGAATCGGAAGGCGTTACCTTTGGGGATCCACCGATCCTGTTCAGGTCACCATTTCAGGTCCATGCGCGCACCGAGCCCATAGGAGAGCGGGGCTTCGTGTTGCTCCATCGTTCGCGCTGTCGTCGCCACGGAGACTTGCAGTCCCTGCTTCATGCGCAGGCTGTATCCGATCCGCCACGTTTGTCCTCTCGGATCTATCGTCATTCCCAGGGTGGATCGCCCAAGACTTTTTCTGATGGGCATCCCATATCCCAGTTCCATCTCCACCCGTTGATCCATGCTTCCCAGTCCCATGGAGTGTAGTGGCGCTTCGCGCCATAGATCTCCCCCGTAGACATTTCCCCAAAGCGGACGTACTCGCATAGAGGGACCCAGCCCACCCGGCGATCCATACTCTACGGATCCCGTCAGTCCCCATTCGCGCAGTCCCTCATCGGTATGCAGCACCAAGGTTCGACCTCCAAACTCCGCACGCAGTTGATTCATGGCCCAGCGCACGCCACCACCCAATTCCACTCCCATCCCGGTCTCTGCAGCGCCTCCGTCTTGGCGAAGGGCAGCCTCCATGTAGGGCTGCATGCCCGCTCCCATTCGTAGACTTCCCTCCACGCCTGCCCGAACCCGACGTACACCGAGAGCGGATCCCGTTTCCATGTCGGCAGTGGCCCAAAACGCATCCACCTCGTAGCCCAGCCGTCCTGTGCTACCCCCCGTCAGGGTTCCCGTTAATCCCAGTGCAATGAGCGCCGCATCCAGTTCGGAGTCCAGTGTCTCCATCTCGGTCTCACCGCGTCCGAGTCCCAAAAGCATCCACGCACGCATTCCGGCTCCTGTTTGATAACTGACATAGGGATAGAAGCCTGTCAATCTGGAGGATGCTGAACCGGACCGCGCTGGCGTTTCGTAGGTGCCTTGATCCCAGCTTTGCGCGGCCAAGAGACCTGCCATCCATCCCTTCCTCCACACATAGTCGGCTCCCAGGATCATGGTTGTGACATCGGAACGCAGCGAGAGTGCTCCATCTCTTCCATTCATGCGCGTAAATGCACCTTGCCCCCAGACGCTCCATCCTCCCTGCGTATACGCTACACCACACCCGCGAAAGATATCTCCCAGAGAGCGGCGTGCCGTCCCATAGCGCAGCCACGATAGATCAGGAATGCTGCACTGTGCCATCCCTTCCATCCGCCGAGAGAGCGCGTCCACAATTTGGGATGCCCAAGTGCGAAGGACTCTGGACACATATGCATTCTGGATGATCTCCTCGCTCTCCTCTTCCACGATCACCTCTGTGCGGGCTTGCGCTACCTGTGCATTCATGGCCGAGAGGAGGACAAGTGCAAACGTCTTTGCCTCCCGAATGCGTTCGCTGGAGAGCAGCTTCACTTCAATGGTTTTAGAGACCTCGCTAGGTTCAAACGCAACCTGCCCTGCGAGAGGTTCATAGTCCTCGCCTGCCAATGCACTCCCGTCTTCTGTGGCATAGCTGACCAGCACAGGCAAAGGAGAGGGCTTGGATAAGTGCATCTCAAAGATTGCTGTACGGGTGGAGACCATTACATTCTGCACCGAGACCGTGGGACTGCCGTCATTGTCCAGAATCGTTCCCGTCCCTGTCTCTTGGGCAATGGTTGCATGTCTGGCATTGGAAAGGGTTACCTGAAAGGTTTCCTCCGATTCCACCTCTGCATCTTCCAGGATCTGGATGCGGATCTTCCCTTCGGTGCTCCCCCGCTGAAAGATGACAATCCCCTGCGAGGATACATAATCCGATCCTTCCTCTGCGGTCTCATCCGAGGACGTATACCGGACGGTGACCAGTTCGGAACTGGCCCGATTCAGTCGGACTGGTAGGAGAAGTGAACCATCTCCCTCCGATGCACTCTCATCGTAGATACTCACCGTGAGTGGGGCATCATCATCTTGAATGGTCCCTTGAGCGTCTCCATCGGAGATCCCATTCCCCGATAGGCGCACTCGAAAGGATTCGGTGGGTTCGGTTTCCAGATCGTTGATGATTGAAACACGGATATCTTTGAGTACCTCTTCTGGTGCAAATGTGACTTCGCCAGCGGCGGCTTCATAGTCCTGTCCTGAGAGGGCAGACGCATTCTCGGTCGTAAAGCCAAAGGTTCGCGGCTTGCTGTCCAGACCACTCAACTCCACTCTAAAGACGGCTGCTGCCTCCGACTCGGTGACCTCTGCATCCCGGATACTCACCGTCACGGGATCCTCATTATCCAGGATAATCCCCTGGGCTTCAGATTGCCCCAACACCCCATTCTGCGGATCCCTCAACTGAATCCGAAACGTTTCCTCTTCTTCATGAATCTCATCGTCCATGATCTGTACAACAATGGATTTTGTTGTCTCTCCAGAAAGGAAGCGCAGTGGACTGGGGGTCAATACTTGATAATCCAGAGGCGCATTGGCCGTCTCGTCCAGAACCGAAAATTCAACCTGAGGATCTCGCCCAGACAGTACACGGCTGAGGGTCACGGCAAACTGCGTCTGTCCTGCCTCTTCCCTCACGGTCACGGACGCTTCGATCTCCATGACGGGAAGCGCATCGTCATCCCGAATCGTCCCCCTGGCCTCAACCGTGGACAGGACGGCATACTCGGGTTGGGATAACCGCAAAAGGAAGGTCTCCTCCAATTCCTCCTGTGTATCATCCATGATCGGGACCGATACCTCACGACGGGTCGTACCCGGGGGAAATACCAGTGTACCACTCTGGCGCATATAGTCCATGGGTTCCAGGGCCGTCTCATTCGCGGTCTCAAATGCGACATGCACGGTCTGCACCGGGTTGGGCGGATTCAGCGTGACCACAAAGGTCATCTCGCCCGCACTTTCCAATACCGAAGCATTCTCAACCTGCAACTCGTATAGATCGTTATCCTCGATCGTTACCGTCGCCTCCCCTGGATTCAGCACCACGCCCTCCGTCTCTATCAACTGGATCTGAAAGGTTTCCTGCCCCTCAAATAATGGATCGTCTGTGATCTGTACTTCAATAAATGCCGTCGTACTCCCTTCGGGGATCAGGAGCAGATTCTGAGGGAGCGTATAGTCCACCTCTTCCGTGGCAGTCAGTCCAGTCGTTTGAACTTGCACATTCAGATCAAATGGTGCCGCTGGGGATACTTCAATGGGTAGCCGAGCGATCCCCACCTCTTCGGAAACGGTCCAAGTCTGGACTGCCAGCGTGATCGGATCATCGTCATCCAGAATTGTGAGTGTTCTAGCCTCTGGCCCGATCACTCCGAGTGAATTTGACGCATGGCCGCTGAGGATGACCGTCTTATCAGGCCCATCCACCAGATTGTCAACTGCTGTGATGGTCACCTGCTCTGAACTGGTTGTTGCCCCAGCGGGAATGGTCAGTATTGGGTTGCTACTCAGTACAAAATCCGAATCTGTGGCGGGGAAAGTTGCGTCCGCGGAGATCATGATCACCGTCTCGGCAGTTGATGGGGGAGTCAGACGGACCGTGAGGGTCGCTTCCCCCTCGGCTTCTGGAATTGCTTCCGGAGTCAACTCAAGGACTACTTCGGGGATCGGATCAATAAGCGTAAGTGTGGCTGGGCTTATCTCCAGACCTTCTACGGGTGTCGTGCCTGTAACGAAAACCGTTTCCTCAGGCTCAAAGAACTCATCAGGAATCGGCGTGAAGGGAAACGTTGCGGATGAGGAGCGCTCTTTCGCCAAGATCTTAATCTCAAAGAGAGAGACTGGCTCGTAGTCGGTTCCTACTGTGGCAGTCCCGTCCTCCACCGAAACCGTTACCTGCGTGTCGGCATCTCTCGCGACATCCAGCGTTGCCCTGACCGTGATCGTTTGGCTTCCTTCCTGTTCTCTCACCTCAGAGGGAGAGACCGAAAGCATGACACTAGTGGCCGTGTCGTTATCAAGAATGGTCAGGATCACATCTTCTGGATCCGATACACCCTTCGCATTCGTTGCCTGACCACTCACCGTGACCGTAATGTCTGGGCCATCGACCTGATCATCCACCGCACTGATCGTCACCTGCCCTGTACTCTCGGTCGCTCCAGCCGGAATCGTGAGCAGGGGATGATCACTCAATGTGTAATGACCTGTCGTAGCGGGGAAATTTGGGGCTACCGATACTTCAATCACCGTTTCTTCGGTTGAAATTGCACCAAGACGGGCCGTGACAGTGGCGAATTCCCCCTCCATAATCGTATGTGGAGTGAGCTCCAGCATGATCTCTGGCTCCGCGCAGGGGATCAACCTACCTGTCCAATAATCCAGGATGATCGTTCCGGCATCGTGAAGATCAAGAATCTTTTGAGGCAAACACTCAATGGGGTTAAGAGAAAGAGTAGTTCTCATTCCTGTCTGAACATCATCAAACAGATCCGCAGGCAAGGTGCGGAGAGAATTATCAAATAAATATAGGTTTTCCAAGTTGGTGAGACCGTCAAGGAGATCCTCATGCATGGAGGTGAGCGAACCATCGTTCAAGTTCAACATTTCCAGGTTGGTGAGACCATCAAAAAGATCCTCATGCAAGGTTGTGAAGGGATTACTATGTAAGTACAGCATTCTCAGGCTGGAAAGATCTTCAAAGAGATCCACAGGCAGATCGGTGAAAGAATTCCTATTTAAGTATAATACTTCCAGGTCGGAGAGGCCATCAAAAATATCCTTATCCAGTGAGGTGATAGAGGTATATTCTATGTGCAGTTCATACAAGTGAGAGAGATTCTCAAAGATATTCTCTGGGAGAGAGGTGAGATGGAGTCCACCCAACTTCAGCCTGACTAAGCTGGGGAGATGGTCAAAGACACCCACAGGTAGGGTGGTGAAACCATTCCCTCCCAAATCAAGTTCTTCCAAGCTGATGAGCCCCCTAAAAATACTCCTGTCTATTGTAGAGAGAACGCGAGTACGTAAGCGTAGCAATTTTAAGTTGGAGAGGGTATTGAAAATATTTGTAGGCAGGACGGTGTAATAAACCGTCCCACCAGATATGTCCATTGATTTCAAATTGGAGAGGCCGTCAAAATCACCTTCCTTCAGTGGTGAGTCATGACTCAGGCTGAATCTCAGGCTTTCTATATTTGATAACTCAATAGCTGTAACAGCGGCACAGTCATTATGATCTGGAATATTCCAAAGGATTGAGATCTGTATAGGCGTAGATCGGTCGCAAATATTCACTGGTTGCGCCGTAGCATCTGGAACAATGAGCACCAGAAGAACACAGATGATCACCCCCAGATATGACGAAGGTAATCTCCGCATGATTCTGACCAACTTCATGTAAATGTGGCAGCTCCTTCATCAGAGGGTAGCTACATTCGACTAAATGCACGAAAAAGAATATCCAAAATTATGAATTTTTAATGAATTATACAAACGTCAGCACTGCAGAAAGACTATACTTTCTTTCTGCGGATAGTGGATCCTAATGGGGTGTAATGCAAATCAGAAAAGGCAATCAATTTGATCACCATTTCAGGTCCATGCGCGCGCTAATGCCGTACGAGGGTGGTGCCTCATTTGCTTCCATGGTTCGCGCTGTAGTTGCCACCGAAACTTGTAGCCCTTGCTTCATGTGCAGGTTGTATCCAACCCGATAAGCGCGTCCCATCGGATCCAACGTCATTCCCACGGTGGATTGCCCAAGACTTTCCCGGATTGGCACCCCATACCCGAGTTCCATCTCCACGCGTTGATCCGTGTTTCTCAATCCCATAGAGTGCAGTGGGGCTTCGCGCCACAGCTCTCCCCCGTAGACATTCCCCCAGAGCGGACGTATCCGCATAGAGGGACCGAGTCCACCTGATGTTCCATACTCAATGGTCACCATCATCCCCCATTCCCGCAGCCCCTCATCTGTATGTAGTACCAGGGTCCGACCCCCAAACTCCGCACGCAGTTGATTCGTAGACCAGCGCATCCCACCCCCCAGCTCCACACCCATCCCGGTCTCTGCATCGCCACCGTCCTGCCGAAGCGTAGCTTCCATGTAGGGATCCATGCCCCCTCCCAATCGGAGGCTTCCCTCCATACCTGCCCGGAACCGTCGGACGCCCAGATCGGATCCCGTCTCCATGTCTGCCGTGGCCCAGAACGCATCCACCTCGTAGCCCAACCGCCCCGTGCTTCCCCTAGTCAGGGTTCCCGTCAGTCCAAGTGCAATGAGCGTCGCATCTAGTTCGGAGTCCAGTGTTTCCAATTCAGACGCGCCTCGCCCCAATCCCAAGAGCATCCATGCACGCATCCCCGTTCCCATCTGATAGCTGACATACGGATAGAAGCTGGTCAATCTGGAGGATGCTGTGCCAGAGCGTGTCGGCGTCTCATAGGTGCCTTGATCCCAGCTTTGCGCGGCCAAGAGACCTGCCATCCATCCCTGATGCCATGCATAGTCAGCTCCCAAGAGCATTGTCGTGACATCCGAACTTAACGAGAGCACTCCATCTTGACCGCGCATGCGCGAATATGCACCTTGCCCCCAGATGCTCCATCCTCCGTTGGTGAACTCAGCACCACAATCACTGAAGATCTGTCCAAGGGATCGGTGCTCGGTTCCATACTGGAGCCAGGATAGATCGGAGATCTTGCACTGTGCCATCCCCTCCATGCGCTGAGACAATGCTTCTACAACTTGGGACGCCCAAGTGCGAAGCACTCTGGAGACATAGGCATTCTGGATATTCTCTTCGCTCTCCGCTTCCATCACCGCCTCCGTGCGTGCCTGCTTTACCTCTGCATTCACGGCCGAGAGCAAGACAAGTGCAAACGTCTTCGCCTCCCATATGCGTTCGCCAGAGAGCAGCTTCACTTCAATGGTTTTGGAGACCTCGCCGGGTGCAAACGTAACCTGTCCAGCCACTGGTTCATAGTCCTCTCCTGCATAGGCAGTTCCGTCTTCTGTGGCATAGCTGACCAGCACGGGCAGGATAGAGGGTCTGGATAAGTTCATTTCAAAGATAGCGGCGCCTCGGAAGACCGTTACGCTTTGTAGCGAGAGACTGGAGATCCCGTCATTATCCAGAATCGTTCCCGTCCCGATGCTTTCGTCAATCATCACATGTCGTTCCTTGGAAAGCATCACTTGAAAAGTTTCCACGGGTTCTTCTTCTGAGTCCTCAATGATTTGGATATGAATCTTCCCATCCGTACTCCCCGGCTCAAATATGACAATTCCTCTGGAGGAGACATAATCAGATCCCTTGATTGCGGTGACGTCCGAGGAGGCAAACTGGACTGTTACCAGTTGGGAACTTGGCAGGTTGAGACGAACAGGTAGCATAAGCGAACCATCTGCTTCCGATGCACGCTCACCATGGATACTCACCGTGAGAGGGCCATCATCATCTTTAATTCTCCCTTGAACCTCCATGTCGGATAGATCACCACCAGATAGAAGCAACCGAAACGTTTCAGGGGGTTCGGGATCCTGATCGTCAAGAATGGGAACAGAGATGTCCTTGAACAACTCTCCCAGTGCAAACATGATCTCCCCTCTAACGGCTTCATAGTCCTGTCCAGCCTTTGCAGACTGATCCTCGGTCGTATAGGTAAAGGTCAGAGGCTGGTTGCTCTGACCACTCAACCCCACCACAAATACTGCCTCAGGTTCCGACTCGGAGACCTCTACATCTTGAATACTCACCGTTACCGGCGTCTCATTGTCCACAATCGTGCACTGTGCATCGGATTGTCCAGGCAATCCATTCACAATATTCGTCAACTGTATCTGGAATGTTTCGTCTCCCTCATAGAGGATATCGTCCACAATATCTACTTCAATGAACGTTTCGGTTTTCCCTGGTGCAAAGATCAGTGGGCTTTGCGTCAACACCATATAGTCCAAGAGTTCACTGGCAGTCCCCTCGGCGACCATAAAGTATACTTCGGTCTCATGTTCCGACAGCCCATGAGATAAGGTCACCTTAAAGTGGGCTGGCCCTTGATGTTCATCAATTTGAACCGAACGTGTAATATTCACTTGGGGGGGCGCATCATCATCAATGATCGTCCCTGTTGCCTCTGCCTCCACCACCACTGCGTACTCGTGTGCCAATAACCGCAGGGAAAAGGTCTCCACTTGTTCCTTTTCTTCATCATCAACGAGCCGGATGGACACTTGGCGGCTCATCGTATTCGGTGGAAGTTGAAGCACCTGTCTCTGAGACACATAGTCCATATTGGCAAGAGCAGTCCCATCCATCGTTTCATACTCAACCAGAACGGTCTCGGACGGATGGGGTGGATTGATGGTCACCATGAATGTTAATATCTGGTCACTCTCATATGCCGAGGCATCCTCCACGCTCAACCGGTATATATCATCATCCTCAATTGACACTGTGGCCACATCTGGATCCAGCACTGTCCCCATTACATTCAATAATCGGACTTCAAACGTTTCGGTTGGTTCTGTGAACGGATCGTTGATGATTGGAACTTCAAGGATTCCCGTTGTGGTCCCCGCATGGATCTTCATTACACCTTGGGGGATTGCATAGTCTTTTCCTTCTGTGGCGCTCAGTTCAAGTAGTTGAAAAGGTACATTTAGTTCAATTGGGGCCGCAGGGGACACATCCACATCCACTCGAGCTACCTCATCAGCTTCGGAAACAATCAGATCCTGAATTGCCAGTGTAATCAATTCATCGTCATCCAGAATGGTGAGGTAGGTCACGCTTTCGCTCGGCCCAAGTGCAGAACTTTTGCCGATGATCGTAATCGTCTCAGGTTGTTCATGTATAAAATCATTCAATGGCATCAAGTCAAAGTTTGCGTTGCCGATGCTTTGATCCGCTGGAATGATGAAGTCAAAAGAGTGCACTACTTGGTAGTCTGTCACCGCTACTGCAGATCCATCCCTTACCGAAACCGTCACTCGTGTCTCTTCGCCGCGCGGAACATCTAGGGTGGCAGTAACCGTAACTGGCGTTCTCCCAGCATCTTCTGAGACCTCGGAAGGGTTGACCATAAGTGTGATCCCGGTTGCTTCGTCATCATCCAAAATTGTCAGTATTTCATCTTGAGGAGCGGTAAATCCAAGTATATTTTCTACCTGTCCACTTACCGTTACCATCTTATGTGGGGTGTCGACTGGATTGTCCACCGCCGTAATTGTGAGGAATTCCCCACTCGTCCTAGCCCCTGGGGGAATCGTGAATATCGGGCTCCCACTTAATGTATAATCCGAATCCAAGGCAGGAAAAATTGCAGACATGGAGATCCCAATCCTGGTTTCGGCACTTGAAGCAACACTCAGACTTGCGGTGACCGTTGCTTGATCGCCATGTTCGTTGATTTCATCAGGTGTTAACTGTAAAGATACCTCAGGTGCCGGATCCGAATCAATGAGTCTGAGTGTGGCTTCATTGATCGCTAGACCATGCACCTGCGTCATTCCCGTTATCCGAACTGTTTCGTTTGGCTCATCCATATGGTCTTCATTCGACAGGAACGAAAACATCTTCGTTTCCTGTGTTTCCTTTGCTGGAATGGTCAAAATGAAGGAAGGGATATCGGCAAAGTCCTCGCCCGAAGTAGCCGTGCCGGATTCCACCGAAACCATCACCTCAGTCTCAGTACTCCGAGCAACATCTAACATTGCGGTCACCGTGATCGGGGTACTTCTAACCTCTTCTATCACTTCAGTTGGATTCAACGAAAGCCTGATTTTTGCGGCTTTATCGTCATTTGTGATGGTCAAGGTATGGTTCTCGGGTGCAATCACGCCTTGCGAGTTCTCTGGCATGCCGATGACAGTGACGATCTTATCCTGCTCATCTATCTCATTGTCCACTGCGGTGATGGTCATTGCATCCGAACTAGTGATTGCCCCCGCAGCAATCCTCAGTGTCCGGTTGGGGCTTAGGGAATAATCCGAATCAAGGGCGGGGAAGAGTGCATTTGTGGAGATAGTGATTACCGTCTCAGCTCTTGATTCAGCACTCAGATTCGCGGTGACGATCGCCTGCCCCTCGGCTTCTGTGATCTCAGGGGGCGTCAACTCCAGCATCACCTCAGGGATGGGATCAATGAGTGTGAGTGAGGCAGAGTTCACACTCAGGCCTTGTACCGGGGTGGTTCCTGTGACGAAGACGGTCCTGTCTGGCTCATACAACTCGTTCGGAATGGGAGTAAACCTGAACGTCTCCGAACTGATACGATCCTTTGCCAAAATCGTCATCTCAACGGAGGACACGATTTCGTAGTCCATTCCTGATTCGGCTGTACCGTCCTCTACCGAAACCGTGATCGGTGTGTCGGCATTTCGCGCAACATCCAGCATTGCCGTGATCGTGATCTCTCTGCTTCCTTGGTGTTCGTGCACTAGGGCAGGAGAAACCAGTAGCGAGACGGTGGAGGCCTCATCATCATCACGAATCGTCAGGATCACATCATCTGGATCTGACACACCTTGTGCATTTGTCACCTGACCGCTAACAATTAATATCTTATCTGGCGCGTCTATATCATTGGGCAGTGCTATGACCGTGACTCGTTCCGAAGTGGTTGTTGCCCCAATGGGAATCGTCAGATTTGGGTTACCATTGAATACATAATCCGATTCTGTGGCTGGGGGGGATGCTGATGTAGAGATCTGAATTGAAGTCTCCGCGCTTGATGCCGCGTCCAGATGCGCCGTGATGATCGCTTGTCCGCCAGTTTCTGAGATCTCATCCGGAGTTAACACCAGTGTCACTTTCGGTATTGGATCAAAGATCATGATTGTGGACTCGCTAAAATTCATACCTTCCACGGGTGCTGTCCCCGTGACCAGTACCGTCTCATCCGTCTCCTCCTGATGATCCAAAATTGGCGTGAAGGTAAACGTTTCCATTCCCTCCGTCTCATATGCGTCAATGGTAAGATCAAAGGGAAGCAGAACTTCATAATCAGTTCCTGCCAGAGCTGTGCCATCCCCCACAGAGATCGTTAGTTCCGTATCCATATTTAGCGCAGCATCCATCATCGCCGTCAGCGTGATTTCAACGCTTCCATCGTCTTCACTCACCTCGGATGGCTCAACGGCAAACGTTACCGTTGGAGGCAGTTCGTCATCAAGAATGGTCAGCGTCACATCAGACGGTCCTGACACCCCCGCATAATTTATCGCCTTCCCTTTAACTTTGAAGGTCCTGTCTCCAGTGTATATATTATTGTCCTTCGCTGTAATCATCACCTCCTCGGTACTTTCTGATTTCCCCGCTGCGATGGTGAGCGTGACATTGGGACTCAATTCGTAATCCTGATCAGACTCTGGAGTCACTGATACTTGAATTGTCGTTTCCTCACTTGATCTTCCTCCTAAACGTGCTGTAACGGTCGTCGTGGTTTCGTCCACTTCCGAAATCTCTTCCAGAGTTAACGAAAGAGTTACAGAAGGACAGGGGTGAAAATCACCATTATATGTAATACTGACGATCCCTGCATCTCTGAGGTATAGAATTCTTCGAGGGAAGCACCTCATGGGATTATTGTTAAGCCCCACGAGTAGTTCAGCTTCAATACCATTAAAGAGATCCTCAGGTAGGGTGGTGAGATTATTTCCACCCAAGTACAGATTTTTCAATCCAGAGAGGTCGTTAAAGAGATCTCCCGGCAGATGTGTGATTTTGTTATTGTATAAGTATAGTAGCTTCATATTGGAGAGTCCGTCAAAGAGATCTTCATCCAGATAGGTGAGAGAATTGTTGAACATAAAGAGCCTTTCCAATTTATGGAGACCGTCAAAAAGATCCGCGGGCAGAGCGGTGATTGAATTATAGTACATGAATAGCCATGCCAAGTTGGACAGACCATCAAAGAGATTCACATCCAGACCCGTGAGAGAATTGTTATTTATGCTCAGAATTCGCAATTTGGAGAGATCATTAAAGAGATTCGCATCCAGGCTGGTGAGAGAATTATCGTTTAGGGTAAGGTGTTCCAGATTGGACAGATCATCAAAGAGGTTCGCATCCAGACTGGAAAGAGAATTTTTATGCAGGTATAGCTTTTTCAGGCTGGATAGACCATCAAAAAGATTCGCATCCAGATTGGTAAGAGAATTCTCATCTAATTCCAGCGTTTCCAAACCAGAGAGACCGTCAAAGTCGTCTTCCTCCAGCGATGCGATCTCCATCTCCCTTAAAGAGAGACTCTTGATGCTTGATAATTGTTCTGCTGTAACGGTTGCACAGTCAAGATTCGAAGTACTAGTGAGGATCGCATCTCTGACTTTCACAGTTCGATCACAAATACCCTGCGCCGTAACATCCAACACAAAAAACATCAGAAACAAACTGGCGATCACTCCTGACCATGAAGAAGATGATCTCCATCTGACTCTCATAGACTTCATCGTACTGTGATATTCCTAACCCGAAAGTAGCACCACTTAAGTGATTGGACCTGATACTACGTAATTATATGAATTTTTGGTGAATATCTCAAACGGTAGGAAAATTTCAACCTGCAGAAGGGCTTTACTTCTTTCCCCTTAGACAGTGAATCCGAGCGAGTTTTTGATCCACATCGGGAAAGAGATCCACTCGGATCACCATTTCAGATCCATGCGTGCACTGAGTCCGTAGGAGAGCGGGGCTTCATTTCGCTGCATCGTTCGGGCTGTCGTCGCCACGGAGACATGCAGTCCTTGCTTCATGCGCAGGTTGTATCCGACCCGCCACGTTTGCCCTCTCGGATCTATCGTCATTCCCAGGGTAGATTGCCCGAGACTTTCCCGAATCGGCGCCCCATACCCCAGTTCCATCTCTACGCGTTGATCCGTGCTTCCTAGTCCCACGGAATGCAGCGGGGCTTCACGCCATAGATCTCCCCCGTAGACACTCCCCCACAGAGGCTGCACCCGCATGGAGGGTCCGAGTCCGCCCGGCGTTCCATACTCAATGGACCCCATCAGTCCCCATTCCCGCAGTCCTTCATCGGTATGTAGCACCAGGGTCCGACCCCCAAACTCCGCGCGCAGTTGATTCGCGGCCCAACGTAACCCTCCCCCGAGCTCCATCCCCAGTCCTGTCTCGGCATCGCCTCCATCCTGCCGAAGGGCAGTTTCCAGATAGGGCTCCATACCTGCTCCCAATCGTAGACGTCCTTCCACACCTGCCCGGACCCGCCGGACGCCCAGATCGGATCCCGTCTCCATGTTGGCCGTCGCCCAGAAGGCATCCACCTCGTAGCCCAGTCGTCCTGTGCTACCCCCTGTCAGGGTTCCCGTCAGTCCGAGTGCAATGAGCGCCGCATCCAGTTCGGAGTTGAGGGTCTCCAGTTCGGTCTCCCCTCGTCCCAATCCCAAGAGCATCCATGCGCGCATGCCCGCCCCCGTTTGATAACTGACATAGGGATAGAAACTGGTCAATCGTGAGGATGCTGTACCAGAGCGCGATGGCGTCTCATAGGTGCCTTGATCCCAGCTTTGCGCGGCCAAGAGACCTGCCATCCATCCCTGCCGCCATGCATAGTCAGCTCCCACAAGCATGGTTGTAACATCCGAACTTAATGAGAGCGCACCATCTTGTCCACGCATGCGCGTAAATGCACCTTGCCCCCAGACACTCCATCCTCCCTGCGTAAATTCTGCACCACATCCGCTAAAGATCTGTCCAAGGGATCGGTGCTCGGTTCCATATCGGAGCCACGATAGATCGGGAATCTGGCACTGCGCCATCCCCTCCATCCGCCGAGACAATGCTTCTACAACTTGCGAAGCCCAGGTGCGAAGCACTCGGGCCACATACGCATTCAGGATACTCTCTTCGCTCTCCTCTTCCATCACCGCTTCCGTACGGGCCTCTTGCACCTCTGCATTCACGGCCGATAGGATGACCAGTGCAAACGTCTTCGCCTCCCAGATGCGTTCACTCGAGAGCAGCTTCACGTCAATCGTTTTGGACACCTCTCCGGGTGCAAACGTAACCTGCCCAGCGACAGGTTCATAATCCTTTCCCGCATAGGCACTCCCGTCTTCTGTGGCATAGCTGACCAGCACGGGCAGGAGGGAGGGCTTGGACAGGTTCATTTCAAAAATGGCGGCGCTTCGGGAGACCATGACGCTCTGGACCGAGACATTGGAGCCCCCGTCATTGTCCACAATCGTTCCGATCCCGATGCCTTCTTGATCAATCTCCGCATTCCTTGCATCTGCAAGCTTCACTTGAAACGTTTCGTTGTCTTCTACCTCTTCATCCTCCAGAATCTGGATGCGAATCTTCCCCTCGGTGCTCCCAGGCTCAAAGATGACAATCCCCCTGGAGGAGACATAATCGGCTCCCTCGGTTGCGGTTACGTCGGCGGAGGCAAACTCAATGGTCACCAGACGTGGACTGGATCGGCTGAGTTGAACGGGCAATAGGAGTGCTCCCGCGTCTTCGGAGGCAGTCTGATCCTGAATGCTCACCGTGGGCATCCCGTCATCGTCCAGGATCCTTCCCTCGGCTTCCATACCCGTTCCCGTGAGACGTACCCGAAAGGTCTCATTGGTTTCAATCTCCTCATCAGGGAGGATCGGAACCTCAATCTCCTTTCGATCCTCTCCCGCTGCAAACATGACCGTCCCTGCGGTCATGGTATAGTCCTCTCCGGCGGTGGCCGATCCATCTACCGTCATATAGGCGAAGGTCAGCGGCTGGCTGTCCATCCCGCTCAGGGTCACCACAAAAACCGCCACAGGGTCCGACTCGTTGACCTCTGCATCCTCAATGCGTGGCATCACGGGTTCCTCATTGTCTTGGATAAAGCCTCGTCCCAGAGATTGCCCCGGCTCCCCATTCTGGATCTCCGTCAACTGCACCCGAAAGGTCTCCTCGGGCTCCGCGAGCGCATCGTCCAGAATCTCAACCTCAATGGACTTGGTGGTTTCGCCAGATTTGAATCGCAGAGGGCTCTCGGTCTGCACCTGATAATCTTGGGATCTTGTGGCCGTTTCATCATGGACGATAAAGCCCACCACTACCTCGTCTCCCTGAAGGGGCGCGCGGCTCAGGGTCACATCAAAGCGGGCAGGACTCTCATCTTCTTGCACCGTTACCGCAGGCGTGAGATGCACGCGAGGCGGCGTATCATCATCTTGGATCGTTCCCGTTGCCACCTCACGCTCAAGCTCCGCATGCTGCGGCATGGACAGGGCAACATAAAACGTCTCCTGCATCTCTTCGTCCTCGTCAGGGATCAGGCGCACCTGCACAGATTGGGTGGTTTCGCCGGGGGGAAAGTTCAGCGTACCGCTCGTCGGCACATAATCCAGGTTCGCAATCGCCGATCCATCAAAGGTTGCATACATGACCCGGACCGTCTCCAACGGGTGCGCCCGATTCAGCGTCACCATAAAGGTCATCTGATCTTCACTCTCTAATTCGGATTCATCCGCAATCCGCAACAGGTGCACATCCTCATCTTTAATCGTCACCGTCCCCGCGCTTTGCTCAAGCTCCGCACCGACAGGATCCGAGAGTTGAACCTGAAAGGTTTCCACCTCTTCCGCGAAGTCATCGTTTTGGATCTCCACCTCTATGGTGACCCTCTCCATGCCCTCTTGGATCGTGATGATTTCATCAACCCCCACATAATCCTCCCCCTCGGTAGCACTCTGCGGAATCGTCTGGACCCGTACGCTCAGGCCCGTTGGCGCCGGAGGGTCTACCCGGACGATCAACTCCGCCGTCCTGACATCTTCCAGCACCGTTGTATCCTGAATCGCCAGTATCACCCGGGGATCGTTATCCTCAATGGTGAGGGACGCTTGTACCGTCCCCCGGGTCGGACTCGTGCCTGTGAACGTGATCGTCTCCTCGGGTTCGTAGAGCAGGTCATCCTCAAGGGTCAAGTCAAAAGTGCCTGCATTGGAGGTCTCATCCGCCGCAATCGTGAGCGTCATGGAGGCGGGCTCCACGGTGTAGTCGGTTTCCAGGGTCGCCGAGCCGCCTCCGACCGTCATCGTCACCTCGGTCTCGGTGGGGAAAGGATTCTCCAGCCGGGCCGTCACCGTGATCTCTGTGGGAGGGTCCCCCTCGCGCACCTTCACCGGTTCAAGTTCCAGCGTGAGCCCCGTGGGCGTGTCATTCTCGAGGATCGTGAGTTCCACATCCTGAGGATCCTGGATGCCATGCGCATTCGTAACCTGTCCGCGCACGGTCACCTTCTTGTCCCCTGTGAAGATCTGATTCTCTTCGGCCGTGATCGTGGCCTCTTCGCCGCTCTCGGTCTCCCCGGCGGCAATCGTGAGCATGGTCGCTCCCCATGTGTAATCATCCGTCGTCGCCGGGAGCTGGGGCTCGTCCGAGAGCGTGATCCGGGTCTCTGCACCCGAGGGAGCACTTAGACGTGCAGTGATCCTCGTACGCTCGCCTTCGTGAATTTCATTAGGATTCAGGTGCAACTTGAGCTCGGGCACTGGATCGGTCTCCGTGATCGTGAGCAGGGCAGGCGTTGCCGCACCCAGACTGCTTTGACCACTCACCTGCACCGTCTCCTCCAGTTCATGGATCCCGTCCGCGGTCGGCGTGAACGTAAAGCGCTCGGTTCCCTCCATCGCACCTGCCGCAATCGTGAGTTCAACGGAGGGCACAAACTCATAGTCCGCTCCCACGAGGGCCGTCCCGTCCTCCACCGCCAGAGTCACCTCCGTCGGAACACTCCGCGCTACATCCAGCTGTGCTGTCACGATGATCTCCTTTCTCCCGCCATTTTCCTGCACCTCGGGAGGATCCACCGTCAGCGTGATCTCCGAAGCCTGATCGTCATTCAGGATCGTCAGCGTGACATCCGCCGGCCCCGTCACCTCGTTCGCATTCATCGCAGTGCCCCCCAGGATGATCGTTTTATCCGGCGCATCAATCAGGTTGTCATTTGCCCTGATCAAAACCTCCCCCGTACTGATCGTTGCGCCGGGGGCAATCGTGAGCATAGGGTTGGGAGGCAAGGTATAATCCTCCTGCGTTGCGGGGGAGAGTGGAAGCGCCAACAGCGTGATCTCTGTTGGGACACTTGATGGACCACTCAGGCGGGCCCTCAAAGCCGCTTCCCCATCCTCTTCACGAATGGTGGTCGGGATCAGCTCAAGGGTCACCTCCGGGGTCGGATTCGTATCGTAGAGGTTGAGCATGCCCACACGCACGTGCAATCCCTCGAACTCAACCGCTCCCCTCACCTCAACTGTTTCCACTGGCTCATCCAGATTGTCCACGTTCGGCGTAAACGTAAATCGTCCCGTCCCCTCGGTCTGGTTCGCTGGAATGGTTAGCAAAGTGGGCGGCACCGGGGCAAAGTCCGTCCCCAGAGTTGCCGTGCCCGAGTCTACCGAGAGGATGACCGCTGTGTCGGTGCTCCGCGCCCGATCCATCGTCGCCGTCACTGTGATCTGCGTACTCCCGACATCTTCACTCACATCCACGGAGGGTGTTACCTCAAGCGTGATCTCGGTCGCCCGGTCCTCATTCGTGATCGTGAGCATCTGTTCGGAGGGGCCCGTCACCCCATTATCATTCGTCGCACGGCCCCCTACATAGATGATCTTGGGCGGCCCATCCACATCATTGTCCACCGCCGTGATCGTCACCAGCCCCGTACTTTGCTGCCCCCCTGCCTCAATCGTGAGCGTACGGACGGGACTCAATAGATAATCCTCTTCGGTCGCCAACTCATCGGGACGCGCCGAGATGGTGATCGCCGTTGGGGCGCTGGAAAGGGCGCTCAGTCGGGCTGTGACCTCCGTACGTCCGCCAGTTTCTGGGATGGAGGGCGGAGCCAATTCCAGTATGACTGTGGGGGCAGGCGTCGCATCCGTGATCGTGAGGATCGCCTGATTACTCCCCACCGTGCTAGTTCCCGTGATCAACACCGTCTCCGAGGACTCGTCGACCTCATCAGGCGTTGGCGTGAACATCAACACATGCGTTGCCTCGATCGCACCTACGGGAATCGTAAAGGTTTGCTCCTCCACCGCCGCAAAATCCTCGCTTGACACAGCCGTACCATTCTCCACCTTAAGTGTCACCTGCGTAGGCGTGCTCCCTGCAATATCCAGACGAGCCGTCACCATGATCGGCACCTCTCCCTCATCTTCCCCCACGTCAAGAGGCGAGACCGCAAGCGTGAAGCCGGTGGGCATGTCATCATCCTCGATCGTGAGCTCCACATCTTCTGGATCCATCACCGGTTGTATATTTGTCGTCCGGCCGCGAATCAGAACCGTCTTATCCTCCGTATCCACCGCATTGTCGATGGCCGTGATCGTTACACTCCCCGTACTCGTCATCTGCCCAGCTGCAATCATGAGCGTGGTGCCCTCCAGCGTGTAATCCGCAGGCGTCGCCGGGGGATTCGGCTGGGCCGAGACCGTGATCATGGTCTCCGTGCTGGAAACAGGATTCAGTGTCGCCGTGACGGTGGTCCTGCCCCCGTCCTCCTCAATCGTTGGGGAATTCAATACCAGCACCACCTTTGGATCCTCCGTCTGATCCAAAATCGTGAGCGGGACAGATGTCACCGTTAGCCCCTCCACTGTTCCCCTGACTTGCACCGTCTCCTCCGGCTCGTCCACCTGATCTTCAATCGGCATGAACAGCAAAGAACCCATCCCATTCTCCTGATTCGCCGGAATCGTCAGGGACGATGGGGAGACCGGGGCATAATCGGATCCCAAGGTGGCCGTCTCCGGGGCCACCGAGAGCATGACCTCCGTATCCGTACTACGCTGAACATCCAGCATCCCCGTCACCGCGAGCTGCATACTCCCGGCATCTTCATCCACCGTCAGAGGTGCGACCATCAGTGTGATCTCCGTCGCCTGATCATCATTCGTAATCGTGAGCGGAATCGGCGAAGGCCCCCGGATTCCCTGTTCATTCGCGGCCATTCCATGCACCTCTACGGTCTTGTCTGGCGCCTCCAGATCATTGTCTACGCCCGTGATCGTGACACCGCCCGTACTGGTACGTTCGCCAGCCGCAATCGTCAATATGGTTGGATTCAATGTATAGTCCCCTGCATCGGGAACAACCGAAATCTCAATGGTGGTCTCTGCACTGGACGGGACACTCAATGTGGCGGTTACTTCCGTCCGTCCACCGTCTTCCGTAATCGTACCCAGTGTGAGCGCCAGCGTCACCTCGGGTGGCTGCTCCGCATTCACGAGCGTGAGAATGGACATCGCCGAAGCCCCCTGACTGCTTGCCCCCGTAAACGCAACCGTCTCCTCTCCCTCCTCCAGATCATCATGGATCGGCGTGAAAGGAAACTGTGTGGACGCCTCCATCTGATTGGCAGGAACCGTCAAGAAGAAGGGATCCACGGCGGTATAGTCCAGTCCCTCAATCGCCGAACCGCCACCAACGGAAATCCGCACTTCGGTGTTCGTGCTCTGCGCCGCATCCAGCGTCACCGTGACGGTCAGATCCGTCCTGCCTGCATTCTCCGCCACACGGAAAGGCGTCACCGCCAGCGTGAACCCATCATCATCGGTGATCGTCAGTTCTACCTCCATGGGATCCACCGCACCACCCCGCAGATTCGTGGCACGCCCGCCAATCTGGAATGTCTTGTCTTCGGTCGGGATCAGATTGTCTACGGCCGTGATCGTAACCTGATTCGAACTTTCGGTATCTCCCAAGGGGATCGTCAGACTGGTTCCACTCAAGCGGTAATCGTCCTCCGAGGCGGGCGAATCGGGATCAACCGAAAGCGCAATCGTCGTCGCTGCATTGGAGGGTGCACTGAGCTGCGCACGGACGGTCGCCATACCTGCCTTTTCCTGAATGGTAGAGCGATCCAGCACCAGCGTCACCGCGGGAGGGGGCGCAGCATTGCCAATCGTGAGCGCCGCCTCCACCGCAGCCCCCAGATCGCTACTCCCCTTCACGAGAACCGTCTCCGCCGGATCATTCTCCGCATCCGGGATCGGTTTGAATGAAAACATGCCCGTTCCCTCCCTCGCCTCCGCCGCAATCGTGACCGAGATTGGAGTGACCGCCTCATAGTCCACGCGCTCGGTCGCCGTGCCTGGCTCCACCGAGACGGAGACCTCCGTCGCAACCAGACGCGGAACATCCATCGTGGCCGTCACCACTATATCCGTTCGCCCCGCATCTTCGCTCACTTGGGTAGGGGACACCGTAAGCGTGACCGTGGGCACATCTTCATCCTCCTCTATTACGAGCTCCACAGCGTCCGGCCCCATGATCCCCTCGTCATTCATAGCCGTGCCGCCAGCCTGAACCGTCTTGTCTCCCGTATAAAATTCATTGTTGACCGCCGTGATCGTGACCTCCCCCGTACTCGAGGTCTCCCCCGAGGCAATCGTGAGCGTGGCAGGCGTACTCAATGTGTAATCATCTGTCGTAGCCGGCGAATCCGGGGTGACCGTTACCGTGATCGTGGTCTCCTCAGTGGACACCTTGTCCAGCGTTGCCGTGACCGTCGTGCTCCCGTTGTTTTCCAGAATCGATGCCTCCGTTAATGCCAGCGTGACCAACGGACCACAGGCTGAAAAATCAGCAGTGCCTAGCACTATGACCGTATCATTCGCGAACAGATCCAAGATCTTTTGTGGCAGACATTCAATCGGGTTGAACGCTAGATGAGTTTCCAGTCCAGGTGTAACGCCATCAAAAAAATCGGCAGGTAGCGTAGTAAGGGAATTAGCATAAAAAGTCACATAATTCAGACGGGGAAGACCAGCTAAAAGATCCGAAGGGACGCTCTGGAGGGAATTAATAGATAATTCTATAAATTCCAGATTGATGAGACCGTTAAAAAGATCTGACGGAAGGCTCTGAAGTGAATTCCTTTCTAGATTGAGCCTCCTAAGTTTGGTGAGACCGTTGAAAAGACCCGATGGCAGAGTGGTGAGACCACGGTTATTTCTTATGTTCAGCGTACTTATGTTGGAGAGACCTGCAAATAGATTCGCAGGCAAACTGGTGATCCCATTTGCGCTTATGCTCAGTTCAGTTAGACTGGAGAGATCGGCAAAAAGATTTTCAGGCACAGGGTTGGGGAACTCCGTAGTGCTTAACGACAGTCTCTTTAGGTTTGAGAGTCCAGCGAACAAATTCGCGGTTATTTGAAGATCAGTATTTACATTCAGATTCAGGACTTCCAGACTGGTGAGAGGAGCAAAAATCTCCTCAGGTAGGCTGATGAGTTCATTAAAGTCAAGCAGAAGCACAGTTAGCTTGGAAAGGCCTGCAAAGAGATTCGGAGGCAGGGTAGTGAAAGAAACTCTACTACTCTCGGAAATAAACTGACTACCAAGATCTAGTTCATTCAAGTTGGGGAGATTGGCAAAGTCACCTTCCTTCAGCGCAGTGATCCCTTTGAGGGATAAGTCCAAATCCGTGATGCCGGCTAACTGGTCTGCCCGAACAGTTGCACAGTTGCTCTGATTTGGAATCAATTCAAGGATGGCGTCCCTGACTTGCGGAGTACGATTGCAGATACTTTGCGCCGTGACATCTAACACGAGGAACATCAGCACAAAACTAGCTGCCACTCCCAGACAAGAAGAAAACCATCTTGATATGGTCCAGATAGATCTCATAGGTCGTAGAGCAGGGCGGTTCCGAATGGATGAGCAACCAACCAAGGTTGTCCCTGATTCATCCTTTCACAGTTAATTGGTTGATGCTAAGATCTGGTTGGCAGATTTTGACCAAATAAGGGGAGACCTTAATGGCTCCCTGTGTCTCACGGTTCAACTCTTTCGTACAGGATGCGCTCTCCACCCTTTTAGTCTATTGATAAGGGTTGCATACCAGTATACAAAGAAATTCAGCTAAGAGCCGCAATAATAAGTAAGATAGTGAATTTCATCAAGAAGTCTTTTCCTGTTCCGCCTTCTGCGTCGCTGCCTCCATCAACCCTTGACTCTCACCCCAAACGCTGAATTCACATCTAAATTTTACGGCCTTACAGATTATTAATAACCGCTGGTGAAGGTGTACTATTGATACTTGGTGGAAGAACGATTCCAGTGTAGGAGTCTCGAACTCCCATAGTTCGCTGAATTCATCTGAAAACCTTAACATGATGGGAGCAGTCACAGGACTCAAAGCAGTATGACGGGAATCATCACTCTCGTCTGAAAGATCGAATGATGGATATTTCCCAACCCAAGCGGTTTGGACAGGTGAAAGACATCACCTATGGTAGGACGTCAAATATTCTGACGCCAACCAGTGGATTCATAACCCAAGTTCGCCATTTTTTAGTGCCATAAAGTTACGAATTTCTATTCAATCCCATGTTTGGGATTGGTTTCATTCTCGTCCATGAGCACAAAGATTCTCTGAATCATCTCCGCTTCATTTGGTGCGATTCCACGGCGCTTTTCTATCACTTTTGGAGCAGGTTTCGTCAAATTCGGCCTCCATTTTTTCCTTTGGACACACCTCGGGCTGCTCCGTCTGGAGTTCAAGTGATCAATCTTTTCGGTGCGTGCGGACTGGTTAGGGATCCGGCGGCTTGGTCGGTTCGTCTTCCTCTACATGCTCCTCCACCACACGCGTTTCATTGGGATTGTACCGGAGTCCCAGAATCTTGAATAGGCGCTCTAAAAACGGAGTTAGATCCTGATCTATCTTCGTAATCAGATATCTGGTCTTGGTCTTGACCATCAGGGTCGTAATCCGGTGGACCTGATTGAGTTCCGTTCGCATTGTTACCCAACTTGAATGAAGGCCCTCCGCCTTACATTTGGTGCGGACAAAATGCGCCAGATGGTACGCCAGCACGGTAATGAATAAATGCCCCTCAATCCGCTCGTCTTTGCTATGATAGATCGGACGAAGTCCAAGATCCGATTTCATCATTCGGAAGGTCGCCTCAATCTCGGTCAATCGCCAATACGTTCGTACGATCGTTTCAAGATCCCGATCCTCGAGACTGGTTCGCAGGACGTAGCCTCCACTGGAGGAGACCCGATCCTCATGCGCTGGAAGCCGCGTTACAATAATGGACTCGGCATTCTTGGTCCCGTCCTTCTTCGTGACCTGAATATCATATAGGTGGGAGACTTGCTTGTACGCTTCCTTCTTCCGACCAATCCGAACCAGCAACTGATCATGATTCTTCATCCTCCTCGGAATTGAGAGCCCTTCATGGAGATAGGCGATCTCCTCCAAAAACTTTTTCGACTTTGTTTCCAATATCTGATCCTCTGTCACTTGACGATCGCAACTGTGGACATAGATGCAGACTTCATTCCATGCCTCTTCGGGCGTTCCGTCCTCCGAGAACGTTTCCTCGTCTGAATCGTCCTTCTCTTCCAAAACTTCTTGATTCGCTTCCGCCTCCGGGGATCCATCCTCTTCCAGAACCTCTTCTTTCTCCTCTTCGTTCTCCGCGTCCTCTACGGGAAGCTTCCATACCCTGATGTTACTTCCCGATTCACTCGTAAACGCTGCATCAGGATCCTTCTCTGGAAGCGGAGGCGCCTTTGTACGCTCTACCGTGATCCAGTTCAGTCCCTGCGATTGCAGGTAGGCCAAGTTCTTTTTTGTGGCAATCCCCGCATCCATGATGATCGTGGGCTTCGCTCCGCCCAGATCCTCAATTGCACGTTGCATCGTACTTGGTTCGCTAATATGTCCCGATAAGAGTTGCACACTACGCGGGAATCCCGACGCATCCAAGACCAACGCCAGCGTGACCAGTGGACAATCATTCCGCCGGTCCTTACTCCGTCCCCGACGGAGGAGTTCGCCTTTTTCTTTCCCATGATAGAACGTGTTGGTCAGATCATAAAACACGATCGTTTCGCCAGAGTCCAACAGTTCCTGCGTGTTCCCATAGAGCCCGTCCATGATCTGCTGCTGTTGGTCTTGTACTCCGTCCGTGACTCGGTAGAGCGTGTTCAAGCTCGGCGGATCAACGTCGAGCAGTTCCAGAATCGTAGACCGGTTCAGCATCCATTCATGGGTGGCTCGCTCACTCGCGGGATGGAACATACGTCCAACCACCAGCGCACAGGCGAGCTTCGTATGTTTGACCGAGAAGCCAAGCGTGGCTAACAGATCAGGAAACCCAAGTTGTTGCAACGCCTCCAATGCCAAGCGCTCTCCCGCAAAGGTACGAGAATCCGGATGTGTGGTTTTCTCTGGAAGGATGAAGTGCTTTTGATTGGGACGTTTATGAATGTCATAGCCCTTGTCCAGCAATCGTTGGACGATGTCGTCCACCGCCGCCTGATATGCTTCATCGTCTTCGTAGAAGGGGAGCGGTTTCTGTCCTTTCAGTCGGGTTTCTACTTCTTCGGTGAGGTGCGCCCACTGGTCTTCGGGAATGGCAAAGTCTTGTCCGAGATTGAGGAGGGAAATGTGTTTGGTGACACCGTCAACCGATCGGGATTCAACGAGGCCAAAGCCCTGTCGTTTTTCGCCATTTTTGAGGGTATAGGGCCGTGTACGTATAAACATAAAAAAGGGAGAAGAAAGTGGACAGGAGTTGGAACGCGGATGGGCTGGGGAGGTTCCAGAAAACACCAAAATAACACCAGAACGGGTTTTGGGGAATCAATCAGACAGAATGGCCGTGAAACGGTGAGAAATCGGGGGCAAATGCACGGTTTTGGGGCAAAAATCGGTCAGAATGACCGAAATATTGGAATGAAATTCGGAGGCTCAACGAGAAAATGGCGAACTTGGGATAGATGGATACGACTACTCGCTGAATCCCTATTCCGGTTGTGCATTTGGTTGTACATACTGCTATGTAGCATTCTTTTCCAGAACTCCCTTTCACCGGGATCACTGGGGGAAGTGGATCCGCGTCAAGGAGAATGCCGCAGAAAATCTTCGAAATTGATAGGCAATATCGCTGCTACCCAGATAGCGGATTTTCCGCTCAAGTTCCACACATAATGTAACCCGCCGATCGGACGATTCAATATTCTCCAGATGCTCCCACTAACCCATTTCAAATCATCAGATTTGATTTGGCGGAGTAGGAGCATCTGAGTCTAATGTGACATTCTATCAAATGAGAGCCAACAACAATGAGACGAACTGTTGTATTGAAAGAGATTCAAAAAAATGAATTTTGAACCCAATCTCACATGATCTAAATACTCAACTCCTGAGAGTTACGAATGATTCGGTCAGAATCCCCCAGATCTTGATGAGTTTCTGATGCACCTTGGAATAGACGATCCTATATGAATTATCATTTCAGATCCATGCGCGCACTGAGTCCGTAGGAGAGCGGGGCCTCGTTTGTCTCTATGGCTCGCGCGGTGGTAGCTACCGAAACGTGTAGTCCCTGCTTCATGCGCAGGTTGTATCCGACCCGCCATGTTTGCCCTCTCGGATCTATCGTCATTCCCAGGGTAGAATGCCCCAGACTTTGTCTCATGGGCACCCCATATCCCAGTTCCATCTCCACCCTTTGATCCATGCTTCCCAGTCCTATGGAGTGTAGCGGCGCTTCGCGCCATAGATCTCCCCCGTAGACATTCCCCCAGAGCGGTCGTACTCGCATAGAGGGACCCAGCCCATCAGGCGATCCATACTCTACGGATCCCGTCAGTCCCCATTCGCGCAGTCCCTCATCGGTATGCAGCACCAAGGTCCGACCCCCAAACTCCGCACGCAGTTGATTCATGGCCCAGCGCACGCCACCACCCAATTCCACTCCCATCCCGGTCTCTGCATCGCCTCCGTCTTGGCGAAGGGCAGCCTCCATGTAGGGCTGCATGCCCGCTCCCATTCGTAGACTTCCCTCCACGCCTGCCCGAACCCGACGTACACCGAGATCAGATCCCGTTTCCATGTTGGCGGTTGCCCAAAACGCATCCACCTCGTAGCCCAGCCGTCCTGTGCTACTCCCTGTCAGGGTTCCCGTTAGTCCCAGTGCAATGAGCGCCGCATCCAGTTCAGAGTCCAGTGTCTCCATCTCGGTCTCACCGCGTCCGAGTCCCAAAAGCATCCACGCACGCATTCCGGCTCCTGTTTGATAACTGACATAGGGATAGAAGCCTGTCAATCTGGAGGATGCTGAACCGGACCGCGCTGGCGTTTCGTAGGTGCCTTGATCCCAGCTTTGCGCGGCCAAGAGACCTGCCATCCATCCCTTCCTCCACACATAGTCGGCTCCCAGGATCATGGTTGTGACATCGGAACGCAGCGAGAGTGCTCCATCTCTTCCATTCATGCGCGTAAATGCACCTTGCCCCCAGACGCTCCATCCTCCCTGCGTATACGCTACACCACACCCGCGAAAGATATCTCCCAGAGAGCGGCGTGCCGTCCCATAGCGCAGCCACGATAGATCAGGAATGCTGCACTGTGCCATCCCTTCCATCCGCCGAGAGAGCGCGTCCACAATTTGGGATGCCCAAGTGCGAAGGACTCTGGACACATATGCATTCTGGATGATCTCCTCGCTCTCCTCTTCCACGATCACCTCTGTGCGGGCTTGCGCTACCTGTGCATTCATGGCCGAGAGGAGGACAAGTGCAAACGTCTTTGCCTCCCGAATGCGTTCGCTGGAGAGCAGCTTCACTTCAATGGTTTTAGAGACCTCGCTAGGTTCAAACGCAACCTGCCCTGCGAGAGGTTCATAGTCCTCGCCTGCCAATGCACTCCCGTCTTCTGTGGCATAGCTGACCAGCACAGGCAAAGGAGAGGGCTTGGATAAGTGCATCTCAAAGATTGCTGTACGGGTGGAGACCATTACATTCTGCACCGAGACCGTGGGACTGCCGTCATTGTCCAGAATCGTTCCCGTCCCTGTCTCTTGGGCAATGGTTGCATGTCTGGCATTGGAAAGGGTTACCTGAAAGGTTTCCTCCGATTCCACCTCTGCATCTTCCAGGATCTGGATGCGGATCTTCCCTTCGGTGCTCCCCCGCTGAAAGATGACAATCCCCTGCGAGGATACATAATCCGATCCTTCCTCTGCGGTCTCATCCGAGGACGTATACCGGACGGTGACCAGTTCGGAACTGGCCCGATTCAGTCGGACTGGTAGGAGAAGTGAACCATCTCCCTCCGATGCACTCTCATCGTAGATACTCACCGTGAGTGGGGCATCATCATCTTGAATGGTCCCTTGAGCGTCTCCATCGGAGATCCCATTCCCCGATAGGCGCACTCGAAAGGATTCGGTGGGTTCGGTTTCCAGATCGTTGATGATTGAAACACGGATATCTTTGAGTACCTCTTCTGGTGCAAATGTGACTTCGCCAGCGGCGGCTTCATAGTCCTGTCTTGAGAGGGCAGACGCATCCTCGGTCGTAAAGCCAAAGGTTCGCGGCTTGCTGTCCAGACCACTCAACTCCACTCTAAAGACGGCTGCTGCCTCCGACTCGGTGACCTCTGCATCCCGGATACTCACCGTCACGGGATCCTCATTATCCAGGATAATCCCCTGGGCTTCAGATTGCCCCAACACCCCATTCTGCGGATCCCTCAACTGAATCCGAAACGTTTCCTCTTCTTCATGAATCTCATCGTCCATGATCTGTACAACAATGGATTTTGTTGTCTCTCCAGAAAGGAAGCGCAGTGGACTGGGGGTCAATACTTGATAATCCAGAGGCGCATTGGCCGTCTCGTCCAGAACCGAAAATTCAACCTGAGGATCTCGCCCAGACAGTACACGGCTGAGGGTCACGGCAAACTGCGTCTGTCCTGCCTCTTCCCTCACGGTCACGGACGCTTCGATCTCCATGACGGGAAGCGCATCGTCATCCCGAATCGTCCCCCTGGCCTCAACCGTGGACAGGACGGCATACTCGGGTTGGGATAACCGCAAAAGGAAGGTCTCCTCCAATTCCTCCTGTGTATCATCCATGATCGGGACCGATACCTCACGACGGGTCGTACCCGGGGGAAATACCAGTGTACCACTCTGGCGCATATAGTCCATGGGTTCCAGGGCCGTCTCATTCGCGGTCTCAAACGCAACGCGCACGGTCTGCACCGGGTTGGGTGGATTCAGCGTGACCACAAAGGTCAACTCGCCCGCACTCTCCAATACCGAAGCATCCCCAACCTGCAACTCGTATAGATCATTATCCTCGATCGTTACCGTCGCCTCCCCTGGATTCAGCACCACGCCCTCCGTCTCTATCAACTGGATCTGAAAGGTTTCCTCTCCCTCAAATAATGGATCGTCTGTGATCTGTACTTCAATAAATGCCGTCGTACTCCCTTCGGGGATCAGGAGCAGATTCTGAGGGAGCGTATAGTCCACCTCTTCCGTGGCAGTCAGTCCAGTCGTTTGAACTTGCACATTCAGATCAAATGGTGCCGCTGGGGATACTTCAATGGGCAGCCGAGCGATCCCCACCTCTTCGGAAACGGTCCAAGTCTGGACTGCCAGCGTGATCGGATCATCGTCATCCAGAATTGTGAGTGTTTTAGCCTCTGGCCCGATCACTCCGAGTGAATTTGACGCATGGCCGCTGAGGATGACCGTCTTATCAGGCCCATCCACCAGATTGTCAACTGCTGTGATGGTCACCTGCTCTGAACTGGTTGTTGCCCCAGCGGGAATGGTCAGTATTGGGTTGCTACTCAGTACAAAATCCGAATCTGTGGCGGGGAAAGTTGCGTCCGCGGAGATCATGATCACCGTCTCGGCAGTTGATGGGGGAGTCAGACGGACCGTGAGGGTCGCTTCCCCCTCGGCTTCTGGAATTGCTTCCGGAGTCAACTCAAGGACTACTTCGGGGATCGGATCAATAAGCGTGAGTGTGGCTGGGCTTACCTCCAGACCTTCTACGGGTGTCGTTCCCGTAACGAAAACGGTTTCCTCAGTCTCAAAGAACTCATCAGGAATCGGCGTGAAGGGAAACGTTGCGGATGAGGAGCGCTCTTTCGCCAAGATCTTAATCTCAACGGGAGAGACTAGCTCGTAGTGGGTTCCTACTGTGGCAGTCCCGTCCTCCACCGAAACCGTCACCTGCGTATCGGCATCTCGTGCGACATCTAGCGTTGCCCTGACCGTGATCGTTTGGCTTCCTTCCTGTTCCCTCACCTCAGAGGGAGAGACCGAAAGCGTGACACTAGTGGCCGTGTCATTATCAAGAATGGTCAGGATCACATCCTCAGGATCCAGCACTCCCTGCGCATTCGTCACAACACCGCTTACCGTGATCATTTTATCCAGACCATCCACCTGATCATCTGCAGCCGTGATCCTCACCTCTCCTGCACTCTCGGTCTCTCCCGCTGGAATCGTGAGCGTGTTCCCACTTAGTGTATAATCGGCAGTTGTGGCGGGAGAGTTCGGTTGGGCCAGAAGTTCAATGGATGTCTCTGCGGTTGAAGCTGCACCAAGACGGGCCGTGACAGTGGCGAATTCTCCTTCCGTAATTGTATGTGGAGTGAGTTCCAGCGTGACCTCTGGCTCCGCGCAGGGGATCAACCTACCTGTCCAGTAACTAATGATGATCGTCCCAGCATCGTGCAGATCAAGGATTTTTTGAGGCAAACACTCAATGGGGTTAAGAGAAAGAGTAGTTCTCATTCCTGTCTGAACATCATCAAACAGATCCGCAGGCAAGGTGCGGAGAGAATTATCAAATAAATATAGGCTTTCCAAGTTGGTGAGACCGTCAAGGAGATCCTCATGCATGGAGGTGAGCGAACCATCGTTCAAGTTCAACATTTCCAGGTTGGTGAGACCATCAAAAAGATCCTCATGCAAGGTTGTGAAGGGATTACTATGTAAGTACAGCATTCTCAGGCTGGAAAGATCTTCAAAGAGATCCACAGGTAGAGTGGTGAGACCACTATTGGTTAAGAACAATACTTCCAGGTTGGAGAGACCATCAAAAATATCCTCATCCAGTGAGGTGATAGAGGTATAATCTAAGTGCAATTCATATAATTGGGGGAGATTCTCAAAGATATTCTCTGGCAGAGAGGTGAGACTACGACGACTACTTACCATCAGCCTGTCTAAGTTGGGAAGATCGTTAAAGATACCAGCAGGTAGGGTAGTGAGAAAGTTTCCATGGATATGTAAAACTTCCAGATTGGAAAGTCCGGCAAAATCATCTTCCTTAAGCGAATGAGTAAAAATCTGTGTTATAATCAACTTCTTTATGCTGGCTAACTGGTCAGCAGTTACAGTTGCACATCCCCGATGATATCTAATGCGCATGAGAATCTCCCTCGTAATTCTTGGGGTTCGGTCACATATATCCACGGTTTGTGCCCTAACATCCAGCGAAAAACAGATCAGAAAGACACCAACCCACCTACCCAGAGATAAGGAGGTTACCCTGCGTATGATTCCAACGGGTCTGAAATATTGGTGGTGTACCTTCATCCAGAATTGCAGCACTAGGCTGAACAGTATCAGATCATATTTGAGATTCGATCATGATGAGTGTAGAAAAGGAACTTTTTTAATTATCTAATTCCAGAGCATTCGGTTTTGTAAGATAGAAATAATCAAAGTAACAATATAAAAGAGGATATGCAACTTCTCTCCAATTCGTAATAGTCTTTAATATAGACAGTTAAGTACATATAAAATGAATAATCCAGAAATCATACACTCTAATTCCATTCCTCCTCCGTAGAGAAAGTCTACCTAAACCTATTCGTGGGAAAACCGTATTGTATGAAATTATAATATAATTCACAAAATATTCATATTCCAACACAGTAGGCAGACTACGCTTTCTTTCCGAATATTATTGCACATTGGGACAGAGATGATCCAGATAAATACCATCCAGAGCTATGTGCGCACCGAGTCCATAGGAGGGTGGTGTCTCCTTTCCTTCCAGAGTTCACATGGTGGTGGCTACCGAGAATTGTAGTCCCTGATTTATGCGCAGGTTGTATCCAACCCGATCAGTGCGCCTGCCTGGATCCAGCATTCTTCTCACGATGTACTTTCCGGAGCACAATTTTCAACTCAATATGTTGATCCGTACTTCCCACATACCACAAAATATACGCGAGGGGAGCAATGACTATACCGCCGGTATATTTTGACTGTATAAAGGATGTAGGCAGGTCCTCCACAATTGCAGTGCAGGCAGAGGTTGTAACCTTGTAACCGCCCACATCTGCAATATTAAAGAGGTGTCGTGATGCGAAAAGATAGGTTTTTAACCCGCTCAGGTGTGAATCAAAGATCCGAGTGAGAATGAACCATTGTTGATTTGTCGGGACGATATAGATGAGAGTCAAAACCAAGGTAGGGGAATAATCTTGGGGCGAGGTTGGTGGGAACTTGTTGGTTCTACCCCGAACCTTGTGGATAGAGGTCTAAGCCTCCACAGAAGAATAGAATCGCACTTCTGAATTTTTCAAACGTTCGGTATCCTCTCCCGACCGTTTTGATTTCTTGAATTTTGCCGTTAATGCGTTCTGCCTTGGCGTTGGATTGTGAGTGGGAAAGTGCATTACAGACGCCATCAAAATGTCGCTGAAACCTTTCCCCCACCTTGGTGACTTCCCTGACGCCCATCTGCTCAACACTCTTTAGCCAGAGATCAAAATACCTCTTTGCTTCGGCGAAGGAACTACACTCAAAGATCCCTTTAAACTCTTCGCGTACCCGCCAGGCGTGACTGACTTCCAAGTTGGCTTCTTGAACGACTTTGAAGATCTCGTCTTGCTTGGCCGTACGGTTCTTTTCGTTCTTCAAAAGCACATAACGCGTCCCTTTCAACTCGGGATGGCTCTTCACTTCCCGTCTGCGCACCTGATTGATTGCTTTGTTCAGATCCTGAATCAGATGAAACCGATCATGAATCAAGGTTGCGTTCGGAAAGACTCGTTCAACGGCGCGAATAAACGCCTTTAACATGTCCGTCGTCACCGTTACGACCTTCTCCTTCATTCCCTCAAACACACGCTCAAACAGCACTATAGCGCCTTCTTTGGTCTTTCCCTCCCCCACATCAAGGACAATCCCCCGTGTGGAATCTGTTACCACGGTCCCATAGACATGCCCCCGTTTGAGTGCTTTCTCATCCACACCGATATGGGGGATCTCTCCCAGATCCCTACGTGCTAATCCGCGCTCTACACTACGATGCATGATCCGATTCAGTTGGTTAAATCCACACCGTAGAAGCTTGGCGGTGCTGGTTTGATTTTTGGTTGCTTTCAACAGATCAATCGCAGCGCGCTCAAAGGCATAGGTTACACGACTGGATGAATCTGCCCAAGGAAGCTTAATCGTCTTGATTCCCTTTGAAGACTTGACCCGAGGGATACGACAGTGGATATAACTCTTGGATTGACACCAGTCAATATGACGCCACGAACGCTCCTTGCGGTGGTCATACAACGTCCCAGATTCCCCCGTTTCTGGACAAACAAGATTCTCTCCCGAATGGCGAAGATATACATCAATCCGGTGAGACGTTGGATCCAAAGTGATTCGGTCAAGCTGCCACTCAGGAGTGAGATCCAGAGTGTAGCGCATAAATAAATCTATGAAATTTGACATGAAATTGAGTAGGTTTAGTTCGCCGAAATATACTCATTCCACACAAATTGTGGTAGAACCAACTTGTTTACTGGCCAACTGACCTCAGGCGTAAAGATGGTGGGACTTTGACTTGGGTCCTCGTACGGAACGTGGGAGCCTGTCGGGATGATGCCAAGGGAGTGTGTCAAACGGACAATACCCGTAAGACACTGAGTACCAACGCATCCCACAGGGGCGGATCACCTCGTAGTAGCGAAGAAGCTTTTGTAATGAAAGTGGAGCGAAGGGGGGTGACCCATGCAGCGGGACGCGAGGGAGCAACCGCAAGGGAGGACTTCCTCGCAAAATGCAGAGCCGTTTATTCCAAACGGTTGTATGGGAGGAGCTGTGTGAACTGAGAGGCTTATGCACGGTTCTGGAAGAGCCGAGGGATGAAATTCCCTGGGCTACTTGACCGCCAGCCGAGTTGATCACTGAGTTATCGGAGTCGCAAAATTAACTCAGAAAATTTGGAAATCATGCGTGATGAGTTCAAGCCGGATAGTGTTGGCGGGGTCGGGATGCATGCGATAGAACTTGTTGATCTCAGTCTGCGTGCTGAAATTCTCACTGGGAGGGAGTACATGCCTTTGTTCAAGACCAATTGATTACGATGAGCCAGTGTTCAATCCCCCCACCCACGCTATCAAAGCTACATATATAGCCACTAGGATAACGATTATCAGAATGATTCCGCATCCCTGCCCTAAACACCTCCAATTTCCCCGTGCAACTCCGGCCGAAATATCCTTTTTACTCATCGTTCCCAACCAGAATTTTGATCCTTAAGTTCCCGCAGCGTAGAAGAAGATTTTGAATCCTTCTCAACCTGAGTGTCTTGCGGAATAATTATTATGTTTGGCATGCCCAAGGTCTTAGCAGATATTTCTTTTTACACGAACCCTCGCTGTATAGGCAGGTTCCAATCATCGGCATAGTTTTCCACGAGCCAGGTATGCGTGGATGGGATTGGGATGAAGTGCTCCCCATCCCGCTCATCAAGGATGCCCTTCCGCTGGATAAGTTTCATCAAATCGTCTGCCTTATCCCGACCAAAATTTTCTCGCAGGGACGATTTCGACAAGATCAATATCAACAGGACATCCAATTGGCACCGCTTTGATTACTTCTGCCAGACAAGCACGATGCTTTTTGAGCAGTCCTCTGCTCTTCGTTGATAATAATCCTCCCTTGCCATCCCTCCCAGATCAAATACACGATCCAGAAGTGCAGGAGTCATGAATCCATTATTCTCCCGTAGCAGTTCTGCCGCTGCATTCCTATACGAAATAATATGTTTAGGCCATCCATGTGCCTTGCTGGCGATGGCATTCATCCACTCGGACGGGTCTCCTTTTGCCCCTCCATCCCGAACGAGAACATCCTTAATCACTGCGCGCTCGGCTTCTTTTTCCAAAGGCGCAAGAGCTGTAAAACACCTGTTCAACATTCTGGAAATCCCCAACTTTTCAAAGACATCCTCGGTGCCCCACAAGCCCGCGGCCAGTAGTAGTACAGGTTTTCCCATCTCTCCATTGTGGATCGACTCAATCAAGTCACACGCGTCGTGAAACTTGTCAGATCGTAGCCCCTCCCTATCTGCCAATCGTTGTGTCTCGTCAAGAATGAGGAGCAGAGATTTCTTCCGTTCTTCGACGAAACCATGAAGGGGCTCCTCACGGCCAAGTTTAGATATGGATACGCCCCCCTTTAACAAGCTGTGTTAGAGAAATTTCTAACGATAATTCCTTGTATAACTGTGGGAGGCTCCAGAAACCAAGAGCCCGAAACATTTTTTGTTTATCCCAGAGAGCACCTGACTTGATTCTTGCGATATGCCATCCATCCGTTACGGCTTTGGATTTTTTGGCAAGTTCGTCAAATCTCTTTAAAACATCCTCCCGTCCATAAAAATACTTTGCTGGTTCTCGCTCAAACATTGCCGAGAGTTCATTTGGAGCGGAGGATTGAGATGTGGACATGGCTCATAAACCTGAATCAAATCAAGTATACTATGCGGATTCCGAATGTTTTCAATGGCTCGTATCAATGAAAAATCGCCAGACTTCAGTAGCTATCCATCCAGAAGAGTCGTACTCGTTGAACTCAATCCAATTCTCGGGCTCGGGTCTGCATAAAATAAAGTAGCGAGCGGGTTCGAACACTGACATCTTGCAAAGGAATATGTTTCTCTTCTAGACTACCTGTACAGACAGGTATGGTGACATGAGTAGAAAGCCAACGTTGAAGTTGACAATAGAAAAACTTGAGCGAAATAGAGTTTCCTTCCCCATCTGAATCTTCTTCGTTACTGGATCTGGTGGCAACGGATAGAGCATGAACATGGAAACAACGCATTCCCCTTTCGGGGAGAGAAAATCTGTATTTGCTCCACTTGGTTGATTCATGTACTCGCTTCGGTTCATTGCGTATATGCGCTCATTCGCGTGTAACACTGCAAGAACATGTAGATTGTAACTTTGGCTCGGTTTTTGCCGTATTCTGAACAGAGGGTTAAATCTCCATTACCAACAACGAAAATTTAAAGATGAAACAGTCAAATCCACTGGGACGGTTGTTTGCTCGTTACCTTGCTGGTCAAATTGAGGAGTCCGTCTGGAAGCGCTTCATGTCTGCTCTGGAAACGTTTGAATCCAATCCCTCCGAGCGGTCCGCGTTCATTGCTTTTTTTCACGATATTCTCAGCGGAACAGGGGAACGCACCACCCCACAACTCAATCGCTTACTTGCCGAAGCGGTGAAAGCGTAATCTGAGCAGAATTTAATCGTATTGAATTCTGTATCAGGGTAGGCCAGTGTCCTCCAGTTGGCCATTCCTTATTTTTGCGTAGTTTTCCTTAGTTTTGTATTGATCAGTATTTGAGCACAGTGAATGACCGCGTGCATGTGCTGAATTGTTCCAAGTATGATGAAGCGGTTTGAAGATCTTTTTTTGGAGTTGCAAGATAAGGTGAATCGTCAGGATCCAACTTCTGGTACCGTTCATGCGGTTCATGCAGGTCCCCATGAGATCGGTAAAAAAATCTTGGAAGAAGCGGGTGAAGTATGGATGGCTGCCAACCATGAATCCCCCGACCGAACGGCAGAAGAAATCTCGCAACTGATCTATCATCTCCAAGTCATGATGCTCGCATGTAATCTGACACTGGAAGATGTGTATCGCCATCTTTGATCACATTGCTTAAATGTTGCAGATCGCACTTCCCAACAAGGGGGCGCTGGCATCTGATGCGGTTGAACTGATTGATGCAGCGGGGTACAGATGTAAGCGGTCAGGACGTGAATTGCGGGTTCTTGATACCGACAACAAAGTCTTGTTTTACTACCTCCGTCCCAGAGATATAGCAACCTATGTCAGTAACGGGGTCCTTGATATGGGGATCATCGGGAGGGATTTTCTGATGGAGCAGCGTGCTGACCTGGAAGAGATTCTATCGCTTGGATTTGGTGCCGCGAGGCTCTGTTATGCTGGGCCAAGGGGCCGCTCAGTAGACTTAGAAGAATCTGATAGATTGCGAATTGCTACATCATTCACTCATCTGGTGTCGGCTGATTTGAGTCAGAGGAACATTGAGGCAGAGATCGTTCCGCTTGACGGAGCTGTTGAAGTGTCTATTCAATTGGGGGTTGCAGATATCATTGCGGACTTGGTGCAAACCGGGCGCACCCTTGAAGATGCAGGACTTTCCATTATTGGCGATCCGATTCTGGAGACGGAGGCGGTTCTGGCCGGCCGCTCCAAACGCGTGAATACGGAGACTGATGTGGGTCTATTTGTTCGGCGCATTCAGGGTATACTACTTGCCAGAACGTATGTGATGATTGAATATGGCTGTCCGCGGGCATCACTTGAACAGGTTTCAAAAATTACTCCCGGGATTGAATCTCCGACTATTTCTCCACTAAGTAAGCTGGATTGGATTGCTGTGAAAGCACTGGCAAAGCGTGAAGAAACGAACAAGATCATGGATGATCTGGAAAAAGTCGGTGCGACGGGGATTGTAATCACCGATATCCGTACCTGTAGAATATAGTATTGTGGTCTCCATTCATTACAGGTTGGTGGTGCTGGCCATGATTTGCGGGACATTCATCTCGTGCACTCAGCCAATGACCTTGGAAAATAAAGTGGAAGCGGTCATCGGGAACTACCCTGAGGCCATCGTTGCGGTTGCGGTTCGAGATGAGAGCACAAAAACTAGCCTGGATCTACTGCCTGATCGTTCGTTCCATGCAGCCAGTACGATGAAGGTGCCGGTACAGATTGAAGCATGGCGACGCATTCAGGCGGGAACCCTAACACTGGATTCCACTCTTCTGGTTCAAAACTCTTTCCGATCCATTGTGGACGGAAGTCCCTACAGTATTGAGGATGATTCTGATGATGCGATTTATGAGCGTCTGGGCCAGTACATGACGATTTCTGAACTGGTCTATCAAATGATCACGGTGTCATCAAATCTGGCGACAAATTTATTGATTGATCTTTTAGGCGCAGAGTCAATTCAGCGTACGGTGGATTCACTCGGAGCCTCCGACATGCGGGTTCTTCGTGGAGTTGAGGATTTGAAAGCCTTTGATCTTGGCCTAAACAATTTGACCACCTCCAGTGCTCTGGCATCTCTCATGGAAGCCATCCGTCAGGGGAGGGCCGTGGATCCAATTTCAGACCGTCACATGGTTGATGTATTGCTGGATCAGGAGTTTAATGAAATGATCCCCGCCGGACTTCCCTCCGATGTATCCATAGCTCACAAGACAGGCCAAATTACAGGGATTCATCACGATGCAGCGATCATTTATCCTCCTGATTCCCCGTCTTATGTATTGATCATCCTGATTGAGGGGATAGAGGATGAGGATGAATCAGCTGCTCTGGGAGCAGAGATTGCGCGTACCGTTCACGATGCGTTACGGAATTGAAACAGAGCGCTGAATTTGCCAATGTTTTTTCGTGGCGAGTATCAATTTCCTCGCATGATGAATCCGGTATCTTCCAGTCGCATTACCGAACATCAGTGGGTTCGGATCACCAAACAGCCCCGGGGAACTCAATCGGATTTAGATTGAATAGGAAATGGTCAGGTATAGATCACGACCTGGATTGGGAAGATTCCCATAGCTCAGATGCTTGTGGTAGTACACATCAAAGAGGTTGTTCATCCCTGCTTTGAGTTCCATGTCTGGGTTGAGGCTTACCCCTCCGCGGAGATTTACGATGAAGTAGCCATCTGTTCCATCCTCGTTCGCCAAGATTCGGGCGACTCGGTTCTGTGGCATGGCCATACGAACTTCCACTTCGCTCCACCATCCATCCTGCATCGTGCGTAGGCTAGACCAACCCGTGAGTGGTGGGATGAGGTACATGGGTTCATCCAGTTCAAGATTTTGCCCATACGTATACGATGCGGTTGCTGTCAATTCCAGCCACGTTCTAAAATTGAATACCCCACTGACCTCTCCACCAAAGAGTAGCGCGCCAGACGAGTTCTGATAGGTCCTAAACCTCAAGGCCTCATGACCAAGAAACTGATCATCGTTTCGCCCAACGATATAATTTCGAATATAATTGCCGAATAGGGTGCCACGGAGGATCAGGTTTGACGTCCAACGTTCAAACCCAAGTTCCGCTTGGGTGCTTCTTTCTGGTTTCAGGTTGGGATTCCCGGTATAGAAATATCCGTCGACATAGTTGTAGACGTAGTGGCCATAGTTTTCTATATGAGTGGGAAGCCGGCCAACATTGGCCAGAGAAACTCGCAACAGGTTTTCGGAACCCAACACCCGGGTTAAACCGAAGCTTGCTCCGAATAGAGTATAAGATTGGGATAGATCAACGTCACCCGAGTGCCCCCTAAGCACTGCAATTGCATCTTTCTGCCTTACATCCCGAGGGGAATGATCGAACCGAAGCCCCATACGTGCGGTCAGTCCTCTGCCAAGAAGAGTAGTTAGATCAAGGGCTACGGCTCCATGATGCACTCGGACATCACCCAGATTCAGGAGATACATATCCGGGATATGATCAAAGATGCTGAACATCCACATGTCCCCGAAACTCATTGTTTGATAGGCATCAAGTGTGAGCTCCATGTGGTGTCTTCCATGAGCCATTTCCAATGTGCTTAGGCCTCCAGTAGTTCTGGTTTTTCCGAACATGGGCATATTCATTGCACGCATGACTGTACGTTCTTGAACATCACGCTCAAAATCACTCATCCAGTGATCCACACGGTTGGTGTACGCTCTGGTTTCCCATTTTGAGATGAATTTTAGTTTGGGCTTCCACATGTGGGAGAGACTGTAGATCTTCGCTTTTGCGAGCGTAGCATCCATCAACAGTACAGGGTATCCAACATCCCAAGCATTGTCTTCCAGAAGAGAGGCTGTGAACTCATGCGAAGCATCTATCCGTTGGGTCACGGAAAGCTTATAGTTATTCTTTTTGAATCCAGAGCCAGAGATCAATGCTCCCCCTCCCGCACTGAAGCTGTCGGCTTCTTTGTAGGAAAAGCTACCTCGGAAACTGGTGTTTTGACGGGAAATACCGCCCGAAATGCGTCCTTGACGTAGCTTTGCCGCGGAACTGTAGTTCAATTCAGCATCGGCATAGAATGGTTGATCAAAACGTGGGCGCTGTGTCACAAGGTTAATGGTGCCTCCAATCTGCGAAGCCTGGCTCAGATCAAAGCCCCCTTTGGATAGCTCGATCTTCTCCAAATTTTCCACTTCCACATAGGAAGTGGATGGATCCATTTTGTCTATGCATGCTCCGACAACTTTCATACCGTCTATGATCAGTCCAATCTGTCCTCCGCTCAGTCCGCGGATCGCAGGCTCCCAGGCAAAGTTGGCACGCTGCACAAAATCAGCACCCGGCACGCGATCAAGTAAATCCTCGGTTGCTTCCAGGTGATGAGAGGCAACGGCGGGGTCATTAATTCGAGGTGCAGTACTTTGGACGATCACTTCATCTACGGCAATCACGGCGGGAACGAGCGCAATGGACAAATGACCATGGGAGTGAGATTCAGTGGAGACGGGGATCTCAATGGCTGCATAACCGACATATGAGATACGTAACGCATGATCCCCCTTGGGCAAGTTTAATTCAAAATGACCGTTTTGGTCGGTTGTTATACCAAGGTTGGTATGCAGAACCGTGATTGAAGCAAACTCAATCCCTTGAAGAGTCAGCGCATCCATCACATATCCATGGATCATATCCTGTGCATGCAGTGGCACAGTCCAAAGCATGAGGGAAGCGAACACAAAGAACCAACGCTTGAATATCTTCATCATCAGTGAACTGTAAATCCATTGAAGGTTACGGTATCCTGTGCCCCATCCGAGTGCTCAATGAACAGCGTCATGTCCCACCCTCCAGACATGATAAAATTCACCGATCCTTTGTAGCGTCCGTCCTGAACATGTACAGGGGCTTCAAACGGAGTACTATGCCCTTGACCAGCCCCCATATTCATCCATGGGTAAAGGTCAATTGTCGCATCTTCCAAAGGCTGGAAGCGATGATCAGCAAAATAGTGGAGTGCAAATTCAATTTCATGAAGCCCGGTTACCAGACGAGCCGGTTGTATCCATGAGACATAGTATTCGTCAGTGTATTGAACCCAGATGGAGGGCTGTATGCGAACGGGTACAATTGCCGAACCTGACTTTCCTCCTACAGAGTAAGTCACTTCAAGTTGCCATTCTCCCTCTTCGCCATTTGGGGGGATAAAGGTTGGTGTACCTTCAAAGTGACCTGCCTTATCCATGGGAAGTAGACTGACCGCACCCAGAGGGGAGAGGATCATGTGTGTCTCCGAGATCCATCTCGGTAAAAAAGAAAAGCGGCCGGTTGAGAGCGGAGTTCCATTCATAGAAGCTTCCAACCATACCCTACTGGTGCCTACATGGAGCGAATCGGGAGCGGTCAAAGTGATTGTTAAGTTTCCATCCCGAATGACAGCAAGTTCCAGCACAGTGTCTTCCAGATTCGTATCCTCTGGATGCTCACGAAAAAAATCGGTTTCTGTGATGTTTGGTGCACATCCTACAAACAGGAATATCCATAAGACAAAGATTCTCATCATGGCCTCTCCACTCCTGCAAATGTGATGGAATCTGTGAGCGAGTGTAGAAATGCTTCAAGATCCTCTTTTTCGGATTCACTCAGATTTAGCGGTTGAATTAGTCCACTTTGGCCGCGCACGTTCTCTCCACCATGGTTGTAGTGATCAATGACCTCTGACAGGGTTCCCATTCGTCCATCATGCATATAGGGAGCAGTCTCGGAGATATTTCTAAGGGAGGGTACCTTAAACTTTCCATAATCTTCCTTCAATCCAGTGATTCGTGCACGACCAGAATCACCTTGACTGATAGATAACCCGTTATTTTCGAATTTCAAGTTGGATAGGAGAAACCCATTGTGGCAATGAGTACATCTTGCCTTTTCTTCAAACAATTTCAATCCTCTCCTTTCATGAACATTGAGAGCAAATCCATCCCCGGCCTTGTAGCTATCGTAGCGGGCTCCCCCACTCAGAAGAGTACGTTGATAAGCGCCGAGGGCCTGCGTCAGGCCTCGCAGTGTGGGAGGCTCCTCAAATACATCAAGAAAAGACTGCCGATAGGTTGGGTCTGAGTTCAGTCGATGGAGAACGGAGGCGAGATCAAGTCCCATTTCAGTCGGATTCTGAAGTGGCCCGAAGACTTGATGTTCAAGTGTGATACTCCCACCATCCCAGAAAAGCAGATTATGGTAGGCCATATTGATTAGTGACGGAGTATTTCGAGTGCCAATGCGACCATGAATCCCTTGACTGAAGATCTGTCCATCAGAGAAGAATTTTTCGGGGATATGACAAGTAGAGCAGGAGACAGTACTGTCTATCGAGAGCGTCGCGTCAAAAAATAGTTGCTCTCCAAGGAGAACCTTTGCTTTTGTGAGTGGATTGTGGGAGGGGATAGGTACCGCTTCAAATCCTGAGGGTACTACTGGACGTAAGTTTTCCTCAGAAACTGGATCAGGAGATACACAACTGGATATTGCGAAGGCAATGCTTACAGATCTGAAGAATAGAGAGATCATCACAATTTCTTGGTCATTAGGCTAGGTTCCATAGGGGCATTCAACCGAGTGCGCGGGAGATCTAAGGGTTGGCAATCTGAAACGCAGGGATGATCTGATCAGCAACCGCATTTGCAACAGGCAAATTATTCATCGTGTGACAAATTCGCTGATCGGGATCATTTAGGTCAACATTTTTCAAGAACTCCGCATAGTTCACATCAATGTTGAGTGAGGCAGGCGTTTCATGATGAAGGGTAAGACGATGAGAGAGAGTAACTTCTCGGAGAAACTTCTCCGTACCCAGATGCACATCCCACCCAGCATCAGGAGTCCCATCGTCATCTGAGTCTACCAGACCATCCACACGAAGAAAGAGGTAGCCCGCGTTCCAATTCCAATGGTTATTTCGATCCGTCTGCTTTGCCAATGGATGTTCAGGGGGGACTTGGGAGGGATCAACCCGATTCGTGGCCCCTGCAATCCCAACTTTAAAACGGATCTCCTTGTATTCTCCTGGTTGCAAAGAACCTATGTCATAGGCAGTGATTCCAGCATCGTGCCTGACCAAAACCACTTGGTCTTGAACTGTATGAGAGATGTTCTCATCATTGTCTCCTTTGGCTGGAACCGTAAGAGGTTCACTTTCAAGGATAATTGCTTCGTTCTGAGTGTTGATAAGGGTGATTTCTGAAAGATATATGCGTGCGGATTCAAAGGAGATCGTAGCTCCATTCACATCATATGTAGTGGAAGAATTCGTAGAGAGAGGCTGTCCATTCACATGAGCATTCACATGAAGTGTAAGGGTGACGGATCCATCTTCCATGACTGATGAGTCGCATCCAGCGAGTAGTAGTAACATGATGGACATTGCCATCCATAGATTTATTGTGTATTTCATTGGCTAAGTCATTAAGGGCTTGCGTTGAAGGTCAGTTCGCGCGTATTAAGGCGCGTTCATTCTGATATGGGATCACCTGCCCCAGGATTGACAACAATCAGGATTAACAGTCCCTATGGAAATTGTATTAGGGCAAATACGAATACATCCCTATATCAATCAGTGGATGCAGACGCTCAAGCCTGACCTATGATGAAAGGTCCACGATCAATTACAATACTTGACAAGACCTATGATCCTGCGGAGTAGGTCCAATTGGCAGGTCAGGAGGTAGGTGGTGGACCACGCGCCCAATGAGGTTTAGAAACATTTTGTTGGTGGGGAACCGCGTGGAGGATGAGGAGCGATTCAAAGGCGGGAAAATAATCTGGTGCGATGGTGGGCTTAGCCATATCGCCGATCAGAGATGCGGCAAATAGTGCTAAATAGGGACAGGATGTATGGTTGTGATGGACAGCTTGGTAACAAGCACCATCTACATCGGAGTGAGTGTGACCGTGCACCGGAGTATACATGTCGGTTACCGCCATGTATACAAGGTGGGAAAGAGGAGCGAACAGCCCCCCTATTACAAGTATACACGTCAATAAGATTGATGCCTTCCGGCGAGGAGAACACATTTTCTATACACTCAAACGAAGCAGTCCTTGAATGATCATCTGACTACTTGATACTCAGTTTGCAAACCCGTTAAATCCAAAACTGTTCAGTGAGAAAAATTTGCCACCGTTGAGATTTAATTGCGTCCTGATGATTTTTTCATCTGCTTGGATTGTAATGAGTTTATCGTTGTAATGAGTTTGTTTTGCTCATGTTTCGTACGCTTAAATTGAAAGTTCCTCTGAACGATTTTCTGTGGGAGTCTCCTCTGAATTGAATCCGATATGCTGGCTGGGCGAGACGATCTGTCATGTAAATTGGCAGTGGTTGGATTGTCCATTCTTCCATTCCAGTATTTCATATTAAGCGCGAATGATTTGCATAATGATCCTAAATGGATCGTCTTTTGTGGTACGCATAGGAGTCGGCAGCCCCAGAAAATGTTCCTCCCAAATATGTATTTCCGTTTGGGAATTATCCAGAATAGTTGAAAATAAAATCTGCTCAGAATTAGGTAGGGACACAATAAACATGCACACAATGGTTGTATCTCAGGGCAGGTACAGGACGTTCATACAGACAAAGGATCAAGTTCTTGCAACGTACAGAAATGTTTCTTGATGAGGAATCCGCACCGAAGTGGTTTCACAGAGTATACTGGTCAAATGGAGTTTGATGCTGTCCAAATTGTGGTAGCGAGAACGTCTATCGGTGTAAACGCAAGACTATACCGTTCAGGGACCAGAGCTGCAAGAAGTATTTCAGCTTCAAGAGGGGACCGCGATAGAATCCTAAAACATGTCTTTGAGGAAATAGACATAGGCGATCTATCTGGAATTAACCGCGCAAATGGCGAGTCCAGTAGGAAATTGCATTGTGACATTGGCGTTTCACAGTTTTGGAATGGCACATGCTTCACCGCAAGTTGCCAATTATTTGCAGTATATGTTCCAGATCCGATTAAAGAACTTTCAATACGCTTAGTTGAGGGTAGGCAATGAGTTCGACGATCCTCAATATCATGGATGATCTGCGGCAACAGGCCTTACAACAGGCGCAGAGGCTCCAGATTTCGCGCGAGTTGCAAGAACTTCCTATCACTGTTGACTATGAGTTGATTCAGAGAGCAGCTCAACTTTTAGAGATTGCTGTACTTGAGCTTGTTTCAGAGAGACAGCCCGAGTATGAGTCGAAATTAAAATTGGTTGCAGCGGATGCTTTTCGTTTGTTTAGAGTAGTTCCACGGCCTGATGACGCGTTGGATACGGGTATTATGTTGTTGCGAGCAGGCGCATTAGCGGTTCTTGGTGATATGGGGTTTGATGCCGCTCGTTGGCTTCGGGAAAACAGTTGGCCAGAATTACCTTTAGAGTCACATAATTGGAAGGAACGTACTTGGGCAACAGTGGTGGATGTATGGCTAAGGCTTTTCCGTAAGGACGGTTGGAATGACCGAGACCTCGTTCTGACACGAATTTCTAGTTTACGGGAGGTTCAATTAACTTTTGAAAAAGAATATTTGCAAAGATTGGATATCTCCAACGCAAAAGCTGGTGCTCTTGAATTGATGGGTCTCTACCATCTGGCCAAAGCAGCAGAAATTTTCGCTCACTATATGACCGATGGTGTTGTAAACGGAAAATACCAGATCCAAGAATTATTGGACTCTCATTTTGATCAAGTTTTAGCTGTAGGTAGACTAGCGAAGATGATTGAATTGGAACCGCTGTCCCTACTATTGTCAGCCAGTGCTACCCGATTGGCTGAAAATTCAATGAGTATTACAACGTAAGTGAGACATCAATTGCGATTGATGTGAGCCACCAGTTCTCTCGTAATTGATGGCTCTTTTGTTCGCAATACGCAGAGTAATGTTTTCAAAAGAAGAAAACATAGCAATTTTGATGCTCAGAAACTGTAGACCGTCAACGAACACGCGACAGACCAATATCAATCACAATTAAAATTGTTGGCTTCGTGGGGAGAGGGTTTACTCCAGATTGTTAGCATCAATTCATTATCGTGTAACTCGTAGACAGGGCGTTGACCAGCATGCGCCTCACTTCGATCCAGGATGGTCCTAACTCCTTTACCACGAAGCTTGAAAAACGCAAGTCCAGTTCTTGAAGAATTTATTTGTGACAGGAAGTCAACTAATAGTTCATTTCGCGTAAACACGCGACGAGACATCTTTTCAATCGTCAATCTATTCGGCAGTTTCCCAGGACTGTATATCTCCATGCGGTCGGAATACAGGTACATCCTAATTTTTGCTCCTCTAACTGAATAATCTCTGTGCGCAACAGCATTGACAATTGCCTCCTGGATTGCTCGTAGGTCATATTGATGGTAGTCTACACGGCCGATAGGTTTTATAGATGGAGCCTCTTTCAAAACTCTTTATTTTCTCCTGTTGTCCCGGCTGAATTGCGGCTTAAACTGGTTCAATCTGGTCGGACTACGCGAATCATCGGCGGGGGTTCGGTGTTTTGTGGATTCAACCAGTGTTTTGCCTGCACGGAGGTCTCTGTTTGGTGAATTTCGTCCACGATCCGTGTAGATTTCACACACCCCTCCCACGGCATCTGTGGTTCAGAGCGCCCAAATTCTGTTATGCAGGGGGTGGATGGCGGGTTTACTGCACCATCCGCAGCATTTGGTCCACCGTGAGCACCACCACGCTGAACATCAAATGACAGAGGACTTTCTCGTGCCCACGGACTCGGATATTGCGTCCACCGAACTCATCTTTGAGCCGCCCAAAGGCCCGCTCCACGGTGGAACGCTCCCGGTAGCGAACCCGCTCCGCAGGAATGAATCCGGCCGTACGTTGTGCCTTTTGCTCGCGACGATCCGCCGCTTTTTTGTTGCGCGGATTCGGATCAATGATCGGTACACGCCCCGAGGCGCTCCGATGTGCGACAATCTCCTTCGCGTCATAGGCGCTGTCCATGAGATCGTAACAGTTGTCCACCCGCTGCTGCGTCAAGTGCGCCAAGGGAAGCGCGGCCTGACTATCATGCAACGAGGCAGAGGTCACCAAACAGCTGATCGGAACCCCTCCGTCCGCCGTATCCATGTGTAGCTTATAGCCCGTCCATCGTTGCGTATGCCCCTTCGCGTTCCGCTTGCAGCCCACCGTACAATCCTTCGGTAATGCGTCCAACATCTCGCCTAACTCCATCTTCAACTGCTGCTCCAAGCGACGAGGCACCTTGGGACGGGCCTCCCCCTTCTTCGGACGCCCCCGCTTGCGTGGCTTCACGGGGGTGGACATGTCAGCCTTCGGAACCGGACGCTCCCGTGCTTCAATCGCCGTTGAATCCCGTGAAATATGCCCCACTAACTCCCCCGCGTACCCCTGTTTGATCAAGGCTTCATGGATCCGAGTCGGTAACTTCGCCAACGCAAACTCCTGAAACGCACGAGAAAACGTGGGCGCACTCGGCACATCACACGAGCGGGACCAACCACATAGGGACCGAAGCAAAACATCCGATAGAAGCCGCTCCCGCAATCCGGAGGTCGTCGGAATATTTAACGCCATCTTGGCCAAAAACGACCGCGCAAGACAGACCCGGTGCGCACGCGGGCGTCCCACCGAACGAAGCCGGGGACGAGGCAGATGATCCTCCACACACACCAACTCAAATAACAACAACAACTTCCTCAATCGTTTGGGCAACGCTCCATAGTTCTGCTCCACACATGGAAACAACTCCTGTTGGCAGGAAATATAAAAACCGCGTATCTTCTTGGTAAGGGACATGGGATTCTCCGGGGTTTGTTGGATTTGCAATACTCCTAAAAATACAAAATTCGGAGATCCCTGCCCCTTCGTTTGTGACCAAAAAAACGATACCTCCCAGAGCAGATCAGCCCCCTAACATTCTTTAGTACCCAGATCCATCAATCAGAAAAATCTCTCAAAAAATCATCCAATTGAGGAATTTTGAAAGAGGCTCGATGGTTTCAGCATAAATCGGTCCACAAAATTAATTGCGTTTTCAATTTGTGTACTCGCATTACCCTTTATCTTTTCTGTATGAACCAGATCGTCAGATGAAAGACGAGTATTTTGATAAACCGCAGCCTCAATATAGGCGAATCTGAAATGTTTTTGCGGTTCTTTGCCGAAGGTAAGTAAACCGGCAAATGTTGGATAAATTATATCACCTCTGGTCTTGACAACTATCTCCCTGTTAAGTAGCAAGTCTAGCCAGGAAATTGCTTTCGGGACACCTCCAAAGAAACGCTCCAACTTCACCTGATCTAAATCATCCAACGTTGCAGTAGGAACCGCTTGTTCGTCAAAAACGAAGCTTTGACCTCTGTCTTGGAACAGTCTGGGGAGCAACCCCACAGTTACGATCTGTTTACTTGATCCCACCCGTTCATAGTAACGCCCTCCTTTCGTCGCGTGGACAATAATTCCCCTATGAATGTCAACCAGAAGAATGGCGACATTCTTTCCATCGGGAGTTGAAATCTGCTCTCTACGAAGGATTGGACGGATAGGAGGATCACAATTGTTGGTGGCTATATTAACGATCCAGGATTCTACAAGCGGAAGTCGGTCATTCGGAATTCCACAAACAATTCCATTATCTCTCACGCCGAGAAGAATCGTACCACCCTCTGTATTCGCGAAAGCAACCATCTCACCGGCAAATGATTCTTTATTCGGGGAGTAGACTCGGTCACCCCTAAATATGATCTCTTTGAACTCCGACCCAGAATCCTCCCCCGATTTCAATTGTCGCTCAATCTCATCCAATGTGTACAGCATCAGAAATTAGTAACCATATCGTTCATATCGGAGACGAAATGCTTTGGCACTCCCCTCCATGATTGGGGTAACCGTCCTCCTAATTTCTGGTTGGTCAATACTTCCTGCATGGAGTACTTTACCCAAACGATCTTCGTTTCCCAGAGCAACGATAAGTTCAGCATCTCCATTAACTGGAATATTTGCGTTGTGTGTCGCAATAATGATTTGACGCTTAAACTTCCGCTGGCGCGAAAGATCAACTATTACATTATAGACATATTGATTATCTAAGTCATCTTCTGGCTGATCTATTACGATGGGTTGATCACCAGTTGATCACAGTAGGCTTAGAATCGCTATACTCTTTTCTCCAATAGATCCAGTCTCAATGGTTTTGAACGATCCGTCCTTCGCACGGACTTGAGTTTGAATCTGATCCTCAGGCAAAAAGAACTCAATTTCGTTGAGTCGAGGGGAGGTGATGTTTTGGAGAGCATTAAAGAAATGTTGGTTCTACCACGAACCTTGTGGATAGAGGTCTAATCCTCCACAGAAGAATAGAATCTCACTTCTGAATTTTTCAAACGTTCGGTATCTTCTCCCGACCATTTTGAGTTCTTGAATTGTGCCGTTAATTCACTTGCGATGGTGTTCGATCACCGAGGACATAGAGCATTACAGGCGCTGTGAAAATGGTGCTAAAACATTTCGGCAACCTTGAGACGCTATTGATGAACATCTTCTCAGCACGGATAATACACATTTCTAAGAACTCTACTGATAATACAATGGTTCTCATTCCACACAAATTGTGGTAGCCCCCTTTTTTCTAATTCGTGCATACCAGAAAATCCCTAATTTTATCAGAGTTAACTTCTTTCTAAATACTCGTCATATTGTTTGGTAGCGTATCTTTGTTTCAAATTTGAAAAGAAGACCTGCATCCCACAGGTGGAATATCAACAAACATTTCAAAATTATAACAAGAGCCAGGCTAAGTGATTGGAGATCCAACCTATACCTGCTTAAAATAACGAATCCACGATGAATAGATTGGATCAAATGTTTCCTGAACCCCTCACCCCATGTTTTGAATTGCTCTGTAAAGAATACGTTCTGATCCAAGCATGGAAGAAAACCGCCAGGAATATTCGAAATCATAACTCGTTCGCTGATACGCTTGCTATTGACCAAACAGCTGTAAATCTCCCCGAATTCATTCGCGATCTCAGCGATCGCTTGAAATCTTCAGAAACCTGGAATAATAAGCTATTACGTTTAGTCCCTGCTCCAAAAAGTCAGCGATGGAAAATCAAGAACAATAGATGGCGCCCTCAAAAAAAAGAGAGAAAAACCTTGGATTATTCCAAGTTGAGACCACTTGGACATGTCTGTATTGAGGATCAGGTGGTCGCAACTGCTCTGATGTTGTGTCTTGCTGATCAAGTGGAGACACTCCAGGGAGATCCAAGAACCAAAATTAATTCTCTGGAATCCAGAAAGAAGGTTGTCTCCTATGGAAACCGTCTTTTCTGTGATCAAAGATCAAGTAAACTCTATCACCGTTGGGGATCAAGTAAGCTCTATCGCGCTTATTTTCAAGATTATCGAACGTTTATGTCAAGATCAAAAACTACGGCTGAGTCAAACGCGGGAGTGAAGGGTAGGGATGTATACGTCATTCAAACAGACATTGTCAAATTTTTTGATTGTGTTAGGCCAGAGTTGTTTCAGTCTGCCATTGAAAGTATCAAACAACCTAACGACGAGCAAACTTTTTTCTCATTCCTACAATCCGTGTTCAATTGGCAATGGCATACCGAGGATATAGAAATTGCCAATGCATACGCGGAGGCCTCAGAGATTGATAGTGCCGATTTTAACCACATTGTATTACCCCAAGGTTTAGTAGCCTCTGGATTCTTCGCGAACCTAGTCCTCCTTGCATTTGATGATGAGTTACGCGACAAAATAGGTCTGGAGATTTCTAATGGTATATTCTTGTTAGATGCGTACCGATATGTTGATGACATTCGGATTATCATTTCCGTCAATAAGGAGAGAGGGTTTCAATCAGAAGATCTGCAATGTAAAGTAGTCTGCTGGTTAAATCAACTACTGCGAGAGAAAGCACCAGGTCTACGACTTTCTAACGATAAGACTGAGATTGAAAAATTTGGCAAAGAGACATCTCATCTGGTTCCACAAAGTCAAAAAATGAATCGGATCCAATCAGCAATTTCGGGGGGATTTGATCTGCAGGGCGGGGAAGATATTCTCAATTCCATCCTGGGATTGCTACATTTTCAGGAGAAAGTTGAACTAGGAAAAGAAGGGAAGTTACTCGCTGAACCAGATGTCAGAGACGTTACTGTTGCCAGATTTGCTGCTTGGCGTTACCGAAAAACATTTGGTTCTACCACAATTTGTGTGGAATGAGTATATTTCGGCGAACTAAACCTACTCAATTTCATGTCAAATTTCATAGATTTATTTATGCGCTACACTCTGGATCTCACTCCTGAGTGGCAGCTTGACCGAATCACTTTGGATCCAACGTCTCACCGGATTGATGTATATCTTCGCCATTCGGGAGAGAATCTTGTTTGTCCAGAAACGGGGGAATCTGGGACGTTGTATGACCACCGCAAGGAGCGTTCGTGGCGTCATATTGACTGGTGTCAATCCAAGAGTTATATCCACTGTCGTATCCCTCGGGTCAAGTCTTCAAAGGGAATCAAGACGATTAAGCTTCCTTGGGCAGATTCATCCAGTCGTGTAACCTATGCCTTTGAGCGCGCTGCGATTGATCTGTTGAAAGCAACCAAAAATCAAACCAGCACCGCCAAGCTTCTACGGTGTGGATTTAACCAACTGAATCGGATCATGCATCGTAGTGTAGAGCGCGGATTAGCACGTAGGGATCTGGGAGAGATCCCCCATATCGGTGTGGATGAGAAAGCACTCAAACGGGGGCATGTCTATGGGACCGTGGTAACAGATTCCACACGGGGGATTGTCCTTGATGTGGGGGAGGGAAAGACCAAAGAAGGCGCTATAGTGCTGTTTGAGCGTGTGTTTGAGGGAATGAAGGAGAAGGTCGTAACGGTGACGACGGACATGTTAAAGGCGTTTATTCGCGCCGTTGAACGAGTCTTTCCGAACGCAACCTTGATTCATGATCGGTTTCATCTGATTCAGGATCTGAACAAAGCAATCAATCAGGTGCGCAGACGGGAAGTGAAGAGCCATCCCGAGTTGAAAGGGACGCGTTATGTGCTTTTGAAGAACGAAAAGAACCGTACGGCCAAGCAAGACGAGATCTTCAAAGTCGTTCAAGAAGCCAACTTGGAAGTCAGTCACGCCTGGCGGGTACGCGAAGAGTTTAAAGGGATCTTTGAGTGTAGTTCCTTCGCCGAAGCAAAGAGGTATTTTGATCTCTGGCTAAAGAGTGTTGAGCAGATGGGCGTCAGGGAAGTCACCAAGGTGGGGGAAAGGTTTCAGCGACATTTTGATGGCGTCTGTAATGCACTTTCCCACTCACAATCCAACGCCAAGGCAGAACGCATTAACGGCAAAATTCAAGAAATCAAAACGGTCGGGAGAGGATACCGAACGTTTGAAAAATTCAGAAGTGCGATTCTATTCTTCTGTGGAGGCTTAGACCTCTATCCACAAGGTTCGGGGTAGAACCAAACATTTCGATCCATCAGACCGCTACTTCCCGATGCCGATGAAAATCTGCCCGAAATACCACAATCAAAGTCTTGGAATCGTTCAGCGGCAGATCAAGATGCCAAGAAATTTGCCTATGAATTAATCAATCGCTGGATCAAAGATCCATCAAATATCCGACTCATGCGGATTGCTCTTGATCTATATCCAGACACAGAAATTTTGGATTACATTCTGCATCTTCTATGCCCATATATTGATGAAAAAAAACTACCGATTGAACAACGGGTCGTTTGGTATTGCCTATCTGAAATCTTTCGGGCAGGAGCGACGGAGACTGGCCAAGTAACTGAAAAGGAATCACTCCCTTCGGGAGTCTGTCTCAAAAGCTATCGGGAAAAACTATATCAGAAAGCATTGCGCCTAACCGAGCTTGAAGAGGGGGTAATTCCATGGTATCTTAGACAACAGGTACTGTTGTATTTGTGCACATATGTACAAAAATATGAGCCAACAACTAATGTAGAATCGTCATCTGATGAAATTCAACAGTACATCAGATTGATTCAATTTATCCGTGGAGATCAACTTAACCTGACAGATTCGCAGTTCGCTACGTTCGCTGTGTTGGTTCGGCGCGGATTTGTAAATCATGATCATTGTTTGGATGTAATCCGTACCAACCTTAAGATTGAGCACCTGATTGCAATCGCCCAGCAGGATCCATCATTTGCATCTGAACTTTGTCGTGATAGGAGTGATCTGATCCCTGATCTGCCTGACTTGGTTCGTTTAAGTCTTGGATTGGATTGGAAGAATTCTGAGGAAAACACTCTGGCAAAAGAGATATTGAATGAGCCGATCCCCCTGAAACGGCGGCTTAGGAATGAATTATCCCTACTACATTTTTCAGCAGCTTTTCTCAATAAGTGGAAGGAACTGGAATCTAAGCCAAGTGTGATTACGCCCCAGCAGATTACCCTCAAAGTTCACAATAACGCTAACAATAGGATTAAAGAGGTGGAGGTGCAAGATTTGGAAATCGCTCTCCATGAGGACAGCAATGAGAATCTTTCACTCTATCATGTCCCATCCTGGTGCAAAGGGAATGAGAAGTGGAGAATACAACTTGGTTATTTACTTCGATTCATACTTTCTGGGGATGCTGACTTTACGATGAATGTTCGTCCCACTAATTGGACTGAATCCAGAGAAATCTATCAACCGATTCAAACTCACTGGTACCTCAGGCTACATGGTCTGTACAGCGGACAATCAGCATTTGGGGATGATTGGCTACCGATTAGTGACTGGTTTGAACAGTTTCTCCTTGCACTTCTTGCGTGGCCAGGGTGCTTTCAACCAGAAAGCTTTGGGTGGGTACGTTGCGAGCTTGAAGTAACTATGGGAAAAATTCTGGATAGAATTCAGTCTATAGAAGTCCACCATGGTTCGGCGAGTCAAACCTTGATTCTGCCTCTTCGCACGAGGCAATCTTCTCGGGAAAGTACGAATGGGCCGCTACATGCATGTATCATTCATAGTGTCTTTCCTTCATATAACGATGTAGCTCTGGATGATCTTACGCTAAACTGTCCCAAAACACGTCAAAAACACCGTAATTATCTATCCACATCTCTCGCAGCGGTTGCTAAGATATTGGAATGCAGAAATACAGATCAGGACATGGACGAGCGTTTGGACTGGTTAATTCTACCTGAATTGTCCGTACACCCTCAGGATATTCGCTCTCATTTACTTCCGTTTGCACGAGCTCATAAAGCAGGTATTCTTACGGGGCTCACGTATGAAGAAATCTTTGAGGGTGAACCATTCGTGAACTCAGCCCTGTGGATCATTCCAGAGTATTCAGACGCATATGGATTACAAATTCGGTTTCGTCGTCAAGGCAAACTGCATCTTTCAGAGAGTGAACGCTCACGCAACCGAAGCTGCAATCAACAAGTGCAGGGATTTCGTCCATGTCACTGGTTAATTGAGTACCCATGCTACATTGAGTGTCATATGTCTTCCCTCAGACTCTCTGCGGCGATATCCCATGACGCAACAGACGTTGCACTCACATCGGATCTCAGAAATAAATCGGATATTTTCATGATTCCTGCTATGAATCATGACACGAATTTCTTTGAAAATATTTCTCTGGCGCATCACTACCATATATTTCCGAATATCATCGTCGCGGACAGCGCGAAGTTTGGAACCAATGATGCACTCGCCCCCTTCAGAACCTCTGACAATACGAAAACTTGTCCCACTTCCAGGAAACCCCAAGCAATCATTTCATTCTTGGAAATTGAAATGATTGCTTGGGGTAGAACCAGACTATCATCCATTTAAGCGGATGCAGTACCAGAGTAAGTTGAAAGTAATATTGGCGTTTCGTCCCATGTTTGACCATCAAGAATTCTTCCCGTCCGTACTTTAAAAGTACCTCCCCACTGCTTAAAGAAGAAGGCCACACCGCTTCGTATACAATTATCACGAATTTCTCTAACCCACTGGGGATTCATGGCTCTCGCCCCAGGTCCAGATTCTCCACCAACGATTGCCCAGTCAATTCCATTAAGACAGATTTCTGTAAGAGGCCCCAGAAGGGGCTCAAGTGATAAGAACTTTACCTTGGCACTCGTCTGCCTCAGGAAATTGAGTCGATACTCCCAGCGCATAGTTTCAATACTTACACCGAGCCATATATTCGGGGGCCATGGGAGTTGTGCGTTGAGTTCAACAACTCTCTCGGGCCTTTTGGTGAGAACCTGGAATGTATGGTGACTCGCTCGGTTCATCGTGTCGAACACATTTCTGATAAAGTCGGCGGTTACATCCTCGTGAAATAAATCGGACATGGAATTCACAAAGACTAAGCGTGGTTTCTTCCATTTCAAGGGGATATCCAGCGCGGAAGGATGCATAGTTACTGCAAAGGCATTTCTGTATTTTTCCGAGCCCATAGCCTGGAGTCTTTTCGCCATTCGTTCCGCATAGCAGTTCTTGCAACCAAAGCTGATTTTGGTGCAGCCTGTAACAGGATTCCAGGTGGTTTCTGTCCACTCTATCGAACTAGTCATTAACCGACATTTTTTTGATAAGATGTCGTGCGATTTTGTGTGAAACATTAATTGCACGACTGTTCGGACTGCCACAACAGAACATCAACTCGTACATAATGGAGTTCTTAAGTTCCAGGGAGAGATCCAGAAATCGGTCGCCAAATACTTCCCGAAGTTTTTTCTTGTAAATTGAGATCAGGCCTTGAACTCCACGATCTCGCACTCTATCTGGATTCTGTTTATAAAGGTCTAGTTGGGGGGAATCATGATAAAGTTCACGCCAAGACTCATCTCCATATATTTCGTTTAATAACTGACTATTCCGTTGTTTAGAGATCTCATCGGGCTCTTTCCCTCTGGGTAACAAGCGTGCAATTGCTGATACTGGCATGAGAATCCACATATATAGTGCACGGAATTGAGCAATTCTACAAATCGTTTCAAACTTGACTTGAGTTCCATATGGATCAAGAAAAAGTATATCTCGAGTGCGCTGCCAATCTCGCTCTAAATTCATCAAGAACTCATTGGCCTCTCCATTGTGAACGACAATATCTCGACCTTCACACTTGGCTCGGATTCGTTCTAAATCGTCATAGTTTTCCCTCTCCTTCTCAATGAATACCAATTCATCAAATGGTTTATCAGTAGTCTGAATAGCTCTGATAACAGATCCGTCCAGAAGCTTACGGAACGTATTATCTAGATCATCATCAGGACGTATTTGGACCTTCCCTGAGCCCGCAAATGCATCAATATATATCAGGGTGAATCGCTTGTTCTTAAGGGCTGAGGTATATTGATTCAAATACTGCCCCAGAACAGAGAGTTTCTTTTCAGTCCAATCACCTCCAAACTGATTTATTTTGGATGAGGATAGATAAAAATAATCAACGAATATTGTGAATATACAAAATTTCTGTATACAAAAATATAATATTCATGTATAATTGAGGATTGCAAAATAAATATCCACTACTATCATACATCGGATTCGTTTACCTATGAATTCCCTCATAATCGGTGACTCACATCGCTCGTAATTGATGGCTGATCTGGCGTGCATATTGCACTCGTTATAAACGAAACATGATGATTACGTTGGTAGACAATGAACTTGAAGGCCAGTAATAGTCTCGAATCAAGCGTGAACAGCAGGATCAAAACCATCAGAGTACGCTCGAGTGGATTTCGTGATGAAGAGCGACTGGCGACGGCCATTTACTTTAATCTCGTCGGACTTTATCTTGCACCAGAAGACAAAAATCAATTTTTCACCAAAACAGGCAAAGATCCCAATTTTATTCACAACATATGTGGGATCCTGTGACGCGAATGAGTATCAGAATGGAGGCCGAAAACCCTCTTTTCCTACTCCGAGATGCCTTCCACCGCAATTCAGTCCTTCTTTTAATACGTTGAAGGCTAACCCGTAATGATCTTCATAATTCTGAGCGTCACTGTCCGTGAGTTTTTCTTGTATTTTCTGGAGCGCAGCACCTCGGGTTCCAGCAACAAATTTTCCTTTCGTTAAATGAAATGGTTGAACGATAAATTTTTTTATACCTGTTAAAATTAGATCATCAGTAAACTGAGTTGCATTCTCAACCCAAATGAGCGGGGTGATGGTGATGCATGCCTGAATTCCTGCATCGGCAATTTTTTTGATCGCATCAAGTCGACGTTGATTGGACGGACAGAATGGTTCAAATATAGTTCTCACCTCTTCATCATCAGTCGTTACGGTCATATTTATCTGAACATGTCCTCCTCGATCCTCTATGCGCTTAAATATCGCTATATCTCTCACGACATCGGGGCTTCTGGTTTGTACAACCAGCTTTGGCTTATGATGATCAGCAAGAATTCTCAGTAGCGACTGAGTAAGTTGCAACTTACGTTCAATTGGTTGATAAGGATCTGTCACACTGCTCATATAAATGAGTTTGTCGTCAAGACTACCTTGCTTTCGTTTCGCAAGGGATTGGGCTGCATTCTCTTTGACTTTCACCCAGTAGCCCCACTGTTCCCGTTCTTCTTCAGAAATTGCGAAAAACGCAGCATAGCAATAGGTGCATCCGAACGAACATCCAGAATAAGGATTCAGGGTAAAGTCGTATTCTCCCATGAACCCCGATGCACGCGTTAGTATTTCACGTGTCTTTTGATAGGATACCTTTGCCATCCCCACCTGCTTCGGATTGTCCAATGAGGGATCGCCAAAACCCGTTTGAGAATTTTCATCCAGAATAGAAATGTCCTGATTTAATTGATCAGAATCTGTGTCAAACAAGTTCAATTGCCGACTATTACTTGAAATAGTATCTCTTATCATTAGGACAGGATGGAAGCTCTGGTGGAATAGTACGCTTGAATGAGGTGACCATATCAGAACGATATTTGAAGTGGACCATGATTGGTCTACAATTTAGAATAGATAAGAGGACAGTAGTTAACTAAATCATAATATAGATAATTTGCACGGGTTGGTGTGTAGAAGGTACCGCGTGACGGAATAGAACCCTGTTCCCGAATACTATCTGGGAATGAATCAAAGTGCTGACGAACGGTATTATGTAGAGTATCCATCTTATACTCATTCGTTGTAAACAAGCCGTGGGGAGGATTTATCTTTTTCAGTGCTTGTTTGAGTGTCCTGGATGGGTCTCCCAGATGCGTCTGGAGCAGGTATAGCTCATATGGAAGTGACAGATGAAATGCGGCAACAATTTTTGTCGTTCCATTAGGAAGGGTTGGCGGGACAAATGAACTATCTACGGACGAAAACCATCTCATCTCTACGAGGGAGTTTTTGGAGGATATATTTAGTCTGTTTAGAAATAACTTCGCAGCTTCTGTCATTTCGTCACTTGATTCTACCATGTCAAAATACAGGTTAACATCAAGTTTTGTCTGACAGTCTAATGCAACAAGAATTCCTGCAAGACCTGCAGCTGTTCCAGCCCCAATATCACAGACATAAATATTTTGCTTGGGGATTGACTTTAGAATTGTTGCGAATAGCTGGAAGGTCATTGTAAAATGACTTGAATGATACTTCTTCAGGTATGCGCCAACAATGCCTGGGTCTTTATAATTTGGGCCTTCATTCTTAAGCAGGTCCTTTTTGAGTGTTGTTTCTTTAAATAGAATCTCATCTTTAGAGAGTCTTTTTTTTGCTCTGAATTCATTAAGCGCTGACTCGCAAGCCTTTCGTATCTCAGGGTGATACTTTTTTAGTTGATCGTAAAATGTTCCGTACATTGATAATGACAGGTGGATATGAATTCCCACTTGATGGTTAAGGTTATCATTTGCTTCAAGAGTGAAGCAGTTCAACAGTAATAACTCGGGGGTTGTTGCCTTTATAGTTTTAAGGGGATAACTGGTCGGGAAATGTCCCGAAAAATTTTAACTAAATAAGAAACAACCCCCATTGCCGTTCAGATCGTGCCCAATGACCGCACAAAAGATGGCAAAGTGCGGCAGAGGATCGTGCGCTATATGGGCACGGCCAGCGAGGACCCGGCATTGGAGGCCCTCCTGCACATCGCTGAACAGGAACGATTGCGGATTGAAGAAGATGTCCAGCCTTCCTTGTTTCCGTCGGAGCATAGTGCTCATGCCGCTTTGGGGGCCCGACGTAGGAAACAGTCCGACCAGCCCATCCCGCTGGAAGACATCCGCAAGCTGGAGGAGGTTAAGCGGATCTGTGTGGGCTTTCATGAGGTGTTTAGGGATTTGTATATGCGGATGGGGTTAGATCAGTTGTTTTCTAAACGGCATTTTGCGATCCCGTCGGCGGCCAACCGTACAAAAGTTCGGCTTTCCAAAGCGATGGGGTTGACGATTCAGCGCCAGACCGTACCCTTGGAGAAAGACCCGTAACCCGCCTCCCAAGTGATTGCTTAACGTCTGGGATTCAGACCGCAAAAAGCGGTAAAACCGACGGTGTTTGTAGTGTTCAAAGTTGTCTGAACACTCTTTTCAAAAGACCTGTATCCACTGAAAAATAAGACTTTCTTTGTTTTAAGTGAGTATTACGACGTAAGTGAGCCACTGAATACGATTGATGTGAGCCACCTATTCCGCCGTTGGATTGGACATTTTGAGTTCATAGTTTGGGGATATACGCGTCGTATCATTCAAAACTCTCTCATCTTCGCATTCTTCGCATTTCATTTCACAAATTGCGAGGAATACCTATGCCTACGAAACGAATTAAGATGAGAGAGATCAAACGTATTTTAGCCCTTCATTTTGTGGACAAGCTGTCCAACCGAGGGATTGCTCGGTGGGTCGGGATCAGTCGTGCTTCGGTCGCGCGTCTTCTTGAGCGTGCAAAGCGCGCGCAGTTGATGTGGCCATTACCTGAGGACATAACCGATGCAAAGTTGGAGGCAATGCTCTACCCTCCAACGACAGGAGATGCGTCGGTAGCGCGTCTGGTCCCGAACTGGGTTGAAGTTCGGAGAGAATTGGCACAACACCGATCGCTCACCCTTCATCAAGTGTGGACGGAGTACATTGAGGAGCATCCAACGGGCTATCAGTATAGTCGGTTTGCAGAGTTATATCGTAACTGGCGCTCCACGCAGGTAGATCCTGTGATGCGCCTGACGCACAAAGCAGGCGAGCGATTATTTGTGGATTACTCGGGGAAGAAACCCACCATTACGGATCCAGACGGTGAGGTTCGGGAGGTGGAACTGTTTGTGGCCGTACTGGGGGCATCTGGGTATCTATATGCGGAAGCGACGCAGTCACAGAAGGTCGCGGATTTCTGCGGATCAATTCGTCGGACCTTTGAGTTTTTCGGAGGCGTTCCGAAAGTGCTTGTTCCAGACAATCTAAAATCCGCGGTGATCAAATTCCGTACGGACGACACGCCGATTCTGAACGAATCTTTTCATGATTTGGCAGAACATTACAATGTGCAAGTATTTCCTGCACGTCCCAGAAAACCCAGAGATAAAGCGAAGGCAGAAGGCGGAGTTCTCTTGTTGCAGAGAAAAGTTTTGGGTGCGCTGCGAAACGTAACCTTTCACAGTCTTGCGGAACTCAATGAAGCGATTTTGGAGCAGGTTCAGGAACTCAATCAAACTCCGTTCCAGAAGCATAATACAACGCGTGCACGCCTGTTTGAAGAGATGGATCAACCGATGCTGCGTCCATTCCCCCAAGAGCCGTATGAATTTGCGGTCTGGATCCACAACCGGAAGGTCTCCTTTCATTACCATATTCAAATGGACAGACACCATTACAGCGTACCGTATACCTACCTGAATCAGCAAGTGAGTGCACGCGTGACTGCAAAGACGGTGGAGATTTTTCATGGCGAGACCCGAATCGCATCTCATCTACGGGAGAGCGCGAAGCAGAAGTATACGACCGTTGAACAGCATATGCCGAAAAACCACCAAGACGATGAATCGTGGCCACCGTCGCGATTGGTGAATTGGGCCAAACAGATCGGTCCTTCAACCACCGCACTGATTGAAGAAATCTTTGCGCGAGCGTTCGTTCCCGCACAGGTGTTTCGGCGCTGCATGGGAATTCTTAGACTGGGACGTGAATTTGGCAATTCCGTTCTGGAACAGGCCTGTGAACATGCCTTGAATCAGGACCGATTGACGACGGCGGCGGTGAAGAAACTGGCCAAACGAATCGCTGACGAATCTCAGCAATCCCCGTCTCCAATTGAACACAAAAATATTCGGGGCGCAGACTATTATTCATCTAACTAACGAAACTCTATGCTCTTACACCCAACCCTCTTGAAACTTGAACAGATGCGGCTCAACGGCATGGCCGTCGCCCTACGGGATCAACTGGATACCCCAGATATAGACACCATGCCGTTCATGGATCGTTTGGGACTCATGGTCGACCACGAAGAGGCGGTCCGGGGAGACCGACGATTAGCCCGTCGGTTACACACCGCAAAACTGCGTCTTCAGGCCAACATGGCGAATCTGGACTACAGCGCGTCTCGTGGACTGGATAAGCGTCTCATGCTCCATCTATCGAGCTGTCCGTGGATTCGCTGTCAGCAAAATGTCATCATTACGGGGCCTGCCGGAGTTGGGAAAAGCTACGTTGCTTGTGCACTGGCACATAAGGCGTGTCTGGAAAACTTCAATACGCGCTACTACCGACTCTTAGAAACCCTGCAAACCGCGCGGGAGGAAGGTGGTTTCTTGAAAGCATTAAAACAGCTTACGCGCATGGATGTATTGGTATTGGATGACTGGGGACTCCATCAGATTGCTGCGCACCCTCAACGAGACCTTATGGAACTACTGGATGATCGCTACACCGTACGGTCTACCATTGTGACGAGTCAGTATCCCTTGGAAAAATGGTATGAGACCATGGAAGACCCTACGCTGGCAGATGCAATCCTGGATCGACTGGTCAACAACGCGCATAAAATTGAACTGATGGGAGAGTCCATGCGCAAAGTACAAGGTCAACAAGAATTGAAGAACGAATCCATCTCGTAATGCAATCCGTCTTGCATACATACTGTGCACGACTTCGCCGACGGAATGGGTGGCTCACATCAATCGTATTTGGTGGCTCCCATCGTTCGTAATCGGTGGCTCTTTTGTTTGGAATACTCAGGGAGACATTATATCCATAATCGGATTAAGGAATTACTGAGTTTGACTAATCCAGTTCAGCCAACAGAAAAAGAATTGATTGCTGAAATAGAGTCGATGCCTCCTCAGTGGGAGAGGCATGAATTCAGAATTAGATATCATAACAATCTCATTGTGCGTTTTCCGAAATATAGAACTAAAAGAGGAATCGGTTTCCCCTACATGAAAAGCTATTGAAAGTTGCAATTTCTCATGGAATCTTGTAGCTTTGTGAGTTCTATCAAGAATGTTGCATGAATAGGCAGGATGTATTGGTGTTGGATGACTGGGGACTCTATGAAATTAATTCACGGCCACAACTGGACCTTATGGAACTACTGGATGATCGCTTACCGTACGCTCTACAATTGTAACCAGTCAATATTCCTTGGAGAAATGGTATGAGACCATGGAAGACCCTAAGCTGGCAGATGCAATCCTGAATCGACTGGTCAACAAGGCACATAAAATTGAACTGACGGGAGAGTCCATGCGCAAAGTACAAGGTCAACAAGAATTGAAGAACGAATCCATCTCGTAATGCAACCCGTCTTGCATATATACTGTGCACGGCTTCGCCGGCGGAATCGGAGTCTCAAATCAATCGTATTCAGTGGCTCCCATCGCTCGTAATCGGTGGCTGTTTTGTTCGGAATATTCAGTCTAATCCCCTAGTTCTTCCCGCTCGCTCAATTGCTTTCTGTCGGCGACGTTCTTGTATTTCTCTGAAGATTTTCATGCAGAAATCGGTTCTTTATATCCTGACTTCGACAGGTAGGTGTTGACTTGAAGGGCAAAATAGTCATTTTTGAGTGATTCTGGGGCCATTTTAGCCCTGTTTTCCGAGTTCCCAATATGTAGTGTTCAGTCTATTTTTGGGATTTAGATATTTGAACCGTGTGTCGTATCTTACCTGTATCATGTTCGTCCGCAAACTCAAACGAAAGACGACTCGTAACCCGACTCCCAAGTGATTGCTTAACGTCTGGTATTCAGACCGCAAAAAGCGGCAAAACAGACGGAGTTTGTAGTGTTCAAAGTTGTCTGAACACTCTTTCCAACAGACCCGTACTCCCTGAAAAATAAGGCTTTCTTTGTTTTCAGAAAATTGCAAACCGTCGAAGTCAGGATTTTCATGCAGGAATCGGTTCTTTATATTTTCTCTGGCTAAAACGGCTGAAAGATCTTCCAGTATTTTCTTGGTTGCGCCATCTGCTGTAGGAAATAGATGGGCAACACTAAATCCGAACTTAAGACATAATTCACGGAGACTTATACACTCACTTATTGGTATTGTCAATTTTTGAATTGATCGATCAGGTACAGGTAGTAAATACTTTTCAAGACTCTTAACCGCAACGGGGTCTGTGTCTTTCTCAGATACTGGATGGATCGTAAAAAGCCCTTCTTGATTAACAACATTCTTGGATACAGAACCACTTATATGGAGTATCCTAATCTTGCCACAATACGTATTTCGATGAGGGCCTTTCTTGAATCTGAAAATAGCAATTTCTTGACCATTTTCTCACTTTCCATCACTCAATGCTTGACTTACCGCAAAACAAACAGCCCGGAACGGATTTGTTGTCCAGTCAAGAAATCTCGTAGGTAAGCCATGAAGTTGCGCTAAAGCTATAATGTCGAATAATTCTACACCAGGCCAAGCAGTGATCTCATAAGATGATTGAACATATTTTGAAAAACTATTGTCACTTAAATAAGAATCTCGAAATTTTACAGAGTCATTTGGAATCGGCGTACCTGTTACATCACAACTATTAACAAAAGCCTGTAACATTGCAAATTCTGACCAAACCTGATCGGCTATTGTCAACGAATGCCCAAATGCTTCCGTTATTTTTGCAATGAATTTTGGACGTAGAACTGTCGGTATTAAATCCCATTTAGCGTTTGAATGACCTCAATAAATAATTTCATCATCCAAATCAGCATTCATTTGAAATTTAGTTAATTCGATCCATAGAGAGTTAGCATCTTTAAACTTTATCTCTTCAATCATTAGCTCTCTTCGCACCAACCATCTTACCAGAAGCAATGTGCTTTATAATGGTTGTGTAAGGATATATTGTATTAGTCAACACTTCCCATGAATCCATATCTTTCATCTCTCTCAAGATAACTTCGTCTTTTGGTTGCCATGTGAATGATTTAACAGAATCAAAAAGATAAACCCACCATTTGGACTTATCACTTAGAATAATTTTACTCCCTTTGTTTTTTACTTTAGAAATATGGAGTGATTCAAAATCGTATTCTCGTTCCATTCTTGATCTGTGATTTTATACCGAAAAATTAAGGGAATTATATACGTGAGTAACCCATAAACTGAGGAAATGATCGCCGATTTATGGAACTTTGAGTATAATGTGTTACATTCAGAGTCAATAAATTGCACAACGATGAAAGATCAGGAGAAGCGCAGAACAGGACCAGGCAAATCATTCCGCAGGGGTCTTTCGTGGAGGAAATTGATGCGGATGTTTCCCGATGATGCAACTGCGGAAGCGTGGTTTGCCGAGCAACGGTGGGGCGGTAAGCCGACATGCCCTCGGTGTGGGTGTGATAACGTACAGGTTGGCACAACTCACCCGACCGTGCCGTACCGTTGCAGGAATCGCAAGTGCAAGAAGTTCTTCAGCGTTCGCATTGGGACCGCTATGCAGGACACCAAGCTGAGTTATCAGACTTGGGCTATGGCCATCTACATCCTGGAAACAGGTATCAAAGGAACGTCCAGTATGAAGCTGCACAGGGACTTGGACGTTACGCAGAAAACAGCATGGTATCTGGCACACAGAATCCGTGAAGCATGGGATACCAGATTGAAGCCGTTCATGGGGCCGGTTGAAGTTGATGAGACCTACGTAGGCGGAAAAGAGAAGAACAAGCATTATGACAAGAAGCTGAACGCTGGGCGTGGCACCGTAGGCAAGACGGCCGTAGTGGGAGCCAAAGACCGTGAGACCAAGCAAGTGCAAGCGCAGGTTATAGAAGACACCACCGCTAAGACGCTCACAGGCTTCGTATATGACGCTTCAGAAGAAGAGGCGCAAATATACACAGATGACGCAAGAGCGTACCAAGCGCTAAAGAGAGCAGCACATGCGACCGTTAAGCACTCCGTCGGTGAGTACGTGAACGGCATGGCGCACACAAACGGCATTGAGTCTTTTTGGGCGTTGCTGAAACGTGGCTATTATGGGACATATCACAAGATGTCCCCGAAGCATTTGCAGCGTTACGTGAATGAATTTGTTGGTCGGCACAATGCTCGCCATCTGGACACAGAAACGCAGATGGAACAGACAGCAAAAGGGCTGGTTGGGAAAGACATCACGTACCAAAGGCTTACGCGTAGAATCTGACAACCTACACCATGAAACCCACCAGTCCTCCGAAGACACCTACACAGACCAAGCAGGGGGCAGGTCGCCCGCGTGGACGACCGCCGAAAAACATCAAGCCCATTCCTGCGACCGCTAAACAGATCGCAAAGGCCATCCTGAACGCTCCTCCAGGGAGCATTAAGAATCCATAAGCCTTGCGGTGGCTCACTGAACGCGCGTGAGCGTTCCGTAGATGTCAAAGGGAGTACAGTTTGGCCACCCTCCATTCTTGCTTCAAAGCGTATCTGATACACGGGAGAAGTTTCCAAGTACATTGGGTGTTGCTGTATCTGTTTTCTTATCCAGACGTTTGCATCAGTGCATTTTGCTGGATTAAGTACAACGTCACGTCCCAACATTACCTCGTCTGGTGTAGAAACATACTGACTGCATTATCATCAGCTTCACAGTGATTGGACGCGGGCTCAGAATGACGTGTTGCCTTACACTTTACTTCCTTGAAAGAGACGTATTCGCCGTCATCTGAAACACTCACCACTGAAACAGAATCGACGTAAGTGTTTCCCCCGTATGTGGTGTTTAACCACGGAACGATGTAAGAGCTTGGATCAAGGCGATTGTATACAATACGTGCCTGATATTCTCCTGAGAAATTGGGTGGGCTTTCTTCCTCTGCAACTCCCGAAGAATCACATCCTGACACGACAAGAAATACCACTAAAGCTACGAGTAGTGCGATTGTTTTTCCCATTGTTCTGTGTTGGTAGGGTTAGGGTGTAGGGTGGAGCCCGAACAGGTGCAGGGCTGTGCATTATCACCCAAAAACCCTGTACCCGGAATGGGCACGGCGGAGAGACATCTTGCCTATTCACCAGTGCAGGTAGCGATCCCACACTTGTTCACGGCTATTTTATTCGACAAGCAACCCGACGTGTCGGGGTTTTAAGGTGAAAATGCACCGTCAGTATACAGCAAGGGAGATTAAAAAGTTGTTAACCTCGTAACGAGTTCTATTGCACCAATTACGCATATGTGTGTGTAAGAATGCGTATGTTTGCCATTGAAAGTCCTACACCAGACCAATGCCGTACTTGCATGCTTTGGCACTGCTCCTCTGAATCAGATTACGCACATGTGCGTACACACTAGTACGCACAATGGTTACCACCATGCCCAATCATAACCAACACCATGAAGACGCTAGTAGCAATTTTTTGTCTCTTTCTTTTGGCTGGATGTGGAACATTGTTTCTCCCAGGGACGAAACAAGTGTCAATCCACAGTAATCCAGTAGAAGCGGATGTATCCATTGATGGCGTTCCTCACGGAACCACGCCGATTACAGTGGAACTAGATAACAAAACAAGCCACACTATCGTGATCAGCAAAGCAGGGTACGACTCGGTGTCCTGTATTCTAACGGCCAAGGTCAAGGGGTCTATTGTAGTACTGGATGTCTTGGGTGTTTTGCTCTTGTAGGCCTCGCGGGGATCCTTTCGTTCGGTACTCGTCTATTGTAGTACTGGATGTCTTGGGTGGTTTGCTCCCCGTTGTCGTTGACGCAGTTACAGGTGGCTGGAAAGCCCTAGATAAGACCGAGTGCGCTGTACAACTACCACAGCAGTAATCTTATTAGGAACAGGAATTTATGCTTTGTCGTAGGATAGATAGCTAGTTTTCACCTAACCTTAAACTTAACTTATAAGTGGTAATGACTGAATCACCGAACTTGTTGCAAAAGGATCGTGAAGTGCGAAAATCAAACTCACGAAATACTGTCCGACCTGAATCACCAATGGTTGAATCACATAGTTTGTTACAAGGTAAGGTTATGCCTCGCAAACGCACAACAGTTGTATTCTCGAAACTAGGACTATGGTATGGTATGGGGATGATATGTGGAAACGGTAAAGACCTTGCGTACAGGATGGTCTTCCGAAGTGATTCCGAAGCGTTACACCATGATTGGCGACATATTGGGGAAGATTTGCGCAAAGCCATAAAGACCTTAGACCACACCAAATATGTCTGATGAAAATCCCTCTGTAATTTTGCCTGCTAGTGATAAAACAGAAAAGATTACAGTTCGCACCGAACAATTTCACATCGGTCCAATTCCTTCTGCACAACAACTGGAGGAATATGAAAGAGTCTTGCCGGGTTCGGCTGAACGAATCATGCAAAGGTCCGAAAAAGAGCAAGAAGCACGGCATCAAAACGTAACAACACTGCTTTCTACAATGCGTTTGGGAACATGGCTTTCCTTTATTCTGCCGGTACTAGGACTTCTTGGGACAATCATTCTCGCACTAAATGGAATAGTGTGGCCCTCTGTCATTCCTTTTTCTGCTAGTATTATTCCATCTATTTTGTCTTTCTTAGGACACAAAAAAAATGAATTGCCCTTAGAGCTTCCCAACTAATGGTTATTATGTATATAATTCCCTTATATCGGGTTTATCACTAAGTTTACGGGCTATCAGATGCTGAAGAGTCCCCAGAGCGGCAAGCCAGTTGATACTAAGCGCGAAGAAATACATAAAGAATTGCTTGAGACTGCGCTCTCTAGTTCAAATTCAAGCTCTTCGTCACTCATCATGGATGCAGGGGTGCGAGGAAGTTCTAATATATCGCCAGACTCAATAGTGCACTTGAGTCCAACTTCAAAAAGACATGATTCTGCTTTATCAGAATGTCTCACACTTTTTGGGCCACTTTCAGAGTTTGAGAGTGTCAATGTACAGAGGATTCCATTCGCTTGGGGGCGTGGCACCAGCATGATGTATGCATGATCTTGCCAAATTGCTTGCTTCAATATGTTGCAGGGCTGATCAATTGTTAATTCAAAGTCAGGCTGCTCTTCGCGCCGATATATCTGCTTAACATATTTCCCAAACTCATCTCTTTTCGCTAAGCTCTTGTAGCGAGTTGCAGATGCTGATATTGAAAGCTGAGCATTCTGGCTCACAAAGAAAGTAAACCCGACACTGGATGGCGCTGTATAGTAGCGTCTGTATAAAAAATCTTCATTTGGATTCACTGCTCCATTTGAGAACTCGTTCAATTGAGTGACTTTTGGGAGATCAATGTGGAGAGTCGAGGTGAACTCCAGTGGACTAAGCACACCGACATGATACAATTCCAGAGGGTTCTCTTTTATAATTGCGTCTTTGGTTGCGGGGCCGATCATCCGCGAACGAAGCCATGCCACTAAGTGACTTCGTGCCTCAACGTAATCCATGGATAGCATAAATTCTGAAGCTTGGGAATAATGTTATCAATATGCTTTGGGGCATACTATTGTACAGCAAATGAATTTGATCAGGTGTAAGAGGAGTGGCAGTTGAAATATTTTTTCCAGGGCGCATTGATCACATATTTCAATAATTTCACGAAAAAATATACGGTTCTTCAAGAAAGATACTCAATCAAGCTAGATTCTCAGCCACAGGAACATGATGTGATGTTAAGTTAGCAAGTTCGTCAATTCTGTGTTAGAAATAATTACAGTAGAGAAGTTGTATCATGACTCAAACGACGATATATTGAACTTGGATGAGGGATGGAGATTGGTGCAACGTTTAACCAGTAAGTTAGAGGAGCGACATTCTTTGGAATTTAATTTGAGAATATAATGATCTGTTAACGGGTTATATTTATCGGATGCAACCCCCTTTTTTTCTTCACAGTCATCTATACAATCCATAGGAGGCAAATGACATCTCTCAAACAGAAGGTTCAAGAAATCTTAGATCGTATTGAAGCAAAAGACAGGAATCGCAGCGATGCCATACGTCGAACTGAAGAGTTATCGGACAAGTTTTCTTAGGTAAAGCCAAAAACGGATATACCCTCAGCAGGGAAATTAATGGGATTTCCTCCTTCTTCAAAACATATTAAATCTTGGGGAAGATATTAACCACTATCCGATCAATCCCTCACACTTCAACTTTCTCCCAATCAGTCCCTTTGCTGTCTGCTCCATCTCCTTAGTGTCTTGGTGACGGACATTGTGCCGACCAATGAACTCATCAACCTAACGCAATTAGTGCTTAATGGACATCTTGTGACAGGTTTGGCATGCCCCAAGCAGTCCTTGATAGAATTCCTGACTTTGACAGGTTGCAACTATCTGAAGACAAAGAAAGCCTTATTTTTCAGTGGGTACGGTCTGTTTGAGAGAGTGTTCAGACAACTCTGAACACTACAAACGCCGTCTGTTCTGTCGCTTTTGCGGTCTGAATACCAGATGTCAGGCAATCACTTGGAAGGAGGGTTACGGGTCTTTTTCCAAGCCTAAACCTTCAGGGAGATTTTGCTTGTTGAAGAATTCCGTCAGCCGTATGTCGTGATTTGATCTCACAGAAAATTCTCTTTCTCCATTGCTCCAAATAATGTGGCTACCTATAGGGCTCCGCTCTTCAGAAAGAGGATCTCTTTAACACCTTCTGATCTTGCGCTATATCCAGCCATCAATTACGCATATCCAAGAGGGCGAAAAGATTGAGTAGTTAGCCAAGACATTTTTGGCAGTGAAGGACATGGGGCAAATTCAGTTTCGTCAACAGGTTTTGCTAACGGCACAAGACTGAACTGCAATTCGCATTCAGCCATTTCTTCATCCGTTAGTTTATGATTTGACCGCAGTAACCGATCAGCAACTCGAGGCAATTCAATCAACAGTTTGTCAAATGAATTAATCTCAATTACCAGTCCAGTTATGTCGCTATCAACAACAGCCAACGTGCCGTCTTGATAAGCTAAAACAGGTATGGAAAATGTATTAGCTCTTTTGGGATACGAGTGGTTCTTGTTTTGACTTACTATGGAGCAGTGCTCAGAAAGTTGAAATAACCTCAAACAACCTTGAATACGGATGTGCACAATATAAAATCGAATTCCCATAAATAGTCGCGATTCCTGTGTGCCTTGTAAATATACATTAGATAAGCAATGACTTTTCCTATTCTGACGTCATAGGATTCCTTAAGCAGTTGAAGTGGAACAGGTCATTCGGATTACTCACGCAGTGTTTTGTATATTTTAATCAGCTTGCGTCCCAAGATATTGGAATATTCATGTGAGAAGGACTGCGATGTGAACGACTTTTAGACAAGAACTATGATGCTTTGCAACAAAGGTCCTGAAATTGGGTAACCATAATTTCATTTATAGTTCAGGTTCTCACTCTAACCAACCTTACCGCTCAAAACGTCAATGATTGAATCTGATCATTCATTGGAAAAGAAGTCTCTTTTGACAAATTTATTTTTCGCTAAGCGTTCCAAAATTTCGACATGTCTAGTTCGTAAAGTACCCCGCAGGATTTCTGACGAATTTGTAGATCTACATTGTGGCCCAGATGGTGTGTCTATATCAAATGCATTAACCCCAAAGGAATACTTTGAAAAAGCATGGGGGCTTGTTGGAATCCATATTCAAAGTGCTATGGATGAGATTGATAATCAGAGTAGATGAGTAAGTCGGACAGCGGTTTTGGTGTTGCAAATGAAGAGAATGACGAGCCAAATCTTGAGATAGAGGCTTTTGATACTCAAGACCTTGAGCAGTGGATCAAGCCAGAAGCACCAAAAAGAGTACGCAATCTAATCCTCAGTACCTTATTGCCAGAGCGCGTTCGTATATCATCATCTAACAGTGCACCTCTGCCGCCATCGGAAGAATTTCGGAAGTATAATGAAGTGGAGCCGACTGCGGCGAACCGAATCTTGAAAATGGCTGAGAAATCTCTCGAGTTGGCTGGGGAAGAGTATAAGGTTGCCCGTCGCCGCATCAATGCGTCTACCATGATCGCCTTAGGAATGATAGGGCTGACTGCTTATGGTATCTTTTCAGTATTACCAGGTTCGGTTATAGTTCCGCTGGGACTCAGTGGAATTTTCGGACTGTTTATTCGAGAGATCATGGGGTTCTTGTCAAACCGTTGAAATACAATCCCTGAGTAAACCCTCCTCCAAAAAAGATTCTCGCACTTAATCCACATATACCCACTCCCCTGGAAAAGATACTGATTACGTACTCTGGTTCTTTCGTCTCTCTGGCACTAATTCTGTCTCAATATTGGCCTAATTTCGGACATAATTGCCAGAGCGTCTAATATCTCCACACGCATAAGTGAAGGAGTCGCAAAAAGGACGGAGCGAGTGCGTCGAACAAGAGTCTGATCCCCAATATATGATCGTCCGACGAACGGCATACAGGGTATCCAGAATATGCGAAATAGTAGTCAGAACCTGCGGATGGTAACAGGTCCAGTGAGCATGACCTGGATGGAGATCAAGGGACTGGAAGGACGCATGGTGCAATGGATGAAAAAAACAGTAAGTACCCCCAATCCGATTAGAACCGTACCGGTTCCTTGACTTCACTTCTTGGACCAGAATGTCCGACAATTGCTGGCCATTGGGGGTGCACGGTTTGATCTTGTGCACCCCCAATGGGCTAACTTGATTTACTTCACGAGGGTCATCCGTCCTTTGGCAAGTTGGATACCTGCATCCAGACTGGCAACGACACGATAAATATAGACTCCCGATGGCAGGTTGGGAACCGCAAGCATCAACGATCTGGACGGACCCGCGGAGACACCAACGAATTCTTCCATATGAACTCTTTGTCCCAGCAGATTGAATACCTCAACCGACAGGTCTGCCGCCATTGGCAAATCCACCAGGATACTCGTTGATGGATTGAATGGATTCGGATAGTTCCCTATCAGTGCAAATTCTGTCACCGTGTGACCGGTCTCCGTAGAGGTTGTCCCTATCACCTCAATCGTAAAGTTCGTACTGACGGCTGTTCCAGCATTGTCAGTTGCAGTAAACGTATAGGTCGTTGAAGCGGAAGGTTCCTGAGGCGTACCAGAGATGTGTGGACCCGACGCATCAAACACCAGTCCAGAGGGCAACTCAGGAGTCAAGGTGTACACATACGGCGACTGCCCACCCGAGGCTTTGGGCAGATTCAGTTGCTCAATCGGCTCGGACACGGTGTAGGTCTGATCTTGTACGGTACCTGTCAGTGTGAATGCGTCTTGGCAATTCGCACCCATCACCTCGGAGACGTTTTGTAGCCAATTCTGGAACTCATCATAGATCGGTGCACAGAGTGACTGCCCATCAAAATGGAGAATGTCAAGAATCTCCAAGTTCGTTATCTCCCCAGGGAGTGTACCTTCCAGATTGTTCTCATCTATTCTCAACTCAATGAGTCCCGTCAAGTCTCCCACAGTTTCCGGTAGAATACCAAGCATCCCGACTCCGCTTAGATTCAGTTCCGTTACACGTCCACGATAGACTTCTACCCCATTCCAAGCATCCAACTCTTGAATCTGTGGCAGTTCTGAATCTGTAATTGACCAGTTTTCCTGTGCAGCCCACTGCGTTCCTTCCGTCTCTTCGTAAATATTTTTCAGTGCTTGCCAGTCTTTCTCCAACTCTGCGGACGGAGAGGTGGTAGCTGAAAGGGTTGCATAGGGCCCTGTACCGATCTCATTCGTTGCAGCAACCTGCACTTCATAAGACGTTCCAGGGAGGAGTTCACTCAGAGTCGCTTCACCTGCGGGGTAGCTCCTTTCCATCCATTCGCTTGGCTGAAAGCCTTCCAGTTCCCGTTCCTCATCGGATTCTCTATAGCGTACTTCGTATCGCAGGATCTCCATACCCCCATCCCGTTCGGGGGACTGCCAACTTAATTCAAGTTCGGAATCGGAAGCAGGTTGAATCAAGAAGTCTAATGGAGACGATGGGATGGTTGCATCCTGCGTAGAAGCTGCCCCAGCATAGACCGTTTCTGTATCATCAACTAAATGAAGGAGTTCAACATCATAAACAACTCCGGGAGAGAGGTCATAAATTCGTGCATTCCTTTCATTACCGAGGTTGGGAACCTGTTCCCACTGGGAAGCGGACTGCTCCCGATAGTACAATTCATACACATCCGTGGATGCAGAGGCGGCACCCTGTGAGGTTTTTCCCGCGCTAGGAGTTACTTCAACCCAGAACACATCCAGTTCGGTTGTACTTTGTCCACAGACCGTCAACGTTAGCGAGGCACCTGTTTGGGCCGATGCTTGCGTGGCGGCGAATCCATTCGTATACGCTCCTGTGCCCGCACGATTCACCGCGGCAATCTGAACTTGGTACAGTGTGGATGCATTCAGTCCACTGATGGTCTCTTGCAGACCAGTTTCCTCACGGGGCCATGTAGTCCAATCATTCGTACCAGTTTTATAGCCTATCTCGTAGCTTGTGATTGGAGCGCCTCCATTGTCAAAAGGTGCATCCCATGATAGACGGAGTGCGTTGTCCGAAGTACCACATACAACCAGATTTTCTGGATTCCCCGGAAGATTGGCTTGGGTTGTTGCGGACCCCTGAACAAATTCGCCATGCTCAGCGTCAATCAATCCGGCAACCCGAACCTGATAGGTGGTTCCAGCCATAAGATCCGTGATGATCGCCTCAGTGGATAGCCCTGTATGAGCAATCTGTTGCCATGTCCCTGAACTCTCATCTCCACGATACTCCACTCGATAGCCGATCACGTCAGGCCCCGAGGTGGGGGCAGTCCATGTAGCCTGAACACTGGAGGTAGACAGGACGGTCAGTATTAAGGAAGAGGGAGCATCAGGTAACCCCGTTTCATCTATGGTTTGTCCAGTGCTCTGAATAAATAACCCCGTAAAGTCTTCATTGACCGCTGCAACCCGAACGTCATAACTTGTTCCTGGATTAAGGTTTTGAATGAGCATCGTGGTGCTCTCCGAACTCTCTTCTTCCCAGTCTCCAGGTTGCCTTCCTGTCAGGGTTTCATCTTCGTCCGACACGCGATAGTCAATCTGGTACCGAAGGATTGGGATCCCTCCCGCGTCAACTGGAACTGTCCAGGATACTTCCAGATCTGTCGTAGAGGTGCCCGTAACAATCAGAGCACGCGGAGGAGAGGGAGCGGTCGCAGACTCGGTCGTCACTGTACCCGATTCAAATTCACCTGCCCCCAAAGCATTCACCGCGGCAATGCGCACCTGATACTCCGTTCCTGCCATGAGATTAGTCAGGATCACTTCCTTAGTTTCCGCACGGCGAGTAAGAGTCATCGGATCCGAATCCGCAGGCGCATTGGTTGGGGCATATTCAATCGTATATGACCGCAAAGCCAGCCCACCTGTTTCCGTTGGTTTTGTCCAAGTGACGCGAACTTCAGTCGGGGATAGAGAGGCGATGACCACATCCAACGGAGTTCCAGGAGTAGAAGTCTCCGCAACGGTGGTCGCCGTATCAATCTCCGTATACTCCCCCTGTCCGGCAGAATTCTCCGCCGCCACGCGCACATCATAAGACATGTTGGATAGCAGGTCGGTAATTTCTAGTGTGGTTTCAGTGGTTGAGAGTTCCTTCCAGTCCCCAGCGGGCTCCGCACCCTCTCCATCAGGATCGGACGTCCGATACGCTACAATATAGGACAGTGAACCCCCTGAATTATTTTGATCTGGTGCTGACCATGTGACCAAAATCCTTGATGGCGAAGTTGCACGCACCGACAGATCAAGGGGCGGGTTCGGAATGGCAATACTCGTGGTTGCCGATGCAACGGCGTAGGGACCGATCCCTGCCGAATTAATGGCCGCCACTTGGACATCATAGGACGTTCCACCAGTGAGCCCTTCAATGGAAGCACTGGTCTCGATCCCAGTTTGTTCTACGGCGATCCATGGACCTGCTTCTTCGCTGTCCGTCGCCGAAGTCCGATATTGAATACTGTACCCTGTAATCTCAGACCCACTTGTTTCAGTGGGAGGTGACCAGATCACCGACAGTTCATTTGGGGAAATGATGGTGATTGCAAGATCCAATGGTACAGAGGTAACGCCGATCGTCAGCGTCGTGAATGTCTGCGATGCAAAAGGACCTTCCCCCACAGAGTTGACCGCAGCAACTTGCACATTGTAGACCGTTTCCGCGACTAAATCCGTCAACGTGGCATTGGTCGTCGTGTGGTCACTGAATTCCCAATCTCCCGGAGCAGTACCCGGTCCTGAACCATCGGCATCTGCCAAGCGGTAGCCAACCCGGTACCCCGTCACAGCGGATCCCCCGTTCTCATCGGATGAGAATTCCGTCCAAGCCAACTCTGCCCCGGTATGAGAAATAGATGAAACTTCAAATCCATCCGGTGGACTCGTTGGCACCGTGGCCTGATTCGTGACACCGACCGTATTGGAGGAGTACTCTCCATCTCCAATACTGTTGTTTGCGGCAATCTGAACATCATACGATGTACCAGCACTCAATTGCGTGAGCGTAAGTTGTAGACTCGCTGCACTCTCAATCTCAATCACGGGTTCCCAATCCCCAGGCTGCACCCCCGGTGTAGTGACATCGCTATCCGTCAAACGATAACGAAGTTTGTACAACAGGATCGGTTCGCCGCCGGTAATCTCGGGGGCTTCCCAAGAAACGGTCAGTTCCGTAGGCGAAGGGGAGGTAATCTGAAGGCTCGTCGGGATCCCAGGAGCAGAGGATGTGGTCGTTACCGTTTGCGATACGAATCCACCAGAACCCGCGACATTACGTGCTGCAACGCGCACATCGTAGGAGGTACCAGCCAAGAGATGCGTAATGGTGGCCGTTGTACCCGAGGATGTGGCATCGGACCAAGCAGTGGACGCAGGAGCATCCGTAAGCCGGTACTCAACCAAATAATCTGAGATTGGGCTTCCGCCGATCTGTGCGGGAGCTTCCCAGGAAACCGATAAGCTGTTGGGGCCGGTCACTTGAACCTCCAAGTTTTGAGGTGCAGAGGGTACATTGGCATTCGAGGTGGTCGCATCCAGTGTACCTTCCTCACCCGTGCCAGCACTGTTGACCGCGGATACACCGACGACATAGGATGTACCAGCCAGTAAATCCGTAAGTGAGACGGTATTCCCAGCGGGAGAGACAGAAGTCCAATCTTGCGAGGTTTCCAGACGATACCGTACCGTATACCCCGTAATGGGCGCGCCTCCATCGGAGGTGGGTGCATCCCATGCGACTATTAATGCATTTTGGCTCTGGGCAGTCGCGCGAAGATTTTGGGGTGCGGTGGGTGCAATGGCAGCACTCGTACTTTGCGTGGTTCGGGCGTACGGCCCTGTCCCAGCACTGTTATCCGCTGCAACCTCTAATTCGTACTCGGTCTCTCCAGATAGATCACTGATTGAGGTAGAGGTTGCACCGATGACCGAAATAAACGACGACCATTGAGTGGTGCCGCTCCGACGATAACGAACATTATAACCCAGGATTGTAGCTCCGCCATTATCCTCAGGTGCTTGCCAGCTAAAGCTGATCTCAGTAGGAGATGTGGCACTTGCTGTGAGTGCCTGAGGAATCGTGGGCACAACCGCCGGTCCAGTCTGCCCGGTAAACGTGGCAGCGAGTCCAGATCCCTTTTCATTGATCGCCTGGATACTGATATCGTAGCGGGTATCAGGTAGCAGAGAACCAATTACAACGGTGGTCCCCGTCACCTGCTGTGTCTCATAGGTACTTGACGTGGTAGGTTTATGCCTGACCGTGTATTCCGTGACCGTACCACCCCCATCACTTAGAGGTTCACTCCATTCCAGAGTGAGGGAAGAGTATGTCCGATCAGAGACGGTAGCATCCGTGGGAGTACCGGGACGTTCGATCGGATTGGTGGTTCCATTAGCGGGGGATGTTGGTCCTGTACCGGCAGGACTCTTTGCAGCGACCTGTACTTCGTAGGTCGTTTCCACTTCAAGGCCAGTAATTCTGGTCGTGAACACAGCACCCACATCGTTGGGCGTGCTCCATGCCGCAGGTGGGGTTTCCACTTTGCGATGACTCACTTCATATCCAGTAATGAGCCGACCGCCATTTTCTGAGGAAGCTTCCCATGATACATCCAGTTCGGTTTGAGAGACCGCAGAGACCTGCAAATTCTGGGGAACACTTGGGAGTGCCGCATCGGTACGCCCAGAACCCGTTGCAGGATCGCTGGCACCGACATCATTTACAGCAGCTACTCGGATATCATACAATACATATGGATCCAGGTTGGAGAGTGTGATTGTCTCCACGTTTCCAGAGTGGGAGGCATCAATCCAATTCCCCGCAGTTTGGCCGGCATCTGCCGCACGCCGATACTCTACGGTATAACCTGAAAGATTTGAACCGTTCGTCTCCGCCGGGGCAATCCATGTGACCGTCAAAGAAGAGGAGGTCGTAGCTGTAACCGTAACTTCCGTAGGTGAATCGGGAGCTGCCTGGGGGGTTCCTATTCCCTTAGCATAATCGCCTTCCCCAATGGCATTTCTGGCACGAACCTGTATATCATATGAGGTCCCTGCGACCAATGATGTGATCGTTTCGGCGTTTACTGAGCGGGAAACACGCATGTCTGTCCACCCTTCAAGTCCCGAATCTGAAACGCGATGGCGTAGATCAAACCCTAAAATTTCCGCTCCGTTGTCAGTGGGAGTTTCCCATGAAGCAGTGAGAGATGTCGCGGAGGCAACAGTAACAATTATGGTAGGCCTTCCAGGAGCTGTGGCAGGAGTGCCAGCTCTCTCTTCCGAGTAGGTTCCTGTTCCCACCGAGTTGATCGCTGCGACCTGAATAAAGTACCCTGTTCCTGTCGTAAGTTCAGTGATCGTAGTCTCCGTGCCCGTGACAGTCGGTGTCACAGAAGTCCAATCGCTGGGGTTTGCATTCTCGTCACGGTACTGAACCGAATAGCCAGTGATCTCAGCTCCACCGTTTTCCGTGGGAGCAACCCATGAGACGTCCAGAGAGGTCCCAGAGGCCACCGCTACCGTCACGCCAGTAGGTGCCCCAGGGCGTACTACTAAGGTAATGGATTCCTCCTCCGAGTAGATGCCGGTCCCGACCGAGTTGATTGCCGCAACCTGAACAAAGTACTCTGTTCCTGTCGTAAGTTCAGTGATCGTCGTCTCCGTGTCCGTGGGATTCGGCGTTACGGAAGTCCAAGTGCTAGGGTTTTCATTTCCCCCGCGGTACTGGACGCTATAGCCTGTAATATCAGCCCCACCGTTTTCCGCGGGAGCATTCCATGATACGTTCAGGGATGTTCCCGAGGCTATCTCAACAGTTACCCCAGAGGGTGCTTCGGGGGCAGTGATAGTTGGTCCAGCGGGGGTGGTTCCATTGCCAGTCAACCAGTCTCCGGTGCCAATTTTATTGACCGCAGCAACCCTGACATCATACTGAGATTCGGGTTGCAAGCCTGTAATCGTGGCACTGGTGCCCGTACCCGTCGTAGGGAATGTGGTATATTCTGTCTCGGAGTCCAACTTGTATTCAACCGTATATCCCGTGATATCCGTTCCTCCCGTTTCCACGGGAGCAACCCAAGTGAGGGCAAGTTGGCTAGGCTCGGTTTCATCTACCGCAAGATTCGTAGGAACACCGGGCGCCGTTGCAGGAAGAGTTGCTTGAGTATCGCTTCTGTTCTGATAACACTCAGAGGATCCAACATCATTAACCGCACAAACCCAAACCCGATAGTAGGTATCAGCGAGGAGATTTGTAAAAGTGTAAGAGGGTTCAGATGAGGGGGGTACGTCACTAACATTTTCCCGTGAAAATTGGTTATTGTGCCGAGATCTCTGTACGTCATACCTAGTAATTGGGCTTCCCCCATCATCTGGCGGGCTCCATGTTACGGTAATTTGGGATGATGTTTTAGAGAATTTAACATCAGCAGGTTTTTGAGGAACAGTAATAGGAATCAAATCAGACAATTCTGACTCAATTATTTCATCCGTGCCATCATCGTCCCTGTAAAACACTTTTGCCTTGATCTGCTTACCCCGATCCTCGGGCTTGATAACGAATTGATTAGAGATTCCCAAGTCGTATCGATCGACGCCGGTTCCACCGGGTGAGCGACTACTTATGGTCACCTCTTCTACCCCGTCTTTCACAGCAAACCACGAAACTTCAGGAACAAATACACCAGACGCAAACTGGCTACGAGCTTCAATCATTCCGTCAGGATCGTCAACGCCTGTGTCACCTTGGAAATCAATTTGCAAAGCTCCACCGGGTATCAACTCTGAATCAGCAGTACGCGTTAAGCGTAGCTTGCCTGTAGGGGGATCATTCACAGGATTTACATTGAACGTAAACTGGAACACGCTGCTTTCATCACCACGGATAACCGTTTTGAAGCTAAAGCTACTATAGTCGTCCCCGTTGTCATTTTGATCAGGCGTAAATATCAAGTTTCCTGCATCCAAATCGTCCTTTGAAATCGTCTGCCCATCAGATACATCGACACCATTGAGCTTCAATGTTCCCGGCCCTGAGAATTCAGTAATTATCACAGAAAAGTCGGTTTCGTTTGTAAAGTCACTTGCCTCAATCGGGTAAGGCGTATCCTCCTGTATATCCTTCTCCACGTTAGAAGCATTCGGAGAATCTGATTTGTCATCCTCAGGTGACTTCGTAACGCTCTCATCGGGTCTAAGTCCAAACTCAACAGGGAAAGATGGAGGCGTTAAAAGAGAAGCGTCACTTACCCCCTCTGATACCGGCAATACAAGCCCGGATTCATTTGGTCCGCCTACATTATCGGCATAGGATTTCGGCGAAACTGCTGACAGTATTATTGCAAAAATAAAAAAATGAGGGGCAAATCTAGATCTTGACTGAAACATTTGAATTGTGGCAATAGGCATGGTTCACTGGGTTTGGCAACTAATTTACTTGACTTTCAAAGTCTTGCAGAGATCCGATCAATAGATATATTCAGGATCTACATTTGGAAGTAATAACTTAACTATCAACGGGTACTTAGACAACATGAATCATTTTATACGGAAAAACCTGTTTTTAGTCAATAAATTGGTAGTATTTTCAAGATCTTCACATAAAATTCATGCAAGTTTCACACTTTTAATTCCATTTCTTTCGTGCACCGTGGAAAGGTACCCCTCTGTGATGGGTGCGAATCCCGTCCAATAACTGTCGCTCCCCTGTTGGTAGCGGCCTTGGCGTATTATGGAGGTAACGACATGGTATGAAGCACTAGGACTTAACGGGCTGCGTGAGCAACTTAGCGATCATGCGGCGCAGGCCTTGAAACGAACAGTCTTAGGGAAAAAGTCTGACCATTCGCCGTCAAATAGCATTGTGCTTCCCAAGTTTTCAAACCTTCTGTATCCTTTTCCGACCGTTTTGATCTCTTTTTAGTTTTGGTATTAATCCACGCTGTCTCTGCGTTCAACCACATATAATAAAGTACATTACAGACTCTATTAAGATGTCGCTGAGACCTCTCGGCAATCCTGATGATCGCCCTGACGTATATGTATCCAGACGAAATTGCCAGTCTACGAAGCCTGAGCGCGGAGTTCAAAGAGATGCACTGAAATTCAATAGAGACGCAGAATGTGTAAGTTAAGTCCAGCTAATTCCACTATTCACATGGACCAAGTCAAGATAGTCACCGAAAAAGCTGTTAAGGCATGCCTTGCTGCAATAACGGTCTATAACAATCCCAACTTACAATATCGTGAGGAGTCTTTTGCTATCCTCATGATCAATGCGTGGGAGTTGTTATTAAAGGCTCGCATTCTCAAAAATAAAAATGGAGATTTACGCTCAATACAGCGCATGGAACGCACTTCGGTTGATGATTTCAATGGGGGAAATCAGGAAGCTCCCAGAAAAACCAAGTCAGGAAATATGATGACCATCGGCTTGAACAAAGGCACCGAAATTGTGAGACACTATGTTGTTGATGGAATCAATAGCACATGTATTGCAAATCTCAAACTTCTCCAAGAGATACGCGACAATGCAATTCATTTTACGAATGAAGACAATTCAATAAATCATAAGGTTTATGAGATTGGTAGTGCAGCACTCCAAAATTTTGTGCTGTCAACTCAGAAGTGGTTTCAAATTGATTTTGATCAATTTAACATATTCCCTATGCCACTCGCTTTTAGTCCACTCTCTGGTATTGTTGAAAGCATTGGTGATTCAGGGAGTTCTGAGAATGTGAATCGCTTCCTGAAGCTTGTTTCGGAAGAAGAAGTCAACAGTAGTTCAAGAGATGTGGAGGATTACAATGTGACATTAAAGATAATAGTAAAATTTGTAAGGGATGATGGCAGTGATGTGTCAAATGTTAAAGTTGAACCAAGCGACCCTGGTGCCACAAAGATCAGATTGTCGGAGGAAAAACTTAAGGAAAAATATCCATGGGATTTCAAACAATTAGTAGAGAAGTTGAAATCACGCTATACAGATTTCAAGCAAAACAGTGAATTCTATTCCATCAAAAGAGAGCTTGAAGAAAATTCAAACCTTTGCCATAAACGATTTCTGGACAGAAATCAGAGGGGCACCTCAAAGAAATACTACAGCAGTAGTATCTCGCGCAACTTTGATCAACATTACTCAAGGAATCAGTTGAAATGAATATGCTGGGTTCGTACATAATCGGCATGCGTTTCAGGGTAGGTAGTTATGGACACAACATCCAGTTCTTTAGTGGCTAAGACGTGCTCAGTAAGAGGAGTAGGTGGGGAGTCCGCCTAATTCTTCACTCAGTTGATTCCGAGAGGCAGGCGTTTGACTCACGAGCCCCACAATTTCAAAAGCTTCCATAGAGCTGTAATTACGGGCACGGGAGACTCCCATGTGACCACATCCTGCACAAGCACCTTAAAGTTTATTCACTCTGATTATTAAGTCAATACAAACTCTGTTGCTTCCGGATTTATTTAGTGTTCAGTGCATTATTGATGCCTTGACATGTTGAATTAATGACAATATGAGGCCATCCAGTTGCAAATCTTATGCTCCATGTAATCATCGCGGCGTAACTCCATAGAAAGTCGTAACCATCCAGAACGGGTTCCAAATAGAATTGCCGAATAAGCCCAGTCCAAGTCGGTCATCACTGCATCTTCAAATTCCAACAACTCTTCACACTGTCGACGCAGAAAAAAAAGTATGACAGCTCGTTCAAATGGGCATGTGTGAAGATTGAAATATTCGGGTATTGTTGCCCCTCCAAGCCCTCCAAGTTCCATCAACGACTTACACAAAAATTTGGTTTTAGTCTGAATTTCTTCGGGAACATTTTCAAGAAAATGAAGGACTATATCATCCAAATCATTGTCATTACAACTGTCCCGATGCTCAGCCAATTTCTCCACAATACCCCACAGCAGATATCCTAAAACAGATTTTGAATATGGTATGATTTGATTATTTGCTATCCACTCTCCGAGGCCAGGTATAGGTGGTTCAGTAGACTCATTCCCGAACATGAAAGAAAAAGCTTTCTTAGCGGACATACTCTTGCTCTCAACATGATTCAACATAGCAAGAATTCCTCCTAACGCTTGGGCGAGATGGATAGGAGAACTTACCTCTTCCATAAGGCTTTCGGGCTTCCAACACCACCTCTTTAATACATCATAGGTGAAGTATTTTTTTCTTGATCTCAGGATTTTAGGATTCAGAGGAACGTTATTCCGCAGTTGTACCTGACTCAGAACCCGTTCGCGAGTTTCGTCCGAATCAACGTCAATTTGGAGGATTTGTGTTATAGAAATAGGAGCACATGCGAATTTGACTGATTTATCAGTATTCTTTTTTGAAGGTGCAGGTTCAAATAATTCAAGTTGAGAATTTGGAGTGAACAGATTAAGAGTTGATAGATTGATTTCTACGATGACTGGAATGAGGTGTGTAGCTTCTCCAATAGAGAGATCAATAGCATCTTTGGGAACCTTATTGATAAAAAGGGGAACTGAGCCAGGTTGTACACCGAGGGTGTCTTGATAGTATTTATCTCCGAATCCAGATGGCGGCATGATGAGTCCAGAGGCAAGGCTGAACATCAGATTCAAATGATTCGTGACAAACAGGCCTGTTTCTGAAGGTTTTGTTTTAGCCATGGGAGGTCTCAATGCTCTTGCGTTGCAACACAGACTCATCCTCTGGCAAGATATCATGAATTAGATTATGCGGATCATGCTTCATCAGCATAAATACCTGATCGCGTGCTCTGGACACCATTACATAAAATAACTTTTTTATCGCATCTTGATCATTACGGTTTATGATGTGTTCATGAATGTCGGCCAGAACTACGGTGTCAAACTCGAGCCCCTTGCAAGATTGAGCGTTTAGAACGACGATGCCTCCTCTATCAAATCGAACGTTATGCTTTGTCATAGAACCACCTGGACTATCCCCGAAGCTATAAGTATAGATTTGCCCCTGATTTGCATCCAGCGACTTCATCGCCTTTTTTAGAGCATTAAAATATTTTTCCCGAACACCGTTATTTGGAGTAATCACGCCAATAAGCTTCTGGCTGTGATCACGGAAGTACCTAACAATTGCGTTCGAAATTATAGCATCTATCCCAGATTGATTTTGAAAGATGTATAGTTTTGGGATATGAATGTCTTTTTTACGTCGTGGAAGATTTGGGGCAGGGCTTGCTGGATCACCCGTATAGAACGCTCGCGCGAGGCGAGCAACCCCATTATTATTTCGGTAATTATCTCTGAGTTCCATCACATCTGGAGTATCAATTGCAAGTTCATCTTCAAGATCTTGGCGGCTACTGTTTTTATCTGCCCAAATTGATTGATTTTGATCTGCCGCAACAAAAAAGTTTTCATAACCAAGGCGAATCAGTACCTGAAAGAAGTCTGGCGGCATATCTTGCCCCTCATCAATTATTAGGCATTCTTTTTCGTCGGGCGAAAAGCTTTTGGTTGATATTTCACTTACTAAGCGAATGCACTCTTCCCAGTCAGGGAGATAAGGTTTAAGTTGTGGTACACACTTACCAGTAGCACACCGAAATTTTTTGTAAAACCATGACATATACGTACAACTTTTTAACTGTCCGTCTGCCATCTGTTGACTTGCTTGGTGTAGCATATGATTATATACCAGAAAAACGTATTCAACTTTTTGCCTCTGAAACTCTATGGCGCGCATCACCGTGACCACGGTCTTCCCTGTTCCCGGTCCACCGATGATAAGATGCTGGCCTTGGGTTGGACGTGCTAATACTTCGTCTTGATCCTTCGTCAGATCCTGTACCCCGGGCAATTTCCATGTACGGGCCTTCATGTGATTATGGATGGGTTATCTCAAGAAGGGATGGGAGATTCAGACCGTTCCCATTGATTAGGGTACGATCAAGATACTGGTTATTACAGCAGCAACTAGATTCGGGGATCATTAGACACGCATGGCAGGCTGCCCCATTTAATTGTTCATGCTTACTGACTTCAGGATTGCAACATACTGGATCAAAAGAGCACCACTGGGAGGCTTCAAATGCCCGTGCAATCAGACGGTAAAACTTCTCAGGTTGAGCCCACTCCATCAAGCCACCCAGCGAACCATGTTTGTCTGAAACAGCAACAAAAATCAAAATTCCTGCCATAGGATTTTTGCCGTCTTTGACGTATATACTCTCTTGGAGAGAGGCTGATGGGTACCCACAACTGCGCTCCAGTTGTCGGATCAACAGATGGGACAGTGAGTGACACAGAATAAACCGGGGTGTTTTAGATACCTCCTCATGTTCTTTTAAAGAGCAATCCACGCGGTTCAAAAATCTGTTCAACTCATGGTCAGTCAACTGAGCTTCTCTGACCTTTTCCTCCCATAACTGTAGCAAGGGCTCGCTCAATGTAAAGAAAATTCCTTCACCATATAATTCATCTGCGGGGAGCCAATCAGATCTATCAGATAGATCGGGAGGCACCAAATTGGCGCTTCGTTTTACATTGTTTCCTCTGGATAAGTCTTGGGATGCATGACGACTGAATCCTAAGAACACCAATATCATTCGTAGACGTTCAACTGAGATCAGGCAGTTAACCAAAGATACCATTTCCGGAGAAACAAAATCACCTTTCTGTTCGGCCCACTCTTGTGTATAATGCTTCGTGACGAGATCTTCATCCTCTCGTTGATCCGGAATTGGGTGTAATAGTGCATCATATTCACTCCGCATCATATGATCCGCATCCAATTGTTCACCGTAAGAAGGGTATCCACGCTCAATTTCTTTTAATGCGCCTCTGATCTCGTTGGGACTGCATCCGTACTTTGTTGCAATACGCTTTATTGCGCTTTTACGCTGAAGATCTGTTTGACCTTTGTCAATACTCCGTTTATCTTCGCTATTTCGATACAGAAGATCAACGACACTACCCTGTCTGATGCGTGATTCAGGTGGTATAACCAGAGACCTGAATTTCTCTTCTTGGTATATTCTGGAATCACCGATATACATGACTTCTGCCATGCTCTCGTCAGTTGATCCTCCTGCGGGCTCGCGGATCCATGGCTGTTTCCAGGTTTTCTTCCCATACCAACACTTCTCTTCCCATCCCTTACTGTTACATTTCGTACACTTGACCAAGTAGTCCGGCTTAAAGATCAGCTTGAGATAGGCCTGATCATTGCTACGAGGGCAATCTTTTGACTTTTTCCCATGTGCCATATAATGCCAGTCCACATCTGCTAAATGGCCATGCCGATGTACAAGAACCCAATGAACCTGTCTTGTGATTCCTTGGCAGTTGTCATCTGGGCATTTATTTTCCTTGATCAAGGAAGATTGACACAGTAGCCCGCATTCAGCACAATATGACCACTTGGGGAATTTCATTGTCGGAATACAATTGATCAGTTTGTCATCAATCTCTTTTGGAACCGGCGGCTTTATAAGTCTACGGTTGCTGATTTTTGGATGCATACAAATCTGAGTCACATACTTCAGTTCTTGGTCAGACTGAAGATCTTGCGGCCAACAGGTGATATCTTTCACCACCGAGTTGAATCTCTCTACATTTTCACCCATGTGTACGATAGAACCGACTCCCGATGAACCTAACACATCCGAAAATCGCACGTCAATCGTATGATCTCTATGTTTGAATTTTGCCGATTCCTCAACATTTCGCATAGAATTCAATGTATCCCATACCCCTGTAACTGAGGACTCTGCACTCTTCAGTAATCGGTCGGCATCTGTCCGGTCTTTACGCAAATTGTAGCGAAGTTCTCGGCGTCTTTTCTGGCAATCCTCAGCTTTATCACGCCAAGTTTGGTAAAGTAGTCCGAGATGCTCATGCACATGAGTTTGAATTATGGGATCTATACATGCTCTTGTGAACCTATCATATAGCTGAGGTAAAATTTGTTTTTCCACTTTCTCTTGTTCTCCGATTTTAAGGGCACCAGCATTATCAACCAGATGATTACACAGGTATCTAAGAGAAATAACCAAAGATGCATGAAGGGCTCGTTTGCGTGCCTGATAGGTGAATGGGGTAATACTGGAAGCCTCTACAAACCGATGAAATGATTCGTGGAATGGCCGGAAATTTTCGTAGTGTGTAAGACTGCGAGCTTGCGTAGGATAGTAATTGACAATCACTAAGCCAGGTATTTCGGCCCGACCAATGCGGCCGGTAACCTGAATGTATTCCCCGGTTGATTGTGGTTGTCCATTGACCACCATCAGAGCCAACCGCGAAACATCAAGACCCACAGAAATCATGTTGGTTGCAAACACCAAATCAATGCATTTCGCATGATTTCGAGGATGTTCTAATTCCTTGAATGTTATGGCACAATCTTCGGCTGACTTGAGACTGGTGAGTTCAGCGATGCGGGGATTATGCAATCGCTTATTAATGGCATCCAGCATAGGATGACTCTTACTCACGAACTTCACTCCTTCCGTTGGAACACCACGGAGAGTCTCGTTATGGTGCATGCGCACATCCCTCAAACTGCGATTAAATACGATCATCGTCCACCACGCCTCCGCTAAATCAGCAAAATTTTGATCTTCCCTAAATAAAACATCTGGGGCCGACATAAGCGCAGCCACAATGGGGGTAATGCTTTCTTGTCTCTTAAGGTTAGGTGCCATATATCCCAAGTACATCCGACCTGGCCGACTTATATCCGTACAGGCGAAGTACATGTCATCACAGGAAATCCCTGGTGGTGGAAAAACACGGAGGTCACGTCCGTACAGGCTACGGACTTGCTTATGTGCTTCGTTGATTGTAGCTGTTGATGCAATATATTTTGGAGTCAGTCCAAGTCCCGCGATGACCGTTTCAATACTTGCCTCGTAAAGACCAGCGATTGATCCAAGCGGACCGGTCACGAGATGCAATTCATCTTGAATGATAAGCTCTGGGGGGCGCGTATCGCGGCCAAAAAAAGAGCGTGGCGCATCAATCCATGGTAACCTAGCGAACTTATCAATTGTACTAATAAGAAGAGATGGGGGAGCATCATACAAGGCATCATCAACAACTTTACACGGCAGTGACGGTTGAGGATTGGAATTGCTATTCTGCCCAAAATCACAGTCGGTTTTATTTGTGCAGAACAATTCAAAAGAATCCGGTTTGGATACATACCCATCTTTTGTTAACTCTCTACCGCACCACGGGCAGGAGGTGATTATAAAATTGAAGCGTTCAGAATCAAGACCATCCTGAATGTTCTGCACTTTCTGTTTTGCATGCTCGTAGGTATTCGGGCTCACAGCCGAACCAGCCCAAAATCCTACACTGAATGGCTCTTCTCCAAGACGATTATCTTTCATACGGATCAACTCAACCGCACAGATCATACGGGCAGCGCGTTCAAACTGCTGACGTGTCAGCAATCGCAATGTATAACGCATAACAGCAACAGTACCTCCTCCCTTCTTTCCATAATTGAGTCTACGCCAGATAATAAGGAATGCGATGAGTCCCAAATACGCTTCTGTTTTGCCTCCGCCAGTAGGAAACCATATGAGATCCACCGTCTCCCGAAAGTTACTGTGTTCCATAACGGTAGACTCGAGAACAGTCAGAAGAAAAGCTAACTGAAAAGATCTCCATTGATAACTCTGTGTGCTTGGATCCCGTCCTTTAACTTTATCTGCCTGCTGCATCTGGTTTAGCATAGTCAGATTAGCCAAGCGAAAAGCCTCTCTAACACGCCCGTCATTCTCAAGCAGATCAACACCCAGATGCATACGCCTCAAAGCGGTTTTCATACGTATTAATATGCGTTCCCCAGTTTCTCTCTCTATGTCATCAGCGAACTCTGAAAAGATCTTCCGCTGATCAGCAATCCATTTTTCGTATCCCCTCAGAAAATCCCGTAGAGTGGGTAAGAGGGCTGTTATATCACAATGGCATAGAAACTTCAAATCAAGTACTTCATGATTTCCATGGGGATTTATTGATAGTGCGGGGGTTTCAACCACCGGCATAAATTCTGCCCAGACCTTTGGCATGCTGTCAGGACTCATGTCCCAATCTACTGCAGCACCATGGCCAACAGCAAAAATCTTTCTATCCTTGTATTGAAGTTCAAATTCAAGCTCTTCCTCACTCATCATGGATCTGGGGGTGCGAGGAAGCTCAAATATATCGCCAGACTCAATGGTGCAATTGAGTCTAACTTCAAAAAGACATGCTTCTGCTTTATCGGAGTGTCTCACACTTTCAGGACCACTTTGAGAGTTAGAGATCGCCAATGTGCAGAGGATTCCATTCGTTTGGGGGCGTGGCTCCAGCATGATGCATGCCTGATCATCCCAAATTGTTTGCTTGAATATGTTATTAGGCTGATCAATCGTTAATTCAAGATGCGGCAGTTCTATGCGCCGATATATTTGCTTAACATATCTTCCAGATTCATCTCTTTTAGCCAAGCTCTTGTAACGGCTTGCGGATGCTGAGATTGAAAGCTGAGCATCCTGGCTCACAAAGAAAGTAAACCCGACACTGGATGGAGCCGTATAGTAGCGTCTGTATGAAAATTTTTCATTTGGATCCTCTTTTCCATTTGAGGATCCATCCAGTTGAGTGACTCTTGGGTGATCAATGCGATGAGTTGAAGTGAAATCCTGTGGACTAAGCACACCGACGGGATACAATTTTAAAGGATTTTCTTTTATAATTGTGTCTTCGGTTGCGGGGCCGATCATCTGTGAACGCAGCCACTCCACCAAGCGAGCTCGTGCCTCAACGTAATCCATGGATAGCTTAAACCCTAATGTTTGAGGACAATGTTATCAATATACTTTGGGGTATACTACGGTATAGTATTTGAATCTGATCAGAGTGCAAGGGGGCAACTGAAACATTTTTTCCAAGGCACATTGATCACATATTTCAATAAATTTCATAAAAATATACGGTTCTTACCTATTCCGGCATATTGGGACACTCAATCCATTTTAATTGGGACACCCAATACGTCGGAATAGGCATATTCAGATGTGACATGTTTGAGAAGATAACCAAACTCAAAAATTTTGGAATATTCCGTGATTTCTCATGGGATAAGCATACTCCAAATTTAGCGCAATTCAACCTGATTTACGGATGTAACCGAAGTGGGAAAACAACCCTCTCCAAGGTCTTCGCCGCGTGTGAAAAAAGGACGATTGATTTCGACGAGTATCCCAGCAACGGCGAATTTGAGATCAAAGTAAAGGAGGGAGAGAATGTAAGCCACAAAAACTGCCAGAACGCCGCGTACCCTGTCCGAGTATTCAACAGGGACTTCGTCAAAGAAAACTTATTTTTTGACTTAAGAGGCTCTCGCACTAACCCAGTAACTTATATCGGTAAAGAAGATATAGAAAGTGCCTCTAAATTGAAAAACCTCCAAGACACTCTAGCATCTCTCACGGAAAAGCATAATACAACTCAAAACGCCTTAGAAAGAAAAAAACAAGAGGAAGAGGGCTTCAGAACCAGAATCGCAAAACGAATCAAGGATGAACTGGGCATGCATCCAAGCGACAGCTATAGAAATTACGATAAAGCCAACCTCAAAGAGAGGCTTGCGATAACAGGGATTGAAAACTTCTGTGAACTATTGCCGGAGGATAAGGAAAACAAGATGACCCTGATACGAAGCGAACCGCCCGAGAGTCTGAAAACGCTTGCCGAATACAGTGTTGATATCCAGTTCAAGGGAAAAAGATTGGGGGGATTTCTTGAGATTTCAAAAGAGATCTCGGAGCTCCTAACCCGTAGTGTTGTCTCCGAAACGATGGGCCGCCTAAAGAATGATGATGAAATAAACAAATGGGCTGAGGAAGGCCTACGACTTCATCTAGAAAAAGACGAGGAAAAGAAATGTCTATTCTGCCTGAATCAATTGGAAGCGAATTTTCTTGAATCGTTATCAAGACATTTCAGCGAGGATTACAGAAATGTACAAGAGAACATAGACTCTTTCATTCAAAGCTTAAATCATTTGAAGCAGGAGAAACGACCCACTGAGAATCAAGATCTTATTGCAGAGCTACGAGACGAATACAAGAATCAAGTGGAAAAATTGAACGCCGTTCTGAAAGAGATGAATGACTGGATAGACGAAACCATAATAAAATTGAAGGAAAAACGTGGGAATCCATTATTGAATCTGGAATTAGTCCATAGCCCAAAAGAATTTGGCAATCTATCCAACAAAGTAATACAGAATCTTAACTCTCTTATTAGCAGACATAATCATGAATCACAGAACCATGCACAGCACATAAGCGAAGCCAAAAAGGACATAGAAAATCATATGATCGCTTCAGCAATAAACGAAGAGCACTACGAAGGAATAAAATCGTCGCTGGATTCATTGGTCAAGGAGAAAGAACAAGTTGGAAATGAACTTAAAGCAAACCAGAAGGAAATCTCACACCTTGAACAGAAAACCTCAGAAATTGGGGAAGCGGTAAATGAGATTAACCAATACCTTAGAGATTTTTTTGGAAGTAATGAGATTGAGCTTGAACTTGATTCCTCAAAAAAAGGATATGTTATAAGACGACATGGAGAAGATGCCTCTAACTTCAGTGAAGGAGAGAAAAACGCAATTGCATTTTCCTATTTCATTATAAAGACACGCGAAAAGGGATTTGATATTAAAGAAAGCACAATCGTGATTGACGACCCGATTTCAAGCTTTGATTCCATTTTTACTTACCACTGTTGCTTGCTCTTGAAAAACAAATTCAAGAATGCAAAACAACTGATTCTTCTAACACACAATTTTCAGGTCTTTACTATAGTAAAAAAATACTGGTTTTCCTTGAAAAACAGAAAGTTTAAAAACCAAAACAAGAAAAGAAATGGACAACCACCACTCTTCTCGTGTGAATATTTCATGATCAGAAACGGAGGAGTAACCGATGCTCGCCGTTACGCACTGATTAAGCCTCTTGATAAAACCCTACGAAATTTCAATTCGGAGTACCATTTCCTGTTTTCAGAACTGAGTCAATTCCTTGAGGAATCGGGAGATGACTACACAGAGTTCTACCGTATCGGGAATGTGGTTAGACGATTTCTTGAGACATACGCAAACTTTAAAATTCCAAATTCAGGTGACTTAAGTAGCAAGCTTGATCAGCTCTCCAAAAACTGTAAAGGAAGTATAGCAGGAGAAATAAGCGAGACGGAAAAGGATAAACTATACAGGTTGATTAACGAGTCATCGCATGTGAGTGATCCTGCGGGTGCGTTTGAGCATGAGGATAGAGATGAAATTAAAAGCGCTATTCGTACTCTGATGAGGATTGTTGAAGGATCGGATAAAAGGCATTATGATTCTCTCCTTGAAGAAACCAAACTTTCTCGAACTTAGGATTCTATCGCAATTCATAACGGTTATAACGTAATACCATTGAGCACAGCGGTTGCGCGGGTGTATATTCAGATGAATTTGCCCGTTTTTTCCATTATACCTGAATAGGGGGTAACTTCAGTACCTAACGCTTATCCTCAAGTGATGATAACCCGTCTGATTGAGCTGGCGAAACAGTTTTTGAAGCAATTGGATAACCAAGTTCGATAAGCATAATACTGTGCTGTCTTCATTGGAGGCCTTTGAGGGATTGCGACTAACGCTCGCGTACCTACGTTCCATATCTATCGTTTTCGATCGCGGTACGAACGATGAATACAAAGGAAGCCATAAAGCAGGAACTAAAGAGGGCATCTCCCACAATTCAGACTCAGGAGGAGCATCTGTTCGCAATCCTGACTTCGACGGTTTGCAATTTTCTGAAAACAAAGAGAGCCTTATTTTTCAGTGGATACAGGTCTTTTGAAAAGAGTGTTCAGACAACTTTGAACACTACAAACACCGTCGGTTTTACCGCTTTTTGCGGTCTGAATCCCAGACGTTAAGCCATCCCTTGGGAGGCGGGTTACGGGTCTTTCTCCAAGGGTACGGTCTGGCGCTGAATCGTCAACCCCATCGCTTTGTAAAGCCGAACTTTTGTACTGTTGGCCGCCGACGGGATCGCAAAATGACGCTGGGTCGTCTTGTCTCGTACCACGGACACCTCTACTTCACGCAACTGAGCCAAAATCTGTCCCTCACTGATGGGCGCCTCCGCGCCATGTCGCGTGTTGTAGATTCGACGCAGAATGCGCAGCATCGCAAAGGCGGCAAAGCATATGGCAATGTGCGCGCGGACGCGGCGCTCCGTCCAGTGAAACACCGGACGAACCGCCATGGTATGCTTTAACACACGAAAGCCTTCCTCAATCTGCCATAATCCCCCGTACTGCGCATACACTTGTGCAGCGGAGGATGCCTTGAGACTCGTCCATACCGCGTGCAATCCCTCCAATTGACGATCCTTCTCAATGGCCGCTGCATTCAGCTTCACCGCATTCCGGTTCACGTTCAAGTAACGACCCTTCTGACCCGATCCCTTGACCCCAGATGCCAAACGCTTCTGGGCTTTCGTTACCGCCTTCTCTCGTTCGTGTGCGTCCTTGGCCGCACGCTTTGGACAATATCGCACGATGAGCCGCCTCCCCCCAATCCGCACTTCGCTTACCTTGCGCCCATCCGCGGTGAACTGCCACTTGAGGGTGCCCGTAACCTTACGCAATTCCTCCGCCTTCATTGAGCGCAAACGGGCCGCAACCACATAGTCATGCCCCATACTTTGCAGTAAGGCGACATGGTCCGCACTCAGCATCCCAGAATCCGCCACAACCACCACACGGTCCAATGCAAAACGGGCCTTCAACGAGGTGATCGCTGGCTCCAGTGTCTTTACGTCCGCGGTGTTGCCTTCAAACAACTCATAGCCGACGGGCAGTCCGTCATGGGTCTGCATCAGGGCCAAGACCACCTGCACACGAGTATGCTTCCCATCTTTACTGTATCCCTTCTTGCGGAGTCCGTCGGGCTTGTCCGAAGCAAACGCCAGCGTGGTCACATCAAAAAACAGTACATCCAGCTTGCTTCCGAGTAAGTCGGTCACCTCCCGGGCCACGATCGACTGCAACCGTGCAATGCGCGGATCATCCACCGCATCCATCATCCGGTAAAACTTGTGGACCGGGACTTCCACGCCATCTTCCTTGGACAGTTGCCGCGCATGCGCCAGTTTGCTGTCGCCAGGGGATCCTAGACGTAACAATACGGCCTGCCTGAATAGACGCGCAGCCATCGCATGCCGTTTGGAAAACAACTGATCGAACCCCATCCGCATATACAAGGCCCCAAACACCTCATGAAAGCCCACACAGATCCGCTTGACCTCCTCCAGCTTGCGGATGTCTTCCAGCGGGATGGGTTGGTCGGACGGTTTCCTACGTCGGGCCTCCAAAGCGGCATGCGCACTATGCTCCGACGGAAACAAGGACGGCTTGCTCTCTTCTTCAATCCGCAATCGTTCCTGTTCCGCGATGTGCAGGAGGGCCTCCAATGCCGGGCCTTCGGGGGCCGTGCCCATATAGCGCATGATCCTCTGCCGCACTTTGCCATCCTTTGTGCGGTCATTGCGCACGATCTGGACAGCAATGTTTTGGGTCGTCTTTCGTTTGAGTTTGCGAACGAACATGATACAGGTAAGATACGGCACACAGTCCAAATATCCAAATCAAAAAACAGACTGAACACTACATCTTGGGAACTCGGAAAACAGGGCTAAAATGGCCCCAAATACCCAAAAAAAGCCCAAAAATTACTCAAAAATGGCTATTTTGCCCTCCAAGTCAACACCTACCTGTCGAAGTCAGGATACAAAGGAAGCCATAAAGCAGGAACTAAAGAGGGCATCTCCCACAATTCAGACTCAGGAGGAGCATCTGTTCGCAATGTACTACTCAAAGGCAGCAATATCTACCCACATAGCTCTTTTGCACACAGTAATTAGACGGTATGCCAAGATCGTGGAGATCAATCCCGAACTGTAGCATGAGAGACTTGACCAGGAGGTCAAGACAGTAGAAGACAGCGGCCTCCTTGAATGCATGAGGCAGGTGAGAAATGCCGTGTTCCACATCCGTCCAAACACAAACTCCACAAAACTTGTCGGCAACGTCATTAGATGTACACTTGATAATAGGCTTGCGTTAGCCAAGCTTGAGCGCCTTCTCTATGATGCGACTGAACAAATATTCCTCAGCCCAGAAGCTCTCTTTCAGGAAAAGGAAGAAGTCCTGATGCAGGACTATCAGGATGCTCTCGCATACTACGATAAACACTTTTCCAAGCCCTCATAGCGCGGCCGGACGCTCCCCAGACTTTTTCGGTGGAACACCAGATGACCTCATTGTGACCGTTCCGGGCGCATGTGTATGCCCATAACTGGATACACGTTCGCGAACAGTCCATTTGCCCCCACTGAGCAGCCTGATCGACCAAAGACTGGAGGCTTAATCCAGCACCTTCTGCATAGTTCACATGCTGTGCGTTAACGTAACACCTTAGAGTCCCCAAAGTGGGCCAATAGAGGGGCACTACTCGGAATATCTCCCCTTATACCCCTATTTCACGTTCTCGCTGAGGCTATGCTCAGCTTCCACTTCCTGTTCTACTGCGGCACGACTTATTTTCAACGGATGCTTGACACGCGGTATTTTTAGTCCATCCGAAAAATACAATATTTCCTTCCCCAACTCCTTTCGCTGGGCAGTGTAATTTATATCATAAGCTACTGAGCGAAATGGACGATATAATTCTAGAATAGGAGTTACATAATCATATGACACAATCCACTTATACTTGTATTCTTCCATACACTTTGCAAGAAGATGGTGGTCATCCTCTTGATATCCATTTGTATACAGCAACACCTTACCCTTAACCCAATACGGTGGATCAAGATAGATCAGAGACTTCTGTCCTACAATCCTATCTGTCTTCTTGATAAATTCTATTGCATCAAGATTGTGAACATGTATTCGTGATCCACGCTTCCCTATTTCGCTAATCCTCTTTACTAAATTAGCCTTGTTGAAGCGAGTATCCATCCTCCACGGTCCATTCTGCATCTTCCCCCCAATTACTCCCCCTGAAATAATTCCAGACCTATTTGTTCGATTCAAATAAAACGTTGCCAACGCCAAATCTATGGGATCGGCATCATTTGCGACCAAGACTGCTCTTTGCCGTTCCCATTCCTCAATACAAACTTCAATTTCCATTATCCTCTTGCACAAAGCGTCGTTGTCATTTACAACACTATCCCAAAAAGCATATACGCCACGATCGAATTCATTAATATGCACTGCCTTTACAAATTCACTAAACAGCAATTCCAGAGCGACAGCCGCACCACCTGCATAGATTTCTGCATAGTCTCCCCCAATCAATCCGTTCTGTAGTAGAATCAACTTCACGTAATTGGCAAGCCGCCGTTTGCCGCCTGGGTAGCGTAATGGAGAATAATACACCTGCGCGTTTCCGTCTTTGATACAAATTAATATTGCTGGATATGACGTACGATTCTTTTGATTAACACTATGTGGACGGGGGAACCTCTTCCCATATTTTTTTGAAGAATGGTTCAAACGAATTCCACATAGCAGACAAATCTGCCCCGCTAGGTGAATGAAACCGATGATGAACAAAACTATGAAATGTACGCACAGAGTTCAAGTCAGTGTCTGTGCTAGTTGCACGACGCACTGGTAGAAGTTCTTTTTCCGTCATAATATCATTGACTGCTAGGAAAGTCGAAACGGCTTCAATCTTCTTCTTTAAGGGACTGTTGCCAGTCCCTTCGGCTATCTGACAACTCACAATATAATTGTCAACACTCAGTTCAAGAAATGTTCGAAAGAGAACCGCTATTGCGTTTGGAGTTTTATTCAACCGTAGCTTCTTCAATTCAACCATTATATCATTGATACGACCCTCCGGTATTTTGAATGCAGTACTTTTGGGGATGAGATTGGTTCTGGTACTACTGTGCCTAGCAGGTCGCATGCTCTCGTGAGTCCGGTCTTGGCTTGCATCTTCACTTGCCTCTTCAACAGAATTTCCGCCTTCAAGGTCATATGTACCGCGCCCTCTTCCAGATTCGCCCCTAATAATATCAGCCAGAGGCAAAGCTTCGCTTAGCTTCGTACTTGGATTCGGTCGATCGCTGTCTGGCAAATTGTGGATATATTTGAGACGCTGTTCTTTTGAATGGACATGTTTCGTTTGGAGTTTCTTGTTACCAATAGAATTTACTACTGCACTTAACCCCTTAGCCAGTTCGGACGCAGGATACCAACCAAAGACTTCATTATCCCTTTTTTCAATACCAAGTAACAGGCGTACTTCAGGACTCGAGAGGAGGCGTTCAAGGATTGACAATGGGAAGGCTCCGCTTTTGTATCCCTCTGATGTAGTGACATCCATAGCTCTCAAGTGATAAACGAATTCCAACGCCTTTATTATGGTTGGATTGGTTCTTGCACTGGACCTAGACGCGTTGTATCTATGTCGTTGCTGAGCGCTCCAGCGAACTTGACCTGCTCCTTTGCTTTCACCATCGTGTGCTAACCGAATCCATGTATCTGCAGACCTCCTCGTCTCAAAAACAATACAGGCCACTTTCGATATTGGAGAAGTAATATAGGTCTGGTGCAATGCTTCAAGCTCTGAGTATGCAGAATCAGAAAAAATATTTTGAAGGGTGGCTGGAGTTCCCAGCGCTTTTATAGCAGTAAGTCGCCTGTTACCGTCTAAAACGGTGTACCGGTCACTATTTCTCCGTATCACAATAAAGCTATCCGCTGGATTTAGGCCGTGTTGGTGGATGTGCCTGAGAAGAGTAAGAAATTTCTCTTTACTTTGTGCATTGGTCATTTCACGTAATGCTTCAGTCTGGTTGGAGACCGAGAGTCCGAGCCGAGGATTATAGAGGTCTAAATCCAGAAATGTTACGTCAATTACTTCCCGGGGTGGAGGTTCAGGAGATTTGGTCATAGACATTCAGACTAGAATTGCTGATGGTATTGGGAAGTCCAATTGAATTCGCTGGTATCTCACCACCGTGGTACGAGTCCGGAGTCGAATCAGAGTATGCATCTGGGTAGTTTTCGTGTCAAAATAACTAAAGTACTCAGAAGATAAGATATCACATTTGTTATCTCACGAGCCTCTTTCAAAATTCTTCAATTGGATGATTTTTGGGGAGATTTGTCTAATTCACCAATCTGGGCACTGAGAATGTTAGGGGGGCTGATCTGCTCTGGGAGGTATCGTTTTTTGGTCACAAACGAAAAGACGAGAATCTCCGAATTTTGTATGTTTGGAGTACTGAAAATCTAACAAACTCCGTGGGATCCCATGTCCTTTCCCAAAAAGATACGCTATTTTTGTATTTTCTGCCAACAGATTTGTTTCCATGTGTGGAGCAGAACTATGGAGTGTTACTCAAACGATTCAGGAAGTTGTTGTTATTGTTTGAGTTGGTGTGTGAGTGGGAATATCTGCCTCGCTCCCGGCTTCGTTCGGTGGGACGCTCGCTAGCCCACCGGGTTTGCCTTGCGCGATCGTTTTTGACCAAGATGGCGTTAAATATTCCGATGACATCCGGGTTGCGGGAGCGCCTTCTATCGGATGTCCTGCTTCGGTCCCTATGTGGTTGGTCCCGGCCGTGTGATGTGCCGAGTGCGCCCACGTTTGATGTTCAGCGTGGTGGTACTCACGGTGGACCAAATTCTGCGGATGGTCCAGTAAACCGGTCATCCAACCCCTGCATACAGAATTTGGGTGCTCCGAACCACAGAAGCCGTGGGATGGGTGTGTGAAATCTACACGGATCGTGAACGAAATTCACCAAACAAGACCTCCGGGTAGGCAAAGCACCGGTCGACTCGACAAAACGGTGAACCCATACCAATGATTCGCGTAATCCGACGAAACTGAACCAGTTTAAACCCTAAATCAGCGGGGCAACAGAGGAGAATAAAGAATTTTGAAAGAGGCTCTATTACTAAAAGAATTTGCCCATTATAAATCCTACTAACCAAGCAACGAGTGGACCAATAATTATTTTGACAATATCCCAAATTTTGTCACCTAACCATGGAAATCTTTTGATCTTAACACGCTTGAAATAGTCGAGTTTATGCATCTTCTGAATCAATTCAGGAGTGATTTCTTTCTCAAAGGCATTATATTCGACTACAGCATATGTCACATCATCTTGATGGAGAGTCTTTGAGTAGTCAAATAATTCCGACTTCTTATCACCGTATTCTTTTATATCAGCGCGACTGCAAGCCTCTTTAGAATTATCAGCATGACCTTGCCAGATTGTTTTTGATTTGGGGCCAGTCATATCTAGGACTAGATAGTACGGAGGAGATTTATCCATGATTTACTTTTTTGCTAAATACCCACGCTTCTTATTCTCTTGTCGTAATCCTGATAACGTGTACACGTTACTCTTCAACATATTACACGGACCACAGAGCAGAATACGATTCATAATGTGATTGATCCCGCCGTCAGAGCGGGGGACGTTATGATCCAGTTGTAAATAATGTGGATCATCAAACGTACGATAACATCCTTGGCACTGCGGGCCGTATTGTTCCAGCAGATACTCGTACATCTGGGCTCTTGACCACTTCGGGCCATCAGGCTCTTTTACTCGTTCCTTAATACGTAGGAACGGAGCTGCGGATTGCTTATCGTCTGTACGCTCTGGAAGAATTTTCGTAAACGTTACATCTTTCGGATCAATCATTAACTGATCCCCAATTTGGAGGCTGCCGTCTGCGATCATACCCTCTTTCTTCATTCGATCCAGAAGTACATCCTCCGCTTTGTCCCATAAGTCAATCCCAACCCATTGCCGTTCTAATCTTTCAGCGACTACGCAGGTCGTAGCACATCCACAGAACGGATCAAAAACTACACCGCCTTTGTTGCTGGAGGCTTTAATGATCCGTTCATAGAGCTTCAAAGGTTTCTGAGTAGGATAACCCGTCTTCTCCGTTGAAAAACTTTTGATCATAATTGAGTCCAATACATCACCCGAATGACAATTCCAAGTATCCTCTAGTGGAATTCCTTTTCCAGTCGGTCGCTTACCATCACGGCGAACATAATCTACAGGATAGGGGATATATTCTTTATTGAATCGCTTCGCTGCTTGATCGCCCATAACGTAATAGAGAATTACATCATGGTTGCGTATCCAACCTCTTTTTTGAGTCTTGAATCCCGAGACCCAACCTATTCGCCAAATTATCTCATTTCTAAAATTTCGCCAACCGAATATCGCGTCCATCGCTGCTTTCAGATAGTGCGAAGCAGTGGGATCACAATGCAGATAGATACTTCCTGTAGGCTTGAGTATTCTCCACATCTCTAACAACCTCACGGACATAAAGCATAGATATGCCCCCATGCCGTCCGAATGAGCGTACCTGGCGGACTCTATCGCCTCCATTAGTTTGGGATAATCGTCCTGTAACTGATCTACCCAGTCTTGATGTACGTCTTGCTCCCAACTCCACCGGTCTTGAAACTTAGCTCCTGCTGATAGAGATTCTGGCGTAGCATGAAAATCTCTCCCTTTATTGAATGGTGGATCAGTTGCGATAAGATCAACCGATTCACTATTCATCCCCCGCATAAAGGTAAGGTTATCTCCGTGAAACAACGTCCTGTTCTTCCAATTTGCCCCCCCCCGAATTTATATGATTATCGTATGTGTCCATCTATGCAAACTGACCGTGTTGTATAACACTATTTTTGGAAGCATAAAAATAAACGATATCCTATGGCCGATTCGACTTGAAAATCCATTCTATATCTTCACCAATATCCTCACACATTAAATTTAGTATCCTATGAGCCTCTTTCAAAATTCCTCAATTGGATGATTTTTTGAGAGATTTTGCTGATTGATGGATCTGGGTACTAAAGAATGTTAGGGGCTGATCTGCCCTGGGAGGTATCGTTTTTTGGGGTCACAAACGAAGGGGCAGGGATCTCCGAATTTTGTATTTTTAGGAGTATTGCAAATCCAACAAACCCCGGAGAATCCCATGTCCCTTACCAAGAAGATACGCGGTTTTTATATTTCCTGCCAACAGGAGTTGTTTCCATGTGTGGAGCAGAACTATGGAGCGTTGCCCAAACGATTGAGGAAGTTGTTGTTGTTATTTGAGTTGGTCTGTGTGGAGGATCATCTGCCTCGTCCCCGGCTTCGTTCGGTGGGACGCCCGCGTGCGCACCGGGTCTGTCTTGCGCAGTCGTTTTTGGCCAAGATGGCGTTAAATATTCCGACAACCTCCGGATTGCGGGAGCGGCTTCTATCGGATGTTTTGCTTCGGTCCCTCTGTGGTTGGTCCCGCTCGTGTGATGTGCCGAGTGCGCCCACGTTTTCTCGTGCGTTTCAGGAGTTTGCGTTGGCGAAGTTACCGACTCGGATCCATGAAGCCTTGATCAAACAGGGGTACGCGGGGGAGTTCGTGGGGCATATTTCACGGGATTCAACGGCGATTGAAGCGCGGGAGCGTCCGGTTCCGAAGGCTGACATGTCCACCCCCGTGAAGCCACGCAAGCGGGGGCGTCCGAAGAAGGGGGAGGAGCGTCCCAAGGTGCCTCGTCGCTTGGAGCAGCGGTTGAAGATGGAGTTAGGCGAGATGTTGGACGCATTACCGAAGGATTGTACGGTGGGCTGCAAGCGGAACGCGAAGGGGCATACGCAACGATGGACGGGCTATAAGCTACACATGGATACGGCGGACGGAGGGGTTCCGATCAGCTGTTTGGTGACCTCTGCCTCGTTGCATGATAGTCAGGCCGCGCTTCCCTTGGCGCACTTGACGCAGCAGCGGGTGGACAACTGTTACGATCTCATGGACAGCGCCTATGACGCGAAGGAGATTGTCGCACATCGGAGCGCCTCGGGGCGTGTACCGATCATTGATCCGAATCCGCGCAACAAAAAAGCGGCGGATCGTCGCGAGCAAAAGGCACAACGTACGGCCGGATTCATTCCTGCGGAGCGGGTTCGCTACCGGGAGCGTTCCACCGTGGAGCAGGCCTTTGGGCGGCTCAAAGATGAGTTCGGTGGACGCAATATCCGAGTCCGTGGGCACGAGAAAGTCCTTTGTCATTTGATGTTCAGTGTGGTGGTACTCACGGTGGACCAAATGCTGCGGATGGTGCAGTAAACCGGCCATCCAACCCCTGCATAACAGAATTTGGGCGCTCTGAACCACAGATGCCGTGGGAGGGGGGTGTGAAATCTACACGGATCGTGGACGAAATTCACCAAACAGAGACCTCCGTGCAGGCAAAACACTGGTTGAATCCACAAAACACCGAACCCCCGCCGATGATTCGCGTAGTCCGACCAGATTGAACCAGTTTAAGCCGCAATTCAGCCGGGACAACAGGAGAAAATAAAGAGTTTTGAAAGAGGCTCCTATTTATCGATCCTGTATTAACGGTATAACCGTCTGACGAAAGAAAGCCATAAATAGCCTCTCTTAGCTTCTCGGAGGAAAATCGAACCATAGCTTCGTTCATCAAATGACATAGCTTCGTTAAAGAATCTGTCTCATTTGCGTAATAAGGATTCACACAACGTGCAACTTGGATTAAGCTATCTCTTTTTTGGTCATCTATGAGCTGTTTACGAGAAAACCAATTTGTCAAATAAGCACCAAGACAAATACCTAAAAGACCTGTGAAAGAACCCCAAACAACCCCAGGGATATAACTAAAAGCTTCCATCTTCAGTCCTTGACGACACTTCTTGCGACATAATAGACAGATTTACCCCCTTCGGTACGAATCTCAAAATCATAATAATCACTTGGACCGATCGACTCAATAGAATAACGGTTACCTAACTGGTTTCTGAAATACTTTATCTCAACATCGACCAACGTAAGTTCATCAAAAGTTTCTAACTCCTTACCATCAGAATCTAAGACTTGGAATTGCATTTGTATGCTACCCCAAGGTATTACGATTATCTATATAATATACGAAAAGTATTTATTTATCCCCCTCACCCCACTAACTCCCTATACAGCACTTTACGACCGACCATACCCGCAACGATGTGCTGCATTTGGGTTTCCGTATCGTAGTCTTGAAGGTTGTGTTTCCCGGCGAATTGTGCGACGTAGCGGTTCAGGTGCTTCTTGCTGATATGATGATATACTCCATGATATGCCCGCTTTAGAACCGCCCAAAAGGGCTCTATACCGTTTACATGTGCCTGTCCGTTGACGTACTCGGAAATGCTGTGCTTGACCGTCTCATGGGGACGATTAGAGTTCTTGTATGCCGTCGCTGAATCCGTGTAGAGGTATGCGCCTTCAACAGCATTCTCATCTACGAAGCCTCCCAGTGTAGCTTTGTCTGTGCGCCCAATCACCTGCGCTTTGATCTGTCCAGTAGCGCGGTCTTTCATTCCGACTACAGCCGTCTTGCCTGCGGGCCCGCGCCCAAGATTCGCTTTCTTGCTGTTATGCTCATTCTTCTCCAATCCACCGAAGTATGCTTCATCCACTTCGACGGGTCCCTCAAATGCTCCCATATTCGGGATCAAGCCTTCACGGATACGCTGTAACATGAACCATGCCGTTGTTTGCGTGATTCCTAAATCCCGATGTAGCTTCATACTGGAGATATCTTTGAGGCTGGTGATCTCTAGATAGATTGCCCATACCCAAGTTTTCAAAGGTAAGTTGGATGCCTGTATAGCTGTTCCTGTTTTCACGCTAAAGTACTTCTTACAATCCCTGCAACGGAAAGGCATTTCCTTGTGCTTGCAACGGTAGACATTTTCGCTCCCGCATCGAAGGCAGAATAGTTCGTCGTCCGGCCAGTGAATACCCTCAAACCATTTACGAGCGGATTCCTCATCGGGAAACATATCTGTAAGCTGTAACAGAGTAATCCCGTTTCTGTAGGAACGTCCTGGGCTTGCCATAATATACACCTCAAAGGCTGATTGTTTATATATTTATACGGCAACCTTATCAAAGAGTTTCAAGTATTCTATATAATTCCCAAAAATTTCTAAACTCTCGTAAATGTGTATCTTGCTGACAGACTAGGATCTCCTGATAAAATTTGTCATAGTAGAGGCCAATTTGTGCATAGGATCCGCAGAAGGCAACAACATTCTTCACGTAATCAAAAGGTTCTACCCCGAACCTTGTGGATAGAGGTCTAAGCCTCCACAGAAGAATAGAATCGCACTTCTGAATTTTTCAAACGTTCGGTATCCTCTCCCGACCGTTTTGATTTCTTGAATTTTGCCGTTAATGCGTTCTGCCTTGGCGTTGGATTGTGAGTGGGAAAGTGCATTACAGACGCCATCAAAATGTCGCTGAAACCTTTCCCCCACCTTGGTGACTTCCCTGACGCCCATCTGCTCAACACTCTTTAGCCAGAGATCAAAATACCTCTTTGCTTCGGCGAAGGAACTACACTCAAAGATCCCTTTAAACTCTTCGCGTACCCGCCAGGCGTGACTGACTTCCAAGTTGGCTTCTTGAACGACTTTGAAGATCTCGTCTTGCTTGGCCGTACGGTTCTTTTCGTTCTTCAAAAGCACATAACGCGTCCCTTTCAACTCGGGATGGCTCTTCACTTCCCGTCTGCGCACCTGATTGATTGCTTTGTTCAGATCCTGAATCAGATGAAACCGATCATGAATCAAGGTTGCGTTCGGAAAGACTCGTTCAACGGCGCGAATAAACGCCTTTAACATGTCCGTCGTCACCGTTACGACCTTCTCCTTCATTCCCTCAAACACACGCTCAAACAGCACTATAGCGCCTTCTTTGGTCTTTCCCTCCCCCACATCAAGGACAATCCCCCGTGTGGAATCTGTTACCACGGTCCCATAGACATGCCCCCGTTTGAGTGCTTTCTCATCCACACCGATATGGGGGATCTCTCCCAGATCCCTACGTGCTAATCCGCGCTCTACACTACGATGCATGATCCGATTCAGTTGGTTAAATCCACACCGTAGAAGCTTGGCGGTGCTGGTTTGATTTTTGGTTGCTTTCAACAGATCAATCGCAGCGCGCTCAAAGGCATAGGTTACACGACTGGATGAATCTGCCCAAGGAAGCTTAATCGTCTTGATTCCCTTTGAAGACTTGACCCGAGGGATACGACAGTGGATATAACTCTTGGATTGACACCAGTCAATATGACGCCACGAACGCTCCTTGCGGTGGTCATACAACGTCCCAGATTCCCCCGTTTCTGGACAAACAAGATTCTCTCCCGAATGGCGAAGATATACATCAATCCGGTGAGACGTTGGATCCAAAGTGATTCGGTCAAGCTGCCACTCAGGAGTGAGATCCAGAGTGTAGCGCATAAATAAATCTATGAAATTTGACATGAAATTGAGTAGGTTTAGTTCGCCGAAATATACTCATTCCACACAAATTGTGGTAGAACCAATCAAAATATACTAATGTTGATGGATACTTAACTTGCGCTCCCGGTTGGCCCAGATTACCCTATGCTCCCCACAGATCTGTATATGCGCGTCAATACAACCGGCTCCTCCCTAAAGTTGTGCATTCCCATGCTTGACGGTAGGTGTAGACTTGATCCCATGAAAAAGGCCGCCAAGACCATCAAAAAACATCTATGGGGAATCCTCAATGCCATCGTTCTTAAGGTCAGCAATGGGCCAGTGGAAAGAATCAATAATGGAATCAAGAACGTCAATGTCCATGCCCTGAGATACCGAAATAAACAGCGATTCGCCACTGCGATGTACTTCTATCTCGGAGGGTTAGATATGTATCCAGAGGGCTCCCGAAATCAATCAACCCACTCTTAAGTGCGAAGAACCATATTTCTTACCTCTACCAGAAGAGAAGGACATGGCGAATTTCTCTTACCTTTGTATGATTAATTTGGGGGACCATCTATGTTTTTTCGTAGGTTTGAGGGCAGGAAATCAATGCGTTGATTTGGTGGACACTGGAAGGAAAAACTGGTTTTCCCTTGCCATGTGCTGACGACAAAATTGCCAAGGGATATAACATCCATCCCAATCAATAAATCAGCGTTCCCGCTTAGTCCTCCTATTTCAGAAACCGTCCAATTCCGAATCTGAACATTATTCCGTAGTATCAAATTGACTTTGTACGTATTAGCTTCTCTGGTCTGATTTGCTCCATGCACTACGACTCGACCAGTAGGCTTTAATTCTAGCAAATTCGCTGCTCGTTGGGATATGGATGTGTGCGTAGCTCCAGTATCCCAAATTGCGAACAAGACCTTGCCACTACCCTCTGGATCAATGGCTGGAGAAGCATAGACCTCATTTTGAAGCTCTCGTAGTACTCCGTCGCCATAGGTCGTGAATATACCACCTGTCGGTTCCACAGACATCAAAACCGAACACGGGAATGGAATGTGGCTGTGGTACTATAAGGGTCAGAAGAACATTCTTGAACCAAAAACGTGCCTAGTTCATGTTTTAATGCTGTCTGTCGAATTGCCTCCATGTCATCATCAAATACGCCGACCAATCTTTCATCTTTGATCACCAAAAAACGGCCTTCGTATTTGTTAACTAGGTTATCCTGATTCTTCAGATACCATTTGAACTCTTGTTCTAAACTGCTCATGAAATCACCTATTGGAAAACATTATTACTATTAGAAACACACTGGGGGAAAATGTTTCCGATCTAACATGGCCGTCTCCAAATTACTTTCCCACCTTCCACTTCCGGTTCAACTCTTCCTTCATTGTCTCACGGTTCTTGCTCTTTGTCGCGGGCTTGCCTGAATGCGATAGGATATGGCGAAATGCACCTTCAAGGTCATCCTTGGAAACGTCCTTGCTCGCTGTCTTTTCAAACTCCTTAATGCTGATCTGAATAGTTGGCGGATGTCCTTCATAAATCTTACTTTGATTTAGAGAGGATGATCCATGGTATAGGACTATTGTGTATTCCACTGGAAGTGGGCCGCCTAAAACGCTGAAGTGGGCCGCCCAAAACGCTGGAAGTGGGCCGTCTCTGGCCGTTGGAATTTGATCATCGCGTCCTCGGTAATTTGGCTCCATCCTTGGGGCGTATGGTGCACATCTTTTTCGGTGTTTATCCCGGGGGATTTCACACATGATTCATGGACATTATCTTTCTTGCTTTTTTCACCAAATTGCGAGGAATTATGCCAGCAAACCGATTGTCGATGAAGCACATCAAGCATATTTTAGAGCTTCACTTTGAGGAGAGATTATCCATTCGTGCGATTGCGCGAGGCGTGGGGATTGGTCGCAGTTCTGTGGCCCGAATTCTGGATCGGGCGAAGGTTGCGAACCTGAGGTGGCCTCTGCCCAACGGGACGAGTGCCGCCGATTTGGAGCGAATCCTGTATCCGAGTTCGACGCCGTCGGGTTCAGTGGACCGTGAGTTACCGGACTGGATGGAGGTCTACAAAGAGTTAGCCAGACACCGATCTCTGACGCTCCGTCAACTCTGGATGGAATATATTGAGCGGAATCCGCAGGGGTATCAGTACAGTTATTTTTGTGAATTGTACCGTGAATGGCGCGGCGACCTTGAGGCCCCGACGATGCGCATCGCGCGCAAGCGTTTATTTGTGGATTACTCCGGCAAGAAGCCTAGGATCACGAACCCGATCACGGGCGAGACGCGAACCGTTGAGCTCTTCGTTGCAGCGCTGGGCGCATCAGGATATATCTATGCGGAGGCAACGGAAACGCAAAAGACGTTTGATTTTTGCAGTTCCATTGGACGTGCCTTTCAATTCTACGGTGGAGTCACTCGGATGCTTGTTCCCGACAATCTGAAGTCGGCGATCATCAAGTTCCGCAAAGATGAGGTTCCCATTCTCAATGATTCGCTCCGTGCATTGGCGGATTTTTTCCGAGTGGGCGTTGTCCCTGCGCGTCCGCGGCACCCGAGAGATAAGGGGCTTGTGGAGAGCAGCGTGCTTCTGGTTCAGCGAAGGCTTGGGGGTGCGCTTCGGAATCGAGAATTCTTCAACCTCGGTGAACTCAATGAAGCGATTCTGGGGCAAGTCCAGCAGCTGAATGAAGCCCTTATGCAGAAGACGAAAGTCTCTCGGAAAGAATTGTTTGAGGAATTGGATCGTCCCATGCTCCGTCCCTTGCCGAGGGAGCCCTATGAATACGTGCAGTGGGTCCATAAACGTAAGGTTGGCCCCGACTACCATGTGCATATTGAGAATCATACATACAGCGTCCCCCATTCCTATCTGGGTCGGCAAGTGGATGCCCGACTTGGCCCCTACACCGTTGAGATTTTCGCTGGAAATGAGCGAATTGTCTCGCATGTGCGAAGCCGGGAATCTGGGACCTACACCACGGTCAAGGACCACATGCCGAAGAATCACAGGGAATACGAGAAATGGTCTCCCAAGCGATATATCCAGTGGGCCGAATCGATTGGCCCCCGCACCAAAGCCCTCATTGAAGTCAATCTGGCCTCGTTTGAGGTTCCCGAGCAGGCGTTCAACCGGTGTAATGGGACGCTCATTCTAGCGCGTGAGTATGGACATGAAGCAATGGAATTGGGGTGCGAACTTGCATTGAGACGAAACACGCGTACGACCGCTGCGGTGCGACAGCTCGTCAAACAAATGGCGGCCGAATCACATCAACCGAAACAACTCTCGATTGACCATGAGAATATTCGAGGAGCTGCTTATTACGCCACTAAAGACTCAAAAAGATGATGCTACACCCAACCCTCTTAAAACTTGAACAGATGCGGCTGCGCGGCATGGCTGCCGCTCTTCGGGATCAATTGGATACCCCAGAGATCGACACCATGTCGTTCATTGACCGTTTAGGGTTGATGGTAGACCATGAAGAGGCCTTGTGCGGAGATCGATGACTAGCCCGTCGGTTACAGACTGCCAAACTGCGCCTTCAGGCCAACATGGCCAATCTGGACTACAGTGCGTCTCGCGGACTGGATAAGCGGCTCCTGCTGCATCTGTCCAGCTGTCAATGGATTCGCCGTCGGCAAAATGTCATCGTTACCGGTCCCACCGGAGTTGGCAAGACCTATCGCAAGTTTGTCATTGTAGTGGATTTTTTGACAAAGGTCGGCGGTTCCCTCTGTTCGGAGGGATTCTCAGAAGGCCCTTTTTGACTTGAAAGTTACCCTATATCTGACTCCACATTTGGAGGTCTCTTTGCCTTTCTTCGTTCGGTATGATTCCCCAGTTTCAGTCCCATGGCTTGGTAAACTTTCCGCAGGAACGGCGTCAGATTCATGTATTTATTGAGCAGGATACAGTGGGTCGCACTCTGAGGAAGGACTGTCGTAACTCGTGTCCTGTGATTGAGTCGGACATTCAAGGTTCCCCAGTTACTGTGCAGTCCCTTCTCTCGCAATTTACTTCGGATCAGATGTGCCACATGGAAGGCTAGAATTGAAATAAACAAATGCGCTTCAATTCGCTCATCTCGACTATGGTAGATTGGGCGTAGGCCAAGGTCTGACTTCATAGATCGGAACGTTCGTTCAATCTCCCCCAACTGAGTCATCAGTACTTCCTTCTTCACACTCTATACCTTATTAAAGCATTTTATTAGCGACACACCTAGCGAAGTCATGACCATTTTTGTTTTTCATGGTTCTGCTCATCCGAGGATGGTCAGACCTTTACCCACAAGATTCGTGATATAACCGAATTGAATCTTTTAGTCAGGTGGTAGATATTTTGAAAATCTCCAATGGGTAAGTCCTAACGTATTGCCGTACCTACATATCTTGAAAATCTTCTTACCTTGACTGTATTTGCTTCATTAACATTCTGATTAGTTTCCGAAAATAGAAGTCAGAATATCTATTACACAGATAGAGTGGATTATCAAGTAGGATTTTAAATAGCAGATCGACTTGCAGTATCTACCAGACTACGAGACAGTACCGATAAGGTATTACCCTCCTCATGGAGAATCATTTCCCGTTTCGTATTAATCATATTGTTGAGCACACTCAGGGTGTCTTCTGCTGAACCTGTAATACTAATAGTTCCCTTAGGGTATGCCACTTTATTTTTGCCAATTGTATGCTGGAAGGAAGAAGACCAGTAGACTTCCATGATTAGATCCTTTGCGTTGAATCCCGCAATAGTTCCGTTATTTCTTTTTGAGCCTCTGGCTTTGAACACTTCTCTTGGTTGGATATATATTCAGATGAGATTGCCAACCTAATCATATGAACGTTACCACAGCGATGGGATTATTTCGCGCGGTTATTATTGTAAATTCGATTCTATCTAATGTGTTTTTAGGTTTTTCCTACCTCATTTTCACTTTCTGAAGACATCAAGAAATTAGTGATCCAATACCTGAAATGACCGAAATTGATAAAAGGCAGCAACTCCTGAGCGTGGCGGAGATTATTGCACGGGCCAAGAAACATCCTGCTGAAGTATCAAAGGTTCAAGCCATAGAATTCTCTAACTTGGTGAGGGATGGATTCGTTGAAATTGACGATGATCGGATCGCATTTGCAACTCCTGAGCTAATCAAATCATGGCTCTCTCGCTACTGTGCTATGTGCATATCCGATGTATGGGAAAATTTTGATCAAACTGCTCGTAAACTTATCCAATCTTATCGTCTATTCCATGCGTTGGAGATGTCTAAGCACGTAATTACCCGATTATTTTTATCCCTCAAGAATGACTATGGTATGGATATCTTGGTGCGATTAGAAGAAATTGCTCGTTCATGTGTTAGTGATAGAACACATGAAGTTGACTTCCATCTTAACTCAATCTACTTTAAATTTTGTGATGTACTCCCAGAGCTAGACTATACTCCTGCTGATCTTGCCGACCATTTGGGCCCGGTGTTGGAGGCCACAAAGAATTATTCGCACTCAGGGATGCTCCACGGGGCCATAGAGCGAATGGCAGGACAATCTCAAGTAAAGGCGGAGGCTTTACTAGATGCCTTTTTGCAGCGTTCTGAACAGGGAACTGTTGAACTTGCTGCCAATTCTCTAAAATCTCTTTGGAAATTTGACACAAGTAAAGCTCAGGGGAAGGCTCTTGGGCTTACAAAGGCAGAGTTCGGATCTCTTCAACGTATTGGTGCTATCGCTCTCGCTTGGTTTGATTACGAACTTCCATTACATGAAGGAGAACTTTTAACAACGATTGATCGTCTTGATCAACTGTGTGAAAGTAACGATACGAAAGTTTTGACCGCTGTTACTCAGGCATTTGGGGACCTCATGGTGGTTTTACCCCAGTGTAGCCAGCTGCAACAAGTTCGAAAACGATTTTTTCGCTTAGCATCGTACAAAATACCAGATGTTCAGTCTGTAATTGCTCAGACATTAAGTAAGTATTTAAATGACTTTGAAGATGCTGATTTTCTGTGGGCTACCCTAAACTATCTGGCATGTGTTCCGGCTCAGTTTCGGGGTATTCTAAGAGAACTTGATCTCATTACATACGGAATGGTCAATCGTAATCCTAAGCGTGTTGCAGAATATTTGGAGGATGTGGTAACTAGTAGGCTATACAGAGCAGAGGGTGAACATGACAGGCTGCAAGATCTCTATGGCGATTCTGTTGATTGTTTAGCTGATAAGCACCAGTCGGTATTTGAATCCACCATTACGCGATGGTTCGGCTCCCTAGACTCCCGTCTCCACGCAGCGGCAGCAGATTTAGTAGGGTACTTCGCTCAAAAACTACTCCCACAAAAAAATCGAACTATTCAATTAGATTCTGTTGTATTGAATTCCCTTGATGAGGGTGATGTGCAGCGAATAATATGCGCACTCACGGGCTATGTTGATGATCATAAAGCACTTGCATTATTATTGATTTCCATACTGTCGCGAGAAATTGTGAGTGAGCGTGTGCGTGAACTGATTGTCAACGCCCTTGATCAGGTAGTCCTCTATAACATGCCAGATTTAGCAGATGAATGCCTGAAGCCCCTTACTGAGGAAACCGATATTTCTAAATGTATTCAACAGGTCGTCACAGATGCACTCAACCTCTCTGACTCTTACTATAAACCGCTGAGGAAACGGCCTTATCTGAAAGAACTAGTACCACCCGATCTCCATGTCCATCGCTTTAGTGTCAAATTTCGCAAATTAAGATCTTCTCTGCAGGATAGAGGATTCAGTGAATCAAGCCTACTCGGTCAAATACCTCGGATTCCTGTCAAATATGGACAATCAGTGTCCGCGTCAAATCATATGAATGTAGAGTCATTTGCCCCCATGCAGACTTTTTACACCGATGTAAGTATTCCTCGAGAAGAAATTCTTGACCCGATGGGGTATAGAATTAAACGAATGAACTGGCGGAGAATGGCGGTGGAGGGGCTTCCAGTTGAAACTCCTAGCCCGCACGCAGATCAGAGCCCTGAAGCTATTGACGAAAAGAATATGGAGAGGAAATGAAGATCTTGATCAGAGATTACTTGGCCAAACTGGGTGAGTCTGGTGGACTGGACGTTCTGGTAGCTGACTTGCTACTCAATATGAATATTGAACCCATCAGCAGACCACAGAGGGGAGTACGGCAGTATGGTGTTGACGTAGCAGCAGTAGGTGAGGACCCAGAAGATGGCCAACAAAAACTCTTTCTGATTACCATTAAAGCGGGAGACATTACCAGAAACAATTGGGATGTTAGTGCCAACGCAATACGACCATCCCTTAATGAAATCAAGGACGTATATCTTGATAAACAGATAGATAATTCTCATCAAAATCTACCCAAGAAGATTGTCCTATGCTGCGGAGGGATACTTAAACAGGAGGCCGATACAAACTGGAAGGGGTATACCGAAAGCAATAGTATATCTGGACAGCTGGAGTATGACCTATGGACTGGAGATAAGCTCGCACTCTTGATTGAGGAGTATTTCATGGATGAATACCTGTTTCCTCAGGAGAATCAGAGCTTGATGCGAAAGACTCTTGCCCTACTTGATCAGAACGAACAGGAGCCTAGATTCTTTTATCTGCTTGTAGAGCAAATATTATTTAAGAATCGTTTACCGATTAATTCTCCGAAAATCAAGTACCTGAGAGTACTAAGGTTGGTTAATTTTTGTCTATGTGTAGTGGCCAGATGGTCATTGGATGTGGAGAATATCCGCCCAGCACTGCTCTGTGCAGAACGTGCATTGCTACGAACATGGGATTTCTTGAAAAATCATGAACTCCTTGAGCATCAGGCTGCACTCAATGCATACTTCCGATTGTATGAGGAATATCTCGCAACCGGGTTGATTTATGCAAAACGGATCCGCCCAGTATGTCGTATTAAAGATGGTCTTGTGAACATGTCCTCCCCCGCCGAAATTGTTGAGTATCCGCTCCGCGTATTTGAAGTTGCAGGCTTTCTGAGTACATTGGGACTCAATTATGCCTTTCTATTCCAGGAAAAGGGCGATAATGAATTTGAGAAAACAGCATCTGTGTTTGCTGATACGCTGATAGAACTGATAATGAATAACTCAGCATCCATTACACCTCGGTACGACAGTCATGCAATTGAAATTGCACTTGGCCTGATGCTTCTATTTATGACAAAGGGGAATGACTTCGCCTTAGATTGGCTGAAGCAATTGTACCTTCGTGTCACATGGGCATATAAATCGGGGAAGTTCTTTCCAGTGGACTCAGATAGCCATGAAGATCTTCTTGCCATGGAGCTTGACAGGGACGCGCCGAGAGAACAATTCATGCAGTTGTCAACGCTTCTTCCGACTATGGCCGAATGGTATGGGATTTTTGGCAAACAAGTTGAATATGAAGCTTTCAGGAAAGCCGTGAATAATACATGTAGCGAAATCAATCTCCAGTTATGGTATCCAAATAATAACACAGAACCGAAGCTGTACAAAGAAAATGCTGGACATAATTCAGGAATTATGCGGACATCTATTATTCTTCCAGAAGAGATTGATGAGTTTCGTGATACCATGCGAAGCAGACTTGCGGAACAAACATCTTTTTACCAGATCTCATGCGTTCAAAGCGGATTACCCGTTCTGGGCTTGATTGCTAGCCGTCATTATCGGACCCCGGTGATTCCTGCCTATTGGCAGTGTCTACTTCCTAATGTGGACCGCGTGTCAAACATGCAAGACTCATCTGAGAAAGCCGCAAATGAAGACAATTAACCTATTCCTCAAAGACATGACCTGCCAATTTTCATCAGACTTGGCGATAAAGCTGGTTTATCTTTAGATTTACTCCTACATAAACTGTGCATACATTTCCTGAAATGGATGGGATAGTACATAAGCCTGAAGAGTATCGTGAACAATGTCCAACTCTCCATGTATTCACCAAACAATAAATGAAACAAGCTTGTGAATTAATCAGGGTGTTTCTCTACAAATAATTCATGAAAATATTCCCGACTACTTCAAAGATCTTTTCATAAAGAATTTGTATCCGTTCAAGTTAAATACGCATCCAAGCGTTTAAATCTAATCTGAATTAAGAATAATAAAATCCTATGAGCCTCTTTCAAAACTCTTTATTTTCTCCTGTTGTCCCGGCTGAATTGCGGCTTAAACTGGTTCAATCTGGTCGGACTACGCGAATCATCGGCGGGGGTTCGGTGTTTTGTGGATTCAACCAGTGTTTTGCCTGCACGGAGGTCTCTGTTTGGTGAATTTCGTCCACGATCCGTGTAGATTTCACACACCCCTCCCACGGCATCTGTGGTTCAGAGCGCCCAAAATCTGTTATGCAGGGGTTGGATGGCCGGTTTACTGCACCATCCGCAGCATTTGGTCCACCGTGAGTACCACCACACTGAACATCAAATGACAAAGGACTTTCTCGTGCCCACGGACTCGGATATTGCGTCCACCGAACTCATCTTTGAGCCGCCCAAAGGCCCGCTCCACGGTGGAACGCTCCCGGTAGCGAACCCGCTCCGCAGGAATGAATCCGGCCGTACGTTGTGCCTTTTGCTCGCGACGATCCGCCGCTTTTTTGTTGCGCGGATTCGGATCAATGATCGGTACACGCCCCGAGGCGCTCCGATGTGCGACAATCTCCTTCGCGTCATAGGCGCTGTCCATGAGATCGTAACAGTTGTCCACCCGCTGCTGCGTCAAGTGCGCCAAGGGAAGCGCGGCCTGACTATCATGCAACGAGGCAGAGGTCACCAAACAGCTGATCGGAATCCCTCCGTCCGCCGTATCCATGTGTAGCTTATAGCCCGTCCATCGTTGCGTATGCCCCTTCGCGTTCCGCTTGCAGCCCATCGTACAATCCTTCGGTAATGCGTCCAACATCTCGCCTAACTCCATCTTCAACTGCTGCTCCAAGCGACGAGGCACCTTGGGACGCTCCTCCCCCTTCTTCGGACGCCCCCGCTTGCGTGGCTTCACGGGGGTGGACATGTCAGCCTTCGGAACCGGACGCTCCCGCGCTTCAATCGCCGTTGAATCCCGTGAAATATGCCCCACTAACTCCCCCGCGTACCCCTGTTTGATCAAGGCTTCATGGATCCGAGTCGGTAACTTCGCCAACGCAAACTCCTGAAACGCACGAGAAAACGTGGGCGCACTCGGCACATCACACGAGCGGGACCAACCACAGAGGGACCGAAGCAAAACATCCGATAGAAGCCGCTCCCGCAATCCGGAGGTTGTCGGAATATTTAACGCCATCTTGGCCAAAAACGACTGCGCAAGACAGACCCGGTGCGCACGCGGGCGTCCCACCGAACGAAGCCGGGGACGAGGCAGATGATCCTCCACACAGACCAACTCAAATAACAACAACAACTTCCTCAATCGTTTGGGCAACGCTCCATAGTTCTGCTCCACACATGGAAACAACTCCTGTTGGCAGGAAATATAAAAACCGCGTATCTTCTTGGTAAGGGACATGGGATTCTCCGGGGTTTGTTGGATTTGCAATACTCCTAAAAATACAAAATTCGGAGATCCCTGCCCCTTCGTTTGTGACCCCAAAAAACGATACCTCCCAGGGCAGATCAGCCCCTAACATTCTTTAGTACCCAGATCCATCAATCAGCAAAATCTCTCAAAAAATCATCCAATTGAGGAATTTTGAAAGAGGCTCCTATGGAAACGGAAACTCAACAAGTTTCACAAGTTAGTGTATTGTCTCAAATCAGCCAGACAGAAACTTTCTCTGTGTGGAGAGACATTCTGCCCCCATTACCTAATCGGATCACGGAACAATATGATCCATCTCCTCCTATTGAAGAGCATAGTCGTGATTCAGAGCCTCAAATAATTCAGTGGTCTACAAATAACTTTGTAACTACCCGTTGCACAAACTTTAATTCCTCCAATAGCCCAGACCAAGAAGAGAGTATATCTGTTTCTCTGGTGAAAAAGAATCGGTCAAATTCAAATAAAGTTGCTCAATCATCCTCTTCTCCGATCAGTTCAGATTGCACAGAGCCCAATTTAATTCTCCAGATTCGCAATTCAACTATTCATGAAGAAATATTTAATGCTCTGCTTATAGCTGGGTACCATAAAATTGTTAATCGTCTTACTTATCTCTATGGAATCCTGCAGGATAGCGATGACCCTGAAGATCCAGACATGGATATAAAGTCACTCCAAAATTTGGCATTGTTCTTCACGAAGAACAGTGCCTTACTTCCCCCTCCTGATATCGGAGTAGATCCCGAGGGATTGTTGCAGGCTGAGTGGCACCGGAGTAATGTAATTGTCTTGATGAATTTCCTTCCTGATGAGAAAATCGTGTTTGCCGCTACATCTACTTTGAACGGTCAAGGTGAATCAGAGGATATCCAAGGTCAAGGTCAATGGGATCTTGCTCTAAATGTGGTTCGTTCGTTTCTGGCCAACCCTTAGTCTTATGTCTGGAAATGAGATAGACGGCAATCAACATGTTTCAAGATATTGCAAACCTCAATGTGTTGGGGCTGACGGGTTACCGCTCGGATGTGCATTTGACCTCAGAGATCAAGAGAGGTATCTTTCTGTGAATTGGCTTGAGTATTTTGAGGAATTTTGTTTGGCCAAAGCCATAGATCGTGTTCGACAGGTTTTTCAGGATAAGGGCTACAGTACTGCACCCAATGGTAGGTTTGCAACGCTTCAAGTCAATCAGATTAAGTCAGTAAGCCCTAACCCATTTAGGATTATGCACTTACCTTCTCCAAATGACCCATCCCACTCTGGGATTTATGGATATACTGCCACAGATAAATCAATAGCCCTGAGAATTTCTGCGTTGGCACGCGCACAAGACATGTATCCTGCTTATAGAAGGTTGCCATCAGGATCTAATGGAAGACTGAATGGATCACGGTGATAGACGACATGTATCCAGCTAACGGAGGATGCCAGTCTCTCAATCGTGATCCTTGCGCATTCCGCTGAACTGGGCCGTTCAAAATGCTGGAAGTTGGCCAATCCTCGTTGTTCCTGAACCTTTCTCATTGACTCTCAGGTTAACCCAATTTTGTGTGCGTTATTGACGATTCGATTCAGGATTGCGTCCGCCAGCGTTGGATCATCCATGATCTCGTACCACTTGTCCATCGGATACTGACTCGTCACAATCCTAAATTGAGTATTCCAAACAAAAGAGCCACCGAATACGAGCGATGGGAGCCACCGAATACGAGCGATGGGAGCCACCGAATACGAGCGATGGGAGCCACCGAATACGAGCGATGGGAGCCACCGAATACGAGCGATGGGAGCCACCGAATACGAGCGATGGGAGCCACCGAATACGAGCGATGGGAGCCACCGAATACGAGCGATGGGAGCCACCGAATACGAGCGATGGGAGCCACCGAATACGAGCGATGGGAGCCACCGAATACGAGCGATGAGAGCCACCGAATACGAACGATGGGAGCCACCAAATACGATTGATGTGAGCCACCCATTCCGTCGGAATCAGTGGTTCATCTGTACGGAATACGCATCAAATCTGTTGAAAATCAAAAAATCGGCATTTTACTGACATGCACAAAATAATTGTAGACTCTTTTTCTGGGGCTATTTTTTGGGATTAAATGAAATTATGTTACTGTGATGAAAGCGGCATTGGGGGGAGCCGATCGCAGTTATGGTCGAAATTATAGTGGATTCTACTTGTATGCATCAGACAAAAGATGAGTGATAAAAACTTCTGAAAAGACTCTCCAAAATGGCTGGAAGAGAGCTTAAAGAGATTCATGGTAGGGACCTCTACTCATTGAGGCGTCGCAGCTCGCTGCTCCGCCTCAATGAAATGTGCTCCTCCATGGTTAAACTTTGGATTCCTGAAACCGTAAAAAGTTTTGTCGTCGACCGTAATTTGTATTGTCGTTGAACACCGCAGTAATCAAAGGTTGATATGTTGCAACTCATTTAATCACAGTTAGAATCAATGAACGGCGTCTGCAATGTTCGGTAAATTAGCACCACGAACGGGATTCAATTGTTCAATTCGACCTTAAAACGGTCGCACTACTCCCCGATTGTATATAAACGATAACATCAATGTTGATCTACCATATATTGGGCAAAGTGATAGAACTTGAAATGAACCCTTTCGGACGATTCACCCGAACTTCGCAGTTACTTCGGAGAGCAGGGCTAAAACGACTTACAGGACTTATTGGCAACATGGTCACTTCAGAAGAACAAAAGGTACTTCATTCGCCTCAAAGTGTGATATAAAAACACGGATTTGAAATGGAAAAGCTAAATCCAGAGTTTCCGCGTGTTCCCGAAATTATCTCGGACTGTATTCTGTATGTAAGAAAAGACAGAATACAAGATACTACGGGTTTTGATTTGATAAAATTGGTATATCTATGTCATAGTTGGAGTTTGGGTATCTACGAAATGCCACTTATTACTGAGAGAGTTGAGGCATGGGCATATGGACCTATGATCCCCAGTATCTATAATCGATTTATACGACATATTAATGTTCCAATACGTATTGACTTACGTGTCGACCCAATGTGGCATGACCCAAGACTCAATCCTAATTTGCTGACTGATAGACAAACGTCATTGATTGTTTCAGTATTGGACACATATGGAGATTTTAACTCACAGTCTCTGGGTGCTATTGCTAATCAACCAGGTTCGCCATGGGATCAGATTAGACGAATCTATGGCATTGGAACGATTATTCCAAATCAACTTCTTCAAGAGCACTACGGGAAGCTATACAAGGAACATAATGTCGAGCGAGAAAGTGTCCCAGCTTAATATCCCCATTCTTAAAAGTTTATCTGAGCATCCTGAGATAAAACTTGAATTGAATGATCTTATTGATCCCGTCAAAGAAAAACATGTTGCTCTTGATAAGAAAGTTGAAAAACTTGAAGAGCGTATATCTCACTCGGTGTCATATAAGGTACTTTTAATAGCTATCTTGCCTGCTATTGCAAGTATTGTAGGTCTAGTATTACATTTTTGTAAATAGAGATCGGATTGAGGCATACGAGTTCACAGAACGTACAGGCTGCGTACTGCGAACAAAAGAGCCATTGATTTTGAGCGATGTGAGCCACTGAATCCTGACGATGTGAGCCATTGATTGCGAGGGAACTGGGCCACTGAACCCGATTGATGTGAGCCACCCTCTGTCGGCGAAGTCGTGCACAGTATGTGTGCAAGACGGGTTGCATTACGAGATGGATTCGTTCTTCAATTCTTGTTGACCTTGCACTTTGCGCATGGACTCTCCCGTCAGTTCAATTTTATGCGCATTGTTGACCAGTCGATCCAGGATTGCATCTGCCAGCGTAGAGTCTTCCATGGTCTCATACCATTTCTCCAAGGGATACTGACTCGTCACAATGGTAGACCGTACGGTGTAGCGATCATCAAGTAGTTCCATAAGGTCTCGTTGAGGATGCGTAGCAATCTGATGGAGTCCCCAGTCATCCAACACCAATACATCCATGCGAGCAAGCTATTTCAATTCTTTCAAGAAACCGCCTTATTTGTGCGCGGTTGGCAGGGTTTCTAACAGTCGGGAGAGTCGGTAGTAGAGGGTTCCGAAGTTATCAGGATACGCATTATGTGCCAGTGCAAAGGCAACATAGCAATTACCAACCCCCGTAGGCCCCGTAATGATGACATTTTGCTAACGGCGAATCCACTGACACTTCAATAGGTGGAGCATGAGACGCTAATCCAATCCTAATGCGACTGCAAGTATTTTCCCCGAAAAGCAGATGGTAATTCTTGAGGAATACATCGGAACTCGTCGTTCCTGCGACGGATCATCGCTCCAGCTACAGACGTCGGATTGAATCGGAATGCGGGAAATAGTCAAATTTGGTCTACGCGCAACCCCAAATCGCATTATCGTCGGACAACAGTTCCGCCAATAATCTTTTGGATGTATGGATTAATGGATATTCAGGGGGATGTGCAACAGTTCACGGAGAAGATGCAGATAAAGGGCTGGAACGATTGAGTGATCTCGCTCGAGAGGGTGCCGGGGATTGATTAGCGGTGTCTGGTGCTCCGTGCGGTTCGGATGATCGAGGTGATTTCAGGCTTTGGTAATGCGAGACGAGTTCGACAGATTGGAAACTTGACTGGCTGGACACCAAGTGAGTTTGTGATTGAGGCCAAGTCTCAGCAATTAACTCGTTTCATCCTTTGCGATATTTTGTCAAGTGATCGTTTGATTTTGAATCGTCCTTAGAACTTATGATGATCTCATCAGTGAATTACTCACTCGGTATGTCTTCTCTCTGTACCTAATGCGTGGTTGATGAAGACAATGAGGCGGTGGTGCATAGAACGAACTTACCCCTGATTTTTTGGATCGTCGTGATAGGGTGGATGTCGCATATGACTCTGGTAGCTATTGGGAATCAAGTGAGACAGCCAACTGCAAGAGGTTATATCCTGTTCAGTTCATTTCCCTCAATACAAACCTACCTTTGCGATCAAAGAGCATATTGAACTGCCACCTGAAACAGAGCACGTGTTTTTGCGCCCGCCGGATGAGTGAGATGCGGATGGTCCAAAAGGTTACGCATTGTTGCACTCAAGCGGAGATGATCCTTCCAGAATCTCTTTTGAATCGTTAGGTGAAGATGAACCGCACTTGGTAGCTGCATCGCATAAAATTCAGGGTTTTCTCTGGAAGCTTGTTCATACTCATGCCACACCGAAGATCCTGTATATCTTAGCCTCAAATTCAGACTGAATCGATCATTCGGCTGAAATTCTCCCCGAAACCCCATGAGCATTCGGTGGTGCCATGCACTCCGAAATGCATGCATCGTAGACCATGGATAGGCATAGGTGCCATGGATACTGAACGTGAACTGCTCAGAAAGGTGGTGCGTAACCTTCAGACTGGTGCGTGCAATCGTTCCTCGTGTCAATACCATGTTCGTCACGGGTTGAAGAGAGATCCGGGTTGAGTCAAGTGTAAATTCTGTGAACGGACGAATGGTATGAGTCATATTTCTCACACCACCGCTCAGAGCAAATTTGACTCTGGTTCCTCTGCTCCAGGTTAGATCAGCCGAATAGATCGATTCACGTTGAGACGATCCTGAGGATAATGGACGGATATCCACACCGCGAAGGTGATTCCCTTTTTCTGTCCAGCTACTTAAGTTCACTCGAGAGGCAATGGATCGGTCTCGAACCATTAGGCGCAACCCAAGCCCAGTCTTCGCATGCGATGTGTGGGTGAAAAATTCATAACCTATCACACCGTCATCACGCGTTAATGCGGCTACGGTACTCATCCGAAGATCATATAATAGATCAGGTCGCACCAAGGCGTACAACCTGAATGATCCCAGGTGTGTATTCATCTGATCGAGTCCAAAGCGCGCCTCGCTCCCGGTCGCTGAGACTCCATATTCAAGTTGGGATCTGCCAAATACAGGTGAGATCCCATATGCGCGGACCATGATCTGCCTCTGGGCTAAATCAATGGATGGTAGCCCAGAGTCTTCTCTGGGGGAAAAGGTAATAGAACTTCCAGCCACCGAATACCCAAATCTCTCATGGGAGAATATTGCAGATGCAACGATCACTTCTTGATTAAGGGGTATCTCTCTTCCCATGATGGGGAGAAACGCTAAATCGTCCACTTGACTGATCCCCCCGCTGAGTCTGTGGCCGAAGAGTTCGGATTCCAGCCCAAGGAAACGCTGGAGAATGCGAGCATCTTTTTCTCCCTGATGCAGCTGGAGGACTCTCGGACGAATGCGTGGATTTGTTGAATGATGTTCGTCTACCCCCGCCGTTCCCCGTATAAACCAAGTCTTTGAAGCTAATGCTACACTTCCGTGGACCGTGGGGCCAGTCCGATCTACATTCGTCCCCCCGATGGCTGTATGCTTATATGGACCTGGGTCACCAGTTTCGTTGCCTGCACTGAGCAATCCCTTGAGCGATATTCCCTCTGCGGGAGTGCACCGGATCAGATCTATGGCCCCGCCAGAAGCAATGGTTCCATTGATTAGGGTTGGAGTTGAATGCAGATGCACTGCGCAGATCTCTGAAATCGCGATTGGAAGGATGTTTAAGCTCTGATGGTTAAGTGCTTGAATACCTAATGGCTGTCCATCAATATACAGGTCCCAGTCAGGACTCGCTTCCCATGAAGTTCCAAGGGGAACCATTGCCCAGTGATATCCCTCCGTGGAGCTACCTACCCAGTCATCTGCGAGTTCCAGAATATCACTCAATCGAGTGACACCTGCTTGGGCAAGATCCTCTGCTGTCAGGATCTGGGCATGAACACCTGAGGTTTCAAGTCCACATGCAACAAAAGTGCATAACCAGACTTTCCACTGGAGGGACATTACTCCAGAATTTTTTTCATGCGTCCAGTTGACGGAATCTGTACGCCAATCCCAACAGAGGAGAACCACAACCGCATGAGGGGGGTCGTTTGAATCCGAAGATATTCAACCCCACCAAACAGAAACCAATTACGGACAAACTCGAATGTGCCCATGATCTCTGTACTTCCTACGAATTCGCTTTCATTATTTTCTCCGCGGAAGCCAAGCCCTGAATCGTCAAAGGACATCCGATAATTGCCAATGGCCAGTGCCGGTTTGAGATGAAAGCGACTGCCGATGGGGATCCTTATCCCCCAGTTGGAACTGATCCAGAGAGCGCCGAATCCTGGCACATCAGATGAGGCATTGAAGCGGTGAATTCCAAGACTCAATTCCCACTCACCTGCATAAAATGGAGTCCCCAAGGAGATCTTCACGCCTCTCGCGGGATGCCAATTTTCGTGCAGGATTGTCCGATTCACGTTCTGAGTTCCCCGAACACGTATCTCCAACTTACTGAAAGGATCTTGAGCAAGGCTGTTGGCCGTAGCGAACAACAGAATGAGTGTTCCAATGGTGCGTCTCACCAATCCCAAAGTTTGATGGTCGTGTCAAGCGTGAGCATAATCCCAACATTAATCAGTCCAGTAAATTGATGATCATAATCACTATTGAGGTTGTAGCCGCCATCTGCTGCAATCCACCACCAATGTTTCGGTTGGTAGGTGATTTTCATGGATCCCCGGATGGTTCTCGCTACATTTCCATCCAGAAGATTCCGTATAGATTCTGAATTGCCTGGAAATGGCTGACGCATATCCCGTTCCCCTTGAAAAAGCAAATCCAGCTTGGGTCCAAATCGAAGCCCAGAAATCCGATGATCCATGTAGAACTCTGTGAACAGGGACATGTGTACATAGTCACTGAATTGGGTTGCCAGACCCCGATTGAGAAATATATACTGTCCCTCAACTTGGGGGGCATTATAAGCCCTTGATGTGATGGTTTCCAGTGTAAACTTTAGGTCTGCCTTGGACAAGGCGTAGACAGCGGAGCCAATCAGTGCAAAGGTAAGGGTTTCAGGTCCTGTATTGGATTGTAAGCGGATATCATCAACCATCAATTGTCCGTGGAGTGTTAGCCGTTTGAACTGAGCCCATAGGAGTCCGGCCAGAAATCCATTATTATCATCATTCTTCGGCACATTATCAACAACAAAAGTGAAGGAATTCACAGGGTTTAAGTACTTGAGCGAGATGGAGGACGAAGCGCCGGAGTAGATTGCGGATTCCATGAAACTGACCATGAATTTTTTCGTGGGACGGTAATCCCAGCGATGGGCAGCATAGAACCGTCGGTTGTTGCTAAATTGGACCGAATCGTCCGCTGCACGTCCAGTGTAGTATTGTCCGTTGATTGCACTATCAAGTTCGCTGAGAACTGCTGTAATTGATGCACGATCTCCCCCGATTCGTAGAGAAATTTGATCCCTGCTTCGGGCATTATTACTGAGGATCGTGGACGGGTCCTCTGGTGCACTCCAATGCAGATCCCACCGTCCAACATACGCAGAAATCCACCGCTGATTCCATCCCAAATAGGAATGTTCACTTCGCGCCCTCATTCGTAGCGCGGAATCAAAACCATCCGGATCTTGATCATAATATTGGCTATGATAGATGAACATCTCGGCTACGGCGGATCCTACATCAAGATATCCTGTGATCCCTGCGGCATGCCAGAAGAAGTTAACTGAATTCCCCAGTGGGCGCAACACATCAAGCCGGTCACTATTGATCAGGTCTGTTCCCAGCATCAGCGTATGCCCGACACTCGCCCCGTCCTGTGACGTCCTGTCTGGTTTTAATTTCTGACGTAACAGGTTGACCCAGTGAAGCTCTGAACTCCCCAATCCTGTGGTATCCATCCGGCTAAGTGCTTCTATAACCTCACCTCTGCGATAAGGCAAAGAGGTGGGGTTCAATTCAAGGAGGTATCCTCGACGCTGTAGCCGTAGGATATATTCGTAGGTTGAGTCATTGGTAGAAAGCAGGCGATTGCCTTGTGCATTGACCAGAGGAGGAGACAGTATCAATAGACCGGTAATCAAAGAGCAGAGCAGACGACGGGAGAGGATCAAAGTGGATTCATGGCAGCGGTATAGTTTAGGGGGTAAGATTGGTTGCGCTCTCCACTGAATGGATCGAGAAGCATAGAAATTAGCCATGAGAATTCCTCATCCTCTGGATGAAATTGGCAGATATGAAACTTAAACTCTGTCCAAGTTTAACGAAAAACCTTGAATATAGTCCATAGAGGTACATTCAGGTGTGGCGAAAAAATCACTTTCAAATTATATCTCTTCCCTGCGATCTTGGATTGTACTTTCTGCACCTATTCTGAGCGTGTCTATGACGTCTGATCGTATATAAAGTACGATTTAGACAAAATGAGCAGCAGCTAAACTGGTTCATTTTCAAATAGAAACTGGAACCGAGCCATCCACAGTCCTGTTATATAATTGATTACAACCGAGTTGCATCATGTCCGCCTCCTTCCAATCTAATTTTATCCCCGATCGTGGACATGCAAAGTATTTCCATGGGCGGACGAAGATATTGGAGAATTTTCAAGGCGTTCTTCGGTACTCGTCCCAAAATACATGGGGAACCACCTTTCTAATTCAGGGGGCACCTGGGGCGGGAAAGACTGCTTTACTCTATCAAATGGAGAAAGAGGCCCTGGATCGTCAGTGGGAGGTCGTTTACATTAACGTGCAAGACTTGCACAACCCTGCCCATCTGGCCCAAACCTTTGGGGAGTCTTATGTTACTCGGAAACAAACAGCCACGAACTTAGACGCGAAGGTGTTATCCAGAGAATACATAAAAGAAGTTGCAGGGGATTCAAGCGTGATTCAGGTACTGCAAAAATTGATTCCTGATCATGGAGTGGTTTTGATTCTTGATGAAGCTCAAAAAATTGATGTTTTTGTCGGTAAACCAGTAGAGTCTGAGGTAATAAGTCTATTGGAAAGAATCCATAATGGCAAATTGGATCAACCGGCAATCCTTCTGGCAGCGGGATTGGGGACAACAAAAGCGTCCTTTGGCAAACTGGGGATTTCGAGGTTTTCCGAGGACTGCGTTGTAGAGTTGAGTACGTTAAGTAAAGAGTCCGAGCGTGCGGTGATTCAGGACTGGATCAAAAAGGAGGGGAGAGGGCAAGGGGATTCTTCGGCATGGCTTGATGCAATCGCAAAGGAAACACATGGATGGCCCCGACATGTCCACTCTTATGCAAAACACGCTTCGGAGTACTTGCAATCAAATAGTGGTGTCATGACATCGGACGGATTAAGTTCTGTTCTGGAAGCTGGACACAAAGCTCGCAAAGTGTATTATAAGCAACGAGTAGACGATTTCAAGCCATCGGAGATCCAATGCCTCGCGAAGGCAATCGCAGATGTGCAGCCGGGGATCCCCATGGATGATGTGGATATCGTCTCTTCCATGACTCAAAAGTTTGGAGACGATCGGGCAGAAGAACTCTTTAAGAGGCTTGAAGAAAAAGGGATTCTGGAAAAGACCACTTTGGGATATATTGTCCCCATCCCCTCCATGCACATCTGGTTAAAGGAGACCTATACCCGAGAGACTATTGAGTTCCCCCGCGAGACGCAGAAAAGCCGCGTGGAGCGTGACCGAGGTTCGGGATTTGAGCGGTGATTTCTGCTGTCGCACCTTAGGGTAGGTCAGAAACGTTTCAGTGACCGTTCCAGTTTTGCGTTCCAGGCATCAAATCGGGGCGTGTTTATGGCATCTGATCGTATGTATAAGTACGCTCTGGACAAAATGAGCAGGAGGCAACTGGTTCATTTTCAAATAGAAACTGGAACCGATCCATCCATGGGCTTGTCTAATTGACTTAGACCGAACTGTATCATGTCTGTACCACTCACTGCTGCCTCTGATCGTGGACCCTCCCCGTATTTTCACGGGCGAGAAAGTATCCAGCGAGATTTTAAGAAATTACTAGAACGAGCCCACGCCTCAAAGACTGGAACCACCTTTCTAATTCAGGGGGCACCTGGGGCGGGAAAGACTGCCCTATTGTTTGAATTGGAAAAAATAGCTTTAAGGAGTCAGTGGGAGGTCGTTTACATTAACGTGCAAGACTTGCACAACCCTGCCCATCTGGCCCAAACCTTTGGGAAGTCTTATGTTACTCGGAAACAAACTGCCACGAACTTAGACGCGAAGGTGTTATCCAGAGAATACATAAAAGAAGTTGCAGGGGATTCAAGCGTGATTCAGGTACTGCAAAAGTTGATTCCTGATCATGGAGTGGTTTTGATTCTTGATGAAGCTCAAAAAATTGATGTTTTTGTCGGTAAACCAGTAGAGTCTGAGGTAATAAGTCTATTGGAAAGAATCCATAATGGCAAATTGGATCAACCGGCAATCCTTCTGGCAGCGGGATTGGGGACAACAAAAGCGTCCTTTGGCAAACTGGGGATTTCGAGGTTTTCCGAGGACTGCGTTGTAGAGTTGAGTACGTTAAGTAAAGAGTCCGAGCGTGCGGTGATTGAGGACTGGATCAAAAAGGAGGGGAGAGGGCAAGGGGATTCTTCGGCATGGCTTGATGCAATCGCAAAGGAAACACATGGATGGCCCCGACATGTCCACTCTTATGCAAAACACGCTTCGGAGTACTTGCAATCAAATAGTGGTGTCATGACATCGGACGGATTAAGTTCTGTTCTGGAAGCTGGACACAAAGCTCGCAAAGTGTATTATAAGCAACGAGTAGACGATTTCAAGCCATCGGAGATCCAATGCCTCGCGAAGGCAATCGCAGATGTGCAGCCGGGGATCCCCATGGATGATGTGGATATCGTCTCTTCCATGACTCAAAAGTTTGGAGACGATCGGGCAGAAGAACTCTTTAAGAGGCTTGAAGAAAAAGGGATTCTGGAAAAGACCACTTTGGGATATATTGTCCCCATCCCCTCCATGCACATCTGGTTAAAGGAGACCTATACCCGAGAGACTATTGAGTTCCCCCGCGAGACGCAGAAAAGCCGCGTGGAGCGTGACCGAGGTTCGGGATTTGAGCGGTGATTTCTGCCGTCGCACCTTAGGGTAGGTCAGAAACGTTTCAGTGACCGTTCCAGTTTTGCGTTCCAGGCATCAAATCGGGGCGTGTTTATGGCATCTGATCGTATGTATAAGTACGCTCTGGACGAAATGAGCAGGAGGCAACTGGTTCATTTTCAAATAGAAACTGGAACCGATCCATCCATGGGCTTGTCTAATTGACTTAGACCGAACTGTATCATGTCTGTACCACTCACTGCTGCCTCTGATCGTGGACCCTCCCCGTATTTTCACGGGCGAGAAAGTATCCAGCGAGATTTTAAGAAATTACTAGAACGAGCCCACGCCTCAAAGACTGGAACCACCTTTCTAATTCAGGGGGCACCTGGGGCGGGAAAGACTGCCCTATTGTTTGAATTGGAAAAAATAGCTTTAAGGAGTCAGTGGGAGGTCGTTTACATTAACGTGCAAGACTTGCACAACCCTGCCCATCTGGCCCAAACCTTTGGGAAGTCTTATGTTACTCGGAAACAAACAGCCACGAACTTAGACACGAAGGTGTTATCCAGAGAACACATAAAAGAAGTTGCAGGGGATTCAAGCGTGATTCAGGTACTGCAAAAGTTGATTCCTGATCATGGAGTGGTTTTGATTCTTGATGAAGCTCAACGAATTGCTGATTTTGTTGGCACACCCTACAAGATGGAGGTCGGGGGGCTATTGGAAGAAATCCATAATGGCAAATTGGGTCAACCGGCAATTCTTTTGGCAGCGGGATTGGGGACAACAATTGCGTCCTTTGGTAAACTGGGGATTTCGAGGTTTGGACGGAACTGTGTTGTAGAGTTGGGGGCGTTAAACAAAGAGTCCGAGCGCTTGGTGATTGAAGACTGGATTCAAAAGGAAGGGAGAGGGCAAGGGGATCCGTCGGCGTGGGTTGACACGATCGCGCGGGAAACGCATGGATGGCCCCAACATATCCAATGCTATGCAGACCTTGCTTCGGAGTATCTGAAAGCAAATGATGGAGTTATGACGGCGGACGGACTGAGTTCTGTACTGGAAGATGGGCACGAAGATCGCAAGGTGTATTACAAGCAGCGAGTAAGCGATTTTCGTGTAGATCAGATCCGTTGCCTGACAAGATCAATCGTGGACGTTTCCCCAGAAACCCCCATAGAGTATAAAGCCATCATGTCTTCGCTGAGACAGGAGTACGGACAAAGTGAAGCGGAGAAAATATTTCAGAAATTTGAGGAAAAAGGAATACTGGAACAGAATGACATAGGATATATGATCTCTATCCCCTCTATGCACACCTGGTTAAAGGAGACCTATACCAGAGAGAGAACTGAGATCTCCCGCGAGACGCAGAAAAGCCGCGTGGAGCGTGACCGAGGTTCGGGATTTGAGCGGTGATTTCTGCTGTCGCACCTTAGGGTAGGACAGAAACGTTTCAGTGACCGTTCCAGTTTTGCGTTCCAGACATCAGACCGGGCGTGTTTATGGCGTCTAATCGTATGTATGAGCACGCTCTGGACAAAATGAATAGGAGCTCAACTGGTTCATTTTCAAGTAGAAACTGGAACCGAGCCATCCATGGGCTTGTCTAATTGACTTTAACCGAACTGTATCATGTCTGGACCACTCACTGCTGCCTATGATCGTGGACCCTCCCCGTATTTTCACGGGCGAGAAAGTATCCAGCGAGATTTTAAGAAAATACTAGAACGAGCCCACGCCTCAAAGACTGGAACCACCTTTCTAATTCAGGGGGCACCTGGGGCGGGAAAGACTGCTCTATTGTTTGAATTGGAAAAAATAGCTTCAAGGAGTCAGTGGGAGGTCGTTTACATTAACGTGCAAGACTTGCACAACCCTGCCCATCTGGCCCAAACCTTTGGGAAGTCTTATGTTACTCGGAAACAAACTGCCACGAACTTAGACGCGAAGGTGTTATCCAGAGAACACATAAAAGAAGTTGCAGGGGATTCAAGCGTGATTCAGGTACTGCAAAAGTTGATTCCTGATCATGGTGTGGTTCTGATTCTGGATGAAGCTCAACGAATTGCTGATTTTGTTGGCACACCCTACAAGATGGAGGTCGGGGGGCTATTGGAAGAAATCCATAATGGCAAATTGGGTCAACCGGCAATTCTTCTGGCAGCGGGATTGGGGCCGACAATTACGTCCTTTGGCAAACTGGGGATTTCGAGGTTTTCCGAGGACTGCGTTGTAGAGTTGAGTACGTTAAGTAAAGAGTCCGAGCGTGCGGTGATTGAGGACTGGATCAAAAAGGAGGGGAGAGGTCAAGGGGATCCGTCGGCATGGATGGATGCGATCGTACAGGAAACACATGGATGGCCCCGACATGTCCACTCTTATGCAAAACACGCTTCGGAGTACTTGCAATCAAATAGTGGTGTCATGACATCGGACGGATTAAGTTCTGTTCTGGAAGCTGGACACAAAGCTCGCAAAGTGTATTATAAGCAACGAGTGGACGATTTCAAGCCATCGGAGATCCAATGCCTCGCGAAGGCAATCGCAGATGTGCAGCCGGGGATCCCCATGGATGATGTGGATATCGTCTCTTCCATGACTCAAAAGTTTGGAGACGATCGGGCAGAAGAACTCTTTAAGAGGCTTGAAGAAAAAGGGATTCTGGAAAAGACCACTTTGGGATATATTGTCCCCATCCCCTCCATGCACATCTGGTTAAAGGAGACCTATACCCGAGAGACTATTGAGTTCCCCCGCGAGACGCAGAAAAGCCGCGTGGAGCGTGACCGAGGTTCGAGATTTGAGCGATGATTTCCGAAGTTACTGATCTCAGAAACTGGGTTCACTACCCTATTTTTAGCAAAACATCCAATAGAGCCCCTAAGGTGATACCTCTCTAATCACGTCCCTTACCTTATCCAAATCAGTTGAATCATGTCCTGAACCGGCGCGGGATTCTGGAACCACAACTAGACCACTCCAACTACAGAGATCGTCCAGATACCCCACCAAAGAACGCGCGTGATTCCGAAATAGAAGTTTATGCCAAATTGCAGAAACCGCACGATTCACAGCCCGACCCAACCGAGTCCTTTTCCGCAGGTTTTCAAAACATATGTTACGATCCCTTAGACCCCATCATAATACCCTCCACAGTGGAATGTGCGCCTTATATTCTGGATCTCCTTTTTCATGGCGTAGCCCATCTCCCTAACCATATCCAACGGACTCTGATTCCACCACAGACGACACAGAGGGTCCCCTGTATGGGAAAATTAAGGGTAGTCGCTCATCGTGGATTGGAATTTGAACCCCAACCTCCACGTTTCTATCCGTCTGTTTTTAGATGAGAAAATCTCATCTATTCTGATAACTTGTACAACGAGACAATGAACCACGAATTCAGAGGATAAAATAAAAGTGTTGCGGAGAAGCTCGCCGAATCAATGAGGACTAATGCGTTTGGTGCAAAGGTAGGTTGGAGCGTCTTCAACAATGGAACCGGTTTGAGTTAGACTGTGCCTGAGGCAATATTTTGACACCAATTGAATTCGTCATTACTTCCGTAAATTAAAATCAGGGGGTTACAGATCGTTGAATGCGCCCGTCTTGAAAATAACATCCACCATGTACCAAGAGTTTGAATTTCTCTGCCTTCGCATCTAGCAACCGAGGGGGTTGAATGCTATGGAAAACATGCTCCCAACATCCGAATACAAAGGGAATACTTGAGTAGGGATGTGACGTAGTGAGAGGTACTCTTTATTAGGTAAGGCTATAGTTGTGAACTTAATGTCCCGCACAGTTGAATTTATTGTGCTAATCATTACAGATACCGTTGCCGCGGCCATCTCTTGTATTCTGTATCTCCGAATCCGATTTCCCGAAAATTTTGATATACTCGGGTTCTCAGGCGCGGGAGGAGATATGATCTACCCTCTTCCTGCTTCTGTACTGCTCGCACTTTTCTGGATCGTGATGCTTCTGATTGCAGGAATGTATCGCGAACGGCATGCGTCCAGCCGGATTGATGAAACCGTATCCTTGGCTAAGGTCATTACGGTTGGTGTGTTGATTCTCGTGTTTAGCATCTTCATTGACACATTGCAGACCGGGGGGAGCTTATCTATCATTGGGATCTATTGGGCTTCTGTTTTAGGGCTCGTTACTACGGGCCGGATCTTCGTACGTTCAGTCCAGAAAGCACTTATTCTAAGAGGGCATGGGACGCATCGCGCACTGGTGGTGGGATGGCGGGATAAGGTGGAGCGCTTATATCAGGATGTAGCCAAGTATCCAGCCGCAGGCCTCCAGATCGTTGGAGCCGTACGACTGGGGCAACAAGATAACGAAGCCCAGAATGGATCCGAAGTTCTTGATGAAAAAAGCATCCATACCATTGAGCAGTTGCCTGACCTGATTGAAGACCTTCAGGTGCGTGATGTATTGATTGCACTTGGGTCTCAGGATCACAAAGAACTATCCGAAGTCCTGCGGTTATGTGACGGGAAAAATGTGACGTTGAAGATTGTCCCCGATTTTTATTCTGTGATTGGGGGGATGGCAAGAACGGAACATATTTATGGTCTCCCCCTGATTGAGGTACTCCCAATTCCGATGCCGGTCTGGGAGCAGTACACGAAGCGACTGATTGATCTTATTGTCGCACTGGTGGTGCTGATCATCGGATTGCCACTCTGGATCGGAGTGATTATTGCCGTGAAAATGACCTCACAAGGAAGGGCTATTTTTCGGCAGAAACGTGTTGGGCGTACAGGAAAAAACTTTACCATGTATAAGTTTAGGACAATGCAAGAAGACGCAGAAGCACAGACGGGGCCAATCTGGGCTTCAAAAAATGATTCACGCTATACACCGGTTGGACGCTGGCTTCGCAAGACTCGTCTGGATGAAATCCCTCAACTCTTCAATGTGCTCCGGGGAGACATGAGTCTGGTCGGTCCTCGCCCTGAACGGCCCTACTTCGTGGAAAAACTCAGAGGAAAAGTGCCGTTGTATAATCGACGACATCGCATCAAACCAGGAATCACCGGTTGGGCCCAAGTAATGTGGCATTACGACAGCTCTCTTGAGGATGTGCGACAAAAGGTGAAGTATGATCTGTATTACATTGAGAATATGAGCCTGCGGATGGATCTAAAAATCCTGTTTCGGACTCTGCGCGCTGTCTTTTCCGGGGGCGGTCATTGAGAAAGTTCAGTAAATTGTCCAACGACGAGCTTCGGGAGATACTCCGAGCGCTCCTTCTGCCGCGCATCATAGAGGAGCACATGCTCCGTTTGATTCGACAGAATCAGATTTCCAAATGGTTCAGTGGCTATGGACAGGAAGCCATAGCAGTAGGGTGTGCATGGGCACTCAAAAAGAATGACTATATTTTGCCTCTTCACCGAAATCTTGGGGTATGGACGACCCGAAGGGTTCCCCTTAAACCCCTCTTTTGTCAGTTGATGGGTAAGGCAGGGGGATATACCATGGGACGGGATCGGACGTTTCATTTCGGACTGCCAGAAAAAAAGATCGTTGGGATGATCTCTCATCTGGGTTCAATGCTCCCCGTCGCCTGCGGGATTGCCCAAGCTGCCCAGATCAGGGAGAGTGAAGATATTGCGCTGGTATTTTGTGGAGAAGGTGCAACACGAGAGGGAGATTTTCATGAAGCTTGCACTCTGGCCGGCCTCTGGAAATTGCCCGTCCTCTTCGTCATTGAAAACAATGGCTATGGACTCTCCACACCCACCGAAGATGCTGTACCAATCACGAATCTTGCTGATGCTGCATCCGGATATGGCTTCCCAGGGGAATCCATTGATGGCAATGATGTTCTACACGTCATCTCAAGTGTTCAGAGTGCAGCAGACCGAGCGAGAAAGGGCGAAGGACCAACGCTCATAGAAATGAAAACATTCAGGCGCCGCGGTCATGAAGAGGCGTCCGGAATCAAGTATGTACCGAAGGAACTCATCAAAAAATGGGAAAAGAAAGATCCAATAGACCAGTACATCAATTGGTTGGTTAAGCATAAAATTGTCACATCGCAGGAAGTACAAGCGATGCGGGAAGAACTCTCCCGTGAGGTGGAGGTAGCTGCTGAGTATGCTTTGCAACAACCAGTGGTTGAAAGTACTCCCGAAAAGGAGTCGAATGCAGTCTTTGCCAGACGGAGGGATCCGATCCGAAAGCCGTCAGACAAGCAGTCTGAACGGCGATTTGTGGATGCGATTCGTGAGGGCATGATGCAGGCAATGGAAGAGGATCAACGCGTTCTACTGATGGGACAGGATATTGCTGAATACGGGGGTGTCTTCAAAGCATCCGAAGGTCTGCTGGAGAAGTTTGGTCACCAGCGCGTGCGGAATACGCCCATTATGGAGAGCGGTATTCTGGGAGCTGCGATGGGGCTGGCACTCGAGGGCTTTCGTCCGATCATTGAGATGCAATACGCAGATTTCATTTCCTGTGGATTCAATCAGATTGTCAACAATCTCGCCACGACAAACTATCGGTGGAGTGCACCAGTGAATGTAACCATTCGGGCACCGTTTGGTGGGCATATAGGTGCTGGTCCTTTCCACTCGCAGTGTAAGGAAGCTTGGTTCTGTCATGTTCCAGGGCTGAAAGTGATTGCTCCCTCAACTCCTCACGATGCCAAAGGACTGCTCATGGCATCCATTCATGATCCGAATCCGGTTCTTTACTTTGAGCATAAGTATCTGTATCGCAACCTGCGAGGTCAAGTACCGAGTGTTCCGTATGAGATTCCTCTGGGAGAGGCGAACTGTATGCATCCTGGGGAGGATGCAACGATCGTTACATACGGACTTGGTGTTCAGTGGGCACTGACAGAAGCACAGTTACAACAAGAGCAGGGTGCTTCAATTGAGGTGATAGATTTGCGAACACTCATCCCGTGGGATCAGGAAATGGTTTTGTCTTCGGTAAAGAAGACGGGACGGCTTCTGGTCCTGCATGAGGCGACCATGACTGGCGGATTTGGTGCGGAGATCACCTCAAGAATTGCGGAAGATGGATTTACCTATCTGGATGCACCGCCGATGCGAGTAGCTGGATTAGATACGCCTGTACCGTTTTCGTTAAATCTGGAAACCGAAATTTTTTCTGCCAAGGCCCGACTGAAGGAAGCGCTCAAGTATCTCTTGGCATACTAAGATGTTCCTCTCAGACTACCACGAATCGGAGTCCGTCATGAAATCGGATTCAATTTGGTTCAGCACAGCGATTAATTCCCTGTAAAAATGCGGTTGGATGAGCCTCTTTCAAAACTCTTTATTTTCTCCTGTTGTCCCGGCTGAATTGCGGCTTAAACTCCTGACTTCGACGGTTTACAATTTTCTAAAAACAAAGAAAGCCTTATTTTTCAGGGGGTACAGGTCTTTTGGAAAGAGTGTTCAGGCAACTTTGAACACTACAAACACCGTCGGTTTTTCCGCTTTTTGCGGTCTAAATACCAGACGTTAAGCAATCACTTGGGAGGCGGGTTACGGGTCTTTTTCCAAGGGTACGGTCTGGCGCTGAATCGTCAACCCCATCGCTTTGTAAAGCCGAACCTTTGTACTGTTGGCCGCCGACGGGATCGCAAAATGACGCTTGGTCGTCTTGTCTCGTACCACGGACACCTCTACTTCACGCAATTGAGCCAAAATCTGTCCCTCACTGATGGGCGCCTCCGCGCCATGTCGCGTGTTGTAGATTCGACGCAGAATGCGTAGCATCGCAAAGGCGGCAAAGCATATGGCAATGTGCGCGCGGACGCGCCGTCCAGTGAAACACTGGACGAACCGCCATGGTATGCTTGAATACACGAAAGCCTTCCTCAATCTGCCATAGTCCCCCGTACTGCGCATACACTTGTGCAGCGGAGGATGCCTTGAGACTCGTCCATACCGCGTGCAATCCCTCCAATTGACGATCCTTCTCAATGGCCGCTGCATTCAGCTTCACCGCATTCCGGTTCACGTTCAAGTAACGACCCTTCCGACCCGATCCCTTGACCCCAGATGCCAAACGCTTCTGGGCTTTCGTTACCGCTTTCTCATGCTCGTGTGCATCCTTCGCCGCACGCTTTGGACAATATCGCACGATGAGCCGCCTCCCCCCAATCCGCACTTCGCTTACCTTGCGACCGTCTGCGGTGGACTGCCACTTATGCGTGCCCGTAACCTTACGCAAGTCCTCCGCCTGCATTGAGCGCAAACGGGCCGCAACCACATAGTCATGCCCCATACTTTGCAGTAAGGCGACATGGTCCGCACTCAGCATCCCAGAATCCGCCACAACCACCACACGGTCCAATGCAAAACGGGCCTTCAACGAGGTGATCGCTGGCTCCAGTGTCTTAACGTCCGCGGTGTTGCCTTCAAACAACTCATAGCCGACGGGCAGTCCGTCACGGGTCTGCATCAGGGCCAACACCACCTGCACACGAGTATGCTTCCCATCTTTACTGTATCCCTTCTTGCGGAGTCCGTCGGGCTTGTCCGAAGCAAACGCCAGCGTGGTCACATCAAAAAACAGTACATCCAGCTTGCTTCCGAGTAAGTCGGTCACCTCCCGGGCCACGATCGACTGCAACTGCGCAATACGCCGATCATCCACCGCATCCATCATGCGGTAAAACTTGTGGACCGGGACTTCCACGCCATCTTCCTTGGACAGTTGCCGCGCATGAGCCAGTTTGCTGTCTCCAGGGGCTCCTAGACGTAACAATACGGCCTGCCTGAATAGACGCGCAGCCATTGCATGCCGTTTGGAAAACAACTGATCGAACCCCATCCGCATATACAAGGCCCCAAACACCTCATGAAAGCCCACACAGATCCGCTTGACCTCCTCCAGCTTGCGGATATCTTCCAGCGGGATGGGCTGGTCGGACGGTTTCCTACGTCGGGCCTCCAATGCGGCATGCGCACTATGCTCCGACGGAAACAAGGACGGCTTGCTCTCTTCTTCAATCCGCAATCGTTCCTGTTCCGCGATGTGCAGGAGGGCCTCCAATGCCGGGCCTTCGGGGGCCGTGCCCATATAGCGCACGATCCTCTGTCGCACTTTGCCATCCTTTGTGCGGTCATTGCGCACGATCTGGACGGCAATGTTTTGGGTCGTCTTTCGTTTGAGTTTGCGAACGAACATGATATAGGTAAGATACGGCACAAAGTCCAAATACCCAAATCAAAAAACAAACTGAACACTACATCTTAGGAACTTGAAAAACAGGGCTAAAATGGCCCCAAATACCCCAAAAAAACCCCGAAATCACTCGAAAATGACTATTTTGCCCTCCAAGTCAACACCTACCTGTCGAAGTCAGGAATTGCGGCTTAAACTGGTTCAATCTGGTCGGACTACGCGAATCATCGGCGGGGGTTCGGTGTTTTGTGGATTCAACCAGTGTTTTGCCTGCACGGAGGTCTCTGTTTGGTGAATTTCGTCCACGATCCGTGTAGATTTCACACACCCCTCCCACGGCATCTGTGGTTCAGAGCGCCCAAAATCTGTTATGCAGGGGTTGGATGGCCGGTTTACTGCACCATCCGCAGCATTTGGTCCACCGTGAGTACCACCACACTGAACATCAAATGACAAAGGACTTTCTCGTGCCCACGGACTCGGATATTGCGTCCACCGAACTCATCTTTGAGCCGCCCAAAGGCCCGCTCCACGGTGGAACGCTCCCGGTAGCGAACCCGCTCCGCAGGAATGAATCCGGCCGTACGTTGTGCCTTTTGCTCGCGACGATCCGCCGCTTTTTTGTTGCGCGGATTCGGATCAATGATCGGTACACGCCCCGAGGCGCTCCGATGTGCGACAATCTCCTTCGCGTCATAGGCGCTGTCCATGAGATCGTAACAGTTGTCCACCCGCTGCTGCGTCAAGTGCGCCAAGGGAAGCGCGGCCTGACTATCATGCAACGAGGCAGAGGTCACCAAACAGCTGATCGGAACCCCTCCGTCCGCCGTATCCATGTGTAGCTTATAGCCCGTCCATCGTTGCGTATGCCCCTTCGCGTTCCGCTTGCAGCCCACCGTACAATCCTTCGGTAATGCGTCCAGCATCTCGCCTAACTCCATCTTCAACTGCTGCTCCAAGCGACGAGGCACCTTGGGACGCTCCTCTCCCTTCTTCGGACGCCCTCGCTTGCGTCGCCTCACGGGCTTTGATGTATGCGCCTTCGGAACCGGACGCTCCCGCGCTTCAATCGCCGTTGAATCCCGTGAAATATGCCCCACGAACTCCCCCGCGTACCCCTGTTTGATCAACGCTTCATGGATCCGAGTCGGTAACTTCGCCAACGCAAACTCCTGAAACGCACGAGAAAACGTGGGCGCACTCGGCACATCACACGAGCGGGACCAACCACAGAGGGACCGAAGCAAAACATCTGATAGAAGCCGCTCCCGCAATCCGGAGGTCGTCGGAATATTTAACGCCATCTTGGCCAAAAACGACCGCGCAAGACAGACCCGGTGCGCACGCGGGCGTCCCACCGAACGAAGCCGGGGACGAGGCAGATGATCCTCCACACAGACCAACTCAAATAACAACAACAACTTCCTCAATCGTTTGGGCAACGCTCCATAGTTCTGCTCCACACATGGAAACAACTCCTGTTGGCAGGAAATATAAAAAACGCGTATCTTCTTGGTAAGGGACATGGGATTCTCCGGGGTTTGTTGGATTTGCAATACTCCTAAAAATACAAAATTCGGAGATCCCTGCCCCTTCGTTTGTGACCCCAAAAACGATACCTCCCAGAGCAGATCAGCCCCCTAACATTCTTTAGTACCCAGATCCATCAATCAGCAAAATCTCTCAAAAAATCATCCAATTGAGGAATTTTGAAAGAGGCTCGGATTATATGAATTCCGACTCAACCGGTATGGTATTACTTGATGTGATCCCCCCACTTCAATCTCGTAAATTCTTTCCCCGGGTTGGAACGGTGAGTTACAAGTTGGTTTAACTCAGCGTCCGATCAAGTTGTACATAGAAGTTGATTGAGGATTCATGGAACATGTCTCTTCGGAAGTTCTGTAACTCTGAGAAAATCGTCGTATTTTTCGCCTCATCGCTAGCTTTTCATATGCCATATTTTCGGTTGTCATTCTATCTCTACCATAGATCGCAGTGATGACAGGTATGTTCGGAGAACTAACCGCCAACTTCGTATTAATAATTATTTAACCACTACAGAATCATGTTACAGATTGGAGATCAAGCTCCCGATTTCACGGGCGCATCCGGCACTGGGGAGACGCTTTGCCTCAAAGATTTTTTAGGCCAAAAGGTAGCTTTATATTTTTATCCAAAGGATGGTACGCCTGGGTGTACACATGAAGCATGTAGCATCCGAGATCACTGGAAAGAATTGCAGGAAGCAGGCATTGTCGCAATCGGGGTCTCCCCTGATAGTGTAGCCTCCCATCAGAAATTTTCTGAAAAGTATAACCTGCCATTCCTTCTCTTGGCTGACACTGAAAGAGAGGTCTTAACTGCATATGGTGCATGGGGAGAGAAGAAAATGTATGGTAAGACATTTCTGGGAGTCAAGCGAACTACCTTTCTGATTGACGAATCGGGGACGATTGTAAAGATCTTCAAGCGCCCAAAAAACAAAATTCACGGCAAGGAAATCCTTGACGCGTTTACAGCATTGCAATAGCTGGATGGGTAGGGTAAGCCCTGAAGTCGAATACGAGCCAGTCGTTGGTCTTGAGGTTCATTGTCAGCTCTTGACGAACTCCAAAGCGTTCAGCCCTGATTCTGCTAAGTTCGGGGCAGATCCCAATCGCCATGTTGATCCAGTGAGTCTTGGCCTACCAGGTACACTTCCAGTGCTCAACGCCAAGGTGATTGAGTTTGCCGTACGTCTGGGGTTGGCAACCCATTGCCAGATTGCAGAGCGAAGTATTCTGGCTCGTAAACATTATTTTTATCCAGATCTTCCCAAAGGCTACCAGATCTCTCAATATGAACATCCGATTTGCGTTGCCGGATATCTTGAAATTGGGGAAGGTCGACGAATCGGGATCACTCGCATTCACATCGAGGAAGATGCAGGTAAATCACTGCATGATCAGGATACCCATTTTACGCTACTTGATTACAATCGCTGTGGAGTTCCACTTTTGGAAATTGTCTCAGAGCCTGATTTACGGTCTGGGTCCGAAGCGAATCGGTACATGCAAAAGATTCGCCAACTGGTTCGGTATCTGGGGATCAGCGATGGGAATATGGAAGAGGGATCTCTGCGCTGTGATGCGAATGTTTCTGTTCGCCCGAAAGGAACCCAAGCCCTAGGCACGAAGACAGAGGTTAAAAACATGAACTCGTTTCGTCATGTGGAGCGGGCAATTGACTATGAGGTACTCCGGCAGACTGCTCTGCTCCAACAAGGCAAGGATGTAATCCACGAAACACGCCTGTGGGATAATATATCCGGTGAGACGCATCCGATGCGATCCAAAGAAGAAGCACACGACTATCGCTACTTTCCTGATCCTGATTTACCGCCTGTGGTGGTCACCGAAGAAGCCAAAGCGGCGATTCGTGAAGGAATGCCAAAGCTTCCTGATGAGCGCCGTCAAGATTACATTCAGAGGCTCCGATTACCCGAGTATGATGCCCTAATTCTTACCGAAGAGCGTTTGGTCTCTGACTATTTTGAGCAGGCTTTAGACGTACTCCAATCATCCGCACCCGAGGGATCAATCTCCCTTCAAGCCAAAGCACTGTCAAATTTTATCATGGGTGATGTGCTTCGAACTTGCAAGGAAAAAGATGTCAATATGCAGGATTTTCCCATTCAACCCGAGCGTCTGGCCCAGTTGGTTGCTCTACGGATGGCGTCCACGATCAGCTCCAGTGCAGCACAATCACTCTTTGAAGAGATGATCACAGATGAGCGGTCGCCGAATATCATTGCGGAGGAGAAAAAACTAATTCAGATTTCGGATCACAGTCTGATCTCACCTATTGTGGAGCGAGTCGTTGAAGAAAACCCGAAGCAGGTCATGCAGTATGTGCGGGGAAAAGAATCAATTATCGGATTTTTTATCGGTCAGGTCATGCGACGGTTTGACGGAGCACCTGATCCAAAGCTTGTAAAGAGCATCGTGAAAGAAGAATTAGATCGCCGGAAACCATGAGAGAATTTATAGATCGGGTAAGGGATGCTGTTCTCTTGGGTGTACTGATTATTGCTCCTGGACTTGCATGCGCCCAGACCGAGTCAAAACCTGAATCTGTGGAGAGTGCATTTGAGGGCACACTGAGCATTCAGCCGGACATTGATCTTTCTACGGATTATCGTGATTTTGAAGTTCTGGTAGCCCGAACGGTTACGGGTGAACCTGACACATTGGGCTATGCGGTAACCGATAGCTCCGGCTTCTTTTCCATGAAGATCATTGCTCCCGAACGGGGTGTCTACAATCTGATTATCAGTCGATTGGGACAAATCCAGGCCTCTGGACAGATTGCCATTGCGCATGGGGATTCCGCCTTTCTGAGGGCTGCATTCCCTCTGCGCGGACGGAATCTGCGAATCAGGTCACAAGAGAATTCGTCCTTACAGGCTTATCAGAATACTCGCACACAGCACGAACAGTCACTGGTAGAGTTGGTGCAGTCGGGGGAGTATACAGAAGAAGAGGTATCTAATCGGATTTCGCAAACCACCATGATACTTTGGGACTTGCAGAAGACTTTTCCGAATACCATGGGAGGTGAATTAGCTGCAGCAGAGGCAATCATGATGGGAACAGGATGGGAAGATTCTTTGGTGATTGCCAGAATGGATCAACTTGCCAGTTCAAATGGACGCTTTGGTGATGCCGCGCGGGCAGCGAGACAGGCAGAGGCGCGCCGCAACGGGCAAGAGTCGGCATTGGCGCTTTTAGATCATTTGTCCCAGCGGGCGGATACGGAAATTCAACGGGCAGAGATTGCATCCGAGCGGGTGGTGGCCCACATAGATAGTCTGGAATATGATGCGGCCTTCACGGTCACTCAGTCCATGCAGGATGAATTTCCTGACACGCAGTGGGCTCTTTGGGCAGAACGTGCAGCCTATGAAATTCAAAACCTTCTTCCTGGAATGGATGCCCCCTCCTTTGCCGTTCGTGATGTGAACGGAGATTCTCTGAAATTAAAGGAGTTACGAGGAAAGTATGTGATCCTGGAATTCTATCAACCCGAAGATGATGTATACCAGCGCGAGTTGCCAGGTCGCAATGATATTCTGGAGACATTGGGATCGGATTTGGTGCAGATCGTTTCCATCTCCATGCAACCTGATACCCTGGTCAATGAGGGATTTTTTGAAGAGCGAGTCGTTCCTGGGCGCCATGTATATGGAGGACAGGAAGTCGGCCAGAAGTATAATATCAATGTGCTTCCAACGCGCTATCTCATTGACCCAGAGGGAACTCTGGTTGATAAATATGTCGGTGGTTCCATGGCAGCACTCCGCGAGTATGTGATTACACTTCTGGACCAATAGTAACTATTCAATCAAAATTTATTCAAATGCTGATCGCCGGGAATTGGAAAATGAACATGGATGCTGACTCTGCGATTGAGTTAGCTCGAGGAGTTGCTCAGGAGAGCGAAGTTTCGGGGGGAGTCAAAATTGCGGTGTGCCCTCCGAGTTCTTTATTGAGTGTCGTTCGTTCTGCACTCGAGGGGAGTCGTGTACGCTTGGGAGGGCAGAATATGCACTGGGCGGAGAGTGGGGCCTTCACGGGTGAGAATTCGGCGCAGATGCTTCGCTCTGTGGGTTGCCACTATGTAATTCTTGGCCATTCGGAGCGTCGACAGCATTTCGGAGAAACCGATGCCGAAGTGAGTAGCAAGGTGAAACAGGCGATTCAGACCGCGCTCATTCCAATTATTTGCGTAGGGGAGCTGTTAGATCAGCGCAAAGCTGGCAAAGAGAGGGAGGTTGTAGCTGCGCAGGTCAAGTTTGCCCTTGAGGGATTGAGGATCCAGTCTCCTTCCATGTTCGTGATTGCGTATGAGCCTGTCTGGGCAATTGGGACCGGGGAAACCGCATCGCCTTCACAGGCCCAGGAAATGCACGCGTTCATCCGTTCACTGATTCGGCATCAGTTTGGCGATGAAATTGCCGAAGGGGTTTATCTTCTCTACGGAGGGAGTATGAAGCCTGGAAATGCAAAAGAACTCCTGAGTCAACAGGATGTTGATGGCGGGCTGATCGGTGGAGCCAGTCTCCAATCCGATGTTTTCGGTCAGATTATTCACTCCGCGGTTGGTTTGAAGGTCAGGTGAGACCCCCTCAATCAAGTTAAAACAAGGGGAGTGCTACCAACAATTCCCCTCTTACGCGCAGAGTTTGAGCACCGTCAATTCGCTGAACCATCTGGATGCTACCTCACGGGAAATCAAATGGCGAACCTGATGAGTTTCCTGTGATGGAGAATAAAGTTTTGATTTTCTGACGCTCGTTTTCCCTCAACCGAGTTCGTCACCTTCCAAAGCGGTTGATTGTGCCTAAATCACTCAACTGAATCCACCATCACCCAGTTGAATCCGCTCAACGCTTCGTAGAGTCAATCCTCATTTTTGGAGGTCGTTTCCTGTTTCTCGTCTTTCGGCTTACTGTTGGAAGTACTCTCGGTTTTTTTGTCATCCGTCTTCGGCTCCGAGGATTTATCATCTGTAGGTTTGGCTACGTAGTCGGTCTGATAAAATCCACTTCCCTTAAAGATAAAACCGGTCCCCCCACTGATGACACGTTGTACCGGTTGGCCGGTCGTGGGGCATTTGGTTAAAGGCTCCGCAGTAATTGGCTGGTACAACTCAAAGAACGTTCCATCTTCTCGCTTGTAATCGTACGTTGGCATACCGAGTGAAGTACAGTGAAAACAGCCAAGTGGTAAGCCTTACTAGGTTGATTGTTCCCCTTAACGCACAGTGGGAAGCGGCCAGTAGAAGGCTTCATAGACCGCATCGGCTAGCGCTCCCCGAAGTCCCATAAAGCGTTCATATTCATCTCGACTCGGATAAACTCGGTTGGATAGTAGAATCACCCATGCCTCCGAGTCCGGGTCAATCCATAGTGAGGTGCCTGTAAACCCAGTATGACCATAGCTTCTTGGCCCGAAGAATTGTCCAGCGGACGATGGTTCATCATTTAGATTTCGGGTGTCCCACCCGAGCGCACGCATGCTAAGAGAAGTATCAACAACAGTGGTAAAGAGGTCAATTGTTTGGGGCTGAAGAAATTCTAACTCATCCAAGCGTCCACGCTGGGCCATCATCCGAGCAAACTTGGAGAGATCCAATGCCGAAGAGAAAATCCCAGCGTGACCTGCTACGCCTCCCAATGTCCATGCGGTCTCATCATGCACTTCGCCCTGGATCAGTCGATGGCGGAAATAATCATCCAGTTCAGTCGGAACAACAGTAGAGTCTGGCTCGCCAGTCGTTCGGAAGCCGGTAGAGTTCATTCCCAACGGAACGAAAATATTGTTGGTACACCACGCATCAAAAGGTTCGCCCGTGATTGCTTCAATCGCTAACGCAAGGGAGATCATACCAAAGTCACTGTAAAGATATTCCTCGCCTAGTTCTGAAAGAAGTGGAGTTGAGAGGATTGAATCCAGAACGACCTCACGAGAGGTAATACCATTCATATGGAAAGGCTGAAACGCGGGGAGTCCACTAGTATGTGTCAAGAGATGACGAAAAGTGATTCGCTCCCTTTCTTGGGTATTGAAGGAATCCAGATAGTCTGAAACTAAATGATCAAGATCCAGCTGCCCCCTCTCATGGAGTAGCATGGTTGCAGTCGTGGTAGCCACCACTTTGGTCAGAGAGGCTACATCAAAAAGAGACTCGGGTAACATGCGACGCTGAGAGCGATACGTAAACCCACCGTATCCGGTCATTTTAATGATTTCATCCCCCTTGCCCACCGAAACAACTGCGCCAGGAAAAGCTTGTGCATGAATACGCTCTATGATCAGTGAATCAATACGAACCAGTGCATTCGGGAAAACCACTGTTGGGGAATCTACGGTCAAAATGGAGGGTTGAACGGAAGGTGGAGCTGTGATCCGATCAAAGGATTGGGTTCGTGTTGTTTCGCGAGCTGACTGGCAAGCGCCTATCGTCAAGATGAGACAAACAAGAACATACGTGACTATTCGTGGTGACATGTTCGTGGCGATTTAAAATTCGGTAGTATATTTACGAAAAATACGCAACTTATAACAAGATCATGCCAAAAATAACGATCCCCGATCATGGGACATTTGAAGTGGAACAGGGGCAGCGGCTCGTCAATGCGGTAGAGGCGCATGGAATTGATATCGGACACCGTTGTGGCGGCTATGCGCGCTGCACCACCTGTCGGGTTGAATTTTTTGAAGGAGAACCTGAGGTGATTTCTCGGGCGGAACACGATAAATTAGTAGATGGCAAATTACTTGGTCAAGTGCGTCTTGCCTGCCAGATTCTGGTTGAGAATGATATGACACTTAAACCGCTGATGACTGTCACGGAGATGGGCTGGTCTGATCCAGGGCCCCCACCAGAAGAAACGGTGACGCCGATCCCAGACTGGGTTGATTCCCCTCCAGAATGAGGCATCTAAGACCAGAGCGATTACCAGTAGAATCCCGTGCCCATCCAAAGTACGTCGCCAGCGACCTAAATGATTTGGGCTTGATCAGTAGAACTATCGGGGTCATGACGTTCAAGTCATTTAATAACAATAGTGATAAAAATCTCTCTTTCCGCTTTACATGATTCAGCAGGTCGCAAGGAATTTCGTTTTGGATAAAGTTGCTTCAGTGGGCGTAGTTTCGGAGTTGTTGGCGGGAAGTTATCGTTCTCGCACAGGCACAGTGTCAAAGAGTCCCAAAGACCTATTTAGCCCGCTCCTATTTTGGTCAGGAAGCTTTCCAGTTTACCTTCATGAATGCAGAATCAAGAATGTGTAGAATTACCTGGCTCCGTTGCCACAAAGGCAGGAATCCAAGTCTTGGTGAATTGAGACGGATCGTGTACCCAAAACCTTCATTCCCCCACAATACTACGGAATCCCTCAATCCCAGTACTGCTCTCCAACAGTTTTTTTGGAGATTCCGGAAAAAAACACCGATCTATCCCGACTTTGGCACATAACTTGCAGATCTATCCATGAAAACAGTTATATTGCAATTGGGTTTGAAGTAAATACTAGATAATTGGGTATAACCTGACTTGTTAGTTGATTCGCCGACAGGGTATAAATGAAACATAGGTATGGGACTAATGCTAATGATTCGTAAGTGTATTTGTTGTTGCATTTTTGGTAGTTTTCTGTTCGTGTCCTCCGTGATAGCGCAAGGCACCGCTACTTATGAACTCACGTTCACTTCAACATGGACGGCGAATAGCCATCCAGATAGTTATCCCTCAAATCCTCACTTCTCGGGATTGATTGGAGGGACACATAATAATTCGGTCCAGTTCTGGAGCACTGGATCCATCGCAAGTAATGGGATCAAACAAATGGCCGAGACCGGGGGCAAGGGTACGTTTCGTAGCGAAATCAACGCAGCGAAGAGTGCTTCCAATGCAGATGCCCTGATTGATGGTAGAGGTTTAGGTGCCCCACCTACTTCAACAAAAACCACCTTTGACATTCGTCCACCCTGGAACCTTGTGACGGTAACCTCCATGCTTGCTCCTAGCCCGGACTGGTTTGTTGGCGTGTCCGGGTTGAACCTCCTGGATGATGGTGGGAACTGGATGGAGGCGGTTGAGGTGGACCTGTTTGTCTACGATGCAGGCACCGATAGTGGTCCCGACTATCGGTCGCCGAATCAAGCCACCAATCCCCGAGAGGAGATTCGGCGCATTCAGGAGTCTCCATTTTTGGTGGATGGTGCGGTCAAGCCCGTCGGGACGTTTCGGTTTGAGTTGAAAGAAGTTGCAATTCCCAACGAAGGATACTTCCGTATTGACGGAACGAGAATTTTGGATTCAAGCGGACAAGCTGTTGTCCCCAAGGGAATGGGCCTTGGGGGATGGCTGCTGCCAGAGGGGTACATGCTTCATATCCGTATACTGGAAGAGGGCACTACAGACGGCCCCACGGGAATTCGTAATCAGATGATTGAACTCATCGGTGAGGCGAATACGGAAGACTTTTTTGCATTGTACACAGAGAAATATGTGCAAGAGAAAGATCTTGCTGCCATTAAGGAATGGGGCTTTGATCATGTTCGACTTCCATTCCATTATCAGTTGTTCTATGAACTTGATCAAGAAACATGGAATGAAGATGGGTTTGAATTGCTGGATACATTTCTGGAATGGTGTCGGAAGCATGACCTTTCGGTCATTCTTGATATGCATGCCGTTCCAGGAAGTCAAAATGAGGGGGGTATTTCAGATAGTGATGGAGAGGCAAGGCTCTGGACCGAACCAGAGAAGTACTGGCCACCAACCATCAAGATCTGGCGCGAAATCAGTCGCCGCTATGCCGATGATCCGATCATCATGGGATATGATCTGATCAACGAACCCACGGTTCCAAATGAGATGGCGTCCGATCTGGCAGAGCTCTATACTCAAATCATTAATGCAGTGCAGCCCATCTCCCCAAACCATCTTTTCTTCCTCGAGGGCAATTGGTGGGCGACATCATTCGATGAAGACCTCAGAGAATTAGCTAAAAATCGTGACAACATTGTTTACACCTTTCATCATTACTGGAAGGGGGCAGATCAGGGAGCGATCCAGTACCTGCTCAATCTGAGAGATGAAGATGAGGTTCCTTTGTATTTGGGCGAGACAGGCGAAAACTCCAATGCGTGGATCTATGCAGTCACCAAGCTTGCGGATCAGCACGATATTGGCATTAATTGGTGGACGCACAAGAAGATTGAGACTACGACTAGTCCGCTCAGTTCTCCGTTCGCACCAGGCTACGAAGAAGTTCTCAGCTACTGGCGAGGAGATGGGGCAAAGCCTTCAGTGGATAACGCCTCCACAGCACTTATTGCGATGGCGCAGAATCTGGAGCTTGATTCTGCCCGAGTCAATCATGGGCTTTTGGCCGCAATCTTTGATCCCGAGTTTGGAACGGTTCAAAAGCCATTCAAAGGGCATCAACTTCCCGGTATCATTAACGCTGCTGACTATGACCTCGGGAATCAGGGAGTGGCGTATGAGGACTCAGATTACTGGGCAACATCGGGAAGTGCAGGAGGTGGAAACACGGGTCGTAACTATCGCAATGACGGTGTAGATATTGAGGCTTCTTCGGATCCAGATGGATTTGAATACAATGTCGGCTGGACTGAACGAATGGAATGGATGGAGTATACCGTGGATGTTCTGGAAGATGGGGTCTACGAAATTGATATTCGCGGCGCCAGTAACACAGGGGGGGATCGTGATGGAACGGATCTGATTTTTTATCTGGATGGTGAGCGGATTGCAGAGGTAGAAGTTGGCAACACTGGCGGGTGGCAAAATTGGGTGACTAAAGTCGCTCGTACTTCCGAACTTAAGGCTGGGAGCGGACGTATTTTTCGAGTCACCTTTGCAGATAGGGAGGTAAACCTTAACCGGATGACATTCCGAAAAGTGTCCGTAACCAGTGTAGAAGAGGATCAGACATTCATCGAACCAGTATTGGTTGCCACCTATCCGAATCCATTCACGGATGTGGTGAACGTATCATTTTCTACCCCTGAGACGGTATTGGCATCTGCGGTACTCTACGATGTTTTGGGACGTCAGGTCTATCAAACAGAAGACACATCGTACGGGCCAGGAAGCCATGACATGAAACTGGTGCCTGATTTGGCGCCTGGCGTGTATGTCTTACGATTACAGGTTACTGGATCCAAGGAACCCTATACGTTTACTCAACCCCTCGTGATCGCAGGAAAGTAGTCATTAGATCCCATTTCCGGGTGGAAGCGCATATTTAGGTATAATGAGGAGAACGGCGTATTCTTGCTCTGTTCAAATGCTGTTCATCCTTGATACCTGAACAGGTTGGCAATTTCAATCTGACTAGATCACTTAGAACCAGTCTAACGGAATTTCTTGTACTGACCTTTGTCTGTTAATACAACTGAAACGATACGAGATCATGAAGTCACCATCTATTAATCTGTTACTGCCATAATACTGGTGGATTCTTGGGATTGGGCTGTTGGCATTATCGTAATTCTTTGTGTGGTTTTTCTTCTTTTTTAATCTGGTTAGGGTGCTTGCGCAGGCGGATATTCGTGATGCATCTATAACTCTTTCGGAGGTATGGCGCTTTGGTGAAGGAGAGGGACAGGATCTTGTATTCGGAAATATTAACACTGTGCATATTGATAGCCAGAGACAACTGTATATCCATGATTGGGACCATCAGGGGATTTACAAAATTTCTGGCACAGGATCACTTAATTCATACAATAGGGAACGAAGGTAGCGGTCCTGGGGAATTTGAGTATCTCGCTGGAGTATATGTTGGCGAAGGGGATACGGTGTATGCCATGGATGGTCGTCTTGAGCGTATCTGTAAATATGCTCCCCCAATCATGAATTCTTCGATATGAGACGTATTCAAAGAGTGGATGGTTCATTATCTGATGCATGGACAATCGTCGGTGCCAATCCTACGGGATTTCTAACGGAATATATGCCTACGTATACGACTTGGCTTCCAGAAACTATGGAATCAACCAACAAATTCGATGTCTACTTGGTCAATCAGGATGGGGTTAGATCGGAAAACATCATTTTCCAAATGCCTGCCAAGGAGCGGCTTGTTTATGAGGACAACAGAGGATATACGCATATGCCGTTTAGCCCTACTCCAATCGTTTCTATTGGAAGGGACAGAAGGATCTATGCTGGCAATGGTGAGGGAAATACTATTCGTATTCTGTCTTTTGATGGGGAGATCGAACGTGTCCTGAGCTGGGAGACAGAGCCTATTCCAGTTACTTCGGAAGATATCAAGGAAACGATTGAGAATTCAAGTGGGCTGAGATCTAATGCGATAAAAGCCGCGGAACTTCCTGAGAACAAACCTTACTATCAGCACTTTACCATAGATGATCAGAATCAAGCATGGGTACAACTAAGTTCGTTTTATGGAGCAACCGAAACAGAATGGTTGATTGTTGATGGAGATAGCAAGATTGTAAATCGTTTTATGTTACCTGCAAACGTTCGCTTGTTTTCTGTTCAAAACGCAAGAGCCTATGGTGTGGAGGATGACATAATTCTGGTTGCATATGCAATTGAGTAAAGAGTGTCTGAAATCATTGCCTGTGAGAATCCATGCAATTCACCAAGGCTGCGTTATTACAATTGCAGTATTTTGTGCAATCTTGGTGACCATTCTGGTTATCTGCCGTGATTTTTTGTCAGTCAGGTACATGCTCAGAATCCCGACCGGATACTGCCAGATTCACTAGTACGGATCGTCTCAGAATAGGAGATGGCCATAGGCCCTAAATCGGCCCCTCTGGGATAGTTGAATTTCTTGACGATGAGTGTATCTTCTTCCAGCGCTTTCATCCAATATTGGATTTGATTCGCACAAAATCTCCTAATCAAGTTGCCATAGTCTACCGACATCTTCCTTCGAACTACCATACTGGAGCGTACGCCCCTGCAATCGCCGTAGAATGCGTTCCCCAACAAGCTCATTTTGAAACATATCAAAATCTTGACGCACAATCTGACGGAACAACCAATAGAATTGCCATAGCAGAGGTGGCTCAGATATGAGATTTGAATTCTTTTCAAGCATGTATAATTGACAAAAAAGTACAGCCGAAAGTTAATGCCGACATCGTACTTGCAGGCATGTTGGGTATAGGCAGTGGCAGTATTCCAACAATATCTGTAAATAGTACAATGTACCCTGGAGGAATGACTTTCCCAGAGTTAGATGTTTTCGTTCAATAGAACTGGCATTGAACTAAACCTCCTTTCGTCAGGAGTTTTTTTGTGGGGGAAAGTTCAGGGGCTTCTTGGATATCCTTTCTGTTTGGATTAACCATTCCATATCTCCCCATATATGGGCGGATTCGGTGAAGAGATTGATTTTTGTGCACTGAACAGAAGCGGAGAAATCATCAGGGGAAATGCGAACAAACATTATGTACAGGCAATCATCAACATCCCTCACAATGAGTTGGTCTGGATGATTGGATTTGAAACGGCGAATCTTCTGGCCTCCATCTTCACCGCAATGGTGGCTAATGGCGTGAGAAGCCCATCTGGGATCTCTGCTCATTTTGCTTTGCAGTGAACAGGTGCGCCCAACTGTCAAGAAACGCCCCAGCGACCAAGAAACTACAGATATGGATCTAAGAAATACGCATGGTTGATTTACATTGGTAGCATGCAGAAGAGTATTGCCAGAAATTGAGACATTCCAAGTGGAGTTCCCATCTCTCCGGTCTTTCTCAATCAGGGCAGTATTCGCACTGTATGCATCAATCCTCTGGCAGTCAGGCCTGCTGTTGTACCATCTACAATCGCGATTCAGTCGTGTGCCACCTTAATGGGAGTGGTAGATGAGACTCGGATGGTAACTGTATGATTAAAGGTATGGCGGTGAGAAGTTGGATCTAAATTCCCGTGGTGCTGAGTGATCCACAGGGCAGGATTTGCGACTAAACAGTTATTTGGTCGTGGTTCGCGGTAGATATGGGTGTGAGAAGTTGAATCGCCGTCAGGTTATCTTTATGGACTCAAGGATTTTCCATGCTAAAGGCACATCAACTCATTGATTAGAAGATAGATACACCTGTCAAGGATTGATTGGTTGATAAGAACGTTTAACTGAACATGCCCAGAATTGGAATTGCGGGAATTCTGTTTGATGAATAATTTACAAGAATTGCTGCGTACTCTCCCTCAGTATAAGTTGCTGGAAGTGGTCGCAGAAGAAGCTCAACACCTAAACCTGGAGGTGTATGCTGTCGGTGGATTTGTTCGGGATGCCATTTTGGGGCGGGCTACGCAGGACATAGACTTTGTTGTTTTAGGACAGGGCGCAGGTATTCAACTCGCGCAGGCAGTAGGTGTCCGACTAGGAGGCACTCTTGCGCATGTGTATCCAAATTTTGGAACTGCCGCCATTCAACTACAAGAGGCGATTCTTGAATTTGTAGCCGCGCGACGTGAAAGCTACCGAAAAAATTCACGCAAGCCTATCGTAGAAGATGGCACACTACACGATGATTTGCTACGGAGGGATTTTACTGTCAACACGCTGGCACTCAGCCTTGCAAGTGAACGTCCATTTGGAGAACTTCTTGATCCATTTGGAGGTCTGATTGATCTGGATGCAGGAAAACTACGGACTCCGAGATCGCCAGAGAGCACATTTGCAGATGATCCATTACGGATGATTCGCGCAGCTAGATTTGTTACTCAATTGAAGTTTCAAATTGATGCCAAGACACGGAAGGCCATGCAAAAGGAGGCACAGCGTTTAGAGATTGTCAGTCAGGAACGAATTACCGATGAATTGCACAAAATGATGGAATGCTCTGCGCCATCCGCGGGATTCAAGATATTGGAGGAAAGCGGTCTTCTACGTCAGTTTTTTCCTGAGCTTAGTACGCTCAGAGGGGTTGAGACTGTGGCAGGTCAGCGTCACAAAGACAACTTTTATCATACGCTTCAAGTGGTGGATAATGTTGTTGAGACTGCTCCTTCCGACCGTTACTGGTTGCGTTGGGCTGCACTGGTGCATGACATTGGGAAGCCACGATCCAAGAGGTTTATTTCTGGAACTGGTTGGACGTTTCACGGCCACGAGGATCGTGGGGCCAGAATGATCCCAAAACTCTTCAGAAAGCTGCGGTTACCAACTGACGACCGGATGGCATATGTACGGAAGCTGGTGGCTCTGCACCATCGTCCAGTTGCACTTGTTGATGACGAAGTTACCGATTCTGCTGTTCGGCGTCTGCTTTTTGACGCGGGCAAAGATCTTGAAGATCTAATGATTTTGGTCAGGGCAGATATCACATCTCGCAACCCACATCGCGTGCGGCGTTACTTACGCGCATTTGATTTGGTAGAAAAGAAATTTCAAGAGGTTGAAGCCAAGGATCATTTGCGTAATTTTCAGCCACCGCTTGATGGGAAAGAGATTATGGAGGTGGTGGGTATCAAAGCAGGTGTAGCCGTGGGAATCATTAAAGACGCAGTCCGAGAGGCGATCCTGGATGGCAAGATTCCCAATGAGCATACCGCGGCATTTGGACTCATGGTACAAATCAAGGATGACGCACTACGCCGGGCCAAACTCTACGAGGAGGTCATTCTGCCTATGCGAGCGAACGAGCGTCACATAGCACACGCATTGAAACAGGAGATCATGACAGGCGACCTTCCAGATGACCACCGTACAGCATTGGATCACCTATCAGATCTGAAAGCAAAGTTACTCGCTTGATGCAGTAGGGCGAACGTCCCAGATGAGCATTTGCTCTATATTGGCGTAGTCTTCTTCACCGTCGGGATCTGTGAAGGAGTAATCTCCATGCATCGCGCGGGCCATAGGGCTCAGTCGTTTCCAGAGGATTCCTTCTTGATCCCTAAACTCATCAGGGAACGGACTGGGAATCTCGTAATTGGGATGATAAGTCTTGTAGGTTTTGTGAGCTTCATGAATTGCAGCGCGGCGAGCCCCAGGCTCCGTTAGACTTGTACCAGTAACTACAAATGGAGTCAGGGTAATCGTGGCGGTCACGGAACCGTCCTTTGCTTCTTCATATTCTGGGCGCATCACTTCAAAATCCAAGGGTTTCGGATATGCGCTTCGTTCGTCAAAGTCAACCATTAAGACATTCCTGTTTAGAACAATTTAAACTCAAGCCTAGGGGCTGATGTTCGCTTTGTATCAACAACGGGTGGTAAGTTTCTAATATTTGTCGTACAGTCCCTTAAAGACGTTCTGGAATAGTAGCACAAGATTCTGAATGACCGAATCTATTAAAAAAAATCCAGATTTGGGAAATGTTTGAAAGTTTGATCTTTGAATTCTCTGATTCCAGTGACTGAATTTATGTTGGATAGATGAGTCTTTCCATGGCCTATATCTGTCTCACAAGATGCAAGAACTCCCATCTAGGGACAGAGGAACAGGGATGGAAACCTCATAAAATCGTATATTTGTGTGTTCAGATCGGAGAAATAGAGTCTCCGACATCTCATAAAATGAAGAACTAAAGAGCCTCTTTCAAAATTCCTCAATTGGATGATTTTTTGAGAGATTTTGCTGATTGATGGATCTGGGTACTAAAGAATGTTAGGGGCTGATCTGCCCTGGGAGGTATCGTTTTTTGGGGTCACAAACGAAGGGGCAGGGATCTCCGAATTTTGTATTTTTAGGAGTATTGCAAATCCAACAAACCCCGGAGAATCCCATGTCCCTTACCAAGAAGATACGCGGTTTTTATATTTCCTGCCAACAGGAGTTGTTTCCATGTGTGGAGCAGAACTATGGAGCGTTGCCCAAACGATTGAGGAAGTTGTTGTTGTTATTTGAGTTGGTCTGTGTGGAGGATCATCTGCCTCGTCCCCGGCTTCGTTCGGTGGGACGCCCGCGTGCGCACCGGGTCTGTCTTGCGCAGTCGTTTTTGGCCAAGATGGCGTTAAATATTCCGACAACCTCCGGATTGCGGGAGCGGCTTCTATCGGATGTTTTGCTTCGGTCCCTCTGTGGTTGGTCCCGCTCGTGTGATGTGCCGAGTGCGCCCACGTTTTCTCGTGCGTTTCAGGAGTTTGCGTTGGCGAAGTTACCGACTCGGATCCATGAAGCCTTGATCAAACAGGGGTACGCGGGGGAGTTCGTGGGGCATATTTCACGGGATTCAACGGCGATTGAAGCACGGGAGCGTCCGGTTCCGAAGGCTGACATGTCCACCCCCGTGAAGCCACGCAAGCGGGGGCGTCCGAAGAAGGGGGAGGCCCGTCCCAAGGTGCCTCGTCGCTTGGAGCAGCAGTTGAAGATGGAGTTAGGCGAGATGTTGGACGCATTACCGAAGGATTGTACGGTGGGCTGCAAGCGGAACGCGAAGGGGCATACGCAACGATGGACGGGCTATAAGCTACACATGGATACGGCGGACGGAGGGGTTCCGATCAGCTGTTTGGTGACCTCTGCCTCGTTGCATGATAGTCAGGCCGCGCTTCCCTTGGCGCACTTGACGCAGCAGCGGGTGGACAACTGTTACGATCTCATGGACAGCGCCTATGACGCGAAGGAGATTGTCGCACATCGGAGCGCCTCGGGGCGTGTACCGATCATTGATCCGAATCCGCGCAACAAAAAAGCGGCGGATCGTCGCGAGCAAAAGGCACAACGTACGGCCGGATTCATTCCTGCGGAGCGGGTTCGCTACCGGGAGCGTTCCACCGTGGAGCGGGCCTTTGGGCGGCTCAAAGATGAGTTCGGTGGACGCAATATCCGAGTCCGTGGGCACGAGAAAGTCCTCTGTCATTTGATGTTCAGCGTGGTGGTGCTCACGGTGGACCAAATGCTGCGGATGGTGCAGTAAACCGGCCATCCAACCCCTGCATAACAGAATTTGGGCGCTCTGAACCACAGATGCCGTGGGAGGGGGGTGTGAAATCTACACGGATCGTGGACGAAATTCACCAAACAGAGACCTCCGTGCAGGCAAAACACTGGTTGAATCCACAAAACACCGAACCCCCGCCGATGATTCGCGTAGTCCGACCAGATTGAACCAGTTTAAGCCGCAATTCAGCCGGGACAACAGGAGAAAATAAAGAGTTTTGAAAGAGGCTCTAATAATTTATATTTTCGCCGACAGGAACTAGTTCCTAGCGTTTATGAGATACAAATAGGATCATCATCCAAAAGGTATGAGAAATTATTGCCTCGGTTCAACTATGATGTAAACAGAGGGTATTTTGCCTCGTTTCTGGTTGTTCGTCCGGTGCTGCAGGATGGAGAACTCATGCTCAGCCATTGCAACCTAATAACATATAATCTCCCCTTATAGCAAAGGGAATGGAAGGATAGCCGTATGATGAGTCGAGGCAAAGTGACGTTTGTCCATGTTTGAGAGCAATGGATCCTGAAACCCAACGAGTCTTGGCGATCCACCCAGAGGATCTATCCTTAGACTTGGCGAAGCCTGATAATCTCGAATCCAGAATCTACCTTACCTACTGTGAGAAGAATTAATCATATATTCCCTTGATTAATAGCTTATCCAGTGAAGCTATCCCTATCTTAAAGACCTTAGATATCTATTTGAATCATGCCAAGATGTTCTCTTTCACGTCTGGGATTTGCAGCGAGTTTCATTCTGACGTCCTTTGTACTGAATGTGGCGGCGCAAACGGTGAATATTTGCGGTCGATCTCAGGACGTAAGAGATAGAATTCTTCGAAATATTCCGAATCAAAGCAACTGTGCAACCGTCACGTCTGACCAATTATCAGCCATCACGGAGTTGAACTTTAGGATTGGGGATCTCAGAGCTCTACAAGAGGGCGACTTTGCCGGGCTCACCAACTTGCATAAATTGGATTTGGGCAATATGGATCTACCCTCCGAGTCTATACCTGCGAATCTTTTTGCCGGTCTTTCCAACCTGAAAATATTGGTGATGGACAATGGTGCTCTTCGCACCCTGCCTGAGACTATCTTTGCCCCTCTCACCAGTCTGGAAAACTTGGCACTAAACCAGAATCCAAACTTAGCTTTACCCTCAAATCTGTTTAACGGCCTCTCCAGCCTGAAAAGACTGGACTTATGGAATGCGAATGTTAGAAGCTCAGTTTCTCCAGATCTCTTTTCCAGTCTATCCAGCCTGGAAACGCTGCTCCTGGGCTCGAATGGGGTCGGCAGCTTACCTGCGAATCTTTTTGCCAGTCTCAATAGTCTAAAAAACATGAACTTGGCCTTTAATTCTTTCAGCAGATTACCTGACGATTTTTTAGCGGATCTTCCTAAGCTGGAATTTCTGGATCTTCAGTTTAATGAGCTCACCCGATTGCCTGCGGATCTTTTTGATGGCATTACAGGAGTACTGGAGGTCAATCTTAATCAGAATCCCATTAATTGTCTGCCTCAAAAGATCCTTGATCTGATAGATCGGGGGAAGATCATAATTACGGCTGCTCGTGGTGATCCGATAAATGTAAGTGCTTGTGCGATTCCGTTAGTGACGCTGGTACTATCCGAAGATAGAATTTCGGAGGATGGTGGGAGCACAACGGTTACAGCGAGTGTGGATATTACCTCAGACGAGGAGACGGAGGTCACGGTGACGGTCACTCCCAATTCGCCTGCACGCGAGAGCGACTACATGTTGAGTGACAACGTCACGCTTACGATTGCGGCGGACGCACTGACTAGTACGGGGGAGGTGACCATTACCGCGGTCAACAATAATGATTATACGGGGAACAAGACCGTACGGGTTGGCGGGACGGCAATGAATTCGTTGGGGATCATTAACCCAGATAACGTGAACTTGACGATTGTGGAAGACGAACCGATCCCCACCATCACACTGTCGGTCGTGCCAGACGAGGTACGTGAAGATGATGATCCAATGAGTGTCACCGTGACGGCGATGCTGAATGCTGCGCAGAAGACGGACACCGAGGTGAGGGTTTCGGTGGAATCCGGGACCGCGACTGCGGGGGTAGACTTTGAGCGCGTCTCCCCGCTCTTTATGACCATTGTGGCAGGTGAGACGGTTTCGTTCTCTCAGGGGTTTCGCTTTGTACCAATTCAGGATACGGATGTGGACGAGGGAGATGAGACGGTTCAGCTTATCCCGGCGAGTCCGATTCAAATTAACACCCCGGCGACGCTTACGATCCTTGATGTGCCTCCTCCTTCGGTGGTCTCGCTGGAGTTGGATGAAGAGAGGATTTCGGAAAACGGCGGCCGCGCGCTGGTAACGGCAACGCTGAGTCCCGCCTCCACCGCCGTAACCACCGTCGAAGTCTCTGTAACACCTGTTTCGCCTGCGACCGAGGGCGATTACGTACCTCTCACCACCACCAAGCTCACGATTGCTGTAGGGGAGACCTCCAGCACTGGAGCGGTGACGATCACGGCGGTAGACAATGATGTGGATGCGCCGGACAAAATGTTGCGGGTAAGGGGGGAGGCAACGAGTGTGGAAAGCGTGGTCAGTCCTCCGCCAAGGGAGCTGACCATTGAGGATGATGATCAGGCAACCGAGGTCACGCTTACGATTTCTCCTGAGGAAGTACTCGAGGACGCAGGAAGTGTACCCATCACGGTCACGGCAGAGCTGGATGTTCTGCGCGGTGAGGACACGGAGGTGAATGTTTCGCTCGCAGACGGGACGGCAAATGTGGGCGACGATTTTACTGCCGTCCCCACATTTACGATCACGATTCCCGGGGGAGAGTCCGAGGCTTCGGAGACGTTTAGGTTCATGCCGACCAATGACAATGTGGATGAGCCGGATGAGACGGTTCAGGTCACGGGAACGACGCCGGTGGATGGTCTCGCGGTGGCCCCCGCGGAAGTTACGATTCTGGATGCGACCGAGATGCCCATCGTGACGCTGGCATTAGCCCAACCAATGATTGAAGAAAATGGCGGGAGTACGACCGTGACTGCACATCTGGATGCCGCGTCCAGCACGCCGACGGAGATTACGGTCTCGGTGATGCCAAATGCCCCTGCCACTCCAGCGGATTATAACCTGAGTACCAATCGCACATTGACGATTCCCCCTGAGGCAATCGAGAGCACGGGGCTGGTCACGATCACGGCGCGGGATAACAATATTGATGCGATGGACAAGACGGTTCGGGTCCAAGGGCGCGCGATGAACGCGCAACCGGTGACGGATCCTGCGGATGAGACGCTTACGATCACGGATGATGATGATGTCTCCGAGATCACGCTTTCGGTTCTTCCTGAGGAAGTGAACGAAGAGGATGGGCCTACGACGGTCAGGGTCACGGCGTCCATTGAGAATCCGCGGGCCGAGGCTACGACGGTCACGATTACGGTACGCTCGGGCACGGCGACTTCGGGAGAGGATTTTGCCGCAGTGAACTCGTTTCCCTTGACGATTCCGATCAGTGCGACAAGCGAAATGGGGGCGTTTACATTGAACCCGACCCCGGACGAGATTCACGAGAGGGACGAGACGATCCTCATTACGGGGAGCAGCGCTCTGGGGACCGATTCCCAGACCCTCCTCTACCTCCGGGACAGGAATTCCCCACCCCAGGTGACGTTGAATCTGTCTCCGCCATCTATTTCAGAAAATGGCGGGAGTTCGACAGTCAGGGCAAGTCTGAGCGCTTCCTCCAGTGAACCGACCGAGATCATAATCTCAGCCGATCCTATCTTCCCCGCAACGGATGAGGATTATCTGCCGATTGTGGATCATATCCTGACGATTCCAGCACTTGCGACTGCGAGTGAGGGAGGGGTGACGATCACGGCCGTAGACAATGCCATTGATGCGCCGGACAAGAGGGTTACCCTAAGGGGCAGCGCAATGAATGATTTGGACGTTACGGGCCCCTCGGAGCGGACGCTCACGATCACAGATGACGACAATCTGTCAGGGATTCAACTTACGGTGACGCCTTCCTCCAATGTGAGTGAAGACGGTGGCACCACGCAGATCACGGTGACGGCAACCTGGGAGGTGGCGCGGAGCGAAGACACACAAGTGACGATTGCGCTGGAGTCCGGCACGGCGATCTTGGGGGTTGACTTTGCCCCGGTGGATCCCTTTCCCCTCACCATTCTTGCAAATGCGACGAACGGGACCGCGCGCTTTGAATTTACACCGCTCCCCGATGATCTGCATGAGCCCGAGGAGACGATCCATGTGACGGGATCCAGTCCGCTGGTGCCGGTGGAGCCGGGCACGCTCACGCTCTTTGATTCTGATCTGACGCCGGAGGTGATCCTGGAACTGGTTCCGAGCGTCATTGAGGAAGACGGCGGCGAATCAAGGATCTCCGCTCGTTTGACGGGCAAGTCCAGCGAGGCAACGGTCATCACGGTCTTGGCAAGCCATGATCTGCCCGTTACGGAGGAAGACTATGTGTTGAGTCCCGCCCGTACGCTGACCATTGCGGCGGGGGAGTTTACCAGTACGGGAGCGGTCATGATCACCGCCGCGGGCAATGCCATTGATGCGCCGGACAAGAGGGTCACCGTAAGCGGAACGGCAACGAATCAGAATGGCGTCACGGGGCCTGCGGATCAGGCGCTCACGATCATGGATGACGATGAAGCGACGGGCATCACGCTTGCGGTGAATCCTACCGAGGTTGATGAAGATGCAGAAAGCGTACCGATCACGGTGACCGCAACGCTGGAGGGTGCGCAGCGGAGCACGCCCACGGAGGTGACGATTATGGTAGAAGATGCAACCGCCACCGCAGGAGAGGACTATGAAGCCGTGGAGTCCTTTGAGCTTATGATTCCGGCCAATGCCTCCGAAGGGACAGGCACGTTTACGTTCGTGCCGACCGCGGATGAGACTCATGAGCCAGAGGAAACGGTGCACGTGACGGGGCGGAGCAGTTTGGGCGCCGCAGCGCCAGCCCTGCTCACGATCACGGATACAAATGACATACCGGAGGTGACGCTAGTGCTGGATCCTGAAAGTATTCAGGAGAATGCGGAATCTTCAAGCGTGAGGGCGCATCTGAATGTGGCATCAAGCGAAGTGACGGTGGTGACGATCTCTGCCGCGGCCATCCCCCCGGCGCGGGAGTCGGATTATAGGCTGATTGAACCCACTACACTTGCGATTGAGGCGGGCGAGATGGAGAGTGCGGGGGCGGTCACGATCACGGCGGTGGATAATGTGGTCTTCTCGTCGGAGCCCAAGAAGGTGACGGTGAGCGGCCAAGCGTCCAATCCATTGGAGGTAAAGGATCCAGAAGACAAAGAGCTGACAATAACCGATAATGAAGATCCGCCGACGTTCACGCTTGAGGTGGACCCTCCTGTGGTGAACGAAGGCGAGGGACCCCAGTCCGTCAAGGTGAGCGTAATACTCAACGCTCCGCGAGCTACCGAAACCATTGTGACGATCACGGTAGCGGATGGCTCGGCTGTGGCGGGAGAGGACTATACAGCTGTGCCAGCATCCATTGACATGGGGATTGCCCCGGATCAGACCACTGGCGAAGGAATGTTTGCGTTGACGCTAAGGGACGATGCGCTCTACGAGCCCGATGAAACCATCATCCTCACGGGCACCAGTTCGGAACTCGGAACGGTCGAGACCTCCCTCACCATTGAGGATAACGATGATTTGATTCAGCTGGCGATTCAGGATACAACGGTAGCCGAAGAGGTCGGGATGGCCCGAGTCCGAATCACGGTGACTCCGGCGGCCCCGGCCGATCTGACGGTGCACTACCAAACGGCGGACGGGAGTGCCACCGAGGGAGCGGATTATACAGGCGTGGAGAAGGTCCTGACGATCGAAGAGGGGAGCGAGGAGGCATTCATTGAGATTCCGATCCTGGGCGATGACTTATCGGAGGAAGACGAAACATTCCGGATTCAGCTCTCGGATCCTACGGGTGCAGTACTGGGCCGAGATCAGGCAACGGTGACCATTGAGGATGATGATGTGTACCGTTTACGTGTGGAAGATGCTTCGGCGCAGGAGCGCGATCCGGAGATGATCTTCAAGGTCACACTGGACCCTCCGAACCCCGCGCAGAGAGTATCGGTCCGGTATGAGACGCTGGACGGGACCGCGATCGCGGATGTGGATTATATGTCCCAAAGTGGGGAGCTGGAATTTATGCCCAACCAGCCGAGCCGTGAGGTCAAAGTGCCTCTGGTGCCGGATGATGACCAGGAGGAAATGGACAAGTACTTTTTCCTGCAACTGTCCGATCCCACCCATGCGGTGGTAGACAACGAACAGGTCCGAGGCACGATTCTGGATGATGACGGGCTGCCGGTAGTCAACATCACGCCAGTGGTCTCCGTAGGGGAAGGGGACGGGATGGTCCGCGTTGAGGTCTCCCTAACGGATCCGATCCCCGACCAGACGGTCAGTGTTGACTTTCGAGTCACTGAAGAAAGTGCCAAGCCCGCGCAGGATTATGAGGTACAGACCCGAACGCCCCTCCGTTTTTCTTCGGGACAGAGGGTGCAGTTCATTGAGATCACGATCAATGACGACGAACTCTTTGAAGGCGATGAGACGTTTCGGATTGCGCTCACGAATGCAATGCATGGGAGGCGTGGAGAGTCCACCAGTCGCGTCACCATTGAGGATAATGAACGGCCCGTCACCGTGCGCATGGAGGGGGTGACGGTTGACGAGTCGGCTATGGAGGCCGTCCTCCCGGTAATCCTGAGCGGCAAGGATGGCCGCGTGCGGACATTCAACTACCAGACGGAGGATGGATCTGCGGTAGCTGGGGAGGACTACACCGCCGGCATGGCCACTGTCACGATCCCGGCGGGTGAATTGCGTCGAGAGATCCGGGTTCCGATCCTGGACGATGAAATCCCCGAACCGACCGAAACGTTTCGGGTGGTTCTACAGGGAGGAGAGGACATTCCGGAGGTGAGCGCACAGGTCACGATTCTGGACAATGAGGGGGCGCTCACGGTGGATCTTGATGATGCGCGTGCCTCAGAGGGAGATGGGGCGATCCTGCTCCCCATTCGCCTCAGCCGGCCAAGCCTGCAAGCGGTCATGGTAGAGTTTGCCTCGTCGGATGGGAGTGCAACCGAGGGATCCGATTATGTCTCTTCCAAAGGGATTGTCATCTTTGAGGCGGGGAGTACGAACGGGAAGATCCGCATCCAGATCCTGGAGGATACGGAGGAAGAACCCGAGGAGACCTTTGCGGTGACGCTTTCCAATGCACGACATGCGGCACTTGGCAAAGGCACCGGGATCGGAACGATTGTGGACAATGACGGGGGCTCTAATGTCTCGGTCCAAAGCGTCACGGTCTCGCGAAGCGCCGCCATCTTTGAAATGAACCTGTCCAAGCCCTCCACCCTGCCTGTGCTGGTCAGCTATGCCACCGAAGACGGGACAGCGCTGGCGGGAGAGGATTATGAACCCACCGCCGGGCAGGTGACCTTTGCACCAAGCGAGGTCTCCAAGACGATTGACGTGAAGCTACTCTCGGGTGAGCGCATCTGGGAGGCGAAGACGTTTGCACTGGTCGTGCTCTCGGCCGTGAATGCAGAGGTCGCGCAGGCGCGCACGGAAGCGGTGATGGAAGAGGAGAGCGAGGAGAGCATCCAGAATGCGTATGTGGCCCGCGTGCTTCGGACCTGGGCATCCCAACTTGTGGATGCATTGTCCCGGCGGATGGAGGGGATGGCGCAGTGCCAGATCCCGGACCTGACATGGCTGCGTGATGGGAGAGCGCGTTGGTCGCTCGGCGAAATCTTTCGCGGGTGTGGGGCCGAATTTACGCAGGGAGGATGGAGCGTCTGGGGGCAGGGTGCCTATTCGCGTATGCGTGGACAAGATGGTGCGCTCTCGTTGCGTTCGGATGTCACGACCATGCTCCTGGGCGCTGACTATGCATGGGATCAGGGATGGATGGCGGGACTCGTCGCCGCACAAAGTTGGGACCAAGGCACCTATGAGACGCCAGCGCGCGCTGGCACAGCATCCTCACGATTGACCGGCTTCTATCCCTATGTCAGTTATCAAACGGGAGCGGGCATGCGTGCGTGGATGCTCTTGGGATTGGGACGAGGGGAGTCTGAACTGGAAGCCCTGGAAACGGAACTGGATGCAGCGCTGGTTGCGCTCGGACTGACAGGAACCCTGACGGGCAGTACCACGGGGCGGTTGGGCTACGAAGTGGATGCCTTCTGGGCGACGGCGGACATGGAGACGGGAACGGATCTAGGCGTCCGGCGGGTCCGGGCAGGTGTGGAAGGGAGTCTGCGATTGGGAGCGGGCATGGAGCCCTATCTGGAAACTGCGCTTCGGCAGGATGGAGGCGATGCCGAGACAGGACTGGGCATAGAGCTCGGGGGAGGCATGCGCTGGTCAGCGAGTCAGTTGCGCGCGGAGGTTGGGGGTCGGACCCTGGTGCTGCATACCGATGAAGGACTGCGCGAATGGGGACTGATGGGATCCGTTGAGTATGGAACGCCGGGCGGGCTGGGCCCCTCTATGCGGGTACGTCCGCTCTGGGGGAATGTGTACGGGGGAGATCTATGGCGCGAAGCACCGCTGCATACCATGGGTGTGGGAAGCGCGGATCAACGCGTTGAGATGGAACTGGGGTATGGGGCGCCGATCCAGAAAAGCATTGGGCAATCCATTGTGGGAATGACAGTGGATCCGAGTGGACGCGCTTATCGGGTTGGATACAACGTGCGCATGCGCCAAGGACTGCAAGTCTCGGTCGCGACGACCGCACGCACGATGGAGGCAAATGAGGCCCCACCCTCGTACGGACTCAGTGCACGCATGGATCTGAAATGGTGATCCGGGGAGGATCACCAGTCGCTGTTGGATCAAACATCTTCATTCCGATCCCCAGTCCTCGGGGTAGAACCAAAAATTTTCTTGTGCGGTTATTTGTGGTTGTAATAATTTGCGGAACCAGTACAATGCTTTGTTTGAATAGGGATGTTTCAAGGTTTAATCTTCATGTGAATCCCTATTCAACAATATGACCGGTTCCACTACCACAAGGAGGAAAAGCAAATTGTGGGGTGGGTATCAAAGCCAATGAAGCAGTGGGAATGATCTTGGGGCTAGTCCAAGATTCTGAATGAGCACTCCACGGTAGCGCAGTAATGGCGCAAGATCAGGAACAGTCCATCACGCCATGCCAAACTCTTATATAGACTCCAGCAATTCCCACTAAGTCATTAATTTCTTAAAATTGGGGAATTTCTTTTTTGTTTTCGCAAACGTTTGGCTTATTTTTCGGTCAGACTGTTTTGCTTTAGCCTTGTTTTGTTGAGAACTTCTCCTGATTGGAGCGTCCATCTTCTTCCTGCCCAGAGATTTGTCTGTGTTTTTCCATAAAACTTGCTGATCAACCATGAAAAAGAAGTCACTTCATCAAGCCCCCAAGCGTTTGAGAAAACCGTTTCTGCTTGAAGCTGTCCGGGAGTGTTTTGCCTCCATTGCGGACCCGATTGCGGGGCGGGGCTTCGTGCTTACGGATTCCCTCATGTCGGGGCTTGCCATCTTTTCGCTCAAGGATTCTTCGTTGCTTCAATTTGATCAAGCGGTGAGGGATGAAGCCCTCCCTGTCCATCGTAATCTACAAACTCTGTTCGGTGTCGCGCGGGTTCCTTCGGACTCTGGATTGCGGAAGCGTCTGGATGGGTTGGATCCACGAAGTTTGCGGGATGCGTTCAAGAGACTGTTTTCCTTGGTGCAACGGGGGAAAGTTCTTGAGGACTACAAGTATATGGACGGGCATCTTCTTCTATCGTTGGACGGAACGGGTTATTTTTCTTCCAAGACGGTCCATTGTGTACACTGTTGCGAGAAGCATCATCGGGATGGGAGCACGACGTATTATCATCAGATGCTCTGTGGAGCGATTGTGAGTCCAGATCAAAAGGAAGTGATTCCATTGGCACCGGAGCCGATCTTGAACACGGAATGGGGCCAAGAAAAACGATTGTGAGCGAAACGCATCCAAGCGGTTTATTGAGGATTTCAGGCGGGAGCCCCCGCACTTGAAGGTGATCTTTCTTGAAGATGGGATTGCATCGAATGCCCCGCATATCCGAGAGTTAGAGGCAAAGAATCTTCGGCGAGGGGCAAAGCCGGGCGATCATAAGTTTTTGTTTCAGGAACTGGAGAGCAAGGCCCAGACATGGGAGACGAAGGAAGACGACGGCACCGTTCACCAATTCAGCTATCTCAACCATGTTCCGCTGAACGCATCCAATCCAGATGTAAAGGTGAATCTGCTTGCGTATCATGAGATCAAACCTGGAACAAAGAAGCGTCCAACTCCCAAGATGAAACGGTTTTCATGGGTAACGGATTTAGCGCTAACCAAAGACACGCTCATGAAGATAATGCGAGCAGGACGGGCAAGATGGAGGATTGAGAACGAGACGTTTCACACATTAAAGAACCAAGGCGATCACTTTGAGCATAACTTTGGACATGGTCATCAGTATCTATCCAGCGTGCTCGGATCCCTGATGCTCCTTGCATTTTTGGTGGATCAGATTGAGATGCGGTGCGATGAATACTTCAGGATCGCTCTGGCGAAGATGACGCGACTCCTGTACGTCCGAGAGAGAGTACGGGGAATACTTCGGGAGTTTGTGGTAGAGAGTTGGGATTTTTTGTACAAAGGGATTGCAGAGGGATTCAAGATTACCGTACAAATTGATTCATCGTAGCCAAATCAGACCTGAGGGCGGCGAGGCAGCAAAAGTGATTTTAGGTGCCATGGGATAGCTGTCTCCACGCGTGAGCAGATGGGCGAAACTAGGGACAGCTTGAACCTTAATTGAAGAAAAAACCTGTTTGAGAAAAAGGGAAATGCAATCACGTTACAGAAAACTACTTCATAAAACCAAATCTGGTGATTTGAACAGAGTTAGTGGGAGCATCTGTATAGACTATAAAGTTTTTACTAACAATAGATCGTGAATTTCTGGTGGGATCTTGTGAGATTCTGTTAGAATGTATTGGAATAACGACACTTAGGTTCTTGGGAACATAATATATATATTTATTTATATAAATCATAAATGATAAGTTACAGAAAACAAATTTTTTGAATTTTTGGATGAATTTATTTGAACATCATTTTAATGTCATTATTACGATCATTATCCGAATTTTTTTTATATATTGTGGAAAGTTTGCTCTTTCAAAATAGCCTATTCGGCATCTATACCATTTTTCAATAACCTATTCAATGAAAACTCCACCAACTGATCTATTTCCAACGTCCTCACCTGATCAAACGATTCAGAGTGGACTTACGATTGAACGTGTTTTTTCCGCCGAGCATGAAAATCCACTTGATTCAGTTGAATGGGAGCAGCGGGATGCTGTGATCAAAAACCCGCAGGGCGAGGCTATATTTGATCAGAGGAATGTAGAGTTTCCGAAAAACTGGAGCGCTTTGGCCTCCAATGTGGTTGCCTCAAAGTATTTCTATGGCGATCAGGCGAACACACATTTAGAGCCAGACGAAGGAGGGCGTGAGCATTCCCTACGTCAATTGATTCATCGTGTAACGCATACAATTACAGAATGGGGACATGAACAAGATTATTTTGCTTCCCGAGAAGATGCAGAGCGATTCTATGATGAGTTGACTTGGCTTTGCGTTAACCAGTATGGTGCCTTTAACTCCCCCGTATGGTTCAACGTCGGTCTGCACGGTCGATATGGAATCATAGACTCTGGTGGAAGAACGATCTGGGGCTGGGACAGAGAGAAACAGGAGGTCGTGGACGTCGATCCGTATGAATATCCGCAGGGCTCCGCCTGTTTTATCATCTCTGTTGAGGACTCCATTGATGATATTTGGCAACTCATGAGTGAGAGTGCCCGGTTATTCAAGTTTGGTTCCGGTGTTGGGGCAGATTGGTCAACTCTCCGGTCAAGCCACGAAAAATTATCGGGGGGGGGGGCACCCAGCGGCCCCGTAAGCTTCATGCGGGTTCAAGATGCAACCGGGGGAACCATTAAGAGTGGAGGCAAGACACGTCGGGCGGCGATCATGCAGACCTTGAAGATCTGGCATCCAGATGTGATGGAGTTTATTGAAGCAAAAAAAGAGGAGGAGAAAAAAGCTTGGGCACTCATTGAGCAGGGCTATGATGGATCATTCAACGGCCCGGCTTACGGATCCGTGGCATTCCAGAATGTGAACCAGTCGGTGCGGGTCACCGATGAGTTCATGCAGGCGGTTGAAGCCGGCGTCCCATTCGGACTTCGTGAAGTCACTACGGGAGAAGTCGTCAGACAGCTGGATGCCAAAATGCTTCTGGATCAGATTGCTGATGGAACCTATATTTGCGGAGATCCCGGGGTACAGTACGAAGATATCATTCAGAAATGGCACACCTGTAGTACGACCGGACCCATCAACTCGAGCAATCCATGCTCTGAGTACATGTTTTTGGATAACTCCGCGTGTAATCTTGCCAGTCTGAACCTTCGGAAATTTCAACTTGAAGATGGTTCATTTGATGTTGAACGCTACCGAGCAGCAGCGCGGATTTTTATCACCGCGATGGAAATTATTGTAGATAATGCCGGATACCCCAGCGAAAGCATTGCCAGAAATAGTCATCTCTTCCGTCCATTGGGACTCGGGTTTGCGAATTTAGGGGCTCTCCTGATGGCAATGGGCTTGCCCTATGATAGTGATCAAGGACATGCAGTGGCCGGAGCAGTGATGGCAATCCTGCACGCCGAAGCTTATGCACGGAGTGCTGAGATTGCCGCGAATCCGAAAATTGGACCCTTCGCTGGTTTTGAAGAGAACCGTGAGAGCATGCTGAATGTTATGCGAATGCATCAGAATGCTGCCACCGAGATTGACGATAGTTGCCCCGAAGATCTACTTCTTGCTGCCAAAGAGTCCCTGGATCGTATGGTCACGCTCGGCGAGCAGTATGGCTACCGCAATTCACAGGTGACAGTCCTTGCCCCCACCGGAACGATCGCATTCATGATGGACTGTGATACAACAGGGATTGAACCAGATATTGCACTGGTGAAATACAAACTGCTGGCAGGGAAAGGTGATGGTATGCTTAAAATTGTAAATCGTACAGTACCTGAGGCGCTCACCAGGCTGGGATACGATGAGGGGCAGATTGAAAGGATCCTTGCTTATATCAATGAGCATGACACGATTGAAGGTGCACCAGATTTGAATGAGGCAGATTTGCCAGTGTTTGATTGTGCATTCAAACCATTCAAGGGAATCCGTAGTGTACGCTCTATGGGACATATTCGCATGATGGCTGCTTGTCAACCCTTTGTATCTGGTGCGATCTCCAAGACCGTGAATATGCCTGAGGATGTGACTCGTGATGAGATCAGCGATGCGTATGTGGAGGGCTGGCGCCTCGGATTGAAAGCATTAGCGATTTACAGAGAAAATTCCAAGCGAAGTCAGCCCTTGTCTACATCTGAAGGAGGCAATACAAAGGATACTGCTTCCGGAGATGGACTACCGGCGGAGCCCGGTCTCGTGACTCCCCGGGTTATCTATAAGTCTATACGCAAGCGCCTTCCTGACGAACGAAAGTCTATTACCCACAAGTTTAGCGTGAGTGGACATGAAGGATATTTACATGTAGGACTCTATCCAGATACAGATCTTCCAGGTGAGATCTTCATCACGATGGCAAAGGAAGGGTCAACAATCTCTGGACTGATGGATGCCTTTGCTACAGGCATTTCCATTGCTTTGCAGTATGGAGTTCCGCTGGAAGACCTATGTGCCAAGTTCAGCTTCATGCGTTTTGAACCAAGCGGGCGTACGAATAGCCGAAGGATTCCTATGGCTATGTCCATCATGGATTACATCTTCCGTTATTTATCTATCAAGTTTCTGGAGACGCCCGTCATGCCAGATGTGATCAAAGATGCCGTTCAAGATATTGAAGCAGATGTTAGGGAAACGTGGCAAGTAGAAGATGCTGACGAAGCTCCCGCGAAATTGAAGCTCGCTCCAATGAATTCTCCGCAAGCAGCGGTGGTGACCTCCTCCGTAGGGGAAACCACCTCGGAAAATGGTACTTATCAGAATCAGGATGATGCACCGATCTGCTCAGCCTGTGGGGCAATTACCATACGGAGCGGGGCCTGCTATGTTTGTTCACAGTGCGGGAGTTCAAGTGGCTGCGGGTAAATAGGAATAGTATCAGCGTGTATCCTGACTGTCCGCCTACATTCCCTGTTCCAAGTGAAGAATGAGTTGATTGGTCAGGTTTTGGCTTGAATACCAGGCACGGGCTGTAAGCGGTTACTCCCTCGTCTTGTTGTTCCTCAAGATCACCGTAGCAATGGTCCGTGTCTATAAAACGGAAAGGGCTTCAAGATTCAGATGTCTTGATATTTTGTAAGGTTGAAACACCAGTTTTCAATATTTTTGGCATCTCATCCCAAGTGCGCTTGGCAAGAATTCTGCCTGTTCACTTCTTGACAGTGCCACCCCATTGCTTGAAGAACAAAGCGATTTTGCTTCGCAGGCAGTTATCGCGCATTTCTCGCACCCAGTCCAGATTCGCCTCCAACGATTACCCAGTTAATTCCTTTCAGGTTAAGACCCGTTAAAGGTCCCAGTAGTGGCTCGAGCGACAGGAATTTTACCCAGACACCTGTCTGTTTCGGTGCGCCCAGTGGGTAACTCCATCGATCTGTTTCAATGCTCACACCCAGCCAAATATTTGGAGTCCAGATGAGATCCCGACTGATCTCCCGACTGCTGGAAACCCCGCAAACCGCGCGCGAGGAAAGAACCTACTTGAACGAATTGTAACAGCTTACGCGGATAGATGTATTGGTGCTGGATGACTGGGGACTCCATCGGATTGATGCGCGTTCGCAACGCGACCTTATGGAACTGCTTGATGATCGCCATACCGTACGATCTACCATTGCGACGAGTCAGTATCCCTTGGAAAAATAGTATGAGACCATGGAAGATCCCACACTGGCAGATGCGATCTTAGATTGACTGGTGAACAACGCACACAAAATTGAACGAACTGGCGAGTCCATGCGCAAAGTGCAGGGACATCAAGAATTGAATAACGAATCAACCTCGTGATGCAATCCGTCTTGCATACATACGGTGCACGACTACGTCGTCCATTTGGGTGGTTCACTTCGCTCGGAATTTGCATCCTGAATCGGGTAGGTCTGCGGACAAGTCGCCTCGCCACGATTTTCTTGCCGCATCCTCCAATGCCTATCAACTTATTCAGATAGACAAATCCTTTCCGTGAAGGAATATTTCAATTCGGTGGCAGAGCACAGTCCAGTTCAATTCTTAGATAGAGAAGGATTTTCCCGACTCGGAAGATTTGTCTATTTCACTTGTGTGATAGGGGGACATAATGGACGAGGTGGAACCCTTAGCAGGCGATAAATCCGTCTTTCATGGTCTGGATAAACATGCTTGGGATAATCCCAAAGAAGGGAAAGAAAAACCATTGAAAAATGCTTTCAATAGCATCGGAATAACAATTACAAAAAAATGATTGAATGGAATAATTAAGGGAAAAAGTGAATAATTATTGAATTATTAAGGTATTTTATGTATAATTACTGAATAAAGTCTGTGAAGGTCTTGATGTTTATTGTTTGTAAATAGTGTTCACGAACCATTGACCATTCCATTGATCAGATGTATTTATCAAACTTTCAAAGCATATATCCCCTATTTTTTGTTCAAATCTTTTTGCTGTCATTCGTATTCTCAGTGAAATCTATTGGGGATCGGGTCAGCGGACAGGATAGATCTGAGCAAGGATTCCAAATATTTTGGATTACCAAAGTTTTTCTGTCATGCAGGAATTCACGAATAAAATGGAGACATTTTTCTCCCATTGGTCTGTTCCTTGTTCTAGTCTCATTTTTTCCGAGTTTGGTATGGGCACAGGATACCACACCCCCTACCGTTTCTTCTGCAACGGTGGATGAGACTACTCTGGTGGTCGTCTTTAGTGAGGAATTGGTTTCTGTCAGCGGTCTGACTAACTCAGCTTTCACGGTCAAGAAAAGGCCGAGTAGAGGATCCGAAGAAGACCAATCACTCATCGGCACCCCGACCGTCAGCGGGGAAACAGTGACCCTCACATCAAGCAGTCCTGTGATCGCATCTGATAGGGGAACGGTAAAGGTGAGCTACACGGCTCCAACTGAGTCGGATGCCAAGCTTCGGGATGCAGCGGGGAATAATGTGGTGGATTTTATGGATCTAAAAGTGCTCAATTTGAGGAGCGGAATTTGTTCTCGGACCGAGGTCGTGAAAGATCTGATTTTAAATGAGATCACGAGGACTGAGTTTTGTGATGAGGTCACGAGTAACGATTTAAGCAATATTCCTTATTTAAGTTTTAGTGAGATGGGTATTACTGAACTGAAGTCCGGTGATTTCAATGGACTCTCCAACTTAGCGAGCCTCAATCTTGCTACCAATTCTCTCACGAGTCTACCTCAAGATCTGTTTGATGGACTCACCAACTTAGACCTTCTCAATCTTTTTGCCAATTCACTCACGAGTCTACACGAAGATCTGTTTGATGGACTCACCAAGTTGGAGACTCTCGGCCTTGGGGAAAACCCTCTCACGAGTTTACATCAGGATCTGTTTGATGGACTCACCAGCTTAAATCGGCTTCAACTTCGTACCAACTCTCTCACGGATCTACATCCAGATCTGTTTGATGGACTCACCAGCCTTACTCGACTTGAACTTCATACCAACGCTCTCACGAATCTACATCAAGATCTGTTTGATGGACTCACCAGCTTAGAGTGGCTTGAACTTGATAACAACGCTCTCACGGATCTACATCCAGATCTGTTTGATGGACTCACCAGCTTAAGTCGGCTTGAACTTCAGAACAACTCTCTCAAGAGTCTACATCCAGATCTATTTGATGGACTCACCAGCTTGGAGGAGATCCTCCTTGATAACAACTCTCTCACCTGTGTCCCTGCCAAAATATTTAGTCGGGCGAGTATCCGTATTTCCCCTTCCAGTCTTGCTGCCTGCCCTGCCCTCTCGGTCACGTTAAGTACGAACCCGAGTACCATTGGGGAAGAGGATGAAGCCACCGAAGTAGCGGTAACAGGCACATTAAACGTCCTTCAGTCGACTGCCACACCGGTGACGGTCTCTGTGGGATCGGGTACCGCGACCTCAGGAACGGACTTTACTGCGGTCTCCGATTTTACGATCAGCATTCTGGGGAACACCTTGTCTGCCACTGGGACATTCACGCTGACGCCTACTTCGGATACTGTAGATGAGCCGGATGAGACCGTGATGATCACCGGAACCAGCGTGGTGGAGGATGTGACGGTCAACGGAACCAGTCTCACGATCACGGACAATGATGCTACGCCGACGGTAACCCTCCATCTTTCCCCTACCTCCATCGGCGAAAACGCAGGTAGTTCTATGGTGACGGCAACCCTTAACCACCCCTCCAGTGAGGAGACCACGGTCACGATCTCGCTGGACCCAACCTTGCCAGCCACTGATTCAGACTATACACTGAGTGGGAGCACGCTCACGATTGCAGCGGGCGCAACCGAAAGCACGGAGACCGTAACGATTGCGGCAGAGGATAATAATGTGATTGCCCCCGACAAGATCGTGACCGTGCAAGGGACAGCTTCAAATACCCAAGGAATCATTGATCCGACGGATGTGGAACTGACAATCACCGATGACGATTTGGAACTGATCGTGACGCTGATTCTTTCGCCCGCCTCCATCGGCGAAAATGCCGGTACGACGACGGTGACCGCGAGACTGAATCAGGCTTCCAGCGAGGTAACCACGGTCACGGTGACCACCCTTCCCGATGCACCGGCGGTAAATTCGGATTATACGATGAGTCCGAACCCGACGCTCATCATTGCGGCGGGGTCAACCGAGAGCACGGGGCTGGTAACGATCACGGCGGCGGATAATCTGGTAGATGCTCCAGATAAGACGGTACAGGTGCAGGGCACGGCGACAAATGCGCAGGGGGACATCAGTCCAGTGAACGTGGAGCTTACGATCATGGATGACGAGGAGGCACCGACGGTGACGCTTACGCTCGAGCCCGCGTCCATCACAGAAAATGCGGGGATTGCAACCGTGACTGGGGTGCTGAATCGTCCCTCCAGTGCGGTGACGACGATCCTGGTCTCGGCTCTCCCTGACGCGCCAGCAGCGGCGACGGACTTTGCACTGGGCGGGAACCTGAGACTGACGATTGCGGCAGGGGAGACGAACAGTACTGGGCTTGTGACGATCACGTCGGTGGACAATGCAGTGGATGGTCCGGACAAGACCGTACAGGTGCAGGGGACCGCGACGAATATTCAAGGCGTGACCGGGCCGGAGGCAGTGGATCTCACAATCACGGATGACGATCTGGCACCAGCGGTGACGCTCTCTCTCTCTCCAGCTTCCATTACCGAAAACAATGGAGTTACGACGATCACCGCAACGCTGGATCGTCCTTCAAGTGAGGGGACCACGGTCACGATCACCACCCTACCTGACGCGCCAGCAACCGAGTTAGATTATACGCAGGATGGGGATCTACTCACGATTGCGGCAGGGGAGACTGAGAGTACGGGACTTGTGACGATCACGGCCGTGGATAATGCGATGAATGCGCCGAACAAGACTGTGTTGGTACAGGGCATCGCAACAAATACGCAAGGGCTGACGGGGCCCGAAGATGTAGAGTTGACAATCCTGGATGACGATTTGACGCCAACGGTGGCCCTGGAGCTCTCGCAAGTTTCGATTGGCGAAAATGGAGGACAGACCACCATCACAGCTACCCTCAGCCGTCCTTCCAGTGAAATAACTATAATTGAAGTAACGGTGTTTCCCGAAGCGCCTGCCACGGAGTCAGATTATACGCTGAGTGGTCGCACGCTGACGATTGTAGCAGGGGAAACGGGCAGTTCGGAAGTGATGACGATCACGGCCGTGGACAATACGACCGATACGCCAGACAAGACGGTACAGGTGCAAGGGGAAGTCACCAGTTCGTTGGGGGTAACCAGCCCGCCTCCAGTGCAACTGACGATCACCGATGACGAACTGACCCCAACGGTGACGCTCATGCTGGATCCTCCCATAATCAGCGAGAATGGAGGCAGGACCACGGTCACGGCAATGCTCAACCATCCTTCCAGTGCCATGACAACGGTCGTGGTCTCGGCACTTGCCAATCCGCCGGCGATGGCATCGGACCTGATGCTGAGTCAGAACACGATCCTGACCATGGCGGCGGGAGAGACCGAAAGTACGAGGATCGTGACCATCACTGCCGTAGATAATGCCGTGGATGCGCCAGACAAGACCGTGCAGGTGCAGGCCGTTGCCACGAACCCGCAGGGGGTGACCGTGCCTGCAGATGTTGTTCTGACCATTACCGATGACGAAGAGGTGAATCCGGCAGTATCGCTGATCCTCACTCCTGCCTCCATCGGAGAAAATGGCGGTCAAACAACGGTAACCGCAACAATGGATCCTCCCTCCAGTTTCGTAACCATGATCGTAGTGTCAGTCCTACCTAACGCACCAGCCACCGAGTCGGATTGTCAAATCAGCGATAACTCAACGCTCACCATTGCGGCAGGGGAGACCGAAAGTACGGGGCTCGTAACCATTACAGCGGTGGATAACGAAGTGAGTGCACCAGCCAAGACAATGCAGGTGCAGGGTACTGTGACGAATCCGCAGGACGTAACAGGCCCAATAGGGGTAGAGCTTACGATCACGGATGATGAGGCGCTTCCCACCGTCATGCTGATGCTGGATCCCTCTACGATTGAGGAGAATGGAGGCAGGACGACGGTTACGGCATCTTTGAATCGGGTCTCTGGGATGGTGACCACCATTGAAGTGACGGTGCTCCCCGATGCGTCGGCCACGGAGTCGGATTATCAAATCAGCGCGAACCCGACGCTCACCATTGCAGCAGGGGAGATCAAGAGTACGGGGCTGGTGACCATTACAGCGATTGATAACGAGGTGGATGCACCAGACAAGACGGTCCAGGTTCAGGGGATCGCGACGAATGCACAGGGAATCACAGGGCCGGCGGAGGTGGAACTTACGATCACCGATGACGAGGAGATGCCACAGGTGAAGTTACAGCTGGATCCTCCTACGATTGCGGAGAATGGAGGCATGACGACCGTCACAGCAACTCAGGACAGGGCTTCCAGCGAGGAGACCACGATCACGATCTCAGTTTTTCCCACCGCGCCAGCTACTGAGTCAGATTATACGTTGAGTATCTATAGGATTCTCACCATTGCTGCAGGAGATACAGAGAGTACGGGGCTGGTGACCATTACAGCGGTTGATAACAAGGTGGATGCACCGGACAAAACGGTGCAGGTACAAGGGAAAGTTACCAGTTCGTTGGGGGTAACCAGCCCGCCGACAGTGCAGCTGACGATCACCGATGACGAAGCGGTACCAGCAGTGACGCTACAGCTGGATCCCGCCACGATCGCGGAAAATGGAGAGAGCACGACCGTCACAGCAACCTTGGACAGAGCATCTGATGAGGAGACCTCAATTGCGGTGTCGGTGCTCCCTGACGCGCCCGCCACAGCGTCGGATTATGTATTGAGCGATCACTTGACGCTCACGATTTCGGCGGGCGAACTCACCAGTGCCGGGCTGGTTACGATCACGGCGGTGGACAACGAAGTGGATGCACCGGACAAGACGGTGGAGGTGCGGGGCATGGCGACGAATGCGCAGGGCGTGACTGATCCAGCGGATGCGACCCTCACGATCACTGATGATGAAGAAGCCCCTGTCGTCACGCTGGTATTGGATCCCTCCACGATTGGGGAGAATGAAGGGAGGACGACGGTCACGGCCATCCTGAACAGGCCTTCAAGTGCGGTGACGACGATCGCAGTGACGGCGCTTCCCGATGCGCCCGCCACGGAGTCGGATTATCAACTGAGTGACAATCAAATACTGACGATTGCAGCGGGCGAGACGGAGAGTATGGGGTGCATGACCATCACGGCGGTAGACAACGAAGTAGATGCGCCAAATAAGATCATACAGGTGCAAGGCATGGCCACGAATACGCAGGGCATGACGGATCCAGCAGCTGTAACCCTCACGATCACCGATGACGATGAATCGTTTCCGGTGGCCCAAGATGCAACGGTCACCACGGAGGAAGATACGCCGCACCCGTTTGGCATATCCGACTTTGGGTACAACGATCCCGAGGGAGATCCACTGGCGGCCGTTCGGATTGAGCGGCATCCAGATGCGGGAACATTGACCTTGGGCGGAATCGGGTTCGCCGCCGGGACACAGATTTTAGTAGCCCAGATCTCGGCGGGAGAGCTCGTCTTTACGCCAGTCGCCAATGCATATGGCCCGGCGTACACGAGCTTTGACTTCAAGGTTAGCGATGGGACATCAGAGAGTCCATCGGCCGCCCGGATGACCATTGACGTAACGCCGGTGAACGATGTGGCAACCGGAAGGCCCCAGATCATTGGGTCTATGCAGTTGGGACAGGTGCTTCGGGTTTCAGTGGAGGAGATTCAGGATCTAGATGGATTGCGCCGTGCACAGGCTGGGGAGACGGGATATGGGTATCGCTATCAGTGGCTCCGCATAGAGGAAGGACATCCGAGTGAACAGGTTGGGGAGGGAGATACCTATGTCCCCGTAGATACCGATGCAGGGGCAAGTCTTAGGGTTCGGGTTGCATTCGTGGACGACGCAGAGTTTGAGGAGAGGTTGGAAAGTCCTCCCCGACAGGTTCGCTACACGAGTCGAATCCGTACGGCATGGATGGGACGTCTAGGACGGACGGTGGCGGATCAGGTCTTGCGGGCAACGCAGTGTGAAGGGCGTGTACAGCGGTCCCGGCGCAATGAAGTCTATCTGGCGGGGCAGCCCTTGACATTGGCTTCGTTGCCGAATTATGTGCATGTGCAAGAGGTCAAGCCGGACCGGCATGCTTTACTCCTTGGAACGACCGACCCGGTGTACCGGCTTGGCCATACGCTGACGCGGGAGCGCCTATTGCAGGGCAGTTCATTCCGGCATGGGATGCAGGACGAAAGTGGAGTTTCTCTCTGGGGACATGGAGCGGTATCTCGCGTTCAGGGTTCGGAAGGGGCCTTGAACCTGGAGGGACGCATATCCAGTGGAATGCTGGGGGCAGACTGGATCGGAGACAAAGGGGGACTGAGCGTACTGGTAGCTCATACACGCTCCGAGGGCGAGTATGCGATGGCAGATGATAAAGGTTTGCATTCCGCCTATCTGACCGGAGTATACCCTAATGGGTGTTATGCGCTCACGCCGGGGCTCACGGCGTGGGGTGTGGTCGGATATGGTCATGGATCCATGACCGTGGAACAGGTTCCCGCCCCTATAGATCTGCGGATGGTCGGTGGGGGAATTTATGGGCGAGTCCGTACGGTGACGAAGCGAGGACTGGAGCTTGGGATTCGTTCGGATGCTTTGCTGGTACAGATGGCCGCGAGTGGGACCGAGGAGTTGTCAGAAGATCAGGTGCAGGTATCTCGGTTGCGGCTGGGATTGCAAGGAACCATACGGGGGATCCATTTGGGAAAACGATCTACGATAGAGCCAGCAGCGGAGTTGGCCCTCCGTCATGATGGCGGCGATGCAGAGACAGGATTCGGGGTAGACATGCAGGTCGGGTTCATACTTTCGGCGCCAGCGAGTGGTCTGAGCATGGAGGTGAGCACGCGTGCAATACTGACGCACCAAGACAGCGGACTTCAGGAGCAGGGGCTTGCTGGAGCGGTGACTTGGGATTCTCGGCCCCACTCCAACGAGGGATTCCAAATCCGAATGGAGCACACTATTGGGGCAGATGTCCTCGGTAGTACAGAGCGGTTGCTACGAGCTGAAACGATCCAGCCACCATATGCAATCTATCAAGCGGGAGACCTGCGAGTGCAGGCAGGCTACGGGTTTGCCCTGTTCTCCAAGGCACTAACCCTGAAACCAGAAGTTAGCTTCAGCGGATGGGGACAGCAGCGCAGGTATGAGATGGGATGGAACCTTGCAAGGGCAGATGAGCATCCGACCAATGTGCAACTCTTTGTCGGCACAACTGGGCAAACGCAGCAAGATGCTCCTCTGCAACTCCAGCATCTGATCCGCCTGCAACTCAAAAACAGTTCAAATAGACTCGCGAAGTCCAAGCGGAGGCATGAGGATTAACTCAATCCAAAAAATAATTATTTGAGATAAGGTTATGGAGTTGTCTCTAGAATCTGTCCAGACGATCAGAGGATCAACTCTGCTGAAGTGCACCCATTTCCCCGAGGACTCTACATGGGAATTCGGGGGAATGAATGGGTTTGCCCAGCGAAAGGTTCGTTTATCAATCTTTAAAAGTTTAGCCTTTGAACAGTCTCCTATCTCTGAACCTCAAAGAGTCCCATGTATGAATCAAGAACGAATCGCCTCCTGAACTGGATTTATGGGTGGGTTCAGAGATTTCCAAGATCTCTAACCAAATAGGTGACAGAATTTTAGAATTGGGTATTGCGGAAAAATAGCATCCCCCCCTCCGACCTGACTTCGACGGTTTGCAATTCTCTAAAAACAAAGAAAGCCTTATTTTTCAGTGGGTATAGGTCTTCTGAAAAGAGTGTTCAGACAAGTTTGAACACTACAAACACCGTCGGTTCTGCCGCTTTTTGCGGTCTGAATACCAGACGTTAAGCAATCACTTGGGAGGCGGGTTACGGGTCGTCTTTCGTTTGAGTTTGCGGACGAACATGATACAGGTAAGATACGACACACGGTTCAAATATCTAAATCTCAAAAATAGACTGAACACTACATATTGGGAACTCGGAAAACAGGGCTAAAATGGCCCCAAATACTCCAAAAAGGCCCCAGAATCACTCAAGAATGACTATTTTGCCCTTCAAGTCAACACCTACCTGTCGAAGTCAGGAATTTCTTTCCACTCAGGGACGAGCGCTTTACCGTAGTGACAGATGACGGATTCTCGTTTATATCTGTGCGAGCACAAAATGGTGCAAAAGGACTACATACAACGTTTGGTAATAGTGAAATAGGATCTTATGCCCGGAACAGATTAGGGGTGCCTTCTATTACATAGAAAGAAAGACAACATCTACTTAATTACAGTAGATTAGACATTGGATTTACGAAGATTGATGACGAAACCTACCTTCCGGAATTCAGCCCCAACCTTTCACCAGTCAAACAAGAAATACTTGAACCGCTCATTCAAAGTGTTCTCGGATCAACACAGTATCGACAATCTGGATATAGTGTAGCAGATGCAACAGATGGTCGCCTGCATAGTCTGGGACGTCTGAGGTACAGGGACTTGACCCACTAAACTAGGGATTGATCTTATCCTTGTAATCAAGTTTTTCTAAATAATCTTCTAGCCGACCTCTCGATTCTTGGAATTTATGGCATACCTCTGAAATTGATTTAATCACCGCATGAATTTCTTCTTGCAATTTTATTGGTGCTCATACAAAATTAGTCAAAGCTTCTCATAACTTATCAGGTGCTTTTGGGAGATCGCCCAATGATTTCCATAATCCAATTAGGTCATCTCTAAAAGTACGAGATTCGTTGTTGGCATTTTCTTTGAGGTCTGTGTTGCGTGATAACTATCTGCCTCACCTATTTTCTTGCAGAGGCGATTCATCCAGCAAAGCTACACCGATTTTTTTGAAGTCATTAAGACACGGTCAAACCGCCTCAAAAGTCCATGCCCAACAAAATCACGTTAGACGTCATTGACACTAATGATACACCTGTTTCTGTCCTGTCAGCCAGTGTCACATCTGCCAATCCTGTAATCATCATCAAAGCTGAATTGTTGGCCAATGCTACCTTCTGCACACCTTCAAGGGGCAAGGAAAGAGCAACAGCTTCGTGAAAAGGCAACTGAAGGAATCCAGTAAAACCAGTGTCAATTATGCCTTCATATCTCACGCCTAGATGCTCATGCTTTGTCCCACAGATATGTAAATAAACACACGCATTGCCATATCGATCATGGTGACCAACCGTAACTTGACCAGTGTTATTGTGATCCGACATACCGTACCCCAAGCGAGACTGGTTGACCTATTCTAACCAAATAGAATACACCATGGGGGCACTTCTCTCGTGCTTCCATTAGGGCAATCTCTCCATATTTTCCCAAGTAAGATTTTCCTGTTAAGACATCTATTGCAACATATTCTCCCATGTTTGAGGATTCAAGTTTTTCTTTCAGAGTTTTACGATAAATCTCCTCCCCTACTTCGCCAATTTGTTCTGGTCTGACAGGAACTGCTTTAGTAGACATGGTTATTCTCTATTTGGTTGATGTAATACGTGAAAATTTTTAATTCTCCCTCTAAGATTTACACGCTGAGCAGAAGTTCTGCCTAATCCGTAGATCGGTCAGGAGATCACCGAGCGGCAAAGGACGGCTCATAGGCTTGGCAATAGAGCATGGTTGCTAGTTGTTGGTTAAGGATACAGTAAGTTTACGAAAGCTCCATAATAAGTTATGCCGGTTCATGCGAAAAGATCTAAACTGATTCAGCAGGCTCTTTTGAAATGTCTCATCAATTGCGTGGAATAATGGGGTAGCGATTCGGGTTTGTTTGTGACCCAAAAAAGATACCTCCCAGAGCAGATCAGTTCCCTGATATTCTCAATACAAAAATCCGCCAATCATGAAAATACCTCAAAAAATCATCCAATTGAGGAATTTTGAAAGAGGCTCCTACGTCAGGAAAATGTTCTCAACAATATCGTGAGAATATCATTGGTAAATCAAGCTTAAATTCTGCTATCAAAGAGCCATTATCTATTACACTGTCCAATTGTCCGGCACCTGCATAGGTGAGGGGGCTGTCCAAAGGGAAGATTCGGGTGCTCCTAAATTGCACGCCCGTTTCAAGTATAGAGGGCTGGATTGTAACCGGAGATGATTTGAAGTTTACGGGAAACAGAGGAAGGGAAAACAAAAGAACTCCCAATTCTAAATAAAATCACCCTGCCTCTGGACTAAAGATTATTCATCAAAAATTGACACAAATTATATTGATATTCAGCTGCAGATTTCATAGGCTAAATTTACTAATCCATATCACAACAGTTCCCATGAAAAAAGTCGGTTATGTCTCAGCAGGTGTATTGTGTGCCGTGTTGGTCTTCGTATTCGTGCTGTTACCATCCTTGGAGATTGTGCGGGCTGCTAGTGTACCTAATCTTAGGTACTCCGAGAGTAGAAACGAAGGGTGTTTCTCTCCATGTGGTACATATGTATCGTGTGGTGGTGATTGTGGGGGTGGCGGCGATTGTTGCTCCCCTGGTGCTCCGCAAGGTTCTTCTTGCTTATACTGTGAATAGAAGCTTGCATTTTTTTTCTGTTTTTGCATGTGTACTTTGGTTGTTATTCATTTCGGCATGTCAATCTGAGGCACCCAATAACCATAGCTATCGTGTGGTAGATTCTGGCTACATGAAATTTGAAGATCTTTTCATTCCGGTAGATACTATTCGTTTTGCTCCCTCGGTGCTTGTCGGTAACAGGAGTTTTGTGGATCTATCCGATCAGGGTGAGTTTTTAGTGACTGACGATGTGATGCGGAAAATTCATCTGTTCACAGCCTCGGGACTTCATATCCGTTCGTTGAAGATCTCACAGTGCAATCCAGAAGACACCGGGCTCCTCCTGAGCACACGATTCTTGGGCAATGGTAGCATGATTGCTACTACGATAAACGGTGTCTATGTCTTAGATTCCGATGGATCTTGTAAGCAACGACTCATGGAGTTGCCTCCAAATTGTCCATCCTTCTGTGAACGGCAAGACACGGTCTATTTTCTAGATCAATTTGTTCAGCCCCCTCAAGTTCTTGCTCTTTCCATTGAATCGGGTATCGTTAGGAACTATGATCTCAGAACTCCTGAATTTCCAAGGACAACGAGTATCAAAAAGGGATATACGGGGAGGCAGATTGCCTGTTTTGATCATGGTATATTTTATCGGTATTCTGAGAGCAGTGACGGGGAATTACTTCGTCCCAGTAGCAATCAAGTAATGCATCAACCAGTATCCTATCGTCCGCCCAGACGGGATCTGACCTCTTGGGGTAGTGAGCGTATGAGGGAACTGAGGGAACTTTCGCGGGAGTTTACTTATTCGGACGGGATTTTTGAACTAGATGCAAGCTACAGAATGGTGACGTTTCAGTATCCTTCCGACCCTAATGTTAATATAATTAACATGACCACAGAGACCAGCATAAGTACTTCAACGGGTCGGTTCATCATGCTGGCCAAAAATGGCCTTTTGTATGTGTCGGGAGATTACGAGCGACTTCCCTCGGGTGAGACGGGCAATCGAACACTTGAGGTATGGAAATTCCAACCATTTGAGTCGTCATCGTATACTGACTGAGTTGGTGAAGTATATTTTCACTTGAAATGTTTCTGATCTTGCGGATGAAGCGATGAGACAAATCTGACTTTCAAGAGAAAGATATGAAAAAGATTTTCTGGTTTGTCGGTCCCTTTATGTGTACATTGATCATCTGCATCGGCGCCTGGTGGGTAATATTTTCCCAAATCGTTATACCGAGTGAAAATGTTGCAGCGCCTTCAAGTAGTTTACTTTTGAATATGCAGTTTCCTACATCTGACATCACGGATGCGAGGAGTGGTGAACCAGTGTCCCTGCCAGCGGATACATTGTCTAATGCGGTAGTCATTTTACTTGGCGGGATCGGATGCTCTCGTAACCAAGTAGAGGTGCTCCGATGGTGGAAAGAGAATGAGAGGGTATTACATACAACAGGGCAGAGCATTCTGACTCTGTATGCCGATCCTCTAATGGGGGTGGATAGGAGTCGGCATGAGTCTCTTCTGCTGCGACGAGCAAGCGAGGTGAATTATCCTGCTTTGGTGTATGGGGGCGGGAAGTTCAATCCTCGTTCTATGGGAATTCAAACTCCCCAGACGGTGCATGTACAGGATGGGCGTATAGTGGAGGTAATTCCCTATAAGCATTCTATGGGGATACAATAGTACTTCTAGGAATATAGAATTCGAGAGGCGTTTCGGGTTAGAAACTGAGGTATACTACTCCATAATTGATGTCCAGAGTGCGTCAAAGAACATAAAGCGTGATTCTGGCTTTTAGCACTGGATTACAGTCTTGACGAAATGATTTTATAATTCTTGGTTCTACTACAGTTGTCTTGAATGATTAACTCTGGTTGAACCAAACTTATTCATCTTCATGTATGAGCCTCTTTCAGAATTCTTTATTCTCCCCTGTTGCCCCCCGCTGATTTAGGGCTTAAACTGGTTCAGTTTCGTCAGATTACGCGAATCCTTGGTACGGGTTCGCCGTTTTGTGGAGTCGATCGGTTCTTTGCCTGCACGGATGTCTCTGTTTGGTGAATTTTGTCCATGATCCGTGTAGATTTCACACACCCCTCCCACGGCTTCTGTGGTTCAAAGCACCCAAATTCTGTTATGTTAGGTGTTAGATGGCCGGTTTACTGGACCATCCGTAGCAGTTGGTCCACCGTGAGTACCACCACGCTGAACATCAAATGACAGAGGACTTTCTCGTGCCCACGGGCGCGGATATTGCGTCCACCGAACTCATCTTTGAGCCGCCCAAAGGCCCGCTCCACGGTCGAACGTTCCCGGTAGCGAACCCGCTCAGCAGGAATGAATCCGGCCGTCCGTTGCGCCTTTTCACAAGTTTGTCATTTCCCCTCTGGTGGATTAATATTTAGCTCTGATTTGGGGTTTTTTTGCTCTGGACTCCCTGTTTTCCTCTGATTTTCGCCTGTTTTTCAGGTTCCTGACTTCGTATATATTCAGATGAAATTGCCAGTCTATTCAGGTATAATGGAAAAAACGGGCGCATACTTTCTCCGTTCAAGTGCTATTCATCCATTATACCTGAATATACAGTCGAAGTCAGAAATTATGCCTTTACCCCGATTATTCATGCGTACACTATTCCGAATTTTAGAGCTTCACTTCGTCGAGAAGTTCTCAATCCGTGCGATTGCACGGACCGTGGGATGTAGTCAAAGTTCCGTTGCTCGGATTCTTGAACGCGCGAAGATTGCCAAGCTTTCATGGCCACTTCCCGAGGGAATGACCGATTCGGATGTGGAGCGGATCCTGTATCCGGCCCGTATGTCTTCGGTTGAACGTCCACTCCCGAATTGGATGGAGGTCTACAAGGAACTGTCCCAACACCGATCGCTAACCTTACATCAGGTATGGACGGAATAGATAGAACAGAATCCCAACGGATATCTGTATAGCCATTTGTGTGATCTCTATCGCCAGTGGCGTCGCGCGCATAAAGATGCTGTTGTGCATCTGGACCGCAAAGCCGGCGAACGTTTGTATGTGGATTATTCAGGAAAGAACCTGTGGATCACGGATCGCCGGACAAGAGCGAAGCGATCGGTGACTCTTTTGTTCGGAATACGCACCAGTGAATCCGCCATGGAACAACTTAGATCAGTGTTACCGTTGAGTTGTGATGGGAGTGGTAGAGACGGATAAACATCTCAATCGGTTAAATGCAAGGACGGACTCATAGATCTCCAAGATTCTCTTACCAAATAGGTTACAGAATTTTAGAACTGGGTATTGCGGAAAAATAGCATCCCCCCTCCGAGGCCGCCACTGAATAAATCAAGGTCTCCGTCACGGTCAATATCTATGAATGCAGGGACGGCAAGGATTGGGAAAGAAGCGGGCAGGGGAATAGATTCAACAAATCGTGGTTGAGTGGGGGTACCCTCGTTCATGTAGACGACCACTCCATCAATCTCTCGTCCCAAAATTAGATCCTGATCTCCATCTCCATCCAAGTCAGCAAAACGGGGAACGCTTCGCCGCCCAACATCAATATCCTCAAATTTGTCGCTGATCAGGTCAAATTGAGGTGAACCGAGAGAACCATTGTTGCGATAAAAATTCAGATCTCCCGAAGATTCGCCAATAAATAGGTCCAGATCACCATCCGCATCAATATCCACCAAAGCCGGAGTACTGTTGCTGCCCCGAGTCAAAACCACCGTTTTGCTCTCATCCTGTACAAAATTCGGCACCTGTGGGGTTCCATCATTCCTGAAATAGAGACTTCCCTTGTTCCATGTCCCCACCAACATATCCAGATCCCCGTCCGCATCCAGGTCAGCCACCGCAGGTGCTAAGTTGTAATATCCTACAATATCAAGTGGATCCCGCTCCTGCCAACTCAATTGTCCAGAAACCGATACATTTTCAAAATAATAAATCGTCCCAGTATTAAAATCCTGCGTCGAAATCTTGTTGGAAATCAAGAGATCATGATCCCCGTCACCATCCAAGTCCGCGAATACAGGATAAGAGTCTGCTCCAACATCAATTCCAGAAAGTAGGGTTTTTGTTCTGACTTCAAACCCCTCCGGTGTAGGATCTATATGATAGAGATTCTCTACTGCGGACTTACTTGGGTTAAATGCGCCACCTAAGACCCCAAAGATCAATTCCGAAATCCCATCTCCGTCAAGATCGGCAAACTGGACCGAGTTGTAACCACTGGTCTTGATCGGGTTGTTGGGAGGATAAGCAATTGGTTCATTCCGAAGATTTGGTTCCGTACAGCTTCCAGTATTGGAAATAAGCAAGATCCCCGCCTCAAAAAAATCCCCCCAAAAAAGATCCTGATCTCCGTCCTGATCAATATCATGGAAGGATAGGGCATTCGCGCCGTGTAGGGTTGCAAACATCCCAACAATCTCTATATCCTCAAACCGGTCGGTCACCAGTTGAAATCTGGGAAGCCCCGATTCATCCGCACCAACTGATTCATAATGCAACACTGTACCACTTACGCGTCCAATAAACAGGTCTAGTAATCCATCACAATCCAAATCCGTAATCGCTGGTATATTCTGACGGTCCATGAAGAGTGGAACTCCCTCGGCGTCTCGGAGCGAGTCCATGGGAGTAGCGAAGGATGGAGAGGTTGGTGTTCCCTCGTTACGGAAGAGCCGCACATAACTGAATGTTGTTTCGCCAAGCAAATCATAGTCGCCATCCTGATCCAGATCCAAGAACCGATACCATTCGCCGACATCCAGATCCAAGTATTGGTCGCTACGCCAGATAAAGGAAGGGGCAAGGGGGGTGCCTGTATTTTCAAAGAATTTGACATGACCTGTCAACTCCTGAATGAATAGATCCAGATCCAGATCTCCATCAATATCCACCAGTTGGGGTCTGGGAAGGTTAAATCCGCCATGGAACGGATGATCAAGGCGATCACCGTCTCTGCCGATTACTTCAATCCCATAGACTTCTTGCGTGTAAGACGGGGGAAAGGACGGCAGGTCCAGACTCGTCGTTTGCGTACTTGCGCAGCCTGTCAAAAATAGGAAGACAAGACCCAGAAAGGCACGGCCTCTAACGAGTCCCAAGACCCGTGGGATTGGGTCCCACTTCAAGCATCCTTGTGATTTCACGTGTGTTGGTGTCAATGACCGCAATGACGCCTGGAAGATATCCATCCTGCCACATGTAGCGACCATGATAGGCTCCCTTAAGATTATTGTTGGAAATATACACGGTACGTCCATCCGGTGAGATAGCAGCCCCATGGGGCTCAGAAAGCCCATCAATCGTTGCAGCAACGGCGCGCTGAGCAACATCTACAACGGTTGCCCGATTCCCCATTTTATTACCGAACCACACGAAGTTGCCATCTGGACTGAAGACAGGATGCCAAGGTGCCATTCCGACTTGAATGGATCCATCCAAAGTTGGATCGGAAGGATCGGATGTATCAAAGAAGAAAAATTCTCCAGTAAGCTGTCCTCCAACTACCATCGTTTGACCATCTGGAGAGACGGCAAATTGCACCAGTGTGTGCGTATCTCCTTCAATAGATTGCAATTCAGGAATTTCAGCTGCATGATCTACGGTAGCCATGCGATTTTCTGCGAGACTGGCCACATAGACGTACGTTCCCGTCAGATCTGTGGCAAGTGCGTGAGGGCGCGGAAAAAATACGTCCAACTCCTCTATGTTCATCCCATCACGTTCAACAATCCCAATTCGTTGAGGTGGGTTCACGGCTTTCATGGAACGTCCAACAAATAAGAGACTATCGGTAGGGCTGACGACTAACATGCCCGGCCGCTCAAATGCAATCTGATCAATCAGTTCATTCTGCTGATTGAACTTAAGCACTCTGTCATCCCCAATCAGAGATACATAGAATGCAGAGCCATCAGGTTCAACGGCAACATGATGCGGACGAGAGTCAGCGGTGAATCCAAGCTCCTGCAAGTCAATCGTACGAATGATTAGGTTCGTGTCCATATCAATGACAGCAATCTTAGCGGCACCTTGGATGCAGGCATACAAAAGGTTGAAGGCATCGGAGTAGGCAATGCGGCCGTCATCATTCGGCGCTCCTTGTTCAATCCATGAACGGATCAGGGAGAGATCTTCTTCGGATACATGTGCAGCATGGACGCTCAGCGAGTCCTCGGCAGAGAGCTTGGTCGCAAGACGGATGAGTAAACTACCTTCTGGGTCGTAGGGAATTACAACTTCCCCATGATCCGACCCTGCAAGGATTGTATCCCATGATTCAAGGGATAGACCAGTCTCCCGTTCAAGAAGAGGTACAAATTTTTCCTGAATGATCGGCAGTACATGATCACTGAAACGCAGCGATGCGGATTGCGCCTGAATATTCCCCACTACAACAATGAGAAATAGCGCAACACATGACAGATGTCTCATCATCCTCATACGTTGTCCCTCTTCTAAATGTCAATATTCTGTCTTTGAACAATGAATAGCCCCTCATTGATACTGGTGACAATGATGGTACCACTGGGAAAATAGGGGTAATTACTCCATGATCCTTCAAAGCCAGGCTTATCTGTACCTTCAGGATAGGTGTCAAAAAAGCCAATCTCTACGGGATTTGAACGATCGCTGATATCAAAAATGCGCAGACCACTTTTATAATTTGACTGGTACATTACATCTCCCTGAATGTACAGGTTATGATCACTGGAGAGATTTTCGGACATGAACTCATTCACCAATTGGGGATCGTCCAAATCCGTGATGTCCCAAATGAGGGTGCGAGTTCCAACCACTTTTTCCTGCAATTCATCTAGTTCATCATTCATGTAAAAGTACTCAAAGTCATCCGTGATCCAGCCTTGGTGTGAGTAAGCAACATTCGGGTACTCAGCGGCAGCTAAAGCAATCGTATTTTCTTTGTCCGTGACGTCTGAGATGCTCAGCGCGGTCTCATTTGAGTTAAAGCAAATCTCTTTGCCTGTGTGTTCAGTATCTGGCCCATCATAGATGACGCACTGCGCATCATGCGAATAGCCAGTACCTTGACGTCCTGTAGATACATCTGCAAAGCAACCTGCAAATGCTGGTGCAAGAGGATCACGAATGTCAACCATATGGAGGCCTCCACCACAGGTATCACCACCACCACTGCTTCCCACCACATAGGCGAACCCGGACTCTTCGTTGATCACTACATTATGAGCACTTGCGATGCCGTCATAGTGGGCATCATGTAAATAGGTGATTGGGCCATCACTCTCTTGCCTCAGATGGGTCAAGTCAAAGACCTGCATTCCATGCTCTCCCGCATTATCCGCAACAATAAATGCGTGGTTTGAATAGACTTTGATATCACGCCAAGGGGCTGGATTGGCCCCCTCAGTAAGTGGCAGATCCCCTTTCAAGACCGGATTGGACGGATCGGTAATATCCACGAATGAAGTCCCGTTCGTACGACCCACCAAGGCATATTCACGATTCGTTTCGGGATCTACCCAGCCCCAAACATCATTGGTATGGACTCCCTCGGTTCCGCCAAGATCTTCCACGGTCATAAAGGATAAGAGATCTACATTCCCACAATCAAACTGACCAGCGACTCCATCGGTACAGTCCATGGATCCGCTCGAGAGAAGAACGAGCTCTTTTCCTGTTTTCAAGGCACTACTCAGGCTCCACTCTCCGGATTCAGCGTCACGTTGGATCACACGAACCACCCCTTTGCCAAGGTTGGAGGCTGGAGCACTCACAATTCCCAGTTGGTCAGAGAAAGAAATGATCATCCCGAAGAGGGTATCCCCGTCGCCAGAACTAATCTCGCCCGTTTTGCTCCATTGCAATGAATCTCCGTCAAGTTCATAGATGGAGATGGATCCTGCTTGGCTATTTTCAAGAGGGGTGCCGGCCAACAGGGTTGAGTGATGAGCACTAAATCCGAGGCCAAAAAAATCGGGGCCAGTGGAATCGGATTCAACTACTTGCAACACTTCAATCGCGGCGGGTCCAGCCAGCGCCCAGACCAGCTTACCAGAAGGAGGGGGACCGGTAGGCTGCACATTGGGGATGATCCCAGGGGCGCCAATCAGGAGCTTGGAGTCGTCAACGACCTGCATAAGAGTGCCCAAGGCAACCCCATTGATGCGCTCATCACTCCCGCTAAGAAATTGCTGACCGTGCCAACCATCTTCATGCTCCGCAAAATGATAAATCGCTCCAGCACCTTCATTGGAACCAGGAGCGCCAACGTAGATGGCTTCATTTCCCCCAATTCCGACCGTTGCACCGAATAAGTCATTAGGCTGTGGCTCATCAGGTGTCAGGGTACCAGAGGGTACAAATCCCTCGTCCGCACGTCTGAAAACTGTAACGGTACTTGTAGAGTCAAGACCAACCATGCCACCCGAAACTAACAAGGATCCCGAAAAAGCAACACTCCCACCAATGGGAGATTCGGTCGTTCCTGACAACTTGGCGATTTCTTCCCAGTTCCCAGATTCCTGATTGTGGGCAAAGAGGTAGATGGCTCCGCCATTGCCTTCCATGGATGGAGAACCAACTGCCAGATGGTCTCCGCTCGCAACAATCTGATAACCGAACATATCTCCGACCGTCGCATCGGATGCCATGAGTTCGCCGACAACTTCCCAACTTTCGCCATCCTCGGATCTGGCATAAATGTAGACCACTCCGGGATCTTCATCCGATGGTGCAGGATGTCCGACAAACAAGGCATGATCGGCGATCTCGGAGGAGAGACCGAACGCATTGATTTGCGCATGAGCGGCTGCAATGGGAAGGGCCAAAAGCAACAAAAGGAACGAATAATTTATTGTGAAACGGTTCATCTGTGTGGTTAGTAAATTGTTAAGTTGGTACTGTGTTGATTCGAATAGGATGCATGATGAATCATGAGTCTTTCTGCAACACAAGGAATGCGAGTGGAGGTAGGACTACGACGATACTTGCAGGGCGATCATGGTAGGGAACAGGCATACTCTGAACCTTTCCCATGTTTCCCATGCCGCTCCCCCCATAGAGGGATGCGTCACTGTTAAGGCGTTCACTCCACTTCCCCTCTTCGTGGACCCCAATGCGGAAATTATGGCGTGGAACTGGAGTCAAATTGAGGGCGAATACAATGCTCTCGGAGCCCTGCTTACGTTCATAGATCAGGATTGAATCATCAATATGTTCGCCGACCCATGCCCAGCCCTCGGGCCTGTCATTCCAGAGCGTCGGACATTCCAGATACAAAGAGTTTAGATCCTTAACGAGGCGGAGGATCCCTTGATGCAATGGTTGGCTGGCTAGGTCCCAATTCAAGGGCTGGTCATGATTCCATTCCTGTGTTGAGGCAAATTCACACCCCATGAAGAGCATCTTTTTGCCAGGATGACCAAACATGTGTCCCAGAAGAAGGCGATAGTTGGCCGCTTTTTGCCATTCATCCCCAGGCATCCGATCCCATAAAGACCCCTTACCATGTACCACTTCGTCGTGCGAAAGCGGGAGAATATAATGCTCACTGAAGGCATATACAAACGAGAAGGTCAGCAGGTTGTGGTGATACTTGCGATGCACCGGATCTTCTCCCATGTAAGAGAGCACATCATTCATCCAACCCATGTTCCATTTGTACATGAAGCCCAATCCATGATCATAGGTTGGGGCCGAAACCCCGCGAAAAGCGGTGGATTCCTCTGCAATCGTGAAGGCACCTGGAAAATGGGAGTAAACCGCCTCATTCGTTCGTTTGAGAAGATCGATTGCTTCCAGATTTTCCCGCTCCCCGTAGATGTTTGGTGACCATTCATTGCGCGAATAATCGCGATAGAGCATTGAGGCAACGGCATCAACTCGCAACGCATCAACATGATACTTGTCAATCCAAAAGAGTGCATTTGAGATGAGAAAATTTTGTACGCCAGCCCTGCCATAGTCAAAGATATAGGTCCCCCAGTCGGGATGGTACCTCATGACCGGGTCATCATATTCATACAGAGTGTCCCCATCATAGAAGACCAACCCCTGCGGATCTGTAGCAAAGTGAGCAGGAACCCAATCCACAATGACCCCAATTCCCCGCTGATGCAGGGTATCAATCAGGAACATCAGATCTTCCGGGGAGCCGAACCGATACGTTGGAGAATAGTACCCGATCACCTGATATCCCCAGGATCCATAGAATGCGTGTTCAGCCACGGGGAGAAGTTCAATATGCGTGAATCCCAGATTGCTCACATGATCCGCGAGCTGAGTGGCAATCTCTTGATAGGATAAAGACGATCCATAGCCTTTGTGTCTCCAGGATCCAAGGTGGACCTCATAGATGGAAATGGGTTGACCGAGCGTGGCAGTTCCATCACGCTGCTCCATCCACTCGTGGTCACTCCATTCGTATTGTAAGGGATTCAGGATAGCAGAGAGCCCTTGTACACTGGATCCCTGAGATGCGGGAGGTTCCATCTGAACTGCATAAGGGTCGCACTTGTCGGCGACATACAATCCGCGACGAATCCGGTACTTGTACCGCTGCCCCGAGGATGCACCGGGCACAAAACATTCCCAGCAACCGCCTCCAGTATGCTGCATCGGATGTGTTTCCTGATTCCACTCATTGAAATCCCCGATCACATGAACCGAATCTGCATTGGGTGCCCAGACAGCAAACCACGCGCCATCTTTTTGCAAATGCCCACCTAACCGATCATAGCTTTTGATCAGGGTTCCATGATCCCAAAAATAAAGATCCTCATCGGAGAGCCAGCGACTCGTTTTTGTTTTAGATTTGCGGGACATAAAGGTTAGACGTAATAATCAAAATCTGCCTCGGTTCGTACGCGGCGGAGAACCTGAAAAATTCTTGCCGGCATCACATGGGGATCTACCCGAATGCTGTGACGATTTCCCTGCCAAATGTAGCGCTCTCCTCCAAGCAAATCAAGCATTTGGAAGGGAGCGGCCCTGGGAAGCTTCAATTCTTCCAGCGGAAGTTGTAACTCTCCCTCTTGAACCTGGAATGGATCCAGACTCACGATGCAAACAATTGAATTTTCACCTGACTTCTTCCAGTAGGCAAGCATCAGAGGGTTGTGGATTTCCAGAAATTGAAGGTTTCGTAACTCCTGTAAGGCAGGATTATTTTTTCTGATTCGGTTGATGGACTGAAATAAGCTCTGCAGGGAACTGGGGTCATTCCAATTCCAGCTACGGATTTCGTACTTCTCATTATCAGCGTACTCCTCCCGATCGGGGTGCTGATTCGCTTGCATATGTTCATACGGGGGGCCATACACACCATAGACAGGTGAGAGGGTTGCCGCGAGTACATATCGTATGATATGTGCAGGCCGGCCACCACTGGTCAAGAATTCGTGGAGAATATCTGGGGAATTTGGCCAGAAGCTTGGACGAAAAAACTCCGCAATGTTCGTCGTACTCAATTCTTGTAAATAATTCGTAAGCTCCTCTTTGGTATTACGCCAAGTGAAGTAGGTATAGGAATTATTGAACCCAAGCTTGGCAAGGGTATACATGATTTTGGGACGTGTAAAGGCTTCGGCAAGGAAGATGAGATCAGGATGCTTCGCCCGAAGTCGCCCCAGGCACCATGTCCAAAAGGCCAGAGGTTTTGTGTGTGGGTTATCTACCCGAAAGATATAGACTCCTCGCTCAATCCAGAATTCAAATATATTTTTGAGTGCTTCCCAAAGTGCCCGCCAATCTTCACATTCAAAATTGAGTGGGTAAACATCCTGATATTTCTTCGGGGGATTTTCTGCATATCGGATGCTACCATCCGCTCGCATCTTGAACCATTCGGGATGCTCTTTGACCCATGGATGATCGGGAGAGCATTGGAATGCAATATCAAGTGCGATTTCCAACCCATGGGTCTTCGCTTTCTTGACAAAGCGATCAAATGCAGGGAGTCCACCTAAATCTCTATGGACACTGGTATGTCCTCCATCAGCGTCGCCGACGGCCCATGGGCTTCCTGGCTCGCTAGGCCGTGCTTCGGGATGGTTGTCTTTCCCTTTTCGGAATGTCGTTCCAATTGGATGGATTGGAGGGAGGTATACAATATCAAATCCAAGCTCCTTGATCCTCTCAAGACGTAAGGCCGCATCATCCAGTGTTCCATGTATCCCGGGTACGCTGGCGCTCGACCGAGGGAAAAATTCGTACCAAGCCGCAAATGTGGCAAGCTTACGGTCAACCTCTACGGTGAAAGAACTACTTTGAACAGCAGCTTTCTGTGGGTCATTCTGTTGGGCAAGTAACAGGGAATCTTCATCAAGGGGGGCTTGGATATCGCCTTTTGTGTACCGTTTAGCCAAAGATAAGAGCTGTTCACGCACATTGAGCGGGGCATTTACGGCATACTCTTTTAGAAGAGCTGCACCATCCTGAAGTTCCACGTTCAATTCAGGCTCAGGAATATTCGCCTCAAGGCGGCGGACATACTGTTCCTGCCAGGATCCATACCGATTGATCCATGCACGTACGTAGTAAGTATAAAGGCCCGGGGTATCAGCAACAAACTCACCAAAAAATTCATCGTTATAGGTCGGCTCCATCGGGATTTCTTCGGTCGCCCCGCCGAGGCGTGTCACATTGAGGCTAGCACAAAGCAGGTCGTGACCATCCACGATGACGCCAGCATTCACATGGATGGGTTCTCCAACGGTCCGTTTAATATGCCAGTCGCCATCATGGACACGGGGGGAAACAGATGTGATAAACACACGCGACCAGCGGTCAGATGCAGATTTCATGAATGTGCAAACAAATTCTTATTCTCGAGCGCAGTTAATTGCATTCTCTACTCCCTCTGGAAAATTCATTATTGAATAGCACATTTTCTGCGTACAAATATAACCATGAATCATAAAATCTCATTAGGAGCACATCTTGACCAACACGGAGGGCATTTCTCAATTTTCAGCGCAAATGCTGAACGGGTTGAACTGATCCTGCTGGATAGAGAGCATCAAGTAGAGCATACAATAGACGTAAACGGACGTACAGGAGATGTGTGGCATGTTTTTGTGCCTGGGATCCGATCGGGGCAACGTTATTCCTATCGTGTCTATGGGGCTTGGGCTCCGGAGGAAGGACATCGGTTTAACGGTGCAAAGTTGCTTTTGGACCCCTATGCACGTTCCATCAGCCGAATGCCGCAATGGAATAACAGCCTGTTTGGATACGACCGTGACCGAGATGATCGAGTTCAGAGTTATTCGGATAGCCTGTCCTATGCACCGATAGGTATGGTCACTCGTGCAGATCATTCAGAAAGATCTGTACAAGGCCCAGATATTCCGTGGGTAGATACGGTGATCTACGAAACGCATGTGAAAGGGCTCAGCTTTCAGAATCCCGATGTACCCCCCGAACGTCGAGGGACCTATTTGGGAGCGGCATCGGATGCTGTGTTAGAGCACCTCAAGGGGTTGGGCGTCACAACCATTGAGTTTTTGCCAATCCATGCGGCCGTGCAGGATGAGCGTCTCGTCCGTCATGGGTTGTCGCAATATTGGGGATACAATCCCCTTTCATACTTTATGCCTGATCCTCGTTTCTCCGTTGGTGGTTGCGAAACGGCGGCTGAAGAATTCAAGACCATGATAGATATTATGCATGATCATGGATTCGAAATCATACTTGATGTAGTCTACAACCATACGGGCGAGGGAGACCATTTGGGGCCAACCTTATCCTGGCGGGGCATTGATAATGCGTCCTACTATGTCGCAAATCCTGAACAGCCTCGCTATCTGTATGACGGTACGGGGTGTGGAAACACCCTGCGCACAGAACATACTTTTGTCCGCCGCCTCATCATGGACAGTCTTCGCTACTGGGTTGAGGTGATGAACGTAGACGGTTTTCGGTTTGATTTGGCAAGTGTATTACTTCGCGAAAATGGTAAGGTCAATCCCCAAAGTGGGTGGTTGCATATGATTCAACAGGATCCTGTTTTATCCAAGGTCAAATTGATCGCTGAACCCTGGGATCTGGGATCTGGCGGGTATCAATTGGGTACTTACCCGTCCCCGTGGAGAGAGTGGAATGATCAGTACCGGGATGTTGTACGGCGCTATTGGCGAGGGGAGCGAGGGGTCACTGGTCAGTTTGCCACTCGGATTGCAGGTTCAAGTGATTTATTTTCTGCGGGGCATCGACGTCCCTCTTCGTCCATCAATTATGTAACTTCGCATGACGGGTTCACGCTTCAAGATCTTGTATCGTATGAGAGAAAGTACAATGACGCAAATCTGGAAGAAGGCCGAGATGGGACATCCACAAATTACAGTCAGAATTGTGGACAGGAAGGATCCTCTACGGATCCGGTGATTTTGGCGCAACGGGATCGGATCCGCCGCAGCTTACTTACCACCTTATTTGTATCTCAGGGCGTTCCAATGCTCTTGGGAGGAGATGAGTTCGGACGCACCCAGAGAGGGAATAATAACCCTTACTGTCAGGATAACGAGATATCGTGGTATGACTGGGAGCGAGGAGGATCCGATATGGAGCATCTGGAATTTGTACGTGAACTGATTGCATTCCGCAAAGCACATCCATCTCTGCGGCATAACCGTTTCTTGAATGGACACTCAGAAACGAATGGGTTACCCGACGCAATTTGGTGGCATCCAGAGGGGCGGATCATGCAATCGGAAGACTGGGTGCACACCCATGCAATCGGCTTATGGCTCTGTGCACCCGATGGGTTACTAATCTGTTTTAATCCAACGAGTCAGACGGTCCGATTCAAGCTCTCGGACACCTATGCCTGGGGGTATGGACTGGGCTGGGGAGAGAGCACATTATCGACGGACTCATGCGGCGGGGACGCAAAGGTTGGCCCCCAATCCGTGTTCATCCTGCGGGCTAAGGCGGTTACTCTTGATCGTCATGCGGTGTAACCACTGAACGGCTATTTCCCTGAGCCGCGCTAGGTCCTTGGGTCGAAGCGTCCAGCGCCAGTTCCCATGCGCGGTACCCGGGAAATTCATCCGTGCTTCACTTCCCAGACTGAGAATATCCTGGACGGGTAAGATTACCAGTCCTGCTTCGGAATCAAGGCACTGTTCCGCCGCGTGAGGACATACATCTCCTTCGGATTGGATACTCAGATACTCTTGGGCAAACGTATGCTCATATTCGGTAAGGGTGGACCACCAGCCGAGAAGCGTATCATTGTCATGGGTTCCCGTATACACGCACTGGTTGGGATGATAGTTGTGTGGTAGGTGAGGATTATCCATTTCCGCATCAAATCCAAACTGGATGACTGCCATGCCGGGGAATGCGTTGGTTTCCATCAGTTGGGTTACATCCGGGGTAATCACCCCGAGATCTTCGGCGATCAGTGGCAGGGGGCCGAGGGTTTCTTTGATCCGGTCAAAAAAGGATTGTCCTGGGCCTGAAACCCAGCGACCATGAACGGCGGTTTTTTCGGGTGCTGGAATTTCCCAGTACCCTGCAAAGCCCCTGAAATGATCCAGACGTATGTGATCATAGAGACTGAGCGCCCGTTTCATTCGGCGGATCCACCAGTCAAATCCCTGCGCTTCCATCACCGTCCAATTGTAGATTGGATTGCCCCAACGCTGCCCTGTTTCGCTGAAAAAGTCCGGGGGAACGCCAGCAACCACTCGAGGCTCGCCTGAGGAGTCTAATTCAAATAACTCTGGTTGAGCCCATACATCTACACTATCATGTGCGACATAGATGGGGAGATCGCCCATGATTTTGATGCCCTTACGGCGGCAGTGCTCCCAAAGCCGATTCCATTGGAGGTCAAAAATATATTGCTCGAAGAGATAAAACTGAATTTCGGGTAGATCTAGGGTTAGATCATGAGAGGACAGTGTCCGGTCGTCAACGGACCAACTAGTCCAGATTCGGTTCCGGTATTTTTTCTTTCGTTGCTGGAAGCATGCATATGGCAAAAGCCAATCCTTTTCTCGGTCAACGAAGGACTTGAATTCATCCGTTGGCGAGTGCTCTTCAAATCTCGTGAACGCTTGGCGAAGGAGGGTAGACTTATAGTTTGAAACACTCGGATAGTCAACGCTCCGTTCACGGTGGGGATAGTAGGCATTCATTTCGGCTTCGGTGGACCAGCCATCCTGAACCATCAGTTCGGGACTGATGAGGAGCGGACTCCCTGCAAAGGAAGCGGGGCTTGCATAAGGTGAGTCTCCGAGTCCAACCGGGCAGACTGGCAGGACCTGCCACCAAACTTGTCCAGCATCAGAAAGGATATCTACAAATTCCCATGCCACTGGGCCCAAGTCTCCAATCCCGAAGCGGGTAGGCAGAGAGGTCAAATGTAACAGAAGTCCACTGGATCGCATATGATGTATATTCATTCTATTCCGCAAACTTCTATCCGTCCATTTCGTGCCATGCAAGTGAAGATTACCATCCAGACCGCAACGCTCCAGGATCTACCCGGTCTAGTTCACCTTTTTGACGGTTACAGACAATTTTACAGGAAGAGTTCAGACCTTGAAGGAGCGCATCGATTTCTTTCCGAGCGCTTCCAGCACCAGGATTCTGTCATTTTCGTAGCGAAAACAGACGATTTACTAGTCGGATTTGTACAGTTGTATCCTTCATTTTCATCGGTGCGCATGTCTCCGATTTGGATTTTGAATGATTTATATGTTCAGCCGGATCGTCGTGGTCAGGGAATTGGGAAACGACTCATGGAGGAGGCTGGACGTCATGCAGCATATACTGGATACTCGGTGATAGAATTAGCAACTGAAAACACAAATACACATGCTCAGCAACTCTACGAGAAGTTGGGGTATTCAAAAATCACAGACTGGACGTACTATGCTCTCAATCTCGGATGATCTAACAAAGACTGTTTTTATGAGCCGAATCGTATGCTCCCCCAACATCTCGGACGGATAGGACAAAATCTTTGGTGATGTAGCTACGGATACACCTGTGAGTTGTTATTGATCAACCAGACAAACTGCACTTCAAAATCTTGTGAACCTTGGGACGGTCGTGCCGTCGTCTGGAGATCACGACAGAGGATCAAGGACTACAACGGTTGCCTAAATTATGCCAGGCGGTTGGTCAATCCAGAGGGCAAAATCTTAGTCTGGAAATAAGTGGAGCGCAAGGAATAGAAGGCCAGCTACAACTAAAATCGTCCCAATCGCCCAGCGAACGAGGCGTGCCTCAAAGGCAGTCATTTTTGCATTTAATTTAGCAATATCAATATTAAGCTACAAATGAGTTCGTCACAAAGTCCACTGATCTCAGTCTTAAGTTCGCTGCGAACAAAATTCTCCGTTACAGGGTTGTCATATTGTTATTCTACAGCGTCAGCAATAATTTGGGTATGCACCTAAGCCTGAGTCCGCTTAGGCCTCAACTACGGAAAGATTGCGGCAAATTGTAAGAGTATCTATCCATATCACTAAAAATTTTGGTGCTGCACACCGTTGCATGACTTCGGTCCCTTACTTCCCCTGATGATCTCTGTACATTCAGACTACAGGAAAATTTCTTTTCACACCCTGTTCGTTAACTATCTATGCTTGATATTCCCGTAACTTTCCGCGGGGCATGATAGCTTGATACTGGGCAAAATCATCTTGAACCACAATTGATTTCCCATCAGAGGGAACAAGAATTCCAGCCACTGTATTGGACTACTTCACGAGTGTCATTCGGCCTTTGGCAAGCTGGACTCCTGTATCTTGCCTAGCAACGACATGATAAACATAGACACCAGATGGCAGGTTGGGAACCGTAAGCATCAATGATCTTGATGGGCCCGCCGAGATACCATAGAATTCTTCTACATGCACTCTTTGCCCCAACAGATTGAATACTTCAACAGACACATCTGCGGCTGTCGGTAAGTCCACCAAGATATTCGTTGATGGATTGAATGGATTCGGATAATTTCCCAACAGGACGAAGTCTGTTACCGTGTGACCTGCTTCAAGAGATGTTGCCCCGACTACTTCAATTGCAAAGTCTGCACTGACAGTGCCCCCTGCGTTATCCGTTACTGTAAATGTATATGCGGTTTGTGCAGTAATCTCCTGAGGTGTACCCGAGATGTACGGACCCGAGGGAACGAACGTCAGTCCAGAGGGCAGCTCGGGAGTTAGTGTGTACATGTACGGCGACAGCCCTCCTGAAGCGCTAGGCAAATTCAATTGATCAATGGGCTGGGATACGGTATAGGTCTGGTCTTCTATTGTACCTGTCAGCGTGAGTGCGCTGAGACAATTGGAGCCCATTACCTCGGATACAGTTTGTAACCAGTTCTGGAACTCATCCTGAATTGGCGCACAGAGCGACTGACCATCAAAGTGGAAAATCTCCAGATTCTCCAAGTTTGTCATCTCTCCGGGGAGTGCACCTTCCAGATGGTTCTGACCGATTCTCAGTTCAATGAGTCCAGTCAAGTCTCCCACCGTTTTAGGCAAGCTTCCAAGCATCCCAACCCCATTGAGATTCAACTCTGCAACGCGCCCCTGATAGACCTCTACCCCACTCCAAGCATCTAACTCCTCAATCTGAGGGAGATCGGATTCCGCAACTGACCAGTTTTCCTGCGTAGTCCATTGGGCACCTGCAGTCTCTTCGTATAGATTTTTGAGAGCATTCCAGTCCTTCTCCAACTCCGCAGAGGGAGAGGTGGTCGCTGAGCGGGTTACGTAGGGACTCATCCCTTCCTCGTTCAATGCTGCCACCTGCACTTCATACAATGTTCCCGAGAGGAGTTCGCTCAAACTCGCTTCGTTGGATGGAGCATTGATTTCCACCCATTCACTTGGTTGAAAGCCTTCCAGACGCCGATCTGCATCGGATTCTCGATAACGTACTGTGTATCGCAGGATCTCTGAACCACCATCTCGTTCGGGCGACTGCCAACGTAGGTCAAGTTCGGAGTCCGAACCCGGTTGAATGAAGAAATCCAAAGGGACCGATGGAATCGTTGCATCCTGCGTGGAAACTGCCCCAGTATAAATCGTCTCTGTATCGTCTACAAAATGACGGAACTCAATCTCATAGGCCGTTTCAGGAGAAAGGTCATAAATTCGTGCATGGCCTTCAGTTCCGAGGTTCAGCACCTGTTCCCACTGGGAAGCAGATTGCTCCCTGTAGTACAATTTATATATATCATCAGATGCGGGGCTGGATGCCTCTGGATCTTTTCCTGTACGACAAGTTGCTTCTATCCAGAAGACCTCCAACTCGGTCGGACTTTGTCCACATATCGTCAGCGTTAAGGGGGCATTGGTCTGATCCGATGACGGCGTGGAGGCGGCCCCATTCGCATAGGATCCTCTCCCCGCACTATTCACTGCTGCAACCTGAACCTCGTAGAGCGTGGATTCACGGAGTCCACGAATCGTCTCTTGCAAGCCGGTCTCCTCACGAGTCCATAGAGTCCATTCACTATTCTCGGTAGTTTTGTAGCCAATCTCATAGTCGGTGATCGGAGCGCCCCCGTGGTCAGAGGGGGCAAGCCATGAAAGACGGAGCGCATCATCACTACTCCCATTCACCACCAGATTTTCTGGCGAACTCGGAAGAGTCGCCCGGGTAGTGGCGGACTGCTGAACGAATTCTCCATGTCCAGCGTCAATCTGTCCTCGAACGCGAACCTGATAGGTGGTCCCAGCCATGAGCCCTATGATCGTAGCCTGGGTGGATAATCCTGTATGCGCGATCTGGTGCCAAGTCCCTGAATGCTGCTCCCTGCGATACTCCACACGATAGCCAGTTACATCAGGACCCGAAGAAGGAGCGGCCCATGTGGCCTGAATGCGAGTGGCAGACGAAACAGTCAGTGTTAAGGAAGAGGGCGGAGCGGGTATGTCCGTTCCATTCAATGTTTGCCCGGTGCTCTGAACAAACGATCCCTCAGAGACGGCATTGATCGCGGCAACCCGAACGTCGTAGCCTGTTCCTGCATCAAGATTTTGAATGACAATGGAGGTCCTCTCCGAGCTCTGTTCCTCCCAATCTCCAGGTTGCCGTCCTGTTTGGGTTTCATCCTCGTCTGAGAGACGGTAGTCAACACGATACCGAAGAATGGGGATTCCTCCCGGGTCAACTGGTGCCGTCCACGATACCTCCAGATCCATAGCAGAAGTCCCGGTAACCATCAAGGCGCGGGGTGGGAAAGGAGCGGTTGCCAGCGGAGTCGTCACGGTAGCGGATTCAAATTCACTTCTCCCCAATGCATTGATCGCGGCAATACTGACTTGGTATTCTGTTTCGGGCAGAAGACCAGTCAAGATCACTGCCGAAGCCTCCGCGTGACGGGTAAGAGACATTGGATCAGAATCCGCAGGGGCATTGGCGGGGGCATACTCAACCGCAAACGACCGCAGGGCCAGCCCTCCAGTCTCAGTGGGTTTTGTCCAAGTTGCTTGGACCTCGGTTGGAGATAGAGATGTCAGAACCACATTTGTGGGCGCATTAGGTAGAGATACTGCTTCGGTCGTGGTTGCCGAGCCAAGATCAGTAAATTCCCCCCGTCCAGCTTCGTTCACCGCTGCAACCCGCACATCATAGGATGTATTTGCAAGCAGATCGGTTAATTCGACCGTGGTAGCCGTGGTGGAACGTTCCTCCCAGTCTCCCGCTGTTTCCGTACCCTCCCCATCGGGATCGGAAGTCCGATACGCAACAATGTAGGATAATGGAACAGCTATTTCCGCTCCGAGATCTTCGGGAGCTTCCCAAGTCGCACATAAAGACGAAGAAGAGGAAACGGTCACTGCCAGAGTTTTCGGGACTCCGGGAAGCGTCACCAGAACAGAGGATGCTTCCCCTGAGTAGGCACCTGTCCCGACCGAGTTGATCGCGGCAACCCGGACCAAGTACTCTTTCCCTGCCGTGAGTCCAGTAATCGTCGTCTCAGTGTCTGTGGGATTCGGAGTAACAGAGGTCCATGAGATTGGAGACTCACTTGCGTCCCGGTACTGAACATCATAGCCAGTGATCTCGGCTCCACCGGTGTTCGTGGGTGCATCCCATGAGACGCTCAAGGTGGTTTCTGATTCTTTCTCTACCGTCACCCCCGTCGGTGCAGCAGGAACCGTAGCAACAAATTCAGGTGCTGTGGATCCAGCGCCCGTCAGCCATGCCCCCCTGCCTTCTTGATTGACCGCAGCAACCCTGACATCGTATTGAGTACCAGATTCTAACCCTGTAATTGTGGTAGTGGTAGTAATCAAGGAAATAGACGATGTTGGATAATCAGCCTCTGTGGCTAACTTATGCTGTACCCTATATCCTGTGATTTCCATCCCACCGGTTTCCACGGGGGCTTCCCAAGTCAGCGTCAACTCATCCATCTCGGTTGCATCTACAATAAGATTCGTCGGGATATCGGGCACAGTTGCCGGCAGAGTCAACTGTCTATTTCGAAGTGGAAGCACGGCCCAATCAGATTTACCCACCGCATTTTCTGCACGAATCCGAACGATATAATTTCTCGCCGCACGAAGATTTGTGAAGGTGTGACGAAGCACAGATGCGCGAACTATCGCGGTAGCTTCTTCATCCCAACCAATTACGATAAGGTGTTGTCTCTGAATTTCATATCTCAGGATTGGACTTCCTCCATCGTCTGGGGCACTCCATTCTACGGTGAGTTGGGATGGTGTGGTAGCAATTACTCTTATGTCACTCGGATTCGGAGCGGCGGGCACCATGGCAGGAACCGCATCCATCCACTCGGAGTCCACCTCTTCATCCGTACCATCATCGTCCCGATAAAACACACGAGCCTTGATCCTCGTCCCCCGATCCATATCCTGAATAATGTATTGCGTATTGCCTGCCAATGGAAGACGGGTAGCAGTCCCACCTTGCTCGGTGGGAAGAGTACGCAACACTTCAGCACCGTTTTCCTCTGCGATCCACGAAACTTCGGGGGCAAACCCATCAGGAGGGGATTGGCTACGCGCCTTCGTCAATCCATCAGGTTCAGTAATACCAATTTCTCCATCTCCCAAAAAATCAACTTCAAATGCCCCAGAGGGTGCTTCCTGAGAATTAGCTATGCGCGTCAGCGTCAAAAGGCCCTCAGGGGCATCATTCACAGGATCAACATGAAACCAAAACCTTTCCTTCGGTGGATCATTCCCGCCGTAGTTGTGTCTAAAATTAAAACCGCTGTAATAAGTACCGTGACCGTGTTCATTAGGAATGTATACCAACTTCCCAATATCTGCCTTTTGAATTGTGACAATTTCGTTTAGAGTCGTTACAGGCACTCCATCAAATTCAAATTTTCCCCGTTGGTGTTGGTCAAAATCTACGACTCCAATGTCAACCAGTCTGTCAGGATCAAGGGTAAACTCACTCGCCTTGAATGTGTAACGTTCATCCTCCATAATTCTCTTCTCAACAGGATAAAAATCTGAAGGAATTATGTCGGACCAGTTGGATTCAATTATTTCATTTGTACCCTCATCATCTCTGTAAAACACACGGGCCTTGATCCTAGCGCCCTCATCCGTATCCCTGATCATGTATTGGGTGTTGCCCACCAGTGGAAGACGTGTTGTAGTCCCGCCTTGTGGGGGGAAAGTACGCTCCAGTGTAAGTGCGTTTCTCGCTGCAATCCATGAAATCTCAGGAGCAAATCCACCAGGCGGTGATTGACTGCGCGCCTTCGTCATTCCGTCGGGATCACTCACGCCGATATCCTCATCTCCAAAAAAAACGATCTCAAAGGATTCGCCAGTTTCCAACAGCATAGGGTTCATGATGGTCAAATTTCCAGTCGGAGTGTCATTCTCCGAATCTACATCGAACGTAAACCGATACGTATCCTCGCTATCTGATGTGCCGTCGTTGACCCTAAACAGAAAACTACTATAATCGTCGCCGTGTTCATGTTCACCCGGTGTGAAAATTGCCCTGTCAGAATTGAAGATGCCCACTCCTGCTGTAAAAACTTCTGAAAGTATTTCGATTCCGTTTATGGTCAAAGTTCCCTGCCCCGAGAACTCACTAACTTTCACATTTACAAGCACATCGCCTTCGTCGGCATCTGTAAAGGGAAAATCATTCGCCGAGAATGTGTAAGGGGTATCTTCGTTAATGGTCTTCTCCACATTATCAGAAGTTGGAAGGTCATTCACCGCATCTACATCGAACGTAAACCGATACGTATCCTCGCTATCTGATGTGCCGTCGTTGACCCTAAACAGAAAACTACTATAATCGTCGCCGTGTTCATGTTCACCCGGTGTGAAAATTGCCCTGTCAGAATTGAAGATGCTCACTGCTGCTGTAAAAATTTCAGTATCTGTTGAAAGTATTTCTCTTCCGCCTATGATCAAAGTTCCATTCCCCGAGAACTCACTAATTTTCACACTTACAAGCACATCGCCATCGTCGGTATCTGAAAATGGGAAATCATCAGCCATGATGGTGTAAGGTGTATCCTCCTCAATAGTCTTCTCCACATTGTCAGATGTAGGAGAAGCTAATTTTTTGTCCTCAGATACCCTCCCTGCACTTTCCTCAACCTCAGGATTTTTCTCAGGCGAGTGAGGGTATGGAGATAATGAAAGAAACGCCTCACCTATCCCCGAAAAGATTGGCACTCCATACTCGGACTTATCAGATCCACTTGCATCAGTGGCAAGAAGTGTAGCTGGAATGATGAACGCCAACAGTAAGGAAATGAAAAATCGGGGGGGGGCAAATTTATAGGTTGATTGAGGCATTTGATCATTGGAATAACCATAGTCAAGGGAATAAGAGGTTTACCAAAACAATTACTTACAATTTGTGAATTAATCATGAACGAATATAGCAAATTTCTTTCATAATCTACTACATCTCTCTGCTCAGGAATAGGAGATAGTGCTTGACTGCCCCCCCCGATTTTCACTGAACAGGGTATTTTGACAGGTTTTGGATCAAAATGGTTGGATTGATTCACTTTTAGGGTTCCCCCTCTCCCATTTTCTTAATATCTCCCTTGCGATGAGTCAAAAAATAGGGGATAAATTAGTGCGATTGGGGTGCTATTTGTGTTGAAAAAGCCTGCTCAGGCGCAGATTTCCATCCCACCGGTTTCCACGGGTGCTTCCCAAGTCAGCGTCAACTCATCAATCTCGGTTTCATCTATTCCAAGCCCAAGTTCGTAACTTTATGGCACCAAAAAATGGCGAACTTGGACTAGGATCTTCGTCCGTCCATGAAAATACTTTGCATGTCCACGATCGGGGATAAAATTAGATTGGAAGGGTGCAGGCATGATACAGTTCGGTTACAATCAATTAGAAAAACCTATGGATGGATAGGTTCCGTCGGTTTCTATGTGAAAAAGCGCCAGTTTACCCCTGCCCATTTTGTCTTAAGCGTACTTAGAATACGATCAGACGTCATAAACACGCCCAGATTTGATGCTTGGAACGGGAAATTGGTGCAGTCAGTGAAACGTTTCTGGCGCACGATAAGGTGCGACCGCGAAAATCACCGCTCAAATCTCGAACCTCTTCCACGCTCCACTCGGCTTTTCTGCGGCTCCCCGGGCATTTCAATTTTCTCTCGGGTATAGGTCTCCTTTAACCAGGTGTGCATGGAAGGGATGGGGACGACAAACCCCATTCCACGTTCCTCCACTATTCCCTTTTCTATAAAGCGTTGAAACAGATCTTTCGCCTCACTGGCACCATAGTTACTTGTCAACGCAGACATTATTTCAATACGTGGAGCAGGATGTTCTGGCGGATGATCTGGAATGGAGTTCACTAAGCACTGTATCTGGTCAGCAAAAAAATCAACCAATCGTTGCTTGTAATACACCTTACGAGCTTCGTGCCCCGCTTCCAGTACAGAACTTAATCCGTCCGGCGTCATGACACCAACATTTGCTTTCAGGTACTCCGAAGCAAGTCCTGCATAGCATTGAATATGTTGGGCCCATCCATGCGTCTCCTGCGCGATCGCATCTATCCACGCCGATGGATCCCCCTGCCCCCTCCCCTCCTTTTTGATCCAGTCTTCAATCACTGAGCGCTCAGACTCTTTGCCTAACGCCCCCAACTCTACAACACAGTTGCGCCCAAACCTTGAAATCCCCAGTTTCCCAAAAGAGGCCTTTGTCGGCCCCAATCCCGCTGCCAGAAGGATTGCCGGTTTACCCAATTTGCCATTATGGAGTCTTTCCAATAAACTTATTACCTCAGACTCTACGGGTTTACCAACAAAAACATCAACCTTTTGAGCTTCATCAAGAATCAGCACCACGCCAGAATCAGAAATGTAATTTTTCAGTACCTGAATCACGCCTGAGTCCCCCGAAACTTCTTTTACGTACTCTCTGGATACCACCTTAGCGTCTAAGTTCGTAGCAGTTTGTTTCCGAGTAACATAGGACTCCCCAAAGGTCTGGGCCAGATGGGCAGGGTCGCACAGGTCTTGCACATTAATGTAAACGACCTCCCACCGACTCCTTGAAGCTATTTTGTTCAATTCAAACAATAGGGCAGTCTTTCCCACCCCAGGTGCTCCCTGAATTAAAAAGGTGGTTCCCCATGTATTTTGGGACGAGTACCGAAGAACTCCTTGAAAATTCTCCAGTATCTCCGTCCGTCCATGAAAATACTTTGTATGTCCACGATCGGGGATAAAATTAGATTGGAAGGGGGTGGACATGATGCAACTCGGTTATAGTCAATTATAACAGGACTGTGGATGGATCGGTTCCGTCGGTTTCTATTTGAAAAAGCACCCGTTTACCCCTACCCATTTTGTCCTAAGCGTGCTTAATCTGCGATCAGACGTCATGAACACGCCCAGATTTGATGCCTGGAACGGGAAATTGGAGCAATTTGGTGCGTTTGAGGGGAATTTAGCCCGTTTGTGCTGTTTTCCTGTCTAAGGAGGCATCCATAAATAATTTACCCATCTTTTGTCATTTATTGAGTCTCCAAATGTTAGGATGATCCCAGTCGGTCGTATTATCTTGGCAATCTGACCTTTACACGTTGGTGATGGCCGTTTCTTCCTTATTGGTGACAACATATCCATGCGGATAGATGTCATAATTCCATTATGAGAAGGAAGCGTAAGAGAGCCAGAGATGACATGAACAGAAACCAGAATGACGAAAGACATGAGCACTCCAGACTCAATTACACAGGGCTGGACCTTCACTGAGTTGTCTTGCAAAACTAAAACAAATTAAAGGAGCGAACTTAAATCCCATAAATAAAACCAAATTTATAGGCTCCTCGACTTCCAGAGAGTGGAAGAATTTTTTGGTTCATGAATTGACCCGAAATTGAGACTCCTAATTTTTCCAAGATTCGGATACCAACCTCAATTCCATGCTCCCATTGCATCTGTGTTTCACGGTATTCGGCAGGAAGAACAGTAATGCGTGTTACGAAGGGGTTGTTATCTCCTTTTACATACACGGACTGTATCATATGTAGAGAACTTCCGATGAAATAGCTGATCAAAATACGAGGATGCTTTTGCGAGTTACGATGATACTGACGCTGGAGATGTAGGCGAATGCCAATCAGATGTCTTGATTCATTATACAAGTTGCATCCAACAGAACAATCAACTATTTGCGGATCGTCCCATGTATTTCCATTATTCCAGTGTCCCCAGTAAAGGGTCCCCTTAGTATATAAATTTCGGGCTTCATTGATGGGGGTAGGTTTGGTGGAAAGTTGAATTTCAAGATAGTCTGCAACTTTCGGAGAAATCCAAGCGCGTTGAGGCTGTAGAGTCTGAATTTTTCCAAATTGCGCATTCACACTCAATGGAGATGATTGACCGAACGAGAGTGAGACCCATAGTAGATTAATTACTAAGACGAAAACAAGACGATTCATACAGATTCCCAGTTGGTGAGCAATTACTTTACACATGTACATATAGCAAGTGTTCAACGGGAATCAGAATCGCCTGATTTTCGTTGAAATCTTCACGAATTCTTCACCTCGAAATTACGAAATCTGGAGGGTTCCACACCTTGTTCTTCAACCGCTCGGGACGGAAACAAGCCGCGGAAAGTCTCGCCGATCCGCCCCAATCTTACCTACCAAAATCACAAGCCTCTATAAAACCAAAGTGCAAAACTTCCCCCGATTTGGATTGTTGCAAGAGGCTTGATGGATACCGTAAAAGAGAATATCACTTCAACATGGGCTGAGGAATCCAGCACCCGAATGAGCCAGTCAATGCAGGATCTATTGTTGGGACTTTCCTATGAGGATTATTCCTACCTCATTCAGATCATCCAAGGGCCGCTTGATCGATGTACGAATCTGAAAGAGCATCTGGAGAATATTGAATCGTCCGATCGGCGGGATGCATTATGTGCGGAACTTGAGCGAAAAATTCGCTATCTGGGCAGCAGCGATATTGTCTATCAAATTCGGAGATTTACTGGATCCGAACAAGGTACCAAATTTCGTACCATTATTCGCGATACCGCGCGGTTTCTTAAAGTCCCTTTGGCAGATCGTGGGACAGAACGTGAGTTGCTCATCCGCCTAGCCCAAGAGTATGCCGTAGACGTATTCTCAACGTTTACTCAGGAACAGCAACTGCAAATTCTGGAGTCCCTTGGTGTGGAGCGCAAGCGTGCCATTGCATTCCTAAAAAAAGCAGGTGGATTCATTGCTGCACCTGCTCTGCTACATGCATTTGGGATCATTGTCGTTCAAGGATTGATCAAGACCGTTCTGTTCGGGTGGACTGTCCGACTGATTGGCACCAAACTGGCCACCGCCCTGTTTGCCTTTCTCTTTGCCCGCGTACCGTGGTGGGCCAATGCAATCATTCCCGGGATGTGGACAGTCTCCATTGGGTTGACTGCGCTAAATCTGCAAGGTCCGGCACGGCGCAAGACAGTCCCCATCCTACTCTATCTGGGGATGACATGTATTCGCCAAGATCAAGAATGTGCAGCCGTAGCGAAGCATTGAAGGTTTGATCAGATTGAAGTGATCCGCTGGTGACCTAATTGCCCCTGAAACGACCCATACAATCTTTCGAAAAGCTGGATCGCATCTTCCCGCTTCAGGTCAATAATTTTCGGATAACGAACCCCGCCAGCACCTGCCGTGTCCACAATCAAGGAGCACAGCCCAAGGCGTCGCTGAAAGAACGTAGCCGAGAGTTCAAAGGCCTGAAAGCGTTCCACAGGAATAATCCAGAACTGCTGGCTGAAAACACGCCGTCGAATCAGCAGATTCCCATCATGGAAGGCCCAATGGTGACACCGATATTGCAGCCAGGCGAATCCCCATCCAACGGGCAGAAGAGCAAATCCCCAGAGGGCACTCAAGGACCATACCTGCGACAAAATGATGGAGGCAATTGTAATCAGTGCACTGTACCGAAGTGAATGTCTTCGAATCGTGAGTGGACTCACATCCGTGTAAGTCTCTGGCAGAGTGAAGGGGCGGATCTGAGGGGCGAGTGCAATAATTTCGGACCACTTCGCAAAGGGCATTGCAGGCTGGAATCCCTGCTCCCCACTCTGAAGTCCCAGCGTTTGAAGATCAAGCCGATGCCAATGTCGGAGTCGCATGAACGGGTTGGATCGAATCAGAAAGGACTGAACACGCTTATACGGGAGGGCTCCCTCGCGAATCGTGAGTAGCCCGAATCTGCGTTGAATCTTTAACGGGGCAAGCACCATCCTGAAGTTATAATAACGAATCAGATTTTGAATAAAGCCCAAAGCCCACCCCGAAACGAGGGTGATCAACAGGGCAACAAAACCCAGCAGTAGCCAAGAATTCTCAATACGTCCCCAAAAGAAATCCTCTTCAATTAACCAATCTACGACCTCTGTGGTATCAACGATCCCTAAGGAGTCTAACTGAAAATAGAGTCCGATCAGGAGTGCGAAGAGTCCGAGAGAGAATTGGTAAATACTTGATAGCAAGACGCGACGCACAGGCATCCTGAACCCTGGGAGTGCAGCCGAAGTCTCCTCTGGTTGATCTGCGGATTGAAGGGACTGGAACAGGCTTCGCAGGCGCTCGGCTTCCTGAATCCCAACATAGGAGAGCACCCCCTCTGCACTGGCAGATCCTGCGGTCTCCACTCGCACGACCGCCGTCCCGAGGATACGGGAAAGCATATTTCGCTTGATTGCAACGTTCTGGATCCGATCCGCAGGGATATTGCGTCGGATGCGCTGGAAGACACCGTAATAGATGATGAGTTCTTCGCTAGTGGCATGGTAACGGAATCGGATGTACTTGGCAATCACATAGGGACCCGCAAAGACAGTATAGATGATCGAAAAGATCAACGAGTAAGTCCGCATCCCCATCTCCCCTCCTGACGATAACCATGCGATCCCGAATCCGACAACTCCCAGAAACACATAATGCACAAAGGTGAGTGGGTGCAATCGCCGAAAATCCGCGGTGGGTTCCTCCATTAGTCCATGTACCGAGCGATAAAGTCGCGTACCGTATCACGGAGACGAACCGCCTCTTCGTAGGGCAAACCTGGAACAATCACATCCGTACTCCGAGTGCCAGCGGTATGGACCACTAATCGAGCAAGATCATAATTACTTTCAATCAAGTCTTGGGCTACATCAAGATGCTGAATACGACGAAGAGGGACGGTTGTCTGCACACGATTCCAGATCCCACGCACGGCGTAAAGTTCTTCTTCACGCAACTCATAGCGCCAGAACCGGTAACGCAAAGGAGGGATGATGAAGATCCACAGAGTACTGATCAACACTAAAAGACCTGTCCAGAGACCGGGGAGAAAGGAATCATTCTCGGAGAAAAACAGCGTTACATCTGCGATCGCGCAAGCGGGGAGCAGGATGGCCCATCCCAGCATCCCCTTGATCATCCAAACTCGTCTGACGAGTGGATCAAGTAGTTCCATTAGAATTTATAAGAGAGATGGATGGGTACGCTCCTTCGCTTCACTTGTTACATCACTCATGTCGAACACAATCAGTATTCTGGGATGCGGATATGTCGGATTTCCGCTTGCAAAATTACTTCTCACACACAACTGGCGAGTCCGTGGGGCTACCACCACGGAATCAAAATTGACGCGCCTACTGTCTGAAGGAATCGAACCATTTCTTCTCAAATTGATGCCCGACTTGCAAGGTCATGGTCAACAGGATTTTTTTGATTCGGATGTGCTGATCATCAATTTCCCCCCCGGCCGTAAGCGTACTGATGTGGGAGAGTTCATGAAGGGTACAATGGAATCTATTCTAAGTTGTGTCAACCAAGGGCTCGTAAAGAACGTGTTATTCATCAGTTCCACCAGCGTATACAGTCACGGGCATGTCCGTGAGGAGGATGCAGGCAAGCATCCTCCTGTGAGCCCGTCGGGTGCTGCACTCCTTGAGGCCGAAGAGTTACTGAACAATTCAACTGGTTTCCAAACAACTATTTTGCGGTATGGCGGACTGTACGGCTATCAGCGACGACCTGGGCGATTTTGGTCGGGACGTCCATTACGGAATCCACAGAATGCGGTGAATCTGCTACACAGGGATGATGCAGTGGGAGTTGCATTGGCGGTCATTACCCAAAACTGTTGGGGAGAGACCTTCAATGTGTGTGCGGATCAGCATCCCTCCCGAGCCGAATTCTATACCCATGCCGCCACGAATCTGGGATTACCACCCCCAAGACCTTCGTCCGATGCGTCAGAGCCAGACAAGATTGTCATCAACGAGAAAGTGATTAGATGTCTGGGGTACCAATTCAAATATCCCGATCCCATGATGCCTGCTCCTTGATCGGCAACATTACGGCAGGGGCCAAGTAGCAAATGAAAACTCGGAAATCAAGATGAATGAACTGACAGCCGAAGAAGCCTACATCATTCAGGGGAAAGGGACCGAGCGCCCATTTACGGGAGAATATTATAACCACTCTGCCCAAGGGACTTACCTTTGCAGGCAGTGCGAGGCCCCATTGTATCGGTCAGAGGACAAGTTTCACTCCGGGTGCGGTTGGCCAAGCTTTGATGATGAGATCCCGGGTCAAGTCCGCCGCGTACCAGACGCAGATGGCCGCCGCATAGAGATTATCTGTGCCAGTTGTGATGGACACCTGGGGCACGTATTTACGGGCGAAATGTTTACCGCCAAGAATACGCGCCACTGCGTTAACTCTCTGTCCATGAAATTTTTGGCAAGTGCAGAAGAAGACTCCTGATCATGCATTCACAGCCAGTGCCGGAGGTGGGACTCGAACCCACACATCCTAAGGACACAGGTTCCTAAGACCTGCGCGTCTACCAATTCCGCCACTCCGGCAAATCAACCGGCTATGGATATATATTTATGAGAAATTGTTCCATCTTATCTTGGGGGTTTGGCCTAGTCCTGCTCACTTCCTCGGCCCAAGCGCAAGAGAATGATTCAAATCGTGACCCTCTTCGAGTGAGGCATACAGAGTTTGTTGAAATCAATTCAGCATCGCCCAGCGGGATGAATCAAGAATGGATAGAGCAGGTTCGCCTTGGGACTCTTCGTCTATCTGGATGTGCGGCGGCATTGGTCAGTTCGGACGGGCTGGCCGCAACCAGTGCAGGATGTTTGCGCTCACTGGAATCATGGATTCGTCCGAATGATTCCCCATTTGTGGCGGAAGACTTGTCGCAGGAACAGCGATTAGCGGGGCTGACCGTAAATCAGCTTGTGGATATTCAAGAAGTTTCGGGAATCCATGGATCAAATGGAAGTCCCGCCTCTGGTCAGCGAACAGAAATCATCGTGGATGAAGATCGTAGGAGATTCTGGGAATATTCTTGGAATGTCTATGATGATGTGAGAATTGTGGTGATTCCTCCAGTTGAAGTGACAAAGTTTGGAAGTGAGGATGGAGTTTATCCCAGGTTTACGGTGGACTTTGCACTGGTGAGAATTTATGATCAGGAGGGACAACCTTTGGATACGGAGAGTTACTTCGCATGGAGTGACCGTCCCCCATACAGTCGTGAAAAACTGTTCATGACCGCCTATGATGGGAGCGAGATGTTCACTCTTGTGACGCAATCCAGTACGTACCGGTATAACGGTACCCTTGCTCCACTCTATACCACCCTGTATGGTATGCTCGATCAGTATCATTCGCATGGCGCAACTGGATTCTGGGCATTGCCGCCAGAGTGGGACACTGGAATCCGGCAAGGCAATTTGTCTGCCGCACTGAATTTTTCGGTATCAGGTGAATGTGCCCAGATCGGGAGTGCAATCATAGACATTGATATGGAGATTTTGGGAATTGCCTTTGATTCTGCCAATACCGAGGTAGGAAGCCGGTGTGTCGCGGTGTCAACCGCTGGAATTCTATCAATACTGGAGTCTGTATTCAATGCGCATGGAGTCATAGAGGAATTGGCCAATCAGTCCTTGGATGAGAGCGATGACAGATAAACGATCCTTCTGGCGAGTCGTAGGGTTTTTGTCTCTGGTAGCCCTACTTTCAGGTTGCGCACCTGCTACACTGGAAGTGGTGCAAGTGATTAATCAACCTCTGGTTGTAGAAGAAGCATCACCCTCATCGGTGAATGCCATGGAAGAAATCATCTCCTCCCCAAGTACAGTGGACAGATTTGATGTGGATCTTGGCAGATTTGATGGTGGAAAGATGTGGACCTTTGACAGCCCTCCCAAGGAGTGGCTTTCTGAGGCCTACGGAATTCAGGCAGATTCCACTTGGTTTGCCAAGGCCATGCTCGGAGCCTTGCGGTTCGGAACGGGATGTTCTGCCAGCTTTGTTTCTGGTCAGGGATTAATTCTTACTAATCACCATTGTGCACGTGAGTATATTACGGAGGTATTCCAAGAGGGGGAAGACCTGATTGATGAGGGATTCTCAACGAGGGAGAAGTCAGAGGAGCGCCGAGTCCCTGACTTGTATGTGGAACAACTCAGACAGATCACAGATGTGACTCGGCGAGTCCATAGTGCCAGCCGTGTTGTACGGGGAGATAATGAACGTGTACAGGCGCGTCGGGCAAAAGCGGATGAGATTGCGAGTGAGTTGACGGAAAAAGCCATGATGCGTGACTCCACTCTCCGCGTGGAAATCGTTGAAATCTATAGCGGTGAGAAATATGTTGCGCATACGTATCGGCGTTATGAGGATGTACGTCTAGTGATGGCCCCCGAAAAAAGCATTGGATATTTTGGAGGGGAGGAGGACAACTTTACATTCCCTCGTTATACCCTTGATATGGCGTTCTTCCGTGCTTATGATCGAAACGGGAACCCGGCCCTCACGCCTGATCACTACCGATGGAGCATGGAAGGGGCAACCGCCGAGGATGTGGTATTTGTCGTGGGGAACCCCGGATCAACAAGTCGGCTCGGGAGCGTGTCGCAACTGGAGTTTGAGAGAGATTATATCTTGGTTCAACAGGTGGATGCCTTGCGCCGGCGGGCGGAAGTGTTACGTCCACTTACGGGAATGGATGTCCCGCATGGAGACGCGCTGGACAACATGTGGTTTGGCATTAGCAATACGCTCAAGGCATTAACAGGCCAGTTGGCTGGGCTTCGCAATGATACGCTGATTGCCCGCCGCAGTGCAGCGGATTTTCAGATTCGGGAAGATCTATTCAAGTCCGATTCTCTCTCTACCCTCTATGGGACATTGTTTCAGGAATTGGATGAACTCCAGCTGTCCAAGCGTGCGGAGGCAGATCGAATGGCAGCATTCACCTTCTTTGGATCCTCCTTCGGATCACGGATCCTGACACGAGCGCTCTATGGATATTATTTGGGAAACCTTGAACGTCGAGGGTTTGTAGATCCAGAAGTGATCAAGGAGATTCGTAGGGATGCATTAGCCCTTGAAGATATTCCTTTGGAGGCGGATCAGGCGATGATCACGCTTCGCCTCAATGAACTTCGGGAAGCACTTGGAGATCAAGATCCAACGATTCGTAGCCTTTTGGGAGGCCTCCCCATAGATAGTTTGGTCGCAGGCATGGTTGGAATGACTGCACTTTCGGATTCCGCCCGATTCGCCACCCTCCTGGATAAGGGTTTCCTGACCAGTGAGGATCCACTGGTTCCCATGATCAGTGCGTTGGCACCGTTATATTTTACCGCGCAACAGCAGGCAGAAAGCTTTAAGAATAGAGAAGATCTGCTGGTTGGCGAATTGGCCTCGCTCAGATTTGCACTCTATGGGACGGATACTCCTCCCGATGCTTCGTTCTCTCTCCGAATTTCTGACGGACAGGTTCGGGGCTATTCATATAACGGAACCCAAGCACCAGCATTCACCACATTCTATGGATTGTATGACCACTACTATGCTTATCGGAGCATGAGTGGATCATGGGATCTTCCCGAGCACTGGCAAGATCCTCCAGAATCACTGGATCTCTCCACACCACTCAACTTGGTGAGCACAAATGATATTACAGGAGGTAACTCAGGATCGCCTTTATTGAACCAAGACCTTGAGATCGTCGGCCTCGTCTTTGATGGAAATATTGAGTCCTTACCCAATGTGTATATTTTTTCAGATCATGCTGCGCGTACGGTTTCTGTTGATGCTCGAGCAATTCTTGCTTCCCTGCAAAACATCTACAAGTTGGAGGATCTGGTGACCGAAATCACCAAGGTAGAGTAAATGCGGAACCTGTCAGCAATCCCCTACTTTCTCATCTCGGGGAGGTTGTGATCCTCTTACCGCCCGTCACGGTGAAGGGCAAACTGCTAAATCTGGGATGCCTATATTGGAGATATTACAGATTACCAGCGCGGAGAGAATGCAGTGAAAGAATCGGAGGGGCAAAATGACTGTTATTCGGAATGGAAGAGAGTACACAGAATAGAGAATTGGCGCTAGTATTGGGAGGTGGAGGAGCCAGATCTGCGTATCAGGCAGGTGTAATTTGCTGTATGCGTGAGTTAGCTCCAGAGGTCTCTTATCCGATCATTTCTGGAGTCTCTGCAGGTGCAATCAATGCGGTATATCTTGCCGGGAATCCGGGGCGCGCAGGTGCAGAGGCACTGGTTCAATGTTGGAAGAAGATTCATCGCAACCGAGTCTACAAGCCTGAATCGGCCATGAGTGTCATTCGGCGAATTCTGCCGACTATTCCACTCGCGAATGCAGTGATCCAACTTCAGGAAGGAGAGGCAATCCTTGATACCAAGCCCCTGCGCAAATACCTGTCCCAGCAATTACCGACTTCGCTGGACGGAACCTTGCCACAAGTTCACCGAAATTTGAGTGAGGGGGAACTGTCAGCGGTCTGTGTTACGACCACCAGTTTCACTACGGGACAATCTGTGACCTGGGTTCAGGGGCGCGAACTCAAAGGATGGCAGCGCCCGAACCGGATTGCTCATCAAACGGAGATCACCCTGGATCATGTCATGGCATCCTCCGCTTTACCCCTTTTGTTTCCAGCGGTTCAGATCGGTAGTCAATGGCACGGCGATGGAGGGATTCGTTTGATTGCTCCATTGGCACCAGCACTCCACTTGGGGGCAACAGATATCATCTGTATCTCGCCTAAATACCCACGTACGCAAATGGAAGCAGCCGTGCCCGCAATTACAGGTTATCCACCTGCTGCCCAGATTATGGGAATCATGCTGAATGCCACTTTTCTGGATGCGTTTGACCATGATGTCCGCATGGCAAATCGAATCACTCGATTGGCGAGGCATACACCTGAGGCGGAACGAGGTGGAATACGTCCAGTGAATATTCTCTTAATTCAGCCTTCGAGAGATGTTGCCAAGTTAGCCCAAGGATTAGAGGGAAAGACACGGGGGATCCTACGCATGCTCACCAAAGGGTTGGGAAGTGCGGATACGCTAAGTCCCGATTGGCTGAGTGTTATGCTTTTTGAACCCGAATTTATTGAGCGGGTGCTGGAACTCGGGTACGAGGACGGTAGGCGTCAGGCCTCCGAGATCATGAAGTTTCTTGGAAGGGCAATGAATGAATAGACGTCAGTTGGTAAGAGGGTTGAGTCTGATTGGGCTGGCATTCCTTTTTTTCTTGCCAGAGACAGGTGCTCAAATTGTTCGCGGCCGTGTAACGGATCAATCAACCAATGAACCCTTACCAGCTGCAACGGTCCAGATTGCAGGCACATATAAGGGTACTATTACGAATCGCGAAGGCGTGTATGAAATTGCAGTAGATCAACTGCCCGTGAAGGTGGTCGTGCGATACATTGGGTATCGTACGGACACGCTCACCGCGCATACTGTAATGCCCCTGGAGTTCCAACTGGTGCCCGTCACAATAGAAATGGAGCAGATGGTTGTGACCGATGAGAATCCCGCGATCTGGATCATGCGTCAGGTGATTGAGCGAAAGCAAGTCTGGCGCAAGCGGATCCAGACCTTTGAGGCTCAGGCCTATGCCCGCTATACCTTTTCAAATGATTCGGGGATTGTGGCCATTACGGAATCCGCTGCAACTGCATGGTGGGATCATGACCGGGGTCTGCGCGAGGAAGTAACGGGAACTCGTAATACAGGAAACTTACCATTTGTGCGTGCACTCCCCGCTGCATTAACCATGTTGAACCTATACGATGATGACATTCAGATCAGTGGACATACGCTCATTGGTGTCACTCATCCGGACGCCTTGGACAAGTATGAATTTACTCTGGAGGGAACACGTAAAGTGGATGATAATGTGGTCTACGATATTTTATTGAAACCAAAGTATCAATTTACCAGTGGATTTATTGGAAGTGTATCTGTACTGGACGGAGAGTTTGCCCTTCTGGAAGCACGGCTCCGTCCTGGCCCGGCTTTTCTCTTCCCTTTTCCCATCCAGACTTACGAGACGACCTATCTGCAACAGTTTTCCAACTATGGAGGAGAGGTATGGCTCCCCATGGATTTACGCTCCAACACCATGGTTGAGATTTCAATGGGAGCAGCACTGAATTTTCCGCCAATCATGATTGAGATGGTTTCCCGGTTTACGGACTATCAGCTGAATGTGCCTCTGCCTGACAGCCTGTTCAACGACGATACCAGGATGAGAATTGATTCTTCTGCGGTCTCATCCAGTGATGTCTTTCAGCGTCAGGGAGCGATCGTCCCACTCACTCCCAAGGAAACTTTGGCGTATGCGAGGATTGATAGTACCGATTCGCTCCAGGAGGCCTATAAGCCTGGGGGTATATTGGGGCGTATGATCAATAGGTTTCCGGACTTAGACGACCGACGCTCATCCGCCAGACAGGATTTTTCGTTTTTTTCAGATCTCGGTCTTTATCCGCATCTTTGGTACAACCGGGTTGATGCATTCCACGGGGGCGTTCAGTACAATCAACGATTCGGGAAAATCTTCAATTCGGAAGTCCAGATAGGGGTGAATTCGGGGCAGAAAAACGGTGCCCAATGGTTGTATAAGGTAGCCATTCATGTTGGACAGGAATGGTTTATTCATGCAGGTTATCAAGCGGAGAATACCTCAACCTACCAGTCAAAGATCCGCAAGCGTCTGGTTAATTCTGGGTTGATGCTTTTTGGGCAAGAAGATTATTTTGATTACTATCGCCGAGCAGGGTTCGCAGTTACAGGGGGATACCAAATCAATGAGCGTCCAGCCACATTCACGACCACCTATCTCCATGAGCACCATTCCCCTCTGGTTGGGAATGTAAGCTATGATTTATTGGGTAAGGAGGCACTTCAGCGCCCGAATATACTCATCCCAGAGGGGGATATGCGGACGTTAACGTTCACATTTCGTTCTGGCAACCATCAACCCTTGGGGATTGGTCCATCCAAACACTTTGAAACAAGCTTTGAGTTTTCCCTTCCAAATTCGGATTATTCCTTTCGTCGTTATTACCTTAGTACAAGTGGGCGGGTTGCCACATTCATGCGGAGACGCTTTATGCCTGCAACGCTTGATTACGGGCTTTATCTTGGCTTAGCCTCGGAAGGAGGTCAAACCCTGCCAGCTCAGCGCAACTTTATTGTAGAGGGAGGAACGACATTCTATCATTGGGGCGGAACGCTATTCACGCTTGATGGACTTCCCTATCAGGGGAATGGGATGTTATTTGGATACTGGGAGCAGAATTTTCGCACCGTACCGTTTGAACTCCTTGGCTTATGGTCTCTTGCCAATCAAGGCTATCATATGATCGTATTTGGCGGGCATGCTTTCATACGAGGTGCCCAGCCGCCAAGCAACGACTGGATATACCACAACGAATTGGGCCTCTCGCTTGGCGGTATTCTCGGACTTATCCGCATCAATTTTGCCTATCACATCGGAGCGAATCGTGTCTGGCCTTCTTTCGGTCTGGCTCGAATTTTCTGAAATTTTCAACCATCAATTCTTGCAAAAGTGAGTTTCAAATGTTCAGCCACACAGGATCCAGCTTAACCTTCATCACTTCAAATCCAGCTTACTTTTTGACGGTTACATCAGTAATGAAGGTCGACTCGCAGTCTGAAATGTTTAACAAGTCCGACTCCCCTGCCCATCAGCCCGTGATATTTATAGCATCTTTCCATTCTATTTCTGCTTAGATTGTCCAACTCTTGTTCTGTTCTGAATCGTTTATCGGCTTTACTTCATCATCTTCACTAATCCCGTTTGGAGTATATTTCTTACCCGTTCCACCCTGGATTCCACTTTATCTATGCCAACCAATACTGAAAAAGCGATCAACACGAAGCTTGCTGAATGTCTGAGAGCCAAACACCCTGGCTGGACGGTGGGGGCCGAACAGACTGGTGTGTTCATGGACAAGATGAAGCAGCCCGATCTGGTGATCTCCCATCAGGAACGCCTCACCGTCATTATAGAGTCCGAGTTTGCACCAGCTTCCAACCTTGCCAAGGAGGCAAAGGGTCGGCTGACGCAGTTGATCGGTCAGTCGGGTGAGAAAGTCGAACAGTGCATCGCCGTCAAGCTTCCAACCTCACTCCGACAGGTGAATCAGGCGGATCTTGCCCATGCAGTGCGTACTAGTCGCTACGCCTATGCCATCTTCTCCTATGAAGCCGAGGACAATTTATTTGATCCGATCGTCCGCTGGCCGGCAAGTGGATGGCTTGAGGGGGGATTGAACGAGTTAGCGGACTGTATTGAGACGGTTGCCCTCTCGGAGCGACGCGTTGCCCGAGGAACGATCATTCTTGAGGTCGCCGTCAGTCAGACCGCTGGTCATCTCTCATTCCGTGCTCCTGCGTATGTTCTTCATCAACTAGCCCAACAACTCCATCAGGAAGAGGGGCTGCAAACGACCCGAATGGCAATGGCCATCCTGGCCAATGCGGTCATCTTTCATATGCGACTTGCGCGCCTGCATACGGAGATCCAGGATCTGGGCGCGCTCCAAACCGATCATGGGATCTTTCGGAAGTATGACGTACTGGACTGCTGGAAAGAGATCCTGAACATCAACTACTGGCCGATCTTCCATTCGGCCTCGGAACTGTTGAAGATCCTGCCAGACCGCGAAGCGCATGCGGTCCTTGCGCAACTACACAAGATGTCCTCTGAACTCCAAAGCTTTGGTGCAGCGGATATTCAGGATCTGTCTGGGCGCATGTTTCAGCAACTCATAACGGATCGCAAGTTTTTGGCAACATTCTATACGCTTCCTGCGTCCTCTGCGCTCTTGGCTGAACTGGCGGTGTCCCGCCTCGCTGTGGATTGGTCGGATTCCGACCAGATCACGGCCCTCAGGGTGGCCGATCTTGCTTGTGGCACCGGTGCACTCCTTGGCGCGGCGTACCATGCACTTGCCTCACGCTACCGCCGAACGGGTGGAGACGATGGCGCGCTCCATGCCCGGATGATGGAACGTGTGTTGACTGCTGCCGACATTCTGCCCTCGGCGGTGCACCTGACCGCCGCAACCCTCTCGGGGATCCATCCAGGTAAGACATTCCACCATACACGCGTGATCAATATGCCCTATGGAGAGAGGGAGAATGAAGAGGATGTATCTATTGGCTCGCTGGATCTGATCCAGTCGGATCAAACCCGTCCACTGTTTGGAACAGGACGAACGGCGCTCTCTGGGCAGGGGGTTGTGGAAGAGAATGCCGAGACGGGTACCGTGGATCTTCCACATGAAAGCATGGATCTGGTGATCATGAATCCGCCCTTTACCCGACCGACGAACCATGAAGCGACTGGGGTGCCTGTGCCGTCGTTCGCCGGATTCCGGACCAAAGAGGAGGAACAGAGCAAGATGTCGGCTCGCCTCAAGGAGATCCGCAAGGACTTGAAGCTACCTGCCGGTCACGGGAATGCAGGTCTTGCGTCCAACTTCATTGACTTGGCCCATGCCAAACTGCGACCGGGGGGCATACTGGCACTGGTTCTGCCTGCATCCTTTTTGCAGGGGCGGGCCTGGGAGAATGCACGTACATTGATCCGTGCGCAGTATGAAGAGATCTTGATTGTGGGGATTGCAAGCGAGGGGAGTACCGATCGGGCATTCTCTGCGGATACGGGAATAGCCGAGGTGTTGCTGGTGGCTACGCGAAAAAAAGAGAGCACGGAAGACGTAGAGGATCTCATGGTCGTCAACCTCCTGGCAAGACCGAAGACACTTCTGGAAGGATTGGTGACCGCTCAACAGATTGAGCAAAAGCGACGGGATCAGGGGGTGGATGTTGGAACGATCCCGTGGACTCCATCCCAGGAAGCAGGGAACTATGTACGTACAAAAGCTTGGACAGGTCTTGGGGTGCGAGAGACAGGATTGATGCTCTTCATGAACTCGCTGGAACAGGGGAAGCTGCTGTTACCTCGGATGGGGAGACCTGTAACAATACCTGTCTGCAAACTGGAAAAGCTTGGACACCGTGGATTCCTTGATCGGGACATGAACGGGTTAACCCGTGGGGGAAAACCGCGCGGCCCCTTTGATATTGAGGCCCTGACGCGAACGCCTGAATATCCAGTATTATGGGGGCACAATGCAGATCGGGAGCGCTGCCTGATCGTTGCGCCGGATAGTCAGGGCCGAAGCCGACCGGGGCATCGGGAGCAGGCTGCCGACCTGTGGCAGAAGGGTGCATCCCGGCTTCATTATAACCGTGACTTCAGGTTGAATTCTCAGTCACTTGCTGCTTGCCTGACCCCGCAACTCTCCCTCGGAGGAACGGCATGGCCGAATTTCCTGACGAAGGATTCGTGGGAGATTCCGGTAGTGCTTTGGGCCAATACCACTCCAGGACTGATCTCGTTCTGGTGGGCGGGAACCCGTCAGCAGTTAGGTCGATCCCGGCTCACAATCACCCGCTTACCAGATCTCTTATCTCTGGACGCGGAACGTCTCTCCGAGGAGCAAATAGATCTTAGTCGGAAGATCTTTGAGGAGTTTCATAATAAGAGTCTGCGGCCAGCAAATGAAGCGTACCGGGATGAAGTGCGCAAAGAACTAGACCGCGCAGTTCTGATTGACCTCCTTCAATTGAAGGTTGATGTACTTGATCAACTGGCAATCCTGCGAGATCAATGGTGTGCAGAGCCCAGTGTACATGGAGGAAAGTCAAGCAGGCCTTCCCAGTGATGAGATATTCTAAATTCCGTCATGGTGTAAACTAGACCAGCGGGGTGGCAGAGTATCCTTTTACCTAAGGTACGAGGTCATGTAGGTCAAAGAAAGGGACCACTGGCGGAGAGTAAACCATAAAAATATAAGGCAACGAACATCACCTAGGTCCACTGCCCGAATCATACAATCCAGCCTATTTGGATAAGAATTTAGGCAGTACGCAACCATGAGAGAACAGAGCAAACGCCGCCGCAACCTGCGACATAGAAATTCTGTGGTAAAGGAGGATAGGTGGTAAACCGTGAGTTCAGCGATATGAGATGAAGGAACCAGAAATATTTCTCAGGCGGGATTTTTGTAAATTATCTACCTCAGGATGTCACAATAAAGATGAATGATGCTGTAGATATTTGATCAGGTATGAATGGAACAATATCCCCCATACAATCCGTTCATAGTCTAGCGACGTCCTATTTCAACTGGAATGATACATCCAAACGCATCCCGCACATTCGACATCAACGGTTCCATTTCGGGTTTTCCATATTCTGCATGTTGGCTCAGTGGGTGTGGAGAACCTTCAACTTACCAAAAGTACAGAATACTCCATTGCTGCGGGTTATGCGTGGCAGTACAACTTGTTCTGATGTTCGCGTTGACACTTCCTGCCACGGGTCAGTTGGTTTGGAGTACATCTACGGGGGGACAAAATTACTCGGTAGTCATTTCCCCTGATGGCAGATACATTGCCTCTGGATCGGATATCATCCGACTGTGGGATATTTCCACCGGCAATGAACTTCGCCGTTTTGGGGGGCTTACTGGTTCAGTATACTCTGTAGCATATTCATCGGATGGCTCACACATCGCCTCTGGGTCGGATTACATCCGACTGTGGGACACTGCTACAGGTAATGAACTTCGCCGTTTTGATGGCTCGGGGATCACTGTCGCATTCTCTTCTGACGACATGTACATCGCCTCTGGTTCATCCAGCGGCATTGTCCAACTGTGGGATGTTGCTACGGGAAACGAACTTCTCCGTTTTGAGGGACATACGAAATCGGTCAACTCGGTTGCATTCTCACCAGACGGGAGATATATTGCCTCCGGATCAGATGATGGTACTATCCGTCTGTGGGATATAAACACTGGCGATGAACTTACCCGTTTTGAGGCAGATACTGGTTCGGTATGTTCTGTGGCGTTTTCTTCTGATGGTATGTACATCGTCTCCGGATCGGATGCCATCCATCTGTGGGATACTACTACGGGTAATGAACTTCGTCGTTTTGGCAAATCGGGGCTTTCCGTGGCGTTTTCGCCTGATGCCAGAAACATTGTCTCTGGATCAGATGACGGAATGATTCGGGTGTGGGATGCCGCCACGGGCGATGAAATTCGACATTTTGTGACACCTACGGGCAATATACGGTCGATAGCATTTTCTCCTGACGGCTCCCGCATCGTCTCTGGATCAAGGGTCGTCCAACTGTGGGAAACCGCTACAGGTAATGAAATTCAACGCTTTGAAAACTTGGGACATTGGCATAATGTAAGCTCCGTAGTATTTTCTCCTGACGGTACGCGCCTCGTCTCTGGGTCGTGGGATCATACCGTTCGATTTTGGGATATCCCCACTGGCAATGAAATTCAACGTTTTGAGGGACACTCGAATAGGGTAAGTTCCCTGATGTTTTCTCCTGACGGTATGCGAATAGCCTCTGGATCGTGGGACAATACCATTAAATTGTGGGATGCTGCAACAGGCAATGAACTTCGAAGTTTTGAGGGACATGGCTGGTTTGTGAGTTCTGTGGCATTTTCTTCTGACGGCACGCTCATCGCCTCTGGATCAGGTGACGATACCGTTCGACTGTGGGACACCTCCACGGGTAGGGAAATTCGCCGATTTGAACATTCGGATTGGGTGCCTGCCTTAGCGTTTTCCCCTGATGGTAATCATATTGCGGCAGCCAGTGGCTCAACTGTGAGGTTATGGCAGGCCTCCACTGGCAATAGAATTCGAAGCTTTTTGGGACATACGAGTAGGGTATACGCCGTCACATTTTCCCCTGATGGTATGTATATTGCCTCCGGATCATTTGATAAGACTGTCCGACTTTGGGACACCGCCACAGGCAACGAGATTCGAAGATTTGAGGGACATGAGGATGGGGTATTCTCCGTGGCATTTTCTCACGACGGCATATACATTGCCTCCGGGTCTGGTGGTTTTGCATCAGATGATAATACAGTCCGACTGTGGGAGACTTCCACCGGTGATGAAATCATTCGTCTTGAGGGACATATGGAGGGGATCAACTCTGTGGCTTTTTCTCCTGACGGTACGCTCATTGCCTCCGGATCGGATGACGATGCCGTCCGACTGTGGAATGTGGGATCGTATGTTAGTATTCAAGAGACCAATTCATTGCCTACCACTCTGGTCCTTGACCAAAACTATCCAAATCCGTTTAATCCATCTACAACGATTCGTTTTGAACTCCCCGAACCCGCTCATGTCCACCTACATGTATTCAATACGTTGGGAAGTCGAGTGACTACACTGATTGACCGGTGGGAAGTCGCAGGTCAACATGAGTTGCGGTTTCATGCCGATGGGTTACCCAGCGGCGTGTACTTTTATCAACTTCGCACCAGCGAAAGCGCTGTTACCCAGCGTATGCAACTGGTGAAATAATGCTCTTCGCATTACAAGAAGATTCGGTGTGAGAAATAAAAGTGAACAGACTCGAGATTGGCAATGAGCTCCCGGCTCCTTCGTTTGGGAAGTCTGAATCAAAACGGGCAAAATAGGTGTATCGCTCCAGTTAAATTGAAAAATTCCACCCCAAATTTTTTTCATTGATGTGGCTTTATGAGGATAATCATCTCCTGACTCTGAATAAACCCGCCGGGCTACTCTCTCAGGGAGACCGAACTGGAAATGCCGACGTCGTGACGCTTGCAAAAAAGTATCTTAAGGAGAAATACAACAAACCAGGGAATGTATATATTGGGCTGGTCCACCGACTGGATCGCCCTACCTCAGGCGCCATGGTCCTCGCAAGAACCTCAAAAGCAGCTCGGCGACTGTCCCAAGCGTTCCGTGACCGAACCATCCAGAAGCGATATATAGCACTCGCAGAGGGAGAACTCACTGGTCAAGGTTCAATGGAGGATTATCTGATAAAAGGAGCCGATCGAACCCGTAGAGCCCCGACTATGGACATGGGAAAATATGCGAGCCTGAAATGGAAAGCGATCAGTTTCAACGGCAATCTCACACTTGTTGAGATCAAACTAATCACTGGACGCGCTCATCAAATTCGGTGTCAGTTTAGTGAGCGAGGATTTCCTATACTGGGAGATTTTCGCTACGGGGCTCACCAACGCTTTGGGAGATCAGATCAAATTGCCCTACACTGCAGATTCCTTCAACTGGTACATCCCGTGCGCAATTATAAAATGGAGGTAGAAGCCACACTTCCAGACTCGTGGATCCGCTTTCATTAACCAGTCTTAGCCATTGGGATTTATGTAGTTCCTGACTTCGACGGTTTACAATTTTCTAAAAACAAAGAAAGCCTTATTTTTCAGTGGGTACAGGTCTTTTGGAAAGAGTGTTCAGGCAAGTTTGAACACTACAAACACCGTCGGTTTTGCCGCTTTTTGCGGTCTAAATACCAGACGTTAAGCAATCACTTGGGAGGCGGGTTACGGGTCTTTTTCCAAGGGTACGGTCTGGCGCTGAATCGTCAACCCCATCGCTTTGTAAAGCCGAATTTTTGTACTGTTGGCCGCCGACGGGATCGCAAAATGACGCTTGATCGTCTTGTCTTGTACCACGGACACCTCTACTTCACGCAACTGAGCCAAAATCTGTCCCTCACTGATGGGCGCCTCCGCGCCATGTCGCGTGTTGTAGATTCGACGCAGAATGCGTAGCATCGCAAAGGCGGCAAAGCATATGGCAATGTGTGCACGAACCGCCATGGTATGCTTTAACACACGAAAGCCTTCCTCAATCTGCCATAATCCCCCGTACTGCGCATACACTTGCGCAGCGGAGGATGCCTTGAGACTCGTCCATACCCCATGCAACCCCTCCAATTGACGATCCTTCTCAATGGCCGCTGCATTCAGCTTCACCGCATTCCGGTTCACGTTCAAGTAACGACCCTTCCGACCCGATCCCTTGACCCCAGATGCCAAACGCTTCTGGGCTTTCGTTACCGCTTTCTCACGCTCGTGTGCATCCTTCGCCGCACGCTTTGGACAATATCGCAAGATGAGCCGCCTCCCCCCAATACGCACTTCGCTTACCTTGCGACCGTCTGCGGTGGACTGCCACTTATGCGTGCCCGTAACCTTACGCAAGTCCTCCGCCTTCATTGAGCGCAAACGGGCCGCAACCACATAGTCATGTCCCATACTTTGCAGTAAGGCGACATGGTCCGCACTCAGCATCCCAGAATCCGCCACAACCACCACACGGTCCAGTGCAAAACGGGCCTTCAACGAGGTGATCGCTGGCTCCAGTGTCTTAACGTCCGCGGTGTTGCCTTCAAACAACTCATAGCCGACGGGCAGTCCGTCACGGGTCTGCATCAGGGCCAACACCACCTGCACACGAGTATGCTTCCCATCTTTACTGTATCCCTTCTTGCGGAGTCCGTCGGGCTTGTCCGAAGCAAACGCCAGCGTGGTCACATCAAAAAACAGTACACCCAGCTTGCTTCCGAGTAAGTCGGTCACCTCCCGGGCCACGATCGACTGCAACTGCGCAATACGCCGATCATCCACCGCATCCATCATGCGGTAAAACTTGTGGACCGGGACTTCCACGCCATCTTCCTTGGACAGTTGCCGCGCATGAGCCAGTTTGCTGTCTCCAGGGGCTCCTAGACGTAACAATACGGCCTGCCTGAATAGACGCGCAGCCATCGCATGCCGTTTGGAAAACAACTGATCGAACCCCATCCGCATATACAAGGCCCCAAACACCTCATGAAAGCCCACACAGATCCGCTTGACCTCCTCCAGCTTGCGGATATCTTCCAGCGGGATGGGCTGGTCGGACGGTTTCCTACGTCGGGCCTCCAATGCGGCATGCGCACTATGCTCCGACGGAAACAAGGACGGCTTGCTCTCTTCTTCAATCCGCAATCGTTCCTGTTCCGCGATGTGCAGGAGGGCCTCCAATGCCGGGCCTTCGGGGGCCGTGCCCATATAGCGCACGATCCTCTGCCGCACTTTGCCATCCTTTGTGCGGTCATTGCGCACGATCTGGACGGCAATGTTTTGGGTCGTCTTTCGTTTGAGTTTGCGGACAAACATGATATAGGTAAGATACGGCACACAGTTCAAATATCCAAATCAAAAAACAGACTGAACACTACATCTTGGAAACTCGGAAAACAGGGCTGAAATGGCCCCAAAATCACTCGAAAATGACTATTTTGCCCTCCAAGTCAACACCTACTTGTCGAAGTCAGGACTATATCTGGAACCAGCGTCTTTCACAGGACTGAGCGCAAGAACTTTCTGAATCAACGACCGACCGATGAGCGGCGACGCATCTTTGATCTCCACTATGCGAATCTGGATCATGCAACCGCAATGATGAAGACCTCCCTTGCGACGATGGTGGATCTGGGGAACCGATACCCAGAGATTGTCCGATTCCAGTGCGTCCCCGGCATTGGCAAGGTAGGAGCACACCGATTCAGTGCATTCATCCAAACGCCATTCCGGTTTGCCACCAAGCAGAAGCTGTGGCGCTACTGTGGACTCGGGATTCGTATGCGCGAGAGTGCAGGGAAGAAGGTGACGGGGCTCCATCTGGACCGTACCGGGATCGGTGCACTGAAAGCAGTGAGCTATCGGTGCTGGATGACATCTTTACAAACCAAAGAACCGAACGAGGTCGCGTCATTTTACAGCGCCTCGCTCCAACGCACAGGGAATGAGATCTGCACGTCTCAATACCCAACGGAAGGTTCTGACCATACTCTGGACTATTTGGAAACAGGATGTAGACGATAACCCAAACCTTTGTGACGTACACCAGCGCTCTGGAGTGACCACATAGACGGTGTGAGCTCTATTGTGTTTCGCAACGGATGCTTACGGATTTGGGTGTTGCTGAGTATGCTCTAAAATTGATCTAACTCCACGGTGTGGAAGTTCAATATTGAGGTTAGCAACTTAGCAGATATGCCCCATAAGACTTTGGCGCTCAGTTGATTGAGACGCCCATAAACGAGTTTGGCAAAATCGCTCATCTCCTTCGTATAGTAAATCCTAAACAAGCAAACCGAAGCGACACACGAACAGAATTCATCGTAGCGCTTGACGTCTAACCATGGTTACGAAAGATGCGCCCTGCAAAATTTCACATATTTTGTTGCATGGAAGGAATAGGTGTGAAACTTAGTTTTCCAAACGAGTTGATTTGTGCTACGGTAAGGGACTTGATTAGAGAGAGGTGTCACCTGGGGCTCTATATTTGGATATTACAGAGTCCTGCGAAAATGGGGACTGAACCCAGTCCTCGAGATCGTTAACTGCAGAAATCACCGCTCAAATCCCGAACCCCGGCCACGCTCCACGCGGCTTTTCTGCGGCTCGCGGGGGAGCTCAATCTTCTCTCGGGTATAGGTCTCCGTTAACCAATTATGCATAGAGGGGATGGACACAATATATCCCAGATCATTCTGTTCCAGGATTCCTTTTTCTTCAAATTTCTGAAATATATCCTCCGCATTACTTTGTCCGTACTCCTGTCTCAGTGAAGATATGATGGTTTTATACTCTGCGGGGGTTTCTGGGGAAACTTCCGCGATTGACCTTGTCAGGCAGCGGATCTGATCTACACGAAAACCGCTTACTCGTTGCTTGTAGTACACCCTGCGAGCTTCGTGCCCAGCTTCCAATACAGAACTTAATCCATCCGGCGTCATGACACCACTATTTGCTTGAAGGTACTCCGAAGCAAGGCCTGCATAACATTGGATATGTTGGGGCCATCCATGCGTCTCCTGCGCGATTGCATCCATCCACGCTGACGGATCCCCTTGTCCTCTTCCCTCCTTTATCAGCCAGTCCTCAATCACTAAGCGCTCAGACTCTTTGCTTAACGCCCCCAACTCTACAACACAATTCCGTCCAAACCTTGAAATGTCCAATGTTTGAAAGGCTTTTAAGGTTGGATTCAGTCCAGCAGCAAGGAGGACGACCGGCTTATTTAGTTGTCCATTATGGATCGCATTCAGAACATTAGCAGCCATGGACTTTTCGATGCCCTCGGGGACGTTGGTTCCTCCCAGCCTTTGGGCTTCATCCAGGATGAGTAGTAAGGGGGCCTCACCTTTTTGGAGTAATCTTTTTATCGTATCCGGTGATCTTTCTGCACTGACTTTTGCAGACGCAAACCCCGGGATGGAAAGTTCGGCCTCCCCCCCTTCAATACTGAGTTCTTTTCGCAAGCCAAGAGAGTTGACTAATGCGCTCACATCCCAAAGAGCCGGCGGATCAATGACCGCAACCTTCCAGTCGGTGGCTTTGGCCATCTTCATGCATTCATGAAGAAGAGCACTTTTCCCTGCGCCAGGCGCACCATGGATCAGGAAAGTGGTGCCAGTCTTTGAGGCATGTGCTCGTTCTAGTAATTTCTTGAAATCTCGCCGGACCTTTTCCCTCCCGTGAAAATACGGGGAGGGTCCACGATCATAGGCAGCTGTGAGCGGTGCAGACATGACGCAGTTTGTGTTATAGCTAATTAGACAAGTCCATGGATGGATCGGTTCCGCCGGGTTCTATTTGAAAATGAACCAGTTCATCCTGCTCACTTTGTCCAAAGCGTACTCTATTATACGATCAGACGTCATGAGCAACCCCAACCTGCGGAAAAGGACTCGGTTAGGCCGGGATGGGAATCGTGTGGTTTCTGTAATTTGGCATAAACTCCGGTTTGGGAATCGCACGCTTCCTTTGGTGGGGTATTTGGACGATCTCTTTAGTTGGGGTAGTTTAATTGTGGTTCTGGGATCCCACGCTGGTTAAAGACGCGATTCAGGTATATTTAGATGTATCAGTTGGGATGCGTATATTGTTATATGTGTAACCAAGCATTTCCCCAGTCCCGACAGAAACTAATTAATTAGAGTATGAGGCTTACCGAAATATTTGGTAGTTGCTTAGAGTGTTTTCCCTGGTTTTCCTGAATAGATGATGAACGAAATCAACACTTCGTCTGAGATCAGTCTTGCAGAAGAACTGATCCTTCTGACATTAAACGAAAAGACAGGTTACCTTGAGATCGTGCCGGGCTGGGAATTCTCGTGTGTTATGTCTGGGGCAATGATTGCTGATCTTGCTCTGAAGGGTCGGGTTGATACAGATCTGGAGTCGCTCTACCTGATTGACGATACTCCGACAGGAGATCAACTGCTTGATTTTACGCTCCAGGAAATTGCCACATCCAACATAGTTCACGATGCGCAGTTTTGGATTGAGAAAAACGCAAGCCGGGTTGATGATGTGGTCTCTACTTCGTTTGACCGTCTGGTAGACAGAGGAGTTCTCGTTCGCGAGTCTGGCGAATTTTTCGGTTTGGCTCGCTCCGTTTCCCGATCGGGTCTCTATCCACATTTAGACTCTTCAAGACGTGAAGCGAAGGCACGAATTCTGGATGTGATCATACATGATACTCTCCCCGATCCTCGAGATGCGATTCTGATCGCTTTACTTCATGCGTGTGGAGGGTTCAAGACCTTACTTGAAGAGGAAGACTATGAAGATTCGGTTGAGCGGATTGAATTGGTATCCAAACTGGATCTTCTGGGGCGTACGGTCGCTACTGCGGTGGAAAATAGTGTTCTCCAGCCCAGGCGAAAAGCCCCGAAAACCAAGCCTATTCCCAAAATTGGAATTCGTGAATTTTTGAAACAACGAGATTTTCTTCGCGGATATATCCCGCGGGGGTTGTATCGGCTTCATTCGGACCATGGTTCGGTCATTAAACTACCGTTTAAGATGCAGGGGTTTCCCACCTACCTAATGACGGGAGCGGGTGCAAACCTGTGGATTCACAAAAACGGTCGATTCTATTTTCGATCAAAGGAATATATCAGAGACTTCGAAAATGCATTTGGTTCTACAAGAACTCTGCCTGGGCTTGATGGTGCAGACCATTATCGGATGCGTAAAGGCTTGAAGGGGGTCTATTCTCGTTCTGCGATTGGATGCAGGCTTCCAGAACTATACCATCACAGTCGGAGATCCATGAGCAAATGGAAGGAGGGAGATGTGTTGCCAGTCATGGATACACTGAGGTCGTACATGAGCGCTCAGGTCTCACATTTGGTCTACAATGTGGATTGTTCACATTTCTCCGACGAATTGCTGGACTTTCAGCATCGTGCGTTGATCGTGCACACCATGAATGCGTTCCCCAAATTCATGATCAAAACACCTAAAATGAAACGCTACAGAAGGCGTGTGGCTGAATTTCAGGAGATGATCATTTCATCGCATACACCGGGGCAGCGTAGAGGTCAACCAATGGATATTGCCGATGGATATCTGGAGCTCTACAAGAATGATCCTCAGTTTGTGTCAGAAACAGATTTGACCTTCTCGTTTGTCGCAGGCATGGTTGCAAGCATATATTTGGGTTCGGGGATTTCCCTCGCACTTTACTGCATGCTTCGAAATCCAGAAATCCACGAGGCTGTCTATCAGGAAGCAGAGAAGCTTTTTGGGAACGGACGAACCCCCGAAGATCAAGATTTTTGCCCCAGAAGCACGGACGTAACTCTACGTATGATGATGGAGGCTACTCGAATGTATCCCGTGATTCCATGGCAGGTGAGAGGCGTTGTGAATCGGTGCGTTTTTGACGGATATGAAATTCCCTCCCGGTCACGGGTTCTGATCGGTCACACCGCAACTCATTATAATAGTGATTTTTTCAAGGATCCCTACAAGTTTGATATAGACCGCTATTTACCAGAGCGGTCGGAGCATACACAGCCAGGGGCCTACATGCCCTACGGTTTGGGTACACATACCTGCCTCGGACGTCGTTATACTGATCTTCAGGTTGCCGTAAACCTTATGCTCATTGCCTATCATTTTAAACTGGAAATTCTCCCCAAGAAGGGGGAAATCAAAATCAATCCGCTTCCGAATTGTCATCCCCGAAAATATCTCAAGTTTCGTGTCGCCGAGGTCAGAAACCCGATTCCTACTGCATGAGCGTGTGCAGAGGGGAGTGTTGGGAATGTGGCAATCAGGAGATACTCTCTGCACTTCCCATACTATGACAGTAGTAATTTGAATTGTCCTAGATCCATGACTCCCCTTACCATGTGGGTGGAACCCCAAGTTTTATGGCATTTCCCATTGGAACGGATGAGATGGGAAGAGAATGATCTCTGGAAGAATCATCGCCAAGCAGAGGACTCTTTTTTCGTCTCCAATCACTGAGGTAGAGGATCAACCATGCTGTGGAAGCTATCAAAAAGGCTTAAGGATGCGTATCAGGAGGGAAATGTTGCCCGTCGTGTACAGGATTTTGAGAGTTGGATGGAGCGAGCGACACCCGAAGCAGTGGATTCGGGTGATTACGACCACACCCAACTGGTCAAAGACTACTACGATCTTTACCATGAGTTAATGGCATGGAGTTGGGGCGAGTCCTTGCACTTCGCACCTCTTGCCCCGCATGAGACACTCGAGGACTCCAAAACCCGCCATCAGCGGTTGATGATTGACAAGCTGAACCTGAAGCAGGGCATGACAGTGGTTGATGTCGGTTGTGGGATTGGTGGCCCGATGCGTCGTGTAGTTCGTGAGGCAAGTGTTCGGGTTGTTGGCATGAACATCAACACGATCCAGCTCGAAAAGGCGAAACGATTGAATGCCGAAGCTGGGCTCGATCACATGGTTGATTATCTGGCTTGCAGCTTCATGCATATGAACGGTATTGAAGATAACACCTACGACCGGGGGTATGCTATTGAGTCAACATGCTACGCCCCGGATAAGCAAGGTGCGTTTGAAGAGATATTTCGCGTACTGAAACCTGGCGCTCTGTTCTGGGGGCAGGAGATGTGTTTGACCGATAAGTTTGATCCGAACAATAGATGCCATTGTGATCTTAAGTTTGACCTCCAGCGTGATCTTGCACTAAAGGATATCGCCACATTCCAAGAAGTGAATCAAGCGCTTGAGGCGGTAGGGTTCCATATTATTGAGGGGCTGGACCGGGGCGTATCAGGGAAAGGGTCGACGCCATGGTATCAGCCCATGGAGAGTCGACATGGGATGTTGGGGAACGTCTTGTTCCGACTCCCAAGGGGCCGTAGAATAATCATTGCAGGATCAAAGCTGGCCGAACTGATTGGGTTGTTTCCAAAAGGATCCGCAGAAGTCTTGCGATCCATGGACCGAGCTGCTGATGCCTATGTCGCGGGTGGCAAAACGGGTATCTTCACGCCATTGTACTGTTTTTTGGCGCGCAAACCCCATTAGACAGGTACGCACTTCGTTGCCGTGCATATTGCGTAGAATCAAAGGGAGAGATTATACTGATCCAGAGGCTATAACCTGAGGTTGTCACCGAATCCGCTGATGTCCGAAGAAAGTCTGGATTGACCTGTCACAATTTTCATCAACAAACCAACCTTATTTCGTGATGTTGGGGAACAGTGGCAGCAATTACATGGCAGTGATGTTGTTTCACGTAAAGCTATTTTGTATATTCTCGGAGCGGCAATGGCAACTTCTATTTATATCCAAGCATCGTAATCTCATGCTAATGTTAGTAACCGTGTGTGGATTATGGATTCAGTAGGCATCCCAGAGAGAGATGTTCATGGAATTCATCACAGCTACCATTAAGTTCAAGGATACAGTGGATTTCAGAAAAGACCTTGGTTGTTCTCTGCCTGTGTTCCGTAGCAAGTATTAATATCCCGAGAAGTGAACGATTCCCAAAGCATGAAAAAAAATCTCTATTACCATCCTGGAAGATTTGAAGATTTGACACGATCCAATGGGCAGAAGACGTAGCTTTTTGGTTGCAGGTAGTGTCCTAGTGGGCTGCGTGGCGATAGCCGCTACGCTCATCGCCCGAAAGCCTGAAACGGCTCGGCAGGCTGTTCCCCAGCGTGCACCCTTCGTAACTACCGATTCCGTAAAGAGTGGAGAGGGACCTATCCCAATATATGGGGGAGGTACGGTACGTCCCTACGCACAGGTGGATGTAACAGCGGAAATTTCTGGCAGAGTTGTATGGGTGAATCCTGCATTTCAAAGTGGCGGGCTGGTATCCTCAGGTGAGATTTTGTTTCGAATTGATGATGCAGATTACTTGGGTAGAGTAGACCGCGCACGCGCCAACGTAGCTGCTCAGGAACTTGAATTATTGCGTGTGCGAGAAGAATCCAGTAGTGCGAAGGCACAGTTTGAGAAGTGGGTAAAGGATGGGAATATTGGACAACCCAGCCCCTTGGCGCTGTGGGAACCCCAACTTGCAGCCGCCCAAGCCGCGCTGGACAGGGACCAAGCTGAACTCGTTGAAGCCAAATTATATCTTTCCAGAGTCTCCATTTATAGTCCCTTTTCTGCCGCAGTTCTGAGTGAATCTGTTGCGGTCGGACAGTTCGTGACAGCAGGTCACAATGTAGGGCGTCTATACAGTACGGAGGCCGTTGAGGTTGTGGTTCCGCTCCCTGACGAAAGTGCGGCGCTGATCCCTGGACTCTGGGAGTTGAGGCCAGGCTCTCAAAACAGGCGGGTTCCCGCTCGTGTAATTGCAAAGTTTGGCGATCAGGATTATTTTTGGAAGGGTTATGTCGATCGAGCGGAAGCAGCGCTGAAAAAGCAGACGCGCACGACCGAGGTGGTTATTCGGGTGCCCAATCCGTTCACAGCTGGATTCGCTCTAACTACGGAGGATTTCAGACACTTGAACAGCAGTCCACCTCTTTTGATCGGCAAATTTGTGAATGTTGAGGTTGACGGAGCATTTCCAGACCAGTATTTCAGGGTACGGCGATCGGCTCTCAAACCAGATGTTGAGGTATGGGTCGTACACAACGAGGTACTGAACCGCGTTCCTGTACAAGTTCTGCAGCGCTCAGAGGATGAGGTTTTTCTCGCTGGCCCCCTTGAAGCAGGGCAACAAGTCGTTGTGAGCGGAATCCAGGCAGCCATCAATGGGATGTCAGTACGGACCCAATAATCAGTGGATTCTGCCTATCAGGAGCATGCAACCCATCTATTGCATCCATCAACAAGGCAAAGAGGCATGCCCAATTCGGATCCATCGTGAGCATAGCAATATGAGTATCCATCCAGAGGTTGATCAAACCCTACCCCAGTATGGTGGTTTCAAACCTTAGAATCAGATTATGCTGATGAATCAGGGGGGACCTTATTCGGGTGAGCCCGCAGGGCCGATCGCCTACATGGCGAGGAATCGGATCGCTCCGAATTTGTTGATGTTTGGCATTATCGCCTTGGGTCTTGTATCGCTTGGGGGGCTGGAGCGGGAAGGCTGGCCAGTCGTCCCCTTCAATATGATTGAAGTCTTTATGGCCTATCCTGGGGCTACACCAGAAGAAATTGAAGAATCAATCATTGTTAAGATTGAAGAGCGAATTGAGACGCTGGAGGATGTCAAAGCCATCAGATCTCTGGCCGCCCCCGGGTTGGCATCCGTTAGAATTCAGTGGCGAAGCGGCACGAATCTTAGCGAAGCTATGGACGAGGTGCAGGCTGCTGTTGGACAAATTCAGTCTTTTCCAGCTACGGCGGAACGCCCCCAGTTTTGGGAAATGGATAGTCGTACCAGCGTGATTCGACTGATGCTATTCGGAGATGCCACTGAACGTGCACTCAAAGAACTTGCGTATCAAGTCAAAAATGATTTAAAAACTTTGCCCAGCGTATCCCTCGTCGAAGTCAGTGGCACGAGCGATTATGAGATCTCAATTGAGGTACCACTTGCTACACTACGAGCACTCGGATTAACGCTGGATGACATTGCCTATGCAGTTCGCCAAAGTTCACTTAATCTTTCTGCAGGAAGCATTAACACCAGAGAGTCGGAGGTCCGAGTTCGGACGATTGGTCAGAATTACAACCAACTTGATTTTGAGGAAATCGCCATTGTTGCCCAGAGCGATGGTACGATTGTGCGCCTCAGAGATATTGCCACCATTCGGGACGGATTCCAGAAAAACAATAGGATTATCCGCCATCAGGGTATGCCGGCAGTTTTCGTGGAAGTCTATCGGGCAGAGGATGAGAACATAAAAACGATTTCAGAAACGGTCAATGTGCATGTTCAGAATGTGATCCTGCCGTCACTTCCCAGTAATATTGGGATTACGGTATGGAACGATGATTCTCCCGTCTACTCAGAGCGCGCAAGTCTACTGGTTCGGAATGGGATTCTGGGCTTCATTCTGGTCTTCATTGCGCTGGCTCTTTTTCTTGAGATCCGGCTGGCAATATGGGTTATTTTCGGGCTGGTCACCTCCGGTGTAGGCGCTTTGTCGGTCATGCTCTGGCTTGATCTGCCACTCAACGCTCAGTCACTATTCGCATTCCTTCTGGCAATCGGTATTATTGTGGATGACGCCATTGTCGTAGCCGAGCGGATCTATTCTCAGCGCATGACAGGTCTTTCCGGTCTGGTCGCTGCAATCAGGGGAACTCGAAGAATTAAGACGGCACTCACCTTTGCAGTCCTCACTTCGATCGCGGCGTTCACCCCTCTGCTCTTTATTCCGGGTGGGGTCGGAGAGGTATGGTTTGCACTACCCGCGATTGTGATTGGTATGCTGGTGATTTCTCTCATTGAAGCACTTTTTATTTTACCTGCACATCTGTCTCACCTGCCAGGCCCAGAATGGACACCTTCCAATTTTGCAGATAAATTCCTTGTTCGTATCCGAACCAATGTAGACCAAGGGCTGACTAAGTTTCTGAGGGGGCCGTTGAATCGCGCCCTTCACTTTGCTACGGATTTTCCCGCAATCATAATTTCGGGAACTGTCGGTTTGTTTGTACTCTGTCTGTCGCTCATTCCAGCCGGTGTGATTCCGACTACACTTATTGGGGTCGTAGAGGGTGATTTTGTCAATGCCACACTTGAAATGCCGGAGGGAACCCCCAAAGAGAGAACTCTTGAAGTTGCAATGGAACTGGAAGCGGCTGGAAGACGCGTGATTGAACGTCTGGATCAGGAAAGGCCAGAGGGTGCCCCTTCACTGCATCAAGGGACTCTCATCGTGGTAGGTCAAGGCCCCCGTGTAGAAGGAGGAGGACTTGATTCATCCCCTACGATGAATCCCCAGTCACATGTTGCGGGGATTGAAATCAGGTTATTGAATGCTAGGCAACGCGATATGTCCACCATTGCAATCATGCAGGCTTGGCGGGAAGAGGTGGGAATCCTGCCCTATGTTCGTGGAATTGCTTTCAGTGGTGATGTCATCAATCTAGGGAGTCCTGTGGAGGTTGTTCTATCTCACCCAAATCCGGACCGTCTCGTTGCAGCGTCTGATTCAGTTGTGAATCGCCTGTATAGTGTGCGAGGTGTTTTTGATATCCGATCAGATCATGCTCTGGGTGTCGGGGAGATTCAACTGGGGTTGCGTCCTGAAGCGCGGACACTCGGCATCACCGTCGAAGATCTGGCACAACAGGTACGGTCAGCTTTTTTTGGTGTGGAAACGGTCAGACTTCAACGAGGCGAAGAAGAAGTCAGAGTCTATACTCGCCTACCTGAGAACGAACGAGAAGCAATCACAGATGTTGAGGGGTATTTGATCCAGACGCAATCAGAGGGGAAGGTCCCGATCCATCAAATTGCCACAATGACAATGGGAACCTCCCCACCCGTCATTCGACGCAGGGATGGACAACGAATCGTCACCGTGACGGCCGATGTGAATGCCGAAGAGATCTCTGGATCAGAGGCCAATGAGATTCTTGAAAAAAGTTTTCTTCCAGAGATCATCGCTTCCGAGCCAGAGTTGACCTATTCCTTTGGGGGGGAACAGCAAGAACAACTGGAGTCTCTGGGTGCACTCAATCGTGGATTCATGCTCGCTATGTTAGCGATTTATGCGTTGTTGGCGATTCCCCTGCGATCCTATCGTAAACCATTTCTATTGATGGCCATCGTGCCATTCGGACTGATTGGAATCATTCTGGGTCACTTGATCCTTGGCCTTCCGCTCAGTGCGGTTTCTTTCCTGGGCTTTTTCGGTCTCAGTGGGGTAATTGTGAACGATTCGTTAGTCATGATTGATTCTATTGATCAACGCATTCGAGAGGGAAGTACACCAAGGGAGGCAATTATTGAAGGTGCCAAGAGTCGGTTTCGTCCAATTATGCTGACGTCAGTGACGACATTTCTGGCATTTGTTCCGCTGATCCTGGAGCCCGCAATTCAAGCGCAGTACCTAGTCCCGTTTGCGGCCTCATTAGGTGTCGGTATCATGATTACAACGGCAATCCTGATGCTGCTCTTGCCTGCGTTGTTGGCTGCTTTTTCTCGAATCAACTCCAGTCGTGCTGTACAGGTAAAGCAGAATACCTGACCCTGTCTTGGTCCGACTTTCGGATTCCCGCAAACTTCTTGCTTATTGCCTAGCAATATCGCATTAGATTTTACCCAAAGAGTGGCAAGTCATATCAATCCACCCTTGACCCGTGAAGCAAAAGCGTGTCGGCGTGAAGAGAAAGATGCTCCTGCATCCGTTAACCACTCGGTCATGGAAGACCTGAGAGAGGCAGACACATTCGCATTCCATCTTCTTATTCCTGACCTCTCTTGATACCCGTCCCAAGTCCAACTGCAGATACTATGGGGTTGACGAATATTTTCTTTGCGCCAGTAATCCTCAAGGAACCAAGGATCAAGAACAGTCAGGGATGACAGAGCCGTTTGGTGTCGAGGCAGAAGAGGTGCTTGAAGTTCTGACCACAAGAATCGTGAAAAGATTTAATCAATACCCTGATAGGAGACAAGTACCGTGATGATTTTTTCTGAATCCAAGGTGTCCAGAGGGACGATGAACCCCTCAAAGGCGTTGAACCAACCATATAGACACATGGGATATTGGCAGGAATTTTTGATATGATCAATTGCGTTGATGACGGGCATTTCCTTGGTCTCCTCCCCCAAATCGGCTCAAATTGGCATGATAGCAATTTAGGGGGTCACAAACTTACTCAGCGGTATTCCACCCAAAAATAACATAAAGTGACGCCTTCTTGAAATGAGACAATCCCCGAACGAAAACCACCTATACACACCAAGAAGGCATCCATACGTCCTGATCGTCTTAGAAGGGTATACAGACGTTCGCGGCTAATCCGTTGGGATCACCCGAGGAGTTTACATTAAAGATCCTGAACATGACCACAGGGAAGATCAAGCTTCGGTAGATTGGGGGAGAATAGGTTGGGAATACAACGATTGGGAGAAGAGTACACGATTTATGGGTACACATGTAATGGAATCCTACGAATTTTCATAGAAACTTCATGTATGAATGGAAGTTATTATCCATAAAGTAGTTATATTTGTATCAATTCTAACCACTAACGTCAACTTTTGATGGAATATGTCTGTGCAACCAGCTACCTTTACGATTCCATCTGGGCACTACCGAAAAGTCCAGAGACACGATCGGATCGGTATAGTTCTGTTCCATTGGGGCGGCCCAAGTAGTGTGAGGAATGTTCATTCATTCCTACGCCGCGTATATGACGAAAGGTACATTAAGAATTTCTTCTGGGGAATTCGTAATATTCAAGCAGTTCTTTCGTGGGGCGTGGCGGTTTCCATGCGACAAAAAATTCAGTACGAACTGAGTGCTGTCGGGGGCAATTGCCCTGCAATCAAATTGATCAATGAGCAGGCTCGTGCTCTCCAGAGTACGTTGACCCGACGATGGGGAAACAAGGTTGATGTGCACTTCCGCGTTTACACAGCAATGCGGTATGCCCACCCATTTGCCTATGAAACCGCCCAGCAGATGTACAGGGATGGCATTGAACATGTTGTACTGGTCCCTGCGTACTTGCAGGAATCCAATGTGGGCAGACAAAAATCGGTGGACAACTGGCACGAACTATCTACCAGCGGTGACATTCCCCAGTGGCCTACCTGTGAACTTCCCTCGTTCGTGCGCACTCCCAGAGTGATCACGGCTCTCAACGAGCGAATAGATCAGACGCTTCAGCGATTTCCTAAATCCCTCCGATCGGATGCTGCCATCATTTTTTGTGCACCTGAGCTACCAGACCAAGATAAAGACAAGTTTCATAATGAGGTCTCGCAGGTAGGTAAGGTCGTCATGCAGCAGCGTGCGGAAAAACGCCCGATCTACACGGCATTTTATGTGTATTACGGCGCAATTGGAGACCATCTGCGAGGGCTGAAGAAGAAAATTGTTCAAGTCGCGGATGAAGGGAACCGTTGTGTCATGCTGCTCCCCCTATGCGGGACTACAGAAAATCTACAGACCACCTACAGTATGGATATTTCTTGCAGGGAATATGCGCATCAGGCAGGGATCCACCATTTTCAAGTTGCAAAGACACTCAATAGCAATTCGCTGTTTCTGGAAACATTATCCGACTTAATTGGAAGTGCTGTTAGATCAAGTATGTCTAATAAAGCCCCTTCAGTTCCAGAAAGCTAGACATCGTTCGCTCGCCATAGATACCAACTGGCAACACTTCGGAAAGGCCTCCACAAGTTCCCCAACTCCTCCAATTCGGAGGGCTTTGGAAGTTCATCTAGCCCGTAGGTGATCTTGTATCCCCGCCGAATCCCCAGATCTGTGACCGGCCATACATCTGGACGCCCCAGGTTAAAGATCAGAAACATCTGCGCCGTCCAAACTCCAATTCCTCGGTGGATCGTGAGGGACTCAACGATTTCCTCGTCACTCATCGTTTTGACCTTTTCATGATCTGGAAGAGTCCCCTCCTTTGCACCAACCGCTAGGCCGCGTACCGTATTTTCCTTCGTTTGAGAAAGCCCCACGGATCTGAGCATTCCCACCGGAGTCTCCAACACCGCCTCCGGTTCAGGGGCCCCGCCAAACAGGTCAAATAGACGTCGCTGAATTGCCTGTGCAGCATGTCTGGAAATTTGTTGGAAGATCACAGAGTGAACCAGCGCCTGAAAAGGATTCCACTCAGCGGTGAGAACCAATTCAAAAGGACCTGCAAGAGTCACCAGATTGGCCATTTGCGGATCTGAAGATTGGAGAATTTGGACTGCCTGGTCCACATCATAAGGTACCATCGAAGAATCACCAAACGATCAAATTTGAGGAGGAAATAGAAAATATTTTTTGAGATGAGTGTAACCCTACGGGTATGCATCCGTAAGGTGAAATAGAACAACATGTCACTAACCACCACCTAAGATCCATTAGTCCGATGAAATACTTCTTTGCATTTTGTTTCTTCATACTTCTTTCTGTACCTGTATTCGCACAGGATGCTACAACTATTTTGGAAGATGAAAGGATTCGCTGGAACTTGGCTGCAGCTCAGATTGAAGCATCTTTGGACTCGGAATACGAGTTCGTTCGTGAGCAAACACTCAAAAATGCTATCATCATTGTGACGCTCTATCGAGATAAGATTGATCTTGCCAATCAAGAATCCCTGTTGAACAAGATCTACGCCGAATCCGAATCCGAGGAACATCGCAACCTTGCACTTGCTCTGCTCCAAACGATTGGCGGTGAGAGAGCGCAGGATTATATGAACCATGAGGCAACCCAGGCCGAAGCGAACCAAGTCCGCTCAGTTCTGGCAACCGTCTTGAAGGATTATCTCGAAAGCTGTGAAGTTCGGTCCGATTGGCCTGCTTATGAGAGGCAAGATGATGGCGATCAGGTAAAGTTCAAGATGGCGACTTGGCGCATATTTTCCTGCTCTTAGTCTTGAATGAACTCTTTCCTTTGAATACGCCTGTGAAATGATGTTTCGTACGCACAAGATCATGGTTCCTCAGGATGATGCGAATAAAACTCTGGTTACGAGCAAAAAAATTCACAGGTGCGTGTAACCCGATGGCAGCGCTTCCGTAAGTGCACTAAACAATACTCCACTAACCACTTAATTACTAAATCCCATGAAATACTTCTTTGCAATTTGTTTCTCCGTACTCCTTTCTGTCCCGGTATTTGCGCAGAATCCTGCCAGTCTTCTGGAAGATGAGAAGATTCGCTGGAACTTGGCAGCAGCTCAGATTGAGGTCTCTCTTGACTCTGAGTACGAGTCCGTTCGCGAACAGACACTCAAAAATGCCATTGTGATTGTAACGCTCTATCGCGATAAGATTAATCTTGCCAATCAAGGATCACTCTTGAAAAAGATCTACGTTGAGTCTAAATCCGCCGAACATCGCAACCTTGCATTTGCTTTACTACAGACGATCGGCGGCAATAGAGCTCAGGATTACTTGGCCCGACATGCGACACAGGCCGAATCCGATGAGGTTCGCATGGTTTTGGTAACGGTCTTGAATGATTACTTCAATAGTCGTCAAGACTCCACCGCGATCGGATAGAGAACAGCTTTTCTTCCATCAATCCAATCGTTTCAAATAAGGGAGTCTGCGGTGATGTCCGCGGGCTCCCTTTTTGTGTTTTGGGGAAAATCCGTAACGCCCCAATATGCGGTATTGACCTACTTATCCCAGGGATCACTTTACTGATCGGTGGTTAGAATCATTCGCTGGAACAGGCGCCGCCATGATGTGAACTCTGCGCGATAGTTGAGTCCAAGCCCGGTTTCACTGGTGATCAATGATTCGCTCAATACATCCCCTTCCCGGCGGTAAAAAAACTCTACACCTACGGAGGGGCTCAACTTGATCTCTACAATAAATTCGCCTTCAAGCCCTTGTGGAGCGATCTCTTCCGTGTTCAAACCTCTGTAGATTCCCTGCCCGCGAATCACGAGTCGTTCATTCAGCAGTCGGAGTGCGATCCCGGCCGATACATCCAGATCTTGAATTGTTTCATCACTTTGTACACCGAACTGGAAATCTGCCTGTGGAATCACTTGGCTTAAATAGCGATTGAGTCGGCTGGTGACGAGGCTAGATACACTGTTCACCGCTGAACTCGTGAGGATTCCACTGCGTGAACCGCTGGAAGAAAGAAGAAAAGAGTTTGTGAGAAGGACGCTTGTTGCATGCTCGGTTGCAAGGTCGGGACGATTTAAGTAGGAATCCAGGAGTGGGGTGTCGCTGATCACTTCCTGCCGCTGATCAATTTCCAGGCCCAAGTCAATCATGACGGCGGTGAGGGTACCAGATAGATCCAGATTGACGATCAGAGGCAGGCTCGTCTGAATTGCCCCTCCAACATCATCGGGCAAGCCACTACGGGACGCTCGGGTGCGATAGGCTCCCTGGATGTCAAGCGTAGGATTGCGCGGCTCGCCGGTCCAGGTAATTGTACCAGAGTCAATCAGAAATCGTCGTACAAATACATCCCCCGCCGTAAAGAGATAATCTCCAGAGGAAAATTCAAAGAAGCCATACGTTGCAACCTCACCTCCTGTTCGCTGGACCTGTAATCGAGCATTTCCGATGCCGGTAATCCTATCTCCGAGAAGAGGATCAATGACCAAGCGAATACTGGATCCGGGAGGACCGACCAGATTCAGGTCCATGTCAAGTCCATCCCGAAAGCGCCGTTCCCCCTCCGGTCGTAGCTCTAAAATATTCTCACGCTGCCCGAACAGGGCTAACTGGCGCTCAATCGGCTGGGTGGGATCCACATAGACAATGAACCCAGGATCATATCTGGCATCCGGGTCCCGAACTGGGATATTGATCTCGCTCTGAGGGGAGACGATCAAGTTATCTGAACGAAGGAAGGCAGTATGTGTCGGCCCAGTTAATGTGGCATCTCCAGACACGCGTACATCACCATAAAAGGGGTACTCACGAGTGTGACTGAGCACATTCATGATTTGTAGGGAGTCAAGATCTGCGGAGGCATCAAAGGAAATAAATTGAAAATCATTCAGATTGATGATCCCCTGCACCCGGGCTTTGCCTCCCTCTGGATCTCGTAGCTCCATCTGCTCCAACAAAATTTGATCTCCACTTAGGTTTAGGGACGCCTTCAAATCGTAGGAAGAATTGAACTTCGGGATCCAGATATGACCGTCCTCCCAGAGGAGGGATCCGTCAAGAAGTGGATCACTGAACGGCCCCGCGAGCCCGATTTTTCCATGCAGTCTACCGCTATAACGCCCGACTGATCTGGTGACGAATTGCCCCAAAGATGCGTCTAGATAGTCTACATCCATGGACAAATCCAGAGCACCATGATGTCCAGTTCCAGGGACAATGATTTCTCCCTGCATACTCACCTGATTACGCGCATAAGCATGATCATGTGGGGCAGTTTCCAGAGAGTCAATCGTTACGTTGATTCTGAGATTCGAAGTTCCAGATTGCAGAATACTGGAAGCTTCAAGGTGACCGACCAAGGCCTGATTTAATGTGAGGGTGTCAATCTCCAAGGTGCCTGTAATTTCGGGTTGCCAAAGCCCAGTCCACACCAGATCTGCATCAATGAGTCCACCCATAGGTCTTCTAAGTTCCAGAGCATTCGATAACTGGGCCAGATCTACCCCCTCAAGATTCAGACGTAAAGAATCGGAGAGCAGACTTGACAGACTGCCCTGAACCGAGATCATCTGTTCCTGATCCAGCGATGAGTTTTTGCTCTGGAGTTTCAACGGAGTCAGGACAATGGCGTCCGCAAACAGATTGATATCAGCGGGCTGCAACAGTCGCCATTCGGCATTCCGAAATGGCACGAGTGCATCATGTACGCGCACGCGGGTTCGATCCAAAAATAGATCAATCTCGGTGGACAGGTGTCCTTTGGCATTCTCTTTGCCCGCAAAGAACTCCAGACGTCCCTCCCGTCCCTTTTGGTTCATCAGGATTCTTGGCAATGGGATCGTCAAACGGTCATTCGTCAAGGAATCTGCCCGAACATCCAGATGGATATCCCAGTCTGAGGCAATCTCCCGATTGGAATTAGCATTCAAGGTAAGTATGGCTTCGGCTTGATAAGCGGCAAGATCGTCAATGATCAGATGCTCGTCTTGAATCCGGATTTGGGCACGCAGGGAAGATGTATCAGCCCAAAGATCTGAACTCCCCTGCGTATTCGTAGAAAATGATGGCACCATGGGAAAGAGTACATCTGTGGCAGGATGTCCATGTAGTTTCCAGATGAGGCCCAGTTCTATGGGGGAGGACAGCGTAATCTCTTGTTCAGGTAATGTTTGAAGGGTAGCGCTCAATGGACTCGGTTGGTCCTCAAATTCTGGTTGCACTTCAGTTCTCTGATGGCTGGCAAACTGGCGGAACAACTCTGAGAATGCATTCCCCCATATGCGTCCAATTTGCAGGAGTGACTCTTGATCAAACGTTCCGGAGACATCAAGATCTAAAACATCTCCCTGAATACTTAAGCGCGGGGCAGTCGCGCTGGTATCACGCAATGCAATGGACCAATGGGTGGGAGGGAGTAGACGTAAAGAGTCGTCCCACACAACGGTGGATGAATCTGTATTGATTGTCAGCAAGGCGGAGAGATCATCCAAACGAATCCCTGCACCCTCAAGAGTCCAACCCGCATTTAGATTCGTTTCTAATTCTGGAACTGCGAGTAGTGGCCCAAGGTCTATCAAATTCAGGTCACCCTGTGCATCATACGTTACTTTTCCAGCAGTCCATTCGCTGGTGATCATTGTTGTCAATTGAGATTCTCCTTGAACCGCAAATCCGCTGACATTCAGCTGTTCAGGTGAAAGGGTTCCCTCTATCCATAGACTATCTAATGAGTGCTCTCCGATCGTGGATGGAGAAAGGGCAAGTGAGGCGGAGACAGATGGCGCACGAATTCCTGCCCCCTGAACCGACAGGTAGCCATTCATCGTGCTACGGAGCACTGGCATACCAGTCGGATCGTAAAGATCGATGCCTTGTCCGGTCAGTTCTGCTTCATAACTCCAGATTGAATCATGGTGAGCGAAGCCTTGAATATGACCTTGAGAACCCGTCTCTGTGGCGAGCGTGATTGCGCCAGCAAGTTCAAATTCATCTTGAATCCGTGCTCCTTCTATATGTCCCGCAATCTGGATGGCCCCACCGCTCCATGAATTCGGAGGGATTATTCCATTCAAGTCCTCTGGATCAATCATACCAGATTCAATCTCGGCATGAAAAGAAATTTGGTCTGGATCTACCTGAATTTCAGAGGAACCAAGATCAATATAGGACCGATCCGATGAGGCGATCAAGTTCTGCAAGGACCATTCAGAAGTATCACGGGAGATCTGCGCGCTTATCACGACTGGGATTGGAAGGCGGAGAGCAGGAGCAAAAACATTAGCGAATTCGGGAGTAAGATAGCTACTCACTAGTGAGAGATCTGCTGTTTGATCCAAAGGATCAAGAGATCCTACCACGGATACTTCATTCTTGGCACTGGATATATTCAGCGAGTTGATAAAGATTTGTTTGGATTCTGACAGGAACTCTCCATTCGCTTCAATCTCAAGGGAATCAAGGGAGCTTTTGAGAGATTTGATGGCAAGTAGGCGCCGATTTGGTGTCAAATTGAGTTCAGACTCCATGTAGATATCGGTGATCTCCGTACGAGCCATATCGAACATCCATCCCGACTGAATGACACGGGGAGCATCCTTTTCGTAGCCTACCTTGACTGCCCCGTCAGAGACGAAGAGTTGTGAAGACTCCAATTCCCAGTTCAATGGTCTGATGTTTCTGATAAATTCAATGATTGGCGTCAGATTCCACGCGTTGTCGGTATGATAAGTGGCCAGGATAGTAGGGCTCACGATTGTAAGGGTAGGAAGCTCAATCTGCCATCTGGTCAAGGCATTCCAATTTGGTTGTGTAATGATTTCATCCACATGAAGCCAAATTCTTTCGTGCTCATCGTAGAACACAATATTTCGCAGATGAACCGTTTTGAGCAAGTTCCCCGAAACAGACTCAATGGTCACATGCCCGGGGGCTTTTTCCGCGTATAGGGCTTCAATCTCATGACGTAGGTAATTTCGTCCAACCTCGGTGTAAGTCAGCCCGATATACACGAAGACACCGCTCCCCAGCAGCAGAGCAATCAAGAGGGTGGTACGCCTGAGGATGGTGCCAAGTAGGCGCGTGTTGGACTTGGATTCAGTGCGGAGATTATGATCCACGGAGGTGCAACGTTAGGCGAGAATTAATGAGTGGTTCGGAACGGGGCTGCAGGCAATCCTTCGGCATTGAAAAGGTTTGCCGTACTTGGATTATCGGCCCACGCATATCGCACCGAGGACGGATTGGGAATTTCTGGATGGAAGACCATCACCGAGTCTCCTTGAATTTGTGCCTCTGCCCAGACATAGTTTCCATTCGATCCTGCAATGGCAAATCCACTCAGGGGGCCGTCCTTGGCCATGAGCCCACCTCCCACATGATCAAATTGAAGATAAATGATTCCATCTTCAATCACATGGTCACGATAGATCGGCCCCGAAGGAACTAAATCATCTCCGTAGGACAGGTGTCTGGCCCATCGTGCGAGGCGAATCCCTACATCTTGCTTATTTTTCGGATGAATATCGTCGGCATCTCCAATATCAAGTGTAATGGCTTGCCCCACATTCGGTAAGGTTAAGGCCTTGGATTGAGATTCACGCAGGATTGCCCAATTACTCTCACCAGGCTCTTCCTGTGGAGCCCTGAAACTGGCCAGAGACACGAACAGGAATGGGGCAAGTTCATGATCCCACAACATCCGCCATTGGGTAATCATCGTCCGAAATTGGGAAGCGTAGGCGGTAGCGGTTTCGGGATCAATCGCATTGGCTTCGCCTTGATACCAGATATATCCTGTGACGGGAAAGTCCAGAATCGGATGGATCATTGCGTTATAGAGGAGAGTTGGCTGATGGTTGGGCGGACCACCTGGCTCAATACTAAATTGTCCCACTCGAATTTTCCATGTTCCCATCAGGTTCACCTCACCAGTGGACCATTGGAGAGATATGTCCGAGTCTCCTACCACGAGTCCACCATTGCCTCCGATATCCTGAACACGGATGGTGACTTGATTCTGGCCGGGTTGGAGTAGCCCGTCAGGGACCAGGTAGGCTCGTTGAATCAAAAATTCATTCGTTTCGCCAACCAGATGCCCATTGATCCAGGTTTGGTCTTGGTCGTCTATGATACCTAAGCGCAGGACGGGCTGTGAGGGAACATCGTCAAGATTGAAGGTAGTGCGATACCATGCGGATCCGTTTAATCCGTCCAATCCAGCAGCTTCCCATGTCCCAGGAACCGGGATATCCATCCAATCGGAGTCATCCAGATTTGGATTTGCCCAAATAGGGGTATCATCCTCAAATCCAGGATCACGGTCAGGCGATCCTCCATGATCATCTATATAGGAACGGGTTCGACTCTCCGAGCGGGCTTCTTGGTCTTTTGAAAGCTGGATGATTTGTTCTTGATCCATACCCAGGGAAGCGAGATCCATCCACGCTTCTATGCGGCTCCCTCCCCAAGTAGTGTTCAAAATTCCAATTGGGATCCCCGTACTTGCTCGGAGTTCCCGTCCAAATGAGTATCCGACGGCTGTGAAAGCTCCTACATGCTCAGGTGTAGCGGGATGCCATTCACCACCCGCAAGGGTATCTTCTGGCGTATAGGACCAGCTACGCGGGATTTTATAGTGTCGAAGAAAGGTATCATTCGCAGACGTAATCTCATGATGGGGGTTTGCGGAGTTTTCAACGGACCACTCCATATTTGATTGCCCAGACGCAACCCACACATCTCCAAATAGGATATCCTCTGCGACCAAAGTATCCTCCTCGGATGTGATCATGAGTTGGTGGGAGCCACCAGCCGACTGAGGCGGAAGAGTAACTCGCCACGTTCCATTTGGGGAAGTCCGAACCGATTCTTCATACTCATTCATTGATACCTTGACCCTTGTGACGGGACGAGCAGTACCCCACACGGGGATGGGTGCATCACGCTGCAACACTGCTCCAGAGGAGAATAGCTTGTTCACAGTGAATGGATAAGTTGAGTCTAATTTATCGTCTATACCAGTGTATAGCGTAAAAGTGAGTAGAATCACTGGGAAGAGTAGTAGATCGTTAACGTTCATGAAGCTAAAACAAAATGTGTGGATACCATACTACTATACTCATCTGTTGAACGAATGCTCACTCTATCTCCTACCATGGAGACGATCTTGTTCTCTTCAATCAAAGCAAATTCCGATGGTGGAAATTTGTCGCTCTCTGGAGAACAGGGCAGGATAGTTTGATGAGATCAAATTCAAATTGGGGCAGGTATTCTGGTAGTGAAAATGAAATCGGCAGATCCTTCGGAGGTAAGCTGTTGAACTGTTTCGAAAATCGTAAAGGGGGCAAGTTGACTCACAAAATGATGTAAAGAAGTGATGTGTATGATTAACCTGTTGAAGTTTCGGTCCTACTCAAAAAAGAAGGTTCCACCACGAATGATCTTGGTTAACGAATCATGTCAGGCGTTCAACTTAGGTCCTAGGGGGGAGGCTCATCCAAGCATTGACACTGGATCACGATGATGGCTGCCATTTGCGCATTGCCTCCTTGCCCATTTCAGAGGGCTCATCCAAGCATTGACACTGGATCACGATGATGGACCTACAGGATCAGCTTAGGAATGGATTGGACGTAACAAACGAAATGATAAAGTGATACCATTGCTCCGCAACTCAACTGTTGAAACCGAATCGCACCATTACGATATGTCATCTCATCCAGTGTGCAAGAAGGTTTGCTTACCTCACAGTTCGACAATGTGTTTCCATCAAAATAAACAGTCATTTGCGCCAGAAGGGTAGCAAACCTTGATTGAAGGAGTAAAACTCTTTTGTTGGAGAAAAAAACTAAAATGTATTCCCGTTCCCGCTCAGATGATCTCTTTGAGATTGCGAGGGCCTGCATGCCTGGAGGTGTCAGTTCCCCGGTACGAGCATACAAAGCGGTGGGGGGATCCCCCGTCTTCATTGATCATGGGTATGGGGCATGGCTCCAGGATGTGGATGGGAATCACTATGTTGACTATGTTCTGTCATATGGGCCATTACTCATTGGACATGCACATCCAAAGGTCGTTCAAGCGATTGGAATCGCTGCACAAAGGGGAACCAGTTTTGGAGCTTGCACCGAATCCGAAGCACGACTAGTGACTAAAGTGCAGTCGGTCATGCCTCAGATTGAACGCCTGCGTTTGGTGAACTCTGGTACGGAGGCCGTGATGAGCGCTCTTCGTTTGGCGCGGGCCTTCACTGGACGAGATAAGATCATCAAATGTATCGGAAATTATCACGGACACACAGATTCCTTGTTAGTGGGGGCAGGCAGTGGGATTGCTACACTGGGGCTTCCCAACAGTCCAGGAGTTCCAAAGCGAACCGCTGAAAATACGCTTGTGATTCCGTTCAATGACCTGACATCGGTCAGGCAAGTATTGGATGAGCATGCAGGGGAGGTGGCGGCGATGATCGTGGAACCAGTGGCTGGAAATATGGGGGTAATCCCTCCTGTGGAGGGCTATCTGGCAGGTCTACGAGAGATGCTGCATTCCTGTGGAGCCCTGTTGATCTTTGATGAGGTCATGACAGGGTTCCGAGTTGATCCCGCCGGAGCGCAGGGAAAGTATCAGGTGTTTCCTGACCTTACCGTGTTGGGCAAGGTGATCGGGGGCGGGCTTCCAATTGGTGCGTACGGGGGAAGAGCAGAGATCATGTCAATGATTGCTCCAGAAGGCCCTGTCTATCAGGCAGGTACGCTTTCGGGGAACCCCGTAGCGGTGCAAGCGGGTCTGGCGACGTTAGAAAGAGGTCTCATGGATTGGGAGGTGGCATCAATACAAACGGCTACGTTGATCAAAGGAATCCAGGAAATTGCTGTGCATCAATCCGTTCCAATCCAGGTCCAGGGGGTTGGGACAATGTTCAGTTGCTTCTTTACCGATACACCAGTTACGGACTGGGAGTCTGCGTCCACTTCGGATGCAGATCTTTTTGCCAAGGTATTTCGTAACCTATTGCCGCAAGGGGTCCACCTTCCACCATCGCAGTACGAAGCATGGTTTGTATCTACGGTCCATGACTCCGAAGCCGTCAATCATACGTTGGAATCATTTGACCAAGCATTAATTGTAGCCTTGAATGGTTGAGAATCAGAGGACTCGATTGACAGGATCAAATTCGTCTCTGGAACCCTTGCATACGAACCAAAAAACCATACTTACATCTCATTCAGGAAAAAGAATTGGGATCATTCACCTGGAGCATGATATACCTTGATCCTCCGTTAGATCAGAGGGAAGACTTATGAGAGAAACTTGATAGAAATCATGCTACTGGATGCATGCCCATTGGAGGACTTCATTCTAGGGAATTTATGCCGATTGTTTCAGTGCGAAATTGGTATCTTCATTGTTAACCATTCCGAATCAGAGATCCATGTACTTGCGAGATCAAATATTTACGGGAAAGAGTAAATCCGATATATGGGGTAGTGAATTCGTTTTGGCTAAGGCAGGCCATAGGAAATCAATCATCCGTATGATGTAGCCCAGGAGTCAAAGCTCTCACTCTTTTCACTACTCCCAGTAGATATGCATTTTGTCGCTATCCATGCAGACAACCAATCTTTCAATCTGTCATGATGGTCATTACGGCAACGGAGCGGCTTGCGCGCGCGCGGCATCAGGAATATGATCAGGAGCAGCAAAGGAAGGGGTTGCCCACTTGGTCATCCGCTCCAGTGAAGACGTTGAATGCATGGCTTTTGGAGCTCTGGGAACAAGGAATGTATTCAGAGAGTGAGCCGAATCTTCCCCGTCCACTTCGTTCCGCAGAGGAGCACATCATTTGGGAGGAGATCATGCGCTCCCATTCAAAGGTTCGTCCGTTGGATGTTTCCGCGACTGCCGAGTTGGTTCGCACATCCTGGAAGCTCGTCTGCGACTGGAACTTGCCCTTGAAGGGGGTGGAATGGAGTACATCTGAGGATACGCATGCATTTCAGGTGTGGGCTCAGGAATTTCAAGCGCGCTGTGAGCGGAATGGATGGTTCTCGGAATCAGAGCTTTCTGAGAAAGTTGCCCTTTTGATTCGTGGGGGAGAACTCACACTTCCTGACCAAATCCTGATTGTAGGATTTCTGGAGCAGACCGCAGCTCAGAAGCGATTTTTTGAGACGATTCAAGAGAATGGTACGCTGATCCATGAAGCGCCACTTCCCAATCGCCAAAATCGTGTCGTTCGTCTTAAAGCTAAAGATGTCCGCCAAGAGATCCACATGTCCGCGGAATGGGCCCGCAGTATTCTGCTCCGCGATCCGAACGCTGCCAACCCATCTTTTCAGATTGGAATCATTGTTCCCAGCATTCGTAGACTTCGTACTCAAATTGAAAGAGAATTTTCCGAAGTATTTCATCCTCGTTCATGGCTTCTACCAGAGAGGGATCCCAAGCGACTTTTTAATCTGACGCTTGGATTACCCGCATCCGATTATCCATTAATTCAATCCGGGCTGCAGATTCTATCCATGGATGTATGGGACATTCCTATTGAGGATGCCAGCCGGTTACTTTTGTCTCCTTTTCTACCTGGCTATGATTCGGAACGCACATCCCGTGCACTACTGGATGTGGAACTCCGAGATCGTCGGGAATCCCATGTGATACTGGATGATATTCGCTTTCTGGCGAGCAAGAAGAAATCTGCCTTCTATTGCCCCATTCTTGCATCCATTGCTTCAACATGGCAAAAGAATTTTTCGGATCTGAAGGGAAGGAAGCGTCCAAGTGCTTGGGCAGAATCATTTTCCAAGTTATTGCAGTCGACCAGGAAGGGTTCTCATACAGATGGCGATGGGCAGGTTGATCAAGTCGGATGGCCGGGAGACTACTCGTATGGTAGCATTGAATACCAGACTTGTATGGTTTGGGAGGAACTGCTGTCTGGTCTGGTGGAGCTCGACAGTGTATGCGGGAGCATCACTCGACAACGTGCGGTGAGTCTGATGCGCAGGATGGCATCCAGTAAGCTGTTTCAACCAGAGTCTGAACCTGCCCCCGTCCAGATTCTGGGCATCCTTGAGGCCTCCGGGCTCTCCTTTGATTATGTATGGATGTTGGGAATGCATGATGATGCATGGCCGCCTCCCTGTACCCCCGCTCCTTTTGTACCGATCCGTCTGCAACGCAGGCACAATTTATGGCGGTCAACCCCGGAAGGCATGTTAGAGAACGCCCGTATGGTTGGTGAACGACTCCTCATGAGTTCTCCTGAGGTCGTGATTAGTCATCCTGCGCGTGAGGGGGATGCGGATCGGCGAGTAAGCCCTTTATTTTCAGAAATCCCCCAAGGATCCATCCAGGATCAAAACATTGAACCCATCCAGTCTTATGCGGAGAAATTACAAGGTTCATCTCGCCTTGAGACGCTTGAGGACCATCAAGCCCCTCCATGTGAAGATCATAAATTCAGGGGAGGAACCGAACTCTTCAAATTGCAGGCGGCTTGTCCGTTCCGAGCGTTCGCGGAATTACGCCTTGGAGCTATTGTCCCCGCTTTTCCAGATTCAGGACTCAATGCCCTGGATCGTGGCCGACTAATGCATCGGGTATTAGATAATCTTTGGAAGCGACTGGGCTCCCAGGAAAAATTACTCACACTGTCTGATGAGGACGAAGCAGGTCTCGTTCACAGCATCGTTCAAGAGGAACTAAACAAATCGTTAAAGTCTCGTCGAGTACTTCGGAACCAACAATTTCTTCATATAGAGCAGTCCAGATTGGAGCGAATCACTAAAGAATGGTTGAGGATAGAGCGTCAGCGTATGCCATTTATTGTGGCTGAACGGGAGGAAATTCAGAGAGTAGTGATTGGTGGAATGGAGGTAGATGTCCGTGAAGATCGAGTAGATCTATTGGAAAATGGAGAGAAATTCATTCTGGATTACAAGACGGGCGAATGTAAGACATCCCTCTGGGAAGGTGAACGGCCTGATGATCCGCAACTCCCCATTTATGCGATCATTGAGGATCCTCCCATTGCTGGTATCTTTTTTGGCAGTCTCAAGGTTGGACAGTTGGGGTTCAAGGGCGTCTCAGATGTAGGGGGAGTAGTTCCAGGGAGCCGGCCTCCTCGAGTCCCTTTATCCAGTCTTATTGATCAGTGGAGGGATACTCTTCATCGGCTGGGGCAGGAGTATAAGTCAGGGTGGGCGATGGTGGATCCAAAACATCCCACGCAGACCTGTAAATACTGCAATCAGAGTACGTTTTGTAGGATTGGGACCTCAGTGAATGATCAACGGAATCAGGGATGAGTCATTCAATTCCTGATCACGCGCAACGTCTGCAGGCACTTGATCCGAACACTTCGTTCATCGTGCAAGCGCCCGCCGGTTCTGGCAAGACAGAACTTTTGATCCAAAGATTTCTTGTCCTCCTTGCCCGCGTAGACGCTCCCGAATCGGTCCTTGCGATCACGTTTACCCGTAAAGCGGCCTCCGAAATGCGGCAACGAATTATCCAAGCCCTCCATGGAGCAACTAGTGAACAACCCAAAGCGTCCCATGCGAAACATACTTGGACGCTAGCCAGAGAGGCACTTGCCAGAAATGATCAATTGCAGTGGCATCTTCTGGATAATCCGCTCCGATTACGGATTCAAACGATTGATTCTCTCTGCTCTCTCTTGGTTCGCAGGATGCCCTGGATCTCCCGCATGGGTGCGATCCTGGAGCCCGAAGAGAATGCATATCGTCTCTATAGAAAAGCCGCTCGCCAGACATTGGAAGTTCTGTACTCCAGCCAAGAGATGGAGGTGACCCAACCCATTACGATTCTGCTGCGCCATCTGGATAACCAGATGGGGAGATTGGAGATCTTGTTGAGCGCAATGCTGAGTAATAGAGATCAATGGATCCGTCATGTGATGGGACGAGGTGTTGATCTGGAAGAAACACGTCGCATCCTTGAGTCTTCATTGAAGAAGGTGATTCAGGATACACTTGACCGGATGGCCTCCCTCTTTCCAGAAGAACATATTGAAGAGACAACAAAGCTGGCACGATTTGCCGCGGAGCATCTTAAAAATAGCGGAAGGGACAATCATTTAGAGGCATGCCTGAAACTTGAACGTTGGCCAGATTCATCCTCTGAGGACTTGAATGTATGGACTGCACTTGCGGAATTACTTCTCACTCGTTCGGGGATGCGGCGAACTAGATATACAGTAAGAGAGGGGTTTCCAGGTGAAGAGAGAGAGGCCAAGGAGCGCATAAAAAAGATTCATCTCGAGCCAGAGGTTGTGGCACAGTTGCATGGGCTTCGCCAGTTACCACCAATGCACTATGAAGAAGAGCAGTGGAACGTTCTGTCAGCTCTGATCCATCTACTCCCATCCGCAGTCCGACAACTTCGTCGTGTATTCCAGCAAGAGGGGTCTGTAGACTTTACAGAGATCGCAATGGCAGCACAGGAAGCGATCCACACGCATCGATCATCTGATGCTCGTGCTCCACTGCCAGATATGAATATTCGTCATCTATTGGTGGACGAATTTCAGGATACCTCCCAGAGTCAGTATGAATTACTGAATGGTCTGATCCATGATTGGGCAGGTGATGGACGGACGTTATTTCTGGTTGGGGATCCGATGCAGTCAATCTATGGTTTTCGTGAGGCGGAGGTGTCACTGTTCGCTCGTACTTGCGCACGCGGACTGGGGGCCGTCCGACTTCAACCGCTCGTATTGGAGACCAACTTTCGCTCAGGCACGGAAATTGTCAACTGGATCAATGAGGCTTTGGGAGATGCTTTTCCCAAGGACGAAGATCCTGTCACGGGTGGGGTCGCGTATCGTCCATCCACGGCATTCAGGACGGATCTGGTTGATTGTAGCGTCCAGCTTCACCCCTTCTTCTCAAGGGAATCCGAGGCGCAGTCGGAACGAGTCATCAAGATTATTCGCGAAACTCTCTCTGAACAGCCAGGCTCCACCATTGCGGTGCTGGTTCAGGCGCGCAATCACCTGGTCGATATTATTGCGTCGCTCCGACGGCATGAAATCCCATTCCGGTCCGTGGATATTGATCCCCTTCATGAGCGTCCAGCCGTTCGTGATCTATTAGCATTAACGCAAGCCCTTCTACATCCAGGAAATCGGGTCGCCTGGCTTTCCATCCTTCGAGCTCCGTGGTGCGGTCTCACCTTGGCAGATCTACAGATGCTTGTAGGAGATGATTTTCGGTCGGCGATGGAAGATCTGATTCGGGATCGTAAGGAACTGTTATCAAAGGATGGTCGCAGGCGTTTAGAGCGGATTATTCCGACGCTGGAGCATGCGTCTACGCTTCGAGGGCGTCTTTCGGTGCGTCGGTGGGTCGAGGGGGTTTGGTTGGTGCTGGGTGGCCCGGCGTGTCTTCGAACCAGAGCAGAGTTGGATGACGCATCAGCCTATCTGGATCTCCTAGAAGCATCACAGGAGGGGGCAGATCTGCGGGACGAGGTAAATTTCATGGATGCAGTCAAGCGGTTGTTTGCTCCTACGGATACAGATGCGAGCGATGCGTTGCAGTTACTGACCATTCATAGGGCAAAGGGTTTAGAGTTTGATACAGTCATTTTGCCAGGGCTGGGGTATCGAACCCGAGGAGATGCTTCACGATTATTGATGTGGAGAGAGTACAATGATGGCCAACACTCCAACTTGCTCCTCGCACCAATTCGTGAAACAGGTGGCAAACAGGATGCTGTTTATCAGTACTTACAGACAATTGAAAACCGGCGGCGGGATCATGAAAGTACGCGCCTTTTATATGTTGCAGCGACGAGAGCACGAAAAAATCTTCACTTGGTCGGACATGTAACGCAGGGGGAGGGTCCTGATGGTTTCAATGGGCCAGATTCAAGGTCTCTGTTGTTCAAGATGTGGAAAGCAGCGAAGCCGCAATTTTTGGAGAAATGGAAAGAGTCTGGTGTACATCTCAAAGGGCATGAGGGTGCGACTCAGCAAAAAGGTTCAGGAGTTCCATTGATTCGCTTATCAGGTGCATGGTCTTTGGTGGATCCGGTTGAAGAATTGATTTGGGACACGAAGATAGATCAATCCGAAGATGAAAAAGAGGAGCGCGGACTGGTATTTGAGTGGGTGGGGGATCTCCAACGACGGGTCGGGATCGTGGTCCACAGGATGTTACAGCAGATGCGGTTTCCCGATCGAGTGGAATTCAAGGATCATGTTTTGCGTGCGGCACTCCATTATGAGGGTTTAGACGGAGAAAACCTTGAACATGCACTGGTGCGAGTGAAAATGGCGCTGAAAAATATCCTGGATGATGAACGAGGACGCTGGGTACTTTCTCAACATGAAGAGGACCAATGGGAGTATGCAATCACTGCACAGGTTGGCATTGGGGTGCGTCGCTTCATTTTAGATCGAACATTTATTGAGGGTGGAGTTCGGTGGATCGTTGACTATAAGACGAGCACGCACGCGGGGAGTGATGTGGATCAATTCCTGGACAATGAACAAGAGAGGTATGAATCCAAGATGCAGGCCTATGCGCAGGCGCTTCGGGCAATTGATCCACGTCCGATTTATTTAGGCTTGTATTTTCCCATGTTGAAGGGTTGGAGGCAGTGGGAGTTTTCGGAATAAGAAGGTGGGCGAACTCTTTGATTCTCAGCAACTGATGGTGCATCTCGGTGAGAATTCAAATCTTGGCACAGACGGGACGAGTCTGTCTGGATCACCATTTCAGATCCATGTGTGCACTGAGTCCGTAGGAATAGGGCGGCCCGTCAGTTTCCATCGTCCGCGCGGTAGTAGCTACCGAGAATTGCATCCCCTCACGCATCCGCAGATGATATCCGACCCGATAGGTTTGGCCCATGGAGTCCACCGTCATTCCCACGATCGATCGTCCAAGACTTTTCTTGATCGGGGTCCCATACCCCAGTTCCATCTCTACCCGTTGATCGGTACGTCCAAGACCAGAGAATTGCAGTGGTGCTTCGCGCCAGAGTTCTCCACCATCGACATTCCCCCATAACGGGCGCACTCGCATCAAGGGACCGACTCCGCTCGGCGCTCCGTACTCTATGGATCCCATCAGTCCCCATTCCCGCAGTCCTTCGTCGGTATGCACCACCAATGTACGACCACTGAATTCGGCGCGCAGACGGCTGGTTGACCAGCGCATGCCACCGCCCAGTTCCATTCCCATCCCTGTCTCCGCATCGCCTCCATCCTGACGAAGGGCAGCTTTCAGGTACGGCTGCATGCTCTGTCCCAATCGTAGATTTCCTTCCACGCCTGCACGTATCCGTCTCACCACCAGATCGGATCCATTCTCCATGTCTGCCGTCGTCCAGAACGCATCGACCTCATATCCCAGCCGTCCAGTGGTGCTACCCGTCAGCGTTCCCGTGAGCCCGAGCGCAACCAGTGAGGCATCCAATTCGGATTCAAGTGTTTCTACCTCGGTCTCGCCCCGTCCCAGTCCCAAAAGTATCCATGCACGCATTCCCGCTCCCGTTTGATAACTGACATAGGGATAGAAACTGGTCAATCGCGAGGATGCCGTGCCAGAGCGCGCTGGCGTCTCATAGGTGCCTTGATCCCAACTCTGAGCAGCCAAGAGCCCCGCCATCCATCCCTGACTCCATACATAGTCGGCTCCCACGAGCATCGTCGTGACATCTGAACTCAAGGAGAGTGCTCCATCTGTCCCACGTATCCGGGTGAATGCTCCCTGCCCCCATACGCTCCATCCTCCCTGGGTAAACTCTGCACCACATCCGCTAAAGATTTGCCCCAGAGACCGCTGCTCAGTCCCATTGTGGAGCAAGGATAGATCGGGGATATGGCACTGCGCCATCCCTTCCATCCGCCGGGACAATGCCTCCACCACCTGAGAGGCCCAGGTCCGAAGTACGCGCGAAACATATGCTTTCTGGACGCTCTCTTCGCTTTCTTCTTCCATGACTGCCTCCGTGCGGGCCTGCTCTACCTCGGCATTTACGGCCGAGAGTACAACCAGTGCAAACGTCTTCGCTTGCCAAACCGGTTCATTTGCGAGCAGCTTCACTTCAATGGTTTTGGAGACATCGCCGGGTGCAAATATGACCTGACCTGCCACCGGTTTATAGTCTTTTCCAGCAAGGGCACTTCCGTCTTGGCTGGCATAGCTAACCACTACGGGCAAAGCAGAGGAGGTGGATAAGTTCAATTCAAATACGGCAACACTGCGAGATACGGATACACTCTGTACCGAGACCGTGGGACTCCCATCATTGTCCAGAATCGTCCCTATTCCAGTCTCTTGGGCAATTCTCGCATGTCGTGCATTGGAAAGTGTCACTCGGAAGGTTTCGTCGGCTTCCACCTCTGAATCCTCCAGGATCTGGATACGAATCTTGCCTTCGGTGCTCCCCCGCTGAAAAATGACAATCCCCTGAGAGGTTACAAAATCAGATCCTGCATTTGCAGTCCCGTCTGAGGATGCAAACTGGACCGTCACCAGTTGAGAACTTGGACGACTAAGCCGGACTGGCAGCAGAAGCGAACCCGCTCCCTCCGCTCCCTCTTGATCGTAAATACTCACCGTAGGCTCCCCATCATCATCTTGAATCGTTCCCCGAGCCTCAGTGACATCCGATAACGCAGCATGCTCGGGTGCGGATAACTGGAAGAGGAAGGTCTCCTCTGATTCTTCTATGGTATCATCAAGGAGGGGGATGGATACTTGGCGGCTAACCATCCCAGGGGAAAATTCCAATGTACCGTGTGAGGCCTGATAATCCATGGTCGCCGTAGCCGTCCCGTCGTGAGTCTCATATTTGACACGTACGGTCTGGGATGGGTGGGGAGGATTCAACTGCACGGTAAAGGTTAGTTCGCGATCGCTCTCCAATGCCGAAGCATCCTCAACCCGTAATTGGTACACATCATCATCTTCAATTGTCACAGTTGCTTCACCTGGATCCCGCGCCGTACCCGCTACTTCGGATAATCGGACGATGAACGTCTCAGCGGGCTCCATGAGCGGATCGTCTAGGATGGGAACTTCAATGATGGCTGTCGTATTCCCAACGGGAATCGTTAATTGGCCTTGGGATAATGAATAGTCCTGCCCCTCTATGGCGCTCTGTTCAATCGTTTGATACGGTACGATCAACGCTGTTGGTGCCGCTGGGGATACCTCAAGGGGCACTTGGGCAATCCCTACATCTTCCTGAATCGTCAGATCCATGATTGTCAGGGTAATCAATTCATCGTCATCTAGAATCGTGAGGGAGGTTCTGGTTTCAGTGCGTTCCAGTGCAGAACTTCTGCCATTGATCGTAATGCTCTCTTCCGATTCGTATATCAAATCGTCCAGTAAGGTCAAGTCAAAGGTTGCGGAATTCGTGATTTGATCTGCCAAGATCGTCAGGTGAAGGGTCGAAGGAGAAGCCAAGTAGTCGTTTCCAGCCGAGGCCGTGCCATCCACTATCGAGATCGTAACATCCGTATCTTCACTGCGTGGAGTATCCAGAGTGGTGGTAACCGTGACCATCATCCTACCGTCGTTTTCCCAGACCTCGGAAGGATTTACCGCAACTTTTAATGTAGAGGTTTTGTCATCATCCATAATTGTTAGCATTACATCCAGCGGGCCAGTGACGCCCTGGGGATTTGAAGCCTGTCCACTGATCACAACCATCTTATTCGGTGAATCCACAGGATTATCCACTGCCGTGATGGTAACGGTTCCCGCGCTACTCAAGGCTCCAGGTGCAATCCTGAGTGTGACGTTAGGGCTCAGGGTATAATCTCCAGATGTAGCCTTGGAATCACTAAGAGCCGACACATTCACAATTGTCTCCGCACTGGACGCAGAACTTAGACGCGCCGTGACCGTCGTGCTTTCGCCAGCTTCTGAAATCGCATCTGGAGTTAACTCCAGCGTTACTCTGGGTGTCGGATCTGAATCAAGGAGTTTGAGTGTGGCATCGCTCACTACAAGACCTTCGACAGGTGTAGTTCCAGTGACTCGTGCCCACTCTTCGGGCTCATCCATTCCATCCTGGATTGGAGCGAACGTAAACGTCCCTGTTCCATCCATATCTCTCGCTGCGATGGTCAAGGTTTGGTTAGGCACGGTGGTGAAGTCTGTCCCAACAATGGATATGCCCGATTCCACCGAAATAGTTATATCCGTATCCGTACTCCGGGCAACATCCAGCATCGCATTCACGGTTATCCGTTCATTTCCAGTGTCTTCATTTACCACGGATGGATAAACCATCAGTTTGACACGAGTCGCCTCATCATTATCCTTGATTTTCAATGTCACATCTGAGGGGCCGATCACCTCTTGTTCATTCGTGATCTGTCCGCCCAGTATTACTGCTTTATCTGGCTCATCCACCTCATTATCTACTGTCGTGATGGTCACCAATCCCGTACTGGTGACGGCCCCGGGTGGAATCGTGAGGGTTTGGTTGCTGCTAAGAATATAATCTGAGTCTGTGGCTGGGAAGACCGGTGCGGCGGAGATCCTCATGGTTATCTCAGAACTCAATGGATCACTTAGATGCGCCGTGATCGTCGCATGGTCTCCAGTTTCTGGAAGCGCTTCCGAAGATAACATGAGCGTGACCTTGGGCGGCGGTTTGATGATCGTGAGTATGGCTTCGCTTACTTGAAGACCTTGCGCCGGCGTTAATCCTGTGACCAGAACCGTCTCATCAGGTTCATCAATCTCATCCACAATCGGTGTAAAGACAAACGTGCTGGTCGCGGAAAGTTGATTCGCCAAGATATCAAGATATAAGGGAGATACAGCCATATAGTCGGTTCCCTCCTGGGCTGTTCCGTCCTCAATCAAAATGATGAGCGGCGTATCAACGCTCCGGGCAGTTTCCAGGGTTGCTGTAACTACGACCCTCGTACTCCCATGGTTCTCCATCACCACACTTGGCTCAATCGCAAGCTCAATCGTCTTCGACGTTTGATCACTAAGGATCGTCAGGGTCTCATCCATTGGATCCGACCCGCCTTGTTCATTGGTCATCTGGCCGCTCACCGTCACGATTTTTTCTGGACCCTCCACCTGATCGTCCACTGCTGTGATCGTGACTGTTCCAGTGCTAAATTTACTTCCAGCGTTAATCGTTAGGGTTCGGTTCTCGCTGAGAATATAATCCGAATCTTGGGCTGGCGGGATCGCTTCTGGAAAAATTGTGATCGTCGTTGTCGCGAGTGACGGGCTGTTCAGGCTCGCTGTGATGGTCGTGAACTCCCCTTCCGCGATTACCTCGGGGGATAACAATAGTGTCACATCTGGTTCCTCGCAGGCCTCCAACTTGACATTAACATAGATTGTGATCGTCCCTGCCATATACAGATCAAAGATCTTTTTTGGCATACAAATGAGAGGATTTCTGAAAAACGTAACGACGAGTCCTTCGGGAAGACCGTCAAAGATATTCTCAGGCAGAGTGATTAGAGAATTGTTGGATAAGAATAAGTTTGTCACATTGGAAAGACCTTCAAAGAGATCCTCGTCCAGATCGGTGAAAGAATTATAGTCCAAGTCAATCACTTGCAGGTTGGAGAGCCCCTCAAACAGGTCTTCATCCAGGTCGCTGAGAGAATTATAGTCCAAAAATAGATTTTGCAGGTTGGAGAGACCGTCAAAGATGTCCTCATTCAGATCATTGAGACGATTATTGTCCAAGCGAAGCAATTGCAAATTGGGAAGTCCATCAAAGATACCTGTGGGTAAGGAGGTGAGAGAATTATGGTCTAAGCGAAGAGATTCCAGGTTAGGGAGATCGGCAAAGTCACCTTTCTTCAGAGATGTGATCCTTGACCGGACCAAGCTCAAACCCGTAACTTTTAGCAAATGGGAGGCTGTGATATATTCACAGTTGTCCGGGATACCTATATATTCCTCCAATTCAATCCTCACTTGCTCTGTTCGATCACAAACGTTTACCGGTTGTGCGGTGCCATCCACTGCCAAGAAAATCAGAACCACACTCACGATGCCCCCCAGATATGGAGAAGGAAATCTTGACATGATTCCGATAGACTTTATTTAATTGAGATCCACCTTCAATCAGAAGGCAGCAACATGAAACGAATATCATCCGATGATTTTTCACTATATGAATTTTTGATGAGAATGTCAAGTATTTTTAAAATTTTTTTTGCAGATTAATCGTGGTGGTTATTTCTCAAGGATCTGCTTCCTTTCCATCTGAATTTGGGATCTATAACTGTGCATGTTTTTAGTTGGCAAGTCAGGCTACCTTGGGTCCACACCGAGAGGCGATCTGTCCTTTCATTCATTAGGATTCATGGGTTTGTCCTCCATCAGTGATCAAGCGGGAGAACTTTATTTCTTTTTGAACCGAATTCGCCTGTGTAGCATTGCGTGAAGGCGAACTTATGGCCACATCCTTACGGTGAGTTTGAGTCTTGATGATCCCCGTGTGCTACGAAGGTTCTTCAAGAGCCATTGGCTATTGGACTAGGTGAGCAACTTAGAACCCCACTCCAATGAGGAGAATGTGTTCTTTCATATTTGCGGGGAGATCGGATGAATGCAGAAGTTATACAGGTTTTGGTGGGCCTTTTCTGTATCACCTTGACATCATTGGATTCGCACTGTTCGGTAGTTGGGTTGAATCTCCCCCTTCTGGTACAAGACGTTTTCCTGCTCCACCCCTACTGCTGAGAGAAGGAACCTTACTTTACCTGTGCAAGTGGTGCCTACCTTGGTGACGAGGTGGTAGTATAATTTGCTGATGTTTGGAGATAGATTCTCTCCCAAGGATGGTAGATCATGGTATGTCGTGGATCTATGCTGAGTGGATCACCAGTTCAGATTCATATGTGCACTGAGTCCGTAGGAGGACGGAGTCCTGTTCGCCTCCATCGTTCGTGCGGTGGTGGCTACCGAAACTTGCAGTCCTTGATTCATCCGCAGGTTGTATCCAACCCGATAGGCGCGCCCGCTCGGATCTAGCGTCATCCCCACGATAGATCGTCCAAGACTTTTCCTGATCGGCATCCCATACCCCAGTTCCATTTCCACGCGCTGATCGGGTCTCCCCACTCCCATGGAGTGCAAGGGGGCTTCGCGCCAGAGATCTCCCCCGTAGACATTCCCCCAAAGCGGTCGTACACGCATGGAGGGACCCAGTCCACCTGGCGATCCATATTCAATGGCCCCCATCAGGCCCCATTCTCGCAGCCCCTCGTCTGTATGCAGTACCAAGGTTCGACCTCCAACCTCCGCACGCAGTTGACTCGTGGACCAGCGCACTCCTCCACCCAGCTCCATTCCCAGTCCTGTCTCTGCATCTCCTCCATCCTGCCGAAGTGCAGTTTCCAGATACGGCTGCATGCCCGCTCCCAATCGGAGACTTCCCTCCACACCTGTACGCACCCGTCGGACGCCCAGCTCCGATCCATTCTCTAAATTTGCCGTAGCCCAGAACGCATCTATCTCATAGCCCAGCCGTCCCGATGTGCCACCGGTCAGCGTTCCCGTCACTCCCAGCGCAACCAGTGCGGCGTCTAATTCGGAGCCCAGTGTCTCCATCTCAGTCTCCCCGCGTCCTAGTCCCAAGAGTAGCCATGCGCGCATTCCAGTCCCTGTTTGATAACTGACATAGGGATAGATGCCGGTCAATCGTGAGGATGCTGTGCCAGACCGCGCTGGCGTCTCATAGGTGCCTTGATCCCAGCTTTGCGCGGCCAAGAGACCTGCCATCCATCCCTGCCTCCACACATAGTCGGCTCCCAAGAGCATCGTCGTGACATTTGAACGCAACGAGAGTGCTCCATCTCTTCCATTCATGCGCGTAAATGCACCTTGCCCCCAGACGCTCCATCCTCCCTGCGTAAATTCTGCACCACACCCGCGAAAGATGTCTCCCAGAGATCGGCGCGCCGTCCTATAGTAGAGCCAGGATAAATCAGGAATCTGGCACTGTGCCATTCCTTCCATTCGTCGAGAGAAGGCCTCCACCACTTGGGATGCCCAGGTACGAAGTACTCTGGATACATATGCATTCTGGATGCTCTCCTCGCTCTCCTCCTCCACCACCGCCTCCGTGCGGGCTTGCGCTACCTCTGCATTGATGGCCGAGAGGAGGATCAGCGAAAACGTCTTTGCCTCCCAGATTCGTTCGCCGGAGAGCAGCTTCACTTCAATGATTTTGGAGACCTCACCCGGTGCAAACGTAACTTGCCCTGCGACGGGTTCATAGTCCTCTCCCGCATAAGCACTCCCATCTTCGGTGGCATAGCTGATCAGGATCGGCAGGGGAGAGGGCTTGGATAAGTGCATGTCAAAGATTGCTGCACGGGGGGAGACCATTACATTCTGTACCGAGACCGTGGGATTCCCGTCATTATCCAGAATCGTTCCTGTCCCTGTCTCTTGGGCAATCTCCGCATGTCTTGCACTCGAAAGTGTCACTTGGAAGGTTTCGTCGGCTTCCACCTCTGAATCCTCCAAAATCTGGATACGAATCTTCCCTTCGGTGCTCCCCCGCTGAAAGATGACGATCCCCTGCGAGGATACATAATCCGATCCTTCCTCTGCGGTCTCATCCGAGGATGCAAACTGAACCGTCACCAACCGGGAACTTGGTCGGCTTAGCCGAACGGGGAACAGAAGTGAACCATCTCCCTCCGATGCTTGCTCATCATAGATGCTCACCGTAAGCTTCCCATCATCATCTAGAATGGTCCCCGTAGCTTCCAGGTCGGAGAGATCTGCGCCCGTGAGACGTACATGAAACGTTTCGGTCGGTTCGGTTTCCAGATCATCCCGAATCGGAACCGTGATATTCTTGCGCAAGTCTCCCGGTGCAAACGAGATGGTTCCCGTTGCGGCTTCGTAGTCTTCTCCCGCCGTGGCAGTCCCATCCCCGGTCGTAAAGGCGAATGTTCGTGGACGGCTGTCCTTGCCACTCAAGACGACCGGGAAGATCACCTCTGGTTCCGACTCGGTGACCTCCATGTCCTGAATCCGCACCGTCACCAGCGCCTCATTGTCCACAATGACGCCTTCTCCTTCGGATTGTCCCAACTCCCCACCCGCTACATCCGTCAGTTTTATCTGGAATGTTTCGTCTCCCTCATAGAATGTATCATCCACAATCTTTACCTCAATGAACTTCACGGCCTCTCCCGAAGCAAATTGAAGCGGGCTTAGTGTCTGCACTCTGTAATCCGATGGATTATTGGCTGAGACATCGTTCACGACAAATTCCACATGAATCTCCTGCCCCTCGGGTACCTCATAGCTTAGGATCACCTCAAAGCGGGCGATCCCTGCATCTTCCCGAACCCGGACCAATGACTCGAGATGCACTGTTGGCGGCGAATCGTCATCCAGAATCGTCCCGATCGCCACAGCTCTCGCCAGTTCCGCATGATCGGGGGCAGACAATTCCAGGAGAAAGGTCTCCATCATCTCCTCTATCTCATCACTGAGAATGGGAACGGACACCACTTGGCGGACGGATCCTGGTGAGAAGATAAGTGTACCGCTCTGGTGGGTATAGTCGATGGCTTTGAACGCCGTCCCATCTTGGGTTGTATAGGCAACTCGGATCGTCTCCAGTGGGTGGGGCGGATCCAGTGTCACTTCAAACATCAATACTTCGCTGCTCTCGAGTGCATGAGCATCCTGAACGCGTAAACGGTATACATCATTATCCTGAATCGTAACCGTTGCCACGCCAGGATCCAGCACCGTGCCCGGGAGCTCAGCGAATCGGACTTGAAATGTCTCCGCGGGCTCTGTGATCGGATCGTCTATGATCGGAACCTGAAGGAATGCGGTGGTCCTACCCGCAGGAATCAGCAAGATCTCATCGGCTGCCATATAGTCCTGCCCCTCGGTTGCGCTCTCTGCGATCGTTTGAACGGGCACACTCAACTCAATCGGTGCCGCGGGGGTTACCTTGATGAGTATCTGTGCCTCTCCCACATCCTCCGAAACGACCGTATCCTGAATCGCCAACGTAATCACGGGATCATTATCATCCAGAATTGTTAACGTCACATCTGACGGACCCGTAACGTCATATAAATTTTCTGCTCGTCCGCTCACGGTTACCGTTTTATGTGGGGCGTCCACCCGATTATCTACTGCGGTGATCAATACATCCCCCGTACTCGTCGTGACGCCGGAGGCGATCCGGAGCGTCGTATTGGAACTCAAGGAGTAATCATGGTGGGTTGCGGGGGAGTCCGGGCGAGCAGATACCTCAATTATAGTTTCCGCGCTTGACGCAGAACTCAGACGGGCTGTAACGTACGCATGTCCATTGGCTTCGGAAATCGCTTCCGGGATTAACACAAGGGTCACCTCCGGGATGGGATCCCTGCCCAGAAGTGTGAGTTCGGTTCCAGTCACCTGCAGACCGTCCATCGCGATCCCCCTGATCCAGGCGGTTTCGTCTGGTTCATCCACCCCATCGGCGATCGGTGTGAACGGAAACGTCCAATCTCCCTCCCTCTCCCTCGCACGAATTGTCAAGGGGAACGAAGGCACAGCAATAAAATCTACTCCCGAAGTAGCGGTGCCTGATTCCACCGAAATGGTCAAGTCTGTGTCGGTACTTCGCGCAACATCAAGCGCTGCCGTCACCGTGATCTCCTCCCTGCCCACATCTTCATCAATCTCGGGAGGTACCACCGTGAGGGTGACCGTGGTTGCCTCGTCATCATCGGTGATTGTAAGTGTCACATCTTCGGGATCGGTGACTCCTTCCGCATTCATGACCTGCCCGCTTATTGTCACCATCTTGTCGGGCTCGTCAATCTCATTATCCACGGCCATGATCGTGACCGTTCCTGTACTGATTGTTTGCCCTGCGGGAATTGTCAGTGTCGGGTTGCCACTCAGAGTATAATTCAAATGGGTAGCAGGATTGATTGCAGCCGCAGAGATCGCGAGGAAAGTCTCCTCGCTTGATGGCGCACTTAGATGTGCGGAAATCGCCGCTTGTCCGTCCACTTCCGAAATCACCTCTGGAGTCAACTCCAGGGAAACCTCTGGAGGTGGATCAAGGATGGAGAGTATCGCTTCAATCACCGACAAACCGTCTACCGACGTTGTAATGTAGACCGTTTCGTCCAACTCAATCATATCATCCTCAATCGGTGTGAACGAAAAGGATCCACGTTGCGAGGTCTCATGTGCGGCAATCGTAAGATGAATGGGAGACACTTCTGCATAGTCGGTTCCAGCGGTCGCCGTACCTTCCTCAACCAAAACGGTCATCGGTGTGTCGGTGCTCCGTGCAACATCCAGGGTTGCTGTCACCATGATCCCTACACTTCCGAGGTGTTCCATCACCTCGGTAGGCTCTACAGTAATTGTAACCGTGGTGGCATCATCATCATCGGTAATTGTCAGGATTACATCCTCTGGACTCGTCACCGCATCTGCATTCGTCACAATACCGCTCACGGTCACTTCCTTGTCTGGACCATCTATCTGATCATCCACCGCTGTGATGGTGACGGCACCCGAGCTGGTCGTTGCTCCAGCGTCAATGGTCAGGATCCTGTTCTCACTTAACGTATAATCCGAATCAAGAGCCGGCGGCGTCGCTTCTGCCAAGATGGTGATCGTTGTCGTCTCGGTGGTAGGTATGTTGAGGTTTGCCGTGATCGTGGAGAACTCCCCCTCCAAAATCACACCATGAGATAAGGATAGCGTGACCACCGGTTCCTGACAGGCCCTCATCATTCCACCAAGACCATACACCGTGATCGTACCTGCTTCATCCAGATCAATGATCTTTTGAGGCAGGCAAATAATGGGGTTCCGGAACAGTGAGACTTCCAGTCCTGCTTCAATACCATCAAAGAGATCCGCATCCAAGGTGGTGAGGTTATTATCGGACAAGAACAGCGTTTCCAGGCTGGATAGACCGGAAAAAAGATCTGGATCCAGATCGGTGAGAGAGTTTTCATTGAGCCATAAATCGGTTAAGTTGATCAGTCCATCAAAGAGATCTTCGTCTAAACTACTAGTGAGAGAGATGCTACTTATTTCCAGGGATTCCAGGTTCTTAAGCCCTTCAAAGAGATCCTCATCCAGATCGGTGAGAGGATTCTCGGATAAGTTCAGCGTTTTCAAGTTGATGAGTCCATTGAAAATATTCTCAGGTAAGTTGGTGAGTAAATTCTGGTCAATTCGAAGGAGTTCCAGATTCGTGAGCCCGTCAAAGTCACCGCTCTTGATCGATGTAATACCGTGATCAATTAAGTTATTGCTCAAGGCCGTAACACTCAATAACTTGTCGGTGGTCATGTCCTCACAAAAGGTAGTAGTCGCAGCTACAATCGCATACATTACTCGTGGAGTTCGACTGCAAATGTCAACTGGCTGCGCTGAGACATTCAGAACAAGGAAAATCAGAAATATACTGACTATGGCACCTTGCCATGAGGTAGACCACACTCGCATGAGTCTGAGTGGATGTAGTCCGCTCCCAAACGGAAGAGAATCGAAAAAAGTTAAATCACAAGATGTTCAACGACAATACAAATTACGGTCGACGACAAAACTTTTTACGGTTCAAGAAATCCAAAGTTTAACCATGGAGGAGCACATTTCATTGAGGCGGAGCAGCGAGCTGCGACGCCTCAATGAAGATGGTAATTTCCACGATTTGGTCCATGTCTGATCTCTCTGTTGGCCTGCTGGACACGGACAACAGCAGGCAGATTCACTTTTAATTGTGTTCCAAGGGTTCATGTGTTGATTGGTTAGGAAGTGGGAGATTCAGGTCCTTCGCTCGCGTTTTCTTGTCGCCGTTGGGCTACTTCTAACCGATAACTCGGCAGATGAAGCTCTAAGACCACACAATGATGCACCAATCGGTCCACGGCGGCGGTTGCGTGCATTGGATCATAAAAGATGCTCTCCCATTGCGAGAAGGGCAGGTGGCTGGTCAGGAGCACGCTCTTGCGCTCATAGCACGCAGCCAAAAACTGGAACAGGGCTTCCATCTCTTCCCGACTATGCTTCACATAACCCAGTCCATCAATGAGAATCCCATCAAAGCGTAGCAACTGCTGAATGAAGGGTTGGAGTCCTTGCTCCTGTTTTGCACGAAGTAACGCGTCAACCAGCGCATCCGAGGGGTAAAAGATCAATCGCCGTCCCAGATAAATCAATTCTTGCCCCAGTGCGCACATCAGATGCGTCTTTCCGCTCCCCGTAGGGCCCAGCACCAGCACATTCTCGTTCCGATCCAGAAAGCCACCTTCCAGTAGCCTGCGCAACTGATGATCCAGCTTCAACGGTAACCGCGTTCGCTCAAACGAAGCCAACGTTTTGGATAAGGGCAGCTGAGAAGCCCGTAGAGCGCGCTGAATACGGTTGTGAGTACGTGATTGCTGTTCCTGCTCAATCAACGTCAGCAAAAAGTGCTCAAAACTCATAGATTCACGACGGGCAAGGTCTGCCGCTTCATGGAGCGCCATGCGAATGCCCGGCATCCGTAACGACCGGAGTCCACGTTCAATCCCTCGCTCCAAGTCCTTTGAGGATTTGTTGTTCATCTCAAACCCTCCGTCAAAAGCCCATCGTAACAACCCAGATCCACGGTCGCTTCCGCATCTGGCGCCTGGAGATATGCTTCCACCGCTACAACCGTAATCGGATGCTGATCTGCAAGCAAATGTGCTAAGGCCGCCTCAACCCCTGATCCACTCTCAGTTGCCGCCAGAAACAAGAGCTTCAAATACACCTTGTCCGATTGAGGACTGCCCAGATTGGACGCTTGGAGACAGTCATACGCCCTACGGAAGGTCTGTGTGGGAAAAAGGTCTGCGCGGTAGCGATACCCTGCAAATGCACCCGGCTTTCGGATTAGACTCCGAATCACATGGCGGTAATGAATGGAATGCGCTCCCTCTCCACAGAGACGCGGCATCTGCTCTTGAAGTCTATGCCGAGACCATACCTCGATTCGCTGAGCATACAAGCGAACCTCCACCCATTGTCCAATCAGCGTACTGGGAACCGAATAGTGATTCTTCTTCACCAGAATCGTGCTCCCCTTACTGACACGAACCCGCCGTCGTTCACAGGAATCCAGAGGACGGAGCGGTAATGCCTTGAAGAACGCTCGTTCCTCATCCAGTTTCGATTGCCGGTGCGCATTCAAGCGGGAGGTGAGTTTTCCCAAAAATCGCTCGTAGGCATCTAAACGCTCAAAGTCACGGTCTCCGCGGAGCGTGAGCGCACTCTGCACCGCATTCTTGAGGCGGTGATGGCTTTGTTCTACCTTCCCATTCTCGTGTGGACACCGGGGGTGCGTTCGACGAGGTTCTACCCCGTAGTGCACCATCAATGCCGTGTAGGATCCCGTAAATTCCTCCGAATCACCTCCTCCCCCGTTCTTGACCGCACAACTCATGGAATCCGTTTGATGCGTCTGTGGGACTCCACCAAGTTCCGTCACCGCCTTTTCAAATCCTGCCGCCAATGCCACAAAACTCTCGGACTCGCACACCATGACGGACTCCCAATTGGAGTACGTCAACACAAAATGGTACAACAAATGCCGGAATCGGACCCCACCAATCGTAATCTCCAACGAATTCATGTACGTAAAGTCCGATTGGGCACATTCCCCAGGGGAATACTCCTGCGCAAAGAACACTTCCTTCGGACGGTGCGCTTTCCATCCCTGTACCCGACGTTGAAACGTTCGCAGTTGCTTCGGCGAAAATTGATTTGGATACGTATCCATCAAGTATTCAAACAACGCTTTCGCTTCTAAGGTCGGATCCACCTCCAAAAACCCTACACATTCCTTCCATACCCCCGCAAATACATCCACGCGTCGACTTGGCACAGGGGGCTTTTTCAGTTCGCTCGGGAACTTCCCCGAACGAAGATACTTGCGTGCAGTCGACCCACTCATTGCCGCCTTCGCGGCGGCGGCTTTAACGGTCATCTTATTCTTGTGTCTAAATTGAAAAACATTTTCTACCTGTTGGTCTGTAATCATTTGCTTGAATCTGTGAATGAAATTCACTGATTCGCGCAAACTATCTTTAGGATGATCCCAAGATTTAATCACAGCAAAAACCGTAAAAAGTTTTGTCGCTGGCAGTAAAAAGTTTTGTCGTTAGACAGTCCCAAGGTATTAGTTTCTGATTATAATGTCAACTACCGTGAGAATCACCTGCCTGAAAATACTGGCGCAGTATTCAATGTTCTCATTTGACTGCAAAACAGTTATCAAGGCTCCCGAGATGTGTCAGTCACACCTTACCACAGCCTGTAATGCGTTATATTCTATATGGTTGAATACCATCACAGAGCTAATTACGGTAAAATCCAAGAACTCAAAACGATTGGGAGAGGATAAAGGATCTTTGCAATTTTCAGAAATGCGATTCTATTCTTCTTCGGAGGATTCAACCTCTAGCCACAATATTCGCGGTAAAACCGATAGAATAAACGATGGAGTAGGAGGGACCCCGTTCAGGGGGTGGATGAGATTACCGCCTCGGCTAGTCTAGACTTATTGTGTTTGGGTGGAATTGATTGCAAAGCAGTTGGATGTAGATCACAAAGTCATCCCAGCAGATGGGGGATGCGCGGTCAATAAACAAGGATGAGCACGAGCGGGGAAGGGGGTGCGTAGTAAGGAAGACGGGTTCACAAATTTGAAGACGATGAGAACAACCGTATCTTGGGCAGTGAATTTCACAACTTCCATTGCGAGAGAGCACAACCAATAGAGCAGGTATATTTGATCCAACTTAGGATAAGAGGTTATAGGTATAAGACAACTGTTATGCTAGCTCTTAAACAAGGGCTTGCTTGGAAACATTAGGGGATAGGTTTACCCTTATTAAAGAATGTAACAAGATTGCAATTAAATTGAAGATATTGGAGATATAAAAATTTTGGCAACCCACGGATATGGAAATGCGTCGAAAGAAAGTACACTACCCCCATCGGGTTATGATCTCGGTGAGCGAAAAGACCTACCAAGAACTGGATCGCGTATCGGAGGAAACAGGAGTCTCCCTCTCCAAGGTCGGTCGACACGCACTCCTCGCTGGACTCAACAAGGCAGAAAGAGAATTGAAACGAACCTATGCCCCAGCGCCAGAGCAGGACACAGACTGATCCCTTCCGATCAATTCCACTCGCGCAGGAAAATTTTTGCTACCCTCACATGTTCGTATCGGACTCTTCTAATGTAGCATGAGCAGGTTGGGGCCGTCAAGAATGATGCGTACGTCAATTCAAAGCGCCTGTTGTAGCGGACCTGTACATTGACTGAGTCTATCATTCTCGGGGAGATGGAACAGGAACACGATTATTTCTGCCATCTCACGTCTTGAACGAAGCGGTCGTTCACGATACTGGCGAGTCAGTATCGTCTTCACACTCAATAGCTAACCAGCACAGTAGCTTAACGTCATCTTTTTCAATAGGTGGGAGAGGATCAGGGGATTGACTTGGTTCCAGGCCTGTTTCCAAGATATGTTCAATGAGTTGACGCGAAAAGTCCAGACTCTTCAACTGATCAGGATCGTCCTTAGTGTTGAACAACTTTCGTAGATCGTTTTGCTCCCGGCGTGGCCATGGAGACTCCAAAATATCAAGGGCACGTTTTGTATCCTCTGAGCTTAGTTCTCGGGGCAGATACTCGCGGACAAATTCGGCCACCTGATGATTAATTCGGTCAACCTTAGGTTGCAGGTTTGCGGGGTCCGTTTCAAGCATCCACTGATTCAAGATGTGAGCCTGGGCCGCATTCCAGAAATCATACACATGCCGATCAAGCTCTTCTGGGAACCAAGTTTTGTTGTTTCCTCGCATTCAATGAGGCGCAGACAGGTTCCAAGTTCATCAATGATTGAATCGGTTCCATATACGGGCATCCACTCAGAAGTTGCAGGTACGAAGCGCAGGTAGGTTCGTTCATGCTTCGTTTCATGACCAATCACAGCGCAGAAAAATATACCTCGCTGTTTACCCTTTTGCATACCCGAGCCGACTTTCCACGGCAGCTCTAGAATCTCCTCACTCCGTTCAGCATGGGCCTTGCGCAGCGTCTGCCGGTATTCTTCGCCCGATTGGGTCGCAGCGACGGTTCCTCCGCGTTCAAAAAGCGAAGCGTCCTCCATCAACAGCTTTTCAATTTCCTGACGTGTTTCGGTAAAAACTTGATCACCGCGTGTACCTTCTTCTACGGGTGGTGCTACTCCAATACTTGCTGCAGCCATGGCAAGTTTATTCAGAAGCCTAGATTCAAGATTGAGCAATTCATCCAGACGGTCCGCAGGAAAGATAGTTCGCAGAAATACACGCTTGTGGGGGCTGTTGATTCGGTCAATGCGACCATGTCGCTGTACCAGACGCATTGGATTCCAGGGCACATCATAGTTGATGATGTGACGACACTGCTGAAGATTTACACCCTCGGCCAGAATATCTGTGGTAATCAAGATGTCATAACGGTCAAAGTTGGTTCCAGCTCCTGGCTTCATGGATACGGGAGCAAATCCCATCACGGCTTTGTCCTTAGAGATATCGTCAAAACTTTTTGAGCCACTCACAGCTACGAGTCGGTCGCGGTACACTGTCAACTCTGAACGTGCATTGATTTCTTCTTTCAGGAATGTCCATATCCACTTAACGGTATCGGCGTAGTAGGAAAAGATTAGGACTTTACGTTTCTGGGCTTCATCAGACGAATTTGCCGCCTCATTCTCCGCCTGTTGGGCAATCTTACAGAGTTCATCGGATAGCGCCCTGAGCTTGGTGTCTCCTCTAATGGTGATAGAATTAGCAGAGTCAGCCAAATTTTTCAGCAGAGTTAAATCTCTGGAGACATCATCTTCAAGTCGTGTGACATCAAAATCTTGGGCATCTGCAACTTCATCTGGTTTCTGTTCAAGTAGCTCCTCAAAGAGAATTTCGTCATCCCCAGAAATATCTTGAAGAAATTCCGTCGTTACAACATGTCCTTTTTTGAGAGCATTCAGAAATACTTCATGCTGTTTAACCATCTTTTGAATTGTCTCTCGGAATGCATAGCAGGAAGATTCAAATCGTTTGAGCAGACCGGAGCGGAGCAGTCCAATCATGGCGCGGGTATGACCATTCTCATCCTTCAAGGAGGATTCGATTCGGTACTGATCCGGCAAGTAGCGCGTGAATCGGATGTTCCTCTCTCCATCTGGGTCTAGTGCTTCCTCGAGTTGGTCAAAAAATCCTGGAAGTTGATCGTCCAGTACATAGCGGACGGTGATCGCCTCAGGTTTGGGAAATTCAATCGCTTTGGAAATTCCATCAAGATCTTTGATGGTGTCACCGGGATAATGCTTCTTGATGAACTGGCGCGTTCGTTTGACTGTGGTCGCATCAATGATTGGATAAAGGACATCAGGACTGAGATCGGTAGGATCGGTTCGCATGGCTTCATTGAAGCGCTCGCGGATGGACAAGATGCCTTGACTCGCTAAGTGGGCATCCTGACGGAGGAAGAAGTTCATGAGATAATATAGATCCCAGAGAGAATTGTTAACGGGTGTGGCAGTCAGGAGGAGTAGATCTCGTTTTTCACCATAAAGGAGGCGCCGAAGCGCTTCGGCCCGGTTGGGAGTATTTGGATTGCGATAGTTGTGCGCTTCATCAACGATGATGAGTTGGTACTCATCTAATGGTCTGTGCAAGTGCTTTCCACTGGCATTTGGGCGTTTTTGATCACGCAATTGTTGATCATTAGCCAACTGTTCAAAAGAGATGCACTCAATGCCTCGTGAAAAGCGATAATCAGAAAGAAACTGCTTCCATGTACTGTCACGTAACGAGGCAGGGCAGATGAGCAACGCACGCTGCCGACGATCGCTGTAGATCTGTAGAATTTCTCCGGCGATGAAAGTTTTCCCGAGGCCAACTTCATCAGCCACAATCACTCCGCCTCTTTCGCGGATTAGACGTAGTGCACGGGCAACGCCATGTTTTTGAAATGTCGTGAGCGGAAGGTTATCATCTTCACGAATCTCTTGTTCAATTTCCCCGCCGTAGAGTTGCCAAAGGACACGGAGAAAAATGATCCAAGGGGGTTGGGGTTGGAAGACCACTTCATAAATCTCAGCTAAATCATAAGGCTCTGCTTCTTCCCATAGATCATCAAACCATTGCTTACCTTTGAGCACAATAGCTGGATCAAAGCATCCAAGATTTAGCTCTAAGTTCTGGGTGAGACCCGCCCGGGTGAGGTTTGAGGAGCCTGCAATGATTCCTTCGCCGTCATACGATCTAAGGATATAAGCTTTGGCATGTAGAAAGGCATCGGTGTACCGTCGAACCTGCATGTTTCCACGGCGAAGTACCGTCGTTAGAGCTTCAAGTGCGGAACGGCTTGAACGGTTGAATGGAAGTTGGTCTCGCTCATCTGTAAGCGTCCTCAGTTGATTATTCCATGCTGTTTGGATCCGTCGATGCTCACGTTTATCGGGGGCTTCATCTAGTTGTTTTCGGTCGGGGATAGGAAGTCCACTAGGATCCGCTCCAAGCAGTAGACGAACATCGGGGATGCCATTTAGATGTTCGGCGATGTATTTGAATCCGGTGGGGCTAAAAAATGCAGTTGCAATTCGTAGCTGACCATCCAAGGTAGATGCGTAATCTTGACCATCATCAACACTGTCCAATACTTCGGATAGAGCTTGGGCAAGCGTATTTCCGTTCTGGTTATCAATGAAGGTAGATTCTTTATTCATCAGTAGAGATCATTACAAACTGAGTACCTTCTTGACGGAGCATCTCAAATGGAGTAATGCAAGTTATTTCAAGTTTCTGGCACACTGGGAGTATTTTAATTTTTCCTTTCCGAGATCTGGATACTTCATGGGTTACTACCTTGAAATCTTTGGACAAAGCATGGTCAATTAAATAGTAGTCAGCGGACGAGAAAAACGTTTCAATTTCTGATGGCTTGTAATTTCCATCATTTACGCTGTTTGTGACACGTTTCAGTTGGTCATCGAACTCAGAAGGAGTATCAAGAAAGAACCGCTTATTTGCTTTTGCCCATGTACTAAGTTGATCTTCCTGACGACAGATTTCCTCATACACTCTTTTTATGCTATGTACTCGGTCCTCTGCATTGGCATGGATCAGCCAATCCCAGAACCCAGGATGGAAATCAAAGCTATAATGAAATCGGTGGGCAGAAATAAATACATTAGAATCCAATAGATACATGGATATGGTTTACTCCCCCCAGAGCTTTTTCGCAAATTTATCTAGAGTAGATGTTTTTTGAATACCCAGATAGTAGAATGCGTCTGTAAATAATGTCTGGCCAGAGAGAGTGCTACTCACGAGAGCTTCGCTGAATCGTCGTCCCACTCGGGTTTTGAGTGTCGTATGGAAATTACCCCCTCCGCTGGATTGCCTTGGCTTGAGACGGCTCAATTCCGACTGATACCTCTCCGAAAAGGCTTTACGTTCAATTACACCGATATCGTACAGACGGCGTAGGATCACGAGCGTACTTACTTTGTAGTAATGTGCCAGCCGTTTGAATTCATCGGACAGTTCGGCATCATCTCTAAAACTGTCGCGTAGTGACTGGATCGGAACTAATAGTTCTGCCGCCACTTGATTACACCATTTCTCCATGACATGGGATGGAAACGAATCGGGGGAGGCATTCGAAAGGCTGGATTCTCCCAACCAGATGTGCGCTAATTCGTGTGCCAAGGTGAAGATCTGTGCGGCTTTGGTGTCGGTTCCATTGATGAATATTAAGGGCGCGAGTTCGTCTGCTAATGCGAAACCGCGAAATTCCTCAGGATCAAGTTTTCGGTGGGAGTTACTTCGGACGATACCACTGATCATGACGAGAATACCCAGTTCGTCTGCTTGGTCTACAAAGTAGCGAAGTGCATCAGTCCAGTTCGGTAATTCTCTGCGCAGTTCTACATCAAAACCTAATTTGGTCCGTATTTCTTTCGCCGTTACTTCAATGTCACTTTCCACTGTAGCAGATCTCACAAAGGGGAGCGGATCCTCACCTTCGGACAATGCAAAGGATTTATACCAATCTTGGCGTTGCTGACACATATAGATTGTGTCCAAAAGATTGTCACTGGGTTGTGATATTTGTTGATTTCCAACTGTACGCAAATCCTGAATGGGCATGGGCTCTTCCATCGGCTCTGGCATGAAGAGAGACCCTATAGCGACATGTGTGAACTTGGCAAACTTTTCTGCTTGGCGAAGTGTAGGCTTCACTGTGCCATTCTTCCAGTCGTCAAACTTGGGGAATCGCTTGCGAAGCTTCTCGGGATCAACTTGGGAGCGTTGACACGCCCACTGAAGCAGTTCAGGTTTGATATGTACTCTTGGACTCATAGCTTTTTACCCCATGATTGATAATAATGAAGTACACCAGATAGTCGTGATGCATAGTCCCATGTTTCATGAAAGGTTTCAAAGATGTGAACCAGTTGCGCTTCACTGAGCCCGTACAAATGTGCAACGACGGCATCCAGTTCATGGATATGATCTTCTTTCGCGTCTTTATCCAGAGGGCCACATTCCACGTCAACTTTTTTAGCCCACTCAGCGAAACGATCTTCGGGGCAGGCCAGTCGTCCAGCAAGCTGTACGGTTCGTTTCCAGAGTGCGTTTTCACGGGAGGGACGGGGAATAGGGAATGGGTTGATGACGAAATATGTTAGGTGCGTCTCAACGAAGCGTCGTGCATACCAATCCAAAGGAATAGAGGAAAGTACTCCGAGAAGAAAAGCCTGATCCATTTCGTCACCCTGGGGCCAAAGAAAGTAGGGGCCCGCATCAGTAATGAATACGTTCGGAGGGATGAGAGAGACAATCACGGTGCGTTTATCCGTACCCCGCGCTACATCTCTGAATGCAATGCGCGCTCGGTTACAAGGTAAAGTTTCTGGCTCTGACCGATATTCTTGGGAGAATTCCGAATGCACACTCCGACGATTTCTTCCAGCCCGTTCACGTTTGGTCTGTAAAAACTCCTGAACGGGTTCAGGATCCGCCCATGCGTAATATATCCCTGTATCGGGTGTCCACAGATCAAAAGATGCACCCTTATAGACTGGCCAAAACCCTTCGGGGCAGGCCACATTCTCAAAATCCATCAAATACTTCTGATTTCTTGAGTGGAGCTCTGCATCCGGGCGGGCCCTCCACTGATTCTTAATTTTGAAATCCAATCTTGGAGCTTTGCGAAGCTGAGCGAATACTTGAGATGAATCCGGTGTTGGCAAAAGGGGAAGTGAGACGGTATCGTTCCAGCTACGAACATCTTTGAAAGTAAAGGTAACCGGCGGTTTAACCGAATCTGACTTGAACTCAGAAAGCGAATGATATGGGCCTCGTAAAGCAATAGACTCTCCTTGGGGCCTACCATGTTTTGCACATGCGAGAGAGATAGTGTATTGAGGCGTAACATCGTCAAAAACCCAACCTCCCTTATTTTTCAGAGAAACAACCTCTGTATTTTTCGCTCTTGCAAACAGTGCCCTCCGAAAGTCCGCTGTTCCTTTGGTAGCAAAGGCACTGCGTGGCAAAACGACCCCGATATATCCCCCCATGCGTTGTGTTAGCCGCCAGAAACGCCAGCAGAATGCCTTATAAAGATCGGGATCTCCACTTCCAATTCCAGGGTAGGGGCCGCTCACTAGTGCCTGGCGCAGTCGTCCTTTCTCTTCAATTTCACTCTCCAAGAGCATTACAAGATCGGGACGCTCGCTACGAAGATGCTTTTTTTCTGACTCCTGTTCGCGCTGTGGTTTGCCGCGTAACCCTGGAAAGTGTCGTGCCCAGAAGGCATCTTGCTCTACCTTGACATTTTCCCATGGTGGATTCCCCAAGATCACATCAAAGCCAGCTCGCTCCCGAAGGAATACCTCTGGGAAGGCAATCGGAAAATGAACCACTGACAGTAATTCCAAGGCAGCTTGGGAGATTTCAAGTGCTTTCCGCATCCTTGGCGTCTCTAAATCAGGGGAATTAGAAAGCTCATCCCATTGATCCAAAACCTCTTTGATAGCTGGATTATGTCCAATCGGTGCGGCAGTCAAGAGATCACAGAGTATTTCGGTACTTTCAAGCGATGAACGAATATCATCCTGTGCGGCGCGAGCTTCTTCAATATCATTCAATGAGGAATCGTTACTGTTCGCCATGCGCCGAAGTGACTTTTCAGCTTTACCGAGTAGCCTTCGGGTATCACGATCTCGGTTGAACACCGGTACCGAGAGTTCATCAAATGCATCCCAAATCTCTTGAATGCCCCCTATACCAACCAGCGCATTTCCCTGAATCAGCGTACGGTCAAGAAAGGATAAGGGTAGACCGGGAACAAAGGTGTGAATCCAGACGGCAAGCCGTGCAAGTTGGACGGCGAGCGGGTTGATATCTACCCCATAGATGCACCGCCTGGCGATGAGGCGCCGAAGTAGTTGACTGTCTTCAATAGGATCATGGCCACTCGTTTCTCTCAGTCTGTCCTGTGCAATAGATCGTAGTTCCTGAAGCTCATTCTTTACGCTCGGAAGATAGCGGACTGCCATATAGTCTGCCATCTTCTGCTCCATGAGATCAATCGCACTAATCAAAAAATGCCCCGATCCCATGGCAATGTCTGCCACGCGAAAATCAAAAAAGGCATCACCAGCATCGGTATCGTCAAGTGTATCAAGCCGAGCAAAGTGATCTTTAAGTGCTGGCATTAAGGCTCCATTCAGAAGGTACTCAACGGCAAATGGTTTGGTGTAGTAGCTTCCCGACGATTTTCGTGCACCCGAGCGGTTGTGTAGATAGACTTCCCCTTTGGATACCACAGGTGCCTGCCCCTCCTTCGCAGGGACAAATACCTCCCCATTTTTCGCTCTTTTTAGCACAAGATCGTGATCCGCCTTGGCAAGGCCAGATTCCAACAGACCTTCATAGATGGTCCCGAACTCACGGACGCCGAGCGAGCGGAAATCAACCGGTCCAGATACCCCCTCTGAAGTCTCAATCACTAGCAAGTCCCTCAAGGCCACCTCAAAGCTGTGATTTGGCAAAGTGATCTGAGATAATGCTGCACCGGCGGGTGAAATTGCCTCGCTCTCCTGAAACAATGCTCCGCCATAAGCCGGGACATCCCATTCCACGTTTCCCCTCTCAATTGCCTGCCAAAGATCAACCGTTTCGCGCCAGTGGGTAGATCCTTCGGCGATCGGGGTATCCTGTTCCACTGCATTGGCCAACTCTTGGGCCTTTTCCTTCAAGGATCGGCGACGATAGGCATTGCTGTGTCCATACGGAAGCAGATCCCGGTCTTCTGCATACGCAATGAATAAGAGACGAAATAACACGGTTAGCACCATTTCGTAGGTCAGGGCCAGATCGTCTGGGTCCGGTTGAGAGATCCCTCGCGCCTGTGTAATTCCTTCCGCCAGAACGGGAACGACACGCTCGTAGATGCGCTCCCGTAAACGTTTGGCAAGATCACCTGCAAAGCGCATGGATCCTGCCAGTAGTTCATGCAGACTCCCACCGGGTTTAAGCGCCTCCGCAGAGTAAAGGAGCCAGAGATAGTGGAGTTGGTCATGGGAAAGCAGCCAAGGCTGACATTCAATGTAGGTCTCCGTGCGGCCACGCCGTCCTACCCCCACATTGATATCCGCAGCATAGAGACGAATCCGGTTTCCCTGCGTGAAAATGATCCATTTCAGATTCTCCTTGTCTGCCTTCATGAATGCATAACTCACAGGCGAAAGCGAGTCAAAGCGTTCCTCTTTGCTCTCTACGGACTCTCCCTCGCGTAACATGACGGCGAGGGCAGTTTTTCGGTCATTGCTATGCAGTACGCTGGTTAAGTTATCCAACTTCTTAATCGAAAAGCCGAGTGCCCGCAGGAGGGCTTCTCCTTGAAGTCCCAAGGTTGACTTGGCCATGCTTTGGGCATGGGGAAGATCTGTTCGTTTAGGAACTCCGCGCTCTAATTCATGCAACGCCAAGAGTCCCTCATTTCTAAGTCCCGGTAGTGCGGTTTTGAATGAAGGGAGCGTTTGAGATAGCAAACGGAGTGCTTCATGTCGGTCGGGTTGGTTCAATAGTTGGCGACATAGGCGTTCAACCTGACCAGAATCCATATCCGAATAGATCGGTGGATCATCACCAGTAGCGCCGCACAGAGTGGCCTTGTTCTGGTGGAGAATAACCAACAGTAAAGGTGAACCGCGTTTTCCTTTTCGGGCGTTCCATATCTTCCTGATCTCTCCACCACTTGGTATGTGGGCTGCGTGTGCCACGATAATTTCCATGGCATTGGCCCCCTTTCCAATGAAAAGCCCTGCAGGTTGGAGATGGGCGCTACCTTTGGGTGACCAATCAAGCCCCCGAATATCGGAAAGGAATTCACTGTTTTGCTTCATCAAAAAAGAAAGAGATCAGAAATTAATACCGGAACCATCGGGGATATGCGTAAGAAGGCACCACTTTGATTCTACTAAATTTAAGTGGAATTAGTAACATATGATTGAGTTAAAGTATTCCACCTGCGGCGTGCCATAGAACTGCGATGCAAGTATCTTAACGTAACACATCTTGCTTAGATTTTCATGTCTCAATTCATTTGGCTCCGGGGTAATTGTAATTCCCTTGTAATCCCACCGGGGTAATTCTTGAATCTCTGTTGACTGATTTTTGCACATTTTGTATAGGGGAGAGCTAAACTAAAAGCGAACGGAAAGTCCTGTTAATTGTTGGGTTTAGGCAGATAAGATTTTCCCCAAATCTTGAGATAAGTTCGATTGGTGTATCTTCTGCTCTGATTCTTAGGTACCAAACTTTAAGGAATTATATACCTAAGTACCCCAGTTACTTCACATTAGCATTGCCGACAGAGTAATCAGATTGCATCTTTAATCAAGGTCTCTTCTATTTGCAAGCAGATTCATTGACGGCAAGATATTCATCAATGAATAGGTCTATGTATTCACCAATTACCTGACAGATGTTATTGTTATATTGCCCATGGTAGCCTATCATCCCTTTTTGCCATGTCTGTGTCGCGTTGGTCAGTTCCGTTTCCAAGTCTTCTACAATTTTATTCAGCGAAACTATGATGTTGTAAGCGCCCCCTGTATTACTGCCTCCCGTATTTATGAATTTTCTACTCAATTTGAAACAAATAACGTTTCATATTATAGAATATAAGTTCTTATTTTAAGGGTTTGGGTGATAGTTCCATACATTAGGACGCTATTATTTGAGTTGCGGACATAAGCATTTGTACACCAAAACAAAACGCCATGGATTTGCACGAAAAAATTGTAGAAAGCATGAACCAGATTCCTAAAGAAGTTCTTGAGCGAGCTGACAGGACGCTTGACAAATTGGCTGAAATGGGAAAGAATATGACGGGCAAAGACCGTTTGGAACAAAAAAGATACAATCTCTACGGAAGCCCGAACCCTGACTCAAAGACAAAAGCACGAGTTGATAAATATATGCGGGACTATTATAATTGCTAGTCAATGAGCGTTTACCACTATGTCGACGGGAATGAGTCCAATCCTGTATACCAAGCTCTTGAAGAAAAAAATCGTGATAGACAATATGGATTTTTAGAATCCATCGTCCATTCTTCAATAAGTCTAAACAAGCCATATTTAACCCACGACATCATACGTGCATTGAATTTTCATGCAATAGCACATCTATACAATACGGCAGGACAATTTAGAAAAAGAGAAGTAGATGTTGGGCATTATATGCCACCGGCTGCACATAAGGTTGAATATCAAATGGGTGAGTTTCTGTGTAATCTTCGGACAATTTGGGATAAGTTCTCACCTATTGTCCTTGGATCTTATGTGCTTTGGCAGATCAATAAAATTCATCCATTTGAAAACGGAAACGGAAGGACTGCACATGCAGCATGTCATTATGTAATTTGTACCAAACAGCGCGCTTGGCTCGGAGGAAAACCAATACTTCCTGAATTAATACGTCTTAAACGTAGCGAGTATATTAAAGCCTTGCAACGTGCTGATAGCGGCAAAATAGAGATGCTTGTAGAATTGGTTGAACAATTATTGCCAAGACAAATGAACGGACATTAAGTACTCACATCCCCCAGGTCCCCGCTCCTAATTCCGTTGCAATCATTACAGGCACACAGGTATATAAGCACTAAAAGTTCCATAAATCCCCGACTTTTTCTAACCTTTGGGGTACTTGGGCATATGTTTCCCAAACTTTAAGTCGTGCACATGGATCGCCGTATAAATTATATTGAATTTCCGGCTCAGGATCTCGAAAGTACGAAAACATTCTATCAGGACGTGTTCGGCTGGAGTTTCCAAGACTACGGGAACGATTATGTTGCCTTCAATGATGGCCAACTGGATGGAGGTTTTTATCGTTCACCGTTGAAGTCCGACAGTACGAGTGGTGCCGCGTTGGTGATTCTTTATGCCGATGATCTAGAAGCCACACTGGAGCGTGTCGTCTCTGCCGGTGCACAAATCTCTACGCCAATATTTTCCTTCCCGGGTGGTAGGAGATTTCATTTTCTTGATCCCAACGGTAATGAACTTTCAGTTTGGAGTGATAATTGACCGATCACCGTAGTTGTGGATAGATTCGGGTTATTCGTTTGATTGGCTCTGATCCTCCGAGGGTGATGTTGCATCTCGCCGATCATAATTTAACATGGATTCGCCATTGGCTTGAAATGGAAGAGAGCATAGTTGCTCCCTATTCAGTTTCTGGAGCTCCCTGATACGCTTGTCTCAATTGCATCAAGTTGAGCTTCATTAGTGTGACGCATCTCCCATTATGATTCTAGCCATTTTCGGGAGGACCGAGATTCTTGCTGATCACGAATAGAACTCACTCATCGGAATCGAGCCGATACCTGTATTTTATACCAGAACACTCGCTCTTCTTGTGTATATCCATACCGACCAATATGGAGCAAGAAAAAGTGTAGAAATTGATGTAAGTTTGTAGAGTGTTGCATCTGGTTGATACCGAATTGGTAGGAATCATAGTAGTTTACCTAATCGCCTTGCAGTACAATCTTTCATGGCAGGCATAAATCTTCTTGATTCAATAATAGAATTTTGATGGCAAGAGCAAATGTGTTGAATACTCTTACGATTAACTATATGGATTTGATAGGTAATGGAAGATCATATAGCGTACCGCCCTATCAACGAGACTACTCATGGTCAGAGGAGGAATGGGAAGATCTTTGGAGCGACATTGTCGAATTGAGGCATGATGTACAAGACCGTCACTATATGGGTTCTTTGGTAGTTCAGGGAATTAGTGACCGTGAGTTTCTTGTCATTGACAGCCAGCAGCGATTAGCCACATTAAGCCTGTTAGCGCTTGCCGTGATAAACAAGTTGAACACTATGGCCGATCAGGGAATTGATCCCGACTCCAACAAAGAATGTGCACTGCGGCTTCGCAATCGCTTCATTGGAGAAAAAGATCCTGCATCTCTCACTGAGAGTTCCCGCCTCCTCCTGAACGATATGGATGATGACTTCTATCAAGATTATCTGGTTCAACTGAAAACTCCTCCCAATCCGCGAAGTCTCTCAAAGTCAAATCACTTGCTCTGGAAATGTTTAAAGTACTTCATACATCATCTTGACGAAGTAGAGGAACTTGAAACTGATGGAGAGGCTTTAGCCTCCATCTTATCGGAGACCGCGTCGCGCCAATTGCTGTTTATTCTGATCACGGTAGATGACGAGTTGAATGCATATACCGTCTTTGAGACCCTCAATGCTCGTGGCCTTGAACTTACAACTACGGATCTGCTCAAAAATTATTTCTTCTCATTGGTGAGAGGCTCTGCCGATCTAAATGTTCTTCGGAGACGGTGGACTAAACTGATTGAAACTGTGGCCCCTGAGAGGTTTCCAGAGTTTCTACGATACCACCTGCTTTGCAAACAAAGTAAGGTGCGGAGCCAGAGACTCTTCAAGATAGTTCGAAACCAAACGAAGTCGCGTGAAGACGTATTTGTACTTCTAGATGAGTTGGAAAGTAGAGCAGAGTTATTTGTGGCGATCTCAGATCCAAATCATGGGTATTGGGTAGATTTGCCTGAAGCAAGACCATATATCCGAGAATTAAGCCTTTTTCGGGTGCGTCAGCTCCTACCGTTAGTGTTTGCTTCATGGGAAGTTTTTTCCGAAGAGGATTTTGTGCGAGTTCTGAAACTCCTGAGCGTCGTATCGTTTCGCTATTCTGTGATTAGCAGTCTGAATACGAATAAGCTTGAACGCGTCTATCCCAAAGCCGCCAGAGCATTGATCGCTCGGGAGGTAACATCTCCTGGAGAGGTATTCAAGCTTATTGAGCCAGTTTATGTCAATGATGAAAAAATGCGCCAAGACTTCTCCCTCTTAATGATTAAACCTCACGGACGGAAGAAAAAGCTTACAAAATATATCCTCGCACGATTAGAACAGGATGCCGCTGGGAGTTCATGTGATTTTGAAATGGCCCCTGGAACCGTTGAACATATTTTGCCCGAGAATCCAATGGAATCATGGGATCACGCTTTCCCTCTGAGACTGCAGGAAAGTTTGGTAAATCGCCTTGGTAATCTGACGCTTCTTGAGTCATCTACAAACAAAGAAATTAGTAATGCAGCGTATGATGTTAAAGTAGAAGCCTATAAAAACAGTGCCTATGAACTAACCAAAAAGATTCCTAAGATTGCACCCGAAGAATGGACGGTTGAACATGTGAACCAGCGGCAGAACCAACTGGCAGAGAGGGCGGTGCATGTGTGGAGGTCAGACTTCACCTGAAACCATACATCGGGTGCAGGATCAGATTTTTTTCGCGAACATCGTGAAAGATTGACTTAATACGATAATCACCCTTATTTTTCTCGGTGCCTACGTTGGATAAAAACCCCGCGTTAGATTCTGCTCAACTTGTGTGTTTTTGGGAAGCGCATGATCTAACTTTGAAGATTATGAGCGAAAATGAGGCGTTGTTATTAAATGTCCGCTCAATTGGGGGAACTGTAATGGTACGCACCGCCATAAAATTTCCAGTGACCACATAGAAATTCAGATGTGAAGAACATTCATGATTGCCCCGTCACCAAAGATGTGCTGTTCGGCTCTCCAGGCATGCGCAATCCTGCACCAATTATAGCATCAATCAAAGCTCCGAAGATTATTCCTTTGTTTTTATTTAAGGCTTTCTTGTGATGTGTCGTGCGCTCAGCCTAAACCTTCAGGGAGATTCTAGCTTGTTTAAGAATCCCGTCAGCCGTATGTCGTGATTTAATCTTTGCTGGCACAGAAACTTCTATTTCTCCATTGCTCCAAATCACATGGCTACCTCTGGGGTTCCGCTCTTCAGAGAACTGGTGCTCCTTCAATATCTTCTGAATCTTGTGCTCATACCCCCAGCCATCAATTACGCATATTCAAGAGGCTGAGAAGATTGAGTAGGTAGCCAAGACATTTTTGGCAGTGAAGGACGCGGCGTAACTTCAGTCTCGTCAACAGGTTCTGCTAACGGCACAAGACTGAGTTGCAATTCGCATTCAGCTATTTCTTCATCCGTTAGTTTATGATTTGACCGCAGTAACCGATCGGCAACTCGAGGCAATTCAACCAACAGTTCATCAAATGAATTAACCTCAATTACCAGTCCAGTTATGTCGCTATTAACAACAGCCAACGTGCCGTCTGAATAAGCTAAAACAGGTATGGAAAACATCTGAGCCATTTTGGGGATGGGGGTGTTTCTTGTTTTGACATACTACCAAGTAGCGCACAGAAAGTTGAAATAACCTAAAGCAATCTCAAGCACTCATACGCACGCTATACACAATATACAGAAAGGTTCCATATAGAAAGGTTCCCATAAATAGTCGCGATTCCTTACATTTGCCCTTGCATCAATGCCCAAGTATCCGATAGGCGGGTTGCTTGTCGAATACAATAGTCGTCAACAAGTGCGGGACCGCTACCTGCACTGATGAATAGGCAAGACATCTCTTGACTGCACTTATCCAGATGCAGAGCTTCTTGGGTATGATGCACACCCGACACCCCTTCTGGCGAAATTTGCAATACAATCAATTAACCAGAGAGATAGAATGCTAAGAGAATCACACTTTTGCCTACATGGTGTTTTTCGCGACACCAGGATATTCGTAACTCGGCCAACTGCACGAACGAATCGCAGACTTTATCCTCTTGAATAACGGAACGACCCTGCGTACGATACAAGATTCCAACGACGCATACGCAATCTTTTGACGGAAGAGCAAATGTACTGAATACTCTCACAATCAACTATATGGATTTGATTGGCAATGGCGTCTCATAGCGCAGTACAGGTTCTTTCTAGATGTTGACAAAACATCTCGACAACGTTCCTAATTTTCTTGATCCGCATCTTTCCAAGACGAATCATGTACGTTTCTATGGTTTCCTCCAGCTCATAGCAATGGTTCATATTCCCAAAAATTACGGTAGGACGTTTGTTTAGTTCTGTTGAAAGTATATTTTCAAATATAACCCTGTGTATTCTACGGTTAGATCGGCAACTGTATTAACGATCAGGTCAGCTTGCTTCAAGGAGTCGGGAGGATTCGTTGTTCTGACGGCAATGACCTGCGCGCCCGCAGACTGGCCAGACATCACTCCTGCTGGAGCGTCCTCAATGACTACACAACGCTCAATCTGCTGATTGAGCCCCCAAGCAGCCCGAAGGTATGGATAGGGAGCAGGTTTTCCTACACCAATGTCATCGCCGCTGACAAATATGTTCGGCATAGGCAGTGCTGATAGTTGAAGCATCTGGATGGCAGATGCCCGAGGAGCACTGGTGGCAATGGCCCATCGGCTCAGAGGAAGATTATGAAGAAGTGATGCAGCACCCGGAAATGAACGCACATCATCAAGATTCTTACTTGCAAGTAATCCGTCTCTGTATGCTTCCGCCTCAGTAAGGGCATTCAAATGGGGGGCAACGATCCGAATGGTCTCGGAGACCGGTCTACCGTGATGAACTTCCAAAATGTGTGCGTAAGAAATATCCCGCTGTCGAGCCCAGATTCGCCACTGTTGTTCGTAGATATGATTAGAGTCCAAGAGAACCCCATCCAGATCAAACAGGATCGCATCGCAGGTCAGAGAGAGCATGTTGATGAAAGAGAATGAATGGACCAATTTAACGAAAGGCACCGGAGAACGATACAATTTCTGAGGATTGTTATACTGGACACCACTCAAAGTTTAGTATCTTTGCGCTCTCCACTCCACTAAATTCCAGACCTGTGACCATCCCCTCTCGATCAGATCGAATGCTGTCCGTACAAATGCCCGTCATGGGCTTTGTTGCGGATCTTATACGGGAGAATCCAGAGACGATTTCTCTTGGACAGGGAGTCGTTCATTATGGCCCACCCACCTCTGCACTTGATGCCGTAGCAGAGGCGATTACCTCTCCTGATACGCATGGCTACGGTTATGTCATCGGGAAACCAGAACTCCGAACTGCATGTGCTAAAAAATTGTTCGCCGAAAATCATCTGGACTCCGGGTATGAAGTTGTGGTGACGGCAGGAAGTAATATGGCGTTCTTTGCATCGCTGTTAGCCGTTACCAGCCCAGAAGATGAGGTGATCCTTCTCGTACCATACTACTTCAACCATGAAATGGCCACCCGAATCGCTGGATGTACGCCCGTATTGGTTACCCTTAACGATTCATTGACCCCAGACTTAGGGGCAATCCAGCGTGCAATCACACCTCGGACCCGCGCTCTAGTTACAATCTCTCCCAATAATCCAACAGGTGTCGTATACGCCCCAGATACGCTTCGGGCAATCAACGACTTGTGTGCGAAGCATGGAATTTATCACATGTCAGACGAGGCCTATGAATACTTCACGTTTGAAGGTGTCAAACATTATTCCCCTGGAAGTGCATCAGGGTCCCATGCGCACACCATCTCGCTATTTTCGATGAGCAAAGCTTATGGGATGGCAGGTTGGAGGTTGGGATATATGGCGGTTCCTCCACATATTCTGGCAGATATTCGAAAAATTCAAGATACGAATCAGATTTGTCCAGCAATGCTGAGCCAAGTGGCAGCATTGGCAGCACTTGAAGAGGGAGCCAGCTACTGCAAGCAATACTTGAAGTTAATGGCTGATGTGCGTGCAATGGTATTGAAGAGGCTACACTCTATTCGGGCTCCGGTGACAGTTTCCCCCTCTAATGGCGCCTTTTATTTTCTTCTGTCCGTAGATACATCACTTGATGCTAAGGAACTGGTCACACGTCTCATTCGGGAATACAATGTCGCTACTATTCCTGGAGGTACATTTGGCATGGAGGGAGGTACCTATCTTCGAATTGCCTATGGTGCACTGCAGATGTCCACCTTAACGGAAGCACTGGACCGCTTGGTCAATGGTCTCGAGGCATTGACCGGCTAACCTTAGAAGCCGTAACACGATCGTCAGTCATGGGGAATAGGCCAGCGGAAGATCATTGCTTGGATCAGGTACTGATCGGGGGTTAACCCCCAACTTGAGGCTCAGGTAGTTCGGGCATTTGATCCAAAATATTCTGAAGTTTATTCTTGGCTAAACGTGCATTTTCATCCAGTGAGGTATTATCCAGGGGTTGTAATTCATCTGGATCTTCGGACCAGTTAACAAACTTACCATTACCATAAAGCTTCCAGGTGTGGTCTTGCGCCCAACGCGCAGGCACTCGGAGCCTCCATCTTGGATCGTAATGGCAATAAATCCAGTCACGCGTAGTATCCGGTTGACCGATCAATTGGCCATAAAAACTGAGCCCATCTACGGGATGATCATCTGGAAGACTGTTTCCAGTAACATCCATCAGAGTTGGCAGAAAATCTGTGAAGTCTATTAGGGCATCATTTACAGTGCCGGGTTCAATGGTTCCGGGCCAATAGGCAATGAGTGGGACATGTGTACCAGACGCAATATGCAACCCTTTTCCGCCCTGAATCGAGCCAGTCTCGTGTTGAGATAAGATACCACGATTGGTTCCGTTGTCTGTGGTAAATAGCACCAGTGTTCGCCGGTCAAGTCCTAATTCATGGAGCTTGCTGGTGATGCGACCAACTAAGTGGTCTGTATAACTGATCATCGGTGCAAAGTAGGACGTATCACTGTATGTGGTAGCACCATCAAAACGATCGTAATCGGAGTGATTAGGTGGAGGTAAAAATGGATCATGTGGTAGGGCCATCGGGAAGTACAAAAAGAACGGTTGGTCTTGATGCCGATCAAAATACTCTTCTATATAATCTGTAAATAGATCGGGTCCATATGCATCAGGAAATACCTCAGGTTGTTGGCCAGAGTAGTGAACTAAGGGAGATTTATAGCGGCTTTCTCGCTGAGTGAAGTGCCACAGGGCAAATTCATCAAAGCCTGCTTCCCCGGGAGTTGCACCACCGCGCCCGGCCAACTCTCTATGTCTCGCACTCCCGTACAACTGCCACTTGCCAGCAACCCCTGTTGCATAACCGGCGGATTGTAGCCAGTGCGCAAATGTGCGCTCGCTCGGATCCAGAAGCCCAAACCCGATATAATTGCGAAAATTATATTTTCCTGTCATGATCTGGACTCTTGAAGGAGTGCATAGGGGAGTAGAGAATGCGTGAGTAAAGCGCATCCCGAATGCAGCAAGCGAATCCAGATGGGGCGTTTCATAACTCAAACTTCCATTAACACCCAGCGTCTCATAGCCCATATCGTCTGCCATAATTAGTACAATATTGGGTGGGAGTTCAGATCTGCAGGAAGCAATCAGAAGGATCAGAGGTATCAATCGAACAATCATGGTATGCAGGGCAATGTGTCTCTGGAAGTTAAACAATTATGGGCAAAACTACTTTAACAAGCGTGGTCTTATTCGTTAGTCCCCAGATACAGTCCCAAGTCACACCTGCAGATAATACTCGTATTGACATGTCCATGAAGACTTTAGGGAGTGCGTCATGCGGAGGGTGTACGACAACAGTCAAGTATTATTATATGAAGGCTCTTCGCACTTAAGAGTGGGTTAATTGATTTCGGTAGCCTTCTGGATACATATCCAACCCTCCGAGATAGAAGTAAATCGCAGTGGCGAACCGCTGTTTATTTCGGTATCCCCGGGCACGGACCTTGATGCTTTTGATCCCACTATTGATACTTTCCGCAGGCCCATTGCTGGCCTTAAGAGCGATGGCATTGATGATCCCCCATAGATGTTTTTTGACGGTCTTAGCGGCCTCTTTCATGGGAGTAAGTCTACAGCGCATGGCCCAACTCAACCAACGCGTCCAACCTTTGCGTGCCCAGGTTCGACTCGTATAGTGCCAGAGCCTCTGGGACAGGTCTTTGATCGCCCAAGCCCGAGCGGTTCTCAGCGAACTCTTCTTTAACGCTTGGAATCGTTTCTTTTGCTTGACCGACATATTCTGCGGATTGGTCAGCCATACATACTTGGTCCCTGTGAGATCCAGACTCCCTTCCTTCCGCAATTCACGATTCTCCTGTTTCCAAACTTTATCTACTGCACCTCCTATATATCTGGCTACATGAAAGCGATCAAATGCAATCTTTGTTTCTGCGTCAGGAACCCATTTGAGTGTAGCGGAGATGAATGCGGGCCACATATCCATACTCAAGCTTTTGAGGGCTTTCAGTTGCGCAGGGGAACGGGAAGACTGGGCGAAGTACTTCGCCGAATAGCTTTCCAGACTTTCTTTCTTCTGTTCATCCGCGACATGCAACACATTCCCCGTTTTTGGATTCCCCACTATCGTAACGTAGTTGTGCCCTTTTGTAAAGGCAATTTCATCCACACAAATGTGTTCCGTCTTCTCTTCCTCTCTACGAGCAAGCCCTCGCTTGACTGCACGTTCCATGATATTGGAGATCATTCTCCAACTCACCTTCAGTCGAGTTGCCACCGTGGATAGACTGCCCGCATCCTCGGACCAGTCAATCACACGCGCCTCAAATCCGGTCGTAAACTGTACCCGCGCATCCGCCCATGGCACCGATACCGTCTTGATCCCATGCTCCGAACACTGCACGCGAGGAACCCTCGCTACCACATGAGTGTGATAGTTACAGATTCGCGTATGACGCCACTTCCGACGACGATGGTCGTAACCCGGACAGGCCTTCCCACACTCGGGACAACGTAACACCAAATCCTCTGAATAGATGACATGGATCTCCGCCGTCAACTCCTCGGAATCATAGGTGATCTCCGATACCTCCCACGAAGAGCCTATACCGAAGAGCTCACTAAGATCTTGAATTTGTATCGCCATGAATCGATCAATTGGTTGATTGGTTAATGAAAATGGATCGTGTATCTACCCATAAAATAAACATCAAAATCGACTCTGAACCTAATCCATCTCATGACCGTTCCCCCTAATTCTGGGGCCTTGCCCACTTAAAAAGCTGTAGACCCTCCAAACGAAGAGAGCCACTGAATCACTGAGACAAACGTTTCAACTGGCTGAAATGCACGCATGAACTAATAGACTTACAAGAATCCTTCACAAAACAGATCCAACAACCTCACTAGCACCGATTCGGAAGTGTGGATCCCAACTGAAAAAGAAACGATCCCACACGAAAGTTGGGTAGAACCTACAATTAACATCAAAATTGGTTCTGAACCGAATTCATCATATATCCGTTAATTCCGAGTTTGACACTCCACTCACTCACTCACAAAGTTCAATCCCCTAATTGGTATGGAAGGGTACAAAGAAAACACAAAACTAAAGTTACAGCTTGATTCGGCATACCGTGTAAACTTCGCATCAGCTCAGAACAATATCCCGGTAATTAAGAATTTGATACTCGTCAATGAAGATGATGAACCGATTCCCAACCTTGAAGTCTTCTTGCGAATTGATCCCCCAGTAATTGCTCCAAAACACTGGAAATTTGATCTACTGCTTCCAGGAAGACGAGAAGTGCAAGATCTGGATACGCCGCTGGATATTGAACATCTTCGGAGGCTAAACGAGGCAGAAATTGGGACTATAACCATTTCTGCATCCAAAAATGGTGTAATTCTTGTTGAGGAACAGCATCGCATAGAACTGCTGGCAAAAGATGAATGGGGAGGGCTGCAAGAGATGGCCCAACTTATCGCAGCTTATGTTTCTCCAAACGATCAAGCTATCTCGGAGATTCTCAAAAATGCTTCCAATCTACTCTTACAGGATGGGCATAAGCATTCCCTCGAGGGATATCAATCGGGGGATCCTAAACGTGCATGGATGATTGCTGCATCAATCTGGTCAGCCATCACAAAAATGGGACTCACCTACACAAACGCGCCTGCTTCGTTTGAGCGCGAAGGACAAAAGATTCGTGGACCAATTCAGATAAGGGACGAAGGCTTGGCCACTTGCCTTGATACTGCCCTCCTCTTTGCAGGGGCATGGGAAGCAGCAGGGTTGAACAGCGCTATTCTCTTTTCAGAGGGGCACGCATTCTCAGGCTTCTGGATTGTTCCTAAAGATTTTGGGAAGGTTACTGAATCTGATCCTGTCACAATTCGAAAAGCGATACAGGCCTTGGAGTTCTTCTGCGTGGAAACAACACTCGTTACTCAGAAACCAGCAGTACAATTTGACATAGCTCTGGAAGCAGGTCGTGGACATGTGAGAGAACAACACGAAGATGAGTTTGAGCTTGCCATTGATCTTCCGCGGGCTAGGTCAGCAAAGATTAGGCCGCTGGCAAGTCATCAGCCTCATACAGAAGCGGGAACCAGTTCCGCTGATATGCTACCTGCAGAGCTTCCTAAACCCGGCGATCTTGGTCTCCTACCAAAGCAATCCTTTGATTTAAAACCTGACAATCCAAATGGACGAATTGAACGCTGGCAAAGCAAACTCTTGGATCTCTCACTCAGAAACCACCTCCTAAATTTCCGAAGTACGAAGCAGTCGGTTCCATGCAAAGTTCCCAGCATCGGAACACTTGAAGATGAGTTGGCTGATGGCCGAAAGTTCAAATTGTTTCCCCTATTTGAAGACCATCCAATTGGCGAACGGCGCGTCACAGCAGAAGAAAAAGAAGAAATCATTGGATCTGCGGTGAACCATGCATTTGATAAGAGACAGATCTCTATTCTGCTTGACAAGCGAGAAATGGAGAAAAGATTGGTGAATATTCACAGAAAAGCTAAAAGTGATCTGCTAGAAGGCGGGACCAACACGCTCTACATCGCTGCAGGATTTCTAAGATGGCAAAGGGAGGCTGATAAAAAAATCTGCCGCGCGCCTCTTCTGTTAGTTCCGATCAAATTGTCAAGGAGTTCGGTGAGATCTCCCTTCAAGATTGAGCATTACGGTGATGAAGTTCGATTCAATTTGACACTCCTTGAATTTCTAAAACAAGATTTTGGGCTTCTGCTTCCAGATCTTGCAGGGGAATTGCCAAGGGACAAGAGTGGGATAAATCTTCCTATGATATTTGATTACCTGCGTTCAAAAGTTCGAGACATAAGAGGGTTTGAGGTAATTGAAGAAGTTGAAATATCCACATTCTCGTTTGCGAAGTACCTGATGTGGAAGGATCTAGTTGACCGAACGGATCAATTGAAGAACAATAGACTGGTTGCACACCTCATTGATAATCATGAAGTTGAGTTCAAGGATAGTTTACAACAATCGTTAACTCCCTCTGATCTTGACAAACAGGTAATCCCAAGGGATATATTTACCCCTCTATTAGCAGACAGTTCTCAACTTACTGCCATCCTTGATTCAGTCAACGGTCGAAACTTTTTGCTGATTGGGCCTCCAGGAACAGGTAAAAGCCAGACAATCGCAAACTTAATTTGCCAGTGTCTTGCAAAGGGGAAGACTGTTCTTTTTGTGGCAGAGAAGTCTGCTGCTCTAAATGTCGTACACAGACGTCTTAAGGCATATGGATTAAATGAAGCAATTCTTGAATTACACTCAAATAAGACGGACCGTAGACGAGTCCTTGACCAATTAGTACGTAACTGGAATCGGACAGTGAGCCATGACAGTAAGAAGTGGAAATCTGTTAATAAAGGACTTGCCAGAGTACGAGATCAATTGAACACATACATCTCCCAACTCCACGAGAAGGGAACACAAGGATTCTCGGTCTTTGAAGCGATCGGTTGGGTTACATCCACAACGTCCGATCTTCAACTTAATTTTGATCATAAGGATTGCCATGATGTAAAGACCTTCCAGTTTTTGGAAGAGACAGTTATAAGGCTTGGTCAAACGTTCAGCGTCATTTCTGACGGTCCCCAATTAGCAATAATTAACGGAACAGATTGGTCTCATGATTGGCAAAACAAATTAGTGAAAGCCGCTCAGCAACTTCGTGAGAACTTGCAGAAACAGAAAAAGGTTGCAGAAAAGTTGTCGGATTTTCTCGGACTTGTGTCCGATTCAGAAGTCTCGCCAGAAAGACGTAAGCATCTAGATTTTTTCTCTGATCGAGTCGCTGTTGGTGCGCAAGATCTATCCCAAGTTCCAGACTTATCCCATACTCAACTCGTAGAGTATGTCTCTCAACTTAGATCTGACCTGAATGAAATTGAAAAGCAGAAACAATCACTTAATGCACATTTTCCAGAGGATCAGATCAATAGAATGCCGCTTGACAGGATTGATGTTGATTGGCGTTCAGCGAATGCAACCTTCTGGCCACTATCAGCACTTCGTCGCAGAAAGGTTAGAAAATTCATGCAAACCTATGTAATAGATGGTGACACATCCCCAGAAGAAGATATACCAATACTGATTCAACTCAAGAATCGACGATCTTCCTTCAAAAACAATCCTGTTCAACACCTTTTAGGTAAGTCAAAGTCCATAGAACAAGTCGAACGGATTATTGAACAGGCCAATTTGTTTAGAAAAGCCCTCAAAAATTGTCAGTTATCCGTCTCAGATCCTGCCCGGTTTGATTCAGTTACAAAAGAGTTGGAGGGTATACCTACGGGAAATATCAAACGTTTCCTCCAAGAGTGGACGGTGATAAATGATACTACACATGAATCTGCACAAGAATTTGCCGAGATGGGAGGTGCAGAATCAATACATTACTCATGTTCCGATATGATCTCAAATATTGAGAATCTACTCTCCAATACCAATAAAATTTTAGATTGGACCAAGTGGTGTAAAGTACGGAAGGAGGCTGAAGTAAGTGGATTGAGAAGCCTAGTTGATTCTATGGTAGCAGGTAATCTGGGCTCTAACTTGACTCATGAATTCAAACAAGCATACGCTCGCTGGTGGCTTCCTCTTGCGCTGGATGCCTCATCTGAACTTCGTACTTTTTCACACTGGGAGCATGAGGAGCTCATTACTAAGTTCTGTAATACAGACGAAAAAATTTCCAAGTTGGTACCTGCTGAAATCATGCGTCTCATCCAACATGATCTTCCAAGTAGTGTTGATGTAACTCGTAAGTCTGAATTGGGAATTCTAAGACATCAGCAAGGATTGAAGCGTCCCTCCATGGCAATTAGGCCACTTTTGGAAAAGCTTGGTCCTATATTCCCGAAACTTGCCCCATGCGTTTTAATGTCGCCTTTATCAATTGCACAATACCTTCCGGCAGATCAAGCCAATTTTGATGTCGTCATTTTTGATGAGGCTTCTCAGATTACAACATGGGACGCAATTGGAGCAGTTGCACGGGGCAAACAGTCAATCATCGTTGGAGATCCCCAGCAGCTCCCACCCACGAATTTCTTCGGTCGAGTACAAGAAGAAGATGAAAGTGATGAGGATAATTTGATGAGTGACATGCCTTCAATACTTGATGAGGTAAAAGCAGCTGGAATCTCTGCTCATCATCTTAATTGGCATTATAGAAGCCGTGACGAAACGCTAATCTCTTTCTCTAACCATAATTATTACGGTGGAAATCTTGTTACCTTCCCTGCGGCATCTACAGATTCAAACGCTCTGAAGTTTCACACAATCAATGGAATCTACAAACGTGGCCATGGCAGAATTAATTTAGCTGAGGCGAATGCAATCGCAGAAATGATCCGGTGTCGGCTCAGCGCATCATTAGAGTGCCCAGAGAAAGAAAGGCTGACACTTGGTGTCATTACCTTTAATGCCCAACAGCAGACCCTGATTCTCAATCTACTCGAGGAAATGCGGGGTAGGAATCCTGAACTGGAATGGTTTTTCTCCGAAGATAGAGAAGAACCAGTTATCGTAAAAAATCTAGAAAATATCCAAGGTGATGAGAGAGATGTCATTATGTTCTCCATCACTTTTGGTCCCGATTCTCATGGAAAATTATCCTTGAATTTCGGAGCAATCAACATGGAAGGTGGTGAGAAGCGTCTCAATGTCGCAATAACACGTGCGCGAAAAGAACTTCATGTTTTTTCTTCAATCAACCATCAGCAGATTGATATCTCTAAAACTCAATCAAAGGGCGTACATGATTTGAAGAAGTTTCTCTTTTTTGCTGAAAATGGTGATAATGTTGATTACTTATCTCCATCCAATAGTGATTCACTTGGATCAGTAGATTTCTCGTTGGAAAACGCTATTGCAGATGCATTCAGAGATAAGGGATGGGAAGTCAGGACTCAGATTGGAAACTCTGATTTTCGGATTGATATAGGAATTGTCCATCCTGATCGAACAAGTTCATATCTCGCAGGAATTGAGTGTGATGGTTTGGCGTATTACAACTCAGCTACTGTTCGAGATAGAGATCTGATTAGGCAGTCTGTATTGAAGAATCTGGGTTGGGACCTCTATCGCATTTGGGCGATTGACTGGTTTCGTGATCCCGATTCTGTAATCAAACGTATCCATGACCAACTTGAGAAAAAGCTTGAATCAGATCGTGGGAAACATATTCTTGAGGATCTGCAAGGTAATAGTCCTTGATCTACCCTCGCATCTTCAAACATCCCTAATAGTATTCCCGAATCGGAGTATACAGATTTCCTCAATTCAATCAGTGATAATGAAACAACGATAGCGGTACCTTTATCTCGGTCTGTGGAAAGACAGGATACCCTCAAGCCCAATCCAGAAATATTTTTTGAAACAAGTTACCTACCAGTCTTAGAGCAAATCGTTTTGGAAATTGTATCACATGAAGCCCCCATAACACTGAAAAATCTGGGTAGTAAGGTTGCACACATGCACGGATGGAAAAGAGCTGGCCACAGGATCATGGATTAACTGCGTAAGGCGATGAACGGTACACAAATCCAATCGGAGTTTGGAGAAGAATTTGTTATCCTCAATGGCAAATATTCTAATCGGGTTCCTTATCGGGGGCTAAATGGTCGCTCAATTCATCAAATCTCCAGAAGAGAATTTGCCAGCCTGTTTGATGAAATTGAAGACGATTTTTGGGAGACTGATCATCGAGTTCTGTATTTATCCGTAAGGCTCGGGGTTGCCAGATTGAGCAATGAATCTCGTATATATCTGGAAAAAGTAATTGATTGGTATTTAGAGGGACAGTAGAGACCTCCGCAATAACACCCCCGACGCGGACATTAAGATGTATATCCATGGCAAAGGCATGTCGTATCTTTTGTAGTCAAATTGATTATGAAGGTGCCCGGCAGCCATACGGGAACTTGCGTCTTTGCAGAGTCATACGTCTATTGGGCTATAGAATAATTGTAGAAACAATTCACAGTTCATCTGAGTTCTGAATACTCTACCAGATAATTCCTTGGAGGATTAGTGGAGGAGGTGTTAAAAAATCTGAATTTCCCATAATCAAGTAAATAGTGAGACATACATGACAAAGATAGATGATAGAGCATTACCCAGGCCTAAAAGAAAGCAGCGAGAGGTCCTTTATATGCCTACAGCTGGTCACTCGGCCGTTTTGGGTACGGCTGGAAGTGGAAAAACAACCCTTGCACTCTATCGCGCTGCATATCTTTCTGCGGAGGGTATGCCTCATTCTGGGTTGACCCTCCTCCTCACATTTAACAAGGTTTTGGTCACCCACCTACGTTATCTCAAGCCTCCAGAGTTTCAGAATGTCGTGATTGAGAACTATCATAAGTTTGCAAGAGGCTATCTAAATTCCAGAGGGAAAATGGGATCCAATGTGATTTGCGATAATGATCACAGAGAATCGCTCATTCGTACAGCTCTTTCCAATGTTAAGCAACGTAGTAGTAAGTCCAAGTTTTTTGACAGACCTCTCAAGTTCTTCCAAGACGAGATCCAATGGATTTTTAGTCATGGAATAGAAACCAAGCAGCAGTATAAAGAACATAAGCGCGTCGGTCGCGCTGGAAACAACCTCGCCCGAAAGCTCAGGGGGGCAATGTTTGAAATACACCAAGAATATCTAACGCTCAGATCAAAGTCTGGAAAAAAGTATGACTGGGATGATATCGCATATTACGTTCGCCAAGAATTTCTCTTGGACGATCACCCCCGACGTTATCGCCACATTATCATTGACGAGGGACAAGATTTTTCACCCGAAATGATCCGGTCACTTGTATTTGCCATTCCTGAAGATGGGTCTCTTACTTTTTTTGGAGATGTAGCTCAGCAGATATATGGACAACGTACATCATGGCGTTTCGCAGGTCTTAACATCGCTCAAGTATGGGAATTCAAGGAGAACTATCGAAATACAAAACAGATTGCCCAACTGGGATTGGCAATTTATGAAATGCCGTATTTTAAGGATATTCCGGATATGGTTTTACCGACATCTTCGCGCGCTGATGGACCATTACCCACACTCTTTGAATGCGTCAGTAGAGAGAAACAGTTAGAGGTTGCTACACGCGTTGCAGTAGACTCGGGTGGGACAAAGAGTGTTGCCATCCTTTTCAAGGACCGTCAGCATGAGCATAATATCAGTTCAAGATTGCCTGATCATGCGAAACGCCTTCACAGGGAGATGATCTTATGGAATGATGGACCTGGAATTTACTATGGGACGTACCATTCCGCGAAAGGACTTGAGTTTGATCTCGTGATCCTTCCCTTCCTTGAAAAGGATAATTTGCCCGATTCTGAGCACATATCTTCTCACGGCGAAGGGGATGCACTCCTTTACAATGGTCGGTTGATTTATGTGGCAGTTACCCGCGCAAAATCAGAAATCTTATTACTGTACACCGGTACGGTGACTCCTCTGCTCCCTATGGAGGCCTCGCTCTATGGGAGGGTCACATCATGACGCGGATTCAGAAGGAATGCCAGCGCCGCGGTATAACTCGCCTGTGTCATTTTACTCAGTCCAGAAATCTTGCTCATATACTTGGTGATTGCCACAGTGTCTTATCAAAACAACGACTTATGGAAGAGGATTTACCATACAATCCAACCGATAGAGACCGCTGGGACGGATGTGAAGATTTGGTTTGTTGCTCTATTGAGTTTCCCAACGCCTTTTACTTCGCCAAAGTTCGGCAACAAGACCACCTGTTCAAGGACTGGGTTGTATTAGTGATAAAACCGGATTATCTATGGAAGCCGGGAACCAAATTTTGTCCCACCAACGCTGCAACAGAAAGGGGATCTCACATCAAGGAGGGATTTGAGTCATTTCAATCTCTGTTTGAGAGAAGAGTGTTGGGAGTCTCTACTGATCGCTCCGAAAGGCATCTCCCGTGCTCTCCTACGAACATTCAAGCTGAGGTACTGGTGCAGGATCCGATTCCCCTTGATGATATTATCTCAATTGCGGTCGCTGATGAAGAACAGGCTATGCGGGAGATTTGCCGTGCATCTCTCCAAGGAATTTCAATCAATCAGCATATTCAATTTCTCGTGGCTCCCGATTTTTACCAGAAAGATCAATTGGTTCGGTCCATTCAACATGGACAGCGGGTAAACGAGGCACTCTTTGATTATATTGGTGATTATGCTTGATAAGCATCCGAGAGATCTGTTGAATAGTGCTGTAGGAGCCCTACTTGGTGCTGCCTGCGGTGATGCTTTGGGGTGGTCAAACGAACGCCCAAACCATTCCTATGTGGAAAAGAGCAATTCATCTGGTCCGCTTGTCCAATTTCATAAATGGACTCGTCGGTCGGGGGGGCGTTATTATCCACATGAGCAAACTATTGATGCAGGATCCTATAGCGATGACACTCAGCTAATTCTCTGTATTTCCAGATCACTGCTGTACGGACCGCAATGGTGGGACTGGTTTTGTTATATTGAACTTCCTTTCTGGTCACTGTATGAAAGAGGGGGTGGAGGAGCGACGAAGAGAGCGGCCAGCGCCTGGGCCAATGGTATCCCCCCTTGGTCAGAAAAGAGAAAAGAGGAAGATGTAAAGAAATACTTTGATGCTGGCGGGAATGGTGTGGCGATGCGAATCCTTCCACATATTCTTTTCAAAGCCGATAGTGATACCTATGCACCTGTTGCTCAGAATATATTGTTAGACGGAATTGCAACGCATGGTCATCCACGCGCCTTAGTGGGGGCCTTATGTTATGGGTATGCTCTGTGGAGAGCAATTCAACGAACTGATACGCTAAGGTTTGGCGAGATCATTGATGACCTATTGGAGAATTCAAAGAATTGGGGTGTCTCACCAGAGTCATGCATGGTCTCTGTGGAATGGCTTCATGCAGCAAAGAGACAAGTACTGAACTATCAGGATCTCTGGATGGAGGCTGTCAACGAATTGACCTCCTATCTGAATACGTGCCGTCAGGAAATCTCCAAAGGTGCATTAGCTCTTGACGATCATGTTCTACGATCTATCCATTGTTACAACCGAAAGGTCAGTGGAGCCGGCACTGTTGCAGCAGCAGCAGCAGTTTACCTCGCCTCCCGATATGCACCAGAACCGGTCAACGGTATCACAAAAGCAGCTTATGCAGTAGGGATAGACACCGATACAATTGCTTCAATGGTGGGAGGTTTGTCAGGAGTAATCAGTGGAATTGAATGGTTGCCTCCCGTAAATGCCGATGTACAAGATTCGGAGTACCTGTATGAGATGGGAAAGGTGCTAACTACCAAGAAAACAGATACAGAATCAGTTGAAATCCATAGACATGGAATCAGGTCACAACTCAAAAAATTTCAAAATCATCTGTTGAATGTTAATCTTGGTGAATCAATTGATCTACCCGATAGAAGGTGTGGTAAGGTGGTCTCCGTTGAGGAGATGATCGGCAAAAGCGGCGAGTTCAAAGTCTTCGTTTGTAAAATTGAGACCGATGATGGACAAAGTTTAGAGATATCCAAGATCGTGAGGGGATCCTTCAAGGACAAGCAGTTACCAGTAAGCACGAATGGTATTCCCACGTCTTCAAACACCCTAAACTTCGGAATCAAGTTACCAAGTCAAAAACTGGATCAAGCAGTTTGGTTTTATAATGAAGTCCTCGGATTAGAGGTAAAGAAAAAAACGAGCGACACCGTTGTCTTTGAGGAAGGACTTGTCTTGGTTCCAGATAAATATTACCCAAATTCAAAATATGGTGGTTCAGACCTCCGAACCTTGATTTATATTGAGGTTTCAGATATTGAAAGACTCTTTTCCAGAGTAAAGGGTCTGGGGATCAAAATCTTTACGTCGCTATCGCTGTGGGGGGATTCAAACAGGTCGTATTTCAGGTGTAGCGATCTGGATGGAAATATCATTGAGGTGTTTTCGACCGCCATAGGATAGTGCATCAAGAAATTTGTGGCAACTGCTCATGTCAAATACTGACAGAAATTCTGCCGTGATGCTGAGACGTCAAAGATGTCCGAGAGAAGTCTGGACACCGCATCTCATGAAGAATAATTGCCACTACTCTGCGAGCGATTCTGCAAATCCGACGGTGGAACAACTCAGGTCAATGTCACCGTCAAGTTGAGAGGGGATTGGTCAAGACGCATCAACGTCTCAAACGGCGTGTAATGCAGGGATGGACTAAGAGATTCAAGAATCTCTTACCAAATAGGTCAGGAATTTATTGAAATATATTTCATCAAGGATCCCCACTTCAGGGGAAGTATTAAGGTTCACCTTGTATGATGCCCCCGATCTAAACAATGATCAATTTTGGGGAAATGATACAAAACTTCCATAATATGCTTGATAAGTCTGGATCAAAGAACACTAAATAGTTGAAATTTTTGCTTGATTTTTTGAAGGACAAAAAGTGGATTAATACCTATGAAAATAGTCCATTACCTAATTATTGTGGCATAACACTTCATGGGTACAGCCACTTAGCAAAACTGGAACAGTTAATTCCCAATTGAATGGATTGACTGTCCCAATACGCCGGAATGCGCACGTAATAGGATGTATTGTTTATGTACACACACTAACATAAACGTCTAATGGAACTAGAATCAATGAATTTACTGAGAGAATTTAAAAAGCATACTTTTTGGCAGAAAATACATAAAATTTCTGGACAGAATCAGTCTATTTGGCGTTTGGATGACTTTGGCAATTGGATTCGGTATACAGTTTATGGAAACATACAATCAACATTTGACTGGGAGTTTGATCATATCTTTCCTGACTGAAGTTACCCCCTATTTTCCCACGATCTGCGGATCCGAGCGCTAGCTATTCATCAATCTGCCCTTTAAATCGCCTTTTTTCGGCGAATTTGTAGGGAATTCCCGTCAATATTGGTCATTTTCGGTCTTACTGGCCCTTCGGGAAGGTGATTTTGCGTTAAATAAGTGTACCCATGTATTGTTTTTGCTTTTTATTGATCTTTTTGATTTTAACTACTTGCTATTGTTCATTTTTATTCGTATATTTAACTTTCTTCATGAACTATTTGTACCCATGTACGTCTCCCGAATTCCCAATCGCAATTCCAACCCCACCTGGCTCATTCGAGAGTCCCACCGAAATGGTGATAAAATTGACAAAATCACCGTTCTCAATATCACCAAGCTCCCCATGACCCTCATCTTGCAGATCCGTGAACTCCTCCGCGGCGCCAGCGTCTTCAAGTCCATCCATGACCTCTTTGAACGACTGGAATCTAAAGCCCACGGTCATGTCGCGCTAGTTTTGGGCATGGTCCGAAAGCTGAGCGTCCCCGCCTTGCTTCACGCAAAGAATTCCCGCCACCGTCGACTCGTTCTCGGCATGATTACCTCCCGCGTTCTGAACCCCGTCAGTAAGCTGGCAACCAGTACCTTGCTGGATGTGAACTCAGCCTCCTTCACCCTCAACGAAGAACTGGCTCTCAAACGAGTGGATGCCGATGATCTGTATGAGGCCATGGACTGGTTGAGCAAGCAGAAGACTGCCATTGAATGTCGGTTGGCTAAGAAACATCTCCGGGAAGGATCCATGGTGCTCTACGATCTAACCAGCAGTTATGTAGAGGGGAAGAAGAACGAATTGGCGGAGTTTGGATACAGCCGGGACAAGAAGCGCGGAAAGAAGCAGATTGTAATTGGTCTCTTGACGGATCCAGAGGGTTGTCCCGTGGCAGTGGATGTATTCAAAGGGAATACGTCGGATTCAAAGACGCTTGCTGCCCAGGTCACCAAGCTCCGGGACACCTTTGGACTTGATCATGTGGTTCTGGTGGGAGATCGCGGGGTATTGACGCAAAAGGGGATTCGGGAAGAGCTGCTCCCCGCAGGTCTGGACTGGATTACCGCCATGCGCAAGGACAGTCTCCGCAAGGTGGTGGAAGCAGCCAAGGAGACGGAGATGAGTTTATTTGATCAGCAAAATATCATGCAGATCGAGTCCGAGCACTACCCCAAGGATCGTCTGATTCTATGCAAAAATCCGATCCAGAAAGACAAGAAGCAGATCCGGCGAGAGGAGCGTCTGGTCAAGACAGAAGAAGGGTTGGAGAAGATCATCAAGGCAACCCAACGGAAAGGGAACCCGCTCACGCGAGAGTCCGAGATTGGGATACGGGTAGGCAAGGTGTTCGAGAGGCAGAGGACGGGAGCGTTTTTCACGATTGAGGTCAAAGCAGGACACTTCCAGTATGCCCGAGATCAGGAGGCGATTCAGAATGCAGAGCGCTTGGATGGCGTCTATGCGATTCGGACGAGTCTGAAAGAGAAGCCGACCGAGGAGGAAGTGGTCTCGGACTACAAGCGTTTATCTATGGTGGAGCAAGCGTTCCGCTCCTTCAAACAAGTTTCGTTGAAGGTCCGACCGATTCATCACCGAACGAAAGATCGGGTAACGTGTCATGTGTTTTTGTGTATGCTGTCCTACTATGTGGAGTATCACCTGCGCAAGGTCTTAGCCCCAATCCTGTTTCGGGAAGATGATCCAGAGGGGAGAGCAGTGCAACGAAGTAGCATAGCTGAGTCCGTGAAACGTTCGGAACAGGCGAACAAGAAGGCACAGTCCAAGCGGAATCAGAATGGAGAACAGGCCATGAGCTTTGAGAGTCTATTGAACGAACTCCGTGGACTCAGTCGAATTAAGGGTAAGCTCAAGATTGTTGCCGATAAGGCACCCGTGGCGACCTACGTTGCAGATGTGAACGCAATACAGAAACGGGCCTTTGAATTGGCGGGGATCAAACTGAAGCCTGGGAGTGTGAAGGGATAAATCAGGAAGTCGCCCTCAATATCACGTCTGTGAGGGAGAAATATTGTCTTCAATAAGTCCAAAAAATGAAAAATGATGCGCTCAAATGCAGGAGAAAAAGGGGGTAACTTCAGTTCCTGAATTATTAGGAGGGTCAAGCGACTGGTCCAATCTTCTGCCGCTCTATTTGAAGCGTAATCGTTCACGCAGTGCACGTATAACACCTTTCGCAACGTTGTTAATAGGAAAACTTGCCGAGGCAACCCGTGACGCTCGCACGTATATGAGCGTTAGTTGACCCTTAACCACCAAGAACACCACCTGAACGGAGCAATGTCAACCCCTTCTAAACACAAACCTGTTTCTCCTTCTGAGGCAGATAAGCAGATTGAACAAAACAGTGCTGTATATCTTGAAAAAAAGGAAGAGTTTGAGCGTTCTTTTTTTGGCAAGATTTTGCTGATGCATAATGGAAAAGTTGAAATGGCATTGAATGATGAGGAAGATGCTTATTCAATTGGTTGCAAGGAGTATGGACTTGGTAATTTTTCGCTTCATCGTGTCGGTCAAAAACCTATTGAATTAGGGTCTGCTTCATTGGGATTACAAGCGTAAATCCTAAAAAATCATGCCATCATTTGTTGTTGAAATCAAAAATAATCAAGCTTTTTTCAAGGTTACTGTGGGGCATCCCGAAAATTAAGATAACATCCAAAATTATGTGGCATTATTTGACACCGGTGCTCAAACAACATTGGTATCCCCGAAAATTATTGAGACTTTGGAGTTTGTCCCTATTGCTCCAGCCCTCATTGGTACCGTGGGGGGTAACACAGTAGAGACCAAGGCATATTGGATGGATATAGGCATTCCTGTCCGAATTGGAGATAATGAAATCTTTGGTATGAGTCGTAGTATGAAAGTTGCATCATTACTATTTCAACCCGCTAATTTTGACGTGTTGGTGGGCATGGATTTCATTGCTGCCTACCATATTACACTATTTAGCAATAGGATTGTCATTAGTAATTAGTACTCCTACTCAACCAATTCCTGATACTTCAGCCATTCCCCAACCAGTTCTTTTCCTGTCAGTTCAGGCATTTGCTGAGTATTCCAAACAAAAGAGCCACCGATTACGAACGATGTGAGCCACCGATTACGAACGATGTGAGCCACCGATTACGATTGATGTGAGCCACCGATTACGATTGATGTGAGCCACCGATTACGATTGATGTGAGCCACCGATTACGATTGATGTGAGCCACCTATTCGTTCGGCGAAGTCGTGCAAAGTATGTATGCAAGACGGGTTGCATTACGAGATGGATTCGTTCTTCAATTCTTGTTGACCTTGTACTTTGCGCATGGACTCTCCCGTCAGTTCAATTTTATGTGCGTTGTTGACCAGTCGATCCAGGATTGCATCTGCCAGGGTAGGGTCTTCCATGGTCTCATACCATTTCTCCAAGGGATACTGACTCGTCACAATGGTAGACCGTACGGTGTAGCGATCATCCAGTAGTTCCATAAGGTCTCGTTGAGGATGCGCAGCAATCTGATGGAGTCCCCAGTCATCCAATACCAATACATCCATGCGAGCAAGCTGTTTCAATGCTTTCAAGAAAACGCCTTCCTCGCGCGTGGTTTGCAGGGTTTCTAAGAGTCGAGAGAGTCGGTAGTAGCGCGTATTGAAGTTTTCCAGACACGCCTTATGTGCCAGTGCACAAGCAACATAGCTTTTCCCAACTCCAGTCGGCCCCGTAATGATGACATTTTGCTGACGGCGAATCCACGGACAGCTTGATAGATGGAGCATGAGACGCTTATCCAGTCCACGAGACGCGCTGTAGTCCAGATTCGCCATGTTGGCCTGAAGACGCAGTTTTGCGGTGTGTAACCGACGGGCTAATCGTCGGTCTCCCCGGACCGCCTCTTCGTGGTCGACCATGAGTCCCAAACGATCCATGAGCGGCATGGTGTCTATATCTGGGGTATCCAGTTGATCCCGTAGGGCGGCGGCCATGCCGTTGAGCCGCATCTGTTCAAGTTTCAAGAGGGTTGGGTGTAAGAGCATAGAGTTTCGTTAGTTAGATGAATAATAGTCTGCGCCCCGAATATTTTTGTGTTCAATTGGAGACGGGGATTGCTGAGATTCGTCCGCGATTCGTTTGGCCAGTTTCTTCACCGCCGCCGTCGTCAATCGGTCCTGATTTAAGGCATGTTCACAGGCCTGTTCCAGAACGGAATTGCCAAATTCACGTCCCAGTTTAAGAATTCCCATGCAGCGCCGAAACACCTGTGCGGGAACGAACGCTCGCGCAAAGATTTCTTCAATCAGTGCGGTGGTCGAAGGATCAATCTGTTTGGCCCAATTCGCAAATCGCGACGGTGGCCACGATTCATCGTCTTGGTGGTTTTTCGGCATATGCTGTTCTACAGTCGTATACTTCTGCTTCGCGCTCTCCCGTAGGTGAGATGCGATTCGGGTCTCGCCATGAAAAATCTCCACCGTCTTTGCAGTCACGCGTGCACTCACTTGCTGATTCAGGTAGGTATACGGTACGCTGTAATGGTGTTCGTCCATTTGAATATGGTAATGAAAGGAGACCTTCCGGTTGTGGATCCAGACCGCAAATTCATACGGCTCTTGGGGTAATGGACGCAGCATCGGTTGATCCATCTCTTCAAACAGGCGTGCACGCGTTGTATTATGCTTCTGGAACGGAGTTTGATTGAGTTCCTGAACCTGCTCCAAAATCGCTTCATTGAGTTCTGCAAGACTGTGAAAGGGTACGTTTCGCAGCGCACCCAAAACTTTTCTCTGCAACAAGAGAACTCCGCCTTCTGCCTTCGCTTTATCTCTGGGTTTTCTGGGACGTGCAGGAAATACTTGCACATTGTACTGTTCTGCCAAATCATGAAAAGATTCGTTCAGAATCGGCGTGTCGTCCGTACGGAATTTGATCACCGCGGATTTTAGATTGTCTGGAACAAGCACTTTCGGAACGCCTCCGAAAAACTCAAAGGTCCGACGAATTGATCCGCAGAAATCCGCGACCTTCTGTGACTCCGTGGCTTCCGCATATAGATACCCAGATGCCCCCAGTACGGCCACAAACAGTTCCACCTCCCGAACCTCACCGTCTGGATCCGTAATGGTGGGTTTCTTCCCCGAGTAATCCACAAATAATCGCTCGCCTGCTTTGTGCGTTAGGCGCATCACAGGATCTACCTGCGTATTTACGTGGCACACTAAAAACGAGAGGAACCGGATAACCTTCTTTCAGTTGGAACATAATAAATAATGGGCAGAAGCTACAGATGATATATTCTGACCTTCTAGATCAATCCATTTTTGAAGAGATCAACAAGAAAGCATGTCACCTTGAAGATGCATTGAGGGGTGACGTTATTTTCTATCATGGCGGGATTCATTTATCCTATTTTAGGGTTTTTCGAGATTTTGTTGAAAAAGTAAAGTCAAAGTCAGCGAGAGAAGAAGATGCTATTGCAGTACTTCTCCGAACAGTTGGTGGTTCACCTGAAATGGCGGAAAGAATGGTTTCGGTTTTGAGAAAACATTACGAATCTGTTTACTTTGTAGTCCCCGATTTTGCAATGTCTGCTGGTACAATTCTTTGTATGTCTGCTGATAAAATCTATATGGATTATTCTTCAAGTCTTGGGCCAATAGATCCACAAGTTCCCACGCCAGACAATAGAGACTATGTGCCCGCGGCTGGTTATCTTGATAAAGTCAGCGAACTAACCCAAAAAGGAGAATTAGCTCCCGCAGATGTGATTCTGTTGAGGGGGATAGATCTCGCAAGATTAGCTTTATACGAACAGGCACGAGATTTGTCAATAGATCTTCTCAAAGAATGGTTGGTCAAGTATAAGTTCAAGAACTGGAAAACTCACAGAACAGACTCAAACAAAAAAGGAGAATCTGTTACACATGAGGAAAAGGAAGAAAGGGCAGAACAAATTGCTAAAGCATTAAGTGACCATAAGAAATGGCGTTCACATGGGAGGCGACTAAACATTGAAAAACTCAAAAGTCTGAGAATTGAAATTGATGATTATTCAAATGGAACTACTCCAGATCTCCTGCGCTTAATCAGGGATTACAATGACCTGCTCACAGGTTATATTGATAGAATGCAGATCCCTCTCTTTCTTCATAATCGCCATATCAGTCTATAGGAGATATCATGCCATCTATTGTAGAGGAGATTAAAATTGTTTTAGATCGGACTGAAGCAGAGAATCAATCCGAAAAGGATGCTCTACGCCGTGCAGAAGAACTATCGGATCAATTCTCCGATATAAAACCCCAAAACGAGATGCCATCACCAGAACAACTTATGGGACTACCTGTCACATCTAAAAAACCAATCCCCACATCTTTCCGATTTAGATCTTTATAGGTCAACCGTTCCCGACCAAACCCTTTGCTGTCTGCTGCATCTGCTTTAAGGTGTCCTGATGACGGATAGTGTGCCAACCAACGTTATCAACATAACGCTATGAGTGCTTGGTAGACATCTTTTGATAGGTGCTGTCGTAGTTCCTCTCAGCAAAGCCCTAAGGGTTCAATACCGTGGGTATGTGCCATACCGTTTACATATTCGGGTTTTTGCACTTAAGAGTGGGTTAGGACTGACGCGGAAATTGAAACCAAAAAGATCAAAGCTGATGGAGATCTTTAAGCTATCCTGGATTACCGGGAAGCATCTATGCTATGGAAATCAGTGACGTCTGACGAACTCTATTTTGGGGGTTTTGTTGTCCAGACGGGGATTGCTGAGATTCGTCCGCGATTCGTTTGGCCAGTTTCTTCACCGCCGCCGTCGTCAATCGGTCCTGATTTAAGGCATGTTCACAGGCCTATTCCAGAACGGAATTGCCAAATTCACGTCCCAGTTTAAGAATTCCCATGCAGCGCCGAAACACCTGTGCGGGAACGAACGCTCGCGCAAAGATTTCTTCAATCAGTGCGGTGGTTGAAGGACCGATCTGTTTGGCCCAATTCACAAATCGCGACGGTGGCCACGATTCATCGTCTTGGTGGTTTTTCGGCATATGCTGTTCTACCCTGGATTACCGGGAAGCATCTGTGCTATGGAAATCAGTGACGTCTGACGAACTCTATTTTGAGGGTTTTGTTGTCCAGCCAAGGGATTTTGTAATGTAATTTGGTGTATCCTGCTTCAATGAGCAAGGGAGTATAGGCCCGCGCACGTAACTGGACAAGAAGTTCATCTTCGGTCAAGGTAACTTTTCCCCGGTGGCTGACCAGATCCCGATAGATTCTTCGTGCTTCTGCTTTCTCATACCCTTTCCCGACTCGAACGCCCAGGAGTCGGTAGAGGACACTGGCCATGACGGTCAGTTGTGTATCTACATTGATGCGCAAAGGTACCGCAGAGCTGAGTGCATCCATGTGGAAAAAGTCAATGGAATCACTGATGACATTTTCAATGATCATCCGCCGTGCATATCGGTCAATCAGTTGAGTGGGCGAGCGTTTCATCTGGTTGGTGATCAGTACGGTGGGTTTATCATGCCCCAAGCCCTTGACCAAAATTTGTCGGATCTCCGATGGATACTCCCGAAGCCGCGTGACTTCATCCACAATATGGGGAGTTTGATAGGCCCGCCCAATATTTGTGAGACGAATTTTCGTCCACGCGCTTTTGTCCAGAGCATGGATGTGCTTTAGGAGAGAGGCGTGCCGTCTCCGCAACGTGATAAAGTCAATTCCCATGTTGTTGAGTTCCCCCAGATTCTTGTAGATGGTGAATTGACTGTCAAAGACCAATTCTTTTGGCACCTTTCCCGTTTGAGATTTCCAATCCTCGACAAAGCGTAAGATGGCATCATTTTGCGTTTCCTTACGAAGGTTTGTATCGGCGTAGCAAAAGGTTCGCGCCTCTGCATTGCGGGCCAATACGGCAAGGACTCCCCGCTGGCGACGGCTACGCTTGGAGACATAATGTTTCTGCATGAGTGCCTGATTCCCATGATAGGGGATCGTATGAAAGTCCAGATCAATGGAATTTCCCCTGCCGATTCCATCGCTCACATTGATTGCGGCATGATACCACCGGTGCATCAATGGAGCCGAAAAGGTTGGATCTACAAGAATGGAGTAATCGGTCAAGAAGGTTCGCTTCGGGATGGCATTGAGACCTGCAAACAGAGCCAGGCCAGGATCCAGCGCTTCGGACATGACTTGGGACGGTCGGCCGATCCCCAAGAGCTTGAGGGCCAGAAGTGAACGCACAGCACAGCCCGCTGGGATCTTGTATGAGCCTGGCATCTGAACCTCCTTCAAGATGGAATCCAAGTCTATCTGGGCCAAGTCCAATGCAAACAGGAAGAGTCCAGCAAAGTCCGTTCGGAAGCTGTGAGGGCGAAGATCCAGCTTCCTTCGGTCGGCAGGGATGAACTTCGGTGCGCGCTGTTCAGGCGTACGCCGTGGTAACCGCTTGATCCCATTCTGATCAAAGACCTTTTGGATATATCCGATACTGACGGACATCTTCTCGTTCCGTAGAAGATCTCGGATCTGATAGATGGAGGCTTGCTGTTCGTTTCGGAGAGCAAGAATCCGCTCTGGTCTGGGATCGGTGAACTTTGAGGCAGGTGCAGGCTTCTTCGGCGAGGGCCAGAAGAAATGAATGGAGGGGTTTTTAAGAAAACGGTAGAGGAGATTCTGAAAAGATTTTACCGTGTAGTTGCCTCGGTGCGCGGCTTCATTCAGAGAGCATCCTTCATGGAGATAGGCACGGAGGGCTTCATATTGCCGCATTGGGAGGAAGTCGGGTTGGGCAAAGAAATCGGAGCGTTGTTCCATCGTATATCGTGAAGTATGAATATATTATCAATATACTACATAAATATGAAACAATACACAAAATCAGTCCTAAGTCTTGGAAATCATCATTAACTATCTGTAAATAAAGCGAAATACAGACAAATAACAGCAAATATGAGAAAAAAGCGGATCAAAGGCAGGGGGAAAAGATGTGGTTATAAAAGTGAAATAATATTTATAAGTTCAAATAATTATGTGGAAATATTGCCAAATAGCCTGTTATTAAGAAGTTTAACGGCCTTACCAGTTCCAAGTACAGCCTCCCGGTAATTTAGGCTACAGTCGTATACTTCTGCTTCGCGCTCTCCCGTAGGTGAGATGCGATTCGGGTCTCGCCATGAAAAATCTCCACCGTCTTTGCAGACACGCGTGCACTCACCTGCTGATTCAGGTAGGTGTACGGTACGCTATAATGGTGTCTGTCCATTTGAATATGGTAATGAAAGGAGACCTTCCGGTTGTGGATCCAGGCCGCAAATTCATAAGGCGCTTGGGGTAATGGACGTAGCATCGGTTGATCCATCTCTTCAAACAGGCGTGCACGCGTTGTATTATGCTTCTGGAACGGAGTTTGATTGAGTTCCTGAACCTGCTCCAAAATCGCTTCATTGAGCTCTGCAAGACTGTGAAAGGGTACGTTTCGCAGCGTGCCCAAAACTTTTCTCTGCAACAAGAGAACTCCGCCTTCTGCCTTCGCTTTATCTCTTGGTTTTCTGGGACGTGCAGGAAATACTTGTACGTTGTAATGTTCTGCCAAATCATGAAAAGATTCGTTCAGAATCGGTGTGTCGTCCGTACGGAATTTGATCACCGCGGATTTTAGATTGTCTGGAACAATCACTTTCGGAACGCCTCCGAAAAACTCAAAGGTCCGACGAATTGATCCGCAGAAATCCGCGACCTTCTGTGACTCCGTGGCTTCCGCATATAGATACCCAGATGCCCCCAGTACGGCCACAAACAGTTCCACCTCCCGAACCCCACCATCTGGATCCGTAATGGAGGGGGTCTTCCCCGAGTAATCCACAAATAATCGCTCGCCTGCTTTGTGCGTTAGGCGCATCACAGGATCTACCTGCGTGGAGCGCCAGTTACGATATAACTCTGCAAACCGACTATACTGATAGCCCGTTGGATGCTCCTCAATGTACTCCGTCCACACTTGATGAAGGGTGAGCGATCGGTGTTGTGCCAATTCTCCCCGAACTTCAACCCAGTTCGGGACCGGACGCGCTACCGACGCATCTCCTGTCGTTGGAGGGTAGAGTATTGCCTCCAACTTTGCATCGGTTATGTCCTCAGGTAATGGCCACATCAACTGCGCGCGCTTTGCACGCTCAAGAAGATGCGCGACCGAAGCACGACTGATCCCGACCCACCGAGCAATCCCTCGGTTGGACAGCTTGTCCACAAAATGAAGGGCTAAAATACGTTTGATCTCTCTCATCTTAATTCGTTTCGTAGGCATAGGTATTCCTCGCAATTTGTGAAATGAAATGCGAAGAATACGAAGATGAGAGAGTTTTGAATGATACGACGCGTATATCCCCAAACTATGAACTCAAAATGTCCAATCCAACGGCGGAATAGGTGGCTTCCATCGCTCGTAATGGGTGGCTCACATCAATCGTATTCAGTGGCTCACTTACCTCGTAATACTCAAGTTGCGGACGATCCGCTTCAAGGGCAAAATGGTTCAGAATTTTCAGCCGTCGGGGTTTGCTGATGCGGCAGGTATAGAACTTCCGCAACCGGACACAGACATCAGATTATTGGCCATGATCGGTCGAAAATTCTGAAGACGTTCGGTGGTAATTGAAATAGCTGACATTTAGCCGTTACTGCAACTGACATTTAGCCAAAGAGTATACTGACACTTAGCCGTTGCTGCAATTGACATTTAGCCAAAGAGTATACTGACATTTGGCCGTTACTGAAGCTGGCGTTTATCCAAAGGGTATACTGACATTTAGCCGAAAATAATTAGTAATCATTGATCTTGGATGACGGGAAAAGACTTTATTCCTAGACGCCTACAACTTCCTCTTATGGAGGCACTAGAGTACTTTCCAGTAAATTTAATTCATGGTCCGCGCCAATGCGGCAAGACGACCTTGGCACAATCCGTCGGAGAAACACTCGGGTATTCGTACTTCACACTTGATGATGTAGATACGCATGCGTTTGCTCAAGCAGATCCGATGGGTTTTATATTTGATTGTCCAAATCGCACCATTCTGGACGAAATTCAGCTTGCCCCTGAATTATTTCGAGTGATCAAGTTATCAGTGGATCGGAATAGAGTACCGGGACGGTTCATCTTAACAGGTTCAGCCAATATGCTCTTCGTGCCCGAGTTGGTTGACGCGCTAACGGGGCGAATGCAAACATTTCGCCTCTATCCTCTGTCACAACAAGAAATTGAACAGACTGAATCGATCCCCTTCTTGGAAAGACTGTTTGCAGGTCATTTTCAGACACGGAGGACAGAACGATTGGGGAACCATCTTCACAAACGAATCGTCGCAGGAGGGTATCCGTCCGCATGGTTATCTCCCTCGGAAAAGAGTCGTTCATTTTGGTATCAAGAGTACGTGAGAGCTCTAATTCAAAAGGATATTCTGGATCTAGCGAAGATCCGCTCTGCGGATATAATTCCCAAATTACTCACTTTGGTAGCGAGTAGGTCCGGGCAGCTCTATAATGTCGCTACTCTGGCGTCACAATTTGAAATTAGCCGCAACACGGTGAACGATTATTTGACCTTACTTGAACGCCAGTTCTTACTCGATCGGCTTCTACCATGGTACAGTAATCAAATGAAAAGGCTGGTCAAGAAACCCAAACTTCATATTGGTGATACCGGACTGGCATGTACACTCCTTGGGGTTGACACTCACACATTACGCAAGAATCGCACTCTACTTGGACAGCTTCTCGAGACATTCGTGTTTCAGGAACTAAAGCGACAGGTCAGTTCCTCTTATGAGCCATATAAGTTCTATCATTATCGCGACCGAGATGGAGTTGAAGTGGACATGATTATTGAACGAGGTGCATTTGAACTCGTCGGCATTAAGGTCAAGGCTGCTGCGTCCATCTCCAAGTCTGATTTCAGGGGGCTTCGCAAAATCAAAGCTGCCCATGGCGATCGGTTCAAGTATGGTGCAGTTCTGTATGATGGCGAGATTTGTGCAAGCTTCGGAGATGGACTATACGGTATCCCCATACGCATGCTCTGGGAAAATAATGTACCAGAGAACCCAGCATAACCTGGAAGTAGGTTGAGACAGCCTACTCACGGTTTTTATCAATCTCCTGTGGAAGGAATATTGAGTTATAGTTACGGAACTGTGCAAGTGACGAAGAAAAGCAATGTCAAGGGCAATGGAAGTGGAAATTTTGTTGTGGGGGAGTAGTCCTGTTGATTCGGGGCTACAGAGGACGGGAAGAAGGTTTCGCATTCACCAACCCATCCAGATCCCACTCAAAATCAAAATTGTACACGAATTCAATCCAATGACGGAATGGGTGGCTCACATCAATCGTATTTGGTGGCTCACTTACGTCGTAATACTCAGACAGGACATCTGAAACAGATCTATTGGCCTACAGTGATAATAGCATTAGAGAATACACCCCCCGCACAGCCTATGAGAGTAACTATTCAGCAATATGATTTTGATATAGTTCTTTACTTGGCTACCAAGCATATTGCAAACATGGGATTGAAGACCAGCGTGTCTTCTTGGCATTGATCGATTCATATCGTTCGCATGGCAGTCCATGTCCATATTTCATGCAGACTGTGCACCCATGGAGTATCATGTAAAGTAAATCGGCGCGGTGTACCAAAGATTCAATTTCGCCAGCCAGTCCACAGATAGTGACATCAAAACCACCTATCATGCAGTTTGCATCAATTGCGTCCGCTTGAATCAAGCCTACCAGAATAACCCATTCCTGACTTGACACTCAATCAAGTTGCCCTCTTCGTCCGTATTTGGTATCCAACCGTAAGCGTTTTTGGTACATCCTTCGTCATCGTTTCAGCTCTCCACTTGTTGGTATCTTCTCCCCTGTGGCAATCATGGATGATCTGTCTTATATTTACCACTGGCACAACATTGAGATAACCAATGAGATCCAAAATTTTCACACGACGAAATTTCTTAAAATGTATGGGAACCGCTTCCACACTCCCATTCATTATCCCTGCAAGTTCAGTTGGACGTTCGCATAGACCTCCTCCCAGTGACCGAATCAACATGGGATTCATTGGGATGGGGAGTATGGGGATGCATAATCTGAGAGGCTTCATTGAAAAGCAGGATGTTCAGGTTTTGGCTGTCTGTGATGTGAACCGGTCTGGAGACAATTATGCAGGAAATGGACTCATGGGTCGAGAGCCTGCCCGTGAGTTCGTTGAAGCATCCTATGCCGAGGTCAATGGCATGACTTCCTATGCAGGTTGTGATGCCTACGCATTTTTTTGGCAGATTTTTGAGCGTGAGGACATTGATGCAGTGTGCCTAGCACTTCCAGATCATTGGCATGCATATATGGCGGTGGCAGCAGCCAAGGCAGGGAAGGGTATGTATAGCGAAAAACCTCTTGCCCGAACGATTCACGAGGGTAGGTTGATGGTGGATGCCGTACGAACGTATGATGTCGTTTTTCAGACGGGGAGTCAGCAGCGCTCAGACCAACGCTTTCGTCATGCGTGCGAACTGGTCCGCAATGGATATATCGGCGATATTCAGAAGGTATATGCGGAAGTGGGAGGTATTTCTCGTCCATTTCCACATGGAGAAGAGCCGATCCCCAAAGGCTTTCTGTATGAACTCTGGCTTGGAAATGCACCATCCGCTCCCTATCACAGTAAGCGAGTGAGTGGGGGATATAATACGGAGGAAGGGGCATGGCGTGCATGGCAGCCCTACTCAGCGGGACATGTGGCCGATTGGGGAGCACATAACTTTGATATTTCCCTGTGGGGGTTGGGACTTGACCGATCTGGCCCGATCAAGATCATCCATGCCTCCGAAGCCGAGGAAGAGGAACTTACTCTACTCTACGAAGAAAGCCCTCCCATCATCAAGAAGAAAGGCCCGCATGACGGGATGATTCAATTCATTGGTTCAGATGGCTGGGTTGGTGTCAGTCGTGGAGATATCTGGGCTTCCGATGAGCGTCTATTGACACTTGATCTGCAATCCAGCGATACAAGACTCTATCACAGTGACGATCACCGGAGAGACTTCTTGAACTGCATCAAGACTCGAAGCCGTCCAGTATGTGATATCGAAATTGGTCATAGTTCGTCAGTAGCTTGTCTGACGAGCGAAATTTGCATGCGTCTCGAGCGTTCGTTGGAGTTTGATCCTGTGAATGAGAAATTTCGTGAGGATGAGGCCAATCACCATGTGACGAGGTCAATGAGACCTCCATGGTCGTTATAGTTGGGGGCAGAAAACTGTGACGGTTCACCATGCAGTCTATGGTCCGGTTGAACATGCACCCTTTACTCCATAACCGCATCGGAACTGGTTCATGAACAGACGCAGCAGGTCCGAGGAATGGGATGAGATGAAAAATAACAGAGATACCTGATACGACCAATCATTCCATATTCTTGGACGTTGAGTGCAATAGAGATGAGGGGGCAGGCGCGGGAATGAGATGCTTGTTTCTTAAAAAATCCCAGTTCATATCCTGAACCCAAAAGCTTTTAGATGTGACACTGTTTGGTGGAGTTTTCTGTTCACATATCAAGTGTAGATCAGCGGTTCGTAACAGCAGAGCAATGTGATGACCTGTTTGGTCAAGTTCTATGTTCTCTCGCGATTGGAACTCTGTCCAAGTGCTTGTCAATTGTTTGGATCATAGGTTCGGTCAGTGCGAGATGGTTTTTCTGTGCATGCCAAACTTCGTGAAATCTTTCTATGGTCTCCACTGCGACATCCAGGACAGGTTTTGTTGGCAATCGCGCCTTGGCAGCTAAATGAGAAAGCTCAGAGAGCGAAAACTCATCAAAACGTTTCGTACGGCTAAGTTTGAGTGCGAAGGTGTCATCAGGAAGAAAACAGATCGTGGATACAAAATCGTAGGCAGGGGCCAAGGATGCGTTTCGTTGATTATGGTAAATCAGTGACCAGTTCTTCAAATGCATATCTGCATTGCCAATGAGCGCGTTAAATACAAGGCGACGAATCAGCTCATCTACATCGGATTGCTGAGATTCCGCTCCAATGACGCTTGCGATATTACGGATTGCGCCCCGCTCATATTTCGCCTCAGGATATACACCAAAAATTTGTGCGAAATCTTCAATGTGAATGGGACCTTGATCCGATGTTCGGTCAAAACGCTTGATCGTATATGCATGAGTACCAATGGAGTCAACACCTACGGGAAGGTTATCAATTGCATTCACTTGAATCAACCTATTCTCTGGCACATCAATTCCAATCGCATGTGCAAGTTGCATCATACTGAACTCATTTTCTGGAAGCGCCTCAAATTGACGAGACGGTAGCTTGAGGATCCAGTCTCCACCAATGCCTTGTACAGGAATCGTAAGCCCTTTGCGAGAGTTCTCAATTGCGGAGAATTTTAGCTGTACACCCGCCAGAGAAAATCGCCAAAATTCCTCTCGGAAATCTGTTTGTAGGTCATGATCGCCTCTACCAGTAGGTGGCAATTCATCGCCCTCCATGGGGCGAACCACCACGGCACCTGGCAAATCCTTCCCTAGCGCCCAAAGCAAAAAAAATTCACGAACGCTCTTCACCTGCGCTTGTTTGGCCAAATAGTCTCGCAGAGGACCCTCGGGAAGTAGATTTGAAAACCAGGGTATGAGCTTGGTTTGGGTGGGATTGAACTCTGTAATGAGTTCTCCAAGTGAGTCTTTGAATCCTAATCCCAGAGTTGGGCGGTTCAAATCTTGGATGTAATCCTCTGTGAAAGCAAACAGCGTTCGGCCACCACCAACATGAGTGAGTGTTCCGATCTTGTTTCCATGGAGATGTACCTCCAGTATAGATACATCAGGCATCTTGATCTATATTTTCCAGAGCGTAAGCAGGTTGAGGCTGCCGGGTTTCAACTGATTGGGCTAAAGCGTTTCGGAGTTGTGTCTGAAATTTTTCCGACCTGTTAAGCAGCATTTCAAGCTTCTTGGTATTGATTGGGGAATTCTGAATTCGCTCTAGGTAGGCCACCAAACGTTTCAAATGATCCGTCTGATCTGCAGGGATTAGGCTTCTACCTAGAAAACTCCTAAAATCTTGCAGACGTTCAAGTTGGTTCGTCTGGTAGCCAGCATCCACAATCTTTTGCCAAATATATTCCAATGCGGATTGGGCTTTGGCGATGAGTTTTGGATCAACTGTTGGGCGCTTCATCGTAGTTCGCACAATAGCCTGAACAGCAGGCACAGATCGTCTCGGCACGAGCTCCAGTTCTAGTTCCAGTGCTCTAAATAGGGTCACCAGACTGGAAAGTCGCAGATCAACCTTACCATTTTCAAATTTGGATATTTGCGCTTGCGGAATACCAGATTTGAGACTTAAGTCTCGTTGGCTCACCCCCAAATTGATTCTGGAGATTCTAAGCGCAACGCTGAGATGTTCGGCTACAATGCTCATAATGATAGTTTATAACACATCATCAGAGAAAATGATGCACAATAATATATCAAATTCTCTTCTTGGGGTTAGATGGAGCGTATTTTTAGGGGATGACAGGATCTGCAGGGTGATTCTCTTGACCAAAGTTCCAGGGAACCCTATTGGGATTCGCCCCAAGAGAAGCGTGTATGTTTTACTGCCAGACTACTATGCCACTGTCTTGAATGTATTGACTGAGTATTACGACGTAAGTGAGCCACTGAATACGATTGATGTGAGCCACCGATTCTGACAGTGAAGTCGTGCAAAATATGTATGTAAGACAGATTATATCACGAGATTGACTCGTTCTTCAATTCTTCTTGTCCTCGCACTTTGTACGGAATGCACACCTACCAATCATGACGTTAACTTACACGAAAAATTGGTGGCTTACCTCCGACAGATTGCACGGCTCAGCTGCATCCGATTGGGATGCTCCCTTCGATCGGGAGAGGTGTCCCAATAAAGCGGATTGGGTGTCTCAGTTGTAGCGGAATCGGCAGTAATGATATACTTCAACAAATCATGGTAGAAAACGATGTGTTATAATATATCAGATATGCTTATGATAGGATTGCGTGCAGGATATATTTGGGTGCTGAAAGAATTATTTACGCTATTCGGAATTGCAAGACCCTCTAGCGGGATTGCTCCCCCTCATTTGAAGTCAAACATTGATCTGGAAATACTCATGAACATCTATCGTGTACAAGAGAAAGAGTTTTGCAATTTCACTCAATAGCTATCTCCATACGCCACTACCCCATGGCAATGCTCGTCCATTATTCCCATAGGGGAAAATTATTTCGCCACGACTAGGGGGATCTGGAATTTGATCAATGTAATCAAGGTTTCTAACAAGATTTTTAGCCTTCTTTGCGTGTTTCCTCAACTCTCTCAGACGTAGGCTATCATCATGAGATGGATTTCGTTTTGAAGTCATCTGACCATCCTGAGACCTAATTTTGAATGAATATATGCCGTAATTCCACACTTTTCGTAATAATCTACGGCAAGTCCGTGATAATTGCGAATTATGTTGCTTAAATTCTCGTCCTCACCAAAATTATCAATTTTAAGCTTTAAACCATCTCTCCTAAGCTCACGCATCGAAATACCTCTCCCATGCGAATGCCATTTAGACGCGTCCCCCAGTGTCGTAGCAATTTCTTTTGCACGCTCCCTTCGCATTTTGTCTGTAACATCAGTTCCACTTGTTTCGGTTTTTTTCCAATCCTTGAATTTATATCTGGGGAGCCATTCCGTTATGAGAGAGATCCCATGTTGCCTCGCTTGTTCAATAGCAAAAAGCTGTTCGGGTTGGAACTGTCTTACCAAATACGCTAGTTCAGCACGACAATCTTCTTCTGAATTTGATTTATTAATCTTCTCGCAAATTTCGTCGAATTTAGCCAAAATTCCTAAACCAGGAAGCAACTGCAGTCCATCCTTTGATGTGATTTGGGGATCAATGGGTCCAAGAACCGAATAATAATCCATAAAGACACTATTACCTGATAAGGATAGAACAGTACCAGCGGAATATGCAAAATTAGGAACCACGAAGGAAACCCGGTCATAATGTGTTCTCATGACAACCACAAGTCGTTCAACCGTTTCCATTATGCCACCCTTCGTTTGAAGCATGACAATCAAATGGTTGTACTCAGACGGACTAGGTTCTGCTTTAATCTCTTCCAATGCAACCCGAAATTCATCATCCAAAGGAGGAAGCATTGGAGAATTAATGAAAACACAGTCACCTTCCATTTTCTAGCACAGATCTTGGTTAAGCCCATGCAAGTGAAAATTCGCAAGACTGTCCGTATTTATTGCCTCCATGTGATGATACTGATCTGGACACTGTAAGTTATACCTTGGACTCTTGATACGCCTAGGGGATCTAAATTCAGGCATATTTTGAGATTTTGGACAGCGGCTCAACACATCTTGGCTATTTCCCGATCATGTCCCCTCTCGAAAATCTTGTATGTTCTACTGCCAAGGTACTTTGCCGCTATCTTGAATGTATTGACGAAGCAAACCGGCAAGTTCGCGAAAAACCTCGGTTTCAGTTGCAGCAAGATCTGTCGTCTCAGATGGATCCTGCTCAAGATTATACAACTCCAGTGGGGTGTATGGTGTATTCTGGAGAAGCTTCCAAGCGCCTCTCCGAACTGCTTCAATTGTTTTGCCTCCAAATCGCAACCAGCCCTCCCTTCGAGAGAAAAAGAGAGTTCGATTCGGATCCGGTTCTGATCCACCCATAAGAGCTTCAAGGAAGCTCACTCCATCAATCAAGTGAGTCATTCGAATCCGGGCTACTTCAAGAATCGTAGGATAAATATCCATTGTAGTCAGGAGGGCATCACTGACGACGCCTGAGGAAATCTGATTCGGCCAAGAGGCAATCGCTGGAACCCGAAGCCCCCCTTCATAGACAGTTCCTTTTCCTTCTCGTAAAGAACCATTATTGGCCCCGACATTGAGTTGACCACCATTATCGCTGACAAATAGGACAAGCGTTTGATCATGAAAGTTGTTTTCTTTCAGAGCTGCCAGAACCTGCCCAATCCCGTGATCCATGTGTTCAATCAGTGCAACAAGCTTTGCTCGGGTTGAATCTATACCTGGCTGGCGCTCATGAATTTTCTCTATCCATTCATCCGGCGGTTGGATTGGGGTATGCGGGGCGGTATAGGCTAAATACAAGAAGAAGGGGGCGGGTGAACTGGTACGGCTTTCAATGTAGCGCACTGCCCAGTTCGTGAACAGCTCCGTTGCATGTCCCTCTGGATAAATAGCATCTTCCCCGCGCCGCATATAGTTCAGACCATTGCGCTGATGCTCATAATAATCATCCATCATGCCACTGAGGAACCCCTCATAATGATCAAACCCTCGATCCACCGGACGATCGGGAGCATTCAATCCGAGATGCCATTTTCCTACCATGCCTGTGTGATAGCCATTTCCGCGGAGCATCTCCGGCAGTAGCTTGGCATCCGGTATTAGCTTTCCCCAGTTCTCCCATGTATGGCTACGAATGACTCCCGGAACCCCAACCATGGGAGGATATCGACCTGAAAGGAGGGAAGCTCTGGTAGGTGAGCAAACTGGCGAATTCGCATAGAACTGGGTGAATTTTACTCCTGAAGCAGCAAGACTGTCAAGGGCAGGAGTATGCATATCGTTGGCGCCATAGGCAGACAGATCTCCAAATCCAAGGTCATCGGCGACAATCAGAACAATATTTGGAGTTTGCGCATGGGTGATCGTAATGTAGGGGAAAAGCAGGAAAAGGAAAAAGATTCTTTGCATGATTGGTGGGTGTCTATCAGGGAAAGGTCTTGCTGGAGATCAAGTGCTATTCGTGCATTAGCGAATCCCAACCTACGTGAATTAGTTCCTCACTGATCTGATCAGTGATATAGGCATCTCCAATTTCACGGAGTAGGATGAGGCGAAGATTCCCTGAATCCACTTTTTTATCGTAATACATTGCCTCAGTCAAAATTTTGGGGCTGAGATGGGTAAGAGAGTTTCGAATAGGTAATCGTCTGAGCAAAGCATCAATCTTGGCGGTAGGCAGGTCCGGGTTCACGATGGAAGAGACCTTCGTGGCTGCCCGCATTCCAAGAGCCACGGCTTCTCCGTGGGTAAACTCCCCATACCCTGCTACCCGTTCAATTGAGTGAGCGAAGGTATGTCCAAAATTCAAGATCGCTCGTCTGGAGGTTTCATGTTCATCTTCTCCAACAATGATTGCCTTGATCTCTGTTGCCCACATAATCATTTTCCGAATAGTCTTTTGATCTCTACGAAGGATAAGGTCCCAGTTTTTGGAGAGTTGTTCCACGAAGTCCGCATCAGTGATCAGACCATGTTTGATCACCTCTGCGAGTCCGCTAATCCACTCCAGTTGAGGTAGGCTTTGGAGAGTATCCAAGTCAGAGAATACCAGATTTGGCTGGTAAAACGATCCAATCAGATTCTTGCCCAATGAGTGATTGATCCCGGTTTTTCCACCGATTGAGCTATCTACTTGAGCAATCAGCGAGGTTGGTAGGTGGACGAGAGGAAGTCCCCGAAGCAGGGTTGCAGCGGCAAAGCCAGCCAGATCTCCGATCACTCCACCACCGAGCGCGAAAATGGGAGTTCGGCGATCAATATTGGCAGCAAGAGCTTGATCATAGATATACTGCAGGGGCCCCGTGCTCTTGGAAGATTCACCTGGAGGAATCAGAATCTCTGTGATCGGTCCCCATCTGGATTCCAAGAGAATTTCACGAAGTGGCTCGAGATGAATAGTGGCGACATTGTTGTCCGTAATCACAATACAAGGCCCCTTACGAATGCCAGTTGATGCCAGCCTGTGAGGTAGATTCCCAAGAGGAGCAAACTGAATGGGGTACGACCTTTCGTCTCCCAGTTGAACCAGTATTGCTGTCTCTTCCATGGATCAATAAATGAACCTGGGGCCGTAGATCGGCCCCAGGGTAGAATGCTAATTGACTCTTCGGGAAGCCGAAAGTCTGCTATGGCTTGGTCAATGCGGTTAACAGAGGTAGAAATGCATTGGTGCTTTCATTGATCGCCTGTACACGCAATACCTTGACTAAAAAGACCTCACCTGGCTCAATATCCTTGTAGATTTTCCGGAATTCTGTGATACTTGCGACAGGTTGTTCATCAATTCCCACGATGATATCGTCGGGACGAAGGTCTGACTCGTCAAAAGCTTGACTGCTTTCATCAATGGACTGAATCCATACCCCCTCTACATCTTCGGACACACGGAAGCGTTCATCAAGGATCTCGCGATCCAGATCTTGAAGCATGAGCCCAAGTTCATCCAGCTTTCCAGACTCTTCACGTCTGGTTTCATCAGGCTGATTATTTCCTGCCAGTATATCGGGTAGCGAGCCCAAGGTCACCTCGATCTGGAGGCGCTCATTCTCTCGGATCACATCAAGTAACACCTGATCTCCCGGAGCTTTATTCCCAATGGTGGTTCGAAGTAGTAGGTAGTCTTCAAGTTCAACCCCATCAATCCCCGCAATAATATCTCCTGCTTCCACACCAGCCTTGTCCGCAGCACTGTTGCCTTCAACTTGGCTAACTTGTGCGGAACCGGGAGGAGCATCTAAAGCAGTTGACAGGGATTGTGAAACTCGGTCAAAGCGAATTCCGAGGTACCCGCGGTCAACGCGTCCCTTATCGATGAGCTGGGTTGCCACATTACCTACGATAGAGACGGGAATAGCAAACCCTATGCCAACATTGTTACCGGTGGGGGACAGGATTGCAGAATTGATACCAACCAATTGTCCACTCATGTTAACCAAGGGCCCACCTGAATTTCCTCGATTGATTGCTGCATCCGTTTGGATCAAGTCAGAATACACATTGATTCGGGCTAGTCGATTGCTGGTTCGACCAATAGCACTAACAATACCGGCGGTCACGGTATTGTCCAATGCTTCATCAAGTGGGGATCCAAAGGCCATCACCCATTGTCCGACACGAACATTTGCAGATGGTGCCAACATGACTGTAGGCAGATCGGTCTCTTCAATTCGGATCACAGCTAGATCACTATTTTGGTCGCGGCCCACGACTTCAGCGGTAAAGGTGCGACCATCGTAAAGTTGTACGCGCAACTTATCTGCACTTCCAACGACATGATCATTGGTTACGATGTATCCATCAGACCGGATCAGGACCCCCGATCCCAGTCCTTGCCGGATCTGTGGCGGTGCATTTTGGGGCATATTCGGCATCAACTGCTCCCAAGGAGTCCCCTCCCAGATACTGCTGTTGGAACTTACTTCAATTTTTTCAGCAGACCGAATTTGTACGACGGCGGGATTCACCACTTCCGCAACGTTAACGAAGGCCTCTTCCCATTCCAGACGTGAACTTTCTGGGGGTGCCTGTAGGATTTCTACATTACCGGCTTGTGCATCCGTACCCACATTTTGTCCCAAGTTAAACAAGTTGGCTCCTAGAGTAGCCGACAGTACGCCTGCGATAAAGACGACAGACACAATTAGGATCGTTGGAAAAAATCGAATCTTATTCATGATTGAGAAATAAGTAAGTTATTTATATTTAAGTATCTGCAAAAAATCGGCCAAAGTCCGAGAGTTCAATTAGTGTCCGCAGGGAATTCCGGGTTGTGTCATATTCCGAACATCAAGGAGTGCATCAAGTGTCTCTTCGTCCAAAACATTCAGTTCAAGTGCGACTTCCCGCACCGTGCGCCCAGAGGAAACCGCTTCCTTCGCGATCTTAGCGGCTTGATCATATCCAATGGCACTGTTCAGAGCAGTAGCGAGAGATGGATTGAGTTCTAGAAGCTCCTGACATCTAGTACGGTTGGCCTCCATGCCGGAGAGACACCTGTCCACAAATGCATTGCAAGCACCAGCGAGCAATTCAATACTCTCCAAGAGTGCCACGGCCATGACAGGCATCATCACATTCAATTCCAGATTACCATGTTGTCCGCAAATGGTCAGCGTAGTGTGATTACCCATCACACGGGCGCAGACCATCATCATTGCCTCACAGAGCACGGGATTCACTTTTCCAGGCATGATGGACGATCCAGGTTGCAGAGGTTTGAGGATGATTTCGGAGAGTCCACTGGTCGGTCCACTGGAAAGGATTCGAATATCGTTCGCAATCTTCATCAGCGAAACAGCGGTGGTGTTGAGTGCACCCGATGCGGACACGATTGCATCCCGTGCGGACTGGGCTTCAAAGTGATCTTCGGCCTCTCGGAAGCGGACACCGGCTTCCTGACTAAGATATGTCAGGGTTCGTTCGGGGAACTCCAGATGACGATTGATGCCAGAGCCGGTTGCCGTTCCACCCAAGGGGACCTCAGCCAGTTCATCCTGTCCAGTTTTGATGCGACGGATACTGCGCGTCACTTGCATACCATAACCACCAAATTCCTGTCCCATTGTGATCGGAGTCGCATCCATTAGGTGGGTACGTGCACTTTTGACTACATCATCAAAGTCTTGACTTTTTTCTTGGAGTGCATTTTCCAAACGGACCAGAGTAGGTATGAGTTGTTTTTCTATCTCACACGATGCAGCGACCTGAATAGAGGTGGGGATAACATCGTTTGAGGATTGGCAAAGGTTCACTTGATCATTGGGATGAACCTTCTGTCCTTGCAGCAGATCCGTTGCCAACTTGGCGATCACTTCATTGGCATTCATGTTACTTGATGTACCACTTCCTGTCTGATATACATCAATTGGGAACTGGTCGTCAAAGTGGCCGGATATGACGGGGTCTGCTGCTTCAATGATTGCATTCGCGACAGGTCTGTCTAGCAAACCGAGGTCGGCATTCGCGTTTGCCGCTGCCCGCTTGATTTGGCCGAGGGCTTGGATAAATGCTCGGGGCATCCGCTGTCCGCTGATTGGAAAATTATCCACGGCCCGCTGGGTCTGAGCTCCATAGATGGCATCTGCGGGTACATGGACTTCCCCCAGTGAGTCCTTTTCAATTCGAAAATTGCTCATGACAAATTGCTAATGAAATGTAGAACTAATATAAACGAATTAAATCCCATGTTGTAACATACGGGAATTAACAAAATTCGGGTGGTCAGGTGGAAATTATTCGGACCGTATCAGAAATGCAGGCATACGCGGACCAGAGGCGCGTAGAGGGAAGGGTATTGGCCCTTGTTCCGACAATGGGAGGTCTGCATGAAGGACACTTATCTTTGGTGAGGCGCGCAAAATCTGAGGCAGATCATGTTACGGTATCAATTTTTGTAAACCCAACCCAGTTTGGTCCTAAGGAAGACTTTGATTCCTATCCGCGAGATTTTGAAAGAGATCATAGGATACTACAAGAGATTGGAGGAGTCAGCACGATCTTTGCACCGAGCGACTCAACGTTCTATCCAGTGGGAATAGATCAGCAGCAAACATGGGTGGTTAACTCTGAGTTGTCGGAGCATCTGTGTGGCAGATACCGGCCGGGTCATTTTCAGGGTGTGCTGACTATAGTCATGAAGTTATTAGCAGCATGCAAGCCCCATATTTGTGTATTTGGACGTAAGGATATTCAGCAGTTTATCCTCGTGAAGCAGATGGTTCAGGATTTATCGCTGGATGTTCAAATCATTGGGGAGCCGATCGCTCGTGAGGCAAATGGTTTGGCCTGTTCGTCTCGAAATGAATATCTCACAGCCGATGAGCGAAGCCAGGCGCACGTCCTCTCAGAGGCGGTTATGCAGGCAGCCTCAAAGATTGAGCGAGGTGAGCAATCTCCATTAAATGTCATCGCATCGGTGGAGGAAATGATTCGCTTGTCACCGGATGCCAAGCTACAGTATGCAGAGATCGTTACGGCCAATGATCTTCAACCCGTGAAGGAGTTTATTTCGGGTACAGAGGTAATCATCGCGGTGGCGGTTTATTTCCGAGATATTCGTCTCATTGATAATGCAACTGCTATTGCTCCTGATAAATAGATCGTCAGATAGATCAATACGTCAAGAGTCGCAGATGTAATTCATTGGGTGCATATACGTAGATGAATGTTGATATGCCAACCATAATGAAATGCGTTAGGTTTTGCCACTCCTCATTACCCCTCATGGCGATTAGGCCCATCTGTACTGGCGAGCAGTACCTTTTGGTACCAAAAGGCCTCATTACCCCTCATGGCGATTAGGCCCTTGGTTTTGGGACTTGTTGGGATTCAGTTCGCCTGTCCTCATTACCCCTCATGGGGATTAGGCCCAAAAAGTCTCTCATCGCAACACCTCCGTTTCCTCTACTCATTACCCCTCAGGGGGCTGAACTACCTCTGTCTGGCATGATGTTCCCTGTGTAACTCCCTGTAATACTCTTTAAGAATATCGTTTGGGAGGATAGGGCCGATACCGTACCTCTTCATAATCTGATCCCACGGCGTGCCTGATTCATGAGATATTGCCGACAATTCCCATGTGGGAAATTCCCTATACGCTCTCAGCGTTTCATCAATGACTGAAGTTACCCCCTTTTTCTCCTGCATTTGAGCGCATCATTTTTCATTTTTTGGACTTATTGAAGACAATATTTCTCCCTCACAGACGTGATATTGAGGGCGACTTCCTGATTTATCCCTTCACACTCCCAGGCTTCAGTTTGATCCCCGCCAATTCAAAGGTCCGTTTCTGTATTGCGTTCACATCTGCAACGTAGGTCGCCACGGGTGCCTTATCGGCAACAATCTTGAGCTTACCCTTAATTCGACTGAGTCCACGGAGTTCGTTCAATAGACTCTCAAAGCTCATGGCCTGTTCTCCATTCTGATTCCGCTTGGACTGTGCCTTCTTGTTCGCCTGTTCCGAACGTTTCACGGACTCAACTATGCTACTTCGTTGCACTGCTCTCCCCTCTGGATCATCTTCCCGAAACAGGATTGGGGCTAAGACCTTGCGCAGGTGATACTCCACATAGTAGGACAGCATACACAAAAACACATGACACGTTACCCGATCTTTCGTTCGGTGATGAATCGGTCGGACCTTCAACGAAACTTGTTTGAAGGAGCGGAACGCTTGCTCCACCATAGATAAACGCTTGTAGTCCGAGACCACTTCCTCCTCGGTCGGCTTCTCTTTCAGACTCGTCCGAATCGCATAGACGCCATCCAAGCGCTCTGCATTCTGAATCGCCTCCTGATCTCGGGCATACTGGAAGTGTCCTGCTTTGACCTCAATCGTGAAAAACGCTCCCGTCTTCTGCCTCTCGAACACCTTGCCTACCCGTATCCCAATCTCGGACTCTCGCGTGAGCGGGTTCCCTTTCCGTTGGGTTGCCTTGATGATCTTCTCCAACCCTTCTTCTGTCTTGACCAGACGCTCCTCTCGCCGGATCTGCTTCTTGTCTTTCTGGATTGGATTTTTGCATAGAATCAGACGATCCTTGGGGTAGTGCTCGGACTCGATCTGCATGATATTTTGCTGATCAAATAAACTCATCTCCGTCTCCTTGGCTGCTTCCACCACCTTGCGGAGACTGTCCTTACGCATGGCGGTAATCCAGTCCAGACCTGCGGGGAGCAGCTCTTCCCGAATCCCCTTTTGCGTCAATACCCCGCGATCTCCCACCAGAACCACATGATCAAGTCCAAAGGTGTCCCGGAGCTTGGTGACCTGGGCAGCAAGCGTCTTTGAATCCGACGTATTCCCTTTGAATACATCCACTGCCACGGGACAACCCTCTGGATCCGTCAAGAGACCAATTACAATCTGCTTCTTTCCGCGCTTCTTGTCCCGGCTGTATCCAAACTCCGCCAATTCGTTCTTCTTCCCCTCTACATAACTGCTGGTTAGATCGTAGAGCACCATGGATCCTTCCCGGAGATGTTTCTTAGCCAACCGACATTCAATGGCAGTCTTCTGCTTGCTCAACCAGTCCATGGCCTCATACAGATCATCGGCATCCACTCGTTTGAGAGCCAGTTCTTCGTTGAAGGTGGAGGAGGCTGAGTTCACATCCAGCAAGGTACTGGTTGCCAGCTTACTGACGGGGTTCAGAACGCGGGAGGTAATCATGCCGAGAACGAGTCGACGGTGGCGGGAATTCTTTGCGTGAAGCAAGGCGGGGACGCTCAGCTTTCGGACCATGCCCAAAACTAGCGCGACATGACCGTGGGCTTTAGATTCCAGTCGTTCAAAGAGGTCATGGATGGACTTGCAGACGCTGGCGCCGCGGAGGAGTTCACGGATCTGCAAGATGAGGGTCATGGGGAGCTTGGTGATATTGAGAACGGTGATTTTGTCAATTTTATCACCATTTCGGTGGGACTCTCGAATGAGCCAGGTGGGGTTGGAATTGCGATTGGGAATTCGGGAGACGTACATGGGTACAAATAGTTCATGAAGAAAGTTAAATATACGAATAAAATGAACAATAGCAAGTATTTACAATCAAAAAGATCAATAAAAAGCAAAAACAATACATGGGTACGCTTATTTAACGCAAAATCACCTTCCCGAAGGGCCAGTAAGACCGAAAATGACCAATATTGACGGAAATTCCCTACAAATTCGCCGAAAAAAGGCGATTTAAAGGGCAGATTGATGAATAGCTAGCGCTCGGATCCGCAGATCGTGGGAAAATAGGGGGTAACTTCAGTTGAAGAGTATCTGGGGATACCCAAAAGAACGGCTCATACTCTAATTTCGCGGTGGAGAGAAAAAGGTGTTCTACCACGATTTCGATCAGGTCATATGCGACGCTCTGTTCTAACGGAAGATTATTCACCACCAGTTGAGATACAAGATGCCAACGCCACATTTGCATTACTTTTGACTGCTGATCAATTTCCTGCAAATCCGTTTTCTTTGTCTGCACCGCTTACCGGTGGTCATGACTTATCACTGAGTACAAAGATCCGTACAAATGCCCTACGGGCAATTGTTGAAGCCTGTCTCTGGCGTGAGCCAATCACTCTAATCTATCTCTCTAAAAAACATAAACAGGAAATGGTTTTCTCCCCATCTGCTCTGGTTATGTGCTCGCGGGAGATATCATTTCAGAGGATGCAGGGCAAATGGAAGGGATCTATTAGGAAAACCACTGGAGGATCGCTATGTTGACATCGTTCCTGCACGAGCGGTGGATGCGTGGTTTGATCCAGAATCTAAATTCGTTGGCTTGGAAAATGATAGGGACTGGCATGAGTATGAAAAACAGAAATTTTTTGGTTCTACCCCGAACCTTGTGGATAGAGGTCTAAGCCTCCACAGAAGAATAGAATCGCACTTCTGAATTTTTCAAACGTTCGGTATCCTCTCCCGACCGTTTTGATTTCTTGAATTTTGCCGTTAATGCGTTCTGCCTTGGCGTTGGATTGTGAGTGGGAAAGTGCATTACAGACGCCATCAAAATGTCGCTGAAACCTTTCCCCCACCTTGGTGACTTCCCTGACGCCCATCTGCTCAACACTCTTTAGCCAGAGATCAAAATACCTCTTTGCTTCGGCGAAGGAACTACACTCAAAGATCCCTTTAAACTCTTCGCGTACCCGCCAGGCGTGACTGACTTCCAAGTTGGCTTCTTGAACGACTTTGAAGATCTCGTCTTGCTTGGCCGTACGGTTCTTTTCGTTCTTCAAAAGCACATAACGCGTCCCTTTCAACTCGGGATGGCTCTTCACTTCCCGTCTGCGCACCTGATTGATTGCTTTGTTCAGATCCTGAATCAGATGAAACCGATCATGAATCAAGGTTGCGTTCGGAAAGACTCGTTCAACGGCGCGAATAAACGCCTTTAACATGTCCGTCGTCACCGTTACGACCTTCTCCTTCATTCCCTCAAACACACGCTCAAACAGCACTATAGCGCCTTCTTTGGTCTTTCCCTCCCCCACATCAAGGACAATCCCCCGTGTGGAATCTGTTACCACGGTCCCATAGACATGCCCCCGTTTGAGTGCTTTCTCATCCACACCGATATGGGGGATCTCTCCCAGATCCCTACGTGCTAATCCGCGCTCTACACTACGATGCATGATCCGATTCAGTTGGTTAAATCCACACCGTAGAAGCTTGGCGGTGCTGGTTTGATTTTTGGTTGCTTTCAACAGATCAATCGCAGCGCGCTCAAAGGCATAGGTTACACGACTGGATGAATCTGCCCAAGGAAGCTTAATCGTCTTGATTCCCTTTGAAGACTTGACCCGAGGGATACGACAGTGGATATAACTCTTGGATTGACACCAGTCAATATGACGCCACGAACGCTCCTTGCGGTGGTCATACAACGTCCCAGATTCCCCCGTTTCTGGACAAACAAGATTCTCTCCCGAATGGCGAAGATATACATCAATCCGGTGAGACGTTGGATCCAAAGTGATTCGGTCAAGCTGCCACTCAGGAGTGAGATCCAGAGTGTAGCGCATAAATAAATCTATGAAATTTGACATGAAATTGAGTAGGTTTAGTTCGCCGAAATATACTCATTCCACACAAATTGTGGTAGAACCAATTTTTTCTGTCTCCTGAGCTTCATAGAGAAAGAAACACTCTGCTATGAGCATGAATACGGTATTTCTGAATTGGGAGTTCTAGAAGTTTATAATCGTCGTGCTCTGATGACATACATCCGACAAGAGTTGCTGGGGCGCCCATGCTGGCGTCGCAACGGAGCATATACCAAAATATGGTCTCAAAATTCGAGTTGAGAGACGCTGCAAATATTTCAACAGATATTTAAGAACTCTCAAGTGTATTACAGACTCTTCAGATATCGCTGAAACATCTTGGCAACCTTATAACTGCCTTGGCACACTCTCTTCAACATTGGTAAGGTATATTTCCACAAATTCTTCTGGTTTAGACTATGACTCTCATGCCATACAATTGCTGGCGGAACCAAATATCTAATAAAATTAGGATATTAACTGAGTCTCAGTTGAGAACCCTATTTGAGTGTGTTCTATATTCAACCGATGTAAACCATCATATGGTTTAGCTACCCTGAAAAATTTAAATATTAAAAACCTTCTAATGACCAAGTCTGATCTTGCAAGTAGAGTGCACCAAGAAGTTGGTCCGATCATTTCCAAGGCTGAAAGCAGAGCGATTGTGGATACTATGTTTGCCTCAATTATGGAGGCGCTTATACAAGGAAATCGAATTGAAATTCGAGGATTTGGTGTCTTTCAAGTTCGCGAGCGAAGGGCACGGATCGGTCAGAATCTAAATACCGGTGAGCCGGTTGAGATTCCAGAGCGCCGTGTTCCAGTGTTTAAGCCCTCCAAGATTTTTTGTCACCGCGTGGAGGGAAGTGACTCCCAGTGAAGTGAGTGCTGATCTTAGGAGGGTTGGTTCTTGTCACTCTTTGAGGACTGATACACCATCATAGATAAGTGATTGAATTGATATCTCTGATGTCTCAATAACTGAGAGCTGTATCAGATAATTTCCGCATTGAACAGGTAGGTATGAATCGCATGGAGATAGTCCAGAGACCACCCGATTATATACCTTGCACTAAGAACAGATGGGTCAACTCCTAAATCACTTATGACTATCGTATAATCTAAGAATTGTCTTGCCAACAGGTCTGAGTACCATATCTTGGGAGATGAGGTTGAGAGTGAGCAGAAAATGGCTATATTGGTGGATAGTTGAACATCAGATCCTGAAATTAATCCATGATAGATCATTTGGGAACTCGTTTAAAGGAGTCAGACAACCCGTCTGATATTGACTTTCCATATTTCTTTCGGACTGCATTTTCTGGAAACGAGCCATTTCGCTGGCAAAAAGAGTTGGTTGATAGTCAATGGCCCGAAGTGCTTGTCGCTCCGACAGGATCAGGAAAGACGGCTGGGATTACCTTGGGGTGGCTGTACAAGAGGTTAACATCTCCCACGCAAACCCCGAGACGGCTAGTATGGTGTCTACCCATGCGATCACTAGTTGATCAGACATTTGAGATGATTACTTCATGGGTGGAGGGTTTGTGTGGAGCACAAATTGAGAAAAAAGGGCTTCTTCCAACTCCAAGGGATGTGTATATTCTCAAGGGTGGTACATCTTCCAACGACTGGTTGAGCACTCCAGAACGCTCAGCAATAATTGTTGGCACACAAGACATGCTGTTGAGTCGTGCCCTAATGAGGGGTTATGCATCTTCCTACAAATTGTGGCCTATGCAATTTGGTTTATTGCATCTGGATGTACAGTGGGTATTTGATGAGGTGCAGTTAATGGGATCTGGCAGGGCAACATCCGCGCAACTTGAGGCATTTCGTTGCGAGGATTTGAGAGGCAAGGATAGTATTTTTCTCAAATATCCTACACATAGTCTTTGGGTTTCGGCTACTCTTGAGCCCGAATGGTTGGCTACAGTAGATTTTCCAGCTCCGTTAAAGATTCTGCGTGTCAACCCTGCGAACGAAACGGACAAGAGAGTACGAAATTTGGTCTGTGCTCCCAAGCACCTGTCACGTTCCGACGTTTTTCCCCAATCTAGTACTGCGAAACACGAGAAAGCTTACATTGAGCAACTTACGTCAGCTGTTCTAAATGCTCATCAAACTCAGCAGATGACATTGGTAATAATCAACCAAGTGGCGCGAGCGCAGAATTTATATCAGTCCATTCAGAAGACAATTTCAAAGAATCGTACTGGGCCTCAGGTCGTCCTACTTCATTCTCGGTTTCGTTCCGCAGAGCGAAAACGAGAAATGCTCAAGATCACGAGTGATCATATTTCTTCTGACAAGTTGGTTATTGCTACTCAAGCTATTGAGGCCGGCATTGACATTTCTGCTTCGGTTATGTTTACCGAATTGGCTCCTTGGGCCTCAATGGTTCAGAGATTCGGTCGGGCAAATCGGAGAGCCGAAGTCAGTGGTGGAGCCCAAGTCTATTGGGTTGATCTCTTGGGGGTTGCTGAAACGAATGCCGCCGGAGCTTCTAAAATTGCACTTCCATACGACATAAATGAATTAGAGAATGCTCGCCAAAAGCTGTTAACACTGCGGGACGCAGCACCGATACATCTCCCGAGTGTTGGATCTATTGATTCAAATATGCGAGTGTTGCGTCGGAAAGATTTAGATGATCTTTTTGACACCGATGCAGACTTAAATGGTTTCCATGTTGACATTTCAATGTATGTGCGCGATGCCAATGACACAGATCTCCGTGTATTTTGGCGTTCAGAATCTGTTTCATCGGAAGAGATCCCGGTGGCAAATGAGGAAGAATTGTGCGCAGTGCCCATTGGTCAGGTTAAAAAATGGATTAAGACACTGAGGAAGGCCGGTAAATCAAACCTCTTGTTTGTACGAGACACACTGTTTAGGCAGCGCGATGGTCAGGATGGAATCAGTCCCATAGGTTGGAAGCCGCTGAGACAGTCTCCATGGCCAGGTTTGACTTTGTTAGTGGATACTCAGGTGGGTGGATATAGCGAGGAACTGGGCTTTACTGGTAGGATGCAAGATATCCCTCAAGCCGTAATTCTCAAGAGTACCTCGGAATCAAGAGGATCATCCCCGAATGTTTCGGACGGACATGATGAAGATACCGAGAGTGAATTGGGGTGTCATGTGTCCCTCAAGGATCATCTGGATCATGTAACGGATGAGGTTTCGGTATTATCCAAGAGTTTAGGATTGGATCACATGACTGAACAACTTTTGGTGCGAGCCGCGCGCTGGCATGACCTAGGCAAAGCACATGAAGTCTTTCAGTCAACCATGCGACGGGGCCTAGACGATCCTGATGTCTTCAAGGGGCTAATGTTGGCCAAAAGTGACAAGCGCAACTTGCGCCATGATCGTTTAGGTTTTCGTCATGAATTAGCCTCTATGCTTGCATTAATGGCTTACGACAATTGGTCCCGAGATTCTGATCTCCTAGCCTATCTCATTGCAGCCCATCATGGCAATGTAAGGATGAACATACGTGCCCTCCCTAAGGAATCGGTGGAAGACGGTATCAAGAGATTTGCAAGAGGGATTTGGGAAGGAGACGAGCTTCCTGCGCTACAACTAGGTGGTAGAGATTCTTGGCCGGGTGGGCCTCTGACACTTTCTGTGATGGAACTTGGGTACGACAAGTTGACAAAGGAAAGCTGGACCGAGCGGACTCGAGATCTGCTACAGAAATTTGGTCCATTCAAAATGGCATTCTTGGAATCCCTTCTGAGGATAGCTGACTGGCGTGCATCGAAAAAAGAAGAAGGGAGAGAATATGGCTAATCAGATCAAGATAGATGGTTGCTCGCCTATTCCGATAGCATCATATTTAAAGGCTCTGGGCATACTTAGGCTGCTGTCTATAAAAACAAATTCTGTTACAGGCAAAGCGGCTGATGCTCAAGTTAGAGGATGGTGGAAAGGGATGCGATTTTACCTACAAACGTGTCTGACCTCTCATGACATTCTTGAGTTTTTTCTTCACCAGTATTCCCCCAGTCCAGTGATTGCTCCCTGGAATGGAAGTAGTGGATTCTATCTAAAGGACAAAAAAGATGGTATTAGGCCCTTAGAGTTAGCGGAAGTTCATCCCCGATTTCAGGGCTATTCAGAATCTGTAAATATTGCTAAGGATGTATTAAAGAATCTTGATATCAAAGAAAAGCCCAAAGAAGCCGTAAAGCTAAGGCTGGTTGAGAAATTACGAGCGAAGCTGCCTATGTCAGCAATACCATGGCTTGACGCTTCTATTGTCCTGTCAGGTGAGAAATTGAGATTCCCACCCGTGCTCGGTACAGGTGGAAATGATGGCCGACTTGATTTCACTAATAATCTGATGCAGCGTCTATTCTCTGAAAAGGATGGTTTGTTTCGGGCATCTGAGGGTACTCCATCCTTTTCAACTGCCCAGCTATTGGAGAATTCACTCTATAATACCCCAGCATTGAGCCTTTCAACTGCTAAAGTCGGTCAATTTTCTCCGAGTTCGGCAGGTGGACCTAACTCTGGTACCGGATTTGGTGGAGAGACAATCATCAATTCATGGGATTATGTCTTTATGCTTGAAGGGGCATTAACATTTGCGTCTGTTGCGTCTCGTAGGCACCAGAGTAATGTACACAGTGGAGCCAGTTTCCCATTTACGGTACGTACTTCTAGTGCTGGATGGGGTGGTATTGGGGCAACTGACGAACAGGATTCCAGAGCAGAATTCTGGGCACCATTATGGACCAGCCCTGCTCGGTATACTGAGATCAAAGCTCTATTTGGTGAGGGCCGAGCTGTCACAAAAGGCCAAATGGCCAAAGATGGGTTTGATTTTGCCAGAGCTATTTCCACATTGGGCTTAAGTCGGGGCTTCTCTGAATTTCAGCGTTATGGTTATTTCAAGCGTGCGGGAAAAAGTTACTATGCGGTTGCCATTGGGCGTAGGGTCGCTGAACCATCACCGGGAGCAAAGTTAACATCGGACCTTGATTGCGGTGGGTGGCTTCAACGTGTCCGTTCATTTGCACGTCAAAAAGATCAGCCAGCATCTATTCGACATTCGGTAAAAAATTTAGAAGAGGCCTTATTTGAACTTCTTGCTCCGGAACCGTCGAATTCTGAGGTTACAGCTGCAATAGTGGCCGTTGGTCGTTTGGGACTCAGACTAACTAGGGTTCAGACTAACGAAAAGAACCCTGTTCCACCGCCACCACCGCTACTGTCTGGTCAATGGATCAAATGCGCAGATGATCAAAGTCCCGAGTTTCGAATTGCTGCAGCTCTGGCCGGTCTTGGAATACGTCAGCAATACTTGGACGATAAATCAGGTAATCGGGATGCTCCGGAGATTGGAGAATACACTCCTCCAATGGCAGCACACTTAGTTCGGCTAACAAATCCCAGAGGTAATAGTAGAGAGTTTGAGACGGGCACCTTTTTCCGAGGCTTAAAATTGCGAAAATCGCGTCAATGGGCGCAAGGAATGTATTCCCCAACGGTAGTTTGGGGACATGGAGGATTGGTATCCAACATGATAGCAGTTCTTGAGCGTCGGTTAGTAGAAGCTCCAATCCGAGGACTGAGCGATAAACCTTTTGGCAGTGTGTGCCAGGCCAGAATGAGTGATATATCAGCTTTTCTGAGAGGTGACTTTAACTACGATCGTTGTAACGATTTATTGACAGGTCTGATTTGGGCAAAGCCCATGAATCTTCCATTTAGTTATGATCATCACACGGATGGTGAGCCTATCGTCCCCTTCGTTTATGCAGCTCTCAAGCCGATCTTTGTTACAAATCAGATCCTGATTCGCCTCGGGGTAATTCCTCGAGACGTATCAATCCCTACTCCCCGTGGGTTGGTATCCCGGCTTCGTATAGGTGGAAATCAACTTGATGGTAGCACAATTAATGAGTCTGTTCGTACAGCCTTTGAAAGAATGCGTTTCTCTGGGATGCCATCCCCTTTTGACATGATTGAGTCTGGCTTTGGTACGCACACATTGAAATGCTGCAGCTTTGGGGTTGGAATTCGCCCAGATCGCTTAGCTGCCAGTTTATTAATTCCGGTCTTTGATCAAGGACTGAAAGCACTGCTACTACGAGCATATCCTGACTCCTTGACTAATACATGAATCAAAAATTCACTTATTACAAATGATGAATATCGATCTTTCTGCCCTTGATAAAGAACCCAGACTATTGCTTGAGGCCAGACTCAGGCCTATCCAGGGCACACGCTTTCAACCAACTGGTTTTCCAAATCTTGGTCATGCCGTTTATGAGTCGCCAAATGGAGACGGGCAAATAGTCCTTGTTGAGAGTGCTCAGTCAATGGCTAACCGCCTTGAATCGGTGTGTTGGGATGAAACAATCAACGACTGGGTAGCTCCATTGCAGGGGCTACCATTGGTGAAAGTACAGGATAAAGATGGGAAACCGCTTACTAATTCTCTTATTGAGGCACATCGTCTCAACTCTCCATATATCTTGGAGGGAAACGATAAGAGTATCTTCAATTTGCTTAAGGATAGGCTGGCAAAGTATGAGGAAAAGCGGGTTAATTTGGGAGAGCTAGCCAAGGTACTTCTTGAGGTGGATATTAATGCACTGTTGCATGGCATCTTTTTGGCTAAGAAAAAACTTGCTGGTGGGAGACTGCGTCTTCCAAGGGTATTATCGGCTTTTGTTGAGGCAAACAATGCACAGCGTGCAGTTAGTGGCGGAGTTAAGAACGACTCCCTGAATCCTAAGGGTGATACCAGTAAGGGCTTTGGCAATGTTCCTTTCTCCCGAGATGAGTGGACAGCAAGTCGGATTAATGCGTATTTCAATCTGGATATTCGCCAAATCAGATCTTACGGATTGGGAGATCAAGTAGAGAGACTACTCATTTTATTAGCTCTCTTCAAAGTGAGGAAATTGCTTTTGGAAGGGTTACGTTTTCGAACTGCGTGCGATCTTGACCTAATCAGTTTAATTGTTACGAAGCCCTCTGGGTTTAAAGTTCCAGAACTACGTGAGATTGAACACGCACTCTCTATGCTTATTCAACGGATTAGAGAGGATGGTGCTTTCAGGGAAACGAGCGAGCTTACGGTAATTTACGAGAAGTAGCCCATGTTTGGACTTTCCTTTAGTTTTTTACATGGACACTATCATGCGACTCCAAGTGGACGAAATGTTAATGAGGCTGATGTAGCTTGGCCGCCTGAACCTTGGCGAATTCTCAGGACACTTATCGCGATTTATTGGCGTAAGGGGAATTGGCACCGATGGAGTGTAGACGACCTGTCTGAGTTGATAGATGCTTTAGCTGCTGATCTTCCCGTTTATGATCTTCCGCAGGGATGTATACATGCGCATACACGCCACTATATGCCCGCAGGAAAGATCAAGGAGGGTAAGCCTGAATCCCAGTTGGTTTTTGATGCATTTCTCCACATTCCAGATGGACAAAAGATTCATATCATCTGGAGGGATGTGACGTTGGATGATAATCTCATGTCCCTCGCAGTAAATCTCGCATCTTCGATTGGATACTTGGGACGGGCAGAGAGCTGGACAGAGTGTAATGTACTGGAGCATTGGGCTGGTACTGCGAATTGTGGACCCGTAAAGTATGGTTTTTCTGGCGAGAAAGTTAGCCTGTGGGTACCGCGCTCTGTTAAGTCATATCAGGATTTGCGGGAGAAACTGATCGTCCAAGAAAAACAGAAAATTCAAGCCACGGCAAGTAAGTTGTTTCCTGAAACGGAATTGTTGTCCAAAGCTGAGAAGGTCTTCTGCACGAGAGCCAAGGTGGACACTCTTCCCTATCGTCTGATTGATGCACTTTCCTTGGATAACACTGATTTTCAGAGTCTCAGATGGCATAGGCCACCTGCGGTTCTGGAAGAAGTCTACGCCCGTCATCCCAATACTAATCCCAGAGTGGTTCCCCATTCCTCTTCACAAAGCAAAAGATTCAAAAGGGTTTCAAGTCAGGCGACTATCGCACGTTTTGTACTGGTCGGTAGGCCTCTTCCCCGCTTAGAGGATGCCGTGAAGATAGGTGAGATCATGCGTGCTGCGGCCATGTCTAAGTTTGGATGGAGTGAAGATAGCGTTACTGGCAGGCGAATACCATTGGCCCCTTGGCAGATTTCAGGAAAACACGAAGGACGTTACCCCATAAAAGATTCTTCCCACCCTCATGCGTTTTGGCTTCCAGAGGATGCAGATGGAGATGGTTTGATAGATCATATAGTTGTCTCCGTATCTGGTGGCATAGACCATTTTATTCAGTCAAAGCTTGAACGGATTACTCAAATCTGGATGTCATCTCCACATGCAAAGCGTGAATCAGGAGTTGGCACCGCTGGCGAAGAATGGAGACTTGCGTTAGAGGGATACGGCGTTCCACAGAATTTTGCTGGCAGTTCTCAACTTTTGGGAAGGTCTAAGCAGTGGCGTAGCGTAACCCCTTTTTTGAGTGCAGGTCACTTGAAGAAAGATGGATACCCCGGAGAGGTCTTCAGGTTGCTGAGGCGTCAAGGTATGGAGACCGATGGTGTTGAAGTAACCGAGTTAAGTGAGGTAAGAGTTGGTCCAATTAAAAGGCATCCACTACATTTTTACCGCTTTCGTTCCCGTGGACAGGTAAATCAGCCCGATTCATCAGGTACATTCTTAGAGATCAAGTTCCCCTATATCTTTGAAGGCCCCTTGGCGATTGGCTTTGCCAGTCACTTTGGCTTGGGTATGTTTGCTGTAATATAGATTAGCATTTCGTTACTACCTTAATGTGATGTGACCAACATGAGGTGCTCATGAGTCAATCAGGGGTTGTTTGATATATGGTGAGCGTTGAGGGCTGTATCTCCTTTTCATACCTTAAAATAGGCATGAAAAATGAATGTCAATATACACTAAGTGTTGACGACATGGTTATGTAGAGCCACAAGTCAGTAATAGGCAGTCCTTCACTCCGCATATCACCTGTTTTTCCACTTCCCAACCAACAACATTACTAATTTCCGTTAATTAAGTGCACGCATTTACAGAATGAGTTGAGTCATGGACAGCAAAATCCAACAATCCAAACAGAATTCTCCTCTTTCTTCTGATACTAGAACTCAGTTCATTCCAGCTCGGATGGTGAATGCCTGGGTTTACTGTCCTAGATTGGCCTACCTTGAGTGGATTGAAGGTGAATGGGCTGAAAATGTGGATACTTCCGAGGGGCATCGCGCACATGCTCGAGTTGATAGAGGAAAGGGAAATCTTCCCAACCCCGATGAACTTGACGAAGTGATAGCAAAAGCACGTTCAGTCACGATGTCTTCGGATCGGCTCGGAGTAATTGCAAAGCTTGATGTAGTTGAAGTTGCTAATGGTATTGTAATGCCTGTGGATTTCAAAAAGGGGAAGCGTCCACATGTAGCTGCGGGTGCATATGAGCCCGAAAGAGTACAAGTTTGTGTTCAGGCGATGATTCTTGAGGACAATGGTTATTCTGTTGATCATGGTGCTTTATGGTATGTAGGATCAAGAGAGAAAGTCCTTGTTATCCTTGATGATAAACTTCGCGCCGCTACAATTCAGGCCATTCAGGGGCTTAGAGATGTAGAACTCTCCCGTCGGCGCCCGCAGCCGTTGGAAGATAGCCCAAAATGTCCGCGTTGCTCACTTGCGGGAATTTGCCTGCCTGACGAGACGAATTTATTCCGAACAGGTACTCCTCCTCGCCCACTGAATCCTTCCGACGATCCAGCTCTGCCACTTTATGTTCAGGAGCCTGGTGCACGACTTCGTAAGTCAGGTGCTCGTTTAATCGTGCAAACCAAGGAGGAAATGGTTGAGGTGCCACTGATTTCGGTTTCTCAAGTTGTTCTATTTGGTCCTGTATCTGTCACTACCCCAGCACTTCACACCCTGATGAGAGCAAAAATCCCTGTTTCGTGGTACTCAACGTCTGGATGGTTTCTGGGGCACACTATTGGAACGGGAAATGGTAATGTAGCCGTCCGGGAGGCTCAGTACCGTATGGCATTCAGTAGCCAACGCAGTTTAGGTTTTGCCAAGAATTTGATTCAAGCAAAGGTTAAGAATTCACGGACTCTGCTCCGTCGAAATTGGCGAACAGAGAATTCTGTTGCCAACAAAGAGGATACTCTTGCTCGCCTCAAGCGAATCATAACGAGAATACCGCATGTGAAGGACGTACAACAACTTCTCGGCATGGAGGGTGAAGCAGCAGCGGTCTATTTTGGTGGATTTAACAATATGCTTGCGGAAAACGCCCATGGAGAAATCCGGTCTTTTTCTTTTGAGACCAGAAACAGGCGTCCTCCAACGGATCCTGTAAATGCAATGTTATCAATGGCTTATGCGTTATTGGTGAGGCAATTCAGTAATACTATTACATCGGTTGGACTTGATCCTTACCTTGGTCTCTATCATCGGCCTCGTCATAATCGCCCGGCATTGGCGCTTGATATAATGGAACCATTCCGCTCAATTATTGCTGACTCTTGTGTAATTCAGATAGTAAATAACGGGGAGATTAAACCGAATAATTTTATTTGCATTGGAAAGTCGTGTTCTCTGAAGCCAACAGGTCGTAAGGTGTTGATTGCAGCATTTGAGCGGCGTCTGGAGCACCTTACAACACATCCATTTTTCGGCTACCGAGTTTCAATGAGGAGACTAATTGAGGTGCAGTGTAGATTACTTGCGCGTCATTTTCAGGGAGAGATCGTCGAATATCCCCATTACCTACCGCGATAAATTAAGGATGGCAAGAGAACGTTTGTATGTTGTTACATACGATATCTCAGACTCAAAGCGCTGGCGCAAGGTTTTCCAGTTACTAAAAGGGTTTGGACAATGGATGCAGCTTTCTGTCTTCCAGTGTAGGCTCACTGCCCGTCGAAAATCTGAGATGATTACAGGTTTGGAATACGAAATGAACATGGCTGAGGATCACATTCTAATAATGGATTTAGGTCCTACCGATAAGGTGGCATTAAAAGTTGAGAGCCTTGGGAAATCCTACGAGGTTCCTAAGCGACAGGCAACCATCGTTTAATGAACGCGCCAATGAAAACGCGACTGCTCTATCGTTGCAAAAAATCCTGTCAGTTCTCGCATGCCGTAAACGATTATATTTCAGTGAGTTAGTTCTTTGACTTAATGGAATTACTAAATTAAAACACCATTCTTTGTGTGTTATGTTTTAGTGCTCGCGCGTTGGCTTGCAACTTTCTGTATAACAGCAGTTTAGACCAATGCTATTTCCCGGGCTAAAAAGCCTGGGCCTCTTTGAAGCTCCTTTAATCCTTAATCCTTTTTTTTAATGCCCGAAGATTTCCCGGGCTAAAAAGCCTGGGCCTCTTTGAAGCATCAAGTTATTGGTCGTTCTGATCGTGCTCGGCTTAATTTCCCGGGCTAAAAAGCCTGGGCCTCTTTGAAGCATATATGCCTGCACCCAATCTTGGAGCGTTTCCGTCATTTCCCGGGCTAAAAAGCCTGGGCCTCTTTGAAGCCGGAGTGAAGACTTTCGTATGAAATTTGACGTTCGGCATTTCCCGGGCTAAAAAGCCTGGGCCTCTTTGAAGCCCCGAGTAACGGTGTAACACTGGTTCCCGATTCCAACATTTCCCGGGCTAAAAAGCCTGGGCCTCTTTGAAGCGGAGACAACCGCCAAGGGAGCGGCGGCAGGGTTGGGAATTTCCCGGGCTAAAAAGCCTGGGCCTCTTTGAAGCAATGATGTAAACCAAGATGATGAGGCAATCGTTGGCAAATTTCCCGGGCTAAAAAGCCTGGGCCTCTTTGAAGCAAGCATTTTGCAAATTGATTCCATTTTCGGCGGAAATATTTCCCGGGCTAAAAAGCCTGGGCCTCTTTGAAGCTATCGACTTTTTGCGAGGTTTTGCCACATTTACGTCCATTTCCCGGGCTAAAAAGCCTGGGCCTCTTTGAAGCAACGTGGAAGGAGATTCCACAGTGGGATTGCGCAATATTTCCCGGGCTAAAAAGCCTGGGCCTCTTTGAAGCCACCAAATACAAACTGCTCTCTGGTCGGGGCTTGTGCTATTTCCCGGGCTAAAAAGCCTGGGCCTCTTTGAAGCTTGGAAACCTTAGTTGATTTGCAAGAGCAAACAGGAAAATTTCCCGGGCTAAAAAGCCTGGGCCTCTTTGAAGCGGACTTGCTTGATTCATCTTTTTAGCGCAGTTTGGTTATTTCCCGGGCTAAAAAGCCTGGGCCTCTTTGAAGCATAGAGTGCATTTCGTTGGCAGTGCATGACCCATAGGATTTCCCGGGCTAAAAAGCCTGGGCCTCTTTGAAGCAGATAGAATTAGACTCAATCCTATGGCCGACTTCCTAGATTTCCCGGGCTAAAAAGCCTGGGCCTCTTTGAAGCTGGATCAATATTTCGTTCGGACAGTGCTTGCGTGAGCGATTTCCCGGGCTAAAAAGCCTGGGCCTCTTTGAAGCAAATGTTTGTTGATTAGGTTACTGAAATCTTCCTGGAAATTTCCCGGGCTAAAAAGCCTGGGCCTCTTTGAAGCTGCACGTAGAACATGGATAGGAATAAGCGTTTGAAAAATTTCCCGGGCTAAAAAGCCTGGGCCTCTTTGAAGCACCAGTGCATCCTGTCCCATTTGTTTAAGGAGGGTAATTTCCCGGGCTAAAAAGCCTGGGCCTCTTTGAAGCGGCGCAAGCTCTTCTTCAATCTCTACAATGTTGAGAAATTTCCCGGGCTAAAAAGCCTGGGCCTCTTTGAAGCATCCGTACGGAGACGGTTGCTAACGAGGTGCAGGCAGATTTCCCGGGCTAAAAAGCCTGGGCCTCTTTGAAGCGGGAACTCTCAGAGTATTATCGGCAATTCCCGCAAAAGATTTCCCGGGCTAAAAAGCCTGGGCCTCTTTGAAGCAAGCTGTCGATGGGAACCTTTCATCGGTTCGTGAACGAATTTCCCGGGCTAAAAAGCCTGGGCCTCTTTGAAGCACCGCGGCGGCAGGTGGAGGCGGGAGCGTAGAAAGGGATTTCCCGGGCTAAAAAGCCTGGGCCTCTTTGAAGCAATAGTTGGAACGGCAACGGTTTCAGTCAAGGTTTTATTTCCCGGGCTAAAAAGCCTGGGCCTCTTTGAAGCTAGATCTTGAAATTGGCATAACTTCAATTTACGAAAATTTCCCGGGCTAAAAAGCCTGGGCCTCTTTGAAGCTGTTTTCGCGTTATCGACAAACGGCCGATCTATCGGTATTTCCCGGGCTAAAAAGCCTGGGCCTCTTTGAAGCACGGCTTTCGTGGCGTTGGCTTGGATCGTTCACGAGTTATTTCCCGGGCTAAAAAGCCTGGGCCTCTTTGAAGCATCCATATTTCTCGGCTCATTAAGCCGGTCTGCCAGTATTTCCCGGGCTAAAAAGCCTGGGCCTCTTTGAAGCAAGTCGACGCGTGGCAATGACATGATCATGAGTAACTATTTCCCGGGCTAAAAAGCCTGGGCCTCTTTGAAGCTAAATCAGAGGGTTCCACCCACAGATAGCCAACCTCGCCATTTCCCGGGCTAAAAAGCCTGGGCCTCTTTGAAGCTTTCCTATACTTTTTCATGCTCTCCCAACTTTCGATCATATTTCCCGGGCTAAAAAGCCTGGGCCTCTTTGAAGCAATTTCTTTCGCTTCATTCCCCTTGAAGTCGGTGTTCAGATTTCCCGGGCTAAAAAGCCTGGGCCTCTTTGAAGCGGATGGTTGTGTGTATTTCGGTTTGGGTTTGCTCACCTATTTCCCGGGCTAAAAAGCCTGGGCCTCTTTGAAGCTGGGCTTGGTGGAGAAAGATCAAAGGACTGCTTCCACATTTCCCGGGCTAAAAAGCCTGGGCCTCTTTGAAGCGGGAATGATTCCAACGGCGTCAATCGCGCACATAAGCGGATTTCCCGGGCTAAAAAGCCTGGGCCTCTTTGAAGCATCAATACGCCTTCGAACGAATCCGAATGATCCGAATTTCCCGGGCTAAAAAGCCTGGGCCTCTTTGAAGCAGCTGTGCTAAGGCAATGACGGGAATATCGAGTTCAAATTTCCCGGGCTAAAAAGCCTGGGCCTCTTTGAAGCAGGCGGGTGCGGCCATTGAGCGCACGAACCAAATCACATTTCCCGGGCTAAAAAGCCTGGGCCTCTTTGAAGCCATACCCAACGATTGCTTCACGTCTTGAATCTATCCGTATTTCCCGGGCTAAAAAGCCTGGGCCTCTTTGAAGCGCGTCATACGGTAGGATGCCACCTCTCTGCCAATCGAATTTCCCGGGCTAAAAAGCCTGGGCCTCTTTGAAGCTATCTCAAAAATTACGCCATTGGTCGTTCGGATACGGATTTCCCGGGCTAAAAAGCCTGGGCCTCTTTGAAGCTTGATCACAAATGCACCATCATCCTTAATCCACACCTATTTCCCGGGCTAAAAAGCCTGGGCCTCTTTGAAGCGCAACTTGTTGGGAAAAGTGGGAAAAGTGATGGGGGATTTCCCGGGCTAAAAAGCCTGGGCCTCTTTGAAGCAGGATGATGACGAAAGTGGTGGCGGTACAGGTGGCAGATTTCCCGGGCTAAAAAGCCTGGGCCTCTTTGAAGCGAAACAATCTCCTTCAGGTCAACACCTTTACGGCAGATTTCCCGGGCTAAAAAGCCTGGGCCTCTTTGAAGCTCTGTTAGATCTAAAAATGCGCGAAGCATTGCGTCAGATTTCCCGGGCTAAAAAGCCTGGGCCTCTTTGAAGCAAGATGAGAGCAAATTGAATGATGAACATCAAAATCAATTTCCCGGGCTAAAAAGCCTGGGCCTCTTTGAAGCTATATCTAGTTTTGCGAGAGCGGTTGAAAAGTCAAAATTTCCCGGGCTAAAAAGCCTGGGCCTCTTTGAAGCGGAAAACATGATCCATACAGGATCCCCCGTCCGTAGTTATTTCCCGGGCTAAAAAGCCTGGGCCTCTTTGAAGCACGCAAGACTGTAGACCTGGCAAAGTGACCTATTCCTATTTCCCGGGCTAAAAAGCCTGGGCCTCTTTGAAGCTTGACAAAGCAAAACATGCCCTGTCTCATGCGGGTGATTTCCCGGGCTAAAAAGCCTGGGCCTCTTTGAAGCAAACCAAAGAATATCAATGGATTCTAACCCGCGCACTGATTTCCCGGGCTAAAAAGCCTGGGCCTCTTTGAAGCCATGAACGTTTGGAGAGGATTGAAAAATTTTTCCACATTTCCCGGGCTAAAAAGCCTGGGCCTCTTTGAAGCTGGGGGAAAACACACGGCTACCCGAGGGGCAAATCAAATTTCCCGGGCTAAAAAGCCTGGGCCTCTTTGAAGCAAACTGAAAGCTGCATGAGCAATTTGGTATTTCGCGATTTCCCGGGCTAAAAAGCCTGGGCCTCTTTGAAGCGGAGCCACCGCATGATCGCCATATCGGGCGATAGTAAGATTTCCCGGGCTAAAAAGCCTGGGCCTCTTTGAAGCTTGTCTAGCCCTACGGGCACCAACGTGAGCGGTGGAGATTTCCCGGGCTAAAAAGCCTGGGCCTCTTTGAAGCTCCGTAAATTCAGTTAGCAACTCCGCGAACTGAATGATTTCCCGGGCTAAAAAGCCTGGGCCTCTTTGAAGCTGCAAGACGTTCCGCTTATGTGCGCGATTGACGCCGTATTTCCCGGGCTAAAAAGCCTGGGCCTCTTTGAAGCCTGGGGTAGAGTTCAACCACAATCGAGAGCGTTTCGCATTTCCCGGGCTAAAAAGCCTGGGCCTCTTTGAAGCTTAAGGCCTTCGTTCATGCAATTGTTGTATTTGGATATTTCCCGGGCTAAAAAGCCTGGGCCTCTTTGAAGCGACGAGGTGAATCGCTTTCATTTGAGCGATCATTCGAGATTTCCCGGGCTAAAAAGCCTGGGCCTCTTTGAAGCAATCGTGGCTATACATCCATCCACAAGGTGATCCTACATTTCCCGGGCTAAAAAGCCTGGGCCTCTTTGAAGCGCTCACAAATTGGCCAGCAAATTCCAACACTCATGCGATTTCCCGGGCTAAAAAGCCTGGGCCTCTTTGAAGCTGGACGAAGACCCTGGATTAGTCGGCGTTGAGGTGCCGATTTCCCGGGCTAAAAAGCCTGGGCCTCTTTGAAGCACTGAGATCGAAGCCCGCATTATTGCCGAGTGACGTATTTCCCGGGCTAAAAAGCCTGGGCCTCTTTGAAGCGTGCTGGCTAAATTTTCTTTTCACGCCCGATATGTAAAATTTCCCGGGCTAAAAAGCCTGGGCCTCTTTGAAGCGTCAAGAAGCGCGCACGATAGCGCTCTCAACACTCATATTTCCCGGGCTAAAAAGCCTGGGCCTCTTTGAAGCCATCGACAGCTTGAACGATAGTGGATTGTCTGTATGAATTTCCCGGGCTAAAAAGCCTGGGCCTCTTTGAAGCTTTTCGTTTTCGAGTTGAAACGTTGAACGACACGAATGATTTCCCGGGCTAAAAAGCCTGGGCCTCTTTGAAGCGCGGACGGCACATACATCCCCTTTTCCTCCTCGGAGATTTCCCGGGCTAAAAAGCCTGGGCCTCTTTGAAGCTGAAGACTTTCAAAAAAAACGCGATATATGGTATATAATTTCCCGGGCTAAAAAGCCTGGGCCTCTTTGAAGCGCGAACTGTATCGTTGATTTTCAACCCTCCCCACCTGTATTTCCCGGGCTAAAAAGCCTGGGCCTCTTTGAAGCCTAACACAATTCCACCAAGTTCGTACTCGGTCAATGTATTTCCCGGGCTAAAAAGCCTGGGCCTCTTTGAAGCTTGAAAGTAACCCCTTTGAACTATCTCGAGACTAATATTTCCCGGGCTAAAAAGCCTGGGCCTCTTTGAAGCGGCGTTGACCGCTTTATCGCGCTCGGGCTGTTCAAATTTCCCGGGCTAAAAAGCCTGGGCCTCTTTGAAGCGCAAATCTGATCCCACTTACGTGACATTCTTACACGTATTTCCCGGGCTAAAAAGCCTGGGCCTCTTTGAAGCGGGTAACAATGTACTCACTGCTCTGAACTCGATTGCTACATTTCCCGGGCTAAAAAGCCTGGGCCTCTTTGAAGCCAATTCTTCGTAACAATGTACTCACTGCTCTGAGCTCATTTCCCGGGCTAAAAAGCCTGGGCCTCTTTGAAGCTATAATCCGCAATTCGTGAACCGCCCATCACTGGACGGATTTCCCGGGCTAAAAAGCCTGGGCCTCTTTGAAGCTACCTTTCGGATCCGATTGCGCGTGGGGAGATTGATATTTCCCGGGCTAAAAAGCCTGGGCCTCTTTGAAGCTAGGAACGTGCACGAAAAGGAACACACGAAAACAGAAATTTCCCGGGCTAAAAAGCCTGGGCCTCTTTGAAGCTTCTACGGCATGTCCAACGTCACCGAGGAGGCAGTGCGATTTCCCGGGCTAAAAAGCCTGGGCCTCTTTGAAGCGGCAGTGATGGGATCCTGTATCGATGCGTAGATCCACATTTCCCGGGCTAAAAAGTCTGGGCCTCTTTGAAGCATTGACATATTTAACGAGTTAGCACAGAACCTGGCGGCCATTTCCCGGGCTAAAAAGCCTGGGCCTCTTTGAAGCAATTAACGCTTTATGACGCACCTCCTAGGGAGAAACTTGATTTCCCGGGCTAAAAAGCCTGGGCCTCTTTGAAGCAGAATGACCAATCATATCGGCCAAAGGGGTGTATGGGCATTTCCCGGGCTAAAAAGCCTGGGCCTCTTTGAAGCGTCGGATATTTGTTGGTGAATTCGTTCAATTAGCAAAATTTCCCGGGCTAAAAAGCCTGGCCTCTTTGAAGCATTATTTACTGCGTTGCGCTCAACAACAGATCACTCATAGCTGTTGCAGCGGATTTGAATGTTGTTTTTGGTTTAGGCCGCCACAAAATGGCTTTTAATACGCATGAATGCTATTATGTACTTTCCACCCCCGGTAGACCACACTGAAAAGAGTATCGGTCAGTGTGACAGGCCAGACTCATTGGCGAGTTGACCGCAGGCGGCCGCGATGTCCTCCCCACGGCTGCGTCGGACGGTGACCGTCACTCCGCGCGAGGAGAGATCATCCATAAATTGATTCAACTGCTCTTCGCTCGTGCGACGAAATTCAACCCCCTGTACACGATTGTACATGATCAAATTCACCTTCGCACGGACCCTATGACACAGCCTCGCCAATGCGCGAGCATCTTCAAGTGAATCATTGAACCCCCGAAATAAACAGTACTCAAACGTCAGTCGCCTCCCCGTCGTGTCTGTGTAATAACGCATGGCAGGCTCTAATGAAGATAGATCAGTTGCCGCGCTACGGTTGATCGGCATGATACTGGATCGCTTTGATTCAAAAGGCGCATGAAGCGAAACCGCTAACCCTACCTTCGGTGCATCATGGGCCAAATCACGGATGCGGCGGGCAAGCCCCACCGTGGATACAGTAATTCGCCGAGGCGAAAGTCCGACCGCAGCTGGATGAGTCAGGATTTCTAAACTGGCCAAAAGTGCACGATAATTCAGGAGTGGCTCTCCCATTCCCATGAACACCACATTCGAAATATCCCGTCCAAATCGCTCTTGCGCCACCTCTCGCATGTAGCTCACTTGGTCCACGATCTGTCCACAAGTCAGATTCTCCTGAAACCCCATTTTCCCTGTTGCACAAAATGTACATCCCATTGCACAACCTACTTGACTTGAAACGCAGACCGTCAGGCGGATAGCTTTTCCACGGCCATCCATAGAAGGGATTAAAACAGTTTCTACGATCCGACCCGAGGGCAACTGCATGAGCACTTTGATCGTCTCGTCCTTGGCAGTAAACTCCGAATGGATTTGTAACCGTTCCATACATGCAATTTCGGACAGAGTCGCACGGAGGGATGATGGGAGATTGGTCATGGTCTCAAATGAATCCGCTTTCGGAGCAGAGTACATCCACCGCAGGATCTGGTGCGCACGCCATTTTGGCTGTCCAATATTCACGATATAGGCCTCAAGTTCTGTGAGCGAAAGAGCTCTCAAATCCATCAGGTTCAACTGACTCCCAATGCTCAGATCCACATTATTTGACATTCACAGGATTGAATAGTACCTTGAGAGGTGACCCAAAGTTAAAAAATCATGAAATACTCAACAGGATTACTACTACTCATCGCATTGGTGTCAGGTCAGGCTACATTGGCACAGGCGCCTGCCAACTATCTGGAAGGAAGCTGGCGAATTATTTCTCAGCGTTCGGTTTATCCAGATACAGTCATCATAACACTCAATGTTCCGCCCTCCATAAAAATTCTGAACTCCACGCACTTCTCATGGGGGTACCAATCCGCGAGCGGTGCCGAAGTCTTGGCCGGGGGAGGCAGGTATTCGCTGGAAGATGATACATTATATACTGAGTATCTTGAGTACCACACGAGTGAAGCTTTAGTTGGCGTCGCACTGCGTTTCTCTGCAAAGGTTGTCGGAGATCTTTGGTACCATGTCGGCGAGTTCCCAAGCGGATTCCGACTGGAAGAAGTATGGCGGCGGATAGAATAATCTACCGAAACCAGTGATCCAATAGAATCGCAACAACCAGGATCGGTACATAGATGATGCTAGCCATCAGCACTTTTCGTGCGCGCGGGGAGGTCTGTTTTTGAGTGAATTTTATGGAAGGCCAGATTAACCCGATGCCTGCCGGGATCACGATGGATACATAGATCCATCCAGCCAAGTCAAAAAAGAAGAGCAGCAGGCTTGCAATAGGTAATAAGATGCTGTACGTCAGGATTCGGTGGGCAGTTGCCTTTGCGTTTGAGTTTATTGCGGGGAGCATCGCATGGCCCCCACGAGAATAATCCTTACGGTACATCCATGCAAGTGCCAGAAAGTGGGGAAGTTGCCACAGAGCAAGCATGCCAAACAGGATCCATCCACCTGTACCAAAAGTGCCCGATGCAGCTGTATATCCCCCGAGCGCTGGCAGCGCTCCAGGAATCGTTCCAATGAGTGTGTTGTAGGTGGTCCGCTGTTTTAGGGGAGTATAGGCAAATAGATAGAGGAAAACAGTGATTCCTGCGAGGATCAGAGTGATCAAATTCACCCACCACAATAACGTAAGTCCACTAGCGACCAGAACGAGTCCTAAACCAAGCGCAACTCTTGGATTGATACGACCAGATGGGAGAGGGCGCTGTGCGGTTCGGCGCATCAATGCGTCATTATGTCGCTCAACGTAGTGATTCAATACTCCAGCACCAGCACTTGAAAACGCAGTCCCAGTAAGGGTCAGCGTCATGAGCAGTGGAGTGACACCGTCAGATGTACCAAGTATAAATCCAGCGAGAGCGGCAAGCACAACCTGAAAGGTAATCTCGGGCTTGACCAGTTCCCAGTAATCCTGCAACGTAGAAAGGGGACCGGTTCCCGGACGCAGAAGACGCAACTCTGCGGTTTCCTCAGATAAATAGGTATTAGTGTCCACTTGTTAATCTAAGAGTTCCAAGCATTACACAAACGCAACTCCCCATGAGAATCGTTCCAACCACCAAGTGAGAGGAAGATAGAATGACTTGCACAAGACTCTGATCTCCCTGAACCAAATCAAAAAATAGAATAAACAGGGCTGCGATCCCCAGTACCATCTGTAATAGAAGACTGATCAACATCCACCAAGATCCAAAATATAGGAGAGGCTTATCTTTGAAGTATGACCGAATCAGACCACAGGTCACAATGATTAAAGAAAATGCTATGACACTTCCAAATAAATGAATGAGGACCAAATTCTCATTTACCCCACTCCCATGGTGTCTCAGAAGAGCACCAAGGAGTATTTGCAGAAAAACGGTAGCGACAGTTGTGGTCGTGAGACCATACAGTTGATGACCGCGAGGGGTTGACTGATCAAACGAATGCCCATGCCATACTCGCGAATTGACCAATGTCAGTACCGCAGCAGTAGAAAAGAAGAGTTGTGCCCCCATGGCATGTACGATTGCCAAATCCAAGGATTCCCAAATCACACGGAGTCCTCCAAGAGTTCCCTGGATGAGTACAAGACCAACTGCAGAAAGGGCTATGAGCCGAACCCAGCGGCGGGAATCGGCGATAAAGGTCCAGATCGTGAGTCCGACGATCCATAAACCGACGAGAGCGCCGATGAGACGGTGTCCGTGTTCAGCAAGGATAGGACCATCGTGCCACCATTGAGCATCTGGGTTTTGAGGATCGCTGTATCCAGTAGCAATCGGATCGAAGGAACCGAATGAACTTGGCCAATCAGGAACAGCGAGACCTGCATCAATACTCGTGACAACTCCTCCCCAGCTAATCAGAATGAGACATAGAACCAAACCAATGGCGGAGTAGTGATATCGCCAACGAAAGCCAGACGTACTCAATGATGCGATCATTACTTAATCATATCAATTCCGCAACCCAATTCGTTCTTATCCTGTTCCACTATCCACAACATCCAACTTGATTATGCGAACATTGATTGAATCAATTTCCGGGATCCGCGGGATCTATGGAGCGGGCTTAGATGCGCTAGTACTTGTACGCTATACCTTGGCATTTGGTACATTTTGTCTGGAACAATCTAATCAGCTTCCACGGCGTATTGTGATCGGACGAGATGGACGTGTCTCAGGGGAGATTTGTTCGGAACTCGTTGCAGCAACGCTCCGTAGCCTTGGTTTTGAAGTCGTGGATGCGGGACTCGCACCGACCCCGACTGTCGCAATGGCCGTTCTGATTGAACAGGCGCGCGGGGGCATTGTGATCAGCGCATCTCATAACCCCGCAGAGTGGAACGCCCTAAAGTTACTCAATGAGAAAAGCGAATTCTTATCTCCTGAAGAGGGGAACATTGTGATGGACTTGGCGAAGCGAACGGAAGCACCGATTCATCAAAAAATTCAATCCGGGACCTTACGCTCTGGTGAGTATATCAATGATCATATTGAAGCGATTCTGGGTTTACCATTTTGCCGTGTGGATCCCATAAAAGCCCAGAACTATCGCGTGGTTGTAGATGGAATCAATTCCGTAGGTGCTCTGGCGATCCCGCCCCTTCTTAAGCGATTAGGGATCAATGAGGTGAAACTGATCAATGGGGACGTCACAGGCCAATTTAGCCATCCGGCTGAGCCTCTTCCAGAGCATCTGGAAGGGACCGTGGCATATGTAAAAGAGACGAAAGCTGACCTTGGACTGGTGGTTGATCCAGATGCCGATCGACTTGCACTGATTGACGACTTGGGAAACTATGTGAGCGAGGAACTCACTCAAGTGATTGCAGCAGACTTCCTGTGGAAAAGACGCAGCGGAGCGTATGTTACAAATCTATCTTCCTCACGCGCAATTGATGATGTTGCCGAACGCTACGGTATGCCCGTATATCGGTCACCAGTCGGTGAGATTCATGTTGTGAAAACGATGCAGAAGCACGGAGCCATCCTCGGTGGGGAAGGGAATGGAGGGGTAATCCTACCTGATCTGCACTATGGTCGGGATGCTCTCGTAGGTGCAATGATGGTTCTGCAACATTTAGCAGATCTGGATGTGCCGCTCTCTCAGTATAGACGTTCCCTACCACAGTATGTGATTTTAAAGAAGAAAGTCCAAGTCAAAGATCCAGAGGAGGTGCTTCGTCGCTTTGCCTCCAGGCATGCGAAAGAAGATATTTCAACTGAAGATGGAGTAAAAATCAATTTTGCAGATGGCTGGGTACATGTGCGAAAATCAAATACCGAACCAATCGTTCGAATTTATGCTGAGGGATCAAGCGAACGCGATGCAGAGGATCTGGTCAACTGGTGTAAAGATGAATTAGGAACTGTTAAATAAGGCGATTGGTCGCAAGGAGTAGGATGAATTTGACCAAGATAGGTCAGGGAAAGGGGTGGATGACAATATTAGGATAGAGACACTACTTTTATCTGGAAAGCGATTCGTTCCCGGTCAAATAAAATGAGAAGGGGGACGAAACCATTCGGCTTCGCCCCCCTTGAGGTAGCCGTTGAAAGTCACTCCAACTAGAAGCCCATTCCTCCACCCATGCCACCCATTCCACCACTTGGATCTGGATGATCTCCAGCAGGAGCCGCTTTCTCTGGACGATCGGCGACTACAGTTTCGGTTGTGAGCAAGAGTCCACTGACTGAAGAAGCATTTTCAAGCGCAGCTCGAACGACTTTCGTAGGATCAATCACACCGGCGCTGACAAGAGTTTCATACTCTTCGGTTCGTGCATTGTATCCGAAGTCTCCCTCACCCTCTTTGACTTTCTGCGCAACGATTGAGCCTTCAACACCCGCATTCGCAGCAATCTGACGAAGTGGTTCTTCAAGAGCGCGACGAACAATGTTCACACCAATCTGCTGATCCTCATTGTCGGTTGCACCTTCATCCAGTGCGCTGATGGATCTGATCAGGGCCACACCGCCACCAGGGACGATTCCCTCTTCAATCGCTGCACGAGTTGCATGCAAGGCATCTTCCACGCGGGCCTTTTTCTCTTTCATTTCAGGCTCGGTTGCCGCGCCAATCTTGAGGACTGCAACCCCTCCGCTCAATTTTGCCAAACGCTCCTGCAACTTTTCGCGGTCATAATCGCTGGTGGTCGCTTCTATCTGTTGCTTGATCTGGTTGGTGCGAGCCTTAATCTGATCACTACTCCCAGAACCATCTACAATGACGGTCGTGTCTTTGTCAATCACAATCCGCTTGGCTTTCCCCAGATAGTCTAACGTAGCATTCTCGAGGCGATACCCTTTATCTTCGCTGATCACGGTTCCGCCAGTAAGGATAGCGATGTCTTCCAACATGGCTTTTCTGCGATCCCCAAAGCCAGGAGCTTTCACAGCAGCAACGCGAAGTGTACCTCGCAGTTTGTTGACTACCATCGTGGCGAGCGCTTCACCTTCAACATCTTCTGCGATCACGAGCAGTGGCGAACTGGTCTGGGCAACTTTCTCCAGGATTGGGAGCAAGTCTTTCATTGCGGAGATTTTCTTGTCAAAGATGAGCAGTTGTGCATCTTCAAGGACAGTCTCCATATCGTCTGGATTGGTCACGAAGTAGGGAGACAGGTAGCCGCGATCAAACTGCATACCTTCAACCACATCAAGAGTGGTTTCCGTTCCACGCGCCTCTTCGACGGTGATGACGCCATCTTTCCCGACGCGTTCAAATGCATCCGCAATCAGAGTACCGATTGCTTCGTCATTATTTGCACTGATTGCACCCACTTGGGCAATCTCGTTCCGTCCCTCAATATCACGACTTTGTGCACGAAGATGGGTGACAACCTGATCAACAGCTTTGTCAATGCCCCGCTTAAGATCCATTGGATTAGCTCCAGCGGTTACGTTCTTCAGACCTGCGGTCATGATTGCCTGGGCGAGAACGGTAGCAGTCGTAGTCCCGTCGCCAGCGACATCACTCGTCTTGGAGGCAACCTCTTTGACCATTTGTGCCCCAACATTCTCGAGCTTGTCCTCAAGCTCGACTTCTTTCGCAACGGTAACGCCATCTTTGGTGACCGTCGGGGATCCAAATTTTTTCTCAATGATCACATTGCGCCCCTTGGGGCCAAGTGTAACTTTAACTGCACTCGCAAGTTGATCCACACCCCGCTTGAGTGCGCCTCTTGCATCTGCGTCAAAAATAATTTGTTTTGCCATTTGAATAGATAGGATTAATTGAAGTTAAAAATGGAGATGATTACTGAATAATGCCAAGAATATCACTCTCGCGCATGATCATGTACTCTTGGTCGTCAAGAGTGACCTCGGTTCCAGAGTACTTACCATACAAGACAGTGTCACCAGCCTTGACAGTCATGTCAATTTTGGTTCCATTCTCAACGCGGCCAGGGCCCACAGAAAGGACAACTCCTCGCTGGGGTTTTTCTTTTGCCGTGTCAGGAATGTAAAGGCCGCTGGCGGTCTGCTCTTCAGCATCCTGCGCCTGAACGACCACACGATCGCTAAGTGGTTGAATTTTCATGATAAAAAAATGATTAAGTGATGGTTTAATGTGAAAATAAGAGTAATTGTTAGCACTCAACTAAGAACAGTGCTAATAATGTTGCAGCCAAATTTGAACTATGGAGTACATACACATAGCAATTGCGACATAGTACACGAGTGTTGCAAACAATATGCCAATTCTTGTTTGGTCAAAATTAGCAATCAATATGTGTCAAGGTGACAGGATCACTTCACATAGATGACAAATTGACGCACCAATATGCAAATTAATTGGATTCCCTGGGTTGGATCGTTGGCACTGATGGCAGTTTTGCCAGTCCTCGCCAGTCTTCCTCCGTGGCTCAATGAGCCACTGCGTTTAGCGCTAATGCATGCTTTTGATCCTTTCTGTCATCAAATCACGGAGCGATCCCCTCAGATCAATGGGGTTCAACTTGCTATGTGTCATCGTTGTTATGGGATTCTAATTGGTTTAGTGATGGGGCCAATGGTTGCGCTGATTTGCAGGACATGGAATGGGAAACACTTGCGTGCTATAGTCATCCTATCTCTTCTACCACTTGCGTTAGATTGGGGATTAGAAGCGCTATATATTTGGGTCAATACTGCTCCAAGCCGATTTGTAACTGGGGCAATCTTCGGGACGGTTGCTGGTATCCTTGTTGCCCGAGCGATGGCATGGCGAACGAAAGCCCCATCAATTTAACGGTGAAGTCCACTATTTGAACCATTTACCAAAGTTGTGAATTTTGCTCATCCCCGATGTTGTTGCAATTAGGATCGTGAGTCTAACTTGATGTAGAATATTCCCCAATTGAGTTTCTTATTTCCTATATTCACATAACAACGGCTGTGTTCGCCCAAAGCCAACAGATTATAATTCTCTATCATTAAGATCATCCGCTACCATGCCTCCAAAAACTCAATCGATCCTAATCGGTGGCCTCATTGCAGCCCTTATCGGGAGTGCCGTCTCGGTTCTCTCTCAGATCACTGGCTTATCTGATCCTGCCAATTCCCAATCAGTCTTGGGTGTTATTCTCGGTCTATTTGGATGCCTTGTAATGTCAACAAGTGGTCTGATTGCCACATGGCACTATACGTCCGAAAATGAATTAACTCTCAGTGGAAGTCAAGGAGTTGGAATTGGAGTGTTATCAGGGATTGTGTATGCCGTAACGGCCTTAGCACTTGGATTGCTATTCATCGCCTTTGACATCCTTCCATCTCCTCAGGAAACTATGGATGCGATTCGCGAAACTGGCGCGTTTGATGTTGCTGGAGCAGAACAGGCAGAGTCCATTACAGAATTGATGGTTACTTGGGGGTTTGCTACTTTAACAATTGTTGGAGGAGTCATCATGGGAATCATTGGTGGTGCAATTGGTGCGGGAGTATTCAAGCGCGGAAGTGACTCTGAGAGTGTTGAAGATGTCGTCCCACCGATTGATCCCACGACTCAATCAGATGAGTAACTTGTTGTTATATGTAGGTACCTTATGGTATATTGTTTGAGTCCTACCACAATAGGAATCAATGATTCATTTGCTTGAACGGTTCTCTGAGATGGATTCTGATTGGAGGGATAGGTCACTGAGCGGATACTCTCTCTAAAATTATAATGTACAGGGTAGTGGAAACCCGCGGCGTGACATTTTAAATTCTCTTGTTCAACGAGAATTACAATCTAATTTGAAGGAAATTACGTAGTGAGGAATTTCAGCCAATCAAAGATCGCAGATCATGCTCAGTCCGAACCATGGGTAACACTCATGAGATCATTGGCAGTTAAGTATGAATCGCTGGTGGTTGGGAATCACTCAGAGAGATCCAAACATTTAATTCATGTGCGGTCTATTAATTTGGGTACACCAAACTCCATGATCAGGAACTTCGGAATGCGAAACCCTGATTAGGCCTTTACAAACTTTGTCAGGACAGCACAGTCGCACACTCAACGCCGCGCAAAGGCTCGGGGGAATCCACGAACTCCTTTTGGTTGACGGAGAATTTCACTAAGAACCACTGCGGTCTGTGCAGATTTGGGATCTCTCAGACGAACACCTATCGGTGACGGTCTCTTCTTAGGAGATAAATCTTTCTGAACCCTAGCGGGTACTGAATCGGACGGTTGAATTTTGACAGGGGTGGCGACGATTGGCTCCTGAATCACAGGGGCAGCTGGAATCGGACGTTCGATTGGGCGTCCTATATTAGGTGGGGTGAGTTCTGCAGGAGCGGAACGGGTCCGTCGCTCAGGCAAATCGGAGGAGCGATCCACGGGGGGCACTGAAACGACTTCAGGTTGCTCCTCCATGCTAGATTGCAGGTCCCGGAGTGCATCCTCTAATGACCAGGGTTTTTCTTTTTTCCCCTGCTGTTGTTTTTTCTTGGAAGATTTTCCCAGTGCCGTGAAGACGAGATAAAGCAGGCCAAGAATCACATAAAGGAGAATTTCACCCATGAGGATTTGTGCGGTGAGGGGTAAGAAGATTCAAAATGTAACGATTGGCTTTTGGAAATGCAAATTTGTTCAGTTCATCTGGCTCCACCCAAGCGGTCAATAATCCATCCATTGAAACAGGTTTGCCACTTATCAATGTGCAGGAATACGCACGTAAAGTAATCCGAAAATGGGAATAAGCATGATTCACAGTCCCTACCAAATGATCTACCTGCACCTTTACTCCAAGCTCTTCATGCAGTTCACGTACACAGGCATCTTCCGATGATTCCCCTGACTTTACTTTTCCTCCTGGAAGCTCCCAAAGCCCACCCAGTAGTCCCTTGGGAGGTCGCTGCTGAATAAAAATTCGTTCAGACGAATCCTGGAGAATTCCAACCGAAACATTATGGTGGGGCAGAGGCATTTTCTTTTTTGGTGTTGGATAAAGTTCTATGGTATCGTTTTTCCATGCGAGGCAATAACTTTGAACTGGACATTCGGTACAAAGGGGACGTTTTGGGGTACATACCTGTGATCCAAGTTCCATCATTGCTTGATTGTAGTCACCTGGTCGGAGAGTACAGAGCAGTGAGTCAGCCAACTTCTGGACTTGTTTAGGTGGATCTCCACTATGGGTAAATAGGCGGGAAATTACACGTCGGATATTTCCGTCAACCGCTGCGACAGGTTCCTGAAACACAATGGAAGCGATTGCTCTACTGGTGTATGGACCGATTCCTGGAAGTGTGCGTAATTCAATACAGCTTGATGGAAGGTTGCCCGAAGCAACCACTTGCTGAGCGGCTGCGTGAAGATTGCGAGCACGTCCATAATATCCCAACCCCTCCCATATGCGGAGGACATCATCCAGGTTTGCCTCTGCAAGTTTCGCCAATGTAGGGAATGCATTTAGGAAGCGCTCGTAGTATGTTCGCACATATTCGACTCGAGTCTGCTGAAGCATGACTTCAGAAAGCCAGACCATATACAGATCTTTGGTGCCCCGCCATGGAAGCTCACGGTGGGATTGGTCGTACCAATCAAGAAGTTTGCCAGAGAACTTTTCCGCGTTAACTTTGACGGGCTGGGGTTTCAGGGATCTAGGTAGTTTGGTTCGTCCCCTCATACGAAGTTTAGGGATTCGCTGTTCAAGGATGCGCTATCTTACACTTCTGTTTTTCTGTTACTGGATGATCATGGTGGCTCTTCCAGTCCATGCACAATGGAAACTCATCGCAGATGGAGAGCCGTGGTATAGGAATCTGGACGAATCTATCATCAGTGACTCCAATCCTGAACAGGAGGTGATTCGTTTATTTCACCAAGAGGGATATCTCTATGCCTCCATTGATTCGCTGGATTCCGAGACGCAAACTATATTTGTCATTTCGGGACATCGCGCCAAAGTGGGAAACATCAATCTCTTGGGTATGAGTGTGACGGACCCATCCTCGTTTCCTCTCCCTCTGAAACGTGGAGATTGGATCACATCCAAGTCACTAGAGCTCACGGCCGAAGCTATACTGAAATACTATACGGTTGAGGGATACTTGTTGGCAGAGGTTGCCATAGAGTCCATCATACCCCATGATAGTGTGAGGCATGATGTAGCTCTGCGCGTGCGAGAAAAAAAGCCAGCCAGTCTAGAACGAGTGATTCTTCACGGAGCAAAACGGACTGGATCAGCTTATGTCCATCATATCTCAGGGGTTACGGTCGGGCAGATTTTGAAAAATTATGATTCCGAAAAACTCCGACGTAAGCTGGAAGCTACGGGCATATTTAGCAGAGTAGAGTCTCCTCTTCTTTATCAGTCATCGGAGAGTAGCGTGGTGATTCATGTTCCTGTACAGGAGAGCCCACCCGGGGCTTTTGATCTTGTCCTGGGCTACGAGCGGGGAGAGGGAGGAAAAGGGGCACTCGTGGGAAATGGTCGGCTCTTAATTCGCAACCCTTTTGGTGGAGCACGAACCCTGGAAATCGCCTTGAACAGGGCTCCAAGGCAGTTAGGTTATGTTTTATTTCATGTAGAAACCCCTTTAATTTTTGGATTACCTCTGGGACTGAAAGGTTCATTTGAGGGCTTTCAACAGGATTCTACCTACGGCAAGCGAGAGTATGGAGCAAGGTTCGGGTATTGGATTGACCCATCTACACAGATTTTTGCAAGTGTGGGCCGCGAAGTTACACGTCCCGGTTTGGCAGGGACAGAGATTCTTGATGGAATCCAGCGGATCCCCATCTCCGACGCATTTTTTTTGGGGGGAGGAATTCAAATTCGGCAAGTTGATCATGCACTGAACCCGACCCGAGGATATCTTTTTGAAATGCACGCAGAAACCGGTCACAAAGATGCGGAACGAGTGACAATGATCACAGATTCCACGCTTCAGCAGAGGAGACTCCCACTCGGGCGCCTGACTGCCGAAGGAAGGCTATTTGTTCCCCTTTCTCAACGCACTCTTCTCGCTACAGGGGGCGATTTCATGTTCGTACACAGTCGACAGATTGACGAAAGTGATCTTTTTCGGATCGGAGGAACTCAGAGCCTGCGAGGGTATGATGAACACCGATTCCGAGCCGCTCTTGCGGTGAGGGGTTTAGTTGAGTTCAGATACTTGGTGGATCGTGTCACCTATGGATTTGGCTTTCTAGACCTTGGATATCTCAATAATCGTCAGGAATCCCAATTCCCAAGTGGATGGTACCCTGGATTTGGGGTTGGTTTTCAGGTGAGTACGGCGGCGGGGATCATCAATTTTACGCTCGCTTCTACGGCAGAGGATATCTCTGCGGTTCGGGCTCATATCGGCTTATCTCTTGGGCTTTAATCATGGACAGATTCTTTTATGCTCCCCCCGAAGCTTTCTCCCCCTCGGGCCAGATAGTCTTCCCGCCAGAGGAGGCGAAGCACGCAGTTAGGGTCCTAAGGTTGCAATCTGGTTCGATTGTGACGGTCGTGGATGGGCAGGGGGTAGGTGCGCAGGTACAGATTGAGATTGTAAATCGTACTCAAGTTTACGGCCGAGTGATCTCTACGCGCTTAAATCTTGGAGAACCCGAACACCCACTCACCATTGGCCTTGCACTCTTAAACCATCAGCGACGGTTTGCTTTTTTTCTGGAAAAAGCCGTGGAATTGGGCGTAACGGATATCATTCCACTTATGACAGAACGAACAGAATCCAAACACTGGCGTCAAGATCGGGCCATCCAGGTGATGACCGCTGCACTGAAGCAATGCAATCGAAGCAGACTTCCAACGTTGCACCCAGTGACCGCCTTTCAGAAACTTGTACGCCCAGGAATTCTGGTTGCTGATCCTGAATCTGATGTATCACTACTCTCCATAGTGGAAAACATCCCGGATGCAGTCTCCATCCTCATCGGCCCTGAAGGGGGATTCACGAACCGTGAGCGAGCCCTTGCTACAGAGCGCAGGGCCAAACTTGTCCGATTAGGCCCTCGTCGTCTGCGCGCAGAAACCGCCGCCATCTGTTGTGCATCCACGGTCATGCTCACTCGGCCGTCGAGGAACACATCCCAATCAAGTCCGTAAAAATCCATTATCATTCTTTCCCCTATGTTCACGCTACTGATCGTACTTATCGCACTCATAGGAGTCATCATGACTGGACTCATTCTTCTTCAGGCGGGTAAGGGAGGAGGATTGGCTGGCATTGCCTCGGGTGGAGCAACAACTCAAATCCTGGGTGCGAGACAGGCTCCAGATGTGCTTGAGCGAGGAACCTGGATTCTTGCGACCATCTTTATTGTTTTTTGTATCCTGACGAATTTTGCCATTGACGATGGCGATTCGCAACGCAGTATCCTCCAGCAGTCGCAACAAACCACCCAACAACCGGTTCCTGCACCGGATGAATTACCTCCTCCCCCGATGGAGGAAGCTGTTCCCGTATCCCCCCCTTCCCCAGACGGGGAATAACCATTAATCAACGTAACCTACTGCGTTGATACCAAACGGGTAGTCTCGAGATTTTGCAATCTTGCTTGCGTCCTCTCTCAGAATGGTTTGGTATGCTCTGGGATTACTTTTGCAGTCCAGAGTTCAGAGAGTTTGTGTGGATAGCCTTCCGTCCGAGTGAGGTGCTTAGCGTGTAATGACTGAATCACGAAGCCGACGAATGATCCGTAGTGGGTTGAAAGCTACATGATATCTTCTGAGCATGTGCGGTGCAGTGTTTCAAAAGAGCAGAGAACCGCTCATGGTTGAATCAAACAATTGGGGGTGACCCCCATTAGGAAGCCACCCCCTTGGTGGTACATGTTGGCCTGTAAGCCGAATTCTGTCAACTGGTGCTGCGTCCACCTGCAGCAAGCCAGAAGGATCATCATCTATCTGGGACCAATGTCACCATTGGACTCTAGCAGCCTACCCGTATCGCAGTTCGGCGGGCCACCTTATCGCATGCGCGAGCGATACTGTTTGGCCTTGCTCCCCATAGGGTTTACCTAGCCGCCAAGGTTATCCTTGACGCTGGTGGGCTCTTACCCCACCATTTCACCCATCACCTGGATCTATTGACCCATCGGCTGGTCTATTTTCTGTTGCACTTGCCGTCATTGGATTACAATGCCTTCCCGTTAGGAAGTATGGTGCCCTTCGGAGTTCGGACTTTCCTCCCTGCCATTCAGCAAGGCGATGATCCGGCCAACACGTAAAATGATTGATGATCTAAACGAGGATGTCACTGGTTGCCTCTTCATAGAGTTCACTATCTACAATGATTCGACCCGTCTGCTCACAGGGAATAATACGATTACGCTGGCGAATCTCCATCTGTCGCTGCGGTGGAACCGAATACCCTCCAGCCGCACCGCGCCGTAACCGAACGACTGCCTGACCATCTCTATAACGATTGCGTAGCCTTTCATAGGCGCGCAAGTAACGCTCATCTACCAAGGCCTGGGCTTCCCCCCTAAGCGCTTCTAGTTCGTTCATCTTTTTCTCAGTGATGGACAACACTTCCTCAAGCTGAGTGCGCTTCTCCGCAAGGACTTCTTCCAGTTCGGAAAAACGTTGCTGTGCCTCTTCAATCTGAGCAGTGGTCTCTTCAAGAGAACCTTCGGTGGCCGTAATCAGATCCTTGGCATCCTGAATCCGTTCGCGTTGCGATTCAATTTCCTTGGTGAGCGCATCATACTCGCGGTTATTGCGTACCTGGAGTTGTTGCTCTTCGTACTTGGTGATGAGGACTTCCGCTTCTTCAATGTCCAACTCGGAGCGACGTCGAGACTGCTCGGTATCACCCTGATCCTGTTTGATTTTATCCATGCGGGTTTCCAACCCAGCAGACTCATCTTCAAGATCTCGGATCTCCTCGGGAAGATCTCCCCGCTCTTTCACAACCTGAAAAATAAGTGTATCTATATGCTGCAATCGAATGAGAGCTGTTAGTTGACTACCAATCTTAGTTTCCGTCGTACTCATTTATAACAAGTTAAAAAAGAATAACATACTTGAACGAGATTGAGTGGAATCAGGTTCAGTTCACGGAGTAGTTGATCGGGTTGGTTGGTGCATCCGTATGGAAAAAGGATACGGTCGGAAACTGTTTACTGAGCCATGTACAGAGGAGCTGTTCCGTATGTTTTTCTGTTTCGTAATGTCCTGCATCAATCAGTGCCATTCGGCAGTGACCGTCGGGGCCGAAGATTTCAAAAAAACGATGATAGCCAAGGTCTGCGGTTACATATGCGTCTGCACTTGCATTGAGAGCACCCTGGATGAGACTGCCACCGGATCCACCACATACAGCTACCTTATTGATCAGTGCTTCAGCAGATCCTGTATAGCGCAGTACGGGGGTATTTAATCGTTGATGGATTCGTTCCAGAAACAGCGGGAAGGGTTCTGGGTTGGAAAGATGGCCAATTGCCCCCATCCCTGACCGATCGTCTGGATTCGGGCTTAAAAAAGTGACATTCTGGAGGCCTAAAATCTCAGCAAAACCGAAGGAGACTCCTTTTGGGGCTGCATCCAGATTGGTATGAATACTATAGAGTGTGATATTTTCTCGGGCAAGTTGAAGAATCAGTCGCCCTATAAAATCGTCATCTCGGATTGAAGAGGGAGCACGAAACAGTAATGGATGGTGAGTCAGAATCATGGATGCTTCCTTCTGGATTGCTTCGTCCAGAACTCCAGGGGTGAGGTCTAATGCAATGAGGACTCGGGTAACAACGCTTGAGGGCGAACCTACATGAAGTCCTACATTATCATAGGACGCAGCAAAGGATGGATCGGCCCATGTTTCGAGTGCCTGCGCAATATCGTTTGCACAGATAGATCTACGTTCAGAACTCATGATGAAAATGGGAATTAATTCTAAGGAAAAACGAAAGGGATATCAAAAACCGCTCAGAATCATATCTTACTGGTTGTCTGACCAAAAGCCAATTTAACCAATTCCAGTCAAGATCTTGAAATCACATCTTACGCAATAGAAAGATGTCCGATACATGGGTTTTTGAGGAGAAAGTGATTCACTGAAGCAGTAGGGGATTAATAAGAATAAATTTCACTCAACATTGCGCTTGCAATATCAACCTGAACAGGCGTGCACTTTCATTTCAATCCAATAGAGATTGCGTCTTTGACCTGCGAATAAACGATTTTCCATAAATTTAGTAGGTATCAGATCATAATAGGCTACGATTCATGAAAGGAGGGAGAATTTATGAATGGTGCAGTAGCAGACCATTCCGTACCATAAAAACCTGAATGCCTTGCAGAGGTTGAATCAATCTTGTTGTAAATTCTTCAGATCACATTGAATCTGCATCCCCAATCTTCCAGTTACGATCTAAAAATTTGCGGGAGTACTCTGCATGAACATGAGTGCAAGCCTTAAAAAAATTGCAGTCAGTAGTGATGAATATGGACATCTGGTGGAAAGTCTCTTGACAGCACTACATGAGCGAGGATACGAGACACTCTACTATGGTCCGAAACAGGGAGAGGATGCTCAGGACTGGCCCCTCGTCACTCAGGAGGCCATAGATCAGGTTCTTCAAGGGGTTGCGACCGAAGCTATCGTGATTTGCTGGACTGGAACAGGCTGCTCCATTGTGGCAAACAAAATGCCAGGAATCCGCGCAGCCTTATGTCTGGACGCGGAAACTGCGAAGGGAGCACGAATTTGGAATCATGCGAATGTGCTGGCTCTAAGTCAGCGGGTGATTAGTGTGCCTGTCCTGAAAGAAATTCTTGATGCCTGGTTTGATACACCTTATAGTACGGATGAGTGGAATAAAAAACAGATTGGTCGTGTGAATGCGCTGGATGACCGGTCATCCACCTAGCTCCTAAGTATTCCCTTCATGATTGGGTTGGCACTTTTCGCAATGCACCACTTGAGACTTTAATATTTTGGAGTGAATATGTGGCTCAACGGAGTATAACTTGATATAGTCGAAAAAAAGGGTAGTCATGAATTCCATGCGAAGACGAAATGGCAGCCGCATGTTGCATGCGTGGAGATAGATGGTGGAGAGAGAGGTTCTGCTATTTTGCCGCGCATGAGTCTTCCTTCCATGGTGATCCATCGTATATCAAACCGCTCTTATAACCATCTGCAATTATTGCTCAGTTAATGTTCAAAATTAAGACGTTTAACACAGTCTCCCCCAAAGGCATTGCCAGACTGACGGATCTAGGTTATGAAGTTGGGGAGGACATCCCGGATCCAGATGCGATTCTATTACGGAGCTATAATCTTCATCAGACGAAACTTCCTGACTCGGTGTTAGCCATTGCCAGATGTGGGGCTGGAGTCAATAATATCCCTGTAGACGCATGTTCGGAGCAGGGAATCGTGGTATTCAATACCCCAGGTGCGAATGCGAACAGTGTAAAGGAATTGGTCATTTGTGCGATGCTCCTCTCGTCACGGCGGATCCTGGACGGAATCAATTGGGCCAGAACGTTGACAGGCGAGGATGTTGCATCCGCTGTTGAGAAAGGAAAGAACAATTTCAAAGGCCCAGAAATCAAAGGAAAAACCCTTGGAATCATCGGACTCGGTGCGATTGGCGTGGAGGTAGCCAATGCCGCAAGTGCACTCGGCATGCGAACGCTCGGATATGATCCGTTCATTTCCGTTTCCAATGCGTGGGATTTGAGTCGAGATGTCATCCGTGCAGCTGGACTGGACGAGATTGTTGAAACGGCCGATTACATCACCGTCCATGCACCACTGAATGATGAGACCGTCAATCTCATCAGTGAGCAACATTTTGAACGGATGAAACCCCAGGTCCGAATCCTGAACTTCGCACGGGGGCCACTGATCAATGAAAAAGCTCTCTTGAAGGCTCTTGATACTGGCCTCTGTGCATGTTATGTCACAGATTTTGTCGATGCAGAGTTGGCCAAGCATCCCAAAGTACTCCCGGTTCCACACCTCGGGGCCTCAACACCCGAGGCCGAAGACAACTGTGCAGTTATGGCGGCGGAACAACTTCAGGACTATCTCGAGAATGGAAATGTTCTCAACTCGGTCAATTTCCCCCGCGTTCAACTCTCTCTACGACCTCAAAGACATCGGATTCAGATCGTCAACCGAAACGAGCCTCGTATGCTCAGTCAGTTTGCATCCATTTTAGCCGGGACCGGGCATAATATTGATAATCTGGTCAACAAAGGACGCGGAGCGTTGGCATACAATGTAATTGATGTGAGTGGGGCACTCCCTGAATCTGTGCTCAGAAATCTGAGTGCAATTGATGGAGTAATTCGCATCCGGACGATCATTCCTTCCTGAGAGTGATTTGGTCAAGGATTGATTCTATTCAGGATGGCCGTGGTTAAATGTGGGGATTGATTCATGGGTTGAGGATCGGTGCAGTTGCCAACGGATCCATCTGAATCATCAATTGGCCAATAAGAACTCATTCCTCATGGCATTTCCAGAGCCAGGTCCCAATATAGTTCGCAAAGCGAATCCGCGAATGACGCGGTGGTCTCGGTGGATCCTCACGCGCCTGGGGTGGCGAGTTGAGGGAACCCTGCCAAATCTCAAAAAATTTGTCATTATTGGAGCATTCCATACGTCAAATTGGGATTTTTTTATCGCAATGGCAATGATGTATGCGTTGGATGTGCGGGGGCAGTGGATTGCAAAGCATACCATCTTTCGCTGGCCATTGGGCCCGTTGCTTCGTGCATTGGGAGGTCGGCCCGTGTTCAGGGAACAGCATCAGGGGATGGTTCAGGAGGCAATCAAGGTCTTCAGATCGAACGAACAATTTATTTTCGCTGTTACGCCCGAGGGAACCCGCAGTAAGGTCGAACGCTGGAAAACAGGGTTCTATCATGTAGCAGTAGGAGCGCAGGTCGTCATCGTCCCCGCCTATTTTGACTACCCGGGCCGCAGGGTAGGATTTGGACCTCCATTCAAGCCGACCGGGGATGTGGAAAGCGATCTTTCCGAATTACAAAAATTTTATAAGCCCTACCGCAGCACCGCATTCCGTCCTGATCAGGCTTAGGGGAAAATTCCCTGCCGAAGATAGCCATAGGCAATCTTGTCAATTGAACTCATAAATGCACCGGTTCGCAAATCTAGCCCATGGCTACGCGAATTGGAATGGATTTCATGATAAGCACTCACCATCGTATCTTCCAGTCCTGAATCAACCAGATCTGCTTCACTGGCACCGAATGCAAGGCTGGATTCAATCCCCGAGAGGACTTCTTTGTCGAATTTTTTTCCAACCAGTTCTTGAACGGTATCCAAGATTTTCAGAGCATTATGAGCCTCTCGGCGCCGACTGATGCGCCCGTGACGCACATGGGATAAGTTGCGAAGCCACTCAAAATAGGAAACCGTTACACCGCCCGCATTGAGATAGACATCAGGGATGACCAGTATTCCTCGCTCCATTAACGCTTGATCGGCATCAGAGGTGATGGGACCATTCGCAGCCTCAGCCACAATTTTTGCCTGAATCCGACTTACATTATCACTTCGGATTTGATTTTCCAAGGCAGCTGGAACGAGGATATCACAGTCCATCTCGAGAATTTCGGCAGAATTCTCAATGTTCTGAACGTCGGGGAAGTTGAGGATGGAATTCGTCTCCTTTCGATGAGCGACCACATCTTCTAAACGGAGTCCTTTGGGGCTGTACAGACCTCCATCATATTCAGCAATTCCAACGATGATTGCGCCAGCGCGCATCAGGTAGAGAGCAGCATGGTAGCCAACATTCCCCAGTCCTTGAATGATGACACGCTTTCCTTCTAATCCAGGGCTGAGTCCAAGGGGGCGCATGTCTTCTGGAATGGAGCACGCTTCGCGGATTCCAAAGAATACTCCACGCCCCGTCGCTTCGGTGCGTCCACGGACGCCCCCCATTCCGACAGGCTTTCCAGTTACACATGCCAGAGCATCCAGGGGACTGTCGGTGACAGAGCGATAGGTATCAAAAATCCAGCTCATTTCGGTGCTGGATGTTCCGTAGTCAGGAGCAGGTACATCCACACCCGGGCCGATAAAATTTTTCTTCGCCAACTCAAACGTGTAGCGTCGGGTAATTCGCTCCAGCTCAGAGGAGGAGTAATTTCTTCGGTCAATACAGATACCTCCCTTTGCACCACCATAAGGCACATCCACAATAGCACACTTATAAGACATTAGTGCAGCCAGGGCCATGACTTCGTCCGCATTCACCGAAAGCGCGTAACGGATCCCGCCTTTTGTGGGTTGCATATGGTGGCTGTGCTCCGCACGATAGGCGTGAATCACGTCAATTCCGCCATCATCACGCACCAGAGGAAAGCTCATGTGATATACACTGTTACAATCCTTAATCTGGGCAAGCAAGCCCGGAGGGTGACTCGTATGCCGGGCTGCACGGTCAAACATCTTGTTCACTTCGGCAAAGAAAGAAATGTGTTGCATGGAATTTGGGGTTCTAAGGAAAATGGAAGCGCTTCCAAATAGATTGAATTCAAATTACGATATTTTTTGATTTAATGGGGAAACAGTCACAACTCTCACCATGAATTTGATTATACAATGAAACGCTAATCATTGCTTCCATTCATCAAATTGGCATGAAGGTTCCAATCCACTCACACCAGATTCAATAGGTGATTCAAGGAAAAGTACGGCAGATGTTGAGTAGTTCTGATTGGGGTTCGTTTCACTTTGCCTATCATTTGATGGTGCCAGAGCGCCGTTGGATTTTGTAGAAACAAACGGGTTCGTACATTTTGTCGGGTGCGGAGGGGGGACCGTAGCATGATCAAGAAGCAGATTTTGCATCTATTTGGTTCGACAATGGCCAATCGGATGCAATAGATCATGGATGGATTCGGACCTGAGGGGAACATCCCAATCAATAATGGGGTTCCTACGGCTGGTTTCCAATAAAATCCGTTGTCTCCCCCGAAGACTTTGCCACTTGACTATTCGCTGCCTTACCGAATCTGTGTGGGGTAAATCTCATCAAGTGCTTTCAGACTGCGATTCTGGTAGTATATTTCCTATCGGACGCGTGCATTGATTCAGTCCTAATCGTTTTGTTCGAACAAACAATTTGATCACGTGAGCGGAACTGTACTGATTGACATTGTCGTAGTGATTGTACTTGCGATTGGTGCACAATGGCTGGCATGGAGAATACGTGTACCATCCATTCTCTTGCTTCTCATTGTCGGGTTTATGGCAGGCCCAGTCATGGGAATACTGCCCCCCGAACAATTGCAAGGCGAATGGGTGTTTGCTTTTGTATCGCTTGCGATTGGGATCATCCTGTTTGAAGGAGGGCTGAACCTCAGACTCACCGAGCTCAGTGGAGTCGGTCGAGCGGTCTTTAATCTGGTAACGATTGGGGTGGCACTGACCGGCATTCTTGCTGCCATCGCAGCACGTTACGTGCTGGAGATGCCCTGGGAAATCGCGGTCGTCCTTGGATCCATTCTGACCGTAACAGGACCAACTGTGGTGCTGCCATTGATTCGTCATGTACGTCCGAGTGGGCGGGTCAACGCAATTGCAAAATGGGAGGGAATCACGATTGATCCCGTTGGTGCGATCGTTGCAGTCTTGGTACTCGAGGCAGTAATTGCCATGCATGAGTATGGCGTCAATGGAGGTACAGGCGGAATGCTTACCACGATCATTCCCTCGCTTCGCGCTCTATTGACCACCGCGGCCGTCAGCATCGGAGTAAGTCTTCTGGGGGGAATTCTCATGCTCTTTATGCTGCGCCGTCATCTGGTCCCAGACTATTTGCAAAGTTCCTTCGCTCTGACCATCGTGATCCTCGTGTTCGCTCTCTCCAATAGCCTGCATGAGGAATCAGGATTGTTTGCTGTAACCATCATGGGGGTATTTCTGGCCAATCAACCCTATGCCAATGTCCGAAATATTACCAAGTTCAAGGAAGATCTTCAGTCGCTTCTTATCGGTTGTCTATTTATCCTGTTGAGTGCACGTCTCAACTTTGATGCACTGACCTACTTTGATGTGCGTGCATTCATTTTCTTGGGCATCTTGATCATTGTGATCCGCCCCGTCGCGGTTGTACTCTCAAGTCTTCGCACGAAGCTGAATTGGAAAGAGCAAGGTTTCATTGCATGGCTTGCCCCTCGAGGGATCGTAGCCGCTGCCGTAGCCTCCCTATTTTCTGTTCGTCTGGAAGCAGTCTACGGGGCGGAGGTCGCAGGGCCTTTAGTCCCAATTGTGTATATGGTCATCATTGGCACGGTTACGGTGTATGGATTGACGCTTCAACCTGTCGCTCGGCTTCTGGGACTCGCAGATTCTAATCCGCAGGGAATCCTATTTCTGGGAGCAAAAATATGGGTGCAAAGCATTGCCAAAGCAATTCAAGAGCAGGGGATTGCCGTGCTATTGATTGATGCCAATGAACGCAATATTGAGCAGGCACAGGATCAGGACCTCCCAGCGATTGCAGCGGATGCGCTGGAAGAACAAGTCCTGGATGAACTAGACCTGAGCGGAATTCGACGATTCATGGCTTTGACCGCCAACGACGATACGAACTCGCTCGCCGCACTACGCTTCAAGGAAGTGTTTGGGAGTGGAGATGTGTTTCAACCCGCTGCGTCTCCTTTGCGTCCTGATGCCTCCCTTATTCGCGTTCCAACTCACATGCGCGGTCGGTCCTTGTTTGGAGGAGTCTATACTGCACTTGATCTGGAAAAACGCTTTGAAGCTGGAGGAGAAATCAGGACATTTGGGATCACCGAGCCAGGGGCTTACGAAGCACTTCTTGCAAAGTATGGGCAGGACTTGATCTTACTCTTCATTATTCGAGGATCCAATATGCTCATTCATGCCGAAGAGAATGTTCTCACTCCCCAATTGAGGGACACGGTGATCGTCATGCTTCCCCCATTTCATCTGGATGAGAACATGGAAGAAACTTCCATCTTTCAGGACCTTCTTGACCATGCGTCGGTGATTGATTACAGTGTTGAAGTGACACCGGAGGAACTCGTCACTAGTGCGGCAAAATTGCTGAGCCAGAGACTTCCAGAGTCTGCCGCTCGATTGGCCGAAGGATTATCCCAAGGCCTTGCAGAAGAAGACTTCATGTTGGCCCCAGGTGTTGCGGTGCTTCATCTGCGTCTCAATAAAATTTCCAGAAGTGAACTCGTCATTGTGCGGTGTAAGATCCCCCTGAATTTTTCCCAGGCGAGTGATCCTTTGGAGGCGCTGGCTTTCTTTGTGAGCCCAGAGGATGATCCTGCTCAACATCTTCGTGTTCAAGCTCATTTGGCTGGACGTCTGGGGCGTCGTTCCCTCCTTCCAGCTTGGCGCAACGCCGCAGATGAAGATGAGCTTCTGGCAACCCTCCGCGCTACCAAGTTTGAGCCGATGTATTGATCACGGATCCTGTACGAGACTGTGAACCAATGGAATATGCTACGCACGAAAGACTTAGTGACCAGTTCAGCGACATTGACTGATCCTTATCCATCATGATTGATTTTTCATTCATTGCCTGTCCAATCGTGAAGGTGCGAACCCGTGATCGCATCAATTCCACCTACCAACAACCGACTTCGTAGCGGATCCTCGTGAAAATAGTTTGCTCCATAACTTGCAGTAGCCTATGATCTTTCCAGATACTCAAACCAAGATGATCGGAATCTTGGGGCACCCTGTTGATCACTCTCTATCTCCTACCATCCATAATGCTGCATTACAGCATCAAGGACTGAATTTTGTGTATGTGGCGATGGATGTATCTCCCGAAAACCTGTCCAAAGCTGTTCAGGGGTTATCCATCCTTGGATTTGCCGGTGCGAATGTAACGATCCCACACAAACGATCTGTACGATCCCATTTAGATCACCTTACAGAGGCCGCTCAGATGATCGGTGCAGTGAATACAATCGTATGTAACGGGGGAGAGTTGCTTGGCGATAATACGGATATGGAGGGGTTTCTGGCTCCACTCAGAGATCTGGAACTGCGTGGCAAGCCCATGGCTCTTCTTGGTGCTGGTGGTGCGGCGCGGGCAGCCGCTTATGGCTTACTGAGAGAATATAATCCTCAGCCCCTCACGATTGTCGCACGCAGAACTCATCAGGCAGAAAGACTCCTCCGAGACTTTGGCACCTTTGGTGACCAGATAGAGATATCTGATTTTGAGTCAGCATCCAACCAGATTCGGGAAAGTCAATTGGTCGTGAATACGACTCCTGTGGGCATGTATCCAAATGTTGAGGAAACCCCGTGGAGACAAAAAGAGTACTTTTCCGCAGGGCAGATTGTCTACGATCTGATCTATCGCCCTGCCAAGACACGATTGCTTCAAGAAGCTGAACGTTCAGGTGCCGCTGTGATCGGTGGTCTGGCGATGCTGATTGAACAGGCTGCTGCGTCCTATCGTCAGTGGACGGGGCAGGAAATGTCGATCGGAGTGGTTCGGGATGTCTTATCGCAATTATTTGAAGATTAAAGTCTATACAAAATGGGAATCCGTAATTTATTCGTCTTCGTTGCTCTTATCTGTTGCAGCGCTCCATCCTCCTGTGCACAGGTGGGTGGACTTGGAACTGTATCCTTTGCGAATTCTGGCTCCCCCGAGGCGCAGGAGACATTTGCCAGAGGGATATTACTGTTACACAGCTTTGAGTACGAAGATGCGCGTGAGGCATTCACCGAGGCACGCACGATTGACCCTGAATTTGCCATGGCCTATTGGGGAGAGGCAATGACATGGAACCATCCGATCTGGATGATCCAGAAAACAGAGCAAGGCCAATCTGTTCTCATGGAGCTCGCTCCAGACCTTGATGGACGGCTGGAAAAAGCGCCAACCGAACGTGAAAAGGAGTACATTCGCGCCATTGACGCTCTGTACTTTGGAGAGGGAGGTAAGGAGGCGAGAGACTTTGCCTATGAGAGTCAGATGGCGGGCCTCTCTGCCAACTTTCCTGATGATCTTGAAGCTGCAGCATTTCATGCGCTCTCCATTTTGGGGTTAGCCCATGATGGCCGTGACTTTGCGTTGTATATGCGGGCAGCTGCCATCGTTGAAAAAGTGTTTGCTGAGAACCCACAGCACCCAGGAGCGGCTCACTACCTGATTCATGCCTATGATGATCCGATCCATGCTCCGTTGGGATTGCGTGCTGCCCGCGTCTATGCAGAGATTGCTCCCGAAGCAGCTCATGCCCTCCATATGCCCTCACATATTTTTGCGGCGCTGGGCATGTGGCCAGAAATGGAATCGGCAAATCAAGCTTCCTTTCTGGCGAGTGATGCACGGATGCATCGAAAAGGGTTAGGAGTGGAAGCTCGTTCGTTTCATGCCCGACATTGGCTCGCCTATGCATACTTGCAACAGGGCCGCTATGCCGAAGCTGAGCAGTTGGTTCAGGACATGTTGGCAGATGTCTCGGAGGGTGGTGATTCAAAGTTTATACGAGGGTATGCCGTTCGGATCTTGGTCGACTACCTCGTTGAGACTGAGAACTGGGTGTCCGAGTATGCTGATGTAAAGTTTCCTGCCGACGACCTTCGTCCGCCTAGCCGAGCGAACCTGTATTTCATGAGCGGCAAAGTAGCGCTGGCGAACAATGACGAACAAGGCGCAAGACAGGCGCTTAAGTTACTGATGGATTTGGAGAATAAAGATGAGGAGGGGCAGTTGTTGCAGCATCAACTGAAAGCAGATCTCTTGATATTGGAGGGGAATCTCAAAGGGGCCATTGAGCTTCTAACCACCGCCGCAGAGATGGATTCGGAGCGACCACTTGATTACGGCCCTCCCAAACCGGCCAAGCCAACGCATGAGCGTCTTGGAGAGCTCCACTTGCTGGCCAGCAATGGTGAAGATGCTATGCAGGCCTTTGAGGCATCTCTGGCGCGAGCCTCAGGAAGGACGCAATCACTCTTGGGGTTGTCGAACGCAGCAAAGATGAGTGGAGATATGGAAACGTACCAAAACGCAATATCCCGAGTGAAGGAAATCTGGAAAGTAGCGGACGCCAATGTTGCCAAATCACTTTCGGCCTCCGAAAATTTGTGAAAGTGAACCACTCCAACGCCTCATTCGCTTCACTCCCCCTTGTCCGATCCAGTGTACTCTGAATCCATGCCTGCCAGAGGGGGTTCAATGCGAAGAAAGTCAATCCCTCGAATTGATCCGTTAACTCTATGAAGGGCAAATTATTTTTAGGCGTGATAGGTGTGCATGGGTTGAGCCTTCGAATCGGTTCCTCTTGTGGAATTGATCTGCATGAGTCATGGATTCCCCGTATGCAGTTCAATGTCCAGAGTCTGTTTGTTTTCCTGTTTCTTCTTACCTGTACCCTCCCATCTGGACGCCTTTCGGCGCAGGATTCTACGCCGCCAAAGCATGAGTTTCGAGGGGCTTGGGTTGCAACCGTTAGTCGGCTGGATTGGCCCTCGTCAAACGCCGAAGCGCCGCAGAAAGCACAGTTGAACCGTCTCTTGAATTATCTCCAAGATGCTGGAATCAATGCGGTTTTTTTTCAAGTGCGGTCTTACGGTGATGCCATGTACGCATCAAGCTATGAGCCCTGGTCCTACTACCTGACGGGGCAACAGGGGCAAGCGCCAACCTATGATCCTCTGGCGTATGCCATAGAGGAGTCCCGTCGTCGTGGGATGGAACTACATGCATGGATCAATCCGTACCGAGCCCACAATAGCAATTCCCCCTATCGGGTTGCAAATAATCATGTGACCAAGACTCACCCCGAGTGGGCGTTCAACGCGGGTCCCTTTACATGGCTTGATCCCGGGCGAGTGGAAGTGCGAGATTATGTGTCCAGAATCGTGATGGATATCGCACGCCGCTATGATGTAGACGGAATCCACATGGATGATTATTTCTATCCGTATCCTCCAAACCACATCTCACAGCAGGATCTTGCAACGTTCCAATCGCAAAATCGCGGATTCACCAGTATTCAATCTTGGCGTAGGGACAATGTGAATCTTTTGGTCTCCCAAATTTCGGACAGCTTACAGAATTTCAACCCCGAATTAAAATGGGGGATCAGTCCATTCGGGATTTGGAAAAGTGGGGTTCCATCGGGGATCAGAGGGTTGAATGCCTACGAGACCATATTTGTAGATGCGACCGCATGGGTTCGATCGGAATCGGTGGACTATCTCGTTCCACAACTTTATTGGCCATTCGGTGGGCAACAGGACTATGCATCGTTAGCGCGATGGTGGGCGCAGCAAATGAGCGGCTTTCATCTATATACCGGTCATGCTCTGTATAAGACCGAATCCGGTCGTCAGAGGTTCAGTGCATCCGAAGTACCGAATCAAGTTGCGTTTAATCGGGACCACTCGTTCATCCAGGGGAGTGTATTCTTTCGTGCCACGCATCTATTTCCCCGACGTTCACGCGGGTTCCCTGAGACCATTCGGGCAGGGCTCTATAAGTATCCTGCTCTGACCCCTTCCATGGATTGGAAAGATCAGACCCAACCTCTCGCTCCCCTCAATTTGACCGCTCAAGCAGACGGCGCAGAGGTCATGCTCAGTTGGGATGCTGTCCAGAATGCGTCCGGGCGGTACGCAATTTATCGCGTGACCAGTGACGCTGAGCCCGATGCGGTGACCGCTGCTCAGGATGCACGAAACTTGATTGCGCTCACGGGCGAAACTCAGTTCAAGGATCCCGCAAGCCCCGAAATGGGGCGACAGTGGTACTTTGTGCAGTCCATCAGTCATAATTCTATTGAAAGTGCGCCCAGTAATATTGTACGATCGCCAATCGCGACCGCACTGGTGAGCGAGTCCATCCCTACGCCGCTGAGTATCAACGCTTATCCTACGGTATTCACCGATCAGATTCAGCTTGAATATGTGTTGCCGAGAACAGACGAGGTTACCCTGGAAATGTATGACGCAATTGGACGTAGGGTTCGAACACTCATAGAGAGTGCCCCCCGGCAGGCAGGGCAGCATATTTTCACAATTTCATCGGATGGACACCAATTGCCTGGCGGAGTCTATTGGATCGTACTGAGTACCAAACAGGACAGGATCTCTCAGGCAGTGATCCGTACCCGATAGATGGTGACCGCGATTTGGTTTGACGACCATCGGAACAAACGAAGTGGCAAACAAATTGTACATTTTCTTACGTTACATTGAATCAAAATGGATCCACTCGTCCTTCTATGGGTTAGAATCAGGTAAGAATATTCGTGATTCACCATTCCTGAATACTGTCTATCCTATCCAGTCATTAATTCCAGCAATTAAATTATGATTGTTCAATATCCTTTCCTCATTTATTCTGTGATTGTAGTTGTTACACTTTGCACCGCCATCTGGTGGATGCATATCGTCCTTCGTAGACGGATTGACCGTCTTGAAGAAACCCTTTCGTTAGAGATTGATAATCTCCGAATCAAACTTGATGAGGATATTCAGGAATTTTGCGAGAAGATTCGGCTTTCCGTTCGGGAGTTCTGTGACAAAATCAGGAATGATATTACAAATATTGAGGGCGATCAGCAAGCGCTCATTGATTCGTTGGACAATCTTGAACGTGGTATCTCCAATCTGGAAAATACATTGAGTCCAATCCCTGGAGCTAAACCTCTACAGGTCATGTGCATTCGTCCGCAGTTTCCTGGAGGCCATAAGAACCAGGACATTCTGGTTTTACGGATGTGTTACAACTAATCCGTATGCCCTCGCTCGGAGTGCGAATGAGGAGATCCTCTCCATTGGCTTCCTCCGCGTATAGTTCAAAGTTGCTTCCTCCCTGTTTTCTGCTCTTCACAGCAGATTCATTTCGGTCACTCTCTCCCAATGCCTGCGGTCTTAGAGATGGTAGGATGAATTCGGTGATCACCTGAGGCTGATTGGAGATTCCTGAATCAAGTGGTGATCGTTTGACAGGATGTCCTCCCGATTGTATTGTGCCTATTTTCTCTTCTCGCCTGCGCCTGAATTCAGAGAAACTCACAAGATTCCTGTCCTGGATCGCTTCGGGTGTGGGGTTGGATGACTAGCTTCCAATCAGTCGGAATGCACTGCCCGCCAGTAATCCACCGAGGATGGGGCCGAGAACTGGAATCCATGCGTACCCCCAATCGTTGCTGCCTTTCCCTCGAATCGGCGTCAGAGCGTGAACAACCCGAGGACTGAGATCACGTGCGGGATTGATTGCATATCCCGTTGTTCCTCCCAGAGTCAGTCCGATGGCCAGTACGATGATCCCGACTGGGAGTGCGTCCAGTGCGCCAAGGCCAATCTCAGGTTCAACCATGTAGAGTACTGCAAACACCAAGACAAACGTTGCAACGATTTCGCTCAGGAGGTTAGAAATATTGTTACGGATGGCGGGAGCGGTACAGAAGACCGCTCGCTTCAACTCTGAGTCATCGGTTGCGTCAAAGTGATCTTTGTAGATGATCCATACTAGACATGCTCCGAGTGCGCCCCCCAGAAACTGGGCAATGAGATAGGCTGGAACCCCGCCCCATTCAAATTTGCCTGCAAGAGCGAGTCCAAGTGTGACGGCAGGATTAATGTGCGCACCGCTGTACTTGGCCACGATAAATACAGACACAAAAACGGCAACGCCCCAGCCAATATTGATTGCAATCCAGCCGGCCCCATGCCCTTTTGTATTCTTGAGGACTACGTTTGCAACGACGGCATTTCCAAGAAGAAGGAGCATAGCCGTTCCGATAAATTCACCAAGAAAGGGACTCATAGTTTGATCGGTCGAATCAGGTTCATGTTTTTGCCCGTTCAATTGCTTCAGCCCATCTTTCCATTAGACTTAAAGCAGCAGACTGGGGCATTTGAGGTTCAAAGGAGTTATCTATTTGCCAGAATTTGCGGATCTCGTCCAAGTCAGCCCATACTCCTGCACCAATCCCGGCAAGATAGGCCGCTCCGAGTGCAGTCGTTTCCCGTACTACGGGCCGAACGACTGGGACCCCAAGAAGATCTGCCTGAAACTGCATCAGTAGATGATTGGAGGTTGCACCCCCATCAACACGCATTTCCTCCAGCTTTATATCTGCGTCCGCCTGCATGGCTTGAATCACCTCTGTGCTTTGGAAGGCGATACTTTCAAGCGCCGCTCTGGCAAGATGTGCTGCACTACTCCCGCGGGTTAACCCCGTGATCATCCCCCGCGCATAGGGATCCCAGTGGGGCGCTCCCAATCCGGTAAAGGCGGGGACAATGGTTACGCCGCCACTGTCGTTCACCTGCGAAGCGAGCGATTCAACCTCTTCGGAAGTACGGATGAGACCTATTTCGTCTCGAAGCCACTGAACAACTGCACCCCCAATGAAAACACTCCCTTCAAGTGCATACTGGGGAGGTCCCTCGAGCTGCCATGCCACGGTTGATAAGAGGCGATTCGTAGAGGCGACCGCGTCCGACCCTGTATTCATCAGCAAAAAACAACCGGTTCCATAGGTGTTTTTGACCATCCCAGGTTTGGTACAAACCTGACCGAACAGCGCTGCCTGTTGGTCACCTGCGACGCCAAAAATAGGAATCGGATGTCCCAACAGAGTCGTCTCTCCAAAGAACCCACTCGACGGCAGGATGGATGGCAGGATCTCCTCGGGAATATTCAGGATTGAACAAAGATCAGGATCCCACTCATGAGTGTGGAGATTGTAAAGCAGGGTTCGACTTGCATTGGTGCGATCGGTGCAGTGCTGGCGGCCATCGGTGAGTTTCCAGATCAACCATGAATCCACGGTTCCAGCGCATAAACGTCCAGAGATAGCCATTGCCTGCGCCTCAGGACAATGATCCAGGAGCCACCGGATCTTCGTCCCAGAGAAATACGGATCAAGCAAGAGCCCCGTACGCTTCTGAAACAGTGGTTCATGGCCCGCGGAGCGAAGTTCATCACAGATTTCAGCGGTGCGACGATCCTGCCAAACAATTGCATTATGGATCGGATCACCAGAATTCCGATCCCACAATACAACCGTTTCCCGCTGGTTGGCGATCCCGATGGCTGCGATATCTTGGGGGAGTAAGCCGCACTGATGCAAGACCTCTACTGCCACAGCACATTGAGACTCCCATAGTTCAATCGGGTGATGCTCAACCCAGCCAGGTTGAGGATAGATTTGATCAAATTCTTTCTGGGCCACTCCAACGACTGCCCCCTCAGAATCAAATATGATTGCTCGGGAACTGGTTGTCCCCTGATCAAAGGCAAGGAGGTACATGGACATGTAACAGGATGGAATTCAGAACAAATATAACAATCTATGCAACTAGGAGCGCACCTGAACGTACGGAACATGGAAGACCATCCATAACCTCTATGGACCTTATCACTTTGATTACCGCAGTTGCGCTACTTCTTATCGCAATTGGTATTGGTCATAAATCGAATGGTTCGTGGCCAATTCTCGGGGGCTTTGCCATGCTTATTGGTGCAGTGGTTGCACGAATTGTATCTGGGGATGGGCCGATACATGTGGGAATTGAACTGTTTCGTGACAGTGGAATCAGCCTATTGATTGCTGCTACCTACATGGGAATCAGGAAGCTGGCGGATCATGCGCGTCCATTTGCAGTTCTGGGGGTGGCTTCGTTGATCCTTTCGGGCTTGCTCTTTGGTGCCCATTATATGGTGCGAGCCATTTTGACTCCGAAAACCCAATCCATTCTGTTAGAGTTAGGCCCCGATGATTCCGTCGTTGAAGTGGAAGAGATTCTGAACCGCTATGCACAGGCGTGGGAGCGTGCATTTCCGACGGTTTCACTGGCAGACGATCCTGATCTGGCTCAGGTCTATCTGGTGGGTGTAGCCCCGCGTCAAGTACCCAGAATCATGGATGCTCTACATGCCGACACGGAGAATGTGGATCATGTCGAGATCAACCTTGAAGTGAGCCTTTCTCTTCCTGCATCGGAGGGGGAGTTGATCCAGTCCTCTCGGACTCTGATTGAAAATGATCCATTTGCAGATCGGCAGTGGGCGCTGGATGCAGTTCAAGTGCATGAGGCCCATCTCATCTTGCAGAATGCTACGCCTGTTCGTAAAGCACGCGTCGCAATTCTGGATACGGGCGTGGAGTCAAGCCATGAAGATTTAGAGGCGGTATATGTGGAGGGAGTACAGGACGATGCCCATGGGCACGGGACACACTGTGCGGGGATTGCAGGCGCTACAACGAATAATCGTCTGGGGATTGCCTCGTTGAATTGGGAGGGGCGATTTATTGAAGTACTGGGATTCAGGGCGCTCTCGGAGACTGGACAGGGGTCCTTGGAATCCATCGCCCAAGCAATCATTGATGCGACCGAAGCAGACGCTGATGTGATTTCCATGTCATTGGGCAGCAGGTCAATGGAGACGCCACGGGTCATCTTGAATGCCGTAGAGTACGCATTGGACCGGGATGTGATTGTGGTTGCATCCGCAGGCAATTCCAACGAGGATGCTCTGTACCACTTCCCATCAAATATAGAGGGAGTGGTCGCTGTTGCGGCCATTGACCAAAATCTTGTGAAAGCAAAATTTTCAAACACGACCGAACGTCTTACCCGTCCAATCGCTGCACCAGGGGTAGATCTCTATTCCACGTTTATAGACAATTCCTACAAACCGATGAGCGGTACATCCATGGCAACTCCCGTTGTCTCCGGGTTAGTGGGCATCATGCGTTCCATGAATCCAGAGATCTCACAGGATCAAGTTTATTCAATCTTGCATGAAACAGGAACAGAAGTTCCAGATACGCCCATAGTAGGTCGCATCGTCAATGCCGAGGCTGCACTCCAGCGTACGATGGAGACTGAGGTCTAATCAAGTGATCGAAGTTTTGACATCCTCTTAACGGCATGAAGAGAGGGTTGAGGTTCTCCCCCATGAAAATACCCAACAGGAAACCATAGACGAATCAGTTCGGGACTGCCAGAACAATCAAAGCGGAGCCGTATTGGGTTTTCGAGATGGAGCAGACGAAAACACTCCATCTATCGTGAAAAGTGAGTAACCTATCCGATCCGATTTGTGACGAATCTCCGCAACCAGATCGGAAGATCGGGGAAGGGGAGAACCAAGTCCAGAGGGTTCAGGACTCTGAAAGCACTGCCTGAAAGGTGTCATCCGACACATTCCCGCCGCAAATCACCAATGCAACTTTTTGACCCGTCAGATCTTTCTCGTACCGCAAGAAACAGGCAACGGTCACAGCGGCCGCGCCTTCAATTTTTTGATGGTGTGTTCGATAGATGAGACGCATTGCGCTGGCAATCTCCTCTTCGGTTGCCGTCATCCACTCATCTACAAGTTCCGTACATAGCGAGAGGGTGAACGCATCGGATTCAATCCCTCCGGCGGTTCCATCGGAAAGTGTGGATTGGGCAGGTTGTTCAATAATATGGCCAACTTGCACGGATTCATGCATGACATTTGATTTCACAGGTGAACAACCGATGATCTTCACTTTGGGGCAATGTGCTTTCAGGGCCAGAGCAATCCCACTGATGAGTCCGCCGCCCCCTACGGAGGCAAACACATAGTTCAGTGGTCCAATCTGATCAATGAGTTCAACACCAATCGTCCCTTGACCTGCGATGATGTGCCAATCATTGTAAGGAGAGATGAATACTTGACCTTGATCATGAGCCACTCGCCTCGCCTCATATTCGGCATCTACTCCATCCTCGCCATAAAATTCCAGAGAAGAACCAAGCTCATGAAGGGATTCAACTTTGGACGAATCTGTCGTTACAGGAACATAAATCGTCCCATCCAACGCATTCTCTTGTAAAATCTTGGAAGTGGCCAAGCCATGATTTCCCGTGGATGCCACGGTCACAGGAGGTGGAGAGCTACCAAGAGCCCGAATCTTGTTCAGCGCGCCTCTGTACTTAAATGATCCAGTGTGCTGAAGATTTTCGAGCTTCAGGAAGACCTTGGCTCCACTGGGATTCGCGAGGGTTTCTGATGGAAGAACAGGGGTCTGGATGACCTTTCCCCGAAGTTGCCTTGCGGCGTTCATCACATACAGGTACGCCCGCCATGAGGGGAATCGGGTAGAGCGCGAGGAGTTCAAAGGAGCGTCCAAGTATTGTTTTCGAACTTGGGGTGGGAAGCGTTCAATTGCATACCTGAGAGCAGTTCTGGGAAGGACCGTGGACGGGTGATTCAGGAAACCGGTCAACACAGACTCGTCGCGCTTCCCGACTTCGCGAAGCATCCAGCCACATGCCTTGTGGATCAAATCCTCTGAATCTCTGGCCAAGAAGTCAGACAAAGCTAAGGTGTCGGTATACTGATCCCGTTTGATGAAGTAATAAGTGGATACGATCGCAATTCGACGTTCCCAGAGATTTTTACTTTTTGCAAGAGAGTACAAGATCGTTCGCGGACGCTCAAAAAGGTAAGGTCCCATGATTTTATGACAACTGGTGTCCACCAGATCCCAGTTGTTAATGAATGGGAGAGATTCCAAGTAGGTATCGTACACTTGATCTTGTTGGCCATGTTGAAAGGCGCGGACAAGAAGGCAGAGTGCGGTAAATCGATCCTCATGATAAGGCGATTGGAGCAACAGAACCATTTCCTCCAATGGAACCTCTCTCCATTGCTTGGCAAGTTTACGAAGTTTCGGGACAGGGATCCCTCGAAATAGATCCCCTTCGCCGTATTCTCCCCGTCCAGTCTTGAAGAATCGCTGGCAGTGCGATGCCCGTACGGGATCTCCCAAGCTTTCCAAATGATTTTGCAGCTCGTTAGCCGTCATCTTCGGGGGAACACATTCGCTCTAAATGCGTACTTATGGGTTGGCCAATAAATAATCTCAGGCATGATTGAGGAACTCTTGGAGCGTGCAGAAACTCATATACCAGAGGGGTATGATTCGTCGCTCTATAAAATACGCCATTCGGCAGCACATATCATGGCCCAAGCGGTCATGGAACGTTTTCCGGATGCGAAGCCAACGATTGGTCCTCCGATTGAAGATCGTTTTTACTATGATTTTGAGATGTCCCAACAGCCGCATGAGGAGGATCTAGTATGGATTGAAGATCGAATGCGGGCAATCATCAAAGAGCGTCACCGATTTGAAATTCGGGAGGTTACCGTTGAGGAAGCTCGAACGCTCTTTGAGGATAATCCCTACAAGATTGAGTTGATTGAAGAATTGAGTTCAAAGAATGGATCCTCCGGTCTCACCGTTTATCAACAGGACTCGTTCGTAGATCTTTGCCGAGGTCCCCATGTCCCGCATACGGGCTATCTCAAGCCCAATGGCATTAAGCTATTATCCATTGCGGGAGCATATTGGCGTGGAGATGCCACTCGTACGCAACTTACTCGCATCTACGGTACGGCCTGGAAAAACCGAACCCAGTTAGATACCTATCTGAAACGGCTTGAACAGGCTCGTGCCCGAGATCATCGTGTTCTCGGGAAAAAGCTGGAGCTATTCATGTTCAGCGAGAAGGTTGGGCCAGGGCTACCACTCTGGCTTCCAGCAGGGGCAACTCTTCGCGAAACCCTGGTCGGATTCCTCCGCGAAGAACAACTCCGCCGAGGCTATGAACCGATCATCACCCCCCATATCGGACACCTTGATCTCTATCGGACCAGCGGGCATTACCCGTATTACAGTGATAGCCAATTCCCGCCGATGACCACGCATGGCGTTGATGGCTACTTGCTCAAGCCGATGAACTGCCCCCATCATATCCTGATTTATTCTCATAAGCGTCGCAGTTACAGAGACTTACCTGTAAAGTTGGCAGAGTTTGGACAGGTCTATCGATATGAGCAGACTGGGGAGCTCGGAGGATTGACGCGTGTGCGGGGCTTCTGTGTTGACGATGCCCATATATTCTGCCGTCATGATCAAGTTGAACAGGAGATACAGGATGCTGTCGATCTGACCCTTCAAGTTTTGGCTGCACTGGACTTTCACGACTTCAGTGTTCAGTTATCCCTCCGTGATCCCGAGAACCACGAGAAGTATACAGGTTCGGAGGAGAATTGGGAGTCAGCCGAGAATTCTATGCGCAAAGTTGTCCAAAATATGGATATTGAAGTCCATGAGGAGCTTGGTGAGGCTGCATTCTATGGGCCTAAGATAGATTTTATGGTTCGGGATGCACTTGGACGACAGTGGCAGTTGGGAACCGTTCAACTTGATTACAACTTACCCGAACGTTTTGACCTCTCGTTCACGGGTGCAGACGATCAGCGTCACCGCCCTGCGATGATTCACCGGGCTCCATTCGGTTCCCTGGAGCGGTTCATTGGGGTTTTGGTGGAGCACTGTGCGGGAGCGTTCCCATTCTGGCTCTCCCCAGAGCAGATTCGGGTTCTGTCTATTTCCGACCGGGCCGTCAGCTATGCTGATGAAGTGTGCGCTTTGCTTCGGAAAGAGGGATTGCGCACCAAGCTGGATGATCGAAACGAGAAGATTGGATACAAGATTCGGGAAGCCGAACTGTTGAAGGTGCCCTATATGTTGGTGCTGGGGACTCAAGAAGCGGAAGAAAATACGATCTCGGTTCGTGCCCGTTCAGGAGAGGATCTAGGCAGGATGACCCTCAATGAATTTCTTTCAAAAATTCATGAAGAGCGAACTCCCAATATGGGATGTGATCCAGTTGAATCCCACGAAAATTCAGTCCATTAAGGATTCCCCCAGAAATTCATTCAGACGTGCAGAGTGTTGACCTGTCTGAAACGAATGTTGTCTGAATGATATTGGTTGCTCGGTCATGATTTTGGACGGGATGCCCAAGTGGGTTGTTGATCCAGTCGTAGATCAAGTTCATTGAAGCATTTGGCGATGCTTTCTTGAATGTGAGGAACCGCCTTGTTGAGTGGCAGGATGACAGGATGTTTGGTTCGTCTGCGGCCAAATTCTATCCCTCCCCGATCCATTGAACGTGTGCTGACGGTACACCGAAGGGGGATACCGCGGAGGTCTGCATCGGCGAACTTTACCCCAGGGCTAACCGAGCGATCGTCATAGAGGACCTCAATGCCCGAATCCAGTAGTTCTTGGTAGAGGGTCTCCGCGGCCTCTTTCACTTCGCCATCGCGGCCAAGAGAGACTAAAATGACTTGGTACGGAGCAACAGAAATAGGCAGATCCATGCCATATTCATCGCTATACTCTTCGGCGACGCAGGCGAGCGCACGGCCAACCCCAATTCCATACGATCCCATCACTAGGGGGTGTTCATTCCCATGCTCATCCGTATAGGTTGCCCCCATAGCAGAACTGTAGCGAGTCCCTAGCTGAAATATATTCCCGACCTCAATGCCCCGAACAAGTCGTAGTGGTTTACCGCCAAGTGGGTCCGGAGCACCATCATATGCCAATGCAATAGGGGCAATCACATCCGCAGTAAAATCCCGTCCATAATTACATCCAGTATAGTGCCAATCTTTTTCATTGGCCCCAACGACCAGATTCGTGGAAGCGGGGATCAGATCATCCACGACACGAATGACTTTTGTCGGATCAATTTCATGTAAGGACGCATACCCAGGTACACATCCTGCAGCGAGGATTTCTTCCGATTCAGCCGGACGCAATGCGCGCGCTTGGACAGCATAGCGCAGTTGCAGTTCATTGATTTCCATATCCCCGCGAACACAGGTAGCAATGAGTTTCGAGGGAGACTCTCCGCCAAAATCTCCCATATAAAAAACCATTTTCCCCGTCTGACGGGTACTGACTCCACAATAATCTGCCACTTTGGCAATCGTAGACTGTCCAGGGGTGTGAACGCGAGTTAGAGCTTCCTGCTCACCTGCGGGTTCAGGGATTTTTTGAAACGTGGCAACATCCAGATTTGATGCATAACCGGTTTCCTCACAGATGGCCAGCGAATCCTCCCCAACGGGGGTAATATACATGAATTCATGTGCCACCCTGCCTCCCATCATTCCAGGATCACTTTGCACCGCAACCAGATCCAGTCCGAGTCGTGCCCCAATGCGATGATAGGCGTCATAGTGGGCTTCATATTGTGACTGTAGTCCTTCCTCGTTTCGGTCAAGTGAGTAGGAGTCTTTCATGACGAACTCACGTACCCGAATCAGTCCACCCCTGGCTCTGGGTTCATCCCGAAATTTCGTCTGAAGATGGTAGACCATTTGCGGCAATTGACGATAGGAACGAATCTCGGATGTGCAAAGGTGAGCGATCACCTCTTCGTGGGTCATCGCTAACACGAGATCCCGACCTTTCCGGTCTTGAAAGCGTCCCATCTCATCCCCAATCTCAAACCAGCGACCAGATTTCTGCCAAATTTCAGCAGGATGTACGACGGGCATACATATTTCCTGTCCGTCGATTGAATTCATCTCCTCACGGAGAATTTGTTCAATCTTGCGCAGGGATCGTTGGGCCAGAGGTAAATAGGAGTAAAGACCTGCAGCCAATTGTCGTACATATCCAGCACGAACGAGCATTTGGCTGGAAGCAGAATCGGACTCACTGGGAGCTTCCCGCAGAGTTTCACCAAAGAATTTTGACAGACGCATTGGTTCAAAAGTTAATCAAGAAGAAGAGTTGCGATGCTCACGTCAATCATAGGTCTTTCAGATGGAACACTCGCATCTCAATTTAATCACGATTGAACGCTCAAACTTCATCTTGGGAACCATATGCGCCCTCCTTATTTATATTCAGTCCAAATAAACGTAACCTGTCTAAATTCTCAATCTATGCTGGCTCCTGCGCCGTTGACGGCTTTTTGTGATGGATGTCCTCTCAAAATTCACTCCGTATGTGGGTGTGCACAGGATCGTCTGCGAGATATTGGCTTGCGAGAAGGCGCGCATATTGAGTTGATCAGAAATTCCGAGAAGCTCATTGTTCGAATCGACGGATGTCGGATTGGGTTACGCCGTGATATGGCGATGGATATTCTGGCAGTTCCCACAGATTCATGACGCTTCAGGATCTGCGACCTGGAGAGGTTGGGAAGATAATTGGGTTTGAGTCTTCGGGGGTAACCCATCGCTTGATGGAGATGGGTATGCTTCCTGGTTCAGAGGTCCAGGTTGTTCGTCTTGCACCCTTCGGCGATCCGATGGACCTGAAAGTTCGAGGATACCATCTATCCATTCGTAAGGTAGATGCGGCCCAAATACGCATTACCAAATGTCAGGATTGAGACATTGAAATGGACAGGGGCTCTCCATCCTTCTTCAGTGTCGCATTAGCAGGAAATCCAAACGTTGGCAAGACCACACTTTTTAATCGACTCACGGGGCAGCGCCAACGTGTCGCAAATTTCCCAGGTGTCACGGTGGAGCGGAAAGTAGGGACGCTCTCGGGTACATCCCATGTTGAGGTGATCGATCTTCCTGGCACCTACAGTCTTACGCCAAGGTCTCTGGATGAACAGATTGCTTACGAGGTTCTCGTTGGACGGAGAGGGCCAGTACCGGATCTGGTAGTATCCGTTGTAGATGCCAGCAATCTGGAGCGCAACCTGTTTGTTACCAGTCAGATCATTGATCTTGGGTTGCCTGTGATTCTTGCCCTCAATATGATGGATGCGTCACAGGAGAACGGGCAGGACGTTGATGTGTCCGTTTTAGAAAAAGAATTGGGGATACCGGTCATTGCGATGGTCGCCTCCGAGGGGAAGGGGATGGATGAGCTCAAAAAATTGATCTTGCATCCTCCGAGTCCTGTACCGTGCTACCGTTGGAGCCTTATGAAGGCCGTGGAAGCAAAACTCCCCGACTTATCTGCGCGCCTCACAAAGGAAGCCCCAGAGGTACAGTCGGATCACATCAAGATGGAGGTTTTGCGTGCATTGGCGGAGGATCAAGCATTGGATGCGTGGCGTCAGGATGCACCCGAATTTGTGAAGAATACGGAGGCGGTGCGAAAAGAATTGTCCTCCCGAGGTGTTGCGTACAGACATGCGGAAGTCAGTGGTCGATATGCGTGGCTTGGGCCGATTGTACATCAAGCCGTTCGCAGGGTGAAGGGGCCTGCAACGCTGAGCGACCGGCTGGATGCAGTCCTCACGCACCAATTCATGGGCCCCCTCCTGTTTCTAGTCCTATTGATTGGAATTTTTCAGGCGGTATTCTCATGGGCGACTCCGGCCATGGATCTGATTGAATATGGAGTTTCATCATTTTCATCAGGAATCCGCGCCTTCTTTCCCGCTGGATGGGTCACAGATCTCCTTACAGATGGAGTGATCACCGGGGTGGGGAACATCATTATTTTCTTTCCCCAGATTCTCCTGCTCTTTTTCTTTTTGGGTCTTATGGAGGACAGCGGATACATGGCCCGTAGCGCATTCATCATGGATCGAGTGATGAAGCGAGTCGGTCTCAGTGGAGGATCTGTTTTGCCGCTCCTCAGCTCATATGCGTGTGCGATTCCTGGAATCATGGCAGCCCGAACCTTGGATAATGAACGGGATCGCTTGATCACGATCATGGTTGCCCCACTCATGAGTTGTTCCGCCCGCCTTCCCGTCTATACTCTATTCATTGCGGCATTTATCCCGGCGGGGACCCTCATGGGGGTATTCGGTTATCAGGGACTTGTAATGTTTTCCATGTATCTGATGGGGACCGTCATGGCATTCGTTGCGGCGGCGATTCTAAAACGCTTTGTGTTTAGAGGTGAGCAGAGCTACTTTGTCATGGAGCTTCCCCCCTACAGGCGACCGCGACTGCGACAGATATTTTGGCGCATGATTCAGCGTACAAAAGTGTTTGCGGTTCGGGCTGGGAAAATCATCTTTGCCTGTAGTATCATTTTGTGGCTTCTGGCAAGTTTCCCAGCTACTGATTCCAGTGCGGAATTTGAACGGATTGAGATGCGTGCTGCGCAGGAACGAGAGGCGCAGTATGAGAAGGCACGGACGATGCTTTCGGAGGAAGGAATTGATGTGTCTGCCCTTTCCGATTCCGTCGCAAGTGCAGATTCCAGCGTGTCGCGTGCACAGGTCATTCTGACACAGGCAGAGAACGAGTATGTTACTGTTTTAGATAGCGCACAAATCGCTCTGCAGTCGGATCAGCTAAGGGCTAGTGCAATCGGGTATTTAGGTCGATTTTTGGAGCCAGTCATGCAACCACTGGGATTTGATTGGAAAATCAGTGCTGGACTTGTGAGTGCATTTGCTGCCCGAGAAGTGATCATCTCAACACTCGGAATCATTTATAGCGTTGAGGATGCTGAAGAAGGAGTGGCTCTGCGAGATGCACTCAAAGCCGATCGCTATCCAGATGGGCGTCCAGTATTTACTCCACTCGTGGCAATCAGCCTTCTGGTATTCTTTGTGTTTGCACTTCAGTGCATGAGCACATTGGCAATTGCACGCCGAGAAACAAATTCTTGGAAGTGGCCCGCGGTCATGTGGCTTTACATGACGGCACTCGCATATGTGGCCTCACTGATCGTGTACCAAGGGGGGCAACTGCTCGGCTTTACCTAAAATAATTTGTGGGCCCAGAGGGACTTGAACCCCCGACCGACGGATTATGAGTCCGCAGCTCTAACCGACTGAGCTATGGGCCCGAGATGAAGTAAATGAAGAACGGATTGATGTTGTACGAAGACGGTCTCTATCCGTTTTCGTGATTCGGGGGAAAATACGATATACCAAACGACGGAAGGGTGCATTGGTGGTTTCTGGCGGTAGAATCAAACTTGATCACTGATGGAGGCAGGAGTTAGTCCACTTCCTTTGACGGATAGCGTGGACCAAAATTTGTGGGGTCTGAAAACGATTGTCGAACTGCAACCACTCAATTTCATGTCAAATGTCCAGGCCGAACCGATATACTTCTGAATAGAATCAACCATAGATTGCCGAATGAATGGAGTGCGGAGATCAGGGTAGGATCTAAGAAGTTCATAAAAAGGGATCCTTGCCACGGTTCCAGAATCCATAAAGTCTCATGGAGCATTGAGGCCAAATAGGTTACGTTCAGCGAAACTTTGACGATTTAGACATTTGGAAAATGGAGTAAAGGACACAAGTTAAGCTCTTGTAAGTATGAATTCCTATTGCGCACTTTTGAGTTGAGGAACGTTTGGAGATCGTGAAATCATTTCGATGTAATCATGACGGATAGGTATAGGAATAAGTATAGTCAACTGCGGCGGATGTATCTGTCAAAGATTTCCTTCATTCATAGCACTACGGACACCCGAAGCGCTCCCATTCATTCGTTATTACGGTTGTCGCGTTCCCCAAGGATTGCTCCATTCTCGTTCCGGCCAACTCAATTAATTTTCATTCTCTCGAGTTAAGATGGTAAGTAGAAAAATAGACGAAATTGACGCTCGAATCCTCAACCTATTACAGTCTTCGGGTAGGATGAAGCACATTGATATTGCGGCCCGTGTTGGGTTAAGCATGACGAGTGTGAGCGACCGCTTACGGAAGTTGGAGGAGAGCGGAATTCTCACCGGCTATCATGCAACCGTAAATGCCAAGGATTTAGGATTTGATATTACCGCATTTATTCGTGTGTCCATGGGTGCATCAGACAGCTATCAATCCATGATTGAGCATGTATGCGGATGCACCGAGGTGCTTGAAGCTCACTCCATCACCGGGGAGGGGTCTCATATTTTGAAGGTCAGGGTTTATGATACAACAAGTCTGGAACGGTTGCTCGCGAGCATTCAATCTTGGACTGGTGTGACAGGAACAAGGACCAGTATTGTTTTAAGTACTTACAAGGAGACGCTTCAACTACCTGTCTCTCCCGATCATGAACTCGCGAAACAAAGGTAGACAGACTCATCAAACGGCGGGATGAACGAACGATGTGATGCCTGAAGATCAGACGGTGACCAAGTCGTCTGCGTCCAGTCAGAGAGATCGAGAACTGGTTTCTCTTGCGTTAGAAGGAGATCAGCGAGCCTATGCGCTCCTCGTAAAGAAGTATAAGAAGGGATTAGTGTTACATATCAGGCGTACGATTGGAGATGAAGAAGTTATTGAAGACCTCGTTCAGGAAGCATTCATTAAAGCCTTCAAAGCCCTGAAGACCTATTCAACCAGTTATGCATTCTCAACGTGGCTCTACAAGATTGCATCCAATCACGCGATTGATTACAAACGGAAGAGAAGGCTAACCACGATCTCACTGGATAAGCCGACCCTGACCAAAGATGGTGAAGTCCGACATGAAATCCCAGATGTTACCTATCGCCCCGATCAAGAGATTGAAGGTGGACAGCGTGAGAATATTATTCAAGAAGCAATAGATTCACTCCCTCCCAAGTACAACCGTGTCATTGTCATGCGTCATCAGCAAGAAAAATCTTATGAAGAAATTGCACAGGAGCTTGATCTTCCCCTCGGAACGGTGAAGGCACATATTTTCCGTGCACGGCGATTATTGTACATGCGTTTGAAAGATAAGCGGGATTCGCTGTGAACAGATTCCAGTGGATTTGACCAACATGACCATGATTCCCCACAACAGGACGGCCTACTCAATTCAGCAATGCTCACACTGATTCCATGAATCCAATCACCAATTGTACAAAAGAGGCATGATTCCGCGATACACCCATCCTGCGATGCAAAGCCTGTGGAGTGAACAGCACCAGTTTGAGGTATGGTTGGGAGTTGAACTTGCAGCCTGTGAAGCTTGGTCAAGAGTGGGAGTCATTCCCGAGGGGGATGTTCATGCACTCAGAATGAAGGCATCCTTTGACTTGGATCGAATTCATGAGATTGAGAAATCTACTCGGCATGATGTTGTTGCATTTACTCGAGCGGTAAGTGAAACGTTAGGCCCGGAAAAGAAATGGATACACTACGGTCTAACGTCTTCGGACGTCGTTGATACGGCTTGGTCTGTACGTCTGTCGGAGGCGAATCGGCTCATTGGAGAGGCAATGGACGCTATGCTCCAGGTGTTGCATGACCGTGCACTTGCTCATCGCCATACACTCATGATGGGGAGAACCCATGGGGTACATGCTGAACCCACAACCTTCGGATTAAAGCTCGCCCTTTATTATGCAGAAATGACTCGGAACCTCCGAAGGTTCAGAGCCGCCGCCGAGGAGGTCCGAACTGGAAAGCTGTCTGGGGCAGTCGGGACCTTTGCACATACTCCTCCCGAGGTTGAACGAATCACCTGTGAGTTGTTAGATCTTCGCCCAGAGCCTATCGCTACGCAGGTGATCCCCCGCGATCGACACGCTCATTACATGAGCGTCCTCACACTAATCGGGGCCAGCTTGGAAAAAATTGCCGTTGAGATCCGTCATCTGCAACGGAGCGAGGTGAGAGAGGTTGAGGAAGCATTCCAAACAGGACAGAAAGGTTCAAGTGCCATGCCCCATAAGCGGAATCCCGTCGGGAGCGAAAATATTACGGGGTGCGCCAGATTACTGAGAGGGTATATGGTTGCGGCCATGGAGAATGTTGCCCTGTGGCATGAACGAGATATTTCTCACTCCAGTGTGGAACGTGTCATTCTTCCCGATGCAACTACGGTTCTACACTATGCATTACTTCGAATGACAACAATTCTAAAGAATCTGGTGATCTACCCTGATCAAATGCAGAAAAATCTGGAAGGGACCTACGGACTATACAATAGTCAGCGGTTAATGCTCAAGCTCATTGACCATGGTCTCTCACGTGAAGGTGCGTACGATCTCGTTCAGCCTCTTGCAATGCAAAGCTGGCAGGAAGGGAAAAGTTTCTTATCGTTGGTATTAGATTCTGAGGACATCATGGCCCGGATCTCAGACGAAGATGTTCTTGCACTCTTTAGTGCGATTCATCATACAAAACATGTTGATTTTCTTCTATCACGCGTCGGAATAGGGGAGTAACTTACTCGAAATTCCGCTGAGCGTGATTGCACCCTATTCTGTATCACAGGTGAGAAGTCGAATAAAAACCATGAACAATTGAACCTGATCCTGAGGAAGATCCATAGGATGTTGAGTGAACAGCGTGTGATTTGGCCTTTGTATCATCAGTCCCAGAGTGTGACATTCTGAGATTTGATTCCCCTTGATTCACGAAACGGATGTAATGTACATGCAAGTTTGAAGTATATTGGCATATCTTACAGACCATAGAATATTCTATTTATCCATGTTCACCAGAATTGTATATCATTTTGTTCGTTCCATATGGATTGGGGTTGCGATTCTGATTCTTGCCTATCCCGTTTTAGGCCAGTCAGGAAAGATCACTGGCAAGGTCACTGATTTTGAAACGGATCAGCCTCTGGTTGGGGCGAATGTATTGATCACAGGAACCTCCATCGGCAGTGCTACGGACGTTGAGGGGAACTTTGAGATTTCAAATCTTGCCTCTGGAGTGTATGTCCTGCGCGTCAGTTTTATTGGTTTCGCCGCTCAGGAATCCACCATAACCGTGGAGGCTGGAAAAAACTTTGTCTGGAACGTTGGCCTGATCTCAGGCACCGACCTTGATCCTGTTCAGGTAACGGCTGGACGACGGAATGAAAAGGTTTTGAACGCTCCCACATCCATTGATGTGATCCCTGTGCGGGATATTCAACTGGATGTCGCGCAAACAACAGCCAAGTCGCTTCGCAATGTAACGGGGCTGGATATGGTTCAGACGGGGGTGGATCGCTATGAGATTGTGCTCCGAGGATTCAACAATGCCTTTTCCAGATCTACGCATGTTCTTACGGATTACAGAAAATCCGGGGTCGCATCCATTGGTGTCAATCTGCATAATGTCATGCCCAGTTTAATGATTGATACGGAGCGGATCGAGGTGGTCCGCGGTCCTGGCTCCGCTCTCTATGGACCGGGTGTGGATTCGGGTGTGATCCATTACCTCTCCAAGGATGCATTCAATTACCCCGGCACGACAATCTCGCTGAGTGGAGGGCAGAGGTCCACGCTTAATCTTCAGGGCAGGGTGGCGACGGTCATTGGGAAAAATTTGGGAGTGAAACTGATTGGAAGCTATGCGACTGCAGAAGATTTTCCTCTTCGCGACTGCGATTCCGCTCTTCTCAATGCGGAAAAGTTTGACGAGTGCCCCGATCCAGAGGATGCCATCCAGATCTTCGTGGATGGGGTACGCGAGACGAATCACCGTAAACTGGTCCTGTCCAGTAGTCTTGACTGGCGTGTAACCGGTCAGACTACGCTGTCCCTGAGTGGTGGAATTGGGAACTTGAATGGTGCAATGCTCAGTGGGATAGGTACGATCCAAGCCCAGAACATGCTCGCCAACTATGTACAACTCCGGTTGAGTAGTGGATCCCTCTTTGTGCAAGCTTACAGGAATTCCATCAACTCTGGAGATTCGTATGTGTATGGTGGTGATCCCGTGGAAGAATATTCCGAAGAGTTTTCAATCCAGGCCCAGTATACCCAATCCATTGGTTCCAGACAGCAATTGATTGCAGGTGTAGATGTCGGTCTTGATCGTCCTGATACGAGAGGTACGGTACTTGGACGTAACGAAGCTGCCGCGGGATTGACCGAATATGGGGCATATGTACAATCAAATACCAAAATTTCAAATCGGTTGGAACTGACTCTGGCACTTCGTGGGGATTACAATAATGTGAATACGGATCTATATCTGTCTCCCCGAGTTGCTCTGGTTCTGAAGCCGACCTCCTATTCAAGCTTCCGTGCGACCTACAACCGAAGCTTATCCTCTCCACTGGTCACCGATTATTTGTTGGATATCGTGGCCGCGACCATTGAAGGCTTGACGATACGTGCGCGCGGAGGAGCATCCCCCTTTACCTTTTCCAGGAACCCCGAGTATTTGGCGTTGGGAGCTCCAACCTCACTGGTCGCTTACAGCATGCTTCCTGGAAGGGAAGGAGAGCCGACTCCTGTTGGCATTGATACTGGAATCCTGTATGGTTTAATGTATGATGGGTTGACCGCAATTCCAGATGATGATCTGGCATTGCTACTTGCTGATGCCGGCCTGAATATTCCGGTTACCCTTCTCTCTCTCCTAAAACAGGGATTGAGTCCAGAAGTGACTCCCGTTCAAGGATTCAGTTCAGGAACGCTCGGCCTTTTAAACCTGAGCACCTTGACGTTAAATACTGGACCTGAATTGAATGATCTTCCAGATATTGATCCAATCACACCAACCATTACCCAATCCTGGGAGATTGGATATAAGGGAATCGTTCAGAACAGGATTTTATTTGCACTGGATGGGTACTATTCGAGGCGCAAAAATTTTACGGGTCCACTACAAATACGAACTCCCTTTGTGCTCGTCCCCAATTTACGTGAGGATTTAATTCGTGATATTTCAGCTGGGCTCACTGCCAATACTGACATTGCAAATGCACTCGGATTATTCGGGTTGACACCTATGGAAGCCGCCGAGACACTGGTAGATATTGCTGGGGCTGACCTTCCCGATAGTGAGACTCCCGTAGCGATCGTACAACCCGATCAAAATAATCCAGGGATAGGGAAATTCCCGGAGCTCATGTTGTCCTATCCAAACTTTGGGGATGTCCAGTATTTCGGGGTGGATGTTTCAACCCAAGTACTGATGAGTGATGAGGTGATGTTCTTTGGCAACGCCTCATGGGTCAGTGACGACTACTTTGATCATACAGAGGTAAACGAAGAATCGGAATATTTAGAACTGGCGCTCAACTCTCCAAGTTTTAAGTTTAAGTTAGGGGGGCATTACCAACCTATGAATGGTTTTTCCTTCGTGGCTTCGGGCCGGTATACAAAAGGTTTTCCTGTGATTTCTGGGCAGTATATAGGCGATGTTGAAAGTTATGTGGTTCTGGATGTTGGGATCGGATATGGAATCAGTCGGGCAGGCGTTCGGGTAGATTTGGGAATCAACAATCTCCTCAATAGCGAGCACCGTGAATTTGTCGGTGCGCCCAGGCTTGGGCGCGTTGCGACGCTCAGAATGTCCTATACAACGGACCGTGGCCGTTAAAAATTCATCATCAATCCCTTTACTGCCGTATATTTGTCTTGGTAGCCGTCTGGGGGATGATTGAATCTATTTCTTCGTTGCTGCCCTGATTGTATAATTGAATCCAGTTATCCAAACTAACCATCATGTTACGTAAATTTTTCTTCCGCTCGAGTTTGTTCATCCTACTGGTGGTGTCACCGAGTTGGGTTTACGCTCAATCGTCTTATATCACCGGTACCATCACAGATTCGCAGACTGGTCTGCCATTATTTGGGGCGAACGTGGTTCACCTTAGTTCGCGCCTTGGCACGGCGACTGATGTGAATGGAGCATATGCGATTAATGAATTACCGACTGGTGTGAGTCTGGTTCGCATCTCCTATATCGGATATCAATCCACAGAGATCGAAGTAAATATTTCCGCGGACGAAGTCTACGTTCTGAATGTAGATTTGGTGAGCGGGATAGATCTTGAACAGCTTCAGGTCACGGTCGGTAGACGACAGGAGAAAGTATTGGATGCCCCCGCCTCCATTGATGTAATTCTCGCAGAGGAATTGACGAGTACCATTTCCCCAACGACGGTGACGTCTCTCCGCAATGTTACAGGGCTTGATCTAGCGCGGACGGGGATCGATCGTAGTGAAGTGGTGCTTCGAGGGTTCAATAATGTGTTCTCTGGTGCTACGAAGGTTCTGACCGATTATCGAGATGCGGGCTCCCCTTCTATCAATGTAAATCTACACAGCCTCATGCCAAATCTATCCGTTGATCTGGACCGGGTTGAAGTGGTCCGTGGGCCTGGGTCTGCTCTTTATGGGGCGGGGGTAGACGCTGGAGTGATCCACTATATTACGAAGGATCCATTCTCACATCCTGGGGCCACGATTGTCGTTAGCGGTGGAGAGCAATCCCTGTTGAATGTGCAGGGGCGTATCGCTGGTGTATTGGGCAAACGTGTAGGGGTGAAGGTGACTGGGTCCTACACGAGCGCAAATGAATTTGCCCTTCAATCCTGTGATGAAGCTATTCTGAATGCTGACTCAATTAATGAGTGCCCGGATCCACACGATGCTGTGCTGATTCAAAGGGAGAATCGCGAGCGAGACACCGACTACAGTAAGTATACGGTAGCCGGAAACGTGGATTTTCGTCTTGATTCCCAGACGACCCTGTCTCTGAATGCGGGTACAGGTCTATTTAGCGGGACAACACTTAGTGGGATCGGCACGCTCCAGGGGGACAATTATCGCTATTCATTCGCTCAGGCTCGGTTATCCAGAGGTGGATTTTTCGCACAGTTCTTTGCCAATGCGAACGATGCGGGCGATTCTTATGTCTACGGGGGAGGTCCACTTTCTGAGTATTCAGCCGAATATGTAGTTCAAGCCCAATATGATGCCCAATTGAGTGAGCGGCAATCCCTGATTATGGGGGCAGATCTGCAATTAACTCGTCCGGATACGAGGGGAACCGTTTTGGGGCGGAATGAGGAAAACGACAATATTGATGAGTATGGTCTCTATGTACAGTCAGCGACGAACTTCACGAACCGCCTGGAACTTACTCTTGCGCTCCGCGGGGACTATAGTAATGTGGTGGATCAATTCCAGCTATCGCCACGGATCGGGATTGTGGTAAAGCCCTCACCTTCTTCAAGCTTTCGTGCGACGTATAACCGCAGTTTCTCCTCGCCTACGGCTTCAAGCAACTGGCTGGACATCATCGCCAGTAGGGTTCCAGGCACAAACATAAATATTCGTGGCCGTGGGGCAGCGTCCGGATTTACCTATGCTCGGAACCCTGATTACTTGAATTTCGGTGCTCCAACGGACTTGGTTGCATCCAGCCTCTTACCAGGGAGCGAAGGAGCCCCGACTCCTGTGGGGATGAGTACAGCACTGATTTATGGGCTGATTTTTCAGAGTCTTTCCGCCACCCCTGATGAGGTGATTGCTGGTTTGCTCGCCGCCGGTGGCATAAATGTGCCTGTGAGCCTTGTTGGAAGGTTGAAGGAGGCCTTGAGTCCCGAAGTAACGGTTGTTCAGGGTTTCAGTCCTGGAGTGATGGGGGCGCTCAATCCGAGTACAGGGCAAATTGAATTAGGCGTGACCGATTTGCCGAACGTTGATCCCCTCAAACAGACGACTTCCAATACCTATGAGTTAGGTTATCGGGGAATTATTAGCAAGAAGATTTTGTTTGGGGTTGATGCGTACTACGCAACAAAGAAGAATTTTGTAGGTGCACTTCAAGTGCGTACGCCGTTCGTCCTAGTTCCTACCTTGACTCAGGATCTTGTTCGAGATATTTCGGTGGGAATTGCAAACAATTCAGGGTTGAACTCGACGCTTCGACTCTTGGGGGTTACTTCAGAGCAGGCGGCTCAATTGCTTGTTGATATCGCAGGCGGATCCCTCCCAAGTGCAGCGACCCCCATTGCGATTGTGCAACCCAACGAAAATAATCCCGGGATCGGTCAGGTGCCAGAAATTATGCTGTCCTATCCGAACTTTGGAGAGATAGAATATTTCGGGGTAGATGCGTCCCTTCAGGTTCTGGTCTCCAGTTCTCTTTCCTTGTTTGGGAATATGTCCTGGATCAGCGATGATTTTTTTGATAACACCGAACTGAATGAAGAGGGGGAAGACAAGGTTTTAGCTTTGAACGCTCCAGGCTTTAAATTCAAGTTCGGTGGACAGTTTGATGCAGGGAAAGGGATCAGTGTAAATGCTTCTTTTCGTCATGTTCAGGGCTTTCCTGTAATTTCGGGTCCCTATGTGGGTGATGTTGAAGCTTATTCTATTCTTGATGTAGGTGCGGGGTATAAAATTCATCGTTCGCTCCGTTTTGACGTTAGCGTGAACAATGTCACCAACAGCAATCATCGGGAATTTATTGGGGCTCCAAGATTGGGTCGTCTTGCCAATGCACGACTGACGTACACGGCAGATTGGAGATAAGAGGGGGAATAATTTCCTCATCAAGTGGCAATGAGAGGATAGATCCGCTAACTGTCGTTGATTGCGAGAGTTAAAAATTATCCGGCTATGCGGTAGTTTAGCACTGGATACTTACAACCGAGATCTATCGCCATCGGATCCCAGTGTAATCAAAGACTTCATGTCAGGGAGAGTTTGCCGTGATGGGGGTATACAATTGGAATGATGAACGGACATTCCATATCCTCCAACTTGTTGAAAAGAAGAGAATTACGGAATACCCACTCCATGTCTACCGATGTACGGAAATGACCATGAGCGAGTCAGATGGTTTGAAAGAATCAATGAGGAGTGGAATCGGACCGATGGTCAGGTACAGGAACCAAAGAGATGGAAACGATAACCAATCCCAATCCTAATGGCATTGCACGCTACTTGGCTCTACCACCAATGTCATAAGAATCAGACCTGAACACGAATAAGTCCTCAAGGGGCAATTCTGAGATGATTCGTAAGTGATGAAAACACTTTGATACGACCTGAGACAAAATGAGCAAAGGCTAAACGGTTTCAGTTATCAATTACGAAACCACTCAACTCGTGAAATTGTCTAACTGTGTACACCCATATTCAATCATGCCACAGTCAAGATCTTTACTCCTAGCCCCCCGCACGGCTACGAGTGATCGTGGATCCTCTCCGTATTTTCACGGGCGAGAACATATCAGGCGAGATTTTAAAGGACTACTGGAACTTGCTAAGAAGGAAGAAACGGGTACCATCTTCCTGATCCACGGGGCACCTAGCGCAGGGAAGACGGCACTTATTCATGAATGTAAAAAACATTCAATGGAAGCTGGTTGGAATATTGCCACAATTACTCCGCAAGCTCTTTGGAACCACCATGAATTAATTCATGCTCTTGGACAAGCAGGAAAACTGAGATTGGAAGGGGGATCTGAAAAAAACGGATTTGACGCGTTTGTAAAATTTGAGGCAGGATTGGATTTTGGAGTAAACCAGTCCGCTCTTGTACGGCGGGTTCTTAGGAAAGCGAAGCATCCCCTACTTCATCCATAATGGAGACTTGGGTAAGCCGATCATTCTTTTGGCGGCAGGTTTAGGGACAACTAGGGCATCCCTTGACAGGCTGGGTATTTCAAGGTTTAGACGAGCCTGTGTTGCGGAGTTGGGTGCGTTAAGTAACAAATCTGAGCGATTGGTAATCTATGATTGGATCATGAGGGAGGGTAAGGGCAAAGGAGATGCCTCTGTCTGGATTAATGCGATCGAGAAGGAGACACATGGATGGCCCCAACACATCCAATGTTACGCAAGCCTTGCCTCTGATTACCTGAAGGCCAATAATGGTGTGATGACCTCTGACGGATTGAATACTGTACTTGAAGTGGGGAATGAAGATCGTGAGGAGTATTACAGAGGCCGTTTTCATCGTTTCAGACAGGATGAGACCCAATGCCTCGCGAGATCTATCGCTGGTGTTCATCCAGGGACCCCAATGGAGTATACGGATTTGATCGCTCCCATGGCACAAAAATATGGAGACGATAAGGCGGAAAAACTCTTTAAGAAGTTTGAAGAAAGAGGGATTCTGGATCAGACCGACATGGGGTATGTTGTCCCCATCCCATCCATGCACATCTGGTTAAAGGATACCTATATTAAAGAGGAAAGTGAGATTCCCGGCGAGATACAACAAAGCAGTTTGGAGCACAGCATCGGTTCGGAAGATGAGGGGATGACCGCTCCCATAGGGTTGGATTGCTCACACATTTACCTTACGGTTGCCGATTGATACTCTTCAGGAATCGGTTCATAGATTCAGCACCAGATGTCATCTGACCACCTTAGGAGGCTATTGTCAAAAGTGGTTCTGACGGTAAGGTATCCTTGTACACGTCCAGATATGATTGCACTCGTTCCCGACATTTGGAGATCGAGCAGTGCTCCTAAGGGGAGGAATACGGTCTACAGGATCAATAACGGTGGGAATCATTAGCTTTGGGAGAGAAGCTCGAAGCGATTTGAGTACACTGAACATGAGAGTTGACTTCCTGAACATCAAACAATAATCGTGACTTCATTATTGTACAGATTCCAGATTTGAATAAGCAATCATCAAAATCAAGAGAGTGTGAATAATTTCTGAATTCCGCAATATACTTGCCATCATTACTCAGAGTGGACGCTGAATATTTGAGATGAGTGCTAAGATCCGTATATTTGCAAAGTAACAATTATAAATTACCACAAGTACCCGTCAGTAGGACATGAGTGGAGAATTTATTGCTCTATTGATTATGCTGGGGCTCGCGACGGGCTTGGCATTGTCATTACTGCTCGCTCAGCGAATCTTTGGTCCAAATCGCCCCAATCGGGTGAAAGTCTCTGCGTATGAGAGTGGAATGGATCCAATTGGGACTGCCCACCAGAGATTTTCTGTCAAATTTTATTTGGTTGCGATGATCTTCATCGTGTTTGACGTTGAGGTCGTGTTCCTATATCCCTGGGCGGTCAGTCATAAACATTTTCTGGAAGCAGGTATCGGGATGGGCGTTTTGGTTGCCATCACGGTATTCATTTTGATCCTTGCGGTTGGACTATTGTATGATATCAAGAAAGGCGGATTAGAATTCGAATAGCGAACCGTTTTCTCTCCATCTCATAAAATCTAATACTCTCTGACGCGATGGATTCAACGACTGGATATCTGACAACTACCGTGGATGCGGTTGTGAACTGGGCTCGATCCAACTCACTGATGCCCATGCCCATGGGCCTTGCCTGCTGTGCCATCGAAATGATGGCATTTGGTGGACCAAAGTACGATGTCGGTAGATTTGGAAGTGAAGCGATGCGGTTCTCTCCTCGTCAAGCCGATTTAATGATTGTAGCGGGGTGGTGTAGCTATAAGATGGCCCACGCCATCCGACGTGTTTGGGATCAAATGGCAGATCCAAAGTGGTGCATCGCCATGGGCGCATGTGCTTCCAGCGGAGGTATGCACCGCTGTTACGGTGTCGTTCAGGGCATTGATAATTTTATGCCCGTAGATGTATATATCCCTGGTTGCCCCCCCAGACCCGAGGCGGTGATTCATGCTTTGATGGATATTCAGGAAAAAATCCGTAATGAATATTCGGTCACCAAAGACTATGAAAGCGGCTCTCCAGAATCAGCTACTCCAAGGGCTGAGCCTGGAATGCTGACTGAAAGTGGACGCAGAGTTGCCTCAGGTGCATCAACTCTAATTGATGCCTGAATCACTTAACTTCCATTTCACTCCTGTTGACGAGGCTCGTGCGGACGAGAAAAATGTACATGCCAAGGCGTCTACCGAGGTGTCCGAAACAATTGATTCACTCAAGAACGAGTTCCCTCAAGCTGTCACCGATGTGTTTGTATATGCGGGAGAGCATACCGTGTTTGTGATGAAAGATGCATTGGTTGATATATGCACTGCATTAAAGGAAACCTATGGATTTACCTATTTGGTTGACTTAGCTGGAGTGGATCAATTTCGAGAGGATGCACCGCGGTACGAGGTATTTTACTCTCTCGTGAATCTGAAAACGAACAAGCGTATTCGTGTGAAGGTACGAGTTGACGAGAGGGATGCAGTACTTCCCTCCGTTACCAATCTATTTAAGGCGGCAGATTGGAATGAACGTGAATGCTTTGACATGTTGGGCATTCGCTTTGAAGGGCATCCCGACCTGCGACGAATGTATATGCCCGAAGATTTTGAGTACCACCCCCAGCGGAAAGAATTCCCCCTGCTCGGGATTCCAGGATCACTCCCTCTACCTCCACGAACTCCCGAAGGCGAGTTGACTATGGATCCGTTTGCAGCCGCTCGTAGTGGAAGCCCTGCGAAGAGTTATCAGGAGCCAAAAAGCGACGATTAATCAGATGCCAGTGACAACCCCTTACCGTGATCAGGAAACAGTCTTTTCCTTCTGGCCTCGACATAATGAAACCTTACTCAAAAGACTTGAGAGCAAGGACGCTTGGTTAAGCACGAAGCGAGGGATTGATATCTCACATGTTGAAGATGCCCTTGAGCATGAGATGACGCTGAATATTGGCCCCCAGCATCCAGCAACTCACGGAGTTCTCCGTTGTGTAGTCAAACTGGATGGTGAGCGGATTGAAAAGTGTATCCTTGATATTGGGTACTTGCATCGGGGGATAGAAAAACTGGCGGAAAGCAAAACATATCAGGAGTTCATGCCTTATACAGATCGCATGGATTACCTGTCTCCTTATGCAAATAATGTGGCTTGGTGTATGGCAGTTGAAAAACTTGCCAATATTGAAGTCCCTGAACGTGCTCAGTGGATTCGGATGATCATGTGCGAATTGGCCCGGATCTCCTCCCACCTGTTATGGCTTGGAGTTGGACTCATGGATGCCGGAGCTGTGAGTGTTTTTCTGTGGACGTTTCAGGGGCGTGAGGATTTGTATAATATATTTGATGAGGTTTCCGGGGCACGTTTTACGGTTTCCCATAGTCGGATTGGCGGATTGGCCACTGATCTGAGCCCCAAAGCGATCACCATGATCCAGGACTTTGCTACGCGCTATGAAGAAATCATTGGGGGTTGGCAGAAACTTCTGAACCGAAACCGAATCTGGATTGATCGAAATAAGGATGTCGGTGTGATCCACGCCGATGAAGCAATTGAGTTTGGACTCACAGGCCCCAATCTACGTGGCAGTGGGGTTCCCTATGATATCCGAACCTTTGAACCCTACCTCAAATATGACGAAGTAGACTTTACCATTCCACTGCGGGAGGAGGGCGACTGCCTCGCTCGCTATCATATCCGCGTGGAAGAAATGCTTGAGAGCATCAAGATCATTCACCAGTGCCTGGAGCGCCTACCCGAAGGCCCCATCCGTACCGATGATGCCAAGAAGGCCTATCCGTCCAAAGATGAGGTGTACTACTCCATGGAGGGGATGATACATGACTTCATGTATACGGAGACGGGTGTCGCTCCTCCTAAGGGAGCTACGGCCTATCATGCCATTGAATCGCCCAAAGGTGAGTTGGGATTTTATCTTGAAAGTGATGGAACAGGATGCCCATGGCGCGCTCGTTTGAATGCACCGTCCTTCACCAATTTGCAAGGATTGGAGTCGATGATGGAGGGTCACCCAGTTGCAGATATTGTCGTATTGATTGGGTCTATTGATCCAGTAATGGGGGAGGCGGATCGCTAGATGGCAGACTTTATTCGTAACCCCGTTGTTGAGCTTCCAGACCCAAACCCTACGCCCCATTTTTCCGATGAGGAGCTCGTTTTTACAGAGGTGGAGAAGACAAAGATTTCCCACTGGATTAGTCAATACCCAACTTCGGATGGTGCAGTCATGTGGACATTGTGGCTTGCCCAAGAAAAATTTGGCTTCCTCCCTCCTGAAGTCTTGCAGTTAGTGGCAACCGAACTTTCCTTACCCTATGCTCAGGTCTATGGAGTCGCCACGTTTTACACCCAGTACTTCAAAGAAAAGAAAGGGACCTATGTATTTGATGTCTGTACTTGCTTTTCGTGTCAGTTTTGCGGGGGGTATGATATCCTTGCATACCTTGAAGACAAGCTGGATGTAAAACGAGGTCACACATCCGAATGTGGTCGCTATACCCTTCAAGAGGCAGAGTGTCTCGGAGCCTGTGGATCTGCCCCCATGATGCAGATCAACAATGGCCCATATGCGCATAATCTGACCCCGGGAAAAATTGATCAATTGTTGGATGAACTGAAAGCAGGCCGTTCGCTCCCCTTCGTGTCAGTCACATTGCCGCAGGACGAGGATGAACTAGGGGGGAATCGTCGTACAGATGCCGAGGTTGTGGATCGCTATGTAACCCCGCCCCGGTCTGAACGAACGCAATAATGAGGATCCAGACTCGCGCAATATAATAATCGGATACGCACCTTCACCATGACAAAGGCAGGGGATTGGAAATCCTACCAGCGGGTCTTGCTACCACCCGTCAAGAATCTTCATTATCTGGATGTTTATCGTGAGCAGGGTGGCTATTCGGCCTTGCAGAATGTCTTGAAAGAATCAAGTCCTCAGGATGTCACGGCGCAAATGAAGCGAAGTCGACTTCAGGGCCGAGGCGGGGCCGGGTTCCCAACTGGACTCAAATGGAGTTTCATGCCCCCCGTGAAACCAGATGTCCCTCGCTATTTGTGCTGTAATGCGGATGAAAGTGAGCCAGGGACCTTCAAGGATCGGCAACTCATGGAATACAATCCTCATCTCTTGTTTGAGGGGATTCTGATTGCTGGCTACGCCATGTCCCTCAAAGCCTGCTATCTCTATGTTCGAGGTGAGTATGCCAGTTGGATCAACCACATGGAGAATGAACTTGCGAAGGCCTACGATGTGAAGTTGATTGGGCAGAATATGTTTGGCACGGAGCATAGCATGGACATAATTCTCCACAAAGGAGCAGGTGCCTACATCTGCGGGGAGGAAACCAGTCTCATGGAGTCTCTGGAAGGCAAACGGGCCTATCCGCGAATTAAGCCGCCATTCCCTGCCCAATCCGGAATATGGGGAGCACCTACGACCATTAACAATGTGGAGACCCTTGCCTGTGCACCGCTGATCCTCGGTCGTGGAGCCGATTGGTTTGCTGGGATCGGTGCAGAAAAGAATCCTGGACCTCTACTTTATGGAATTTCAGGACATGTCAATCGGCCGGGCGTCTATGAGTATCCCACGGGAATGCTGATTACTGACCTACTTGACGTCGCGGGCGGGATGCTTGGAAATAAAAAATTAAAGGCGGTTGTTCCAGGTGGGGCATCGGTTCCCGTACTTCGTGCGGACATGATTGATGGGGTCACAATGGATATTGAAAGCTTGCAGGAGGCAGGCTCAATGCTGGGGACCGCTGGGATGTTGTTTCTGGATGAGGATACGGATATGGTCGCATTTTTGCGACGAGTTGCGCATTTTTATCATCATGAAAGTTGCGGCCAGTGCACTCCATGTAGGGAAGGGACTGGATGGTTAGAGAACTTGATCACCCGAATTGATGACGGTGAAGGGAATCTGCGAGATCTGGATTTATTACTTGATTTGTGTGATCAGATGGAGGGACGTACTGTTTGCGCATTGGCAGATGCCGCTGCATGGCCTGTGCGCAATACCATTAAACGGTTTCGCAAAGACTTTGAACGTCGGTGCCGTCCAGCGTCATGGGCTGTGAATGCATGAATATAATATAGATTGAATGTACGGCTTACCCAAATACTTTTTGCCTATTCTATGGTTGCTGTCGGTAGGCTGTAATCGTTCGGAGGTGATGAGTGATTCAGTTTATGGGAATGCAGGTGAGGTATTGGATGTGATTCCCGTAGAGGCTGCATTATCGGAGCCTCAGGTATACTTGGGTCAGAGTATAGCAATTCGGGGGACTGTCCATGAAATTTGTCAGATGAAAGGGTGTTGGTTCATGTTGCGCAGTGCGGATTCTGGTGAGGGGCTGCGCGTTCATACGGACATGAAGGAAGATGGGGATTATCTGTTTACCGTTCCCAGAGACATCAGTGGTCGACATGCTATCGTGTACGGAAAAATCAAATCCTCCGACCATGACCTTGAATCACATTTTCAGGAAGATGCTTCGGGTAAAGCTCCACTTCTTTCCATGGTAGCGGTCGGTGTTCGAATCACTCCCGAAGAATCTTAGGTAGATTTCCATGGCACAGGTCATCATTGACGGCAATGAATATGAATTTGAAGGACAGCCCAGTCTGCTTCAATTTTGCATGGATCAGGGCATTGACTTGCCCCATTTTTGTTACCACCCCGCAATGTCGGTTCCCGCCAATTGCCGGCAATGTCTTGTAGATATTGGTGCGCCTCTGCGTGATCGTGATACGGGTGAGGTTCAGGTGGATGAGCAAGGAGAGACGGTCATCCAATATTTTCCAAAACTACAAACGAGTTGCAGTCATATATTGTCTGATGGACAAGTCGTCCACACTGCGCGCACAAGTCAGAAGGTGGAGGATGCACAGCGGGATACGTTGGAATTTCTGCTCATCAATCATCCACTTGATTGTCCCATTTGCGACCAAGCAGGCCATTGCCCGCTACAAATTCAAGCCTATAAGCATGGGCCAGAGGGGTCCCGATTTGAGTTCCGTAAGGTTCATAAGCCGAAGCGCGTCAAGTTAGGTCCAAGAGTTATTCTGGATGCAGAGCGTTGTATTAGCTGTACGCGTTGCACTCGCTTTACAGATGAAATCTCCAAGAGTGGTCAACTTACTATCATTGAGCGGGGAGTGAAGAACTATCCCATCACACCACCGGGTGTATCTTTTGATGAGCCCTACTCCATGAATGTGATTGATATCTGTCCAGTTGGTGCCCTCACATCGGCTGATTTTCGATTTCAGGCTCGAATATGGGAGATGGCTAGCACGCCATCTATTACCACGACAAATGCGAAGGGATCAAACTGTCATTTGTGGGTACGGGATAACTTGGTGCTCCGAATCACTCCACGCACGAATCCTGATGTAAATGAATTCTGGCTTCCTGATGAGGATCGGTTGGCCTATCGCAGCTTCAATGAAGATCGGCCTCCAGGCCCCTTGATCTCTGGCGATGCATCCTCTTGGGATGAATCAATTCAAAAGGCCGCGGGAATTCTTCAACATGCTGGCGGCCCTGCTACGTTATTTATTGCCTCTGCCTATGCAACAGTAGAGGATAACTGGATGCTGTTGCAGCTTGCCAAAGCCGTGAATGGACAGGTAGCGGGATACATCCCTCACATTGAGCCAGGGCGTGGAGATGGTTGGCTCTGTACCGATGATCGGACCCCCAACCGTCAAGGATGCGAGCGTCTCGGAATTCAACCCATTGATTTTCCCATCTGGAGAGCGCGAATCCAGGCGGAAGAATTTCAAGCACTCTACATTTTAGAGGATGATCCAGTGGCTGCAGGTCTATGCAGTCTTGAGTCTCTTTCCGATATTGAGGTTGTTCTGCACCATTATCATACTACCAATCAGACATTGCCTGCAACCAATGTTGCCCTTCCTGCCGCGATGGTTGCCGAGACAATCGGAACCTACGTCAATGAGGAGGGCCGGGCTCAGCGAGTCACTCCTGCCAAAGTGATCAAAGGCACCAATCGCACTCTCATGATGAATATGGGGCTTAGTCGAGCCGATCAGCATGGTACTCCGTTTGATCGGTGGCATAATGAGTCGCATTACGTTGACTGTAAACCGAGTTGGGAAATCCTCCCTCTGATCGCCGAGGAGTTGGGTTCACCCATCACTCCTCTGGGGCCAAGAAATATCATGAAGCATATTTCCGAGACCATGCCTGAATTTGCTGGGGCAACCTATGATGCCATGGGATTAACCGGTCATGCTCTTTCATTCATTGAATCAAAGATGACCGCATAAATGATGGATTTATCTTGGGGATTATTGGCATTGGTATCCTTTGGGATCATCAATTTTATGCTTATATCCGCTTCCTGTCTGGTATATGCTGAACGAAAAGTGTCAGCATTCATTCAGAACCGGCCAGGGCCAAACCGGGTAGGTCCTGGAGGTTTCTTTCAGCCGTTTGCGGATGTATTCAAACTCGTGTTCAAGGAGGATACGGTGCCTGAGGGAGCGACTCGATTCGTGCATTCGCTTGCTCCCGTTCTCATGGTCGTCATCGCCATGACGGTCCCGGCACTGATTCCTTTCGCCCGCGGATTTGTGATTGTGGATAGTGCGGTTGGGGTACTCATTATTTTGGCGCTCACAAGTATCTCTGTTTATGGCGTCACGCTGGCAGGCTGGAGCAGCAACAGCAAGTTTTCTCTTTTGGGAGGGTTACGTTCAAGTGCTCAGATGATTTCTTATGAGCTCTCTATGGGGCTTGCGGTGGCCAGTGTGGTGATCATGGCTGGTTCTCTTAGCGTGGTCGAGATTGTTGAAAATCAGGCCATGGGAGGGGCCATCTTGGGTTGGAATTTTTTCCGTAATCCAATTGGTGCAATCCTGTTTATCGTTACCGCATTTGCCGAAACCAACCGAGCACCTTTTGATTTGCCAGAAGCTGAACAAGAACTGGTTGGTGGCTACCATACCGAGTATAGCGGCATGAAATTCGGGATGTTCTTTCTGGCCGAGTATGTGAACTGGTTTGTTGCCTCCTTCATCATTGCTACGTTATTCTTCGGGGGCTATCTCATCCCATTTGAACCTCAGTTGCTTGCGGCTTTTCCAGGCCTGGAAGATTCTCTATGGCTTTCTCTGCTGCAGGTTGGAAGTTTATTTACAAAGGTTGCGTTCTTTGGCTTCCTGTTTTTGTGGGTTCGGTGGACTCTTCCTCGCTTCAAGTACAATCAACTCATGCAGATTGGGTGGAAAGTTTTACTGCCCATTGCGCTCGCGAATGTGCTTCTGATGGCTGTGATCGTCGCATTCTTTTCGTAGGGAGTTATGCTCCTTTCCCCCTCCATTCTTTCTGCTGACTTCGCCAGATTAGAGGCGCATGCCCAGGAAGCGGTGGATGCGGGAGCAGACTGGTTGCATATTGATGTCATGGACGGCCATTTTGTACCGAATTTGACCTTTGGCCCTCTGGCTGTTTCTGCTCTTGTCCCGCTGAAAGAAAAAACAGGTGTTGTGCTTGACACCCATCTAATGATCACAGAGCCAGAACGGTACATCAATGAATTTGCCGAGGCGGGAGCGGATATTATCACCATACATGTGGAAGCTTGCAAAACGATTGGCCTCACCCTCGAGAGGATTCGTGCGTTGGGCTGTAAGGCAGGACTCACCCTGAATCCGAACACCTCTCTGGATCAGCTAGACGCATGGATTGATCAGATAGACCTTGCTATGATCATGTCTGTGTATCCCGGATTTTCTGGTCAGTCTTATTTGCCCGAATCTAATCGGCGCATCAGCCAATTACGCACAATGATTGACCAGAGGGGTAGTACGGTATTGTTGGAAGTGGATGGTGGAATTGGTCCTGCGAATGTGCGGGAGGTTTTGGATTATGGAGCGGATGTAATTGTTGCGGGAAGTGCAATATTTGGTGGAGTTGTATCCGAACGAATTCAACAACTGCGCAGTCTATCGGCCCCTGTAGCTCAACAGGATAGAGCGACGGCCTCCTAAGCCGTATATCCGGGTTCGAGTCCTGGCGGGGGTACAGTCACTCATGCAAACAGCTTATATTGCACTAGGATCAAATCTTGGAGACCGCCTGATGTGGCTACAACTGGCGGTAGCCCGTCTAGCGAAGATCACACATGAACTACGCTGCTCACCTGTGTATGAGGGAACTGCTCATACCCTTCACCCAAGTGATCATTTTCCTGACTTCCTGAATGCGGTGGTAGAGATTCAAACGGACTTTGATAAGCTTGAATTGTTGGACTATTGCCAGGAAATTGAGCGAAAGGCAAAGCGACAACGACATCTGCCCTACGGTCCAAGAACGTTGGATCTTGATATCTTGACGCTAGGAGAAATCAGTTGCAAGACTCCGCGTATCATTCTGCCACATCCAAGGCTGCAAGAACGGCGATTTGTATTACAACCCTGGTGTGATTTAGCACCAAACTATCATATTTCAAGTCCTGTGGATACCACCGTAGCAACTGCTCTGGCGCGCTGTGAGGATCAGGCCTCTCTGGTTCAGACGTCCCTGTCCATAAAGAGTTCGGCTTCCGGACATCATACTTTCAGGTCACCTGTTGTTTGATGAGAGGTTGAGTCTTGATCAAGTATGCAAGCCCTGCGTTTGCTTCCCCTCCTCCCATATTTGGCTGGAAATACTTGATGGAATCCGAGGGTGGCTGCGGGGCTTTTTGTCTGATAGGGACTATTCGTATCTTTTGCTAATTTGTATAAAGTTGAACTCTCGCACATGTGCAATCAAGCCTGTCTTGACGCATGACAGTTCAGTTTGAACGCAACTTAATTATTATCCAGTGACAACAAAGTGGTAACTACCTAATGCGTCTTTCATGGAATGAGATTCGTCTGCGCGCGGCCAGATTTGCTACGGAATGGAAGGGAGCAGAGTATGAGAAGGGAGAGACTCAAAGTTTCTACAACGATTTTTTTCAGATCTTTGGGGTTCAGCGACGCAGTGTTGCCCTGTATGAGGAGCATATTTCAAGGTTGAACAACGGATCGGGATTCATTGATCTCTTTTGGCCGGGGGTCCTTCTGGTGGAGCAGAAGAGTGCCGGTCGTGATCTATCTGCGGCATACGATCAGGCGGGCGCGTATTTTGATGCGCTTGCCGAGCGTGATCGTCCGCGGTACATCTTGGTGAGTGATTTTCAGACGTTTGACCTCTACGATCTGGATACCCGCGCGAAGACGAGCTTTGCATTGTCTGCGCTTGCATCCCATGTAGAAGCATTTGGCTTTATCATAGGGATTCAACGGCCGACGTTTCGGGATCAGGATCCGGCGAGCATCAAGGCATCGGAGTTGGTTGGGCGATTGCATGATATGCTGGATGCTGCGGGGTACCGAGGCCATGACCTGGAGTGCTTTCTGGTACGGATCGTATTCTATCTGTTCGCCGATGACACGGGAATCTTTGAGACTCGAGGGGGCTTTCTGGACTACATTGAACAGCGAACGAGAGAGGATGGTACGCACTTGGGTCCTTGGTTGACCCATCTCTTTCAGGTGATCAATACACCGGAGTCTGATCGTATGGCAACGCTGGATGAGGATTTGAATCGGTTCCCCTATGTGAACGGGGAATTATTCAGGGAGACGCTCTGGATTCCGTCGTTTGATTCGGCAATGCGGGATGCACTTATTGTCGTTGAACACGGTGCGCATTCAAGCGGGAGGTGAATTTTCCCAAAAATCGCTCGTAGGCATCTAAACGCTCAAAGTCACGGTCTCCGCGGAGCGTGAGCGCACTCTGCACCGCATTCTTGAGGCGGTGATGGCTTTGTTCTACCTTCCCATTCTCGTGTGGACACCGGGGGTGCGTTCGACGAGGTTCTACCCCGTAGTGCACCATCAATGCCGTGTAGGATCCCGTAAATTCCTCCGAATCACCTCCTCCCCCGTTCTTGACCGCACAACTCATGGAATCCGTTTGATGCGTCTGTGGGACTCCACCAAGTTCCGTCACCGCCTTTTCAAATCCTGCCGCCAATGCCACAAAACTCTCGGACTCGCACACCATGACGGACTCCCAATTGGAGTACGTCAACACAAAATGGTACAACAAATGCCGGAATCGGACCCCACCAATCGTAATCTCCAACGAATTCATGTACGTAAAGTCCGATTGGGCACATTCCCCAGGGGAATACTCCTGCGCAAAGAACACTTCCTTCGGACGGTGCGCTTTCCATCCCTGTACCCGACGTTGAAACGTTCGCAGTTGCTTCGGCGAAAATTGATTTGGATACGTATCCATCAAGTATTCAAACAACGCTTTCGCTTCTAAGGTCGGATCCACCTCCAAAAACCCTACACATTCCTTCCATACCCCCGCAAATACATCCACGCGTCGACTTGGCACAGGGGGCTTTTTCAGTTCGCTCGGGAACTTCCCCGAACGAAGATACTTGCGTGCAGTCGACTCACTCATTGCCGCCTTCGCGGCGGCGGCTTTAACGGTCATCTTATTCTTGTGTCTAAATTGAAAAACATTTTCTACCTGTTGGTCTGTAATCATTTGCTTGAATCTGTGAATGAAATTCACTGATTCGCGCAAACTATCTTTAGGATGATCCCAAGATTTAATCACAGCAAAAACCGTAAAAAGTTTTGTCGCTGGCAGTAAAAAGTTTTGTCGTTAGACAACACCGCTCAAGCCTCTTGCACAGGCCATTTTGGATGCCCGAGCCGTCCATCAAGATGCAACGCTGTCGAATCTGTACGATCCGAATCTGATGCCACCGAATCTCCGACAGGCGCATCAGAAGCTGGATCTCGCAGTTGATCGGCTCTATCGTGTGGAAAGCTTTGAATCGGAACAGGAACGCATTGACTATCTCTTAACCCGCTATGAGAACGTGTAAGATCTGTCAACATCAGAGAGTTAGAGTAGGAGTCCTTGCGAAAGAAACGATTTTGCTAACCAAGGAGGAATTTTGAATCTATTTGGATCCAACAATTGCAGGGAAGCATCTGGATATACAGTTATGCACTACCAATCACATCAACGTTCCTTAATCCTGACGCCAGCTGTCAGGAGGTTCTAAAAAGCTTCTCTTTCCAGATCGTGAGACCATAATAGCATAGTGCACTGAGGGCTAGAGTACCGGTTGTGATCCACTTATTCCCATACATCAGTGCGGCCACAATCATGGCTAATCCTGGCAGAGATAATAGAAAGAAATCCCGATAGGGAGCCAAAATCTCCCCGAGAGAAACTCCAGCAAGTCGGAGGATCACAAATAACTGAATGGCTCGCATCACTGCACCAACGACGCCTCCAGCGATCAACATTGTGTCTATATTTCCGCTGAGTCCACCCAAGATCAGAGCTGCTGAGAGGCATACGAGTAAGAGTAATGCCATAGTAAAGTCCAGACGTTGACGTTCCATCACATCGTAGACACGGGTCAGTGGGGAGACCGTTGAGCCAAGCACGAGCCACGGTGCGATGTATGCAGCATAGATCCCTGTTTGACGGTGTTCCCCCCCAAGCCATATTTCAAAGAAATCAGGTCCTGCAAGTAAGACCGCCAAGACGGGGAAGAGTCCGACCATGATCAAGCGCCGATGAACAATTGAACTGATGGGAGCAAGGTTCCCAATGAGTTGCGCCTCTGCTGCACTCACGAAAAAAGGATGAGCAACCGATCGGGACACATAGGAAATTGGAATTCCAATTGCCGCAAAGGCTATGCCATAGAATCCAATTGCATCTTCGGAAACAGAAGTCCCAAAAAAGAAAGGGATCAGAAGTACAACTAAATGCCCCATCAATGCCCCAATCATGGATGAGGGTGTGGAAAACAGAGCAAATCGGCGATATCGAACCGCTGCTTGAACCATTCGTCGCCAGCTAAACGCTTTTTGAATCGCCACAGCACTGCGTCGGAGTACGATCCAGATAAAGAGTCCACTGGAAACGATATGACCGAAAATGAAGCCTCCAATATGCCCCGCTTCATTGGCGCTGATGGGGGGCAGGCCCACCCCAATCCGCCCAGTTACCATAGCGGCAGTCAGGCTAACATGTCCAGCGCTAATTAGCTTGAATGACCGTTTCCGAACCAGCCAGAATTCCGCAATCTTCCCGCTACGCATGGCAATCAGTGCAATAGGTACGAGTGGCAAATAGGGGGCAATCGCCGGAAAATTCAGGAAGTCGGCGATCTGAGTGCTCCAGATTGAGAAGATTGCCAAGATGACTGCACTGAATAACATCACCATAGAAGACAACCAGATCAGGACCGCTGCATCTTCATCCTTCTTCTGAAGCATTAGCGCATCCTCATACCTTAGAGAGGCAATTGCACCGACTAATGCCATCACGGTAACAAAGTACTTGCCAATCCCTAGCTCCGAGGGCAGGTAGAGACGAGTAATGACGCCAAGCGAGAGGTAGCCAATCACCATGACAACCCCCGCACCAGAAAGTAGGGTTAGCGTGGGGCCTGTGAGTCCCTCGCTAGAAAATAAACGCTTAAGCGTTTTCATGGTCGAGGGGGGATGTGCCAAACAGATAAAGAGTCATTCTCATAAACGGATTCAAACCCTTCCAAGGGTGTAGATCCCTGCCGGATGATATACTCAAAACCATAGGTTGAAGACAAACGTCGAATTTCATCCGCCGGGAGAGCAAAAAATGCACTATCCAGTGAGGGGAGCAACGGTAGACCACCTCGTTCCGGCAGAGGGATGGGTGCCATTTCCCTTAACCGAGTGAACCACTCTGACATATATGGCTGATGAAATGGTACCGCCTTGAAGTTCACGACAATAGCACGCTTTGCCTGAGATCTGAAATGAGACCATGCGGGGGGAACCGCGAAAACGGCATCCACCTCAGTTGAATCATGTGCCCATGCCGCGATCTGTTCAGCGGGATTCAAGTCAGCGGTTGGCCGAACCCCGAGTGCATTCGGAGAAATGATAAGCAATGTAATTGCAATAAGTACAGTGGCTCCAAGTGCGTAGTGTCCATGATCAAAAAAGATGGTCAGCGTTCGTTGACTGTATCGCAGGATCAACTTCGCCGCCATATTTGAGATTAAAATAATGAACAATACCTTCATGAAGACCGTGAGCTTAAAGAGTTGGAGTTTCGCAATGGTGGAAATCTGGACGATCTCCGTGCCCAAGAAGGAGATAATGCAAAGTGCGGTAATGAATATTAAGGATCGTTGCACAAGGGTTTGATATATTTTGGGAAATTGTGGAAGGGAAATCAATCCAAGCACACATAGAATCGCAAAACGTACTGCCGACACGGAATTGAATGAACTAGGGAGATAGTGGTGAGGTGCTCGAAATTCATACAGGATATAGAAGTAAGACCAGATTCCCTCCGGGGAAGTCCTTGGAAGCTGAAACCAGATCAAGGGGGCAAGGACAGGTGATGCGGTCAGGATAAAAGATCCAGCAAATTGATAAAACCTCCGTAGAGATAGGCCATGCTTCCACAGAAGTAGAAAGGCACAGATGAGTGCCATCTGCAGACCTACCAAGGCCTGCATCCAGACTCCAACTCCCAAGAGCGTGCCCGCTAGAATGGGACGCTCACGAACAAAGAATACCAGCCCCCACAGACTGAATGTCCAGGCAGTCATACTGGGCGTGAGAATCCAAGAGACCAGATCATTGCTCCCCAGGGTAAACTTTGGCGTCAGCAGTAGAGCAAAGATCACACAGAGCGTAGCGGCGAGACGCTCTCGCGTGAGGTGCAAACCAAGGGTATACAGGGCCATGCTCGTTCCAAACCAGCTGAGCACATAAATTCCAAGTATAGCTTCGTAGACGCCGAACACTTTCGCAGGAAGCCAGGCAATCAACACAAAGAGAGTCCGAGGCCCAAAGGAGCTTAACTGAGCATTCACGAACCAGTCTGACTGATACAGGCGCGTGTCCAGTAGATGCATCAGATAGGGCAGGATCTCATCCTGATCACTAATGGCAAAGCCATAACCACGCCAGAGGAGATAGAGAGTAAGGGTAAGCAAAGGTAAGTAGATCGGCGCGCGCATTCCCATCCCAGTGAGTACTTGCGACCACCTCTCCGAATGAAGCTGCATGGTCAACGTCCAATGTAAATCCGCGGCCTGCGACGCAAATAATAGTACTGAGTAAGTACTGGATCAAAGGATCTCTTAAACTCTGCGATGGATGGCGTATTCGCTCCAACAAAGTCAAACATCGTGATTCCTGAGTCGGATAAATGTGGAAGTACATGCCCGATCAATACCGTCATGGCAGGTCCAGGGATGCTGCCAGCGATCCAGTAATGAGCGGTGTGTTCATCGTGCAAGATGATGGCACCTGCCTCTGGTTTGCCATCCTTCAAAACCACAAACACACGCGCCCACTCGCCCATTGCTCTGGTAATTGCATTCAATGTGGAGGGATGAGTGGGTAGGGAACGACCATGTCTCTTATAGCTACCAGCACAAAGCTCAATCACCTGAGCGGTATAGCTGTTATCCTCGGTGAACTGATATTTTGATGCGTTGGATTTCCAGATTCGTTGTGCCCTACTTGACCAGCGGTCTGTGCTAGTAGTTGAAAGGTTGATGAGGTAGGTGAATCGGGGGTGCACATCCCATCCGCGCCACTGTACAGTACGAGGATCGTCCAGAGGGATGACTAGATCAACCCTTCGGCTCACTTGTTCCGCGCACATTAACAGTTGATCCAGAGGACTCTTTTGCCTATGAATCAGGTGGGAGGGAGGGACGTTGCGAAAGACCAGCCCAGAATACTGGGTGCATGGGGGAACAACAATTCGACGCAGAGATCTGATCCCCTTCAGATACATGATCAACGCCGCATCATCGCCGTCAAAGCAGAGTTGGGAATGCAGTCCAAACGCATCATTGGCTGCGTCTGCATAGCGGAGCGAAGTGAAAACACCGCGCGTCCGTTCCCAAAGTGTCTGGTAACGGGCACGCGCCTCTGAATCGTTCAGGTTGTAAAGTGAGCAGATCAAGGAGGCACAACTCTAAAGAATGTATTGGCTCAGATCGCGATTACTTGCAATAGAACCAAGTCGGGACTCCACTTCGTCGGCATCCATGGAGATCTCTTTGGGAGAACTCCCATCAGACTCAAAGAGAAGATCTTCAAGTAAGGTGGTCATGATGGTATGGAGACGACGGGCTCCGATATTCTCAATCTCAGCATTGACCGTGGCAGCAGTACGAGCGATCAACCGTACTGCGTCATCCGTGAACTCAAGAATCACATCCTCTGCTGCTAATAGTGCACGATACTGCTTCAACAGCGCATTGCGCGGTTGGATGAGGATCAGATAAAAATCTTCTTCGCTCAGGCTGTGCATTTCAACGCGGATCGGAAAGCGTCCTTGCATTTCGGGGATCAGGTCGCTGGGTTTGGCGACATGGAAAGCACCGCTTGCAATGAATAGAATATGATCAGTACGGACCATTCCATGTTTGGTAGTGACGGTCGCTCCTTCAACTAACGGAAGAAGATCACGCTGAACACCTTCACGAGATACATCGGGTCCGCCTCCACTTTTGCTGGAACGACTGGCAATCTTGTCAATCTCATCAATGAACACAATCCCGGAATTTTCGACACGCTTCAGGGCCTCACGAGTGACCGCATCCATATCAATCAGTTTAGAGGCTTCTTCTTTGGATAATAGTTCTTCGGCTTCGGAGACCGTCACTCTGCGTTTCTTCCGTCGTTTCCCTCCAATATTTCCTAACATATCCTGAAGATTCACTCCCATCTCTTCCATCCCCATAGGCCCAAACACCTGTAACATGGGGGAAGAGTGATCTTTCTGGACATCAATTTCAATTTCGCGATCTGCAAATTGTCCATCTCGGAGTCGTTCACGGAATTTCGTCCGAGTGGAGGACTCTTTAGGCTCGGAGAGTTCAGGGTGACCATTCTCAGGATCAGGACTTTGGACGGGGGGAGGGGGAAGAATCACATCAAGGACGCGCTCTCGGGCAAGTTCACGCGCGCGATCTTGTACAAGGGCTTCATGTTCCTGCCGAACCAGTCGGATGGCGCGGTCAGTAAGATCACGGATCATACTTTCAACATCTCGCCCCACATATCCAACCTCCGTAAATTTGGTTGCCTCTACTTTGATGAAGGGAGCCCCGACCAGTTTAGCCAATCTACGAGCAATCTCTGTTTTGCCAACTCCGGTAGGTCCCATCAGAATAATGTTGCTTGGCAAGATCTCATCCTGCAAATCACTGGAAACCTGTTGCCGCCGCCAGCGATTGCGAAGAGCAATCGCGACCGTACGCTTGGCCTCAGATTGACCAATGATATAATTATCAAGCTCCGCAACGATGGCTTGCGGAGTCAGTTCAGCTTTCATTCCCATAATGAATTGAGGATTCAGACATTTTTGGTTTTTCTATTCAAAGACCAATCAAATCATACCAATTGATCTTCAAATTGATTACGCTCTCTCAGTCCACTATTCGTATACACTAACACGTTTTCTATTTAACGTTGAGGTGACAATAATTGATCAGTTGGACGGGTGGATGATTCCAAATCTCTTTATCAGTTTACCATCAATATCCTGTCGGACTCCCCGAGGGTAATTCATCGTATCGTTCGCCCCATCAGGTCAATAAGAGTTCTGATCACGAAAAAAACAGAACTCTTTGGAGGACTAGACGAGTTCCAATAATATAGAATTCTATCCGCATGTGGGTTCAGAGCGTCTACCATCCGTGAAGGCGATTCTTACATCTGATTACGGCGATAGGTGCACAAAAAGTCTTCCTTCCTTACGAAGGAATGAACAGTTTACCAAGAAGAGTAATACCTATTGGCCAGAATGCTCCCGAATGCAGGGAGATCTCCGTATCCCTACAAAATAGAATTCAGTTGAAGAAACATCCATGGTTCAGTAATTGAAATGACGGGTGAAGATCAGATACAGACAAGGGAGTCCAAACTGAATTTCCAGAGCGGCAACACATGATCAAGACAAATTCAAGTGCAAGTGCAAGTGAGGGGTTGGATAGGCTGAAAACATGTCTAGGGGTTAGATCAACGAACCAGAAAAATCGCATGATCTCCCAACATCCTCGCGTGCCATATGTTCGGTATTGATGACCTAGTGTCATGTCACACTTGATATGTCGTAATTATTGTGTTAAATTCCATGCCATACCACAATTATTTATATAGAGGCTGGCATGAAACGGTACATAGTAGAATTGGAATCAGGGGAGCGCGGGGAGTTGGAGGCGATCACGCGCAAGGGATCGCATCGTTCGCAGAAGGTGATCAACGCATTGGTTCTGCTCAATTGCGACAGGAGCAAGTACAATGAGCGATGCACGACCGGTGGAGAAATCGCTGGGGTATTGCGCATCAGCATGCGCCGGGTGGACCGGGTCAAGAAGCGGTTTGTGGAGGACGGTCTGGAAGCGGCACTTGGGGACCGACAGGGTCGACATGCTCGCTACCTTCGCAAGGCAGACGGCGAATTTGAGGCGCGTCTGATCGCGCTCAGTTGCAGCGATCCGCCCGATGGGCACGCGCAGTGGTCGCTTCGCCTGTTAGCGGACCACGCAGTGGAACTGGGCTATATCGACAGCGTCTCGCACGAGACGGTGCGGCGGGTTCTAAAAAAAAACGACCTCAAGCCCTGGCGACGCGTTGGCTGGGTGATTCCGCCACAACGCAATGCTGACTTCGCAGCAGGAATGGAGCGGGTGCTTGACCTCTACCGGCGTCCGTACGATGCATATTTCCCGCTGGTGTGCATGGACGAGACCCCACACCAGCTGATCGGCGAGACGCGCAGGCCCGTCCCGCCAGCCCCGGGACGACCGGCGCGTGAGGACTACGAGTACCGGCGCCTCGGCACCTGCAATGTGTTCATGGCCACCGAACCCCTGACCGGCTGGCGCCTAACCAAAGTGACCGAGCGCAGGACCAAAGCCGACTGGGCTCACTTTCTGCGCGACATCGCCGCGCAATTCTCCGGTGCCACCCGAATCACGCTGGTGATGGACAACCTCAACACGCACCGCCCTGGCGCGCTCTACGATACCTTTGAACCCGCTGAGGCCAAGGTGCTTTGGGATCGCTTTGAATTTGTCTATACCCCCAAGCACGGAAGTTGGCTGAATGTCGCCGAGGTCGAAATCAACGTGATGACCCGGCAGTGCCTCAATCGCCGCATTGATTCCATCGACACGTTACGCAACGAAGTCGCCGCTTGGCAAGCGGCCAGAGACCAAATCCGAGCGAAAGTTGACTGGCAGTTCACCACCGACGACGCACATGTGAAGCTCAAACGTCTCTATCCGACATTTGATGTGTGACGAGACACTAGAACGAACCAGTGTGTTCATCACGGATGATCCGGCGCCTCAGGGGGATCGTCAATCTCAAGTACGGTTAAGGAATGGTTTGTATACACGCAGATCTCGGCCGCAACGTTCAGTGCATCGGTAACAATCTCTTTAGCGGTCAGTTCGGGTGCATGTTTGATCATCGCTCGGGCAGCTGCAAGGGCGAAGGAGCCTCCACTGCCAATCGCGACAATATCATCGTCTGGCTCAATGATATCTCCACTACCGCTGAGTAGTAATAGTCTGTCACTAGTGGCAACCACAAGAAGCGCTTCTAATCGACGTAAATAGCGATCTGTACGCCAATCTTTGGCGAGCTCTACCGATGCTCGGGTGAGATTCCCCCCATATTGTTTCAGTTTATCTTCAAAGCGTTCAAACAGGGTGAATGCATCTGCTGTGGATCCTGCAAATCCAGCGAGTACTTTCCCTTCATAGAGTCGTCGAACTTTTTGGGCATTATGTTTCATGACGGTGCTACCCAAGGTTGCCTGTCCATCGGATCCCACAGCGACCGTATCATGTCGGCGCACACCAATGACGGTTGTGCTATGTAAGGTAGGCTCCTGCATGTATGAATGGAAGATCAATTGGAATCATTTAGTGGCGTAGGTATTCAGCAGAGATCTGTGAATATCTATTCAACTGGGTTGAACATGATGGACAAAACAAGCCAGGTCTGGATGAATGGGCATAAAAGCCTACCGTAGAATGCTCAGTGTACTTATTCGTTTCCATCAATATATGAACGGATGAGAGCGCTCACAAAAGAATCCTGAATTGTACGGACTCCCGAGCTACTTCCCTTGAAGTGGTTGGCAAAAAGGACGAATGCCAGTCTGGGTTGATCATCCTGGAGAATATATCCGGCCAGAGAACTTACATTTCCGAGGGTTCCTGTTTTCGCAAGGACACGACGGTGGCCGAGCGAATTTCTAGGAAATCGAAATTCAAGGGTTCCATCCATGCCGCCAACAGCCAAGGAAGACAGAAAGAAATCTCGTGTCTCCACATCGGGATAGGATGCCATGTAGCGAAGGAGGGCAATGGTCATGGTCGGACTGACCAGATTTTTTCGTGAAAGTCCAGAACCATCCACCAACTGGATTCGCGCCGTATCAACCTTTGCCTTTGCATAGGTGCGCATAGCAGCGGCAATTCCCATGGCCGCTGATCCAGGAGGAATCTCCGGATCAGACTCAGGGCGTTCATGTCCCAGGGTTTTTAATAAGTGCTCTGCATATAAATTATGACTATCCTTGTTCACCGTTGCAATCAACTCAGAGAGTGGAGGCGACCGATGCTGGGCAATCAAATTTGCATTTGAGTAGGTGAACTCCTCCGATAAATCGTCAATATCAAGAGGCCTCCCATGAACGCGAATGTCCTTTGATGCAAGAATCTTTTTGAGCCCATGCACAAAATAGAGCGTTGGGTTGTGAATGCTGATGATCTCTGATTCGGTGCGGCCAAGAGGAACCTCACTGGAAATGATGATGTGATTTGATTCCGGGATGCGGAGATGTGACTCAACAAGGGGATTGTATCGCGGGAGCGTAACGGTTTGATTCTCAATCCATACGTAGTCCTCCAGATCCGGCGTCATCGTCAATGTAGCCCTTTCGCCTGTACTTGTTGGAAATGCAACTAGGTCCACCGTGGCATCATGAAACGTCAGTCCACTGATTTGAGCAGCATATCCATAAGTCAAATCATCCCAACTCCAATCCGTACCCAGCGGGACATCATCAAATACATTGTCATCACCAATTATATCACCATGGATTTCATGGATTCCTCGAGCGTGCAGTGAATCTACAAACGCATGAAAGAGATCCATCCATTCATCACCGGGGGATCCAGTGGAGGGATCCCCAGCACCTCGCACGATGAGATTCCCCCTTAGAACTCTCCCATCTTGAATTCCATCTGTATAGAGTCTGGTTACATATTGGTAATCTGGCCCCAACTGGTCCAGTGCGGCGGAGGTTGTAAATAGCTTGGTAACCGAGGCGGGGATAAAGCTTCGCTCGGCATTACGCATGAATAAGGTGTCCCCGAAGGCGAGATCCACCACCATACTTCCCCACCATGTATGTGGGCGTTGATCGAGGAGCGAATCCAACACGGTTTGACCCTGAGCCCAGCGGGGCTGGATTACAAGTACTGCGAGGAGACATATGATTGATCGCATAAACAGGAATCAGTAACTCAATGGGGCTTCAGAGAACGTCGGCGGACGATTGGATTCAGTAAGGACTACAAATGCAAAGTGGGTTTTATGCAAGGGGGCTGAGGGCTTGACTTTGATCATCCAGAAATTTCCACTCGGCTCCGATGAAAAGTCTGCAATGGTGCCCACCAAGAGATGAGGAGGAAATACCCCACTCGCTTCATGAGTGATCACTCGCTGTCCAAGTTGAATTGGTTCCGTTTTCACTACATCATGGAGGACTAGAGAGTCGGGGGTGCTTCCCTTACCTGAAATTATCCCGACAGAACCAAGGGTATCAATCATGACGGGAACGTGAAACTTTGAATGCAGATAGGGCATGACCTGACTATACTCGCGACTGACATGAACAATGCGGCCTAATATTCCCATGTGACTGATGACCGCCATGCTGACATCTACTCCTTGGGTTGAGCCCACATCTATGGTGAAGAAGTTACCATCGGCGAGAGGCTCCCTCGCAATAATACGTGCAGAAATCGTCTCAAATTCGTGTTCCTGTTTCCATCCCAGCGCTTGCCGTAGTTGTTCATTTTCATGTCCGGCAATTCGCAATTGGGTCAGTTCACTGGATAATTGCAGATTTGAAACACGAAGATTTCGATTCTCTCGTACCGAGAAGAGAATTTCCGTAGCCCAACTGAATCTATACTCAATTGCCCAGACCAACTTTAGTGTCTGGGCGCGAATGTTCCACATGAACGGACGATCCCCATTCGCCATCACGATGATGGAAGAAGTGAGAAGAACGACCAATAGAATGTAGGGACGCAGGTGATTGAATAAATTCATATCCCGTCATGCACAATTGGAAGAAAGCAAAACCCATCGTCAAAAAAACATGACAGGTTAGAGCAGAACATCCGAATAGGCGAGTACATCTTCAAGAATTTTACCAGTTCCACGGACGACAGCAGTGAGAGGATCTTCTGCAATGAAGACCGGAATATCCACGCGATCACGAATGACATCGTCCATGCCCTTCAGAAGCGCGCCACCTCCGGTCAGCATGATTCCTCGTTCAAGAATGTCTGATGCCAGTTCAGGGGGGGTACGTTCAAGGCAGGCAATGACAGCTGTAGAGATATTGCTGATTTCCTGAGAGAGTGCAGCACGCACCTCTTCCGATGTGATCGTATGTACCTTTGGCATCCCGCTACTTGAATCCTGCCCCTTAATGGACAACTCCATTTCTTGCTCCAATTGAACCGCGCTTCCAATAGAGTGCTTAATCTGTTCGGCGGTACGGTGACCAATTACCAAATTATGGTAATGCTTAAAGTAGGCGAGAATCGCCTCATCAAACTCATTGCCTCCCACACGGAGGGACTGATCCACAACAATTCCATTCAACGCGATCACTGCGATCTCAGTGGTGCCTCCCCCAATGTCAACGATCATGTTCCCAACGGGCTCACTTACGGTCAGTCCAATACCTATGGCCGCTGCCATGGGTTCGGCAATCAGGTAGACTTTTCGCGCGCCCGCGTGTTGCGCACTATCCCGAACAGCTCGTTTTTCTACCTCTGTCGTTCCGCTTGGAATACAGATCACCATTTGCCGAATTGTTTTGATCCAGCCGACCTGCACCTTTTTCACCAAGCCTCGAATCAAATACTCGGCTAATTCAAAATCAGCGATGACACCATCTTTAAGGGGATAAACAGTCCGAATATTTTCGTGAGTTTTCTCGTGCATTGTTAATGCACCGTTCCCAATCGCAATCACTTTGTTTGTACCACGGTCAACGGCAACAATACTTGCTTCATTCAGAGCAATTCCCTGTCCCTTCACGTAAACCAGTGTATTTGCCGTTCCTAGGTCAACGGCAACGTCTGTATTAAAATTGAATAACCCCATTGTCAGTTTGAAGGTGTAAACACATCGCGGAGATTGAGTAGATGTCAATTAGTGCCGAAAGTGTCGAGTATGAGTAAATACCATGGCCATTCTTCGTTCGTTCGCCGCATCAATCACTTCGTTATCTCGGACTGAACCCCCTGGTTGTACAGCAGCGACTGCACCACTATCTGCGGCGGCGAGCAATCCATCGGGAAAGGGGAAGAATGCATCCGAAGCAACGACACATCCTTCAAAATCCAAACCGGATTTCCGGCCCTTGGATACAGCAATTTCAGACGCATCAATCCGGCTCATCTGCCCAGCTCCAATTCCAAGTGTCTGTCGATCTTTTACATACACGATTGCATTACTTTTCACATGTTTTGCCACACGCCAGGCAAATGCCAGATCCCGAAGCTCATGCTCGGTAGGGGCGCGATCCGTAACGGTTTCCAGCGGATCATGTCCAGCTGGCGTATCAAAAGTTTGGTAGAGGAAGCCACCAAGGGTATGACGCAAGTGGTATTCACTTGGGGAAGCAGGGGAGAATTGAATGATTCGACGATTCTTTTTCATCTGCAGCCAAGATAATGCTTCTGCATCAAAATTAGGCGCAATCACGATCTCTAAAAAGACGGAATCCAGTGCTTTGGCTAATTCAAGGGTACAAGTTTGATTCATTATGACGATCCCGCCAAAGGGAGACTGGGTATCCGTAGAGAAGGCTTGATTCCACGCATCCACTAATGAATTGGAGGATGATACTCCGCAGGGGTTGGTGTGTTTAAGAATTGCCACCGTGGGATCCTCATCTGTGAACTCTCTGATCAGTGACAGAGCAGCGTCCAAGTCAATCAAATTATTATAGGACAGAGTTTTTCCATGAAGTTGAGTATAGAGTTGATCCTGATTTCCGTAGAAAGCAGCTTTTTGATGGGGATTTTCGCCGTACCGAAGGATCTGTGTGCGGGGCAGGTGTAGGTTGATATGATCTGGAAGCGATGGGTCGACTTCTTTGGAAAAGTAGGTGGAGATCAGATGGTCATAGGTTGCGGTTCGAGTGAACGCTTGATGGGAGAGCTGGCGCCTGAGTGAGAGGGACAGATGCCCAGAGGAATCATCAAGTGCGTTGGAGATGAGTGAATACTCATCTGGAGAAGTTACCACTGCGACATACGCAAAATTCTTTGCGGCCGCGCGAATCATGGTCGGCCCCCCAATATCAATATTCTCAACTGCTATAGCATCATTCACATCAATGCGTTTGATTGCTTCCTCAAAAGGATATAGGTTGACGATCACAAGATCAAAGGGGGTAATTCCAAATTCAGCAAGATCGTCTACATCGGTCTCGGAATCTCGTCTGGCAAGAATGCCTCCGTGAATTGCTGGATGAAGTGTCTTTACACGTCCCCCAAGGATCGGTGGAGATTTGGTGACCTCAGCAACATCGGTAACATCCAAGCCTGCAGTTTCCAGATGCTTGGCCGTCCCACCTGAAGACACAAGTTCAATCTTGTGCGTTTGGAGACATCTTGCAAATGGAATGAGTCCGTCTTTGTCAAATACCGATATCAGGGCACGACGGGGGCGCACCAGATCAGGCGTGGGGAGATCAAGTGGTTGTATGGTCATGAATCAGTGGTAAAATTGTGACATGTCGGCCATCCAGTCTTACCCGATCTTGCGCGACCAGACGAACCGCCTTGGGAAATAGTTGATGCTCAACGGTCAGGATGCGTGCTGCAAGAGATTCAGGCGTATCATCCTGAAGAACAGGGACGTTTTCTTGAAGCAGAATCGGGCCTGTATCATAACCCTCATCCACGAAGTGGACTGTGGCACCGCTGACGGAATGCTTTGCTTCTATGACTGCCTCATGGACACGTCTCCCGTAGAATCCCTTCCCACCAAAGTTTGGGAGAAGGGCAGGATGAATATTTAAGATTCGCCCCTTGAACGCATCAATGATCTGAGAGGGGATTTTAGACAAATAACCTGCGAGTGAGATCAACTCAACGTTTTCCTGATGTAACAGGGCAAGGGTTGCAGCGGCATATGCGTCTTCATCCTTATACGTACGAGGAGAAACCACATGAGCTTGGACCCCCAACATTTGTGCACGCGCCAGAGCGCCAGCATCTGAGTGACTACAAATAAGCAAGACAACTTGATACAGATCGGCATGCTCAACGAGTGATTGAAAATTTGATCCTCCCCCTGATGCGAAGACAGCTACACGCAGACTCATCTCGAACGCAGGAGACTGATGATCACAAGGGAGAAAACCACTTCCATGTAGATGAGAAGGTTACGAGCGAGCAACGGGTTCCAGGATATCCAATCGTCCCTCATTGGCATCCACACTCAAGCTGGCCTTCACTCCAATCGGGAGAATACGGCGGGCGGGAATATGACCATACCTTAATCCAGTAGCCACGGGCCAAGAATAGGCTTCAACGCACTCCAGAATCGTATTTTGAATCATCAAATCGGCTTCGCTCGCACCCTTTGGATCTGCCTTTGTGAAGGAACCAACCATTAAACCCCCAAGTCCCTCAAGGATTCCAGCATTCTTCATTTGTGTGAGGAGTCCATCAACTCGGTAGGGGGGCTCATTTACATCTTCAATGAACAGAATTTTTCCTTTGAGCGAAGGTAGATATTTAGAGCCAATCATCCGAACGATCATGGAAAGGTTTCCGCCAAGTAGGATACCCGTACATTTGCCTTCACGGGCGGCATTTAATCCTTTGATCGGATTCGGGAGACGGCCTTCTAAAAGATGTCGAACTTCGTTCTTCATCTCCTGGGTGATCTCATCCCACTCCACAATTACGGGGCCGGAGATGGATCGCCATCCAGCTTCGGTGAAAAGAGCGAATTGGAGGGCAGTGATGTCACTGTATCCAATCAGAATTCCAGGCTTACGTTTCGCAGTCGGGTAGTCTATTCGGTCAAGGATTCGGAGACTGCCATACCCTCCACGAACCGTAAAGAGATGTCTGGCATGGGTAAGCGTCTGGTTGAATTGCAGAACGCGTTGTGTGTCCGATCCACTGAGGTATCCACATCTGGAGAGAGCATCTGGGTTCCAATGCGCCTTGTATCCATCAAGTGCAAATGCGGCGAGGCCTCGTTTCAGTTGATCAGGATTGTGGGGTGCACTTGCAGGCGCAACAATGCCTACCAATTGCCCCGAATGCCATGATGGAGAATAGGACATAAATCAGACATAATTCTTGACAGAGTAAACGATCTAGCCCATTGAATAGTTGGATCTGTATGTCACACGCAAAAACCATTGTGATTCGCCCGCCAGAGTACTGGCCGGGTTTGGCAACGGCTGCGCTGATGCAGGCTGCGGATATTCTCCTTCTGGCCGATACGTTTCAATATAGTCGACAGTCATTACAAAATCGTATGCGCCTGAGGAATCCTGATGGATGGCAATGGGTCTCGGTTCCGCTCAAATCAGGGCAGCATGGCCGATCACAGTCCGTCACTCGCATTCGCCCCGTACCCGGCTGGCGGAAGAGGCATTGGAAGGCGATCCTGTACAATTATAGTCAATCCCCCTATTTTGAACATTATGAAGATTCCATCAAAGAATTATATCTTCAGGATTGGAATTATCTTAGTGAATTAAATATGGCGACCATCCGACTACTACATCAATGGTTAAACTGTCCGTCAACACTCATTGTGGCGACGAAGCTGGATGGGGAACCCAACACGGTGGAGGCGATCATTGCAAATTGGTCTGATGTGGAGTTATTGGCCCCGGTCGGCGTTCCTGAGCCAAATTCCGTCACTAGGTTGTATTTTTCCCACCCGCGTTACCGTCAGACTTTTGAGGGATTTTTCTCCGACATGTCAGTTTTGGATCTGATCTTCAATTATGGCCCTCAGAGTGCGAGTATGCTACGCGCTGGAACACAGATACTCTCTGCTGAACAATCGCAATCAAGATAAACATTATGGATCTTTCTTTTTTTTCTGAGCAGATATTATGGGGAATTTCAGTCGGGCGACTGATCATTGCGGTCGTCATTCTGCTTTTAGGCGCTTTGGCCTTCTACTTTGTACGCGGGGTACTTAGCAGGCTAATTCGTCGCTTCAATAAAAGCGGGGATGTGGATGTGATCAATGATGTGGAGCGATTGCTCACTCGCCCATTTAGTTTATTGATCAATGTGGCACTGTGGAACGGAGTGATTGCACTTCTTGCGCTACCCGAGGAGCCGCTGAATTTCAATCTGTGGGCAACTACCGGGGGGATGGTGATCTTGATTGTGGTCATTGCCTATTGTGCCTTCCATGTGACGGATGTATTTGCGGGCGTTGCAGCGCGGGCAGCCGCTAAAACAGAAACCCGCCTGGATGACCAATTAGTCACACCGATTACGAATACGGTGAAGTTACTTCTTGCATTGGTCTTGATTGCCGCAATTCTTGGGCAGTTTGGATACTCGGCAACGGGTTTGATTGCCAGCTTAAGTATCGGTGGGTTAGCCGTTGCCTTTGCTGCCAAAGATACGTTGGCGAATGTGTTCGGATCCATTGTCATATTCAGCGAGCGTCCATTTCAGATTGGGGATGTTGTATCGGTGAGTGGGGTAGAGGGAGCCGTTGAAGAAGTGGGAATTCGTAGCACCAAGATTCGAAAATTTGATCAGACGCTTACGATACTTCCGAACCAGACCTTTACCACTACCGAAGTGTGTAATCTGTCCAAACGGGGTTCACGCAGGGTTCGATTTGAGGTCACATTAAGTCATGAAGTGACGGTACAGCAGATTGAAATCTTTCTTGAATCAATTCGGGAATTTCTGGGTCAACGAACGGATATTCATGATGATCAAAATTTGGTTCGGCTCATCAAATTTGACACCACGGGCCTTGGGGTATTAGTCCAGGCCTTCACGAAAACGACCGATTTTGCTGACTTCATGCTCACGCAGGAAGAGATCATCCTACAGGTGCGTAAATTAGCTGAGGTCCAGAGTCTACCCATTATGCCAACCAAGAAGTTTCATCTCTCGAATGTCGACGGATCCAATGAGAGGGATGGATCAAAGGATTGATGCTGATCGGCCTTGTCTTGCCAAATTGCTTTCCGTGCCCATTGAATCTTGAGTAATGACTCCTGAACGATATTGGAAAATCAATCTCCGCTATCTCGCCATCCTCCTGGGTATCTGGTTTCTTGTGTCACTGGTCGTCAGTGTCATCATGGTTGATGTGCTTGATGAAGTACGTTTCTTTGGCTTTAAGCTGGGATTTTGGTTTGCACAGCAGGGTTCAATTTATGTGTTTGTCTTGATCATATTTGTGTATGTGCGGCTCATGAATCGGCTTGATCGAAAATCACTTGCAGACCAACTATGAGCGTACAGGCTTGGACTTTCGTTTTGGTAGGGATTTCATTCGCACTCTATATTGGAGTCGCGATCTGGTCAAGGGCGGGCTCAACCAAAGAATTTTATGTCGCTGGTGGACGGGTTCATCCTGTCTTGAACGGGATGGCTACGGCGGCCGACTGGATGAGTGCAGCTTCGTTTATTTCTATGGCAGGTCTGATCGCGTTCATGGGACGTGACGGGAGTGTCTACCTTCTTGGTTGGACTGGCGGTTATGTTTTACTGGCTCTCCTTTTGGCACCATACCTGCGGAAATTTGGGAAATTTACGGTTCCAGATTTTGTCGGCGATCGCTACTATTCCCAGACCGCACGTTTTGTCGCCGTTCTCTGTGCAATATTTGTATCCTTCACCTATGTGGCTGGGCAGATGAGAGGAGTGGGGATCGTGTTCTCCAGATTCCTGGAGATTGATATTGTACCCGGAGTCTTGATCGGAATGGGGATTGTCTTCTTTTATGCGGTGCTTGGGGGAATGCGGGGCATCACCTATACCCAAGTTGCTCAGTACTGTGTGCTGATTTTTGCCTATCTGGTTCCCGCGATATTTATCTCGTTACTCATGACTGGGCAGGTGATTCCACAAATTGGCTTTGGAAGTACGCTGGTGGATGGGTCTGGGACTTATCTTCTAGATAAATTGGACGGTTTGAGCACGGATCTGGGATTTGCTGCTTATACGAGTGGGCAGAAGAGTATGATTGATGTCTTTGCCATTACGGCTGCTCTGATGGTTGGTACGGCGGGGCTTCCTCATGTCATTGTTCGGTTTTACACTGTTCCTCGAATGCGGGATGCCCGAACAAGTGCAGGATGGGCACTGGTATTCATTGCCCTTCTGTACACCAGTGCGCCTGCAGTCGCTGCATTTGCCCGAACCAATCTGTTGACCACGATTGTGGATCAGCCCTATTCAGAGGTTCCCGAATGGTTCAAGAACTGGGAGCAGACGGGACTGATCAAGTTTGAAGACAAAAACGGAGATGGCATGATCCAGTATGTTGGCCCCTCGTCAGGGGTAGAGAATGAATTAGAAATTGATCGGGATATTATGGTGCTTGCGAACCCTGAGATTGCCAACCTACCCGGGTGGATCGTCGGCTTGGTCGCAGCTGGTGGATTAGCTGCTGCACTCTCTACTGCTGCTGGACTTCTTCTGGTCATCTCCACAGCAGTCGCTCGGGATCTTCTCAAAAAAGGGTTTTTGCCCCATATTTCGGAAAAACGTGAACTTTTAACTGCCCGGATTACGGCGGGTGTTGCCGTCATCATCGCGGGATACTTTGGAATTGATCCTCCAGGATTTGTGGCCCAGGTGGTTGCCTTTGCCTTTGGTTTAGCGGCCGCGTCCTTCTTTCCAGCGATCATCCTCGGTATATTTACCCAATGGATGAATAAGTATGGAGCAGTCAGTGGGATGATCACTGGGATTGTTTTCACTGCTGGCTATATTGTCTTTTTTAAGTTTGCGCGCCCAGAGTTAAGTACAGAGGAATACTGGCTCTTTGGGATTTCTCCGGAAGGAATTGGTACGTTAGGGATGGTGCTCAATTTTATGGTAGCTACCGTGGTTTCAAGGTTCACGTCATCCCCTCCTGCTTCCATTCGGGCGTTGGTTCAACGGATTCGTGCTCCAGGCGATTGATCATGGATAATAAATCAGCGAACGGTGGTTTCCTTCTCCCCCTGATGATTCCAAGGGGTAGATCTTGACAATTTTCAGCAGGGATTCATGAGAGTGAATCAAAGTATTTGAATGAACACATGAACATGAAACAGAGGATTCTGACAAAAATGGAGTTACGTTTTCGTGTGACACGCTCAGTGAAATGGGTCGCATTCAGAGATCTCTCCAGGGCATTGATTCAAAATTTTCAAAGAGCTCCCGAATATCGCACGCCTCTGGCTGTGGGGGCACCCCAAACCTCTCACTTGGTACAGTTCCAGATGCCTTTATCCCTCAGGGGTTCTGGGGAAATATAATCCATTATAGTTTTGATGGATAACGAAGTGCCCAACTGTCAGACGCTACGATGAATTCATACACTGTCAACTTCCCCTTTACGTTGGATTGCATGAATCTGGTTGATTTACGCTGGCATCAATTGACCGTAGTTGGTGGACAAACACTAGGATGAAGCCTAGTCCCGAACCTGTTAATTTCTAATCAATTCTCTCCATACCTATATAATTGAATGCAGTTTGCACCAATTGATTACATCGTATTTGCGTCGTACTGTCTTCTGATTGTCTCTTTGGGACTTTGGGTTTCCAGGGCCAAGAAGGGGGAAGTTCGAGATGCCGAAGATTATTTTTTGGCAAGTAAGTCTTTGCCATGGTGGGCGATTGGGGCCTCCCTCATTGCATCCAATATTTCTGCGGAACAGTTCATTGGAATGTCAGGCTCAGGCTTTCGTCTAGGACTTGCGATTGCCACTTATGAGTGGATGGCTGCAATTACTTTACTTTTGGTCGCATGGCTATTTATTCCAATCTACCTGAAGAAAGGCATCTACACGATGCCTCAATTCCTAGAGTCTCGCTATGATGGTCGAGTTCGGACGCTCTTGGCGGTCTTCTGGCTGTTGGTGTACGTCTTTGTGAACCTCACCTCGGTGGTGTACCTCGGTGCACTTGCCCTCAAAGGAATCATGGGCATATCTCTTTGGCAAGGTGTATTGGCCCTCGCAATTTTTGCCACCGTATATAGTGTTTATGGTGGACTCAAGGCGGTCGCTTGGACAGATGTCGTGCAAGTATGCTTTTTGATCGGGGGAGGACTGTTAACGACTATTCTGGCTCTGAATGCTTACAGTGGTGGGGAAGGAGTTATTGCAGGGTTTGCGAAGTTACTGGGTGAAGTGCCTGATCGGTTTAATATGATTCTACAGCAGGGCGAGTTAATGTACATGGATGATGGTGGGATGCGGCAAGATGCGTGGGAATTACTTCCTGGCATTGGTGTGTTGATTGGAGGGATGTGGGTGGCAAACCTATTTTACTGGGGATGTAACCAATATATTATTCAGCGTACGCTGGCGGCCCCGACTCTTCGGGAGGCGCAGCGCGGAGTTGCTTTTGCAGGCTTTCTCAAGCTGCTCTTACCCCTGATTGTGGTCATTCCCGGAATTGTTGCCTATGCGCTTGAAGCACCTATCGGAACTGCAGATGAGGCATATCCCTGGTTATTGAATACATACGTCGGATCAGGTTTAAAGGGTCTCACCTTCGCAGCACTCATCGCAGCGATCGTATCTTCCTTGGCATCCATGATGAACAGCACAAGCACCATCTTTACGATGGATCTCTATCGTAATTACTTCCGACCGAATGCCAGTCAGCAGGATCTGGTTCGGACTGGTCGGATTGTTGCACTGGTCAGTATGACAATTGCGGTCATTTTGGCTCCCCAGTTGGCTTCATTAGATCAGGTCTTTCAATATATCCAAGAGTACACTGGATTCGTGAGCCCAGGTGTACTTGCGATTTTTGTTCTGGGATTATTCTGGAAGAAATCTACTCCGAATGCAGCTTTGATCTCTGCTATTCTGAGTATTCCTCTGTCTGCCTTGATGAAGTGGATCTTGCCTGACATGCCATTTCTTGATCGGATGGGATGGGTATTCGTGATTTCCGTTCTCTTAATCGTGGGAATCTCGTTGGTGGAGGGCAAAGGAAAAGATAGTGGAAAGGCGATTCATTTGAGTCGCAAGATTATCCAGACGGATCCAGTGTTTGCGATTCTAGCATTTGCAATCCTTGCGATTACCGCCGCCTTATATGCAATCTTCTGGTAGTCATTGTCTTTAGAGGTGGAAGGATACAGATGTGCGCCAGTCTATCTGAAATCTTCAGAGTGATTAGACGATGATGATCAGACCTCCGAGGGGAAAGAAGCTAAGTCATTACGGATGAGTGCTGGGAGCCATTTTAGTGATCCCATACTGTGCGGGTTCTTCCATATGATCACACATCGTTGTGCTCTAATTTCCCTACGGTGGATTGCTCTGGTCATGCCTAGACTCTACCGTTTCTATTCGTCTCATTACTAAACCACGCAAACCAAAGTTGAATCAAAACTGTGAATCTGAACTTGGCTGTACACGATCCTTCTCGGAGTATGGACTTCCTGATCCACAGACTCTTCCGTCAGATTTCTTTATCGATGTGAAGTCAATACGGATCATTTTTTGAAACTTGAGAGACATCTAAATTTAGTCAATTATCATTCATTTGATCGCTAACCTACCAGATGACAACATATTGCAGGGATTCAAGATGATGTACATGGCACAGTTTGCCCGAATTGGAGTGCTTGTTCTCTTCTGCATGTATGCCGGATGTGGACTATCCCCATCCGATCAGAATCAATCTTTAGAAGAAGAAAAGAAACCGGTTCAAATTGTCTATACGGATGTCACATCAGATGTCGGTCTTGGTGACTTTCGGCATGAGACTGGAGCGTTCGGTCAAAAATGGTTTCCTGAAACAATGGGAGCTGGAGGAGGCTTTTTGGATTATGATGTAGATGGAATTCTTGATATCCTACTGATCGCGGGGAGTGTATTTCCTTCCAAAAGTACACCGGCGCAACCCCCGATTCGCTTGTATCAGGGAAGTGAGGAAGGGAATTTCACAGATGTTACACGGGAAGCAGGGCTTGAATCATTTCAAAGTTATGCATTTGGTATCAGTGCTGTGGATTACGACAATGATGGTGATCCTGATGTATTTGTGACTGCCTTGTTTGAGAACCTATTGCTACAAAATGAGAACGGAGTTTTTCGTGAAGTTAGCCAGGAAGTAGGGCTTGGACAGATTCGCGAATGGAGTACGGCAAGTGTATTTTTGGATGCAGATCTGGATGGTTGGTTAGATTTATATGTCGGAAATTATGTTCACTGGACTCCCGAGGATGATATATTTTGTACTCGTGTTGGGGATACGAAATCCTATTGTACCCCCGAGCAATATGAAGGGATTACCAGTCGCTTCTATAGGAACTTGGGAGATGGCACGTTTAAAGAGCAGTCAGAAAATTTTGCAAATTTGCCAGGAAAGACACTTGGTGCTGCGAGTTTGGACTATAATCAAGATGGATGGCCAGACCTCGTCGTAGCGAATGACACGCAGCGGGATCTTCTTTTTCAAAATCAGGGAGATGGTACATTCGTTGAGAAGGGGATCGTCAGTGGAATTGCATTTGACGAAAATGGGCGGGCACGTGCCGGCATGGGGATAGATATTGGCGTGGTAGATCAGACAGGTCGGGAGACGGTATTTATTGGTCACTTTTCAGGTGAAATGGTCGGCGTTTATCGGCATGTAGGGAATGGGATTTTCGCGGAGCGGGCCGCTGTTTCCCAGATTGGCCGTCCAAGCTTACCCACCTTGACCTTTGGGCTGTTGCTGGCAGATTTAGACTTGGATACAGATTTAGATTTACTCACCGCCAATGGTCATATTACCGAAGATATTGGAGAGGTTGAAGAAGGGGTATCTTTTCGACAGCGAACGCAACTCTACGTGAATGATGGCAATGGTCAATTTACTGAGCAGGAGCCAGTCGGTGTTCTTTCGCAATTCATGGTCGCCAGAGCAGCGGCATGGGCAGACTATGATCAGGATGGCGATGTAGATCTGTTGATTACCGAGAATGGAGGGGTAGCCCATCTATGGCGTAACGATACACAAGGGGGACATTCATTGACGGTCAAACTAATTGGCTCCCAGAGTAATCGTGATGCAGTGGGCAGTCGTGTGAGAGTGAAGGCGAATGGACAGTGGCTTGAACGCTATGTACGAGTCGGAGGAAGTTACCTTTCCCAAAGCCAAAGGTGGCCGCTCTTTGGACTGGGATCGTCAGATGTTATAGATTCTCTGGTCGTAACATGGCCAAGTGGCGCGTCAACCTCCAGAACTGCTGTACCGTCTGGTTTCATCACCTTGGTGGAGAGCGAGTAGCTGGTAATGGAGAGTGGGCTACTCTTATCTGCAGATCAGACATCTGTTGAGTGCGATGATCAATGGAGGCTTCTTGATCAAAGTCGCTGGCTCTGGAAACTCCCGAAAGCAAATTACGATGTCCATGCGAGAGTTGTTCAACGGGACGAAGCGTTACTCAAGAGCATATGCAGGTAAGCAACGGTTATTCAGAATATCCAGTAGCAACCATGCCCAGAGGGACCAACCTGACATAGGTTGATCCCCCTCTCTGGGTATCGCATAATGATTAAGGTGCGGTTCAGATCCGAAATCGTTCGGACGAATCGTGATTCATCACTTTCCGAGTCGGACGGACAAGCCAACTGATACGCCATGCGATGAGGGCTTCAGGATGGGATCAACACGCTCCAGCGAGATACCAAGACGTTGTTCTAAATCCCGATTGAAACGTCTCACCGTGTCAAACGTGGAGACGACTCCCCAAGCCCGACCACCAAGATAGGTTAACCAACCCAAAGCAACGACTGTACCATTTGCGGAAGTTGTACAAAACTCAAATCCCGAAAGAGTTTCACAGTCGGTTACGGATAGGTTTAACCCCACGACCACTCCCACAAGGCCAGCTCCAGATACGAGGGCAGGAGTAAGACCTGCACATGCATCACCAGCATAAGCATGGCCGACGACAGGAATTACTAGTTCCAAAAGGAGAGCGACAACTTCGCTCTTTTTTTGAGCTTGATATTGGAGAAACAGATCGGTATTACTGTCCTGAGCAAAGGCAGAAACAGGAGAAGATAGAAGAAGGATAGCTGCTAAGCTAAAAAATGGGGGACAAAATTCGGTATATCATGTTATAGAGAGTTAGTTGAATCGGGGAAGATAATGAATTTTGGGAAACTAAGGTCTCTTCTTCAAAAAATCTGAATCTTATTGAAATTCAGAAGGATACAAACGAATAGAGACTGCATCACCAGAATGCTGGCGTGAGGATGAATAGTGGATGAAGCGTGGCATTTTGAATGATTGATTCTATACCTGTCAATTACAGGATCGGGCATTTCGCACTTTGATCTTGAATTTGTAAGAGAATCATCATTTCAGGCCCGAACAGAGGAGAGGATACTTCAGGGATTTCTCCAATGAGTTTTGTCGCTGAACCCATCCGATTCAATTGAAGCGATCTTATCGGTGCCAGTGATGGCAATTACCAGGTTCCTTAATTCTTACAAGTTCATGGGCCAGTGGAGTCTGGCTCCATCGGTGCCAAGCTGCTTCCAATATTGATATACAATTCAGGAAGAGTAGATTGAAGACGTTCTACCCCTTCTTCGGTGGCGCCGGTTTGCCACAAGTAGAGTGATTTTAATGCGGGAAGAGTTTCAAGATGGACCAGTCCAGAGTCAGAAACCGCTGTCCCATAAAGGTTCAGATATTCAAGGTACTCCAGATTGCTCAGAGAGGTCAGACCAGTATCCGTGACAGAAGTTTGTTGCAAGTAGAGACGAGTGAGATGGGGCAGATCCCCAATGACCTCCATCAAGCCATCTCCGATCTGAGAGCGACCAAGGTCAAGCCAAGCAATATTTGAGGACAAACGCTTGAGTGCTTCCTGAAGCCTATCCGAGTTCGTGCAGGCAGGGGGATCAGCACAGCGCACTTGAAGATAGGGTTCACTTGCGGCCAGAGGAGTAACCGATAGCCCAAGGCTGGCCAGTTGTACAATATCCAGTGAATCAGGTGGGGAAGTATTTAGGGCAAAGATGCCCGTTTTGATCTCTCCCAAACCCATACCATCTACAATCATTTGCGTGGCAGATGACCACTCAGCGTCAGGTAAGAGTTCATCAAATGAAGCGCCTGCATCAATCCACCATTGTAACAATTCTGCTTCTGCGATTGAGAGTTGGGGGCTTTCCATCGGAGGCATATGCTCATCCGAACTCACAGGGAGCCAGATGCGGTGAATCAGTTCACTCTCTTCCGCGCGACCTGCGACCAAGGAAGGCCCGCTGTCTCCACCAGTGCGGATGAATTCAGGAGTATCCAGACGCAAACCACCTCGCTGGACATTCTCATTGTGGCATGCAACACACCGGGACTCAAAAATTGGTGCGATCAATGCGGCATAGACGGTTGTCTCGGAAGGGTTTTCAAGTTGAAGACGTCCAATCTCCGCCTTTTTAGGAAGTCCAGCAATCTGACGTAGCCCGTCGGGCATATAGCGGGATAAATAGTCGGAACCATGTGTCAGAACTCCGCCAAGATGTCCAGCCAAAGTTAACATGAGTAACATGAATCCTAACACGATTCCGTAGATGTGGGATTCCCAGCGTCCCAGCCAACGAATAGAGAGACTTGGCCATGCTTTGTACAGGTATGCGAGTGACGAAAACAGAACAACCATGATTCCCATCCGCTTATGCCAGAGCAACTCATTTGCTGCATACCCACCTCCCTGCACAAGGTATAGCCCAGCGACTACGGCAAGGATTGAACTCCAAACTCCAATATACAAGAGTGCGGTAATTCCAGTATCATAGCGTCCTCGTAGCGAGGGTTTACGGGAGAGTAATTCTAGGATCACTGCAACGAGGAGGATCCCAATCGGTAGATGAACAACAAGAGGATGGAATCTCCCTAGGAATAACGTAAAATCGCTGGGCCGCCCCGCTCCTGGCACCATGATGAGCATAAGGATCACAAAGCCAAGCCCCAGACATAGCCATATTAGAGATTGTTTCATTTGGTCCGCAATTACGCCAGAACTTCATGGACCACATGCCCGTGCACATCGGTGAGACGGAAATCCCTCCCCTGAAAAGGATAGGTCAGCCGGCGATGATCAAACCCAAGTAGGTGCAAGATGGTAGCCTGAAGGTCATGAACATGTACGCGGCCACTGACCGCACTGTACCCGATCTCATCCGTCTCTCCGTGGGTCATGCCACCCTTCACACCGCCGCCCGCCATCCACATAGTATAGGCATCACTATGATGATCTCTGCCAAGGAAAGGATTATCGGATCCAGTACGATTCTCCAGCATTGGCGTCCGCCCAAATTCACCACCCCAGATCACTAACGTATCTTCAAGAAGACCGCGCTGCTCAAGATCATTCAAAAGCGCAGCAATGGGACGGTCTGTTTCTTTGCAACGCTCCAGGAACCCTCCGTTCAGAGATCCCCCCTCAGCAGTCCCATGAGTGTCCCAACCCCAGTGAAATAACTGAACAAATCGGACTCCACGCTCCACAAGGCGTCGTGCCAGAAGACAATTATTACTGAATGCAGTCTCTCCCGGTTGCGTACCATAGAGCTTATGGATGTACTCAGGTTCACGGCTGATGTCCATTGATTCGGGAACCGATGTTTGCATTCGGAAAGCCATCTCATATTGTGCGATCCGAGTGAGGATCTCGGGATCCCCAACTTCCTCATACTGCTGACGGTTGATGGAATTGATCGCATGGATGGACTCGCGCCGAAGATCACGGGAAATCCCGGGTGGGTCTGCAAGAAACAGGACAGGATCTCCTTTGGTGCGACATTGGACACCTTGATACACAGTCGGAAGAAATCCACTCCCGTACACACTTGCGCCAGCATCCGGTGCAACACCGCCAGAGAGAAGTACAACAAACGCAGGTAGATCTGCATTCTCTGAACCAAGGCCATAAGTGACCCAGGCCCCCATACTGGGCCGGCCAAGGCGTGGACTCCCAGTATGAACCAGTAGCTGCGCAGGGGCATGGTTGAATTCGTCCGTATGCATGGCCTTAAGGAAGGCCACCTTGTCCGCCACACGTCCCAAATGTGGCAGATGATTAGAAATCCATGCTCCCGACTCACCATGCTGATGGAAAGATGCTTGCGGCCCCAACATCTTCGGGATACCACGGATAAACGCGAAACGCTTACCTTCCAGAAGGGATGGTGGACAGTCTTGTCCATGCAAGCGGGCCAACTCAGGCTTATAATCAAATAGTTCCAGCGAGGATGGCCCACCTGCCATATGCAGGAAGATGACTCGCTTGGCGCGAGGTGCAAAGTGGGGATCGCGAACAGCAAGTGGATCCGAGAGAGGGGGCTGGCCTGATCCAAGCGAGGCAAATGCGATTGCTCCGAGACCTGCACTTGCTGATTTTAGGAAGTGGCGCCGAGTGACATGACGAAGATGAGCATGATGGGCTTCTTTGGCAAGCTTCATTCGGTTACGGTTGGCTGAGTTGATCTATATGACATCTACAAATCCATCTATTCTTTCATAAGGAACTGGTCAAGGTTCAGGATGGTGTTCGCGACAATGACCAAGGCGGCAAGTTCGTGTGAATCAGTTTCTCCAGTCATCGTGGTAGCATCTATCTCTCCACCTGTGTAATGAATGAATGAATTTTGATATAGGGAAGTAAGCACTTCAAGGGTGGTAAGATCCGGCTCGGTACCAAACGCATAGGTGTACCCAGTAGCAACAGGATGTTCGGAGAGGATCATTTTTTTGGCCAATCTCTGTGCTGCTTCAACGAAGACGGGATCATTCAGAGATACCAGCGCCTGCAAGGGAGTATTGGTTCGGATGCGTCGGGACAAACAAAATTCCCGACTCGGACTGTCAAACGTTGCCATGGATGGATAGGGGACGGTGCGTCTCCAATAAGTATAAATTGCACGGCGATATCGGTCATCCCCATCACTGATTTCCCACTGACGGCTATCATAAGGATTGTTCCAAAGCCCTTCAGGCTGGGGAGGCATCACACTGGGGCCATACATTCGCTGGCTTAAAAGACCGCTCACCCGTAGAGCTTGATCCCGGATTTGCTCCGCGCTCAATCGGAAACGCGGCCCCCGAGCCAGTAACCGATTGCGGGGATCCAACTCCAGTAATTCGTCAGTGACACGAGAGGATTGGCGATACGTGGCAGAAAGTACGATGGAACGCAGGAAGGGCTTGATCTTCCATGAATGATCTTCCACAAAGCTGACGGCAAGAAAATCCAGGAGTTCAGGGTTTGAACGTTTCAGTCCCTGCGTTCCAAAATCTTCCAATGATTCAACAAGACCGATTCCGAATAATTGCTCCCAAAAACGGTTCACGGTTACTCGTGCGGTGAGAGGGTTCTCCCCACTGACTAACCATTGCGCCATTCCAAGACGATTGGGAGGGGAATCCAGTGCCAGAGGGGGGAGGGCATCTGGAGTGTCGGGCTCAACCGGGTCTCCTTTCAGCAGAAAACTTCCTCGCTCCATGGTGTGAGTCTGGCGCTGAAACGGAAGCTCTTTCATGATGGGAGTATGGATTGGGTTCAACGCTTGTAGTTCACGTTCCCGATCGGCTCTGTCGGACTGGAGACGTAAGAGGATCGGGTCATCGCTCGCATTCGCGTATGCCTGATCCAGTGTCCAGCGTTGTGCATCTCCCCGTTCGTCTTCCTGGACAGCGACCACACGCTTGACCTCATTCTGCTCCATCAGTGGGACACGCCCAATAACTTCGGGTTGGTGAATGGTGGATTCCCATGCCCGACGGGAAGCAGCCAGTGAATCTGATCGTACTCTGGAAAGGATGGCATCATCTAGTTGATGAATTTCGTCAATCAGTGCATGTCCTTGGGAGGCTTGTTCATCCTCAAACAAGGGAAGCGTGGGGAACTCACTATCAAGATCACGATCTGCTGTACTATTAAAAAATGCAAAGAACTCAAAGTACTCCTCATGAACAAATGGGTCATAGGGATGTCCGTGACATTGCGCACATGCAAAGGTGGTCCCTTGCCATACCTCCCAAGTCGTATTCACCCGATCCACGACGGCCGCGACACGAAATTCCTCATTATCCGTACCTCCCTCGGTATTCGTCATCGTGTTACGGTGAAAGGCTGTTGCAATCAGCTGACTTTCCGTTGCATCCGGAAGCAAATCTCCAGCTAACTGCTCAATCGTGAACTGGTCAAAGGGCATATCTTCATTGAAGGCCTGGATCAGCCAGTCCCTGTAGCGCCAAATGGTTCGACCAATATCTTTCTCGTAGCCTTGAGAATCAGCGTACCTTGCAAGATCCAACCACATTGCTGCCCAACGTTCGCCATAACTAGGTGAGGACAAAATTGAATCCACATAGGATTCGTAGGAGCGTTCTCCGTTGACGCAGATCTGACTCACATCTTTGGGCGTTGGTGGCAGACCAATAAGATCCAGGGTAACTCTTCGTACCAGAACAGGACAGTCAGCCTCCGTCTGAGGGGTTAAACCAGAACGATCTAGCGAAGCAAGGACAAAATGATCCATGGGCTGCCGAACCCAGTTGAGATCAGATACGTCTGGTAGTGGAGGGCGCTCAGGTGCCACATACGCCCAGTGATCTTCCCAGAGAGCGCCTTGCTCAATCCAGGATTCCAGAGTTTCAATTTCCTCTGGTGTAAGCGGAGCGCCATCTTTGGGCATTCGGTGAGTGGAATCGGTGAGTGTGACGCGTCGTAGGAGTTCGCTTTGGGCGGGTTTGAAAGGAACGATTGCGGGGAGGCCTGATTCTGCTGTTGAGAGCGCCTCATGGCGGAAAAGTAAACTTAGCTCTCCCTGTCGACGGATGCCTCCATGACAATTCACACACCGCTCATTCAGGATCGGACGGACATGATCATTAAAGCTGATCTGGGGGCTTGATTGACAGCCTAGCAACAGGATGATCATACTGATCAGAGATGTGGTGAAGAGTCCAGAGCTTTTCATGCGATCAGAGAGGTCATCACGGTTCCATGAACATCAGTCAGACGAAAGCGACGGCCCTGATATTTGAATATAAGTTGTTCATGGTCTATCCCCAAAAGATACAAAAGAGTTGCTTGCAGATCATGTACATGGACGGAATCTCTGACAATATTGTATCCAAGTTCATCGGTCTCACCATAGCTCATTCCTGAACGTATCCCTCCTCCAGCCATCCACATGGAAAAGCATCTGGGATGATGATCTCGTCCATAGTCGGTATCCGTCAAGCGTCCTTGACAGTAGTTCGTACGTCCAAACTCTCCACCCCAAATCACCAATGTATCATCCAGCATTCCCCGCTGCTTCAAGTCCATGACTAGTGCAGCGGAAGGTTGATCCGTTTCCTTTGCCTGGATTTGGATTCCCGAGGGCAGACCACCATGGTGGTCCCAGCCTTGATGAAAAAGCTGAATGAAGCGTACCCCTCGCTCGGCCAGCCGCCGGACAAGGAGGCAATTGGCAGCAAAGGTCCCTGGCTCTCTTGCGTCGGAGCCATAGAGATCAAAGATATGCTTGGGTTCATCAGAAAGATCCATGACTTCGGGGATAGAGGTCTGCATCCGATAGGCCATTTCATACTGGGCAATCCGGGATTCAATTCGTTCCCAATAAGGGGTTCCTTCCTTGAGGGAATGCAACTCCCGTAGTCGGTCAAGCTGCTTGCGACGCTGTTCGGGGGAGAGTCCATCGGGATCCCGTAAGTACAGCACTGGATCAAGTCCACTCCGGAATTGGACACCTTGATGCTCGGAGGGCAAAAATCCATTCCCCCACAGGCGGGCATACAGAGGCTGCCCCGATTTATCCTTTGTGATCAGTACACAGAATGCTGGCAGGTTTTCATTCTCTGATCCAAGTCCGTAACTCAGCCACGATCCGAAGGACGGACGACCAGCGATCTGGGACCCAGTAAGAAAAAACGTGATTGCTGGGTCATGATTAATCGCTTCGGTATGCATGGACTTGACAATACATAACTCATCTACCACTCTTGCCGTGTAAGGCATTAGTTCACTAACCCATGCACCGCTTTCTCCATGCTGAGCGAACCCAAAGTGGGAGCGAGCCAAAGGAAGAGAATTCTGAAACCCAGTCATCCCAGTTAATCGCTGTCCTTTTCGTACAGATTCAGGTAATTCCTGCCCGTGTAAAGCATTCACCTTGGGCTTGTAATCAAACAATTCAAATTGGGAGGGGCCACCACTCTGAAAGAGGTAAATAATGCGCTTGGCGCGAGGGACTCGCTGTTGACTCGCGGCAAGAACTGGATTAAGTAGAGAGGAAAGAGCAAATCCTCCTAAACCCATCCCTAACCGTTCCAGAAATTGTCGCCTGGAACTCACAGAATTATAGTTCGAACATTCGTGCATCAGTACGTCTCCAAAGACTCATCAAAAGAGAAAAGTGCATTCACCACCATCGTCATTGCGGCCCAGTGTACAGGGTCTGGGTTGACATTCACGGGTGATGCTCCCGTCTCAAGAAAGTCCAGTGCTTCCTCAGGATTTTGGGAAAACATCTGGAGTTGGTCGGCATAGAGTGCTGTCAGGGTTTCCAATTCGGATGGAGTAGGTCGTCGCCCTGTCAGGGCCCGGAATCCCAGTTGAATTGGAGCATCAACCCCATCCAATTGGAGCATCCGTTCGGCTAAGTGACGGGCTGCTTCCACATATTGAGGATCATTCAGTAAGACCAGCGCTTGCATTGGAGTCATAGTTCGCTGACGCCGCAGAACGCATTGTGCACGGGTCGGCATGTCAAATGTGATCAGCGACGGAGGTGGGGAGGTGCGTTTATAGAATGTATAAAGTGTTCGGCGGTACAGGTCACTCCCTGAACCCTGATCATAAGAGATTCCAGACTTTTCTTTCCAAAGCCCCTCTGGTTGATACGGTTTGACAGGAGGTCCGCCAACCTTTCGGTCAAGCAACCCACTGACCGCGAGCGCTTGGTCTCGAATCATTTCTGCACGAAGACGAAGACGAGGCCCACGGGCAAGGAACACATTCTCTGGATCAAGCTCCAGGAGTTCAGGCGTTGGTTCAGACTCCTGCCGATAGGTTGCACTGGTCACAATCAGGCGTTGCATCGCCTTGATATCCCAGTCCAGAGTGATGAATGTGGCTGCAAGATAATCAAGGAGGGCAGGAAAGGATGGAAGCGCTCCCTGAAAGCCAAAATCTTCGGGAGTAGCCACAATTCCCGTCCCAAAGTATTTTTGCCAATATCGGTTCACTGCGACGCGGGCAGTCAGGGGATGTTCGGGGCTAAATAGCCATTCGGCCAGTCCAAGGCGGGTGTTCGGCAGATGATCTGGAAAGGGCAAGATTGCCTCTGGTGTATGCGGGGCAATCGGTTGCCCTTTTGCATCATACTGGCCGCGGTCGAGAATGTAAGCTTCTTGCGGCATCTCCATTTCTTGCATCACCATAATTTCCGGGATATTCTCAAGTAGATCATTCTCCGTTCTTCGCAGATGTTGAAGGTGATCATTTGCACTCTGCCACGGAACAACTTCGTGGGCAAGATACCATTGGAACAGATCCTTTGAATCTATGGGTAGATCCTCTTTACCCGCCAGACGAGCAATCTCAAATCCAGAGAGCCATTGGTCAAAGAGTAGAAGGTCATCCACCGCTCCTCCGCGTAACCCGCTATCCCGGAACCGGTAGCCAATCTGCAAAGGGACATCCAAATCTTTGTAGGTGATTGTCCGGGTTAGGCCATTACGGATCACATCCACATCAACCGGAAGCCCATTGAGATAAAGTTTGAGGCCCGAACTACGACTGGATCCGTCGTAGGTCATCGCAATGTGTGACCATTCCCCCAATGGGATAGCGGTACTGGTTTTGATGCGCAAAGAGTTTTCAGGCCACATATGTGCCAGTTGGGCAATCAGGTGTGCGCCTTGAAGAGCAAGTTCCCAGCCCCGACTTCCCGCATCCCATGTGGCGTGCGTCCTGTGAATGATCATCCCTGTTTCCTCACTTGGGCGAATCCAAAGGCTGAGAGAAAACGGATCGGTTCGGCGAAAATTTCCCTGACCTGAAAATTGAACCCCACTTTCGCCATCAAAGGCCATCGCATTCCCAGAGTGACCTGCAACAAGGGAGGGGCTGAATACCACGGTACCATTTACCCGCCTGCCCCCGCTGCATTCAAGCGTCTGATCGTCCAGATACTCAAATGAGCAGTTCAGGAGCGGGGTTGGCGGCGGAATGGGTTGGCCCGATTCCTTCCAAGCCTGAAAGCCCAGTTGGGAAACGTTCGCTAAATCATCAAGTGCACGTTCGACGGTTCTGATTTGAAGGGCAAGGGACTCAAGTTCCTCTTCTTGGTGTGGTAGAGGCAGATCAAGAGCAGGGACAGGTACCGCATTGGTGAAATGGCTCGTCTGTCCTGCTTCGTCAATATTATTGAAAAAGCTGAAAAGCCCATAATAATTGGTCTGGGTAATGGGATCATATTTATGATCATGGCATCTGGCACACTCCAGCGTAAGCCCCATGAAGGCAGTTCCAAACGTGTTGACCCGATCCGCTACATACTCTGTACGAAACTCTTCATCTATACTACCTCCCTCATTGGTTTGTCGGTGGTTACGGTTGAAGGTAGTCGCTAGTCGCTGTTCAGTGGTAGCATTTGGTACGAGGTCACCTGCGAGTTGCAGTGTTCCGAATGCGTTGAAGGGTAGATTCTGGTTATAGGCATTGACGATCCAGTCTCTCCAAGGCCAGACATATCTGTCTCGATCATTTTGGTAGCCGTGCGTATCCGCATATCTGGCAATATCAAGCCAACTTGCTGCCATATGCTCCCCGTACGCGGGGGAATCAAGGAGGCGGTCAACGACAGCCTCATAAGCATGGGAGGTGGTGTCTGCGAGAAAACGGTCCATCTCTTCCAGTGTCGGAGGAAGCCCGGTCAAGTCAAATGTCACACGTCGAAGGAGGGTGCTTCGGTCGGCCATTGGGGCTGGAGTCAACTTCTTTTGTTCAAGTTCAGACAGGACAAAGTAGTCAATGTCGTTGATTGGCCAGTCAGATTGGACTACATCGGGAAGGGGAGGGCTGACAGGGGGCAAGAAACTCCAGTGGGGTTTCCATTGGGCCCCCTGATCAATCCATTTGGCAATCAGTGTAATCTCGTGATTGGATAGAGAAAGGTTAGATTCTGGGGGTGGCATCTTCACATCAGGATCCAAAGAACGAATGCGGGTGACAAGTTGACTCTTGTTCGCATTTCGCGGCACGATTGCATATCCACCAGAGGTTAGCCGGTTCTGCGTGGAGGAGACCTCATCATCCAGACGGAGATCCGCCTGTCTTGCATTGGCATCGGGGCCGTGACATGCATAACATCGATCGGAGAGGATCGGACGGATATGGAAATTATAGTCTACGATCTCTGGCAGCATGGCACTCTCGAGAGTGGATGAACGGCTACACCCGAGCGTGGTCAGCAGAAGAAGGCAAACTGCACTGAGTTTACATCTATGCAAGAAGATCCTGAACCACATGACCGTGTACATCTGTTAATCGAAATCTTCGTCCTTGATGCCGGAAAATGAGTCGCTCATGGTCAATCCCCAAGAGATGCAGAACGGTTGCCTGAAAGTCATGAACATGAACAGGGTTCTCGGTAATATTGTAGCCAAGTTCATCCGTTGCTCCATAGGTCATCCCTGATTTGACTCCCCCGCCAGCCATCCAGATCGTAAAGCATCTTGGATGATGATCCCGCCCGTAGTTTGTCTCGGTCAGCGTCCCTTGGGAATAGTTGGTACGTCCGAACTCACCGCCCCAGATAACTAATGTATCATCTAGCAGTCCACGTTGTTTCAAGTCCATGACGAGTGCGGCGGATGGCTGATCGGTATCTTTGCATTGCAGTGCAATATCTTGGGGAAGATTTCCATGCTGATCCCATCCCATGTGGTAGAGTTGGATGAACCGCACATCACGCTCGGCGAGGCGCCGCGCCAGAAGACAGTTCGCGGCATAGGATCCAGGAACACGCGCAGCATCTCCATAGAGTTCAAATGTAGACTCAGGCTCATCAGTAAGATCTGTAACCTCGGGTACAGAGGTCTGCATTCGGTACGCCATTTCGTACTGAGCAATGCGGGATTGAATTGCAGGATCTCCACTTCTCTGATAGTGCATTTCATTCAAGTGGGCCAACTGCCTGAGCATGCTTCGGCGATCATCAGATCCGAGGCCGGGGGGATTATTCAGATACAACACGGGATCACCACTGGATCGAAATTGAACCCCTTGATGAAGAGCAGCCAGAAATCCGTTCCCCCAAAGCCGTGAATAGATCGGCTGCGGCCGTTGGAGTCCACGAGACAGGAGAACGCAAAAGGTCGGAAGATCTTCGTTGGCACTTCCCAAGCCATAACTCAGCCAAGCCCCCATACTAGGACGACCGGGTTGTTGGGATCCCGTCTGAAAAAATGTGATCGCGGGATCGTGATTGATCGCTTCGGTATACATGGATTTCACGATGCAGAGTTCGTCGGCAATCTTTGAAGTATACGGAAGGAGGTCACTCATCCATGCACCGCTATTCCCATGCTGAGCAAATGGATAGATCGTAGGTGCCAAGGGGAGTGAATTCTGGTTGGCTGTCATCCCTGTCAGACGCTGTCCCATCCGAATCGATTCGGGCAGATCCTGACCGCGTTGCAATGTCAAGGTAGGCTTGTAATCAAAGAGTTCAAGTTGAGAGGGTCCACCGCTCTGAAATAGGTAAATGACTCTCCGCGCCTTAGGAGCGAAATGAGGTGAGCGCAGAACTCCTTCCAGAGCATCTCCGGTGGAACGTGTATCGGATGGAGGTGCACAGCCCATCAGGGATGCAAGGGCAGTCCCACCAATTCCCAGACTGAGTCTGGAAAAGAAATGCCGCCGGTTCATCAGACATCCGGCATCATACAATGGATCAGTCATCGGTGTTGGGCTTCATCTAGATTCATGATAGTGCTCGTCACCACGGTCATCGCTGCCAGCGTCAAGACATTGGAGGGGTTTGTGACCGGATGGATCCCAACGGAAACCAACTCGTTCGCACTCATCGGGTCTTGTTCAAATTCGGTCATTTGCTCATTCAGAAGACGGGTCAATGCATCCAACTCTGCTTCATCTGCTCTTCTGGAGGTAAGCCAGCGGAATGCCGTATCAATCTGCTTTCGATGATCCGCTGATTCATCACCGAGAACTCGAGATGCCAGAGCGCGGGATGCTTCTACGTACTGTGGGTCGTTTAGAAGGACCAAAGATTGGAGAGGCGTTGCCGTGGCTTGTCGGTCCACTGTACAGACGGAGCGATCGGGAGCATCAAAGGTCAGCATTGCTGGCGGCGGAATGGTACGCTTCCAGTAGGTGTACAGGCTCCGCCGGTGCAGATCAGGTCCAGGACGATAACGATTTTCTCCAATCTGATTCGCAAGAGCTTTCCAGAGACCTTCGGGCTGATAGGGTCGAACGGGCTCTCCCCCAAGTTCAGGATTGAGAAGTCCGCTCACATATAAGGCATTATCCCGTATCATTTCGGCAGATAATCGTTTCCGAGGTGCACGAGCCAAGAGGTGATTTTCTGGATCTTGTTGCAGGAGTGTCCGGGATAGATGACTACTCTGTCGGTAGGTAGAAGAAAGAACAATCCGCTTGATGATATTTTTGATATCATATCCAGATTCAATGAATTGAACCGCCAAGTAATCAAGCAGGGCGGGATGTGAGGGGAAAGCACCTTGGTTCCCAAAATCTTCAGGGGTATGCACCAGACCGGTTCCAAAAAATAATTGCCAGATGCGATTGACCGCAACGCGCGCGGTCAATGGGTTGTCTTCATGCGTCAGCCAATGGGCCAGACCTAACCGATTACGGGGCAACTCTTCGGGGTAGGGCAAAATGGCGTTAGGGACACTTGGAAAAACAGAATCCAATGGAGCGTCATACGCGCCACGATCCAGTACATGTGCATAGCGGGGAGTAGGCCTCTCCTCCATGATCATCACATGGGGAATCTGTCTAACATTGCGACGCAGGCGATCCAAGGATGCAATTGCGGATTGGAATTCAGGATCATGATGCGACTGATAATGGTCGGCAGGGTTGGGGACAGTTGATTGATCTGCCAGATAGGCGACTTCCACATCGGTGAGAATGCGGGTATGAATCCGCAGATCATCCATGGCTCCCCCCTTCATCCCTTCAATCTCATCTGACGTTTGGTTCCGCGGAGTCCAGTGCCCGGCCAGTAGCCCGTTTCCATTCAGAATACTATTGCGCTGGAGCGTATCATCAAGGAAGCGTACATTGCTTTGACTCCCATCAATATACAGATTGACTCCATCTGCCTGTCCGCTTCCGTCATAGGTTGCTGCCACATGTACCCACGAATTTGGAGGAACGGTACGGGTGGAGGCAACCGTAATCTGATGTTCAGGATCGTGAATGAGCCGAAGTTGCAGTCGTCCACTAGATGATCGGATCAGATCATAGCCACTACGTTTTTGTTCACCGTTTCGTTTGGAAAGCAGTGCAACAGATTTTGAATGAGGTTGGACAAATATCCAGGAACTTAATGAGAACCGATCATGCCAATCAAAGTCTGCCTCGGGTCCCAGATTAAGAAAATTCTCGCCATCAAAGGCGAGTGCTCCAATTCGTTTTCCTTCAATCAGTTGAGGTGGATCAAGTACATCTTCAAGCCCGGTATTGGCGTAACCATGGAGGCCTTGATTGGCAGGGGAGACCAGACTCTGTAAACTGTCGAATGGCAGATAAGCCAAGAGACCAGATTCAAGTGAGATTGATGGTACAGGGATCCAGTCTATGGGTGGGGTCGGCTGGGGCCACGATTGAACCACTTGTTCAAGGGAATCAATGCTCGCGTTGGTTTGAAGGATACGTGTTTCCAGATCGGGATCTTCCAGACGGATAGATGGCTTTGGTGCGAGATCAAAATAACTGATCTGCGCCTGTTCGTCAATCCCGTTGAAGAAGGCAAACATACTATAATATTCTTCTTGCAGAATCGGATCATACTTATGGTCATGACACCGGGCACATTCCATGGTGATCCCGAGGAATGCAGTCGCCGTCGTATTGGTACGATCGGCTGCGTACTCAGTCAGATATTCTTCTGCGACAACGCCCCCTTCTTGTGTGATGGCATGATTGCGGTTAAATCCGGTTGCCAGACGTTGCTCAAAGGTAGCATCGGGAAGCAGGTCTCCAGCAATCTGCCAAGTAACAAAGTCATCATAGGGAAGATTCTGATTGAAGGCACGCACAACCCAATCGCGCCACGGCCACATTGTTCGTGGGCGGTCATCCTGATATCCATGTGTATCCGCATAGCGAGCAAGATCCAGCCACATGGAAGTCATTCGCTCTCCGTAAGATGGGCGGGACAATAGTTCATCCACCACCCGATCGTAAGCGTTCGGTCGGGGATCAGCCAGAAACGAGTTCAGTTCATCAATCGTTGGCGGCAACCCTGTCAAATCAAAGGTGACGCGGCGAAGAAGTTCGCTTTTCTCAGCTTCTACGGAGGGATAGAGCCCCGCTGACTCAATTTTATGCAATACAAATGAATCAAGTGGATCATGTACCCATGCCTTGGCTTGGACTTCGGGAGGAATTTTGGCTACGGGGGGAATGAATGCCCAGTGTGGTTTCCAAGTGGCTCCCTGATTAATCCATTTCCGAATGAGAGAGATCTCATGATCAGACAAGGACAGGTTGCTTTCTAGCGGGGGCATTCGCCGTCTGGGGTCGTCACTGGAAATATGTTCAGTCAAGACACTAGCATCGGCATTCCCAGGTAGAATGATTCGCCGCGTAGAGTCGTCTCTGCTAACGCCATAGGCACCCTCCTGAGTATCAAGTCTTAGATTTGCTTGGCGAGCCCGATCATCTGGCCCATGACATTTGTAACACCGATCGGATAGAACCGGCTTGATATGCCAGTTATAATCAACTTCGGCGGGCAACTCAGATGGATTAGACGGCGACGGTGCACACGCTGCCCAAGGAATGGAGACAAAGAGGCAGATGAATTGGAGAGTGCGCACGGACATGTCACACCAGCTATATATCCTTGGTGTCAGAGGAATATGCTAATATACCGTAGTTGTTGCAATGCCGCTTGACAAGATCAAACTGCTATGATATAATTTCCAAATTAAACCTGTCGGATAAGGTTGTAGAAGGTTGATCGCCTCGGAGTTGCAAGTCTATTCTTCTGCGAATGATTAGACTAATATCCAAATTTTCAGGAATAGGACATTGAGATGGTCCAAAGTGAGGACATGCAGGAAATACCATGATATCCATCTGCACAGGTACGAGACTGTGATTGAGATTAAGGCAGTAGCTAAAGTACTTTCGTAAGGGCAAGTCTCAATTAGGTGGAACCATGAAAAATCTTGCCAAAGAGGTGTAGAAAATCCTGCGATTAGAGGATAAATACCCTCTCTTACATAGGTATTCTCACCGTTGGATAGGTCTGGTATCAATGGATAGGTGATACCATTACTGGGAATACATACAGATCCGATGAGTGTCTTGGTAGAACCAACGCCCACAGATGAGATCTTTAGTTAGCCCGAGCGGGATGAGGCGGTCCCCGTTGGGAATCCCTACCTGAATTCCAGACATGCCGAATTGGGCAAAACAATTCAAATGGAGGAAGCCCTATCTGAATCAGAGGTATAATTGTCTGCCAACCAATTGTGCATAGATGGAATGGGGATTACATATCGTCCCCCACGCCCTTTTTCCATGACCGTACGCAACCCGTTCGCTGTCATGACTCCGTTATCTACATCTAGTTGCTTTGCTGCCGAGTCAGCATAGGAGACGATATGTTGTGGCCAGCCATGTGTTTCTTGTACAATTGCATCTATCCACTTCCTCGGATCTTCCTTTACTCCACCCTCCCTCTTGAGCCAGTCCAGAATCACTGCACGCTCGGACTTTTTGCGCAAAGATCCTAATTCCACAAAACAACTCTCCGAAAACCTAGAGATCTGGAACGATTCGAAGGATTCTGATGTCATTCCCAGCCCAGCTGCTAGAAGGATAACCGGTCTGTCCAATGTACCATTATGGATTGCCTTAAGTATACCGGTAGCAGTGTGTCGTTGGTCTGGGGAAAGATCATCTATTTTTCCCAGTGCCTGTGCTTCATCTAGGATGAGCAATAAAGGATCTTTATCTTTTTGAAGTAGACCTTTCACGGTCTGCGGTGATCGCCCTGTACTGACTTCTGCCTCTACAATGTCAGGTAGACCAACCCGTACCGAACCAGCTTCAACATTGATCGTTCTCCTCAAATCAAGGGACTGCCTCAATTCATTCACGTCCCAAAAGGCGGGGGGATCAATGTCTGTGATGTTCCATCCGATGGGTTCAACCATCTTCTCACATTCATAGAGCAGCGCACTTTTCCCTGCGCCAGGGGGGCCTTGAATCAGAAAGATTGTACCACCATTTGCCTGCATAGAACGCTCTACAAGTTCTTCAAAATCACGCAGAATCTGTGTCCGCCCGTGAAAATATCTTGCAGGTCCGCGGTCGAAAGTAGCCGTGAGTGGTGTGGAAGAAGAGTGTTCAGATTTCCGCATGGAACCGAGGCAAATCTAGAAAATGCAACTCGCAAGGTAATAAAATTGTTGGCTTATGGCGCGTCAATTCTTAACCGTCATTGCCAATCTCGTCTGTGCAAGAATATGAATGATATACTAATTACGTCAGGGATGGAGGATACTCGGATGTGTTCATCTGACACCAGAGATTTCTGAATTGGATGGATTCTTTAAGATTTGCACATGTATCACAGCAGGGAGTACCAACATCAGCCACCGAAAAGTTCTGACATCATTTCAAATAAACCACTTCCGTATTGGAAATTCATTTGATCAGCCAGATCTTTTATGCCTAAGGACTGCACCGAGAATCCTTTCCATCGCAGTCTGCACGCATCACGCTGATTCCCAACCCATCGCATGCTTACCAGAATCTTCAGCTTCATTGGAATAACCCTCCTACTATTCATGTCGGGTTGCATAGATTCATCAGATGTCTGGGTTCAAGGAGAGGGGTTTCGCTATCAGGAGTTGGACATGAAAGGTCGCTCCAGGATAGGGTTCACAGAAATTACTCCACAGCGGTCGGGAATCACCGTTGAAAATCTTGTATCGCTTGATGCAATCATCGAAAATAGGCACATGATGCATGGTTCGGGAATCGCAATCGGAGATGTGACGGGAGACGGGATGCCAGATATCTATGTTGCTCAATTGGCGGCATCCGACGCCCTCTACCGAAATCTTGGCGATTGGAAGTTTCAGGATATTTCTGCCCAGTCAGGCCTGGATACCACCGCGCATGCCACATCAGGAGTGACAATGGTGGATTTAGATGGGGATCATGATCTAGATTTACTCCTCACGATGCCCCTTGGGCCAGGAGCGGTTTATCATAATTTGGGTACAGGCAACTTTGAGCGGGTTCCAGATGGATCCGGTCTATATTCCCCTTTTGCGGGTACGACTGCGACCTTGGCTGATGTGGATCAAGACGGAGATCTTGATGTCTATATTGCCCGGTATAAGCGGGTTGCACTGGCGGATAGCTTACCACCCGAAGCCATCACTTGGGAGGCGGTATTGCGCAGTGATGAACTACAACCCAAAGAGGAATTCCTTACGCATTACAGGATGACAAGAGTTGGTCGCCGTGTGATTCGTAGCGAACTCGCGGAACCCGATGGACTATACCTGAATGATGGGAGAGGAGTGTTTTCGGAAGTATCATGGACCGGAGGCGCGTTCTTGGATGAGACAGGTAACCCACTTGAACTGATTCCCAGAGACTGGGCACTCACCGCAAAATTTCACGATATTACGGGGGATGGGATCATTGATTTATATGTCTGTAACGACTTTGATAGCCCCGATGAGTTATGGATTGGACTCGGAGACGGGAGGTTTCAACGTGCACCCCGACACGCGCTGCGGAAAACCAGCAATGCGACGATGTCCGTGGATTTTTCCGATGTGAATCAGGATGGAATCGTTGATTTTTTCACGACAGACATGCTGAGCCGGGATTATTCCTTACGGCTACGCCAGCGAAACACGCGTATTCCGATTGAGTCACCTTTAGGGGATGACTCTTTTCGTCCTCAAGAGATGCAGAATACACTTATGGTTGGGAGGGGAGATACAACGTTCGCAGAGTTGGCATGGTACAGTGGAGTTGCTGCGTCTGACTGGTCATGGGCCACCAGTTTTGTGGATGTGGATCTTGATGGCTGGGAGGATCTGTTAATCACTACAGGGCATTTATTTGACGTTCAGGATCTGGATGCACAATTGAATGAACAGCACCGAATGGCTGCGGCATCCACTTGGAAAGCCGCCAGAAGATTATTACTGGAATTCCCACCTCTCAAACAGAATAATGTTGCGTTCCGCAATCGTACAGATCTCACGTTTGAAGATATCTCTGACATGTGGGGATTTGGCCAGACGGCGGATATTGCCCATGGAATGGCATTGGGAGATCTGGATGGAGACGGCGATCTTGATCTTGTCACCAATCGGCTCAATGCGTCACCAGGAGTCTATCGAAACAATGCAGGGGCTCAACGCTTGGCAGTGATGTTAGAGGGGAATCCCCCAAATACTTCCGCAGTTGGAGCATCCATAGGTGTCCAATGTCCCGGTTTACCCGCGCAAACAAAACAGATCTCGGCTGGAGGTAGCTACCTGTCTTCCAACCAGTTCATGGCGGTATTTGCTGTCAACCATCATGTATGCCAGATCGAGGTCATATGGCCTCTTGGATCTCATTCCAGAATTGAGGTTGATGGTGGAAACCGATTATACATCATTGAGGAACCCATCGGAGTGGATAGATTCAACTATCCTGAGGAACCCTCCAGGGAACTCTTGTATCAACTTGATCATCAGTTTGAGCCGCTGATTGAACATGAATATGATGATTTCGCATCACAGCCTCTTTTACCTTGGCGTTTAAGTCGGCAAGGACCGGCCCTTGCTGCTGTAGATATCCATCAGGATGGTCGTTTCGAACTGATCCAGGGCGGAGGAAGTCATCACATGGTTCGGCTGAATGGGAAGCCAATCCTTGATTCTTTGAAGGGTGATGCAGCAGGTATCGTTGCAGTACCAATTGAGAATAATCTGACTCGTTTGATCATAGGAGAATCTCACTATGAAGGATTTATAGACTCCTCAAGGATACATATATACGACCTCTCTCATGATGCCAGCAAAATACATCATCAAATTCTTCCGTTCGGGCCTGGAGCACCGGGCCCACTCTCCTTAGTAGATATGGATCTTGATGGAGACCTTGACCTATTTGTTGGGGGACAATTCATCCCAGGCGAGTATCCACGTTCAGTTGACAGTCGCATTTATCTTTATCATGAAAATTCCTACAAACCAAGCGCAGAATTTAGTGAATCATTGCGCCAATTAGGACTCGTGAACGGTAGCGTGTCGGGTGATCTGGATGGAGACGGATATAGCGATCTTGTGGTGGCTACCGAGTGGGGGCCTGTTCGGGTATTCAAAGGAGCGGCCAACGGGTTCATAGATCAGACTGAATCACTCGGTCTGGCAGACTATAAGGGTTGGTGGAGGGGAGTGGCACTTGGTGATTTTAACGGGGATGGTGCATTGGACATTGTTGCATCCAATGTCGGATGGAATCACCGATATGGTCGCAGGGTACAGGTCCATTTGCATTATGGGGATTTTAATACAAATGGAAGGATAAATATGATGCAATCGTTCTATGATCCAGTCGAGGGGATTGATCGTCCGTCTAGAATGCTCTCGGATCTTGTTCAGATCATTTCTCCACTACAGATGGGAATTCGTTCTCACAAAGAGTTCAGCACCGCAGATGTATCTGAACTACTTCCTCAACAATGGAGGAGTTCATCCCGAATGGTCAATGCCAATGAATATGCAACGAGTATTTTTCTAAATTTCGGAGATCGCTTTGAGCATCGGCCATTGCATCCCAAGGCACAGTATAGTGTCGGCATTGCCCCTGTTGTATTGGATGCGAATCTGGATGGAAATGAGGATATTCTTCTGTCCCAAAATTGGTTCGCGTATCCCCTCTCAACCCCTCGGCAGGATGCAGGACGCGCGCTTCTTCTTTTGGGCAATGGCGACGGGACATTCAGTCCAGAAGACAATTCTGGATTCAAAGTCTATGGGGAGGGGCGGGCCGTCTCGGTTGGAGACTTTACGGGCGACCATCAGGAGGAGATTGCCTTTGCACAGCATAATGGTCCAACTCTCGTGTACCGCAAACTTTCAGGCCTGAATGATGGAATTTATATTCAGTTTGATCGTCCATCAGATGCCATTGGAGCTGTCATGCGTGTCGTATACTCTGACGGTCGTCTGGGGCCGGCCAGAATCATCACCGCGGGGTCTGGATATTGGTCTCAACATGCGACTTCAACGACCCTCGGATTGCGGGATACATCTCCAACTGCAATCGAAATCACATGGCCGGGGATGGAGCCAGTGTATGTGACTCTGGAGGGAGAAAGTCATGTGCTTTCGCTGAGTAAGTAGCTAAATGGTACGCTTGATTGTGACGGTTTGTATCATTATTTCTTCGTGCACTCCAACTGTGCCAGAGTCTACAATGCAAATGGCAGACGAATTGACCGCCATAGCGGATGCTACCGATCAGGATCCCCGCCGCAATGCTCATGCGAATCGTGCGCGTGCTTCACAATTAAGAGAGATGAATCCGCCAGCAGATTTAATTGATCGCATCCTGTTTGAATCAACACTTGGCACCGAGCTTTTACGCGCTGGTGAGAGTGAGGAAGCCGTTGCAATATTTGAGGGAATCTTGGAATCCATGAATACGTCTCCGAATGAGTTTGATTCGTCATGGCACTTGGCCGTGATGGATCATCTTGCCTTGAGCTATCTCAGAATCGGGGAGCAGGAAAACTGTCTCATCAATCACTCGGCAGCCAGATGTCTGTTCCCGATTACCCCCGAGGGTATGCACACCCTGCGAGATGGCTCTGAAAGGGCCATCTACTGGTATGAGCAAATCCTGCACCAAGATCCCGAAGATCTGAATGCCCTGTGGTTGAATAACTTGGCACATATGACTCTGGGAAGTTACCCCGCAGGAGTTCGTCCAGAGTGGCGCATCCCTATGGACTCTCTTCACCATCGGACTGGGATTCGAAGATTTGATGATGTGGCACCGATCTTGGGGGTAGATGTGATGGGGCTTTCCGGAGGGGTCGTTCTGGAAGATTTATCGGGCGATGGCTGGCTGGATCTCATGGTTTCTTCTTGGGGACTAAGAGACCCACTTCAATATTATGAAAATAGTGGGGATGGTGGGTTCAACGAGCGTACCAATGTGGCTGGATTAAGTGGGTTGACTGGGGGACTGAATCTGGTTCATGCGGACTATGACAACGATGGTGATCAAGATATACTGGTTCTGCGTGGTGCGTGGCTCAGTGAAGGACATCCAAACTCTCTGTTGCGCAATGATGGGCGAGGAAGGTTTACAGATGTGACTCAAGAAGTGGGTGTCTATTCCCGTCATCCTACGCAGACGGCGGCATGGAGTGATTTTGATCGTGATGGAGATTTAGACCTATTTGTCGGGAATGAGTCAAACCCCCATTCTGGACGCCATCCAAGTGAATTGTTCATTAATCTGGGGGATGGGTCATTTCAAGAGTCAGGCAAAGAAGTTGGTCTTGCATTGATGGGTTATATGAAAGCTGTGGTATGGGGGGATTACAACAATGACGGGTGGCCCGATCTGTTTATTAGTCGGTATCGGGAAACGAATCTGCTTTTACTGAATGAGCAGGGGATGAATTTTAGGGATGTAAGCCGTGAAGCAGGCATTCAAGAACCTCTGGATAGCTTCCCGGCGTGGTTCTGGGATTTTGATCACGATGGATGGCTGGATATATTTGTTTCTGGCTGGCGTGCAACCGCAGGTGACGTTGCAGCGGAGTACTTGGGGATCCCGGATCATGCCGAGAAACCGAGGCTCTACAAGAATCAAAAAGACGGTACATTTGAGGATGTAACCAAAAAAGTTGAGTTAGATAAAGTCATGTATGCGATGGGAGCCAACTTTGGTGACTTGGATGGTGATGGCTGGCTTGATTTTTATGTCGGGACAGGTGATCCGAATCTCAGAGCAGTTATGCCCAACAGAATGTTTCGAAATGTTGATGGAATCCGGTTTGAAGAAGTAACGACCTCTGGCGGTTTTGGGCATCTTCAGAAAGGACATGGAGTCGCTTTTGGAGATATAGACCATGATGGTGATCAGGATGTGTATCAGGTCATGGGGGGTGCATTTGAAGGAGATTTGGCAAGGAACACGCTTTATGAAAACCCAGGGCATGGGCATCCATGGGTCATTTTGTCGTTGGAGGGAACGACATCAAATCGGAATGCGATTGGTGCTCGAGTTTCGGTTGTCACAGATGTAGATACATTATATCGTGTTGTTGGTACGGGCGGAAGCTTCGGGTCCTCCCCAATGCGCTTGGAGGTTGGACTGGGGAATGCCTCCTCGATCCAGAACGTGATTGTTCAGTGGCCAGCCACACAGTCAGTTGAGACCTTTCGAGGTGTACCATTGCAACAATTTGTGATCATCCGCGAGGGGACATCTACCGTTGAGAAGAACCTGATGGGATCTGTGCGGTTGGGTAACTCATCGCACCCGAAGCCTTGATCGGATGACACGGATGTGGGGTAGAATCAGCATCCCGTTTTGCTTTATTTTCTCACCTTTGGTGGGATTGAATGCATGGTCGCAGTCCATTGATTTAGACCATTTATCCCAATCCGTGTCTGAGTATGAAAATCTCTTTCTCGAGGGTAGAGATCAGGTTTCTCTGATGGATGAGCTTTTGCGGCTCATGCCTATTCTGCCAGAATCTGTAACCAACCAGATTATTGAATCAGATTCGGTGATGACGAACGAGGGCGCGCGGAATGCGGTTCTGAGTTGGTGGAGAAGTCAGGATCCGCTTCCAGCTTCAAAAGTGAATGAGCGGATGGTTGAGCATGTTCGCCGCGTTCAACATGCATTGGAACGCTACTCGTGCTTAATATGCCCAACTGGTTACGATGCCCGTGGCGAAGTTTATGTGCGCTATGGTGCTCCAGAGCGGAGGACCCAGATTGTCTTTGATGATCCACGACTTATAGATATGGTTTATCAACCTGGCATTTCGGTAAGCCCTGGGGATTTTCCAGACAATGAATTCTGGAGATACTTGAATCTTGATCGGGATGCATACTTCCTTTTTGTATGGGAGGGTAATTTGTATCGTATCGGGACTACGAAGGATTTACTCCCATCAGGGTTACGTACAGGTTTGGGCCAAAGTGGTCGTGGACAGGTCAAATCAAAAATGGTTCTTGCGGTCATGCGATCCATCTACAGGCAACTTGCCTTGGAGCACCCCTCCTTTGCTACGAGATTCAATGATGTCGATCGATGGCTTTCAGACAACGAGGAAACGGGACGATTACAGAGTCGAGATCCCATAGAAAATGCCAAGATCATCACCGGAGCTGGGAATTTGATTCAAGGCGAGAGGCCTGAGTTTTCCGACACGGATCAGAATTTGGGGCAAGCGGCCAGTACATTTGCACAAGGGATGATCTTGAATGCTCGGCTTGAGGACCAGCAGGCTGCCTATCAAAGAGAAATAATTCTTCCATCAAGTTCATCAGATGTGCTCCAATCACTTCCCACATTGCCTCTGGCCATACGTCATGCGCGATTCCTGAAGCCCGATGGTACAACCACGACTGAAGTCTATTGGGCTCCTGAATCAGGAGGATTTAACATCTCCGGAGATAAAGCATCAGCAGGATATATCATCCAGATCTATTCTGCACTGGAAACGGCGGACCATGTTTCCATTCAAAGTAGGACCAATGCAATCCGCGTCCAGATCCCTCCAGGTACACCGATGGCAACGATTCCAGTACAGACCATGAAGATGAGCGGAGGGACAGGCATGAATCACTTGGCACTTCAGTGGAATCAATATGGGCTTGTACAGGATGGAATCGGCGAACAATTAGGCGTTGCATCCAGACATGTTGATTCACTCTATGCACTGGATGCAAGTGGGATAGAGTTAGAGATGAGCGATCTGAAACCACTTGCTTATCCAACTGAGGATCAGTCTTTTCCATGGCCTCATGCATGGATCCAACAAGACATGCGGTTCGGTCTGGCTTTTGAAATCTATCACCTTACCTACGGGCCGAATGACAGAACCAAGTATACGGTGACCTATGAGATCTCCCCAAAACGTGGGCGCAGTTCTTCAACAAGTATCGTTCTTGAGGGTCAAAGTAGGACGGAACGGGATGAAATACTTTTAGATCTTGGTGATAATAGAGGAGAAATTGTCGTGACCGTAACGGTTCAGGATGAAATTTCGGGGAGCTTGACATCTAGAAGTCTAACCTTGAGGGTGCTTAATGAATCGGGGTGATTTTTTTGAAAATGTGTGGGATACAGTTGCTCAGATACCTCAATCAAGAGTAACCACATACGGACATATTGCTGAATTTCTTGGAACAAGAAGTGCGGCGCGAACTGTAGGGTGGGCACTCAAAGCGGCAAAAGGATCTGATCTACCGTGCCACAGAGTCGTGAACCGTCATGGTGCATTGACCGGGGCAAGAAATTTTGGCGACCCTAATCTGATGGAGAGGCTATTACGGATGGAAGGGGTCACATTTGATGAAGAGGGTTGTGTGATCCTTTCACGTCACCTATGGATCCCTGGCATAGATTAAGCTGAGTGTTCTGCAAGTGCTCACTTTTGCAACGCGTTCATGGTATCCCAGAATTCTGGAAAAGAAATTGCGACAGCGTTTGCATTTTGAATCGTAGTTGTACCATTTGCACCAAGTCCTGCGACGGCCATTGCCATTGCAATTCGATGATCGTGGAAGCTTGAGACGATATTTCCATGAAGGGAAACCATTCCAGTAATCGCAAGCCCGTCTGGATACTCTTCAATCGTCGCCCCCAATTTACGAAGATTCGTGACCATGGCGTGGATTCGGTCACACTCTTTGTGGCGTAATTCTTCCGCATCACGGATGATGGTTGTTCCCCTCGCAAATGCACCTGCAACCGCAATGATGGGAATTTCATCAATAATGTTGGGGACTTGACTTCCGCCAATCGCAACTCCATGTAGTTGCGAACGTCGTACGGTTACATTGCCAGAGGGCTCTACTCCCGCGGAGGATTGTTTCGTAATCCGAATATCAGCTCCCATTTGCTCAAGGGTGGTGAGTAGCCCGGTCCGACTTGGATTCAACCCAACGTTGGACAAATAGACAGGCCCTGTTCCCATGATTGAAGTCGCAACGAGAATAAATGCAGCGGCAGAAAAATCACCAGGTAGAGTGAATGAGCCGTGCGGAATAGGATGAGATGAGTCGGAGCGGATGAGCCATTCATCTTCAGATTGAGAGACGGGAAGGTTCAGCATTCGCTCAGTGTGGTCACGCGAAGGAATGGATTCCCGAACAATCGTAGTTCCGCGAGCCCAAAGCCCTGCAAGTAGTATGCAGGATTTTACTTGTGCAGAGGCAACAGGGAGGCGGTAGTCCATGCCTTTCAGACCGCTTGAACCATGGATTTGGATGGGAGCGTGTCCATCGGTGAGGGAGATACGGGCTCCCATGTTCCGTAGAGGTTCTGTAATTCGAGCCATGGGGCGAGTACTGAGTGAGTTATCCCCGATGAGTTGACTGTCAAAAGGTTGTCCAGCAAGGATCCCAGAGAGTAGGCGCATCGTCGTTCCAGAATTCCCACAATCTAGAGGGGAATCAGGCTTACGAATGCCATCTCTTCCGACCCCCTCAATCCTTACGGTTTGATCTGGTGTCACATGAATTGGAACTCCCAGTTGACGCAGGCAAGAGAGGGTGCTTTGTGGGTCAGCACTCGTTGGGAAATCGTGTATAGTAGAAACTCCTTCTGCTATGGATGCAAAGAGGGCAGCTCTGTGAGCAATGGATTTATCTGCGGGTAGCTTGGCCTTCCCTGCAAACCGAATTGCACTCGAGAGCGAATAATTCATGGATTGTGAACAAGTGGATGATTTACTCACATCAAGGAGGGGATGCATAATGCGAAGACTTTCACCAGTTGATGCAGTTTAACGTTTCCCGGTTGATTATTACTCTTCATTGAGGGTTCACAGTTCAGTGGTTATCCGTTGGATGCTTGAGCGAAAAAGTCTGACCCCAACCGCAAAAATGTATCATGAAGAGCCCCATCTTACGGGATGACACAGCCTACATTTATTCTGTCAGTACAGTTAATGACAGATCTTCTATCCATAATGAGAGTGAGGATCAGTTACAGGTACACGGGGAAATATAGTCACTCGTTTGGAACTCAACAAGCTGTAATCCGCATTCATTAGGGCATAGAGTTTAGATCCTGCGCCCAGAGAAGTGCTTCAAGTAACAATTAGGTCATTGCATTCCGTCTCATAAGAGTAAGAATGGAGGAATACTAATCTGAACTGAGACGTTCGGCGACAATTTCTGCAACATCCTTGACTACGGGGCCGTCGGGATCCCCTTTCGTTGCACTGTCACGGAGCATCGTTAAGCAAAAAGGACATCCGGTCGCGATGACGTTTGCTCCAGTGTCTACGGCTTCCGAATATCGGGTATCATTAATTCTGGGGGTCGGTTCATCTACCCACATCTGGGCACCACCGGCGCCACAGCAGAATGAATTCTTTTTGTTTTGAGCCATTTCCGTGACCTTAGCCCCTGTGGCAGTTAGGATATTTCGGGGGGCATCAATAATGTTATTCTGTCGGCCCAGATAACATGGATCATGAAACGTAATATCTTCTATCTTGACTTCCAACGGAATCCGCTTTTGATCTGCAAGTTCGGACAGCAATTCCGTGTGATGAATGACTTGAAAATGTCCTCCCAAAGCAGGATATTCTTTGCCAAGCGTATGGAGGCAGTGGGGGCAAGTGGTCAGGATTCGAGTGGGTTTGACCTCGTTCAGCGTAGAAATATTTCTCTGGGCAAGTTCAGAGAATAGATATTCATTTCCGCTTCGTCGGGCCGAATCGCCCGTGCACCACTCTCTGCCTCCCAACGTGGAAAAGGAAACTCCTGCGCTGTGCAAGATACGGGCTAATGCACGGGCTACATTCTGAGCTCTCGGATCATAGGATGGTGCGCAACCGATCCACCATAACAGATCGGGATTGGGATTTTCTTCAATACTGGGAAGATTTAGCCCATGGGCCCAGTCCATTCGCTGTCCAGAACTCATATTCCAGGGATTTCCATTGCGTTCCATACCTTGAAATACCGCTTCAAGTGGTTCAGGATACTGATCGTCCATCAGGACTAGTCCACGTCGAATCTGTAAGATGTCCACCATCGGGGCATTCCCGACTGGGCAGACTTCGGTACACGCACCACATGAGGTACAAGCCCAAACCGCAGCTTCCGAAATTGCATAATCTGTAAGCCTTGCCTCAGATTCCTGTCCAGATGCAAGACCCTGAAAATGCTCACTTACAAAGAAGCGTTTATTGATTTCAAGAGCCGAAGGTGACAATTCTTTTCCCGTGGTGTAGGCGGGGCATACATCTTGACAGCGATTACACATGATACAGGCAAATGTATCGGCGATACTTGACTGTGGCAGTTGTTCAAGTGTGAGTGCACCAAAAATATCTATGTCTTCATTCTCAAAATCAATCGGATCGAGTGCACCTGGGGATGTTCGGTCTATCTGAGTGGCGAAGTTGAACCCCGCCATGATCAAGTGCAGATGTTTTGTGTAGGGGAAGTAGGGCGCAAAAGCGACAATCAGTCCCAGAGCCCCCCACCAACACACATGATGCCAAATCGTCAAGAGATCGGAACTGTATCCAACCCAAATCGGAGTAATTGCAAATGCAAATGGCTGCCAGAGATCGGGGCCGTGGATCTGGATGGCTACGGATTCCCCCAACAATCGAAATCCCACATGCAATAAGATGAATCCTCCAACGATCAGTGAATCGCGGGAGACGGTCTGACGAAAGAAAGGGAGATTTGCTTCATGAATCTGCAGTACATTTGCCCGATGCGCCAGAACTTGACGCCTGGGAGAGACAAAGCGTCGTAATAAGAGGAGCACCATTGCAAGTAGAATCCCTCCACTGGCAAGATCAACAGCGAGCCGATAGCTATGTGCAATCCAATCTGGAAATTGGATGGGGGAGCTCAGATAGCCCCGAGCAAGATCAACAATGTTTACCAGGAGATAGAGCAGAAAGCCCCATACGATAATGGCATGGATTACGTTGATGATGGGGCGTGACTTCCATATGTTCCCCATGGTCACCCATGTCCCAAGAGCACGGAGGGTTCTTCGCCAGTCGCTGGTCAGGATAGGTCCTTGACCTCGGCGAATAATTTTGAATAACGCAGAGAAATTCAGACTCGTACCGTAGACAGCAAAAATCACTGCCAAAGCAAAGAGAATTTTCTCCGTGAGGGTCAGCATAGACCCAAATTAATCCAGTGTGTAAAGCTGTGGATCAATTGGTTTGCGGGTTTGCTGAACAATTGCATCGTTGGCGGTAATTGCAATGGCAGCAGCTTCAAGTCCGCGCTCCCAGTTGGCAGCAGGTGGGTACGGTCCGAATGCATGATTATCCATGAATTCCTGCAAGGCGTACCACAGGGGCATTTCTACATTGGGATCATCCTCGGTTGGATCCATGTTCTGAGCATCCAACTGAGTGGCATTCGCGAGGAGTGCAATCCCTGTTTCCTTGTAGAAACGATCTTTGCGCGCATAGACTTCCCAGCCCAACATTAGTGAGTCCACTTCCTTGAACATCCACGCTTTTCCGCGGTCACGGAACACGATGGTACTATCAGATCCCATGTAAACTTCGTACGCATCTTCGTAGGAACTTGTGAGCGTTGCATCAAAGATCATGTGCAGCCCACTGGGGAACTCAAAGACTGTCTGAATCGTGTCGGGGACTTCCCGTCCATCCTTCCAAGCCATGACCTGCCCAAACCCTTGAACCGAACTCGGAAGTTCACCAAGTACCCAGTAGGCCACATCCATCTGAAGTAATGCCGCTTCGCCAATCAATCCTGTACTGATAGAAGGATCAAGACGCCAATTGAGGTCACGAACACGTTCGGGGCTTGGGGAAGCTCGGCGCCAGCTTTCCTTGGTATGCCATTGTCCGCGTGCCATTGTGGGCGTACCAATAGCGCCACTCCGCATAAACTGAAATACTGAACGATGTTGGGGATTTGAACGATAGATCTGACCAACCTGAAAGATTTGATTCGATGCATCACGGGCAGCGCGGGCAATAGATTTAGCATCGTCAATGGTGGATGCCATGGGGGCTTCACAGTAGACATTCTTACCAGCAGCCAATGCATCAATAACGATGTCATGATGCAGATGGGTGGGGGTCGCAACAATGATGGCCTGGATATTCGGTTGATCCAAGATCTCACGATAGTCCTCATGTTGGGAGGCTTCGGGTACATCACGCTGGGCCCGACGAAGCATGGGAGAATAAGTGTCGCAGATTGCAGAGATCTTCGCACCTGGAACGCGTGCGAGAGTGGAGGCAATCTCCCGCCCCTGTGGACCATACCCAATGATTCCACAATTCACATCTTCACGTCCGCCAGGCCACGCCCTCGTTCTGATGTTGGCTGCACGCACCAATCCAGCCCCGCTGATCGCAGCGCTACCCATAAGAAAAGCCCTGCGGCTAACTGTCCTCTTGTTCATGGTCGGTCGTTAAGTCTAATTGAGGGAAATCATGAGAAACCATATGAAAGTCACCATTATCTGAATATACACAAAGTATACGTATACGGTCAAATTTTTGCGCAACCTGTTCTATTTCGCTTTGATCCATAGTGAGTAATGCGGTAGAAACCGCGTCACTGACGGTTGCTGATGAATGAATCACTGCTGACAAAGCAGAAGTCTCAACTGGATAGCCAATCCGCGGATCAATCACATGCCCCCATAGCTGCCCGTCCTTATGGAAAGCTTTCCCATGGGGAGCCGAGATTGAGAGGGCTTGATCCTGTATCCTTACAGACGTGAGCACATTGGTTTGGTCATGCGGATCCGTGATTCCAATGGACCATCCATTCTCTTGTGGAGAGGGAGTGCCAATTGCCACCATAGTACTTGTTCCACCGTGGAGTAAGCCTGAGGTGATCTGGCAATCTTGAAGGAGATCAGCAGCTTCCTCAATGGCATACCCCTTCCCGATCGCACCAAGATCAATCTCCATTCCATCTCGCTTGAAAAAAACAGTACACTCCTCATCATCCAATACGACCTGATCCATGCCAGTCTGTTGAAGTGCCTCCTCTCGCTGTGAATCAGAGGGCCATGCTCCAGAATCTTGAACAAAGCCCCAACAGCGCATAAGTGGACCGACGGTGACATCAAAAGCGCCCATAGTGATTGAGTGTAAATCAGCAGACATCCGGAGCAGAGAGTAGAGGTTCGGCCTTATTCGTACGGGTTTTTTTGAAGCGTTCCGATTGACATAACTTATTTCACTAGCTGGATTGTAAAAACTCAGTTGTTGCTCCAACCGTCGGATTTCCCCTAAGGCTTCCTCGCCTGCTGCACGAAGAAAGACTGGGTCTTCCCCATGGAGCACCAACTCAAAGCGGGTCGCCATGGCCTGCAATGCCAGACGAACGGTTTGCATGGCAACTCGTGATCACCAGAAAAGAGTAGAAACGGAAGGAACATGCATCAACTCCTCCCGAGTCTACGGATCTCGCAATCTTAGTGAGTTTCTGTGGCGTAGCTGATAGGTTCAATCTTGGAAGCACTACCCGTATGGAGTGAGCGGTCTTCTTCGTTGAAGTAAACCATTTCGCCCATACGTTCACTCAACTCAGCCATGGAAATGATAGTCTGTGCACGAATGGCAACCTCAATATTTCCATTGGTTTCCCCATCTTCACGAATCGCAGTGAAGAAGTCTTTGATGTGAAGTGGGAGATTAACACCGGGCAAGAGGTTCTCCATTTTTTCCCCATCTACTAGATCAGCAAATGGACGTTCGGGACGAAGTTCAAGATTTTCTCCACTGAAGTACAATGTTCCTTCGTTACCACGGATGACTTGCCCAAGTCCCTGCTCATTAACACTGCTGCCCGTGACGAGCATGCAAAGTCCACTGGGGAATTCAGTTAACAGTTGGCAGTTATCAGTTACATCACGATCTTCGGGGCCAAGATTTGAATCCCCAATCTTTTTATTACCAACAGAGCACACGCGCTTCGGAAACTCATTAGCTCCAGTCGCAATGAGCAGGGGATGGATCCGATGGGCAAGAAGATCACCCAGGATGCCGGCACAGTAGGGATAATACTTGCGCCAGCGATGATAATGATGCGCATTAAAATCGCGAGCGGATACGGGGCCAAGCCATTTTTCCCAATCGATCGTTTCCCCAGGCTGAAGTTCAGGTTCAATCTCGTAATAGTTCCATTCCCCAATGGGGGTGTTACGGCAGTAAGAGTCCTGCGCAAGTACGAGGGGCCCGATTCGGCCTCCGCGAATCAATTCTGCAGCAGCATGCCATTTTCCTTGGGTACAGTACTGCGACCCAATTTGAAATTTATGGCCAGTTTCTTTCACCTTGTCATAAATCTCAAATCCTTCGGTAAAGTACCGAGTCATTGGTTTTTCACAGTACACATGCTTCCCAGCATCCAATGCATCAATTGCAATCTTTGTATGCCAGTGATCAACAGTGCCGATGAAGACAGCATCAATGTCAGGATTATCTAAAATCGCCTGATAATCTTCATGTGCCTCTACGGGTGCTTCCCGTCCAGCCTCCTGCCGTGCGGCATTGAGTGCATCAAGAGCCCTGTCACGGCGAACGGAGTAAAGGTCACATGCAGCAGCAGCAATAGCATTCATTTGTACATCGTGACGGGATTTACCGTTATCTCCAGTAGGGTTGGTCACATTCAACAAGTGGGAGTTGAATCCCTGACCACCCACACCAATAAACCCGCACACAATGGCATCATTCGCACCAAGGACAGAGCCTTTTGCTGGCGCTTTTCCGTGAACAATCTTTGAACCTTGCACGCCTGCCGCGACCGCAGCAGCACCAAGAGCGGACTTCTTGATGAAGTCACGACGAGAATTATGTTTATCAGACATTAGGAAGAAAATTAATCAGTTGAGGATATGGAACCGCTTTCATAAACGTATTTAGCGATGCTGTAATATAAGAAATTTATTTTGATTATTTACGTTATTCTCGCAAATATCTTGGCCCACTTTCAATTTGCCGATTCCGAAACAATTGGGACAGCAATTACTTGTAATTCAAACGATTCAGGAACTAACAGAGAGATACGGGTTATTCCTTGAAGGAACTGGCGAATACATTGACCTATTTAATGATCAGTACTTAAAAAAAACGAACTTGCTTTGAGTAGAAAATTGCTCACATACATCCTCTCCATTTTTTCTCTCGGATTTGTGGATTGTTAACCGAAATGCCATATGCAAAGTCACATGAGCAATAAATTTGCCCTTACTGATCCAGAGCAAATTGCGAATGAAGGGGAGCGCATCTACGATAAAAATTTGCGCGAACGCCTTGATGCATCATATAAGGGGCAATATGTGGCAATAGATGTATTAACAGGTAAGCACTACTTAGGCGAGTATGCAGAGGTAGCCCTTATGAATGCCCGAGAAGATGCTTCCTTTGGTGTTTTTTATTTAATCAAAATAGGCGGATCAACGTTGCTTGGGGCACGATACATTGAACAAAAACAACCCAGTTGGTATTGGTCACTTCGACGAGCAGAGTAACGCGTGTCAAAACTTCATATTTGTGGGGTTGTCTATCGACAATACTTTGTGCGGTTTTCGCTTTGATCGAATCTGGGGATCAAAGACCGACAGGTAGAAAATGTTTTTCAATTTAGACACAAGAATAAGATGACAGTCAAAGCCGCTGCGAAGGCGGCAATGAGTGAGTCGACTTCAAGCACCTATCTTCTTCGGGGAAGTTACCGAGCGAACTAAAACTGAGGAAGTCCCCTGTGCCAATTTGACGTGCGGGGGTATGGAAGGAATGTGCAGGGATTTTGGAGGTGGATCCGACATTAGAGGCGAAGGCGTTGTTTGAACACTTGATGGAAAAGTATGCAAATCAATTTCCGCCGAAGCAACTGCGAACGTTTCTATTAACTCCCATTGAATTGATATCAAAGAAGTTTGGTCTCACATCAGAGACGTACGTCAGATGCCACTTGGAAAAATAATCCTATAAAGATTAAGACAAGTTTTGCTTAAATTAAGAGGATCCCTAATGCCCATAAATAAGTGCACTGTTGTGACTATTGGGAATCAATGAAATGAATTTGAGGTCGGAGTGGCTTAAACTTTGGGCTTTATTGAGAAATAAAGTAGCAATTCCATGGATTTAGACAGGTGGCAGAGTTGAGGAAAAATGGAGGGGTATCGCAATCAGTTGAAACAATCCAATACTTATTAGGCTAAAATCTCTTTCACTTAACCGTTGCGATCATGAAATTTCCAATGAACAGCCGATTCTTCACATGTACACTCTTAACCACTCTGGTTCTGTCTGTGCCTCTGTATGCTCAGACCACAAACTATCTCATTGCCCCAGAGAGCAATCTTTACGTTGATGGAACATCAAATCAGACACCCGAATGGAGAGTCTATGCAACCGAGATCAACGGAATGGTCAGTGTAAATCAGGAGGGGGTTATAGATTCTGTGCAGTTAGTTGTCCCTTCAAAAATGATGAAGAGCAAAAAAAGCCCGATCATGGATCGGGGTATGTACGGTGCACTTAAAGCAGATGAGCATCCCGAGATCGTATATGAGCTCGCGACAGTTTCGGATTTAGCCGAGACGGAAGACAGTACCTTCACACTCAATTCAACAGGGTATCTGACCATTGCCGCTGAAACCAAAGAAATTGTCGTTCCAGTTGAGGGCGTTAGAAAAGAGGATGGGAAAGTTCATTTCTCAGGAACCCATTCGCTCTTGATGACCGAATACGGACTGGAGCCACCATCTTTGATGTTTGGTGCTTACAGGACGGGTGATGAGTTGGTCGTTACATTTGAGATTATTGCCATTCCCGAGGATTAAGCCTCATCAATTCTGGATTGGCGGTGCGCCAGTCGCATCTAATGCGTTCGTCAACTCTACGAGCACTGTTTCTTTGAAGGTTGTGAGTGCTGATTCAAGCGCTTGGAGTTGAGTTTCGCCAAGATTCAATGACTGCTCATGCAGAGTGGTTGGTCCATAGGTAGTACGCAGTCCGCTTTGTGCAGTGAACAACCGAGACATGACGGTCGGTCGGTCTCGCTCGGAGGGACCACGCTTTGAAGCATATCCACTCAAATCCCGACGAATTTCTAAGAGTTGACCGTGGGCCATATAGAGTTCCGAAGTCAGTTCTGACGAAGGCTTCGGTGCGCGCAAATGTGCTGATTCCATAGCTTCAATAAGCTCCATGTGATCGGAAAGGGATTCAGAGAAAAGGTTTGCACGCTGCATGAGGGATGCAGCCCTTACCCGAAACGCGTTGATCTCACTTGGACTTTTTCCTTCCAGCGCAGGGACTCGTAGAGGCTCCACTTCGAAGGTGACAGGACCGGACAAAATTGTTTCGGTTCCACTATCAATGTAAATCAGTTCCGCCGTGTAGGCACCTGGAGTCGCGAGGTATGGACTACTCTCATTCGTTTCAGTCTCGCCAGGAGTGATGACATTCAGGGAAGGATAACGCAGGTTCCATGTGACACGGTGCAACCCGCTGGATGTGCTCCCCGAAACGCGACCCGCGACCTGACCTGCTTCATCTCGGATTACGACATACACTCGATCTTCAACTTCATTCTGTTCAGCATCCAGTGCATCCCAGCCAGGGAATGGGATATCCTCATCAGAGGCAATTTTCTTTTCCCTTTCTGTCCGAATCTGTTTCAATGTTTTCGCTTCTTCACGAAGGTAATAGGTGAAGGTCGTACCCAGAGGAGGATTGGGGGCAGCGTAATAATTCGTTCCTTGTGATCCCCCTGCTATATCACGTTCAACGAAGAGCTTGGCCGTTCGGGGTGTAAATAGATAGGCAGGCTCAGAAAGTAATTCCTCGTTTACCTGTCGGAGAGGGGAATAATCATCCAGAACAAAGAAGCCTCGGCCAAACGACGCACCAACAACATCATTTTCTCGAGTCTGGATCACAATGTCACGAAATGAAATCGTTGCATCGGAAGAAACCTTAACCCATTGATCCCCGCCATCGACCGTGAAGTAGATGCCAAACTCGGTCGCGGCAAATAACAGGTTTGGAACCACATGATCCTGTACAATTCGCCAGATCAGAGTTCGGTCGGGTAGATTTCCAGCGATTGAGGTCCACGAGCGACCGCGATCCATACTTTTGATCAGATAAGGGGAAAGATCACCAAACTTGTGATGATCCAGTGCGGCGTACACAACATCCGCATTGTGTAGATCTGCATACAGGTGGTTCACGAATGCCCCAGATGGAATCCCATCAATGCTTCCAACCTCCAGAGAACGCCAATTTTGGCCATCATCTTCGGTCACCTGAATCAAACCGTCATCCGTTCCAACGTAGAGAAGACCTGCTTCTAGAGGGGACTCAGAGAGCGAAGTGATTGTATTGTATACGGACATCGCATATAAATCCCAGGGATTATCATAGCTCTGCACTCGCCCCATGATCGGGAGTGTAATCCGTTCTTGATCAAGAGTGAGGTCTTCGGAGATTGCCACCCAGCTATCGCCACGATTTGTGGATTTCCAGACGCGGTAAGATGCAAAATAGATGGTCGCAGGATCATGCGGGCTTACGAGGATTGGAGCATCCCAGTTGTAACGTTCGTGTTGATCCCCTTCCCCGGCTTGAGGTTGAATGTAGGTCTGTTCACCAGTCAAGAGATCAACCCGGTATAATCTTCCTTGCTGGGCTTGAGCATACAGGATATTGGGATTTCCTGGTTCAGTGGCAGATTGATGCCCATCACCACCAAGGGTCTTGAACCAATCAGCGTTACGAATCCCATGTTGACTATCGGTACGAGAAGGACCGCCGTGCGATCCGTTATCCTGGGTGCCACCGAAGATACGATAGAAAGGAGTTGAGTCATCCACTGCAACTTTGTAGTATTGGGTAACGGGCAGGTTCGCAATAAAATGCCACGACTGAGTCCCGTCAAATGTCTCAAAGAGTCCGCCGTCGGTGCCCATGAGGATATAGTTTGGATCATCCATACGAAATCCCATGGCATGGTTGTCCACATGTTTGTCATCTCCACTCATCCGATAAAACGTACGTCCATGATCATGAGAGACTTGGACACGCACATCCATCAGATAAATCGTACCTTCCTTATGCGGGGATGCGTAGAGCTCCTGATAATAGTGGGGGCCCGTCGCTCCGCTGACCGTATCGGACATTTTCTCCCAAGAAGCGCCACGGTCGGATGATATGAATATACCGCCCGTTCGCGAATCAAGCTCAATGGCGGCATAGAGGATGTCTGGATTTTGAGGTGAAATCACAAGTCCAATCTTGCCGAGATTGGATTCCGGAATCCCTTGGGTAAGAGGTAGCCAAGTACGGCCTCCATCAGTACTTTTATGGAGCCCACTCCCAGGTCCACCGCCCATGTAAGCAGCAACATTTCGGTGACGTTGCCATGTAGCGGCATACAGTACATCGTGATCACGAGGGTCAATCACCAGATCGGTGACACCGACCCACTCATCATCTCCCAAGGTTCGCTCCCAAGACATCCCCCCATCACTAGTCAAGTAGAGTCCTCGTTCCCCTCCGCTATTCCAAAGCGGGCCCTGTGCAGCAACCCATATGATATCACGATTCTCAGGATGGACAATGATCTTGGAGATATGCTCCGATGCCCGAAGTCCCATATTTTTCCATGTATCTCCCCCGTCATCACTACGATAGATACCATCTCCGTAGCCAACATGCCGACCTCCAACATTTTCTCCAGTCCCAACCCAAATGGTATGTGGGTTATGGGGATCAATGGTTAAGCAACCTATTGAATAGGATCCCTGCCCATCAAACAGGGATTTCCAGGTCGTTCCGGCATTGTCTGTTTTCCAAACACCACCACTACCAACAGCCACATACCAAACATTATCGTCCTCTGGGTGCATTGCAATGTCGGCAATACGACCAGAGGTAAATGCAGGACCTATATTCCGTAATTTGAGGGACGAGAAATCGGTCTTGCTAACTAGATTATCCTGCGCCAGAACAGAGAATGGAATCAGCAGAATGAAAAAAGACAGGGAGCGAAAGATGTAGGACATGTGAGTAGGAAAATTGGAATCGGCTAAAAAATAGGGATTTTTCTCCACACTTCGGGAAATCCTCTACGGAATGGCCGACAAAATTCCACAGCGGTCTGAATTATTGTTCTTCGGGGAACCTCGAATGGGAATGATTATTGAATAAGGCAAATGAATTTACCGCGATCGATTATCACGCATAACTACTTTATTCATGTTTGAAGTTCCTATCACATCCGCCTTTGTACTCTCCCATACGAGTCCAGAGATTTACAACGGCGATGCAGCACGTACTTTTTTAGGTCAACTTGACCTGTCATCCGCCGATGCTCTCCGTGCACAATTTCAGGATACCTGGGATGAGCAGCAAGTAGAGATCCTTAACAGGAAGCACGGCGTCAAAACGCTTAGCCATGATTATTTGACACAAAATCCAGAAGCACAGGTCATCCAGCTCGGCGGTGGGTTAGACCCGTTGACCATTGATCTTGCAGAGTGCCATCCCAAGGTTCAAATCTTTGACGTTGACATGGCTAACATGCAGCTCAAGGCAGAGATAAATGGCTCCATTGGAGGTCCAGAGGTTTCGTTCCTTACAGCGAACTTGGCTGATGTATCCTCCCTTGTGGAAGTGCTGCGCGGGGCGGGTTGGAATCCAGAGTCTCCCACTCTGCTCATCTCAGAGGGCATTTCATACTATGTTCCGAAGGAGATTTACCGTGTGAGTCTGAGCACTCTCCGTACTTCGGGAGGTTTTCTTGTATTTGAGTATGCAATGCCCGACCATTTATTGGTCGGAACGCCGAAGGCGGATTTAATCAAAGATTTCTTTGATCGGTTCTCTGGCGTACTCAATTTACCCTTCCCCATGCAACGATACTCTGATGAGGATGTCAACGACTTAGCCGTACATATCAATGGCGAAGTGGAGCAAATTTTGACGCAGCATTATTTAGAACTTGGACGCCTTGGCAGAAATGAGATGCGTGAGGATCCGTCCATGGGGGCGATCCGTGTCGCGGCTATTCGATTGCATTGACATATCCATGAGTAATCCGATCCTGCCATGATTTCATGGGAGGTATTAGCAAAACTTGGGGGTTTAAAATCATCTGGATTTGATCCCATCAAATGATCCGCAAGCGGTCATATATACGATCAAAATTGACAAGGAGACAAGCAAGAATCATCCGTATCCCCAAGCTTCTGCTGAAATTCCCAGATAAGGATGCTCGCATCAATTGATCTGAGAAAATACACGGGAACGGAACGCCTACCTGCAACAAGTATGGAGTGACCTACGAGGGAATCCAGCTGTTACACAATGAAAAGGATGAAAACATCCAGGATCAACAGTATGCGTTTGAAGCGACGGACAGAGAGGACGTTTCCATAGACAGCCTTGAAGGTGCATACCATCTGATCCTAACGCATTCAGACAAGCCCAAGACGCAGACAATTCCGTGCGCCGACGAGGGAACAGCTGAATCAGAAACAAAAACAAGCGCTACACCCAGTAGTGCCCAGTGAATGTGCTGATAAGCCACTAAATTGTCCAGTTGGCTAAAAAATTTGTCTGTGATCCAGACACGGTAGACGCTCTCGTAGTTGATCCTGATACTCAAAGTTTAATTCGCAGGTGATCACACAGGATCGGTCGGGGGCCTGTGCAAGAATTTGCCCCCATGGATCAATGATGACGGAGTGCCCAAAGCTTTCGCGTTCAGCGTTGTGTTGGCCGAACTGGGCTGGGGCAATTACATACGCAAGATTTTCAATCGCTCGGCCCCGAAGGAGAGCGATCCAATGGTAGGCCCCCGTACGCCATGTAAATGCCGATGGTACAAAAAGAACTCGGGCTCCCTGATGAGTTAATTTCCGATAGAGCTCGGGGAAGCGCAAATCGTAGCAAATACTGAGTCCCATGATGACTCCCTCGGCCTCAAACGTGACTGGCACCTTCCCTGATTGGATGTAGCGTGATTCCTTAAATGAATGAGCGGCATCTAGTTCTATGTCAAAAAGATGAATCTTATCATAACGCGCAATGATCTGTCCCGTCGGGCTAAAGACTAAGCATGTGTTCGTAACCTTATCCTCTGCACGAAGAGGCACCGTGCCTCCAACAATATAGATTGAATTTGAATGGGCTAATTCTCGTAACAACTGAACAGCCGGACCATCCTCCAGGTTTTCAACGGCATCAATTTTTCTCCCTTCTCGGTCCAGATATGAAAAATTTTCGGGAAGAGCCACAAGTTGGGCATTCCGTTGAATTGCATCCTCAATCAGGGAGTTCGCTTGAGTCAGATTGGCCTGCAGGTTCTGCCCCGAACACATTTGTATAGAGGCCACTGTAAAGGATGAAGGTGACATTAGTAATATTATATTGTATGATGTATTTTACTCCCAAACCAAAATCTCTTCCAATTGATGCGGATACTGCTTTTGTGTACGGTAATCATGTGTGCCATGTTTGGATTTGGATGTGGCAATTCCGAGTCAGATGAATTCATTCGTTTGAATTCTGCGCCCCATCCTCTTACGGCCGAAACCGAGTCGCGCCTGATGGCAACCGAGGGAGGGAGGATGTTACTACGCGCAATTGTTGCGCATGGAGGTTTAGATGCGTGGCACAATGCAGAGACCAGTCACTATGTCTGGGGGTTTACAGGAAGCCTTACTACGCGAATGGTGGCCCATAACCGAATCCGACATGTTTACCATGATGTGCTTTCAACGGACGGCGAAGTCCTTTCTGATGGAGGTCAAATGGTCTGGGATGGAACCCAGGCATGGGTCTTTCCTGATTCACTGCCAATCCGGCCGCGATTCATGGCTACCACTGGCTATTATTTTCAGTCTATTCCCTTTATTCTTGCTGATCCAGGTGTTCGTTATGAGTTGATGCCCCCCGCACTTCTGGACAGTACGGAGCATCATATCTTACGGGCAACATTTGATGATGGCGTGGGGGATGCGTCAGGAGATCACTATACCCTCTATATCCATCCCGAAACGTATGTTGTGAACGCCATTCGCTATCGTTCAACATTTGGTCAGGGACGGCCACCGATTGATGATAATATGTCGGAGAATCTTCTATATTACATGGATTATGTGACAGTTGACGGCTTAACCGTTCCCACACGTTTTGAAGCATACGAATTTATGAATGGTGCAAAAGGCCAGATGTATTACGAGGCTTCATCCAGTGAGCACTCCTACACACAGCCCTTTGACGAAAGCCGTCTTGTAATGCCCAATGGTGCCAGGATTGATCCAATGCCTCTTCCAGAGTCGGGTACGGAGTAAGAAGAACTGCTTCGCCAAGTGTGACCGTACTTCCAGCGTGAAATTTGTTGGTGCCTGTTAAGTCTCAGCACTACCTCAGTTGAGTCTTGTGATTCTTGAGGGTCTATCCATCAGATTGTGGGATTACAGTGTTCATTCGCGTGATGTATGGGCTGCTTTAAGTGTTGCGGCGATGAACTGGCAGATATTCTGATCCATCACCCGATTCCAAGTCTGTCAGTACACTCCCCAGGAATGTCAGGAACTAGGAGAGCGATCTAAATCCATCTCCAACCAATCCGAATTCTATCTACTCTGGATCGTTGGAAGGTGACAAATTGTCACCACTCGAACCCGTGGAATACTTTTGGAACTATTCGTATTCAAATTATTCACATGAAAAAATGACAGTTCCGAATTCAATGAATCTAAATAATTACACAGTCAAGGCGCGGGAGACGGTTCAGAAAGCATTTGAGATTGCTGCTGGAAGCAACCATCAGGGGATTGATCCCGCACACCTGTTAAAGGCATTTCTTGCGGACCCAAACAGCATCGGCGTGGCAATCATGCAACGTATCGGGGCTGACCTTATGGGGTTAGAGAATGAAGTTGACCAGATCCTTGGGAAATTACCTGTGGTCACAGGTTCATCGGTAGAAGGAGGATATCTGACGAAAGGTGCAAAACAAACCTTTGATCAGGCACTCAAGGAGTCCCAAGAACTCAAGGATGATTTTGTCAGTAGTGAACATATTGTTATTGCTTTGTCTGGGATCTCGGGATCCGTAGGGGAGGCGATGAAACGAAGAGGAATCACCAAGAAAGCAATCCTTGAAGTGCTTACGAGTGTTCGTGGGAACCGACGTGTGACGGATCAGCACGCCGAAGATAGCTATCAGGCGCTTGACCGATTCACCCGAAATCTCAACGAATTGGCTTCAACCGGGAAGATTGATCCTGTGATAGGAAGGGATGAAGAAATTCGACGTGTACTTCAAATCCTTTCGAGAAGGACAAAAAATAACCCGATCCTGATCGGGGAGGCGGGAGTTGGTAAGACGGCAATTGCAGAGGGGATTGCAATTCGAATTGTGCAGGGAGATGTTCCTGAGGGATTGAAGTCCACAAGACTCCACGCACTGGATATGGGTGCTTTGATTGCAGGTGCCAAGTATCGTGGCGAATTTGAAGATCGACTCAAAGCAGTCGTGAAAGAAGTTACCGATGCAAATGGGGAAATCCTGCTCTTCATTGACGAAATTCATACCCTGGTTGGAGCAGGGGCTGCCGAAGGTGCCATGGATGCGGCGAATATATTAAAGCCCGCTCTGGCAAGGGGAGACCTGCGTGCCATTGGCGCCACGACATTGGATGAGTATCGAAAATATTTTGAGAAAGACAAAGCCTTGGAGCGCAGATTCCAAACCGTAATGGTTACGGAACCTGAGCTGGATGACGCAATTTCCATCCTGCGTGGAATCCGGGAACGCTATGAAGTGCACCACGGAGTTCGGATTAATGATGCAGCAATCATCGCTGCCGCGGGGCTGAGTAACCGGTATATTGGAGATCGCTATTTACCTGACAAAGCGATTGATCTCGTTGACGAGGCAATGGCTCGCCTTCGAACAGAAATTGATTCGCTACCCGAAGAGTTAGACACCTTGGAGCGACAGATCAGACAATTGGAAATTGAGCGCGAAGCACTCAAGCGTGAGAAAGAAGAAGAAAAACTTACGGCCCTTGAGGAGCAACTGGCAGATTTGATCGAGGAGCGGACTAGTCTACGAGCCAGATGGGATGAGGAGAAACACCTCATCGCAGAAATCCGCAATGCGAAAGAGAAAATTGAGGAATTACGAATCAAGGATGAGGCGCTTGCACGTGCCGGGAACTACGAAGAAGTAGCTAAAATTCGTCATGGAACCATCCCAGAACTGGAGAATCAGATTCAAGAGACGCAGACACGATTAGCTGAGATGCAAGAAAACGGTGCACTCCTCAAAGAAGAGGTAGATGCAGAGGATATTGCAGAGATTGTTTCCAAATGGACTGGAATTCCAGTGGCACGGATGATGGAGAGTGAGCGGGTAAAATTGCTACGGGCGGAAGATGAGTTGAAGCACCGCGTAGTTGGTCAGGATGATGCAATTGAGGCGATTGCGCATGCAGTCCGTCGTGGGCGTGCAGGGTTACAGGAGCAGGGACGACCGATAGGATCATTCATTTTTCTTGGATCAACTGGAGTTGGGAAGACGGAGTTGGCAAAGGCACTGGCTGAATTTTTGTTTAATAACGAGCAAGCGCTCATTCGTATAGATATGAGTGAATATCAAGAGCGCCATACTGTGAGTCGACTGATCGGGGCACCTCCTGGATATGTGGGGTATGAAGAGGGAGGCCAGTTAACCGAACGCGTTCGGCGTCGTCCATATGCCGTGGTACTTCTGGATGAGATTGAAAAGGCCCATCCCGAAGTATTCAATATTCTTCTTCAGGTCTTGGATGAAGGGTGCCTCACCGACAATAAGGGGCGGACGACCGACTTCAAGAACACGATTGTGATCATGACCAGTAACTTGGGGAGTGATCTGATCCGTCAGCGGATTGAATCAAATGGACAATTCCATTCCGAGGATATACGCCGAGAAATTATGGATCTTCTCAAGGCAAGCGTGCGACCAGAATTCCTGAATCGGATCGATGAAATCGTTCTGTTCAATCCCCTAGAAAAAGATGTAATTCAAAAGATTGTTACAATCCAATTTGCACGGATTCAGCAGTTGGCACTCGAGAGTCATGGAGTGTCACTGGTTCTTACGAACGATGCCAGAGATTACCTTGCCGAAGCAGGATTTGATCCTGCATTCGGTGCACGACCCGTCAAGCGTCTGCTTCAACGGGAGATTGTGAATAAACTTGCAGAAGAGGTTCTATCGGGATGGATCACAGCAGGCCAATCCGTTACATTTGATTTGGCTCCTGATGCGAGCGGACTCCTCATGGAGATTCAACCGACCGCGGTTGAAGAAAATCCTACCGTCTCTTGATCCACATGATCTACGACGGCCGCAAGCGCACGTTTTGAAGAGAACTGAATGTAGCTACTGATTATCGGAGAGTTACGGTTCTTTGATTTACTCTCCGAGCCTTATTGAATAGTTACAATGATCCTGTCTGCACCCCACTCTGTCCGCGTCGCAGCACCAGAAGTCCATTTGATCTCGGATCAGCGGATCTCATAAACGACAGATCAAGGCCCTGTTAGTGGAGCACCAAAATATGATTCGGGATCCCTATCGCAGGTGGAATGACTCTAATGGTGGATCTTACAATTGACTGGAGATAGGTTAGTTTACGGTCAAGTCAAGTTCTGCGCATTCAGCTTTGAGTGCGTCGTTGTGAGTTGGTGATAGTCCCTGGATCTCCGACCATATCCTTCATATGCGGGGCCTGTTTCTAGGGCCTCGCTTTCGGGTTGATCTGGGCAATGCGGAGTAAGGGGATATAAAGCATTCAAGTCAACAATGTTGTTAACTTAAATTTACGGAAAATTAGGTTAAGACATAAAGGAGGCCTTTATCCATAGGCTTTACGACCGTTCCGTATCTGATTGTACTTGCAATATGCGTGGCCAGGGCTCTATCGGGATCGAGGGGATAGGAATTCCACTCCAATGAGCCTCTTTCAAAATTCCTCAATTGGATGATTTTTTGAGAGATTTTTCTGATTGATGGATCTGGGTACTAAAGAATGTTAGGGGGCTGATCTGCTCTGGGAGGTATCGTTTTTTTGGTCACAAACGAAGGGGCAGGGATCTCCGAATTTTGTATTTTTAGGAGTATTGCAAATCCAACAAACCCCGGAGAATCCCATGTCCCTTACCAAGAAGATACGCGGTTTTTATATTTCCTGCCAACAGGAGTTGTTTCCATGTGTGGAGCAGAACTATGGAGCGTTGCCCAAACGATTGAGGAAGTTGTTGTTGTTATTTGAGTTGGTGTGTGTGGAGGATCATCTGCCTCGTCCCCGGCTTCGTTCGGTGGGACGCCCGCGTGCGCACCGGGTCTGTCTTGCGCGGTCGTTTTTGGCCAAGATGGCGTTAAATATTCCGACGACCTCCGGATTGCGGGAGCGGCTTCTATCGGATGTTTTGCTTCGGTCCCTCTGTGGTTGGTCCCGCTCGTGTGATGTGCCGAGTGCGCCCACGTTTTCTCGTGCGTTTCAGGAGTTTGCGTTGGCGAAGTTACCGACTCGGATCCATGAAGCCTTGATCAAACAGGGGTACGCGGGGGAGTTAGTGGGGCATATTTCACGGGATTCAACGGCGATTGAAGCACGGGAGCGTCCGGTTCCGAAGGCTGACATGTCCACCCCCGTGAAGCCACGCAAGCGGGGGCGTCCGAAGAAGGGGGAGGCCCGTCCCAAGGTGCCTCGTCGCTTGGAGCAGCAGTTGAAGATGGAGTTAGGCGAGATGTTGGACGCATTACCGAAGGATTGTACGGTGGGCTGCAAGCGGAACGCGAAGGGGCATACGCAACGATGGACGGGCTATAAGCTACACATGGATACGGCGGACGGAGGGGTTCCGATCAGCTGTTTGGTGACCTCTGCCTCGTTGCATGATAGTCAGGCCGCGCTTCCCTTGGCGCACTTGACGCAGCAGCGGGTGGACAACTGTTACGATCTCATGGACAGCGCCTATGACGCGAAGGAGATTGTCGCACATCGGAGAGCCTCGGGGCGTGTACCGATCATTGATCCGAATCCGCGCAACAAAAAAGCGGCGGATCGTCGCGAGCAAAAGGCACAACGTACGGCCGGATTCATTCCTGCGGAGCGGGTTCGCTACCGGGAGCGTTCCACCGTGGAGCGGGCCTTTGGGCGGCTCAAAGATGAGTTCGGTGGACGCAATATCCGAGTCCGTGGGCACGAGAAAGTCCTCTGTCATTTGATGTTCAGCGTGGTGGTGCTCACGGTGGACCAAATGCTGCGGATGGTGCAGTAAACCCGCCATCCACCCCCTGCATAACAGAATTTGGGCGCTCTGAACCACAGATGCCGTGGGAGGGGTGTGTGAAATCTACACGGATCGTGGACGAAATTCACCAAACAGAGACCTCCGTGCAGGCAAAACACTGGTTGAATCCACAAAACACCGAACCCCCGCCGATGATTCGCGTAGTCCGACCAGATTGAACCAGTTTAAGCCGCAATTCAGCCGGGACAACAGGAGAAAATAAAGAGTTTTGAAAGAGGCTCCAATGATAATATATTTGCTTTTGCCTCCAAGAACCAACATTTTGCAACATTTGTATGTAACTCCCACTCGTCTGGGCGAATTTTCTTAGGCCGTTTCAGTTTGACGATTTTCCATGTATTATTATCCCTGTATTCCACTCGGATAACGGGTTTTGGATAACGCTTTGTTGCAATATTTACGACTAACTCGACGGTTATTCTCTATCAAATACGTGTTTCATCAAGAAGTTGGAATAAGAAGGGTGATCAAACAAAGCCGATTTATAGCTATATTGTTTCCAGACCGACAAATAGGTGATAAAATATTCCGTGCCTATGGTAAAGGTTTCCGTAGACCTGATATATTGGGGATCTCCCCACGGATCTTTGTCTCTCCGTTTGGCATACTTCGTTGTGTACTCTTTCCCTACGTATGAATAGATAAAGCCATCTTCACATGCCACTTCATCGGCATCATAAGATGAATTGTTTGTAGGTTTACTCAATTTTGTGGTATTCCATTCATCCTTTGCATTCTCATAAAGGAAGTCTACGTATAGCATTTTGCCCGTTTTGTGAAAGATTACATGTTCACGGGCATGTTCAAGTTCATGTGCCAACGTTGAAATAAATTCCCCTCGGCTTTTCAATTCCTCTACCCCCAGATACACCTTTCCGTTAACATGTTTCGCTCTGCGGATTCCCTATCTGTAAAGGCCACGCGCCTTCGTTTGTTGTAAGATCTCACAGGCCGCTATTTCCTGATGGTAAAGAATCCCTAACACGAAGACGAATCCCCAGTCATGTAGTCTTCAATCTACGATGATAGCCTTAATCAATGATCTGACATTGAGTATGGTTCTATGTTGCAAAGCATGATTAATCGCTAAATGCGTTGAGAAAATTATAGGTGACGGACGCAAAATAGCCTTAGGCACTCCACATTCCGGCATTCCTGACTTCCAAGTTCAGTCCACCACTGTAGCCTCATAGACCAGATGGAGGAGAATCGTATGCGTTGATTGGTGCCAAAATGACGAATCCATACAGAAAGACAAAGAAGAACCTCATAGAGGTAGCATCTGGTTGGTAATGATTCGCTTAAGGTTTGTATCTTTGCATGTTGAAAACTTACGAGGGCTTGCCATCACTGTATCCATGCCTAGGAGCTTTTCCATGGCATCTTTCATGGATTCACTCTGGGTGGTGGTATCAGCACTAAGCTTCCGTCTGGATACTTTTTGAAATTTATGCTATACTTGACGCTGGACGGTATTCGTCAAACCGGCCATTTTCTTGAAACCGACTGCGCATGTATCTGAAAAAGTTGTCCATTCAAGGTTTCAAGAGTTTTGTCTCCACAACAGATTTACAGTTTGATCCCGGAATTACCGCCATCGTTGGTCCCAACGGGTGTGGGAAGTCGAACATTGTGGATGCGCTCCGCTGGGTCATTGGAGAGCAGCGGGCCCGTGTATTGCGATCCGATAAAATGGATAGCGTCATTTTTAATGGAACGTCCCAACGTCGGGCAGTTGGGCTTGCTGAAGTTCAACTGACCATTGCAAATACCAGAGGAGTATTGCCTTTGGAATACTCGGAGGTGACTCTGGGACGCCGCCTATATCGCTCTGGTGAAGCAGAGTACCTACTCAATGGCGTGACTTGCCGGCTCCGAGATATAACGGATCTCTTCACTGACACGGGGATGGGGGCAGGGGCATATTCCGTCATTGAGCTAAAAATGATTGATCAAATTCTGTCGGATAATACTCAGGATCGTCGCCGACTTTTTGAAGAGGCATCGGGAATTACTCGATATAAAAACCGTCGAACGGATGCCCTTCGCAAACTTGATCACATGCAGTCTGACCTTGACCGTGTGCGAGATCTTACCGACGAAATTTCTTCCCAAGTGCGTAGTCTTAAGCGCCAGGCCACAACTGCGGAACGTTACTTACGTTACAAGACTGAACTTCGGACGGCTCAGGTTGACTTACTCCGACTGGAATATGGTCGGCATGAGACCGATGAAAATACCCTCACAGAGGCAATGGTCAGGGTTTCAGATCAGTGCTCTGATCTCGCTGCACAAGTTCATAACCTTGAAGCACAACAAGAAGTATTTCGCACCAAACTTGTGGGTGAGCAGAAGAGATCTCAACGAAATCGTCAGGCCTTTGTTGAGCATGAACAACGCGTCATAAAGTTAGAGGGAGATCTCCGATTAGAGAAAGCGAATCAGGATGCAATTACCGAAAAGCTGGCCCGAATTGCACGCGAACTTGAGGCAGTCGATGCAGAATTGGACGAGTTGGCACAGCAACAGGAATCAACCCGTCGTGCTCACTCCATTGCAGTATCCGAGGCTGTCAAAACAGAAAAACTCCGCAATGAAGCCGCCGACCAACGTAATCAAACGCGCGAGAACTTACAGGCCTCCGAATTGGAGTTGGAAACCTTGACTGCGACCGTCAATCAACTCAACCAGAAAAAAAATGACTCTCAACGCCAGACCGATCAACTGCAAAGCCGAATCCTTCATCTGAAAGAAGAGAGGGATCGACTTGCGGAGGAGATTCAATTTAAGGAACAGGAAAATCTGGATGCGATCAAGAGTGTTGAAGATGCTAAACTCGAGTTGAAAAGGACGCAGACTGGACTCGAACATGCCCTTGCAGAGCGTCAGGAAGCCGAAGCAGCCCACGCTGCTTTGGATCTGAAAATTGCTGATGCGGAGCGCATCGTCCAAATGGAAGAGACGAATCTTGCCGCCAAAGATGCCGAGGTTTCCATCCTGTTAGATCTGATTAGTACTTACGATTTCTTTCCAGATGCCGTCCGATATCTGATTACTGAGGCAGGGGATATGAAGGTTACCCCACTCACTGATCTCATCACCTGTTCAGCACAACACAGGGCAGCCCTCACTGCTTCTTTGGAGCCGTATGGTGGCTGTATCGTCGCAGAAACGGAACAATTAGCCAAGGAGGCAGCCCAGCGATTGCGCTCCGAAGATAAAGGGAGAGCATATTTCATCATCTTGGAGAATATTCCAACCATTCCGATCCCGGAAGAACAACCACAGGATGCTTTGTTGGCCCACATAAGTCTTCGAAGTGAAACCTATCAATCTGTTCTTCAGATTCTCCTTGGTGATGTCATTCTGGTTGAATCTCTTGATATAGCCCATAGTTTGCTCAGAAAGGAGGGGGGGAGTGCCTACCGTTATGTCACATCTGAAGGTGAATGGGTGGATGGACGAGGCGTTCTCTATGCAGGAGGGAAGGAGGAAGGGGGAATGTATTCGCACTTGGCCCGAAGGGACAGTTTGCGAGCTGCTCAGGAAGCTTCCTCGGATCTTCAAGCTCAACTTGAAAAGGCCAAAGCTAGACGTTCATCTGTTCAGGCAGAGCAACAACAACTTCAATTACCCGAACTGATTGAACGGACTCGCACAGCTGAATTAGAGGTTTCAGAGGCAGACCGTGCCGTTCAAAAGTTTTTCCAGATTCATGAGCTTGGATCAAATCAGGAATCATCACTACAACAACGACAGCAGCAGATCGCCCAAGAAATTGTTGAACTGGAATCCGAAGCTCAGCCGTGCGGTGACCAGTTAAGTCATATTGATGAGGAGCTTGATCAGGTAAAGGAGCAAGTCCAATCTATTGATGAAGAAATCCTCTCATGGAAAGGCAAACTGGATCAAGTGCAGAATATCTACGTCACTGCGCAAACTTCAGCGGTTCAAGCCGTTGCAAACCGAGAGCGGCTGGAGTCTGATTTGCAACGTTTTGAACAGGGGCAGCACAGGCTTAATTCACGGGCTACGCGCCATTGTCAGGAGCAATCTGCCTTGGAAGAAATGCAACAGAATGCTGCCGCGAAGGTGAAGATGATGACCGAACGGCTCAAGACAGAACGCGCGTGCCGAAAAGAGCTTGATGAAATCAATGCGAAGGACAGTTCGCGGGAGCATGCTCTACGTCTCGAGTTGGATCAAATCAATCAACATGTCAGGAATGCACGTCAGGAACTCCAAGATGCCCGAGATGAAGAAGCGAACATTCGGGTCAAGCACAGTGCAGTCAAGGCGCGGAGAAATGATGTCATTATGCGAGCTCAGGAAGATTTTGACGTTGATCTAACTTCTCTGCCAAGCCCAGATCAAGATGAAGTTCTACTGAAAGAACAAATTCAGGAAACCGAACGCAAATTGCAGGCTATGGGAAATGTCAATGCATTGGCTCTGGAAGAGTACGAAAAGCAGAATGAACGTCTTGAATTCATGATATCTCAGCAAGCCGATCTTGAAGAGGCAGAACAGACTTTGGTTAGCACAATCAATGAAATTAACCGTACCGCATCAAAACAATTTCTTGAAACCTATACGCTCATTCAGGATAATTTTCAGGTCCTTTTTTGTGAGCTTTTTGGACAGAAAGCCAAATGTGAGCTAAGGTTAACGAACTCAACGGATCCGCTTGAGTCCCCAATTGCCGTGACCGCGAGACCCAGCGGAAAACGACCCGTTAGCATTGCTCAACTTTCCAGCGGGGAAAAGACACTGACCGCAATTGCTCTTTTGTTTGCGATCTATATGATCAAACCGAGCCCGTTCTGTTTCCTTGACGAGGTGGATGCTCCGCTGGACGACACCAATGTAGATCACTTCATGCGGATCATTCGCCGGTTCTCAACAGATACACAGTTTGTTCTTGTGACCCACAACAAGCGGACGATGGAAATGGCAAATCGTCTTTATGGAATCACAATGCAGGAGGAGGGAGTATCCAGTTTGGTGAGTGTGCGCTTTGATGAGGCGGTCGCCATGGGAATTTAGGGTAGGACTGCATCTGCCTCAATTTCCACCAATAGTTCTGGCTTGATGAGACCTGCCACTTCCACCATGGTTGCAGCAGGACGGATGGTTCCAAAAACTTCCTTATGCGCTCGTCCAACCGGATCTGCATGTTGATGGATATTGACCACATACATCCGGGTACGTACTACATCATTCACCGAGGCCCCCAGCTCATGTAGGGCTTTGGTGATCATGGAGAGAATATGTTGAGTCTGGCGGTACGCATCGTTTACCCCAACGACATTCCCGTCCGAGTGCACAGCCGTAGTGCCAGCGACATAGATGTGATTCGCAACTCTCACCGCCCGAGCATACCCATAGGCTGATTCCCATTTGGAACCACTGGATGCCCAACGTGGATAGTTCATCTGGGATGCTTCCAGATAGTCCATGCTGACGCAGATTGAATGACGAGTGGAGAGTGGACTGATAAAGTTGAATCACTCTCGCAGAAGTTCAACCATTTAAACAGGAAATGCCACCACAGACCCACGCGGACTGAGGCGGCACTTCCAAACTTCAAGCAAAGACGATGATCTAGGGGATGCCCAGATCAACTGTAAGAAATAGAATTACTCTTCGGCTTCGTCGCCATGAGATTCAGACTCGTCCAAATGGGCTTCTTCCATATCCATGTGAGTTGTATCCGAATCATGTTCAGCAGAGGTGGTATCATGGTCCATATCACCAGCCGCATCATCATGCATTTCAGCTGCATCATCATGCATTGCACCTTCTTCTTGAATTTCGTCGGAGGCGGAACCGTCGTCCATGGAGGACTCGGTTGTGTTGCCACCACAGGCAGCGATCAGAAGTGCGAGGGTAAGAAAAAATATATGAGAAAATTTCATTGTTATTCCAGTTATTGGAGTGTGTTTGATAATTTCAGGGGAAATATACGGTCTAAATCCGATTTGCGCACGATCTGAGCATCAGATCGTGCACATAATATAGTAACAATTACGGAAATTTAAGCATTATTCCAAAAATAATCAGAATTTGACCGCTTTACGGTAAGGATGGATGCCTCATCAAACTGTAACGCTCAGCCACAATTAAAAGGCATAAATAAGGAATTCGTGGTCATTGGCAAGTAAATATACAGAGGACTGAGATGAAAACCAAGTTCTCAACGGAGTGTTATTGATTGTTCAGAATTCGTTCTTTGGAACATTAACTACTCGTGTAACGCTTGGATGATTGAAGAGTTGTCATGAAAAAGAATTATAGTTGAAAGGGACTCACCATCCCCAAGGTTGACGCAGTTTATCTGAATGAGAATCGCTGATGCCGGATCTTGTACATCCTTTGAACTTTAACGGTTCAAGGATGAGGATGCGATGTGAATCATTGTATGGGGCTGGAACAGTAGAAGCACTGCTCATGATCCCAGAAATTATGACGTTAAGAGATTTGAATCAGGTGGAATACCTTTAATCCGAATCCCGATACTATTTTGAATCAATTTCTGAATTGGAGGGTGAAGATTATTCGTGACGCAAAGCTTCAATCGGGTTGAGTGCAGCAGCTTTGCGTGCGGGGTAAAAGCCGAAGAAGATACCAACCCCGCCAGAGAACGCCAGTGCAATCATGATTGTGGTGGGGGAGGTCAAGGTGTTCCATCCTGTCACTTGGCTTAATATGCTTGAACCTGCAAAGCCAATCAGTACTCCTATGATCCCACCAACGATACTCATTACGATACTCTCAACAAGAAATTGTGTCAACACATCGCGACCTCGAGCGCCGATTGCCATGCGAATTCCAATTTCACGAGTACGTTCAGTGACAGAAACCAACATAATGTTCATGATCCCGATCCCGCCAACTAACAGTGAAATTGAAGCAATAGCAGCAAGGAGTAGGGTCATGACCTCGGTTGTGCCTTGTTCAGCAGCAGCGAGATCGTTTTGATTCCGTACGGTGAAATCATCTGGCGCGAAGCGGGCAAGCCCATGAGATTCCCGCATGATGGCGCGAATTTCTTCTTGCGCTGCTGGAATGTCACGTGATGAAGGAGTACTGGCAAGAATCTGAAAAATGCGACTCCAACCGCTGAGCCGAGTTTGGACGGTGGTATAGGGAGCAAAAATAATATCATCTTGATCAGTACCACTGGCAGTCTGCCCCTTGGGCTCCAGAACGCCTATGATCAGTGCAGGAACCCTCCCAACCTGAATCGTAATACCGACAGGATCCTCATTAGGGAAGAGATTTTCTGCAACCGTATGACCTAAGACAACCACGCGACGTAACTGACGCTGTTCACTTTGATCAAAGAATCGACCATACTTGAGATTCCAGTCTCGAATGATCTGGTAGTCCGTAGAGACGCCATTAATCGTGGTTCGCCAATTTCCAGTCCCTCCAATCAGTTGCGTTCGGCTGAAAACGACCGGCGAAACGGCAGAGACAATCAGACTTTCTCGTTTAATCTTTTCGGCATCTTTGATGGTGAGGCGATTATAGCTTTGCGCACCTCGGCTGACCCCACCCTGTTGGCTGGCTCCAGGGGTAATCACAATCATGTTCGTTCCCAGCGTATTGATTTGCTCTTGAATTTGAGACTGTGCTCCTTGACCGATTGCAACCATTACGATGACGGCGCCAACACCGATGACAATGCCGAGCATAGTCAGCAGGGTTCGCATTTTGTTCTTCAAAATACTGTGCGAGGCTACCTTGATGAGTGTAGAAGCTTTCATGAAAAGGATCAATTGGTGGAGAGGGCAGAAGGGGCTTCAGAGTCTGGAACCATCATATGATTTGCCTCAAATGGTTGGATTGGATCGTCTCGGATGATCTGACCATCACGGAGTTCAATGATGCGTTGAGTGCAGTTGGCCACATCAGATTCGTGAGTAATCAATAGAATCGTCATGCCCTGATGGTGAAGTTCCTGGAAGAGGGTCAGAACTTCAACAGAAGTTTGACTGTCAAGATTGCCTGTCGGTTCATCGGCTAACAAGATTGATGGATTGGTTACCAATGCCCTTGCAATGGCGACCCGTTGCTGTTGTCCACCAGAGAGTTCATTCGGCTCATGATCCATTCGGTCCCCAAGCCCAACACGCTCCAGTGCCATTACAGCAGTCTTCTGGACATCAATCTTGCGTCGTGATCGGTCGTAGAGCAGGGGCAACTCAACATTTTCAAGTGCAGTTGTTCGTGGAAGCAAATTAAAGCCCTGAAAGACAAATCCAATTTTACGATTACGAATATCTGCGAGCTGGTTACGAGATAACTGTTCCACATGGACACCATCAAGATAATAGGTGCCAGAGGTTGGATAGTCCAAGCATCCAATAATATTGATCAGGGTAGATTTTCCCGATCCGGAGGCCCCAACGATTGCTATCATTTCCCCCCGCCGAACAGTGAAGTCAACTCCGCGGAGCGCATGTACCTCAGTCTTTCCCATGGTATAGACCTTGGTCAACTGTTGGGTACGCATGACCAGTTCATCTGCCATGTGGATTAAAACCCTCCAGGCCGAAAACGCCGCTGAGACCGTTGAAATGGATTATTTGATCCTTCACTCTCCTGTTGCATCACGCCAGCGATGATCTGCATCCCTGCAGCTAAACCAGTTCCAGACACTTGAGTCATCTGGCCATCGGTAATTCCAGTTTGAACAGGAGTACGCATGAGTTCACCAGCTTCATCAACGTACCAAAGAAAAGTCATATCATTCCTGCCTCCACCAAAGTTGCCATTCCTGCCCCCCTGCGAAGCCCCACTTGACCAGTTACCTGCGTTACCATTTCGGGGGGCGGTGGCAGATGAACGATCTGTAGGGGCACCATTGGTGGAGGAATTCTCACCAGATCCTGCTCCATCCACTTGGCGATCACGAATCAACGCAGACATCTGGGGAGTTGCCCGAAATCGAAGTGCGGGATTGGGAAGTTTAAGGATATCTTCCGCAGAGTCAATCAAAAAATCAACTGTGGCAGTCATCCCAGGCAATAGGCGTCCATCAGGATTCTGAACATCTACGACCACAGTGTAATTCACGACATTTTCCTCAACCGTTGATTGCAGACGAACCTGTCGTACGGTACCATTGAAAATTTCCTCTGGATATGCCTGCACAGTAAAGCGGGCAAATTGGCCATTCACGATTTTTCCAATATCACTTTCGTCAACCGAGGCAAGAATTTCCATACGAGAGAGGTCATCCGCAATGAGGAAAAGTTGCGGAGCTGAGAAACTTGCGGCAACGGTTTGTCCAACATCAACATTTCGTTCAATGACCGTTCCAGAAATTGGGGCTATAATCGTGGCATAGCTCAAATTTTGCCGGGCACGATCTAGGCTGATTTCGGCGCTCTTGGTCGCAGCTTTGGCGATGTCAAGGTCATATTGTGCTCGTAAATAGTCCACCTCGGTCACAAATTGTTGAGAGTAGAGGGGCGCTAACCGTTCAAGCTCACGTTCAGCTTGGCGTAGCTGGGCTTGATTGCGCTCCAAGGTTGATTCAGCATCTAGTACCGCACTTGACAAGAGCGTGGTATCAATACGAGCAATGACCTGTCCAGCACGAACGCGGTCATTAAAGTCAACATATATACTGGAAATGATCCCAGAAACCTGGGTCCCGACCTGCACCGTTGTAACCGCATCTAATGCACCTGTGCTTGCAACAACCGCTTCAAGGTCACCTTCTTCAAGAGTAACGAACCTGTAGAGACGAACAGGCTCGGCGGATCCTCGGCTCAGATACCATAGAGAAGCGCCAGTGATTAGCACAACAGCAGCAATGATGATGTATCTCATTCAATCAAGTTGTTAGGAGAAGATTAGCCTGATGAATCTTTACTTCGTTCGCGTCGTCCTGAACGTCGTGCGGTTCGGTGATGATGACGCTTGGTTCTTTCACGGCTTAGCCAAGCCTCGAGTCGTTGCATTTGGTCTGGTTCAAGTATCTGTTCCAGATCGCTTAGCAAGAGTTGGCGGTGAACAGCAAGGCTATCCATCATGCGTCTTCGCTGCAACATGAAGGTCTGTTCAGCACGAACCAGAATGGCATTAATTGCTTGGCGCTGGGCATCGTCTTCAATTTCAATGACTCGCTCAATATGCCGAACAAGACCGCCAGGTCTTCGGGTTTCATATACTTCCACATTGCGACGATGTTGCCAAGCACTTGTCCCAAGGCTACCGATCAGCACACCCGCTGCCAATGTACATACAAGGATTAAAATTGATTTGGTATGTGGACTCATGGGATTGCTGGTAAAAATTCATTTAGGTCAGAGGCATATGTAGTGCTAAGCGTAAACGGCTGTAAACCAAACACAATTTCGGTTGGCGTTGGGAGTACCTCATAGCTACGACTGAGAACGGTACTATAGGAAATAAATCCAAGGATCAGCAAAGTACTTGCCAGGATTACAGGTCTAAAGCCCCACATAAGGCTCTGAAAAAACTCTTCGTAAGGATGATGCCTGGATTGAATCTGGCGCATGATTCGATCTGGTAGGAAAGGTTTCATACTGGATTCAACGCCGATTTCAGCAGCTTCACGGAGCAAAGTGCGGAGACGTTGCTCATCTGCGGGAGTCATGGAAGTCTTCTTTCGCATGTCTAACGAATTTCTTGTTCAAGGATTGGTCCTAAAATATCTCTGAGACGGGTAATTGCTCGACTGAGTCTTGAGAGCACAGTTCCCTGCGCAATCCCAAGGATCTCCGCCGTATCGGAAGTCGAATATCCATCAACCAGTCTCAGCACTACTACGCTCCTGTGATGGGGTTTGAGTTGATTCATGGCAAGATTAATCAAATTTGCACGGTCAAAGCGCTCAGATTGAGAGATATCGGTGGACGGATCTGGCAGGTTCACCATCGGATCATCCCGGCTGATGAATCGGGAGCGCATCCGTTTACGCCGCCGCAGAGCGTCAAGCGACGTATTGATTGCAATGCGTGTGAGATAGGTCTTGCAAGACGCATCTCCACGAAATCGTCCCATCGTTCGATAGAAACGGATGAATACCTCTTGAACGACATCATCAATTTCGGGCCCGGCACCGAGCATTCCCGAGACCGTGAGGGAGACAGACTGATGGTGGCGTTCAAGCAATTGACGGAAAGCATTTTGATCTCCATTTCTTGCATGGTCAAGCAAACTGTCATCTGAGATTGAATTTGCCACTTTTCCGAGTCTGGCGATTGACTTTAATGGTTGATTACGTTCAGGAATGATCCCGATCCATGGAGAGTAGATCATCACGGATACTCGCGGATAAATGAGCCAGACTCATCCAGACGATTGAAGGGGTCCTGTTGCGATTTTCTTCGCGGGTAGATTCGGAATGGAAACAATCAATCATGGTTGAGGGGAGAGAATTCAGACGGTGTGATTTCCATCTGGCGATTCTCACAGTTGAGTGGTCGGAATGGACGAATCAGAGGGATAGTTTGACCAAGTTTCCGATGGAAGTGCCAAAAACGATTCACTCTGTGTAAAGGCATCGGAAACTCTCCCAACATGATTTTCGGTGAACATGAGTTTGATGTCAAGCCCCCGTTCGTCCCACGATCAAATTCAATGGAATTGTATATCGGATCAATGAACTTCGTGGAGTAATGCTACTCGGAACTATGATGATTCCCCACATTCAGACCATCATCATCAAATGCACCAATTGGAACGATGGAATAGTATGGACAGAATCTATTACTACAGACGTTCCACCGATCAGTAATATTCCATCATTCTATGAAACAGGATTCTAGTTTGATAATATTACAGTTGATCTAGAATGTTGTTGTAATTTTCGCAGAATCAACTAATCAAAGTTCAATTAATCATGGCATACAAAGGTACAATTGGAATTCTTACAGGTGGAGGAGATGTTCCGGGGCTCAACCCTGCAATTCGTGCGGTGACCGTTCGTGCATTACGTGAAGGCTATCGGGTGCTTGGAATCAAGCGTGGATGGGCAGGTTTGGTGGATCTGGTTCAAGATCCCGAGGCGGATAATTACGAATGTTTTGAAGAACTGAATGAGGCTACGGTGAATGCTGCGGCACGTACAGGTGGGACATTTTTGCACAGTTCCCGCACGCGCCCAAGTCATTTGCCAAAAACCACCCTTCCACTTCATCTAAGAGATCAGTTCACGGATGAGATCAGTGATGTCACTTCGGCAGTCCTTTCAAATGTTGAATATCTTGGGATTGATTATCTCGTCCCTATTGGAGGAGATGATACACTTAGTTATGGCTATCGTCTGCACAAAGAAGGTGTTAAGGTGGTTGCAATTCCGAAGACTATGGATAACGATGTGCCTGGCACAGATTACTGCATTGGATTTGGCACATGTGTGACGAGAACCATTGAATTAGCCAACACACTCCGGACATCTGCAGGTTCACATGAGCGCTTCTTAGTCATTGAGGTGTTCGGTCGCTATGCAGGATATTCTGCTCTCCTTCCTGCCATGGCAGGTGCGGCGGACCGATGCGTGATCCCGGAAGTTGATTTTGAGATTGATCGGCTTACAGATCTCATGGTTTACGATCGAAATCGACATCCCAGTCGCTATTCCGTGGTGCTGGTTTCGGAGGGGGCAAAAATCAAAGGGGATGATCAAATGTCGTTTTTGGGATCCGAGAAAGATCAGTATGGTCATGCGAAGCTTGGGGGAATCGGGATCCGAGTAGGTGAAGAATTGAAGAAACGCTCCCCAAACTACAACAATGGAAAACGGGTCAATATCGTGAATCAGCGACTCGGATATCTGGTTCGTTGCGGAGCCCCTGACGCGCTTGATTGTGTTGTACCGATTGCCTTCGGGAATCTGGCATTGGACTTGATATTGGGTGGCACTTCTGGACGGCTGGTCAATATTCGCAACGGTGTTTACGGAAATATTTCAATGGAGGTCATTAATTCCCCCCATAAGGTAGTTGACGTAGAAAAGTTCTACAATGAAGAGCGACTCCGTCCAAATTTCAAGGATCTACAGGATGCCCCCCTCTTTATCATGAACTCAGATTAGCACTCGTTCGTACCTGAGAGATCATTACCAAAAGTTTACCTCTTCTGACCATGGGGTCTGGGGAGAGAATGTCGTTACGTCAACATAGAATTGTGAATTTTCTGTGAATTTTTATCTGGAAGCCCTTCCAGTTGTTGAATAATTATTCTATTTCAAAGTATTTTCCTAAATTATTAAGGTCATAACATGCATTAACCTTAATTAAATCGGAATTCTATGCGTAATAAATTACTTCGTGTGCTGGCTGGCTTAAGCCTGTTAGCCCCTATGACTGCAGTTGCTCAGGAGGCTGAGGAAGTTGCCACCATTAGCGGTGCTGATACATCATGGCTGCTCGTATCAACGGCTCTTGTTTTACTTATGACGCCTGCACTGGCATTTTTCTATGGTGGTCTCGTTCGGTCCAAGAACGCATTAAATACCATGATGATGAGCTTTGTGGCTCTCGGTGTTTCAGGCACGCTGTGGGCGGTTGCGGGCTATTCTATTGCATTTGGCGGTGGGAGTCCATGGTTTGGTGATTTTTCAATGCTCTTCTTGTCTGGGGTAGGTCTTGACCCGAATGGCTCTATTCCTGATATGCTATTTATGGGCTTTCAGGGGACTTTTGCAATCATTACTGCTGCACTCATTTCTGGAGCCGTAGTTGAGCGAATACGTTTTGTACCGTACGTACTCTTCATTGGACTTTGGGGACTACTCGTGTATGCTCCAGTCTGTCACTGGGTTTGGGGTGGTGGATGGCTTGGTGACTTAGGTGCCCTGGATTTTGCAGGCGGAGCGGTTGTTCATGTAAATGCTGGGGTTGCCGCTATGGTCGCTGCTCTGGTTTTGGGTCCGCGTAAAGACTATGGTCGGGAGGCACTCCTTCCCCACAATGTCCCATTTGTTTTATTGGGAGCTGGACTTCTCTGGTTCGGTTGGTTTGGATTTAATGGTGGAAGTGCACTTGCGGCCGATGGAATTGCGGCTCTGGCGCTCGTAAACACTCTTCTGGCTCCCGCTGCTGGAGTCTTTGTCTGGACGTTATTGGATCAATTCACGACTGGAAAAATTACTGCAGTAGGCGTTGCAACGGGGATCGTAGTTGGTCTCGTCGCCATCACACCTGCCGCAGGTTTTGTTGATCCTGCGGGTGCTCTGGCTTTGGGAGCGATTGCCGTGATCCCAAGTTATATCATCATCAAGTGGCGCACGAAAACAAGTCTTGATGATTCACTTGATGTATTTGCTGCCCACGGTATTGGAGGAGTTATGGGTGCCCTGCTCACAGGTGTTTTGGCCACATCTACCGGATTATTCTCCAGTGGAGAATTTATGCAGCTTGGAATCCAGGCCTTATCTGTTGCTGCGGTCGCCGTGTATAGCGGTGTGCTAACCTATATCATTCTGAAAATCGTTGGATTGGTTACCACATTGAGAGCTGAATCATCTGACGAAGGGCTGGGAATGGATCTTGTTGCACACGGAGAGGAAGCTTATGCTACGGGGGAAGGGGCTGTTTTATTGAATGAGTCTGAAGCACCTGCGCGTGTTAACGGACTTTAGTAACTCAAAATTAATTGATCAGAAAAATGAAACTCGTCAAAGCAATCATACGTCCATCAACCCTGCCAGATGTACTTCGTGCATTGTACGCGGCAGACATAACTGGACTCACGGTTACCAGAGCAAGGGGGCATGGTGGAGAGGTTGAGGTTGTTGAAACGTATCGCGGAACCACCGCAAAGATGGAGTTGAAGGAGAAAATCATGATTGACATCGGCGTATCAGACGATTTTGTTGATGTAGCTGTGGACGCAATCTGTAAGAGTGCTTCAACAGGAAATGTCGGTGACGGAAAGATTTTCGTATTACCGGTTGAACGGGTGATCCGTGTTCGAACAAAAGAAGAGGATATGGCTGCGGTTACTCCTGTGGAGTAACTGATTCTCTTTAATATTTTGGATAGGCATGCTCAGGGTTGTGGTTTGGGTACCCGGAGAGTAATTCTCCGGGTACCTTTTTTTGGGAAATCATAGGGAATAGGTGAAAAGCCTCCGCTCATTTTCGCTCTGATTCTCTGGATTTACTGGCAGAACCATCTACACTGAATCACCCCATTGCAAGACGACCTTCCTAACTATCTCACCATGGTCATTCCACCACAGCGTGGCATTAGGTGCAGCGTCACTTACAAATCAGGAATGATATGCTGCACCAAGTTCTGTGGAATTTGTCGGAGATCAGAATATTTGGTTTTTTCTTGACAGTTCTATGCCGTACGTAATTGGATCATCGGGCGGGTTTGCCAGATATTTGTCAATCAATGTTTTAAGTTCGGATATTGTCCGCGCTTCAAGAAACACACCTAGTTCCATCCCCGCTGCAAACTTTGGCAACTTGTCTAAATTATCTCGAAATATGAATCGGCCAATGGCTTTGCCTTTATATATTTCCTCAGGTTCACTATCTAAAAAAGGATATCCCAAGAGTATCCCGGGGCCAAACGCGCACTCTTCTACTTCCTTACACAGAATACGCAGATCCTTCAATGTGCATTTGTCTTCGTGAATACATTGCCTTTTTCTATAAATGGAGTTTTCTCCGTCAATAGAGCAATGTGATAAGGTTTGCCTGAAAGTTTTTTGTGTCGGTACAGATCCAACGTCTTATACTTTCCGACTAATTTGTATTCTGTTTCTTTATAGTTATGAAAGAACATAAAGAATATCTTTATCCATAGGCTTAACGACCTTTCCGTATTCGATCGTATTCCCAATTTCAACAGCCAGCGCTTTTTTGGGATCGAGTGGATAAAGATTCCAGTCGATGGACTTGATTATGGCCTTCACCGAAGCCAGATAGAACATGGACTCCGCAATGTCAATATAGATCTCCCAAAGATCAGGAATTATGTCTTTTGGCCTTTTCATTTTGACTAATTTTCCACGTATCGTCGTCTCGGTACCCTGCTCGGATCACCGGTTTTTATAAAATTTTATCCCAATATTTACGGCCAATTCAACGGTCATTCTCTACCAAATACGTGTTTCATTAAAAACTTAAAATATGCCGGGTGATCAAATAGAACCGATTTGTAAGTGTATTCTTTCCAAGGAGCAAGCTCATCAATAAAATACTCTGTTCCCATGGAATACGTTTCGGTTGCATAAACTACTTCGTCTCTATCTGGATGCCACGGATTTTTAATTCCCTCGGAACCTTTCCCCGGATATTCTTTGCGACATACGGATGAATAAAATCATCTTCACGGGCTACTTCGTTGAGTTCGTACGTCATAGTGTCCGTAAGCTTTCGGAGGCTACATGGCTCTATGGACAGTGCCATACAGCCCACATACATGGAAGAAATGGCAGGGATAACAACTCAAAGGGTTGGGAGATAGGTCCCAACTCTCGGGTGCTAGTTCTGAAGTATGTTTCACAGCCCAGAACCACGGTCCCGACGGAGGTGACCAGTCCCAACTCTCGGGTGCTAGTTCTGAAGTATGTTTCCCTCAGTATCTAACAAGATCACGGGGCCGTATCCCAGCTCCTGGATACTAGGTTGAATCATTTTCAAATCTCCCACAATGAGCCAGATCAGATCATTGGGGCGGAGAACCTCTTCCGCAGCGGATGTAATGGTGTCAACGTTGAGCGACCGCACTTTATCAGGATAGGTATCATAATAATCTTCGGGCAAGTCATATTGAACAAGATCAAGGATACTGCCTGCGACGGATCCACTGGTTTCCCAGAGTCCAGGAAGAGCCAAGGTCTGGCTTTCTTGTGCTTTGAGGACTTCCTCTTCGGTGGCAGGGTTCTCGCTAATGATCCCTTGCAACTCTCCTTTTATTTCCATCATTGACTCGGCCGTCTTGTCGGTTTGCACGGGAGCATAGACCAAAAATGGACGCTGTCCACGCGCGGAGAGAAGGAGTGAACTTGCTCCGTAAGACCAACCTTTGTCTTCGCGCAAGTTCAAATTGATTCGGGAAACAAAAGCACCGCCAAGCACCGTATTCATGGTTTCAATTCCAATATTGTTGGGGGTATTGCGAGGAGGAGCAAGATGGCCAGCTAAAATGATGGATTGTTCCGATTCGGGGCGGTCCATGAGATAAACGCGTGCGCCCTCTTCATGGGGGACAGAAGCAATGTTTTTTGATGGAACATCCTTGGACGCCCAATTACCAAGTCGCGCCTCTAACAGGGGAACGATGGTAGCAAGATCCGTATCTCCGACGATAATTAACTTTGTATTATTCGGCTTGAACCAATTGTCATGGTAGGTCAAGAGATCCTGTCGTGTCATGTTCGTGACGGATTCAACGGTACCACTACCAGTTAATGGATTGCTGTATGCATGATCAGATCCATAGTAGAGGGCAGGCATGACTCGGAGCGCCATCTGGACAGGATTCATTTTTTCACGCTGAATTCCAGCCAAGCGCTCTGCTTTCAAGCGATCAAATTCGGAATCAGAAAAAGAGGGATTCAAGATGACATCCGTAAAGAGGTCTAAGCTTGGTTCCAAGTTCGCGATGAGGGAGGTTAGATTTACAAATGAACCATCCAGATTCGAACCAGTGCTAAGATTTGCGCCAAGATTTGCGATCCGGTCATTAATCTCAAGAGCCGTAAGGCTTGTAGTCCCTTCGTCCAACATAGACATAACCATACTGGCCGTTCCAGGAGCAATCCCCTGATCCGACGCGTATCCAGCATCAAGGATTAGCCGTATATTCACGGATGGAATCGTATTCCGCTCAGCAAGAATGATTTCCAATCCATTGCTAAGTGATGTTCGCTGGAGTTCAGGGAATTTCACTTCGGGTTCTGGACCTGTTTCAGGCAAGGTCGACCGGTCAATCCCTTCGGCAGCTGCGGCTAGTTCGGGAAAGGGATGCACTTCCATTACATAGACACCATCAGAGAGCCATTCTTCTGTTATTTGGCGAACCTCTTCTGGTGTAGCAGCATCCTTATCGTCAAAAGAATTTAGATACGCATCAGGACTTCCAGCATAAATTTCAGAGGAGGCCAAAATATCCGATTTACCTCCAATACCACCGATTCGCTCAATCCCGTAGATGAAGCTGGCTTTTTCTTGGGTAATAATCCGAAGTAATTCCTCAGGAGTTGGTCCGTCGGACATCAGCGTGGCCATCTCTTCATCCAGAGCAACTTCAATCTCTGTAAGTGGTATCCCTGGGCGTGCAGTGGCTTGAACAATAAACTGACTTCCAATGCTTCCCGAATAAAGATAGGCACTGGCATCTGTTGCAATCTGATCGGTATAAACCAGTCGCTTGTAAAACCTGGAGTTTTTTCCACTCGACAAAATACTCGACGCAAGGTCAAGTAGGTGAAAATCATTTGAGTAGCGCTCGGGCACATTCCATACTTTATAGATACGGGCCTGAGGCACGCGATCTTGCATGATTTCGCGCTGCTCCCCAGAGCGTTTGGCAATCCATGTATTAAAATGAGATACTGGTGGCCCTGGCGGGATATCCCCGAAATATTTTTCGGTTAAAGTACGGGCTTCATCCACGGTGATATCTCCTGCGATGGAGACGACTGCATTATTTGGTCCGTAGTATGCATTGAACCAATCTTGTACATCTTCCAATTCGGCAGCATTCAGATCATCCATAGATCCGATCACAGTATGAGCGTAAGGATGTCCCTTTGGATACGTAGCCTCTGTGATTCGATTAAAGACCTGACCGTAGGGAGTGTTTTCCCTTTGACGTTTCTCGTTTTGTACTACCCCACGCTGCTCATCAAGCTTGTCCTGATCAATAGCTCCAAGCAGATGGCCCATTCGATCGGATTCCATCCAGAGTACAAGATCCACGGCATTTTTCGGCACGGTTTGGAAATAGTTGGTCCGGTCACGACTGGTTGTCCCATTGAGATCGGTAGCCCCAATCCGTTCCAGTACCTGGAAATAATCATCATTGAAGTTTTCTGATCCATTGAACATGAGATGCTCAAATAAATGAGCGAATCCGCTTTTCCCCTCGGGTTCATTTTTGGATCCTACGTGATACCATATATTCACTGCGACGAGGGGGGCCTTATCATCTTCATGGACGATTACGGTGAGACCATTGTCCAGTTGGAATTTCTCAAAGGCAATGGTAGGTATTTGCATAGTTTCGTTTTCTTGAGCCATGAGATTTGATGCACACAATAGTAGCAGAGCGAAGGCCAATAAAGAGTATTTCATTGGTAAAGTACGATTTAAAGTAGATACCCAGAGAATTAACTATTACGGAGCAAAAAAGTCTAGGTTACGAAGCTATTCTGGACTGGGTTTTCGTGAAGGTTTGGCATGAACCAGATAGAGCAACGGTCATTATGGACGATCAAAATCCAACAGCACTTTGCCTACTATAAACTGGAATAGGGTTATTCAGTTACTGCATTCAATTACGTTTCATTGAAATATCAACGGTGGATGGACTTCGCGGCTGATAGGGTGTGTCGCTATTGGAGCCCTAAGAGCATATCATTATCGTACCACATAAGAGAGATTAATGAGGTTGCAATCGGGATTTCGTGATCAGAGTGCAGATGATAGGGCATCTCCTATATGGTGCCATATACAAAAGGCTAAAATATTATCATGCGTGATGATCTCAAAACAGTTTTTCCCGTGAAATCACGAGTTCGGGAATCCGGCGGTGATGTGTATTTTTCATCTCCACTAAGACTGCGTCAAAACCATAGCGTTTGATTAATGCCTTGATTTCAGAGGAGAGATCATAGGTCATCAAAAAATTTGCATTGCTGTTGGCCAGCACATAGAAAATATGTTCATGATCCACCGTGTTGTGATAATAGAGCCGGTTACCTGCTTGTTTTCCACCTCGGGCTGTATATGGTGGGTCAATGAAAAAAGCTGTGTTCTCAATGTTGCAGAGCAACTCCAACATACGTATACCATCTCCTTCGTAAAATAATAATCGATCAGCGTGTTTGGCAATAGCCTGCAACCTGTCTACCAATGTGTTAGGATACCATCGTGTGGAAATACCAGTACCATTTTCGCCGTTTTTAACCAGTGATGCACCAGGTGCAAGGACACCACCTCTACGAGTTCGATTCAAAACAAGTGTGCGAAAACCTTGATCTTGAACTGTTTTGGGCATATCAAGTCCTAACCTCTCAACATCAATGCGGTTTGGGATGAATGAGCGAATTCGTCTGATCAATTCTTCTGGATATTCCAGAGCTGTGCGCCAGAATGAAGCAACATCACGGTCAAGTTCTATCATAAGTGCCTTCTGTGCGAGATTATTCATTACCGAGGTCAATGAAACGATTCCACCGCCGGTAAATGGTTCAATGAGTAGATCAACGGGTGTGCTCAACCATTTTTTGATATGCGGGACGAGCCAGGTTTTACCTCCGGGGTAACGTAGCGGGCTATACTGTTCTACGTTAGAGACATTAGCAGCTGGAATGGAGGATACTCTGAATTCAGAGAAAGTAATTGATTGAGTATCCATTTGAGTGGATTATCGCAGAAAATTTCATGATACAATCCCGGAAGTCACATAAAGATCACTGAAGATTTCAGAATATTCACTGTGAGATTTGCGGAAAATTTTTTCTTGATCTGGGATACAGGCTGTAAGCATAACCTATTCAGTAAGTTGCAATCATCTGATCTTCTTACAGCAGAGGCTTCGTTTTCCGTTTTAGGCTTTCCAGCCTTTTTGTGACACAGATCAAATTTAGACCATTGCAGACTGTTCCCCACGCATGATGTTTCGTGATTTTGGTTGAACCTATCGGGTCAATTCTCACGAACCATGAATTGATTTATGACCAAGACGATCTTAAAGATCAGTAATAGTCCCGCAGGAAGCGTGAACAGCAGGATCAAAACCATCAAGGTACGCTCGCTTGGATTTCGTAATGAAGAGTGACTGGCGACGGCTATTTACTTTCTTCCCAGCGGACTTGAACTTAGCACCAGAAGATAAAAAATCAATTTTCACAAAAAAGGCTGAAGAGCCCCATTTTATAAACTTTGATCAGGTGAATATTCTGGGAGTCGCTGTGTAAGATTCACTATTGCCGCGTCCGCAGTAGAATCGTGGGATCGTTTTTGGACACATCTTTCAGCAATTGCGCTGGCGCACAGTGGCCGCCTTATAACTCGGCGCACTTCTTCTTAGGTGCTTCTTGGCATAGATTGAAAATTCGGCATATCGCCTCATGGGACAGTCCAGTCCATGTAGTACACACCACCCCAAAATTCCTCCAGATCAAGCAAGAATCAATGTGGGGAGAGATCCACTTTAGCCCCCAACAGTCAAAATAAAGTCGTATAGCTTCCCCATGCACATGCAACCTGAACTGAAATCTATCCAAGTAGACCAAGACGAGTCGTGGCGAATAATATGGGAAGATTATCGTTTAGGACATCATATGCCAAAGAATTTTCTAATCCAATCGGAGGCTTCCATTAACTTACCATAACTTTCAATATTCACGCCGTTATCAACCAGCATTTGAGCTTTTAATACTCGGTCTGGTACTCGTAGGCGATGTAGCAGATTCCCCACGGTCAGAACATCATCACGGAAGCTACTATTTGGGCGGGCGAAAGGTATTACATGATACGCAATAATTCTGGTCACAGGTTGGCGTCCGAACCAACGTTTCAGAAACTGATGGTTAATATCTTCAAGAAGTGATTTATTCTTCCAGTCTTTTCCAGTTGCTACCTGTGCAGCTACGATCAAATATCCAGGAAGCCCATCTTCAGGTTCACGACAGGCAAAAACATCTACACCGCCATCTTTGGGTGCGGAAGGGGCAGATATGTCAGCCTCCACCTCTCCGTCTTTTATAACAGTCCATATCTCCTTCAATTTTTCTACGAAGCCAGAATTATCGGGGCGGGGAAAACCGAAAGACCAAGCCCTTCCCCCGATCTCAGCAGCAATGGCAGCTGTTGCTATGTATTGGAAATACCGACGAAGGGAAAGTATATCATCCTTGGATGGGTAAGGTTTGAAGTCATGCAATACTTGAGAAACTGGGTGGAGGTTGGAGAGAAGTAGAGATGTTAGATAGGCAATATGGGCGAGATTCGGTTGTTCTGAAACGAACGAAAGAGTTTCTCCTAATTCGTCCAATTCAAAAGGATATGCTTCCTGAAGTATATTTTTTCTCAAATGGATTTGTCCAATTGTTTCATCTGCCACATGTTCTCTTTTTTTAATTTCGGAATCCACATTTGTGAAATCATAATCGGCCGACATTTCAAGTGCATCAATAATATTCCTGGAAAGGGAATATTTCTGCTCTGACAAAACAGCTTTCAATTCAAGGTAATCAGCAGCGAGGTCTAGGTCAGGCAACTGCTGCCCACCAAAACTATCCGGTGGGAAGTAGACACTGTTATCCATTAACTTCCTTCGGTAGACTGCAGCTTCTTTTTCATATGTCCGTGGATGGCTTGTGCCATTTCGGAAATGTCATTTGCGATATCAACGAGTGCGGGGTTGTGCCCGTCAAATCCCCTTAGATTGTTGGATACCTCACGAAGTTTGGAACGAGCATGAATTAGTGATTCGGTAAATTTCACCTCAGCTGGCTGTATGCTTCTATGGGCCTCATCCAGCGATGAAGATACCCTCAGGACTGTGAGTGACTCAATATTTTCCAAGACCTCTCCAAGCCGTTTAATATCTGGATTTTGAGAACGTACCACTGGATCAAGGTCGTCTTGCTTTGATCCATAGATCCACTTCAACACTTCTCCTAAGCAACTCTGTTTTTCCTGAGGCACAGGATTAGGTGTTGGCTCATAATTAGCCCATTGAGTTTCAAGGCCAAGAAATTTTCTGTAGTCTGGACGAGATAATGCAGTGTATAAATGTGAAAAACTGAAACGTGGATTTGATCGGTCATCTACATCAAATATAGACTCCTGCTGTGCCTGTTCAAGTACATGGATGGCATGGACCATCCTTTTAATTGTAGTGTGACTGTCTCCAATTTGATTGGCTATGTCCGTAAGAGATCGCTGACTATTCTTGTGCCAGCGGGCAGCAAATCTGGCTTTAGCATAAGAACTCCACCGAGCAGCTCCGTTAATGTGTTTGAAGCCGATAAACGCATCTGCATCTTCTCGAACGGCAACCCGATAGACAGAAATTTGATCGAGAGTGTTTCTATGATCATCACTGATTTGTGGTACTGGAATTTTAATTGAACTCTCTCCATGAATTCTTCTCTTTAACTCGGTATCTCGGAACAGCAGGACAGCAGCTAAGCGGCGATTACCTTCAAGTACAGTGAGTTTGTTTGCTTCCTCCATTACTATAAATGGTTCAATATCCATGTACCCATTTGAGGCGATTGACTGGAGTAATTCACTCAGGTCATCAGCACGGTAGAGGTGTGCAATGATCGCCTCCATGGAAAGCCCATGTTCATTCGCGGTCAGGCGGGGGTTACGACCATCAAGCACAAGCAAATCAACTGGAACACGCACAACAGTTTCTTCGGGGACTTCTTGCACAGATGTGACTGTATTGTTTAACATGATTCTCAGAAACTAAGTAAACGAATTGTTGATTTTTAGGTTAGTTGCTTTTCCAACCGAGTGAACCACAAATTTCTGGCGAAGCTACTGCACTATTTCAATTGATTGGAATAAGCATAGTAGATAGCCGGCTACCAGAAGAACAATCTCGGGATAGCTATGTGTATTGAGAGATTGAACAGACAAATCCACGAAACTGGAGCGTTTTTCATTGCCGAGGCATACTGTTTGCCTATGAGCCTCTTTCAAAATTCTTTATTCTCCTCTGTTGCCCCGCTGATTTAGGGTTTAAACTGGTTCAGTTTCGTCGGATTACGCGAATCATTGGTATGGGTTCACCGTTTTGTCGAGTCGACCGGTGCTTTGCCTACCCGGAGGTCTTGTTTGGTGAATTTCGTTCACGATCCGTGTAGATTTCACACACCCATCCCACGGCTTCTGTGGTTCGGAGCACCCAAATTCTGTATGCAGGGGTTGGATGACCGGTTTACTGGACCATCCGCAGAATTTGGTCCACCGTGAGTACCACCACGCTGAACATCAAACGTGGGCGCACTCGGCACATCACACGGCCGGGACCAACCACATAGGGACCGAAGCAGGACATCCGATAGAAGGCGCTCCCGCAACCCGGATGTCATCGGAATATTTAACGCCATCTTGGTCAAAAACGATCGCGCAAGGCAAACCCGGTGGGCTAGCGAGCGTCCCACCGAACGAAGCCGGGAGCGAGGCAGATATTCCCACTCACACACCAACTCAAACAATAACAACAACTTCCTGAATCGTTTGAGTAACACTCCATAGTTCTGCTCCACACATGGAAACAAATCTGTTGGCAGAAAATACAAAAATAGCGTATCTTTTTGGGAAAGGACATGGGATCCCACGGAGTTTGTTAGATTTTCAGTACTCCAAACATACAAAATTCGGAGATTCTCGTCTTTTCGTTTGTGACCAAAAAACGATACCTCCCAGAGCAGATCAGCCCCCTAACATTCTCAGTGCCCAGATTGGTGAATTAGACAAATCTCCCCAAAAATCATCCAATTGAAGAATTTTGAAAGAGGCTCCTATAATACACATTCAGGCCAACTTTCAGTACAATTATTAACTTACCTAATTTCATGATTCCGTTATCGGCTATCAGTTGATGGGTACGTATTGAGATAAATTTGCCAACTGCATGGCTACTTTGAGTTGATTAAGTTTACCACTTCTGCTACTATTAAGCATGTACCTTACCTGTTTATGAGTTAAGCCAATAATTTTCTGATTTCTGGCATGTCGGTATAAACATGTCAGTCCCTCTTGTCTAGTTACCTTTTTTGGCACTCTATGGCATGGTCTTTCCAACTCAAATGGCCGGATTCAAATGCCGCAACTCCCAAAGATTATTCTACCCCTTTTTGAGTATCTTGTGTATCTGGGTGAGTTGGATCCAGAAGAATATCCCTCAAAGATTCAAGTGGGCAATCTCAATCTGAACAGGAGTCAATGTGAATCTCAACAGGCGCCACTTTCACTCACAAGTACATGTCGCCTTGCCGATACAAATAAAGCCAGTTACATTGGTGGCGGAGATGGGACACCAGATGGGACGGTCATATGCATGTCCTCCGAAATCGCACGTTCAGAATATGGCCAAGTATGAGGACAACCGAGCCGAGGGATGTTAGACTTGTCTCGGCGTATTCGCCCAGTGTGTCCTCGCCGAGGACGGCGACGATGAGTAAAGCAAGACCACCGATCAGCAGGGTGGGCACTGCAGCGCGGCGATGCCGTTGGTAGCCTGGCCACGCCACGAACAAGACGATACCCGCCAGAACTATGGTCAAACCGATATGAATGGCTTCGGATGCCACCCAGGCCAATGCACCTGTGGCGATGAATGGCACGACGAGGCAGTGAATGAAGCAGAGGGTTGAAAGGATGATGCCCGTCGTTTCAAGTGGAGGGCGAGTGATACTGGTCGTCATGAAAAATTTTTAATTGAGGTTAGGGAGTGAACAGAAAATCGGCACGAAGGCACGAATTCTTTCAAGCAGAATTGAATCTTTCGGTGGCTCTTTTCACTTTGTGAAAGGTTACCATATATGCAGGTGGGGACAGACTGAATATTATGACCATATTTCCCTGCTACCATATAATTAGCCTCTTCGTCGCGAAGCGACACCTTATCATTAGATTAAACTCCGTCGTCCGTTCCAGACAAATACAGATTAAACTGTTAGCCAATAAGATATGACCAATTTCAAAATCACACACTGGTCAACATTTCGTTCTGGTACAATCCCAAAAGTTGATCTTTTGCCCTTCACTACAATATAACTGATGTGTATCGTCGGGTTTCATTTCAAGGGAGAGCAGATACAGATCCAAAGTTTGGACATATCTGGGCTAATTCTACCTCAACCGTTCATACCGATGAAGCATAAGAATCATTGTATACACAGTTTCACTTTAAATAATCGTAGATGGACTTCATCGGAGTGATCCATACTTAGTTAACGGAAGAGAGGAGATTTCAATTAAGTCAAATGATGGATGGTCTGTATTACTGAATTTGATAATAACTTACTGCGCCGGTACACCAGAATAAACAAGTAGGGGCTGTAATATGAAGCCGAAACTGGAAATGTTTCACCAGGAGTACAGAGTCTTGCGGAGAGGTCAATGAATAGGGCACATTAATTTATCCGCGCAAATTTTGGGGCAGAATTTGAGATGTGTTTTTCAAGCGTGATCAACCTCTATTCAGGAACTTAAATAATATGAAGTTTTTCAAATTTGCCATTATCTAGGGATTGAGACTTCACCTTAGGTTCAAGTTCGTGGACTTGCTCCAGATGATGCATGTCATCTGAGGGTTATTTTCGATGTCATGCCTGCTTGTATCAAATTTAGAGTCAAAGCGCATACGAAAATCGTACAAATGTGTAATAAGAGAGCGTTACTAGTGATCACTCTGTTAACTATAGGACTTGGATGTAGGAGTTCAAAAGATCTTGAGCCAGGATCTGATGAATATACCACGGTTGCAAGTGCTTTCTATTCAGGTGTCTCCGCAATGGAGGTTGGAGAAGATTTAAGAGCGAATGCCAAGTTAACATTGGTGACAGAACTTGCGCCAAAAGAGCCGTCCGCCTTGGCTAATTTGGCTCTCATGGCAATGCGGAGAGGTGAACTAGATATTGCGCAGGATAATTTAACGGATGCTCTCAAGCTTGACTCAACAAACAGCGAAATTCTTTCCTTGGCAGCCGCTCATGCAGGACTGATAGGGGACGAATCATCACAACTCAATTATCTCAGGCGCGCCGTTCAATCTGACTCCCTGAACAAGCGTGTACTTTTTGCACTCTTTGAACTACTCCCTGAGGACTCCCAGAAAAAGAAATCGATCTTGACCAAACTGACTGAATTCGCCTCTGAAAATACCGCTCTGTTGGTCAGGCGGATTGAGCAGTCCATTACCGACGGCAATTTGGACTCTGGATTGTTGGATGAGTTAGGCTCTCATGGTTGGAGTGAAGATGTGAAGGAGCAAATTGACCTCCTCAGAGAATCCACTCGGATGGAGGATGCTGAAATTCAGGTAGCCTATCTGAAAAATATCCTACTCAGCGAACCGCTTTACCGTCAAGATTTGGCGGAGGTCCGCGTCTCGTTTGAGAGGGTAGGGGATCCGATTACACGCTTCATTGTGCTTGAAAATGCAACGTCTACTCCCGCAGAAAGAGATGATTCGCTCCAAATTATTCCTGAAAGTCCGCTTGTCTCCGAGACTGATCCAAAGGGATGGATTTCTGCGGTCGCACTCGGGAATGCCGCACTCCCTGCACTTTTTTATGCCGGAACTGATTCACTCAAATCCCTTCGTGAAGAAGCATGGAAGGCTCCGAATCCTAACGGCCATGATGCAGGTGTAGGAATTGACTATAATTTTGATTTTAAGACAGACTTGGTAATCGTCGGCACCCAGGGGCTGCTCATGCTTCGTCAAGACTCTCTTGAGCAGTTCATTGATGATACCGCAAATTTGAATTTAGATGAGTCAATCACCAGCGCCGCATATACTGGGGTCTGGGCTGCAGATATTGATCTGGAAGGAGATATTGATCTAGTTCTCAACGATACTGATTCAGGACTATTGACCCTCCGTAATAATGGGGATGGTACATTTGAGCCGATCGACTGGTTTTCATTCACGGCTGGAATTCAGGCCTTCTCCTGGGCTGATCTTGATCAGGATGGGGATCCAGATGCTGCACTACTGGATGAGCAAGGAAGATTAATTGTGTTAGCCAATGAGCGACAGGGCAGGTTTGTCCCGATGCAGACTCCTGATAACAACCAGATCTATTTGGATTTAGTTGTTTCTGATTCCGATAGTGATGGAAGAATAGAACTACTGGCCCTCACCGAAGCAGGACAGATTCTGCGAATTACCTATGGGACCAATCCAACAGTACAGGAACTTGTAGGAAGTACTCTGGTGAATCCTAAGACCCAACTTCTCGTAGGTGACCTTGATAATAACGGTGGAGTTGATCTGGTTTTGACCACACAGGATCAAACCCATATTTATTTGCAAGATGAAGATTATGCGTTTTACGCTCTGCAGACTCTCGTGGATGTAGAAACGTTCGCACTGAGTGCCACGAGATTCGCGGGCCGCCTTGATCTAATCGGACTTGATGCGAATAGGCAACCTGCCAGATACGGAATATCTACAACGAAAGGGTATCATTGGAAACAGATTCAACCTCGAGCAGCGCAGTCCGTCGGTGACCAGCGCATCAACTCGTTTGGAATTGGTGGTGAAGTTGAGATTCGCGCTGGACTATTGTATCAAAAGCAGCCGATCACTCAACCGATTGTACACTTTGGCCTTGGGACTCAGTCCCTCGCAGATGTCGCACGGATTACCTGGCCCAATGGATCTGTTCAGGCGGAGTTTGACCTACTCTCCGACGAGATTGTGAGCGCAACGCAGCGTTTGAAAGGGTCATGTCCGTGGCTCTTCACCTGGGACGGCGAGGATATGACGTTTGTCACCGATTTCATCTGGCGTTCTCCATTAGGCCTTCGGATTAATGCCCAAGAAACTGCGGGGATCATGACAACTGAAGACTGGGTGAAAATCCGGGCTGATCAACTCCAGCCTCGTGATGGATTTTATGACGTTCGGATCACAGCTGAATTGTGGGAAACTCATTTTTTTGATCATGTATCTATGCTTATCGTAGATCATCCAGTTGGCACCGAGATTTTTGTTGATGAGCGATTTGCCTTTCCGCCGCCAGAATTAAAAATTCATGCAACAACGGAACTCATTCCTGTGACAGGTGCGTGGAGCGATCAAGGGCAGGATCTGTTCATGTCTATTCAGAATCAGGATGAGATGTATGCGGACTTCTTTGGGCGAGGAGATTATCAGGGAATCACCAGACCTCACTACTTGGAAGTGGAAATCAGCAATGAAACCCCTGAGGATGCTTGGCTCGTCGCCAGAGGTTGGATACGACCGACTGACAGTTCCATTAATGTGGCAATCAGTCAAGGAGATCATCCCCTGCCCAGTGGGTTGCGTGTAGATGCTCAGTTAGTGGATGGTTCCTGGCAAACGATCCATCCCAATCTGGGATTCCCCAGTGGAAAATCCAAAACAGTTTTGATAGATTTGTCGCCGTTCCCACGAGATTGGGATTCGCAGCGTATCCGATTGCACACAAATATGGAAATCTATTGGGATGCGCTGTATACAGCAGGAAAATTAGACGATTCAGCATTCCAGATTACCCATATCCAACCCACCTCAGCCGATCTCAGGTATCGCGGATTTTCAGTCGTCAATGAAGCGGATCGTTCTTCACCCGAACTTCCTAAATATCACAGGCTGAGTGGTACGTCTCAGATGTGGCGTGATCTTGAAGGGTTCCATACACGTTTTGGGGATGTTCTGCCCCTCCTGGAGCAGATAGATGATCGCTATGTGATCATGAATGCCGGAGACGAAATGACTCTTCAATTTACAGCCAAAGATCCTGCTCCATCAGATCAGGTCAGAGATTTTGTACTGATTGGAGATGGTTGGGTCAAGGATGGGGACTACAATACCTCGTTCTCGAGAACTTTACGCCCGCTTCCCTCTCATGGAGATCCAACGTATGATGAACCGCCCATGCGACTGAAGGATGACCCTGTATATCAGCGCCACGCATCAGATTGGGTAGACTACCATACAAGGTATGTGACTCCAGAATCTCATTCCAGAGGGCTGGTATTTTCGAATGAATAGGATCCACCATGAGGGTTGAGATTGTCCATGAATGGAATTGGATACCTTTCGGCATCATTCATCCGATATGCAAGCCATTTTAAATACTCGGGATTCTTCCCCTCAACCGCATCCCTAATTTTCCAGTTCCAAGCAGTGCACGCTTGACCACTAGAGGACTATCCCCCTCATACTTTAGATTCAGATTCGGCGTATTCATCACGCGGCCAAACTCCGCATGAATGAAGTTATCCCTATTTTCCCAGGTTGAGTCGGAGTCTTCCTAGATTTCCCTTACAGGCACCAGAGTGTCAGGTTTTGGCGTTCAATTTGAAGTGATTTCGTCAAATTCTCTTGTTTATTCGCTGAAATATCCGAATATTATGTTTTCGCACAGATTAATGACAAATTAAGCCCAGGTATCCCTCCCATGTATGTTGATCGTATTCCCAACCGAAATTCTAACCCCACCTGGCTCATTCGGGAGTCCCACCGAAATGGTGATAAGATTAATAAAGTCACCGTTCTCAATATCACCAAGCTGCCCATGCCCCTCATCCTACAGATCCGCGAACTCCTTCGCGGGGCCAGCGTCTTCAAGTCCATCCACGACCTCTTTGAGCAGCTGGAATCCAAAGCCTACGGTCATGTCGCCCTGGTCTTGGGCATGGTCCGAAAGTTGAACGTTCCTGCCTTAGTTCATGCCAAGAACTCTCGCAATCGTAGACTCGTTCTTGGCATGATTGCCTCACGCATTCTGAACCTGGAGGCCAATACCTTGGAGGATGTTAACTCTGCCTCCTCCACGCTCAACGAAGAACTGGCCCTCAAGCGAGTGGGTGCCGAGGATCTGTATGAGTCCATGGACTGGTTGATCAAGCAAAAGATCGCCATTGAATGCCGGCTGGCTAAAAAACATCTTCGTGGGGGATCCAAGGTACTCTACCACCTTATCAGCAGTTATGTGAAGGAGATGAAGAACGAACTCGCGGGGTTTGGCTACAGTCGGGATGAGAAGCAGATTTTGATTGGCCTCTTGACGGATGAAGATGGCTGTCCTGTGGCGGTAGATGTATTCAGAGGAAGTGCTGCGGATTCCAAGACGCTCGCCGCACAGGTCACCAAGCTCCGTGACACGTTTGGTCTTGATCATGTGGTTCTGGTGGGAGATCGTGGGGTATTGACGCAGAAAGGGATTCGGGAAAAGTTGCTCCCCGCAGGTCTGGACTGGATTACAGCCATGTGCAAGGACAGTCTCCGCAAGGTGGTGGAAGCAGCCAAGGAGACGGAGATAAGTTTATTTGATCAGCAAAATATCATGCAGATAGAGTCCGAGGATTACCCCAATGATCGACTGATTCTATGCAAAAATCCGATCCAGAAAGAAAAAAAGCAGATTCGGCGAGAAGAGCGTCTGGTCAAGACAGAAGAAGGGTTGGGAAAGGTCGTCAAGGCAACCCTGCGAAAAGGGAACCCGCTCACGCGAGAGTCCGAGATAGGGGTACGGGTAGGCAAGGTGTTCGGAAGGCAGAAGACGGGAACGTTTTTCACATGTGAGATCAGAGAAGGACACTTCCAATATGCCCGAGATCAGGAGGCGATTCAGAATGCAGAGCGCTTAGATGGCGTATATGCGATTCGGACGAGTCTGAAAGAGAAGCCTGCCGATGAGGAAGTGGTCTCGGACTATGAGCGTTTATCTATGGTAGAGCAGGCGTTCCGATCCTTCAAACAAATTTCGTTGAAGGTTCCACCGATTCATCACCACACGATGGATCAAGTAACGTGTCATGTGTTTTTGTGTATGCTGTCCTACTATGTGGAGTATCACCTGCGCAGTGCGTTAGCCCCAATCCTGTTTCCAGAGGATGATCCTGAGACGCAACGAAGTAGCATTGTAGAGACCGAGAAACCTTCAGAACAGGCGAAAAAGAAGGTGCAGTCCGAGCAAAATCAGAATGGAGAAGAGGCCATGAGCTTTGAGAGTCTGTTGAACGAACTCCGTGGACTCAGTCGGATTAAGGGCAAGTTCAGGATTGTTGCCGATGAGGCTCCCGTGGCAACCTACATTGCAGATGTGAATGCGATACAGCAACGGGCCTTTGAATTGGTAGGGATCAAACTGGAGCCAGGGAGTGTGCGGGAGTAAATCTGTCGTCGTACATCAGAATCGCGTCTTTGCGGGAGAAATTTTGTTTTCAAAAAGTCCCAAAAATGATGCGCTCAGATGCAGAAAAAAGGGATAACTTCAATAGCTAAGAGTTTTGATCGCTCTTCAGAAGTTCGTTTGTTTCAGACGGTTTAATTTGGGGACAGGTTTTGGGTAGAATCTGATTTTGCAGTAACTTTGGTTTTTTTGACTCATTAAGAGAATCGTTCGCCAACGCAGCAACTCATTCGCTTGCCTTGACTAATGAACTACTTACCTCCTTTGGATCGTCGCTCAGGCCTGCTGATCGTAACCCACTGTGATTTCCGTTAATATTCATGTCTATGCAAGCTACATATACCCCTCATGTTCCGGCTCCTGGATCACGTCTTATGATCCGAGGTGAGGAATGGATTGTGCGGAGGACTCAGCGCACGTTTGGGAATGATTACTTGATCCATGTGACTGGGCTGTCACCGTTAGTACGTGATTCGGACTGGCAGTTTAATCGAAACTTAGAAGAAATAACCGAAGTCAGGCCTGAGGAAACAAAGCTTGTCATGGACGAATCCTCACATTTTATAGCTTCAAGGTTGCATATAGAAAGCTTACTTCGCTCCACGCCTCCACCAAACAACCAACTCTATCTTGGGAATCGCGGGGCTATGGATCAAATGTTCTATCAATTTGAGCCTGCACTCCGAGCCCTCAAACAACCAAGACCTCGGATTCTGATTGCAGATGGAACGGGGCTTGGAAAGACCTTAGAGGCTGGCATCTTGATCTCAGAGTTGATTCGTCGGGGGCGGGGGAAAAGGATTTTGGTGGTGTCGCTTGCGAGTATGATGACACAATTTCAGAAAGAGTTGTGGAGCAGGTTCTCTATTCCACTGATCCGTTTAGATTCCATTGGAATCAACCGCGTCCGCGATCAATTACCCGCTGGACACAATCCTTTTCATCACTTTGATCGTGCAATTATTTCCATTGACACGCTCAAAACCGAATCAACCTGGAGGCCATTCCTAGAAAAATCCAATTGGGACATTGTGGTAATTGATGAAGTGCAGAATGTAGCTAAAAGAAAAAGTGGTAGAATTTCGCAACGACATAAACTCGCCGAGATACTTTCTTCACGATGCGATTCGCTCATTATGTTGAGTGCAACGCCTCATGATGGATCTGCTGAGAGCTTTGCGAGCCTGATTAAAATGTTGGATCCAACCGTGATCGCAGATGATAAGAACTACTCCAAAGAGGATCTCCACGGGAAAAATCTGCTTGTTCGGCGATTCAAGAAAGATATCCGTGATCAGGCTGAACTAATGGACCGCCATGTTAGTCTGTGTCCTGCCAATGCATCTCTACAAGAGGAGCAGGTTTTCGGTATGATTACTGACACGCGTTTAGAGGAGTTATCTCGGCGTACTGGAAATGGTTGGCTCCTTCGAACCACTATGGAGAAGGCAGTCCTGTCTTCACCAGCCGCATGTCTTGAATCGGTTGAAAATCGGATCAATAAACTTGAGAAAAAGGGGACCTCGGAAGATCAATTACGCCCATGGTACTCTATCCGACATGCACTGAATGAGGTAGGATCGAACGAGTTCTCAAAGTATCAGCTTCTCCTAACCACTATCCAAAGTCTCCAGTGGACTGGAAAAGATCCGCATGACCGCCTGCTGATTTTTACGGAACGTATCGCAACGCTAAAGTTTCTTCAAACACATCTTTCCAGAGATTTGGGACTTGCGCCCAATGCCGTTCAGGTATTACATGGCTCTCTCCCTGATGTTGAGCAGCAGCAAGTCGTAGACGAGTTTGGGCAAGATCACTCCTCCGTACGACTGCTCATTTCGTCGGATGTGGGATCAGAAGGGATCAATCTCCACTATCATTGTTCCCGACTGATTCATTTTGACATCCCGTGGTCTTTGATGCGCTTACAACAGCGAAATGGGCGTATAGACCGGTATGGGCAGGAATCTAACCCTAAGATTTACTACCTCATCACAGAAAGTGAGAATGAAAAATTCAAAGGTGATGCCCGAATCCTTGAGTTATTGATTGATAAAGAAGATCAGGCTCAAAAGAACCTCGGAGATCCCGCCACGCTGATGGGGGTTTATAAGACTGAAGAAGAAGAGAATCGTGTGGCAGAGGCTTTGGAAGGGGGTATGACTAAAGAGTTGGCCGAGAACCACCTAATCTCCCCAAACTCTGCCAATCCGAATCAAGTGAAGTTTGATCCGTTGGCGGCACTACTAACCTCTACGCCTAAAACAATCAACACTGATGAGACTACAGGAACTCTTCCTTCTCTCTTTGCATCTGATTACTTATACACTAAATCCGCACTCACTCACATCAAACAAAATTGGGCGAACCGAATGGATGCAAGGCTTCATTCCAGTTTTGATGATGAAAAGCAACTCGTCATCTTGACCTCGCAGAATCAAAAAGGGAAATTAGCTTTGAAGGGAATGAAAGATCAGTTACCGATCCCAGTTCGTCCCAAAGATGACCGATTTGTGTTCTCTTCGAATCCAGATGTAATAATGCGGTCCATCAAAAAATGTCGAGCCCAAGACAACACATGGCCAGAGACACAATACCTATGGCCTGTCCATCCCTTTATGGAATGGATGACGGATAAGATTCGAATGTCCTTTGGACGCCTTGATGCGCCTGCAATCCGTCTTTCTTCGGTTGAGCCCAGAACGTTTTCATATCTGATTACTGTCCTTTGGCCGAATAAAAAAGGAATTACAATTTTTCAGCGATGGTATCTGGTTACAGCAAGAGACAGGGGAGCAAACTTTCGTGTTGAATTATTTGAAGACTCTAACATCTACCAGACGTTGCAGTCAGGCCAGCTGCCAAATACACAACGGGCATCAAGTGTATTGGATCACGCTATGGAGTTGATTCCCGAGGCGGTTACCAAGGCGAAGGAACGTGTTCATCAAGAGCGATCACACTTTGATCAAGACCTTCGGTCTACCCTCAACAAGCATCTTGATGATTTAGAGGAGCTCGAGAACCGCCACAGGGCTCACGTTCAGAATAGTTTTCAATTGAATCAGGGGATTGAACAGGTGCAGATCAGTCGAAGGGAAAAAGGGTTGCAAAATGTCAGTGATAGGTTTTCGGAATTTCGTAGGTGGATTGAAACCTCAATGACCATGGAAGAAGATCCCTATGTACATGTTGCTGCTGCAATTTTAGCGGAGGATGGCAATGGAGTTTGATTTCACTGGAATCGTTAACCAGAATGAGTTTTATCCAGAATATTACTGGTTTGAAACTCTGCCTGAGGAGATCAAGAATTTTGAGAAGAGATGGAAAGCGGGAAAATTTGATCATGGGGACACCGATTCAACGGACCAATATTCAGGGTTGAAAGGACAAAAAGAGAAATTCTTCAAGGCCCGAGATGCTTTTTCATCTGCTTCCAAAGAGGATCGTGTAACTATTTACAGGGGATGGGTCTCCGAATTGCTACAGATTCTTGGGTACAGGAGAGAACCATCCCAGATCACGCTTGAATCTGGAAGCCAAATCCCAGTCTTGGGGGTATTTCAGAACACGAACAAGCCTTATCTGTGGATCTTAGAGGCCATAGATGTTGACGATAGTGGAGATGAGTTATTCTCTCTGATTCCGACGGGAAGTCCTCAGCCATTACATGATTTGATCCACAGTGGCTTTTTTGGCAATTCAGCAAATCAGGATTCGCCTCCACGATGGATCCTTGTAGCAGGGTTTCAAACCTGGATTCTACTGGAACGAGATAAGTGGGGCGCTGGGCGAATGCTACGCATCAACTGGGAAGAACTCTATAACCATTTACCTCGAATAGATACCTGGAAGCTCCTCACGATGTTGTTGCATAAATCAACGCTGTGTCCAGATGAGGGAAGATCCTATCAGGATGAATTACAGGAGCAGGCCACTCAGCATTCCACTGGCGTGTCCGAAACGCTCAAATATGCTTTACGTGAATCGGTAGAGATACTTGGAAATGAATATGTTCACTCTCAAAGATCCAAAGGATATTCGTGGACTCAGATCTACCGAGATGCCGAGCGCTTGACGTTGGAGTGTTTATACTACATGTACAGGCTTCTCTTCCTGTTCAATGTGGAAGCACGACCGGAACTTGGATATCTGCCAATGAATGCCAGTGCCTACCGTAATGGGTATAGCCTCGAAAAACTTCGTGAACTGGAGATGGTCTCGCTTGTAGAGAATGGAAGTTCAGGGGGGACCTTTTTTCATGATTCAATCATGAAGCTTTTCAAATTGGTTTACGAGGGATACAACGAAGTTGGCTCTCAGCAGGACATTAATGAATCTGAAATCCACACCTTTGACATTTCCCCTTTAAAGTGTGATCTATTTGACCCAGAAAAGACACCACTTTTGAATAAGGTCACGATACCTAACGATAAATGGCAGAGAATCATACAGATGATGTCTCTGGGACATGAAGAGTTTCAAAAAAAGAAGAAAGGAAATCGAGGTCGGGGGAGAATTTCCTATCGGCATCTGAGTGTGAACCATTTGGGTTCAGTGTATGAAGCGCTACTGAGTTTCCGCGGATTTATTGCTGAGGAGACTCTGTATGAGGTTCGGAACCCGAAAGAGTTACCCAACATGCTGGATCCAGCCTATTTCGTGAACCGTGAGGCGCTTGATACGCATTATGACTTTGATGAACGGGTCACCAACAAGGATGGAACACTGAGAGAATATGCAAAAGGTACCTTCATTTACCGCCTTACAGGACGTGCACGGGAAGAGTCTGCCTCATATTATACTCCAGAAAGCTTAACCCAGTGTGTAACGGAAGTTACGCTGAAAGAAGCATTGGAAGGAAAGTCTGCGGATGAGATTCTACAACTCACGGTCTGTGAGCCAGCCATGGGATCAGCCGCATTCCTGAATGAAGCGGTCAATCAACTTTCCGAAGCCTATCTCGCAAGGAAGACCAAAGAATTAGGTGAAGTATTGGAGTCTGACCGTTACAATTCTGAACTCCAGAGGGTGAAGATGTATTTGGCGGATAACAATGTCTATGGCGTTGACTTGAACCCCTTGGCGGTTGAAATGGCAGGGATTTCCATTTGGCTCAACACGCTGGTTCCTGGAGGGTTTGTGCCATGGTTTGGTAATCAGCTTAAGTGCGGTAATTCACTGGTTGGAGCATGGCGTCGCGGCTATACAAAGCACCAAGTGTCTCATGGAAAGTGGTGGACGGAAGCCCCTGATGATGTGCCATTCACGAAGTCAAACTCCACATCTACTTCTCCCCGACCTGCGGAAATGATTTACCATTTCCTTTTGGGAGATGCTGGGATGGTTCAATACAAGGACAAAGTGGTGAAGCATTTGGAACCGGATAAGCTAAATCATATGGCGGCCTGGCGGAGATCGTTTACCTCTACCTACGATGATGGCGAGATTGTTCAGTTGCTCCACTTTTGTTCTGTCATTGATAATCTCTGGCAAGAGCATGTTCGGGATTTGATTCGTCTGGATGAGGAAACGACCGATTCATTTCCCGTATATCCCAACACTGCTGAGACTTCTCTTCGTTCTACAACGCGTGACAAAGAAATAATTTATCAGAGAATACTCAATCCAAAAGATCGGAATACCAGTGCCTACCAGCGACTCAAGCTTGTGATGGACTACTGGTGTGCGCTCTGGTATTGGCCCATAGAAAAATATGAGCTACTACCTCAACGGGAAGAACATCTAAGTGATCTTGCAGCTATCTTGGCTGGCAAGCAAATGGTAAGGGATCATGACATGTTTGCAAACGAAGCGGAGCGCGATGTGGTAGGATTTATAGACTTGGATGCCTTGATTCATAGTCGTCCTAGACTTCAATTGGTACAGGATCTTGCCCAGAAGTATCATTTCCATCACTGGCAGCTGGAGTATGCCGACCAGTTCATAGCCAAAGGCGGTTTTGATGTAGTCCTGGGTAACCCACCCTGGCGCAAGCCTGAATTTAATGAGAACAATGTCATGGGAGACAAAGAACCCTACTTTGTAACCAGAAAACTTAATGCACCTCAAACATCTGAATTCAGGGGTTTATGGCTTAAAAAAACTGGACATAAGGAGCACTACATCAGCGCATATGAGGATACCGGGGGGCATTTAGCTTTTCTGAATGCAACTCAAAATTACCCACTATTAAAAGGTATGCAAACGAATCTCTATAAACCTTTCATCTGCACCACTTGGAGGGTTGGTAACGGCCCGATTGGACTTTTACATCCAAATTCAGTCTACGATGATCCCGCGGGTCAAAATTTAAGGGCATCACTATATCCCCGCCTTCGGTGGCGACTTCATTTTTATAATGAACTTAAATTGTTTGACATTGCCCATGCTGAAATGTTCAGTATTAATATCTACGGGCAGCCAAACAAAGAAATAGAATTTAATTCTATAGCGAATCTGTACTCTCCTGTCACTGCAATAAAATCAATTCAACATGACGGTTTAGGATCAATACCCGGCATCAAGACGGAAGACAACTATTGGGAACTTTCTGAGCATCGTGACAGGATAATCTTGACTACAACCGCTGATCTCAAAACATATGCTGAACTCTATGATCAACCTGGGACACATCCAATAGAGGCCAGTTTGCCACAGCTGCATGCCCAACCACTGGCAAGTATCCTTCGTAAACTCGCCTCTGCACCTAATCGTCTACGGGATTTTAATCCATATTTAACTAGTATGTGGCATGAAACGAAGGCTCCAAAAGATGGCATTATTTTTCGCGAGACACAGTTTCCGCAAAAACCAGAGCAGTGGGTCTTATCAGGTCCACATATTTTTGTAGGCAACCCTCTCTATCAGACCCCAAACTCGGGATGTAGATCATCACAGGATTACGTAAAGATTGATCTAACTACTCTACCCGATTCTTACTACCCACGCACTAACTTTGTCCCTGCCTGTGGCTATGAGATTTATAATAGTCTTACCCCCAGGACTCCTTGGGGAACTCTCATGACTGATGAATTCCGAATAATTCTCCGAGCTCGTTTAAATTTAGCTCAGGAACGCACTCTGATCCCCTCATTGCTCCCACCGTCACCAGGGCATGTAAATGCCCTGGTGACGGTGGGAGCAAGTAATTCTAAAGATTTGATCCATATGATATTACCACTGCTTTCTGTTGTTACTGACATGATGGTAAAGAATAGCGGAAAGAAAGGACTCACTGCAGATATTATCTCATCCTTTCCAGTTGTGACCTTACCATATGACGCTGCTGCACGAGCGCTCGGACTCCAATGTCTCACTTCAGACTATGAGACCATTTGGAATGAACATTTGCCAAAATCTGAATCATGGAAAGAATCTGAGAAAATTTTGTCAATGAACTGGTCTAGAAAAGATCCTAGATTAGATCCTGATTGGTTTAGAACGCTCCAAGATATCTGGTCTTGGGACAGTCCACTTCGTAGCGATTATATTCGCCGTCAAGCACTATTGGAAATTGATACACTCCATGCCCAAGCACTTGAACTCACTCTGGAAGAACTTCTAACGCTCTACCGTGTCCAATTTCCAATCCTGCAATCTTACGAAAACGATACATGGTACGACACCAGAGGTCGTATTGTATTCTCCAAGAAAACTGGACAAAGCCCTGTGCCAAGAACCCGAACCAACAAGAAAGCAACGTTTGGAATCCGTACCCCCTCACGATCCGAAACCAATATCGCACTCGGGTGGAATGAGATTAAAGATCTTAAAGAAGGCATTGTTACCTATACCTTTATGGACGATACCATGCCCGATGGACCGCATGAGCGAACGGTTGAATTCCATGCTCCCTTTGATAAATGTGACCGTGAAGAAGACTATCGTCAAGCGTGGGCATTCTTTGAAGAAGCCAAAGCAAAAGGTCAACTATGATTCCAGCAACTGTTGGTCGGGAAGTTCGCAAGGCGATTGAGGATTTACTGAAAACCCGCTACAGGATATCTACCCCCTCTTTCGCTGAGGCCGTAGATGAATTTATCAAGAATAAAGAAGCCTTCAAGGGTGCCTATCTTTCATTTCAACTTCCGTTTGAAAATAGCGAAAATCAGAACGAGCCCTTCCCAAATATCCCTCTTGGGTTTCGACCGTACCGACATCAGGAACTTGCATTTGAACGGCTGAGCGCCAGCCCGCCAAAACCCACCATAATTGCAACTGGAACGGGATCAGGAAAGACGGAGTCATTCCTCTTTCCGATCCTAGATTATTGTCGGCAAAACACATTACAATCGGGGATCAAGGCGATCCTTATCTATCCGATGAATGCGCTAGCGACGGATCAGGCAAAACGGATTGCAAAGCTCATTCATGCGAACCCGAATCTCAAAGGGCAGATTACTGCTGGTCTCTATATCGGAGGGCTGGATTCTTCACCCACGGGGCAGATGAGTGAATCAAGTATCATCACCGATCGGATTCGTCTCCGAAAATCACCTCCAGATTTATTGCTGACCAATTACAAGATGCTGGATTACTTATTGATCCGGCCCCAAGATGTACCACTTTGGGCAAGAAATAAAGCAGGCACCCTGCGCTACTTGGTCGTAGATGAACTCCATACCTTTGATGGAGCGCAGGGGACAGATTTAGCTTGCTTAATCAGACGATTGAAAGCCCGGCTTTCTGCCGAAGATCTATGCCCCATTGGAACGTCTGCAACGTTAGGAAGCAGTTCCAGCACCGCGTTGCGAGAGTACGCGAAATCAATCTTTGACGTTGACTTTGATCGTGATGCCATCATCACTGAACAGCGAATTGATCCAATTACACTAGTGATGAACTCGCTAATTAAATGGTCTCACGTCCCTGCGAATCCGCCCTCTTCAAGCGATTTTCACTCAATTTCTGCATGTATCCAAGCAAATGATCATGCTTGGTTCGGTTCAGACGTTTCAACCAGTGAATTGGAATCGGTGGAATGGCGTGCCAAACTTGGTGAACGACTCCAGGAACATTCAGCCTTTCAAAATTTGATCAAGGTTGTTGGTCAAGAGGCAATGTCATTTGCGAATGTGGCAGACCAATTCGTACAGTCTACTGATCAGACATCTACTTCGGAAAAAGTCAAACTTCTGGAAAGCCTGCTCACATTGGTCAGCTATGCGCGGAGTCCTGAAAACCCCACACGGCCATTTCTTGATGTGCGAATCCAAGTGTGGATGCGCGAACTCAGCCGAATGGTGGTTTCGGTTGATAAGGAACCTCAATTGAAATGGGATGCCGATCTGCCAAGAGATACGTTCAGGCATCATCTCCCACTGGCCTCCTGTATCAAGTGTGGATCAGCAGGGTGGATGTCTGTCCAGCGGTCCGAAGATGATCCGCTGGTCACAGATCTGTTCGCAATCTATTCAACCTACTTCGGTAGGAACGACGATTTTATTCTGAAAGTGATTTATCCAAATGATGATCAAAATGCTACCGTTGATATTTATAATCTTTGCACGCGCTGCCTTCGGTTTCACGGGACCCGTGTACCAAGGTGTACCAGATGTTCTAGAAGTGACGCTCTGATCCGAGTCCATATTCCTGACTTGGAGTTCTATGACAAAAAGCCGAAATGCCCCTATTGCGAAGAAAGAAATCAGCCAGGTATTTTTGGTTCCAGAAGCGCTGCCCTGCTTTCAGCAGCACTGGGACAAACATTTGTATCCAGATACAACAATGATAAAAAAGTATTGACATTCTCTGACTCTGTTCAAGATGCTGCCCACAGGGCGGGCTACTTTGAAGCTCGTACCTATTCATTCAGTATTCGGACCGCCATCTTGCAGTATCTGAATAATCTGAATGATTCTCAGAATATTGAAACGATTGCCACAGAATTGGTACAGTCGCAGCGCAACCGACTCGGAAATGAGGATTTTGTAGGTACGTTTATCGCTCCGAATATGTGTTGGCGTGACGATTACGATACACTAATCGTCAAGGGATTTCTACCATCAGGTTCAGAATTGGTCAGGCTAGTTGAAAGACGTCTTTGTTGGGAAGTATTTGAAAATTTCGGACTTCGTGCACGAAGAGGACGAACCCTTGAAAATACTCTGTCAGCCGCTATATTTCTGGATCCTTCTTTGTTGAGGAAGTGGATTCAGCGAAGCCAATCAGCTATCGCAGCCGAGTGTGAAGGTCTTCGGAATGTTGAGTCCCATGCCTTGAAGCAATTCTTGACTGGACTGATCTACCGACTTCGCACAAGCGGTGGGGTTGCTCATCCTGATTTGAAGAGGTATGCCGAAGACCTCGGTAGAAGAGGTCTATATTTCCCAAAGTGGGGAGTACAACATAAAGCGAACAGTCCTCGTCACGGATTTTTGACGAATAAGTCAACGCAGAATTTTCTTCCTCTTCACGGATCAAAAAAAGATACATGGGTTCAGGCGTGGGCATTCAAGTGCTTACTTGAAGATCAACTCCAACCATCTGGATTTGATGTTGCACTCAGAAAGGTGATTGAATTAGCCCCCTCAGAAATTCTGAAGCATTATGCTGCAAATCAATTTTCAGTCTGGGGGATCCAGCCAAATGCGCTCTATGTGACTACCGATGTATCCCTCTATGCGTGCAGTCAATGCTCTTATGATGTGAGTGTACCTCTAGATGATAGAGAGATTTGGGAAGGTATGCCGTGCTTGAAATATGGCTGTCATGGACATTTTGAAAAGAAACCCGATTACAAAGTAGACTACTACCGAGCACTCTACGGATCGGGGGATGTATGCCGATTCGTCCCTAAGGAGCATACCGCGCTGCTCACTGGCGAACAACGAGAACTTGTGGAGAAGTCCTTTATGCGGACGGACCAACGACCATGGGACCCAAACATCGTCTCCTGTACCCCTACCCTTGAACTAGGAATTGATATCGGCGACCTGTCCACTGTGTTTCTCTGCAGCATCCCACCTGCTCAGGCGAATTACGTCCAGCGTATTGGCCGGGCTGGACGAAAAAATGGGAACTCCTTTGGATTTGCAGTGGCAAATAATAATTCCCACGATCTCTATTTCTTTGCCGAACCAGAGACCATGATCAGTGGAGAGGTGCAGGTACCTGGTGTATTCCTGAAAGCCCCCGCAATTCTGCTGCGCCAATTGGCTGCTTTCAGCATGGATAGATGGGTCGCACATTCTCCAAATGCCACAGTTCCGCGTGAGATAAATAAAATCCTGAATGCATTAAAGAATGATGACCATAGGAGATTTCCATTCACTTGGCTCAGCTACTGCGAAACGAATGCAGAGGAACTAACGGATCACTTTCTAAGCATGTTTGAAAGGTTGGATCATCAAGATTTCTACCATGATGCAAAGGAATTCTTTAGCCCAACTTCTACCTCAGAAAACCAGCTACGAAATATCGTATTGAACAAGCTTGAAGACCAAAACGTGATCCGTAAGGAACTCAAGCGACATATTCACCGTGTCAAAAACCGAATCAAAGATCTTGAATCGGCACCACATGATGAAAATTTTGAACAAGACCTGAATGACCTACAAGTTCATCAGCGAGGATTGTGGTTCATGCTGAGGCGTATTGGAGAAAAGAAGACATACAATTTTCTCTCAGATTCAGGGATCCTACCCAACTATGCTTTCCCCCAAAGTAGCGCGCAACTTCATTCAACCATCCTCCCGCACAAAGAAAGAGACAATGCAGATATTGTCTCTGAAACCTTTGATCGTCCTGGCTTCCAAGCTATCCGTGAATTTGCACCCGGTAATTATTTCTATGCAAATGGCAAAAAGGTTCGGGTTACTGGAATCCGATTCAATGATGAGAATATCCTGACTTGGCGATTCTGTCCTGATTGCTCATGGTTTGAATTCAACTCGGATGAACTGACCGACCGATGTCCGAAATGTCAGTGTGACTCATGGAGTGATGTGGGGCAGGTATTACAGGTCTCGCGCCTTTCCGAAGTACGATCTACCACCTTTGAACGGGACAGTCGCATTGATGACAGCCGAGATGAACGACAACGGGAATCTTTTGTCATTCATACCCATGTTAAATTTGATCCTCAAAATATTTCGCATGCTTATCAGTCTTCACAGGCCAGTGTTCCATTTGGATTTGAATTTATTTCAAGTGCTGAATTTACATTTATCAATCATGGTCATCAGTCTCCTGACGCGGTCATGATTCCCATTGCAGGGAAAGAGGACTTGATCGCACAGTTTGATACGTGCCAGCGATGTGGTAAGGTCAAATTGTCGGATGATCAATCCATTCCTCATGAATTCTACTGCTCCGATAATGGAAAAGAAGAAGAGAAACGAATTCCTCTCTCCCTCTATCATGACTTCAAATCCGAGTGCATCCGAATTTTATTGCCCGTTGCCGAACACACCGACCAAAACGTTCAGTCTGAATCCTTCTCTGCTGCACTCTTGATGGCACTCAAGATGTATTTTCATGGACAGATAGACCATCTTCAAACCATTACTCAGGACGCTCCGATTCCGAACGAGCAAATTCGACGTTCCTTCATATATCTCTATGATTCTGTGCCTGGTGGAACTGGCCATTTGAAAGATTTGCTCACCGATCAGACGATGGTTCTTAAAGTTTTGAAACCCGCACTGAAAAAACTGATGGAGTGCGATTGCAGAAATGATCCCAATAAAGATGGATGTTATCGATGCCTGTTTGCGTACCGAAATTCGTTCACCCGAGGATCTATCTCAAGAGAAGCTGCGATCGACATTCTGAATCAAATTGTGGACTTGGGAGAGGGTTTAATTGAAATTGACACGATTGAGCATATCCCAATTGATCCCCTAGTGGACAGTACACTTGAAAGGATATTTCTTCAGTATCTTAACGAGTGGGAAGGAGCGGACCTGAAAGTGAAGTATGAAACTACTACCAAACGGTACACGCTTTCAGTTGGCAATCATGAATGGATCATTGACTGCCAAGTACTTTTGGATCATCGTTCAGGCGTTGATATTCATTCCAAGCCAGATTTTTTACTCAGCCCCGTCAACGCCGATCAAGGTCTCCCAGTTGCAGTATTTATGGACGGCTTTACATATCACAAAGACAGGTTGGCTGATGATACTCAAAAGCGCATGTCAATTCTGGCTTCCGAGCGTTATCATGTATGGTCCTTAACATGGGATGACTTGATGAATGAGAATGATCGAAAATTCAGAGACTTCTTTCCTCTGCATTCATCACGCGAGACCCCATTCAATGATTTCATTCGTACTCTTGAATCAGAGATCGGAAACCTGAACGTACAAAAAGCCGCACGCCATGCAGGTAGCTTTGGTCTCCTGAAAGTATACCTCACCGATCCTGATCCGAAGAAATGGCGGGCACTTGCATACTGCCATGCGATTCTTAATGTACAGCATAGTAGTTCAGTAGAGACTCTGATTCAATATGCACCTCAATGGTTCATGGAAGAGTGGTCTTCAAATCCAAATCATAGATTTGGTGCCTTCTGGATTCATGATCATGAGGAGATGCGCAGTGGATGCGTTGCCGTCTGTTTGAAGAATCATGAATCAATTGATCCTTCTACGCTTCGGGTATTCGTCTACTTTAATGATTGCCCCGAAAACGAAAAATCAATAAGGCACACATGGAATGGCTTCTTACGTGCTATGAACCTATTCCAATTTCTCCATCCTAAAACTGGCTTTTTCTGCCAATCTGATCTCGGTGCCCCCGAGTATTAATGAATAATTATTCGCTGATTCGGCGAGCAATTTGTCTGGATTTTACTTGATTCACTCGCTGCGAGAGTTCAAATTTTCTGTCACTAACCGTTCAACGGATAGAATAATTGTTCAAACAATTTGTCGCTTAAGGCGATGAGTCTATCTCGGTCAATTAAGATCAAGCCTGTTCGCTCATTCAACTGGACGTTTGTTTGATGCCAAGCGGGAAACTTGCCCCCGCTCGAGCAAGTTATTGGCTCAGACAACCCGTCGTGGAGAACGAGAGAGGATGCTTTCTTGTAAGGAAGAACTTACCATCACAACTTGAAGCGGTATTCAAGAATATATCTCCCTCATGTGTACAAGTATACGGGTATGAGTGAAAGCCATCATGTCTACTTATAACCAGTAATCTTTCAGTGGATGCCTCTTCTTGATTTACGTCATCAGTCAACTCTCCGCACAGGGGAAGAATTGATTAAGCATCTTAATTCGTTTGAGTTGAAGCCAAAATTTTCGGCAGGGATCTGGTTCTTTTCGCCAGCTAATTCACGATTTCATGCGAAATATAAACCGGATGAATCCATTGAAGCTCGTCTGGAAATCGCCGCATCTCTGAAAGATTATGGACTTGAAGCACTAGAAGCTCATTATCCCTATGAGATTGATGAGGACAATCTGGGGATGTGGAAAGATTTTATTCGGGATACAGGGATTCGGTTATTAACCGTGATTCCACTTCTGTTTTATGATGCAGAGTTTGAGTTTGGCTCTCTCTCCAATCCTAAGGATGATATACGCCAATTCGCAATTGACCGGATGATTCATTCCCTCCGCTTGGGTCAGGAATTGGGATGTGATTTTTCTGTTGTGTGGCCAGGGATCGATGGTTTTGAAAATCCGTTTGGCATCAATATGGCGCATATGCGACAACGGTTTGCAGAGGGGATTGCTACGGCACTGGATGCCGTCCCTGGATCCAGAATTGCCTTTGAACCAAAGCCTTATGAGCCGAGGGGACGAATTCTGTATAGTTTGACACCCGAGGGGGTTCTACTTGGTAAACAAGTTGAGGGGATGCTGAGGCACGATGAAAATCGGAGCCTGATTGATAAGGGTCATAAATTGGTTTGTATGAACCCCGAGATTGGTCATCTCCTCATGGGGTATGAGGATCTTGCCTATGCTCTAAGTTGGCCACTCTCTGAGGGACGGCTCGCCCACACTCACTGGAATAGTCAGCCGTTAGGGAATTATGATCAAGATCTAAATGTAGGACTGATCTCACCAGAGCAAATGGAGGCGGGGCTCTATGTCCTTAAAATGCACGGATATTGCGGGTGGTATGGTCTGGATATTAATCCCGAGCGTATGCCTGTGGATGTAGCCTTAAAAATTTCGATGGATGCATTACGCGCCGCCTGTGATCGTGTCAACAGTCTAGATCACGAACTAATTGTTGAGGCGGCAGAGTCTCCCGATCAATTTAGGGGAGTCATAGAGGCATATATGATTCGCGCTCGCGCTCCAGAAGCTACGGTTCTCCCTCCAATCCATGAGACAGTGTCCACTTTTCGCGGTTAATTCGCCATTGCGCGCAGGTCGAATCTTGGTATAAATGCACGGAACTGATCCCCATGGATATCCTCCATCGTGTAGTATCCTTCCATAGCCCCCTCAGGGGTCGCGAGGATACAGAAGCTGTTGTAATGATGACTTTTTCCTGGATGAATCAGGGGCTGTTTGCCAACTACCCCCTCTCCATCCACTTCGGAATACTCACCATTTTCCTCTTCAATCATCCAGAACCTTCGGCGTAGGCGGACTGGTTTCTGGCCTTTGTTCCTAATGGAGATGAAGTAGGCAAATACAAATCGATGTTCAAGATAACTTGACTCGCCGTCAAGGTACACAGGAGTAACCGTAACAGCTATATTCTTGGTAAGGGCAGAATATCGTATCATTATGGGATAATTACCATTGAATGCTTCGCTTGTTTACTAAGGGGGGCAACCCACTGAATAACCATCAGTTGAATTTAGCGAATTGTTGGAATCTCTGGATCAGGTTTCCTCTATGGACCAAGAAATAACTTCTACGATTACGGACATCAAGCCGGTAGAGTCTATCACTGAGGCTACAGTACTTTTTGCGGGCGATTCGGGAGATGGGATGCAGTTGACAGGCTCCCAATTTACGCTAGCAACCGCATTCGCGCAAAATGATCTTTCAACCCTACCAGATTTTCCAGCCGAGATTCGGGCCCCAGCGGGTACGACGTACGGTGTGAGTGGTTATCAATTGCACTTTGGTTCGGTCAACGTTCGGACGCCAGGTGATGAGGTAGACTTACTCGTGGCAATGAACCCGGCCGCATTGAAGGTTAACCTGTCCAGAGTCCGTCGAGGGGGTGCAATTTTGATCAATGAAAATGCATTCAAGCCCCAGAATCTAAAACTTGCAGGTTACGGGGAAACGAATCCGCTTACGGACGAAGAATTGCTGCGTGATTATCAGGTCTTTACCGTTGAGGTTTCGCGGATGACGGAAGAGGCGTTGAAAGACTTTGGGCTTGATAAAAAAGTTATTGATCGTTGTAAGAATATGTTTGCCTTGGGGCTGACACTGTGGCTTTATTCCCGTCCGCTTGAACCTGCACTGGACTGGTTAGCCCATAAATTTGCCAGTCGTCCTGAGATTCTTAAAGCCAACACGCATGTGCTAAAGAAAGGGTTCCACTATGGTGAAACCACAGAAGACTTTATCGTACAGTATAAGGTCGCTCCAGCGCAGCTCGCGCCTGGAATTTATCGGGCCATTCGCGGTGTTGAATCCTTGGCTCTGGGACTCGTCGCAGCTAGTCATCAAAGTAAGTTAGACCTTTTCTACAGCAGTTACCCCATTACCCCTGCTTCGGATTTGCTTCATTCCTTGAGTAGGCACAAGAATTTTGGTGTCAAAACGTTTCAGGCCGAAGATGAGATCGCTGCAATTGGTGCAACGATTGGAGCCAGCTTTGGAGGGAATCTTGGCGTATGCGCAACCAGTGGCCCAGGGCTTACGCTTAAAGCAGAGGGGATCGGCTTGGCTGTAATGATGGAACTGCCCATGGTGATCATCAATGTGCAACGGGGCGGTCCGTCTACAGGACTTCCTACCAAGACCGAGCAGAGTGATCTTCTGCAGGCGATGTATGGTCGTAATGGGGAAGCCCCCCTACCAATTATTGCTGCATCCACCCCAGGTGATTGTTTTCATGCTGCATATGATGCCTGCCGAGTCGCGGTACGCCATATGACTCCTGTCATACTGCTGGCCGACGGGTATGTGGCGAATGGCTCAGAGCCCTGGCGGATTCCATCCTCCGACGATCTTGACGACTTTCCAATCTCTTTTGCTACGAAGCCCAATGACAAGATTGACGGAAAAGATACGTTTCTTCCCTATGTGCGTCAAGACGATACATTGGCACGCCCCTGGGCCAAACCCGGTACACCAGGGTTAGAACATCGTTTGGGAGGACTTGAAAAAGAGCATGAAACTGGATCGGTTTCCTATGATCCAGAGAATCATCAGTTCATGACAAACCTTCGTGCGGAAAAAGTGCTGAAAGTTGCTGACTTTATTGATCCAACCGAAGTTTATGGGGAGTCTGAAGGAAACCTGCTCATTATCGGTTGGGGGTCCACAAGTGGGGCGATCAAGACGGCAGTTGATCGATTACGTACCCTTGGGCTGAAGGTGAGTGCAGTACAACTGCGTTATATTAATCCTCTGCCGAGCGATTTAGGGAAGATTCTATCCAGCTTTGATCATCACTTAGTCCCTGAGTTGAATCGGGGGCAGCTAGTTCATATTTTGAGGGATCATTTTTTACTGCCTATCGGGTCGCTTAACAAGATCCAGGGGCAGCCGTTTAAGGCGAGTGAGATTGTTGATGCAGCCATTCGCCTCTGCAGTCATTCCAGCTAATGCCTACACTACCTCCGAAAAGAAAGCCTACTCTTCCACCGGGTCGGGGTCCCCGCACCCCAGGCCTATCAAAAAAATCCAAGATAGATCGGAAAGCCTTTGCCAGTGATCAAGATGTCCGGTGGTGTCCAGGCTGTGGAGACTATGCGATTCTGGCAACTGTGCAGCGATTAATGCCGCAATTGGATGTCAAACGTGAAAATGTTGTATTTGTCAGCGGGATAGGCTGCTCGAGCAGGTTCCCTTATTATATGGAAACGTACGGGATGCACTCCATCCATGGTCGTGCTCCGACCATTGCAACGGGATTAAAAGCCTCTCGACCAGACTTGGATGTCTGGATTGTCACTGGGGATGGGGATGCCTTGTCGATTGGAGGGAACCATCTAATACATATTTTGCGCAGGAATGTGAACCTGCAAATTTTACTTTTTAATAACCAGATCTATGGACTTACGAAAGGGCAATTCAGTCCGACGAGTGAAATCGGGAAAGTGACGAAGAGTAGTCCATTTGGATCCATTACCCCGCCATTCAATCCGATTTCTCTCAGTCTTGGTGCCTCAGCATCCTTTGTTGCTCGCACTGCCGATCGGGACACAAAACATTTAACCCAAATCCTTCGCCGTGCACATGCACATCGTGGGAGTGCATTTATTGAAATTTATCAGAATTGCAATATCTACAATGATGGGGCTTTCTTTGATTTTACAGAAAGAGCGACGAAAGCAGATAGGACCATCTACCTGGAGCATGGTCAGCCCATGTTGTTCTCGAGCGGAACGAAGGGGATCCGTCTTGATGGATTTCGGACAATCATTTTTGACCTGGAGTCTGAGGATTATTCCGCGGATGATGCGATCGTGTATGATGAAACCAGCCTTGAACTTGCGGGGATTGTGAGTCGGATGTCCCAGCGCCCAGATATGCCGCGCCCGTTTGGTGTCTTTTTCATTGAACAGCGTCCCACCTATGAAGAGTTACTTCAGGACCAAATTACCGATATAACCAAAAAGCGTGGCCCAGGAGATTTAGATTCGCTGTTACATTCAGCGGATACATGGACGATTACGTAGCAGGAGTGGTCGGTTCCCAAATGATCTTGGCTCATGATCCTCGGCTCGGTTGTCCTCATACTTGGCCATATTCCGGGAGTGGTCGGTTTTCAAATGATCTTGGCTCATGACTCCAAACCAAACCCATAGAGGAAATTTTCATTCCAGGATTGCAGAGTTTGATTCCGAACTCACCTTGCCCTGCATCCTTGACGAATTTAACGTAAACGATTAGTTGATCATCCTACTCCGCAAACGGATGCATCCGGTCATTTCAGTTTCTCTTGTGGTGCATTGGGTAGTTCTTCCCCCGAAACTCATACGGGAGGATGGAGGTCATGGGTTGATGGATGGATATGAGAATTACCTCAGCGAAAAATGATCAATTAAAGATTCTGGGAGTGGCATGGAAAAAATGGAATACAAGTTGTAGCATGTGTCAGATTCCTAGCATCAAACGTTGTAATCAAGATCTTCCCCCAATCAATTCATTAAACTGGATTCCTCCCTTGTCGGGCGCACTGATTCTGAGCATAGTTTGGGGGGAGTCATGTAACTCTGTTTTGATTACCCTTGAAGGGAGTTTATTTCCAAAGATATTTTTCACGCTAACATATCGTTGCTCGTAATCATTCTTTAGTAGAAAGTGGGAATCCTTCCAAAACATTTGCCCAATCGTGCGGCAGTAATCAATAAAACAAGTGGATCCCTGGAGCTGCTGGATAATTTTTGAGTTTTGACCATGATTGCTAAGTTTCATTTCCAGATAAACGATCCAGTTCTCTATTGGACCCCTTGCGATAATAACAAAATCTGCTCTCTTGCACTCTCCCTTCCTGCAACAAAAAATATTATTCGGAGGGGGGAATTTATCAGATTTGATTGCAATCGTGTCTCCGGGTAGTCCAATCAGTTTTATTTGGTACTCTGGCGACTTCCCTGATTGGGGTTCCTTGAGTTCCAGATAAGTCTTGTTATTCCGATCATTTTTCACGGTCACTAATGCCTCATCCCGAATAAGCTGTCGCAGGATCATGAGGTCCTGATTCATTCCTCAATTCCCCACACAATGGCTTCTTGAATCTCGTTCATCTTGTTGATTGTCTTGTCAAAGATCCAAGCATCAATTCCTAGTTCAGGGCTGACTTCGGCCTCTACAAGTGTTTGGTGCCTACTTCTTCTTTTACTATTGGTGTTCGCTTTTACCAATGCTTTTTCAGCTACATAAACTTTTATCCCGTCGGGACTCACCAACTCTTCGTTTTGATAGCCCTCCCTCTCGGCAATCGTTCTCAAATATGGCTGATCATGATTGAGCATGATCAGTGTATTCAATTCCCTGATGATATAGTCGCTATGAGTAGTGATGAATACGCGTATTCCAATATTCACTAATTGGGCAAAAAGCCTTGCGACTCGGCGCTGATTTTCTGGATGTAAACTCAATTCTGGTTCATCTATAATTAGCAGGTCACCCTGTTTTGCGATATGGCGCAAATAGGAGCCAATATCCAACATGGAACGCACAACACTGGAACTTTCCCCCATGGTTAGACTGAGGGATTTACCAGTGGGTTTAAAGCGAATGGAGTTGTCAGTATCAGAGATATACTCACCGCCAATGATATCAGCAAATTCATTTAGGATATGAGGATGTTCTTTGACAATGAAACTGTCCTCTTTGGTAAGATCAGCAACTCTGCGAGTGAAATCGACATTCGCCTTGACTGGCAGTGCATAGTCATTGTAGGACTTAAAGAGTAACTCCATCGGATCAATATCCTTACCTGATTGAGCCATTTCTTCAAGTAGGCGATTTCTTGCAAAATCCAGTTCTTTACTGAAGATTGCAACACCAGTACGCTCAGCGCTCGCAATGAAGGGATTGGGAAAATATTGACCAAAGATGATTTCGGTGATGGTTTCGGAGACAACCTCCTTCACAATCGTTCCAGGCAATTCAAATTTGTCCGTATCCGCTGACAGGGAAACGATGAGTTGATTGTCCTCTTTGGATTTTCTCAGCGAGAGAAGCTCATTTTTTCTTGACCTAATTGTTCGATCAAAACTAGGTGAGATTACCGATTCTATCTCCAGATTTAATTCCACGCGGAACTGGGTATTTTGAAAATGTTTGGGGCTGGAAGCGAAAAATCGGGGCAGGAGTTGAGTATATCTGAGGCAACCCTGTTGGAGGATTGTGTTAGCTTTTTTGATGTGTCGGGTAATATTAATTTGACATACACCATGATCAACTAACTCTTTTATTTCCTGATCAGAAATATCGGTTCTCATGAATCTCTGCCAGTTTTGTAGAAAGCTAAACAGAGCGTAGGTAGCATATGTTTTGCCAGTGTTGTTATGACCACATATCACGGTTAGATCGCCCAGTTCAAATTCCGCCTTCTTTAAAACCCCCAAGTTTTCCAGAACAATTTTCATTATCGCATTTCGTCAAACCACGCAAACACAATACTCACGAAGAGTCTATGAGTAAGTAAAGGAAATTATAAGCCTATGATACAACCCAACAATTAGATGGTTTAAGTGGATTCAGTATCCTACGTAGTTGAAGTTATGCCATGGATGACATCTCACTTAAAGCAGGTAGGATGAGGCATCTGACCTGTGGATGCATACCCCACAAAATCTGTTCAAAGGCTCTGTACAATCTGAGAAACATGAAAATACTTTACTCCTCGACAAGGATGAATCACCGATTAGGGCGGAAAGTCGCCGAACCGATAAATGATCACTAAATCCATTCACTTGAGACATGAGTAAGAACAACATCTTACCATCCGATCCGTTCATAATTACAAGATCGTAATTTCTCTACGGAAGGCTATTCCTCAATCTGGACAATTTGCACGAACATGAAGCATCCTTCTTCACGTTTCCCTGACGATAAAGGTTTTCCTTTCGGATGCAGAGAATCTTTATCTTGTCAAAAGTGTCGAATACTCTATTACCTGGGATTGTGTGTTGTCATCTTAGTTTTCCTGACGACAGCGGTGTCATTTCCCGCAAATGGCCAATTGGTTTGGTCTACACCTCCAGGAGGGCAAAATTCCTCGGTCGCATTTTCTCCGGACGGGATATTCATTGCTTCTGGATTAGATGATAATAGTATCCGACTATGGGATACCGTCACTGGTAATGAAATTCAACGTTTTGATGGACATTCAAATCGGGTCAGATCCATAGCATTTTCCCCGGATGGCACACACATTGCTTCTGGATCATATGACAATACAATCCGGTTGTGGGAAACGGCTACGGGCAATGAGGTTCAACGTTTTGAAGGACACTCGGATTGGGTGTTATCCATAGCGTTTTCGCCTGACGGCATGCACATTGCCTCAGGATCAAATGATCATAGCGTCCGATTATGGGAGACGGATACAGGCCATGAACTCCAGCGTTTTAATGGACATACAGATTGGGTTAATTCCGTGGCGTTTTCTCCCGACGGCCTTCGTATTGCTTCAGGATCATTTGACCAGACCGTCCTACTGTGGGATACCCCCAGCGGCAATCGAGTTCGAAGATTTGAGGGGCACACTCGTTCGGTGAGTTCCGTAGCATTTTCTCCCGAGGGCTCCCGCATTGTCACTGGATCTGATGATTTCACGGTCCGGCTTTGGGATGTGGCTTCAGGCAATGAACTTCAACGTTTTAATGGACATACGGGGTTTGTTTTCTCCGTGGCTTTTTCCCCCGATGGTAATTATATTGCCTCTGGATCGGTAGACACCACCGTTCGACTTTGGGATACGAGTTCAGGGAATGAAGTGCAACGTTTTGAGGGGCATTCATATTGGGTGAGGTCCGTGGCTTTTTCCCCCGATGGCACAAAACTTGCCTCGGGATCGGGAACTGTCCGTCTGTGGGATGTAGCGTCAGGTAATGAACTTCAACGTTATGAGAGTATAGGGCACTGGAGTGGGGTAAGATCGGTTAAGTTTTCGCCTGACGGTCGGCATGTTGTCTCAGGATCAGGGGACAATACTATACGAATGTGGAATGCCCTTACTGGCAATGAACTCAAACGTTTGGAGGGACATACCGATTGGGTCAGATCGATTGCGTTTTCCCCTGACAGCATGCACATTGCCTCGGGATCATATGACAGAATCGTCCGACTATGGGATCTCAGTACTGGCGACGAACTGCAACGATTTGAGGGTCATACAAATAGAGTGTTATCCGTGGCATTTTCTCATGATGGGACCCTCATCGCCTCTGGATCGGAGGACGGTACGGTACGACTCTGGGAAACGACCAGCAGCGGAGAGCATCAAAGTTTTGAGGGACATACGGATTGGGTGCGATCCGTTGCGTTTTCTCCTGACGATAGGTATATCCTCTCTGGGTCAAATGATCATTCCATACGATTGTGGGAAATTGCAACGGGTAATGAAATACGACGTTTTGAAGGACATGAGAGTTGGGTAAGATCTGTGGTCTTCTCTCCTGACGGTATGCGTATTGTCTCTGGATCGCGCGACCAAACAGTCCGACTTTGGGAGACTGCTTCTGGAAATGAGCTTCATCGTTTTGAGGGAAATACAAGTTTGATCTTCTCTGTGGCAATATCCCCAGATGAACAGTATATTGCATCAGGATCGGGTGACTTCATCCGACTATTGGACATTGCCACTGGCAATGAAATTGACAAATTGGAGGGACATACGCGTACAGTTTGGTCAGTAGAGTTTTCTCCGGACGGACAGTATATCGTCTCCGGTTCGGAAGATACAACCGTTCGTATGTGGAATGTTAGATCAAATACCCGCATCTCCCAGGCGGGTCTACTGCCAACCACTCTGATTCTTAACCAAAATTATCCGAATCCCTTCAACCCAACGACGACAATTGATTTTGAACTGTCTGAACCCGCCCGTGTCCGCTTGCTCGTTTTCAATGCACTGGGGCGTCATGTGACTACATTGGTTGATAGGTGGGAAGTCGCAGGTCAACATGAACTTCAATTTCATGCTGATGGACTCCCCAGCGGCATGTACATTTATCAGCTTCGTGCCGGTGAGAATTCTGTTACGCGGCGCATGCATCTGGTGAGATAAAGCCCTTTCAATGATTCTGGATTGGCATCATAGTCGAGTTGAACTGCTTTCAGAAGGTCTCCGCGGTTCAAGCCTACCAGTGGAAGAACTTAACCCAAATTCGTCATTTTTTGGGTGAACTTAGGGATTTCCATTCTATCCATCGCTGGGATCATTCGTTGATGGTCAAGGAGTAGAAAGATGAGAAGATTCCGTGAATCATTCCAGCTCGCTCCAAGGTGATTCAACAGCACGTTCCTGTGGATATTGGAGAAAATTTCTACTGGGTCAAGAAGGGGAGGCTTGGTCAAGGGTATTTGTGTCGCTGTATTTTGATGGGCATTTCATGAGAATATGATTGGCTTCAAAGATGTCTCCTTGGAGATGCCCTTCCACGACCAGTTTCTCAGCATTCTCAAAACTTGCGGGTTTCGTGTTGCGGTAACGTACTTTTCGTATCGTACCTTCTTCATCTTGCATATAGAAAGTGAAGAGATTGTCCTCTGGATTATAGTGAGCGGTTTCCTGTTGTACCCAATAGCCGACCACATGAGCGCGCGAACCAGACGCTTCAGCTTCGGAAAACGCCATATACCCACTAACCTGCTCCCCAAAATTAAATAGCAACAATGCCCCAAAGCCAAGGAGGGCGGCTAGGCTAAAAATTGTTCGAAATTTTGGCATTAGATCTATCGAATTTGTTTATTTAACAGGTTCTTCTTCGCTGGGAAGAGAAGGAAGTTGAGATTCAATCTGATCAATTTTCCGATCTGTCATAAAAATCAAGACGATGATTCCAATCCAGATGATCAGTACAACCGCAAGTACAACCATTAACTTGTCGTTGTCCAACATGGCGGATTCAATCCCGGCAGTTTGCAATAAAAGCTGCTTAATCATTTACGTATAGCTTACTTACTGTTGAATGCAGATGTCAGTGCAGTGGACACGTTTAATAATCGGACTCGTTGGGTATACAGGATCCATCCAATCCCAATGAAGCCAATTACCGCAGGATAAAATACGACACGCATAATTGGATCCGTAATTTCACTGAATGCGGGATTCCCCTCTGCACCCGGATGCAGACTCTCTACGTGACGGGGTAGGACATACAAGAGAAAAGGGACATTGACGAATGCGAATATATTATAGACGGCAGCGATTCGGGCACGCTTACGCTGGTCATCCAATGCGCTTCTTAGGGCGAAGTAGGCGCAGTAGATAAGTACTTGAATTGCTGCCATGGACTGCTTCGGATCAAAGTTCCACCAAATGTTCGTCCCTTCATACCAGGTATAATGAGCCCATACGGTGCCAGTACCAAGCCCCAATAACCCAAATACAACCGCAACCAGTGCCGCAGCACTAGATCTATGGTCATTCACTAATCTTCCAGTTCTGAGGTACTGGATGGCATGCGTGACCGAAAGAACGGTGAGCGCCATCATGGTAAACCACATCGGAACATGAAAATATAGATTTCGAGCAGTATGCTCGAGCATTGCGATCTTGGGAATATTCAGCCACATTCCGCCGAACGAAAATGCACCAAGGATTACAAGGGTCATCCACGCCATGATGGCAAGGCGAGTTGTTTTGTAGTACTTGGGGATCATGGAGGTGTCCGTTAGTCAAGCCAGACGTAATCAAAGAGAAGTATTGACGAAGCAATGACGACACCAGAAAAACTAATTATCGTGATTAAGGATCCAGTTGCTGCACTCCATCCATCCATATTGGGAGGCAGAGACGCAAAACTGAAATAGGTTGCTTCTACGGCAGAGAGTAACAGGGGGATGGACAGCGGGAACAGGAGCATCGGAAGCACTGGCCCTCCACGAGCGGTCTGGGCAATAATTGCGGCTAAAAGTGTGGTAGTCCCTACGAGTCCTAATGTGCCAAGACAAAGTGTTAGGATGAATAGGCCTGGCCGTACAACGTCAACACCCAGGAGCAAAAGAAATCCGCTCGTGGATACTGCATTTACACAGAGGACGGTAAGAAAGCTATGGCAGAATTTTCCAATGTAAACCATAAGTCCCTGAGTATGCAGACGTAAAAAGATCCCTGTTCCCCTTTCTTCCTCGGATAGAAATGTTCGGCCCAAGCCTAATGTTGCAGAAAATAGGATCACGACCCACAGAAGCCCAGCTTCAGTTCTGGCGCCAAGTTCTTCCTTTCCAGCGGCAAATACAACCAAGAACAGCGTACCAAGAACAAAGACAATCAAGGTACCAAGCACGGATTTATTGCGCGATTCTAGTCGTAAATCTTTTCGAAATACGGCTACGGCTCCAGAAATCCAGTTGGGCTGCTTCTTAGACATGTTCACGATGAACGGCCTAAAGCTAGTTCCTCAGCGGTTACCAGTCCGTTTGGACGCTCGTGAAACTCGGGCGGACCGCTGGTAGGTGTATGAAACTCCCCGATGAACTCAATTTCTGTTTCAAGATGGTATCCAGTCTGCTGAGCGACTTCGGTTTGGATATAACTTACGAGTGCCTGGAGATCTGCCGCTGTTCCATCTCCTTGATTGACAATAATATTTGCATGACGATGTGAGACGACCATCCCGCCCAAGCCTGTTCCCTTGAGTCCACACTGATCAATGAGTCTTCCAGCTCCAATGCCCTCAATTTTTTTGAAGATGGATCCGACACTCGGTTCATATTTCAGGTCAGGATGTCTTAACGCACGCCAGCGAAGATTCTCGTCCATAATCTGGTAGATTAAGTCAGGATCAGATTTTTCGAGCCGAAATGTTGCACGAAGCACAATATCATCTCGTTCGTGAAGAATGGATTGGTCATACCCAAACTCAAAATACTCAACTCCGACACGAAGAGTCTCATTTTCTTCCGTCAACAGATCCGCATGTTCAAGTACTTCCTCAATGAACATCGTACGCTCTCGGGCAGGTGCAGGGGAGAGGAAATGAAGGTTCTGCCATAGGGCTCCACCAACCGTAGAGGGGATCCCAACGTAGTGTTCTAGTCCAGAGAATGAATTGGAAACTGTAAGTTCAATGAGATTGGGGTACATAATCGTACCGCTTTCTGCGGTCACCAAGTTTCCGTTGAAGGTGATCCTATCTGCAGAATTATAAATCACTACCCCCCGAAATCCAGCATCTCCAATGATGATATTCGCCCCGCATCCCAATAGAAAATAGGGTATGTCAAGTTCACGTACGGTTCTTACGGTACGCTCAAGTGCATCCGCACTCTTGACTTCAACGAATAGATCAGCGTGACCTCCCACTTTCATGGTTGAGAACGGAGCCAATCTGATATTTTCTTGAACAATAGCCGTATCTCCAATAAGATTTTGAAGCTTATGAATCATATTCAGAAGTAATAAGCAGTGCAACTAGTTACAGAATGAACCGTTTATAAGATATTGGAAATATTTTCGCTTAACTTTGTAAGACGATGAGTAATCGGTCAAATTTACCAGATATGTCTCAATTATTAACCAAAGGGGCTATACTCCTTGCTATAATTCTTGTTGTTGGTGGAATGGCTGCTGGGTGTATGACATCCACTATCACCTCGGGACAGGCAGGTGTGAGCTATTCACGATTTGGTGGAACCAATCTGGATAAGGTGTTAGATGAAGGGATAAATTTTCATGCACCTTGGGTCAACGTTATCAAATATGACGTACGCGTTCAGGAAAGGCTCGAAAACATGGAAGCCCTCTCTTCTAACGGATTGTCCATTGGTACGGATATTTCCGTACGTTGGCGCCCCTTGACACAGATGCTTCCACAGTTACATGTGGATTATGGAGTTGATTATTTCCGGAAACTTATTGGTCCAGAGCTTCGCAGTGTCGTCAGGGAAGTGATTGGGCAGTTCACCCCGGAAGAACTGTATTCCACACGTAGAACAGAATTGCAGGATGAAATATACACTTTGGTCAAGGAAAGCGTAGAGAGCGAGAATGTGGTTATTGAGGCAATCCTCATTCGAGATGTACGACTCCCAGAGCAAATCAAAATTGCGATTGAAAACAAGTTAAAAGAAGAGCAGGAAGCCGAACGCTACGAATTCACCATTGAAAAAGAACGTCTGGAAGCTCAGCGTAAGCGTATTGAAGCAGAGGGAGAAGCGGATTATCAGCGGATTATCACTGCGAGTCTCACTTCGCAGTTCCTGCGTTTTAAGGGGATTGAAGCAACCCAGCAGCTTGCAAATTCTCCAAATAGTAAGACGGTCATTGTAGGTAGTGGCGGTGATGGTCTACCGCTCATTTTGGGTGGACAATAATCCTAATGGTTTGGGCAGATTGATCTGTCACTGATGTTCAGAATGATTGAGAGTTGATCCGCTCCTCAAGAGTGTGAATGGGGGCTGACCTTTCTACTCCTGACGGTTTCGGAGTAAATTTATTTGTTTGGCGTTGATTATATAGATGCAACTAAATCTTTGCAATGGGTATCGAGTGTTTTCAGGAGAATCGCAGCCCTACGAATGATTTTCTATACAAGCAGCAATCTTTGATCATCCAGCTATTTCAAATTTTTAATGAAACACGGATTTGGTAGAGAATGACTGTTGAGTTAGCCGTAGAAATATCAACCAAATATTCCGAGAGACCCGTTATCCGAGCGGAATACAGGGATAATGATATCTGGAAGTTGGTCGAACTGAAACGCCCCAAGAAAATTCACCCAACACTATGGAGCGCCTACATAAACATTGCCATAGCCCGCTTCCGTGGAGCATCCGCAATGGGTATGGTCAAGTCCATAGACTGGAATACATACCCGCTCAATCCAAAGAAAGCACTTGCCGTTCACATCGGCAATACGATCCGATACGGGAAGGTAGTTAAACCTATGGATGGAGACATTCTCTACGTTCTAACCTAATTTTTGTAAATTCAAGTTAACGGTGATTGTTAACTTGAATGGCTTACCCTTTCTTCGCATTGCCAGCATTAATCCAAAGCCCACCAATTATCAGGGTATCTGAAAATTCTTCGTGTGCGTTGATCGGCGGTCCACAGTTGCGGTGTTCGTTAGATTATACCGCACGATTTCCATGGATTTAAGGGGAGTCCATGCCTATCTTTTGGAGACTCGCTGAGGATATGATGTTCAATTGAGTTCCACTTGAAGGCTCTGGTGGGATAGTGAACCACTTTAACGGTGATGCCAAACAAATTGGCAACTTGTGTTGCAGGGGGTATTTCCAGGGCCATGGTCGGTATCCATTCCTTCCCCCGCTATCTGCCTAACTTCAGAGTTCCTGTACAGGTGGATAATCCTATTGACCGATTTGGCTTCACTAATTCCCAATATTGTCTGCCCAAACTCTGGAGTCCTGAAACCGTAAAAAGTTTTGTCGTCGACCGTAATTTGTATTGTCGTCAAACAGATGTGAGAAAAAGCCTAACCAGAGGCAGAAATAGACAATGATGTGTTATTTTTCGCTGACCCATAGGCTAAATTTATTCGTTCGGACACGCTCTCTCTGAAACCACTTCAATACGATGAGTCATTGGAAATTGGACGTCTTTCAATTGAGGAATCCTCTCTGAGCAAATGGTTCAAGCATTAAAATATCTCCACATGATTTTGTCCGCTCTTCTATGAGAATTGTGGAGATATTTATTCTATTCACTATCATTCCCATGGAGTTGTCTTCTATGAAATGACGGTGGGGTAGGTCCATGGGTGGTTCAGGATCCGTGCTCTCGAGTTTTTGTTCAACTCTTTTGATTCTCGTGTTCCAATATGTCGGACTCTTCTTTTTGCCGAACTCTGGTAACGTCTGCATTACCCTATGCAAATGGTCCAGTACATATTGGTCATTTGGCAGGAGCATATCTTCCTGCCGACATGTATGTACGTTATCTTCGGTTACTCGGGCAGGATGTTGTATATGTCTGCGGATCTGATGAATATGGTGCAGCGATTGTAATGCAGGCGAAGCAGGACGGGGTTTCCCCCCAGAAAGTTGTGGATCGCTATCATCCCATCATCCGTGATAGTTTTGCCGGGTTTGGGATCAGCTTTGATAACTACAGTCGCACCTCAAACCAAATTCATACCGATACGAGCCAATCCTTTTTTCGGAGATTATCTGAGAAAAATGAATTTATATTGAGGCGGGAAGATCATTTGTTTGATCCGAAGGCGCAGCTGTTTCTGGCAGACCGATTTGTGCGAGGGACCTGTCCAATTTGTGGGTACGAGGAAGCGTATGGAGATCAATGCGAACGTTGCGGTACTTCGCTCAGCCCAACGGAGATTCTCAATCCCAGAAGTATCCTGACCGATGCAACTCCTGAGTTGCGTCCTACCACTCATTGGTATCTGCCCCTTGGCAGGTGGCAAAGTAGACTGGAAGCATATATAGATAGCCATCCAGAGTGGAAACCAAATGTCCTTGGGCAGATCGGAGCCTGGTTTACCGATGGATTACGAGATCGAGCGATCACTCGTGATGTTCCTTGGGGTGTTCCTGTTCCAGAGGAAGCCGCAGACTCTGCGGGAGTTGAAGCAAAAGGGAAAGTAATCTACGTTTGGTTTGATGCTCCGATAGGATATATCTCATCCACCAGAGAGTGGGCAACGAAAAAGGGGAATCCCGATCTCTGGAAGTTGTACTGGCAGGATAGCAAGTCACGTCTAGTTCACTTTATAGGCAAGGATAACATAGTATTCCATACACTCATGTTTCCAGCTATGCTTATGGCTCATGGGGAATATGTTGTACCCGATCAAGTTCCAGCAAATGAGTTTTTAAATATTGAAGGGAGTAAATTGTCCACCAGTAGGGGGTGGGCAGTTTGGTTACATGAGTACTTAGAGGATTTTCCTCCTGACCTTCTCCGCTATGCTTTGGCAACCATGCTTCCCGAGTCAAAAGATGCTGATTTTAATTGGCATGAATTCCAGACACGTGTTAACAGTGAACTTGCCGATATTTTGGGCAACTTTGTCAATCGTACTTTGACGTTTGCTGAACGAGAATTTGATAATTCAGTCCCTCCACTTTCGTCCCCCTCATCTGCAGATGAGGGGGTAATGTCCAAGTTAGCTAGCTTCCCGGAGCAGATTGGGACTGCCTATGAGCGGTTTCGGTTTCGGGAAGCTGTGCTTCTTACAATGAATGTGGCACGATTGGGAAACAAGTATTTCAATGATCAGGCTCCGTGGATATCTCGCAAGACTGATCGTACGCAGTGTGCCAATACGATCCACATATCTCTACAGATTTGCGCTACCTTGGCAGTGCTTATGGATCCCGTTTTACCCTTTACAGCTGACCGGCTACGCGGGATGCTTCAATTCGAAGGGGTTCGATCCAGTCGTCCAAATTCGGACCAGATGGAAGGGATAGGCTGGTCTGACTCGGCCACATTCTTACTCCCTGAGAGACACGCGCTTGGCCGCAAAGAGATCCTGTTTCATAAAGTAACCGACAAAATGATACAAGACCAAATTGATAAACTGGAATCTGCCAACTCTCCCGGGGAGCCGCCATTCATGGAATGTAAGCCCACGATCAACTTCGATGAATTTTCAAAGCTAGATTTGCGGGTAGGATGTATTCTTCGTGCGGAGCCCGTTCCTAAATCCAAAAAATTATTGAAGCTACAAGTTGATCTCGGGAATGAAACAAGACAGATTCTGGCAGGAGTTGCAGAGCATTGGCAGGCCGAAGAGCTTGTTGGTCGCTCTGCGGTGATTGTTGCCAATCTTGCTCCAAGGAAGATGATGGGATTAGAGAGTCAGGGTATGCTGTTGATGGCGGAAGACCGTTCTGGTTCCCTGACACTCATCTCTTCGGACAGCGAGCCTGGATCTATTGTTTGTTGAGGTTACATCGGTGAATGCCGCTGATTTCAATATCTATCAGGATTGGTGCGTTGCAATGAATATCACCATGGCCTTACGAATACAATGACAGTACTTCCCCAAAGGGGACACGATTAAAGCACTAGCTGCATCAGCGTCTATACTTCACAAAGTAAGACCAACGAACGGTTTGACCTATATTTACACGCAGTGCCCAGTGGCAGGTGTGATATGGTGAGGGCATATTCTACTTGGTAGGAGCAGTCAAGCTAGAATAAGGCTTTCTGTATCGCATTAGAAATCTCCCTGCCCCATCAAAACATGGGGACGTTAATTCGGATCCATGGTCTACAATCTCACCAAGCATTCGAATATTCATTTTACGGGGTACTCACTCCTGTGAGTTCATGAAAAATTCCTCAGCATCCTATAGTAATGTTACTGGTGGATGAATCAAACAATCGTATTCAAGTTGAAGATTGGCTCATTCCATTAGGTTTCTTGAATTCGTGGTAGCACTTGGGAGTGTCAATTGGATTGAAGACACACATAGATCAGGTGGTACATTTTGGCAATACTTTGATGTCTGTGGTCAATTACCACCAGTAAATAGATTGATCTACAAACCTCTTCCATATGCGATAGATGAGTTATAATCCGAGATCCAGATTATCTGTCTCGGGATACGAACGTCAACAAATCCATGGGTGGGTGAAAGACATCACTTGACCAAACTATCTCTTCATGATTCCCCAATCCCCAGAATGACCACCTTGACCGTTCTCTCCCATGCCTATCAATGATAGGATCCGTTCGCTTCATTTTGGATGGGATGGCACACGGATTACCCGAGAATGATCTGACGAATTATGACGATGCGAATTGATCGCATAAGTAGACGATGAACCGGATCATCACATAATTCTACGAAATCACAGCCCGATACGATTGGAGAGCAGTCTGCCGCTATCAGCTCTGATTCAAGACTGGAAAGTTTTGAATCTACTGTTTTGAGCAGGTTCTATATATTGATAGATTGCCCGAGTGCATCGCGAGTCGCTTCCATAACAGCTTCCGACAGTGTTGGATGGGGGTGAACTGCGTCAAGGATTTCGTGATAGGTAGTTTCCAATGTACGGGCGGTTACAACTTCTGCAATGAGTTCAGTTGCGTCATGTCCAATGATATGACAACCCAGTAACTCACCATACTTTGAATCATAGATCACTTTTACGAATCCATCATTATGACCTGCAGCAGATGCTTTTCCAGAGGCAGAAAAAGGAAATTTCCCAATTTTGATATCCAATCCTTTCTCCCGAGCGGCCGCTTCGGTAAATCCAACGGAGGCAATCTGAGGCTGGCAGTAGGTGCATCCCGGGATATTATCCTTATCCAGTGCATGGACTGTATGTCCAGCAATGCTTTCAATACAGGTGATCCCCTCATGACTTGCTTTGTGGGCAAGCCAGGGTGGGCCCGCTACATCGCCGATGGCATAGATTCCCTCCACACCAGTTCTGGAAAGTTCATCAGTTTTAATGAATCCACGGTCCGATTCAATTCCGAGCGCCTCAAGTCCCAATTCTTCAATATTTCCTGTAATTCCCACTGAGCTGAGAACTTGGTCAACCTCAACGACCTCATTTTTATTCTTATTTTTCAGGTGTACTTTGAGTACGTCTTTGTTCGTCTCAACGCGCTCCACTGTCGTACTAGTACTCACTTTGATTCCAGCTTTTTTGTAGGAGCGGGCTAGTTGCTTTGAAACATCTGTATCCTCAATTGGAACGATCCGATCTTCAAGTTCAACCAAGTGGACTTCGGTTCCCATGTGGTGATAAAAGTATGCGAATTCTACTCCGATTGCGCCCGCACCAGCAATCAGTAGCCGTGCAGGACGAGTCTTTTGGAGAAGTGCTCCTTTGTAGTCAATGATTTTCTTTCCATCAATGGGAAGGGGGGGAATTTCTTTGGCTCTGGCACCTGTTGCCAAGATGATATGTTTGGCATTGAGGGACTGCTTTTCCCCCACCTTTTTCCCATCCATGTCAACAGAGGGAGTTATGCTCAGCGAGCCAGCACCGGTCAGTTTAGCGTGTCCAAATATTACCTCAATATTGTTTTTTTTCATGAGGAATTGCACACCAGTGTTCATTTTGCCTGCAACCTTGCGACTCCGCTGAATCACCTCTGGAAAATTAGGGCTTACTTTGCCTTCAAGGGTTAAGCCATATGCACTCAGATCATTGGTATAGGATACCAACTCTGCACTTTTCAGGAGAGCTTTCGTGGGGATGCAGCCCACATTTAGGCAAACGCCGCCGAGTTTGTTTTTCTCAATCACTGCAGTTTTGAAACCGAGTTGTGTCGATCGGATTGCAGTTTCATATCCGCCGGGGCCAGTTCCGACTACGATAACATCAAATGTGGTTGACATAGGTTCAAATATTCAAGAGTATAGTTATAAAGTTATCTACTCGTTACTCTTTAGGCAACTCAACCCGCTCAGTATCAATGGGTAAATCCAGAGACATTGAAGGAATTGAATCATTGACCGCCAGAGATCGGTAGTTTAAGATTGCATTTGTATTTTCTAATGGATTACGGTAGATCACCTGTCGGGGGAAGTAGCTTCCATTGACATCAAAAAAATTATCGTAATGTAAAGCCTCCATGAGTGTTCCTAATGAATCATGCTGGGTCATATGAACGACCCTCCAATAATTGGGATCAACCGCGTAGGTCCGATGGAGCAGGGAATCTTCAAGTACTAATCCATCTCTACTTGAACGAATTTTAAGGTTTACTCCGCGGGGTGGTCGCACAAAACCAAGCATCTTCCCAAGCGCATTTTGAACGGAAAAAAAGCTTGGAAGGGCAGGGTGGTTACTCTCTGCCGTACGTAATGTTTGCGAAAATCGATCGTAAAAAAATAGGCTGTCAGGGGTAACAAGGAGACGTCCGCCTTCAATACCAAATCCTTGTATTCGGAATATCATGAGCAGCGAGTCGGCGCTGCGATGAGAGATCTCGGCAATCAATGCTCCTGAATATAACGGAGTCTTCATAGACAGTTGCCCTTGGGCCAGGAGTGAGTTCGGAAGCTTATGCATCCAGAGGCTGTCAATCACGGACTCTGCTTCATAAGAGATTAAAGAGGTAACCCTTGAAGGGGTTGGGCGAGAATGAATACACCCAGTACAGATCAGTAGAATGACTAGGGAAGTGAGTCTCATGTGATCATTTGCGGTCCCATGCCCCAAGAGAGTTTGGATCGGAGTGTTCCAAAATAATTAGTATCCTCAAATCGTACTAATCGTATGGTATGGTCTGCTTTCCGAACTGTGTAGGGTTCCTGCTTTTCCGAAATCAGATGCGTTCGACCATCCAGCGCGATTGTACAATCTGATGAACTGGGTGCCAGTTGCATGGTCAAGGTAGATTGAGCAGGTAATACAATGGGGCGGATCGTCAAACTATGTGGAGCTACAGGGCTAACAATGAATACATTGCTTCCAGGCATAACAATCGGTCCACCAACTGCAAGTGAGTAGGCTGTGGATCCCGTGGGGGTTGCAATGATCAATCCGTCACCCGAATACCGATTCAGTCTGATTCCATTAACCAAAACATCAATGACTGCAAGTCCTCCAGCAGGTTGTCGTGTAATGACAATATCATTCGTTGCCCAGCCAGCGTGTGGGCCAGATAAACTAAGAGCACTTCGATGTTCGATCTTGTACTGACCAGAATTTAGGAGACGAAGGGCATCGTGGATTCGTGCAGCTTCTACATCTGCCAAAAAGCCAAGACGCCCAATATTGATTCCAAGGATTGGAACTCCCGTAGCGCCAACCTCAAACGCAGTGTGGAGGAGAGTACCGTCACCCCCAATAGAAAGAATGATCGAACTGGTGTTCACGAGCGTATCAGAAGAAACTTTCTCCACGCATTCAGCGGAGATAAGCGATCGCTCCAAGAGTCCTTTTGCAATTGAGGAGTGAAGTTGATAACTTAGTCCCTCCGAATCCATCCAATCCTTTAATTCCTGGATCAATGGCCACAATTCAGACTTTGAAGTATTTCCAGTGATTCCGTAGGTCATAATCTCAGATACTATTTAAGCGTAAACCTATTGAATTCTGATCATAATAACTCAACTTGACTCCAACTGGTTTGTTATGGCGCATATTGTCATCATAGGGAACGGAATTACAGGCATTACTGCTGCGCGATTTATTCGGAAGTTCACCACTGATCGTATCACGGTTGTTTCCAGTGAAACGGACCACTTTTACGCACGAACTGCTTTAATGTATATCTACATGGGGCATATGCGCTATCAGGAGACGAAACCCTACGAGGATCACTTCTGGTCTCAGAACAAGATTGACCTTGTTCGAGGTTATGCGTCATCTATTGATACGGAAGCCAAAGTAGTTCATATCGTGGATGGGAATGACCTTGCTTATGATAAGTTACTCCTGGCGACAGGATCAAAATCCAACAGATTTGGATGGGCTGGACAGGATCTGCCTGGGGTTCAGGGGTTATATGGGATGCAGGATCTTGCATTGATGGAGCAAAATACCCAAGACATCACACGCGGCGTAGTTGTAGGAGGGGGGCTTATTGGCATTGAGATGGCGGAAATGCTTCATGCTCGCCAGATTCCTGTAACGTTTTTAGTCCGAGAGAACAGCTACATGGATTACTTGCTTCCAGTTGAAGAGTCCCGTCTCATCAATGAGGAGATTCTTGCGCATGAGATTGATTTAAGACTTGGAACCGAGCTCAAGTCCATTCATGGAATTGAAGCCGTGCAATCAATTGAAACCAGCCAAAATGAACACATTCCCTGTCAGTTCGTGGGTTTGACTGCTGGAGTACATCCCAATATTGATCTTGCCAAGGCCTCTGGAATTCACACCAACAGGGGGATTCTAGTCAATAAATACTTTGAAACGAATATCTCAAATATCTACGCTGCGGGGGACTGTGCAGAATTCAATGAAGACGGAATTGGAAGCCGTCGGATTGAGCAGTTATGGTACACAGGACGCGCACATGGAAAAGCTGTCGCTCGGATCTTATGTGGACACCACAAACCTTATCAACGCGGAATATTTTTCAATTCAGCAAAATTTTTCACCATTGAGTATCAGACTTATGGAGATGTACCTCCCAAGCCCCCGCCTAATGTTCAATCTCAACTGTTTCGTGATGGGCCGAAGCTTCTTCGTGTGAACAGTGATCGTGAAACTGGTCATGTGCTGGGATTTAATGTGATGGGTTTGCGTCTCCGACAGGATCAATGTGAAGCCTGGATTCGTAATGAGTCTTCGGTCCGAGATGTGCTTGCATCTCTCAAGAAAGCCCGATTTGATACGGAGTTTTATTCAAGGTCAGTCTACCGTCAAGCCAAAGCAATATAGTAGAGGAATTCTCATGAATGAACAGGCAAGTTTACAGCTTACAACTTCGGGATCAAGGTATTCAACGCGCCAGAAGACTGGCCTCGCATTGATCGGAATTGGTCTCCTTGCACTACTCGTTACCGCTCTGGGAAATGGAATACTGAACCCTTCCATCACATTGGGAATTTCTCTATTTGGACTTATACTGGGCAGTGGGATTCTCTTTGCAGGTCTTTTTCAGCAGTCTCCTGGAGTAAATAATAACAGGGTGTGGTTTTCTGGAGCAACTGCGCGGGGAATGGCTGGCTGGATGATGGCCATCGTATTTACTGGATTCTATGTTATCCTCTATTGGTCTCCTTCGCAGTTTGAGCAACTCATTCGGGGAGTTGATCCATTGAGTTTCTGGCTTCGGGGACTTCCAGCTGATCAATGGTTTTTGTACGGGTTCTTCTATACCCTTGCAGTGCTTGTAATGGGTGCCCGAATGCTAATCAAGTATCGGGACAACCGTTATCAGATTTTCCGCACGATTTCGGTAATGTTTTTTCAGTTGGGATTTGCATTCTTGATACCCCAGCTGATGGTACTTCTGAACGAACCCGAATTCTATTTTAGTTATTTCTGGCCTTTAAAGTATGATTACTTATGGCCGTCCACATTCAGTTCTCTTCAAGGACCTGGCTTAGGTATCTTCCTGCTATTCTGGACGGGTGTAATGACCTTTATTGCGACTCCAATTTTAACCTACTTCTATGGTAAGCGGTGGTACTGCTCATGGGTATGCGGCTGTGGAGGACTTGCAGAGACGGCAGGAGATCCATTCCGACATCTGTCGGATAAATCAACTAAATCATGGAAAATTGAGCGTTGGATGGTTCACAGTGTACTTGTATTCGTCATCATTACGACTCTACTACTTTGGTCTTCGCAGTGGGCTGGCGGGGGCATATTGGGGAGCTTGTCTCAGGAATTTTCGAGATGGTATGGTTTCTTCATTGGACTCATCTTCGCCGGCGTAGTTGGAGTTGGGTTCTATCCAATCATGGGATCTCGCGTTTGGTGTCGCTTTGGATGTCCGATGGCAGCAGTTCTTGGGATACTCCAAAAATATTTTTCCAGATTCAGGATTACGACCAATGGCGGGCAGTGCATTTCGTGTGGAAACTGTTCGACGTACTGCGAAATGGGGATTGATGTGAGATGGTATGCTCAGAGAGGCCAGAATATTGTACGGGCTTCTTGCGTAGGATGTGGCATGTGTGCTACGGTGTGTCCACGAGGGGTACTTCGTTTGGAGAATGCCCCTATACGAGGTCGCTATAATGGTCCGGTATTAATTCACGATGACGAGGTATCCGTGCAGGTTGATGATGCGTGGCGCAGGAACCGTCCTCTGATGCCACCACTGCAGGACGACCTGCCCATCTTGACTGACGATGATCTTTAAAACTAACGCTCAGTCCGTCTGAGGACGTCTTGGCGGCTTACAAATGTCTAGACGCTCGCCGTTAAGACAGCGCAGTTCGCCCTCAAACTTATTGAGTAAGTCTTTTTCATCAAACGTGTGTAATGTGTTTACATCGTATATTATACAGGAAGCCACATGCACAGCATCTGGAGGTTTTTTCAAATTATTGTGCTCTCTGAGCAACTTCCTTGCCAACTCTCCAACAGGACGATTAAGTTGTAATATAACGGCGTTAGAATCCAAGAAATCTGTAAAGTCTTGTTCATTGTAGGGGGGGGGCAGAGTTCGCCACTGTTCGCCGCACTGAACTTTCCAAACTTCAGCTAATGTGTAGGCAGATGTGTATATTCTGGCCTCCCCTCTCCCCACGAGATCCTTAACGTAAAGGCAGCGGTTTACCGTTTCCGAGTGTCTCTGGGTAATCAAATCAATCCAAAGACATGAATCCCAATAATACTTCTTAGGCGGTTTCCCCATAATCGCCCCGATGGAGTTTATCTAAATACTCCCTTGAGGATAAACCTCCAGTAAAGTCGGGGTCAAAGAGATCTTCAAGAGAAACGGTACTACTCTTCATAATCTCCACGTGCCCATTACTAACCTTTTGCAGTTTTCCGTTTTCTCCATATGTTAGTTCTCCATGAACAGTCACACGGTTACCTTTCCATACATGTGTGGCAGTCATTTCGGTCTCCCACTTTCGGGCCTCATCTTCTGATAGGCAACACCATATTTCACGATCCAAACTCCTATGTTCAATCTTCAATGCTGGTTTTCCATAATACTTACCCACAGCGATAATCGGGCCCTCAACAGATCCAAGTTCCATACGTTTTCCACTTCTAAAGATGGAAGCATAAATTGAATCAGGAGGCAATTTCAGCATACGTAATCCACGCTTCGCACTATCAGGATTAATCTCAATCTCATGCGGTTGATCGGAATGTGGCATGACAAAGATAGTACTTTCAATCCCATTGATATTTCGCTCGAGGATTTTCTTGGTGGAGTCCCTCAAAAACTGGGGCGTACTGGGATCCCATGCTCTACCAGATGAAATATCTTGAAATAGTTCACGAAAGGCCTTGGCATTTGACTCCACGATTTTGAAGTCTTCCTTTAGCGTATCTGTATTATGGGGTATACATTCAACAATAAGAGGATTGTTTTTTTGAATAGTCTTTATATTCAATAGAACTCCTAGTTGGTTACGTCCTTTTAGAATTGTAAAGAAGTCTCCGATTTGCAGTATTGCGTCATGAACATCAAGAATTCCTTTCCGATTTTTAGAAGCTTCAACCGTAATTTTATAAGACTTTGACATCAAGTCAGTGTCTGAAAATAAATTTAGTTGTATTCAGAGACAGATTTAAGGACTGACAACAAATTATTCAAACTCATAACATTTATCCGTTAATAATAGGACCACATCCCTTTATTGATGGACTACATTAACAACAATATATTCACCCTTGTGATGTTAACAGGTTTTTCGCAGGTTGATCGCGACGATCTTTCTAAACCGAGTCGCTTCTGAGTAGTACAGTTTCTGATCTGAAAGGTTTTCCTCTTTGCCAAAACAGTGAGAGGAGAAGGGAATGTTGGAAGTAAATTAGAAGAAGCCCTCGGAAATTCAATAAGTGTTAATGCTTTGGGAGTGGGCCAATGGTGTGAGGAATTTGACCATTTAATTGGATGTGATTCTCATATCATTGTTTCGATCTCTTTAAGGAGCGGGGCATAGAGTGCTATTCGGTCAGCGTGATGTGCACTAACCTGAATTCCCATTGAAAAATGGCTGTGACTTTTCACATGAACTGAATTTTCAGAATTTTGTTATCAAGCCAAGGGATCGGTTGCTCTGTTTTATGATAGTTGGCGCCCATGAGTAACGGGTTGTGGGAACGACGGGGATACTTGACGATGATCTCATCCCTCGTTATTCGGATACTCGCCCGTTTAGGAACCAAGTATTCAAAGAGGGTGCGATTTTCAGCTACGCTCCACTGCTCATTGGCTCGGAGTCCAAGGATTCGGTAGAGCAGGCTGGCGATCACCGTCAGTTGTACATCTACATGAATATTCATCGGAATGGCCGCGCTGAGGGCATCCATATGAAAGAATTCAATCGTATCGCTGATGACATTCTCAATGACCATCCGCCGTGCATAGCGATCAATCAATTGGGAAGCGGACCGTTCCATTTGATTGGTGATCAAGAGAATCATGCGGTCGTGTCCAAGCCCCCGAATGGCAATTTGTCGCAAGTTACCGGGATACCCTTTCAGCTTCACAGTCTGCTCCAGGACACTTGGGGTCCGATATTTGCGTCCTATATTGGTCAGTTCGATGGCGCGCCATTGCGTTTGGGGGAGAGCCTGGATCTCATCCATGACCGATTTGTGACGACGGCGCAATGTAATGAATCGAATCTTCTGCTGCGTTAAGTGTCCCAACTGCTCATAGGTGGTCACACCACTATCAAATACTAACTCAGAGGGTTTCGTTCCCGTGCGCTGCGCGTAGTCATCCACAAAGTTCTGGATTGCAAGGGAATGATCCTCTTTGTGCACCGTCGTATCGGCATAGGAAAAGACACGATGGTTGGCATCCCACGCCAGAAAGGTCAAGACCCCTAATTGCCGCCGACTCCGCTTACTGATATAGTGTTTTTCCAACCGTGCTTTGTCTCCATGATAGGGGATGGTGTGAAAATCCAGATCAAACGAAGTGCCACGGCCCAGACCTGCGTCAAGACGCGCAGCGGCATCCAGCCATCCATGGGTAAACGATTGCGTGAAGTGGGGATCACATCGGGAACTGTATTCGCTTAATGTAGACCGTTTGGGAATGACATTGAGTCCGGCAAAGAGTGCGAGCCCCTCGTCCATTGTGTTTGCCATCACATGGGTATGCCGTCCAATCCCCCAGAGCTTGAGAGCTAACAAGGAACGGATCATACAGGGAGCAGGAATTAACTTGGATCCTGGCAGGTGTGGGACTAAGGACTCCATCTCCATCTTAACCAAATCTGGCAGGAAGAGGAAAAGTCCGCCAAAACTAGTAGAGAACTTATGTGGTGATAAGTTGAGAGCGCAACAATCAGCACGCGGGGCCTGTGCGGGTTTGGGCGAAGGGGGCCGAGTGGGCAGGCGTGGAAGCCCTGCCGCACGGATCACCTTACTGATATAAGATGGGGTAGCATCAAGCCCCTCTTTCTGTAGCAGAGAGGGAATATGATGGATAGAAACGTTGTGTGTTTTTCGGAGCTCCACGATGCGCGCACGCAGTGAATCGGGAGCGGGCTTGGAAGCAGATTTGGGAAGAGTCCAAAAGAACGAAGCATCGGGCGATTTGCGAAACTCATAGCAAAGATTCTTGAAGGTGCCATAGGGAATACCAAACCGCTTGGCGACTTCGGTTCCAGAGATTCCCTCCACATAGTAGGCACGGAGGGCTTCATAGTAGATTTGGGCTTTGTAGGTGGGAGAAGTGAAGAATTCGGCATAAATAGTCATCATAGAATAGACATAAGTATACAATATATCATAATACTAACATTTCACAGACCAGTTCATTTTTGAGATATAGTACAGAAATATTGGGAAATATTCAGAGATTCAGGAGGATTTAGTCCAAAGTGAGATGCTGTTAATAACATGATCAATAGTGTACTTATGTCACAATAATATAACTTATTGACACAATTTCTGACCAATCATTTGATGAGTTGATTCCCATCCCCCAATTTTCTGACCTCCAAGTAGTATGCCGAGAGCAAATGAATCAAACGCATCAGGAAATGTACAATAACTATCAGATTGGAATCCCAATATGAGAATGCAAGGCCCTCTTCCTTAACAGATAGAAGGTTATGTAGGTAGATCCATGGGAGAAAAGGAAACATACGGGAGGAAGGAACCAACGAAACCCAGATTGACGAAGATGATTATCTTCGTCTGGAAGTTAAAAAGAACTGTTTCCCTGCAACAAAAGGAATTCTAACAGGTCACTGCAATGTTTTCAATGGAAATTCAGGCTAATGAATCCACCGCGTCCAAGTTTCAATCCTCTGGTGAGCGGGGCATAGAGTGCTATTAAAAAATACTAGGCATGGCGAGGCCTAGCTTGATTAGGGTTTCAATCCCCTGTTGAGGGGGTATGGATTGTAAGGTATCGCTTTTTTCTGGCTCGGTAATGTAAGCATCAAATCCAGTCTCTTGCCGCCTATTCAGTTGGTATCGAGCAGATTCGGCTGCTGAGCAGATCTGTGGCTGATGATCAGCAACAGGCTCCACAAGCCACCAGTGGTTTGCGGGTGATAACAGTGCCTCAGAGAGCATTCATCGCCAGTTGACACCTCGTTGATTCAGGCAGTCCGAAGGATCTTTTCCATTTTGCGCCCTCTCGCCAGTTCGTCAACCAGCTTGTCCATGTATCTGACTTGTCTGGTCAAAGGAGTGCTGATGTCTTCAATGCGATAGCCACAAGTAACTCCGGTAATCAGGTTTGCATTCGGGTGGAGATTGGCTCTGGCGAAGAACTCCCTGAGGGTTTTGTCGCAGCATGTGAGTTGCCGCAATTCTTCCTCACTGTAGCCAGTCAGCCAACAGATGACTTCGTTCAGTTCCGTTTTGGTTCTGCCCTTCTTCTCAACCTTGTCAAGGTACAAGGGATAGATTGAGGCGAAGCTCATGTTGGCAATGCGCTCGTCGTGCTCTTTAGTGGTGGCCATACCTTCCCCTTGTTGATGCCATCAGGATACTGATTCGGCAGGTCGGTTGCAATCTGCCTGATTTCAATCCCCTGTTGAGTGGGGCATGGATTGTAAGCTGGATATACACATATCAAGTGTTATGACGATTACCCTGAGAAGTTTCAATCCCCTGATGAGCGGGGCATAGAGTGCTATTGAGGTACGTCCAAATTACAAGCGTTACCGCAAAACAGTTATGTTTCAATCCCCTGATGAGCGGGGCATAGAGTGCTATACAAATGATTTTCTTTTTATTTGCCCGCCGTTTTGACCAGGGTTTCAATCCCCTGATGAGCGGGGCATAGAGTGCTATAGTCTCATTCTGGGGGCGTGGGGGATCCCGACTACGGCCTGTTTCAATCCCCTGATGAGCGGGGCATAGAGTGCTATGCTGTCTCAGAGCTGAGATACGATGGAAAGGCCCCGCATGGGTTTCAATCCCCTGATGAGCGGGGCATAGAGTGCTATAAAGGCTCTCGCAACTCGCTACCCCGCTGCGTCGGCGGGGGTAAGTTTCAATCCCCTGATGAGCGGGGCATAGAGTGCTATTTGTTTTAACCAATTTTCGGATCGGCGCGGTGCTGGCCTGTTTCAATCCCCTGATGAGCGGGGCATAGAGTGCTATAGTCCAACCACAAAAGGCATGGAGACAGGTAGGGTGACGTTTCAATCCCCTGATGAGCGGGGCATAGAGTGCTATATGACAAATGTCATATACTATCAGGTTTTTAGACCCAACGAAGTTTCAATCCCCTGATGAGCGGGGCATAGAGTGCTATGAGACAAGGGATCTGGATGGGAGCCCAAAGAGTGCTTTAAAGTTTCAATCCCCTGATGAGCGGGGCATAGAGTGCTATAGGGCTTTAATCTCTACGCACACTGTTCTACCGACAGAGAGTTTCAATCCCCTGATGAGCGGGGCATAGAGTGCTATAGTGGAGATGTATCCGTCTATGACGAGCAAGCTCGTCAGTTTCAATCCCCTGATGAGCGGGGCATAGAGTGCTATACGATCTTCAACGCTCTCAGTCAGAAAGTCATGAATGACTTGTTTCAATCCCCTGATGAGCGGGGCATAGAGTGCTGTTGCAGAAATCGTCGTCCGCTTTGGGGACGGCACATACATCCCGTTTCAATCCCCTGATGAGCGGGGCATAGAGTGCTATAGGTCAGACTCTATCGGTCAGGAGATGTCAGTATTTATGGTTTCAATCCCCTGATGAGCGGGGCATAGAGTGCTATGAGGGAAGGCGAACGTTACTCTAACGAGTACTGGAAGTCGAAGTTTCAATCCCCTGATGAGCGGGGCATAGAGTGCTATTCAGACTGTATAAGTCTGGCGACGTATCCGTCTATGACGAGTTTCAATCCCCTGATGAGCGGGGCATAGAGTGCTATCCAACCAACAAAAAAACCAAGATCCCCAAAACAGTTCTGAACACGTTTCAATCCCCTGATGAGCGGGGCATAGAGTGCTATCAGAGCTGAGATACGATGGCAAGGCCTCCTATGGAGGCGGGGCGTTTCAATCCCCTGATGAGCGGGGCATAGAGTGCTATTTTTCCGTCATCAGCCGCCGCGGCGGCTCATTGAGGGTCTGTTTCAATCCCCTGATGAGCGGGGCATAGAGTGCTATCAGATCTGAAATACGACGGGAAGTCCCCGCATGGAGTCGGGGTGTTTCAATCCCCTGATGAGCGGGGCATAGAGTGCTATCCATTGGAGCTTTTTCATTTGCAAGAGAACATTCAAATTTGAGTTTCAATCCCCTGATGAGCGGGGCATAGAGTGCTATCCTTCCGCTTCTCGTCGAAGTCAGACTGTATAAGTCTGGGTTTCAATCCCCTGATGAGCGGGGCATAGAGTGCTATGTGGGGCCGGACAGCTGGCGCCTAAAAAGTGTGGGGCCGGTCGTTTCAATCCCCTGATGAGCGGGGCATAGAGTGCTATTTACACAATGACCAAAAACACATCCGCAAACCCGCAAAGTTTCAATCCCCTGATGAGCGGGGCATAGAGTGCTATTTTAACCTTAATACTTAATACAATGATTTTTCTCTTCGTAATGTTTCAATCCCCTGATGAGCGGGGCATAGAGTGCTATGTGTTCTGACCGATTGACAAAGAAGGTGCAGGCGAGTCGTTTCAATCCCCTGATGAGCGGGGCATAGAGTGCTATACATCATTACTCGTATTCTCGACTACATTAGTGGTCGGGAGTTTCAATCCCCTGATGAGCGGGGCATAGAGTGCTATAGAAGCTGTTGCTGAACGTCTTGGATGGAATGTGAGGTTTAGGTTTCAATCCCCTGATGAGCGGGGCATAGAGTGCTATAAAAATGAGCTATTTAGTATATCAGACGGATGGGAAGTATTGTTTCAATCCCCTGATGAGCGGGGCATAGAGTGCTATAAACGATGGTGAAGGTCTTTCACGCCCTCAGTCAGAAAGGTTTCAATCCCCTGATGAGCGGGGCATAGAGTGCTATCTGAAACCATGAAACATTCAAGCAAATCACACTACACATGCGTTTCAATCCCCTGATGAGCGGGGCATAGAGTGCTATGACAGACATCAGACGTGAAGACCGCACCATCGAAACGATGTTTCAATCCCCTGATGAGCGGGGCATAGAGTGCTATATTGACAAAGAAGGTGAGGAGTAGGATGGGGATGGGGGAGTTTCAATCCCCTGATGAGCGGGGCATAGAGTGCTATATTGAGAACAAATACGGAAGTCATTGGAACATAGTACTCGAGAAGTTTCAATCCCCTGATGAGCGGGGCATAGAGTGCTATTCCTGCTGTGGCGTGTTTCACCGCACACTAGACACCGGTTTCAATCCCCTGATGAGCGGGGCATAGAGTGCTATGCTATGTGGAAGATGTTTACCACGATTGCATCCAGTATGGTTTCAATCCCCTGATGAGCGGGGCATAGAGTGCTATCATTAACCAAACCACACTACACAATGTCCCCAAAAAACGCTGTTTCAATCCCCTGATGAGCGGGGCATAGAGTGCTATGGGCTGAAACCATGAAAAATTCTCATCATCAAAGAGCGCGCACGTTTCAATCCCCTGATGAGCGGGGCATAGAGTGCTATCTGATAGAAGCAATGTCTGACGCTCTAGATGTTGCCAAGTTTCAATCCCCTGATGAGCGGGGCATAGAGTGCTATGGGGTTGTGTTCGCGCAGCTCGAGGACGGCCGTTGGGCTGGTTTCAATCCCCTGATGAGCGGGGCATAGAGTGCTATTCTTCGAGCAAAACTGATCCTTGAAGAGTGTCTTGAAGCCATGTTTCAATCCCCTGATGAGCGGGGCATAGAGTGCTATTTCGAGATCGATACCCAGGCCGGCCTCCAGGTCTGGGAGCGTGTGTTTCAATCCCCTGATGAGCGGGGCATAGAGTGCTATCATCAACCAACAACCAACATGAAACTTTTGAAATTTTTGTTTCAATCCCCTGATGAGCGGGGCATAGAGTGCTATATATCTATGAAGAGATATGTCCCGATGGAGAAGGAAGTTATCAATGTTTCAATCCCCTGATGAGCGGGGCATAGAGTGCTATTAAACCACACATCACAATGCCAACCCAAAAAACTTCCAAGTTTCAATCCCCTGATGAGCGGGGCATAGAGTGCTATCTGGTGGAAGTCAGACTGTATAAGTCTGGCGACGTCAGCTGGGTTTCAATCCCCTGATGAGCGGGGCATAGAGTGCTATACGAGTATAAAGATGAGACAGGGTACGTTAATGATGTTTTTGTTTCAATCCCCTGATGAGCGGGGCATAGAGTGCTATAATTCTCTTAGCGTTGCTTCCAGTGTGTCCAACTGTGCAGTTTCAATCCCCTGATGAGCGGGGCATAGAGTGCTATCAGTCTGAAATGGATGAGTTTATATTTCAGCTACTCAGCTAGGTTTCAATCCCCTGATGAGCGGGGCATAGAGTGCTATACGAGGTAGCCCCTAGGTAGGAATCCCGCGAAATTCTGATGTTTCAATCCCCTGATGAGCGGGGCATAGAGTGCTATATCATCGCGCCACCGTATCCCTCCTCAATCGTAGTCTGTTGGGTTTCAATCCCCTGATGAGCGGGGCATAGAGTGCTATCATGAGTTGCCTCCTTTGTTTGACGTGCGGACTGATCCAGTTTCAATCCCCTGATGAGCGGGGCATAGAGTGCTATTGGGAACTGTCCCACCAAGCATTCCCGTGGAAGCCGCCACCAGTTTCAATCCCCTGATGAGCGGGGCATAGAGTGCTATCTTACCCGCTGAACTGCGTGACAAAATTTCTCTGGTCGATGTTTCAATCCCCTGATGAGCGGGGCATAGAGTGCTATTATTGGAATTTTTGCTAATTTCTTAAAGCAGGTATCCTTCAAGTTTCAATCCCCTGATGAGCGGGGCATAGAGTGCTATTAGTAACGCATTTAGACGTCTGCTGGGAATGTACTGAGAGTTTCAATCCCCTGATGAGCGGGGCATAGAGTGCTATATAGAAAATAAGTCCGTCCAAATGAAAAGTCTGTGCCGAGGTTTCAATCCCCTGATGAGCGGGGCATAGAGTGCTATCCGATATAGAATACCGTCACTCCCTAACACAATTCCACCAGTTTCAATCCCCTGATGAGCGGGGCATAGAGTGCTATGATGTGTTGGTAGCGATCCAGGACAGGCATTTGTCGTATGTTTCAATCCCCTGATGAGCGGGGCATAGAGTGCTATAGACGGTTGCTAACGAGGTGCAGGCAGGATATATTCGGCTAGTTTCAATCCCCTGATGAGCGGGGCATAGAGTGCTATCAACAACTTCCCTGTCTTCACTTCGGGATTCTTGAACCAAAGTTTCAATCCCCTGATGAGCGGGGCATAGAGTGCTATGATGTGTTGGTAGCGATCCAGGACAGGCATTTGTCGTATGTTTCAATCCCCTGATGAGCGGGGCATAGAGTGCTATAGACGGTTGCTAACGAGGTGCAGGCAGGATATATTCGGCTAGTTTCAATCCCCTGATGAGCGGGGCATAGAGTGCTATCAACAACTTCCCTGTCTTCACTTCGGGATTCTTGAACCAAAGTTTCAATCCCCTGATGAGCGGGGCATAGAGTGCTATAAAATGAACCGCCTACGACCCAGTTGTTGTTTGCACTGTGTTTCAATCCCCTGATGAGCGGGGCATAGAGTGCTATCAGTGGCCATGCCGTAGTAGCGAACGCCGCATCCCTGGTCACGTTTCAATCCCCTGATGAGCGGGGCATAGAGTGCTATATTCGCAAGCGCAATCCCCAATCTAATGCACCAAAACAGGTTTCAATCCCCTGATGAGCGGGGCATAGAGTGCTATTCTACTCCCTCAGTGCGGATCAATCTCAAATCGGTGTAGCGCGTTTCAATCCCCTGATGAGCGGGGCATAGAGTGCTATTTATTTGCCCCTCCGGGCGATTAGTGTGTGTATGTAATATACGTTTCAATCCCCTGATGAGCGGGGCATAGAGTGCTATTTACGATTGAAGAGGGATACGGTGGCGCGATGATCACAGCAAGTTTCAATCCCCTGATGAGCGGGGCATAGAGTGCTATACAATATCTGCATAGGCGTGATCGTCACTGATCCTGTTGTTTCAATCCCCTGATGAGCGGGGCATAGAGTGCTATAGGCGACTAACTCTGTTCAAGCGCGTGCGAATGAGACGGAAGGTTTCAATCCCCTGATGAGCGGGGCATAGAGTGCTATTGAGTTTTTTGGAAATCATATCAGGATCATCTAATGGTGTTTCAATCCCCTGATGAGCGGGGCATAGAGTGCTATAGGATGGAACCATCACGTTCACAGCCTACACGAACATCTGTTTCAATCCCCTGATGAGCGGGGCATAGAGTGCTATACAGTGGTGTAACGATAAGTCCAGTTATTGTTACCTATGTTTCAATCCCCTGATGAGCGGGGCATAGAGTGCTATCGCGGACTGTGAACCACCTTACACCCGAGCAATCGAATATGAGTTTCAATCCCCTGATGAGCGGGGCATAGAGTGCTATCGCAGTTGATCTTTGACGATGTGTGCACGGATAGCTACGGGTTTCAATCCCCTGATGAGCGGGGCATAGAGTGCTATAATTTTGCGGCGGCGAGTGCTTGTTCACGAATGATTCGGTTTCAATCCCCTGATGAGCGGGGCATAGAGTGCTATTCAAGGAGCTGGTCACGGACTTGGGACCGGATTCTGTTGTTTCAATCCCCTGATGAGCGGGGCATAGAGTGCTATAAAGCACTTGAAAGGCTTTGGGCAAAGGGACAGATTCCTGAGTTTCAATCCCCTGATGAGCGGGGCATAGAGTGCTATCTGTACTACGGAGCCGCACATGCAGGGTCAACGTCAACAGCGGGTTTCAATCCCCTGATGAGCGGGGCATAGAGTGCTATTTTTACTGGAACGGCGATGTAGATTATCTCGCCTGCGAAGAGTTTCAATCCCCTGATGAGCGGGGCATAGAGTGCTATATGTGTGGTACTCGGAGGAGTATAATCCATATGAGGACAGTTTCAATCCCCTGATGAGCGGGGCATAGAGTGCTATCATGGATGGGGAGGGGTACAAAACCTACACCTATTTTACCGGTTTCAATCCCCTGATGAGCGGGGCATAGAGTGCTATGTCTTACTGGAACGGAGATGTGGATTACCTCGCCTGCAAGGGTTTCAATCCCCTGATGAGCGGGGCATAGAGTGCTATCGTCTTTGTTGCCCCCGTTCATGTCCGTACCCATCTCGGAGGTTTCAATCCCCTGATGAGCGGGGCATAGAGTGCTATCCGACACGGATTGGAGCGGTTGCTTCAGACATTGAGGCGGGTTTCAATCCCCTGATGAGCGGGGCATAGAGTGCTATATGAATGCCTGACCACGGAGTAGCGTCCCCATATCCAATTGTTTCAATCCCCTGATGAGCGGGGCATAGAGTGCTATAGCAAAATGGGTCAAAGAAAATGGAAATTTTGGATTCCCCAGTTTGATGTTAAGCAGAAAAACGAAGGTAAAGCCATTAGACCAACATATTTAGTCGCGAAATAATGGGCTTGGAACGTCAGTACATACAAAAAGTGCCCCGAGATTCTAAAAATTCAGGGCAAATACAAAAATCATTTGTATTCAAGTGAATCCAGATGTTAGGAAGTGTATTACAAAGACAGGTGACTTGATAATCAAGAGTAAAATATTGAAATTTCAATACTTTACAATCGTAACCACATACACTTTTTGATCTCCATATGGTTACGAACAAGTCATTAGACGACAAAAACATGTTCGCTACCAATGTCAGAAACTCCTTCTTGAATACCAAGATATATTCTTTTTGATTCACAATTACTGCACATGAAGTATACGGCTACTTTATCCTCATTCAAGTCAATGAACTGTTTCACTTGGTTAAGGCAATGTTCAAGGATAGAGTGACTCACAACTAATTCAAAAACGCTATTTTGAACACGATCTCCGAGGGAGTCCAGATAATCTGACACTTTGCGTCTGCGGGAGTCACAGGATATATCGTACGCAATGGCGTATCTCGGCATTATCAATGAGTATAAACCTCTCCAAGACGCAAAGATCGGTACTTGTGTTTACCCCGCAAATGTGCAGCCAAGCGGCTTACTTGGTGTCGAATTAATGCTTCAAGTGAAAATTCACTCTTGAGACCAGTTAAGGGCTTATCTAACATTGCCTCCCATCCACGAAAGAAAACACGCATACCCCTGCGGGTCAGCCTGATACCCCCTCTTTCCAAATCGTCCTCAAAGTGCTCCATGCGAAGCTGTCTTAAGTTGCACATACGAAGCACGAAACGATCCACAACTGGTGCACGCAATTCTTCCAGTAGATCAAGTGCCAAACTTGGACGGCCCGATCGCCGCTGATGCATAAATCCAACATATGGATCGAAATTCTGAGCTTCAACTGTACTTGCCAAGGTATTAGCCAATATTACATATCCTAAGGATAGGAGAGCGTTCGCCGGATCAGGAGGAGGGCGGCGTTCTCGTCCGTTGAAGGGGATATCTCCATCAAATCCAAATTTTAGACCTCTGAAATATGTTCGGGCAGCTGTCCCTTCATATCCTAATAATGATGCACGCTCAGTCGTATTAGCTATTTTCTCCTGCAAATCTTTCAAGTGACCTATTGAAGAACCGAGTTCTGGATGGTTGGTGCGATTTGACCGAATGGCTGACAATACTGAAATAGAATTATGAACTTTTCCAGCTACGAACTCCTTCGCCAACGCTAGTGCGCTGTCAGTATCAGTTGCTACTGAATACTGTTTGAGACGCAGATCTGCGGTACGTGAAAGCTCAGGCACCATTCGACCCAAATAATCTCCATTCCGCTTAAACCACGCTACGGGAATTCCTTGCTCAAGGCAAAAACGCATTGCATGGCTTGTCATGTGAACTCGCCCTACAATTGCAATAAGCTCAATTCGATGAGGCTCTACTTCAATCAACTCGCGCGTCTTCGTGGGTAACGGTCCGCGACCGTCTGGATCTTTGGATACCGTTACGACGATTGATCCAGTGGAGAATCTTATCGTGGCGCCGGGTTCAGTAATGTATAGCGTTGGCACGTTACTATTCAGGGCTGAAATTTATACTCCGTGCCATATTCAGGTAGTCCTTGGCCTCGGGAAAATCATTGAGCAAGAAGCTTTCCAAGTCATCCATTGAAGCGCGTAGATTCACAATCTGCTCGGTGCTGGCCGCCGAGAATCCATGAATTAACAGGCTATGGTTGCGGTTTTTTTTCAAGAAGCCACATCTTTTATCACAGAGCTTGATAAGCTTTTTGCCCCTTGGGTCCCCCAAAAACTTAAGCAATCGGGCAACTTGAAATTGACCCGCTGTGGCAAATGACCGATTCTTAACCTTACGTCTACCTAATACGGCCGATCTTTCTTTCCTGAGATGGTTTTCAAATTGCTTAATATTATCATCGTCTTCAGGCAATTGTCCACTATCATACCCCCTCTGGAAGAGACAGTATTGGCCGATTAGTTCCAAAACACGATAACTTCGAACGTAGGCATCTTCATATAATCCGTCGCGTTGACGGCGCTCCGCATTCGCCAACATATCACAGGCTAATCGCTGAACATAAATTGCTGCTGTCGGCGCGTCTTGCCGATCAATGTCAGTTGCTAAGGCTTCAAGCCAGTTACATGCGTCCAATTTCGGAGCAAATGTCCCAGTACCAAATAGGCTCTGGTTCTTGTACCACTGATTAGTCGCATCCTTATAATCAAATCGGTCCCAAGCACTATAGACCCTGGCAGCAGCATGAATGGCTTGCAACGTTTTTCCCATTGTGTCCAGATACTCGGTGGTTTCAGGGTGCTTATTATAACCTTTGAGGAGGAGACATGCAGATTCAAAACTACCTCTGTGCATCAGGCGCTCTATTTGATTAAGCAATCGTCTGGTATTGACCAACTCAGTAGTTACTTCTTCAATTTTTTCCGAGCCAGAGGCAACCATACCTCGCTGGTCACGCTGGCTTCCTGAAACATATCGAACACTAGAAATCTCTCTTGAAACCCCCACCATTAGCAGTGCAGCACTCATTGCCTTGGTGCCGCGGGTAAAATCTAACGTGATATCAACTTTGTCAACCCCCTGATTAATTAGATCTTCAAGAACACAATCAAAATGACCGTAGCATTCGTCCACATTGGTTTCCAGCCCAGAAGCCCCTAAGGGTTTGCACATGATGGTTGCACCACCTCCAATATCTTGAATAAGATACTCAGCATTGGCTGTCGTTTCCTGAGATGGGAGCAGAACAACTTTGTCCCAGGTGCCCTTATCTATACTCTTCATAAGAGGCTGAAATAAAGACTTCTCCAAATTCTTTTTATCCCCCGTGCCAACTGTAAGGACCAAAGCTTTCTTTCTGGTTTGTTGTGACTCCATGTTTATGATGATAATACTACCTCCGCTTGGTTCGTCCCTTTTTCCTTGGTAACGGCTCCCATCGGAAGGCCATTAATTTGATATTTGCGGATGCAACGATGAGCTCCACTTCTTGGCCGACGGTGGCATCAAGAGGAGCGTTTTCGGAATCATGCATATTCCCTTCAAGTCCGCTGTCTATATGCTTGGCTATCCAGTCATTGTTCTTCGTCTTTTTGTCAAGTAAGATAGCTTTAACACGGTCTCCTGGAGAGGGAAGTTTGCTGGTAGAACGAGTTCCCGATGTTTCAGGAGTTGAATGGTGTTTAACCGACTTAGAATCTCTCTGAAAATGTTGCGAAGATGAACTAGGTCTAGAAACATGACGGGCATTTCTTGACTTACTGCTCAACTCTTTTTCAGCGAAAGATCTCAAATTAGTGAGAACATCCTTACTTTTTTCACCCAACTTACTGCTCGGAAATCCAATCAACCGAATCACTATCTCGTTTTCATTACGAAGATGATCTCGTGAAAGACTCCAATGAGCAGGCGAGGGTTGGCGCTTTTCATATTTGTACTTCTTCCCAATGCGTGGGGTGCCAAAAATTTTCAGTAGTTCAGTGTCCTTGTTTTTCAAAATTTTTGCATAATCACGAATCAACTCACCAATAGAATTGACTGCCTGAATAGGATTATTCGTACCAGCGAGTTGGTCTTCCATAATGATGGCATTTTCCAGCGAAGGTGCTTCAACGGATCCTTGCGAGGTTAATGAACAGATTTGGCGTAGATTTTTTCCAATATCTTTGCAGTCTTCAAGTGATGTAATACCACCAATCTCTACATCAGCAAAAGAGCCAAAACCCTTCCGGGATCTCGATCCCGCACCGCCGAATCGTGCTAAAAGCCAGAGCGCAACCTCAACTTGCTGATGAATGATCTCAGATGGCAACCGAACTGTATTGCTCTTAGTTTGGTAGTATCCACTCCGAGTAGTCACATGTAACTGCCATACACTCCCCTCGGGCTGATACCAACGTGAACTATTCTTCTCGTCCATTCCGTACGACGCATAGGCTAAGCCGAGCATTCGTTGGTGGTCCCTTTTCTTGAAAGGCTTTGGCGGGGGCGAATCCCGATCTTGCAAGTGGATCCGAACCGGACTTCCATTATCTGTATCCCCCCAGATGGCGGCCTCCAATTTTCTTAGCGTCTTCAAGTTAACATGTGCCGTGTGCATTGTACGCCACCACCAACGAAGAAGGCCGCGAAGCGTAGCAGGTCGAAGATCGCAGTCCTGTGACTTCTGATCTGCTCCAGCTAAAAACGCCATAGAAATCAACTCCAGTTTGTACTGTTTACGAGTAATCTGTGGACTTTCCGGCACAGGAAGGGGTTCCTTAGCCAAGAATCGACCATACCCGGCTGCGGTCTTTGCACCCGCTCCTTCGGCTGACAAGGCACCTTGAAGCCAGTTGATCCCATTCTCAACTAAGGAGTTTGGTTGACGCTTGCGGTCAGAAACTGCAAACTGAAACTCTATTCCATCACTGACCACAGGAAAATATACGGGGTTTGGATCTTCGGTATCATCAGGCGGGGATTCCCCCTGGTAATATTTCCTGTGATGGCTGTTCGTGATGTCTACTTCAATAGGGGGCCATTGAGAAGGCCAAGCGTCATGGAAAATTAAACGACCAGCAGCGGAGGAGTTTTGCACCGAGATCTCCGAAGGACGCCAGCCAGAGTGTTCTGTTCTTTTTTTGTATGTCTCCGAGTTTGGAGTGTAGCCGAATGCTTCTTCAATCTGACGCCATGCTAATTCCTGATCAGGTTGAGCAGGTGCCCAAACAGTCTTCGCCCAAGCACGGGCAAGTCCCTTTAATCCGCTACCAGGCAGGTAAACAAAACCATAGATTGGATGCAGCGCAATCCCTGCATTTTCCAATGCTCCGGGATGAGATAAGTGTAATGTAAGGGCACCGTGTGTACGCATTAAGAGCTTACGAGCACCTACCGAGTATAGCATCTGCTCTCGGCGTACGTTTAATGTATCCAATAGACTCTTGTCGCCGGAGGATTCACTCAAATTTTTCAATACGTTACGCTGGAACTCCATTAGTGTCTCTGGATTTTCCTCGGGAAATTCAGAGAACTTATCAAGCATCAATCCCGCATGAAATTGATGCTGGTAGACAGATTCTTTCACCATACGATACGTCCCCCGAGGGATCGTAGGTCCTGCAGGAATCATGATGTCTCTACGGTGATTCATCGTCATCCTTGAATTCGGCTTCACAGAATCGCGTCAACCACTGGAGGTAGAGTAAAGCCTCCTCTGTCGCTCTGCGGAGAAAGTTGGCATCACTTTCAATAATTGCCAACAGCAATGCAGAGCAATCTGTGGCATCTTTTGGGCGAGGGGCAAGCTTTCTTTCTTTGAGTATCCACTCTCCGAGGGCAATCAGAACATGACTGCGATGATCTTTCTCTGCATCACAATTAGATGATTTTGCATAGACGAATCGGAGTGCTTGCCCAAGTCCAGCAGTATGGATGCGGATCGGTAGGCGTTTGACTTCTGCCGCAAAATCTCTGGGTGCTTTATGATTGCGAGCGGTTTCCACAATACCCCAAGCATGTCGGGCTCGTTGCTGATCAAGCGTTACTTTTTTCATGGAATGATCACGTTTTCAAATCGGTGATATTTACTGCGCAGAATCCCTTTCCAATAGTTTCACCAGAGCCAATCTGCAGAAAATGGATCTCCATATCCATCAGCCACTGTAAAATCTGATCAGGGGAACGCTTATGGTCGCTACGGCGACTCTCACTGCAAAGAATAAGCGAATACAAGAGCGTTTCGGCAGGGAGATATTCTTCATAAAAGAGAGCCCCCTTACGTACGGTCTTGCGCTCATAGTCCAACCCGATTCTGGCAATCACTTCGGTTGCATTGCGCACAAAATATGTAAAGTCATCATCATGTAATATTACTAGATGCTCTCGGAATCGCTTTTGGGTATTATCGTCTGCGAAAGCATGGTCGGCAAACCTAAAATCTATCGTTTTGGGTTTACTTACAAACTCAAACTCTTCAAGTACGATCCTGTCTCCTGAGACAATTAGTGGACTATTATCAGGACAAATTGCCTGATCTCTTTCAGGTTTAGGTAGATCCTCATTAATGCTCGTCCCAATGATACTACAATCTCTGGCGAACCGCTCCAATACCGCAGGACAGGTAATCCAGGCAAATACCCCCATTAGAGAACGAACGGGGAATGCCAGAATGCGAGCATCTGTGATGGCGATTGCACCGGCATGATCAGATGCAGCATTGGTTGGTGGGCCAAAGGCTGCCAGTAAGTCATGGTCTTGATCACTCTCACCTACTGAGCGAGAATTACTCTCAGACCTGAGAACCCCTTTGAGCGATGATCCTGCAATGATCGGCCAATCCGTATGTCGCTCCCGTTGAACAGGTAAATCAATTACACCGAGTGCACTTCCCCCTCCGGGGTGGAGGCCAGTCAGAGCATGTAAGAACATTATAGCTTTTTCAGACATAATTCCATTTTCCTTTTAAGTATTGTCCCCACCCAACGATAGCATCATCATGAGCAACCAATTGCTCTGGGGGGCTTTCATTTTCAGAGAAAAAATATACGGATCCAGCCCGAACTAAGAATCGGTTAGGCTTGGGACCGCCTAATGCTAAATCCCATCCAGAAATTCCGTCATATCCAGGCACTGCCGCAGCAATACAGGGTAGCTGGGACGGTTTCCAGCCATCGAACCATGCGGCTGTGGTTAGAACCATGAGTTGTCTGTCTCCATCAGAAGATGGGTCATATGGAAATTCCATACCCGAATGGGAGGAAATCTCCACATGTCTTCCCTCACCACCAAATTTCATGAGCAAACCAGATTGCTTCAACGGTGAAATTATTTCACTGTCTCCCCTCACTTCGGCGTAGAAGGTGACATTTTCCTTCAGAGAAAGCATTCCGGCTGAGTAGATCAAGCTCTCAGATGCGGTATTGCTTCTCCCATCAACCCCAATACCTGCGCGATGATCAATTAGGTAGAGTTTATCGGACATTACGATTTCGCTGATCTCTGGGAGACCACCTTCTAAGTAGGCTTGCATTCCGAGTGAGGTCAGGTAATGGCCGCTTAGTGATTTTAGTCCTTTCCTTCCGTGATACCAGAGCGGAAGTAGGCCCGATTCAATGGGTTGCCAACCATGGGGCGGAGTACGTAGTGGGTCTAGACGAACGAGATCTTCTTTTTTGAGTGAGCTAGAAAACGGCTTGATGGATTTCAAATTTGCTGGAACAGGCATGAGCACTTGCCCGTCTCTGCATAACCAGGGTCCAGCGATTTCGACTTGTCCAAGGATAGCAATACTACCTCCAAAATCGTGAAGCGCTTGATCAAATGATCCAGTTGAGCGGACACGCTCACTGAACCGATCCAAGTTAATGCCGTGGGCTTTTAACAGTAGTGTGCGAAGTGCTCCCGTAAGTGTTTGCGGAGAAGGCAGTCCTGAACGTGCCTGACCAGCCGGACCGAACGGGCGGGCATCACGAAAAAATAGCGTGTCAACCGGACGTAGCGAAAGCTGTAACGATTCCCTATGATTAACCATCATATCCGCGCGCTACGAATGAAGCTCCTAAACAGAGTTGAGTGAATCTCTCAAGCCGCCCGTCATCAGTACTTTCATGTTCACAGAAATGGGACCACCAATCTTTGATTGGTACTTTTCCTTGAATGGCCTGAGAGGGATTTTCCATATCGGTTCGTTCAATCAAGCGTCTGATTTCGGAATCAACCGCTTCATGGGGAAGCCCGGTGTCCGATAGGGTAGGGATCTCATGTCGCAAATGGTAAGCCCATCTGTCAGATAAGCCGTCTTTGAACATATCAACTGCATCTTGAAACCAAGGAGCAAGACTCCAAGGCAGAACACATTGGGAGTGATCCCCAGACCGCCGGATGAAACTAAGAGTCAAACGATGCTTGCCTTGAACAGCCTTGGAGGCCTTCTCTGCTTCCCGTGCAGCTTGCAGGGCAGCTCGAAGATCTTTCTTGTAATGAACGAACGCAATCCCTGCCGAGAGCGTTGCTTTGTGTCCCATTGTGAGAAAATGCCGACCCTCAATCTCTGTCCAGCCAGGAGTTTGATCGTTTTCACCGGAAAATGCATTTCGTAATTGCAATGCACACTGAACCGCATACTGCGCAGGAAGAAGTGCGAGCACATCATCCCCGCCAGAGTAGATCAAAGTCCCATTGAACTGATTTATAATTGAAGGGACAATTACGCTGGCGAAGTTATTGAGTGCTTCGCTGATGGATGCGTGCAATGCCGGACCTACTGGACGTTTAACATCAAGTCCTTCCGGTTCAAAGTGTTCAAAATAGTCCAGTAATTTTTCATGGATTACCTCCCTTACTAAGGGCGCTTTTTCACCTTTCAGCCACAGTCCCATATCATCTGCATCCATCACAAGGATAGCATAGTAAGATGGTGGTGCGCCTTTCTCTCGAGCTAACTTAATTCGTGACCACAACTCTGATGGAATGGTCTCATCGCCCTCATCCGCATGATGTTGGTGAAGCCATTGACCGCTCCAATGTTTGCAATTCGTATGCGAAATCGTAGTATCATTCAGCCAGTCCATTGCAGCAACTGTGGCAGTATCTGGAAACAGAACATCGCTATCTTCCAACTCAAATGTGGGAGCAAGAACACGTTCCGCGGCAAAGCGCTTGCAAAGTGCAATTGCACAGAACCGATCAGGCTTTCTGAGGCGGTTATTAGAGTGCCACACGGAGGTCCAAAATTCCTGGGATTCCTCGAGGGTGGCGGGTCCTACTTGTTCATAGGTCCCCAGCAAGGTGCACTTCGGACCTGCGGGGCTGGCTACCGGAACCATCGGAATATGACGAATAGATCGTTGGGATTCGGCCATTCGAGCAGATACTTCCAACTGAGCTTGCCACTCACCTGCACGGTCCTGAGGATATCCAGGAATATCCTCTTTAGGTATATATTTGACCATTTCACGGACATGATGAGCATCTTTCCAGACTCGGCTAAAATCCTGTTCCCCTCCAATCAGGCTCGCCATTTGGGTATCGCTCAGCTTGTTAGTTGGACAAATTGAAGCAGTTACATCAAAGAAACTTTCAATCTGCGCGTCCCAGTGTAGGGCCCAATCGGGATCATGAGAAGAAAACTCGCTATCCAGCGAATCTCGGACGGTGTTTGACAATCGTTTCCAACTTTCACGGATATGTCTGATGCATTCTTTGGCAAATACAGACGCTGTTCTACCGTCTCGGCCGTAAGGTACCAGAGCAACAAACCTATTCGGTAGGGAGGGAGCCTTGCGAGCGCGGTCCGAGGGTAGCGATATCAAATTTATGAGTTCGGGTATTTCTCGCAGCCACATATCAGCCAAGGGATGCTGCCGAAGCGCAGGAAAAACGAACACCGTAGGACCCAAATCTTCAAGTATGGGGCGCATTCCTTCAAAAATGAGCCAAGACAGCAATGCACTACCAGACCACAAGTCACGTACACTCCTGGCTGCTTGAATAAATGTCTGGACAGGTCCGAGTGTGACAGATAAAATTGCGTAGCCATGTCGCCCCTGCTGCGCAGCTGCGATTCCACTGGAAATATCAGCGTGTTGAATAAGCGAATGGTCAGGAACTCTGGTATCTGCCGGGAACCTTGTGAAGTCAGCGCCGAAGCGATTGTGGAGTTCGTTAGGCAATAGCCTCCATAATGCAAGGAAACGGATCTTTGGGGATGGTGGAAGTGTACTGACGATGCTGGTAATTATCTCTGACACAGCATCGCTGTTCAAATCATATTTTTTCAGCGATAGCTTCTGAGCACTAACTGGATGGTAGATCTGAATCGGACCATCTTCGGGTCCGACTGCTCGTTCGTAATTTTCTCCAGGAGAAGGCATTGGCAGCCGGTCTGCAATAGAAGCATTTATATCTGCGGACTTGATTGAGTCGTCTCGGACATGAGCTAAGGTTGGATCACCTAATGCTGCAGACTGATACCCATGTGCACGACTCTCATGGCGGGATATTAACAGCGCTTTATCAACAGGATCATGCATCCATACCTGAAGCAGGTAAAGCCAATCCGTTTCAATTATGGCAGGCATGGAATCAAGACATTTCGGTTCGGAGGAGTGATTGAAAAAATAATGGGTGCACCTCTAGAGTAATAAATGTCGGCGCACGAATATAAATGCCTGAAAGAACAAATCCAAATTTAGGCAAGAAGAACTTGCTTTTCATCGGTCTCCGTGGAGCACATCAATCGGGTTTCATGTGCCATGTCTGTCAAGTTCTACGTTAGGAGATTGGGGATGCGAATGGGAGATAGTGAGATTCCAGTTTCAAACGATTGGTGTATGTTTATATGCCAATGCTATGTTAAAATAAGACAAGCCACATTTCGCCACCAATCAGTATCTTAAATGCCGCTACGGAGTCAACTCAACTTACTATTTAGCAGGGTAAGAGTCAGTGCATGGAGGCTTTTGTTGGATACGCCGCAAATGTACGCCACTACACCAATGATCCGTGGAGTATGGGGACGCGCTTTAAAGCATTTAGATAGAGAGTTGTATGAGAGTGTCTTTGTCGGAAAGACCGAGCATGGGCATAACTTACCGAGATACATCATTCGACCTGCACCATACGATCCAGAAACCGCCCCCGCCCTTGATTGGCTACTCTTTAACGTTGACCATCGCAATGAGCAAGTGTTATGGAGAGTCTGGGATATTGCATGCGGTATGGGACTTGGAAAGAAACGCATACCCTTCAGAATGCGAGAAAAAAGATCTCTCTCGCCAGAAAACAGTTTATTAGAGACGAACACATGGTCTTTGTCAGAGATCAAGTGGCCCTTACCTGGTGATCCCACTCTGACGCCATGTATCTTACGGTTTGAAGTTCCGCTCAGGTTAATAAGGCGAAGCCAACTGATTAGGTCTCCTGAATTTTCTGATTTAATTACTGCATCGATCCGTAGGATTGCAGGTTTAGCGGGAATGACTCGCGGGGAGCGTTATAGAGACCTTGTACGTTCTGTAAATACTGAAGCCAACCGAACCTCAGCAAATCACTGGATTGGCGAAAAATCTAACCTTGTACGATGGTCTGCGGCCCAGCAAAAAGAAATTGAGTTTTTTGGCATTTCGGGAACCATCACATTGCCAGACGGACCAGGATATTTATGGCCACTTCTTGCAGCAGCACAGTGGTGTCACATCGGGAAAGGCACTGTATACGGAATGGGGCAAATCCACATCGAATCAGTGCGGCAGTAAGAAAAAATGTCGACTCAGATCGTGCGAATTATTGATAGCGAATATCCCACTTGGCTGGTTGATATACATTTTCGTGGACACTCACGCCTAATTGCCTGCGCAGTTCTCAGGATCGAAAAAAGGTTGGCCCTCATTGATCCAGGCCCATCAAGCACCTTACACACACTTGAAAATGCACTGAAACATCTCGGAGGCCTTTCCGCCGTTCGGGATGTGATCCTTACGCATATCCATTTGGATCATGCGGGATGTATAGGACGAATTGCAGCCATTCAACCCGAAGCAAAGTTTTATGTCCACCCGATTGGAGTACGACACTTGGTTGATCCTGAACGGCTGATTCACAGCGCTCGTCGAATCTATAAAGATCGGATGGACTTGTTATGGGGAGAAATCCTTCCGGTCCCGGAATGCCAAGTTCTCGCGGTTGAAGATGGGGAAGTCCTGGATCTAAGTGGACGACAATTACGATCCTGTCATACACCTGGGCATGCCTCTCACCATATTGCATGGTTGGAAGACCAAACTGGAATTGCCTTTGCAGGTGATTCCGCTGGGATGAGAATTGAAGGGGCAGATCATATTATTCCAGTCGCTCCCCCGCCAGATATAAATCTGGTTCAATGGGAAGCGTCGCTCCAGAGGTTGGAAGAAGAAAAGCCACAACGTCTATTTTTGACCCACTTTGGGGTGATCCATGATGTGAAGGAGCATATTTCTGAAATGCGTAGCCGATTGGGAGAATGGGGACGATCAGTTCTACGCTCCTTGGAGGATGAATCAAAAACCGATGCCCAACGCGCAAAGGATTTCCATAGACAGGAAATGGATCACATGCGTGCATCTGTAGCCCCATCATTCCAAGAGCCATACAACTACATGGGGCAACCCAGTGAGAGTTGGTATGGTCTGGCTCGGTACTGGAGAAAGAAGATGGAAGGTCAACCGAAATGAATGGTTTACTCAATTCATTTCGATACACGGGGAGATCATTGAATATAGACGATTACCCATCCTGTTCTCCATAAACAGTTGATTTTCAATCAAATGCGTATAAGTCAATCAAATCATCATCAAGAAAACGATTAATGGAGACAATCTGGAAGAATCATCCTACGGTTGAGCAACTGAACAGGCGCGGGAGGAATACAATGGTTGAACACCTTGATATCCAATTCACGGAGATTGGACCTGATTATCTTCGTGGCTCCATGCCCGTAGATCACCGTACCAATCAGCCGATTGGGCTGTTACATGGCGGGGCTTCTGTCGTACTGGCAGAAACTTTAGGGAGTGTCGCTGGTGTGCTTTGTCTGGACATTAAAACACAGTATTGTGTTGGACTTGAGGTGAACGCAAACCATCTCAGAGGGGTACGTGAGGGCAGAGTCATCGGTACCGCTAGGCCTGCCCATCTTGGTCTGACAACTCAGGTATGGCAAATTGAGATCGTTGATGAAGAAGGTATGAAGGTGACCGCAAGCCGATTAACCCTGGCAGTCCTGAAATGGAGACCTTATATGTCGGGGCTTGAGGAACGACTCGCATGGCTTACGCAGTAAAAGAGATTTATTACACGCTCCAGGGAGAGGGTTTTATGACGGGGAGGCCAGCCGTTTTTCTGCGGTTTGCGGGGTGTAATCTCTGGAGTGGACTTGAAAAGGATCGCTCAACTGCTATTTGTCAATTTTGTGATACTGATTTTGTAGGTATGGATGGGGTAGGTGGTGGTCGCTTTGCGACACCAACCCAATTGACGCTGGCAGTGAGTAAAGTTTGGCCTAAGTCAACCTCAAAGAAAGTCAAACCTTATGTGGTTTGTACTGGTGGGGAACCCCTTTTGCAATTGAATACCGATCTGGTTCAGGATCTTCACTCTCAAGGCTTTGAGGTAGGGGTTGAAACGAATGGGACACTTGATCCACCTGAGGGTCTGGATTGGATCTGTGTAAGCCCCAAAGCTGGCGCCTCCCTTGTACTTCAATACGGGAATGAGTTAAAACTGGTTTTTCCCCAACCTGGCGCAATGCCAGAAGAATTTGAAGATCTGGATTTTGAGTATTTCTACTTACAGCCGATGGATGGTCCAGATCTTTTAGCCAATACAAAGAGGGCCTTATCCTATTGTAAGGCGTATCCGCAGTGGAGACTTAGTCTTCAGACCCACAAAATACTGGAAATTCCTTGATCAGAATGGTAGCGGAGTCCCTTCTTTTTTTGTTTTATCCCAGTAGATATCTCGGAGTTGCAAGGTAATTGGTCCAGGCTTGCCACTACCAATCGTTCGTCCGTCTACTTCAAGAACGGGGGACAACTCTCCCATTGTGCCAGTGGTGAACATCTCGTCTGACGTATACATCTCGGTAATGGACAAATTCCGTACACTGGTTGAAATCCCAATTTCCGGCCCAATCTCCAAAACTTTACTTCGCGTAATTCCGTGGAGGCAGCTATCGGCGTGCGGAGTCAAGAGATGACCATCCTTGACCAGAAAAATATTGGTCGCATTTGTTTCAGAAAGGTAGCCGTGAATATCTAACATGACTGCGTCATCTACATTTGCCAAATTCGCTTGAATTTTAGCAAGAATGTTATTGATCAGATTATTGTGATGGATCTTTGAGTCTAAACATTGGGGTGTATTGCGGCGCACGGAAGAAGTAATGAGGCGGATCCCACTTTCCGCATAAACCGGTTTTTTCCATTCAGCCAATACAATTAATGTTGGTCCATGGATATTGAGACGAGGATCCATTCCCGAAGTTGTCTTCTCGCCTCGGGTCAGAGTGAGTCGGACATGCGTGTCGTCACGCATTTGATTAGATTTCAGTGTGGCAAACAGGGCATTCGTGATAAAATCACGGGATGGGATCTCTGCGAAGCCCATTGCATGAGCGGAGTCCATGAGTCGGTTCAGATGAGATTCCAACTCAAAGACACGCCCGTCATAGATCCGAAGGCCTTCCCATACGGCATCCCCGCCTTGCACCACACTGTCAAAGACGGAAACTTTAGCCTCAGATCGGGGAACTAAGCGATCCTTGACCCAAATCATGATGGTGTCGTTGCGCTGGTCAGGTAGTGAAATATGCATGGAGCTAAGCTTTAATTGCGTGATGATATAAATAATTGTAATGGGGAATGCATTCGCCGAGCAGTGGGCGAAGGAATTCCGGGAAGGGATCAGATTTAGGTTTGTATGGAGCGAAGCCTGTAGATTTGTGGAGCACATGGTACCAGTGAGGGGCCCATACGCCATCTTCTGGGATAGGACCTGCATCCCATTGGAGCATTGAGGGATCAAAATTGATTCCAAGATCAGCACATAGATGGCAAAGAATCTTCTCAGGGTTTGTCAATAATTCGCGTGCATCAAGAACGCAAGGTGTTTGTCCACGCTCCGTCAGATAGTCAAATATCTTTCGTTGCATGTCCAATGCTGTATCGGCGAGGATCGGACGGGGAACTTGGTTAATCAGTGATGGAAGCATTTGCTCTGGATCCCGAATTAGGATCACTGTGGCCATCTGATCCAGAAATGTCCAATCCAAATCAATGAGATGGTGCCCCATATTCTTAATGAAGAGGATGGGATGATCATAGGTCTTCAACATCACCTCACTCACAACCCGTTCTCCATAGTGTTCCATTGTGTCCAAGATTTCGTTTCGGGCTGGATGGTCTGCGCCAGTTGTTGAGAGGTAGTGTGCATAGAGAGGTTCATCAACCACATGAGAGTCTGGTCGCTGAGCGAATGAGTACATGAGCGCCGAGGAAACATTTCGGGGCCCGCTACAAAGGTGAATGCGTAAAGACATGGAAAAACAGCCAATTTTGGAAAATGCCTAAAGTTACGGCAAACAGATTGGTAAGGGGTGAAATTCTCACATTTCAGATAAACATATTTTCGGATTGGGTTCAGGAGTGAGCAACTCCCAGTCCCACATGTTTAGTTCGGAAAAATTCAGCAATAGATATAGCGGGATGATGAATATTGACTCGGTAGAGGCACTGATTAGAATCAATTGAAGAATGCTTCCGTCTGGGTATACAAGAAAGATGTAATTCGTAATAGTTTTCTATTGAAGGCAAAACTATGGTTATCTGGTTTCCGAAGCTTGCTGTTGGAGAATGAAAATTTTTGATACTTTTGCTACAGTTCAAAAAAATTTCATATATTTGCCCCGCACTTGGATGTTCACCATGTCAAACAGATTTTTATCACGCGCGAAACATCAAGTTTTCAGCGTTCTGAATATTCCGTCCTACGGAATTAACACTCTGAAAAACTTCGGATTGAAAGAGGCTGTTTTGTCTAGTTGCCCCCCCCCCCCCATTTTTTCGTAACTCGCTTGTCCTAATACTGGCCGTGATTCTCAGTGGTTGTGCTGAGTTCAATCCAGTTTGTCAAGATGGCCCCCTGACTTCCATTGGAGTTGATACCTACCAATGGATAAATATGCCTGATCGTGTGCACCTGTTTGTTCAATCAGGGGTTGTCGGCCTAATCATTGGGCTTTTATGTTCATTCTTGCTGTACCGGAAACAGCTCGCTAGGCTTAAAACATGGGATATTACAAAATCACCCAGTTCCCCTCCGTTGCTTTCCAACTGGATCATCCCTCTCGTGTATTTAGCCCTGTGTTTTGGTATACCGATTCTAATATTTCTGCTGTTAGCCACAGAGTGCGCACCATCATACAGATGGTCCAACATTTTTGGGAGTATTGTTGGATTCATTCTTGGAGTGATGCTGATCCTCGTATTCTACTACAGGAAAAAAGTCAAAGAATTGATCAATCATAAGAAGTCTTAAAATGGCAAATTATTTTGTTGCTTGCGGTGGAACAGGTGCTCATGTAATGTTGGCCATGGTACGCCTACATTTATTGGGCTATCCATTTGGTTTTTTTAAGGATAAGAGGTTTCCTGATCTGTTCCTCATTGATCAAGATGATGGCGGCGGCACCCGCGGCGGAGGTACAACTGCTTGGGAAGAAGTGAAAAAACTTTTAGAGAAACATTCTGGACGATATGACCCAAAAACTGCATTTGGGTTTAATGGGACTCCGAACACCCAAACGGTTATGCCGCTACCAGTCGGGGAAGATGGTAGCTGGTATGAGGAATTAAATGGTAACCTTGCCTTCCGATTCAATGGAGTTGGAGTACTTCCCCTAATCACCTCGGAGGATCAGAGAAGGATTGAATACTCAAGGGGCATGATGGGTTCTCCTGCTGTAGGATCGCTACTCTTTTCGTTGAAAGAATATGATCAGGAAGAGAGTGGACAAAATTTTGATAAAGAGTATCGCAGTTTACTTGAAAAATGTAGTTCCGAGGATGCCTCTGTGGTAGTTTGTGGTTCAATTGTAGGCGGGACTGGAGCTTCGGTCGCTCCAACTCTTGCTGACCGTCTCAGTGGGAAAGCTTCAAAAGTTATGGCGGTATTGGTGCATCAATGGTTTGAGTTAGACGAGGAAGATAAAAGTAATGAAAATCATGAAAAATCAAGAGACCGGAATCTGATAATGCGGCAGAATGCTGCCTGTGGTCTTGCATACTCAGGAAAGAGTTTGGCCACCAGCGTGGCTACCGTGTTAGTTGGTGGTCCATCTGAATCATTTGTTAAACGTAAGTACTCAGGAGACAACCAACAGGAGAATCACGATTCTTACCTTCATGTGGTTGCTGCGTTAGCAGGGCTTATCCACTTATTTCAGGATCCAAAAGAATTGGGTTTATACGGAGTATCTGGCTCATCGGATCAAGAATTAACAACTGATATCAGGATTGGAGGATCATCTGATTCAACGCTTGGCGCTTTAATTGAGAAAGCGAAAAGACTATCCAATGTGTTAGAGATCTATTGCGAGGCATTAGAGAAGTATGTGCACGAAACCGAGGGTAGAAACTGGATTCAAAAATTCCGACACCTTCTGAACTTTGGTTTTATTGAAACTCATCTACTCAAAGTATATGAGTGGGTGCTTGATGAGGTAGGGGGAAACTCTTCAAAATTTGAATCTGTCTGCCAAGAACTCAGAAATATTAGCGAAGGCTACAAAAGTGTTTTGAATTGGCTTAAAGGCTTGATGTCAGACAGGGCGAATCAAGATAAAGATGAGAAGTGGAGATTATATATCTCTCAGGTTGAGCAACTAAGAGAAACAGATGGTACTTTCGCCACCTATAAACCTAGACATTTGGTTGATAACAAAGGAGAGTTCATCGCCTTGACGCTATTTCATTGGATTGCAACATGGGTTCAATCTGACGATCTCCCAGATCCCCCAGATCCTATAGAGAGTGTACGGGGATATTGGCCACTTTCCAAGAACAAGACGGATGGTTTACGTCCTTCATGGGAAAATCCTTCTGGTTCACTGTCTAAAATAGACAGTTCAAAAATTTCTGAGTGTCTGAAGGATTATTTCGACCTAAACGATATTTCCCCTAACGGATGGCCTCATCCAATTGCAGTAGCCAAGCAGTTTCAGTTTCTAATTGAAAACAATGATGAATTAGCAGTACGAAAACTTGAACTTCTATTAGTTGGACATGCACTTAATATCCTGGAATTGAGGGAGGTTAAGTTCTCGGATCAAAGTAGTAGAGATCCAGTGTCGATTGAAACTCTGATTGAAAAAGAGTATCCCAATCTCGCGAAGTATAGTCTTGTATACAGGAAAAAGACATACGGATTTAGTTCCCCTGATACACTTCTTTGTCCAACCCAAGATGTAGACGAATCTGATTGGAGGAAGTTATGGGATGAGATCACGAGCTACACGCAAACGAACTCAGACTGGAAGACGGCCTCAGAGTGGGGAGCCTCTGGAAGGAAAGTAAGGGGGAGGATTGCTTTATGGGTTAAAGGTTTGAAGGATCAAATTCCGCAAAATTCTCCTAAGTGGCTAACTGTGTTAAACCAGAAGTTTGAAGATGATACCCCGCAGGCTTTTGGAGCCTCTGAATGGCTGAATCTGCCTGATGATATTTCTAAACGTCGTATTCCACTCCCAATTGATGGGTGGTCTCAAAGTCATCCCTCTGAAGAATTTCTTCCTGAGACGGAGGATGACAGATGCTTCGACGCCACCAATCAAGAAGATGAAATTATTGAAATGGTCCCAGGTTTCAATAAATATTTGGGGTTTGAGCGAATTAAAAAAGAATTATTGTCAAGCTTAGAATATGGTATTAGTTTCATCTGGAAGGAACATTTAGATGAGTTACAAAAAGCCGGGCAAATATTTGTATGGGGAGCAAATAAATCCGATGACAGAGTCTGGATAGTCAAGAACCTGCGGGAAGATGTTATTTGGATCAATAATCTTCGTGTGATTGATGTCGAGACCATCCAGATCAACCGTTGTGTTCCTCTGAGACAGCGACCTGTTCCTGGTTCTGATGCTCAGCAGAGTGACCTAAAATTTCCAGATCTTCCTCTTATTCCAGAGTATGTACGCTTCGCAAGAGTCTTCAGGGGTATGGAGGGAGAAGGAGATGCAATAATTGATCAAAATTGGAAAGGGCTTACCGAGTGGGAATGGGATCAGAAAAGTGGCAAAGTAACATGGGACATACATTTGTTAGGGCGTCCACACAAAAATCAAATTTCAATTAATCTGGGAAAAGAACCTGAACTTGCCGAAGCACACTGGATGGTCTGGCCAAACTTTAAGTCTAATAATGATGACGAAAAGCCATGGAGAGCCTATTACATATATGAGCACTCAACGAAAAAATCACTTGAAGCACAAGTTATGGTTGCAGATCGAGAGGGTAGACCCTCCAAGCCCAAAGGTCGTCCCTCTGATCCCCGAGGACCGGGCAGAACTCTGGAATTTAGTGATGGACAACATACAGGAAACGCGCCAGTGGCATTTTGCGCTTACGATCAGGAGTTGGAAGAGCATATGGGTATCTATGCTATTAAGCTCACGGAGTATGAGACAGACGATAAGAAGTGGAAGCTTGCTATTGACTTTGGAACATCTCACACCGTAGCCGCAAAAGAGCTTGGCGGTGAAAGTCAATCAATTCCTCTAAGGTCTGAATTGGGGCTCCACGATAGTGGACTGACTTTACATATCAGCGAGAATTGGCCTGATGAGTCAACCACGAATGGTAAAGATCTATTCCATGAAATGCAACTGGATTTATGGAGACCTACATATATTGAAGAGGGGAGGGTGCCTAAGAATTTAAGGTCTGTATTACGTTCAGACCTTTGGTCGTTAGATAAACCTAAAATCGGTGAAATTCCCAATTTAAGAGAGTGTTGGGAACCTGTGTCACATTATACAATCCCTCCCATTCAATTAAACTCAAATCTTCGTGAGTATGTAATATCTGATTTCAAATGGAAAATTGATGAAGATCAGCCACAACTCATGGGGGAAGAATCATGGTTGCAGGAAATATATCTCGGAATGGTTCTTGAAATTTTCATTGCTGAAGTTGCAAGAGACAGACAGCGTTTGCCCAGCGAGATTGAATTTACATTCACCTATCCATTACGGGGAAATAGCGATGGGAGCACAGATAGATTCGAGAAGACAATCAAGGAAAAAGTGCTCAGATATAGTGAGGTGGGTCTTGGATGTAAGCTAAATCGTGATCATCTATCTTTATACAGTGAGTCCCATTCTGCCGCAGATTTGATAGGCACGAAAACCCCTTTTGAAGTCAAGCTCGTGGCGGATCTGGGGGGAGGAACATTAGACATCTTCATTTCCACATCTGACGTTAAAGAACGGGATAGTCGATTTGTGAAACAAGTTGCAGATAGTGCAAAACTAGGTGCTAATAACTTGCTGAAAATTTTGGTAGAGGGAAGAGATATATATTTACCGAAGGAAGAAGGGTGGCAAGATTATAATTCAGCTTTACCTAATTTGCACGCTTGGATGCGATCAGAGGGATCATCCAGACTATTCAAAATGGTGAATACAGAGAATGAGGGGTTGAGGGGATTCCAAGACAAAAAAGATTCCAACAACGCGAGGGCGTTGATCGAGCGTTATTTTCGATTAATTGTTGATTTTTTGGCTAGGAGTCTTGTTGCCTATGTGGTGAGGTATGTGTGGCCGAAACTTGAACTACCAGATGAACAGGCAAAGTTAAAATTGATCGTCCAACTTCGGGGAAATGGATGGAGGTTATGGTATGACAGCCCCGATTATCATGTTATCCAGAGGACAATGGTGAAATGGATCAAGGAGCGCGCTGACGAACTATGGAAGGATGTAGATTTTGATGAGCAGATCTCTGCTCTCCGGGATCTATGGGATGATGAGGAAAGTGTACCTCAAAGCGATCCCAAACTTGCCCCAATTTGCAATGCTGTCGGAAAAAGTATGAATCCTAATGAAGCAGAGGAAAACAGCTACAAATTTCCACTATCCAAAGTGCGACTCTTGGCTAGAGAGAAAGATGATGATGAGAAATGCTGGTCTGATTCTCTACCATTTGAGGGTGTACCCTCAAATTATAGCCTTCGAATCAGAGAATTTTCCCCGCCTCTTTCCGTTCATCCTCCTCATGACACACAAGAATTGGTCACTAAATTAGAAAATGAACGAATGAATGAGATTAATAAAATCATTTCGGAAGAGGTCAGAGATACAGCTGGTGTTGATGCTCCCATAGCTGCAGCGATCTGGGAGAATATGCTCAGGTCGGCTAAGTTCAAAAACAATGAAGATTCATGAATTGTATTGCAGGTAAAGCAAGTTCTTTATGATGCTTTGGGAAAAGTATATACTTAAATGAAAACGAGATTACGATTCTCTAAGGTATGGGGATTTGTTCGTAACACCATTCAAAAAACGGGGAGATGGGCGATAGGAATTTTGGTAAAGATCTCTGGTCAATCCGTGCGGTCATTTCATAGATTAGATTCAAAGTTACACAACCGACCAGATTCAATAGATCTACTTGTTTTACAACACCTGAGTCATATTGTAGCTCATTTTCCCCGACTGAAATGCCCTCCCGAGCAAACGGAGCAGTTCAGTTACTATTACAAATCCAGAAAAAGTATAGCTCTTCAATCTGCTAAATGGATTGCGCGATCAATAATCAAATTTGATGCCAAATTAAATCGGCGAGAACCAAGGATGAATCAAGTAATGAAAGGTGCACTCCATTCGGTTGCAAACATTCAGTACAGATTAACTCAATCGCAATTAGAGAAGAAATGAACAGATCTGTAATTGTACTGAGTATATTGGCCTGGATCACGGTTACCTGTCTAACTTCCTGCAACTATTCCACTCCTTCGCTCCCTCAGTCTCTGGTGAGTGAAGTTAATATCCAGCCAGTTTGGCATGAGGAAGTAGATTCACCCAATCTGATTCCACAAAATTCAACGGATTTTTATCTTTTTTGGGACCGCTCTATTCCCATGGGAGGATACCTGCACCCAACACATCCAGACAGTCAATTTATTTTATCCAAGGTGCAGGAGTTGATAAAAAATGAGAGACTGGAATCTGATTATGGAAGTGATCCTAACTTAAAGTGTATGGGGATTACTAACCTAATTACCTCCATTGACTGCGATGATAATATACTGAGGACAAGAGGTTTTTTTAATGGCGGAGAATCTCAAATTAATAAAGGGATTGAACTTGTACTAAGTGGTCTCATGTCAGGAGACATTAAGGGTGCTGCTTTGATCACAGATTTAATGACCACTACTGATTACGGACTTGGGGCTACTGGTTTGCTACCTTATTTCAGAGACCCACTACTCGCTAATTACTTTAACCACGGCAAGATTCACTTTGGAATCTTACGTGTGCGCCTCAACTATTGGGGCGTACATTCAGGATCATGTCAGGCGGATAGCGGTCCTGTTGGATGTTGGTTTCATGAGGGACAACAAAGATATGTGATGTTGGATGATGCGGTTCAAAGACCTATCTATGTTCTCATATTTGGAAGAAGTCTTGGGATAGATGATAGAAAAACCAATTCAATAAATACGATTGCAATGGGGCTGAAGGAGTCTCTAAATAGTCTTGGATTTGATGCGGAGTATGAGCCAATTACTCTGGGAGGATTGGGACTGAAGGCCAACTTTTTGTGGAATTCGTCTGGTGAAGGCTATCAACCTGTTGTGCTTGATCCAAATAAGGGTTATTCCTGCCTGGAGGGTGGGTCGCATATAATTTCTGGAGAATTTGAAGATTCATTGATACAGATACAGGAATTTCCATTGGATATCTTCGACGGACTTGGAGCTTTCTCACAATTAATGAAGGTCGGAGGCAATGGGATCCAACTCAGAATTGACTGTGAATTTCTACGCCGTAAGATTCGTGATGAAGGGGCAGTTAGTTCCAGTGACTCCTCAAAAGTTTGTAATAATGATGGTGTCGTTCGGCAAGATTTAAGCGAGGTATCTGCCAGAATTCTCCATGATCCTCAAAGTTTGTCAGTCTGGGATATGTGGTCTTCCCTTGAACACAGTCCTGATTTGACGCTCTATTTGAAAGGATTCATTGAAGGCTTACAGCCAGGCCATCATGTCGCAACTATTTCTCCTGTTCCGCCAATAAACTGTTCCTAAGAACATGAATGTTCTATCGCCTCTTCTTTTGCCTGCACTTGTAGTCTTCATTGTAGCAATCTATTTCCAAGCTATTCAGTGGAGGCAATCTGTTGGAGAGTCAAAGAAAATTGATGAGATCATCAATAGTTTTTTTGTGGATGCCAACCTGGGCTCTGTAATGCTGGATCATTTTGATCGCTTGGTAGCTCCTCCACTTGATAATATACGGAGACATTCTAATTCGGCCTTGGTAATTGGTATCGCTGGGACTATGGGAATATTTCTAATTGAGATAATATTCTTTTCAAATAATCAAGACATTCTTGAATTTGGCCTCAGTCTTGTTTTTGAAGGTACCATTCTCGCATTAATTTCAAGCTTGATTGGAATGATTTGTCATTTACTCATTTTATCATCCGTTTCATCGTCTGCCCAAAGAAAAGTTGTTGAAAAAGAGAAAGAGATATTGGATAGATTGAATATTGGGAAACAATATCAAGATTCCGCGGAAGTCTTTACATCACCAATCATCTCTGGTGAGTACAGTTCGGCTGTTCAATCGGAGATCAAGGTTATCTACGAATCTATTGCTCGGGCAGTGGGAGGGATGAAAGATAGCCAAACAGACTTTAAAGAGTTCTTGAATGAGACTATTCAGCATTCAAATGGTGAACGCGACTCAATGAAGGAAATTCAGAAATCGATGAATCAGGCGGTGGAAGGGATGAAAGATAGCCAAACAGACTTTAAAGAGTTCTTGAATGAGACTATTCAGCATTCAAATGGTGAACGCGACTCAATGAAGGAAATTCAGAAATCAATGAATCAGGCAGTGGGAGGGATGAAAGATAGCCAAACAGACTTTAAAGAGTTTTTGAATGAGACTATTCAGCATTCAAATGGTGAACGCGACTCAATGAAGGAAATTCAGAAATCGATGAATCAGGCGGTGGAAGGGATGAAAGATAGCCAAACAGACTTTAAAGAGTTCTTGAATGAGACTATTCAGCATTCAAATGGTGAACGCGACTCAATGAAGGAAATTCAGAAATCAATGAATCAGGCGGTGGGAGGGATGAAAGATAGCCAAACAGAGCAGCAAAAATCATCCGAGACGATTGAAAATAATGTAAAGTCCTTAACGCAAGAACTAGTGAGCCTTCCTTCTGAGCTTCGCACTTCTTTAGAAGCGAGTCAATTTTTTGATAAAGCTGCAAAAGAATATCTTGCTCGGTTGCAAGAAGTCTTTAAAGAGCACGAGGATAAGTTAACTGAGACAATTGTTAAAAATCAGCTAGAGGTTGAACGGTGGTTAGGGGATCAGATTGATAAAGCCATACACGAGGCTATTAACAATTTACAGGAGCCTATCAAAGAAAATATTGTGAAACCCTTAGAAGAGATGCGCAAAAAACTGAGTGTTACAACAGATAAGATGCCCTCTGCGGCTAATGAGGTAAGTAATAGTCTCAAAAAGTCAGCAGACAAACTTTCTTTGATTCCTGATAAGTTAGAGCTTGTGGTTGAGAAAATCGCAGAAATAGTTCGTTCAACAACGAATGAAGCATTGAAACCAGCCTCCAACCAGATGAGAGATTTTGTGGATACGGTTCATGATACTCACTCTAGGTTAGAGAATATTATTCAAGGGTTGGTCAATCTAATTCAAAGCCTAATTGAGGAGATTGAAGGAAGAGTACAATGAAGCAGCGCTCCCAAACTCAAGTAACAGTTTGGCCTGCCATTACAGATTTAGTTATTACGATTCTGGTGGTTGCACTCATTTCAGGTGCGGTGATATTCTCTGATAACCCAATAAATGATTGTCCGATTCAAGTTCCAGAGGATAGAACCTGTCACGATGTACTGAATGATTCTATTCAGGTGCTAACTGATGCTAATGATGCTCTCTCTGATTCTTTACATGAATTGCAACGTTCTAATAATGCATATGAGGTCTATGTTGATAGCCTCCGTGATTCAACCCAAGTATCAAAGGACATAACGGGAAAATCAGAAGGTCCAGGGGATCCTAGTTGCTTAGGAATTTCGGTAAACGGGCAGCCACTGCCACTCATTACGATTTGGGTCAATCCCAGTGGTAGGTATCAGATTCGGCAGAGTGAGGTAAGTAGACTATCCTATTGGTACGGGTTGCATGAGTATATCAGAGATGAATTTGAGGGCCAGTCTCTCACCAAAAATCAAGTCATGGATTTTGGACAGGAGATTCGTCTCCGATTAGGAGACAGGCAGTGCGTTTTCTTTGTCACCTTGCAAAATGGTGGAGTAAGTCAGGATTCTCTAATCCTGAGGTGGACTGGCGTATCAAGGTATTTCGGGGGGCTCACCAACCCGAACATTTTATACTAACTCATCCGATCCTATCCAGAGAATTCACATTTCTTGACTTGTCAATACATCACGGTGCAGGCCTGCTGTAACGGAGCGCTCTAATTTTATGGGTAGATGCGTAGCTTGATTACAATCAGACATTAATTCACATTTGCTGCCCCACAATTCGAATCGGTGGCTCCCATCGCGCGTAATTGAGGGCTCATCTGTCCGCAATGCTCAGTCAATGTCTTTCCATAATTTCACCCAACTCATGCCATATCGGGAAACCACTCATCAGTTGATTCTCGCAAGAATGGTTAGTGGTCACATCCTGACTTCGACGGTTTACAATTTTCTAAAAACAAAGAAAGCCTTATTTTTCAGTGGATACAGGTTTTTTGAAAAGAGTGTTCAGACAACTTTGAACACTACAAACACCGTCGGTTTTGCCGCTTTTTGCGGTCTGAATCCCAGACGTTAAGCCATCACTTGGGAGGCGGGTTACGGGTCTTTCTCCAAGGGTACGGTCTGGCGCTGAATCGTCAACCCCATCGCTTTGTAAAGCCGAACTTTTGTACTGTTGGCCGCCGACGGGATCGCAAAATGACGCTGGGTCGTCTTGTCTCGTACCACGGACACCTCTACTTCACGCAACTGAGCCAAAATCTGTCCCTCACTGATGGGCGCCTCCGCGCCATGTCGCGTGTTGTAGATTCGACGCAGAATGCGCAGCATCGCAAAGGCGGCAAAGCATATGGCAATGTGCGCGCGGACGCGGCGCTCCGTCCAGTGAAACACCGGACGAACCGCCATGGTATGCTTTAACACACGAAAGCCTTCCTCAATCTGCCATAACCCCCCGTACTGCGCATACACTTGTGCAGCGGAGGATGCCTTGAGACTCGTCCATACCGCGTGCAATCCCTCCAATTGACGATCCTTCTCAATGGCCGCTGCATTCAGCTTCACCGCATTCCGGTTCACGTTCAAGTAACGACCCTTCCGACCCGATCCCTTGACCCCAGATGCCAAACGCTTCTGGGCTTTCGTTACCGCCTTCTCTCGTTCGTGTGCGTCCTTGGCCGCACGCTTTGGACAATATCGCACGATGAGCCGCCTCCCCCCAATCCGCACTTCGCTTACCTTGCGCCCATCCGCGGTGGACTGCCACTTGAGGGTGCCCGTAACCTTACGCAATTCCTCCGCCTTCATTGAGCGCAAACGGGCCGCAACCACATAGTCATGCCCCATACTTTGCAGTAAGGCGACATGGTCCGCACTCAGCATCCCAGAATCCGCCACAACCACCACACGGTCCAATGCAAAACGGGCCTTCAACGAGGTGATCGCTGGCTCCAGTGTCTTTACGTCCGCGGTGTTGCCTTCAAACAACTCATAGCCGACGGGCAGTCCGTCATGGGTCTGCATCAGGGCCAAGACCACCTGCACACGAGTATGCTTCCCATCTTTACTGTATCCCTTCTTGCGGAGTCCGTCGGGCTTGTCCGAAGCAAACGCCAGCGTGGTCACATCAAAAAACAGTACATCCAGCTTGCTTCCGAGTAAGTCGGTCACCTCCCGGGCCACGATCGACTGCAACTGCGCAATGCGCCGATCATCTACCGCATCCATCATGCGGTAAAACTTGTGGACCGGGACTTCCACGCCATCTTCCTTGGACAGTTGCCGCGCATGCGCCAGTTTGCTGTCGCCAGGGGATCCTAGACGTAACAATACGGCTTGCCTGAATAGACGCGCAGCCATTGCATGCCGTTTGGAAAACAACTGATCGAACCCCATCCGCATATACAAGGCCCCAAACACCTCATGAAAGCCCACACAGATCCGCTTGACCTCCTCCAGCTTGCGGATATCTTCCAGCGGGATGGGCTGGTCGGACGGTTTCCTACGTCGGGCCTCCAATGCGGCATGCGCACTATGCTCCGACGGAAACAAGGACGGCTTGCTCTCTTCTTCAATCCGCAATCGTTCCTGTTCCGCGATGTGCAGGAGGGCCTCCAATGCCGGGCCTTCGGGGGCCGTGCCCATATAGCGCACGATCCTCTGCCGCACTTTGCCATCCTTTGTGCGGTCATTGCGCACGATCTGGACGGCAATGTTTTGGGTCGTCTTTCGTTTGAGTTTGCGGACGAACATGATACAGGTAAGATACGGCACACAGTTCAAATACCCAAATCAAAAAACAGACTGAACACTACATATTGAGAACTCGAAAAACAGGGCTAAAATGGCCCCAAATACCCCAAAAAAGCCCCCAAATCACTCAAAAATGGCTATTTTGCCCTCCAAGTCAACACCTACCTGTCGAAGTCAGGAATTGAGGGCTCATCTGTCCGCAATGCTCAGTCAATGTCTTTCCATAATTTCACCCAACTCATGCCATATCGGGAAACCACTCATCAGTTGATTCTCGCAAGAATGGTTAGTGGTCACATCTGGTCTGAGGACATAGACTGTCTCTGAAAAATCATCAGGAACCCATCTCCGAGCGTCTTACTCAGTAAAGACATTCGTGGATGATTGCTACGGATAGGTGTGGAGTTATACAGTGAGTCTTTACCAGAATCTACAATTAATCGGATAATGACATAAGATTGGGTACGGAGTACAACCATCAGTTCTCATTCCCACTCCTATACTTAACCAATACTGATGATGGTGTCTCTGAAAGCATTTTTTCGTTCTATTTTGAAAGAAGCAGGACGTATTGCCATGCGTTATTTTCTTGATGCGTCGTTTGAAATTAAAGGAGATGGTTCGCCAGTTACCGTTGCGGATAAAGCTGTGCAGGAATTCCTTGTTGGCGCAATTGCCAGCCAGTTTCCAGAGGATGGAATCATAGCCGAAGAGAATGAGATATTTCGAAAACCCATAAGAGGCTCACGATATTGGACGATTGATCCGATTGATGGCACCGTATCGTTCATGGCAGGAATGGCGAGCTGGGCGATTGCGGTGGGGATGATTGAAAATGGAAAGCCTACGGCTGGATTTATTCACCTACCCGCGACCGGAGACATCTACTACACAAGTGAAAAGCAGGTTTGGAGGAATGATCAGCATCGGTCGCTCACATCCGATCAATCACTTCATAGAAATTCAATTCTCCTAACTCATGCCCGTCCTCACCAAAGATATACGCTACAAAAGTCCTACCCGGGCCGAGTGCTCAGCCTAGGAACTGCGTCTGCACATTTAAGCTTGGTCGCAACAGGCGGCGCCCATGTCGTTCTGATCGGTCACGACAAGGTATGGGATCTGGCTCCAGGCTATGCAATGATGCGTACGAATGGGGGAGTTCTAAGGTATCTTGATGGCTCGGATTGTGATCTATCTACTCTTCTGGATGGTCGTCCCGCTCCTTATCCGCTCTTGGGAGGGCCCGCAACACTGGTAGAAGAAGTGATGTCTCACCTGGATTATTGGGCAATAGCAAGGACAGGCGTTCAGGAAGGTAGTCTCATCTAGACCATTACCCCCAGGCTACTAACTTGATTCGGGGTAGAGATTAGTGAGGAATCATTTCCATCACGAACCTAATTCGGTTAGCCGGACTCGGCGTGCATTCCCCTTCGCATGTGCAATGACCCCTTCGGCTATGCAGCGCTGCTCGCTCATTCGTGGAACTTTGCTTTGGAAATGGATATTTCTCCGGCTACTTTTCAGCCAATCACTGAAGGTTCCTTTAGGGACGATCACAATTTCTGGCGGACCAAAGGCATTTGCCTCTCGGCGGGTTTGGTAGTGGCGGTTGATTTCACAAAGCACGGAATCAAGTGACCGTATAAAGTCTTCACAATTATAGGGAACCCGACTAAACTCCAATAGCCATTCGTGGGAGGGAATCTGAGACCCATTTGGAGGGATAGCTGAAACATGATATTCTCGTACGAGACTGTTGGTCTTTTCACAGGATTTATTGATTGCTATTCTGGCCTCTTCCCCAAAAACTGACTCTCCATATTTATCAATGACATCAGAAGTGCGACCGGCAACTACGATCTTATGCGGTGATACGCTTGTAAATCGAACAACATCCCCCAATACATAAGACCAAAGTCCACTGCATGTTGAAATAATTGGTGCATACCTTACGCCAGTTTCCGCGGTCTCAATCGTGAATCTTTCAGGATTACCCAGCTTCAGTTCATCCAGTCGTACAAATTCAAAGAAAATTCCGTTATTCAGATGAAGGTGCATGGCGGGGTCACTAAGGTCCTTCTGGTAGGAAAAAAATCCTTCTGAGGCGCCATATGTCTCAAGAAAATGGACATCCGGTAGTCCGATATACTCCTCTAATACAGACCGATAAGAACTCAGGGCAACCCCACCAGAGATATAGAGCTGCAGATTAGGCCATACTTCTCCAACAGTTCGGATTCCAGTCCCGTTGATCTCATTGTATCTTTCAATGAGCAAACCGAAAAACACCAGAGACCAAGTTGGTGTCATCGCAATCAGGCGAATATCCTGATTCAGAGTTTGATCAATGACGGAGCGAAGCTTTGAATCCCAATTCGGTACGAAAGCAATAGAGGCAGGAACAGCTTGAAAAGTTCTGTAAATGCTGGGAGCGGACAAAATCTGTAACCCACTCACTTCACCAATCAGGGTACCAGGATAGGCAGGATCATCCTCAATTCGCCCTGGAAGCATGAGTTGTTTGCCAAGAAAAGTCTTGATGGATCCTGTGGTAATCAGATAATTGAATGCAAGCCCAGCAGAATACCTCCGGGTTAGCAGTCTAAGCATTTCCTTGCTTAGAGGGATAATCTTTCCATCCGATGCCGTTCCGCTAGAAACAGCAAAATGTTTGATACTTCCTGGCCAAAGCAAATTCTTCGCTCCCTTCCGCGTCTGATCAACATATGGCCTCAGATCTTCATAAGTATGGATGGGAACTCTGGACTGATAAGCTCGCACAATATCCTGTTGCTGTGCGATCCTGGAAAAATCAAACCTACGGCCCCACTCCGTGTTTGACGCGCGACGTAATAAGCGTCGAAGGAGTCTTGCCTGTATTTTAGCAGGTGCGCGGGTGGGCATAATATGATATATTATCAGCGAATCACAATAGACAGCAAGTAACTAATTTTATCTTCATGTTGTAAGTTAAGCCATATAACGCGTGTGCTATTTACTTTTGCTAATTTAAACATTAGAACTAAGATACAGGATCCCCATTCTACAAGTCACCCGCCCATCAGTGGCAGAGCATCCGGTCTGACATGCCGTGGAAAATGGCTGAATCTATCGGATGGTGCAGTTGTCATGGGTGTACTGAATATAACACCTGATTCGTTTTATGACGGCGGGAAATATCTGAATGTTGACAAAGCTCTTCAACGTGCTGAGGAAATGCTCATGGAAGGTGCGAGCATTCTTGATGTTGGTGGTGCATCCTCCAGACCTCAGGGAAGCGTGTATGGCGCAGGGGCAGCGTCAGTTTCAGCAGCATGCGAATCCGAACGTGTCGTGCCTGTTGTTCAAGCAATAAGAAGTTCATTCCCTGATGCAATTATTTCGGTGGATACATTTAATCCTTCGGTCGCATGCGCAGCTCTGGAAGTAGGTGCTCACATGATCAATGATGTTTCTGGCCTGCAAAATGGATCTGATTCAGCTGAACATGCAGGTAGGGTAGGCGCTGGATATGTAATTATGCATTCCGTCCACCAACAGGGGAAACTTGTGCAGGCTACAGATTACGAAGATGTAGTGAAAGCAGTGTATAAATCATTAAGAATGTCTGCAAAACTGGCCCAAGAAGCCGGAGTGCAAAGTGTCATCATTGATCCTGGATTCGGGTTTGGGAAAAGGCACACGGATAACCTGCGACTGATGAATCAAATAGATTCTCTCGCCCAATTAGGTTACCCCGTATTGGTCGGAGTTTCCCGAAAAAGTACAATTGGTCAGATTCTGAGCAATGGTTCTTCTCCAGCTACGCCTCAAGATCGGCTCTTTGGATCCCTTGGAGTAGCGGCAGTTGCAGTATTAAGGGGTGCGAAAATTGTCCGCACTCATGATGTGCGCGAAACCCGAGAAATGATCCAAAGTCTGGAAGCAGTATTGAACACCTGAGAATGAATCTTTTTGGCATCATCCCGATTCGGTTGATTGATCTCTTTGAGATTGTGCTGGTGGCACTGGTGTTTTATCGGCTTTATATGATGATGCGTGGCACCATTGCCGTCTCATTGTTCGCGGGTCTGTTGGGGCTTCTGTTAATCCAATTTATCGTGGAAGTAACAGAAATGAAGGTATTGCAGTCAATGTTTTCAGCACTCAGTGATATCTATGTATTGGCAGCGATCATTGTATTTCAGCCAGAGATTCGGCGCGTCCTGATTCTGTTGGGACAGACCCCCCTCTTGCAACGACTCATCACACCCGTGTCCAAAGATGAAATGATCCCCGAAATCGTGGCAGCAATTAATATGATGAGCCAGAAGAACGTTGGAGCATTGATCGCTTTTAAGCGAACCAATGGATTGCGAAGCTATGCGGAAACAGGTGAAGCTATACAGGCGTCGATCAGCAGAGACCTGCTGATCTCCATATTCTATTCCAATAATCCCTTACATGACGGGGCGGTCATAATTGCAGATAATCGAATTGAGGCCGCACGCTGTATATTACCTGTCTCACGTAGTGAGCGCTTAGGGAAACAGTTTGGAACCAGACATCGGGCAGCGGTCGGAATTACAGAGGAAACCGATGCTTTTGTCGTAGTCGTTTCTGAGGAAACAGGAAAAATTTCAGTGGCAGAACAGGGAGTGATGATTTCAGGACTTACACCTGACGAATTAGAAATTCATCTATCTGAGGCGTTGACAATCCCCGTCTCGGCAGGTGGACTCGGTCAGAGAGAAGATTAGTATGGCGCAATCAGGAGGGATGTATACTCGGCGAAGAGCTGAGCTAGTTAAAGAAATCAGTGAAACCAGTATATCGGACGAGCGGGTGCTTCATGCAATTGGAAAGGTGCCCCGGGAGCTTTTTGTTGACCCAGCCCTACAACATCGTGCCTATCAGGATATACCTTTGCCAATCGGATTGGGACAGACCATTTCCCAACCGTCTACGGTCGCAATTCAGACGATGCTATTGGATACAGAGCCTGGAGACTCTGTTCTGGAAGTCGGAACAGGGAGCGGCTATCAAGCTGCCATTCTTTGTGAAATGGGCGTCCGTGTCTACTCCATTGAGCGTCACAGAAAATTGTATGAGCGTGCGAAGTCAGTGCTGGATCAACTGAATTATAGAGTGATCCTTCGCGCTGGCAATGGGGCTCAAGGATGGCCGAGCCTGTCTCCATTCGATGGAATTGTGGTGACCGCAGGTGCAGCAGAAATACCCCAGACGCTGTTAGACCAACTGCGGGAGCCAACCAGTGAAAGAAAAGGAGGCTGTTTGATCATACCCGTCGGAGATCAACGGGGGCAATCTATGACAAAGATTATTCGAACGGGTGAGGAGTCCTACGAGTCGGAGGATTGTGGCAGCTTCTACTTTGTGCCTCTGGTAAACAACTAAATTATGACGGTATCATTTGAACCGTTATAAGCTTCTGTTAAGGCATGTTTCGCATCATTGCGCAGATCGTCAGGTGTCTCATGACGTGGAGCCATCTTTACACCTCCAATGAGCACTCCCCCGATGAGTAGGCCGCCATGAGAATCAATCTCTTTTCGAACGGACTGATTCCATAGTTCCAGAGAATCGTTGTCACCATCGGTAAATACACCAAATAACAATTCTCCAAACTTGATCACACGAGTGTATGGAGCAGCACGGAGGAGGCAGTCTGAGAGCGATTTCTCAATTTCGTTCAGAATATCTGGGTAGGTCTTTGCTAAATTCTCTGCCCGCTTAAGAATGACCAAAGCGAAGACAAGATCATCCCCTACATGTCTCGCATGGTCCATTTCTTCCGAAATGATTTCGTGTCTAGGACGATTCGGATCTTTGTGATAAAGAAGGAGACTGAAAGTTTGTCCGAAAATTTCTAGCAACTCTTTGGCACGTGGATGATAGAGTCCCTTCTCATTGGTGGTGTCTACAATGAGCAGGTTTCCAGTTTGGCCAATGGTGGTGACGCCAAGGCTGGTAATACTCGCAGGGATTCGGGTATAGGTAAGATGATTAGGCTGCAGACCACTCGAACCAATCTTGTGAATCGCTGTGTTTTCAGACTTTGCAAGGATGTCAAATTTTAAGACAAAGGACTCTCCGCTTGAACGTAGCCAATCCATCCCAACGGTACCAAGAATCCTGTAATCATAGTCATCTGAAACTGGACGTATGATCCCGACGGCATGAGCGTCAAGTGCAGTTCGGAATCCCTGGAGTATTGGAACGAGTACATTCTTGCGCAGCGGATCAGTTGACTTCCCCGAATTAAGTCTGATATCGGATTCTCCAGTAGGAGGATCTATGGGGATACTCAACTGAACCCCATTGGAAGAGTCATCGTTGTTTGAAGCATCCCCGTCAGAAATTGACTCAACTTTATCATCCACGGGTTGCTGTGAATTCATTGGTCGAACGTCAAGAATTCCAAAATCTTCAAGACTCTCTTCCTCAGGTGGTGTGTCTATCTCAGGATCCGAGGGAAGGTCAATATCATCAGATTTGGGCTTGGAAAATATCCACAAGATCAAAGTAATCAAGGCGAGACATCCCACTGGAACATATTTCCACCATTCTGTCACCTCAATTGCCAAAAATGTGACGGCCGCAGCCAAGACGGTTAGAACACTGAATAAGATTCGCATCATGAACGACGACAATAATTCTGTATCACTAAAATAAGATACCGAAAACGATTGTCATAGACACAAACAGAGGTAGAGACTCGGTGTACTCCACTGCGCATCAATAAAAATGATATTAAGAATTGATAACTATTACTACCTCACTCACTCAGGGATGGGTGTATTCGCCTTCACACCCATATGACAGCCCTTCGCAAATAATTATGAACCCTTATACGTTCTTTATACAGAATTGACTAACTTTTCGCACCTGAGGGTAAACAATTATCAGATTTACAGGATGGAGTTCAATTTATTTCTGACGTGAGCGTAAACCAATCAACGCACAAGAAACCCTGTACTTTGGTGCAGGAAAATAAGAGACATTGCTTGACGAAACTTGTGTTGTTTGCAGTGTGAACCTGATCGTATCCGCCAATGAGTCTCTATTAGATTTACGCAACCAGTTGATCAGTTTGAAGATGTTGAGACGGGAAAGAGTTGAGTCTGCGGATAAAATAGTCTTATGGTCAGTCCCTCTATGCCTGTGAAGGTTTGCATAGACGAGGACAATCTCGCTGCCACGAGTGAATCAGGATGTCCAATACTATAGGCAGAGATGGATCATTTAATATCTAATGAGTCAGGAATATTATTTAACTGCGAATTTGGATTCACTAATGGGCCAGTGAGTGGTAGATCAAAGCTTGTTAAAAAATGTGCAAGAGTGGAAAACCAAAACTCTTGCTGAAACTCAATCCAATCATCAGGGACTGATGGATCGGTTTTTTCACGTTCCTCTAAATCCAGATAGAAACAGCGCGGCCAGTCAGGGAAACGTTTCTGAGCGTCTTTGACAATATCAAATGCTGACTGGGCGGCTTCCCCAAAGCTCATTTCTTTGGTGATGACCATGTAGATGGACACAGTATTATCAAGGTTCATCCAGATCCCGGGCGAGTCAGGCTTGTTATACTCTGGGATAAATGAGGGGGGGGACGGTGAGGTCTCCATTCCGATTCAGTTTGAGATTCTCATCAGAGATTTGACCGCTTGACACAATAGAATCAGACCAAGAGTGAGGGTTCAAATCAACTCAAGGTCTCCCCCCGTCAGAGGGGAGTCGACTGATTCGCAACTTACGTGATGAATAATGGTGCCCGGGACTGGAATCGAACCAGCACGCCCGTAAGGGCACTGCCCCCTCAAGACAGCGCGTCTACCTATTCCGCCACCCGGGCTGATAGTGATCCCGCCAGGGCTCGAACCTGGGACCCTCTGATTAACTTACCACACCGACTTTCACCGGCCAACAAGTATGCGATGTTGTGGTCTGGACCATCTCTTCACCCTTCCAAATTGGGGAGTGGGGTGGACTGCGTATGGCCTCTGAGGGCTCTCTTGAATCCGCACTGCGCGGAAATGGGCATTAGAGTTCCAGTAGCCCGGCACGGCTAAGGGAATTAAGTACCCGGTTCAAGGTTGCCTGCTGATTGCCCATACTATCCGGCGCATTTTCACGTGTGACGACGTAGCGATGGCTTTAGGGGGTTCCAGCATACAGCAGCCTTCACTCATACAGTTTCCTGTATGAGGCTCCATGACAAAGTCAGATGCTCTTCCAACTGAGCTACGGGATCAAAATGTAGAGAACTAGCACAAATTTACGGCAAAAATTCCGAATCCTCAATCCGTTCCGCCTGCATCTTCCAGAGTGTTTCCATACCGAAACGCAGTATCAACCTTCCCTTTAACTTTGAACGATCAAAATTGATGAATCCATGGGCTAAATAAACCTCGGAGGGAAGACAGCGCCAGAGGAGTTTTATTTCTCTGTCCCCCTGTCGAAAGTCATCCGTCACAATCAATCCAACGAGACGGTCCAGACCAGAGCCCACAAATACATCTACCCCTTCACCATCAGAACTAATGGTATTGCAGATGAATCCGTAATTCATAGGGTAGATTATTTCAGGATAAAGAGGGTGTGGGGTAGAACGAGGACGGTCTAACTCCACACCCTCAGCGAGGATCAATCGTTCCCACCTGTCCCATGGAAAATTTTTTTGCAGCAAGGATGCATAACAGTCTTTCATTGAGCCACTCCCCAGGATGCGCTATCTGTAGGGCAGAGGGGAAAGCAAGTAATCAGACCGATGTCCAATAGTTTGTCTTCTAGTGGTCTAACCCCCGAAACCCATGCAACAGATGTGTTATTTTCGGACAGGAGCGGGTTTGCCCACCAATTTCGGACTTGTCTATTCACTCTTCTGTGCATTGGTCTGAAAAATATTTAGTTCCGCCAATCAACGAAATACTTTTTTTCATCGGTCACCTTTCGGGTTGATCAAGTTCGTCGGGGGAGAGACCTTTTGAGTTCAAGAAAAAGAAGCATCCACCGAAGAGCCTGTACTTCTTTGTGATACAGATTGAAACATACGTTTGGGGCAAAGACTGCTCTGCATGGATTCTCACGGATCTCTATCAAATAGAGTCTGTCAGGAGGGGATCAATGACTCTGGATCAGGAGTGGATTGGATGTGTAACTCATTTAATCGTGCAGGATCTACCAAAGAGGGAGTTCCTGACATTGGCTCTTGAGCACTCTGGGTTTTTGGAAATGCAATGACCTCTCGAAGAGAGGTGGAGTTTGAAAGTAGCATGACAATTCGATCCAATCCTAACGCAATTCCTCCGTGTGGGGGGGCACCGTAACGCAGAGCCTCCAACAAAAAGCCAAATCGGTCTTCACTCTCTTTATCAGGAATCCCAAGGACTTGGAACATCTGTTTTTGAATTTCTTGCTGATGGATTCGAATGGAGCCACCACCAATTTCGTTTCCGTTCAGAATGATATCGTATGCACGAGCACGGGCACGGCCAGGATCATTACTGAGCAGTGGTAGATCCTCAGTTTTCGGTGAAGTGAACGGATGATGCATAGCAGAAAAACGGTGATTCTGCTGATCCCATTCCAGAAGAGGGAAGTCTGTGATCCATGCGAATTTCCAGGCATTCCGATCAATACAACCCAGCTCATGGGCCATATGCAGTCGGAGTGCGCCCATTTGTTTATTCACCGTAGGCCAACTTCCGCAGAGAACAAGCAAAAGGTCGCCCGCCTTGGCACCCGATGCTTCAATTGCCTTGGAAACAAATATCTCGGGAAGGACATGCGTCTTCACAGAGCATTTCGGGGGAGAACCATCTGAGGGAATGCGAATGTGAATCAAGCCACCAGCACCGATTTGCTTTCGGACCACGGTCTTATCAAGCCGATCCATATATCCTCGCCCCTTGTCACCAAAATTAGGCACCACTAGTCCCAAAACAGAGCCGCCTGCGGAAAGGGTTTGGTCAAACACACGAAACCCCGAACCCTGAAATGTTGAACTGAGATCATTAATTTCTAAATCAAAACGTAGGTCGGGTTTGTCGGAGCCATATTTAGAGAGGGCTTCCTGATAAGTTAGCTGGGGAAAGGGGAGCGAAAGTTCAATCCCGAGTATCTCATGCCAGAGCATAGCCATTAGGCCTTCGGTTAAGGTATAGACCAACTCTTCGGTTGCGAAAGCCATTTCAACGTCAATCTGTGTGAACTCTGGCTGTCGGTCGGCTCGCAGGTCTTCATCTCTGAAGCATTTGACGATCTGAACATATTTGTCCAATCCCCCGATCATAAGCAGTTGCTTATAGGTTTGAGGACTTTGAGGTAAAGCATAAAATGCCCCACGATGCACTCGACTCGGAACTAGATAGTCACGTGCCCCTTCTGGGGTTGATTTCATCAGGGTTGGTGTTTCCACCTCAATAAATCCCTGATCATCAAAGTAGCGATGAATTACCTGATAGGTCTGATGTCTGAGAATGAGCTTTTGCTGTAAATCCGATCTCCTGAGATCAAGATATCGGTATTTTAGACGCAGATCCTCTGATGCCTGATTGATCTTTTGCGTGTGGGCAGAAACCATAAACGGTAAGGTCTCTGATTCAGATAAAACCACTAGGCTTTGAACCCGAACCTCAATCATTCCAGTGTGGAGATTGGGGTTAATTGTGTCAGCCGAGCGTAAAGTGACTGTACCACTGACAGAGATCACATATTCGCTACGTAGACGATCTGCCAGCGCATGCGAATCCGAACTATCCTGCGGGGAAAATACAATCTGGGTCAGGCCATAGCGATCACGGAGATCTATGAATATGACGCCTCCTAAATCTCTTCGCGTATCTACCCATCCGTTTAATACTACCTCTTGCTCTAAATGTGAGTCTGTGAGTTCACCACAAGTATGTGTGCGAGTCTGATATTGATTCATTAAGTTTTCAGAAATGCCATGTGTCGCAGCATAAATATTTTTTTCTATTCCTCTGGTAATACACCAGTGAGTTGGCTACAAGAATGCATGGTGAATATGATGATTTGGTATAGACAGCGTATCTTATACGATCTTACTTGAAAAATGACGGTGAATCCTCAATCCTCCCAAGTCTCTCGGTGGTTTGGCCATCCTCGCGGGCTCTCAACTCTATTCTTTACGGAGCTTTGGGAGCGATTCAGCTATTACGGTATGCGGGCGCTGTTGGTGTTGTTTATGACAACGGCTGCGGTGGAGGGCAATCCAGGATTAGACTTTGGAGAAGGAAAAGCGGGGGCCATCTATGGCTTGTACACCTTTTTCGTTTATGTGCTTGCCTTACCAGGGGGGTGGATCGCCGATAATATTTGGGGGCAGCGAAAAGCGGTCTTTATTGGAGGTTGCATTATTGCATTGGGGCATTTCACCATGGCTGGCCCATTGATCGGGTTACCTGACAACCTTTGCTTCTTTCTTGGGCTGATGTTCATCGTCATCGGGACAGGTCTATTGAAGCCAAACGTCAGCACTATGGTCGGAGATTTGTATCCAGAGGGTGGGGCAAGGCGTGATGCAGGGTTTTCAATCTTCTACATGGGAATCAATCTTGGCGCATTCATCGGACCGATTCTGACCGGCTGGTTGGGAGAGACCTATAATTGGCATTATGGATTTTCTGTGGCTGGTCTGGGGATGATTCTTGGAGTGATTCAGTATCGGCTCGGAGCTAAGCATCTGGGAAATGCTGGCTTGCTTCGTTCCAATATCCCCGAAGATCAACTCAAGAGAAGGGTTAGAATTACCTACGCCGTAGTGTTCGGCTCATTTATCATTGCTGCTTTTACAGGCTCATTGTTACTGCAGATGCTCACACTGGAGCAGTTGGCTACATGGCTCGGCTACGCGGTTATCGTGATTGCTGTCTTGTATTTTGCATATCTCCTGGGAGTTGCAAAACACACCAAACTTGAAAAAAGGCGTCTGGTTGTCATCTTCTGGTTATTCATCCTTTCAGCAATTTTTTGGTCCGGGTTTGAACAGGCTGGATCCTCATTAAACCTATTTGCCCGTGATTCGACTGACAGGATGCTGGGTAGTTGGGAGTTGCCAGCAAGCTGGCTTCAATCGGTCAATGCCACATTCATTATTCTTCTCGCGCCTGTATTTGGATCTTTATGGGTGACCTTAGCCAGACTCAAGCGAAATCCATCAATTCCTGCAAAATTTGCCATCGGTCTATTAGGGTTGGCTGGGGGCTTTTTTGTCATTGCATGGGGAGCCGCCAATTCGGAAGGTGGATCACTTGTTTCACCGGTCTGGCTGGTCGTGATGTACTTCCTTCATACCGTTGGAGAGTTGAGTCTCAGCCCAGTGGGTCTGTCCTCCATCACCAAGTTGGCACCTGTTGGACGCGTAGGTCAAATGATGGGGGTGTGGTTTATTGGGACTGCATTAGGGAATTTATTTGCGGGACTCGTTGCGGGTCAGCTCGAGACTCTTGCCGCCGCCGACTTGTTTCGTAATGTTGCGATGACGATTGGAATTGCGGGAATCATTGCGCTTGCTGGATTTCCATTGATCAAGCGTCTGATGGGCGAAGTTGAATAGTCCGTTCGCGGTAAACTCCTGTGATTGCATTACAATTCATGGGTCAATCCATGGGGAAATTATTTGGTCATAGTGCCAACCGATCTTCCCAGAACAAGCCCTATGCTCAGATGTTTATCGTGAGGAAGATCCTGGATTCAAAATGGTTCCTTGATGAAGATATTCTATTCCTGAGGCAATTAGTATAGAGAATAGATATGCGCCAAGATTTATCACGAAATATCCAAGCAAAAACTCAAGAATATAGGACAGGGGTATGCTCTTACGGAGGGAATTCTCAACATAAAATGTAAACGGGCAAGTCAGATTGGTAGAAATTCCATTATTAGTCAACAAGTAGTACAGGGCCTGGTTACCGCTCAGATTAGAGTGAGTGGGTTACTTGCTTGGGTATTTGACCTGTTTAGCCGTTTTCAACAAACCCCAGAGTGATTTCAAGCGAGAGAAATTAAGAGAGTCATATTTTCTGTTCATTATCTGACTCCGTGCACTTAAATTTTCACATTATCTGCAAAGCGACAGGTTAGTTGCTATCCGATATTGATGCTATTTGAATGTGGTTACAGTCTGTTGGTACCCCGAAACGAAATCCATTGTTAATGATTCATAGGTGAAAAGTGTTCTCCCATTTGAGCATTACAGGACATATTATATATCTCCGCCCCGATGACAATGTTAATTTGGATCAATGTTGTGGAATTTATTGGCCGAAGAAAACATGAATAAGATTCACGATTCTTTCACTTATCTCCCCATTCTCGTCTGAGATTGATATAGGAAAATTTTGCTATATTCACGCTTTATGAGTTCTGATTCATGCACAAACGGATAGTCTTAATAAGTAAGAGTCTCATTCCTATGATGAAGCAGGCAAAATACCTGTTCAACCATTGGATTAGTAATCCATATTTTCCAATAACACTCACAGCGAATGAGTATAGATAAAATTAAAGCAGGAGATGACCTTAGCCAGAGTATTAATTTGGTTCATGAGAATATTAAGAAATTGATTTCATTGTTTCCAGAAATTGTCGTTGACGGCAAAATTGATTTCAGAGTACTGCGGCAACTACTGGGTGAAGTTATTGAAGAGGACGATGAGGGTTACCGATTTACCTGGATAGGAAAATCGCAGTCTAAAAAGGAGGCTAATAAACAGTCAACAGGCACATTGCGACCTGTAAAAGACGAAAGTATAGACTGGAATACGACGAATAATCTCTTCATCGAGGGGGACAATCTGGAGGTTCTCAAGTTACTTCAAAAAAATTATGGGGGGGGGGCAAAACTGATTTATATTGACCCACCTTATAATACAGGGAAGGATTTTGTATACAAAGATAATTATACTGACAATCTCCAAAATTATCAAGAAATAACTGGTCAATTTGACAGTAAAGGAAATAGATTGTCTACCAATTCGGATTCTGATGGACGATACCATTCCAATTGGCTGAGCATGATGTACCCAAGATTGATCTTGGCTAGGAGGTTACTCTCCGATGATGGAGTGATATTTATTAGTGTGGATGATAACGAGGTTGAGAGGCTAACCTTAATATGTACTGAAATATTTGGTGAGCATTGCTTTGTTAATAATTTCGTTTGGATTTGCAATTCAAAGGGTAGACAAATCAAAGGATCTGGCGCCGCAACGACGAAAGAATACATATTATGTTATTGCAAAAATAGTAACAGTATTTCAAAATTCTTGATTGACGTAGAGCATGCTAAACATTCAATGTCAGATATTTACAAGGGGTTTAACTATCAGGTGAAGACTGATAGTCTTGGTGATTACATTACCACCAACGAACTCTACAATAGCAACTCAAAATTTAATGAGAACACCCGGCCAAATCTTGTTTATGATATTTATTACAACCCCATGGATGGTCAGGTTGTAACCAGAGATTTAGGAGATGAGGCACCCAAAGGATTTGTAAGGATACCCCCACACCAGATATCTAAGGGAGAAAATAAGTATCATGCTTGGAGATGGGAAAAAGACAAGGTCGTTAGAGATAAAGATGATTTAGAATTTGTCAAGTCAGAAGGAAAATGGAAAGTTTATACAAAACGCAGAGATTTTAATAGCACTAGCTTTAAGGATCTTATTACGAATATTAGTACCTCACTTGGGATTGCGAGCTTGAAGAAATTAGATCTTAATTTTTTTGATCATCCAAAGCCAATTCAATTAATCAAACTTCTGATAGGAATTATTGGGGATAGGTCTATGATAATCTTAGACTTTTTCTCTGGATCTGCAACAACTGCCCATGCAGTTTTGGAGATGAACTATGAGGATAACGGGACAAGAAGATTTATTCAAATTCAACTCCCAGAGGCTACAAGTGAGAGAAGTGATGCCTACAGGGCTGGATACGAAAATATTGCTGAAATTGGGAAAGAACGAATCCGTAGAGTTATCAAGAAAATCAAACAGGAAGATCCATCCAAAGCAGAGACCATGGATCTTGGTTTCAAAGTATTTAAATTAGATAGTTCAAATATTAAGACATGGGATGGAAGTCCAGATAAGATTGAGCAATCTCTTCTTGATTCTATTGAGAGTATAAAAGAAGACAGGTCACAGGAAGATGTGCTCTATGAGATCTTGCTGAAGTACGGGTTGGATTTAACTCTGCCCATAGAAGAACGAATACTTGGAAGTCAAAAGATATTCAATGTGGGCTCTGGTCGGCTCTTCGTTTGCTTAGACGATGAAATTAATTGTTCTATTGCAGAGGCAATCGGTAGATGGAAGGAAGAGTCCAGCCCCGAGAATTGTAGAGTTGTATTCAAGGATAGCGGGTTTTCAGATGTACAGAAAGTGAACTCATTTCAAATCCTTAGGAGATATGGAGTTACAGACGTAATGAGTGTTTAATGGAAATTCAGTTTGACCGAAGCCTTCAGTTTCAACTTGATGCAATTGCCTCTATCACGGACATCTTCCGAGATCAAGAAAAACACATATCTACCTTTACGGTCAATTCGCCAGAGTATATAAATAATCAGGTAGCCATTAGTACTGATGATTTGGGATACTCCAATCAACTGATGCTGTCGGAGGAAAATATTGTTGAGAATGTTCAGAAAATTCAGCTGTGCAATGGACTAAAGCCTTCTTCATCTAATGAGATTGATACTAGATGTCTCAACTTTACCGTTGAAATGGAAACTGGCACAGGGAAAACCTATGTGTATCTCAGAACGATAATCGAACTATACATGAAGTATGGCTTCTCTAAACATATAATTGTGGTTCCTTCTATTTCAATCAAGGAAGGAGTATACAAATCGCTTCAGATTACAAAAAATCATTTCAAAGAAATTTACAACCGAGTTAGATATCAATATTTTGTATATGATAGTGGTAACTTGAATGATGTGAGGGATTTTGCGGTTGATAATTCATTGAAAATCATGGTGATAAACATTGATGCATTTTCCAAGAGTTTTAACGATCCTTCAAGTGCTAATAGGGCGAACATCATACATAGATATAATGATACCCTTGGATGTATACCCCTGAACTTAATTAAGAGTACCCGACCAGTTGTTATTGTGGATGAACCTCAAACGACGATGAGTACCGCACTGCGAAAGTCGGCTATTAAGAGCCTTGACCCATTGACGATTCTTCGCTACTCAGCAACTCATGTGGAAAAGATCAACCAGATGTATAAGCTGAATGCGGTGGATGCCTATACGCAAAAGTTGGTAAAGCAGATTGAGGTAGGTTCAACTCAAACTCAGTCAGTTAAAAATGAGGCTTATATCAGATTATTGGAAGTAATTTCTGGGAATGGATTGCCAAAGGCTAAAATTGAGATAGATGCGTTTGTAAACGAATCAATTAAAAGGAAGAGGCTAGTGGTGGGGCAAAATTCCGATTTGGAGCAGTTGACAGGTAGGTCTGAGTATGCAGGATATATTGTTAAGGACATCTATGCATATGCGGGAAATGAGTACATTGATTTTACAAGTAGAGATGAATACATCAGATTAGGCGAGGCGATAGGGGATGTAGATGATCTTCAAGTAAAAACTCTCATGATTGAGAAAACCATTGAAGAGCATTTAGATAAGGAACTTGTACTCAATAAACAGGGGATTAAAGTGCTTAGTTTGTTTTTTATTGATAAGGTTGCAAATTATAGAACATACGATCATGAAGGGAACTCAAATCATGGTGAATATGCGAGGATTTTCGAGGAAAGATATTCAATATTGATCAAAAAACCAAAGTATGACGAACTCTGTCAAAACTCTCATTTTCAGGATGCATCACTGGTTCACAACGGATATTTCTCCATTGATCAAAGAGGTCAAAAGTTCAGAGACACGAGAGGCGATTCAAAAGTTGATGAAGACACATACAACCTCATTATGCGAGACAAGGAGAGGCTATTAAGTTTCGATTCTGATGTTCGTTTCATCTTTACACATTCTGCTCTTCGGGAAGGCTGGGACAATCCCAATGTGTTCCAGATTTGTACACTCAAATCTATGGGGAGATCATTCATTACTCCCCGTCAGCAAATCGGTAGAGGATTAAGACTCTGCGTTAACAAAGAAGGGTATAGGGTACATGGTCATAAGATCAATACCCTTACTGTCATTGTAAATGAATCTTGGGAGAACTTCGTTAGCGAGTTACAACGTGAGATAGAGGAAGAGTCTGGAATTAAATTTGGCTACCTCAGTGAAGATAGTTTCTCTGGTGTTGTAACTGAGATTAAAAATGGCGAAAATATACTACTTGGATTTTCAAAATCGGTTGAACTTTACACGCATTTTTTAAACGAGGGTTACATTAACCAATTAGGAAAGGTTGAGGAGCGTCTTCGGATCGCACTCCTTGATCAAAGAAAAATAATTCCTAAGGAATTCTATGAATATGATGAATATGATGAATATGTAATTTCACAGATAATTAATATATTGAAGGGAGCTAGTGGCAAGTTGAAAATCAAAAATAAGGAAAACAAAACTAAGGTCAGGGTCAACCGAGAAATTCTTCATAGCAAAGAATTCAAAGAACTTTGGGATAGAGTAAAATTCAAAACAACATTTTCAATAGAATTTGATTCTCGGTCGCTCGCTCAGCAATGCATCAATGCATTAAATTCACAACTTCAAATTCACCGGGGTAAGATAATTTATGAGAAAAAGAGTCTTCAATTATCCTTGGACAAGATCTCAAATGATGAATCAGACAATATGCAAGAAGATCATAGGTTGGAATATCAAGTGCTAAGCTTGCCAGATATTGTTGGATACCTTCAGAACAAGACTCAATTAACGAGAAAGACAATAGTTGATATACTAAAAGAAACTTCTAAGCTTGATTATTTCAAGATCAATCCCCAGAAGTTTATTGAGGGATGCATTGACATAATTAATACCGAGATGAGAAATCATATTGTTGATGGAATTAAATACCATAAAATCGGAGACAATGAATATTATAGTCAGGAATTATTTGAAAACGAAGAACTATATGGATACCTGGAAGAAAACCTAAACCCAAGTTCAAAATCACCATATGAACATGTCGTTTACGACTCAAAGACAGAAAAAAATCTTTCAAGTCAATTTGAACAGAGTCAAAATATTTCTGTCTATGCTAAGCTTCCAAGCTGGTTTAAGATTGATACACCGCTTGGCACATATAATCCTGATTGGGTAATCTCTTGGAGACAAGGTGGTGAGGAAAAGATCTATTTTGTGGTAGAGTCCAAAGGTAGTACTTTGATGGATGATTTAAGACGGAAAGAAGGGGCAAAAATTAAGTGTGGAGAGAAGCACTTTCATGAAATGGAATCACGACTAATGGTGGTAAGGGATATTAACGATATCCGTAACAATACTTGATTAATCATCACGGCGATTCCAGTTCTTCATTCCATATGGACTAAAATATTATCTTTCTCTGGTTTTACCACAATTTGTGTGGAATGAGAACCATTTTATGAATCCAAGGAGTCTGTTGAAATGTGCATGATTCGTGTTGGAACCAGACGCGCCAAGACAGTCATCAAGTCTGTAGAGATATATCAGAGACATCTTGAATGGCTTGTATTGCACAAGGGTCTATACGATTGAACGCCATCACAGAAAGAATCAATTGCAAAATCCAATACTCAAAATGGTCGGTGGACACCGCGATCAAGAAAAAGGTTGGGTGGGTGCTGAACAAGATTTGAAAAATAGATGACTTGCTTCATCTCTATGGTGAACGTACACTTATAAATTTTATGTCAGTATTCCTATTCTGATTGGTCAAGCGATTGGGTTGCACTGATACTCATTGACAAAAGGGAAATTGGAATTCAAGATAATGATGCAATCTGATCATTGTGCTATCCGATTGGGTGGATCTTCAGTTGATCCTTGGGGACATAATCACTCCATTTATCCACTTCATCCCTCTGGGCTGTAAAGTAGAAGATCTGTCGGTCAGCGGCCAAGGTAGAGATGGTTTTGATGATCGCACGGGCGCGTTCGTCGTCACTATTCGCTAACGTCTCATCCAGGGTAACGGGAAGGCGATAATTTGATTCCTGTGTCTCAACGAATGCAAGGCGCACAGATAGAAGGAGTTGAACTCTCGTGGCACTGGATAACTCAGATAGGTCAAAATCACGATTCCGCTGATTATCGTGGGTTCGGAAAGAATCATCTTGGGGAATGATTAGCGTATAGCGACCGTCGGTCACCCGTTCAAAATTCTCCTGTGCAAGCCGAAATACAGGAGGAGCATTTTTGATGGTACTCTCGCTCAAGTATTCAACGATTGCTTGTCCAACCGCCTTCGCTGCTTTCTCTTCTCGCACACTCTCAAGTGCAGCCCGCTTCTTCTCTTTTTCTGCAAGTGCATTTTCCAGTGAGTGACTCGTTTCGGCTCGCTCTATATCGGCATCCAGTCGAGTAAGTCGCTGCTGTAACTCATCCACTTTTTGTGATTCCTCTTGGGCAGCTTGCAATTCCTCTTCAAGGTTCTCCATTTCCATGACTGATTCAGATTCATCAGAGGTACTCACATCAGGGAGTAGACTCTTCGAACGGATGAGTAATTCCTTCGCTTTATCGGACGCTTTACTCCATTCAGTAAATTGCCGTGCACAGTTGGCAAGTCCATCCAGATCCCCTATATCCAGATTCAGATCGGTGAATATTTTGGCAAAACGGGCTTCTTCCTCGTTGAGCTCTTTCTTCGTTGAGGTCAGGTTAGTTTCTTCCTGAGACAGAGTCGCATGATCACGTTTTACGGCGTCATCATCTTGTTTAAGTTTCTCTAATCTTCTTTCGGCATCACGAGGATTGTTCGGTCTCTCATATCCATGGAGTTCAAAAGTATCCCCAACCGTCTTCAACAGTGCGCTGTAGCTTTCAGAAACGATGTTACATCTACGCTGAAGTTCATTTGATTTCTGATCAATCTTTCTCCAGTCAAGAAGCCGGTCAACTAGTTCAATCAGTGAAATCAAGTCTTTGGGAGGAGGAAAATTAAATGAGTCAAGTAGATCCTCTTTTTTGGCATCTAACTCCGATCGTTGCCCGCTATTTGTATCCATAAATTGCTGAACTCGTTGTAGTTCATTGGACTTGAGATCTTGTAACTCTACATTGGAGCGTTTCGCGATAAGTTGATCAAGTCCCGCGAGAAGATCAAATAGATCAGGATCATCAGGTAAATCAGGAAGCAGACGTTTCAATAGATCTTTCCTAAGAGGAGCATTCTGAGGTTGGGAATCAGCCTTGAGTAAGTAATAGATCCAAAGGGTTAGAGCACTAATCAATAATCCTGCAAATCCGAGAGGATGCAGAGCAAACCCTGATCCAATAGACAGGAGTGCGGACGCAAGGGCTGTAATCCATAGAAGGGAATTAATTTTGCGAGTCGGTGGAGGGGCAACTTTTAAGGATAGAATCCAATCTAGTAGGGTTTGCTGTGCAGATAGAAGATCTTGGGAGTTGACTCCACCATGTTCAGGGCTAAGCCCCTCGAGGCGCGTCTTCATAAGTTGAAGTGCCTTCTCTTCCTGGAGATGGGAGTCATATTCTTTTGCAAATTCTCTCAGATGCTTAAGATGGTCTGGTGTAAAGTTTGGCTTCCATCCTTCTTCAACTATGCCGCCGAGTTTATCCCAAGAATCCAAAGATTGCTCCTGTGCGGCTTTGAATGATTCGTTTAACTGTTCAAGCTCGCGAAACTTTGCCGAACAGTCCTGGACGAGTGAACTTAGGTGGGATAAATCTTCGGGGGCCAATCCGTTGGCGGGCAGTCGAATATCACTCAATCGCTTTTGTATCTGCACAATTGAATTCTGACTTTCCTCTTGACTTCGTTTGAGATGACTGATACGATCCGAACTCTCTTGGGTAGATGTCACTGCATTGGTTAGATCATAGCTGTTCTTGACTACATCAGGGTACTGGTTCGCCAATGCATCAGCGGTCTGATACTCTTGTTCGGCATTTCGCCAAGTCTGAACTTTCTTGATCAATGCGACATGTTTCGCCGCTTCTTTGGCTGAGTTGAGTTCACGCTGAGTCTGTTCACGCTGACTTTTGCGATTCTGAAGGCTGCGTTGCTCTGAGAGGACTTCTTGTACTCTTTTGGAGGCAATTTCAAATTCTTTGGCCTCAGATGTCTTTGAATATCGTTTTTGGAGGGCAAATTCAAGATTTTTTCCTGCAGCAAAAATATCAAACCCGCCATTGGCCTGGCGGATGATATCCTGTGCTAAGTCGCTATCCCCACTCTTTTCGGGTAAGAGTTCATGAAGAGATAGATGATAACTTTTAGGACGAATGAAGTGAGATAATTCGTTTCGATCAACGGCCTTGGCACCAATCCGACAGACAGCCCGATTACTCTGAACATCAATATGAAGGGTTTGGCGACCAAAGGTCAGCTTCGCCTCGGCATACAACTTTTGCTTGCGACCAGCACTGGGGAGTAGCAGACCATTCAGCGCATTGGCAATGGTCGTCTTTCCTGCTCCATTCGGGCCAAATACAATATTTAGATGATCCGAGAGGTTGGCAAGATGAAGATCAAACAGGGCGCCATACATTCGGTCAATTCTCACATCCTTAAAGAGTAAGGGTTCATTCATGGTCTTCTTTCTGTGCTAGAAGTTCATCAAGGAGTAGCATTGCCTGTTGGGTCACTAGGCAGGAAAGAGTTTCTGAACTCGGGGTACGATCACTGAGCCCCCTAAATCCGGCACTTCCATAAACGGATGAGGCTGCACCACCTGCATACTTAATCAAGTTGGAATGTTCTGACTTTTCAAGTTCCAATAGCCAGCGGGCCAGAATTCCTGGTGGATCGTTATTGAGCTGTGAGATTTCGTGGAGATCCCGACTTGGTGTAGTATTCACGGTTACTTTGTCCACGGAAATCGTGCATTCGCCAATCTGAAGATCTAACGTGTCAATATTCGTCAAGCCCTCTGTAGACAGGATGCGGTGAAGTGAGGTCTGTCCGATGAGAATCAGTCTGCACGATAGAAATCGCAATGATGAGTGCTCTTGGATTAACTCTTGACCAAATTTTTCAAGTTGCTCGGCAACAGATCGGCTGACATCCTCCATCTGCTCCAAACCGGACAGATTGATCTGAACCTCTTCATAGCGTACGGATGCAAGTGGTTGCTGGTTCGCCTCAATTTTATTATTGTCATGAATTGAAATCCTCCATGGACCGTGAAGTCCACGTTCGCCAGGATCAAGCGCTTGCAAGGATCCCGCATAGAGGAGGGGCGCATTTGAATCTTGGTGAAGCTGGGGGGCATGAACATGTCCTAAAAGCCACAAATCAACAGGCTGAGCCGCAAGGTCTTGTTTCGCGAGTGGAGCATAGTTTCCTTTTCCGTCCAATTCTCCGTGAATCACCCCAATCGTAAAGATATCCTTCTGGGTGAGTGTGAGTGAATCCAGAGGTGATCGATCGTAATGAGAACTTGGGAATGACCAGCCTACGCAACGAAGGGATCTACCCGATTTTGTACTCAGGGTTACCTCACTCCATGCGCCCTCTGATCCAAGTAAATGGAAATCATCATCCGCCAAAGATTTTGCAAGTTCTGGGAAAACATCAAAATCATGATTGCCTGCAATTGCCACAACGGGAATGTTAGAATCAATCAGACGTGTAATCCCCGCTCTCAGAGTCCCATAGGCCTCAAAATATGAATTCTTATTGTCTGCCATGTCTCCCGTAAGAATCATGACATCAACACTATTTTGGATGGCGTATGAGATTGATTGGTCCCAAACCGCACGTACCGACAGGGTGGAATCGTTCGTAGGGACTCTGGAGGGATATCGTCCCAAGTGTGCATCCCCAAGGCATAATAGGTCAATCACAGTAGCAAGGATCGGTGAAGAATTAAATATCCCCAAATATAATGATGGACTCTGTACTATGAGTCATATTCGTATTAAATTTAGTCAGAGGGAGTGGATTGATGGATGGGTTCAACAATAAAAGGAGTCTCGGGATGAAAGATCAACTGACATCGGGTGATCTGGCAGACTTACACGGTGAGCGTGGGAAGGCCAGACAGATGGCCATGCGGATCCTCTTACGGATGCTACCCGTCTTTGGAGCCAAGACATTTCTGGACATCACCGCTGCACATATTGACAGTTCACTTTTTCAGGGAGATGCAACGCTTGAGTATGCCGAACGTCTATCGGGATGGGGTGCAAAGGTTGTCGTCCCTACGACACTAAACGTCAGTGGTATTGATGAGCATGGATGGCACGAGTGGGCTGTACCCGCGGATTGGGCCTCCAAGTCCAGAAGGCAGATGGTTGCCTATCAAACCATGGGATGCAAACCAACCTGGACCTGCGCACCGTACCAAGAATGTGATCGTCCAGCACTTGGGCAGCAGGTTGCATGGGGGGAATCAAGTGCAGTAGTATTTGTCAATTCCGTCTTGGGTGCAAGGACTGCTCGGTATCCTGATCTGATGGATATTTGTATTGCGATCACAGGTCGCGCTCCAGCTGCAGGTCTTCATTTGGTTGAAAATCGTAGAGGACAGATTTTGTATCATCTGAAAGATATTCCAAGTTCACTGATGGAAGATGATGGGTTCTATGGTGTGCTGGGGCATTGTATTGGGGCAGATGCACAATCGTTCATTCCAGTGATTCAGGGATTAGATTTTGATCCTAGCGAGGATCGCTTAAAAGCCATGGGAGCCGCAATGGCTTCGTCTGGCGCAGTTGCGCTTTTTCATGTCATAGGTGTTACCCCCGAAGCACCCGATGAAAAAACAGTATTTGATGGAGTTCCCCCATTGAGAAAGGTTGAGATTACACTGAGTTCGTTACGTTCCGCACGCAATGACTTAACCACGACGACGGGCGATCAACTGAACCTCATCGCATTGGGAAGCCCTCATTTTTCGCTAAATGAATTTGCACAACTATCACAACTGCTAACGGGTAAGCAGAAGCATGACCGCGTTCAGTTACTGATTACGGCCAGTAGAGTGGTTCGCGCGCTTGCGGACAAGTCTGGATACCTTGAGCCGATCAAACAGTTTGGGGGAACCGTTACGGTGGATACATGCATTTTGACAAGTCCGATGCTACCAAGTTCGGTCAAGGTCTTAATGACCAACTCCCCAAAGTATGCCTACTATGCTCCAGGCTTGTTAGGGACACAGGTGGTCTATGGATCACTCAGAGACTGTGTTGAGTCAGCCGTAAAGGGAAAAGTTTGTGTGGATTCATCACGATGGAACAGGTAATTCTCGGTAAGGTACTGGTGAGTGGATCAGCGACTGGATCGCTACTCGCCAGTCGTAGCCCACTCAGTTTTTGGGGAGGTTACAGTCAGTTTACTGGGGAGGTAATTGACCGTCGTCATTCATTATCTGGGAAGATTGCGAAGAATCGTATTCTTGCAATTCCAGCATCCAGAGGATCCAGTACGACTACTTCGGTGTTCCTTGAGGCAGTTCGTAGGGGTACAGCACCCAAAGCCATAATTTTGGCGCAGACAGACTCATTTCTGGTTCTTGCATCGGTGGTAGCTGAGGAGCTCTATCATCAATCCGTTCCGATGATTGCGCTGGAACCTAACACTTTTCAGATCCTCAAAAGTGGTCAGCAGGTCACGGTCAATCCTGATGGAAAGATCATAGTACGGGATCCATAGGTCAAAGCTTCCATGCTGTGAGAAACTCTCTCTTACCAGGGGGGCCGGGCCGACGAACCACAGTAAAGCCACAGGATTCCATCGCGCGTCGGACATGACCAGCAGCGGAATAGGTTGCAAGCCCTCCACCATCATGTAAGCAATAGTATAAGCGCTGTATAAATTCGGGACTCCACAGATCTGGGTTTACTTTGGGATCAAACGCATCAAGATAGATGCGATCAAATAAATGGGAATATTCTGAGATAATCTTGATTGCATCTCCAATTAACAAGTTCAGGATAGGGTTATGATTGTCGGGTATTTGATATGCGCCATGAGGAACACTGCCAGCGAATGTTTGTCTCCACTGGGTGAATAGGGTTGCTACGGGGGGAATTCCAATGAGATTTCCGTAGTCTAACTCATCCAACAGGTCAGCAGAGGGGATTTCTTGATCAATTCCAGTGTACGTCAAATCCACATGACAATCAATGGCCAAAGATTTTGTCATGAGCCAGTTTAATCCAGTTCCGAATCCAATCTCAAGAATGGCTACTCTCTTCCTTGATTGGAACAACTCTTGAATTTTGGCCCCCTCAAGGAAAACATGCCTGGATTCTGTCAATGCCCCATGCATTGAATGAAAAGATTGCTGGAAGCCTTGACTGTATAGTGTATGGCTGCCATCCCGTGTGGTGAGTAATTGGTGCGATACGGTCATTGAGCGTATAGATCCCGTTATTTAGAGAGATCTGAATCAATAGGTTGGAGTTTGATTTGTTACACGGGTGGTGATACCAGAATCTGATCCATATGATAGAGACTCCGAAATGAAAACCATGCATGTTCGTTCAACGGATTAAATTTTAGTTGACGGAACTCACATCCGACGGGAATCGGTGGGTTAAGTCCGAAAAAATCACATGACTCTGACAAACGAATAACCATACCTCCGAGTTGATTCAAGATTTATCGGAGAGGACATTCATAGGATTCTTATTCACGAACTGCCTCGGTGAAACAATATAGGTGCGGATTTGAGGTTTGTGGAGATGAATGGAACAACATCCGCACTCAAATCCGTTGAAAGTACGAGGATCTTTCTTCTTTCAGGGTAGATTTATAGAGATTCGTAATTCAACCAAGTTACATTCAATATGAGGTTCTATCACGAATCTTGTGGGAAAAGGTCTAACCATCCGCGGATGAGCAAAACCATGCTTCCCATGTGTTCAAACCTTTTTCTGTCTGTACCAATCATTTTGAGTTCTTGGATTTTGCCATTAACTGGTTCTGTGATGGTGTTCAATTGCATAGGCTAGAACGCATTACAGGCTCTTCAAGATGTCACTGATATATCTCGGCAATCGTGATGACTGTTTGATGTCCCTCTTTCCAACACGAATTATGTATATTTATACAGATTCCGCTAGTTCATAAAATGGTTCTCATCCCACACAAATTGTGGTAGAACCTATTTATTGCCAACCAAGAGAATAGACGTAACACGAAGCGAAGGAATTAAAGGATCAAGACGCAGGTAGATGAACGGTGAAAACTACTTTTGTGGAAATGAAAGATCAAGTTTGTACCCTGATGGATAGAGTTACGGGCACGAACGTTGCAGGGATTCATGGTGAGCATTCTTTGCAACGTCTTTGACGGAAGAAAGCCGGTTACGGGCACGAACGTTGCAGGGATTCATGGTGAGTTACCAGACCAGATGCATTCGTTTATGCGGAGATGCATTGGCAATTATGGTATACATAGTAAGCATGATCCTGGAGCGTTCGGCTCACAGTACATCTTGTATAGTCATTGACTGACATGATGAGCCAAGCGATTGATTACATCTCTTCCAACTCATTGGAAATTTGTTTGACTGCGTGCTGCTCTGGGTGCAAAGTTGCTCTTGTGTCTACAATCAATCGCGCCCGTTCGTAAAGATCTTCCCAATCATAGGTGGAATGATCCGTGGCAATCAAGACACAGTCAGCCCGATTTAATGCCTGATTCAAGTCGGAAACAGAAACCATCTCCAACTCATCCAGCATGAAGGTGGGTACATAAGGATCATGATAACTGATGGAGGCCCCTTTACTGCGGAGTAATTTCAGGATATCCAGAGCAGGAGACTCCCGCAAATCTCCTACATTTTTCTTGTATGCAACACCAACGACCAAAATATTACTTCCTCGCAGAGCTTTGCCATCCTCATTGAGAATATCCTGTACACAATGAACCCAATACTGCGGCATGGCAGTATTGATTTCAGTTGCCAACTCAATAAATCTTGCAGTATAGCCTAGTGTGCGTAATTTCCATGACAGGTATTGTGGATCAATTGGAATGCAGTGCCCCCCGAGCCCTGGGCCGGGAAGGAACTTCATAAATCCGAATGGCTTGGTTGATGCCGCATCAATTACTTCCCACGCATTCAGTCCCAATTTGTGACAAATGAGAAGAACTTCATTCGCTAACCCGATGTTGACTGCTCGAAATGTATTTTCAACTAATTTGGTGAGTTCTGCTGCCTCGGTACTGGAAACAGGAACGATTGCATCAATCGCGGACTCATATAACGCTTTGCCAACTTGGAGACAGTTGAATGTGACTCCACCCATCACTTTGGGAGTATTTTTCGTCGTCCAATCTTGACGACCAGGGTCAACACGCTCAGGAGAGAAGCACAGAAAGAAGTTTTTTCCAACGACCAAGTCTCCACCCTCATCATGGAAGCGAGATAAAATCACTTCGGTTGTAGTGCCAGGATATGTCGTGCTCTCAAGTACGATCACCATCCCCCTGTGCAAGTGCTTGGCAATCGCATCCGTCGCACTGAGAATGTGGGACACATCAGGTGCACCGGTTTTACGAAGAGGGGTTGGAACACAGATGCTCACTGCATCGCACGAATCCAGTACGTCAAAATTACTCGTAGCCCTCAGAAAACCACTCTCCACAAGTGGACCAAGCCGACGATTTGGTATATCCTCAATGTAAGAAGTACCTCGATTGATCAAACGGACTTTTTTCTGATCAATATCAATTCCAACGACTCTGAATCCTGCTTCTGCAAAGGCGGCAGCCAAGGGTAATCCAACATACCCAAGCCCCAATACTGCGACCTGAATATCTCGTGATTCAATCCGAGTGATAAGAGTTTCTTGCACAGTCATACTCATCTCAATGTTGTTTTAACCTAAAAATGCTAATTCTCTGAGCTTGTTGACAACCAAATTAGAGCTTTCTTGAACCGTTTCACTGTCGGTTCTACAAATGACCTCTGGACGCTGTGGAATTTCATAGGGATCATCAATCCCTGTAAATCCCTTGATGAGTCCAGCTCGTGCTTTTGCATAGAGTCCTTTCACATCCCTGCGCTCACAAACCTCCAAAGGAGCATCCACAAACACTTCAATATACCCACCCTCACGCTCTATTCGTCTACGATTGAGGTCCCGATCTTCTTCATAGGGAGCAATTGGAGCACAAATCACTACTCCCCGATGCCTGACAATTTCGGAGGCAACATACCCAATACGCTGGACATTTGTTGAGCGGTCTTCTTTTGAAAAACCGAGTCCTTTAGTCAAATATGTGCGAACGACATCTCCATCGAGCAATGTGACAGGGCGGGAAAGAATTTCCAGAAGGCGAGCCTGGAGTGCATTCGCGATCGTGGATTTTCCCGATCCGGAGAGCCCTGTCAAGAATACAGCAAATCCCTGTTGTCCTCTTGGAGGATAGGTTTTTTGTAACTCATCAATGACACCCTGATAGGAAAACCACTCTGGTACTTCCTCACCCGCGGCGAGCATTCTTCGGAATTCAGTTCCGGAAATATTCAAGGTTTTCTCATCCGCAGCCACTTCATCTATCGGCTTGTAGGAGGTAGAGGCGGGTACGTATACCATGAGACGAAATGGCACCACCTCGATACCCAACTCTTTGGTATGAGACATAACCAACTCCTGAGCATCATATGGAGCATAATAGGGTTCTCCATTTTTCTTCTTGCCTGGACCCGCATGATCCCTTCCAATAATGAAGTGGGAGCAACCAAAATTCTTGCGGATGATGGCATGCCATAAAGCCTCTCTCGGCCCCCCCATCCGCATAGCTAATGGCAGTAAACTAAGTGTGGCCAATCCCTCTGGGTAGTAATCCAGTAACTTGATATAGCTTCGAACCCGCGTATAATGATCTATGTCCCCCGACTTTGTCATGCCAACCACGGGATGGATCAATAGCTCGGCATCCACATCTCTGGCAGCACGGTCGGTCAATTCTTTGTGTGCCCGATGCATTGGGTTGCGGGTTTGGAACGCCACAATTCTGGAGCTACCTCGGGATTGAAAGGATTCTCGCAGTTCACGAGGGGTATGCCGAAGATGAAGGAAATCATAATGCGGGGGCATCTTGATCCCTTCCAGACTTCCTCCCAAATAGTGTGACCCTACCTTTTCAAATAGATATTCAACCGCAGGATGTTCAGTACTTGTAGTACCGAACACTTTTTGAGCCTCTATCCGCTTGTTTGGTTTCCACAGATCTCCAACATGCAGTACAGCTAAAAATAATCCCGTGATATCACGAAGCGCTATTTGGTCATGCCCCTGAATCTTCGCTATATCTGCTTCGGTAATATCCAGCGTAATGGGCATTGGCCAAAGCGTACCACACGAAAGTCGCATATTCTCTACGACACTCTCGTAATCACTCTGATTCATAAACCCTGTAAGAGGAGAGAATGCCCCATTGAGTAATAGCTCAAGATCGCATAGCTGCCGATCGGACAAGACAATGGATGGGAAACTGGTTGACTGGTTTTTCAGTAGATCACTGCGCTCTTGATCAACCATGAACTCAACGAGCGATCCCCCATGAGGGGTGACAAGAGATGACATCAAAATCGGTAAGAATGAAACATAAAGATTAGTAATCGCCTGTTGATCCACAACTTGACCAATTCCATCTGGATTAACCAATTGCGGGAACACACGAACAGTAGATTAGATGAGCCTGTTTACAACCATTTCATTGAAATGATGATCACGGCGGTGGTCATGACCAGAAAACTGATTGGAAGCCCCACGCGTATGTAGTCGCGAACCCTGTAATTTCCCGCTGCCATCACCATCAGGTTGGTTTGGTAGCCGACAGGTGTCATAAAGCTGGCTGCTGCCGCCACAGCAACCGCCAGAATAAATGCTTTAGGATCTGTATCCAGTGAACTGGCCATCCCAAGAGCAACTGGAAGCATGAGTACCGCAGCGGCTTTATTTGCAATTAATTCTGTCAAAATATTTGTGCATGCATAAAGGCCAAACAATGCCAGAATCGGACTTACGGCTGCTAAGCTAGTGAGTGTCTCCGCCAGTCCAAGTGCTACACCAGTCTTCTCAACGGCAACTCCAAGCCCAAGAGCCGCGGCAATTAACAATAATACCTGTAGATCTAACGCATTCCTTGCCGTTCTAATTCCTATACAGCGCGTAGCGACCATCGCAAGTGCTCCCCCGAATGCAACCGTGGGTAATGGTGCCAGCCCCATGGCAATGCAAACGACCATTACGACCAGAATTCCCAAGGATAGAATAATTTTCCTCCTCGGCGGCTTACCGTGAGATGCACCACGAGGGAGTACATAATAGAATTCTGAATGGCTGGCATGCCATAGATCTTCAAAACCAGCCACTGCACCGACCAACAGCAGGTCTCCGGCTTTCAACGGAATGTCTGTCATGGCCCCCTCCAGCTTGCCTGCCCTCTGTTGTACAGCAAGGACAACCCCGCCATATTCAGACAGAAAATCTATCTCCTTGAGTGATTTTCCAATCAGATTGGATGTATCGCTAATGACCGCCTCGTACATTGGAAGCAAATTCGTAGTTCGCTCTCGGGCAATGGCTACCCCAGGTTCTAGACCTGACCGAAGCATCAGACTCTCAAACACAGAGAGATCTCCACTGAAACAAAGTACATCCATTTCCCCGAGGATGAATTGCCGATCAACCGGCATCACATGCTTCCCTCTACGAACTTGTACAATCATTGCAGACTCGTCATCGGTATCCAGTTTCGCCTGATCCAGAGTCTGCCCTGCAAACGGAGAGCCTTCGGTAATCCGAACTTCAAATAAACACTGCTGCAGTCTGGAGCGGGTAAATACTGGTTCACTCGCCCGATCTGGCAGTAGCTTACTACCGACAAAGGCAAGAAAAATTAAAACGATGACCGCAGCTGGAAGTCCGATCAAAGAGAAATCAAAAAGCCCCAGCGGAGTCAATCCATGTCCTTCAACCAAACCTGCTACAACAACATTGGTGGAAGATCCCATCAAGGTAACCATCCCGCCCGCAATGGAAGCATAAGAGAGAGGGATTAGCATTTTGGACGGGGAAATTTTTGACCGATAGGCCCATCGTTGAATGGGCTGCATCCACATCGCAACCACTGGAGTATTATTCATGAACGCGGAGACCAGCGCAGTTGGAACCATCATTCGTAACAGTGCGAAAGGAAGGTGATGTACCTTCCGTAGCAATCGCCATTCAATACGACGCAGGAGCCCACTCTCTTCAATTCCGGCAGCGACCACGAACAAGGATGCAAGTGCAATCACCGCACCATTGGAGAACCCTGCGAAGGCTTCTGTCGGTGTCACGATGCCAACGGCCAAAAGCAGGGCCAGTGCACTCAGGAAGATCATGTCTGGTCTCGCCAGATCACGGACGAGAGCAACGGCAATTCCAACAATCGTCGCAATTGTTAACCAAGCTTGCCAATCCATCCCGATTCAAGTTGTGCGTGGGAGACTATTCTGGTACATCCTCAGGACGACCAATACTGTAATACTCAAATCCTCGTTCCTCCATCCTGCGAGAATTATAAAGGTTACGTCCGTCAAATATAAGAGGATCACGCATTAATCCCTTCATCCTTGAAAAATCAGGTCGGCGGAATTCTGGCCACTCTGTACAAATTATTAGCATATCAACGTTCGTAAGTGCGGCATATGCACTTTTGGCATAGGTGATTGACTCTCCGAGTACAGTCTGTGAAGTCATCATTGCTTCGGGATCAAATGCGGTAATGCGTACCCTTGACTTCAGGAGTCCCCGAATGACAACATGTGACGGCGACTCCCGAACATCATCTGTATTCGCCTTAAAGGCAAGCCCCCAAACCGCGGCATGCTTTCCTTCAAGATGCTTGCCAAAATGTGAACGAATCTGATGAACCAGTCGCATCCGTTGACTCTCATTTACATCCAGCACTGCTTGAAGGATTTTGAAATCGTAATCCTTGCTTCGTGCGGTTCGCAATAGAGCTTCTACATCTTTTGGGAAACAGCTTCCACCAAAACCAATTCCGGCATATAGAAAATGTCTTCCGATACGACTGTCACTCCCAACCCCGATACGCACTTTGTCTACATTCGCACCGACTTGATCACACAGGTTTGCAATTTCGTTCATAAAGCTGATTCGAGTGGCCAAAAAAGCATTTGCCGCATACTTGGTTACCTCTGCCGAGCGCTCATCCATAACAATGATCGGATTCCCCTGCCGTACAAAGGGCTCATAGAGGCGCCGCATCACGCTCGCTGCTCGGGCACTTGAAGTACCTAAAACAATTCTTTCGGGCTTCATGAAATCATCAACCGCTGCACCTTCTCGCAGAAATTCTGGATTTGACACCACATCAAAGTTCTCGCTCGGGACGGCCCCCAGTTCGGATAGTACTTTACTTACTTTGATAGCAGTTCCAACTGGAACTGTACTCTTATTTACAATGATTCGATAGGTGGGCGTGTCTTGGGTACTCAGCCAGGCGCCGATCTCACGGGCAACCACGAGTACATAGGATAGGTCTGCCTCCCCGTCTGCATTGGGGGGTGTCGGTAAGGCGAGGAAGATGATTTCAGAATTTTCCAGTGCATCAGCAATTGAGGTCGTAAAGATCAGCCGTTTCTCACGCAAATTACGATGGAGGAGTTTTTCCAGATCAGGCTCATAGATTGGCATCGTACCTTGACGTAACCCCTCCACCTTCAATTCATCCACATCAACACACCAGACGTCATTACCCATCTCGGCAAAACAAACACCTGAAACCAATCCTACATATCCTGTCCCAACGATTCCGACTTTCATAACAGTTCAGCCAATGCTAAATAAACAAATCACTTGTACGCAAGAATGCCAGCATTGGGTCAAGAATGAACCCAGATTGACTCTATGAGATAAACCCTAAGCACTGCTCATTCGCAACCGAATTGACCATAGTTCGTAGTTTGATTTAGGGAATTAAGAATGGTATACAGTATCATTATGGCTGGCGGTATTGGTAGCCGCTTTTGGCCACAGAGCAGGGAAGCGCGTCCGAAGCAGTTTATCAGTGTATTTGAGGAACAAACCCTCCTTCAGCAGACACTGAGCCGCATGGCACCTCTCGTTCCACAGGAGCGAACCATGGTGGTTACGCATCAGCGCTATGAGTCCCTCACCTCCGAACAGTTGCCCTCTATTCCTCAGGAGAATATCCTTGGAGAACCGATTAGTCGTAATACGGCTCCGTGCATTGCTTACGCGGCAATCAAGCTTCGTGCAATTGATCCCGAAGCAATCATGGTCGTTCTTCCTGCGGATCACTTAGTGAAGTCCCCCGATCGCTTCATCAAAATTCTTCGCAAAGCGATTGAGACAGCGAAACATCCTGGCGCTCTGGTTACGATTGGTATTCAACCAACGCATCCAGCCACTGGATATGGCTACATCCAGTACGACCGTTCTGGAAATGAGCGCATTGGCAAGGCTTACCGTGTACGAACCTTTGCGGAGAAGCCAAATGAGGCAACTGCGGAACGATTCTTGGATTCTGGAGACTTTTTGTGGAACAGTGGAATTTTTGTCTGGCGTATCAATTCAATCCTTTCAAATTTCCAAACTCATCTCCCGAGTACTTGGACTGCTTTTGAGGAAGCATCCGCTCATCTTGGGACCGACCAAGAACATCAAGCTATTCGCGTTGCTTATCAGAAGAGTGCTCGTATCTCAATTGATATTGGGATTATGGAACGGGCCAGCAACGTCCATGTAGTTCCTGGGCGTTTTGGTTGGAGTGATATTGGCGATTGGCGTGCAGTCTATGATTTGAATAAAAAGAATCGCCATGGCAATGTCCTTAGAGGTAATGTTATTGTACATGATACCAGTCGGTGTTTGGTGAACGCTGGTCAGCGGTTGATCGCAATGGTTGGAATCCATGATGCAGTAGTTGTAGATACCGATGACGCGTTGCTGATTTGTCACCGTAACAGTACGCAGCAGGTAAAAAATGTGGTGGACTACCTCCATGCGCACCAACACAAGGATTTCGTCTGATCCATCTGCCATCATGAAACTCATTCATGAATCCCACAATAGGATTTGGATCTACTCCCACCTTTTACCCTTCGTTTGATTCACCGCTTTTCAGAATCATGACACGATGACGCACTTACTGAATTCCAAGCACTTATTCGTCATTATTTCCATTCTTTTATTGTCAGTTCTATCTGTTCATGCCCAGACCTTAGACTCGTTAAGACATGTCGCCGAACAAGGTGATGCCGAGGCACAATTCAATCTTGGAATCAAGTATGCGAATGGTGAGGGCGTACCACAAAATGGTACCGAGGCCGTCAAATGGTACCGACTTGCTGCTGAACGAGGGCTTGCGGGGACACAATACAATAAAGATTTCCCCCATCATTACCCTCACAACTTGTACGACCTCATGCCGATCATGGAGTTGGTAATCCACTCAACAAACTGCCTAAATATGCGTAAAAGGTTTCTTCTTTCCGAAGATAAAGATTGGTTGTTAGATCACTGTCCCGAAGTCTAAATATACCAATATATATATACATGCGTCTTGTTATTTTCATCGCCATCCTGCTTTTCACCGTTTCTCAGCCGCAAGCTCAGGATTCTGATCCCTTACGGATCTCCTTAGGTGAGGCAATCGAAATTGCCTTGGTCAATAATTATGCTCTCCAGACCAGTCGTTTGACTGAGAAAGATGCCAGACTCCAAATTGCCGCAGCAATTGGCGTTGCATTTCCGAGTGTAGAGGGTGCAAGTTCTTACACACGTAACATCAAAGAGGCGAATCCCTTTGCTGGGAGTTCAGCCGGTGACATCTTCTCTGGATTTGCCTTTGTTGATTGGCTCGGCTTTAATGAAACTGCAAGAACCGACGGGAGTAGTTTGACGAATCCTATTACATTCGCTGAGTTTGCGGAACGGCAACATCGCGGAATGGAAGCAGCAGGGATTACCCCCACTGAGCCAGATGATAATCCATTTTCAATTCCTAACCAGTTTTTTAACTCCGTCACGATCACGCAAAAGATTCTGGATGCACCGAACTGGGCCCGCGTCTTGCATCCTGATGGATATAAGGCTGCCCTCAAACGCGTTGCCAGAGTTGCTGAACGGCAAGAACAAATCGTGATTGGGCAAGTCCGTGAAGCATTTTACGGCGCTCTCCTTGCCGAAGAAGAAGTTCGGGTTGCATCCCAAAGTATTGAACGAACGCGAACCTCCCGGAATGAGACTGCCCTGCGTGTCAGTCGCGGGATCCTCCCCAAGATGGACCGGCTTACCATGGATGTACAGTTAGCAAATCAGGAAACCAGTCTGGTTCAGGCACAAACTCGCGCCTCCAATAGCCTGGATCAATTAAAATATCTACTGGGATTGCCTGCAGAACAGGAGATTGCCCTGAATGGTACTCTGGAGATTCATGAGACGTCTCCCTACCTGTATGCATCGGCAGCAGATGCTTTTTCTAGTGCTCTGAAGGAGAGACCTGATCTTGTAGAAGCCAACTTGGCTCAAAAATTTGCTTTGAATGAATTGCGTGCAAATAAGCTTTCCCGATTCCCAACGCTTGATGTCTTTGCAAATTTGAGTTACTCAGGTAGAGTTCCTGATAACCGAATGTTCACGGTTACCAGTCCTCTAAATCCATTCTCGTTCTCCGAAGGAACGAATACATACTTCAGTACGGCCTATTGGCAATCTGCTGTCAGTGTGGGAGTTAATCTCCGATGGACAATTCTTGACGGGTTTCAACGGAAGCGTACCATTCAACGAGCCGAAGTTGCCGCTCGCCAAGCAGGGGTAAATCTGGAGCAAATGAACGCATCTGCGCGTATGGAAATTGAGATGGCGCTCCGCAGTCTTGATACCGCGTTTCACCAAATTGGTAGCCAGGAGACGAATGTGGCAAATGCGGAACTGAATTATCAATATACCCTCGCTCGATCAAGTGAAGGGGTTGCCAATACGCTGCAAGTCCGCGCTGCCTCTGAGCAACTTGATACAAGCAAACTGAACTATCTACGCGCAGTCCACAGTTTCCTTATCGCACAGAGTACTCTGGAGGTCGCGATGGGGATCCCAATCGCAAAACAAACTGATATACAATTGGCAACCGCCGATATGTAAGACACCAATCTTTCATGAGAATTTATTTTCCTTTGCTACTTTGCAGTATTTTCTGGTTTGCATGTTCGGCACCACCCGACAACCAAGAAAATCCACTCTCCGCTCCGACCCCCGATGCGAAACATGTTGAAATTTTGGAACTGTCTCCCGTTGAATTCAATGATGTGATTGAACTAACCGGCACGGTTGAGGCGAGAAGAGATGTGATCGTTTCAGCCAAAACGACGGGAACCCTCGAGAGAATCGTCCCGCTGGGACGAACAGTTGGTGTCGGACAAGTCATTGCCAATACTGAAGATGATCTGCTTCAAGCAAGCGTTTCACAGGCAGAGGCACAAGTCCGCAATGCCGAAGCTAGCCTGAGAATCGCAGAGGAAAGTTATAATCGACAGAAACCTCTGTTTGCTGACTCCATCATTAGTCCTCTGGAGTTCACACGTTTGGAAACAACTCTTGATCAGGCAAAGTCCGCTCTGGCACAGTCAACTGCGATTTTTGATCAAGCTCAACAGCAACTCCAATATACATCCATAACTGCACCCATCGGCGGTAAGGTCGAAGCTCATTATGTTGAACCAGGCGAACAGGTAGTTCCAGGCATGGATGTGCTACGTCTGGTGGATACTCGGAATGTTCAGATCTCAGCGGGGGTTTCAGAGCGATACGCTGGAGATATTGAGTTTGGCACTCCTGCCGAGATCAGTCTTCCCACTGCGAATGTTTCACCTCGGACAGGACGTGTCGTCTTCGCTGGAAATGTCATTGATCCTGAAAGTCGTTCATTTGAAGTCAATATTGAAGTGGACAATGCCGATGGAAGATTAAAGCCGGAAATGATTGTAGAACTCGCAATTCTTCGCACAACCATTGAAGATGCATTGGTCATTCCTGGTAATTCAGTGACCCGAACCGAAAACGGTCTCTCCATTTTTGTTGTTGAACAGCATGAGGGCCGTCATGTCGCTAAGATGCGAATCGTTACCCTCGGGGCCGACTATGCGAATCAGGTGGTCGTCTTAAGTGGGCTCTCCCCAGATGAAAAGGTCGTGGTTCGCGGACAGTCTACACTTGCCAATGATGATCTGGTCACGATTGATCAGACCTACTCTGAACTGGACGAGTCTGGAATTCCAGTGGTTGGGAGCTCTCCTGAATCCTCTCCCTTATAGAGACGAATTCCATGAAAATCACCGAACTCGCGATCAAGTATCGGCCAAGCGTGGCAATCCTCACTATTATGCTGACTGTGGGTGGGCTGGTGAGCTATTTGACCATTTCAAAGGAAGCCTTCCCTTCCATCGAAATTCCTACTGTCGTGATTACAACCATCTATCCTGGAGCCAGTCCAAGTGATATTGAGTCGCTCGTCACGCGAATCATTGAAGAAGAAGTTCAGTCTGTATCTGATATTGAGGAGATACGATCAACTTCCGTGCGAGGAGTCTCCACTATCGTGGTTGAATTTACGACCGATGTATCTCTGGATTTTGCTTACCAGAGAGTTCGAGATAAAGTACAGATTGCCAAGCCGCGCCTTCCGAGTGATATTGAAGAACCAATCGTGAGCGAATTTGACGTGGAGGATATCCCGATCATGAGTATCAATCTCGCCGGGGCCTTTACGCTTACACAACTTAAAGAAGTCGCGGAAGATCTGGGAGATGAAATTGAAAAGAGCCCTGACATTCTTGAAGTTGAACTGATCGGTACGCTTGAGCGTGAGGTGAAAGTAGATGTAGATATTCGTGCACTCCAAGGATATGATCTCACGTTTGTGGATCTTGTTGAAACAATCAACTTTGAGAATTTCAATACCCCTGGGGGGACAATCCGTGTTGATAGCAAGGATTACATCGTTCGGATTGATGGAGAATTTCGTGATGTTCGAGATGAAATTGAGGGCCTAGTCATCAAAAGTCCAAACGGCTTTCCCGTATATGTGAGGGATATCGCAGATGTCTACCTGGGCTTCAAAGAACGTTCCACCTACTCACGACTGCAGTTGATGCAGGAAGAGGAAGGCAAGCGTCTTGTCCGACTGGCCGAAACCGAGAGTTACCCCGTCATTACCCTGAATGTGAAAAAACGTAGCGGTGCAAATATTCTGGACACTGCCGAAGAAATCCGAACAGTCCTTGATGAATTCCCATTGCCAAGTGGAACCCAGGTTGTGATTACTGGCGATCAGAGTGATGCGGTTCAAGAGCTGGTCAATGATCTGGAAAACAATATCATCAGTGGACTGATCTTCGTCGTACTTGTTTTACTCTTCTTCCTGGGGGTGCGCACGGCAACACTGGTTGGCATTGCAATCCCACTCTCCATGTTTCTCACTTTTCTGGTTTTCCAGGTGATTGGTCAAGAACTAAACTTTGTCATTCTCTTTTCTCTGATCATTGCACTTGGGATGCTCGTCGACAATGCCGTCGTGATTGTAGAAAATATTTACCGCTATCGCGAACTGGGATACTCCCGATTTGAAGCTGCCAAACTTGGAACAGCCGAAGTCGGTAGAGCGGTGGTTGCCTCTACTGCCACAACCGTGGCTGTGTTTATCCCCATGTTGTTTTGGCCAGGAATCACGGGAGAGTTCATGGGATATCTGCCATTGACTCTGATTATCACGCTATCCTGTTCCCTATTTGTAGCGATAATTATTAATCCTGTCATCACTGGCTATTTCGTGAGGTTGGATACGGATCCGAGCATGCAGGCATCTTTGGCCATCAGGGCTGGCCTATTTGTCTTCTTCTCTGTGGTTGCCTTAGTCATTGGGCTTGCGAACTGGCAAACTCTCCTCGTATTATCCATTGCAGTTCCTTTCCTGATGCTTGCTCACCGATATGCTTTTAGCCCTATTACCAAGGGATTTGTTGGTGAGGCCATACCTAAATTAATTACTTGGTATCGTCAGTTTCTTGGGAGTCAACTGCAACGTACCTATGAAGTGAGAGCCCCCTTCCTGTTTCGCAAGAAATTATGGCTCAGTGCTGCTGCCGTCTATGTGGTAGGGCTGATCCTTGCCCTCTTGGGGACATTCATGAATACTTCTGAAGGACCTTCCCCTGTAACGTTCATATCGGTTCTCTTTGGTCTAGGGGTTATTTCGCTCTTGATCTTGGCTGTCATCCGAACCCCCAACCCCTATCTAAGAAATTCTTTCTGTTTTGTCTGTCTGATTGTTGGCATCGCTCTACTGGTGATTGGCGGTATTGTGTCTGGATTGGCCAATCCCTCTGCAGGTACTGTGCTTCTTTATCCAGCGTTCATTCTCCTTGCGGCTGGGTTGGCGATGATCCTGCTTCACTGTGTTGAAATTATCTATCTCAGTGGGATAACCAGCGTTAAATTTGGTGGATTCTTTGCGGGTGTGTCTACGGTAATATTGGGACTGATGTCACTCCTCCGAGGAGCGGAACTCCAGACGATTCTGATTTTACTTTGTCTTCCCGCGATCATCATGATCATTGGAGCGATTGGTCACTTAGTGAATGGCAAATTCCTTCCCCATCGAACCCGACTGTTAATCACGGATAATCGTGCTCGACTCCTCGTGGGAGTTGCTGGTGGATTTGTTGCGATTGTTGGTCTGTTTATTGCCGCACCAACTGGAGTTGAATTTTTCCCTGACACCGATCCAAATATCATTACAGTTGATCTTGAACTCCCTCTAGGAACCCATTTAGAGGAAACCAATAGCGTGACAGAGATTGCCCAGTCCAGTATTAATTCACTCTTACAAGAGAATCAGTCGGATCGAGATAACATCAAAAGTATTCTCGTCAATGTGGGGACTAGCAGTAGTGGAGGCGATCTGATGGGAGGGGGGCCCGGTAGTCCAGAAAGTTCTGTTCTCACGCTGAATGTGGTTGATTATGGGAACCGCCCTGAAACGAGCAGGAATACACTTGAGCGACTTCGGGAGTCTCTGCGGGGAATTCCAGGAGTGATCTTTGAAATCAACAAAGATAACGCTGGGCCACCGGTTGGTAAACCCGTCAATATTGAAATCACTGGACCAGACTTTTCCCAAATTACCCAAATCACCGAAGAGGTCACGGCTTCACTACGACAGGCATCGCAGAACAATACCATTCCGCTATTGGTGGACATCAACAATAATCTCAACACTGGGCGTCCCCAAGTTCAAGTCCACATTGACCGTGAACGGGCTGCTCGGATTGGATTAGATTCTCGTAAAGTCAGTAATGTCGTACGTTCGGCGATTCAAGGGAGTGAAGCGACGAAATATCGTTCTGGTGAAGATGAATATGACGTCACTGTTCGGCTGAAAGAGAGTCAGCGGGCAAGTCTTGAAGCGCTTGATGGTCTGACCGTCCTACATGAAGGAACCCAAATCCCACTTTCGTCCATTGCTGATTTCGAAATCGGAAGCGGGTTCGGATCCATTACCCGATTAGATTTGAATCGGGTTGCCACCATTACAGGTGATGTAGTCGCGGGGGGCAATGGGGCTGCAGTCCTCGGACAGGTTCAGACCCATTTGCTTGAACTTCAGAATTCCCTGCCTTCCGGTTATAAACTGACCTATACGGGGGAGAGCGAGGATCAGGCAGAGGCCTTTGGGTTTCTTCAAGTTGCCATGGGAATCGGAGTTGCAGCCATTACACTGATCTTGATTGCACAGTTCAACAGCGTCATTGTCCCGATTATCATCATGTTGGCTGTCTTTCTGGGACTGATCGGCGTACTTCTTGGTTTGATTCTGACTCGCACTCCTTTTGGGTTAATGACCTTTATTGGTCTTATCAGTCTGGCGGGAATCGTAGTAAACAATAATATTGTCCTGATTGACTATATCCGACAGCTACGGGACCGTGGCTTAGAAAAGCTGGAAGCAATTGTCGAAGGTGGAGCGACTCGTCTCCGACCTGTACTGCTTACCTTCTTGACCACCGTGATCGGTCTGGTTCCGCTCACGTTCGGACTGAACATTGATTTTATTGGATTACTGGCTGAACTTACCCCGAACATTCAGTTTGGATCTCAAAATACCCAGTTCTGGGGGCCCATGGGCATTGCGATCATCAGTGGACTCACCTTTGCAACATTTCTAACCTTGGTGATCGTCCCCGTCATGTATTCTGCTTTTGACTCTTTATTTACAATCTTGAGTTCTCGTAACAATACAGATTTGCCACCATCCTCCGAATGAGATCACTAGAGGAATTTTCTGATGCACATCTGAGAATTTTTCATAGACCACCTCCCAAACCTGATACACATGACATTTATTTGATTGGGATTGGCGGTACGGGAATGGGGGCACTTGCCGGGCTCCTTACCGAGGCGGGGTATGCGGTGAGAGGATCTGATCGTGGAATCTATCCACCAATGAGCACCTTTCTTCATGATCTGGGCATCTCTGTTTATGATGGATACGCAGAGTCCAATCTCTCAACTCACCCTGATTTAGTGATCACAGGGAATGCCTGTGTCCCCACCCATCTTGAAGCAACCGTCGTAAGAGAGAAAAAAATCCCCCAACTCTCATTCCCTGAGGCGATCCATCATTTTTTTCTTCAGAACCGGCGAAGCATCGTCGTTGCGGGAACCCACGGAAAAACAACCACCTCTGGAATGCTCGTCCATGTCTTTCGCTCCTCAGGGCGAGAGCCTGGATATTTAGTGGGAGGGATACTTCAAGATTTCGAAAGAAGCTTTTCCATCGGTTCGGATCCGCAATTCATCATTGAAGGAGATGAATATGACAGTGCATATTTTGATAAGCGTCCAAAGTTTATTCACTATGCTCCCAAAGTAGCTGTCATTACTTCCGTAGAATTTGATCATGCCGATATCTACACCTGCTATGAGGAGTACAAGGAGGCATTTGAGACCTTCGCGAATCTGATTCCAGAGGATGGACTCTTGGCCATCTGTGGGGATGATCCCGGTGTGACTCAATTACACACCCATTCTGCCCCAGTTCTTACCTATGGGCTGGATTCTCAACATGATGTAGTTGGTCAAATCCTTGAATCAAATGAAACCGGGATCCGATTTGAATTAATCTATCATGGGGAAGATCTCGGAGAGGTGATGCTCCCCTTGCATGGCGACCATAATCTCAGGAATGCCTTGGCGGTTTGTACGATTGCATTGCACGAGGGACTGACCTTTGAGGAAATTGCGATAGGACTCGCATCTTTTTCTGGCATGAAACGACGTCAGGAAATTCTTGGCGAACCGGATGGGATCCTGATCATTGACGATTTTGCGCATCACCCAACTGCTGTTCGCGCGACCATTCAGGCTGCAGAACAGCGCTGGCCTCATCGACGACTCATTGCCGTGTTTGAACCTGGCACAAATTCCAGTCGGCGGAAAATATTTGAAGATTCCTATGGCCAAGCCTTCGGAGGGGCATCGATGGCCTATCTATGCTCTCCCCCTTTTCGTCATAATGACACACTGGAGCAATTTTTGGACATTCAAGTGGTGATGGATCGTATTCGTGATGATGGCACTGATGTGAAGTGCTTTGAAAATACTTCCTCGTTACTGGAGGACTTGACCCGAGAGGTGAAGACTGAGGATGTCGTCCTGATCATGAGCAATGGAAGTTTCAATGGCCTGCACCAGAACCTTCTCCATGCACTCCATTCACGCTAACACAGAATATGTCAGGGATCGTAGGACACATACTGATTTTGACAGCTTTTGTCAGTAGCATTATATCTATCTTCGCATTTTATCAGTCCGCGCAAGAGGATCAACCCGACCGAGGCTATTTTCGTCTTGGGAATGCGCTTTGGTGGGTCATGACAATTTGTCTTGTGAGTGCATGGCTACTTCTGATCGTTCTGATCGCTACCCATCAGTTCCAATATAATTATGTCTGGGCCCATTCGTCGCGGGATTTGCCATTCCATTTTTTGTTTTCCGCCAGTTGGGAAGGACAGGAAGGCTCTTTTCTTCTGTGGATCATCATGAACTGTCTGATGGGGCTCGCCCTCATCCGCTGGGCCGCTCCCTCTTACAAAGCGGCGGTCATGACCGTGGTGGCCTTATGCCAAGCCTTCTTATTGACCATGATTGTAGGCATCCAGTTGGGGCCAATTGAAATTGGTGCTGCCCCCTTTGCGACATTGGCTGAAGCAAATCCTGACGCCCCAATCTTTCAGTCCAATCCAGACTTTGTCCCTGCTGATGGAACGGGGTTGAATGATCTGCTTCAAAACTACTGGATGGTGATTCATCCACCTATGCTATTTGTAGGGTTCACCACCATGATTGCACCATTTGCATTTGCGGTGGTCGCTCTTTGGAAGAAGCGATATACTCAATGGGTGCGGCCCGCACTTCCCTGGACGCTGATTAGCGTCATGTGCCTGGGGGTCGGGATTGCCATGGGGGGCTACTGGGCTTATGAGACATTGAACTTTGGTGGATACTGGGCATGGGATCCTGTCGAAAATTCTTCACTTGTACCTTGGCTCGTCGGTGTTGCGGCGGTTCACCTGATGCTCATCCAGCGCAAAGGAGGCATCGGGCATAAGGCGGCCTTGTTCCTGTCTGTTCTCGCCTATATTTTAGTCGTCTATTCTACCTTCCTAACACGTAGTGGCATCTTGGGAGATGCCTCTGTGCATGCCTTTGTAGATCTTGGGCTCTATAATCAGTTATTAATTTGGATTGTCGCAATGGGAATGTTGGGCTTTGGACTTTTTGTCTGGCGTTACCGCGAACTTCCGAGCGCCCAACAGGAAGCCTATTATCTATCCCGCGAGTTTCTCGTCTTCTCGGGCTCTGTTCTCCTGACCGTTGTGGCAACTGTGGTGATTCTTGGGACTAGCGCTCCCATCTTTGGAAAGCTGTTCAACAATAATCCTGCAACCGTCCCAATTGACTTCTACAATGACTGGACGCTTCCTATCTCGGTAGGAATATTATTTCTGGCCGGGCTAGGACAACTATTCTGGTGGACCAAAATGAGTGTCCAGAAAGTGAACCGTGTAGTGGCCTGGCCTATTTTACTTGCAAGTTTAAGTACAATCCTTGTATTGATTCTGACTCCATTCGCATCTGAAACCGTTGCCGAAGGGGAGAACTTCTGGCAACGCTATGGCTATGGACTTCAATTGATTCTGCTTCTTTTTGTAGCATTTTTCGCACTCTTTGGGAATGCCTCGGTCCTTTGGAAAGTTGGACGGGGGAACCTGAAACTTGCCGGTGGTGCACTTGCACATGTAGGATTGGGAATTATGGTGATCGGTATCATCGCGTCCTCCGGGTTTAGTCGCCCGATCTCTGATGCCCCCCGGGGGAGTGAGAGGAATAACTTCGTGGTCGAGCAGGGACAACCCGTTCGCGTTGCAGGCTATCAGGTGAATTATGTTGGAACAGAACCTGGAGCGCGCGGACATACTCGTTTTGTGCTGGATTTCACAGACCCTGAAGGACAATCCTTCCGCCTTAAACCGGTTGCCTACGAATCCAATACAGGTCAATGGATCCAGCATCCTGACCTGAAGCCCTACTTTGAAAAAGATATCTTCGTCGCCGTTACACCTCGGGAAATGCTTGATGGAGATACCGTCAATAACGAAATTGATCTACGGAAAGGACAGAGTACGATCATCGGGGATGGAACCTACCGCGTCACGTTCACGGGCTTTGAGATCGGAGTGGATTTGCCCTCCCTATTGAGCGAAGAAGAGGTAGAACGTACCGAAATCGCCGTAGGTGCGGTGCTGCAGGTCATGAACTTGAGCACCAATCTGATTGAAGAGATCATGCCTGTATACACCATTCAAACCGACCGTAGTTTGAATCCAATTGGTGCCGCATCTGGTGGGATTCAATTCTATTTTACAAGTATGAATGTGGACACTGGCGAAATTACACTCCTCCTTGATGGAGCGACCACGGCAGACTATGTTGTTGTCCAAGCACAAGTGAAACCGGCCATCAGTTTGGTGTGGATCGGAATTATTCTGCTGAGTGGGGGCTTTTTCTTGTCTGCCTCTCGGAGAATGATAGATCTGCGGCGGAGCCTTTCCCTGTAGTCCGCGATATTTTAGTCTTCAACTATTGCCTCCTGAGCGAATTCTCTGCCGGTTTTTGTCAACTCCAGATACTCTCCGACGGCTTGGAGCAAATTCTTTGAAGCGGCTCGAGAAACCACTTCTTTGGCAAAGTCGGTGTCCCAAGCCAAGTGATCCTGTAAATGATCCATCCGACATTCTCTTTCCGCCTCCGGGGTTTTTTCGTGTTGCAAAAGATGGATCAGTAACATCTTCATGGCAAATTGCCATTTCTGACGCCTTTTTCGCTCCCAGACGGCGAGTAACCCTTGTTTGGGAGTAACACAGAGCAAGATCGCAAACTGAATCCCGACCATGGTTGCCATACATCCTGCAATTGAGGCATCCAGGAGGTATGCAGCCCAGTAACCAGTCACGGCCGAAGTCATCCCAAAAAGAACACTCAGGATGAGCATCCTTCCAAGCCGATTGGTCATCAGGTACGCGCTGGCGGGCGGTCCGACCATAAAGGCAATGACCAGAATGGAACCAACGGCATCAAACGCAGCGACTGCCGTCATCGATACCAGTCCCATGAGCGCATAATGAAGCGTGACGGGTAAAAATCCCAGGGTTGCACAAAGTGCGCTATCAAATGTAGCAAGCTTCAACTCTTTATAAAACAATAGAATAAATCCTGCACAGAGGAGTCCTACGATTCCAGTTGCATACAAGGCCTTAGGGCCAAGATCATACCCATTCAATTGGACACGATCAAATGGCACAAATGCCAATTCTCCAAGCAGTACGGCATCAGTATCCAGGTGTACATCACCTGCAAAACGTGCAATCAAGATGACCCCGATCGCAAACAGAGTGGAAAACACCAACCCCATCGCAGCATCCTCACGAATGAGGTTCGTCCGTTGTAACCGCTCCACCAGATACACGGTTAGAAGTCCAGCGACTGCTCCACCAAGAATCAGAAACGGTGAGGATAAGCTACCTGTCAGGAAAAATCCAACCACGATTCCAGGCAGAATTGCGTGGCTGATTGCATCACTCATCATCGCCATTCTGCGCAGAACCAGAAATGAACCAGGCAACGCGCAGGCAGCAGAAACCACAATGGCGACCAACTGGATTTCGAATTGGAACGTGCTCATTGGTTACGTTCGCGCAGGAGTTCATTACATTCTTGAACTCCATCCGGGGTCAAGGCCCACATGCCATTGGAATGCATCCGGACTAATCCTTTCCCTTCCAATGTCCGTAAATGTCTGCGGGGAGAACCGGAATAAGGTCGGATCACCTGAAGAGCAGTTTCCTTGTGAGGATATTCATAGGAATCATGCGATTTAGCCAACTCAAATAGGTCAAGCAACAGGGCCTCACTTTTGAGCTTCTGATTCTGTATTCCTTGGCGAACACGCTGCCAGATGATCCCTCGCTTGGGTGCAAAAAGCATGGAAACCACAACAAGACTGGCAGCACACACTACAATTGTTGGACCCGTAGGTAAGTTGGAGGTGGATACGCTCAGCAGTGACCCAGCTATGCCGGAAAGTGAACCCAGCATCATTGCAATCAACATCATTACCCCAAAATGATTGGTCCACTGACGGGCGGCAGCGGCTGGAGCAATAATCATTGCACTCATCAGAACGACACCAACGGTTTGCAGTCCGATCACGATCGCTACAACAAGGAGCGTAGTTAAGCCCAAGTCCAATCTCCGAACGGGTAGCTCGAGGCTATGGGCAAACTCTGAATCAAATGCGAGTAGCTTGAATTCTTTCCAGAACAGTATTAGAATCACGAATGCCAGCCCTCCCAAAACTGCCATCGTGATCACATCCTGAGCGATCAGTGACGCAGCTTGACCGAATAGAAACGAATCCAGTCCGGCCTGATTGGCATTCGGAAATTTCTGAATGAACGTCAGCAGTACTAAGCCTGCACCAAAAAATACAGATAGGACAAGCCCTAATGCACTATCATACTTGACTCGTGTGCTCGCAACCACAAACAAGACTACGGCGGTTGCCAACCATCCTGTAAGCCCTGCCCCAACCATCAAGATCAGAGATGCTTTACTGCCAGTGAGTAGAAAAGCAAGTCCGATCCCTGGCAGTGCAGCATGAGATACCGCATCACCCAATAAACTTTGCTGTCGGAGGACGGCAAATGTGCCCAGTGCACCACTCACTGCCCCCAAGATTGCAGTACCAAGAGTGACCATTCGTAGGGTGTAGTCATCAAAAAACTGCTCCATGACTATACCTGATCTTTGATGATTGCTATTCGTCCTCCGTAGGTAAGTCCAAGGTTGGTATCGGTGAACACCTCTGTAACCGGTCCACTGGCAATTCGACGAATATTCAGAAGTAAGACTTCATCAAAGTAGGAAGTTACCGTCTGCAGATCATGGTGTACGGTAAGTACCGTTTTCCCAGATGTGCGGAGGGTTTGAAGAAGGTCAATGATGGCGTGCTCAGTGATCGCATCTACACCTTGAAGAGGTTCATCCATGAGATAAATTTGAGCATCCTGAACCAGAGCTCTCGCCAGAAATACACGCTGCTGTTGGCCTCCTGAGAGTTGGCTGATCTGCCGGTGAGCCAACTCATGCATATCAACTTGTTCAAGAGCAGACATAGCCACAGAGCGCTCATGTCTCCCAGGTCTACGAATCCAACCCAGTTGGCCATACAAGCCCATTAAGACAACATCCAGTACGCTAGTGGGAAAATCCCAATCTACGGTACCTCGCTGAGGAACATATCCAACATTAGAAGCGACAGATTGATACGGCTGACCGAGGATCCGAATCTGTCCAGCTGCAGGATTGATCAGCCCCAGAATCGCCTTGATCAGTGTTGTCTTTCCAGCCCCATTGGGGCCAACGACAGCCATTAATACTCCGGAGGCCACATCTAAATCTATGTCCCAAAGGACAGGCTTTTCCTGATAGGCAACGGTCAGATCTCGTACTTCAACTGCGTTGACCATTGAAGAGCGCATTGACGATTGTATCAATATTGTATTGGACCATCTTTAAGTATGTGTCCGCTTCGGAGCCTGGTCCACCCAATGCATCTCCATACAATGTACCCCCAACACGCACTTCAAAGCCTTTTGCCTTGACAGCTTCCTGCACCGCTTCAATCCCTCTCGGAGATATGGACGACTCTACAAATATTGCTGGAATTTCTCGTTCAACTACAAGCGCTGCCAAGCCCTGAACATCTCCAGCACCCGATTCCAAAGCTGTTGAAATACCTTGCAGCCCCTCTACCTCAAAACCATATGCTTTCCCAAAGTATCCAAATGCATCATGGGATGTGATGAGCACTCGTTTCGCTTCGGGGACTTCGCTTGCTTTCTGAGCCACATAGGCATCTAACTCCATGAGTTTCTCTTCGTACGTGGCAGCACCGGAGGTAAAGATTGTTTGTCTATTGGGATCAAGCGTACCAAGTGCAGTTGCGATAGCATACCCCGCCTTTGCCCATAACAAGGGATCAAACCAGATATGGGGATCATGATTGCCCTGAAATAATTCTGATGAAATTAATAAGCTGTCCAAGATACTCACCTCGGCAACCGCAATGATGGAGATCTCATCCTCTTGCATGCCCTCAAAAACATCTCCCATTTTGCCCTCCAAATGGAGGCCATTGTAGACAATCAGATCAGCTTCTTTCATCTTTGACACATCCCGAGCACTTGCCTTGTAGAGATGAGGATCTACCCCCGGCCCCATGAGCGATTCAACCACAACCTCCGTACCACCCACCGCATGAACCAGATCTGCAACAATACTTGTCGTGGCAGTCACCCGAATTGGACGTTCCGTGATTGGGAGATCAACTTGATCTGTGGATGTACAAGAAGCAAGTATAGAAAGCCCGATAAGAAATACTATGAATCCACGCATCCTATGCAAAATTTAGTCTTGCCTAAAACTGCATAACCGCTGATCTGTTGCGTTTCAATCCCCCATTCATGAATCACTGATTGGATATCCTACTCCAATTAATACTCAACTCCCAATTTGGGCATTCTAACCACAGGAACAATTATTTTCAGCCACGCAGAACCTTGGAGTACGACGACCATCAGGACAACTTCGAATGGTCACATGTTGAACAAGGAGTGATTTCTGGATCAATTGATTGCCAGAGACCATACGTCATGTGGTTGGAGGTCTCCGAAGAGTTTGGCAGAAGAATGGGTATGCAGGGATCCCCTACTCCATGGCAACGGGAATCATTTGAAAAGTACTTGCTAATGAACTATGTGATTGCTCCGCCGCAGCTACTCCCTGCCCCGGCGGTACATCCGTAACAATGTCGTGCTGTCCGAATAGCATGATCCTGCCAGATGGCAAGATCAAAGTCTTGAACATGGGGGCTCGGAATCTCCATGTGCAGATCAAGCTGCTGGTTAAAATCACAATCATATAAATACCCATCCCATCCAATCGAAAGCGTATTCCTGCACATGAGCCCTGCAATGGTGGATGGATTGAATGCCTGTAACAGCCTGTTCAGGTAAAGCTCCACTTGACCAGTTTCCATGAGCCACTCCAGGTATCGTGAGATTGGTAGATTGTTCAAGGTCAGTAGTTGATCAAAATGGACGTCATGGTTTCGCATCAATGCTGCCTTCCACTCACTTTCAAGCGATTCTTGATTTCCCGAAAGGAATGCGCCAACGGGGTTTGTAACAATGACCAGTCTGCGGTCAGGATCTCCTTGTCCATATCCGACTTGATTCAGGCGCTGTAATGCCTCAATAGATTTTCGATAGGTCCCCTGTCCACGCTGGGCATCGGTACTCATTTTTCTGTAATGAGGTAACGAACAGACAACTTCCACTCCCCGCTCAGCAAACCATTCTGGGAGGTACTGGTACCTGCGCGTTAGCAGGATCGTAAGGTTGCAACGATCCATCACTCGGAGCCCTCTCTGAATACATTGATCTACAAGATATTCAAAGTTCGGATTGAGTTCAGGCGCTCCACCTGTGAGATCAACCACTCGGACTCCTGTTTCCTCAATGACGCGCAGACAGGCATCCACAGTTTCTCGATCCATATTTTCATGGATTCGATCGGGACCAGCATCCACATGACAATGTCGGCAAGTCATATTGCATAGCTTGCCAAGATTGATCTGTACAATCTCTAAATTGGACGGTTTGATTCGTGGCCATCCACTGGAGGCTAAATCAAGTTCAAACTGGCCGCTATTCGTAGGCCCACCCGAGATATGAGCCGAACCCAGAACTTTGAGTTGTTCGATCGGGTGCGCCAACGGGACAACCCGAGAAGAGAGGGAGGTCGTAGCTCTGGGACTCAGAGGAAGCGTCTCAAGCATGATTCTCAACAGATGGGTTGCAGGAGATGATCACATCGTCAAGCGCTTCACCTGATCAAGCATCTGTACCCCATGTACCAGAGAGGCACCACCTCGAATAGCCGTGGCAACATGGATAGCCTCTGTCATCTGTTCAAGGTCCGAACCAGATTCAAGACATGCAGTGGTATAGGCATCAATACAATAGGGACATTGAACCGTACTGGCAACTGCCAAGGCAATTAATGCTTTTTCCCGTTCGGTTAGTGCACCCTCTGCAAATACCTGATTGTAATACCCAAAAAAGGAGTCAGCCAACTCCTGATTTCCCTCAGCAATTTCTCCAAACCGAGGTAAATGAGAACGATCATAATAATGCTCCATGCTAATGGGAAGATTGTTAGAGATGATTAGGGTTTCCTGATGGCGCTAAATGTCAGACTTGCAAAGCCATCATGTTCGTCAACAACTTGTAGAAAACGCATATCCAATAAGTCTGGTGTCTTGAACTCAGCTTCGGAGACCATTAAAAAGAAATCGCTCATGTTTGGCGCTCCGTTGATGCATCCAACATGTTGTTCAAGAACACTGCGAACGTCCGGAGGTAAGTCCACCAGCGTCATCACATCTGAGATAACCATCCTGCCTCCTGGACGTAGGACTCTGGCGATTTCAGAGATGGCTTTCTTTTTATCTGGTACAAGGTTCAGGGTGCAATTACTGATAACCACATCTACCGAACTATCTTCAATCGGGAGATCCTCTATATCCCCTTTCAGAAAGGTAACATTCGAAATTCCAGCCGCATTCGCATTTTCAGTTGCTTTTGCGACCATAGTTGGAGTGATATCCACACCAATCACCTTACCTGTATCCCCCACAAGCGGCGACGCAATCAGAGCATCCAGTCCAGCCCCAGATCCAAGATCAAGGACCGTTTCGCCGAGTTGTAGTTCGGCATGGTCAACTGGGGTACCACACCCAAGGCCTAAGTCAGCGTCCGAGCAGTAGCCTGTTTGATTGCCGTATGCGTTTTTGTCAATCATACAGTACCCGGACTCTTGCATCCCGCGAGCGATTGCATCATACTTTTCACGCACATCGTCTTTTACCGTACGCTCAGATTCGTTAGGTTCAAACATTGTAGTTGATTAGTTGGTGCATGCTATACCCTATTTCTGTAATGGTGTTCAGAGGGAGTTGAGTTCGGTGACGAAGTATACGAATCCATCAGGAAAACTCGGCAATTTGTTCTTGTTCCTGATATTGCAATTCATAGAGAGTTTGGTAAAGTCCGCCGGCATCCACCAACTCCTCATGAGTTCCTTGTTCTCGGAGGAGACCTTTATGAAGAACGAGAATGGTATCCGCGTGACGAACCGTTGACAACCGGTGAGCAACCACTAATGAGGTTCTCCCTCGGAGTACTCGTTCCAGAGCTCGCTGGATGATCTGTTCGGTTTCCGTATCAATACTTGAGGTTGCCTCATCAAGTACTAAAATATCGGGATCATGGGCTAGAACCCGAACAAACGAAAGAAGCTGTCTCTGGCCCTGAGAAAGTGATACTCCTCGCTCACGTACATCATGATCGTACTGATCAGGCAGTTGCTCAATGAATTGATCCGCACCGATAGTCGTTGCCGCCTCTTTTACCTGTTCAAGCGATATATCGGAATTTCCCAAGGATACATTACGATACACAGATCCAGAGAAGAGAAAAACATCCTGCAGTACAAGTCCGATTCGCCAGCGGAGATACTTGATCCGAAACGTGCGAATATCTCTTCCATCTATGAAAATTTGCCCTTTCTGAATGTCATAAAACCGCATTAACAGGCTAATGAGTGTTGTTTTTCCACTGCCTGTGGCGCCAACGATCGCGGCATTTTCTCCTCGCTTAATTGTAAATGAGACGCCTTGGAGTACCCAATCAGGGGAACCATCTTCAAGATTTTTATAGGCAAACCAGACATTATCAAAAACAATATCTCCCTCGAGTCGCATTGGCGGATGGACCGCATCCGTTTCGGGCAGGGATTGGTCATGATCCAGCACATCAAAGATGCGCTCTGCACCAGCCATTGCACTCTGGAGCATGTTAAATTGCTCTGAAAGGTTTCGAATGGGCTCAAAAAATTGCCGACAGTATTGGATAAACGCAACCAGAACCCCAATCGTGATCGCTCCACCAAGTGCACTCACTCCTCCTGTCCACAATATAAACCCAATTGCTGCGGATGCGATGATGTCCACGGCAGGCCAAAAAAGTGAGTGGTAAAAGACTGTTTTTAGCTGTGCAATCTGATGGTCGTCATTGATTTTTTCAAAACGCTTCATCTCCACTTTCTCCCGCCCGAAGAGTTGTACAATCAGCATTCCTGACACATGCTCCTGCATGAAAGAATTCAAGCGTGCCACTTGTTTGCGTGTTTCGCGGTATTGCCCGCGAACATTTCGCTTGAACCACATGGTGACCAGAAGCATGAATGGCATCACACATAATGTGACCAACGCCAAGACCCAGTTCAAGCTGAACATGAATGCAGCGATAAATACAAGCTTAAACATATCCCCCATGATGACGACGATTCCTGCCGATAGTACTTCGGAAAGCGCCTCCACATCGGAGGTTGTTCTGGTAATCAGTCTCCCGATCGGAGTTCGGTCAAAGAAAGAAAGAGACTGCCTCTGTACATGCCTGAAGACTCGTACTCGCACATCATAGATCGCTTGCTGCCCAATCCATTGCGTGAAATATGTATTGATATACCCCAATGCACCCTCAACCACAATGACTCCAAACAGGGCACAAATCAAAAGAAATAAACCATCCAGTTCTCCAGGAACGATATGACGGTCAATCGCCAAACGGATTAACCATGGACGGAGGGGGCCCAGAAATGAAAACAACAATACCAGACCAAAGGCGATGAGTACCCAATGCTTGTAGGGCATGAGGTAGCCGATGATTCGCTTTAATAGTCTCCGATCAAGCCCTTTCCCTGTACTCATTCTGGAAAAGTATTCTGGTTCTCTGGAGCTCCTGAACCAAGGGAATACTCATGAAATTCCTTGGCTATTTCTGCGTGAGGGAACACTGTTCTGGCTTCTTCCTGAAGACGAATCACATCCGAGTACATAGAACTGAAGTGCGTCAGTAGCAATCGGTTTGATTGGGCATCTTTTGCCACCATTGCAGCACCTTGTGCGGTGCTATGTCCTGTGATTGATGCACGATCATGATCATTTTGGCTAAACGTAGCCTCATGGATCATCAAGTCAGAGTCCTTTGCCAACTCTATCCCTGCCTCACACGGACGCGTATCACCAACATACGCAAAGATGATCCTGTGTGTGGCCTTGACGGCATCTGGTGTGATGAGTCCCTTTGGTGTTCGGATCGTCTGTCCAGTGGCCAGTTTTTTGAACTCGTCTTGGGTTGTAACGCCAAGAGACCTCGCCAGTGTTCTATCAATTTGGAGTGTCTCACTGCGTTGAATCACACGAAAACCAAAACACAATCTTCCATGATCCAGAGGGAGAGCATGTACGGTAACTCCGTGTTCGTGGTAGATGGGTCCTGATTTGCCATTTTCATCAAGTCCCACATGTTGGATGTGAAATTCCAGTTCATCTGAACCTAGCCCGGGAATCGCCATGAGGATTTGACGGAACTCCTTGGGGGCTACAATGGTGAGCGGCGAGGTACGTCTCCGAAGAGACATCGTAATCAGGAGTCCAAAAAGACCGAGATAATGATCTCCATGCAAGTGAGAAAGAAAAATTGCTCGAATCCGACTGAAACGGATCCCCGCCCTTAGGAGCCGAAACTGTGTCCCGTCTCCGCAATCAAAAAGAAAAATATTGCGTCCACTGCGTAGCACATAGGACGATAACCCCCGATCTCGCACAATGGATGCCGAGGAGGTCCCCAATGGAATTAGTTCCATCGTTCACTGAAGGGCTTCAAGTTTTTCTTCAAGTAATTGTTGCTGATACATTCGAGAGTATAATCCCCCGTGATCCATGAGCGATTCATGTGTACCATGCTCTACAATGCGCCCACTATCCAATACAATAATCTGATCCACTCCCTTGATGCTGGAAATCCTGTGGCTAACGAGAATCATCGTATGATGTCCTTTTCTTTTATGCAAATGTTCAAGGATACGGCTTTCTGTTTTCGTGTCCACACTGCTGAGCGCATCATCCATGATGAAGATCCGAGGCTCCCGTATCAGTGCACGAGCAATAGTGGTGCGTTGGGCCTGCCCACCAGAAAGTGTAACTCCACGTTCGCCAACTGTACTATTGAGTCCATCTGGAAATTCCATCACGGTTTCCAGAAGTTCGGCTTCAAACGCAGATTGGAGGATATCATCCTCAGATGCCCCAACCGTTCCGAAGGAAATATTATTTCCGATTGAATCACTGAATAGAAACACATCCTGAGGCACATAGCCAATCCCCCTCCGCAGTATGGCAAGAGGAAACGTTTGTAGATCGTGACCATCAATGTGAATTCTCCCCGCAGTTGGTTCAGCTAAACGGACAATCAAATCAATCAGGGTGGATTTTCCTGATCCTGTTCTTCCAACGATGGCGAAGCTCTGGCCAGAGGGGACGGAAAAGGATATATCCTGAAGAGCATAAGGCAGGTTGTCTGCATACCGGAATGAGACCTTCTCAAAGGTCAACCGCCCGTCTATCTCTTGAATCAGATGGTTGGTGCGTGAACCATCAGAAATATCTGGATCCTGTTCCAGAACTTCGTAGATCCGTTCGGCAGATGCACTGGCTCTTTGCATCATCGAAATCACAAGTCCAAATGCAGCAACAGGCCATGTCATCAGTGCGACATACATTACATACTCTACAATATTTCCGACCGTAATGATTCCTTCGGAGACAAGCCGACCACCGATCCAGACCACCATAATTTCTGATAATCCCACGACAATCAAAAATACTGGTCTCCATGCCGCCTCTACACGCGCGAGTCCCAGCATCTTCAACTTATAGGTAAAACTTTCTTTTTCAAACGCGTCGGTCTCCGTCTCCTCTGTGGCATATGCCTTCACCAATCGAATCCCTACAAGCGTTTCCTGAACCCGACTCGTAAGCTGTGCATATTGGCGCTGAAGTGCATCACTTTGTTTATGAACCAGCTGTGCTACAATAAAAATCGCTACGCCCAGGATGGATAGCGGCATGAGCGCATACAGCGTGAGGGTCGGTGAGATGATGAGCATGGCGGTGATCGCAGTGATCACGATCACGAGCGCTCGCGTAGAATACATAATTGCGGGCCCAATATAACGACGAACCTGCTCTATATCGCTGGTCGCGCGTGTGATCACATCCCCCGTCTTGGTTTGATGATAGAAACTGGCGGAGAGTTTTTGGAGATGATCATACAGGGTATTGCGCAGATCAAATTCAATATGTCGAGAAGCTACGATCACGGTCTGGCGCATCAAAAACGAAAAAAACCCATTCGCCAGGCTCAGACCAATGATGATCAGCGCAAAGGTGAGCAACGTCCAAAAAAAATCCCAATACAACGAATGTTGGAGCGTCGTTGCATCAAATTGACGGTACAGTCTTTCAAACCGCGGAATGCTGTCAATTGCTTGCCGAACGACGACTGGGACGGCAATTGCAAAAACTGCAGAGATCATCGTAAATAAGAGCCCCGGTACGAAGAGCCGCCAGTAGCGTATAAAGTAGTGGTTTAACCGGGAGAGTGATCGCATTCGGGATGAATCTGGATTACTGCAAACGAACGCGGGTACATTCGGATCCGAAATGCTACAAAATATTCCGGGAACTCACCCTATCTGATCGATCATGAATAACCGAATTCGAGATATTTGTCTGATCGGGGTTCCGTTGGATTTGGGACAGGATCTGCGAGGGGTAGATGTTGGTCCCAGTGCACTCCGATATGCTGGACTTGCTGATCGTCTGGAACAAATTGGGCATAAAGTCACGGATTACGGGAATATTCCAACCGCACTCCCCAGCACACTTGCGAAAAGTGAGGATTACGTAGAATCCATTCAACACACCTGTAACATCCTCTATCATGAGGTACAACAGGCACTTGCCCGAGGAGAATTCCCATTGGTCATGGGAGGTGATCATTCCATTGCCATCGGAAGTATAGGTGGCGCTACTCATGATGCGCCCAAAGGGGTGATCTGGATTGATGCTCATGCAGATTTTAATACCCCTTCATCCTCTCCTAGCGGAAACATCCATGGAATGCCTTTGGCCGTCCTCTCTGGATCTGGATACGATCAGTTAACCAGCGTAGGGCGTTCGGGACCAAAACTTGAATCAAGGGATATTGCAATGATTGCACTGCGTGATTTGGATCTGGAAGAACGACGTGTCTTGCATGAATCTAATCTGGGAATCTATACCATGCGAGATATTGATGAACGCGGAATTGCAGATGTAACCAAATCGGTACTTCGTCAACTCAGTCATCATGAAAGCCTTCACGTCAGTTTTGATGTGGACAGCCTGGACCCTCATTTTGCCCCTGGAGTTGGAACCCCTGTTGAAGGTGGACTCAATCCGAGAGAAGCTCACCTCTTGATGGAATTGATTGCCGAGGATGGCCGGCTTTCATCGGCGGAAATCGTTGAGATTAACCCGATCATTGATGAAGGTAACCGCACCGCGGAGCTGGCTGCTGGACTGTTGGCGTCCCTACTTGGAAAAACGATCATTTAGATGATCACATGCACACTGTCCGAAACCGTCTCATTAATAAATTCCTCTCGCTCACCAATTCGTACCGTCATCCCATGGTTCTCCCTCTTGATGACATGAACCATACGGCCAGGCATGAGACCAATCTGTTCCAGAAAATCCAGGATAGCTGGATCTGAATCGGATAAGTGGTGAATATTCAGGGGGTGATTGGAAGGTGCGTTGGAAAGCGTGCTTGTTTCCGCTCGCACCATCTTCAAGTCTTGGGTTGGAATTGGATGCCCATGAGGATCATGGGTAGGATATCCCAGGAGAGCATCAATGCGCTGCTCAAAATCCTCAGAAATGTGATGCTCAAGGTGTTCGGCCTCATCGTGCATTTTTTCCCATGAGTATCCCATGATTTCCCGGAGATAGGTTTCCAGTAGTCGGTGGTGGCGAATAATTTCCAGAGCAATCTTCTTGCCTGCGGCGGTGAGCCTGACTCCCTTATAGGATTCATGAATGACCAATTGCATCCGATCTAGCCGTTTGATCATTCCAGTTACGGATGCGGCGGACACATCCATGGCCCGAGCGATATCCGTAGTTGTCACCACAGGATTCTCTTCCTGTATGGTGAAAATTACTTTTAGATAATCCTGGATTGCCTGACTCAGCATACGATTGGAAACCTTAACGGGCCATTTTGATCGTCAAATCAGACGATGGTCCCTCCCAAATTCAACGTTAGTTGGATGTCAAAAAGGTTGAATAATTTTTGATAGATGAATTTAAGTCTATATTCGGATCTGTCAAAGTAGCGTGAATATTCTCGGATAGGTACTGTACAAGATCTCATAAAAAGACAGCTCTCAGAAATTGGGTTGTTTTGAGCCTCCATTGGTAGGTATGTGGCGTGCGCCTGTTACTCCAGATCTCGTAACCGTCGTAGTAAACGGTTTAGAGTTCTTTTTGATGAATCGGAGTAATTTGTTAGCGTGGTGGACGACCAATTTTCCCCTTCTCTTGATGAGTAGAATTTTTATTTCGGATTACAAATATACCCAAAGAGTATTTCATCACAATCTTCGTTTGCACTTGGTTCCGGGCGATTCGGTAATCTGAGGTAAATGCGTAACACCCCATTTCTGACACTTTTTTCATCCATGTTTCATCTGGTGCGCCCTGAGTGAGTATCTCTCTATGCCTGACTACCATCAATCCAGAACCTTCAAGAGCGTGAACAAATTGATCACGATCCACAAGGTTCGTGGTAGAACCAATAAATAGCTTCATCAGCTATCGTGTCCCACTGAACAGATCTACCATCTCGGCTGCGGTTACACCGCTTACCTGTCGACGAAGACTTGCATCTCGTACTGGGGCGATTGCCTCATTAAAGCGTTGCTTTTCTGTTTCTGACAGATCAATGATTTGGACACCACCTCCCCGGGCCATCCGCATACCAGTCGCTCCAGATCGCGCGAAGGCTTTAGCTCCAGCAATAGAGAAAGAGAGGTCAGAAATCTGATCTATCCATCCTTGTTCCTCTGGTGAAAGATCATCATACACGCCCTGATTCATCAACAGGGCAAATGGTAGTCCAGATAAAGGGAGCCAATTGGTCAAGTAGTTCGTCGGCTCATGAAGTTGGAACGATTCTATCCCTGAAGGTGAGACGGCTACGCCGTCAATGACACCCGTACTCAGACTCTGATGAAGTACGGTAGCAGACTGCATAATGGCACTGGCACCAAGGGCTTCAATATATGGGATAGCGCTGCGAGTAGAGACTCGGATCTTAAGTCCGTGCATGTCCTCGAGGGTCCGAACAGGCCTGTCGCGAGTAAGGAGTATCGGCGCATCATTGGCCCAAAGCCCCAGAACCTTTGCATCGTATTCATCTTCCAGAATCGGTCGAGCACGCTGTAAGGCCTCGGTACATTCAACCGCGGTCTTACATACACCCGGGAAACTGATGAGGTCAGTTTTTGGAAAGAGATCTGCAGTGTAGGCAGGAACGACGAGAGCTAAATCCGACACGCCACTGAGCAAAATGGAGTATTGCGCGGGTGCCGACGAGTTCAATGCTCCAGCGGGATAGAGCCGAATGGTCATCGTTCCACCTGAAAGTTTCTCCACTTCCTCCGTCAGAGGTGAGAACATATCCTCATTCAAGACATGTCCTGCCGACAAAAAATGTGCTAACGATAACTCTCTGGTTTCGGATTTCTCGGTGCATCCACAGGCAAAGAAAAATATGAGCACGAAAATAAACCTGTATCTCATCTTGATTCGTTTAGTCTTGTGATGAACTTTTGGAAGGGGAAGCAGAGACATGTAGAGTCAGGATATCCATGTCATGAAACTGGCGATGTTTGACCGAGGTGGCTAGGTGTCTCAGGAGACGGAGGGAAACATCATGCTCAATTTGAGTGATCTCCACACGATCATCAATCCACTCCAACTGATCCTGCAGATTTAACTCATTGTTACTCGCCGACCCAACTCTGAATTCTAACACTGCATCATTATCTTTCTTATAGACCGTCAAGCGTAATTCTTCCCTCTCTTCATCCACAGAGATCTCTGCTCCTGCCAGTTCAGTCCTTGATTGCATCAGGGTGAGCAATGCTTCCTCGCTGGCAGCTTCTATCCGTTCAAGAGTTGAACTCAACCCTCGACGAGTGGCGAACTCTTGGAGGAATTCATAGATTCGCGGTAGTTCAGCCATATCAAGCTTTCCTCGGAATCGACTTTTCGGTCGGGCAGTTAATGCGGTGAGCAGAAGTGCTACGAGTCCCCCTGATGTCAAACCATTACTCAAAAGTCCGCCTGCTAAGTTTGCAAAATACGCAGATGATATTAAATCAAACTCAAATGCAATGCCGACCCAGAAGGAAATGCCAGCGATCAATCCATTCCGCGGGTTTTCATCCATACTCCTGACGACTTCCCGGAACCCAACCGCAAACAAAGTAGCCATGACCACAGCAATCGTAGCGGCTACAACTGGAGGCGGGATCGCAAGAATGACCGCTAGTGCCTTAGGCAGGAAGGCCAGCGTTAAAAGCACCAATCCAGCGGCAACCCCGATCGTCCGTGCAGCGACACCAGTGATTTCGACCGCCGCCACGGCTCCAGCATGAGGCGTATTTGGCATCGTTCCCACGAAACCTGCAAATAAATTTCCTACCCCTTCGGCAGACACCGCACGTTGAACCGCACGATAATTCACTGCATGCGTTCGGTGCCAAGCTACACGCTCGGCGGAGGCCACAATGGCAATTGACTTGGTTGAACCCACCAAGGCTACAAAAAGAAAAGCGGGTAACAAAGCCCAAAAGGAGGTGTCAAAACGAAGGTTTAATCCAGAGGGAAAACCAGAGGGTAGACCAACCCAGGCGGCATCCAACACACGTTCAAAATCATAAATCCCAAAATATGCACCGATCAAGGATCCACCAATGATACCAGCAGCAGGTGCCCAAAGACGAAAGGCACCACGCCCCCGAAGTACCATGATCAAGATGATAAGAATCGTGATACCTGCACTTAATGATCCGACATAGGTAGGGGTTTCAGGTGGGATCTCATCAAGCATATTAAATAAAATCGGCATCACGGTGACAGGAAGGAGCATAATCATGGTTCCTGTGATGACAGGTGTGAGCACTCTGTGCAACAGGGAGAGACGCATGGAGAGAACAATCTGGGCAATGGCCGTCACCACAACCAATGTGGCGAGCAGCCCCGCACCTCCCTCTAACAGGGCCTCAGCACAAACAGCAATAAAGATCGCCGAACTCACATGGGTCAGCGCATAACCCGAACCGATCTGACCAACCCGCATGCTTTGCAGGATCCCGGAAATGCCACATGCCACAACGGACGCAAATACCGCCCAAGAGATGAGTTCCTCTGCACCCCCCGCACGAAATACAATCGTTGGGAGCAGTACGACTCCGTTGATTGCCAGAGCAGCAAGCTGGATGCCCAATCCTAATGCGAGTCTCTTCGGAATCTTGTCGTCCGCTTCATAGCGTAGCTTTCCCTCCGAGTCAGAACGTGAGTACTTCATTCGGATTCCCTTTTTGTAAAGATTGGTCGGTGGTTCATCCTCATCCGTACATTGCATCCGGCAGAAACGTTGCGAGATAAGGCATCAGTGCAAGTAGAATCAATGCGATGCCCATCACAAGCCAGAATGGAATGATCCCACGAAACATTGTATGTATGGGTATATCAGGAGCTACTCCCTTCACAACAAAGATATTCAACCCAACTGGCGGTGAAATCAGTCCCATCTCGAGCGTAATGACAATCATGATACCGAACCAGATCATATCCACTCCCAAGGATTCAAGAATCGGCTGAACCAGGGGGACTGTGAGCACGAGCATAGCAAAACCGTCGAGAAAGGTCCCCAAGATCACAAAGATAAGAAGGACGATTAAGGCTACTTGACCGCCCGAAAATCCCTGTTCTCCGACCCACTCGGTAGCGACGAATGCGATTCCAGTAAATCCCAGGAACACCTTGAAAACAAACGCGCCTAACAGGATAAGGAAGGCAGTACCACTTGCCTTGAGTGTTGCGTGAACGGTTTCTATCAAAGTCTTCCAATTTAGTCTGCGCCGTACCAGCGCAGCGATCAGGGTAAGAAGTGCGCCCACACCTGCTGCTTCAACGGCAGAAAAGATGCCTGCATAAATCCCACCGATCGTTACGATGATAATGCATAGAATCCAGAATGCTCTCGCAGTAATTGCGAGACTTTCTTTCCTCGGGACAGATACCTTGACCAGAGGAGCTTTTTTCGGATTAAGTTGAGTGACAATCCAGACGACAAGAATAAACAGGAAAGTGAGTAGAATTCCAGGGATGATCCCTGCCATGAACAGACGGCCAATGCTCTCCTCGGTGATGATTCCATAGATTACCAGTCCTGCTGACGGTGGGATGAGTATGCCAAGTGTTCCCCCTGCTGCAATGGCACCTGTGGCTAATGAATCATCATACTTGTACCTTTTCATCTCTGGGAGAGACACGCGCGCCATGGTCATTGCAGCGGCTAACGATGATCCAGAAAGAGCTGAAAATCCAGCACATGCGAGGATGGAGGCAGATGCAAGACTGCCGCGAAAACGTCCTAACCAGGTGAAGGCCGCACGGTAGATATCGTGGCTCATCCCCGAGACTACGACCAGATTTCCCATGAGTATGAACAGGGGGAGGATCGTGAGGGGGTATCGGGAGGCAACCGCAAACATTTCTCCGGCCACAACGGGCACCGCGGCGTTCGGCCGAATCAGGATGACGCCAACCGCTCCTACGATCAGCATCGCCAGCCCTGCCGGCACGCGAATGAAGAGTAGAACAAGTAGCGCACCAAAAGCAATGAGGGCAATTCCTGTAGCGTCAATCATTCCGGTGGCTCATTCGGATCCTCGGTATTCCATGAAGCAAGTCCGAGGAGTAAATGCAAGACAAGCACCAGTCCGTATACCGTAAGTGAAGCGCCAATTGCGGAGTAGAATGGTGCGTGAGGGATTGAAACAGTACTTGTGATCGCACCACAGGGAAGACCACAACTACCATGGGTAAATAGGGCGAAGGCCGCCATCATGGTCATTCCAATACCAAGGAGTCGGGCAATCGCATCCGTAACTCTCGTGACTTGACGGCCCCAAACCCGCGTAATCAGATTCACACAAATGTGAGCTCCTTCCCCCGCACCGTAGGCAATTGCAGCGGATACCACGATCGTAAGTGACATCGTGGAGAGATCCTCAGCCCAGATCAGTGAATCATTCAGAATATAACGCCAAAAGACCTCTGCGACCGTGCCCCCCAAAAGTACGGCAAGTGCGATGCCTCCGACAGCCGCAAACCCTGCGATCAATCGTTTAGAGTACCACTCCGCTCGTGTAAAACGGGAAGTATGATGTTCAAAGACTCTCATGTGCTCCGTAGAAATGATTCACGAACCCCCTCACAAAGGAAATCATATACTCTTGCATACCATGACGTAAAGGATTATTCAAAGAACTAACCAACGAGAACACATTCATCCGCCAGAGAAATCCAACCGATTTGTTTTGTTATAACCCAGCAAGTGAATTGACGCAACAATTTACTCAATTTTTTCCTTCGGCGAGTGAAACCCTGATGCATGGTCGTAACTACTGATAAATAGTTACTTAATGGTTAGATAGCCTCAAAAAATATTCTCAACTAATCACAATAATAATAAGGGACTATACAAGAGTTGTATAGAAATACCATTAGGACACCCTAGGGTGCCAAGCGCTCATAAGTGTAGGTTTACCAAAGCCTCTTCACGGAAAGGGACCATTCAAATGGCCTTCCATACACCTGTTCAATGTAGGCGGCCGCAGTCCCCCAAGCGGAAGTTCCCGTGAGTAGATAACGCTCGTCCGTCAGATTGCGGAATGCGGAGACTACCTCCCATTTACGGTCTGCCGTTCCTACGCTAATGGAAGCGTGGAGGAGATGATATCCTTCTTGAAACAGCTGGGGAGTATTGACGGCATCATGGTACTGCGAAGCTGTATAGGTCCAGTTGATCTTCGGGGTCACGATAAAATTTCGGATATTCAGTTCTTTTCCGATTTCGAGGGAATGATTGAAACGGGGCGTTTTGGGTAGCCTATAACCGGGTAAAACAGGAGTATTGCTTTCCAGAACATCAGTGCTCAGTTCGTCATATTCCGAATCCAGAAAACCCAGATTTGCTATGAGATTCCAGCCAGTAGCAGGAGCCCATATCCCTTCCAGTTCTATACCTTGTAGGTTAGCCGAGCCTCCATTGACTGTGATGGGATTGATGGATTGACGTATAATGACCTGCACATCCTCGTATTCAGCCCGAAAAAAAGTCAAGTTCAGTTTGAGGCGATCATCGCTCGTATTTGACTTGATCCCGGCTTCGTAACTGGCAAGGGTTTCAGGCTCGTAATCGGTCGGCGAAGCATTGGGGGAATTTGCCTCAAAACCGGGCGGGGGTGTCGGGACGCGAGCATCAAAACCGCCGCTCTTAAACCCTTCCGTGAAACTGATATAGGCCATCACATTGTCGTTAAATTCGTACGCAAGATTCGCCATCCACGTTAGGGCATCAAAATCTCTGGTAAACTTCCTGTTTGGGAGCATACGGTCACCAGGATTCATGGGCCCAGTTATTGGACGATAGATTCCTCTAGCCAACGGCCATGTTGGTTCATGAATACTTCGCCTCCCTTGTGATGCATCCCCTCTGGCATACACATCGGGAAGAACACTCTTATGGTCTCTGGTGTAGCGGGCACCGAGAGTCAGAGAAAGCCTGGAAATCAGCTCGACCGTCGCCTGACTAAACCCTGCAATGGATGTGTAGCCTAAGTCCCAGTTACTGTCAAAGGAGCCAGTTGGAATCACCAGTGAGGTTCGCGAAAATCCGATCTCATTGGCAAGATAAAGACCGGCTTGCCAGTACATACGATTGTTCAGCCCAACACCGCTCAGCCGCAATTCCTGGCTGAGTTGACTGGATTCAACTACATTCTCGTTCTGTAAGATATTTGCGGGAGTATTATCAGCATCACGGGAAATGACCATATCCAACCCTCTGTAGCCTGTTAGTGACAGGAAGGTGATTTGCCTTCCAATCAACCAAGAGATCTGCGCACTGCCCCCCCAAGCATCAACATCGGAGAATACAGGGAACGTACCCTCCGAGACGTACTCTCCAGCAAAGCTGTCAGGTCCATAACAGCCCTCTGCACCCTTTGTACCATTTCCAGGTGGAGGGAACGATGGCGGTCCACTCGCGGGGAAGTTTGGGTTAATTCGGATCGCAGTGCAACTGGGCAATACGGCGTTGCCAAACGTTGCAAACGCTTGCTTATCATTCACACCACCATTGACGGTTGGGGCTCCATTCTCTCGCCGGCGAGCATAGTCTCCAGTTGCAAAGACCTTTAGAGTATTCGATGGGCGCCATACAAGTGAACTGCGGGCCGCCAGTAAATTATCATTTCCCATATCAAGCCCATCATGGACTCTCGTCACGTATCCATCTCGATTTCTGAGGGCAAGCACTAGACCTCCAAACAGTCCGTCTTTCAGTGCGCCATTGGCCGACGCGGTAAGATGGATCATACGATCATCACCAAACTGTGCATGGATACTTTTCTGGGCTTCGGCATCAGGTTTTCTGGAGTGTATAGATATGGCTCCACCGACCGCATTGCGTCCGAAAAGAGTTCCCTGCGGCCCACGCAAGACCTCCACCCGCTCCAAATCAACAAGGTCCAGCACTGCTCCCACTGTGCGAGGCATATAGACTCCATCAACATAGATGACCACTCCAGGGTCTGTAACTGGCAGGTAGTCGCGCTGCCCGACGCCCCGAATGAAGACTTGTGCGGCAGATTTTGTTCCTGCCAACGATCCCGAATGATTGAAGGTCGTGTTGGGAATGATCTGACCGAGGCGATCGGTCGTTTCGATCTGTCTGGTTTCTAAATTCCTGCCTGAGAAGGCGGAAACTGCCAACGGAACATCCTGGAGCAACTCTTCCCTATTTCTGGGCATGACCACCAGATCATCAAGTTGGAGAAGGTTAATTTTCAGTACAAAGTTCTCGGTCATTTCTTCCTCCCCCACAGTGATTTGACGGGTTTGATTTTCATAGGCAATGAACCGGGCCGTCAAAATCAGGGTTTCTCCCAATTGGCCAGATGGAATCCGAAGGCTGTAATTTCCCTCAAAATCCGTAGAGGTCCCAATCGCGAGCGATTCAATCAAAACGGTGGCACCACTCAATGCTTCCCCTTTCTCATTAAGGACACGACCCGAAACTACTGACTGGGCCGACGCAAGGCTCGTGGACAGAAGAAAGGCTATGAAGAGTAGACAGAATTGTTTTATCACTGGTTCGCGTGTATTGAAGGAACTATGTCTAGATTGTGACATGCCCGAGAAATTATGATTCATGAGATCAGGAGAAAATATTAAACACCCGTTGGCAATGTATTGCTTGCATGAATATACGCAACTTTTTGAAACATAGAGAGTTAATTCCATGATCTCACAAGGACATCCTCCAAGATCAACTTTGATCCAGAAATTCTCAGAATTCCCCGTACAGCAAAATTAGGGAACTGGTATGCACGATTTAAGCAAGAAACATCTGAACCCGTACAGGCAGATATGTTCGGCAAAGTACAACATCCGCAATCTGGACACAACTTCGCAGATGCAACTTATAGTTGCGAATAGGCCAGAAAAACGGTTCAGTACAAATACATGATCGTGTAGATGGATGCGGTCAAAACGTTTGGCAAAGTGTACACGCCCGCCTGGGTTGTGGATTATATGCTGGCTCCTTTGTTTGAGGGGGCATTGAAGGGGGTGCATATTTGTGATCCCGCGTGTGGATCAGGGGATTTCCTTGCTCCGATCGTCAAGCAGATATGCAATCAAGCGTTGACCGCCTCCAAAAGTGAGCGCCCCCAATATATAGCAACACTGAAGCATCTGACTGGATACGACATAGATAGTGAAGCGGTTAAGTATTGCAGACAAAGGTTATCTTCCATTGCGAAAAAGATTCTTGGTCAAGATGTCTCGCATAATTTTTGGCGTGTGAGGGAAATAGACGCAATGGACGCACAGGAAGCAGATCAGATGCGTTTTGACTGGGTTGTCGGCAATCCCCCTTATGTTCGTATTCAGCACCTGGAAGTGGACTGTAGAGACAAAATCAAGCAGGCCGGGTGGAAGTATTTCTATGGATCAAGTGATCTTTATATTGTCTTCTTTGAACTGGGTTTGAGATTGCTAAAAAACGGGGGCAACCTGAGATTTATTTCTCCTAGTGGTTGGATACGCAATGATGCGGGGAAGCTTATGCGTAACGATTTGGACAAAAAGCACGGAATTGTTTCCTTGTGTGATTTTCGTGATTACCAAGTATTTCCAGGTGTGTGTACTTACACTTGCATTACTCATATTCGCAAAGGGGGAAGCACTGACAGACAGGTAATTCGCCAATGGAATGGCGATTCGTTTTCTGTACAATCCACTCTGATGAAGGATGAATCAAGATGGGCCATCACTGATCATCTTGAAACACCAACATCAGCCTTCGTTAAGCTCTCTGATATTGCAGAAATTCGTGTAGGAATTCAGACTTTGGCAGATAAGGTATTTATCCTTGAATTGATTGGACGGAAGGGGAATTTTGTAACTGTTACAGATGGTCAAAAACAGTTCTCTATTGAAGAAAAAGCTGTAAGGCGAATCCTGAAAGCATCTGTTTTGAGGGATGGCAAAGACCAGATTAACCGAGTGGTGATTTATCCATATGATCCCGTGGGAAAACTAATCCCAGAAGACAGGTTTGTCCACAAATTCCCCCGTGCCTACCAATGGCTTCTTGAAAACAAAAAGCGATTATTAGGTCGGGACAAAGGGACATTCTGTAAATCAAAATGGTATGGGTATGGATGTGAGGTCGGGATTCTAAGTGCATTTGGACGCAAAATTTTAACGTCGGCCATGAATCCCAAGCCAAACTTTCAAGTATGTAATGATCCCGACGCTCTGTTTTATTCCGGCTATTGCGTGAAGCCTCGTAATGATATAAGATTGACTGCTTTGCAGAAGGTATTGAACAGTCCCGAAATGGATCGTCATATCAAGACATTCGCACAACCATTTCGGGGTGGATGGTACAGCTATGCAAAGCGTTACATTTCAGATTTTCCAATTAATGGAACCCTAGCAAACTTACCATGAGTATCACTCTCAGAGATCGGTTGTTATCTGCATTATCAGAAGAATACAGGCGATATGTTGAAAGCGGCCCGCACTCAACCAGAAAGATTAAAGCGTTGCATGGATGGGTAATTAAGGAGTTAAAGGCAACCCTAGGAGATGAAATCCAAGTGAAAGGATGATCTGGTTCAGGCGGTGGGGAAGCGAAGGTTCAAGGGAGATATTACCCCAAATGTAGATGTAGCTATTTCGCGTTCAGGAACCACGCTTGGGGTTGTAAGCGTCAAATTTGTGATGACCAATTACAACCAGAATAAGACGAATTATTTTGAGCAACAACCCCAGCGAGACAGCCAGTTTGCGAAGTAACGACATTGTTCATGGACATATCATGCTCAGAATCCATCCAACTCCGTATTTGAAGCGTATTGGTGTAGTACAGCGCAATGAGAATGTAAATGATGGGGCAGATTGGTATGCACTCAAAGATTCATGGACGAACGAATCATGTAAAAGAGGTCAGCACTCATGAAAACTGAATCAGATGCATTCGTGATTGCACTTATTCGTGAAATTTTTAATTCTGAAGACACACTGACCTCGTGCCTTCGGAATGCGCAGGCACATGGGGCAGAATTGGCTTTACTTCCAGAGTTACCCCTGAATACTTGGTCTCCTGCAACAAAACTCCGCAAGTCTGAAGATGCAGAATTTCCAGGCGGCTGGCGGGAGACCATGCTTCGGTCTTCTGCCAGAAAAGCAGGCATTGCCGTTTTAGGAGGAGTGATTCGGCAAAGAGATGATGGCTCACGGGTCAATCTTGCACTGCTGATCAATGCACAGGGAAACATGATTGGCACCTCGTCGAAGCATGTCTTGCCAAATGAAGAAGGGTTCTGGGAATGTGATCACTATGAGGCCAGCTTGGATCCTCCCAAGGTTATTGAATACATGGGTGCCAAATTTGGAGTCCAGATCTGCTCCGATGCAAATCGTTCAACTGCAGCACAACTCTTGGCTGCCCAAGGCGTACAGGTTATCTTGGCACCGCGTGCTACAAGTGCTGCGTCATGGAATCGATGGCGTTTGGCATATCAAGCTATGGCTCTCACCTCTGCCGCTTGGGTGATTTCCGTGAATCGCCCGAGGTCAGAATTCGGTGTAGAGATCGGTGGCCCCTCGCTGATCGTGAATCCAATGGGAGAGATCGTTCTAGAATCGGAGAAGAAAATTGCCATACATTCGGTAAGTTTAGGAGAAGTCATTCATGCACGTCAAGCCTATCCTGGATACCTCCCGTGGCCAGCAGAAATGTATATCGCTGGCTGGCAGGAAATCCAACAGAATCAATCATAACCAGTTACTCAATCACATGAGATCTACCTCCATCTTTCTTATCATTATTTACCTTCTTTTTCCTCAGAAGGCTGTTGCACAAAAAGCCGAGATCATTCAAGCTTTAGATGCTCAGGCGGACGACTATTTCCATGTGGCTAAACAAATTTGGGAATGGGCAGAACTCGGGTACCAAGAAGAGAAGAGTAGTGCGCTTCTACAAGAGCAACTTATTCAAGAGGGGTTTTCAGTTGAGTCGGGCGTGGTAGGAATTCCAACTGCATTTATTGCTGAATATGGAACTGGAACCCCCGTGATTGGCATACTGGCTGAGTTTGATGCACTCCCCGGATTGTCACAGAATGCAATTCCGGTTCGAGAGCCACGGGTTGCGGATGGTTCAGGGCATGCTTGTGGACACCATTTATTTGGGACCGCTTCCATTGCAGCGGCGGCAGCAGTCAAGGATTGGATGGATACAAGTGGTTTAACAGGAACGATTCGGGTCTATGGAACTCCTGCGGAGGAGGGTGGAGCTGGGAAAGTATATATGGTTCGAGCAGGACTTTTTAATGACGTAGATGCAGTGCTTCATTGGCATCCCAGCGATCGGAATGATGCCAGCCCAGCCACAACTCTGGCAAACCGATCGGCAAAATTTCGCTTTTATGGGCACTCTACACACGCTGCGGGAGCCCCCGAGCGCGGCAGGAGTGCTTTGGATGGTGTGGAAGCCATGAACATGATGGTCAATCTGCTCCGAGAGCATGTACCTCAGGAGACTCGTATCCATTATGTGATCACTCGTGGAGGCTTGGCCCCCAACGTAGTTCCCGATTATGCAGAGGTGTATTATTATGTCCGCCACCCCTTTGCCGAAACCCTGGAAAAAATTTTCCCACGAGTTGTTGATGCAGCAGAGGGAGCGGCCCTCGGAACAGGCACAACCATGGATTATGAGATCATTCATGGCCTTCACAGTGTGCTTCCTGTTCATGTATTATCTCAGGCAATCCTTGCCAATATGAAATCTCTCGGTGGTGTGGAATACGATGACGCTGAAATGAGCTTTGCCGAAGAAATTCGTGAGACTATAGATGATCCAACAATCTCTTTGGGTTCGGAAGCAATGATTCAACCGTTTGAACCAAGAACGACCAAAGGGTCTACAGATGTAGGGGATGTTAGCTATATGGCACCAACTGCGGGGTTCAATACAGCCACCTGGGTTCCTGGAACCGCTGCTCACAGTTGGCAGGCGGTTGCAGCCGGTGGAATGAGTATTGGCAAAAAAGGAATGATCTTAGCCTCCAAGGTTCTCGCCACAACAGTTGTAGACCTCATGGTGAATGAAGATCTACTAAGGGAAGCAAAAATGGAGTTTGTCAATCGGAGAGGACCTAATTTTGAATACCATCCTCTTCTTGGAGACCGAGATCCACCATTGGACTATCGGAAATAGGGTATTCAGCTAAGAATTTTCCTGACGGTGAACCATGGAACGGTTCGGATTGAATGGAGGAGCAATAACATTATGGGGAGACGGACTGCTTCCCTTTCAAACTGAATATTGATTGATGAAGTAGTGAAAGTGACCTGTGTGCAACTGTCATCCCATGTAAAGGAATGATCATTCATATGAAATTGTTTAATTCTGAGAATCTCTGCAGGTCGTTGGGGTTCGTTGCAATGTTCATGATCCTCATCTTTCACTTGTATCTCCCACAGGCCAACGCTCAGCAACCTGCCGCTTATCAGTCTGGCATGGTTGTAGTCCAGTTTGATTCTACCCGTCACATCACAGCAAAGTTAAATTGGAGAGGACTTGAGGGATTGGTTCGCATCGCATCCAGATATGAGATCTACGAAATTGAGCGTGTATATCCGTTTCTTGATCATGTTGAGCCTACACCTGTACTCTGGAAGAATCTGATGGCTCTGCGGCGCACATACTATGTGCGATACCATTCAGATGCTGACCCAGTTGCGGTTTCCGTGAGTCTATTGAATGTTGCCGGGGTCGTATATGCGGAACCAGTTCCGATTAACCGAATGCATATGGAGAGCCAGAGGGAGATCGTAGACCCCAACGATCCCAGATTTGGTTCTCAATCCGAACTCCGTCTGTTACGTATTCCCGAAGCCTGGGATGAGGTAAAGAGTGAATCCAGTACTCCAAAAGTAGTGATTGCTGTGATTGATGGAGGCGGAGAATGGCGACACGAAGACCTGCGAGCTAATGTATGGACGAACGAGAATGAAATTCCTGAAAATGGGATTGATGATGACAATAATGGTTTCATTGATGATGTTCACGGAGTTGATTTTTCGGACGAGGATGATACGGATAATGATCCAACCAGAGATCCTACGATCGGTAGTTCTGTGCATGGAACCGCAGCCGCAGGACTAGCGAGTGCGGTAACTGACAACCAGATTGGTATCGCTGGGGCTTCCTGGAATGCTTCGTTGATGCACATCAATGCTGCTCATCCTTTAGGATTTGGCATTCAGTATGGATATGAGGGGATTCTTTATGCAGCCATGAATGGTGCAGACATCATCAATGCAAGTTGGGGGGCAATCGTAAAAGCGAATCAAGAAGTGTTGTTTTTGGATCAGACATTAGAGTTAGCGACAGATTTAGGTGCCTTGGTGATCACTTCGGCAGGTAACGGGGATCTCAACAATGATTTGTTTCGGACCTATCCAGCCCGTCACCCGCGCGTCCTTTCGGTTGGTGCGACGGAAAAAGAGACCATAAGACGGGCAGAATTCTCAAACTATGGTAAGCTGGTTGATGTGTTTGCCCCTGGAGAATCAATCATTTCTACTGGAACAGAGAATGGCTACACCGAGGTTAGCGGAACTTCCTTTGCCGCTCCATTGGTCGCGGGAATCGCTGCACTCATAAAGACAAAATTTTCAAATATGTCTGCGGATGAACTACGGGAGACAATTAGGTTTTCAGCCGAGAGCATTGACGATCAGAACCCTGAGGATCGCCACTTACTTGGACGTGGCATTGTAAATGCACTTGCAGCAGTTCAGAAAGTGGAAACTCCAGCCATTCGTCTGAAGCATTGGTCTCTTGAAGATCATGACGGGAATCAACCAATTCAATCTGGAGATTTGGTCAGGATCAAGACCGTTTTCGTAAACTATCTCGCGGATGCATCGAACGTAATGGTGGAGTTCAGGGAGAGCCAACCCTACTCCTTTGTGGAATTGCTTCAGAGTGAGACCCTCACGGATGATTGGAAAAGTGGAGAGGAAAAGGAGTTAAAATTTGAATTCCAGGTTTTTCCCGATGCCCCACTCAATCAGAGAGTTCGTTTCTTTTTCCATGTAAAGACAGGAGATACTGAGGATGTGGCAGATATGCTCACATTTGCAGTGAATCGTTCTTTTGAGGTCGTGTATCAGGGGCTAAACGCACTCTATACATCAACGAATGGTGATCATTGGAATGACAACAGCAATTGGGATTTTACTTCGGTTCCTGGTATAGAGGAGCTTGATCAATGGTACGGTGTCTCCACGAATGAAGGTTGGCTGGAGCAGTTAAACCTAGGTCAAAATAATCTTACAGGTATCATTCCATCAGAAATTGTGGGACTCACAGAATTACAGGTGCTTTACTTACCTGGCAACGATCTCACTGGATTGATTCCTGATGGATTCACGCGTCTCTCAGAACTGCGCGGGTTGCGCTTGGGGGATAATTCTCTTTCGGGCTCCATCCCTCAAGAACTTGGGAATCTGTCCAATCTGGAATGGCTAAGTCTCTTCAGAAACTCACTGACTGGTTCAATTCCGCCCTCAATTGGCAATCTATCAAATCTCAAACATCTGAATCTCGAATCGAATTCTCTATCTGGACCAATCCCTATGGAGCTTGGCAGCCTTTCAAGTCTAGAATGGCTTGGATTACGTGATAATTTTCTGACGGGATCAATTCCCCATGAATTTGGGGCTCTATCCAACGTATCTATCATTGATCTGGGAAAGAATTCTCTCTCTGGCTTGATCCCCAAAGAACTTGCGAATCTTCCAAAGCTTTCGTGGCTGGTAATACCAGAAAATTCTATATCTGGCACAATTCCTGGCGAACTTGGCAGGATCACTACGCTGGAATTATTGGATTTGGAGGATAACTTGCTTTCAGGACAGATTCCAATCGAACTTGGAAACTTGGTTGCTTTGAAGCAGCTAAACTTATCAGCAAACACTTTATCTGGAGCGGTGCCCTCTGAATTAGGAAACCTACTCAAGTTGGAATCACTCTATCTTTCAGGTAATTCGCTGATGGGCACTCTTCCAAGAAGTCTAATGAAAATGGAAAACCTTCAAGTTCTCTGGTTTGATGGGCAGGAATTATGTGCACCTCAGGATGATGAATTTCAGGAATGGCTTCAAACCATTCCTGATGTAATTGGTCGGTCCTGTGGAGACTTGGCATTTGTATCTGATGTTGATGATCAGAACTACAAACTCGGTGTACCGATTCATCCATTGGTGCTTCCTGAAGTGATCGGAGGCACTCAACCCGTTGAGTATTCACTTACTCCAGCATTGCCAGTGGGATTAAGTTTTCTGCCATCCACTCGTACGGTTTTTGGAACGCCTATGGCTACAACGGATTCTCCGATTGAGTACATCTACAGCGCTACTGATGTGAATGGCGCAAAGGGTAGCTTGACGTTTGAAGTCAGTGTTTACTCTCCAGTTAATACAGAGCCTGAGGATTTGCCCCATACATTACAGGTGATAGGGAATTATCCCAATCCATTTCAAAATGAAACCCAACTCATATTCAATCTACCTTGGCAGGCAAATGTACAGGTAGAATTGATGGACTTGATTGGACGACATATTCTGACAATTCCAGAAAGGAGCATCTCCGCTGGATGGTCAAAAACAATCAATTTAAGTGGAGCCACTCTTCCCGCAGGATTTTATCTCTACCGTCTAATTGCCAATTCGTCCTCGGGTCGTTTCATTGAGGTTGGTCGGTTTGTGCGGACTCGTTGAGGGAATCCATCAATGATCAAGGAGCAATTTCAGGTACAGTGAATCCGAGAATTCGGATCCCCATCATGTTACTCAGTTTTTCTTCCCAAGTTAAGTGCTAACGGGTATGGATTGGTTGCAAAATAATGCCTAACTTTAGTCACTCACGATGAACAAAAGACTCATACCCATGACGAATCGCCGCAACTTCCTAAAGACTAGTGTTTCTGCCGCCGCAGGACTCATGATGGCACCAGAACGTACCTACCAATCAAAAATCGTTTCTAAGCCGAATCCGATAGGAGTATCAACCTACTCATTTTGGCGATTTAATGGTCCGAAAGAAAATTATCCGATTGAGACATGCATCGATCAGGCAGCAGCAATGGGGTTTGACGGAATTGAACTCCTTCATATGCAGATGACGTCTGAAGAGCCAGACTACTTGCAGAATCTAAAGCGAATGGCTTTCGTGAATGGATTAGATCTTATGGGGTTCTCTACGCATCAAGGCTTTGTGTCTCCTGACGCTGACGAACGCCAACGCAATGTTAACGAAACAATTCGACAAATTGATCTATGTTATGAGTTGGGGATTCCTACGATGCGGCTAAATACAGGACGGTGGGGTACATCCGAGTCGTTCACCGCACTCATGAATAATCGCGGAATTGAACCACCACTTGATGGGTATAATGATGATGATGCATTTGTGTGGGTAATTGATGCCATTGAAAAATTGATTCCCAAGGCTCAACAATGTGGGGTTTTACTTGGACTAGAAAATCACTGGGGGCTTGGAAGGACACCAGAAGGAGTTCTCAAGATCGTCCAAGCAATTGATTCTCCGTGGTTGAAAGTCACACTTGATACAGGGAATTTCTTGGAGAATCCCTACGAAAAACTTGAAATGTTGGCTCCCTATACCATTCTCATGCAAGCAAAAACATACTACGGGGGAGGGACTTGGTACACACTGGAACTGGATTATCCCAGGATTGCAGAAATCATGCGAAAACATAACTACTCCGGCTATGTTTCGCTTGAATTTGAGGGGAAAGAAGATGAGAAAACCGCTATTCCGAAGAGCCTGGAACTCCTGAGGAAAGCATTCAGCTAATCTATCAGAAACTCAGTAATCTGACAGTTCAATTAGTAGATGATGAAGGAAGTAACTTCACCGCGTTTCCGAAATCAAAAATACCAAGCCATTGCAGATGCTCATCGTTCTTGAAACCACTTGTGGCAACCTAAATCCGTAGATAGTTCCGTTGTGAAAACGAAGAACTAATACGATGGGTAACACAAATAGACAACCAGTTGGAGACTTAAAAATTACCAACTTGGCCGATTGTAGATACGATGTACCTACAATCGCAATGGAGCAGTTAGAATACCTAAAAAGATCTACCCTATGGTGGGGGGGGGAAGATCTTGAATAATTAGATAGTGTCTACATTTTGTGCTTGAAACCCTTTTTCGCCTTGGGTCACAGCAAATTCTACTCGCTGTCCTTCATCAAGAGATTTGTAACCGTCCTTGTTGACTTCGGAGTAGTGCACAAACACATCCTTCTCACCACTGTCACGCTCAATAAAGCCATAGCCTTTCTCAGCGTTGAACCACTTTACAGTACCTTGTTCGCGATCTTGCATTAATAAAACACCTTACGGTAATGATTAAAAAATATAACAATTAGCTAGAAAACAGTTTTGGAAACATCTTCTAACAAGCGTTTATACGTCAAAACGCCAAATAGGTGCAGATTAATACTGAAATGATGTGTAGAATTGGTGAAAATTTGGTGAAGGACAGGATACTCCAACACCGTAGTTCCTCAGGTCATTGAAAATAACATTGATCCGAAAAGGTAGTCGGAATACATGATGGGAATTAAATCAATGATCTCAAATTCTACAGGGTACTGCGAGTGAATGTGCGGACAACTGTAAGGGTGGAATCAATTACATGAATCCAAGTTCAAGTTTCGCCTCGTCACTCATCATCTCAATCGTGAAAGGAGGATCAAACGTGAGCTCAACATGTGCATCGGTTACCCCCTCGGTGAGCATCACCACGGACTCAACCTGACTCGGGAGACTATCGGCTACTGGACAGTTGGGAGTTGTTAAGGTCATAGTCACAAATGCACGATCATCCTTATCAAGTTGGACCTTGTAGATTAGTCCCAGATCATACACATTGACTGGAATTTCAGGGTCATAGACCTGTCGGATGGATGCAATCACCTCATCAGCTAATCCTTTGGTCTTCGCATTGTCAATGACTTCGCAGTTCATACGACTTCGGCAATAGAGGCTTCTTTCTGGATGCGCTCAATCATTCGATTCAGTCCATTTTTTCGACGTGCAGTAATCAGACTTGGGAGACCTACTTCGTGGATCAGGGCAGGAAGGTCAGTCATGAGAATCGTTTGGGGAGATTGTCCATTGAATAGCTGGATGAGCAGAGCAATCATTCCACGTGTAATGAGTGCGTCGCTGTCTGCTTCAAAATAGATTCTACCCTCCCGGATCGTACTGTGAAGCCAGACCATGGCTAAACAGCCATGAATTCGGTTTGTCTCTGTCTTAAGTGAAGCATCCAGTTCGGGAAGATTTTCTCCAAGTTCAATTAAATACTCGCGACGTTCGTCGTCGTCTTCAAATAGATTCAGATCCTCCATCAACAACGATTTACGACGATCAATAGACACATCACGGGATAAGGGAAGACTAACTCCATTGGAAGATGTGGATGCAGATGTTCTGATTGACTTGGGATTCGCAGAAATTTCGTTGATCCTTTCCACAAGTGCGTCCACATCATCTGTGGTATTGTAGGCACCAAACGAGGCACGAACGGTGCCAGAAATACCAAAATATTTCATGAGAGGCATGGCGCAATGATGTCCTGTTCTCACCGCAATCCCGGCCTGATCCAGAGCATAGCCCACATCATAGGGATGATGCCCATCCAGAAGGAAACTTAGAACGCCAACTTTTTTTGGAGCGGTTCCGACAACCGTGAGGCTTGGTATGGTTGAAACGTTTTCGTGAGCATAATCAAGAAGTGCTTCCTCTCTACGGTGCAGAACATCCATTCCAATGTTGTCAAGATAGTCAATCGCCGCTGCCATTCCAATCACACCAGCGATATTTGGAGTACCAGCCTCAAATTTATGAGGAAGTTCAGCCCATGTAGAGGATGTACGGTGTACTTCCTCAATCATGTCACCCCCTCCATGCCAAGGGGGTAGATCTTCAAGAATTTCTTCTTTTCCATAGAGGAAACCCACTCCCGTCGGCCCGTATGCCTTATGACTGCCAGCACAATAGAAATCGCACTCCAGACTCTGCATATCCAAGGGAAGGTGGGGTAACCCCTGAGCACCATCCAACAGAACAGCAATGTCCCGTTTATGTGCCTCGTAAATGATCTCCTCCACTGGATGAAGCGTGCCCAAACTGTTGGAAACATGCCCAATAGCAATGAGACGAGTACGTTGATTTACATGCCTGAACAGTACATCAACGCTGATGGTGCCAGTCATGGATACATCCACGACACGTAACTGCGCACCGCACTCTTTTGCCAAGGTTTGCCATGGGACAAGATTTGAGTGGTGCTCCATGACGGTTGTTAAAATCTCATCGCCGCGGTGAATGCGCTGGCGACCATAGGTCGCGGCAACCAAGTTGATGGCTTCGGTCGTTCCACGAGTGAAAATAATGGATCGTTCACTCGGAGCTCCAATGAACTGGGCTAAGCGTTTTCGAGCAGCCTCATAGCGCTCAGTCGCATGCTGGCTAAGGTAGTGTACCCCCCGGTGTACGTTGCTGTGTTCGTTGGTATAGTAATTGGCTATACAGTCAATCACACACTGAGGCTTTAGCGATGAAGCTGCACTATCCAAATAGACCAACGGATGGTCGTGCACTCGCTGACGCAGGGTTGGAAAGTCAGCCCTGATCTGGTGATCATCAATTTCGGTTAGATCTAGCATTGCGTGGGCGTCCCACATCAACGCAGCATTCGCTCCACATGATCGTAGAGCACTTCGCGCAGAGCGGAGACTGGTGCCTGTTCAATGATGTCGCCAGCAAATGAACTCAACATGAGCCGGCGTGCTTCATCCTCGGGAATTCCCCGAGAACGAAGGTAAAATAAGCCATCTTTGTCTAGCTGTCCAGTGGTTGCTCCGTGAGAGCACTTCACATCATCAGCGTAGATCTCCAAGGCAGGCTTAGAAAACATTCGAGCGGTATCAGAAAGCAGGATACTTCGGTTGGTCTGGTAGGCATTGGTTAACTGTGCATCTTCACGCACGAGAACCTTTCCGTTAAATACCCCTGTTGCATAATCATCCAGGATTCCCTTGTAGTACTCTGAACTGTAACAATTTGGTTTGGCGTGATCAACTAGTGTGTTACTATCAATGTGAGAACGCCCTCGCCCCATGAAGAGTCCGTGGAGCAGACTTTCACAGAACTCTGCATTGGGCAGGATTGAAACATTGTTCCGAACCAATTCACCACCGAAAGTAAATATTCCACTATAAAATTTACTCTGGGCTTCTTGGTAGACGCTTAGATTGTTTATCCTGCTAACCTTGGGGGCACTGACCTGCAGGTCAATAAAATCGGTGTGCGCTCCATGTCCAACATAAATCTCTGTAACTGCATTGATCAGGGAAGAAACTGCACCAACAAATTCAGTTGATAGCAAGACCTGTACAGAGGCTTCGTCTCCAGTATGGATCAAGATTCGGGGCTGAATCATGGCGGACTCATCACTTTTGATCACATGGAGGATATGGATTGGATGTTCCAGTTTTGAACCGGATGCAACCTTGATCACTGCACCATCCTTGAGGAAAGCAGTATTTAGGGCGGTAAAAGGCTCCTTGGCATAATCAGCATATTGGCCTAAGTGTTTCTGAACAAGATGATCACCTGCCACAGCAGAGAGGCTCTCAATGGATACCCCGGAGGGGAGGTGATCAAGTCGGGATTGGTCAGGAGCAAAGATGCCGTTGATGAACACGACCACATGTGAATCAAACGCATTCAGTCCTCGGGCCTTGGCATGTGAGGTACCAACCAACTGGTAGGTGCGGTTGACCACTGGTGTCACATTTGTGTATTTCCAGGCCTCATCTTTACGTGTGGGGAAGCCTGTCTTGGCAAATTGGTCAATGGCCCGCTGGGAGAGTTCGGAAAGGGGGCCGACGGTCCCATTAAGAGACTGGTAGCGTTGATAGACGGACAGAAAACGGTCTTCCACACGATGATCAATCAAGTTAGACATTTTTCAGGCGGGTACTCCATTTTGAACCCAGTCATATCCGCGTTTTTCAAGCTCCAGGGCAAGCTCTTTTCCCCCAGATTGGACAATCCGACCGCTCACCATCACATGGACAAAATCGGGCACTATATAATTGAGTAGACGCTGATAATGAGTAATGACCAGAAATCCGCGCTCGGGGGTACGCAATTGGTTTACACCACGAGCAACACTTCTAAGTGCATCAATGTCAAGCCCTGAATCGGTCTCATCCAGGATTGCGAGCGTAGGTTCAAGCATAGCAAGCTGGAAGATCTCGTTACGTTTCTTTTCTCCACCCGAAAAACCCTGATTCACTGAGCGCTGTTTCAGACGGGGATCCAGTTCAATCAATGCTGCTTTTTCTTTGGCAAGACGCAGTAGCGCCGCGGCGCCCAGTGCTTCCATCCCCCTATGTTCGCGCACGGAGTTGACCGCTTGCTTGAGGAAGTTCATCGTGCTAACGCCCGGAAGTTCAATAGGATATTGAAAAGCAAGAAAGATTCCCTCACGGGCGCGTTCATCAACATCCATTTCCAGAAGATCCTCTCCTTGATAGTGAACGGATCCCTGATCAACTTCGTATTCTTCACGGCCAGCGAGGATGGACGCCAGCGTACTTTTGCCTGATCCATTCGGTCCCATGATCGCATGAACCTCGCCGGCATTCACAGAGAGATCAACTCCTCTCAGAATAGGCACATTCTCAACGGAGGCCTCGAGGCCTCGGATTTCTAAAATAGGATTCATTCCTCGTTTTCTGACAAGTAATTATAGTCCGCGAAAAAAAAAGATTATCCGACGGAACCTTCAAGTTCAATGGCCAAAAGTTTTCTTGCCTCCACGGCAAACTCCATTGGCAGTTTGGTTAGAATTTCTTGGCAAAATCCACTTACCAAGAGTTTGATTGCATCCTGCTCGCTAATTCCCCGCTGCTGACAATAGAACATCTGATCTTCTCCAACTTTGCTGGTCGTAGCTTCATGTTCTACCTGGGCGGAGGGGTTAAAAATTTCCAGATAGGGGAAGGTATGAGCTCCGCAACGATCGCCTAACAGCATGGAGTCACATTGGGCAAAATTCCTGGCATTCTCGGCCCCTTTGTTAATGCGAACCAATCCTCGATAGCTGTTATTTGATCGACCAGCTGAGATACCTTTGGAGATGATCGTGCTGGATGTATTACGCCCGAGGTGGAGCATTTTCGTTCCGGTATCGGCTTGCTGACGACCTTTTGTGAAGGCAACGGAATAAAATTCTCCAATTGAATGGTCCCCCTTGAGGATGACGCTTGGATATTTCCAAGTGATGGCAGACCCTGTCTCTAATTGAGTCCAGGAGATTTTGGAGCCAGCACCTTCACAGATTCCGCGTTTCGTCACAAAATTGAATACTCCCCCGGTGCCATCTTCATTCCCGGGATACCAATTTTGGATGGTGGAATATTTCACTTCTGCATCTTTATGAGCAATAATCTCAACGACTGCGGCATGAAGCTGGTTTTCATCCCGACGGGGAGCGGTACAACCTTCAAGATAAGAGACATAGGATCCCTCTTCGGCGACAATCAATGTGCGTTCAAACTGACCGGTCCCAGCCTGGTTGATCCGAAAATAGGTTGATAATTCCATTGGGCAGCGAACGCCTGCGGGAATATAGCAGAATGATCCATCACTGAAGACCGCGGCATTGAGGGCAGCATAAAAGTTGTCTGTATATGGGACAACGGTGCCCATGTACTTCTGAACAAGATCTCCATGATGTTCAATTGCCTCGGTGAACGAACAGAAAATAATTCCGAGCTTAGCCAGCTCATCTTTAAAGGTAGTCGCAACAGAGACGCTATCTACGACGGCATCCACAGCCACGCCAGCGAGCACTTTCTGTTCTTCAAGAGGAATGCCAAGTGCCTCAAACGTTTTGATCAACTCAGGATCAACCTCATCTAGGCTTTCGTAGCGGGGTTGACTACCAGGGGCAGAGTAGTAACTGATATCCTGAAAATTAATTTCAGGATAGTTAAGGTGGGCCCAACGAGGATATTTATCCGTGTCAGAGGCCAATTTCTGCCAATGGCGAAACGCTTTCAGCCGACTTTTGAGCATCCAATCCGGATCCTGTTTTTTGGCGGAGATCAGACGGATCACCTCTTCATTCAATCCTTTTGGAATGGTATCGGAGACGATATCGGTTGACCACCCGTGCTCGTAGTCACTTTCGGCGACTTTATGAAGATATTGCGTGTCCGTATTCATAGTAGGAAGACCAGTTCAGGAACTTTAGTGCGTACAACGACAAATCACCTGGGATTTGTCAGGTAAACCTTAGGATCCTTTCTTCGTTCCTAAAGACGTACCTTTTAAGATCTAATTCAACCCTAATTCACAATGCTTTTGAAGATTACAAAGCGGGCGAATGAACAGATTCGTTCAGTCGCCACCGAAGAGCAGATTGACTTGGATAAAGCTTATGTACGCTTGGCGGTTGTTCAAGGAGGTTGCTCGGGGCTTACGTATGATTTAGGATGGGACACAGAAGTGAAGGAAGGGGATGTTCAACTGAATATGGATGGGCTGTCTATTGTTGTCGATCAGCGTAGTGGACTGTATCTGGATGGCACAGAACTGGATTTTACCGATGGATTAGAGGGAAAAGGATTTCATTTTTCGAATCCACAGGCTGCCCGAACCTGCGCATGTGGAGAATCGTTCGGTTTATAGCATTCTAACACTAGTAAGTAGCGATTTGATCGTATTTTTTGAACCGGATTCGCTCAACTATGTGATCCACGGAGTCACAATATTGCATAATCATGACGGTATTTGTTAATGGAGTGAGTTATCCCATTGATCCAGGCTTAATCAGTGGAGCCGTGCTGCATGAACTTGCTGGCCCGAATCTTCTGTATAGTGTTGATGGTACAGTCATTCCTGTATTTTCAGAAGATTATCTACTTGTCCGTGGAGGGGAGAGGTTTATCCTTGAGAAAGGTAAAATCAAAGACAGTCCCTCTCTTCAGGATCCACTGAAGCCGAGTTTCAACGACGCCCAAGATGTTGCCCTGATCACCCCCAAAATAATTGCAAAAGATCTGAAGGCTTATGATCCTGAATTTCCAGACGGTCGTTTATTTGCGGAAATATCCAAGGACCTAGATGTAGAAATCGGTGACGATCTACGACTCATTGTTCAGGCTAGTGATTCTTATTTCGTCATTCCTCCAGGAGATTTTGGGGGAGTCATTGACATTGAAAAATGCGGAAGTCATGGTCGCAAAGTTCCCAAAGGTGGAATTTATCTGTATCGGCTTGACCATGGCTACCATAGATCAGAAGATCAGAAGATTAGAGGCACAGACATCTTGGCTCAGGCAGGCAAAAAAATTGAGGAGTGGTCTCTAAATCTGAAACTTAGCGGTGGCACGCGGATCAAGATTGATGAAGATTGGATTGATCTCACAAAATTAGGAAGTGAGCGGTTTGAATCCGTTCGTCGTCATGCGCAGCAGGGGGGTGAATGATTTGATTGAACTCCCACCTGAAGATTCAGAGTACTTAGACGGTAACTATGAAAACCAATGGCGGATTATTTCTGACGGGGGTGCGAAGAGTGCATTATTAATAGAGAGTTTCCCCATTCCAAGTGGTTATGATCTTAGGACAACAACCCTCATGATTTTGATTCCAAGCGGTTACCCCGGGACATCTCTTGATATGTTCTATTTCAATCCTCCCTTAGTGAGGTCAGATGGTGCAGAGATTCCCTCCCTTACCAAAGAGTCACATTTTGATATAACGTGGCAACGTTGGTCACGCCACTATACATGGGAACCTAGTCGGGACTCTCTCACAGGGCATGTTGAGTTTGTAAAACGAAAACTCCACGATGAACTCCGATGACCTTGACCACGAGGAAGCTAACTCTGACGGCATCTTCCCACCTCTCTCTTGTGGATTATCTGTTTCCTGGAGATGGGTTAGAGGCAGTTGCAATTCTTATCTGTAACTTGGGGAAAGGCCGGCTTGGAGAGCATCTGATTGTCAAGGATATAGTTTTTCCACCCTATGAGAGGTGTGAACGGTATCCAGATAAAGTAATTTGGCCGTTTGCCGAAATCGTACCCCCTAGCCTAATCAGTACAATTGACCGCGAGGGACAGTCACTGATCACAATTCATTCACATCCTTCGGGTGATGCATTTTTTTCGGCAATAGACGATGAGAATGATTACCAATTAATCACGTCTATTGCGGGTTGGTTTGATGATGCAAGGCCACATGGGACAGCAGTGATGCGATCAGATGGAATGATGATCGCACGTGTACTGGATGAATCAGGAGAATTTAGAAATATTGAAGTCGTGGGTGTCGTGGGCGAAGAAATACAATTCTGGAAACGATTCGTTGAATCTCCCGAAAGAACATCCGAACTTAGGATTAAGCAGACATTTGGACAGGGAACGCTTGAGATGCTGAAGGGGATGCTGGTTGGAGTCGTGGGTTGTTCTGGCACTGGAAGCATAATGATTGAACTATTAGTTCGCAACGCGATCGGAGCGTTGGTCATCGTTGATGATGACTCCTTAGATGAATTAAATCTAAATCGGATAATCAACGGTACATCTGAGGATGCACGATTGGGACGACCAAAGGTGCGAGCATTAGAAGAGGCAATTGAGCGGATTGGACTCGGAACGAATGTCTGTGCCTTTGAGGGACGCACGGATTCTGCTTCTGTTGTCAGGGCTTTGATTGATTGTGATGTGATCTTTGGGTGTATGGACACTGCCTTTGGACGTTATCACTTGGATTGCATTGCAAGTGCGTACTTAATCCCCTACTTTGATTTGGGGGTAGATTTGGTCGCGGATGGAGAGGGAGGAATCCAATCAGCTGATGCTGTATCTCATTATGTCCATCCAGATGGGACTAGTTTACTTTCTCGTATGGCCTATACCATGGATCAAGTGACATCGGAGATGTGGCACAGGGATGATGTGGAGCATCACGAACGCCAGTGGCGTGCGGGGTATCTTGCGGCAGTTGATGAAAATCATCCTGCCGTCATATCAGTGAACATGCAGGCAGCTTGTCTGGCATTCAATGATTTTTTGGCTCGGATCTCAAATTTCCGGCTTGATTCGAATGGTGAATTCACGACTCAACGGTTTAGACTGGTTCATGGCTCATTTGAGAATGATACCGCAAAAGGGGAACCACATGATTTATTAAAACCATACGTAGCTTCTGGAGACAAAAGCCTACTCGTCAGAAACAATACTTCTTATGCATAGGTTGCCAGATTCTTTTTGGGTATCCTGTCTCAATTGCATCCTTACCAGACCGAGTACATTCAAGATTTACATCTATATGTTAAACTCAATACGATCTGTATCATCGGAGAACATGCCCTCCTCATTGTATTCAGCAATTGTCTGTCCGATGTATCGAAGTAAGAAAGTTGTCCATTTAGATTTATCTGTTGTAAGTACCACTGGAAGATCACAGAGATTCCAATGGCCGTGTATCACTTCTGCCATCAGTGCGTGGATCCGAATTGAAATGCAATTACCAGTATAGATTCCGATGTGGATATTGTATTGTCTGTATCAAACCGCCCATGTTTTAAGTTTCCAAGGTGAACCGATATGATTGAGCGAATAGAAATACGCAATGTCATGCGTTTCCGTGAGTTGAACTGCGAACTGGAGAAGCATCTTCTAATTGTTGGACCAAATAATTGTGGCAAGACGACGCTTCTCCAAGTGATCGCACTATGGTCAGAAATTGCAGCATACTGGTCGAGAAACAATCCCGATTTAGCTAGAGACAGCAATGGTGATTATTCGAGCACTGCATTGAATTTATTGAGAACATCCTCAATTCTTTTATCTGACTGGAATCATTTATGGTATGATAAAAATGTTACATCTCCAGCCTCAATCCGACTACAAATTGCAGGTAGACGACTTGGTTTTGAGTTGATCTATAAGGGGCGGGAAATTGTAGATGTTCGACCAACTTCGGATGTATTGGAGTCCGTTCTGGAATGGTATCTTGACAATCCTATCATCCCAGTTTACATTCCATCAATGTCAGGAGTGGATAGGGAAGAACCTAACTATGATCCTGGGGTCATTCCAGCAAGACTCTCAAGAGGACAGGCTGGGACGGTGCTCCGAAATATTCTTTTGGATGTCAGCACCGACTCCGATAGATGGCAACAGCTAAGCAATGTTGTATCCGATCTTTTCGGGAGCGAGTTGATGATGCCAAGTGGAGGCGCCGAGATATTTGCAGAGTATCGGGAGAGTCCTTCAAAATTAGGCTTAGACTATTGCAGTGGTGGTTCCGGGTTTCTTCAGATCGTAATGATATATGCGACCATTTTCTGGAGAACACAATCTGTGATTCTAATTGATGAGCCAGACGCTCATCTACACTTGTTCTTACAAGACAGACTCTATGGTGATCTCAAGCGACGCGCCAAACACCATGGATGGCAGTTGATCATTGCAACTCATTCGCAGCAACTCATTAATCAGGCTACTACCAGTGATATAAGGATATTATCAAATGATCTGAACAGGATATCAGATCGCAGAGTCGTTGCAGAGTCATTGCGATTGGACAATATAGATTTACTGCTCGCTCAGAAATCAAAATGTGTTTTATATCTGGAGGGATGGACAGATAAGGAAATATTATGGAAGTGGGCACAGATTCTGGGCCACCCAATCTTGCAACATTTGGATAAACTTCTCTATAAATTCACTGCAGAGGAAAGCCGCCGTTCTACGCGACATTTTGGGGCAGTACAAGCTCATGTTCCTGCATTGAAAGGGGTTGAGTTATTGGATAGGAACAATAAAGGCACCAGTGCGGATTCTAAATCGTATCCTGAGGGCATGAAGCTTTTAGTTTGGAGTCGGTATGAGATAGAAAATTATCTAATCCATCCTGCTGCAATACTTCGGTGGCTCACCTCAAGAGGTGGGAAGGATGCAGCTGACAGGGCCAATCATTACATGAAAAACTATTTTCCACCGGCTCTACATTTGAATCCATTGGAGATGGATTTTCATGAGGGTGTCAAGGGGAAGCAGGTAATTGACAGAATTGTTGATGCTGCACAAATTCAAATTGATAGGTCAGAGTACGCTGAGATTGCAGGCGGGATGCTGAAAGAAGAGATTCATTCAGAAGTGATTGAGAAGCTAGACCTGATATTCGATCATTTGAATCTTGTAAACTAGACCAGAGAACTGTGTCTAAAGGAATAGGATTACGGGTTAATTTGAACCACATGATGCGATCCCCTCGGGGATATACTTCATCCCAAGGGGATTCGATCGTCTATTGACGGATCCAACTCACTCGGTCTCCTACTACGATTCCCTTTGTATCTGCGAAGCCACCGGGGACTTCCAATACATACTGCGCTGGGGCGCTACTTACAATCGAATCATCAGAGAACGGTTTCGCATACTTCGCAATATCTACGATGACCGAGTCTCTGGAGATAAACAGGATATCCAAGGACAGCGGCGTGTTGCCCATCCAGAATTGGCGAATTTCTTGTTGACCGAATAAAAATAGCATCCCTGATTCTGGGGGGAAAGAGGTTCGTTGCATCATTCCCCGCTCCCGAAGGGAGTCGGTATCCGCAATCTCAATATCAAGCGTTAGGATGGATTCATCCATCCGCACAAAATCAAGTGTCCCGTCAACTCGAAATGGAATCTCAATTTCCGAAGGAGTCGGATCTGGAGATTCGGTTGAGTTCTGACAAGAAGTTGCCAGAAGGGTGAGAACGAGAAAAAGGGCGAAGCGATAGTTCATGCTACGAATCTGTTTTAGTCCATTGAATAGAGGCAGTGGTATCTATTCCATACCTGTCGCTGAATCCTCCACGAACTTCAACGACATATTGAGCCAGATCTGTGGAGCGTATATATTCCCTGGAAAGGGGGGTTGTACGCTTGGCAATGTTGACAATTCCTGAATCTGCATCTACAAAAATGATGTCAAGAGGGATGGGGGTATTTGCCATCCAGAAACTCAATGAATCAGGTTCAGGGAACACAAACAACATCCCCTGACTGAGAGGGAGTTGACGCCGCTCCATTAACCCTTTGGCCCGGGTTTCGTCATTCTCCGCAAACTCAATATCAATCGTGGTGACAATTTCTCCACTACTACTAAGAAAGTTTAATTTCCCAATGGGGAGTTCATCAGGTTCACCTGAACACCCCATCAGTATCATCAGAGCGCTAATGAGTAGGAAACTACGTATCATGGACTAGAAGGCTATCTCGTTTTCAACCAGATGATGAATTGCTGGTTCAGTCAGGCCATAACTGTGCAATGATACGGTCACAAACCTGCATCCCCCCCGTGGTGAGACATATCTGGTTCCCAGTCTGATTGATTAGGCCGTTTGATTGCAGAGTTGCAATTTCTTCGTACTTCTCTTTGGATAAATTGAAGCCATATCTCGTCTTTACTTCTTCCATGTTCAGTCCATCGGATGTGCGGAGTGCCAGCATGATTTTTTCGCGGATTAAATCCGATTCTGAGAGCGTTTTCTCATGAATCTTGGCGGATTGGCCAGATGTGAGCAATTCACAATAGGTACGAAGATTGCGGATATTCTCCCATCGTATGGTCTTGCCATCCTGCCACCAGAATGAATGTGCACTGGGACCTATCCCAATGTAGTTCACATGATTCCAGTATCGGGTATTATGTTTGGCGCGATGTCCAGCACGGGCAAAATTTGAAATTTCGTAGTGTTCAAAGCCGTAGGAATTCAAGCATTTAATTGCCATAAGGAATTGATCTGCTGTTTCTTCATCCGATACAGGTTGGACGATACCTCTCTTGACTTGGTTCTGCAGGGGGGTGTTTGGTTCAATTGTTAAGCCATAGGTGGAGATATGTGGAACACCAGTTGCAGCAGCATGATGTAAATTCTGTTCCCAACCATGTAAAGAACTTTCTGGCAAACCAAAAATCAGGTCCAGAGACCAACTCACAAATCCGGAGGAACGAATCAAGTGGCATGCTTGAATTGCTTGATCTGAGGTATGGCTACGATTCATGAATTGTAGATCCTCATCACAAAAAGACTGTACTCCGAGGCTAATTCGAGTGATCCCTATTTCTAACATTTGATCTATTCCCTCCGTTGTAATGTCCTCGGGATTTGCTTCCAGAGTCATTTCTTGGACTTGAGATGTCTGAAAGCTTGAATGAATCTGAACTATAATTTGATGGATTAGCTTGGGATCCAGACGTGAGGGAGTGCCCCCACCAAAGTAGATTGAACGTAAAGACGTATTGGGAAAATGGTGAGCTACTTCAATAATTTCCCTACAAAGCGCGTCTACAAACTGATTTTGAATGCTCTGGTTGGTGACGAAGTAAAAGTCACAGTACGAGCAACGCTGAGTACAGAATGGAATATGAATATACAGAGAGGCCTTTGGTTGAGAACGATCCATACCGTCAACTGAATTTGTAGTCACAATAGATCAGGATTCCTTATAGTCGTGGGTAAATACATCCTTGGATTCACCTATACAAAATATAGCTTACGAGACAGGAGTCTGGCAATGCCACGGATCATGATGGCTTCGCGTTGAGAAAACCTGAGCAAAACACGAACGAACTCTATACTTCGCTCTGCTCAGTGATGCTGACACTGAAGCTATAGAATTACACCAAAACGGAGTGGAAGCTGAACTTCAACAGCAGACTGAGCGATGATTAGAGCAGGAGTAACTTCCAAATATAATGATGTGGCTTGAAGGGAGAAAACCCATCCAGTGCCAGCGTGCAAGGAGGGTCCAGAGTCGTTGGACATTGCTTCACCACCAAGGGGGATATTTCCACCTATCCCAAAAATGAGGTACGGAGAACGTAGATTGGACGCATCCAATGTAATAATTGCGGATGCAGTCGGATGAAGAAAGTAAGCAGCTTCCTCACGTCCTTGAAGAATATAATTGTTGAAATTAATACTGGTGGCGAACGAGAGGTCTGCGTTAATCACCCATGCAAAGCGGGTATCAATCCCAATCCCCAAGGTCTCATCCGTTGTGCCTGGGACTAAACTTAATCCGAACCCTAACCTCGGTTGAATAGACTGTCCGTAGAGATTGGGGACACAGATCAGCAGAAAAAGCAACAAGACAAGGGGTTTACCAGAACTCAATCGCATTTTAGCAGTGAAAGCCTAATCTTGGTTAAACCCCAGCCTCCGTCCGATGTTGCGAATTAACTACCATAAGTTAAGATGATAGCGAATTGATTGAGTCTCGCACTACCTTCTTTAATTGGGGAGGAACTAAAAATTTGAATTCATGACCTATTCCATTCTAAACTCCAGTGGCTGAACACTTTACAATTGAACCATAGAGATTGCTGATTTAATGATGGGATCGTACGATGAAAATCAAACAGAATCCGTTAATGGTGGATCTATCACGATCACCGAGAACAAACTACTGGATATTCTTAAGAAGAATGCTCCAGAGGCATTCACCGAGGATAAGATTGATTGGGAAAAATTTCGAGCTACCTTAGGTGGTAACGTTGAATTCAGTGAGGAACGCTACCATCTAAATTGGGCTGGCAAAGCCAATGTATTTCGTATGCTTCAAAGGCCTACCAATGCTACTCTTAGACCATGTCGAGAAGAATCAATCAAATTTGACACTAGTAGCAATTTATTTATTGAGGGCGAGAATTTGGAAGTGCTTAAAATTCTCCAGAAGCCATATTTCGGTAAAGTCAAGATGATCTATATTGATCCGCCCTATAACACTGGGAACGACCAATTTATTTATCCAGACAGCTTTGCTGAGAATAAAAATGCTTATCTAAAACACATCGGTAAAAAGGATGAACAAGGACATAGTATCCGAGAGGGGATATTCCAAAAAAACAATCGGGAGAATGGCCATTTTCACTCCAATTGGCTCAGCATGATATACCCACGACTTTACATGGCCAGAAATCTCCTGCGAGATGATGGAGTGATTTTTGTCTCCATTGACGACAATGAAGTTCATAATTTGCGTCTTGTGATGAATGAAATTTTTGGGGAGGATAATTTTATCGCATGCTTCGCTTGGAGGAGAACAGACAATCAGTCAAATATTGGAAATGTAGCCAGAATCAAGGAATATATTTTGTGCTATGCCAAAGTTGGTTCTTCTCTTCGTTTGAACAAAATGAAATTATCTGAGAGAGCACGGAAAGAGTATAGATATTCTGATGATAAAGGCAAATATAGAAGATCAATTCTCCATCATAAAACAAGAGGTCGGTTCCACTATCAAGTCGTTGCCCCAAATGGAAATACAGTAAATGGTCCATGGATGGTTGACGAATCCGAATTCAAAAAACTCTTAAATAATGATGGGATCCATTGGGCAGGGAAAGGACATCAACACCCTTATGGGAAAATCTATCTTAAAGAGTCTAAGGGTCAAATTACGAGCGACTTTTTAGGCCTTGAGTTTGGATCTAATCAGCAAGGAAGTATTGAATTGGAGAGGTTATTTGGTGCAAGATATTTCGATTTTCCAAAACCGGTAAGTTTGGTCAAACATTTTATAACTATTGGAACGAATGACGATGATATAGTGATGGATTTCTTTGCTGGGTCATGCACCACTGCCCATGCAGTCCTTCAACTCAACTCTGAGGAAAAGGCTAATCGTAGATTTATTTGTATCCAAATGCCAGAATTATGTGACGGTGGATCCAGAGCTGGAAAAGAAGCCCTGAAAGCATGCTTCAATACTATTGCTGATATAGGGAAAGAACGTATTCGTAAGGTTCTAATTAATTCTGATCTTCGAGACGGGTTCAAAGTTTTCACACTTCAAAAATCCAACTTCAAAACATGGCGAGGTGAGGATATACGCACGCAACAAGATCTTGAAAAACAACTTGAAATCCATATCACGCCACTTATTGAAAATGCGGATACTGAGCATGTCCTCTATGAGTTATTACTCAAATCGGGCTTGCCTTTGACTTCCAAAATTGAAGACAGGGGCAAGTGGTTTAAGGCCGAGTATCTTAACACTCTCATTGCTTTTGCTTTGAACGACATTGATGAGGTTATAGTTAATGAGGTCGTTGCAGAAAGCCCACAAAAATTTATTGCTCTGGATCATTTATTCCAGAATAATGATCAACTCAAAACCAATACTTCCTTGCGGATGGAAGATTCTGGAATAGAGTTTGAGACAGTTTGATCAGATCAATGACGCTCTTTATGAGCTCTTGTTTTCCTTGAACCAGACGACTAATGGTATGTCTTCATTTTGATTCAAACCAACAATACCAACTGGATGCAATCCATGCGGTCTTGCGTATTTTTAAGGGGCAGCCTGTGAAGAGCAGCAATACATTTTCTTCACACAATGCTGGGGAGTTAATAGCTGAAACAGGCTTTGCCAATCGTTTGTATATCAATGAAAAACAAATCCTTCGGAATGTTCAGGACATTCAAAAAGAAGCACACGAAAACAAGAGACAGGTCAGAAGAAAATATGAAAAATGGGCAGTTTCCGAGTATCTTGACGGAATGCACTTCTCTGTGGAGATGGAAACTGGCACAGGAAAAACGTATGTTTATTTACGCACGATCTATGAATTGAACTTCAATTATGGCTTCCGAAAGTTTGTCATTGTCGTTCCTTCAATCGCAATTCGGGAGGGGGTTCTGAAAAATCTGACAATTACCAGTTCTCACTTGCAAAACTTGTATAACCGTCCGCCGACCCATTATCAAGTCTACGATTCCAGTAGGGTTGCTAACCTGAGGTCATTTGCTCTAAGCGATGCAATTGAAATTCTAGTCATCAACATAGATTCGTTTGCGAAAGACAAAAACATAATCAACCGCCCCAATGATAAATTAATGGGGAATAAGCCCATTGATTTTATCAAACGTGCAAACCCAATAGTTATTCTGGACGAGCCGCAGAATATGGAAACAGATATTCGCAGAAATGCCATCCAGAATTTGAACTATCTCTGTACTTTGCGCTACTCGGCTACTCATACCAAGAGATATAATTTGATTTATAGCCTTGATCCCGTTCAGGCTTATGATCTGAACTTAGTAAAACAAATCGAAGTCAGTTCCGTTGTCTCTAAGAATGATTTTAACGCTGGGTATGTGCGATTGAAGAAAATCAACACTGCACGTTCCTTATCGGCCTCTATTGAAATAGATTGTAACACGCGGAACGGTGTGAAAAGGCAATCAATTACTGTACGTGTTGGGGATGACTTATTCGCTGCTTCAGGGAAAAGAGAGGTATACAGAAACAACTATATTGTGAATGAAATTAATGCGGAAAAAGGTAGTATCGTATTGTCTGGGGGCAGGCAATTATCAGTTGGTGAAAGGATTGGCGGACTGAATGACGATATAATGCGAGCTCAGATCTATGAGACTGTTTCCGAGCATTTTAGCAAGGAGAAGCGGTTAAACGGGATAAAAGTAATTTCCCTATTTTTTATCGACCGAGTGGCAAATTATCGTACCTACGATGTGGAGGGTAATCCTGTCAAGGGAAAATTTGTAGAGTATTTTGAGGAAGCATTCAACCATTATTCAAATATGGAGGAATATAGGGGAGTGATTCCGTTTGAGGTGGAAGAAGTCCACGACGGATATTTTTCTCAAGACAGAAACAGGTGGAAAGATACCAGAGGCAACACCCGTGCAGACAATAAGACATATGAGTTGATCATGCGAGAAAAGGAGCGCTTACTGGACACGCACGAACCTTTACGCTTCATTTTCAGTCACTCTACGCTTCGAGAGGGTTGGGACAATCCGAATGTATTTCAAATATGTACACTGAATGAAACACACTCTGAGTTAAAGAAACGCCAAGAGATAGGTAGAGGGATGCGATTGGCAGTGGGCAGTGACGGCAAGCGTATATGGGATAGAAATGTGAACCTGTTAACAGTAATTGCAAATGAGAGCTACGAAGATTTTGCTCGCCAGTTGCAGAATGAAATTGAGGATGAATGTGGGGTCATGTTTGAAAACCGGACAAAAAATAAACGAGAAAGAGTGAGCATACGATACCGTAAGGGATTTCAGTTGGATGAAAATTTCAAGGCGTTATGGGACAGGATTAAATTTAAAACTGTCTATCGCGTTGAGTACGATACGGATGAATTAATTAGCCGTGCGATAGAGTCGGTGAAAAATATGGATGTTGTAACAAAGCCAATGCTCCAGATTGAGAAAGGGGCATTGGATTTGACAGATGAAGGGGTCAAACATCAGGTGAAAAAAACTTATAAATCCCCCAGAGAGAGAGATGATTTTTTTATTCCAGATATTCTATCCTACATTCAGGATCATTCTCATACCAGACTCACACGTTCTACGATTTATCAAATACTGTCGGGTTCTGGGAGAATAGGCGAAATTCTGATTAATCCTCAATTATTTGGAGATATGGTTGTTGACGCAATCCGTAATGCACTGACAGACCTGATGGTTAGAGGAATCAAATATGAAAAAATCTTGAAGAAGAATTTGAACTGAAATTATTTAAAGAGTATGAGTTTCACAGCAACGAACATACCTTTAGGATTAACAACCCGGACAAAACTATTAATTCCAGTCTGATTCCACTTGATTCTGGCGTAGAGAGCCAGTTCGCTCGGGACTGCGAAAGTAGGGAAGATATTGAATTCTATATCAAGCTTCCCCACTGGTTCAAAATTAAGACACCCATCGGTAACTATAATCCAGATTGGGCTCTCATTAAAAAGGAGGAGAAGGTTGTATATTTCATTGCCGAGACCAAGTCACAGGGACAAGAATTAAAGGTGAGCGAAAGATTCAAGATAGCATGTGGAGAAGCAAATTGTAATGCACTGGAGAATGTTGATTTTCGGCATGTCTCATCTGTTAGTGATTTAGATGAGTCAGGTAGCTTTCGCCACAAATAGAAGTATCCCCGATGGGGTGCAAATCAATCTTGACTGGCATGCTGAAATATTCACGAAACTCCCGAACCCCGAATCAAACAGGACTTGCTGTCCTGCTGCGAGAGATGAGCCCGCGATACCCAATGGTACTCTGGCAATGCATCAACTTGCAGTAGTCACTGAGACGTAGTACATGTGATCACATTTCCTCCCCAACTTTTCAGAGAATTGCAAACCGTCGAAGTCAGGAATTCATCCGACTCGTCCTCTCATGACTGATGCGTGTTCTGGTTAGTCTGGTTCTAAGCCCAATACCCGCCTCCACATCTCAAAGGCAAGCCACCAATCCACTTGAGTGCAGTGATGTGTGTCGCCCTTGGCAAACGATCTGCCATAGATTGCAACTTCTTCTGATCATAGGCATGGTAGCTGCGCACCGAGTAACTCCTTAAAGAATCCAATATGGATTTTTTCATATGAAGGATATATTCAAGAGGGCGGGGATCATGATAAGATCGTCCAATGTATTTCTTCATTGTCGCATAGCCAACTGAACTAACCTGAATTTCCATTGAAAAAAATGGCTGTGACTTTTCACATGAACTGATTTTTCAGAATTTTGTTATCAAGCCAAGGAATCGGTTGCTCTGTTTTATGATAGTTGGCGCCCATGAGTAACGGGTTGTGGGAACGACGGGGATACTTGACGATGATCTCATCCTTGGTCAATCGGATCGTTGCACGTTTGGGAACTAGGTATTCATAGAGGGTACGATTTTCAGCTACGCTCCACTGCTCATTCGCTCGGAGTCCAAGGATTCGGTAGAGCAGACTGGCGATCACCGTGAGTTGAACGTCCACATGAATATTCATCGGAATAGCCGCGCTGAGGGCATCCATATGAAAGAAGTCAATCGTATCGCTGATGACATTCTCAATGACCATCCGCCGTGCATAGCGATCAATCAAATGGGAAGCGGACCGTTCCATTTGATTGGTGATCAAGAGAATCATGCGGTCGTGTCCAAGTCCTTGAATGGCAATTTACCGGGATACCCTTTCAGCTTCACGGTCTGCTCCAGGACACTTGGGGTCCGATATTTACGTCCTATATTGGTCAGCTTGATAGAACGCCATTGGCTTTGGGGAGAGTCTGGATCTCATCCATGACCGATTTGTGACGGCGGCGCAAGGTAATTGTTCAACGACAATACAAATTACGGTCGACGACAAAACTTTTTACGGTTCAAGAAATCCAAAGTTTAACCATGGAGGAGCACATTTCATTGAGGCGGAGCAGCGAGCTGCGACGCCTCAATGAAGATGGTAATTTCCACGATTTGGTCCATGTCTGATCTCTCTGTTGGCCTGCTGGACACGGACAACAGCAGGCAGATTCACTTTTAATTGTGTTCCAAGGGTTCATGTGTTGATTGGTTAGGAAGTGGGAGATTCAGGTCCTTCGCTCGCGTTTTCTTGTCGCCGTTGGGCTACTTCTAACCGATAACTCGGCAGATGAAGCTCTAAGACCACACAATGATGCACCAATCGGTCCACGGCGGCGGTTGCGTGCATTGGATCATAAAAGATGCTCTCCCATTGCGAGAAGGGCAGGTGGCTGGTCAGGAGCACGCTCTTGCGCTCATAGCACGCAGCCAAAAACTGGAACAGGGCTTCCATCTCTTCCCGACTATGCTTCACATAACCCAGTCCATCAATGAGAATCCCATCAAAGCGTAGCAACTGCTGAATGAAGGGTTGGAGTCCTTGCTCCTGTTTTGCACGAAGTAACGCGTCAACCAGCGCATCCGAGGGGTAAAAGATCAATCGCCGTCCCAGATAAATCAATTCTTGCCCCAGTGCGCACATCAGATGCGTCTTTCCGCTCCCCGTAGGGCCCAGCACCAGCACATTCTCGTTCCGATCCAGAAAGCCACCTTCCAGTAGCCTGCGCAACTGATGATCCAGCTTCAACGGTAACCGCGTTCGCTCAAACGAAGCCAACGTTTTGGATAAGGGCAGCTGAGAAGCCCGTAGAGCGCGCTGAATACGGTTGTGAGTACGTGATTGCTGTTCCTGCTCAATCAACGTCAGCAAAAAGTGCTCAAAACTCATAGATTCACGACGGGCAAGGTCTGCCGCTTCATGGAGCGCCATGCGAATGCCCGGCATCCGTAACGACCGGAGTCCACGTTCAATCCCTCGCTCCAAGTCCTTTGAGGATTTGTTGTTCATCTCAAACCCTCCGTCAAAAGCCCATCGTAACAACCCAGATCCACGGTCGCTTCCGCACCTGGCGCCTGGAGATATGCTTCCACCGCTACAACCGTAATCGGATGCTGATCTGCAAGCAAATGTGCTAAGGCCGCCTCAACCCCTGATTCACTCTCAGTTGCCGCCAGAAACAAGAGCTTCAAATACACCTTGTCCGATTGAGGACTGCCCAGATTGGACGCTTGGAGACAGTCATACGCCCTACGGAAGGTCTGTGTGGGAAAAAGGTCTGCGCGGTAGCGATACCCTGCAAATGCACCCGGCTTTCGGATTAGACTCCGAATCACATGGCGGTAATGAATGGAATGCGCTCCCTCTCCACAGAGACGCGGCATCTGCTCTTGAAGTCTATGCCGAGACCATACCTCGATTCGCTGAGCATACAAGCGAACCTCCACCCATTGTCCAATCAGCGTACTGGGAACCGAATAGTGATTCTTCTTCACCAGAATCGTGCTCCCCTTACTGACACGAACCCGCCGTCGTTCACAGGAATCCAGAGGACGGAGCGGTAATGCCTTGAAGAACGCTCGTTCCTCATTCAGTTTCGATTGCCGGTGCGCATTCAAGCGGGAGGTGAGTTTTCCCAAAAATCGCTCGTAGGCATCTAAACTCTCAAAGTCACGGTCTCCGCGGAGCGTGAGCGCACTCTGCACCGCATTCTTGAGGCGGTGATGGCTTTGTTCTACCTTCCCATTCTCGTGTGGACACCGGGGGTGCGTTCGACGAGGTTCTACCCCGTAGTGTACCATCAATGCCGTGTAGGATCCCGTAAATTCCTCCGAATCACCTCCTCCCCCGTTCTTGACCGCACAACTCATGGAATCCGTTTGATGCGTCTGTGGGACTCCACCAAGTTCCGTCACCGCCTTTTCAAATCCTGCCGCCAATGCCACAAAACTCTCGGACTCGCACACCATGACGGACTCCCAATTGGAGTACGTCAACACAAAATGGTACAACAAATGCCGGAATCGGACCCCACCAATCGTAATCTCCAACGAATTCATGTACGTAAAGTCCGATTGGGCACATTCCCCAGGGGAATACTCCTGCGCAAAGAACACTTCCTTCGGACGGTGCGCTTTCCATCCCTGTACCCGACGTTGAAACGTTCGCAGTTGCTTCGGCGAAAATTGATTTGGATACGTATCCATCAAGTATTCAAACAACGCTTTCGCTTCTAAGGTCGGATCCACCTCCAAAAACCCTACACATTCCTTCCATACCCCCGCAAATACATCCACGCGTCGACTTGGCACAGGGGGCTTTTTCAGTTCGCTCGGGAACTTCCCCGAACGAAGGTACTTGCGTGCAGTCGACTCACTCATTGCCGCCTTCGCGGCGGCGGCTTTAACGGTCATCTTATTCTTGTGTCTAAATTGAAAAACATTTTCTACCTGTTGGTCTGTAATCATTTGCTTGAATCTGTGAATGAAATTCACTGATTCGCGCAAACTATCTTTAGGATGATCCCAAGATTTAATCACAGCAAAAACCGTAAAAAGTTTTGTCGCTGGCAGTAAAAAGTTTTGTCGTTAGACAGTAATAAAGTGAATCTTCTGCTGCGTTAAACGTCCCAACTGCTCATAGGTGGTCACACCACTATCAAATATTAACTCAGAGGGTTTCGTACCCGTGCGCTGCGCATAGTCATCCACAAAGTTCTGGATTGCCAGAGAATGGTTCTCTTTGTGCACCGTCGTATCGGCATAGGAAAAGACGCGATGGTTGGCATCCCGCGCCAGAAAGGTCAAAACCCCTAATTGTCGCCGACTCCGCTTACTGATATAGTGTTTTTCCAACCGTGCTTTGTCTCCATGATAGGGGATGGTGTGAAAATCCAGATCAAACGAAGTGCCACGGCCCAGACCTGCGTTAAGACGTGCAGCGGCATCCAGCCATCCATGGGTAAACGGTTGCGTGAAGTGGGGATCACATCGGGAGCTGTATTCGCTTAATGTGGACCGTTTTGGAATGCCATTGAGTCCGGCAAAGAGTGCGAGTCCCTCGTCCATGGTGTTTGCCATCACATGAGTATGTCGTCCAATCCCCCAGAGCTTGAGAGCTAACAAGGAACGGATCATACAGGGAGCAGGAATGAACTTGGATCCTGGCAAATGTTGGACTAAGGACTTCATCTCCATCTTAACCAAGTCTGGCAGGAAGAGAAAAAGTCCGCCAGAACTGGTAGAGAACTTATGTGGTGATAAGTTGAGCGCGCGACAATCAGCACGCGTGGCCTGTGCGGGTTTAGGTGAAGGGGGCCGAGTGGGCAGGCGTGGAAGCCCTGCCGCACGGATCACCTTACTGATATAAGACGGGGTTGCATCAAGCCCTTCTTTCCGTAGCAGAGAGAGAATATGATGGATAGAAACGTTGGGTTCTACCACAATTTGAGTTCTTGGATACATTGAATGTATACTCAATCCATTCATAAATATCCTTGAAGTAATTCCATAAAGATTTCGCGGATTGTTCTTGTCGGAGTCTCGCCATGTACTCGCGAATCTTAGAATCACGTTTGGAACCAATCCTCCAGATCAGAATGCGCTCAAGGTGATCTTGACGCTCTCGCTTCCCACTCATGTACTTCCCGCACATCACCGCTTGACCTCCTTTTTTTGTGAAAAAACGTTTTGCATCTGTCACCCATGGGCCGTTGTAGATTGAGTTTCTTAACTCTTGATCAGACAATTCTTTTGCACCTGTGTTAATTGTCTGAAACCAACGCATCAACTCATTTGGATCCCCTTCGCAAACATGCACATGGAGTTTGTAATTTAAGATTCGTTCCTGATCTTTTTCTTCTAATCCATGCCAGTGTTGGGTTTCTTCATTGCCGATAGAGAAGGAGAACTCACGGTTAATGATGAATTTGCAGATGGTAATGATCCGTTGTTGTCCATCCAGCAACTCATAATCATATTCACTATTTTCGGCTTTCGCAAAGTAGATGAGGTTCACGGGTCGGTCGTGATAGATTGACTCAATAAGTGCCCCCTGGAAGTCTTTCTTGCCATCATAGATGTATTCTCGTTGATAGGGTGGTCGAATATTCAGCATCCCGCCGTACCCAATGACTTGGCCACTCTCGTCATCATGATAGCCTTCAATGATGTCTCGTATAGTGAGTTCGTGCTCGTGGATTTTCATCTTCATTGCATTTGTAGGTTACGGATAAAGAGACGTTTGTATACTCTCAGGCCATTGAGAACTGCTTGTGCCACTTTGCTTTGGGGGCTCCAAAGACCACAAGAAAAGCCTTTACCCTCACTTTCCGTTGCACCCAGAATCTCAAACTGATCAGGATTATATTTATCCAGAAAAGTGATGGGGACGCCCATGGCACCTTTATAGTCTCTCGGAATTTCCTTCGTCTTGTTCACCTCAATCGCATCGTAGTTGTCGTATTTCGGGTATTCTTGTGGGGAGTATTTCTTGTAGAGAATCATCTCTTCATGCCGTTTCTTGTGATCTAAGTTGGTGAACCATCTTACCCCTTTCACTCTAACATATTTTTTTCCCAGGTTGTCAACTCTGAAAGACGAAGCTGTTAAGGGGTAATGGTCCGGTACCCCAAATTCTCGGTCTCCACTTGATATACTGGGGCCATACCATATTTGATTATCCTTAAACAATGGGAAGATCTCCTTATATGTCACTGCATTCATGTTTCCAATGATCAGAAATTTTTTATTGTACTCCATTAACTGCGCAACATACTCCCGAAAGAGCGAGAATGGGGGATTCGTTACAACAATATCGGCTTCCTTCAATAACTCAATGCACTCAAGGCTGCGAAAGTCTCCATCTCCCTGCAGGGGATTTGCTGCAATTTCATCTGGATCGGGACGTCGGTTCCTGTCCTGATCTCCACGGTATTCCAGATAAATCGCTCGCTCGGAATCATGTTTTGAAAATAGATCGGATTGTTGATTCTGATAGCATGTCGCTATCAAATTTTTGAGTCCGTAGAACTCAAACTGTTTGGAAAAGAATTTGAAAAAGTTACTCACGCGAGGATCATCGCAGTTGCAATACACGATCTTGTCTCGAAAATGACCTTTATAATGACGCAACTCGTTCTCTATGTCGCTTAATTGGGTATAGAATTCATCCTTCTTTGCACTCTTTGCAGATTGTAGGGTAACGTTTTGAGACATCAATGCTAATGGAGTTGTTGAATACAAGTCGATCTTCCAGACAAGCTTTTGGAAGTGAAATATTTGCTTCAATCACGAACCTCGTGGTAGAACCTTGGTTTTCGTAAAAAATAATACGTCGGTATAGATATGAAGACAATTCAATTGTTGAAAGTATGAAGGTCTTCAATTGAACTATAATTTGGAATGTGTTTTCATGATATACGCCCACCAGACTAACCGAATATTTCATACGATGAGTTGCCAGAGAATGGAGCTCATCCTGTTTTCCACGAATATTATTGTTCACCAAATCAAAGATACTCCAAATCATGAAGTCTAATCAATTTTATCAAGGCAGTTACTCTTTTCAGATATTCCATTCTTGGTCTATTTCTAATCTGTCATCTTTTAATAGCACTATCAATTGGGTTACATTATTTGCTACTCTACCAAAGAATAAGCAACTTCACCAATGGACAAGAAGATGTCTCTGAATATTGAAGATGTGCTTTACCTTGAAGATACTCTGAGTGAGGAAGAGCGTCTGATTCAAAATTCTGCCAGACGATATGCACAGGAAAAACTTGAACCGCGTGCGCTGGAGGGGAATCAGGATGAAGTTTTTCACATGGAAATTGCCAAGGAGATGGGGGAGATTGGGCTGCTGGGAGCGTTCATCCCCGAGAAGTATGGTGGAGCGGAGGTCAGTTATACGGCCTATGGATTGGTTGCGCGCGAACTCGAGCGTATTGATTCTGGATATCGGTCCTTCATGTCGGTCCAATCGTCATTGGTCATGCTCCCCATCTGGAAGTTTGGCACCGAGGAGCAGCGGACGACGTTTCTGCCGCATCTGGCGAACGGGGAGATGATTGGATGCTTCGGTTTATCTGAATCCAATCATGGATCAGATCCTGGATCCATGGAAACCACTGCACTTAGGGTATCTGGAGGCTGGCAATTGAACGGAGCAAAAATGTGGATCACCAATTCCCCAATTGCTGATCTAGCGATCATATGGGCGAAAGCCAAAGAGTCCAGAGATGATCCCGGTGTCATCCGTGGGTTCATCGTTGAACGGGATAGCCCAGGGTTTACCGCACCAAAGACTCAAAATAAAATGAGTCTTCGTGCATCCATTACAGGAGAGATTGTTCTGCAAGACACATTCGTTCCTGACTCGAGAGTGTTTCCGGATGTTGAGGGACTCCGCGGCCCGTTCACCTGCCTGAATAGTGCTCGGTATGGGATTGTTTGGGGAGCCTGCGGGGCGGCAGAAAACTGCTTTCATCGGGCGCGAAACTATGTCATGGATCGCAGTCAGTTCGGTCATCCATTAGGAGCTATGCAACTCATCCAGACAAAATTGGCGAACATGGTTACCAGTATTACACAGATGCAACTCCTGGCATGGAGGATTGGCAGCCTGATGGATTCCGGTCAAAGTATTCCCGAAATGATCTCCATGGCGAAACGAAACAACTGTAACACGGCACTCGAGATTGCAAGAACAGCTCGAGATATGCTAGGCGGTAATGGAATCACAGGGGATTTTCGTGTGATTCATCATATGGTCAATCTGGAGAGCGTGAACACCTATGAGGGCACCTACGATATTCACGGTCTAGTGCTAGGACGAGCGATTACAGGCATTCAGGCGTTCATTCCTCTGGGAAATTCATCCGACTCGTCCTCTCATGACTGATGCGTGTTCTGGTTAGTCTGGTTCTAAGCCCAATACCCGCCTCCACATCTCAAAGGCAAGCCACCAATCCACTTGAGTGCAGTGATGTGTGTCGCCCTTGGCAAACCGATCTGCCATAGATTGCAACTTCTTCTGGTCATAGGCATGGTAGCTGCGTACCGAGTAACTCCCTAAAGAATCCAATATGAATTCTTTCATGTGAAGGATATATTCAATAGGGCGGGGATCATGATAAGATCGTCCAATGTATTTCTTTATTTTCGCATAGCCAACTGAACTAATTGTTCCGAGTTGATAAGGATAGATAATGGTTCCTTTCACTAAGGGAAAATTGGACAGTAAGGGAGAATATTCCCGAATTATATTGCGGAGCAGACGTCCATGCCAACGAAGTCGCAGTGGAACCTGCATTAATGCGTGAAGCACCGATGGCTGTGCATAAGGCATGTAGGAAACACAGACATGATCGAGAAAATTTTGTTCAAACCCAAACGAATTCGGGAGGTGAGTGAGAATCCAGAGAAGATCGGCTTTTTCTGCGATGGTCTTCGACTGGGGTAGTTTATTCCATGCTTCGTTAAGGTGTTCTTCGGCCTTTTGAGTCATGAGTCTCTGTATGTCCTCTACGAATATGTCAGATTTGCCAATTTTGGGGCAGGTGAGTGGACGGTTTGGTGAGTCTCTGCATAGTAGGCGCTCCAAAACAATCCTGTTCATCAATTGGCGACGGGCAATCCCCCCAAAGCCTCCGTCCACGACTCCAAACCCCATTGCATGAAGTCTACGGTACCCTTGGCCAATGACCGCCCAAGATGCAGGTGTAATGACTTGGGTTAAGCCGACGCGTTCCCGAAGGGTTTGAATGCACTCCTTCACATCAGGTAGTTGATGGTGGATATAGTTCTGTTCAGATCCGAGGGATTGGGCAAGTTTGCCTGAGATCACAACATCTGGGTGATCAGGTGGCCCCCAAACATGTGTGATCCCATTCCCGCGAAAGGCTTGAATTACACGCGAATCTAGTCCACCAGAGAGTCCTAAACTCCATGGAAGCGGGCCTTTGACTTCAACGGAATTGCGCAGTGCCTGTGTGAAAGCGGTTCCATCAGAATCAATCAGTGATGAATTTGAATCCTTCCAGGGGCTAGATTGCAAGTATAGCCGTCCATGCTCAATGATAGCATAGCCTCCTGGTTCAAGTCGAAGAACATGTTTCACTACGCTGGATGTTCGCATGGAATTGGGCAACATCCACTGAGCGCCGAAGTTGGCAAGATCAATTTTGAGCGGACCTGTGTAGGAGGCGAGCCAATCTAAACGTGTGCTGAAGTATACCCCCTCACTACGTTCCAGAAAGTAAATGGTCCTGAGGCCAGTTTTGTCGGTAAAGAATTCTGTCCTACCCGGTCTCCAGCGGAGCGCAACGAAGTGTCCGTCCAGATTTTTGGCAACGTTCAAAGAGCCATCCAGACGTTTCGCCCAGTCCTCCGGTTCTAGAATGCGGCCGTCCCTAATCCCGACACCAGTGACCAGAAACTTTGCACCATCCGCGATCCTGCCACTTCCGCAGGTTTCCTTGAGACCGCCTGCTTCGGCATAGAGGCCCTGATCCTGAATGGTATGTAGGGCATGGTCATGCGATGGGAGGGAACCCTCTGGCACAGAAACCCCTGAAAAACCAGCGAGCCATCCCATTCGTCAGTTTACTGATCTGCTAAATGGGCTTGGGCGGCAGATAAGCGGGCGATCGGAACACGGAATGGAGAACACGACACATAATCCAATCCAACCCGGTAACAAAATTCTACAGAGTTTGGCTCACCGCCATGTTCACCGCAGATTCCAAGTTTTAAGGTTGAGTTGGCCGATCGGCCGCGCTCGGAAGCAATCTGAACAAGTTGACCGACTCCGTCTTGATCCAGAACCTGAAATGGATCTTCGGGCAAAATCTTCTGCTCTACATATCCAGGTAAAAATTTACCTGCATCATCTCGGCTGTAGCCGAAACACATCTGTGTCAGATCGTTTGTCCCGAAGGAGAAGAAGTCCGCTTCTTTGGCAATATCTCCCGCCGTCAGTGCCGCTCGAGGAACTTCAATCATGGTTCCGATCAAGTATTCAATACGGGAATTGGTCTCGCTGAAGACTTCCTCTGCCGTTTCCTGGATCAGTCGTTTCTGATTCTGGAATTCCTCCAAAGTTCCGATCAGTGGGACCATAATTTCAGGTTGAGGATCAAGTCCGGTTTTTTTGGACTCCACCGCCGCTTCAATGATCGCACGGGTTTGCATGGCGGTAATTTCGGGGAAGCTGATTCCCAGTCGACAACCACGATGTCCCAACATCGGATTAAACTCATGGAGTTCATCAAGCTTCGCTTCAACCTCCTCAATAGAAATCTGCATGAGTTCAGCCATTTCTTGTTTTCCCGCTTGATCATGGGGAAGAAATTCGTGGAGGGGTGGGTCAAGTAGCCGTATGGTAACGGGCATACCAGACATTGCCTGAAAGATTCCCAGAAAATCGGCTTTTTGGAAGGGGAGTAATTGGTTCAGAGCGGACTTGCGATCATTCTGGGATTCAGCCAAGATCATTTCTCGGACCCTCTGGATCCGTTCACCTTCAAAGAACATATGTTCGGTGCGGCAGAGCCCAATCCCTTCGGCACCGAACGAAATGGCTTTCTCGGCATCTTCAGGGGTGTCAGCATTCGTGCGGACCCGAATCGGACGAATTTCGTCTGCCCATTCCATAAAGGTAGAAAAGTCTTCGCTCATCTGAGCTTCAACGAGTTCCTGCGCACCGTGAATGACATCCCCAGATGAACCGTTGATGCTGATCCAGTCTCCTTCCTTGATAATGACCTCTCCGATCTTGAAGGATGACGTTTCATAACTAATCACGACATCGGCACAACCAGCAACACAGGGTTTTCCCCAACCCCGGGCTACGACGGCAGCATGACTGGTCATTCCCCCTCTTGATGTAAGGATTCCTTGCGCTGCATCCATTCCTCCAACATCTTCAGGGCTAGTTTCAATTCGTACCAGAATCACTTTTTTGCCATCTTTTGCCCAGGACTCTGCATCATCCGCCGTGAATACAACCTGTCCAACTGCAGCACCGGGGGAGGCTGGTAAGCCAGTAGCAAGGACATCATCGCGATACGCAAGTTCGTCCTTAAATCCAGGATGAAGGAGTTGATCAAGGTGTCCAGGTTCAACCAGATCTCGGACCGCGGTGACTTTGTCGGTAATCCCCTCTTGAACGAGATCAACCGCGGTGCGAAGGGCAGCTCGTCCGGTTCGTTTGCCATTACGGGTCTGGAGGATGTAGAGGGATCCATCCTGGATCGTAAACTCAATATCCTGCATATTCTGGTAATGCCTCTCAAGTGCTGTCGTCATGCGAAGGAGTTCCTTGTAGGGTTGAGGAAATTCCTGAGACATTTCCGAGATCGGTTTTGGAGTGCGAATACCAGCAACTACATCTTCTCCCTGCGCATTGACCAAGTACTCCCCATACAGTTCTGGTTGCCCATTGGATGGATTTCGTGTGAAGCATACGCCGGTTCCACTGTTTCCCCCCATATTCCCGTAGACCATTGCCTGCACATTGACGGCGGTACCTAATAACCCCGTAATCTTGTTGATTCGACGGTATTTGATTGCACGAGCACTGTCCCACGAGTTGAAAACCGAATTAATGGCGTATTCTAACTGAGTCTGGGGATCAGTTGGGAATGAATGCTGGGTATGCTTTTCATAAATAGATTTAAATTCCTGCACCAAGAGCTTGAGATCATCAGCACTCAGTTCCAGGTCTTCCGTGACCCCCTTGGCTTGCTTCATTGAAGCAATCGCTTCTTCAAAATAATGGTGATGTACCCCCATGACGACATCTCCAAACATGTCAATGAAACGCCGATATGCGTCATATGCGAAGCGCTCATTCCCGCTTTCCTTCGCTAAACCAGCAACCACTTCGTCATTCATGCCCAAATTGAGCACGGTATCCATCATCCCAGGCATGGATTGGGCTGCACCACTACGAACCGAAACCAATAGGGGTTTGACAGGATCTCCAAGCTTGCGTCCGAGTGCATGTTCAAGATGTGCCAGACCATCGCGAATCTGATCATGAAGACCTTCAGGCCAAGTGTGTTGATTGCTACTATAGTAATGGCAACTTTCGGTTGTCAGAGTGAATCCAGGGGGGACGGGAAGACCAATGGCACTCATCTCGGCCAAGTTGGCTCCTTTGCCGCCAAGGAGAGACTTCATTTCTTTTGATCCTTCGGTTGCTCCGTTTCCGAAGCGATAGACATACTGAGTGGACATGATGGGTATAATTGTGAAAATTTATGAACAGCGAACTTGAACGTTACGGAACCGAAAAATAATCCAAAAATTTGTATTATCGTCCATGATACAGTTTAATCCACGGAACGTTGTATCCTGTCGTGCGTGAACGGCGACAAAAATATTTTCTCATGTCAAGTTTAGTCGTAGTTGAATCCCCCACAAAGGCGAAGACCATCGGTCAATTCCTACCGACCTCCAAGTATAAAGTCATGGCAAGTTGGGGGCATATCCGTGATTTGCCTAAAAATGCAAAGGAGGTTCCAGCCAAGTATAAAAAGGAGCCTTGGTCTACCCTTGCCGTTCGGATTGAGAATGGTGAATTCCATCCACTGTATATCATCCCTCCTGACAAACGTAAGGTGGTTAAAGAACTGAAAGATGCTCTCCTGACGGCGGATGAGTTGCTAATTGCTACGGACGAGGATCGTGAGGGTGAAGCAATCGGTTGGCATTTGGTGGAAGTCCTTAAGCCTAAGGTACCCGTCCGTAGGATGGTATTTCATGAGATTACCAAAGCCGCCATCGACAAAGCACTTAAGAATACGCGGGAGGTTAATCAGAATCTTGTTGAAGCGCAGGAATCTCGGAGAGTCTTGGATCGGCTGGTTGGATATAAGATTTCGCCCGTTCTCTGGCGTAAGATTGCGAAGGGAACTAGCGCGGGACGTGTCCAGAGTGTTGCGGTCAGGCTGTTAGTTGATCGCGAAAAAGAGCGCATGGAATTTGTGCCTGCCTATTATTGGGATCTGGAAGCCATGTTGCAGGCGGACACCAATCAGTTTAAGGCTACAATGACTCACCTTGGGAAGAAGAGGTTGGCTACAGGTCGTGATTTTGATGATCATACGGGGAAACTCAAAGCCTCTCTCTCAGATTCAGAAGTCATTCTCCTGAAAAAAGAGGAAGCCGATCAATTGGTAGGTCAACTTCCATCGGCCGAATGGCGCGTATCCAGCGTCACATCTAAAGAGCGAAAGCGAACACCTGCCGCTCCATTCATCACATCTTCGCTACAACAGGAAGGAAGTCGCAAATTTGGATGGGGAGCTCGGAAAACGATGAGGATTGCACAAAAGCTCTACGAAAAGGGATTCATTACATATATGCGAACCGATTCGGTAACCCTGTCCCAGCAGGCCCTGACCGCTGCAAGGGAAGCAATTATGCAAACGTATGGCACGAAATTTCTCAGCAATCAGGTACGAAAGTACAAGAGCAAGGTTGCGAATGCGCAAGAAGCTCATGAAGCGATCCGTCCCTCAGGACATGAAATGAAAACATCAGGTCAACTCGGATTACAGGGAGATGAAATGAAATTATATGACCTGATCTGGAAGCGAACCGTGGCCAGTCAAATGGCGGATGCCAGAGTACGGGATGTGCGTGTGGTTTCTACGGCTACTTTGAAGGACAGTCCCCCAGTACACTTTCGGTCTACCGGACGTCAAGTTTTATTTCCAGGATTTCTATTGGTGTATGTGGAAGGGCATGATAATCCTGATAAATTAAATGAAAACACTGAGATGATCCTTCCCGCTCTTGAAGTGGAGCAACCACTCGAGTGCCTGGATTTGATGACAAAAAGCCACGAAACCAAGCCGCCAGCCCGCTTCACAGAGGCATCTCTGATTAAAATATTGGAGCAGGAAGGAATCGGACGTCCGAGTACTTATGCTACGATCATCAGTACCATTCAGGACCGGGGGAGTGCAATCAAATCAGGTTCGGCATTGGCTCCAACTTTTCGTGCATTTGCGACGAATGCTTTCATGCAGGAACGATTTGAATCCTTGGTGGATACCGGTTTCACCGCGCAGATGGAGAAGAAACTTGACGAGATTGCCCAAGGGACAGCAAAGGGGCAAGAATTTCTCTACGCAATTGATCAGGGTGAAACAGGAATCCAAAGACGTGTTGAAACTGCTTTGGACCAGGTGGATGCGAAGGAAATTTCTACGATTCATTCCCCGAAATGGAAGCAGTGTACAGTTCGAGTCGGACGCTATGGCCCCTATGTTGAGGTAACGCTCGGGGGGAAGGAATTACGAAGTTCTGTACCAGATGGTTTACTGCCTGCCGATGTGGACGATGAACAATTACTTTCCCTTCTAAAAGCAGCCAAATCTCCTGCCAAGGAACTAGGGGTTCACCCTGAACTGGGGATGCCAATCTTGCTGAAAAATGGTGCATACGGCTACTATGTTGAACTTGCTGAACCCGAAGGATCCAAGCAGAAACCGCGCCGCAAATCTATCCCGAAGGGAGTTCAGCCTGAAGAGGTGAACTTGGAGCGAGCCTTGGAATTACTCAAATTTCCGGTTGAACTTGGCATAGATTCTCAGACTGGAGATCGAGTTTATTATGATAAAGGGCCCTATGGGCCTTATGTAAAACGTGGAAAGATTAATGCGTCAATTGAGAAAGATCGAGATCTGACCGACATTACATTGTCGGAAGCGATTGAGTTGCTGAACAAAAAGGCTGCAACTCCGCGCCGAAGACGAGCGAAGCGAAAGAAATAAGAGTGGAGTCTGTGACCGCTACTGGGAATCACCTCTGGGGGTTTCATAGCTGAGATGAGGGGTTCCGTGGTGTGAGGTGGGATACCGAAGGTCATGTATTTTTTGTTGATGAGGATAGATAGAGGCGGTCATTCCATACGAGGGAGGAGTCTCTATTCCAACTTTGGTGAGCGGCGGCCTATGGACTACGAAAACATGTGAATTCAAATGCGATTTTCAGGGTCTCGGAATTCTTCAATCTAGTGAGACCTTTCATCTAATCCTTGGCATAATTGGAGATAAGCCAAGTATGCATGGAAGGGATAGGAACGGCAAGTCCCACTCCCTTTTTCTCCAGAATGCCCTTCCGTATAAAGCGATTAAATAGGTTTTTCGCTTCACGCTTACCATATTTCTTGGTCAGCGAAGACATGATCTCCAAACGAGAGGTAGGAGGGCCTGACGGATGATTTGGAAGGGAGTTTGCAAGGCATTGGAGTTCATCGCCATAAAAATAATTCACACGTTGTACATAATATTCCTGACGACCTTTTCGTCCCAAATTCAGTACAGTTTCAAGCTTATCCGCGTTCATGATTCCACCGTTCTCTCTCAACTGTTTTGCTGCGGGGTGCACATACGATAAGATGTGGTGGGGCCAGCCGTGTGTTTCCTGTGCGATTGCGTTAATCCAGTCCGTTGGATCTTCATTTACACCACCTTCTTTTTGAAGCCAATCCTGAATCACTGCACGTTCAGATACCTTGCTTAATGCCCCTAACTCCACAAAACAGTCTTGTGCAAACCTTGAAATTTTCAAGTCATCAAACCCTTTCTTCGTTCCCTTAAGCCCTGCAGCCAGAAGGATGACCGGTCTACCCAACTTTCCATTATGGATGAGATCAAGGACCTCAATTACGTTCGCCTTATATTCAGAAGGAGGGACATCTTTATCCTCCAAAGCCTGCGCTTCATCCAGGATTAAGAGTAGGGATTGTTTTCCATCTCTGAGTATATTCTCAATCTGAGGATTGGCTCGAACACTTTTACCAAGGATGTCCTTCACCCCAATCTGTGTGGATTTCTCAGTGACCTTGAATTCATTTCTATATCCAAGAGAAGAAAGCAATTTGTCAGAGTTCCAGAGGGCACTTACCGTTATTTCCGCGACTTTCCAATTACGTGACTTGGCTTGTCTTTCGCATTCATAGAGCAATGCACTTTTCCCTACACCAGGCGCTCCATGAATCAGGAAGGTTGTACCCCTGGATTCGATCTGTTCTGCACGATTTAACAATTCGTTAAAATTTCTGAGTATCTGTGTTCGACCATGAAAAAACAGAGCAGGTCCGCGGTCAATCGCAACAGCCAGGGGGGCGTTGGGTAAGGAATGAGAGTGGGACATGCAATAAAGGAGACAAAAAAAGGTTCTACCCCGAACCTTGTGGATAGAGGTCTAAGCCTCCACAGAAGAATAGAATCGCACTTCTGAATTTTTCAAACGTTCGGTATCCTCTCCCGACCGTTTTGATTTCTTGAATTTTGCCGTTAATGCGTTCTGCCTTGGCGTTGGATTGTGAGTGGGAAAGTGCATTACAGACGCCATCAAAATGTCGCTGAAACCTTTCCCCCACCTTGGTGACTTCCCTGACGCCCATCTGCTCAACACTCTTTAGCCAGAGATCAAAATACCTCTTTGCTTCGGCGAAGGAACTACACTCAAAGATCCCTTTAAACTCTTCGCGTACCCGCCAGGCGTGACTGACTTCCAAGTTGGCTTCTTGAACGACTTTGAAGATCTCGTCTTGCTTGGCCGTACGGTTCTTTTCGTTCTTCAAAAGCACATAACGCGTCCCTTTCAACTCGGGATGGCTCTTCACTTCCCGTCTGCGCACCTGATTGATTGCTTTGTTCAGATCCTGAATCAGATGAAACCGATCATGAATCAAGGTTGCGTTCGGAAAGACTCGTTCAACGGCGCGAATAAACGCCTTTAACATGTCCGTCGTCACCGTTACGACCTTCTCCTTCATTCCCTCAAACACACGCTCAAACAGCACTATAGCGCCTTCTTTGGTCTTTCCCTCCCCCACATCAAGGACAATCCCCCGTGTGGAATCTGTTACCACGGTCCCATAGACATGCCCCCGTTTGAGTGCTTTCTCATCCACACCGATATGGGGGATCTCTCCCAGATCCCTACGTGCTAATCCGCGCTCTACACTACGATGCATGATCCGATTCAGTTGGTTAAATCCACACCGTAGAAGCTTGGCGGTGCTGGTTTGATTTTTGGTTGCTTTCAACAGATCAATCGCAGCGCGCTCAAAGGCATAGGTTACACGACTGGATGAATCTGCCCAAGGAAGCTTAATCGTCTTGATTCCCTTTGAAGACTTGACCCGAGGGATACGACAGTGGATATAACTCTTGGATTGACACCAGTCAATATGACGCCACGAACGCTCCTTGCGGTGGTCATACAACGTCCCAGATTCCCCCGTTTCTGGACAAACAAGATTCTCTCCCGAATGGCGAAGATATACATCAATCCGGTGAGACGTTGGATCCAAAGTGATTCGGTCAAGCTGCCACTCAGGAGTGAGATCCAGAGTGTAGCGCATAAATAAATCTATGAAATTTGACATGAAATTGAGTAGGTTTAGTTCGCCGAAATATACTCATTCCACACAAATTGTGGTAGAACCCAAAAAAACTTTGAATTGACTGTTGGACATGATTTAGACATCACTGGTTCCATAAATTTCCGGCTGGATGCCCACAAAACTGAAAATTGACCAGTCTTTTCCGAATCACAAACATGTTGGTGTATTCAAATATAGAGATCAAATCTAAACCCTTATCCTTGACGATTACATGGGGCAATTCTTTTGTTTAAATTCACGCTTCTGTATCGGTGGTTCTGGAAATGTGGGACCTGTTTCGGGAGCGATTCATAGAATCTTATAGCCCATCCGTACATTTGAGCCTACGAGTCCCTATTCCGCCTTGAACAACCCCATCGCAACCCATCGGTGACACTCTTTACCGCCTTATGGGTCCCCTTTTACCCCATCCATCACACATAGGCCCCCATGCCAATAGCGTAACCCTTTCTCCAGTATCCACATCAGGAAGCTTGTGATCGACTTGGCATTTTCTGTTGAAAATTCAATAAAGCTTTGGAATGGTCTTGTGTCCCTCTTCGTGACTCCCGTAAGATGAGGATGTGTTTGTCCTAAATATTAGTTGCGTCAAACAACAGGGCCATATACTTCTCCTTGCACAGATTGCGCGCCTCAAATTCTTCCAGTACCTGCTGACCATATTCTTGAAAGGAACATCTGACCGTTTAGGTACTCAACCCAAAATTATCGACAAATTCAGGACGTACGCGGTCATAACTCTGCGTATAGATCCCCAAGAAGACCTACTCCCTCAGACTTTTAGACAAGGAGACAGTGAATGAGCGTAAAATCATCAGTCAAAGCGAAGAATTTCTTAAATTCCCCTTCCAAGGTCCCCATGTCTCAGGACATCTGATTGATGTAGGTCCTTTATAGAAAGGTAACCAGACGAAAATTTATTGACGAATACGTATCGGTCAAGAATTAGAATGTATGTAGGGGATCTGCCAATCCATGCGGCCCTTGGCGGGCCTAGAATCAAAGCGGCGGTACTCATTTAAGCTGAAACTGTACCATAAAATATCGGGCAGATCATTATATTATATTGCTGGCAGGTTCTACCCTCAACACTACCTCTGACTCATGAACCAGACAATTCCCTGCACTTATTTTACTTTGACCCTTAGTGCTCTCTTCGGTGTTCTTCTAAGTATACATCCAGCGTTAGCCCAGAACAATGCTTGCTATTTGACATTCGGATGTCAGTCCAATCCGGTTTCGTCCCAAGATTACACCAACCCATATGCTCAATTTTTATTCGACGCATTTAATGAAGGCTACAGCAATCCCTACTCGTCTCAGGACTATGGCAATCCCTATTCGTCTCACGACTATGGCAATCCCTACTCGTCTCAGGACTATGGCAATCCCTATTCGTCTCGGGACTATGGCAATCCCTACTCGTCTCAGGACTATGGCAATCCCTATTCGTCTCGGGACTATGGCAATCCCTACTCGTCTCAGGACTATGGCAATCCCTATTCGTCTCACGACTATGGCAATCCCTACTCGTCTCAGGACTATGGCAATCCCTATTCGTCTCGGGACTATGGCAATCCCTACTCGTCTCAGGACTACACAAATTACTCTTCACCCCAACACTGGAAACATTTATTCCAAGACCTTGAGAATAGACGCAAATGTCAGCCTTTTATATCCGCATTAGATGCGGCTCTTTACGATGTAAAAAAGACAGGAGAGGCCGTGGATTACTACGAGGGTGCTATATGGGCCAATGCAGCGGGGGGAAATGGTGTTTGGGACTTCTCAGAGAGGAAGGCCGCGGCTGGAGTCCAATTACGTGAAGAATTGGCAGAAGAATCGGAACTACTTGAATATTATTCGGGGCGTGCGCACGAAGCATTTGAGTCGTTGAGGGCAAATCGTTGCTTAGCATCCTTTTACAATACCGAATATTCGGATAATTAGTACATTTCCCATTGGTGTGCCAAGAAACTTGCTTAGCAAATCGGGTAACATGATTCGTCGCAATCTGATTGTCATAGATATCTCCCCCTGATGATCACTATGGAGGCAAGTTCGCAGATAAGTAACGGTAGGGTTTCGCATGATTCTCTCATTGTACTCCGAAAATTAGGACGGCGGACCTCTCCGAGTGCGTCTAACGAAAACTGATAGCGAATCTAGTTTTGCAACTTCATTTGAGACTGTCTCCAAACGGCCAATCTTGTGCTTGAATTCGCAACAGTTGACAGGAAAGGCACAGTTTCAGATATATCGTCCCTCTGAAAGCCGAGGTCCAATGCTAACTATGAAGATGCCTATCGTGGACAACGGCCGCCGAAAATGATCCTGATTCGCTGTTCCAGTTGGTCTATCTGTTCTTCATCAGGCTTAGCCAATGGGATGGGATTCTTGGTGGACAAAGTCTGGAACTGTGAAGTGTAGGACTTCCTCGACATGATCTCATCCAGAATAACCTTCCCAGACCACCAAAGATCAGTTGATCAAGCATGCCCTATTCCTAAACTTGACCGCGGGGATAGAAGACGCATATTTACTGGGTTGAAGAGCTTAACGCCCAGTGTCCGCGTCTCCCAAGTGCAGTGAATACAGAATATTCAGATAACTATCATAACGGGCGTCACTAATTTGATTTAACCTATGGGCGTCCTTCACCGCACAGTCTGGCTCATGATCATGAGTGCAAGAAGAAAAATGACAGTTCCCAAGAAATGGCCTAAAGTCTGGGAAATAATGAGCAAGCTCCCAAGGTTCAATATCAAGCAATCCGAATTCACGAATCCCAGGTGTATCTGCAACATTTCCCCCTCCCGAAAGAGGATAGATCGTTGCATGTGCGGTTGTATGACATCCCTTATTGGTCTTTTCACTGATTGATTCAACAGGGATTTTGATTTCTGGGTCAACCGCATTCAGCAGTGATGACTTCCCAACTCCCGAGGGCCCAATCAATACACTCGTTTTGTGCACCAGAGAAGCCAGAAATTGATCCAGATTTTTTCGCTCTTCTACGCTGGTAAATAACAAGGGATATCCAAGTTTTTCATAGTATTCACCTATCTCTTTGATGGAGGGAGTCTGGCGTCTGGGGGCAAGATCAATTTTATTAATGAGTACTCCCACGGGAATGTCCTGAGTTTCACAGGCAACCAGCATTCGATCAATGAGTCGTGGATTCAGGGAAGGTTGACTGGCTGCCTGAACAATCCATATTTGATCAACATTCGCAATCAGGATCTGACGTTTACCAACCTTTCGCCCAGCAGCACGGCGATAAAGACAATTTCGCCGCTCATCTACTTCGGTGATCACCCCAGTCCCGTCATGTTGTGTTAGAATTTGGACCTGATCGCCGATTGCCAGAGGCTGCGTTTCATTTTCGTGCATGAGACGCATGCGTCCCCGTATTCGAGAGGGGATGACATCTGAGCCAGCAAGAATATCAATCCAGCTACCAGTGGAGCGAATGACAGTGCCTGTGCGCATAACCTCAGTGACGGATTCCATGCAACATGTATGTTAGCATCGTCGTATCATCAAAATATATTTAACTCATACCATTTGTTTATGGCAACTGCAAAGGATTCAGATCACGACCTGTTTGCTCAGGTTCAGGAAGCATTTAGTCGTCTCCAACTAGATCAGAAAGCTTCCTTTCTAATCACTGAGACGGCAAATACTGCTCTTGAAGCAGTTTCATCACTAATTCATACCGTCTCCAATGAATGTACGGAACTCTTCAATACTCCAGCCACAGTTGAAGATGAGTCCGATGATCCTGCCACAAGTGAGGAAGAAGATTCAACCAAAAACAAAGCTGACTAAGAGGCAGGTGTATCCTGCGTAAGTCCATTGCTATTACTGGCAACTGGGGAGCTAAAAAGTTCAAGTGGATCTTTTTCAGCGGTGTCACTCAGAGTGATGTCAAGTACCTGACTCATTCTGCGCACATAGCTAATATCCAGTCCTTCCAACATATGTGAGTTGATATCTTTGATATCTTTCTCATTCTTGGCAGGAAGAAGAACACGCGTGATTCCTGCCCGTTTCGCGGCAAGTACCTTTTCTTTGATTCCGCCGACGGGAAGAACTAGCCCGCGCAGGGTAATTTCTCCAGTCATGGCAAGATCATGATGAACCTTCCTTTGGGAGTAGATGGATACGATCGCAGATAGTAGGGCAATCCCCGCACTAGGCCCATCTTTGGATACAGCCCCCGCTGGTACATGCACATGGACATCATAATGATTAAACGCACTCTGTGGGATTTCTAACTCTTCTGCCCGCGCTTTCACATAGCTCAGAGCAGCTTTCGCAGATTCCTGCATAATGTCTCCGAGGCTACCCGTCAAGGTAAGTTTTCCGCTCCCTCGTGAGACAGATGCTTCAACAAACAGAATTTCGCCTCCAGTTGGAGTCCATGCAAGACCAGTTGCAACACCAGGTACTTCGGTTCGCTCAGCAACCTCATTAAAAAATTTGCGTGCTCCGAGATAGTCTTTTATGTCATCTTTCTGGATATCAGCAGACTCAACTTCATCGACCGCCACTTTTTTCGCAACGCCGCGAGCAACTCCACCGATGGTACGCTCTAAATTTCGGACACCTGATTCACGCGTATATCCATTGATGATGTAATTGAGTGCACCATCCGTAATGGTGAACTGCGTCTCGTCAAGTCCATTGCGTTCCACCTGACGAGGTACTAAGTAGCCTTTGGCAATCGCCAGCTTTTCTTCCTGAGTGTAACCAGAGATATTGATGGTTTCCATACGATCCTTCAATGCCGCAGGAATTGCCTGAAGAGAATTGGCGGTTGCAATGAAGAGTACCTTTGAGAGATCATAATCAAGTTCAATGTAATGATCATTGAAAGCATTATTCTGCTCTGGATCCAGGACTTCAAGTAGCGCACTGGATGGATCACCGCGATGCCGATCTCCAACTTTGTCAATTTCATCCAGCATAAATACTGGATTTGCCGAACCAGCTTTCTTGAGTCCTTGCAAAATACGTCCAGGAAGAGCACCAATATAGGTTCTTCGGTGACCGCGAATCTCCGCCTCATCATGCACACCGCCGAGACTCATACGAACGAATTTACGCCCAACCGCACGGGCAATACTCTTTCCGAGACTCGTTTTTCCTACTCCTGGGGGGCCGTGGAAACATAAAATCGGTGCCTTCATGTCACCCTTCAACTTGAGAACAGCCAAGTATTCCAGAATTCGCTGCTTCACTTTTTCCAATCCATGATGATCTTCTTCCAGAATCTTTTCTGCGTTCACAATATCCAGTTGATCCTCAGTGCACTCCGTCCATGGAAGGTCAAGGATCCAATCAATATAGTTACGAGTGACAGCATAATCGGGCAAAGCCGAATTCGTACGCTCAAGTTTGCCCATCTCCTTTTCAAAGGTCGTCATCACATGTTCAGGGAGCTGTTTTTCTTTGGCTCTTTCACGTAAAGCCTCATGTTCACCCGAATTATTCTCCTCTCCTAATTCACTTTGAATCACCTTCATCTGTTGCCGAAGGAAGAACTCCTTCTGCTGTTGATTGACATCGCTCTTCATGCGGGAGCGGAGTTCGTCAGAGAGCTGTAGAACCTGTATTTCTTTATTGAGATGTTCTACCAATAATTCAGCACGCTTCCCAACCGATAGTGTTTCAAGCAGAAGCTGTTTCTCTTGAACATCAATCTGAAGATTGGAGGCGATAAAATGGATCAGGAATATGAGCGAATCAATATTTTCCACCGCCTCAACTGCCTCGCTTGGAAGATTTGGCAAAAGGTTGACCATCTCACAAGCGGACTCCTTGATGGAATGCATTAATGCCCGCTCTTTTACATCATCTTCAATGCTCTCATCCTTATCCAAGATCGTCACGCCAGCTTTAAAGTAGGGGGTGATTTGGGTGAACTCTTCAATCGTGATCCGCTCCTCTCCTTGAATGATGATACTAATTGAATCATCGGGCATCCTAATCATTTTCAGGATCCGAGCAACCGTGCCAATCTCATAAAGATCTTCAGGTTTCGGATCATCCGTGGTCTGTTCGCGCTGGGAGACGACTCCCAACAGTTGATCACTCTTTGCAGCATCCCGAACCAGTTTGATCGAAGCTTCCCGTCCCACGGTGATGGGCAGCATCACACCAGGGAAGAGTACCGTGTTCCGTAGCGCAAGAATTGGGATTGAGTCAGGCAATACCAATGTGTCATCATCACGATCCTCAATAGAAGAGGATTCAATTGATTCATCAAGTGACTCGTCCGAGGACAAGACGAATGAGGGAATAGTCATAAATTAATTTTAGGGTTGGACTGTACTCTATTCAAAAACTGAACCAACCAACTGAATGTGACAAAGTGTCCCAGATCTTGTCAACTGGTGTAATCATTTAGTTCAATTTCTCGTAAAAGAAACTCAATAGAGGATATTATGTGGCATCAAAACATTATTGAAACAATTGGTCATACGCCGATGGTCCAATTGAACCGATTGGCATCCGATCTGTTATGCAACGTTTTAGTCAAACTGGAATCTTTCAATCCTGGCGGTTCGGTGAAAGACAGGATTGGTCACGCAATGATCAAAGCTGCCGAGGAGTCGGGTGAGTTGAAACCCGGTGGGATTCTGGTTGAGGCCACGAGTGGGAATACTGGTACAGGTGTCGTTCAAGCTGCCAGGATCAAGGGCTACCGTTGTATATTTACTGCAACAGAAAAGGTCAGTCAAGAGAAACGAGACCTACTCTCAGCCTACGGAGCAGAGTTGGTATTATGTCCTCAAGATGTTCCGCCTGAGGATCCGCGATCCTACTATAGTGTTGCACAGAAAATTGCGAAGGATACCCCTGATGCGATTTATCTCAATCAATACTATAATGAAGCAAATGAACACGCTCACTATCATACCACAGGTCCAGAAATCTGGCAACAGACCGACGGACGCATTACCCATTTTTTTGCAACGGCAAGCACAGGCGGGACCATTTCGGGAAGTGCTCGTTATTTGAAGGAGAAAAGCAAATCCATTCAAGTAATTGGCGTAGATCCCTTTGGCTCTTCCTATTACAATTTATTCCATGAAGGGATCATTGATCCTGATGAAATCTATTCCTACCAAATTGAAGGTGCGGGGAAGGAGTATTTAGCTGGGAATATGAATATGGAGTTGATGGATGACTATACCCGTGTCAACGATCGGGATTCAATGCTGATGGCACGTCAACTTGCAAAAGAAGAGGGCATACTTGCAGGCCCATCAAGTGGGCTCGCCTTGGCGGGTAGCCTCAGATGGCTCAGACATCATAGTCAGGAGATCAATCAAAATTCTCTGGTAGTTGTATTGTTACCCGATTCGGGGATGAAATACATCACTAAGACGTATAATGATCAGTGGATGAAAGAGAAAAACTTTTTATAATCAAACTCCAATATCATGGAACAGGACAATAAACGAATTGAGGATTCAGACTCCAAGCTCAATATTGAGTTAAGTGAGAAGACTGCCGAGGGAGAGTACTCCAATCTGGTCATGATTGGTCACTCGAAGGAAGAGTTCATTTTGGACTTCATCCGAGTTATGCCAGGCGTTCCTGCCGCACGCGTAAAGAGTCGAATCATTATTACCCCTCGTCATGCGAAACGATTTTTTCGCGCACTTGCAGAAAATATCGAGCGATTTGAGGATGCAAACGGCCCTATTTCAGATAGCGATTCCCCCGATATCCCCGTTCAGTTTGGTGGAGGACACATCGGTGAGGCATAGTCTTACTTGCGTGCAAGTACCGTGGCTACGATTGCTACGGTAAAAAATATGCCATGTGGAAGGAGTACGGCAAATAGCGGTGCTAACCCGTCCGAATATCCAAAGGGTTCGGTTAGTTTTTGTGCTGATAGATAGGCAAATGCGATGAGTAACCCAATCCCGATTTGGATAGTTTGCCCCCCACGATGACGCCTACATGCCAGAGGGACTGCGATCAACATGACAATCAGATTTGCCCAAGGGTAGGCGAATTTTGAGTAGTACCCGACCATATCACGGCCGATATCTGCAAGCCCACTTCGTTTCAACGCATCCACATATCCAGTTGCCACTGGAATGGTCATTGACTCTATCTCTCGCTCTGTACGGGCAAGATCTCTGGGAAGTACTCGCAGAGTGGTGTCCAGTGGAGAGAGAATTCGCCGTTCTTCTTGACGACCACTAAAGGATCGCATGGTCGCATACGAAAAGTGCCATAGCGAATCTTGCCATACCATTTGCTGTCCATCTACGCGTTCAATCAAGGTGCCATCGTCTCCAAATCGGTGCAGTTGGACGCGATGTGCAGTATTCGTGCGACGATCAAAGTAACCCACCGTTACCACACTCTGAGGGTCATTACGCCGATGAATCTCACTCACATAGATCTTTTGTGCATGCGAGTTTATGTACATTTGATCATAGGCCACAACCATTTTATTCGTGAACGGAGCCAGCCACCCACCTATGAAAAACATTGAAACACTGATCAGTAGACCGATGAAAACATAGGGAAGGATTAGCCGCCGAAGGGCAACTCCACTCGTCTGAAGAGCAATCACCTGTAACGATTGCGCAAGTTGACCTGTAACAAATATGGCAGCCAGAAATAAAGCGAGTGGGGAGACTTGGTATATGATGTCCGGGATAAAGGTTGGATAGTAGACCAGATAAATTTTGTGCATAGGAGCATTCCGGTCCAGAAAATCATCAATATGCTCCAGGTAGTGAATCAAGATGAAAAAAATGACCAATACCAAGATCAGAAAAACGTACGCAAGGAGCGTACGAACCATCACATGGCGATCCATAGTGCTGATACGCATGAAATCCTATCCTTCAAAAATCTGAACAATCAAGCCGTTGCAGTGTACCTTATGCAATCTAAATCGTTTGAATTTCATGAAAGTTCACGAATATCAAGGAAAAGAAATCCTCGAAAAATATGGGGTTTCGATGCAACCAGGGGATGTGGCCTCAAATGTTGACGAAGCCGTTACGGCTGCCCAGGCCATGATACCGGTTCATGGAGACCTTTTCGTCATTAAAGCACAGATTCACGCTGGTGGTCGTGGAAAAGGTGGTGGAGTTAAGCTGGCCCGCGGACTGGATGAAGTGGAGGCTGTCGCCAGAGCCATTCTTGGAATGAATCTCGTCACCCATCAGACTGGTCCCGAAGGGCAATTGGTACGAAAAATACTTGTTGCTCCTGCGGTAGATATTGAGAAAGAGTACTATGTTGGCATCACACTCGATCGTGCACGAAGCCAACATGTGGTGATGGCTTCAACCGAAGGCGGTGTCGAAATTGAAAAGGTTGCAGAGGAAACCCCTCACAAAATCTTGAAAGCATGGGCCGACCCAGCTTATGGTTTGCAAGGATTTCAAGCACGGGAGTTGGCTTATGGATTAGGATTTGAGGGGAAGACCGCTCGTGAAGTATCCACCTTTATTCTCGCACTGTACGAGGCCTACATTGGTGCAGATGCATCTCTGGCAGAGATCAACCCTCTTGTTCTTACGAAACAAGGGACTGTGGTGGCGATTGATGCAAAATTAAACCTGGATGATAACGCCCTGTATCGGCACAAAGATTTGGCGGCATTGAGAGATCTACATGAAGAAGATCCGCTGGAGGTTGAAGCGCACGCCTCGAATCTCAACTATGTCAAACTTGATGGAAATGTAGGATGTATGGTCAACGGAGCCGGATTAGCTATGGCTACCATGGACATCATCAAACTCGCGGGGGGCAATCCGGCAAACTTTCTGGATGTGGGTGGAACGGCGAGTGCTGAGACCGTTGAGTCTGGATTTCGTATCATCCTGAAAGATCCGAATGTGAAAGCCGTTCTGGTGAATATCTTCGGTGGGATCGTGCGTTGCGACCGGGTTGCACGCGGTGTCGTGGAGGCAGCAGCAAATGTCGGGATTCAGGTTCCGTTGATTGTTCGGCTTCAAGGGACAAATGCAGAGCAGGGGCAGGCGGTTCTGGATGAGAGCGGGATCACCCTTGAATCGGCGGTTCGTTTTGAACAGGCTGCCGAAAAAGTCAGTTTTGCCTTGGCCTCCTGAAAGGATCTGAGCGATGATGGATGAACATACGATAGATGCGGTGGAGATCCGAGAGGGTTTGGATGGGCTTTCACTTCAAATGGTTCGCATCCTGTACCGACGGGCCCCACTGCATCGACCAGTTTCTGATCCCCAGCGGTTTTGGACTATGTTTGAAAATGCCTCTCTTGTGGTGACCGCATGGAAGGGTCGCCGACTGGTTGGAATTGCACGGGTTCTCACTGATGAAGTGATTTACAGCTATCTCTGTGACATAGCTGTTGAACCTGATGTTCAGGGACTTGGGATTGGAAAACGATTAATGAAATATGTGCAGGATCGCTGTGAAGGGACGGAATTGATCCTGCGAAGTTCATTGGGACGCTTCCATACCCACGAAGGTCTCAAAGCGGTGGATGACTGCTGGATCGTCACAGACCGTTAGATCAAAATCCTGTTGGCCTTCCTCTGCCAAAGCCTCTCCTGCGCTCTGCACGCGGCTGTTGGATGCGAAGGAACTCTGCCAAGCGTCCACTTTTCACATGCAGATCAAATCCCCATGACTGAAAGGCACCAAAGGGAATCCATCGGAATCCCATGTTCCAACATTCAAACTCCTTGGATAAATTGAGTGTAGTCGTGACGAGTTTTTTTCGCTCAAAGTCGTACCCTGTCTGGCCTTGTACACTCCAAGTGGGAGTGAGAGAGAAATTGAATCCAGTATTGATTGTCGCAGACCGATTCAGAATAAGTTGTGGACGGGAAATTTGATAGACAAAACTTAAGTTTAAGTTCCAGTTCTGTTGGCCTCCTCCAAGGCGGGTGGATGGAAATGAAGGACGCATCCCACCTAAGTATGGAGGGGCGTCATTCCCAAATTGGGGCATACCAGAAGTATCTGAAGTAGGAGTCTCCCTTTGGGTAGGAATACGACCCCGCAGTTGCATACTCCCGCGTATGCTGAGTTGAGTTAGCCGAGCGAAGTTGAATTCGCGGAATGAAAAAACATAGTCATGGATAGTTCGCCGACCATCATTACTTAGTTTGTAAGGGGAGAGGGTTGAACTGAAGTTAATGTTCAATTTCCCCAAAATACTGGTGCGTGCACTGATTCGCACTGGAGACATATTCAGGGAATCTGCCGCAAAATTGTAACTACTTGAGAGATTCAGAGTGAAGAGTTTCAAGACACGCCCCTCTCTGGAACCGGTTGAGTCAATCTGGACTTGTTTGGTTTCAAATGTGTTATCAATGCCAAAGTTGAGTGCATTTTGAAGACCGCTCTGGACACCTCGAACGATCGGATACCGGCGTGGAATCACACCTGTGGACAGCGTGTCTGCGATTGGTTGCCCCGCTTGATCTAGCAGTGGTCGAGTGTAGCCCCAAGATTTGCTGCTAAAATCAGGCCGATAAGAAAATCCAACCCGAGGGCGCACGGTATGACGTACGCCTTCATAGGCCCCAAGTTTGACTGGAAATAGTCCATAAATCGTTGTATTTGCAGAAATACCTGTATTAAATTGTCGCAGAGCAAAAAATCCCGGTTCGGTGGTAGATTCGATACTACCATCGGCCTTCAACTCTTGACGCTCTGAGGTAATGAACCAGTCTTCCGTATAATTTGCATTTGGGGCAAGATTCAGTTGAATTGGTCCAAGCAGAGGAATTCGTCGAATCGCAAAGGGGGCAGAAATCGGGATACGGTGCGACGCCGTAAATTCAATTCTCCCGTCGGTACTACCCGTAGCAATTTGATATTTTTCCCGATCAACCAATGCCTCATACCAAGGATAACTGATGGGTTGACCATTGGCTAAGGTATCCCCGTTCGCAATCAACTCCTCATCCGAAATCGGACGAAACTCATACAGGTTATTGAGGCGTGACGAGACACTATACTGGAGCCTTTCATACCAGCTTTGATTCCGACCACTGGTCGCACGCTTGAATGGAGACTTGGTGCTCTGGGAGAAAGTGAGTTGGGGAAGTGTCAGACTTACGCTTCCAGATGAAACGATTTGTTGTTGGCGCATGCTCAGTGAGAGGGAACGGCCGCCTCGGAACGTACGGTTATACTGTATCGAGGAACCGATGGACTGACGTGTGTTATCATCATACCGATCAGAAACGCTGCGCAAATAGGTACTGGAGGTGAGGTTCACATTTGCAGTGAGGCGTGATTTGGGTGAAATCGTTTGGTTGTGATTCCAACGAAAGCTGAGGCTTCGGCGTTTGATTAGGTCGGGATCATGGCGCTCGCCGTTTCGTTCTTGAAGAAAATCTACGCTTAGGTTCCCCGTATAGTAGTCTCGCCGATTGTATCGGAAGGATGGATTGACCTGCCAGCTCCCTCTTGTCCACAAGCCCATCCGAATCTGCGCATCCATAAGGTCATTGAGCGCAAAATACCATCCCCAGTTTCTCAAAAAAAATCCTCGCTCATCTTCTCCGTACTGGGGTGTAAGTAATCCACTTCGACGTCCTTCTTGATAAGGAAGAAATCCAAAGGGTAGCCAAATCGGCATTGGGATATTAAAGAAGTAGAGTTGAATGGGCCCCGTATAGACCCACTTTTGGTCAACAATTTTCATCCTTCTGGCTCGAAGGGAGTAGGAAGGCGTTTCATCAGGTCCGCAATTACAGGTGGTGTAGAGTCCATCCTGAATAAAGATGGTACTATCCTCGCGAACTTTGGCCACGCCCGCTTGAATGAAACCTTCCTCAAATTGAGTTCGGGCTTCGGTAATGCGACCACGCCCCGTCGTTACATTGTAGGCCAGTTTTGTACCTGTTAAAGATTCAGATCCTTCCGTGAATAGGGGAGTCCCGACCAATCCAGAGTCCGTTTCAAGCCCGTAAGCAACCAATTCATCCTGCTCAAGAAGTAGATCCACAAAATGCGCCCCCAAGGTAATCCCCTCATAGGAAACCCGCGCATTCCCGGTCAGAGTCCCAAGATCCCCGGAATTTGAATTCAAGCGTAGCACCAACGAGTCCTTTGCACTGAATGTGATTGGAGATTCAGGCAACCCATTCTCTTGTCCGGATGCAAGGTGAGCAAGTGCGGTCAGGAAGCAAACCGCAAGAATCCGAAAGGACCTAACTCGGAGAGTGCCATCATTTTTGCTTCTCGTCATCAAGTTGATCAAACACAAGACATGCAGCGCCTAGCATACCCGCCTCATTTCCGAGCGTTTCCTGAATCACGGTCACATCCTCGTGCATGCCAGGCTTGATGTAGGACAGGATTACATCCCGAGCAGGCGTCAGGAGCAAGTCTCCTGCCTTGGATACGCCCCCTCCCACGACGACGGTACGGATGTCAAGTAAATTCACAACACCCCCGAGAACACAGCCAAGCTTATGTCCAGCCCATGAAAGAACATCTATGGCACCGGGATCGCCGTTCAACGCAGCTTCCGTGATGGTTGCAGGGGTTAGGTTCTGCAGCCCTGGTGCCATGTGCAAGCTACTATTCGGATGTTTTTCCAGATGATTTCTGGCATGTGCGGTCAGGAAGCGCTGACCAAGGTAGGCTTCAATTGCTCCACTCACTCCTGTTAAATCAGGCGGGCCATCATAATCTATGGACACATGTCCAATCTCACCAGCCGCCCCAGTCTCTCCTCGGAAGATTCGCTTATTAAATACAATTGCGCCCCCGACTCCTGTACCTAACGTCACCATGATATAGTGGTCGTACTTCTGGGCAGCTCCGTAGCGCCCCGAGCCTAAGGCCGCCGCATTCGCATCGTTTTCAACAAAGACATTCAAGCGCTTTCCCAAACGTTCTTTCAGGGCTTTCCGTAGATTTACCACGCCCCATCCAGGCATATTTGGAGGATGAATCAGCGTTTTTCGGTCAAGGTCAATAGATCCAGGCGCCCCAATGCCAATGCCATTAATACGTCCTCGATGCTTCATTAATGGCTTGACGGACAATTCAATTTGGGACAATACATGATCTTTTCCCATTTCGGCGCCTGTCTCAACCGAGTTGGTTTTGACGATGCCAAATGCTTTATGGACCAACGCCGCCTTGATGTAGGTGCCCCCAAGATCAATACCAATTACATGCATTTTGTTATTCTTCTACGCGATAGATGGTTTCTCCTTCACGACGCATTCCGTATTGTTCACGTGCAATTTTTTCAATCATCTCATCACTTGGAGGCGTCTCCAAAAGAGCTTGAAGTTCCTTAATTTCAGCCTGAAGTTGTGCATTTTCTTTAACGAGTTGTTCATGTTCTTCCTGCCACGCCCAATAGCGAACTAAACTGTGGCTATCAAACCATACAAAGTGAAGCGTGAGCCATCCTACGATCACCCCACAAACAAGAAACATTCGAAATAGCAGACGCTTGCGTTTCAATGGAGATCGTGTCATTTTGGCTGACATGGACGATCATTGGTTAACTTTGGATGCCCTGAATCCCTGGATAAAGAGCAGATTTGCCTAAATTCTCTTCAATCCGAAGCAATTGGTTATACTTAGCAAGTCGATCACTTCGACTAGCTGAGCCCGTCTTGATTTGGCCACTATTGGTCGCAACGGCAAGATCAGCAATCGTAGTGTCTTCCGTCTCCCCTGAACGGTGACTGATGACTGCAGAAAAATGTGCTTTATGAGCCATTTCAATTGCGTTCAGTGTTTCGGTGAGCGTCCCGATCTGGTTGAGTTTGATCAAGATTGAATTTCCAGCTTTTTCCTGAATCCCACGTTTGAGACGCTGGGTATTGGTGACGAATAGATCATCCCCGACGAGTTGCACTTGATCTCCAATGGTTTGGGTGAGTAGTGTCCAACCAGACCAATCATTCTCATCCAGTCCATCTTCAATGGAGATGATCGGATATTGGCGTACCCAATCTTCCCATAAACGTACCATATCCTCACTGGAGCGTTTCGTTTTGGGATCACTCTTCCAGAATACATACGCCCCCTGATCATACATTTCACTCACAGCCGGGTCAAGTGCAATGAACACATCACTTCCAGGTGTAAAGCCTGCATGTTGAATGGCTTCCAGAATTACTTCTACTGCTTCTTCGTTAGATTTTAGATTGGGTGCAAACCCACCCTCATCGCCAACGGCAGTACTATATCCTTTGTCGGCTAACACTTTTTTCAAATGATGAAATACTTCAGTCCCTGTACGAAGAGCATCTGAGAAAGACTGTGCTCCGGCAGGCATGATCATGAATTCCTGCATATCCACACGGTTATCCGCATGACGTCCTCCGTTGATGATATTCATCATGGGAATAGGCAGGGTAGATGCGTTCGTTCCGCCGATATAGCGGTACAGGGGGAGGCTAAGGGCAGCAGCAGCAGCTTTTGCGGTGGCAAGGGAGACTCCCAGCGTTGCATTGGCACCTAACCGATTTTTGTTTGGCGTTCCGTCAAGTTCAATCAGGAATTGATCCAGACCAACCTGATCAGACACTTCAAATCCCTGAAGTGCGTTGGCAATCTCTCCGTTCACATGAGCAACTGCCTTGGAAACCCCCTTTCCTAAATAGCGAGATGCATCACCATCACGAAGTTCTACGGCTTCATGCTCGCCAGTGGAGGCCCCACTCGGAACAGCGGCCCGGCCAAAACTACCATCCGTGGTCGTGATATCCACCTCTAAGGTAGGATTCCCGCGGCTATCAAGAATTTCGCGTCCACGGATGAACTTGATCAGAGACATGTTAAAATGAATAATGGACGAAAGTTGAGGTAACTTGAGTCACTGGTAGGCATGAAACGGCTCTGCTCACCCAGATAACTGATCAAGAGTGTAAGAGCCGACAAAATTTCACTGAATACGGAATGATCCAGGTTCATTCGGGCCAGAACAGAGTCACCATAGAGCAGGATCATCCGTTAGCGTCGTTGGCGAACGATCGTAGATCCGCTGATCGTCATTCCACGACAAGAATAGCTGGCTTGGGTACTTTCACCAGTGTTCCATCGAGTCACATAAAAGATGTCTTCGGCAGTCGGGAAGGCGGTTGACATTCGATTCACTCCATCCTGATCCCCAATCTGAGCATATTGATCTGCAATTAACCAAAAAACCGCTGCCTGTTCCCGATCAGCCACCCCACAACTAGCCACGGCGGTTGAATAAAGGTTAGGGATTGCAACCCGAGCGGGTCGGAATTCAGGATCCGTATCCAGTGCTAACCGAAAGTGATCTCTTGCTTGACGGAAATCTTCCATATCCTGATAGGCAAGCCCTAAATTATAGTAGTCCTGTGGACGGATTTCAACATCGGGGATGGCTTCCATTTGACGGAACGTTTCAATCGCACGCTCATTATCGCCATCCTCAACATACATTCGCGTCAGGATCCGAAGCGTCGCAGGGCTAGGTTCCATCGCAAGAATCTGATCGGCGAGCCCAAGCATTTCCTCACGGTATCCTTCTTGCTCATATAATTCAAAAAGCTGAGTAACCAACTCGGTATTCTCAGGTGCCTCTGTATATTGCTCTTCCAGAAATGCAATTTGCTCATCGGGAGGGATCACGACAAAGTATTTCCGAATGAGTGCATCAATGCTCTCTTCGTCACCGCGATCATTCTGAAGTTCACGCAGGAAATTCAAGGTCCCCCCGATGTCTCCAGACTGGTACATGTCAGAGATGATGACATCCAGATAATAGGGGTCAATTCGCATGGGATCCATCTCGTAGGTATCCCGATACGAAGTGATCATGTCTGTGCGCAGGTCGGAAAGATGATTGATGTTGGTCTGGATGAATCTCCCCTTATTGCGTGTCCATATATACGGGTCAAAGTCTGCTTCAAGTGCTGAGAGGACTGGAATCACACGATCAAAATGAACGAGGGCAGAGTCAAACCAAACACGCTTGACAGCAGGGTCCTCTTCCGCGTCTGCAAGCGCCTGAAATATCTCAACCGCTCGTCTAAAATTCACATCACTATTCCGATTGAAGCCAGGAGCATTGTACAATATCCAAGTTAAATCAGGTAATGCATCCCGGTAATTCTCATTCTTGTAGTTCTCATAATAGAGGCTGTAGTGGATTCGAGTTTCCTGGTCGCCTGATGCGGTCTGTGCCGAAATAGATGGAGCCAATACAGCGGTAATGATAGGGGTAAGCAGGAGAGAGAGAAGAGTACGACGCATGAGATTCAATGTCTGTGGTCCTTAATTTAAGCAACAAAAGGATAGTAAGCCATTTTATCCAAGCCTGCGTTTGACGAACCAGCGCTCTCCAATGTTCAGCGTTGCTGAGACCCCGATGAATCGATCCCGGATCAGATTATAATTGGTTGATCCTCGGGTTCCAATCTCAAAGGATAGATCAATTCTGGTACCAATGAATAATGTCGGAAGTCCAACCCCTCCTGTAATTGCGGAGACGTTCACCTCTCGATTCGTTACAGGGCTTACATAGAGTTGGTCCTGATAAAATCCAATCCGATAGGAGATGCGGCTCAGGTAACCAGACTGGATAGACGTCCCAGCAGGGGTAAGTTCAATCCCCGCAGAATAACGTATACGGTCGCGAAGATGGTCAGACTCAAAGGCAGTAAAGGGGAGGGTGCTGGAAACAGTGGACCATGGCTCATGTCGAATTTCTGCGCTAATCAGCCAACGATTCCGAAATCGGAAAGATAATCCACCGCTAAGCTGGTATGGGAGTTCAATCCCGCCTTCATTGGAGGTTCCCAGCGTGTCAAGATCCAGGCTTTCACCTAAAGTAAGGGTTCGAGAACCATCAAGGGAGACAGGAAGAGAGCCGTTCGCACCAAGAATTAGTTCATAGTCCTGACCATCAAACGTAAATGTGATCCCAGAGGTAAACGTGGCTCCATGTAGACGGGTTGAAGTGGAGAGGTTGGTCTCAATAAGATCTGAATTTGTGAATGCAGTCTGCCGCCTTTCTTCAATGATTCCAAAGAAAATGTCACTCGCAGCACCAATGGAAGCCCATGAATTTAGTTTAAGCCCCAATCCGACACGAACCTGATGTACCCCCCCAGAACCTTCGTGATTAATCTGATAAGGGATCCCTTCCTCCTCCAGAGCCAGTAATGTGCCAGAGGTGGAAACCTTGAAATGCATTCGGCTATACGGTTGATAGAAGATCCCCAATCCCAATCGCTGGGCCAACAGTGGGACCCCAATCTGTAGTGCATTAAAGTTGCCTCGCAGGAGCTGTTCACTTTGTCCTAATGCGTCCTGAGCATAAAGTTGATCAAAGCGAGCCCCAACGGCGACACGAACGAGTGTCTGGCGACTCCATGTCGCTGGATTACCAAAGTTCAAATAGCCAGGTGAGACGAGCGCAGAACTGGCACCTCCAAGCGCTTGTGCTTGACTAGAGGCAAAAAAAGAAAGCTCCCCAATACCAAAGCGAGAATAGAGAGACCCATCATCTTGACTTTGTGCATTCACAGAATTCGCCTGAATCAAGGCGAAAAGAAGAATTAGAAGGGTGAACTTTCTCATGGAGACAGGATGATTGTCGCGCGGGGGGATAGATCTCCAGCATCCTTGCCGTGAAGAAGGATTGAATTTAAGGAATGACTCAAAACAGGTGCACGTAATTCAAAATGTGCGTATTCCTCTGCTCCAACTAGCAAACGTTGGAAGAAGGTACTCACGTCAGTACCTGAAAAATTATACTCCCCCCGATCATCCAACATAGCCTGTCCTACAAGGATTGGAGGGGTACGATCATCTTTGGGGACAGCAACTAGTTGTAAGGTGTCTGGCATCGGACGTACAAAATTCGGGGGAGTCAACTGACTCGTTTCAATGTCCGCACGAAAGGCCAAAACCGCTCCGTTAATTGGCAGGTTGGTATAGTCATCCAGAGCAAAGTTCATCTCAATCGCAGGCCCCACTCCATCCTGAAACAATACAAGTCCATCGGGAATGTTCATGGGAGCACTACGTTCAACATGTGTATATGAACTGCTAACGCTGAATGTTGTTGATGTGTTAGAGGATATCAATTCTAAGACTGATAACTCAGAATTGAATCCAGCCACTCGGTGACTGCCCCTTCCCATCAGTGCAAACCCGTGAAATTTCGATTCAAACTCACTTCCTCGAAGGATCCCCTCATTTTCGTTGATCCATGAAAGAGGCAACTCAATGACGGTAAGTGTATCCAGCGAGGATACCGCGAGAATTTCTGGTCCGATACTCAGCGTCGTATTTGCCTGTAGTCCAGTCTGACTCCAAGACGCCAGAATCTGATGCAGGCTAAATTCAACCGCTTCTAAGGTATCTCCAAAGTTATAATTTCTGGAAAGCCTGAGTTGAACGCTCGTAATTGTTTCGGAACTGGAACCAGAGAACGTACCAGCAAAATCCAAAAATCCATTGGCAGAAATCTGCCCAGTGAGTGGGTCTTTGATATCTCCAACGAGAACACGGGGGGCTCCACCAGTAATATCAACTAAGTCAGATGCAGAAAATAATGTGGCTTCCGCAGTTTTAGCTTGAGGAATAGAGTCATCTCCCAAGAGATTTAAGCCCACATCGGACGTAGGATTCGTGCATGATACTACGAAAAGTAGCAAGAATGCAAGAGAATAAAACGGGATTAAACGCATGTATTGTAAGGATGCACAAGGGAACATGCCCAAGCGTGAGCCGATGACAGCAACTTATCGGAGTCATGCAACGAACCGATAAATTGGGAGGGATGTTCCCATTCAGGCAGGTTCAGGGCTGAATGCCATCTGATAGAGATCTTTAGCCTGAACGATCATTTCACATGGATTATTACTGAACTGGATAGATGTCGCAGAGTTTGGGGTTTGGGAGGGTGGGTAGGCAGTGATATCTGAATATTTGGTTCCCAGTTCCGTAAGATTGATACCAGAGACTTCGCCATTGAGGGGGAGATTCATTTTGTCAATAAGATCTCTGGAGATGACTGCGTCAGCATCAATGCGATCAGGGGTGTAGACGACCATTTTCACAGATTCAAAGACAGCATCATTTTTATATTCAGTTGCCAGTAATAGAGGGAGAAAACCGCTGATCCACCCAAAAGCATGTACGACATCGGGTTTCCATTGAAGCTTCCGAACGGTTTCCAGAGATGAACAAGCGAAAAAGAGTGCTCGGTAAGCGTTGTCATCAAAGGTGATCCCGTCTCTATCTTGATGCAGTCCTTTTCGCTTGAAAAAGCGTTTATTATCCATAAAATATACTTGGCATCGAGTGCCAGGGATCGCGGTGACTTTGACTGCGAGTGTTTCGGTTAGTTTTCCCATGCGTACCTTGGTGCCACAAAGTCGGATGACTTGATGCAGTCGATTCTTGCGCTCACTGATGGTACCGTAGCGGGGCATCATGATCCGCGTTTCAAATGAACCTTCCTCATGAAGTCCCTCAGGCAAGTAGCGGGTTAGTCTTCCGATATCGCTTTCATTTGCAAATGGATCAATTTCTCCAGTGACGAAGAGAACATTGGTAGGCTGGTCCATGAAAACCATAGTTGATTGTCAACGAAAAGCTATTTTAGTGTCTAATTGTGAACCACAACTCACCAGAGTCTAACTTTAGGATGACGATCAGCGCGGAATCAGTTTAGACGAATATGTATTTGCAAATATACAGCAAAATGTCCCAATTTCAAAATTCTGTGGTTTTGCTTAATTTTATGGGCCATCCTTTAAATCATCTGATACGTACCTATTGTGGAGCATGGTTCACCAATGAAGGTTAAATGGGATAGATCTGATTATCAGTGAATATCAACCTTATCCACCTGTACATTCGACCGTTCGGTAAACTTTCATCCAATCCGTTCTCCCATCTCTCTACGTCTTTATGACCTAATGATTTCGGATTCTATGGTCAATGTATAGGTGTGCCAGAGGAAAATTCGTTAAATATTTCAATCTGTATAGCGTATTCTCTCCTTTAATTTATCTCTATGACTAATTTGTCCAGTACAATTCACGAGCATTTACCGGTCCACATCTTTGATGACCCGGCATCCGTGGCCCAAGAGGTTGCTCACCATATTGGATCTCTCATTAAAGAACGAAACGCTCGAGGCTTAAATACAGTTCTCGGGCTTCCTACTGGATCTACTCCCTTGGATGTATACAAGGAATTGATTCGGATGCATTGTGAGGAGGGCCTTGATTTTTCAAAGGTCATCACCTTTGATCTGGCGGAATATTATCCAATGGAGCCTACTCGGCTACAAAGTTACTATCGGTTTCTTCGGGAGAATCTATTGGATCACATCAATGTTCCTAAGAAGCAGACTTACAGTCTACCTGGGAATTTGGATGAAGCTGAAGTAGACCATTGGTGTCAATCCTATGAAGAGACGATTCGTGATGCTGGTGGCTTAGATTTAGTCCTATTACGGATCGGACGCAGTGGACATATTGCATTCAATGAGCCTGGAAGTTCACGGAGTGATCGGACCAGGAAAGTGATTTTGGATTCCATCACACGCAAGGACGCTGCCGCTCACTTTTTTGGTGATGATCATGTTCCTCGTCAAGGATTAACGGTAGGGGTTGGGACGATCTTGGATTCTCGGGAAATTGTATTGATGGCAACCGGGGAGGGGAAGGCAGGAATCATTCGAAGAGCCTTGGAAGGATCAATGAATCCTGAGGTCACCGCATCTTATCTACGGGAGCATCCGAAAAGCACGGTTTTTCTTGACCGTGCGGCGGCTGGTGGACTGACACATGAGCGGACTCCTTGGCTGGTCTCTGAGGTGGAATGGGATTTTCCAATGGCAAAACGTGCAATCATCTGGCTGTCGGATCAAGTTGGGAAAGCAATTCTGCAACTCGAGGAAGCTGATTTTCACAATAATCGCCTCTACAGCCTGGTTTATGCATACCCTGAAGTTGACGAATTATGCCTTCGGGTATTTGATGATTTGCGACAACGGATTTACTATCAGCCCCAGTTGCCAGTTGGTAAACGGGTCATCCTGTTTAGCCCACACCCAGATGATGATGTCATTTCAATGGGAGGGATGCTGGATAAACTGGTTCGAAACCAGAATGAAATCATTGTTGCGTACATGACGAATGGGTCGGTTGCTGTATTTGACGCAGATGTGTCTCGTTATCTTGGTTTTGTAGAGATGTGTCTCGGCGAGTTGGGGATTTCGGAAGAGGCAGAACAGGCATTTCGGACGCACCGAGGAAAATTACTGAGCTTTTTAGAAAATAAAGCCCCAGGAGAGATTGATCTTCCAACCGTGCAGCATATTAAGTCAGCCATCCGCTACTCTGAGGCTGTTGCCGGTATTGAAGTCATGGGGTTAAGCCGTGCAAATGCTCAATTTATTGACTTACCATTCTATCAGACCGGGCGAATCAAGAAAAAGGCGGTGGGAGAAGAAGATGCAAAGATCATTATTGATCTGATGAACGAACAAAGCCCAGATCACATCTTCGTAGCGGGAGACCTATCTGATCCACACGGGACGCACCGAATTTGCTATGTTGCAATCCAGATGGCGTTAGAGCGCTATAATCGTGAAAGGGGAACGCGGGGACCGATGGTATGGCTGTATCGAGGTGCATGGCAGGAATGGGAGATACATCAAGCCGATGTGTTTACTCCAATCTCGAGAGCAGAGATGGCACGTAAAATTGAAGCGATCTTCAAGCATGAGAGCCAAAAAGATCGAGCGATGTTCCCTGGTGTATATGACGACAGAGAGTTCTGGCAGCGAGCACGAGACCGTAATACTGGGACTGCAGAGGCGCTGAATCGGCTTGGTTTGCCAGAGTTTTATGCTGCCGAGGCCTTCGTAACAGGCTATACACTTTAGTTTGGCCTAAAGATGGCACTGAGTAAGTCCTTGCTTTTCTAAATATCGTTGATGGTACTCTTCCGCGCGAAAAAATGTACATGCTGGAATAATCTCCGTCACAATCGGGCGCGAAAGCTGGGTTTGTCGCTGCGCCTTGGATGATTCAGCCTCTATTCTTTGTGCTTCGGATTGATAGAAGATCACCGAACGATACTGAGAGCCAATATCAGGCCCCTGTCGGTTTAGTGTTGTGGGATCATGATTATCCCAAAAAACGTCTAGGAGTTCAGAGTATTTAATCACTGCAGGATCAAATTCAATATGGACGACCTCTGCATGCCCCGTTCGGGCTGAGCATACCTCTCGGTAGGTGGGATGATTCGTTTTCCCACCAGAGTAACCAACCGCCGTTTCAGTGACACCGGGAAGCTGTCGGAATGCCATTTCAACACCCCAAAAGCACCCCGCGCCAAATACTGCATGTTCCATTGCTGAGTAGATATTTTCCAAAGTCTGTTACATCCTATCGGAGTACAGGTTCAAGTTGGTAATCAATCTTCAAATGCTTAACTTACTTCATTAACTCTTAATGTAAATTCATGAAGCGCATCATTTTATTCTTCATACTTTTCGTCTGTGCAGACGCTGTACAGGCTCAGGTCGGTATTGGAATGCCTCCCCCAGAAGGAGCCATGATTCTCTTTGACGGAACACATGAGATGCTTGACCAAAACTGGACCTATTGGGAAGGCCCACGACTTGCAGCCGAATTGCCTATCAAATGGGAAATTGTTGATGATCCTATTGATGGGGGAGCAGTAGTCAGTAGTCAAGATTCCGCAGCAGCAGGTGGGCTTTACGGCGCGGCTGATATTGTGACAAAGGAGAAATTTCGTGATTTTCGGTTGCACATTGAATTCTTGATCACCGAGCCAGGAGGTAACAGTGGGGTCTACCTTCAAAATCGTTATGAAATTCAAGTACTTGATGGTGATTCAACGATCCATGGGATGGCATCAGTGATCAATGAGAAGACGGCTCCCTATTGGCCTTATAACGGCGCTGGTCAGTGGAATGCATATGATGTGGTATTTCGTGCTGCCCGATTCATGGATGGAGAGCGAACGGAGCCTGCTATGGTTACGCTCTACTTCAACGGGGTCAAGGTCCACGAAAATGTACCCATCCAACAGGTCTGGGGAGGGCCAAATTCTGGACTGGATGGTGGAAATGATGAGGGGAGAGGAATTACGGACGTACCGGGTGGGATAAAATTACAGGCTGAAGGTCATGATGTTCGCTACCGTAACATCTGGATTCAAGAATTGGATCTTCTGGAGCCAGACACCGATTTTTGATCAAGACGATTGTCTCAGTACCTAACAGAATCAAACTTGGGCAAGAGTTTATCCCCTAAAATAGATAATACTGTCACAGCCGCGTCCAACGTGACAACAGGATATTATTCCAGACATGGGAGAGCATGATCTCCATGATCAGCACATTGGGAGGGATTGTTTTGCCCTTTATTTGATTTGGGAAGCGGTCAAGGCATAAGGGCGTGGTGACATGGAGTCTACTCGGTAGAAGTGCCATTCGGATTTAGTATACTGAACCACTGAAAGTCACTCCATAATTCATTGATTAGAGTGGCAATCACGCTGGTCAGAATTATCGCCATGGCAACCCCAGATGTATAAGCAAACCCTTTTAAGAAGGGGTTTGCCACCATCTTTTTAGAGGTTTTTCAGCTAAACTCTTTGGCGAAGGATCACTCTGATTTGTAGAAGTTCTTTCTCGGCCTCAGAATTTACAGGCAAGACAAAATCATCTTTGGTCACTTTTTTTCACCAGCTTGTTGATCTTGTTTATGTAATAGACTTTTGTTAGAGAGTCTGGAATGAGACTTCCAGATGTATGTTTGCCACCGTCTCTATTCCACACAATATCCCAAGGGCTGTCTTTTTCATGTACCATTTTTACAAGACTCCAAGGGGAAAAGTGTTTGAATCGATCCCAAAATATTTCCAAGAACTGAGGTACAAGGTCATCACGAGATTCAATTTCAGTTGATACTGCCGCATAGATTGGGGGGATCGGCTCAGCCTTAAATCTTCCGAATACATTGTACACTGAACGATATACAGGTCCATATCTCCAAGCCTGAGCTAATTCACCATCGGCAATCAAAGGCTCTATCAGATTACCCCAGTAATACCCATGAGCAAGGTAAATCAATTTGTTGAGCTTGAGATTGGTTATACCCTCCTCAATAGGCAACTTCAAGAAAAATCCGGCAACATCCAAAGGAGAGATGGACTTATTTTCGGACATTGGTTCTGTGCTTATTTAACCGTTTGTTATACTTGAACACATAAATGAGCAAAAAACCCCAGGATAATGGTCTCAAAGAGGGGGTTTTACGTATCCAAATTCCCAAAATCAACTTTTTATGGAAAAATCTTTGCCATCGGAGGAGACAGGTCAAAGTTCACCAAAGCAGGCCGTATTTAGCCCAAAATGAGCAAAAAATGGACATCTGAGCACCAATTCATGCCTCAAATGCGCAACATTAAGAGTTTTCTGCTATGCACTAATGCACTATCTATCTAATCTGCAAGAATACAATAACTTTACCTCTATTGAACCAGATGGTAGCCACTTGTGCTAGCAAATTGTTCAGGGGTATGTGGTCTTGACCGTTGCACTCAATCTGGATCATTTCATTGGGATATGACCAAGGAAGAATGACCGATAGGGAAAGAAGATCTATTCTCAAGTCTCTATGCCGAGATAAATGACTAAAAATTGGTTTTCAATCGGCCAAAGGGCTAAAACGAGGAGAATGGGAACCTCTTGAATCCATTAATGCTGGACCTGACCGGCATGCGGAGGAGAAGAGTAACGTAGTTTCTTTGATGTACGTTGCCCTGCTCCAGCCGCTAGTCCCGCTGCAATTGCAATCACGAATAAGTAATTCTTGAGAAAAAATGGGTTCTGAGTCAAAGTTGAAACTGTCAATGCGATCAATGAGACTGCCCCTGCCAAGCCTGCGAGACGAGTCCAACGTTCCGCATCATTATTCCGAAATGCTTGCAAGCCCAGTTTAATGGTTGAATACCAGAAAAACAGTACCAGCCCTATCCCCCAGATTCCATACTTATACCAGAGTCCGATATATCCGTTATGGACAAACGAATCCATGTCGGTTGATTGATGCACAATATCGTAAAACATATAAGAAACACCGGGCCCATAACCAATCAGAGGGTTAACAACAATTTTCTCAAGCACTGCACTGGTCTCACGAAATCGGTTCACCAGCGAAAGATCTTGGGTGAAGGCAGTTACAATAGAACTGAAACGCTCCGATATGCCTTCAAGAACCACTAGCAAAAATGGGCCTATTAGAATATATCCGACTCCTACAATCAGCACGGCTACAGTTGTACATGTAGTCAGTATTTTAATTCGCTCTGGCGTGCGAACTAAGAAGAATAGTACCAGTGATCCAAACAAAAATGCAAGCCAGAATCCTCGGGCCTGTGTCATGATTAATCCAGAAAATGTGAGGACTAAAGCACTCGCGGAGAGTAGGAGAGCAGCAGGACCCCTGGAGTAAATCAAGAGCGTCAGACTCATCATTGTACCGATCATCAGGAGACAATCGTTCACCACAACCCGAGATCCTGAAACGTGCCAGAGAGCGGTGGCATTGCCCAAATCCGAGGCATAGTTGATTGAGTTTAAGATTGCGACAGATGCACTCATTACGATCACTGTCACCAGCATTCTCTTCGGTCCCTGCTTTTGGTAAGCGACTGCATGTTTGACAGGGAAGTAGATCAAAAACATTGAAAGTGAAATCAGTTCGCTCGCAGCCACTCGAAAATCTCCACGAAATACACCTGTCAAAATCAATGTCGCGGGAAGCAGTCCTAAAAATATAGCCAGTGCCCAGTCTGATTTTTCTACCAAAATCTCCTCTGGATGAGATATAAAATGCCGTATATACCATATGATGAGGACGGTAAATAGGTAAGCTGCATATGCTACCTCAATAGCTTGAAATCCTTCCTCATTGGAGGCCACCAACACAAATCCCAGAATAGCCACAATCAGATTGACGCGAGGATTCGCAAAAAGAAAATAGAGCAGAGTACCTCCAAGGATCGTCAAAGGCAGGATGGCCATATAGAGGACTGATCCAGTATAAGCAAGGCCGAGAGTTAACAGTAACCCGAAGACAAAACCGAGGACTAACAGGATCGTACCAGCCCGATAGAGTCTCCCATAGTATAGCGGGATTGCGACTTGGGACATGAGTCGACTCGCAATTATTAAAGATTAAAGGTCACAAGACTTAAGCTAACTCAGTTTTGAGGCAATGGAGGCATAACTACGTTTCCACCACGCACTGATGAGTACATAAAGCAGGGAAACGAGGAAACCAGACAGAGTACTGACTACACAAATTGCAGCTCTCCATGGACGAGCCTTTTCGGTGGGGGGGACCGCAGGATCAAGGATCTGTACGGATTTGGCAGCACGTTCCTCAGATAGTCGAGCATCTTCCAGCAATGGGCGTGCATGTTCAATCAGCGTGGTCAGAATGATGGAGTCGATCTGTAAATCAGTGAATCTGAATGCCACTTCTGGAAGGCTGTCTTGGGAGATAGGCATGATTCGCTCACGTCCTTGTAGCGCCAGAGCGTAGGACTCTCTGGCTCGTTCAACTGCCCGCTGTGCAGCACGTGTCTGGGAATGGTTCTCACCGTAAAGAAAAAGTAAGTGATCGAGTTCGAGTTCACTTTGGAAGATTTGAGACCTCCACTCTGTAAGTGCTTCCATAAAGGCAGCCCCCTGAGTAGGAAGATCCATGATGCCAGTTTGCTTTTGGAGTGCGCGGAGCGACCGCCGAACCGTATCAAGGCTATCTTCAATTTCTTGGTAACGTTTCTCCACACTGCGCCGATAGGATCTGGCTGTTTCTGTGGAAAGATCAATTCCAACACGGTTCAATTCTGAGACGAAGAAATTCGAAATCTCGGCCGCTCGCTTGGGATCTGTATCATAGACCTGAACGGCAAGATAGTTATATTCATTATCTACAACAAATTCAATATTTTCGTCCAGTTCCTTGATCGCCATTTCAAGGGGGAATTCACTATCTGTCAAATTATAAACCTCAATGAGGTTATGTTCTTTTACGACACTAGCTTTGATGGTTCGGCTGTTTAAGATAGCAAGTTCCCTCTGATAATCGCTGACCAATCCACCAAGTAATGAGGAAGTACTACCACCAACTCGTCCACCAATGAAGGTGGAGAGGAGGCCTGAGGATGTCTGTCCTGGAATAAGCACGCGGGTTTCCGCCAGATACCAATTGGTCATAAAAAGACTAATGACTACCGCCGCAATACCAGTAAATCCAGTCACGCCGATCACTAGCCATCGCTTGTCAAAAATAATTTTGAATATTGACCAGAATACATCAGATGATTTTGAGTCAGTCATCGAAGCAAAGCAATGATCGTTGCAGCAACACCAGTTGCCGCAGATATACTGGTGAAGATCACTTGAATTTGCTGGGAACGAACTTGACGTGAACTTACAGTCAGTTGCTCTAACCAGTCAACAAAAATTGTATCACCAGATCGAATGGGTACATCTAGCCCCCGTCGCACAGTACCGCTACTCCCATCATAGATATATACTCCTTCCGCTCCTGGACCTAAGCCTCCGGCACGCTCCACATAGTGATTGGCTGTCATCCCCGGAAGAAACTTCACATATCCTGGTAGTGGAACATGGCCAGTGACAAAAACCGTTCCTTCATCACGTGGAAAAATTAGACGATCTCCATCGTAAAGTACAATATCTTCGGTAGTCCCAGAAAGTGCCCCCGTAATATCTATGGCCACCTGACTGCCCACATTTCCTGAAAAAGATTTCTGAAATCCTTCTGAAAATGATTGAACGGCCAGATCACCAGCGTTAAGTTGAATGGGAGTGGAAGTAAGAGATGTTTTTTTTGCGTCTACCAGACGTTCAAGACTTGTTCGCTCTAGCACCGCGGCATTGGGGTTGGCATTTTCTTTGAGACCGCCCGCCAATTTGACCAATTGGCTTAGAGTTGTCACACCACCTTCAATACGATACTCCCCGGGATATGTGACCCATCCTTCAATGATGGCCGTAGAAGTTTCAAGTTCAAAAATCGTAACATGATCTTCTGGTAAGATGGCTTGGGTAGCGATAGAATCAATCTTCAGACTGCCGATGCTCTCATCCAGAATTGTGAGATAATCTCCATTACTCCATCTCAGGAGACGAAACTGAATCGTTTTATCAATTAGACGTCCTCCCATGGCGAGATCAAGGAGACTTGAGACCGTATCATCTGGGCGCCAATCATAATTTCCAGGCCAAGTAACATCACCAGAAATACGCACTCCTTCACGGATTTGGTGGTATGCAGGGACATTAATCCGATCTCCATCCTGAAGGACAGGATTATGCTCTATATTTCCTGTTGTTTGATATCGCGTGAAATCAATTAGATCTTCGGTTCCATCCCTATGTTGGATACGAATATTTCTAAGGGCGGGTTGATAGACATCGTTGATTTCTGGCCTCATGGAACCATCTGACCTTGTAAAGTCCACGGCAGTGTTTTCAATTGCCTGTTTTGAAGGGATTATTTCAGATGAGAGAGACTGCTGAATTACATCGCTCAGCCGAGAGCGAGGTAGCATCAGAAACCGACCAGTTTGACTAACTGCACCAGTAATATGGACATAGAAGCTTCGTGCCTGAACAAGTGAAATACTAACTGGAGCATTCGCATAGCGCGATTCCAGAAGTATTAAGGCTTCTTCTATCACATCTGACAGAAATTTTCCACTTGCTTGAAGGGGGCCTACTTCGGGTAGCGGAAGTACACCAGACACAGAGACCGTCAAGGGGAGTTCCACAGGGACGACGCTCCCAATCATGACATTAAAGACATCGCCCGGTCCAATAACATATTCATTGGGATCAACTGCACCTTCGAGAGCCAACAAACCAGATTGCCCCATTCGGGTGTACAGAATCCGCTGGATCTGCTCTTGTGGAGTATCTTGAATCACACTGAGAATATGAGCTGTCGTAGAGGGAACAATCCACAGTAGCAACGAAACAAGCGAAACAGGGAGGGCAAATCTTGACATCGGACGGAGGAATTTCACTAGATTAAAGAAAGAATTGTAGCCGATGAAGCGATAGACACTGTTGAGAGAGTTAGGAAGAGCGGTACAACGGAATTCAACAATCCTTGTTTCCATTCCTTTAAACGAAAAGGGAGTCTTCAGGATTAAGGGAAGCCCCCGTTGGGCATGTCAGTTTTTCAACATGAGAATATTTGTCAGCTTGCGTTCGGATGTTGGATTAAATTAAGTTGATGAAAATGTCTATGTACAGATCACATGCCAAAGTACCCTGAAGTTTTGATTTGACTATATCCAATCAATTACTGTACCTTCAAAAAATGTGCACGGAGTATTATTGGCTTAACTTTGATCCATTGTGAAAAAGTACTATCAAGCACATATGCCGTCCGATTTAAGGATTTATTAGATCATTCCACACGATCAATTAACTAGAACCATCGTCTCCATTGATTATGTCCCTAATCTGGATCCCTCGTATTCTATTATCACCGATGAAAGAGAGATCATATTGAGTCAGTCGCATGGTTTGGTTCCTGACGATGACTATCAGGTTTAAGGATTACGCAGTTGAGTGTCATCAAATGGTGAACTTTGAACTGAATGTTTCATACCCAAGGTGTTCGTTGTCAAAAGATCCCGAGTTAATCGAAATTTATTGAAGAAGAGAAAAATCAAATCATGTTGAAAATGTTTGGACTTTTGAGCAAGTGATCTCTGCAATTGCACCCGCTAAGATCAATCTTGGCCTCCAAATATTACGTAGGCGATCTGACGGATTCCACGACTTGTCCACGGTATTTCATCCGATTGACTGGGCAGATACGCTCTCTGCCAGCCTTGCAGAAAATCTTCGACTGACCTGTTCAGACCCTACACTTCCGACTGATAGCGACAATCTCGTAGTCCGTGCTGGTGAACTCCTCCAGATATCCATTGAAAAGAACTATGGCGCACATGTACATCTGGAAAAAGTTCTTCCACATGGTGCAGGACTGGGGGGAGGATCAAGTAATGCTGCGACCACATTACGGTTGTTATGTAACCTATGGGATGTTGATATTCAATTGATTTCACTTGCGTCTCTCGCTCTTAGGCTGGGCTCTGATGTTCCATTTTTTCTGAGCCCTACGACTACCTATGCCGAGGGAAGAGGAGAAAAGCTTGTTCCAATGCGTGGCTATGCCTTTCCATTTTACATAGCGATAGTCGTATATCCGATTCATATCTCAACCGCGTGGGCATTCCAGCAGGTTAAACCTTCAAGTTGGAAGCGTCACAATCTGGCAGAGATCGTTCAATCCAATGACTTAGATCGGTGGAAGCGTGAGTTGGAGAATGATTTTGAGACTCCCATATTTCATCATTATCCCATACTCCGAAAGGTTAAGTCCGTCTTATTACAGAATGGAGCGGGTTTTGCCACACTCACAGGAACTGGTTCTGGGGTGTACGGAGTATTTGAAAGTTACGAAGATGCGTGTAAGGCAAGTGAAGAGGCTGCTACCCAAGGGTGCAGGATTTTTGTGTCAAAGTCAAAGGGTAGAGAGTGGGGGCCTTCTTCGGTAGTTACATCAGACGTCGTCGAGTAGGCATGCTGAATGTGAATGACTCAGGCATAAATTTTTGAGGTGAATCAGACACCTATCCACTATTGTGGGGATTTAGACCAAATGAATCCAGATCTTGATAGTCCACTTCCTCGGAACAGGTTCTATATGATAATCGGAATCGGCAACGTTTCCGCAAATTGCCGAGAGGATTGGTGGTGGCTATCAACTTGATACAGATTGAGTTAAGTCTACCAGAGCAAGGGCATAGGATGATTCTGTGGCATGGTAGGGTAACAGCTTACCATTTTACACGTGTTTTTGGGTCGCGCTCATAATTCGGATCGGTTCGGCTATGCGATGAGGGGAAAGGGAATGTACTTCGTATACTGATCGTGAGTTCTTCATCTCCTGCCAATCGCTGCATGAATTCTCCCACTACAAACAGTGCATTGTGTGCACCTTGTCCCCAGTAGGAAGAGCGAAAACTCATTCGCGGATCATTAAATCCGACCCACGCTCCAGTGACTAATTCAGGATGCATCAGTATGAACCAACCATCCGCACCTTCCTGCGTGGTGCCTGTTTTTCCTGCGAAGTCGTAACCATATAGATTATAGCCACTTCGGATACGAACTCCCGTTCCATAGGATTTGTTAATCGTATCCCTCAACATATCCACGACGATAGCAGCCGTCTCCTCCGAAAGAACTTCTCTCTGTGTTGGTTGATGTTGATACCGAATACGACCATCCTCATCAAGGATTCTGGTTACCATCACAGGTTCAGTCCAAATTCCACGATTGGCAAAGGTGCTATAGGCGTTTACCGATTCAAGGAGTGTCACATCGCTGGTACCAAGGGCTAGCGAAGGAACGGGTAACAAGTCGCTCTTGATTCCCATTTCTTTTGCCAGCGCTGCCACATTTCTTGGATTGATCTCTTTGATGATCTGAGCGGTCACGGTATTCACTGAGCGGGCAAGCCCCTCACGCATCGTCATCCACTCACCTGTGCTTAAATCACCAAAATTTTGGGGGCTCCAAACTTCCTCCGTAACTTCATCCGTATATTGATAAACAGAGTCCAGATACAAGGTTTCGGGCGAATAGTCACTATCAATGGCCCATGCGTAGGTGAATGGTTTGAAGATTGAGCCAGATTGTCTCTTCGCAACCCCGACATGATCATACCAGTCGGTTGACAGATCTCGCCCGCCGACCCACGCCTTAATGTATCCGTTCTGAGGGTCCATTGCAACGAAGCCATTTTCGACTCGTCCTTTTGTTGATTTAAGAGAGTCAAGAAACACGGGATCATTCTGCAATTCGTTAAATGCCTCTTCCTCATTTTTTCCTTCCTTTCGTAAACTCTGGTATCTTGAAGACTCTTTAATGTATCTGTCAAGTAGCGAACTATTCCGTTGCCAGAACCACGCCCAATGTTTTTCCGAATCTAAATTGCATGGTGCGGACATATACTTCGAAATATCAGCGCCATACTGCATGCGGGGACTTGAAGCTGCGCTCCATTCGCAATTCACGACTGCTTGTAGACCATCAAGCGTCGTTGACACAGCATCTTGGGCCATAGACTGGAGTCGTGAGTCAAGTGTAGTTTCAATTCTGAGCCCCGTCCCATAGATATCAATATCATTTTGATCCCCCCAGTCAGAGACCCACTGACGCACTTGCTCGGCAAAGTAGGATGCATAACTTTGGGTCATATCTGCGGTTCGGAGGTTGGTCACGGTTGCAGAGTCTTTGACCTCTTCATATTTGCTCTCTTCCAACCACCCTTGAGTGATCATGCGTTTCAGAACCGTGTTCCGACGGAGAGTAGAGCGTTCTGGGTGTCGAATAGGGTCATAGCGATAAGTACCTTTCAAGAGACCGATGAGAGTAGCACTTTCAAGGAGGTCAAGGTCTGATGAAGATTTGCCGAAGTAGGTCCGAGCAGCTGCCTCAACTCCGTAGGCGTTGTAGAGGAACGGAACGGTATTGAGATATATTTCAGCGATCTCTTCTTTGGCATAGGTCTGCTCAAGACGAACCGCAGTTACCATTTCCTTCAACTTACGCTTTACACTCACCTCAAAGCCAATTTGCTCGTTATACATGTTACGGGCAAGTTGCTGGCTAATGGTTGACCCTCCCTGACGTTCAAAAGGAAGCCCTATTTGACCAAGTAAAGACTGAGTCGCTGCGGAGGCCGTACGAAAAAGATTGATTCCCCAGTGACTGTAGAATCGGTGATCTTCCGTGGCAATGAGGGCTTGTTGTGCAAAAACTGAAATAGAATCGTAGGAAACCCAAGTACGATTTTGGCGACCAAAGCGAGCAAGTTCAATTCCATCAGCTGTATAGGCCACACTGGCATAAGACAAATCAGGGTTTTCAATCTCCCTAAGAGATGGAGTATCCTTTGCAAGTACATACATGTAGAGTAACAAAATGAAAGCCCCTAATCCCATGGGAATCACAGTTAAACTCAAAACGAATGCAGCTCTGGCTACATCGGGAATCCGGAAAATACGCAACAGGAAAGCCTTATATCTCCCGATGAGGGAGAGGCGCTTCTTCGTTTTATTCTGAGACATAGAATGACAGGCTCACTTCATGATTAGACCATTTCAAAGTATATTATGGATACTCTGTGCTGGGAATGAGGGTCCTTACAAAGTCAACGGACAGGACATCATGGGATGATTGCTCTACAAAACGTGTGTATGGATACGGTAGGTAACTGATCGTGATCAAGTAGATAATTTCCAGGAGAACATGATGATGTCCAAAAGGAATCTACGCAACCAAAATGTATTTTCATCACTATAACTGGTGTCAGTAAGCAATAATCATGACTTATTACTCGTACGGCAGCTTAGGAGGATTTGGTGCATTTCCTCCCGTGATCAAAAACCTTCTGATCATCAATCTTCTTGTGTTTCTTGGTCAGGCTCTGAGCGGTGAACAACTAATCATTTGGTTTGCTTTGTGGCCATTATCAAGTGGATTCCAGATCCACCAACTGATCTCATATAGTTTTCTTCACGGTGGATTCGGTCACATATTCTTCAATATGTTTGCGCTCTGGATGTTTGGGGTACAGATTGAAAATACATGGGGTTCCAGACGATTCCTAATCTACTATGGTGTTTGCGTTGTTGGTGCTGGACTTGTTCAACTTGCTGCTACTTATTTCTCGGGTGCTTACTGGCCGACGATTGGTGCTTCAGGGGGAGTGTTTGGCATTCTTCTGGCATTCGGAATGATGTTTCCGAATCAGCAGATTCTACTGATTTTTCCACCAATCCCAATTAAGGCAAAGTACTTGGTCATTGGATATGGTCTTTTGGAACTATTTTATGTGAGTTCTGGATTGCAACCCGGGGTAGCCAATCTTGCACATTTAGGTGGAATGGTTGCCGGATTCTTGTTAATTCTGTATTGGCGCGGGCAACTTCCGATCAAACCTAAACAATCCAGCTACTATGGATAGCTCTGACCTTTTCAGTTGCACACTCTCCCCAATACTCCATTGTATCAATGGAATGAAAGAAAATGATGAGTGATATTGACAGAGAGTTGAATAAGTTTTCCCTCCAAGTACGACGCACCTAATCAACTTCACATTTAGCCGTAACAGATCAGAAGGGTAGGACTACTGTGAGAAGCGGAGTTAGTCATTAAGAGCGGGTTCCCAATCCTCTATTGCCGCAAGAATCGTATCCACGATATCTTCTTCTGGAACCGTCCCCACGACCTTGCCTTTCTTAAAAAGATGCGCACGCCCACGCCCGAGAGAAATGCCTAAGTCAGCTCCCTGAGCTTCACCAGGGCCATTGACCGCGCAGCCCATGAGTGCGACCGTCACATCCTTGTCAAATTTTCGGGCATTCACAGCTGTTTCGACTTCCTCAACAATTGAAAAGAGATCGCCATTCAACCGACCACATGTAGGACAGGCGATGATATTCACTCCAGGACGACCAATACGGAGCGACTTGAGGATATTGTGGGCGGTTTCTACTTCTTTCACCGAGTCAGTAGCAAGAGAAACACGGATTGTGTCACCGATCCCATCGGCCAGCAATGCACCAATTCCAATTGAACTTTTAATTGTACCGACTCTGAAAGAACCTGATTCGGTAACCCCCAGATGAAGGGGGAAATCTGTTCGTTCAGCCACGAGCCGATAGGTTTGGATCATATAGAATACATCAGAATGCTTCACGGATATCACAATATCCTCAAAACCGTGTTTGATACAGATGTCAACATGACGCAGTGCACTTTCTAGGAGTGCTTCGGGTTGAGGATAACCATACTTATCCAAAATGTCCTGCTCCAAGGATCCACTATTCACCCCAATACGAATTGGAATGCCAGCTTCCTTTGCCGCGAGAAGAACCTCACGCTCCCACTCTTCCTTACCAATATTTCCAGGGTTGATCCTCACTTTTGCAACCCCCGCTTCAATGGCCTTCAATGCGTAGGTATGATTAAAGTGAATATCTGCAACGATGGGAACCGTGGAGCCCTGTACAATATCGGAGAGTGCGTTGGCATCCTCTGGACGTGGTACAGCAATACGAACAATATCTGCTCCTGCCTCCGCTAATTGGGCAATCTCCTGCAGCGTATCTTCAACTTGATGCGTCTTGGATACCGTCATGGATTGGACGGCAATTGGTGCATGCCCCCCAATCTGAACGGGGCCTACCTGTACAGGACGGGAATCTCTTCTTGGTCTGAGCATCAAATTAATCGGTGTGATTTTAAGAGTTACTTTTCATGAAATATTAGGTTCAATTGAGACAGAGTCGCCATAAAATTCTGCTCAACATAACCACGGTACCGTACCGTACCCAAGCATTGAGTGATCACTAAATTGATGGATGAGAGATTATGATAAATTCATCATTTTCTATTGAATTGTGTCCCGCTGAAAGAAATTTACAAAGTTTCAACGTGTACTCATCTAACGTAATGATCAATGAAACGACTAATATAAACGCGTGATTGAGCATCATGCTCGTATTGGGCTGAAGGCATACATCTTCTCCACCTTCGCATAATAGCCCCTCTTCTGCCTTTCCAGAAAGTCTTTCTCTGTCAACCAATTCAGATCACGAGAAAGTGTTTTAGTTGTTTTTGAGGTATACAGTCTTGCAATATTCGGAGTTAGATCCGTAATATTTTTCTTGAGAACCGGCTTTGACGATTGGCTAAGAGCTAAGGCCACCTCTCGCCGCCGCCGCATAGCGAGGGATTGAGGGAGTAGCTTAAATCTACTGTACACATAATGCTCCCACGCAAGTCTTAATTGCATCTCTTCAACGATTTGGTTCTGGTTCCGAAGTCCATCTACAAGCCCCTCTATGGAGTAGTACAGAAAACCCATAGGATCTCCGCGGCCAGAATTTGCTCTACTTGAATGATCAAACTGTCGATAGTACTCGGATCGAGTGAGATTGTAGTGATCACTAAGTAGATGAGCACAGGGAGATGGAACACCTTCGCGCGCAAGAATCATGAATTCTGCTAATCGGGCCGTACGCCCATTCCCATCCCCAAACGCATGGATCCAGGCAAGATATAAATGAACAAAGATCGCTCGTAGAATGGCCGATGCGATACGGTTAGAATGTTGATCATTCAGATCGAGTGACCATTTGTCTTTCTCCAGCCACTTACAAAGCTTACCAATAAGGAAAGCACAGTCTCCGCGGGGAGCACCTCTGTAGCGAAAAACTCCAACAGAAAATGTTGGGATTTCACCAGGGACGACTCCCTCTTCAAGATGTTCTTCAAGGCCAGAGAGTAGGTGTCAATTGGCTTCAGAGATCCACTGAGGGGTAAGTATAGGTGGATTTCCTGCGACAATGTCTTCAAAGATCTTTTCAAAAGCGATAAGAACATTTTTTACTTCACGTTGGAGATATTCTTGGGACTTGGGAAGTTGTAGGTCCTCTTCCAGAATCGCCTTTATCTGTTCCTCTGAGAGAGTATTTCCTTCAATTGCGGTCGTTGCACGAGCTCCTTTGATCAGAAAAATCGTATGAAGATCCTTGGCTACTGTTGGAGGGATTACCGCTTGAGTAATCTGATCAACTCGAGCAACTGCCTCACCAAGTAACGACCAAAAAGAAGGAGTAGCACGCTCCAAATGGTGCTCAAAATCAATCCATGGATGGGTGCGAAGATACTCTCGAACGCTTGTCATGGTAGGGTCCTATTACAGACTATGAATGATTAAAAGAGTGATCAAATAACACGATTGCCTAAGAACGAACCATCTAACCTAACGGGGGCAGCGAAGATTTGATCAAATAAAAACGTAATCAAAGTAATTTTAACCCGTAAAGTGTCCATCAAAATGTCCAATAATTTACGGAATGATACCAAGCAATCTACGAAGAAGAATCATCAGAGTACAGGAAAAGCTGACTCTGGTAGAGCGATAAAGTCTAACCTCTCCGGAAGTATTCGTCACCAGAGTCTCTGATTAGTGTACCAATGGGGCACAGTAGTTCAGAGGATTCAAGAGAGAGGGAGGCCTACCACCAATCAAGTGGACAGTACATCAATGAGGAAGCACAGAGATGATGAAACGATCCTCTAAGGAGATGGAATCGTATCCTGAAAATCAAACTACAATTCCAGTATTATCCTCACGCATGAGGTATAACCTAAACATGGAGCTGGTCTTAACCATTGATCCTGACCTATACACAGAGAGCATTCCTGATCCTGGCAAGAGCCAGTCAACACTTCGGATGCAGTCACTTGATGGATTCATAAAGACAACCCTATGAGTATTTTCTATTCTAGCAGATGGTTGCATTCGGTCAAAAGTTCACCAATGGGATCAACTAGATGACTTATTTTGAGTATACCTTTACTTACTCAGGAGATCGATGAGAGTTAGAACATTTCTCAAACAACAATTCCGCCGACTTGGGTTGGAGGTGAACCGTTTTAATGCAGTTGGATCGTTCACCGCGAGACGTCAACTCTTGCTAACACGAGCCAACGTTGACTTGGTCTTGGATGTTGGTGCGAGTGATGGTGGATTTGCGCTTGAACTCAGAGCAGCAGGATACCGTGGACGCATCGTGTCCTTTGAACCCCTCGAGACCCCTTTCAGATCATTACTTGCAAAAGCTGAACAGGATATGAATTGGGAGGCGTTTTCGTATGGATTGGGAAAAAAAGGAGGGCAGGCTACGATGAATGTGGCTCGGGACGATAAGTGTAGTTCTTTTCTTGATCCTTTGAAGCGACAGACTAAAGTCTATTCAGGTGCTGAAATATCTTCGTCCGTTACTGTTGAAATGCAATGCCTGCGTGATCTATATGGGAAAACGTTTAATGCAGGGGATCAAACATTCTTAAAAATTGATGCCCAAGGATATGAAGGGCAGGTACTTGAAGGAGCTGGCGATATACTCCGAGATATGAAGATATGATTGGTATTCAACTTGAGTTATCTCTGGTTCCACTATATGATGGTGGAAGCAGTTTCTCAAAACTAATTCAAGAGTTAGAATATCATCATTTCCTGCCCGCAATATTGGAACCAGTATTTATTGATCCTGAACTGGAACAGACATTACAGGTCGATGCGGTTTTTTTCCGTAAGGACTTCCTATGCTGAGGGTATATAAGAAAATCCCAGATGTGGATGACAAATATGGAGATACATTCCCACAATCCAGCATTTCAGTAGGTCAGGTTCACCATTTGGCCACACCATTTAGTGGCAGATTCGAGAAAATCCGTTTTACGAAATTTTAAAGTTGGAGAAGTTCTCTGGGTCTCACTGGTTAGCTGTGGTATCGAATCATTCCATGAAGGAAATGCGATTTATCCCACGTAATCACTCCACAGGTGCTCGTTTGTGAGGAGGATCATAAAATCTTGGCTCCACAATCTTTGCATCCACACAGTGGCGGGAATGACCTATCGGGAGTTCAATTTGAACCTTTTTAGACGAATAGGAAGATTTAATCGTGGCAAGGGCAATGTATTTTTTCAATACTGGAGACCATGATCCACTCGGTGCATAGCCCACCTGATGCTTGCGGGTTGAGTCTTGATAAAGCGGTAGAGACATTGGCCATGCTTCCGCACCAATGGAAGGCGAAAGTCCCTTTGACTCATAGAGACATTTGGTCTGCGACCAGTCTATCTCTAATCCCACCAGAGAGTACGTCGATTGTTTAATCATCTGTAGAGATGATTGGCCTGTAAACGGACCATGATCAAGATGAACCAACCATCCAAGACCAAGATCATATGGAGTGGATCTCTGTTCGCTCGAGGATACCACAGATGCATTATGAAAGTCAATGCCCTGACATAAGAGACCAGCCTCAATCCTGCAAATATCCATGGCTTTCAGCCCAGCAGCCGTGATCGAAAATTCAGCACCTGCATCCATCAGCGCATCCCAAATTTTGAGGGCATGATCACTTGAACACCAAATTTCGTAGCCCAGATCTCCTGTAAACCCGCTTCGTGAGATCCATATTTCTGAACCATTCACGCTGACTAAATCGGCTCCAAAGTATTTGAGAGTTCGGATCGTATCAACTCCTGCACTGGAAAGTATTTTCGCAGAAGCTGGCCCCTGGAGTGATAAACCGGCGATCGATTTTGTCTCGTCTGTAATCGTGACATTCAGATTACCTTTGTGCGTAGTGATCCACTGAAAGGTAGGCTCCTTGCAGGTCAAAAAATAGGTGTCAGGTCCTTGTCGCATGATCGTGCCGTCTCCAAGCACGAAACCATCCGGATCACACCACAGAACATACGCAAGTTGATTTTCTCTGAGCCGCGCGAGATTGCGAGTAACGATCTGATCCAGAAGAGACAGACTATCGGGACCAGAAATCAATATTTTGAACAGTGGAGAGATATCAATCAAGCCTGCAGCGGTACGGATGGCTTGATATTCAATTTCGGGTTTGAGTTCATAGGACTGGGGGGCATAATTTTCTGACCACCGCGTCCAATCCATGCTCTTGCAAAGAGGTAACTGCCTCGAATAAAATGGGGTAGGTAACATACTACGAAAGTGTAATCAAATAACATCTATCAAAAATTAATTAGGCTACTTGTCTTTGTTGTTTTCAACCACGATGACGCTTGCCAAGAACCGACGGTTAACGGTGCTTAAACCGGATTGTCTACGATTAATTATGAAGAATTAGATAGATTTTGGCAAAGATACCATAAAATTCCGAGAGACACGGAAAAGTAAAGGTTGCGTATAACTAATTCTTAGTCTACAATGAGTAAAAAGAGTCGGCAGTACTGCCATTGCATCCAACTATCCATCGTAGCAGAGACCATGTTAACGTCAAATAAGTGTCCGACGAGATCTTCGTGAACGTATCTTCGCGATTCCTGAGGATCAAGTCAGGAGGGTAGTTCGTTTTTGGTGATGATCTAACGATTTAGGGTGGTGTTAGGACGGATGTAATCATGCGTCACTTTTGAAAACAGGAATCTTAAATTCGGTGAAAAATTGGACATTCTAACGTGGGTTCATGTGTACATCCAAACGAGAACTGGCGGCAAGAGAAGCATTCCGCCGATGGAGAAAAAATGACGACCGTTGCCTTCTGGCACGAGCGCCAGGAAGAATTAACATAATTGGAGACCATACAGATTACAACGACGGCCTCGTACTTCCTATGATTCTGGATCGTGCAATTTATGTGGTTGCACGTCCGAGCCCGACATCATCGTATCATCTTCGATCCGAAAATTTCCAAGAGCAGATTTCATTTCATCCTGGAGAATGGCCAAATGTGCCCCACGCCCACTGGGCATCCTATATGCTTGGCATGTTGAAAGAACTTCCCCCTCCAGCCCCACTGGAAATGCTGGTTATGGGAGATGTACCCATGGGGGCAGGGCTTGGCTCGTCTGCCGCGTTAGAAATGGCAATCGGAATGGCATTGGAGCAACTTCGGGGTATCCCAATCCCTGCGCTTGACCTTGCGCGAATCGGTCAAATCGTGGAACACCAATATGCAAGCGTGCAGTGCGGAATCATGGATCAGATTGTCTCACGAGTGGGACGCCAAGGTCAAGCACTTTATCTGGATTGCCAAACGCTGCAATGGGAACATGTACCATTCCAGAACGAAGATGTCCAGTTCCTCGTCATGGATAGCAATGTAAAAAGACATCTCTCAAACTCCATGTATAATGAACGGTATATTGAGTGTCAGACTGCGCTGGAAAATCTGACTGCCTTGGATCCAGACCTTACGTCTCTTCGTCATATACAGTCCCACCACGTTAGACATCTTCAAAACTCTACATACCGACGCAGATTGAAGCATGTAATGAACGAGAACGATCGAGTTCGTCAAGCACCCTCCGCCATTGCTGATTCAGATTGGATTCAGTTAGGGAGATTGATGAATGAGTCTCATCTCAGTCTGAGAGATGATTATGAGGTGAGTTGCGAAGAGTTGGATCTGATCGTGTCGCATACGCAATCCCAGCCAGGAGGACTGGGCGCACGGATGATGGGTGGAGGTTTTGGCGGTTGTTCCGTCAGTCTGGTGCACAAAGAAAATGCGCAAACAGTAGCTCATTCTATTGCGGAGATTTTTGAGGAAAGGTATCATCATCAGCTAAAGTACTATATGCTCAACTCTGGAATTGAAGCGTGTGTCCAGTGGGGATAGAGCGTTCGGGATGAAAGGAATTCCCCAAAGGTGGTACAAAGAGCTGATGTGATGAATCAAAATAATTTTCGATTTGTAGCCAAATGTATACCACTAGATTTATTTCCTGACGCTACAGACTATTTCGAGATCTACTATGGTAGCTTAGTGGGATATGAAACGTATTTGTAGAGTATACTATTCAGAGTTGGAACATCCAGCTATGGCAGTTCAACAACGAGTTGGAGATATAGCAGGCATGAACTTATGAACCAGTGCGCTCCCATAGTCTAATTTACGCCAGACAGACTCCACAGATTCTCAGATGGTGGAATACTGCCCCATGACTTGTGCCCGAAAGTATTCATCATGCGGACGATTAGAAGTATGGCCGACCTTTGTTTAGAACGTAATCCTGCAAGAGTCGCAATAGGTGTTACCTTTACAATTTCTATGCAATTAAGACCAAGATCAGGAGAATTGAGTGATTGCAGATGATTGAACAGGTCGCGCCAATCTTTTCGGCTCATGAAGCTAAGTCCTTAGCTGCGAAGTATTTCGGGCAGTATGGACAAGTGACGGAATTACCCAGCCATATTGATCAAAATTTTCGGGTTGAAACGAGCCGTGATTCATATGTTTTGAAGGTTGCAAATTCAGCCGCAGACGAGAGCTATGTGGACCTTCAATTGGCGATCTTAACCTATCTCCAGAAAACCGATTTGGGACAGAAATTCCCCCCTGTCATTCTGACTGTGGATGGGCATCAGAAGGTCAATGTTTCAGGGGTAAATGGTGAGAATCATCAGATATGGATGGTCAAATGGCTTGCAGGACGGCCCCTTGCCACCGTCAATCCTGTCCTGAGTCCACTTCTTCAAGATTTTGGACGTTTTCTTGGCTCACTAACTCAAACGCTTGAAGGATTTTCACACCCATTCGCTTATCGCAGTTATGTCTGGGATATTCGTAGAGCAACCCGGTTGGTTGAGTACTTGGATTACATTGTAGAGTCCGAAAAACAAGAACTTGTCTCCAATACTTTGGAGACCTTTGATGCAGAAATTTTGCCAAAATTAGACCAATTGCGAACAAGTATCATCCATCATGATGCCAATGATCACAATGTCATTGTTCAAGGCACAGGTTATCAATCCAGCATTCGAGGTCTCATTGATTTTGGTGATGCGCTCCATACAGCTACCATAGTTGAAATCGCCATCGCTGTCGCCTATGTGATGATGGGGAGGTCCGATCCAGTCGGAGCTGCGGCGGAGGTCATCAAAGGATATCATCAAGTATACCCGCTGGAAGAATCAGAGATCTCCGTATTGTATGGATTAATTCTTGCACGAATTTGCAGCAGTGTGTTGGTTTCGGCTTACAGGGGAGAGCGTGAGCCAAAGAATGAATATGTTCGTGTGTCCGAGCAGGGCGCATGGAATTTGCTTATGCATCTGTCAACAGAGTCCGCTTCATTGGCAGAGTATCGGTGGAGGTCAGCCTGTGAGATAGAACCCTACCCAAAGAACAAGCGCTTAGTCAAAAAGCTAAGTGAATCTAGATTTGCACCTGTCATGCAGCCCGACCTGCGCGCCAAAGCTCCCTTGGTGTTAGATTTGAGTGTCAGCAGTTCGCTGGTTGGGCCTCCAGATCAGAAACCAGATCCAGAGAAAGCCTCCAAAGCGTGGTTCAGAAGGATTCAACGGGCTGGAGCAGAGATCGGGATCGGAAGATATAATGAGGCGAGGATCGTCTACACCGCAGATCACTATCAGTCCACAAATAATGAATTTGATGAGAGGCGGACGATTCATTTAGGGATTGATTTGTTTAAAGAAGCACAAACCCCGATCTATGCCCCCGCAACAGGCAGCGTGTATGTTCTGGAATTCAGCAATCATCCAATGGATTTTGGAGGGCTGATCATTTTGAAACATCAGATGGACGATGAGACATTTTATACCCTCTATGGCCATCTAAGTCAAGATTCAGTCCATAGTCTGCAATTAGGCCAGAAAATCAGTAAGGGACAACCGTTTGCCTACTTGGGGACACCGAAGGAAAATGGTGGGTGGATTCCACATTTGCATTTTCAGGTGATCGCTGATCTGTTGGATCAATCAGCTTCGTTTTGGGGGGTAGCTCCTGCGAGCCAGAGGGATGTGTGGCTTTCAATATGCCCAGATCCCAATCTTATTCTTGGAATTCAAGATGATTCTCTTGCCTCCTCAAAACCCTCATCGGACACCATTCGCTCCCGGCGTAAAGATTGCATTGGTGGAAATCTCACGCTATCCTATCAAACCCCTTTACACATTGTACGAGGGTATCGTCAATATCTGTACGACGAAACCGGCCGTGAATTTTTAGATGCCGTCAATAATGTGCCTCATGTAGGGCATAGTCATCCAAAAGTTAATGCCGCTGCCATTCGGCAGATGCAAGTTCTCAATACCAATACGCGTTACCTACACCAAACCCTCGTAGACTATGCAGAGCGTCTAGCCGCGACAATGCCGGATCCACTCAGCATATGTTATTTTGTGAATTCAGGGAGTGAAGCCAACGATTTAGCGTTACGACTGGCATATGCACACACTAGACGAAAAGATATGATCGTGTTGGATGGAGCGTATCATGGCCATCTGAGCTCGCTAATCTCTATCAGTCCATATAAATTTAACGGCCCGGGTGGTACAGGTGCGCCTTCTAATGTTCACCTTGCTCCAGTTCCAGATGTGTATCGGGGGGCATACCGTGACGATGATGCAGGACGTCAGTATGCCAATGCACTCAAATCCATTGTAGAACCAGTCTCTGAGAAAGTTGCAGCGTTCATTTGTGAATCCTTGATTGGTTGCGGAGGACAGATTGAACTCCCAACAGGATATCTAAGAAGCGTATATGACTATGTGCGCTCAGTGGGAGCAGTCTGCATTGCCGATGAAGTCCAGATCGGGTTCGGACGAGTTGGGCATGAATTCTGGGGATTTGAAACGCAACAGGTAATCCCGGATATTGTTGTTCTCGGCAAACCAATGGGCAACGGACACCCCTTGGCAGGCGTAGTGACACGTCCCGAGATTGCTCAGTCCTTTGATAACGGGATGGAGTTTTTCAGCACCTTCGGCGGGAATCCCGTTTCTTGTATGGTGGGCATGGCGGTACTGGATGTCATTGAATCAGAAAAATTGCAAGAAAATGCACGCATTACAGGTAGCTTGCTCAAACAACTTCTTACTACACTGAAAAATGAACATCCGATCATGGGAGATGTGCGCGGACAAGGATTATTTTTGGGCGTTGAACTGGTTCGGCACCCTGGAACACTGGAACCTGCCGATCGGGAAGCTGACTATATCATCAATCGTATGCGAGATCGGGGGATTCTTATTTCAACGGATGGTCCGCTTCATAATGTTCTCAAGATTAAGCCGCCGCTAGTGTTTAATGAGTCCAATGCAGTCCTGCTTACAGAAGTACTGGATTCCGTACTTCAAGAAGATGGCGCAAGGGTTAATTGACTGAGATCAGGATGACCTCAAAGATGAGGGTAGCATTCGGTGGAATTGTACCCCGGCCCTGACTGCCATAGGCGAGGTCTGGAGGCACGACCAGTTGACGTTCTCCATCCAGACTCATCCCAGCAATTCCGCGTTCCCAACCTGGAATCACAGCTCCGATTCCTAATCTGAATAAGAATGGCTCTTCACGGGGATAGGAAGAATCAAAGAGAGTACTGTCTGTTAACCAGCCATGATAGTGTACACTCAGAATATCTCCATCCTTGACAGGCTCGCCAGTTCCCACCTTAAAGTCATAGTACTTCAAGCCTTCACCAAGATCAATATAACTCTCCTCCTTTACTTCGCGCGGAACAGGAATTTTAGCAGGATCGGAGGGGATAGGCTCCTCCGATGGGGTAAGACAGGAAGAGCAGAGCAATACGACCAAAGCCGAAAAAAAGAGATCTCGGAGCATATTTCTGATTATACGGATATTTCTACCGCAAATGTGCTAAATTGTTTTGACAAGGTCCGCACATTTAACGTACAAGAAAGTTATTCAATAGAGCAGATATTAAATGTTTGATGCGAACGTATATCGCGCACGTCGCGATCAATTGGTGAAATCCCTGAAAGGTGGAATCGTGCTCTTACCAGGGCATGATGAGAGTCCCATGAATTACAGGGAGAATACATACCCATTCAGGCAGGACAGTACGTTCCTTTACTATTCAGGCCTGAGTCAGCCGAGGCTAAATCTGATCATAGATGTAGAACGTCAACGGACGACACTCTTTGGAAATCAACGTACGATTGACGATATCATTTGGGCTGGACATCAGCCAGATTTAATTGAATTAGGGGAACGTTCGGGGGTTGATCATATCTGCGAATCATTGGAATTCCCCGCTTTCCTGTCAAGGGCAAACGCTCAGAAGCGTGCGATACACTACTTACCTCCATACCGATCAGAGATTGGTTACCGTTTAGAAGGGCTGTTAGGGTTAAGTTTTGGACAGAGCTCGCATGATCACTCCGAAGTACTTGCGCGTGCCATTATTAGTCAGCGCTCCATAAAAGAAGACCGAGAAATTAAAGAAATTGAATCAGCACTTGAAATCACAAGAGAAATGTACAGGGTTGCGATGCAATCAGTTGAGCCAGGAAAATATGAGCGTCAGATTGCAGGGATAGTAGAGGGAATTGCAATCAGTGGAGGGGGGCGACTTGCCTATCCATGTATTCTGACGAAGGAAGGACAGGTGCTCCATAACCATTCATACCACCGATCCCTTGAGCCGGATGATCTTATCGTACAGGATTCTGGTGCGGCGACTCCCCGGGGATATGCCAGTGATATTACCCGAACCTATCCCGTTCAAGGTACCTTCTCAACTCGTCAGAGTGAGATTTATCAATCGGTGCTGGATTCATTGACTGTCGCAATCGCAGGGATTCGACCCGAGCATCCGTTTCGGGATATTCATGGGATTGCGGCGCGTACCCTGACCGACCGTCTTCAGCAAATTGGGTTGATGCGGGGAGATCTTGAAGAATCCGTGGCTGCTGGTGCTCATGCACTTTTTTTTCCGCATGGATTGGGACATATGATGGGACTAGATGTTCATGACATGGAAAATCTTGGAGAAGATTTAGTCGGCTATGACGATCAAGTCCAACGGAGCGAGCAGTTTGGTCTCAGGTCCTTACGATTTGGTCGAGCACCTGCTCCAAGATTCGTACTGACGGTTGAGCCTGGATGCTATTTTATCGGCCCACTGATTGACCAGTGGCACAGTGAAAAACGTCATCAGGCATTCATTGACTACGAAAAGTTGTCCGCATGGAAAGATTTCGGGGGAGTACGAATTGAGGAGAACATTGTGGTCACTCCCGAGGGATGTAGAATTTTAGGACCTCCAATTCCAAAGACGATTCAAGAAATTGAAGCAGCATGTAATGCTTCGTTATGAGACGAAGGAGATAGAGCCTGTGCCCAATCTTACATTTTCAATCTGTCCAACAAGTTGCTGGTCAAACTCTCTTGAAACGCGAACATAGTTATCCGTATAGCCTTGCATCTGGTTTGATCTCACGTTACGTTCCCAGAGCACAGGACGAACCTGACCTTTTAGCTGTTCGCGAAAGATCGTCTGTTTACGCCGTGAAAGGTCATGAAGCGCCTGATTACGTGCTTTACGTTCGGCAGATGAGGGACTTTTGTTCATATGAGATTGACTCGCTGCGACGGTTCCCTGACGCTCAGAGTACGTAAACACATGCAAGTAGGTGACTGGCAAGTTTGCTAAAAATGTGTGCGTTTCTGCAAACTGCTCGGCAGATTCCGTGGGATATCCAACAATCACATCGGCCCCAATGCCAGCATCTGGCATGCGATTGTGAATATACTCCAATCGTTGTTGATACAGCTCTCTACGGTAGCGACGTCGCATTGCCCCCAGAACTTGATTATCCCCGCTCTGCAGAGGGATATGAAAGTGGGGCACCATAGAGGAGGTGTCTGCAACAAAATCAATGATTTCATTGGTGAGAAGATTTGGTTCAATAGATGAAATTCGATAACGCTGAATTCCATTGATCTCAGTCAGCATTCGGAGCAGTTCAAGAAGGTTTGTATCCAACGAATCATCAAGGCTTCCTTGACCATAGAGTCCAATGTTGACCCCGGTGAGAACAATTTCCTTCACTCCACGCAAGGCTAACTTTTGGGCTTGATCAATAATTTGATCTGACGGGGCAGAGCGGCTCTTGCCTCGCGCCAATGGGATGGTGCAAAAAGCACATGAATAGTCGCAGCCATCCTGTATCTTCAAGAATGCACGTGTTCGATCATCCGACAAAATCGCTGGATCAAACGATGATGTTTTTCCCGTACAAGAAACATTCACTTGGGTAGGTGTGATCGGAGAAAAATCCGACAGAAAATCAAAAGTATGTGCTTTTTCTGTATTCCCCAGGACCGCATTGACTCCCTCAATGGCGGCAACCTCATTCGGTCGTAGCTGAGCATAACAACCCGTCACTATGATGAAGGCATTAGGGTTCAGTTTATGAACACGCCGAATCATTTGTCTACACTTACGGTCCGCTTCCGCAGTTACGGTGCAGGTGTTGATGACGGAAACATCACAGGGATCTCTCTGGCCTACCGTTTCAAAGCCGTGAGACTCAAATTGACGCTGAAGACTACTCGTCTCTGCAAAGTTGAGTTTGCAGCCGAGTGTGTGAAATGAGACACGCCCCATTACGCAAAAAATTTACACATAGAATGCACTTGTCTACCTTGATGATCCAAAAGAACTGGACCCATTTCTACGTTACTGTTTTGCAGGTAACCTATAAGTTGGGAAGAGGGTAGTATAATCATGTAAAATGCCTGAAGATCTTCAAAGTGCATCAAAAGGCCAGCTATTGATAATCATTCAGAAAAGATAAATCTGCAACCTCATCCATTTTCTCTGAGATATTGACATTCATAGCTACCATAATGAGAGTTAGTTTTACGGTAAAGTATCACAGTTCCTGATTCTCAACTGAATACCAATCATATCATATAAGATTCAGTTGACGGGTTTCTGGATTGCAGAGACGGCCTGAACAAATCCTCGTGCGGTGAAGGATGCCGCGTAGTAGCGACATCCGAGGAGGATGATGGGCACAGATGTTCTTCGTGCGACCTCTAAGGCAAATGGGCCGATAGATGGCTTATGTTGGCGGCGGCTTTCCATCCCCATCACCACAAGTTCACAGGATGACGCTTTGCGAACAATATGTTCAATCGGATCCTCCACCACATTGATTTCCACCTCATAGGGCCCAGCCGCTTCGTCTCGAGCGATGCGCTGGATTGTTTTCTGATGCCGTTGCAACACATCTGGCCTAGTATCAGGGGGTAATGCCTGTACGAACGTGATGGCGGGGGGAGAGGTTCGAGACAGGCTAGCGATCAAACGCGCGCGCAAGGGGCTATGCACTCGTTGCCCTCGGACAGGAACAAGGATCCGCTTCGCATCAGACACGCGCCATCTTGGCGGAGCACGAACAATCACGATGTCTGCATCAATGGCAGAAATCAGTCCTTCCAGCCGAACTTCTACCCCGGGTTTCTCAATTTGAGGAAGGCCGACGAGGACGGTCTCACAGCCATGCTCGTTGGCAACACGAGCGATCTCCCCCCATACATCGGAAGCCACAGTGAACAATGTTTCCGGACTTGCCCCAATACCAAGATTCTGACCTGCTGATTCTGCCAAAATATCTTTTGCATCTCGAATGATTGCATCATTGGGAAACTGGTCTGGGCGCAGAACGGAAAGTAGGACTACCTTCCCCGCATTCGGTGTGCATACCGTTGCAGCTACATTGGACAGGCTTGCAGCGCTTGCAGGGTTGGCAATTGGGGCAAGAACAAGAGGGTTCCGTCCTCTGGATCGAGCCAATTCTGGATCTCTCGCTTCTGCACTCGCATCGGCCACTCTTGCACCAGGTGCCAGTGCCATGAGATATAAAACCATCCCAACGCCCAGCCATAGAGCAGCAACCCGTCCCGCCTCGGGCACAACCACAGCTTGAAAAATTGCTAAGCCTAAGCAGAGAGTTACCCCCAAAGTGGGAAGCAGCGGAAGGCGAACATTTCCAGATCGTCGCAGAGTCAGGATTGCAGTACAATGGACCATAGCGAATGAAACGAGAAAGATCAGACTAGCCGCAGCACCAGCTGCTGCAACATTATCCACCGCAAGCACAATGATGATCATCATCACGCCTGTCGTGATGATGGCGGTTGCAGGTGTTCCTGAGCGTCCTCGTATCTGTCCGATTTGACGAGGGAGTGTCCGGTCACGTGCCATGGAAAATGCCACACGGGAGGCGCCATACAGGTTGGCATGTAGAGCAGAAAGCATCGATAGAATTCCCGCCCCGATCACGAGCCAATATCCAGGAATGCCCATATATCTGTCTACGGCGGCCGCAACTAGACCCTCGGGATTTCCCTGCGCCGCAGAGAAAACTCCTTCCGCAGGAGCCCCCACGGTTGCAATAATTACCAGTAGCGGTAGATAGATTACAAGGGTGATACCCAGGGCAGCATACATCGCAAAGGGAAGAGTCCGTTTTGGGTTCTTCACCTCACCTCCAACGGCGGCGATCAGGTCAAATCCCTGAAGGGCAATGAATGTATAGCCCATTGCTTGTATGATTCCAAATCCTCCACTCGGGGCAAAGGGTTGCATACGCACAATTGCATCCGCGGGGCTCTCACTTAGCCATGCCCATACTCCACCTACAATCAGAAGTAGGAAAACGACCACTTTGCCGATCGTAGCAGAAACGCCACCCCCTGCCGACCGTCCCACCAGGATCCAGGAATAAGCTCCAATGGCACTCAGCGCCAACAAGAGCTCCCCCCGTCCATCTCCGACCCAACTCCACTGTCCCATGAAAGCTGGAAACAGCCGAATGGCACCCTCAACTGCAAAAACAGCAAAGCCGATCGCATAGAGTACGCCAGCTACGATAGATGCAAACCAGACGACCCACCCCACGATGAAGGCCACTTCAATGGAGACGACTCGCTTTGCATAGGCATAAGTGCCACCAGATTCGGGGTACCGAGAGGCTAAGCGTACGAAGCTGACCACCGTAAGGAATGCGATGCCGCCATTGAGCACAAACGCAATGATCGCCGCCGAACCGGCGGTGGCAAAGGCAACGCCGGCAAGTGCAAGAATTCCGCCCCCAACGATCGCGCCCACGCCAAGTGCGGTCGCTCCGAAACGACCTAAATGACGTTCGTCACTATCGCTCATTTACTCGTGTATGGAATTTATTTTGGGGAAGCAACCTGCGGATAAAGTTGGGATTCTATCACCGGTGGGATATATTCTTAGGCAGCACTGATGTTCAGATTCAACTGTGTAAATCATGGCCTATGGAAAGCAAAAAAGTGCTACTCATGATAAAATTAAAATCCAGACAAATCTGGAGCACGATAATGCTATAGTAAATTTATTCCATACCCTATGTGATATAGAATTTTTTTGTATCTTGCTGATAGAATAATGTAGTATTGTACACACTCGCACGATGTGTCAAATATTTTCCGGTATATTGATCAACGAGTAACCATGAATACCTCAATAAAGAGTAATCCAATATGAGAATTGACATCAAATGGCAGCGTGAGGGTGACATCGCAGTTGCGGCTTTACTCGGCCGTATTGACAGTAGTAACAGCAGCCACTTCTTAACCGCGATTGAGGAAGGGCTTGATTCTGGTGACCGTGCTCTAATTCTGGACTTTAAAAAGGTATCGTTCGTTAGTAGCGCCGGTCTTCGTGCCTTATTAATCCTAGCCAAGAAGCTCAATGGTGAAGACAAACTATTTGAAATTTGCTCACTTTCCGAACTCAATCGTGAGGTAGTTGCGGTGAGCGGCTTTGATAAATTGATTTCAGTACGCGATACTACAGAGGATGCACTGTCATCCTTACAAAATTCCTAATCGCATCCTTCTTCACCAGTAGGGTATCATGTTTCTAACCCATTCTCCAGATAAAAAACCAAATGACTGACAATAACGATCGAATCATCACTGTCAAGAGTTCACTTGACATGGACATCCTCGGAGACAACATTTCTGATATCACTGATTTCGCCGTGGAAAAGTATGAGTTTCGACATGACAAAACCCTCTCTAGTAAGATTAAGGAGGCAGCCCTTAAAGAGACACAAGCAGCCCTTTGGGAAATGGTTGAGCAGCTTAAGTTGAAACGTCAGCAGATCTTGAAGGCATTCTTTGAAAAAGCCGACGAGACGGTGAATAGAGTCGTCAACGACATGCAGGAATAACACTGGTCGCGGTTGTAATGAACCGTGCTTCCGGCGCAACTTCCCCAATGGTTTCCTGATCCGTGTGGGGTCAGTTGCTGAGCAGAATGAGATGTCTCTAATGCTACAAGATTCTCCGGTTGCAATAGTAGCGTACAGTTATCGGATGCCAGGTGGTATCCAGACTGACTCGGATTTCTGGCAGTTGCTGTCTGAGCGTGAGATCATTCAGGAACCCATCATTGAGAGGTATGGCAGAGGGTATCGTCCGATCGGCAAATTTTCTGGCCCAGGGCGGTTTGCCAGTCCCTACGAAGGACTTATTCGCGAAGATGGAGAGAAGCTGATTGATCCCAAGCTCTTCAGCCTTTCACAGGACGAAGTGTCATCAATGGATCCTCAGGTACGCATGTTACTGGGCTGCTCCTGGGAGACTTTTGAGCGTGCTGGCTGGGATCTTTACTCTTTACGCAACAGCTCCACGGGTGTGTTTATTGGCGCACAGGTTCCGGCCGTTGCCAACTGGCGGCCAATGCACGGCGCGGGACCATTTGACGTTACTACGATCAGTCTCGCGATGCTTGCGAATCGCATTTCCTACCATTTTAATCTGATGGGGCCGTCCACTACCTATTGCACGGCTTGCTCCGCGAGTATTACTGCACTCCATGCGGCAATGGCTTCGATTCGCTCTGGCGACTGTAAACAAGCACTTGTAGGATCAGTGAATTATCTCGGTACCTCTCGTCTCAGTGTATCTTTCAATGCTCTGGGGGTCATTAGCCCTGATGGCAGATGTCACTCTTTTGATGCCGATGCAAACGGCTATATTCGTTCGGAGGGTGCGTTTATCTTCGCTCTCAAACCTCTTCAGGAAGCCGAGAGTGACGGTGATCATATCCATGCTGTCATTGAAGGAACTTCCGTTAACGCGGCGGGAGCAGCGGACGGGGGCACTGGCTTGGCACAAGGACGCTATATCACTGCGCCCACTCGTCATGCACAGGTCGACTTGATGCGTACTGCGTGTGCCCGTGCGGGGCGCACACCAGAGGAATTCGATTATATTGAAGCACATGCGACAGGAACTGTCGTTGGTGACCGTATAGAGGGTAATGCGATCATTGAAGCCTATGGTGGGATTGACCGTGATGTGCCACTGCGGATTTCGAGCGTGAAGAGCAACTTAGGGCACATGGAAGCTGCGGCATTTCATTGTGCCCTATTAAAAATCATCCTGATGATGCAGAGGCGTACCTTTGCACCTACATCTAAGAATTATGTTGTTCCGAACCCCGAAATCAATTTTGAAAACAGTGGTGTGCAGGTGCAGACTGTCTGTGAACCATTCCCTGATTATCCTGTCGTGATTGGCATTAACTCGTTCGGATTTGGTGGTGCCAACGGACATTGTGTGCTTCGGGAATATCATCCATCCCAGTCACGTATCTGGTCATCTGATCTCTCCCCAGAGGGAGGGAGGATGATCCCACTCTCGGCGCGTACCAATGAGGCACTCACGCGGAGTGCACGGCACCTGCGAAAAATGCTTGCAGAAGATGAAACCGATCTCTATACAATCGCAGGGAACCTTAGTCGGCGCCGTACACATTTTACAACACGAACGGCCTTTGCGGTGAACGATCGCAACGATCTATTGGCATCCTTAGACGATTTTATTGAGAACGAATCAAGTGGAACCATTGCAAAGGAAGGGGAGCGACGAATCGTGATGATGTTTGCAGGACAAGGGACCCAATGGTCAGGTTGCGGCCTGAGATTGTATGATGCTGATCCTGTTTTCCGTAGAGTGATTGACGCAGTTGAGGCTCACTGGAGGGAACTTTCAGGTATATCGTTACGCAATGTTTGTTTCAATGCCCCCCAAGAAGAGCTGAACGAGGTTCAACTTGCGCAGCCCTCAATCTTTATGATCCAGTGTGCCCTCTTTGAGCTTTTTAAGACCTGGGGGGTACATCCAGAGTGCGTCATTGGACACAGTTCAGGCGAGGTAGCGGCTGCCTACGCGTCTGGTTTGCTGTCGCTTGCTGAGGCGACTCACTTGGTCTACCATCGCGCTACCTTTCAGCAGAGCGTGGCTGGTTCGGGGCGAATGCTTGCCATCGGACTGGACCTTTCAGGTGTGGAGGAACTGCTTGACTCGCTTGATGTCGCTTTTCGGTCTGATGAGGATCGTCCAATCCAGGTAGAGATTGCCTGTGAGAATGCGCCCGCAAGTGTTGTCATTTGCGGTAAGGAGGAAAAGCTGAGACCAATCATGGCAGAGCTGGAATGTCGCAATCTTCAAAACCAACTGCTTGCTGGCAATATTGCGTTCCACTCCTCCGCTATGGATCCAATTCAGGATGATGTGTTGCAAGCTTTATCTTTTTTGGATAAGAGTATATTTGATGGCAGCGTCCCTTTTATCTCCTCCGTGAGTGGTGAGCAAATAGATTGTATTGATGGAGCATACTGGTGGACTAATATCCGAAATCCTGTGCAGTTTGTACAGGGGATTCGTACGATCATGCGTGATTTCAGGCCTGATATATTTCTTGAGATCTCCCCGCATGGTGCACTTCAATCGGCAGTCAGCCAATGTCTTGAACAGGAAATTCCACTTCCTGTCTGTATTCCCAGCCTCCATCGAAATTCGGATGATCGTCTCAGTTTCCAACAGTCGCTTGGTTCGCTCTTCAAATCTGGTGTTGCTTTGGATTTCGCGGCTCAGTACCCGCGACCCAGACCCATTTCTCATTTACTTCCTGGACATCCTCGAGATGAGCAGGCATCAGTCAATATCCTCGCTGATGATGAATTCTTCGTCCGACGAGGCCAATACTCGCATGGCCCGCTGATTGGGCACAGAGTACCAAGTGACCACCTTCTCTTTGAATCTCGACTTTCTGAGAAAGACTTTCCTTGGTTAGCAGACCACTGCGTGCATCATGCTGCAATCATGCCTGCTGCCGGCTATATTGAATTGATCCTACAGGCCTTTGAAGGCGTTCCTCTTCACTTTGAAGTACTTGAATTCCTTCAGCCGTGTCCAATTCCCAAGAGACCGGTTCGACTTCAGACTGCCCTGCGCCCAGTCTCGAATACCCCAGACGAATTTGTGTTTACAATTTCGTCCCGATCATACGAGGACAACACTCCTAGTGAGATCCATTGCCGTGGACGGGTAAAGCTGAGTGACTTGAATCATCCCATTGATGTTCCGGCGTGTCTCGAGGATATTGACCGATCTTCGTGTGAAACCGTATTTGCAAAGCAGAGTGATTTCTATGAACGGATTGAGGCAGTCCTCAGCGACACCTTCCAGTACGGGCCATACTTCCAGACCATACAGTTGTTTGAGTTACACCCCGAATCTAGGTCTATCATTGTTGATATTGAAATGGATGAAGAGCTCTGGATGACGGGACAGGAGGAGGGATACGTAGGATGTCCGCCATTGCTGGATGGAGGGCTTCAGATCTTCCTATCACATTTGTTGACAGCCTCACATTTATTTGTGATTCCGCAGAGAGCCGAGAGGACAACATTCCTGCGTCCACCAACAGGCCCAAAAATTACATGTCATGTGACTAAACCCGAGGAAGATTGGATGGATACGAACGAGCGAGGTCAGTACTCGGTGCAGCGCGGAGAACGTACTGCTGGTGCAATCAGTTTCTATGACCGTGCAACAGGGGACCTCATCCTTCACATTGATCAATATACCTATTTTAGCTCCAATCCGCGCTGGAATGATCTATTGAATAGCAAGCATGAGATCGTCTGGCAACCGAAATTCATCCATGAGGACCATACCTTTCTTGATAAACTCTCCTCCGGAGAGGTTGACCCGTCTAAGTTAATCGTTGCCCTAGAAACGTTAGAGCATGCCCGAGGATATAGCTGTCATGTGGCCGAATTTGCCGGATCACGGGAACCGGATCAAACTATCCTATCCAAGTGCTTAAATTATCTAAACAGTTCTGATACCCGGTCCGAGTTCTGGCTCCTCAGTGATAATGAGGAAACGACCCGAGCTCACTTTGATGCCTTCGGACAACAGGATGCTGCGCTTCGCTTTCAATATCTTGATCCAGAGGCTGATCCCTCAATGGGGGATGGCCTTCTTCGCCCCTGCGGAGTAGAAATTGTATTCCTGCATGACTCCGATGACCTGCCCGGCTCCGACGGCTGGCAGTTCCTGAGTCGGTTGGTTGTTGATGGCGGGCTGGTGCTGATCTGCCACGATGAGGGCGCCGTAATCAAGCCGGATGAAGAGTGGTCAATTCTCAGATCCGGTCAGCTTACCACTCTGTTACAGGCACCCAATTCTCCCAAGACGGTAGATGATCCGATTCCAGATCCGCACTGGGTTCTTGGAGAGCCAAACAGTTGGGCATCCGAGTGGATTTCCCTTCTGGACGAACCTGATAGGGTGTATCCAATTCCCTACGAGGCGGTCATTCGTGGACAATTTGAATCTATCCCAGCATGGTCACAGGTGGGAGATGTCCTTGCAATTGATTTCTTCTGTGGTTCCGATTCAAGTGATCCGACCGGCCAGAGGGTCACTGCGCAATTGATCACGTTTGTTCAGGCACTGGTATCGGCTCGATTGGCAAATGCGAATCATCTGTGTCAACTCACCGTGATTACGCACCGCGCGGCTTTTGATGTGCAGCACCCTCGGGGATCTGCCTTATGGGGGGCAATGCGTAGCATGGCTATGGAAGTTGGTGACGAAGCTAAGCTTGATTTCCGTCTGGTTGATCTCGGCGAAGCGGATGATTTAATGACGCTAAACTGGCTCGCTCACCACGATTTGCGCGAGCGGGAGTTAGCGGTGCGAGAGAACCACTTATGGGCACCACGGATTGTCAGTATTCGGGAGCGATATTCCCATGTGACGGCAGATAGTGGCGCCGCATACCGTCTTACATTAGACAATCCGGGCCAGATTGCAGGCCTCGAGATGAAAACGTACAATCTCCCTTCCCTCGGACCGAACGATGTAGAAGTTGATGTCAAAGCAGCGGCACTCAACTTTCGCGATGTAATGGTCACCTTAGGTCTGCTACCTGCTTTGGCTTATGAACGCTCGGCACTTGGGCATCAGGTAGGCATGGAGGGCAGTGGCATCGTTCGGCGGGTTGGGGTAGAGGTACAGCACTGTTCGGTTGGTGATCAAGTTGCGTTTATTGCAGGGGGATGCATTGCTAACCGCGTAGTGATCTCCGAGTATCTCGTCTTTGCCAAACCTGCCCGGCTCAACATGGAGGAAGCCGCATCTAGCTTGTCGGTATATGTTACAGCCTACTATTCTCTCATTTACCTAGCCCGTCTTCGGAAAAATCAACGCGTGCTCATCCACTCTGCCATGGGTGGGGTCGGTCATGCCGCGATGTCCATCGCTAAACATATTGGGGCACAGATTTATACATCAGCCGGCAGTGAAACCAAGCGCAAACAGCTTTTAGCAATGGGGGCAAAGGATGCCTTTGATTCTCATAGCTATGATTGGTACGAGGGTCTCATGGCAGCGACCGATGGGGAGGGAGTAGATGTTGTACTGAATTCGCTCGCGGGACGTCATATTGAGCTATGCCTCCAAGTACTTCGCCCAGGTGGCTGGCACTGCGAGATTGGTAAGGCTGACATTTATGCCGATAGTTCCCTACGGATGCGTATGTTCCGCAAGAACCTTCGATTTGTGGCGGTTGATGTGGATCGCCTGATGCTTGACGATCCTCACCTAGCACATGAACTCTCCAAAACCTGTATGGATCTACTGGATCAGGGGACTCTATCTCCGCTCCCGGTTACCATCTTCCCCTACGGAGATTACGGAAAGGCTTTACGTTTGATGACAACCGGACAACATCAGGGTAAGTTGGTCTTAGAAGCGCCACAAAGCTCCGCAGATCCTGAATTCCTTGTCTCGGATATTCAACCACTCTTTGACGCGGATGCAACCTATCTAGTGACCGGTGGATTGGGTGGTTTTGGGCTTCGCCTGATCCCTTACCTCATAGCAGCTGGTGCGAGGCACCTGACTTTACTTGACCGTGATCCTCAACGTCTCCGCGATGCAGAGTGGATTCGTCAATTCAGTGCACTTATCTATATGGACACTGAGTATGAGATCGAAATCATCTCTGGAGATGTTGCGAATGAAGCCGAAGTGCAGCACTGTGTCCAACAGATCAAGCGACCGTTGAAAGGTGTATTTCATTTGGCCGGTGCGTTAGATGATCGGTTGCTTGACGACATGACAATAGAGTCTCTGCAGAGCGTCTTTGCACCGAAAGCATTGGGTGCTTTGCACCTTCACCACGCTACCATTAATTGTCCTCTGGATCACTTTGTTCTTTTCTCGTCCACGGCGTCTATGCTGGGCAATCCCGGCCAGATCAATTATAGTGCGGCAAATGGTTTTCTGGATGGTTTGACCATTGCCCGTCACCAACAGGGGCTGCCCTGTTTGACCTACAATATGCCTGCCGTCGCTGATGCTGGCATGGCTGCCCGCAGTCTTCCAGTACTCCGAATGATGCGGGCAATCGGTATACCACCGGTAAACTCCGATCTTGCGATCGCAAATCTGGATTATGCATTACGTGCGTTGTCAGAGCACCCTCATCTCATCACATCACTCTTTGAGCGCCCGACATGGACGGTCAACTTCCCGGATTACATGCGAATTGGATTTGTTATGCATAACCATGATGCATTTGAAGCTGCCTCCGATGCTGAGCTTACCCTAGAGAGGGTTGTGGAGCAGATTGCTAACAAGGTCGCGGAGCTTTGTGGTTATGAGGAAGGCGAGGTAGACGAGCCTCTGTCAAGCTTTGGGCTAACTTCTATTTCAGTTGCCGAACTCGGGACCTTTATCCAGTCTGAATTCAACTATCGTGTGAGTGCGCTTGAACTCATGACTACGGCTTCATCCTTATCACTGGCACAGGGTATTATTCATGGCAAGGAAGATACCACCGAGCGTGAGAGTGAAGCAGAGGATCCGATATCCCAGACTGTTTCCGAGACTTCTTGGCCTCAGGCACCTCGTATCCCCTCTATCTTCGCGAATTCATTGGAGGATCATCTGTCTACAACCTCTGCACAGGCTTCGGACCACGGCTCCGGTGCCATCTTTTCTTTGCAGGGTTCAGCCCGTGTAGACTTACTGGAAGATGTCTCATAGCCATGCCGAATACGTTACTCATCTATCCAAAGCATCCCCCCACTTATTGGGGAAATAACTTTGCCCTGGAACTTCTGGGTATCAGAGCTGCATTTCCTCCACTCGGTCTGCTCACAGTCGCTGCGATGTTTCCATCGCGATATAACCTCCGTTTAGTGGACTTGAATGTCACTTCACTTGAAGACATTGACCTTGAATGGGCGGATCTGGCGTTCACATCAAGCATGATCGTGCAACGTCCATCCCTTGATCAGGTTATTGAGCGATGTAACCGTGCGCACATTCCCGTCATTGCCGGCGGACCGCATCCCACCACTTTTCATGAGGAGATGGAGGGAGTTGCCCATTTTGTGCTTGATGAGGTTGAAGAGACCTTCCAAGATTTTCTTCATGATCTGGAAAAGGGAACCGCCAAGCGAATCTATCGAGAACCCAGAAAACCGGATGTAACGCTGACTCCGCTTCCTCGCTTTGATCTGATCAACATGAATGACTACTATTCCATGAGTCTTCAGTTTTCGCGAGGATGCCCATTTGATTGCGAGTTTTGCGACATCACTAAGTTGTATGGTCGCGTGTCCCGAACCAAGTCGCCGGAACAAATGGTTGCCGAGTTTGACCATCTGTATAAACTGGGATGGCGTGGACCTCTCTTCTTGGTTGACGATAATTTTATCGGCAATAAGCGCGAAGTTACGCGGCTTCTCCCTGTGATCGCCGAATGGCAACAGGAGCGTGGGCACCCCTATACCCTATCTACTGAGGCAAGTGTTAATCTAGTTCGGATGAACGACTTGATGGATAGCATGATTGCAGCGGGGTTTGACACTGTTTTCTTGGGAATTGAAACGCCCAACCCGAAGGCCCTTGAGAAGATGAAGAAGCCTCAGAACATCAATATTCGCGATGATAACTATTTGTTCAAATCTGTACGAAAGATTCAACAGAAGGGAATGCAGGTACAGGGCGGCTTCATCCTGGGCCTAGACGAAGATGATGAGAGTGCATTTGATTCTCAGATCGAATTTATACAGGAGACGGGGATTCCGATTGCACTAGTTGGACTGTTGACTGCACTCAGGGGAACCAACCTTTGGGCACGTCTTGAGCGGGAGGATCGACTACTAGATATGCCGATCGAAATCAATGCAACTTCCCTGAACTTCAAGACGCAAATGGATCCCAAAACGTTGGTTGAGGGATATCTTCGTGTCATTGGAACGATCTATGATTCAACACTGGAGAACTATTTTGACCGCTGCTTAACCTTGATGGAAAACCTTAATCCGGTGCCACATCTCCACAAACCTGTGAGTCAACATGCCTTATATGCGGGAATCATGGGAATTCGGCAGCGTCTAACTCCCAGGCAGTTACCGGCTTTTTCGCGGTATATTGCCAAAGTTTCAAAAAATCATCCTCGTCTGTTACCACTTGCGATTCGTTTAGCAGCCTCTGGCCATCACTCGGAGAAGTTCTCCCGTCAGCAAACCGTGATTCGCAAGTTCAAGGAGTATTTGACCGAAGAGTTGGCAAGAATAAACGAAGACGTACTGCTGCGCAAGTCAGCATCGGAGATAGTGGACGAAGTCAAACGGGAAGCATTACATCGAGTCCATGCTCGCAAGGAGGCCATTCCCAAAGAATTTCGCTACACGGGGGACGGCATCACTGAATCTATTTCGGATTTTCAATGTGCACTAGACACTATATTCAACGGGACTCCTGTCAACAGCAACCTTCCGGTTCTTAGTTGAATGCTTACACCCGAATAGCCGTGTATGCCTGAATTGAATATTTTGCGTCCAGAGGTCCCTCCACTCACAGGAACCCTGCCTCCTCAGTGTCAACGAGATCTCGATTTGCTGCGGCGATTCATTGACCAAATGGCTAGCCGTTCATCTATAGACGCTCCTGTCAAGCCCTCAAATTTTCGCCAAGTTCTGCTTACAGGAGCAACCGGATTCCTTGGTCGCTTTTTGCTGAGAGATCTTTTATGTCAAACCCCCGATCTAACGGTGACCTGTATCGTTCGGGCAGATAATCCAAAACATGCTTTATCTAGAATCCAAACCGCTCTGGAAGAGGCAGAAATCTGGGAGGACAGGTTTGCTCCGCGCATACATGCCATGGCGGGGAATATCCAATCAGCACAATTCGGACTAGAATTATCCGAGTACGCATCCCTCTGCGAGAGAATTGATGCGGTTTACCCCCTTGCTGCGAGCCTGAATCTAAGTTCTTCTTACATCAATATGAAAAAGGCGAATGTGCTTAGCATTCAGAATGTACTTGATCTGTGCCTGACGAAACGCTTCAAGCACATTTATTTCGCGTCAACTATGGGTGTCTTTCCAGCGTACATATGCGCTTTTGCGGGGGAATATTCCGATAGTCGAATTATGCATCAAATGCAACCGGATGTCTTAGACATGAATCGAACCTTTCCTCTCAACCTACTTGGGTATCCATGGACAAAGCTATTGGTTGAGCAATGTCTCCTCTATGCGAATCGGATTGGTTTACCCATAGCGATTTTTCGCCTGCCGCATTCAAACACTGCGGGCACCGGTTATGGGAATCATGATGATATAGCAGTGCGACTCATCGCCGCAGTCATTGACGTTGAACTGATCCCAGAGGGATTCACGATGAGATGGAGTCAGGCGGCAGCAGATGTTGTCACGGACACCATGGCAGCAATCTCTCTGAACCCAACTCGGCGCTTCACCATCTATCATTACTCCGAGGATCTGCCGCTGAGTCACAATGTGCAACTCGCAGATTTTGGATTGTACTATAAAACCGTATCCTATGACGTATTCAAGCGAGCTTGTCTAGCACGGGGGAAGAAATCACCACTCCACGGTTTTTGGAGCGTGATTGATTACTTTGCCCCCTACTGGTTCAGCGGGACCACGACTGCTCCATCGCACCGTGTCTGCAATCAAGCATTGCACGCTGATTGTCCAAGCCCGATTACATGGCCGAGTGCGTACACTATGCTCCGTCGCTCAGGGGACTGGATGCGGGCTCATCGTGAAAAATGGCCCTATCGCATCCCAGAGAGCCGTCTCAATTACGATCATTTGGTACGCCGAGCCGAGTCGATTGCACAAGAGTACGACCTTCCTTTTGACCAAGCATTTCCTGCATGGAAACTTGAAGGTCTGAGGCGACTCATACAGGCTGTGAATCAACCGAAAGCCAAACTGCGGCGAGAAAAAATTGGAGATATTGCTTTTGATTTCACACGTCTTCTGCGCAATAATGCAGCACTTGCGGCTGAGTGTCAACGTTACCCTGAAATCGAAAAACAAAAGATTATTCGGCCAGTCTTCATTGTGGGGATCAACCGGACTGGTACGACATTCTTGCATCGACTTCTGTCTCGCGACCCGCGATTCTGGTCATTGCGAGGGTATGAATATGTGGAGCCTGTTTTGTCAGGAGGCGACTACGCAACTCTTGGGGGCTCGGAAAATGATCCACGCCGTGCCTTCGCGCGAGAGCTTATAGATGCCTCTGGGGTTGTTGATATATTCAAGGAAGTGCATCATTTTGATGTGGACGAACCAGAAGAGGACCTTGGTCTGCTCAGAATGGGGTTTGCTGCTTGGGGCGTAACCGTCCGCTTCCATATACCGGACTATGCAGACTGGTTATCCACCAGAGATGCAGACATGAGCTATGCCTTCCACCACTCTGCGATGCAGAGTTACACCTATCAGCGATTGCAACGGCCCGATCGTGGAAAGAGGCAGTGGCTATTCAAAATGCCTTTCCACCTGCTTGAGCTTGAAGCGTTGATCAAGGCCTATCCAGATGCTTTGTTCATTCAGACGCATCGCGAGCCTGCTCAGTTCATGGGATCTTGGAATAGCCTCGTTGAACGTATTCGTAGCATCTCCTGTGAGCCCACCCCGCCTGAAGATCTCGGAGCGGAACAACTTGAATTCATGAGTAGCATTCTGGATGGTATGGTTAACTTCCGCACAAACTATCCTGAATTGGAAGATCGCTGGTTGGACATCAGTTACTACGATTTGGTCCAGTCTCCCATGGACATGGTCGCCCATATTTACGAACGTTTCGGGTGGTCGCTGAAACCTGAAGCGATCGCGGCCATGGACAATTGGTTGGATTTGCAGGCCTCTCAGCGGAATAGTCAACAAAGGCATACTTACGATTTATCCGACTTTAATTTGACACGCGAAAAGGTTGATGCAGCTTTCTCGCGCTATCGTGACTTCCTATCAAGTACTGGGATCCGATCCTCCATGCTTTTAAGATAGACTAGATAAAGTGGTTAAATAAGACTCTGGCTTTGAGATCTGCATTCCAGATTGCCCCAGTGTTTAGCTACACCCATACATTTGACTTCTTGGTAATTGAATCATTTTGATTGTGGCTCTGCTAAGAATTGAACTGTGCAATTTCGTGGCGAATGAGTGATGGGGAGGTGCATACATGTGATGTTGACAAAAAATGCTAAGATCACAATCTTTCTGCGGAGATATTGAAGAGTGTTTATCTTGATTGACTTCAAAGGCTTTCCAGATCAGAATCACCATTTCAGATCCATGCGTGCACTGAGTCCGTAGGAGGGTGGAGGCCCGTTCTCTTCGATAGTTCGTGCGGTCGTCGAGACCGAGACTTGTAGTCCTTGGCGCATGCGCAGGTTGTATCCAACCCGGTAGGCGCGCCCACTCGGATCCACTGTCATTCCCACGATGGATTGTCCAACACTTTTCTGGATCGGTGCCCCATACCCCAGTTCCATCTCTACGCGTTGATCCGCGCTTCCCACGCCTATGGAATGCAGTGGTGCTTCGCGCCATAGATCTCCCCCGTACACATTCCCCCAGAGCGGACGTACCCGCATAGAGGGGCCAAGTCCGCCCGGCGTTCCATACTCAATGGATCCCATCAGTTCCCATTCGCGCAGTCCTTCATCGGTATGCAGCACCAGGGTCCGACCCCCAACCTCCGCACGCAGTTGACGGGTTGCCCAGCGCAACCCTCCCCCGAGCTCCATTCCTAGTCCTGTCTCGGCATCGCCTCCATCCTGTCGCAGGGCAGTTTCCAGATAGGGCTCCATGCTCGCTCCCAATCGCAGACTCCCTTCCACACCTGCCCGGACCCGTCGGATGCCCAGATCTGCACCCGTCTCCATGTCCGCCGTCGCCCAGAAGGCATCCACTTCGTAGCCCAACCGCCCCGTGGTGCTCCCCGTCAGGGTTCCTGTCAGCCCGAGCGCAACCAGCGCTGCATCCAGTTCCGTTTCCAGGGCTTCCAGTTCAGACTCCCCTCGTCCCAATCCCAGGAGCATCCATGCACGCATGCCCGCTCCCGTTTGATAACTGACATAGGGATAGAAACCCGTCAATCGTGAGGATGCTGTGCCAGCGCGCGCTGGCGTTTCATAGGTGCCTTGATCCCAACTTTGTGCGGCGACGAGTCCCGCCATCCATCCCTGATCCCATGCATAGTCAGCGCCCAGGAGCATGGTCGTGACATCCGAACTCAAGGAGAGCGCACCATCTTGTCCACGCATACGCGAATAGGCACCCTGCCCCCAGACGCTCCATCCTCCCTGCGTAAATTCGGCACCACACCCGCGAAAGATTTCTCCTGGAGACCAACGCTCCCTCCCGTAACGGAGCCAGGATAGATCAGGGATGCGGCAGTGTGTCATCCCCTCCATTCGCCGCGTCAATGCCTCCACCACCTGCGATGCCCAGGTCCGAAGGACTCTCGACACATACGCATTCTGGATACTCTCTTCGCTTTCTTTTTCCATCACCGCCTCTGAACGGGCCTGCTCTACCTCTGCATTCACCGCCGAGAGCAAGACCAGCGAAAACGTCTTTGCCTCCCATACGGGCTCATTTGTAAGCAGCTTGACGTTGACAGTTTTGGAGAGCTCGCTTGGTGCAAACGTGACCTGCCCCGCCACCGCTTCATAATCCTCTCCCGCAAGTGCACTCCCATCCTCGCTCATATAGCTGACCAGTACTGGGACAGCAGATGGAATGGATAAGCCCACCTCAAAGCTTGCCGTGTGGCGGGAGACCGTGACACTTTGGACAGAGACCGTGGGACTCCCGTCATCGTCCAGAATCGTTCCCGTCCCGGTTCCCTGCGCAATGGTTGCATGTCTTGCATTGGAAAGCGTCACTTGGAATGTTTCGTTGGATTCCTCTTCCGTGTCGTCTAATACTTCAATGCGAATTTTTCCCTCCTTGCTTCCTCGTTCAAAGATTACGATCCCCTGGGAGGTTATGTAATCAGATCCTGCCAGTGCCGTCTCGTTCAAGGACGTATACCGGACGGTGACCAGTTCGGAACTTGTCCGATTCAGTCGGACTGGTAGCAGAAGTGATCCATCTCCCTCCGATCCAGTCTGATCGTAGATACTTACTGTGAGCGGCATATCATTATCTTGAATCCTTCCGAGAGCGTCTCCATCGGAGATCCCATCCCCCGATAGACGCACCCAAAAGGTTTCGGTAGGTTCGGTTTCCAGATCATCCATGATCGGGACTCGGATCTCCTGTTTTAACTCTCCCGGTTCAAATGTAATCTCGCCTGTAACGGCTTCATAATCCTGTCCCGATATGGCAGACTCATCCTCGGTCATATAGGTAAAAGTCCGAGGCTTGCTATCCTGCCCACTCAATACCAATAGAAATACTGCTGCCGGTTCCGACTCGGAAACTTCTACATCTCGGATGGTCACCGTCACTGGCTCTTCATTGTCCAGGATGATTCCCTGAGTCTCAGATTGTCCCAGCACTCCATTCTTCTTACCGATCAGCTGAATACGAAACGTTTCCTCTTCTTCACGAATCTCATCGTCTATGATCTGCACATCAATATATTTTGTGGTCTCCCCAGAAATAAAGCGTAGCGGGCTTTGCGTCTTCACCTGATAGTCCAGTGGAGCGCTGGCCGTCTCGCCGATGACCAAAAAATCAACTTGGGTATCTCGTCCTGGCAGTGCATGGCTAAGAGTCACCCTAAACTGTGCCTGGCCTTCCTCTTCCCTCACGGTCACGGACTCCTGTATGTCAATGATGGGGAGCGCATCATCATCCACGATCGTCCCCGTCCCCTCGGCATCCACCAGAACTGCATTCTCTGGCGCAGACAACTTCAAGAAGAATCGCTCCTCCATCTCTTCTATGTCATCATCGTTCAGTCGCACGGATACTGGAAGACGGTCCACCCCCTTCGGAAAGGTCAACGTCCCACTTGAGTGCATATAGTCCTCACCCGCCAGCGCCGATCCATCCTGCGTCGCATAGGCAACGCGCACGATCTGCTCCGGGTTGGCTCGGTCCAGCGTCACCATAAACGTTAGCGGGGACTCGCTCTCGAGCGCCGAAGCATCCCCTACGCGCAGTTCGTATCGGTCATCATCCTCGATCGTGACCGTTGCCTCCCCCCGTTCCAGTTCGGCCCCGATTGGATCGGATAGTTGGACCCGGAAGGTTTCGTTTTCTTCAAAGGATTCATCGTCCAGGATCTCCACCGGAATGAATGCGTTTGTCGCTCCCTCTGAGATGAGCAGCAGACTGGAGGGAGTTCTGTAGTCCTCCAGTTCGGTGGCCGTCTGATCAAAGGTTTGAACCCGTACACTCAGCCCCGGTGGGGCAGGAGACGTCAGCGTAACTTCAACCATAGCCATCTCGACATCTTCCTGTACCGTCGTATCCTGAATCGCCAGAAACACCTCCTCTTCATTATCCACAATGGTCAGGTAGGTCACGGTTTCCCTACCTCCCAATATAGCGCTTGTGCCCGTGATCAAGATTGTTTCCTGGGGATCATAGGCGAAATCATCCACAAGCATCAGTGCAAAGATTGCTGTGCTGGAAGGCTGCTTGGCCTCAATCGTCAGGAGAGCAGGAGGGGACACAATCGTATAATCCTCTCCTTCTGTTGCCGTGCCACCTCCCACAGTAAGCGTCACAGGCGTGCTCGTACTCCGAATAACATCCAGCGTAGCAGTCACCGTGAACTCCCCGTAGCCCGCGCCTTCATTCACCTGAGATGGTACTACCTCAAGCGTGAACCCCGTTGACGCTTCATCATCTGTGATCGTGAGGGACTCGGGAACCGGGCCAGTGATCCCAATCGGATTCGTCGCCATGCCCGTCACCTGCACCTTCTTATTCGGCGCATCCACCTCATTGTCCACGCCCATGATTGTGACCAGCCCGGTACTCTCGGTTGCCCCGGCCGGAATCATCAGCGTTTGATTCCCACCAAACTCGTAATCCATCGTCGTTGCGGACGGGATCGGATTGGCCCCGATCTCAATCGTCGTCACCCCGCTGGATGGAGCACTCAAACGGGCAGTCACCGTTGTCATCTCGTTCTTTTCCGAAATCTCTTCAGGCATCAACTTCAACTCCACCTGTGGCATCTCGGTCACATCCAAAATCGTGAGACTCGCAGCATCTACTTCCAGATCGCCTGCCGCTCCAATCACTTGAACCGTTTCTGGCCCCTCGTGTAAATCATCGGGCAGGGGCTCGAACGCAAACTCCGCGGTTTCCTCCATCGCACCTGCCGCAATCGTCAAAGGAAAGGACGAAGGCGTGGCGGTGTAGTCGGTACCTGCTTCTGCCGTTCCCGCCTCCACCATGATTGTAAGTTGCGTGTCTGTGGACTGCGCCGCATTCAGCCTGGCCGTCACCGTGATTGGTTGGCTTTCTCCATTTTCATTGACCTCGGGGGGGTCTACCTCAAGCGTGACCCGCGGTGGCACATCATCATCAAGAATGGTCAGACCCACATCAGCGAATCCAAACAGGGATAGGTCAGAAACTAGATCATTCATGGGAGTCCCGCGCACCGTCACCGTCTTATCCCCCTCGTAGTCCTCATTGTCCACTGCCTCAATGATGATCCCATCCGAACTGGTCCTGGATCCAGCGGGAATCGTGAGCATCGTTTTAGGCTGGGTCTGCTCGTCGTTCGTCAGCGTGTAATCGTCATCCGTTGCCGGCGAATCGGGAATCATCGTGATCTCAATCGTGGTCGGTTCGCTGGATGCAGGAGTCTGGTTTGCCGTTAGCCGCGTGGTTTCCCCGTTCTCCCAGATCTCTGACGCGGTTAAATTCAAGGTCACCACCGGAGGATCATCCGCATCCACGATGGTAAATTCGGTCGGAATGGCAGTCAAAGTACGCCCCGTAACATCATAAATACCAGTTCCTACGAGACGAATCGTCTCAGGCGGCTCATCTATCCCATCCTGCTTCGCCACAAAAAAAGTATACGTCCGCTCCTCTACGAGTTCATTCGCCTCCCATGCCATAATCATTTTGGCCGTGTATTCTAGGTCATCTACCACAGATGCCGTACCATCCTCCGCAGAAACTGTCATCCCCGCAAGGACATGCCCTGAACGCTTGGTTGCGCCGAAGGCAACATCCAGCGTCGCCGTGACCGTAACCATCCTTTCCACACCTTCTGTGATCTCATTCGGAATAATCGCCAGCGTGGCTGTTGGAAAGGGTTCGTCTTCCTCAATCGTCAGCACCACATCATCAGGATCCTTCGCACCGCTCCGGAGATTCGTTGCCATCCCTTGCACCTGAAACGTCTTATTCCCCGTGTAGACCTCATTGTCCACTGCCGTAATGGTCACCTCCCCCTTACTCATTGTCTCCCCCGCCGCAATCGTCAGCATGGTGCCACGTTGCGTGTAATCGTCAGGCGAATCCGGGGCTACCGATACGTCAATCGTCGTAACGGCGTTGGAGGCGGCGCTCAGCTGCGCTGTTACCATGGAGGGAACGCCAGAATTTTCCATGATCGACGAAGGAGACAGGGCCAGCGTGACCTGGGGTGGTGGATCCGCATTGGTGAGCGTGAGCGTAGCTGGCTCAGCTTCCACTAGATCGGTGCTCCCCGTCACCGAGATCGTTTCGTCGGACTCATTCAGATCGTCAGGGATCGGAATTAAGGTAAACATCCCGGTTCCCATGGTCTCAGATGCAGGAATCGTGAGGGTAAACGAATCAACCTCTTCAAAGTCCTCTCCCACCATTGCAGAGCCAGATCCCACCGCAACGTCAACCTCCGTTGCCCGGTCTCGCTCAATATCCCATGATGCCGTTATTGTGATTTCCGAGCGACCATCATCCTCAGAAACCTGATTGGGCGTAACCGCAAACGTAAGGATTGGTGCTATCTCGTCATCCCTAATCGTCAATGTCACACTTTCCGGGCCAGTCACTCCCTCGGTATTCGTTGCCGCGCCTTCCACCTGAAATGTCCGATCCCTAGAGTAGACAACGTTCTGCACTGCACTGATCACCACCTCCCCCATACTCTCCGTCTCTTCAGCCGCGATCGTGAGCGTGACATTGCTACTCAAACTGTAATCCGTGGGGGACTCGGGCTTGACCGTGATGACAATCTTGGTCTCTGCGGTGGACATCTCGCTGAGACTTGCAGTGACCTTCGACATCCCGCCATCCTCCGAAATCATGTCCTCAGAGAGATGTAGCGTCACCTCTGGATCAGGATCTTCACAGGGGGCGTAGGGGCCACCTGTTGCAAGAAAATGATCTCCAGCTTGAATCCGATTAAGAATCTTTGGAGGTAGGCAGGAAATGTTGTTTCCACCAAAATCTATGTGGACTCCACTTCGTGGAATATAATCAAAAAGATCCGCAGGGATAGCGGTGAGATCATTGTCATAGAAGTCAATGTGTTTTAGACTAGATAGGTCGACAAAAAGATCTTCAGGAAGTTTTTCAATAGAATTTTCTTGAAGCTCAAGGTGCCTCAAGTAGCGTAGACCGTTAAAAAGATCTGATTCCAGAGTACCATCAAGACGATTTTTCCAAAATTCAAAACGTACCAATTTGGGGGTACCTTCAAAGAGATCCTCAGGCAACTCAGTGATTTGATTTCTATCAAGAACCAATATCCTCAATTCGTTCAGATCGTCAAAGATGTCCTTATCCAGTTCTCCGATAGAATTATCTTCCAAGTAAAGAATTTCTAAATTAATGAGATTATCAAAGAGTCCAGAAGGTAACTCGGTTAGGTTATTGTTAACCAGTCGAATGTCTGTTACTCCATCGAGCCCAGCGAAATCATCAGCTACCAGCGATCCAATGCTAAGATTATTTAAAATCAATTCATCAATGTCGGACAACTGATCCGAGGTCACGTTTTCACAGGTGGTGTTGGGATCACCAATCTGTTCAAGAATCTTAGCCTCCACTTCTGGGGTTCGGTCGCAAATATCGACAAAATCCTGAGCAGAGACATCCGTCACAAAAAGAATCAGAAAACCAAAGAGGATGGTCCCCAAACACATGAACTTGAATCTCCACAGAATTTTGAAAGAATTCATAAGTTCAGATTCTTTTCCACCGAATATATGACGAAAATATGAAAGCACCAATTCGTTCGGGTGACGATGCATTCAATTTCAGAGAATATTGTAAGTAGGTTTGGCGAAAAAAGTTTTTCTTTGAACCAATCATTCTTTGTTTTCAGTGCGATCGTGATTTGATTGTGGTTTTATAGTATGGTTCTACCCTGAATTTCCATTGAAAAAATGGCTGTGACTTTTCACGTGAACTGAATTTTCAGAATTTTGTTATCAAGCCAAGGAATCGGTTGCTCTGTTTTATGATAATTGGCCCCCATGAGCAACGGGTTGTGGGATCGACGGGGATACTTGACGATGATCTCATCCTTGGTCAATCGGATCGTTGCACGTTTGGGAACTATGTATTCATAGAGGGTACGATTTTCAGCTACGCTCCACTGCTCATTCGCTCGGAGGCCAAGGATTCGGTAGAGCAGACTGGCGATCACCGTGAGTTGAACGTCCACATGAATATTCATCGGAATAGCCGCGCTGAGGGCATCCATATGAAAGAAGTCAATCGTATCGCTGATGACATTCTCAATGACCATCCGCCGTGCATAGCGATCAATCAATTGGGAAGCGGACCGTTCCATTTGATTGGTGATCAAGAGAATCATGCGGTCGTGTCCAAGCCCTTGAATGGCAATTTGTCGTAATTTACCGGGGTACCCTTTTAGCTTCACAGTCTGCTCCAGGACACTTGGGGTCCGATAGTTGCGTCCTATGTTGGTCAGCTTGATGGCACGCCATTGGCTTTGGGGAAGATTCTGGATCTCATCCATGACCGATTTGTGACGGCGGCGCAAGGTAATGAAGTGAATCTTCTGCTGCGTTAAGCGTCCCAACTGCTCATAGGTGGTCACACCACTATCAAATACTAACTCAGAGGGTTTCGTACCCGTGCGCTGCGCATAGTCATCCACAAAGTTCTGGATTGCCAGAGAATGGTTCTCTTTGTGCACCGTCGTATCGGCACAGGAAAAGACGCGATGGTTGGCATCCCGCGCCAGAAAGGTCAAAACCCCTAATTGTCGCCGACTCCGCTTACTGATATAGTGTTTTTCCAACCGTGCTTTGTCTCCATGATAGGGGATGGTGTGAAAATCCAGATCAAACGAAGTGCCACGGCCCAGACCTGCGTTAAGACGTGCAGCGGCATCCAGCCATCCATGGGTAAACGGTTGCGTGAAGTGGGGATCACATCGGGAGCTGTATTCGCTTAATGTGGACCGTTTTGGAATGCCATTGAGTCCGGCAAAGAGTGCGAGTCCCTCGTCCATGGTGTTTGCCATCACATGAGTATGTCGTCCAATCCCCCAGAGCTTGAGAGCTAACAAGGAACGGATCATACAGGGAGCAGGAATGAACTTGGATCCTGGCAAATGTTGGACTAAGGACTCCATCTCCATCTTAACCAAGTCTGGCAGGAAGAGAAAAAGTCCGCCAAAACTGGTAGAGAACTTATGTGGTGATAAGTTGAGCGCGCGACAATCAGCACGCGTGGCCTGTGCGGGTTTAGGTGAAGGGGGCCGAGTGGGCAGGCGTGGAAGCCCTGCCGCACGGATCACCTTACTGATATAAGACGGGGTTGCATCAAGCCCTTCTTTCCGTAGCAGAGAGGGAATTTGATGGATCGAAACGTTGTGTGTTTTTCGGAGCTCCACGATGCGCGCACGCAGTGAATCAGGAGCGGGCTTGGAAGCAGATTTGGGAGGAGTCCAAAAGAACAAAGCATTGGGCGATTTGCGAAACTCATAGCAAAGATTCTTGAAGGTGCCATAAGGGATGTCAAACCGCTTGGCGACTTCGGTTCCAGAGATTCCCTCCACATAGTAGGCACGGAGGGCTTCATAGTAGATTTGGGCTTTGTAGGTGGGAGACATGAAGAATTCGGCATAAATAGTCATCAGAAAGTAGACATAAGTACACAATAGATCATAATACTAACATTTCACAAATCCGTTCATTTTTGAGAGATAGTCAGGATATATTGCGAAATATCAAGGGATTCCAACGGATTTAGGTCAAAATGAGATCCTGTTAATAACAGGATTAGTAGTGTACTTGTGTCATAATAATATAACTTATTGACATAATTTCTGACCAATCATTTGATTCGTTGATCCCCATCTCCCCAATTTTCTGACATCCAAGTAGTATCCGAGAGTGAATGAATCAAATGGATGAGGAAATGTACAATAACGATTAGATTGGAATCCCAAGATGAGAATTCAAGGCCCTCTTCCTTAACAGATAGAAGTTTATGTAGATAGATCTATCGGAGAAAAGGAAACCTACGGGAGGAAGGAACCAACGAAACCCAGATTGACGAAGATGATGATCTTCCTCTGGAAGTTAAAAAAACTGTTTCCCTGCGACGAAAAGAAATTCTAGCTGGTCACTGCAATGTTTTCAATGGAAATTCAGGCTAATGCAGTATGCTGGAACTTGTAGAAGATGGAGCTCTTTCATTTGCTCTGGGTTGATTCTTCGCTCGTTTATCAACTTTCTTGATCATCTCTGCGATCACCTGATAACTTGGAGCATATTCGGAAATGGCAAGGCGGCTAAACCCTTTAATGGAGTAATAGGAAGAACTTACCGACTTTACAGTTGACCAGATTGCAGAGACCTACTGGGGGCTTACCCAGATTGAGGCTACGTTCCGAGTCATGAAGTCAGACTTGGGGTTCCTGAAACCGTAAAAAGTATTGTCGTCGAACAACCACAATCTTTGTGCAGTGGTATTGGATATGTGTATGTCCTCATTGAATCCATTGGGTTTCCAGATCAGGATCACCACTTCAGATCCATGCGTGCACTGAGTCCGTACGAGGGTGGGGCCTCGTTTTCCTCCATCGTGCGTGCGGTCGTCGCGACCGAGACTTGCAGTCCTTGTCTCATGCGCAGGTTGTATCCAACCCGGTAGGCCCGTCCACTCGGATCCACTGTCATTCCCACAATGGATTGCCCAATGCTTTTCTGGATCGGCGCCCCATACCCCAGTTCCATCTCAACGCGTTGATCCGCGCTTCCCACACCCATGGTATGCAGCGGTGCTTCGCGCCATAGATCTCCCCCGTACACATTCCCCCAGAGCGGACGTACCCGCATAGAGGGGCCCAGCCCGCCCGGCGTTCCATACTCAACGGATCCCATCAGTCCCCATTCGCGCAGTCCTTCATCGGTATGCAGCACCAGGGTCCGACCCCCAACCTCCGCGCGCAACTGACTCGCTGACCAGCGCATGCCTCCCCCGAGCTCTATGCCCAGTCCTGTCTCGGCATCGCCTCCATCCTGCCGAAGCGCAGTTTCCAGATAGGGCTCCATGCCCGCTCCCAATCGCAGACTCCCTTCCACACCTGCCCGGACCCGCCGGACGCCTAGATCCGTTCCCGTCTCCATGTCCGCCGTCGCCCAGAAGGCATCCACTTCGTAGCCCAACCGCCCCGTGGTGCTGCCCGTCAGGGTTCCTGTCAGTCCGAGCGCAACCAGCGCTGCATCCAGTTCCGTTTCCAGGGCTTCCAGTTCAGACTCCCCTCGTCCCAATCCCAAGAGCATCCACGCACGCATGCCCGCTCCCGTTTGATAACTGACATAGGGATAGAAGCCGGTCAATCGTGAGGATGCTGTGCCAGCGCGCGCTGGCGTCTCATAGGTGCCTTGGTCCCAACTTTGTGCGGCGACGAGTCCCGCCATCCATCCCTGATCCCATGCATAGTCAGCGCCCAGGAGCATGGTCGTGACATCCGAACGCAACGAGAGCGCACCATCTTGTCCACGCATACGCGAATAGGCACCCTGCCCCCAGACGCTCCATCCTCCCTGCGTAAATTCGGCCCCACACCCGCGAAAGATTTCGCCGAGCGACCAACGCGCTCTCCCATCACGCAGCCATGTCAGGTCCGGGATCTGGCACTGTGCCATCCCCTCCATCCGCCGGGACAACCCATCCACAAGTTGGGATGCCCAGGTCCGAAGTACTCGGGCCACATACGCATTCTGGATGCTCTCCTCGCTCTCCTCTTCCATCACCGCTTCCGTGCGGGCCTGCGTGACCTCTGCATTCACGGCCGAGAGCACGACCAGTGCAAACGTCTTCGCCTCCCAGATGCGCTCACCCGAGAGTAGCTTCACGTCAACCGTCTTGGAGACCTCGCCCGGTGCAAACGTCACTTGATCGGCGATAGGTTCATAATCCTCTCCCGCCAGCGCCGTCCCGTCTTCGGTAGCATAGCTGACCAGCACAGGCAGGGTGGAGGGGCTGGACAGGTTCATTTCAAAGATGGCGGCGCTTCGCGAGACCGTGACGCTTTGGACCGAGACATTAGAGCCCCCGTCATTGTCCACAATCGTTCCGATCCCGGTGCCTTTGCCAAGTGCCGCATGTCGTGCATTGGAAAGCGTCACCGCAAAGGTCTCCTCGGGTTCTTCCTCCGTATCCTCCAGGATCTGGATGCGGATCTTCCCGTTCGTACTCCCCGCCTCAAAGATGACAATCCCTTTGGAAGAGACATAATCGGATCCTGCGATGGCGGTTTGATTGTCGGAGGCAAACTCCACCATGACCGCCTGCAGGCTTGGCCGGCTGAGGCGAATGGGGAGCAGGATTGCCCCGTCTCCCTCCGAGGCACGCGCATCATCAAGATCCACCGTAAGCGCCCCCTCATTGTCCAGAATCGTGACCTGCGCGGTGGTTACGTCTTCCATATCCTCCCCTGATAGATGCACCTGAAAGGCTTCACTGTCTTCGGATTCTTGATCCTCCAGAATCGGAACCCGGATCATGCCTTCCAATGCGCCTGCTGGAATCGTGACCGTTCCCGTCACGGCGGTATAGTCGTCCCCCGCCTCTGCCGTCCCATCTTCAGTCCTATAATTGAACGTCTGGGGGCGACCGTACGGGCCGCTCAACTTCACCTGGAGGGTCACCTCAGGTTCCGACTCGCTAATCGCCACATCTTGGATGTTCACCGTCACAGGAACCTCATCATCCTGAATGACGCCTCGGCCCGAGGATTGTCCTAGCATCCCATTCTGTGCCCCCGTCAACTGCACACGAAAGGTCTCCTCTTCTTCAAAAAGATTATCGTCTTTGATCTCTACCTCAATGGAGTGCATGCTCTGTCCCGCAGAAAAGCGCAGGGGACTTCGAGTCCCTTGTACATAATCCAGAGAGGCTTGCGCCGTCTCCTCGGTCACAACAAAGTCAACTACAACGGCGCGATCGGGGAGCGTACCCTCTAAGGTAACCTCAAAGCTGGCAGTCCCCTCATTTTCCTGTACCATGACCAGAGGCGTGATGTTGACCACCGGCGGCCCGTCATCATCCTGAATCGTGCCTCTTACCTGATCGCTTTCCAATACCGCATGCTCGGGCTCGGACAACCGTAAGAAAAAGTACTTGTCCATTTCCTCTTGGTCATCATCCGGCACCAGAGGTACGCGGATCTCACGGGAGGACATGTTTGGCATAAATTCCAGCATCTCACTTTGGGACATATAATCCACGCCCGCGATCGCGCTCCCGTCCAGCGTCTCATACCGGACCCGTACCGTCTGCGCTGGGTTCGGAGGGTCTAGCGTGACCATGAAGATCATCTCCGGATCGCTCTCCTGCGCCGAAGCATCTTCCACACGTAAACGGTACACATCATCATCCTCAATGGTCACCGTTGCCTGATTTCGTTCCAGTACTGCACCCGTAGGATCCGAGAGTTGGATCCGGAACGTTTCGTCTTCCTCCGATAAGTCATCGTTTGTAATCGGAATCTCAATGAATACGCTCTCGCGCCCCGCTGGGATGGTATGAATGTCATTGACAGCCATATAGTCCTCTCCCTCGGTGGCACTCTGTTCTATCGTTTGATAGCGCACCATCAACTCGGTCGTCGCCGCCGGAGTCACCATGATTCGTACTTCAGGTTTCTCGTTATCTTCCTGCACCGTCGTATCCTGGATCGCCAACGTAACCCGCGGATCATCATCCACAATGGTGAGGGACGTCTCCACCGTTCCCAGTGCTTCACTTGTACCGATAAGGAAGATCGTTTCCGCTGGCTCGTAGAAGAAATCATCCAGCAGAATCAACTCTATGGATTCCATCTCTTCCGTCTCTCCCGCTGGAATCGTCAGGGGAACGGTAGGAAAGGGGATGTAGTCCTGCCCTGCCAGTGCTGTACCATTCTCCACCGTAATCGTTACCTCGGTGTTGGTATCTCGTGCAGTCTCCAATATTGCTTGAATCGTGATCTTCTTCGTTTCTTCACTTTCTGTGACCTCGGGAGGATCCACCGTAAGCATGAGACCGATAGACCCTTCATCATCCGTGATCGTGAGCATTACATCCTCTGGATCCACCACGCCCAATGTATTTGACGCTTGGCCGCTCACCGTCAACATCTTGTCCTCCGAAGAAGAGACCTTATTATCTACTGCTGTGATCATGACGACTCCCCTACTGGCCAACTCGCCAGGGGGAATCGTGAGTGTTGTATTCTCACTCAACATGTAATCTCCGGTCGTAGCAGGAAGCTGCGGGAATGCAGATACGTTGATCACCGTCTCCACGCCGGAGGGGGCATCTAGCGTCGCCATGACTGTCGTGCTTTCCCCATCCTCCGAAATAGACACCGACATCAACTTCAGTATCAATGTGGGGGCTGAATCCGCATCCTGGATCATGAGTGAGGCAGACGTCGCAGCTCCCAGACTACTTCGCCCCGTCACTTGCACCGTCTCCTCCGGTTCATGGATCTCATCCGCGATCGGCATGAATCGGAATGTACCCGTCCCTTCCGCTGCATTGGCTGGAATCGTGAGATCAAAGGAATCCACGGACTTATAGTCCGTTCCAACCTCGGCCGTCTCATCTTCCACCATTACCATCACTACCGTCGGATCGCTCCGCCGCGCACCCTCCAGCATCGCCGTCACCGTAATATCCTGACTTCCATCGTCTTCCCCTACCTCGGTAGGCGTGATTGCAAGCGTGATGCCGCTCGCTTCGTCGTCATCCGTGATCGTCAGCGTCTGCTCTGCAGGCCCCGTGACGCCACTCTTATTCGTTGCCGTTCCGCTTACGGTGACACTCTTGTCCGGCGCATCGATCGCATTATCCACTGCCATGATCACGACCGCTCCCGTGCTGGTAAACTCCTCCGCCGCAATGGTCAGCGTACGGGCGGGACTCAACACATAGTCTTCATCCGTAACGGGCAGATCATGGCTTGCCAAGACCGTGATAACTGTTACCTCGCTGGACTTGCCCGTTAGACGAGCGGAGATCCTTGACTCGCCATCTTCTTCCTCTATGACGCTCGGAACCAATTCCAGGATCACCTCCGGCGTTAGATTGGAATCGAAGAGCGTGAGCGTGGCCGGCGCCACCGGTGCCAGCGTGCTGGTACCCGTTACGTTGATCGTTTCTGGGGGCTCATGCAGATCATCCGGGAGGGGAGTAAACTCAAATCGTTCTGTCCCCTTTGTTGCATTGGCCGGAATCGTCATGGAAAAGGGATCCACAGGCGAAAAGTCAGTCCCCAAGATCGCCGTACTCGACTCTACCGAAATCATCACCTCCGTATCCACACTCCGCACAATATCGACTGTCGCCGTCGCCGTGATCTGTGTGGTTCCATCGTCTTCACTCACATTGGAGGAGGGCGTAACCGCAAGCTCGATCCCGCTCGCTTGGTCCTCATCCGTGATCGTCAGCGTCTGCACCGAAGGGCCCGTCACTCCGTTGTCATTCCTTGCGTTGCCTTGGACGCGGACGGTCTTGTCGGGTGCATCAATGGCATTATCTATCGCCGTGATCGTCACCACCCCCGTGCTCTCGGTTGCCCCCGCAGCGATGGAGAGTGTTGTATTCTCACTCAGCATGTAATCTTCGTCCGTCGCAGGCGAGTTCGGATCGGCCGAGATCGTGAGGACGGTCTGCTCACCGGACGGAGCACTCAAACGGGCCATGACGGTCGTGCTCCCTCCGTTTTCCTGAATGGATGTCGGATTTAAGACCAGTGTCACCTCTGGCGTTGGTGTCGTATCCGTGATCGTGAGGATCGCCTGAGCATTCCCCACGGTACTCCTGCCCGTAATCAAAACGGTCTCTGCGGACTCGTCAATATTATCTTCATTTGGCGTGAACATAAATGTCGTACTTCCCTCCCTTACAGTTGCAGGAATCATAAAGGTCAGCTCCTCTACCGCAGAAAAATCCTCGCCCGACATTGCCGTGCCATCTCCCACCGCGAGGGTCACCTGTGTGGGCGTGCTCCCTGGAATATCCAACTCGGCCGTCACCGTGATCTGTACCTCTCCCTCGTTCTCTCCCACTTCCTCAGGAGAGATGGAGAGCGTAAAGCCGGTGGGCATGTCGTCATCTGTGATGGTTAGCGTTTGGTCCGCAGGATCCATCACCGGTGGGTCGTTCATTGCCCGACCTTTGACCTGCACGGTCTTGTGCGGCGTATCCACCGGATTATCGTTCGCCGTGATCGTCACCAGTCCCGTGCTCTCGGTTGCCCCAGGGGGAATCGTCAATGTGCGATTGGTACTCAGGTTATAATCCGAAGGAGTGGCAGGCGAATCCGGGACAACCGAGACTGTAATCGTCGTCACCGAGCTGGATACCGGACTCAGGGTCGCCGTCACCGTGCTACTCCCGCCAGCTTCCGGAATCTCAGACTCAGATAATTCCAACGTCACCTGCGGCGTTGGCGTCGCATCCTGAATCGTGAGTTCGGTGGAGGTCACCATCAGACCATCCACCGACATCGTTCCCGTCACCTGAACCGTCTCATCCGGCTCATGGATCTCATCTTCGATCGGCGTAAAACTCAATGTCCCCGTTGCCACGGTCTCATTTGCATCAATGGTCATGATGAGTGGAGGGACAGTAGCAAAATCTGCTCCCAACATAGCAGTCCCTTCGGTCACCGAAACGTTCACCCGCGTATCCTCACTGCGCAGTACATCCAGCTCGGCCGTCACTGTGATCAAGGCGATTCCTGCATCTTCCTGCACCGCTTCAGGGGAAATCGTCAGTGTCACCTCCTCAGCAGTATCATCATCCTCAATCTTCAGTGTCTTTGGCGAGGGACTGACTACGTTTTCTAGACTCGTGGCCACCCCTGTAACCTGCAAGGTCTTATCCGGCCCATCCACCTCATTATTCTTTGCCGTAATAGTCACCGCTGCGGTGCTGCGGGTCTCTCCAGGGAGGATCCTGAGCAGCGTAGTAGAACTCAGTTCGTAATCATCTTCCGTAGCAGGCGAATCAGGAGTGACCGTCACCTCTACGGTCGTCTCTGCAGTAGAGGCGGGACTTAAACTCGCCGTCACCCGTGCGCGCCCGCCATCTTCCGAAATCCTCTCCGGCTCCAACTCCAAAGACACCATTGACGGCGGAGCCGCATTCGTGATCGTGAGCGTAGCCTGATCAGAGGATCCCAAACTGCTTACCGCGGTAATGAGAACGGTCTCATCTCCTTCGTCTCCGTTATCATCATAGATGGGTACAAAAGGAAACCGCCGAACCCCCGTTGACTCACTCGCGAGAATTGTCAACACAAACCGGGGCACGGGTTCAAAGTCTGCCCCCGCAGTCGCGGTCCCAGATTCCACTGAAATCCCTACCTCAGTGTTTATCTCCTGTACAGTATCCAGTATCACCGTCACCTCAATGTCCGTGGTCACAGCATCTTCGCGCACTACAATGGGATCTACTGACAGCGTGAACCCATCATCATCAATAATCGTTAGTATCACATTCTCTGGCCCAGTTACCCCACTCCGCAGATTCGTAGCTGACCCACGAATTTGAAACGTCTTGTCCTCTCCAAAAACATTATTATCCACTGCCATGATCGTTGCTTGCCCAGTGCTCTCAGTCTGTCCCGCTGCAATCGTGAGTGTGCGAGTACTCAAAGTGTAATCATTGTCCGTAGCGGGGGAATCAGGATCCACCGTTACCTCAATGGTCGTCTCCGCATTTGACGGTGCACTCAATCGCGCCTTGAGAGATGTGACCTCGCCTTCCGAGATCGTTGACTCGGAGAGTTCCAGAGTCACTACAGGCGGGGGTGCCGCATTCGTGAGTGTGAGCGTGGCCTGTATAGCATCCCCCAGAGTACTGCTTCCCTTAATCAAGACAGTCTCATCTGATTCATTCTCATTATCAGGGATCGGGACGAATGAAAATGTAGTGGCTCCCTCCATCTCACCCGCCGCAATCGTCAGGAAAAACGGGGATACATCATCAAAATCCGTCCCCGAGGTCGCCGTGCCCGATTCCACGGAAACTGTCACGTCTAAGTCGATACCTAGCACTGCATCCGGCGTAGCAGTCACCGTAATAGTTGTACTTCCATTGTCTTCGCTCACCTCTATAGGCAGTATCGTAAGCGTGACCGTGGGCACATCCTCGTCATCTGTAATTCTAAGTGGTACATTTGGAGGGTTCGTGACCCCCTCCGTATTCTCTGCACTACCTCCAACCTGAATAGTCTTGTCTCCAGAGTAAAGATCATTATCTACCGATGTAATGGTCACAGTTTCGGTACTGATAATCGCTCCCGCCGCAATCATGAGGGTAGTTGCACTTAGGTTAAAATCACTGTCCGTTGCAGGTGACTCTGGCACTGCCGTCAAGGTGATTGTTGTCACCTCGCCTGACACCTCGCTGAGACTTGCCGTGACCGTCGTCATCTGGTCGACTTCTGAAATCGTTGGTGGACTTAAGGATAGGATGACTTTCGGATAAAGCTCCTCACAGGATTGAATCACATCATCAGCTACGATCCAGAACCGGTCATCATTCACCTCCCGATCCAGAAGCTTTTGAGGTAGGCATCTTATGGGGTTACCACTGAGAATCAAATACATTTCTACTTGATCATCAAAGATACTCTCAGGCAAAGTGGTGAGAGAGGCATCACCCAAATCAAGTATTTCCAAGTTGGCTAGACCATCAAAAATGTCCGGATCCAGTTCGGTGATGGGATTATTCTCTAGACCGAGAAAACCCAATCTAGAGAGACCATTGAAAAGATTTGGAGGTAGTGCGGTGAGGCTGTTGTCATCCAGCCCTAATGTTCCCAGATTGGTGAGATCAGAAAAGAGCCCTGCATCTAGTATGGAGACATTATTGTTATCTATAATCAGTCCATTCAACTTGGTGAGACCAGAAAAAATTGTCGCATCCAACTCGGTGAGAAAATTGTCATTCATCTCAATTCTTTCCAAGTTAGAGAGACCAGAAAAAATTGTCGCATCCAGTTCGGTGATGGAGTTCTCAGCTATATCCACATGCTTCAAGCTTGAGAGCGAGCTAAAAAGATTCGCATCTATATCAGTAAGAGAATTATCTCGTAAGTCCAGTTGTTCCAGATTTGAGAGTCCGTCAAACAGATCCGCAGGCAAGAAATCAAGACCATTATCAACCAGTATCAGAAATTTCAGGCTTGAAAGTCCGTCAAACAGATCCGCAGGCAGGGTGGAGAATGAATTCTCAATCATACGTAACCTTTCCAAACTAGTGAGACCAGAGAAGATGCCCTCTGGCAGGTCAGTTAGAGAAGTAAAGTTCACGTCCAATTTTTTTAAGCCGGACATTCCGGCAAAGTCATTGTCCCTCAGTATTACGACTCCCTCATCATCAATATTCAATTCAGTGATGGCAGCTAACCAATCGTCAGTAACAGTTGAACAATTGAAAAAGGGCGGTAGAATAGAAAGAATCGCTTGCTGAACCGCGAAAGTCCGACTGCAAATACCTTGTGCCTTAGCATCCTGCGCAATCCCCGTTAGAAAGATGCTAATAACCACACATAGAAAAAAAGACAATCTTCGCATGATGCTAAATCTATAATGATATTTTAGCGAATCAAAGCCATAACATTGAAATCAAATCTCTTGAAAATGATTCAAAAGAACATGATTGAGCCTTAAGCGATCCAAGTACTCAATGCCCTCGAGTAATTTAATGATTCTTTTTGAGTATCACGGATCTTAGTGAGTTGTTGATCCACATATGGGAAAACAATCTTATTCAGATCACCATTTCATGTCCATGCGCGCGCTAATGCCGTACGAGTATGGGCCCTCATTTTCCTCCATCGTGCGTGCGGTAGTCGCGACCGAGACTTGCAGTCCTTGGCGCATGCGTAGGTTGTATCCAACCCGGTAGGCGCGTCCACTCGGATCCACCGTCATTCCCACGATGGATTGCCCAATGCTTTTCTGGATCGGCACCCCATACCCCAGTTCCATCTCTACGCGTTGATCCGCGCTTCCCACGCTCATGGAATGCAGCGGGGCTTCGCGCCATAGATCTCCCCCGTAGACATTCCCCCAAAGCGGACGTACCCGCATCAAGGGGCCAAGCCCGCCTGGCGTTCCATACTCAACGGATCCCATCAGTCCCCATTCGCGCAGTCCTTCATCGGTATGCAGCACCAGGGTCCGCCCCCCAACCTCCGCGCGCAGCTGACTCGCTGACCAGCGCATGCCTCCCCCGAGTTCCATGCCCATGCCTGTCTCGGCATCGCCTCCATCCTGCCGAAGAGCAGTTTCCAGATAGGGCTCCATACCCGCTCCCAAGCGCAGACTTCCTTCCACACCTGCCCGGACTCGCCGGACGCCTAGATCCGTTCCCGTCTCCATGTCCGCCGTCGCCCAGAAGGCATCCACTTCGTAGCCCAACCGCCCTGTGGTGCTCCCCGTCAGGGTTCCTGTCAGTCCGAGCGCAACCAGCGCTGCATTCAGTTCCGTTTCCAGAGTTTCCAGTTCAGACTCCCCTCGTCCCAGTCCCAAGAGCATCCATGCACGCATGCCCGCTCCCGTTTGATAACTGACATAGGGATAGAAACCCGTCAATCGTGAGGATGCCGTACCAGAGCGCGATGGCGTCTCATACATGCCTTGGTCCCAACTTTGTGCGGCGACGAGTCCCGCCATCCATCCCTGACGCCATGCATAGTCAGCGCCCAGAAGCATGGTCGTGACATCCGAACTCAACGAGAGCGCACCATCTTGTCCACGCATACGCGAATAGGCACCCTGCCCCCAGACGCTCCATCCTCCCTGCGTAAATTCGGCCCCACACCCGCGAAAGATTTCGCCGAGCGACCAGCGCTCTCTTCCATCACGCAGCCATGTCAGGTCCGGGATCTGGCACTGCGCCATCCCCTCCATCCGCCGGGACAATGCATCCACAAGTTGGGATGCCCAAGTGCGAAGCACGCGGGCCACATACGCATTCTGGATGCTCTCCTCGCTCTTCTCTTCCATCACCGCTTCCGTGCGCGCCTGCGCGACCTCTGCATTCACGGCCGAGAGCACGACCAGTGCAAACGTCTTCGCCTCCCAGATGCGCTCACCCGAGAGTAGCTTCACGTCAATCGTCTTGGAGACCTCGCCCGGTGCAAAGGTCACCTGCCCGGCGGTGGGTTCATAATCCTCTCCCGCCAGCGCTGTCCCGTCTTCGGTGGCATAGCTGATCAGCACAGGCAGGGTGGAGGGCTTGGACAGGTTCATTTCAAAGATGGCTTCGCTTCGCGAGACCGTGACGCTTTGGACCGAGACATTGGATTCCCCGTCATTGTCCACAATCGTTCCGATCCCGGTCCCTTTGCCAAGTGCTGCATGTCGTGCATTGGAAAGCGTCACTTCAAAGGTCTCCTCGGGTTCTACCTCTGTATCCTCCAGGATCTGGATGCGGATCTTCCCGTCCGTACTCCCCGGCTCAAAGATGACAATCCCCCGAGAGGAGACATAATCAGATTCAGCATTTGCGGTCACATCCGAGGATTCAAACTGGACGGTCACCAACCGAGAACTCGGACGATTGAGCTGGACAGGCAGTAGGATTAATCCCGCTCCCTCCATTGCACGCATATCATGGATACTCACTGTGAGCAAATCGTCATCATCTTGAATCGTGCCATGTGCCTCCCCGTCGGCAATACCATCCCCCGAGAGACGAACCAGAAAAAATTCGGTCGGTTCAGATTCTAAATCGTCCAGAATCGGAACAGAGATCTCTTTCATCAACTCCTTAGGTGCAAACATAACCTCTCCATTAACCGCCTCATAGTCCTGTCCAGCTTCGGCGGTCGCATCCTCGGTCTCATAGGTGAATATTCGCATCTGGCTATCGGGACCACTCAACTCTACCGAAAACACTGCTTCCCCTGCAGACTCGGAAACGTCCATATCCAGAATACTCACCGTTACGGGATCTTCATCATCTATGATGATTCCCTGCGCCATATATTCCCCCAGGTCTCCATTAACTGGATCAATCAACTCCACTTGAAAGGTTTCTTCGGGTTCGTAAATCTCATCGTCAATGATTTCCACTTCAATGAACTTGGAGGTTTGCCCTGAGGGAAAGCGTAGCGGGTTTTCGGTCAGCAGTAAGTAGTCCGTGAGATTCTGTGTCGTTTCATCAGTAATCATAAAATATACTTCGGTATCTCTGGCCAATTGCCCATGACTTAGGGTTACCTCAAAGCGAGCTCGCCCTTCATTTTCTGCTATTCGGATTCGTGGCTCTATATCCACAACTGGAAGCGCATCGTGATCAATGATCGTCCCAGTTGCTAAGCCATCCGCCAACTCGGCATGTTTCGGAGCGGATAGCTTGATAGTAAAGGTCTCAAGCAATTCCTCTTCCATGTCATTGATAATTGGGACGGTCACATGTTTGGTGGTGATCCTTGGTTCAAAATATAGCGTACCACTTACATGCATATAGTCGTTGGGCGCTGTTGCCGATCCATCCGAGGTTTCATAATCAACTTCCACGGTTTCAGACGGATGGAGCGGATCAAGTATTACGGAAAACGTTAATTCTTCAGCGCTCTCGGGTGCGCTGTTATCCCGAACACTCAACCGATAGATATCATTATCATGAATTGTCACCGTTGCCACGCCTGGATCCAGTTCTATACCTGACACTGCAGCCAATCGGACATTAAACCTCTCCAGGGACTCTGTGATAGAATCGTTTATGATTGGAATCTCAAGAAATTCCGATGTACTCCCTGAGGGGATCTCCAATATATCCAACGGCACGGTATAGTCCTGACCATCCTTGGCAGTAAGTTCAATAATTTGAATCGGTACCTTTAAGACGGTTGGCGCTGCGGGGGAGATGTTAATTCGCACCTTGGCCTCTCCCACATCTTCGAAAACTACCGTATCTTGAATTGCCAAAGTGATCAATGGATCATCATCCAGAATGGTAAGCGAGGTTCTGGTCTCGCTGAGTTCAGGTGTAGGACCTCTTCCATGGATCGTAATCTTCTCATCCAGCTCGTGGATAAAATCATTCATAGGCGTCAAGGTGAAGGTTTCAGTGCCTTGAAGCTGGTTTGGGGATATGATCAGGGGAAAGGGGGGGATGGCTTCAAAATCCTCCCCAACCGTTGCTGTGCCGCCATCCACCGAAATCATGATCACGGTCTCCATACTCCGCTGAACATCTAGGTTTGCTGTCACTGTGATCTCTCTACTTCCACCATTTTCATTCACCATAATAGGGTCCACTTCAAGTGCAAACCCAGTCGCCTTGTCATCATCAAGGATCGTGAGGGTTGCAATCGCTTTAAGTCCATCCAATGGGCCGGTCACGCCAAGTGTGTTCGCAACCTGTCCGCTCACCTTAACTATCTTGTTTGGCTCCTCTACAGAATTGTCCTCCGCTGTGATGGTGACCAGTCCTGTACTGGAAATTTCTCCAGGGGCAATGGACAGGATTGGATTAGCACTGAGTGTATAATCCGAATCTTGTGCGGGAAAGATTGCAGCGGAGGAGATTTCGATCATGGTCTCTGCGCTTGATGCCCCGCTAAGATGCGCAGAGATCGCCGTGATTCCACCTGCTTCCAGAATCATTTCTGGCATCAATTTGATTGTTACTTCTGGAGTGGGGTTTACATCCATCAAGGTGAGTGTGGCGGCTGTCACCACCAGACCATCCACTTGTGTCATCCCCTTGATATGAACTATCTCATTCGGCTCATCTAGGTTATCCGCTACGGGCTCAAACGTAAATATGCCCGTCCCTATTTTCTCATTTGCTTCAATCCTAAGACCAAGCGATTGCCGTGACGAGTAATCTATTCCTGCCACAGCTGTACCATCTTCCACCAAAATTGTGATATCTGTATCGGTCCATCGCGCAACATCCAACTCGGCTGTCACCGTGATTTCACTACTTCCCGCATCTTCCCTGATCTGTTGAGGAGAAATTGAAAGCGTGACCTCAGAAGCATCATCATCGTCGGTGATCGTAAGGATCACATTCGCAGGCCCTCTATACCCGAGTGAATTCTCCGTCCTGCCGCTCACAAGGATCGTCTTGTCTGGACCGTCTATATCATTATCCACTGCCGTGATTGTCACCGTACCCGTACTCTCGGTTGCCCCCGCAGCGATGGAGAGCGTTTGGTTAGGACCAAAGTTGTAATCCTCTGTTGTGGCAAAATAATGTGGAATGGCAGATATTGTGATGATCGTTGGCTCGCTTGAGGGGGGGGCTCAGAGATGCTGTGACTCGTGTGCTCTCTTCGGTCTCCGAAATAATCATCGGGTCTAGATCTAAACTCACTAGCGGCACTGGATCTGCGTCTGTGATGGTAATCCAACCTCCGTTAATCTGTCGATTGTCCACCGTCCACCTAACCTCAATCGTTTCTGGCGGCTCATCCATATTATCCATGATTGGCATGAGCGTAAACGTATGCTCTTTCATCATTTCGAATGCAGGAATCGTAAGGTCAAAGGGGAGTACTTCATTGTAGTCAATTCCTTTCAGAGCAGTATCATCCTCTATCGCAATGGTCATCTCTCTGTCTGTATTTCGCGCAACATCCATCTTAGCTGTTACGGTAATGTCAACACTTCCTATGTCTTCATTGACTGAAAAGGGAGAAACTGAAAGTGTGACCTGTGAATTATCATCATCATCACGAATCGTCAATTTTTTATTTTCTGGTTGTGTCACTCCCTGCGGATTTGATGCTACACCGCTCACCGTTAATGTTTTATCCTGTGCTTCATCAATATCATTGTCCACTGTCGTGATCATGACCGTTTCCGTACTCATCGTTTGATCCGCAGGAATCGTAAGCGTGGTATGGTCACCCAACACATAGTCATCCATCGTGGCAGGCGGATCAGGCTCAACAGAAATGTCAATCGTAGTAGGAGCGCTCAGCGCGAAGCTGAGACTCGCCGTTATCTTCGCACTCTCATCAGCCTCCGAAATCACATTTGGAGTCAGCACGAGCTCAACCTCCGGAGGTGGAACTGCACAAGGAAGAAGTTCAAGAGTATTAAAATGAATTGCAATCTTCCCACTATCTCTATGACCAAGGATCTTTGGAGGAAAGCAATCAATGGGATTATTGTAAAGATAGATGGATACCCCTCCAGAAAGACCATCAAAGAGGTTCTCATGCAGATCAGTGATTTGATTTTCGAATAGGTACAGTTCATCCATACTGGTGAGACCATCAAAGAGGTTCTCATGCAGGTGGGCGAGTTTCATGTAGTATAAGTCAAGAATACGTAAGCTGGAAAGTCCCTCAAAGAGATCCGCAGGCAGGGTGGTCAGAGGAACATGGTTTAAATATATCTTCTCAAGGGAGGTCAGTCCGTTAAAGAATTTTGCTGGCAGAGAGGTGAGAGAATTATTATTGGATAGATGTAAGTATTTCAAGTTGGAGAGTCCCGCAAAGAGGTTCTCAGGCGGGTCGCTAAATGAAGTAGTATTTAAGTTAAGTGTTTCTAAGCTGCGAAGTCCGTTAAAGAGATTCGCTGGTAGCGTAGTGAGGGGATTCCCAAACAAGTCCAATTCTCGCAGTTCGAAGAGCCCGTGAAATAGATTCGCAGGTGGGCTCGTAATCCCATTGCTGGATAGGCGCAACTCTTCCAGTCTGGAAAGACTTTGGAAGAGATCTGCAGGTGGGCTGGAGAGATTTGTAGAGATTAAGTCCAGAAATGTCAGATTGGAGAGGTCACTAAAGTGCTGTGCAGTTGGAGTAGGGAGGTCGGTGTTATTCTTTAAGTTCAATGATTCCAGATTCGTGAGTCCACTGAAATCATCTTCTCCCAGCGATGTGATCCCCTCATGTGATAAGTTCAGATTCGTGACAAGTAATAACTGGGCATCCGTGACAGTTTGACAGGTGGCAGGAGTGACAATCAACACATTAATTCGTTCGAGAATCTCATCTCTAATGATGGGGGTTCGTTCACAGAAGCCCTCCACTGGCTGCGCCGCCACATCCACTGCATATAAAGACACAAATAAACAGGCGGCAATACCCAAACGATAAGAGGTGAATCTATGCATGATCGTGATAGACACCACATCAATGATCTTCCGATTTTTTAAGTTACAACGGTGATTCGCAAGAACAAAAGTAAAGATAATGGCGGAGATAACATAAGATCAAAACATCTACATGCCGAGTCAATACGCCTCTTATTGAGATCTGAATTTGTGTAGCGAGCCAAGATAATTTGGGTGGTTTGCTACTGAAGAAGATAATTCAAAATGGACAATAAAGTTTAGCTTTTTTGAATTGATTCTGATGTTCGATCTCTCTCAGCGTATTGCGAACAAAAGAGATATTGATAACGAGCGATGTTAGCCACTGAATCCGAACGATTTGAGCCATCAATTACGAGGGAACTGGGCCACTGAATCCGATTGATGTGAGCCGCCTATTCATGTAGTTACAGGGATTTTCTACGTATTAATGTTCTTCATGATACTAGATGCGGTATTATCAAGGAGGATACATGAAACAGGAGATGAGTTGCAACTCCGAGAGGATCGGTTTGAACAACAAAATCTATTCAGATGGTGAATTTCTGGAAATAGTACCTATTTGAGGTTTCGGTTGAACCTGAAGGTTATCAAGTATTTGAATGGTTCAAGGAGTTGAAGAGTGACCCAGATGAACAACACAAATGTCGTCAAATTCATGAAATGGTCAGGATGTGTTTTCCACGGTCAAGTGACGCATAAGGAATAGTAGAGATCAGCAGTTAGTCCTGGAGAAGAGACTGTGGCGGACAAAATGTACTCGGGTATCCGATCAGATCGTTCCACAGACAAGTATGTTCTCAAGTCGCTGAGAATATTGAAGTTGAAACGTATCATTGATCCATAGATTCTGGAGACGATGAGCGGAATTTGAAGTATCAACAGGGCAAAATTAGGGAATTATGTAGCAAAATCTGCACAGGTGCTGGATTCGGTGCTTGAGTTTCCACTTCCGATGGATTTCTTCCCAAGTTGGTTCACGTTTCTTGCTCTTTTTCGGAGGCATGTCTGAATGCGATAGAATCTGGCGGAGTGCACCTTCAGGTCATTGGTAAATTCCCTCGCGTTCCGTATTCACAAGCTCATTGATGTTGATCTCTGACTTCTTCCTCATTTTTTTGTAGGAATTTAGATGGGTTCATTACTACTTGGCTCCTTTGCGTCTATTGTATTTCTTGTGAAGAACTTGGCAATTGTTCTCCTCGGTCTTGCCACCTTCTCGCCATGGTTTGATATGATCCGCATCCATTTCTGAAAGTGGAAATGCTTCTCCACTCTCGGCACACTTGCCGCCTTGACGTTCGTAGACGCGTTGTTTGACTGCTTTGGAGAATGACCGAAGGTTTAGATGCCGTTCTTCACCAGTAAAGATATATTCATAAATCCCCCGTTGTTTCGTCACCTCTTCATCATCTATCAATTCTTGAATCCTCTTTTCGGTAGCATCGTAATCAATGGGTACGTCTTTGTACTCATTATAGAGACTGCCCCAATCAATTCCCCGCATCAGTCCTGGACGTGTTTTGAAACAAGATTCGACCCATGCAATAACCGCCTTAAAGTACGCCCATAATGGTTCTGCATTTTCGTCATGCTGATGCCTCCCCATGTAGTCTTCAATCTTTCCATCACTCATCCATTTGATGACGGTCTCCAAGTAGTCTTGGCGAATCGGATTCCCCTTTATGTGGTTAGATCCTAGACCATAGGCTGGGCCACCTGTCCTGCTGAAATACCGTTTCGCATCCGCCAGCCAATGTCCAGAATAGACGGCATTGAGCAACTCTTGATTGGTCAGCCTTTCTCCTGCGATATTCACCGTTCTAAACCAGTCCAGTTTCTCGCTTTCAGTCCCCGTGCATATATAGACCATCAATTCGTAGTTGAGTATTTGGTCGGTTTTGTCTCTTGGAAGATTGTGAAAGTAAAGATCATCTACCGAAAAATTATTGTTCACATATTGCCCAATAGATATTGTTCGTTGCTGACCGTCAATTACTTCGTATTTGTCGTCTCCATTGTCCGCCCAATACATCACGTTCAGCGGGAAATTGTTGTTAATTGAGCGGATCACAGCTTTTCGCTGTTGATCATCATAGACAAATTCCCTCTGATATGGTGGGCGAATATCCAATTTCCCATCATATCCTACGACACCGCCTTCACGGTTATCGGAGTAGCTCTCAACTAATTCGTGCACTCTAACACTCCGAAATCTAACATCCATTGCTACAGCTGCTTATTGCGGATGAGTATGCGGGCATAAATCTCCTTTCCTCTCAACCAAAAGCGGCTTACCTTCCCCGTCAATTCCTTGATCAGTGGTCTATCTATTCCCAAAATCTCAAACTGGTCTGGGTTGTATTTATCTAAGAAGGTAATTGGAACCCCCATAGCACCATTCCAGTTTTCTGGAATTTCCTTCGTCTTGCTCACCTCTATCGCGTCGTAATTATCATAGTTCGGATATTCCTCTGGTGAATATTTCTTGTACAAAATCAGTTCCTCGTTGCGTTTCATGTGGGATAGATTCGTGAACCAGACAACATTTCTAAACTTGACTAATCCAGTTTCAGGATTGTAGACACCGGCTGCAAAATTGTCTGGTTGATTCGTCTTGAAGTAGGCATTACCCGCACTAAACCCATACCCCAACCACATTCGATTTGACTTGATGAGAGGGAAAACATCCTTATAGGTAATCGCATTTCTTGGACCAATGATCAGAAACTTCTTGTCGTACTCCATTAACTGGGCGATGTATTCCCGAAACAATGAAAATGGGGGATTCGTCACTACAATATCCGCCTCCTTCAAGAGTTTGATACACTCGGCGCTTCGGAAGTCTCCATCACCCTGCAGGAGCTTCACGGCAATTTCATGGGGATCAGGCCGGCGGTTCCCGTCCTGATCTCCGTGATATTCCAGATAAACCGCTTGCTCAGAATCATGCTTTGAAAACAGATCAGGTTGCTGATTTTGGTAGCAGGTCGTAATCAGCTTTTTCAATCCCAAATACTCAAACTGGAGCGAAAAGTATTTGAAAAAATTGCTCACCCTTGGATCATCACAGTTGCAGTAGACCGTCTTGCCCGGAAAGTGCTGCGTGTAGTGTTTCAATTCGTTTTCTATATCTGATAGCTGCGTATAGAATTCATCCTTTGCAGATGCCTTTGCCCTATGTAAGTTCTGATTCTGTGCCATCCGTCAAAAAGTCAGATCTTCGTAGGAGATTCTACGCTCATCAATTTGCCGTATTGATGTGGTCTTACGATCAATAGTATCAATCTTGCAATTTTCAATGTCCAGGCTCATGATTGCCTTGTTCGTGTAACGGTACAGGTGTCTCGTGGATACATATACCATATTCTGTTCTGGGAATGTTCAAGAGTACTCAGAATGACTCAATATAATACCAAACGTGCTCTTTTTGGTTGTGATTGACTGAATTCTACTCAGATGGTAAGCGGGGATAATTCTGGATTCATCGGTGAAGATCATTGCCCTTGGTGCAACGAAATCCGTTGCAAACCTGATAGGTTTCGCCATAGGCATTCTCAACCAGTCATCAATGATCGCGCCGCCACGCTGATTGCTCCAACCATTATATCCCGTTAAGCTTCTCATTAGCATGCTTATTGTTCTCCCTGCCAATGTGTGTGGTTGAATCAAAATACCATTAACATAATTGGGCAAGCTTGGTGTTGTGTCGTAAGTCTATAGAGTAGGTCTTAATAACTTTTGTGGAACTGCATGCATGAGACATGGACATCAATGTTAAGCAGTAACCAGTTGGTTATGCACTGTGTTGAATGGATGAGATGGACAGAGGTTGGGCATCAGTAATAGACAGTTGTGCGTGTTATCAAAGTCAGAATGTTTCCACTCTATGCGTATTTTGCCACATAAGTCCCCAAAATTATAAACTTGATTCCCTTATATTTCCTGCGAATATTGAAGATGATTGATGAATTTCGTCCATGCTTTCCAAGACATAGTCTAAGACTTTCCCACTAAACCAATTAGCTTCCAGGGGGCATGAACAATACTTCTCCTAAATTGTGAACGCACATGTATAAAATGATAAGGGATTTAGTGATTTGAAATCATGATTGCCCGTGAAGGCTGGCCATTCGTATTCGCAGCAGTCATTGTTGGACTAATCCTGTCGGGATCCATCATAATGATCCCTGGGGTTCCGCAATGGCTGGAAATTATCCTTGTCCCACTCATGCTTCCAGGGTTAGGACTGATGGTTGCCTATTTTTTCAGAGACCCAGAAAGAAGATCACCAACCAATGCAGATTCGTTCATACTAGCCCCAGCGGATGGGAAAATTGTAGAAGTGGTCCAAGAAGAAGAAGCACTGTATATTGGTGGGCAGGCATGGAGGGTTTCTATATTTCTTTCTGTACTGGATGTCCATATCAATCGAATTCCCGTGAGTGGGGTTGTGATGTACTTGGACTATAAGCGCGGAAAATATCGCGTGGCATGGCACCCCCTCGCCTCCACACAAAACGAACAGTCCCATATTGGTGTACAGCATCTCAACGGCACAAGGATTTTGTTCAAACAAATCGCTGGTCGCTTGGCAAGGAGGATCAGTTACCGACTTTCCGAGGGGGACCATGTCCAAGCAGGTGAGCGGTTTGGACTCATTCGATTTGGATCAAGAATGGATGTTCTCGTTCCTTCAGACCTACATGTCCATGTAAAGGTTGGCGATCGGGTTTGTGCTGGAGAGACTGTAATCGGGGCAATGCAGTTGACATAGACTAGAATTTCTTAGACACCTTGTTCATGCAAAGGGTGATGATGAATCAATCCAACTGTCCCTCACAATTCCAGTCTTTTTCTCCATTCAATTGATATGTTCATCATGAACCGCCTCTTACATGACTTCACTTGCCATATCGGTTTATTCCTGCTCCTTGGCTTATCTGTTGGTGCGTGCAGTACAGAGGTGGAGAGCCCGAACGTCGTCATCCTGTTAGCCGATGATTTAGGGTATGGTGATATAGAGCGGTATAATCCATCTTCAAAGATTCCAACTCCAGCCCTGAACCGTTTGGCCGACGAGGGCATGCGCTTTACCGATGCCCATTCGCCTTCATCCGTTTGCACTCCGACTCGATACGGGTTGCTTACGGGCAGGTATGCATGGAGAACATCTCTTCAGCGTGGGGTTCTGTCTGCATCCTCTCCAAGCCTGATTGCCCCAGAGCGTCTGGTGATTCCCCAAATTTTCAAGAATCATGAATATACGACGGCTGCGATCGGTAAATGGCATCTGGGCTTCGGGAGTCGTGACTCCACATTGTATGATCAACCTTTGGATCCTGGCCCCAATTCACTGGGATTTGATTATTTCTTCGGTGTACCAACCTCAAATAATCCTCCTTTCGTGTATGTCATCAATCAGGGCGTGGAAGATCAGCCCTCTGACTGGAAGGAAGCCAGTCTTCATAAACGACAGGGTGGGGAGGGGTACTGGAAAGCAGGTCCGAGTGCGCCCGGGTTTCAACATGTAGATGTACTACCGCGGGTGGAGGAAGAGGCCCTTAAATTCATTCGCACTCACGGAGAAGACGGTCCGATTTTTCTCTATGTTCCACTCACCGCACCGCATGCACCATGGCTCCCTTTGCCAAATTTTTCAGGTAAGAGTAGTGCAGGAGATTATGGTGATTTTGTTGTTCAAGTTGATCATGTCGTAGGGCAAATCGTCCAGGCACTTGATGATTTATCACGGGAAACCATCATCTTTTTTACGAGTGACAATGGTGCTCACTGGCTGGATACCGAGCGAATGCAATATGATCACGATGCGAATGGAGACTGGAGGGGACAAAAAGGGGATATCTGGGAAGGTGGTCACCGAGTTCCCCTGATCGTACGATGGAGAGGTCATACTCAGCCAGGAAGTGTCAGTGACCAGCCCATTTCGCTGACGGATATTATGGCCACGGCTGCTGAGTTACTCGGTATGGAATTACCCTATGATGCGGGGGAAGACAGCTACAGTTTTCTCCCCATCCTCACTGGTTCAGGAGTCACCTCACGAACTGCAATGATACAACACTCGCTCAATGGTACGTTTGCAGTGCGTGAGGGAGACTGGAAACTGATCATGGGGTTAGGCTCTGGTGGATTTACCCAACCGCGGAAGGTTGAGCCTGTTTCTGGACACCCTACTGCCCAACTTTATAACTTGAAAGACGATCCGAAGGAGGAGCGAAACATTTATGCATCACATCCAGAGGTCGTTTTTCGTCTGCACTCTCTATTAGGACAGTATCAACAGACGGGACGAAGCCGTCCATAATCCATTCCAATGAGTACGAATGAACTGAGGATCATCGTCATAGATTGGAGCAAATGACCAATGGGTGATAAGAAACGATTTATTCAGTTAAGTTCGCCTCAGCGAATATCAGAGAATCACAATCATCACGCCCCAGAGCACTCTGGTAGTCGAGCCAGAGTAGCCGTTCCTTCCTTTTTTACACTTATGAACCTGTTTTGCGGATTCGTAGCAATTACACAGATTTATCAGGATCAATTTTCCTATGCGTGCTATCTAATCATTCTTGCAGGCTTATTTGATCTGTTAGATGGAATGGCGGCTCGGCTTACGCGTGGAACGAGCCTTTTTGGTGCAGAACTTGACTCATTGTGTGATATAGTGTCATTTGGTGTTGCTCCTGCTTATCTGGTTTATGCGCAGATTCTTGAGGGAAGTGGGATGTTTGGTTTGATTATCTGTGCGCTACCAGTCATGTGCTCTGCGGTACGGCTCGCACGATTTAATGTACAGTTTTCACCAGAGCAGAAACCTGATTTTGAAGGGCTGCCTACTCCTGTACAAGCATATTGCATCATTGCCATTGTGCTCAATATTAATCAGGAAACATGGCTCTACCGTGCAGGCGTACTTGATCCAGGAGCATTCATTCCGTTAATCATTATTCTTTCTCTACTCATGGTTTCTCTGGTTCGTTTTGATGGAGTTCCAAGAATTTCTTTGGATTATCTTCGTCAATACCCTGCCGCATCTGGTGCTTACATTCTTTCGGTGTTGATCACTGGATTTTTCCCTTACTGGGGATTTCTCATGGTTTTATTAGTGTATGTGTCAGTTGGTTTGGTACGTGCAGCTTTTCGAACGATTCGATCGTCCTCAAGGAATTGAGGGTTTACGCAAATTAAGGTCTACCATTTATATAATTAATTCACTTCTCAACAACTCTATGTACAAAGCACACATTACCGTCACACTACGTCCTGCAATACTGGATCCGCAGGGAAAAGCCACTCATCAAGCATTGCAGAGTTTGGGATTTGATGAGATTAATTCTGTTCGTATTGGGAAGTATATGGAACTTGAACTTTCCGCAACTTCAAAAGAGGATGCAGAACTAGCTGCTCGTACTGCGTGTGAAAAGCTCCTTGCGAATCCGATTATGGAGGATTTTAGCGTCAAAGTAGAACCTGTAGATGCGCCAAGATCATTCGTGTAGTAGATATGGTTTCTCTTCAAAAGTTGTCGGCTGATTCGTTTGAAACAGAGGCTCAAAGATTATCAGACGAGCGGAGGGATTTAAAGGGCGGTTCGATCACGAAATTTTGGCGTGAACTGTCAAAATATTTACTGAGAGTAGTATTGTCTGCCCCAATATTCAAACCTTTTCTCTCCTCTACGCACCTCTGATGCCTAAAATCCCTCCAGATTCGCTTCGTCTTGGGTTCGGTTATAAGAGCAAGAGCATTTCGGACTATGCAGGATGTTGTGGAAATAATACATCCACCTTGATGAGTGCCCCACGGAATTCTCCTAAAAACATGTGGATACAGACACAGTGGTCTGCATAGGAGAATTATCTTCATTCTACATGGATATGAAACAACCGACAACTGATCTGGAAACCGAATTCACGGCAGAATTCGTGCGAGCCTTGACGGTTCAAGCCGCAACAAAGGATTGAATAAAAATTACTGTTTGGTTACTCTACTAACTTACGGACACTCACATTATTTGTGCTTATAAGAGGAGTAACTCCTTGAATTTCAGAATGGGTACTCTTTTGAGTACAGTCAAGTATACCGTCGACGGATTAGTTCAGGAACTTGTAACTTAATTTGATCAAAAATACATTTACTGGGGGCAGACCGAAGGTGTCCCCAAACTGGTCTGATGTGGACTGGCGGAAGGGAGAAATTCCCATGAAATTGAATGGATCTATGTTCTCATCATTCGTTGAACGGGACTGAGCCCATACGAGATATAGTTCCGATCCAGGTCGGTACTCCCAACGAAGCACGGAATTCGTCTGAAATCGGCTAAACGCAAAGTCATACTGTTTTGGCCATGCGGCTATGGGGATCAGTGTGTCACGATCCTGCAATATCTCCAGGTTGCTATACTGCCCACGGGCCGCGAAGAGCTGCCCATAGAACTGAATTGAGAGATTGGAAGACAGGGTAATGCCAGTTCGAAGTGTGAGATCAGCAGCATGGGTGTCCCGCTGTCCAAAGACAGGCACATAATGATTACCTTCTATATCCCAGGGAGTACGTAAGGAAAGGATTTGGTTGAGTAGATCATGGGATGGAATCAACCTCCAGAGGGATGTCTCGGATGGGGCTTCATCACTCTCTTCTCCAATTCGTACTCTGTCTCCCTGGATGGATAAGGCTTCATTAGCTGCCCATTCAGTCGTATTTTGCTCTCGGCTAAGTCCAATCTCTATGGATAGAGTCAGTTTAGGTGTTACCGTCCACTGAAGTTCCAATTCAGGTTCCAAGACTCTTCCACCATCCAAGTAGATCATTCCCTCAATTGCGGGCTCAACGATCCACTTCCTGCGAGTGTCCGTGCGGTACTCCACTTCAAATTCAAATTCACGAGGACGGGCGCGCGGATCTAGTCCTCGCGTTTCAAACAGATCATATCCGCCCAGGAGATAGTCGGACTGGAAGTTCACCTCAACTTCACTGTATCCGTGCAGAATCCAATCGGAGAAGAAAAATGTTCCAAATCCATCATGCAACTTATCCAGATAGGAAAGACCACCTCCCAAAAATAGAAATGCAGAGGCACGACGGAAGGGGCCGAAGGGTCTGCCTCCATTAATCTGGTGGGCGACACCACCAGAGAGGTTGATATAATTATTCCGACGCAAAAGACCTAGATCGTTTGGATTGTATCCATCACTGATGACGGCAAGGTCAGCCGAAAAATTCCATATGCTTCGCTGACGGTCAATGCTGGTTGTCAATGCATAGCCTTGCTCGAATTCCCCATCTTCGGAATGATAGGTTGCGCTCACTTGACCAGATAAGCTGTACTGATTATTGAGAACACGGATGTCCCAATCGGCTCCGCCAGTGTAACTTCTTCCACCTTGGGTATTGTCGTAGAACGTAGCAATTCCGCCAACATTCGATAGTTCTTTGATTCTCTGGCGAATACGACCTACTCCATAGTAATTTTCCGGCTTAAATCCCTCCCCCGTTGAGGCTCCAAAAACCCCAAAATCCATTCCTCGCTCGGTACGACCAGAGAGCTTTGCTGCCCCAAGAACAGGTGCTTCCGAGCCAACTCGTCGGGTATAGAGGAGTGAACCACCTCGTACGATATTGTAATTAAATACGGCCAAGCCTTCAGTAAAGAAGGGACGTTTTTCAGGAAAAAACGTCTCAAAGGCGGTCAGATTGAGTTCTGCTGGATCTGCCTCAACCTGTCCGAAATCCGGATTGATGGTTGCATCAAGCGTAACATTAGAGGAAAGTCCGATCTTTAGATCAACCCCTAGATCAGTCGTATTTGTTGAGGTTGACTCCTGTGAATCTCGTGTAGCATTCCCCACAGTGTACGGAGTAATTTGGACATTTCGGCGAGTACGGATTTCAGAGATACCCTCCAGGATGCCATATTGTGCCACGGTACCGCTACTACGTTCAGACCGGGGGATCAAGACCCAGTCACTTACCTCACCAAGTCTTGGGATGATCCGCCGAAAATTGATCCCCCATCGCTGGTTCTTGGCATCCGAGAAGCGTAGCATCGTGAACGGGATCTGCATCTCAACGACCCATCCATCGGATGTACTACGTACGGCGCTTCGCCATACTGCATTCCAGGAGGTATCAAAGTCAAACCCACCTCCACCTGATCGACCACCTGTATAAATGCCATCCGACTGAATTCCAGCAGCATTGACGGCGAAATTGTACGCTGTCTTTCGGTCAAAGTAGGAATCTATGGACACGATGAACCAGTCGGCCTGATTGAATTCATCTCGACGCCCCAGAGTACGAAGAATTTGGTCTGGGGACGTATCTTGAAGAAAAGCACTGATGAAGATCTGATTTTTTCCATAAAGGACGCGGACCTCTGTCTGCAGTGTAGCCGCCTTTCCCTCGTTGGGCGAATACTGACTGAAGCCCGTGGCAATCGGAGCATCAAGCCATGCATCTTCATTAAGTTGGCCGTCAATGCGGATATCCTGTGAGGTAAAGGATGCCGAAAGAATACAATCCTCTGGACAGCTCGGTGGATGTACACCAATAGAAAGTGCAGTCAGTAATAAGGTAGACAGGACAGGGTGCATCCGTGAAAGATAAGATCAGGAAGGGATCCAGATTTATTTCCGCCGTGTATGAGGGGTTCTATTTCGAGCGGCAACTGCCAACTGATCAACGCGATTATTTAGTATGTTGTTCGCATGAGCTTTCACCTTGATCCATTGAACGGTATGTTTCTGGCTTTCATTCCAAAGTTCTTCCCAGAGATCCCGATTTTTGACAGGCTCACGTCCAGAGGTGATCCATCCTCTGATGCGCCAATTATCAATCCAATGATCCGTGAACGCTCGCTTGAGATACTGGCTGTCCGTATGAAGCTTAACGGAACAGGGCATCTTTAGAGACTGTAATGCCTTCAATGCAGCGGTCAATTCCATGCGATTGTTTGTCGTATGAGGAGAACTTCCAGACAGAATTTGTTCATGTTTTTTGTATCGCAGGATGGCAGCCCATCCACCCCGTCCAGGATTTCCTTCGCAACTACCATCGGTATAAATCGTTACTTCCTTCATAAGTATTATTAATGAGATTCGTTGATCAAGTTACGGTGTATGTCCGAAGTGGAGAGGGGGGGGCAGGAAGTGTAGCATTTCGGCGTGAAAAATTTGTTCCTAAAGGTGGTCCTGCTGGAGGAAATGGAGGACAAGGCGGCTCCGTCATCCTTGAAGCAGATAAACAATTATATACACTTTTAGATCTACGATACAATCCACACCAGCGTGCACCCAGAGGCGAAGACGGTCAAGGAAATAACCGAACAGGTAAGGATGGGCAAGACTTGATTTTACGTGTTCCATGCGGGACGATTGCCAAATTGTCGGAAAGTGGAGAGTTACTCGGTGAGGTGATTGTACACGGAGATCAGCTTACGTTGGTCAAAGGTGGTCTTGGAGGGAAGGGAAATGCATTCTTTAAGTCAGCAACGCGTCAAACCCCTCAATTTGCCCAACAAGGTGAACCAGCAAAAGAGAAAAAAGTCGTTTTAGAGTTGAAAATGTTGGCGGATGTGGGTCTAGTTGGCTTCCCTAATGCGGGAAAGAGTACGCTGGTTGCATCCGTCTCTGCTGCACGTCCAAAGATTGCTGATTATCCATTTACAACTTTGGTCCCTACGCCGGCAGTGGTCAAGGTTGAGGACTACCAATCCTTTGTGATCGCTGATATTCCGGGGATCATTGTTGGGGCGAGTCAGGGAAAGGGGCTTGGATTGCGTTTTCTTAAGCACATTGAACGGAATACCGTACTACTTTTTCTCATTCCTGTTGATTCAAATGATTGTGTCCTCGAATTTAATCGCTTATTGCATGAGTTAACATGCTATGACCCATTATTATCCAATAAGCCCAGATTAATTGCGCTTACAAAAGCAGATTTAATCCCCGTAGACGAACATAACTCCTATCTTAAGCAGGTCACTCATCGCTTCGGCCAGAAGGAGGGTGTCCTCTTGATTAGCTCCGCCGCCGGTTTTGGGTTAGAACGCCTAAAACAAGAGTTGTGGAATTATATTCAGAGAGAGTCATCCCGGTGAAATCATGAATAAATCAAATGTCCTTGTGGCTGAGTCAGAGAATCGGCTGGATGTGGCTCTGTCATCTGTTCCAGATATTGGGTCCCGCAATCAAGCGCAGAAAAAAATTCGCGCGGGGCAGGTTACGATCAACAACAAAGTGGTTCAACGTCCATCCCATTTAGTGATTCCAGGTTCGGTTATCCAGTGGGACTCTTCCACCATTGAACGGCCGAGGATCCTATCGCAAGCACTACCGATTGATGTAGTCTACGAAGACGAAAGCTTACTCGTAATTAACAAACCGGCCCGAATGGCCGTACATCCTGGTGCGGGGAGACCGACTGGAACCTTGGTGAACGCACTTCTGCACTATCTGAAAGATGATTTACCTCATGCACCAGATGAGCCCTTTCGCCCAGGGATTGTTCATCGGTTGGACATGGATACAACAGGTCTTTTGGTCGTAGCCAAAAACGATAAGACGCACCGTGCGTTACAGTCTCAGTTTAAAGACAGGTCTATCTTGAGGCTTTATGTTGGGATTGTTTGGGGGATACCAGAGCCTCGATCGGGCACTATTGATGCCCCAATTGGAAGATCTTCACGCAATCGGATTTTGATGTCTGTGCGCCCCGATGGTCGCCAGGCAGTTACCCATTACGAGACCCACGAAATATTTGGATCAGCCTCTACGGTATGCTTTCAATTAGGTACAGGACGAACCCACCAAATCAGGGTTCACATGAGTCATATTGGACATCCACTTGTTGGAGATGCTGGCTATGGAGGGACATCCATAAAGTATGGGCCAATGAATCGTAATCGCAGAGCATTTTATGCGAATATCTTTGCTACACTGGATCGGCAAGCCCTACATGCAAAGTCACTCGGATTTATCCATCCAGACACCGGGAACAAGATGGAGTTTACCACTGATCTTCCTGAGGATATGATCTGGACTATGGAACAGCTATCGAAAGATCCTGCGTACGCGCTCAGTTAACAGCCCCAAATCCGTGAATACTACTTTTCAGAACATTGAGGGAACGAATGATCTGTTACCCAGATCTCAGGATCCACTCGTCCGTGTGGAAACTTGGCGTCATATTGAAGATGTGATTCATCAAATCATGTTCAGGTATGGGTTTTCAGAAATACGAACCCCCATTCTTGAACCAACAGGTCTCTTCGCACGGGGGATTGGAACTCAGACGGATATTGTTACCAAGGAGATGTTCACGTTTGAGCGTGGTCAAACCAGCTATGTCTTACGCCCTGAACTGACCGCTCCGATCATGCGCTCCTATTTGCAACATCATCTGGGCCAGCAGTCTGGCGTTCAGAGGCTTTACTACATGGGTCCCTGCTTCCGCGCTGAACGTCCTCAGAAGGGACGCTATCGGCAGTTCCATCAATTTGGTGCAGAAATCATTGGAGCAGAAGATCCCCGAGCGGATGCTGAGATCATAGCTGTCATGATGGAGATCTATACATCGCTTGGTATAAGAGATACCCAGCTACGGATCAATACGTTGGGAAGTTCAGAGATTCGAAAGGAATACAGCGAGGCACTGATTAGCTATCTGATGCCTCATCGTAAGGAGTTGACACGAGTTAGCCAAGAACGTCTGGAACGTAATCCATTTCGGATCCTGGATACAAAAGTAGAGACAGAACGCCAAATTCTTGAGAATGCCCCCCGTTTGTCAGATTATGTTGACCGTGATACCATGGCAAATTATGAGTCGGTAAAGCAACTTCTTCACTCTGTGATGATTTCGTTTGAAGAAGATCCAATGCTGGTTCGGGGACTGGATTATTATCATCGCACAGCATTTGAACTTGAACACGATGGGATAGGAGCCCAAAGTGCATTAGCTGGTGGGGGGCGCTATGATCATCTGGCTCCCGCGATTGGAGCCAAAGAGCCGATCCCCGCGGTTGGCTTCGCCGCTGGAATGGAGCGATTGATTCTTGCTCTGACCACCAATGAGATCAAACTTCCCGTTGATGCTCCATTTGATGCGTGGATTGTGGCACTAGGAGAAGCTGCGGGAGAGAGGGCATTTGAATTTTCCCAAGCTCTTCGCAAGGGAGGGCTCCGTGTTGGATTAGATCTACAAGGTCGCTCCATGAAAGCACAGATGCGTCTGGCCAATCGGATGGAAGCCCATCAAGTGATCATTCTGGCGGAGAAAGAGATGAAATTAGAAACTGCAATGGTCAAGAATATGTTGACCGGAGCGCAGGAATCAATTCCTTTTTCTGAACTGACCGAATACCTAACTGGAAAAAGAACCGATCATGTATCCACGCCTTCTTGAAATTCCACTTCCCCTCGAATTTTTTGGGACAAATTCAATCACAATCTATTCGTTTGGGGCGATGATGGCCATCGCCTTTCTGATCGCTGCTGGACTCATGCGTCAAGAACTGGATCGGTTGTACAAAACTGGAACGCTGAATGCTGTGAAGATCCCCTCAAAGGGAAAGCGCGGGAAAAAGAATAAAGTAGAGGCTAGTCCCGCGGCACTAGTAGGAACCATTACCGTAATTGCTGTGGTAGGGGGCATCATTGGTGCAAAGATTTTTCATATCCTTGAAAATTGGGGAGACTTCATTCTTGATCCCCAAGGTATGATTTTTTCGCAGGGGGGGCTTACCTTTTATGGAGGGCTAATTTTTGCCCCAGTAGGGATCTTATGGTATGTTTGGCAACATAAAGTGAGCATTCCCATTTTTGTTGATGCAGCGTTCCCCACGGTGATGTTGGCCTATGGTATTGGTCGAATAGGTTGTCACCTCGCAGGGGATGGAGACTGGGGAATTCCATCCAATCCTGATGCGAAGCCAGGGTTCATTCCAGATTGGCTTTGGGGAGAGACCTATCCAAATAATATTTTAGGTCTCACGCTTCCCGAGTCGGGAGTATACCCAACCTCAATCTATGAATTTCTAATGGCGGCTTTACTCTTTGCAGTGCTTTGGAGTTTACGTACTCATCCGTTCAAGGCAGGATGGCTCTCCTCTTTGACTGTCCTCTTTTTTGGTGTTGAACGCCTATTGATTGAGCAGATCCGTGTCAACAATTTATTTGATCTTTTTGGAATGCAGGTAACCCAGGCGGAGATAATTTCCGTAATTATGATCCTTCTTGGGATCATTGGATTGGGGATTACCACACGAAAGAAGTAACATGATTCAATCCCAGGCCGCACATGCTCTTGGAGGTTGGCTCAAGGAGGCGGATCGCTGCGTGAGTGCATGGGAGGATCGGTGGGGAGCATATGAGGTTCACCCTTCGCTTCGGATTGATCCTGAGGAATTAAATGAAGCCTATCACACCTATGTGAATCGCTTAGCGGGGAATTACCCCTTTTTTCATCCTCGCTACGCTGGTCAAATGCTGAAGCCTCCTCATCCAGTTGCAATCCTGGGATACTTGACGGCAATGAGAATCAATCCCAACAACCATGCGCTTGATGGCGGCCCCCCAACCGCAGCCATGGAAAAAGAGGTGGTTACTGAGATTGCCAAGATGATGGAATTTCCTCACAACGCATTAGGTCACCTAACAACTAGTGGAACCATTGCGAATCTTGAGGCCCTCTTTGTGAGTAGAGAGGAACATCCAGACCAAGCCATAGCAGTCAGTGAAGATGCCCATTATACACATACGAGGATGGGATATCTACTTGGTATTCCTGTGGAGCGTGTTCCAACAGGAACAAATGGTCAAATTGATTTGGAAGGGCTTGAAAAACTACTTCAATCCCGGAAAATTGGAACGGTCGTGCTGACTGCCGGCACCACCAGTTTGGGTGTCGTTGACCCAATTGCAGAGGCAGTACCCTTGTGCAGAGAGTATGGTGTTCGTGTCCATGTAGATGCCGCCTACGGTGGCTTCTTCAGACTTCTTTGCGGCGATACAATTTTGGACACTGCTGTTGCACAAAACCTTGATGCAATAAAAAATGCAGACTCCGTCGTACTGGATCCTCATAAGCATGGACTTCAACCTTATGGGTGTGGTTGTATTCTATACCGGGATCCAGCAGTTGCTCAGTACTACCTGCATGACTCACCTTACACGTATTTTTCAAGTGAAGATCTGCATCTTGGTGAGATCAGTTTAGAGTGTTCAAGGGCTGGAGCAGCAGCGGGGGCATTATGGCTAACGTTACGGTTACTACCACTCTCCGCAGACCAAGGTCTGGGCCCCATTCTTCGTGCATGCCTAGAAGCAGCTCAGTGCTGGCAATCAGCAATCGAAGACACATCACTCATGAGTTGGGGTAAACCCGACTTGGATATTGTGTGTTATTTTCCGAAGACAAGATCAAATTCTGTGAGTGCGATTGATCAGGCATCGCAGGCATTATTTGAGCATTCCATGGCATCAAAAACGAATCCAATATTTCTGAGTGTTCTTCGGGTGCGCTCGGAAGATGTGTATGCCCGAATGCCCAACGTCCAACTGGATCAGGATGAGGTTAGGATTCTAAGAAGTGTGCTCATGCGACCAGAGCAGGCCGATTTTGCTGAGTCAATCGTGGATGCCTTGGTAGGTTTTTTGAATTCCAATGCCCAATAATTCCTCAATGATAATTGCGGGTCGCAATGCGGTTCGCGAGGCTCTGGAGCGAGATGCCGCATCCATAGAAAAGGTTTGCGTCCAAAAAGATGCCCAGGGTTTAGGGTATATCAAGCGAATTGCATCCAGATCACAGATCCCACTACAAATTCTGCCATCCAGCGGACTCCGGCGTCTGGCAGGGAAGGTTGCCCATCAGGGAGTTGTGGCGCTTCGGTCTGCATTCTCCTATGTAGATTATTCGGATATGCTTGCTTCAATTGCACCAAATCTTGAGGCGGTTCGGGCAAATCATCCGCGCCTATTGCTATTAGATGGGATTCAGGATCCACGAAATTATGGTGCGATTGTCCGCTCCGCCGTTGCATTTGGGGTGAACGGCCTAATTGTATCTTCTCATCATATGGCATCAGCCACTCCAGCTATGGTCAAGGCAAGTAGTGGTACGGTAACTCGAATCCCGATTGCCCAGGTTAAAAGACTTGCAGACATCATTCCCGAACTCAAAGAGCGAGGGTATTTCGTCTATGGATCATCTGCCAATGGGGAATGCTCTATTTGGGATGTGAACTGGCGTTGCCCTATCGCCTTGATTATTGGGAGCGAGGGTAGGGGGATATTTGTGGATACTGAACGGGAATGTGACAAGCTAATATCCATTCCACTTATGGGGGATGTTGAGTCCTTAAACGTGTCCGTTGCAACGGGCATCTTTTTGTCAATGGCGTGTCAACAGATATGAAACCCCTGTACCTATCAGAGGCCGTAGAGGGTGGAAAGGCATTAACTAATCAGGTAGACTCATATAGATCAATAGAATTATGCAAAGTTAGTTGAGGTACTGCAGAACGTGATCATATTGATTGTGTAGGATCTAATAGAAACAACTCTATAAACAATGGATCATAGCAGAAGAAATCCGAGTGTTTAAACCAGACAGCGAACTGACTCCATTATCTGAAATAAGAGGTGCTCTCAAATGAGTTTGCCTAACTTAACTCTCAGATATGGGACAGTTGCGTGTTTCTTGCCTATCTCAAGGAAGAAATAGATAGAATAACTCAATGCCACGCTATGCTCAAAGGAGCGCAGGAAAATAAAACCACTATTTTAATCTCATCAGTATCCTCGTTTGAGGTGCTATGGTTGGATAAAGATCAACGTTATGACGAAAACTCCAAATAGGATTAAGCCATCCCCATGGATTACTTGTTGCTGTCCAATTCGGTCAACACCTGTTCAACTTGATCCCCAAGAATCTGCGCATTTTCAATGACCTCACTCTCATTAACGGTCAAGATTTCGCCGTCTTGGACCACGATTCGTCCATTTACGATTACCGTGGATACATCACTCCCCTGAATTGCATACACAAGGTGGGAATAGACTTGGTAAAGTGGAGAAAGTCCAGCACGCTTCATGTGAATGAGTGCGATATCTGCTCGTTTGCCCACTTCAAGGGATCCAATCTCATGGTGCAAATTTAGCACTTCAGCTCCACCAATCGTTGCCATACGGAACACGGTTTCCGCGGGTAATATCGCAGGATCATTCAGCATAAATTTCTGAATCTTCGCAGCGGTATCCATTTCGTCAAACAGATCCAGGTCATTGTTGCTGGCAGGACCGTCAGTTCCGAGTCCCACAGGGATTCCTGCCTCAAGCAATCTGGCAACAGGAGCTGCTTTACCAATCCCGAGCTTCATATTACTCTGCGGGTTATGTGCAACGCCTGCACCGCTTCCTGCAAGACGCTGGAAATCCTCATCAGTCAGGAAGATTGAATGCGCAAGGACTGTACCAGGCCTGAGCGCGCCAATGGAGTCTAAGGCCTCAATCACACCCATTCCGGTTAACTCCCTGACTGTAGAATCCTCTGAGGAATCCTCAACAACATGGATCTGAAAAGGAGCATCATAGCGTTCCGCCAGCCTAAAGGCAGCTTCAACCGCTGAGAGAGGAGTGGTATAGAGGGCATGCGCAGCAACCGCAGGAATGATGGTCGGATGATTCTGGTACTTATCCATGAACTTGTCTGCATCGGCAAGCGATTCATCAGCGGTTGCATAGTCTGGTGTTGGAAATCCAATGACATGTGGTCCAGTGACCGCACGAATCCCAGCATCAATCGTAGCCCGTGCCATGTCGTCACGGAAGTAATACATGTCTGCGAAGGTTGTTGTACCACTCTTGAGCATTTCTATTGAAGAGAGTAGGGTACCCCAGTAGACAAAGTCAGGTGCTACAAGTGCAGCTTCAGCGGGAAAGATGTAGTCGTTCAGCCATTCAAGTAATGGAAGATCATCAGCGAGTCCACGCAGTAGAGACATTGCAGCGTGCCCATGGGTATTGATGAGGCCTGGGATGACTAAATGATCGGATGCATCAATCAATTTCGTGCCAGTTGGTCGAGGAGAGCCCGCAGGAAGTATTGCTGTGATGCGGTCACCCTCAAGAAGGACAGCACCACCTTCCAAGATGGTTCCAACACTATCCATCACAATTACAGTACCGCCGTCAATGAGGATAGGACGGCTGTCTTCAAGACGATTGGAGGACTGATCAAATTCTTGACTTCGCAAGCAACCCGCTAAAGGTGTCACCCCCACGAATAAGAGGATAGCAGGTAAAACGAAACCAGGATGCTTTCCGTGGATGTCAATAGTCATTTTGGGACAGAATTAACGAGAAAATACGAGTGGATGCATGGAGACAAATGTGATGAATTAACTTCTTGACAAAAGGGATAAGACACTCCCTAAGAATTATACTCGGGTCAGGCGACTGAATCAAAGTCTATGCTTTTGGTAAGATACATAAAGGCGCATATATATTCACTTTTGTAATGATCGGAGGAGGGGTACAACAACTTCTCGTTTCCAGTGCAGAATGGATTAACATCCCTTACAGAGAAGTGATCAAGTGTCTTGAATGTTCATGTACATCAAACTCCATGTAATCAAGGAGGGTATTAAGGATTAAAGAATGGGACCATGTTGTGAACGTATCACACATGTCATCTAGTGAATTAGTATAGCATGGAGACTCTGAATCATTCCGATCTATTCCCCTGATAAGTTTAGACAATGCACAATGGATAAAGCGTCCTTCAAATATGTGCTTTGATCAACATGTTCGCTTCTAATCAATCCTGTCAACCCATGATGTTGATTCTCATCAGGTATTCCCTAAAACCATCTAGTCCCCTCCCCTACAATCATAAGTATTGAAAAATAGTGCGGACGGAATATAATTCGTAATGAATCCTGAGATGATTCACACGATCGTCTCAACGGTTAGACAAGGATTTGGGATCACTCAAGAGAGTTAGAATAAGTGTCACCCACCTAATCAAGAACAAAGTGCATAGCGCCAGAATATCTGTCTGGCTAAGTGGATGGTTCGGCATCTCATCGTAAGGGTGACTATATGCAAACCATAATTTTGGTCACACTGATTCGTTAGTGTGAGTCTCATCAGAAAATTGATCTATTCAAGGCCATAACTGGACACCAGCCATGTATGCATGGAGGGAATGGGTACTGCATACCCCATCCCACTCTCCGTCGGTAATCCTTTCCCCACTAATTTCTGAAACAGATACTCCGCCTTACGTTCACCATACTCCCGGTTAGCGATGTCATGATCTCTTTGAATTCAGCAGGTTCTCCCGGGGGAATGTCCGAGATGGATCTTGCCAAACAGCGGATTTGGTCTACACGAAAATCACCTACTCTTTGCTTGTAATAGACCTTACGTTTCTCCTGGGCAATGTTTAGTACGGCTTCTAACCCCACCGATGTCATCACTCCGTCATTGGCTTTCAAATAATTTGCGGCATGTCTAGCATAAGATTGAATATGTAGGGGCCATCCATGTGTTTCAAGAGCGATCGCATCCATCCATGGAGTGGGATCCTCTTTGTCACTTCCACCCTTGGTGAGCCAGTCCCGAATCACCGCTCGCTCGGATTCCTTACTCAAAGCCCCCAAATCCACAAGACAATCCTCTCCAAACCTTGAAATTTTTAGCTTGCTAAACCCTTTTCGAGCCCCTTCAAGCCCAGCAGCTAAAAGGATGACAGGGGTACCTAATTCGTCATTGTGAATTAGCTCTAACGTCTGGACGGTTGTCACCAAATATTGGGATGGTGGGAAGTTTTCATCCGCCAGTGCATGTGCCTCATCCAAGATCAAGAGCAGTGGCTGTCTCCCATCTTTAAGAATATCTTCAACGGTAGGATCATAGCGGACACTTCTATAACCTCGTTCAACAACATTCTTTACCCCGAACTGTGTAGATCTCTCAGTGACTTCGTACGTTCTCCCATGCCCAAGGGAACTACGCAATTTAAGGGGATCCCAAAAACAGTCCAAGCCTATTTTAGCCACATTCCATTCCTTCTCCTCAGCCTGTTTTCTACATTCATATAGCAGTGCACTTTTTCCTACGCCAGATGCTCCCTGAACCAGAAAGGTTGTGCCAGTATTTGAGTTGAGAGATCGTTCCAGAAGTTCATCAAAATTCCGTCGAATACTTGTCCGTCCATGAAAATACATAGCTGGGCCTCGGTCAACTGCGGCAGGTATCGGAGGCAGAAATTCAGACATCATGTTGAAGTAAATAAAGGTATTTGATGATATTCAGAATTCCTCTGTTCCCAGAATAAATTGGCTGGCAATCCCTTAGATGAGGGATTCGAAGTTTTCTTATCCATTACATTCAGTTATACACCAAGAAGGAACTCATGCGAATGAATCAGTCTCGTAGCACTGAATCACAAAACGACAGTGGTTCACACAAGGTGTTAAACTCAGGATATTCGAATATTAGGCAAACGTAGGCGGCAGGCAGTCCGTCTAACCTATGTGGACATACGCTAGACAGGAGAAATCATTAGCGGTTGTCTGAGGAGGAGGTGCCATACATTCATTCGTACAGGGTTTTCAGGAATCATTTGACTTAGACCTGATCGTAGAATTCAGTAGAACCAGAACACCCACTATAAGGTAGAGGACCAATTGGGCACCATGGACAAACACAGCATATGCTGCTGCACCTGTTTGACTAATTCCATACACTGCAGTCAAGGTGAGGATTGTAATAAAATGGAATGAGCCGGCACCTCCAGGGGTGGGGACGAGAATTCCCAGTACACCAATGAACATGATCGCTAAACCGTCCCAATAGGACAGAGATACGATTGAGTGAAGGTCAAACATGATCAGTGGGACATACGCCATGACACCGTACAACAGCCACATGACAATCGTTGTCCACATGAGACGCCATCGCTCTGGGGTGCGGCGGATGGTTCTAAGCCCACCCAGAAATCCATCCACCAAGTTCCTTAACCGAGCGCCGAAAGGTTTCGTAGCCTGTCCGTGGAGGACAAAATAAATAGTAAACAGAAAGATCAGAATACCAACTGTAATCCACATCCAAGGCAGTTGAGGGAATGATAGTTGCCCGAAGATAACCTGAATTCGTTTCCAAAGTAGGAAGACTGTAACAGTCAGACCAATTGCTAATGTGATCGTATCCAGAATGCGTTCCACGACTACGGTTCCCAAAACCGCTGGGAAGGATAGTTTTTGCTGGGTAGACAAGTGGGTACAACGAGCAATCTCTCCCACGCGGGGCAGTGCATAGTTCACCATGTATCCGACCATGACCGATTGAAATAGACTCGAGATCTGAATGTGATCGGGAGGATTATTCGGGATGGAGGTGACTAGCGCCTGCCAACGGTAAGCGCGAATCCAGTGACTTGCCAGTGTCACTCCAATGAGTGGCAAAATCCACCCATAATGAGCGGTTCGTAACGACTCAAAAAAAGCTTCCAACTCAACATCCCGCAGGGCAAGCCAGATCAGAACCGCCGCGAGTAGAATCGACAGCAGACGGATAACGTTGGTACGTGAAAGAATCGGAGGAGTCACGATCGAAGGTCAATCACCTCTGTCCCCGCAGGAGGAGTGAATTCAAAGGTCTCGAGGGGAATAGGTAGTCCTACACGAATACGACTGAGTTGAATCTCTGTTTGGGTTAAACTTTCATCCAGGGCCACAATACGAGTGATCAATCGGTCATGTTCATGGATCCAGAGCGTCAACGATGAAATTGTTAGGTTCTCTTGTACAGGGGAAAGGTCAAGCCGGTAATGGGGCGCACCATCAAGCATTACGCGCTCGGAGGAGAGAGGCCTATACAGGTCATCATAGGAACGAAAGAGGGCAAGCGGAGAATAGCCAATGCCGTCCCCATCAATCTTGGTGATCAGTAGCTGATTTTCCGCTGGACGATAGATCCTCGCTTCGTCCCCCTGGCCAGTGATAATTTCATTGAGCGTTTCAATGCGGTATTGGTCTGCCCAAAACTTCACTACACCCGTCAAAGTCTGGGTACCATCCCAGATTTGAGATGTCGTTGTGTGGATGAATTCCGCCTCCATTGTATCTTGGTAGCGGGCAATCACCTCCTCCATGAGTGACTCAGGTTCCAGCGTCTGTGCCAAAACGGGGGCGGATACAAAAAAGAGACACCCTGTGAAGAGAGCGATGGTTTTCAGTTCATATATGTGGCGAATCATCTTGAATCGTACCATAGGGTTAAAGACATATTCAGATCATTAGGGCAGTAAAGGTGAATGGTATCAAAAATTAAATTCAAGGTAATGAGTGGTGGACAAACAGGAGTAGACCGTGCGGCATTAGATGTGGCCATGAAATGGGGGATTCCTTATGCTGGTTGGTGCCCCGCAGGGCGCTGGGCAGAGGATGGACCGATCCCCGAGCGATACCTACTTAAGGCTACACCTCTTGCAGATCCAGCCCAGCGTACGGTATGGAATGTCCGGGACAGTGATGGGTTACTCATTCTGTGTGGATCAATTAAATCAGAAGGTACACTGCTCGCCCAACATACGGCTTCAGAACTCAATCACCCAATCTATCATTTAGAGATGGGTGAGGCGGTCCGACCGCTCGTTGAATGGATACAGACGCTAAAATCTGGCACTGTTAATGTGGCTGGACCTCGAGAAAGCGAGCAGTCTGGAGCGTATGAGCAAGCATTTTATCTGATGGAAAAATTAGCAATCTATTTGGCTGCTGTAAGAAGTACATCCTGAAGTTCTTCAATATTACAGGAAGTATTATACACATAAGGAGAGATTCGTAGCGCATTTCCGCGTAGGGAAATAGAAATTTTTCGTCGGTTCAGTTCATCATTTAGATAAGCGTGGTTGACATGTTCAGGTAAACCGATACCAAAAATATGTGGTAACCAGGAGTTCTGGAAATGATATCCTCGTTCACGTATCTGAGGATGGAACGGGTCAATCAGTTGTGAGCAGTAGGCATGGATCTGCGCGGGTTGCCACTCCAATACCTGTCTCAGCGCCTCCGTCATCATGGCGGTCTGAGCAAAGACATTTGTTTGCCCTCGATCAAATCGCGTAGCCCCTGGACGATATTCATCTGTGTAGTCCATTAAATTTCCAAGATTTTCGCTCCCATCTCGGGTAACCCAGTTTTCCTCCAGAGGAATGCCATCGTGGAACTGCTTTCCAACATAGAGTAGGGCAATTCCATACGGGCCAAGAAGCCACTTGTACCCAGCACATACCAGAGCATCAGGATTGACTTCCTGCACATCAAAAGGAACGGCTCCAATTGATTGGGTTCCATCAAGAATCAACTGCGCACCAACATCATGCGTTCGCTGACTGATTTCTGTGAGATTGAAGGGATATCCGTTTGCCCAATGAACGGTCTCCATGGCAACCACAGCGGTTCGGTAGTTGATTGCCTCCAGTACCTTCTTCGTCCAGTTGGCACCGTCATCCGACACCGTAATGATCGTGGCCCCCGTCCTCTGAGATAGTCTTCGCCATATGTAAACATTACTTGGGAATTGCCCATCAATGAGAACAATATTATCACCTGAACTCAGAGAAAGATTTTTAGCTATGGTTGCGATTCCATATGAAGTGGCTGGGGTGATGGCTACATTCACTGGATCCCCATTGATAAGTTGTGCAAACAGACGTCGGATATGTGTAACTCCCTCGAAAAATACATGTGACGTAATCTGAGCGGGGTCTCGTTTTAATTGAAGTGCCTCAATGCCCATTTGTTCAACGTTGCGCATAAGTGGAGACATAAACGCACAGTTGAGGTAATGCTGATCCGGTGCGAGAAAAAAATGATGATGTTGGCACGACAACATTCAACTAGATGTCAAGTATGGATCGCTGAGGATTCGTAATTTGTTGAGAAATTCAATTAAAATGAACTCAAAACGTTTGCTCCTATTTAGCACGCTCCTTTGCACTCTATTCAGTTTACTTGGTTGCATTCAACGGGGAGGAAAAGGTGAACGGCCACCAGAGTTGGATTTGCCTGATGGATTTCGTTCAGAGGTTCTGTATAACCCAATGGAAAAAGATTCTAGTTCATGGGTTGCTTTGGCGGTGGACGGACAAGATGGTCTCTTTGCCTCTGATCAATATGGATCACTCTATCATATCCAACCTTCTCCGATTGGTGGAGATCCAGAGGATACAAAAGTGACAAATTTGGATCTGGAGTTGGGACGCGCCCAAGGGTTGCTCTGGGCATTCAATAGCTTATACGTAGTTGTCAATAGCGAGGAAGGGAGTACTGAATATGGGAGCGGACTGTATCGAATCACTGATTCCGATCATGACTCCGTGCTGGACAGTATACATGTGTTGGTTGAATTTGAAGGTTGGGGTGAGCATGGCCCTCATGGAATTGTTCTGTCTCCCGATGGAGAATCACTTTACTTGGTAGCGGGAAATCATACCGAATTGTCGCAGATATATGAATCCGTTGTGCCTCCAGTATGGCAGACGGATCAGTTGCTCCCAACGTTACGGGATCCTCGTGGCCATGCAGCTGATCGGCCTCCACCAGGAGGATGGATCATTCAAATGGACTCAATGGCATCCACCCTCAAATTGATCAGTATTGGTTATCGTAACGCCTACGATCTGGCATTCAATGAAGATGGTGAGCTATTCACATTTGACTCAGATATGGAATGGGATCTTGGTATGCCCTGGTACCGACCCATTCGTGTTCTGCATGTGACTCGGGGAAGTGAATTTGGATGGCGTACAGGATCGGGCAAGTGGCCCGACTACTACCCGGATAATCTTCCAGCGGTGGCGGAAATCGGTCAGGGAAGTCCCACGGGGATCGTGTCAGGTAAGAATGCCAATTTTCCTCTCAAATACCGAAGAGGTCTTTTTATCTTTGACTGGAGTTTTGGCACAATTTATCACATTGCTCTTCGCTCCCGAGGAAGCACCTATGTCGGTAAAGTTGAAGAATTTCTGAGTGGAGTCCCTCTACCAGTCACCGATGGAGTCATTGGACAGGATGGATCGTTTTATTTTGTAACTGGAGGGCGGCGATTGAACTCGTTCCTTTTCCGCGTTTACTATGACCATTCGACAGAGTTGAAGCCCATGAACTTGATGAAAAAAACACCTCAGCTAGAACTCCGTCATTCCTTGGAATCTCTCCATAGAAAATTCGTCACTCCCGAAGAATTTGCAACTGTGTGGCTCCACTTAAATCATCCCGACCGTTTTATTCGCTATGCGGCGAGGGTTGCGATTGAGCACCAACCTCTCCATTTATGGCAATCAAGAGTCTTGAATGAGCCCGATCCTATTCGCAGAATTAATGGAGTCATTGCTCTGGCCCGCCATGGAGATCCAAGTGTGGAATCCGCAGCCCTTCAATCTCTTCTTACCATCGATCCCTCAGAACTCTCTCGTGCTCAGGAGTTGGATTTCGTCCGAGCAATTGGACTCGTGTGCATTCGGCTCGGAACTCCGAAAGGGCATGTCCGTCATCAACTGATTGAACGGATTCAAAAGGTTTACCCATCACGGGATGAGATTCTGAATCGTGAGTACGGTCGTCTATTGGCTTATTTACAGGCACCAGAGGCTGTCCCTCAAATGATGGCCCAGTTGAAAGAATTAAGCGAGTCGGAAACAGGACAGACCATGCTCATCTCTACCGAAGTTGCCAATCGGAGTGAACAATATGGTGAGGTAATCATGCAGATGAAAGAGAATCCACCCAGTGAGGAAGAGATTGAGTTGGCTATGAACTTGCGCATCCAAACATCTGGATGGACGATGGAGCTACGAGAAGAATATTTCGGTTGGTTTCAAGATGCCATGCGGCGAAGTGGTGGAGAAAGCTATGTGGGATTTCTTGAAGACATTCGTTCAGATGCAGCCGAGCAGTTGACAGAGGATGAAAAAGAAGCGCTCAGAGGGTTGGTTGATGCCTCCCCGAATCAGTCGATAGCCGATTTACCCCAACCGGAGGGGCCAGGCAGACTGTGGAATCGCCAAGAACTGAATGACATGCTGGACGATGAACTTGGAATTCCACGTAATTATCATCAGGGCAACACTATGTATGTTGCGGCATTATGTGGAACATGTCATCGGATGGGAACAACTGGTGGGAATATTGGGCCAGATCTAACTCGTGTTGGTTCAAGATTTTCCCGACACGAAATCCTTGCTGCCATTGATTCACCCAGTGAACAAATCAGTGATCAGTACGAAGCTACGATCTTCACGCTGAGCAACAATACTCAGGTAATCGGGAGACTCCTCAGGGAAGAAGATGATCAGATCTTTATCAATCAGAACCCCTACGATCCAGATCAAGAAATCGGCATTCAGACCTCGGATGTGGTATTGCGAGAAGCATCGCCAGTATCAATCATGCCTGCTCGTCTTTTAGATCGCTTAAATGAAAAAGAAGTCGCAGACTTGATGGCCTATCTCTTGAGTGGAGCAGATAGAGAGCACCCATGCTTCACGGGTGAAGATGGCTGCCAGACCGAAGAAGAAGAGTAAAGTCCCATTGATGTTCAATCAACCATGATCCCTGGGTTCATGGTGAATGAATGGGAATGATCCAGATCTTCGTTTCCTCTCGTTTCCTACCTCCCAACCACTCTCCAATGGTCATGAGCGGTTGTTGCTTTTTTGGAGTTATTCGGATCATTCCCTCACTAAAAACTCGAATAGATACGATGTGGATATCAAAACGTGGGTTGATTTAGACGCAATCCTGCCTCACAAAGGGGGACAAGAGCTTAACGAGGAGCCGAATCTGCCAAGAGGGTTGGGTACTCATTTGATCAACAGGGCAGGACTCCCATTGAATAAAGCAAACTCATGATGCTTTACCGCAGAATGAGGGAAGCTCTGAGGTTCGGAGAATAGTTTTGATTCAATGGGTTGTACATTCCCACGGATTCTAGTTGAATACGTAGTCCATGTACCAGTTGCACATCAGCGCCAATACGAGTTGAGATACCACGGCCAAAAGCGACACCAGTATATGGGATCAACGAACCATGTTTGGTTACCAATCCGTATCCGATCCGTGAGTGGAATCGCGTTCCAGCGGTCCGCCGTGGATGAGCATGAAGATGCCATTGAGTATTCTGCCAGATCGCCTGATTGGAATTCAAGTGCTCTCCAGTAGATGAACCCAGTTCAAGGATGGGGCCAGTACGACCTCCTGGGGCAAATCTGAGGATCCCGCTGAAGCCCCATTCATTGACATTTCCTCCGTGCGTCACAAGTACGTTTGCATGTCCACTGAGTTGAAGCCCATAGGATGGAAGCAAGAGTCGGGCTCCACCTCCCAGATCCATGCCAGTTCCAGTTTGGCCATCTCCTCCATCACCACGGAGTCCTGTCTCAAGAAATGGCTGAATCATACCCTGCCTACGCGTACGAATCCGATATGCTGCTTCAAGAGAAAGCTGCGTCCGATATACCCCCGATTCCTGCTCGAGAATCCGACTGAGGTTTTCCTTTAGATTCATTTCTCCTCCCCAGATACCTGCCTTGAGGGTAAGCGAAAGATCTTGCTGGATTGGAGTCAGGTGGAGATCCGCTCCAACGGCATAAGCGCCCAGAGAAGTATTTGACTCTTCGTTGAGTAAGTCAGGATCGGAAATTCCAACATCTCCCGCACCAAGGGTTGTCATGAACCAGACCTTGGAATGCGAACTCCATACCCAGGTGAGGTAGGGAGAAACTACCAGTGATGTGACCTGATATACACCATTCACAGGTGCGGTCAGATTGGGGCGAGCGGTGCTCCTCTGATACACGAAATCTAAATCTCCTTCAAACCTTGAAACTGCTACACCGACAAGAAAGCGCCCCAGGGATAGATCAGTGCCCATGTGAAAACCGGCTCCCCCTCCATCGTAGTCAACCAATAATTCAGCAGCGTTCCCAGAAAGAGACCGATAATCAGCATAGGCCCACACAGAAAATTGCTGAAGGATCTGAGCAGAAAGGGATGCCCGATTCAGAAGTGAGGCTATAGATGGAGGTGCAAGCGAACCATGAAGTGAAGAATTCTGAAATCGCATCGCAATTCTGGACAAGCTACCAGATATGCTTTCATCTCTTGAGGAGAGCCCATAGGAAAATGCTTGAATCCGATGATGGACGGCTCCAACCGTACTCGAGATGATCGCTCGCGTTGCTTCGGGAGACAGCACAGCATTTACATCTGAGGCTCTCTGGGTTGGCAGGTCATCATCACGTAGCAAAAGAATCGCCTCGGTTGAAACGCCCAGGTGAGTAGCGGTAATGGTGATCGTTGCGTCCTCCTCGTAGACCTGATTTTCCGTTGGCGTCAAAACAAAACTTGCGTTGCCTGACTCAGCGCCCGCGGGGATAAGAATGGTGAAGTCCGAGATAGGCTGGAATTCTACGGTGGTAGCGCTCGGTTCCGATACAGAGAGAGTAAGCGATTGGGGAGTGGGATACCGAGTGGTCCCCATGAGGCTTGCAATCACATTCACGGTCGTTGGTCCGTCCCCTTCGTTCACAATGTCGGGAGAGATTGTCAACTCAAATCCACTCGGATCGGCATCGTTATCGGTGAGTGAAAGTTCGGCTGATGCCTCAATCTGATCATCACGGGCGATGATCGTGATCGTTTCCGCGCGGTCACTGAACAGGTTATCCTCAGGTAAGATTTGAATGGTTGTGAATGCACGGTCCTGCCCAGAGGGTAATTGAAGCTGTGATGGGGCAGTGAGAGTATAGCCAACAACATCAGGCATTCCAGATCCCATAGCAGTCAAATCCAAGAGTCGGTCGGTTGCATATCGCGTGTCACCGATGACATGGACCGATACCATCACCTGCGTTTCACCTGCATCCTCGGGTATGACATCAGGATTCAGGGAGATAGAGATTCCCTGAGGTGGAAGGTCATCGTCAAGTAGGACCAGTGTACCCTCTTGCGTGACGAGGGGATTGGTACTTCCGAAGGTCAGAGTCTCATTCTGTTCATCGGAGAGATCATCTTCTGGAATCAATTCTATCTCAATGGTAGAACTGAATGACTGCGCAGCAAGTGTGATTTCAAAATCAGGGATGGAGACAAAGTCAACGGCTACTTCTTCGCCTGAGCCGCTGACCGTAATCCCTATCGTTTGATCAATCGCGTAGGAAGTCTCTCCTTGAACCATAGCTGTAATCGTAATTCGCGTTGGCCCTCCAGACTCCAAAACAGTTTCTGGACTGACATTCAAAGTAATTCCCGATGGCGCATCATCGTCATTCTCCAAGGTGATCATGGCATTCGAAATTACGAGATTATGATTACTGCTGATGGTAATGATTCCATCTGGTTGGTGAGTGGTATTATTCTCGGGGATGATCTCTAATTCAATCACCCCCTGAGCAGCACCAGCAGGAATCGTAACTTCAACATCATCAACAGCAAGATATCTGACCGTAGCAGGATCACCGTCGTCAAGAATATTCAAAACAATCACCTCGGTAGTTGCATAGCGGGTCAATCCTTGCACTGTAGCTGTCACGAGAACAGATGTTGATCCCTGATCTTCTTGAATTCGGTCGGGGGAGACTGAAAGAAACACGCCTGCGGGCTTTTCATCGTCATTCACCAGAGGGATGGTTACAGGATTTTCAATCATTTCATCTGTACTGGAAATCGTCAGTATTTCATCGGACTCAAACTCCTGGTCATCTACCGGTACGATGTTGAAAGTCGTAGTGGCAGTTAGAGTGGCTGGCTGAAACTCAAGATTGAAGTCTGGCACAGGTTCAAAATCAACGGCCGACGAGACACCACTTCCACGGACTGAAAGAGGTAACACACGGGTTTGTGAGAGAGAGACTCCATTGGATAGAGTACCCGTCACCGTGACCGTTTGGGTTCCTCCTTCCTCAAAAAGAGTTCTCGGAGATACCGAGAGTTGAACCTGTCCAGGCTCATCATCATCAGCTAAAACCAGGGTTGCACTTTGAGTCACTAAAGGGCTACGACTGCTGATCATTATGGATTCATCGATCTCATCAAGACGATCATTTTCTGGAATGAGGGTGAACATAGCTGAACCAGTGGTGTTGCCCGTGGCGATTGAAAGACTGAAATCTTCAACTGCAATAAAATCCACCGCTTCGGTAAGCCCAGATCCAGCAACAGAGATAGGCAGAATCTGGGTTCCTCCAAAGCGGGTAGCTCCAATCAACCGCGCCGTAACAGTAATATCTGTGTTCCCATCATTCTCTCTGAGGGATGAGGGAGTTGCGGTTAATTGGATACTCGGTGTTTCGTCATCATCAATCAGACGAAGGGTAATGGAATTAGAGATTGATTCTTGGGCACTGGTGATCGTAATGACTTCATCGGATTCATCGTACATGTCATCCTCAGGAATCAGTGTGAATGTGGATGATCCACTCAGGGTACCCGCTATGATTGTGAGAATTATATCATTCACTGGTGTGAAATCTACCGCATCCTCTCTGCCAGATCCAGCTACGTTCAGGGAAATGGTGAAGTCATCCTCAATGGTCTGGGCATTCTGGAGAGTTGCGGTCACCGTAATTTCCGTCGGTCCGTCATTTTCTTGTATAGAGTTCTGGTCCGAACTCAGCAGGACAACAACAGGATCAGGATCGTTATCAATGAGAGTGATCCGGGCTGATCCAGTTACGAGTGGATCGGGACTCGAGAGCGTAATCACTTCATCATCCGTCATCACATTATCATCAACTGGTGTCACAACTAAAGTGGATGAACTATTGCGGACGCCTGGAGAAAACGTGATCGTGAAATTGGAAACTGATGAGAAACCGACAACACCATCATTCCCAGTTCCAGAAACATCAATTGAAATAGATCTACTGCCCCCAAATGTGGTGGTCCCGCCGATGGATGCTGTGACAGTGACGGATGTTGGACCTTCACCTTCAACGATCGTTGCTGGGTCAACAGAGAGGCTAATATTTTCAGGAGCATCATCATCATCAACCAGTGTAATGATCTCAGGGGTATTGGCCCTGGGCGTGTTCACGGTAATCGTCTCATTAATTTCATCTTCAGAATCGTTGATGGGCGTAACTGTGAAGCTTGCAGTTCCACTCAGTTCACCCTGAAAAATGGTGAAGGTAATCTCCACATCGGATGTATTGTAATCAACTGCTGCCGTATTCCCAGATCCTGTAATGGTCAGAGGGATGATCAGATTGGTTGGGGAGACATCTTGGGGTGTCATGGTTGCCGTGATCGTAACCTCCGTGGGGCCATCAGATTCAAGAATAGATGATGGAGAGGCAGTCAGGTCAACTTCAAGGGGTTCAAGATCATCAGATAAATTGATGGTTGTCGGTCCAGTCACGAGTGGGGAGCTACTCGCTACCGTGATTGTTTCATTCGTTTGATCAATCGGGTTATTTGTAGGAGTGATGAAAAATGATGTTGTGACGCTGGATGCCTCAGCCGGAAGAGTAACGTTGAAACTTGGGACAGGGGTAAAGTGAACGACTCCAGGATCACCTGTTCCTGTTACGGTGATGGGGATCACCTGATTGGTCGCATAAGTTGTGGCTCCAAAGATATCCAGGGTCAAGGTGACCTCTTGGGTTCCCAATTCCTCATAGATTACATTTGGTAGGACGCGAAGGTTAATTCCGCCTGGTGGACTATCATCATCACGAAGCAGGAAAATCGCCGAATTTAATACGAGAGAACTTGAACTGCTAACCGTAATCGTCTCGTCAGTTTCATCAACTAAATCATCTTCGGGTGTAAGAATAAATGTGGCACTTCCAGACGTCTGTTCAGCTGGCAGAGTAAGATTAAAGCCCGGGATGGCGGCGAAATCAACAGCGCTGGAAACGAATGTTCCCTGAACAGAGATCGGGATGACCTGTGTGCTACCGTAGGTGGTTGCCCCTGTTACGGTGGCAACGACATTGAACGTTTGAGCACCTTCGTCTTCTTGAGCAACCACGGGGGAGACGTTCAGACTGATCCCCGTCGGTGAGGGATCGTCATCAAGGAGTGTGATTTCATCGGTTCCTGTCACGAGGGAACTCGTACTGGCAATGGTGATCGTTTCATTGTCTTCATCCACTAAATCGTTTTCTGGATTTAAAATAAAGGTTGCAGATCCTCTCATTGCATTTGCAGGGACAGTGAGATTAAAGCTAGGTACTGGCGTAAAATCAACGGCAGAAGATACGCCTGATCCAGTTACAGTGATCTGGAGAATCTGCTCACTTGCATAGGCTTGTCCATTGTTGATTTGTGCTGTGACCGTAATGGTAAATGAACCAGAATTCTCGGAGATCAAATCAAAGTCTACATTGAGATTAAACGTCCGTACCAGATTCACAGGAGCCTGACTGGTGGGGGAGTAGACTTCCTGATTTGCAGGTTGCGCCATGGAGATTTGCCCACTACGATTCGCCATCAAATGAATTCCTACGTCTTGGTCCGCGGTCAAGAGTTCTGGGGACTGCGCTCTCAAATTTGGTACAGCAACCGATGTAATTATGAAGAGCAGGACGGATAGAGCGATAATCGTCCAATACTTCAGATGAGATAGCACAACTGATGCTGAACGACTAGTACCATTGAAGCTCCTTTCATATTGAGAAACTGAGGAGGCCAACAGGTGTAGAGAGTAAAAAAGAAGGTGGGGTATAATCCAACGATTTAGGTGCCATACTTTCTGGGCATAGGGACTGTTCATGGAAATTTTACCAGCGTAGCAGATGGTGAGTCGGTAGGATGATTTGAAAACTTAATACAATTTGAAACGCGTCCAACTTCGGTGACACCGTAGCAGGATCATGGTTTGAGTATTCGTACCTGTACAAGATTTCGTGCGCAGTAAACTGCTTTGCGAATATACAAAAATGATGATTTTGGAAGCACAAATTCCAAAATGGGAGCTTGATTATGTAGTCACAGCTAGGCATAGTAAATAAATTCACATTTTAATACTGCGATCAAATGACAGATAAATATGAAGATCTTCATTCAATAGGGTATACTTTATGATCAGGCTCAAGAGCACAAGCTCAATCGGAGTATTACCACTGCCATCTTCATTCAGTGATCCCATATCCTTAATTGATGACCATGCGGGCTTTCTCATCTTTAGTTGAACGAGTTAGTGGGAGTTCCGATTAAGGATTGAGAGGATTTAGTCCCAGCACTAATCGGCTGAAGAATGGTATGAGTAATCTCTTGTTGAATAGAATCACATGTCTAGATTTCTATTCGCATGGTAGATTGAGGATCTGCTGTGATGGAAAAAATCCATCCTCAACAATTGATTGATGGGATCCAATGGAAGAGTTTCTGATTCAGAAAAAGTCTCGGGAGGCAGAGTAGATAAGGGGGCTACTCGGCAGTTTTCCACTGTCGCTGTTCTAACTGTAACGGCTCAACGACGCCAGTCGTAATGTGGTGCATGATCTGAGTAGCATGAAATCGACCATTCTCTATGAACCAGCGACTCGTTTGAAGACCCCCACAGACGGTGCCAGCAATATAGACACCCGATCGATTCGTCTCAAAAGACTCTGGATGGTGGTTCGGGGTTCGGAACATGTCGTCCTGCATGGTAATGCCCAGACGTTCCAGAAATGCAAAATCAGGACGATAGCCCGTCATCGCGATCACATTGTCGTTCGGAAGGGAAAATATGCCCTCCGGACCTTTGAGAATCAATTGATCGGGTTCAATAGATGTGATTTCTGTTCTGAAATATGCCGTAATGCTACCCTCCTTGATACGGTTTTCAAGATCAGGTTTAATCCAATATTTGATTTTATCGGATAGAGAGGCACCACGATGAATCAGAGTAACATTGGCACCATAATGGTGACATTCCAAGGCGGCTTTTGCCGCTGAATTTTTAGCACCCACTACAGCCACCCGCTGTCCTGTATAAGCATAAGGTTCCCGATAGTAGTGCGTGACTTTTGGGAGGTCTTCACCAGGAATTCCCAATAGATTGGGGAGATCAAAAAAGCCAATCGTAATGATCACTTTGCGGCAGGGATGACTGCCTTTGGACGTCATAACCGAAAAATGATTATCAACTCCTTCAACACAGTTGACGCGCTCATACAACCGCAGATCCAGAGATTCAATTGCCGCGACTCGACGGTAGTATTTGAGTGCTTCAGGACGGGTAGGCTTGGCGTTCAAGGAAGAGAAGGGGTGCCCACCGATTTCAAGAAGCTCTGCGGTTGAAAAAAATTCCATATGGGTGGGGTAGCCGACCAGTGAATTTACGAGCGTCCCCTTCTCAATGATCGTCGCACTGAGATTATTTCTTGCCGCCTCAATTCCACAAGCCAAGCCAACAGGTCCAGCGCCTATAATTATAATATCCTGCATATCAATAATCTAGTTGGACATGTTGATCCATCATGGATCATTTCTTTCGGAGATGTTCAAAAAAGCTTTTGAGTAGAATCTCCGACTCATTCGCTTCTACGCCGCTAATTATATCCACATGGTGATTCAAGCGCTCATCTTGCGGGATATTATACAAACTGGACGCACTCCCGGCCTTTGTATCAAACGCACCAAAGCATAATCGATCGATGCGCGCCCAAACAATTGCGCCAGCACACATAGGACATGGTTCCAGAGTAACATACAGCGTACAACCATTCAACACCTTTGATTTAAGAGTTTGGCATGCGGCGGTGATGGCAATCATTTCGGCATGTGCAGTAGGATCTTGAAGGGACTCAACCAGATTATGCCCACGCCCAATAATTTGATTTTCGTGTACAACGACCGCGCCAACTGGAATCTCTCCCTCTTCTTTAGCCTGTTCAGCTTGCAGTAAAGCTGATCGCATGAAGCGGCGATCTAATTCAAGCAACTGGGAGAGGGCCATACCCTTTAACGAGTACGGCGGGAACCAATGTATCGCAAAATGAGACCGACCAGAAAGAGGCCGATAAGGATAGGAGCCACCGTCTTAGCCAAGCCAACGACTAACCCGAAGATGAAATCAATCAATAAGATCAATACAACAACCGCGATGGCAATTACAATCCAGTTTAGAATCTGGTTCAGCCTCATGGATCAATAGTGTTGAAAAATTACTCTGCTAATATGGTTAGATACTCAGATGATGCGATTGCTGTTCCTTCAGGGCTGAATCCGCCAACGAGCAGTACGGTTCTCAGACCGGTTGAGATTGCTGTATGATCTGAACGGGCGATCGTCGGCTGAGGTGACACCATAGAAAAAAACCGATGGGTCGGTTCGTGAAATATTTCCATATACGTCGTCGTTTGAGATGATTTGATCCTGCCACCGACCACGATAAATAGCCCATTCAAAATCGGAGCAGTTGAATGTGCTGTACGCGGGATCATGAACCCAGGAAGTTGGGAGAGATCTTTTCCATCACCACGAGGATAATGTATACGCATATTCCCGTTGAGTACATTTCCATTGACAAATTGGCTTCCTAATATAAAGTACGTATCTGGATCTGCCCGGGTTACAGTATGGCCCGCGATTGCTTCAAAAATAAATGGAGCAGAGGCCGCTGTATTCAGTGCAACTAATTCGTTGGGTTCAATCTTGAATGTGCGCAGATCCTGGCGAATACCGAAAAAAGGATTGGCACCATACCGCGTATCTCCATAGCCACCGATAAGATCAAGGAATACCTCTCTATTCATCTGGTAAACAACCGAGGTATGGTTCACCCTTCGGATCGGTTGTCCACGGACTGGAATCTCACGGAAGCCGCGTTCGGTAGCATCAGGATCAAATAGTTCTACGGTTTCAATCAACTCATTGATGCTGGTGGGGGAATCAACTCGACTGCCTCCAACTATGAGCACACTATGATCTGGGAGAATGTTTGCGGTGTGGCCAGATCGGGCGACAAGCATCTGCTCCTGCATCTGACTGAACAGACCAGAATTACTGGACAGCAAGAATGACTCCCTTTGGGCCAAACCTCCACGCTGACGGGCACCACCAGAAACCATATAACTGCCGTCACGGAGGCGGACGATAGAGTGTCCACCTCTTCCCTCTGGCAGGGATGAGACATTCCGAGAAACTTGATGAGGTAAGTGAACCGCATATGCAGTATCTCTTCTGGTAACCCCCTCTAAATCAATCGCATCAAGATAGAATATGTTTAAGCCCACACGAAGCGTTACAGAGATCTCCCATTGCGCAGGATCAGGCTGAACACGTTCCATGGCAATGCCATTCAGGTATACTCCTTCCAGAGCACGAAAGTGAGTGGACCTGACACGAAGCGTAATTACACTTGAAATTTGTACCTCGGTTAAATCTGGCTCAGTCACCTGAAGATTTGGCTCCGTAGTTTCCACGAACGGCCGCTCGCATGCGAGGAATACAAAGCCCAGTAACCACCAGATTCTCATGGCTATTCAGTGGTTGAATACTGTCATGGGATAAACAACATGATCAAGTATGAGTGCGTGGGCAGGTGCAGTTGGCCCCGCCATGGATCGATCTCGTGTTTCCAGAGCAACTTCCAGATCTGGAACCGATCGCTGCATCTGACCAATTTCAAGTAAAGTTCCAACCAGAGATCGTACCATTCCGTGTAGAAATCGGTCTGCTTCAATGGTAAATTTCCAATATCCGGGTATTTGTTCAGGGATCCACTGGGCATTGAAAACTGAGCACACGCGATTCTGGGTTTCACTCCGTGTTCGGCAGAACGCGCCGAAGTCATGGGTACCAGTGAGCACTTTACAGGCATCGTTCATGCGTTCAAAGTCCAAACTCGGAATTACATACAGGCGGTGGCTACGTTCAAGTGCAAGGGGGATCGTGGATAGATGGTAGTGATAGATTCGCCGCCGTGCATCATAGCGGGCATGAAAGTCATCGGCAGTTCTCACGGCACAGTGAAGAGCAATTGAGCGAGGTAGTAGCCCATTCAATGCCCTGACGAATCGTAGCCACATGTCCTCTGGAATTGCAGGAAATTCAAAATGGGCTACTTGGCCTCTGGCATGTACCCCAGTATCTGTACGACCAGCCCCCGTAATACGTAGGTCATCACTTCGGAGATAGGTCCGTAGTGCCTCTTCCAGAGATGCTTGGACGGTAGGATGATCTTTCTGTCGTTGCCATCCACAATAGTCTGCTCCATCATATTCTATGAGCAATGCGTATACGGGCATAGAACGTAGTTCAAAAAGAAATTCAAGGAGTCACCTGAAAACTATTTATTGAGAGTAGTGATGAGCACTTTTTACGATCAGAAATGATAGCGGATAAAGTTATGTTGGATTGAGTGATTTTTCCAGATTAGATTTGTCCCCGAGGTCAAAATATGCGTATTCTGATCAAATAGATCGAGGGCATATTCTTTCTGTCTCGGAAGTATCAAACCCAAATGGCGTTCGGCATCCCTAATTCAGCTTATATGCATGGATTGTCAGGCAATGTCTACGCTGCTCCAAAATGTAATCCAAATGCTCAACAAATGATGCTTCGTGCTGCCAAATTTAGGCTGCCAGATTGGTATACGATAAATATTGTTTGCCATCATTTATGGCGTGAAGTCATTCAATTAGGATCTCTGAGAGAATGAATTATCGCCTATGCTGCGGTATCTCTTCAATTCCAACTTGATTAAACGGGAATGAGAGACTCAAAGTCCAGAAAAATTCTTGAATAGAGATGAATAGAATATTACTTACAGGCTTTATGGGATGCGGAAAAAGCGTCACTGGTGCGCAATTGGCGACCCGGCTTTCCATTCCATTTATTGACTTAGATGAGCGCGTTTCCAAAATTGCGGAGGCTACTGTAGAGCAAATATTCACTGACCAAGGTGAGGAAGCCTTTCGGACTTTAGAATCAAGTGCCTTAACATCAATTCCAGACCATGTTGTTTGTGCACTGGGGGGAGGAACATTAATGAACCCCGATAATCTACTATGGTCTCTGAAAGAGAGTTGGCTGATTTACTTACGTGTAGGGATCCAGGAGCTGGTGAGTCGGCTTGAGAATGATGATACGGTTCGCCCAATACTGCGGGATCCTAGTGGTGATCAATTACCTACGCTGCAGATGGAGATCAGAATTCGGAAGCTGTTGAAAGAACGGGAGAAGATATATATCCAGGCGCACCAAATACTGGATGTAGACGGGATCCCCCCTGATGAGGTGGCAAAAAGATGCTTACAATCCTATGAGAGTCGAAATGATCGGCGGTGATGGATGCAAGGACCCGTCAAACGAAGTGCTTCGTAGTGAGCACTCGTAGGGTATCCAACGTTTTTATTCCAACCATAACTCGGAAAAATATCATGATATTCATACATAAGTTGATCGCGGGTAAGTTTTGCAACAATGGATGCAGCGGCAATGGATTGGCTTCGCCGATCCCCTTTAACAAGCGTAATCTGAGTGCAATCTGAATCTGGAAGGGACTGATTTCCATCAATCAGTAAAGCATGTGGTTTACATTCCAGAGAGTCAGCCGCACGTTGCATCGCGAGGAGCGATGCATTTAGGATATTCAGGTCATCAATTTCATTTGGACTTGCATATCCAAGACCAAGATCAATCGCAATATTACATATTTTCTTGAGGCAGTTTTGTCTCGCGCGTTTTTGTAACATCTTACTGTCACGAACTCCTTCAATGACCACATAAGGAGGGAGTATCACAGCTGCGGCTACCACAGGCCCTGCCAAAGCGCCTCGACCGACTTCATCAATTCCAGCGATATAATCTTGGCCTTGATCCCACAAAATATTTTCGTTTTCTAACATGGTACATTCATTGGAACAGCAAAGTACAATGATCGTTTATAGTATCATTCCCCTCACTGTTGGTGTGAGCTCACTCTTCGCACCCATCTAATACCACCTATTACGCACTGCTCCACGAAGGTGATGCCGAAACGGCGAGTTCCTGCTTCCAAGTTGAAGCACTCTGAGCAACCCTTTGAAGGGATGCTTGAAATTATTGGAGATCGAAAGTTCGGTTTTGTTCGAGAATTACGATCAGGTATGCCGAAGACTGATCGTGATCCTTTCTGTCCTCCATCCTTGATCAGCCGATATCAATTACGTGACGGTGTCGTATTAGAAGGATTCCTACGTCCAGGAAAAAAAGGTGATCTGCAGGTGTCCCGTCTTACGAAGGTCATGAATCTTACGCCAGATGAATGGTCACGCAAGCATGAATTTGAAGAGGGACGGATTATTTATCCAGATACGAAGCTGGATTTGGTCAAGAGCCCCAATGACATTACCATGCGGGTTGTTGATCTTGCATGTCCGATTGGCAAAGGTCAGCGCGCATTAATTGTTGCCCCTCCCCGAACTGGAAAGACTTTAATTCTCAAAGAAATCGCTGCATCGCTAACCCATAATCATCCAGATATTCATTTAGTTGCGCTTCTGGTTGACGAGCGTCCAGAGGAAGTAACGGATTTTCGGCGTAGTACCAAAGCCACAGTTTTCGCAAGTTCCAGTGATCAGGAAGAGTTTAATCATGTACGTGTCTCTGTTCTTGCGTTTGAATATGCCAAGCGACTGGTAGAGTTAGGGGACGATGTTGTCCTCCTCTTGGACTCACTCACACGTCTTGGACGCACATTCAATCTTTGGGGCGAGGGATCAGGTCGAACCATGTCTGGCGGGCTAGACTCCGGGGCGATGCGGGTTCCAAGACGGCTCTTTGGTAGTGCTCGAAATATAGAAAACGGAGGCTCATTGACCCTCATCGCCACTGCTCTGATTGAGACTGGGAGCCGAATGGATGAGGTAATCTTTGAAGAATTCAAAGGTACAGGGAATGCAGAAATTGTTCTAGACCGTGAGATGGCACACCGACGAGTATGGCCCGCAATCAATCTACGAAAATCTGGAACACGAAATGAAGATTTACTATTGGGAAGTTCCATCCAAAAACATAATCGATTATTTCAAGTGCTGAATAGTCGTCGTCCCATGGAAGCCATGCAAGCCCTGACTCGTCACATGAGAACGTTTCCGACCAATGATGCTCTCCTGACCTCTTTGGTCGGGGACTTTTGATCTGAATGATATCTTTGGTCATGTTGGAGATTGAATCGGAATGATCCCCATGAAATCGTGGAATTCCATCATCAGGGCAAATCATAGTTTTACAAAAAATAGACGTGACGATGCTGATCACATCAAATCATTTAATTCTTCCCCCTGTAACGGATAACTCAATTTTCAGACAGTTTCACGACTGAAAGATAGTCAGCTTGCACTATTGGTTTTATCACTAACTCGGACTTAAATAGACGATGATCAACAGGCTGAATCACGGATTTCTTTTTCATTGAATGGATTATTTCGGTTTCCAATTTTTCCTCAAGCATTAAAATTATGAGTAGTAAGCGATTTGATGAGATTACGGCATTATGTAAACGCCGCGGATTCATATTTCAGTCCTCTGAAATCTATGGCGGACTCGGGGCAACTTATGATTATGGCCCCCTTGGTGTGGAAATCAAGAAAAATGTACGAGAGCGCTGGTGGCATGATATGGTATATTCAAATGACAATATTGAAGGAGTTGATGCTTCAATACTAATGCACCCTAAAGTTTGGAAAGCATCGGGGCATGTAGATGCATTCCATGATCCGCTGATTGATGACAAGGTTTCAAAACGCCGATACCGGGCTGATCAACTCGTAGAGCAGCATATTGACCGATTGAAATCCAAGGGAAAAGATGAGCAGGCTGATGTAGTGCAACAGAAGTTTATTCAAGCGCTCAACTCAGAGGATCTCCCCAAAGCACTTCATTCTTTGATCCTCGAGGAAGAAATCCATAGTCCGGATTCTGGTGCATTTGATTGGACGGATGTTCGCCAATTTAACATGATGTTTGAGACAAAAGTAGGGGCGCTCGCTGGTGAGGATTCATCAATTTATTTACGCCCCGAGACGGCACAGGGCATATTTGTCAATTTCCTCAATGTACATGCGACTTCTCGAGTACAGATTCCCTTTGGGATTGCTCAGATCGGAAAAGCGTTTAGGAATGAAATTGTCGCGAGGCAATTCATTTTCCGAATGCGAGAATTTGAGCAAATGGAAATGCAGTACTTTGTTCAGCCTGGAATGCAGAGCGAAGCCTATGATCTATGGCGCTCAAGAAGATGGGATTGGCATCAGCAAATTGGAATTCCAGCATCAAAGTTACGTTGGCATGTGCATGAAAAACCCGCACATTATGCAGATGCGGCGGTAGATATTCAGTATGAATTCCCGATCGGTTGGCAAGAGATTGAAGGAATTCATTCGAGAACTGACTATGACCTCAGAAGGCATCAGGAATACTCGGGTAAGAAAATGCAAATTTTCCATCAACCATCGGGTACCAGATTTATACCGTTTGTGGTTGAAACTTCGGTAGGACTAGACCGAACCATCCTAATGTTGCTTTGTGAGGCTTACAGAAAAGATGAAGTTGAAGGAAACAGTCGTACTGTGATGGCTTTTGCTCCATCACTTGCGCCCATCAAGGTGGGCGTATTTCCACTGGTCCGCAAAGAAGGTATGCCTGAACGAGCACGCGCAATTACGGCAGATTTACGTAGAGAATGGAATCTATTCTACGACGAGAAAGGCTCCATCGGTAAGCGTTACCGTAGAATGGATGAGGCGGGAACTCCATTGTGTATCACAATTGATAATGAAACCATAGAGGGAAAAGGAGTTACGGTTCGCAATCGAGATACGTTGGAGCAGGTTCGCATTCCCGATCAAAAGGTATCTGCATTTGTAGCTGATTGCATTCGGGGGGCATAATCTAACATTCTTTTCTCCATTTTCCCGTACGCTGGGCACTTTCTGCCAGAAAGTTAGGCAGTTTTTACCTCGGCGTAGCTTGCACGAATAGCTTGGGGATCAATATTGGGGAGGTGACGGGTTTTCCGAATCGCGGATTCCGATCACTTAGGGATCATCACTACAAGCCACTATATCACCCACTCTGCTCCAGGGCATCGGTCGGCAACTCTTTCAAAGTGGGCGGTCACATTTAACAGGGTCGGCGAGTAAATGAAAATGATCCACAATCACTATTGTGCAATCGCAGTTTTTCGGATTTCACGGATGACTGTAACATTTACTTGACCTGGATAGATTAATTCATTTTGGATCCGAAGAGAAATTTTATCCGCCAAGTCTCTAATCCCTTGGTCAGAGACTCGTGAGTGTTGAGCAATCACCCGGAGTTCGCGTCCCCCTTGAATTGCATAAGCAAGGTTAACACCATCAAAAGACGTTGCAATGGCTTCCATATCTTGTAAGCGTTCTATGTACTCGTCACGGCGAATATGTCGCGCTCCGGGTCTAGCTCCACTAATAGCATCGCATACTTGTACGATGGGTGCAAAAAGAGTCGTCATCTCAATCTCATCATGGTGAGATCCGACAGCATTACAGATGTGTCTATGTTCTTTGAAGCGCTTACAGTATTCCATTCCAACAATTGCATGGGAGCGATCATTGGATTCTTGGAGTACTTTTCCAATATCGTGCAATAAGCCTGCACGTCGGGCCATTTGGGTATCAAGCCCCATTTCTGCTGCCATGATTGAGCAGAGGCGAGCGACCTGAATACTATGATTGAGTAAATTTTGTCCGTAACTTGCACGATACTTCATCTTCCCTACAATTGACAAGAGTTCTTTGTGCATCCCTCGTAATTTCAGATCAAGAAGGGTGCGCTCTCCGATACTCAGAATCTCATCTTGGATAGTCTTCTCAGCTTTAGCCACGAAACGTTCAATGCTTGCAGGGTGAATGCGACCATCACGCATCAACTTAACTAGTGCTAAGCGGGCGATTTCTCGTCGGAAAGGGTCAAAAGAACTGATCACGATTGCGCCTGGGGTATCATCTACAAGAAGGTCAACTCCTGTGGCTGCTTCAAAGGCCATCACATTTCGCCCTTCACGGCCAATCACACGCCCCTTAATATCCTCAGATGTGATGGGTACGACTGATACGGAGTGAGATTCTGCCTCATCCGATGCGATGCGCTGCATGGTTGTAAGAATAATTTTATGAGCTTCATCTTTTGCAGCAGCCTCCGCTTGATCCCGCAATTCCAGCAACTCAAGCTTGACATCTTCTTTTGCTTTCTCAATAAGTTCTTCGCGGAGGTGAAGACGAGCCTCCTCGGCCGTCAGAGCGGAAATCTTTTCAAGCTTACTTACCCGATCGCGGATCAGTGAGTTCAGCTTAGAGTGTTCGGACTCTAATTCTTTCTCTTTGGCATCAAGCCTAGTAAGATGTTGGGATGCCTCCTTGGACATCCGGTTCACTTCAGAGAGAAGTTTATCCGCCTCGCGGTTTGCTTTTTCACTCTCTGCCTGAATAAGTTCAATGGTCTGTGTTGCGTTGTTGAGCACAGACTGCCTTTTGTTTAGGCGCCGGTTCCTGCTATTGAGTTTTTTTCGTTGACGATCATTTTTTTGCCAGAGACGTTTTTTGTCCGTTTCAAAGTTTTCGCGTTCTTGCTTCAGAACGATCCGTTTGGAGTCAAGTTCAGAGCGTTCAATTTCAAGTTTCGCATTCGCATCTCTAACAACTCTTGATTTCAGATTTTCGGATTCCGTCTCCGCCAAGGATATGATGGAGGACGCCTCTCGACGTGCCTTGTTTAGCGTACTGCGTGAATTTGAGGTTGCAATCCACCAGGCAACGCCGAGTCCACTGCAGAATGCTACGATAAAAACAGTCAATAACAGGACGGCTTGCATGCCGTCCATTTCTTTACAGTTAGTTAAAAGCTTAGAAACCGTTAGGTGAAGGAAGGGTTCCTTTTGAAGCGCGAGGGTCCGCAGCGGCGGGTGTGAACCCTGATCTACAGGAATGGGTGTTGCTCAAACCCTTCCACATTCCTCTGCGTGAATTTACGACCTGTCAAGGTTGAGGCCTAGTGTCCAAGTGCGAAGTCAACGCCCTATAAACAATATTGACGGTTCACATGCCTAAGCCGCCGCGGGCACTCGCGAAGTGCGGATACAGTGCAGGTCCAATACGGTTCCGTCAGCCCTCAGCAACAGAGGTGTAATTCAGGGCTTGAGAGACTTGTTGGTCAAGGTAGTGAGTCTCCTGGTCAATTGCAGTCAAGAGAACATTGAATGCCTCATGTGCGCCAAGAAGTTCCTCTGCCAGTTCCATGGAGATAAATACAGCTGCCACTAAATCTGGCTGATCTGGAAATTGTTCTTTGAAGGCTTTCATTCGCTGGCTCACATTAGCCGCAACTCCCTGTATTGTATCGACATCAGTACTATCGACAAGCAAGGGATACTCACGGTCCAGAATTCTAACCGTGATTGATTCTTGTTTCATTGGTCTGTATCCTCCTGTTCAGTGGCAAGGTAGCCGTCTATGGCTTTGATGAAGCTGTTAATCCTGACGAGAAGTTGCCCTCGGTCTTCTTCAAACGATAAGTTAGTAGATGTTGAGTTTTGAACTTCAGAGGATTCAAGTTCGGCAATTCGCAACGTAAGCTTGTGATTTTTAACTTGAAGACGATCAAGTTCGCGCACAAGTTGTTGCACACGGTCACGTAGTTGTCGCAACAATTCAGGCCCGCGCAATTCGGCAACGGATGGAACAACAAGATCACTATCCTGAGGCGGAAGCAAACTTGAATGTTGAACTTGAGGTTGCAATTCGGAAGTCAATGTTTCAGATGTCATGGCGATTTCAATTAAATAGCTAGTTACACGCTTTAGATAAGATAATAGTTTAAATGGAAATAAACAAATCCATATGATCTACGAAGTTAGAGTTGGTTTGTCAGCATAAATCAAGAGTGATCAATTCAGAGGCATTCTTAACCGTCAAAAGAAAATGATCTGAGTTCATCATCTGAATGTAACTCAACATTATGGATGTAAATATACGTCATCTTTCCAAATTATTTGACATAAAGTGCTTTCACTTAATCCAATACATTAAATCATGGTTGACTTGTTGTTACCAGATAACTTAATAACTCACCGTTAATCTTGAATATGTATTTAGTATACTAATACATAACTGACTATTTTTCAGAGGATTAAGATCACTCAATCAAATTTCAGATATTATTTTCCTAAACGTCCATTTATTGAGTCCATACCTCGAGCGAGGGGTAAAGAACACATTTCCAATTCTTGTTGCATCATCTTTTCTCCAATGTGGTATCCGCAGAGTCACATGACCTCCCCAATCATTGCATGTGGACCAAGAAAAAAGAACTGGTCACATCTTATTATGATTGCAGGCAAGAATGGAGGTCAACACCCCATCTGATCAGGATCCTAACGTTTGATCTCAACTGATATATTTGCAATTCCCCAGGAGTTTATGATCTGCGAACTAATTCTGGGTCTTTCTGTAATGGATTCTACCCTGGATTACCGGGAAGCATCTATGCTATGGAAATCAGGATAAAGCATTGCGCGGGACATGCTGATGAGATGATCATGAGTCAAACATGTTCTCGAGTACAGGAACGCATATTTCTACATTACGTTGACCCAGGGTTCGTACATCTCTATAACGATCGATACCAAAGGGCATTTCTCAAGTCTGAATTATGGTTTTCCGGTTCAATCCGAGCAGTTCATGACAAAAACTTAGTTTTTCATCAGACTGCATCCATTCAAGGCGTGCGAAATGTGAAGCACTCACGCCATATGCGTGGTAATGCTCACGGCCGATCCAAATTCAAGACGACTTGATCTGGCCAATCAATGCCATTGCATCCGATTGACACTCGGGAGGGAGCGCATGTAGATGGAGTTTTCAGGCCGAAATGAACGTTCGAGTCAAGCCCTTGGTTAAGGGAAGTATCCTCTCTCAAAGTAGCAACATTTTTCCAAATATGTGGCCAGAATGGCGGGTTGACATGGCTAAGCTGCCACAAACATTCATCGGGGTACGGGTTAAAAATGGAGAATCATGAAGACCTATGCGGCGAAATTCTCCATCCAAATCATCAATTCAAGTAACCATTCAAGCTTCACCCTCACTTGGCTTGGTGCTCCGAAGGGTAAGGTGGGAAAGGTCGGCTATGAAGTGCTTTAGTTTCTCCTTATTGAACATACTTTAGTCAAAAAAACTGTTACATACTGCGATGCAATCTCCCAAAAATAAGAGTTCCGTTTCTTCTCGACGCCAGTTTCTTGAAACCTCTGGTGCATTCGCACTCGGATTCATCGGACTCCACTCCTTGGTTGGATGCCGAAGCTTTGCAGATCAGGTGCAAGATAGATTTGGCCCTTAGTTCCAGATCCAGACCTGATTGAGAACGCAGACAATCTAACGGTCACCCCATGGGGAGACCTGATTGTGTGGAAGATGGATCCAATGAGCAGTTCTTGGTTGGCATTACCCCCGAAGGAGATATCTACAAGTTTGGTCGTAACGCCGTAAGTGACTCTGAACTTGCAGGGGCTACATTTTCGCCAGACGGAACCACCCTCTTTGTCAATATTCAACATGACGGACTCACCTTGGCGATCACAGGTTCTTGGATCTGAATGGACAGAACCCTCAATTCAGATACTGCTCCGGTGTTTCAAAAAAATCATCATAGTATTCCTTGGCATTACTCTGGATCAGTAGGATGGGTTGATAGCCTTGTACCCATAAATAGTGCTTGACCCAAAACCAGTCAAAATACCCTGTTCAGCAAAATCAGGGGTGTTCTGGAAATCAAATTCATATATTTGGTAACGGGAGATGGGTGGCACACGGATCAGGGCTCCGTTCGCTACGCACATAGTGGGCCGCCTGACCGAATTTCAGGCGGACATTTATTGACATACTGAGCAAAATTATCAGCAAACAGAATAGAGAGACGATTCGCGGTATCTCGGTAAGCCGTGGGATCAGACCATGCTTTCTCTGGAAATAAAAGGTCGTCTGGTAGACCAGGACAACTCGTTGGAATGGATAACCCAAAAACTGGCTCATGAATGGTTTCGACATTGAGGAGGACACCGTTATGAATCGCCTCAATGATTGCACGAGTATAGCGGAGCTGGATTCGCTCACTTTGATCCCCGACCATTCCCGTGTTAATGAGCCAGGTATTGACATTATATTTTTCAATATTTTTCGCGAGCAGTTCAGAATATTTTGCAGGGTGCCACACCAAAAATGCTGCACCAAAACACGCTGAAAAGGTTGCCACGGGTTCACTGACTCCAACTTCGGTTCCCGCAACCTTCGCCGTGTAGCCGCTGATGAAGTGGTACATCGCTTGTATTGAAGTCAATCGTGCAATCGGAGGGAGAACCCCAAACGCGTCAAACGTCAGAAAAATAATGTTTGATGGATGTCCAGATACACAGGGAATCTTGGCATTCTGCATATACTCAATCGGAAAACATGCTCTGGTATTCTGAGTCAAACTGGTGTTAGAGTAATCCACAGCGTGCGAGATCGGATCCCATACGACATTCTCCAGCACGGTGCCGAATTGGATGGCGTCATAAATTTCTGGCTCCTCCTCAGCCGATAAATTGATGACCTTTGCATAACATCCACCCTCAATATTAAAAATACCATCCTCGGCCCAACAGTGTTCATCATCCCCAATCAGCGCACGTGCTGGGTCGGCTGATAAGGTTGTCTTCCCGGTTCCCGACAGCCCAAAAAAGAGTGTGACATCTCCCTTTTTACCCTGATTTGCTGAACAATGCATAGAAAGGACTCCCTGACGAGGCATCAGATAATGCATGATCGTAAAGATTCCTTTCTTCATCTCGCCAGCATACTGAGTTCCTAGGATGACCATTTGCTGATCTTCAAATGACAGATCAATACTCGTCTTGGAGGACATGTAGGTCGTGTGGCGATTGGCAGGAAACATGCCAGCGTTGTATACAACGTAATCAGGGTTCCCAAAGCTTTCCAGTTCTTCGTCAGTCAGCCGAATCAACATGTTCCGCATGAACAGTGCATGATAGGCTCGTTCACAGATGATACGCACCTTAATTCGGTAACGGGGATGCCATCCAGCATATCCATCCACGACGTAAAGTCGTGCACGGGTGTTAAGGTAATCACGAGCGCGCTCACGATTGATTTCAAACGTATGCTGATCAATAGGCAGGTTTACAGGTCCCCACCAAACATCGCTCGAACTTGGAGGCGCCTTGGTAATTCGCTTGTCATTTGGACTGCGGCCTGTCTTGCCTCCACTGGTGATCGCAAGCGCACCACTACTGGTAATTGCCGCAGGAGGCTCATTCCGAAGAGCATCTTCATAGAGGACTGCAGGAGCTACATTCCTCCTGATATCTGTGACCTCAATTCCGAATGAGGTGAGATCGAGCATCATGACTGATTAGATGCAATTTAGACGAGAGCGCATGGACGTCCCAGCACTCGTTGCACAAGACCGTGCTCCATATCACTTCGTGTACAAATTCTCAATTTCTTTTTGATATTTGGCATATACATTTTTCCGTCTCACCTTCAGAGTGGGAGTGAGTTCACCCGAATCAATGGAAAATGGCTCATGGATCAAATGAAATTTCTTGACCTGTTCCCATGGTGGAAGATTCTGATTCACTCTGTTAATCACCGATTGAACCGCATTTCTCAAAATCCCTTCATCCGGTTTGGGGCCAAACGCATTTTCCACATAGGCTTCATCAGCAACGATCAGGGCAGAGCAGAATTTGAAGTCTGGACCAATAATGACAGCATGTTCAATGAGAGGATCAGAGGCCAGTTCAACTTCAATGGGAACCGGTGCGATATACTTGCCCGTTGATAGCTTGAAGAGTTGTTTTTTTCGATCTGTGATATACAGGTGACCGTCCTCGTCAAGCTTCCCAATATCGCCTGTATGAAACCACCCCTCTTCAGAAATGACCTCCGCTGTTTCTTTAGGCATATTGTAGTATCCTGCCATCACATGAGGACCTTTGGTCAGAATTTCTCCATCCGCGGCAATCTTCACCTCGACATCACGAATCGCCGTTCCCACTGACCTGGGGCGGAGTCGTCCTTTTTCGTAGAGCGTGATCACAGGTGATGTTTCTGTTAGTCCGTATCCCTGCCCGCAGTATACCCCAATCCCATTGATAAATGCCTGAACATGTGGAGATAGCGCTGCACCACCACTGGTCAGAGCGCGCAAGTTCCCACCGAATAAGGTGGAGCGTACTTTTGAGTAGACCAGCTTATCAGCAAGCTTATCCAACGGAGTTACTTTTGGATCATTCAGGTTAAATTTCTCCGCTCTCCTGAATGCCCAACGCGCAATCAGACCTGGAACCCCTTTCTCCGCGGTGGCCTTGGCCATGATGCCAGCATGAACTTTTTCAAGTAGTCGCGGAACAGTTGTCATGTGTGCAGGGCGAACATGCTGCATGTCATCCATGAGGTCATCTGTCGTTTCAATAAAGTAGATCGGGCATGATTCCGACAGATAGAAGTTTGAAGCGACGCGCTCAAGTGAATGAGAGAGGGGAAGAAAGGACATCACACGCGCAGGAACCTCAAACGGTAACCGTTCCGCTAACGAAAGTGCGTTGGTGGTCAGATTATGATGGGTAAGCATGACACCTTTTGGCTTGCCCGTGGTGCCAGAAGTGTAACAAATGGTCGCCAGATCCCCGCTGCTCACCTCCGCTTTGGTTCGTTCAAGTAAATCTGGCTCCTCAGTGAGGAACTGAGAGCCACGCTTGATTAAATCCTCCAAGGTGAGCATATTTTCGGAAAATTTACCCAACAAGCCAAGGGTCCAATTTATGTCTGGACTGGAGGTTAGGTCGGAGGGGCAGCGGTTAAATAATTCCTCGGAGGAAACCACATATCCCGATACCTTTGCATCCTGCACAATGTGGGAGATTTGCTCTTCGGGTTGGGTCGTATAGATCGGTACACTGACCGCCCCAAGAGATAAGAGTGCGTGATCAATGATCAGCCATTCCGTACAGTTTTCAGAGTGCAAGGCCACGCGATCTCCTTTACGTATGCCTAAGCTGTAAAACCCAGCAGCACAGGCTTTTAAATTGTCTCGGAAAAGGTTGACATCCGTGTCAATCCATTTGCCTTGACGCTTGGTTGAGGCTACCACACCAGAGTAGTGGTTGAGTCCTTTGTCAAGTAATTCACAGAGAGTTGAAATAGAGGACATGAGCAGGTCAGTTAGAGTGATTGGAGAGTGAATTTCACAGAATAATTCTCTGAAAATACGCTGTTAATGTGATTGAATGGGTTTCGTGTAGTAAATTGTACGAAAATTAGGAAAAAAATACGATTCTTTGGGTACGGCGTTATTCAATGTCAAAGTTATCTCACCTTGATGAACTTCGTGGCGTCCATATGGTGGATATTTCTTCCAAACCATCCTCCGTGCGTCATGCCATGGCGGAGTGTGTCGTGGAACTCGGGGTAGATGCCTATGAGGCGCTTACGGAAGAGCGTGTAGCCAAAGGGAATGTGCTTACGACCGCACAGTTAGCTGGAATTATGGGCGCCAAGCAGACATCCAAGTTGATCCCACTGTGTCACTCCATCCCCTTGGACTCAGTGGACCTCACGTTTTCATTTGACGATCACGCCTCGTCCGTGAGAGTTCAGGCCTCGGTTGCTTCTTGTGGGCGGACCGGAGTGGAGATGGAAGCACTCACGGCAGTCTCCATTGCATCACTTTCTATTTATGACATGTGCAAATCCATTTCCAAAGAAATACGTATCACAGGTATTCATCTGGTCTCAAAGACTGGTGGTGTACACGCACCTTATTCCCGGCATAATTCTTAATCAACATTCTGGTAACTAAACGATGAACGATCTATTCGGTCTTGCCCCATTCTTGATTATCATGATCATTCTTATTGGAGTGATTCTGCTGTTGTACTTTGTGCCAGTACGACTTTGGATTACTGCAATTTTCTCAGGGGTTCACCTCAAACTTTTTCGTGACCTTGTTGGAATGAGACTTCGCCGGGTCCCCCCCGACCGGATCGTCAAGCCGCTCATTACCGCTCACAAGGCGGGAATCCCTGCCGAAACCCCCAAGCTGGAGGCACATTTTCTGGCGGGAGGGAATGTTCAACAAGTCATCAATGCATTGATCTCCGCGGATAAGGCAGATATTGACCTCCCCTTTGAGCGCGCAACTGCCATTGATTTGGCTGGTCGCGATGTGTTTGAAGCAGTTCAGGTATCTGTGAACCCTAAGGTCATCGAAACCCCTCCTATTTCTGCCATTGCTAAAGATGGGATTCAACTCCGCGCAATTGCTCGTGTCACGGTACGTGCGAACATAGAACGGCTGGTTGGAGGGGCAGGCGAAGAGACCATTATTGCGCGGGTTGGGGAGGGGATCGTCTCCACGATCGGCTCATCAGATTCTCACGCCGCGGTACTGGAAAATCCTGATATTATCTCCAAGACCGTACTGGCCAAAGGATTGGATTCGGGAACTGCGTTTGAAATTCTCTCCATTGATATTGCCGATGTGGATGTTGGTGAGAATATCGGTGCGAAGCTACAAACAGATCAAGCCGAGGCCGATCTACAGGTAGCTCGTGCGAAAGCTGAGGAGCGCCGGGCAGCCGCCGTTGCGCTTGAGCAAGAGATGGTTGCCAGGGTCCAAGAAGCTCGTGCGCGCGTTGTAGAAGCTGAGGCAATGGTTCCTGAAGCAATTGCAGAAGCCTTCCGCAATGGACAGTTAGGCGTGATGGACTACTACAATTTGCGTAATATTGAAGCCGACACGGATATGCGCTCCGCTATTGGTGGTGCAGAGGTAGAAGGCAGGTCTCAGTCTTGATTCCTAGTCTTTTGGAGATAACCGGATCAGGTCAATCCGATTTCGGGATGCTTTGAGAATTTCGATTCGAAATTTGTCAAGGACGATGCGGTCATTTGCCGAGGGGATGGATCCAATCTGATCAAGGATAAATCCCGCAATGGTTTCAAATTCTCCTGTAGAAATCTGCAGATCAAAGCGCTCATTGATTTCGTCAATCTCGGCTTTTCCACTGAATAGGAAGACGCGAGGACTGATCTCACTCATGATTACGTCCTCGGTATCAAACTCGTCTTGAATATCGCCGAAGAGTTCTTCTAAGAGGTCTTCGCGGGTAATCAATCCTGCAGTCCCGCCATACTCGTCAATCACAACGACGATGGAACGGTGACTGTCCCTGAATTCGCGCAGGAGTTCCTTTGCAAGTTTTGACTCCGGAACAAACTTGGCAGGTCGTACAACTTCGCTGAGTGCGCTTGGGTTTGCAAATAAATCATAAGCAAAGGCAATCCCCACGATCGTATCAATATTATCTTGATAGACAGGAATTTTTGAGTAGCCACTTTCGATGCAAAGTTGGCGGAAATCTTCCAAAGGAGTATCCTCAGAAATCGCAACAATCTCGGTCCGAGGTGTCATACACACCTTCGCTCGTTTTCCGTGTAGCCCGAATACATTGGTAAGCAGTTCGGTCTCTTCTGCATCAAGATCCAAGGATCCTCGCTCCACATTTTCTTCAATAATTTGTTCAAATGCTCGTCGAGAAAAGCTGGTCAATTGATCGGGTGAGCCACCAAATTTTCTCAAGAGCAATTGGGATGTCCAAGAAACAAGTTGGATCAGGGGTAGAAGTATGACGTAAGTTATTGTCAAAGGGATCGCCAAAAAGAAGACTGCACGAGTGGCTGTTTCACGCATGATCGCTTTTGGGAGAATCTCTCCGATAAGCAGAACAATAATGGCAGCAATCAGAGTTTGAACAATCACTTGGGGGCTTTCGCCGTCAATGAAGCGTGAGAGGGGCTCGGCTAAAGTGATCGCCATGATGGTAGAGAAGATCACCAAGGCAATGTTATTGCCAACCAGTGTAGTGGTTAACAATCGTGGGGGAGATTCGGAGAAAAAGGTGACCATTCGTCCCAGAATTCCCCGTCGTCTGGCACGCATCTCAACGCGGAGTCGGTCTGCAGCAATGAATGCGATTTCCGTACCAGAGAAAATGGCACTCAATAAGAGGGTCGTTATGATTACAGGGATGGCCATGCACGAAGCAGGCAATCAGGTACGAGACCTCAATACTGGCGTATTCCAGTCATCCTCACTTTCCTCGGGCGCAAATACAGATTCAATCTGTGCAACAGAGGCTTCGGTCTCCTCTACCTCAGAAAGGAGAAGATCGAGCTGATAGGTGATCTCCTCGGGATTACTAAGGGTCATGGATTGCTCATGGATATACTTTACAACATCCTCAATCGTCGCAACCTGAGCTTCAATAATTTCAAGTTGTTCCTGACTTTTCCTGAAACGCTCCAGGCGTTGCTCCAGGACTCGAAGACGCCTCGCTTTGATATTGCGGATAGGTTCAGACGCATGCTTGAGTTCCGTTTCAACCGCAGCGATGGCTGTTGCAAGTTCCTGCTCCTGTTTCCGCTGTCCAAATATGTGATATCTTTCCTGTTGAAACATGAGTTTGAGGCAGGAATTCATGAGCCCTTCAATCTTAGATGTGTGACTCTCAAGTATTCCCTGAGATGCAAAACTGAATTTACCGTAATTGGTTTGGAGTTCTTTTTCAAGGTCTCTCAATCGCACATAACGGCGCTGGTTGGTTCGACTCAATTGCCGATACATTTCTCGCTGCGAGAGTGGCTTTGCCGCAAGAGCTGCATATTTCGCGCGGATGAGATTCCGAAAGCGTTTTTGGCGGGGTACGTACCCTAAAGCCAATAGCTCAAAGGCAATTGTGACCGTAAGCAAAGAGTTGAATAAGAAAGGCCCAAGTCCAGAGGAAACAAGGAAACCAAATCCCAATGCAGTCCCTAGCCCAATCGTCAGGAATGAGAGGTTCCAGGGGTGCAGGAACACCTCTCGTGTGAAATTGATCTCTCCTTCTTTCATTCGCTTGGATCGGTCCTCAGTCGAGGGCCAATTGTTTTCGCCGTGGAATCAGTCGTGGATGCCTGGGACGGAGCAGGTGACTCAGGATCTGACTGACGAAGGTCTTCGGGGATCTGATTCTCCAGGGCAATTTCCAGACGGGCTTCATTCATGGCAGTCTCAGCATCTAGTCTGGAAGTAAACTCATCCGTGGGATCGGCAGGATCCTCCAGAGCATCAACCATATCCGAGAGGGCCTGGTTCGCGGCCTTACGTCTGCGAGCAGCCTCAAGAGTGCGACGAATATGTCTACGCTCCCGAAATTCCTTGATATACTGCTCTTTCAATCGTGCACGTTCCTGTTCGGGCATCGTTCGGTTGTTATTCACGGGTACGTGTTCGTCCCATGGTCTTATCCTCTGTTTCGGATTTATCTTCAGTAGGGATACGTTCAGATTCAGATGTTGGTTCACTCAGTCCCATTTCCAGCTTCATCTGATTCACCAGTTCGGCAGCACGCAGGTCTTCTGCTTCTTCATCCAACCGAATCGCCTGAAGATCTACAGAATCCAGAGCGACCTCGATACGTGCTTCATTTTTGGCTGTTTCTTCATCCAGGCGTTGGATCATTTCATCATGGGTCTGATCAATGCCACCGACTTCAAATTTTTCGAGCGCGTCGGCCACATTTGCCTGCCATTTTGCACGCTCACTTGCACGTAGAGCTTCTTGAGCTGCATCTATTTTTCGTTGCCGTTCGCGCATGAAAGCCTTCTTGACTTGCTGGGCTTTATCATAAGCAGCGGTTGCATGTGCAAGCTGCTCATCTGTTTTTGCAAGATTCTCGCGCGCAGTTTCAAATCGAACCGCGTGCTGACGCGCCAGATCTTCCCGATCACTCTGAATTGCCGACTTGATCTTTGACCGAAGAGTTTCCACCTCGGTGCGAATCCGTTTGGCTTCCTTCTGAAGCAAAATCACATTCGCTTTGACGGTCGCGATATTTTCATTCATCTTCGGGACTTGATCATTCAACTCCCGAATATTCTGCTCAAGGATGAGCTTGGGATTTTCCAGGGAGGAGATTGCACCTCCAAAAAGTGAACGCATTGCGCGTTTAAAACGAGACCATAGGGACATATCACAAAAAAATTAGCTGAGTTGAAAGATACCCACTTTGAAGAATAAAGCCAAATGCGACATAGGAATAAATCAAGATGTTGAAGCCCATCCCTCTATGGTGAGCCGATCTAACAAGACAGGTACCTTGGGTTCAGGCTTTTCGGAGAGGGTATAGGCACTTCTGATCTTGGATGCAAATTTTTCAATTTGATCCGTCTTCCTCGTGTAAATGCTTGCTAAGGGTAGACCACCTTTTGCTTTTTCTCCAACCTTGAGATGCAGGACAATTCCTGCCTCATGGTCTACATCCTGTCCCAGGAGTTGCCGGCCAACCCCCAAGTCATTCGCGGTCTCAGCGATCGCAAGTGCATCAATGTCGGTTACATATCCATTGAGATCAAGTGGAGTGGTAATCGTGTGTGGTTCAATGAAACGCAAACGTAAAGCGGGGTTATGAATGACACTTGAATCTCCGCCCTGTGCAGTCACAATTTTTGCAAAGAAGTCTAACGCATGTCCAGAGGTCACTGCTTTGTGAGCTATTTGTTGTCCATCATCGGGTGAGTCAGCCAATCCAGCGAGTGCAATCACTTCTCCAGCCACCTGGAGTGCCAACTCTTGCACATCTTGGGGGCCCTCATTTTGAAGACAATCAATCGCTTCTTCAACCTCAAGCCAGTTTCCAATGGCACTTCCAAGAGGAACATTCATATTCGTGAGCAGAGCAATGGTATTGATTCCAAAATGCTCCCCAACACAGACGAGGGTTTCAGCAAGATCTCGAGCATCTTCAATGGCGGGCAAAAAAGCACCACGCCCTGATTTCACATCAAGTACTAATCCATCCAGGCCTTCTGCGAGTTTTTTGCTCAGAATGGAGGCCGTCATGAAGGGGATAAAGTCAACACTGGCGGTTACATCACGAAGCGCATAAAGTTGTCGGTCGGCAGGGGCAATTTCTTTGGTTGCTCCAAACATGACAACACCAATTTCGCGGATTTGGCGAATGACCTCATGAATGGTAAGATCGGTACGGAAGCCGGGGATTGCTTCCAGCTTGTCAAGGGTTCCGCCTGTATGTCCGAGTGAACGTCCAGTAATCTTGGGGAGGCAAACCTTGCAAGAGCCAACGATTGGGGCCACAATAAGCGAAATCTTGTCTCCAACCCCACCCGTTGAATGTTTGCCAATCACCAGCGGTGAGAATGCAGAGAAATCAAGAATCCTGCCCGAGTTCACCATGCACTGGGTTAGGGCAATCGTCTCATTTAAGGTCATGCCCTGCAATTGAGCCGCCATCAGAAAGGCTGCCATCTGATAGTCGGTAATGCGGCTGGCAGTGTAGCCGTTGATCAGAAACTGGACCTCGGACGAGGTAAGTTCCAAACCATCCCGCTTCTTCTTGATAATGCGGACCGTATCCATCAGTTATTTAACCCTGAATGACGAATCAGTATCCTATGGCCCAATACAACTGATCAAGGTATCAAACTCAAGAGGTTTACTGTTTTCCAGCACCGTACCGACGACGGAATTTCTCAACGCGGCCAGCGGTATCTACATACTGCCGGCGTCCTGTATAAAATGGATGATTCGTACTGTCAACATCTGACACATACTCATCAGATTTCATGGTTGACCTCGTTGTAAATTCTGTCCCGTCAGCCAGGCGAACCTTAAGCGGGTGATAGTCAGGGTGAATCCCTTTTTTCATTAAGTCAATAAGATGAGCGGATTAGCATAGTTTCTATTGATATATGAGGGTTAGGTTCCCTCACTCAGCAAGGCTTCAACCCGCGCAATCTCATCCCGGAGTCTGGCAGCGTTTTCAAATTCCATTTTCTCTGCGGCTTCAAGCATTTCAGCATTCATCTGTTGCACCAGTACTTTCTTTTCTGAATCGGAGAGCACCTGGATCAAAGGATCATCAAGCTTTTGAGGCATATTGATCATTTCCGCCGGATGCACAAGTGGGGTTTGCCCACCGGGCTCACGTTCTTCCGCAACTACGGTACCACGAAGGACATCACTCCGATCTTTCTTCACGGTTTTCGGGACAATTCCATGTTGTTCATTGTAAGCCAACTGCTTCGTTCGGCGACGGTTGGTCTCGTCAAGCATTCGCTGCATGCTCCCCGTCACCTTATCGGCGTAGAGAATGATCTTGCTATTGATGTTGCGTGCTGCACGACCAGCGGTCTGGATCAGAGCACGGTCACTTCTGAGAAAACCCTCTTTATCAGCATCAATGATTGCCACCAGAGAGACCTCAGGCAGATCAAGTCCCTCGCGGAGCAAGTTGACGCCAACCAGAACATCGTAGGTACCTAGACGAAGATCCCTTAATAACTCTACTCGAGTTAAAGCGTCTATATCGGAATGCAGGTAGCGGGCACGGATCCCAAATGATTCTAGATAGTCGGTCAAGTCCTCTGCCATACGCTTGGTCAGCGTAGTAACCAAAGTTCGTTCCTGTCGGCGGTTCACCTCTCGAATCTCTTCCAGAAGGTCATCCACTTGGTGTTCACTCGGTCGGATCAAGACGGGAGGATCAGGAATTCCGGTCGGGCGGATGACCTGTTCCACAAACTCTCCCTCCGATTTAGCCATCTCGTAGTCGGCGGGGGTTGCACTCATATAGATGGTCTTGCGCTGGCGCTCCTCGTATTCCTCAAATTTCATCGGACGATTATCAAGAGCAGAGGGAAGACGAAATCCATGCTCTACCAAAGTCAGCTTGCGAGCACGATCCCCATTATACATGGCCCGTACCTGTGGAATCGTTGCGTGACTCTCGTCAATGACAAGAAGAAAATCATCCGGGAAATAATCCATGAGACAGTAAGGGCGCTGCCCCTCTTCCAATCCAGTCATATGACGGCTATAATTCTCAATCCCGGAACAGTAGCCAAGTTCACGAATCATTTCAAGATCAAATATGGTGCGTTGCTCCAGACGTTGAGCTTCCAACATTTTTTTATTTTGCCGGAGGATTGCCAGACGCCAATGAAGTTCTTCCTCAATCGCAGCAACCGCGCGATCAACCTGATCTTGAGGCGTCACAAAAATACGTGCAGGGTAGATGGTAAGCGTTTCATCCTGCTGTTCAGTTTTTGCACCCGTAAGGGGATCAATGGCAGTAATCTCTTCAATTTCATCGCCCCAGAAGATGACCCGATAAGCGAGATCCTCCGCGTAGGTGGGATAAATATCTACCCGATCGCCCTTGACACGGAACGTCCCAGGCTGGAGTTCGGTATCGTTCCTTTGGTAAAAGATGCTGATCAACTGCAACAATAAATCATTCCGTTCAATCGTCTGACCAATTGAGAGTTGAACAATCTGAGATTGATATTCCTTGGGAGACCCCAGACCATAGATGCAGGAAACGCTCGCGACTACAATCACATCCGTGCGACCAGACACCAGCGCACTTGTTGCCCTCAAGCGAAGTCGATCTATTCGTTCATTGATTTGAAGATCCTTCTCTATGTACGTGTCACTATGGACGATGTATGCCTCTGGCTGATAGTAGTCATAGTACGAAATAAAAAATTCAACCGCATTGTTCGGAAAAAATTGGCGGAATTCAGCATAAAGCTGAGCAGCAAGAGTTTTGTTGTGGCTCATGACCAGAGTAGGCTTCCCCAGGTTCTGGATCACATTGCTGATCGTAAATGTTTTACCAGACCCCGTCACGCCTAGAAGCGTCTGGTGTTCTTTCCCATTCCGAAGCCCTTTGGTGAGGGCTTCAATGGCCGTTGGCTGATCTCCAAAGGGTTGAAAGGGTGCACTTAATTCAAATTTACGTTTTGAAGGTGGGATGGACATTCGTAATGGATAGAACAAGTTAATTCAGTTATTTAGGAACCTTACCTACCAATGTAGTTTAGTGCTTAAAGCAGTCGAAATTTAATCAAAAGGATCATCATGAATCAGTTCTTCACTCTCCTTACCATTGCATGTATTGTTTATCCTGCGAGTAGTCAAACGCTCCAGTGGGAAGATTATTCTCCCGTTTCTACACTTATGGTAGAAGAAAATCCTGTCACGAAGGCAAAATACCGATTTGTGGATGCGCATGGTCATCAGTGGCAGATTGGAACGGCGACGGAGGAAGAACTCAACGAGTTGGTTGGGGCAATGGATGAGTTGAATCTGATCACGATGGTCAATTTGAGTGGAGGTAGCGGACAGGATCTTATCCAAAAAGTTGAGAATACGAATCGCTATGCTCCAGGTCGGTTTGTACATTTTGCGAACATTGATTTTTCTCGAGCGGGGGAGCCTGGGTTTGGAGAATCTGCGGCTGCTCAGCTGGAGATGGATGTACAAAACGGAGCGGCGGGCCTGAAAATTTTCAAAAATCTTGGGATGACCGTGGTCGATTCGGATGGAGTACGCATTCCGACGGATGATCCCCGACTTGATCCAATCTGGGCCAAATGTGGTGAGTTGGGAATACCCGTCCTGATTCATACCGCTGATCCAGCACCATTTTGGCTACCCCATGATCGTTACAACGAGCGCTGGTTTGAACTCAAGGAGCGCCCGGGACGCAAACAGGAGGGTGATCCATCCTGGGATCTTATGATTGAGGAGCAATGGAGAATGTTTCGAAAACATCCAGAAACCATTTTTCTCAATGCACACCTTGGTTGGCTCGGAAATAACTTAAAGTTACTCGGGGAAAGACTGGATGAGTATCCGAATGTCTACACTGAACTGGGGGCCGTGGTCGCAGAGCTTGGTCGTCAGCCACATACTGCGAGGCAGTGGATGATCGACTATCAGGACAGGGTACTGATGGGTAAGGATGCATGGAATGCATCCGAGTATCATACGTATTTTCGTATTTTTGAGACCGCAGATGAATTTTTCCCTTATTACCGGAAACGTCATGCCTGGTGGATGATGTATGGTATGGACCTGCCAGATGAAGTATTACGTAAAGTGTATTATAAGAATGCGCTTCAAATCATTCCCGCAATAGATGAAAATCTCTATGAGGCAGACTGGAATATCAATCATATTCCAGAGGAAGAGCCCCGTCTGAGCCCCCTTCAATTAGTTCGTACACAGCTCGGGGATACGTATATCAAAGTGCATTACAGTTCTCCGCGAAGACGGGGACGTAAGATTTTTGGTGAATTGGTTCCATATGGAGAACTCTGGCGTACGGCGGCGAATGAGGCAACTGAATTAACCATCACGGGGGATATTCGGATCCATGATCAGTTGGTATCCGCAGGCACTTACTCGCTCTTTAGTATCCCCGAAGAAACACAGTGGACACTGATTTTCAATCGCGGGCTCGGTCAAAATGGTACGAGCCAGTACACAGAGGAAATGGATGTTCATCGGATCATCGTCCCCGTGATGAGGTTGGATGAAGTCCGTGAAGCATTCACGATCTTCTTTGAAGAAAATCCAGAAGGAGGACTCAACATGATGATTGAATGGGATCGAACGCAAGTGATGGTTGAACTCGCTTCACCCTAAGTATCCTGCCTGGAAGAAGTACTCTCTACTCATTTGTATTGAATACCCTATGCTGAGAATACTGGTGCACGGGCTTTGTATGCTTTTGCTGTATGCAGTGCCTCTGGAAGCGCAGCCGTTCACATTCTCTTCCATAAGACCCGTCTCTCTGAATGAACTTGAGTATGGTGAAATTGTGTTTGCAGATCTAAACCGTGATGGTGTATTTGACCTTCTGGGAACTGGCAACTCCGAAAGTACACCCCCATTTGTACCACATTCGTATGTTGCTTTGATGGATCAACCTTTTCGTTTTTCAGACGGAAGCGAGGGGTTAGAATTTGAAGAGGATGCTCTTGGTCCCGGGGTTTGGCAGAGTTCGATGGCTCTGACCGATATGAATCGTGATGGTCTTTTTGATGTCATTGTCTCTGGCAGGGTGCATAATGCTGCAAATTTTGAGACTCGTCCACTGCGGGGAGTGGTACATCTTTACCGAGGTGATTTATCCAACTCCTTCAACTCCGTCTCAACTCCGCTCCATGGAGTATATGGAGGTAAAGTTCGTACAGCGGATATTGACGGAGATGGAGATGAAGATCTTCTGATGACCGGGCTGAGTTCCCAAGACGAGGTGATCACAACCGCATATAAAAATGAGGATGGCGTGTATGAACCGATGCCTTTTTCATTTACCCCTCTAACCATGGGGGATGTTGAATGGGCAGACATTGATAATGATGGCGATCAGGATTTGGCCCTCTCAGGCGTAACAAATTCTGGAGCATCCAGAACGACATTGTATCGGAATAATGGGGAAGGCGTCTTCACAGAGTTCTCTACGAATCTTCCCGGGCTTGCTTTTTCCGCAATGGACTGGGGAGACTTTGATGGCGATGGAGATCTAGATTTAGCCCTTAGTGGAGGGTGTTATCATGCCACAAAATATTTTGAACCAGTTGTTCAAGTCTGGCAAAATGAGAATGGAAATTTGCGTCATACAGGAATTGAGATGAATTCGGTGATGCATGGTGATGTGGCATGGGGAGATTATGATAGTGATGGACAGCTTGATTTGATCGTCGTAGGAAGAACCGATTCAAGGGATGGACGCTCAGGTTATGTGTATCGGAATGAAGGGAACTCTCTAAACCCCCGTATTGCTTTGCCAGGAGTGGCGGCGTCAAGTGCTATTTGGGGAGATTACGATGGGGATTTTGATTTGGATATGGTGATTGCTGGAAGTAGTTCAGATGCAAATCCATTGATGAGAATTTACCGTAACGATTCCAGAGCTGTGAATACCCCTCCCACGGCTCCAACAGGGCTTCAGGCTACTGTAGATGACGGAGTTGTTACGCTTGAATGGCAGGCTGGGATGGATCAAGAGACAGCGACCGCCTCGCTGAGTTATAATTTACGGATCGGAACCCTTTCAGGTCAGGAGAATGTGATGGTTGCCTATAGTGCCCCCTCTACGGGACGTCGTTTACGTTCAGGGAGGGGGAATGCCGGGTTGCAAACCTTTTGGAGATTGCATACACTCCCCACAGGAACCTATTTTTGGAGTGTACAAGCAATCGATCAAAGTTTCATTGCTTCGCCATGGTCAGACGAGGGAATCTTCACGGTAACCGGCGGGAGGAAATTAACCGCTGTAGAAGAGACTATTCTTCCTGCGACCTCGCTGTCTTCCGGGTATCCGAACCCCTTTCGGGATGCGATCACGATCCCGTTCACGGTGAACGATCAATCCTCTGTTGAATTTATCATCTACAATGCTATGGGCAGTCGTGTACTGCGGCTGATCAAGAACTCCTTAACTCCTGGGACTCATCATCTCCATTGGTCTGGGGAAGATGAGCAAGGAATGCCCGTAGCCCCTGGGTTGTATCTGATTCGCATGAATGCAGGCCCCGTGCAACATGCAACCCATGTGACTCTCATTCGATAAGTTGATCATCCATTACATCTGAATGTTCAGATCAATTACAGTCGTCTTCTTGAGTACGGTTTTTTGGGCGAATGCAGTTTGTGCGCAGGAAACGACAGCGTATGAGATCCTTCCCGTTACGGATCCGATTCCCCTACGATATGGAGATGCAGCTTTGGGTGATTTTGATCTGGATGGAGACCAAGATCTGGTCCTTTCAGGGTTTGCGGAGGAAGATCCCACCCCAATCATTGGCAGGGATGCAGGGCCTCTGGCTGGCTACTACAGCAACGATGGGATTACGCAAATAGACGTAGTGAATCCCATAGGGGAAAGGCAGACCACGAATGCACTCGAGCTGACCAGATCCTCTGGCGTTGGACAAAATCTGATCGGACTATGGCAAAGCACGGTTGCTACTCACGATTATGATCAGGATGGAAGACTGGATTTGGCAATGCATGGTCTTGATCAGGATGATACTCCCAGATTTTATGTGTACGGTTTCAGTGAGAGTTCCACCTTCAATCTTACCTATTCACTTGAAGGGCTCTACGCAGGTGATTTATCTTGGGCGGATTTGGACAATGATGGAGATGTGGATTTAGTTGCGTGTGGACGTGATGAGCGCGGAGATCCTGCGATGGTGCAATATGAAAATACTGGCACGATGGTGAAGCGATTTATCGCTTTACCAAACCAATTTACGGGGCTCGCCGAGTGTGATCTTGCAATCGGAGACTATGACACCGACGGAGATTTGGATTTAGTGGTTGCCGGGGTCACGGCTCAGGATGGATTCAAAACACTTGTATATGATAATATTGGTGGAGGGCAGCTAGTTGAGGCATCGCACAACTTTTCCCCCTATGGGTGGAGTTCTGTATCATGGGTTGACTTTGATGTTGATGGGGATCTGGATTTAGCACAGACAGGTGCAAGAATCACCCCATCACTTCTTGAAGGTGTCACTGCGATCTATCGCAATAACTCTGGAACATTTACGCAAGAAGACCTGCTGGTCGGCGCATTCACGAATGATCCCACTCTGGGACGATATGATGGAAGTATGGATTGGGGCGATCAGAACAATTCAGGCTATCCAGACATGATTATTTCCGGATTTGAGTCACCGCTTTCTTCGGAAAGCGCTCAATTATACATCAGTGATCGAGGAATGCAATTCAGGAAGTTTGTCAAATGCCAAGATAGTGCCCCGCCCATGGATCCTTGTCCACAGGGTAGCTTTGATGGAGGTGCACGGGGTGTGGCAATCTGGTTTGATCACGACAATGATCTTGATCTTGATCTATTTCTTATGGGAGATGCTCCCAAAGAGGGAGGTCTGAGCATGAAAGTCATGCAGAGTATTCTCCTTTCTGGGCTTGCTGCTCCGAGTGCCCCACAAGATTTAAGAGCAGAAGTCAAGGATCAAATGGCAATACTTTCATGGGGTAGTGGGACAGATTCACGTACTCCTGAGGCAGGGTTGACCTATAACGTACGAGTGGGGAGAACTTCTCAGGGTGTAGATGTGGTTTCTCCGTTGGCAGACGTTGAAACTGGCCGTCGGTTTATTTCTCAACGGGGGAATGTGGATCACAACCGAACATGGACGTTGCATCACCTACCATCTGGTACCTACTATTGGAGTGTCCAGGTCATTGATCAAACCTACGCTGGTTCGGTGTTTTCGGAGGAAGGAATATTTATCATCCCATAATTAATTAGGGTGTTCTTCATACTCTGTAGATCGGATAGGGGTAGAGCCCTTCACGGTGCAAAAGAGTTCCAATTTTGAATTTTTCCACCACTGACATTCCTCCTTCTGAATCAATTGAATTTCTGAATATTCCGTAAATTCAATTCGCCTTTCGTTAAGTTGTTGGGGGCAAAGCGGAGGAATTCCCTCCCCAAGAAGTTTAAGTCAGAACCGAACTTGGTTGCTTCTGCTACGAAGGTATACATCTCCAAAAGCACCACTATCACAACTGACCTGAGGGAAAGGAGAGCCAGACCCCAAGTTTTGTCAGGCGATCAGATGCACAGATGAATAGGATTGTATATCACAGAGATGTGATCTCACCGCTACGCGACAGGCCCGACGGCCAAATACAGTACTCTAATTGTCCAAGGTGAGCTATTTGTTGGATTCAACGGGCGTGAGCCATCCGAATGGATCATTCCCCTCCTTGATCACATCAAGAAATGCTGCCTGCAGTTTTTTGGTGATCGGGCCGCGCTTGCCCTCTCCGATAGTATACTTATCCACGGAGCGGATGGGTGTGATTTCGGCGGCAGTCCCAGTGAAAAATAGTTCATCTGCAATATAGAGTGATTCCCTCGGGATACTTCCTTGATGGACTGGAATGCCAGCGATCTGCGCTAAGTGGAGTACAGTTGAACGAGTGATGCCTGGCAGGATTGAAAAACTTGCGGGGGCCGTATAGAGCTCCCCATCACTGACGAGAAATAAGTTCTCCCCACTTCCTTCGGCGAGATAGCCATTCGTCGTGAGCATGATCCCTTCCGTGTAGCCATTCAGAACCGCATCCATCTTGACTAAGCTGGCATTGAGATAGTTTCCTCCGGCTTTTGCAAGTGCGGGCATGGTATTTGGTGCATATCGATTCCAGGATGCTACCTGAACATCAATCCCTTGCTCAAACGAATCCTCACCCAGGTAGGCCCCCCATTCAAAAACGGCAATGGCCGTCTCAACGGGGTTATCTAATGGATTCACTCCCATCGGTCCCAATCCCCGAAATATAACCGGTCGAATATAGCTGGCCTTAAGTTTGCTGCGGGAAACGGTCTCAATGCAAGCATTCTCCAGAGTCTTCTTGTCAAAAGGGGAGTGCATACGATATATTTTAGCCGAGTCAACCAGTCGGCGAACATGCTCTTCAAGACGAAATATCGCAATCCCTTTCCGAGTATGGTAGGCACGAATTCCTTCAAATACGCTTGAGCCATAATGGATCGCATGTGAAAGTACATGAACCTTAGCGTCCTCATGACGGACGAACTTCCCGTTAAACCAAATGTCGTGATGCATGCTGTTGGAATCAGATGGCGTGGATACGTATAAATACCTATGTGGTTGCACTCTGGGGGTTAATGATTTGTCAGACGTTTGCGCAATTGAGATGAGATTATCGCAAAACGAAAGATAATTCCAAGGATTACAATAGATGCTTTGATGGTTCCAGAAAGAGTTCCAGTGATCTTGGATACTCCAACACGTCTACGGTAGGAGACGGGAATTTCTGTGATGCGTAAACCTGCCAGATGAGCTTTAATTTGCATCTCAATCGTCCAGCCAAATGTTGGATCCGTCATGTTCAGTTTCATGAGTGATTGGTAACGGATAGCCCGAAACGGTCCCAAGTCACTGTACCTTGCTCCCCAAATCCACCGCATGAGTAAACAGGCTAAGCGATTTCCCCATCTTGCTTGGGGTAAAAGTGCCCCCCGTTCAGAAATCCCTTTTGTCCGACTTCCAATGACAAAATCATGGGTTCCCGATTGAATTGGTTGAATCAAGGATGCCATTTCATTGGGATGATCCGAATAGTCTCCGTCAAGAAATACAATGATATCAGGATTTTGGTTTGAAGCGTAAGCGAGCCCACATAAGCATGCGAATCCATAGCCTTTCCGAGACTCTTCCAGCACAGTGGCGCCTACGGCGGAAGCATTCTTTTCGGTTTCATCCGTAGAAACATTATTCACAACGATGACTTCGGTGGCTAAACCATGGGGGATATCACCGATGACTTGGCCAATTGCCTCTGCTTCGTTAAACGCAGGAATGATCACCAATACACGCATCAGATAAGCATGAGTACCAAAAACTGAAGATCTTATGGATAAAGTATCATTTTACTCTGGCCACTGGAGACCATGATCAAACAGATTCCCCCCAATGAACACGAGATTGATCATCTTGGGAAGATGATGGAGATGGAGGGGTGCAGGGCTACTCCTGTGTGATCGCGTAAGTCCCAGGAGGCTCCTCCCAGATACCTCCAGGTGTTGAAACATTGCCGAGAGGTTGGTATCCCAGTCCCTGTGCGATGGAGTCAGGGATAGTCCATTCCACTGAAAACCGACCAATTGCCCCCAACAGTCCAAAACCATTTTCAACATTAGAGAGGGTTCCAGGCTGAGAAAGAATTTCGCGATCGAACTCTCCACTTGGTGGGACAAAGTTGTCATCCAGGAGTGTGATCCGCAGAGCGACTCCTGCCAGAAGATCAATTGCTTTCAGGTCCAGTTGAGTTGAAAGAGTATCGCGATCCTGAACCAGATCTTTATTCATTTCCCAGACATCCATTTCATTTTCGAGAGCTGAATTGACAGGATCATAACTTAATTGATAGTCCTTGAAGGTGTAGTCAGCCAGGGAGAGAAATCTGTACCATTGCTCAATCTCGTAGGGAGAGGAACGGAGTCCATGCCATAAGATTCTTTGGCGAGCGCTTAACTGAGTGGTTCGAGTAAAGGCGAAAGCAATTTCCTGAATTTCTGCGACCGGTCGATCAGGGACTGTAGTCTCTACACTTGTAACTTGTTCTCCATCATCGGGAGTGACTTCAATCCGATACGTAAGTGAGGGGCGAATGCGAAATGGGGCAAAGAATATGTGGCCGACTCTTCCGTCGGCAAATGTATGAATGGAATCTTTCCAAACAAAAGTTTCTTGGGTTGATAATTCAATTGAGCGGACACTTACCTCCAGTTCATCTCCAGCCTCATTAATGTTATCCCGGATTGGGATTACACGAACAAATTGGGAATCACGCGCCATATCCAAGGTACCAAAGAGTGTATATTGTCGGGAGGATTCAATGATTGGCGATACAGAATCGTCACATGCCGTGAGGGTCAGAACGAGTAGAGTGAGGAAGACGAATTTCTGCATCAGAATTGGAGCTTTAAGCCGACCGCAGGGATGAGGGGAAGTTGGTCAAGGCGTTCCAGAGTAAATAGATCAATGTAGAAGAGATTTACTCGATCGTATACATTCGTTGCGCTGGCCATGACTGAAACAGCGGTATTCATTGAAAGCGGAAACGTACGCTCCAGGGAAATATCTAACCGGTGATAATCGGGAAGTCGTCCACCATAGGGATATGTGTAAAGAACTCGAGTTTCTCCGTGGTCATTGAAAAGATCCGTTGGGCCATCAAGCAGGATGAATTCATCAAATCCTAATGCTTGACTGTAGGGAAGTCCAGAGCCATATTGCCAGCGAACACTCAGAATAAAGTTGTTCCAACTAAGACTTCCCACTGCATTCAGTTGATGTTTACGATCATGAGGTGGAGCGAATTCATATTCGCTACTTCCAAACCAGTACTCAATTTCACTCTGCTTTGCCTGATATCGAACCTTTGCATATCCGTAATTAATAAATCCATAAAACCCACCATGTGAGATTTCAATTCGACTATCAAGTCCAATAATATTCCCATCTGCAGATTGCAATCGGGTTGTGAACTGGGGGAATGAACTCCATTCTGCAATAGAGAGATCAGTCATCGTCTTGTAGAACCCCTCCAAGGCGAATTGAAGCCATGATGTGGGACGAATCTGATATCCAGCAATCCCGTGAATTGCACTTGGGACCTTCCCTAATGGTGAGGTGGTCCATGCGGTAAATACATCTCCAGCATCTCGTCGATCGGTGAGTCCAACAATTTCCTGATGATAAATCCCACCAGCCAGACTAACTCGATGGATTCCAAAGTCATATGTAAAGCGAATACGAGGTTCAATGAATGTTCTACCTTTGCTGGGAAATGAAGAGAGGCGAACCCCGGGTTGCAGACTCAGCCCCTCTCTTCCTTTTACATCCAGAAGTAAATACCCACCAGCCTCACTGATGAATTCAGTATCTTGGGAAACATTCTGAAAGGTTCCACCAAGCTCGCTACTCAGTTCACTAAATCTGGCGTGAAGCCCCCATGAAACGTCAATGGTCCGATTATAGTGTGTTACATTCGCAGAGAGGTTGACCTCCGTTGAGTTTGAACTTCGTGCAGGATTTTCGGACGTACCCAATGTATTTTCTATTGTGGATACGGACAGGAGTAGTTCGGCCTGAACGGGAATACGAGTAGGCAGAAGGATATACCGTCCTCCGATTGCCTGACTAGTCCAAGTCACATGGTTGCTTAGACTATCTATTTCTGAATCATCAAGCGTCCCAATGATGCCGTTATCGTAGGAGCGTAGTCCGCTGATGGATGCTTGGCTGTTTTCGGAGATGTCGGCGTGCAGTTTGACAAACTGATCATTGAAATCGTAGGGTAGGGGTTGATCAAGAATTTGACCTGCCCCCTGATCAATCACCGATAATCTGCCTGAGACCAAGGCGGAGACACGACCAGAGACGATCGGTCCCTCTAAAAGTACAGTACTTATAAATGGTGCAGCTGAAAGCTCCCCCGCCACTCGTCGTTTATTGCCATTCCGAGTGGAAATATCAATTACGGAGGAAAGGCGCCCTCCATATCGGGGCCCAAATCCACCTGCATATACATCGGTGACATTGAGGATGCTGGATGGAAATGCAGAATAAAATCCAATTAAATGAAACGGTTGGAAAACCGTCATTCCGTCTAGGATCACTTGATTCTGAGTTGGCTCACCTCCTCTGATGAAGAGCTGACCACCCTGATCACCACTTGCAACCACGCCAGGGAGTGTCGAAAGATAACTTGCTAAGTCACCGCTGATATCAGGTGAAGGGATGAGAGCAATTTCTCGCGGAGTAATGGACTGGAGTCCTCCAGTTAACCCAGCAGCCCCAGTCCCTTCTCGTTCAGATTCGACTACAAGTTCATCCAGAAGATCTTCGGAGAATTGTAATTCTACATTATAGGTGACAAGATCGTCGGGAGAAAAATCCAATGTATCATAGTGAGACGTATATCCAACGTAAGAAATAGCCAGATAGTAAGAGCCAGGGGAAATTCCACTGAGCGCAAAAAAACCATCACGATTGGTAGCGGCGCCGATGAAGGCATCTCCATCATTGGTCAGGATCACATTGACACCTTGCATAGTCTGTCCATCGGACGCATCTCGAACGAAGCCTCGCATGACCGACTCCTGAGCGTGGGCCTGCCCCCAGATGAAAAACAGGTTCATCAAAAGCAGACCTAAAGAGATGCGCATAATTTGCTATTCACAGTAGAAGACTGAGGGAGGGCTACCAAAGAAACCATACGTTTGTGGGAGAGGATAAAACCAGAAAGGTGTTTAGGCGTTCCTACAATTTGATTATTATTACCTACGAGAATGAATGAAAAGATAATTAACTCAAATGAAGCCACGCATAATTTGCTGGCTCAGGATTCTCGGCGGGTTTCATCTGGTCGCTTTCGCTTTCGCATTGTTTTAGTGATTGTAGGTTTAATTCTTTTTGTCTTTGTGATGCAGCGAGTCCTCAACCCTTTTGGAGATAAGGAATATGCCGAAATCCCACATGGGAATCATTCTCATTATGTTCCGAAGGATCGGGACCCGAGTGTGCCTATCTCGAATTTCCCAACCCGTCCGCCCGCCGCTCATGAACGGATCACACCTGACGGACGAATTGTACCAAAGTGAGTATCATTGTCTTAATCGGTTTATGCCTCTGATCGGACTAACTCTGTTCTTTGTAGAATCATAGAACAATAAGACAGGCAATTTCAACACCGCCTACTTTGGAAAAACGTCCGAGGTTTTCTTGTACATCTACTCAACAGGGCGTATCCATTGGTTTTCGGTTCAGGTATTCTCTGGCTATGAGATCTAAATCGCTGGGGCAGGGGAGGTCCGAATGATATGGGTTGATTAGGGTATACAGAGGGTGGGGGATTTGAACAAAGATTCGATCGGTAGAATATTGGTTATAGAGAGGATTGTTACTTTGCTCCACAATTCATTCTTATGAGTCGGGAAGGTCTCCGACCCGCCTCCTCGCTTAGATTACCACCTTAGATCCATGCGTCCACTGAGTCCATACGAAGGTGGCGTCTTATTTGCTTCCAGAGTTCGCGCGGTGGTGGCTACTGAGAATTGTAATCCATGCTTCACATGCAGGTTGTACCCAACCCGATAGGAGTGCCCTCTTGGATCCACCGTCATTCCGATGATGGATTGCCCAAGGCTTTGTCTGATCGGCATCCCATACCCCAGTTCCATCTCTACGCGTTGATCCGTACCCCCCAGAGCCACGGAATGCAACGGGGCATCACGCCAGAGATCTCCACCATAGACATTCCCCCAGAGTGGACGTACACGCATGGAAGGGCCAAGCTGGCTCGGTTTTCTGTACTCAATGGCCCCCATTAGCCCCCATTCCCGCATCCCCTCATCCGTATGTAGCACCAAGGTACGACCACCCAGTTCCACACGTAACCGACTCGTTGACCAGCGTATGCCTCCACCAAGTTCAACTCCCATCCCTGTCTCTGCATCGCCTCCATCCTGACGAAGGGCCGCTTCCATATACGGTTCCATCCCTTGTCCGAATCGTAGAATTCCCTCCACACCTGCACGCACCCTGCGTACGCCCAAGTCCGATCCATCCTCCAGATCGGCAATGGCCCAGAAGGCGTCTAGTTCATAGCCCAGCCGTCCAGAAGTGCCACTGGTCAGTGTACCTATTAGTCCCAGGGCAACCAGTGCAGCATCTACCTCGGACTCCAGTGTTTCCACTTCGGTCTCTCCCCGTCCCAGTCCGAAGAGCATCCATGCACGCATTCCCGCGGCGGTTTGATAACTGACGTAGGGATAAAATCCTGTCAATCTTGATGATGCAGAACCTGACAGCGACGCCGTCTCATACGTGCCTTGATCCCAACTTTGCGCAGCGACGAGTCCCGCCATCCAACCCTGACTCCACACATAATCCGCTCCTACGAGCATGGTAGTGATATCCGAACGCAGCGATAGCGACCCATCTCTGCCACGCATGCGGGTGAATGCGCCTTGTCCCCAGACGCTCCATCCTCCGTAGGTGAACTCCGCACCACAACCCCTGAAGATCTGCCCCAGAGACCGACGCTCTGTCCTGTACTGGAGCCACGATAGATCAGGAATCCGGCACTCTGCCATCCCATCCACTCGCCGCGAAAATGCCTCTACGACCTGCGAAGCCCAAGTGCGAAGTACTCTGGAGATATAAGCATTCCGGATGTTCTCTTCGCTTTCTTCCTCTATCACCGCCTCCTCACGGGCATCTTGTACCTCTGCATTTACGGCCGAGAGCAAGACAAGAGAAAATGTCTTCGCTTCGAATCCAGTCTTGTGAGATAGTAGTTTCACCCCTACGGTTTTTGATATTTCGCCAGGTGCAAACGTGATTTGCCCAGACACAGGTTCATAGTCCTGTCCTGCCTGTGCGCTCCCATCCTCACTCGCATAGCTGACTAGTACCGGCACGGGAGAGGGTATGGACAAGTTCAGATCAAATATTGCCAGATCACGCGAGACGGTGACACTCTGTACAGAGATGGTAGGGCTGCCATCGTTATCCAGAATCGTACCCGTCCCAATTCCCCGATCAATTGCCACATTTCTGGGTTTGGAGAGGGTCACTTGAAAGGTCTCGTCTGGTTCTACTTCCGAATCCTCTAATACCTGAATACGGATCTTCCCTTCAAGGCTTCCCCGCTGAAAAATGACGATCCCCTTTGAGGTTACATAATCGAATTCAGAGTTTGCGGACTGATCCGAGGATGTAAACTGGACGGTTACCAGTTGAGGACTTGGTCGATTCAGATGAACTGGTAGCAGCAGTTCACCTGCTCCTTCCGACACACTCTGATCAAGAATACTGACCGTGAGCGGCCCATCATCATCTAAAATCATGCCATGACCCTCACCATCGGATATACCGACACCCGCTAGACGCACTCGAAAGATTTCGGTCCTTTCGGGGGTTTGGTCATCCAATATTGGGACTATAATCTCCTGTTGTATCGTTTCCGCTACAAATGTGACAGTCCCAGAGACAGCTGAATAATCCTGTCCTGCCTCTGCAGTTTCATCTTCGGTGGTATAGGTGAAGGTCCGTGGTTGACTATCAAGTCCACTCAATATTACTTGAAACACCGCCTCCTGTCCAGACTCAATGACCGCTATATCCTGAATGCTCGCCATGACTGGATCCTCATTATCTACGATGATGACCTTTGCGTCGGATTGTCCCAACTGTCCATTCTGCGCACCACTCAACTGGATCTGAAAGGTTTCCTCAACCTCATAGATATCATCATCTACAATTTGGACATCAATGAACTGTGCGGTTTGCCCAGAAAGAAAGCGCAGCGGGCTTAGGGTCTGCACCTGATAGTCCAAGGGAGCTTTGGCCGTCTCATCGGTAATCAGAAAGGATACTTCTGTATTACGTCCAGGCAGTGCATGCGTGAGGGTTACCTCAAAGCGGGCCAGCCCTGCGCTTTCCTGAACCCGAATGGAAGGGTTGATACTGGCCACAGGTGGGGCATCATCATCTACAATGGTGCCTATTGCCTCAGCATCCACCAGCTTCGCATGCTCTGGCGCAAATAATCGTAATTGAAAGGTCTCCTCAATCTCCTCCTCATAATCATCAACGAGAAGAACTGATATCTCTTGGCGGGATGATCCAGCTGGAAAGTTGAGTACACTGCGCTGGGTTATATAGTCTGTGATGGCAGTTGCTGTCCGATCTGCAGTTTCATACTCAACCCGAACCGTCTCTGAAGGATGGGGCGGATCAAGCGTAACGGTAAACGTGATTTCGGGATCGCTCTCATTTGCCGAGGCATCCAGAACTCGCAGCCGATAGCTATCATTATCTTCAATCGTCACCGTTGCCTTGCCTGGATCCAGTACCGTTCCTTCCACATCCGATAATACGACTTGGAAGGTCTCGGAGGATTCCATGATCTTATCGTCAATGATTGGAATCTCAAGAATCCCTGTTGTTTCCCCTGGAGGGATCTGCAGGATCACTTGACCTCCTGTATAGTCCTCTCCATCTAAGGCGCTCTGTTGAACCGTTTGAACTGGCACACTCAACGCAATTGGTGCCGCTGGCGTCACATCAATCTGTATGGAAGCCAACCCGACATCTTCTGAAACAATCTGATCCTGAACCGATAGCTGAATCAACTCATCATTATCCAGAATGGTGAGAAAAGTCTCGGTCTCGCCGTCTCCGAATGCAGGGCTACCACCGATGATCAAGATCGTTTCTTGTGGCTCGTGGATCAAGTCATCCAATAGCACCAAGTCAAAGTTTGTCGAACCTGTACTCTCATTTGCCAAGATGGTAAAATTAGAGGAAGGAACCGCAACATAATCGGATCCCGCTTTGGCCGTACCATCTCCAACCGAAACCACCACTTCCGTGTTCTCACTTCGCGGAACATCCAACGTCGCCATCACCTTGATCTCCACACTTCCTGCATCTTCATTTACTCCGGGAGGAGACACCACGAGTGTGATTCCAGTGGCTTCGTCATCATCCAGAATCGTCAGCGTTACATCTGATGGGCCGGTCACGCCTTGCACATTTTCGGCCTGTCCGCTCACTGTTACCATCTTATCTGGCGCATCCACTGGATTGTCTATTGCCATGATAGTAACTTCCCCTGTACTGGTCGTCATTCCAGGGGCAATCGTGAGGATCGTACTGGAACTTAAGGAGTAGTCCTCTGGCGTTGCAGGCGGGTCCGGGAAGACTGATACCTCAATCACTGTTTCGGCGCTTGAGGGGGAAGCCAACTGAGCGGTAATGGACGATATGCCGGAGGCTTCCGGAATTGATGCTGGAGACAACACCAGACGTACCTCTGGTGTTCGATCTGAATCTATGATCGTCAGGGTGGCAGAACTGACGGGTAGTCCTCCTGACCCCGTGGTTCCCGTGATCTGGACGGTTTCCTCTGGCTCATCCATACCATCGGCGATCGGCGTGAACGTGAACGTTCCTGTTCCCACAGTTTCTTTCGGCAAGATCGTCAAAGAAAATGGGGGCACGGTAGCAAAGTCAATCCCCGAAAGCGCCGTTTCGGATTCTACCGAAATATCTATCTCTGTGTCGGTACTCCGTGCAACATCCAGGGATGCCGTCACCGTAATGGAAGAACTTCCAGCGTCTTCATTCACATCAGGAGGCACCACCGCAAGCGAGATCCCTGTCGCTACATCATCATCAATGATCTTCAGCGTAACATCGGATGGAGGATTCAGACCGATTGGATTGGTCACTTGGCCACTCACGGTTATAATCTTATCAGGTTCATCCACATCATTGTCTACTGGTGTGATGGTCACCAGCCCCGTACTGGCAGTTTCCCCTGCATCAATGGTCAGAATCGGTTGACTACTGAGTAGGTAATCTGAATCTGTGGCTGGCAGGTTTGCCGCTGTGGAGATAGTGATTGTCGTCACCGCACTGGATCGTGCATTCAGGCGAGCTGTCACGGTCACGAACCCGTCTGATTCTGGAAGTGCCTCCGAAGATAGCATGAGCGTCACCGTCGGCATGGGATCTACATCAATAAGTGTGAGAGTGGTTGCGATCACCTGCAGTCCGTCCACTGACGTTGCACCCGTGATCAAGATGGACTCATCGGACTCATCCAAATTATCGGTGATAGGGATGAACGTTAACATTCCTATCCCCTCCGTCTGGTTCTCTGAAATCGTGAGTTCAAGTGGATCAATTACAGTGAAGTCGGTTCCAGCCACCGCCGTCCCACCTCCAACCGAAATGATCACCTTCGTGTCGGAAGTTCGGGCAACATCCAACGCTGCCGCCACTTTGATCTCCTTGCTTCCAGCATCTTCCCTCACCTCCTCAGGATCCAGGGTAAGCTTGATCTCGGAGGCCTCGTCATCATCAAGTATCGTCAGTGTGATATTTTCTGGGCCGGTGATGCCATGTCCATTTTCGGCAAGTCCACTCACCACGATCGTCTTATCTGGTCCATCTATCTGATCCTCAGCAGCGGTGATCGTGACCACTTCCCCCGAACTGGTCTTCGCTTCGGGAGCAATGGTCAGAACCTTATTCACACTCAGAAAATAATCCGAATTTAAGGCCGGCGGATTCTCTTCGGCAGAGATGGTGATGGTGGTTGCCTTACTTGACGGAGCATTCAGATAAGCCGTAACGGTTGTACTCTCCCCTTCCTCAATTGGATTAGGGGCTAAGTTTAATCTTACCACAGGTGTTGGATCACCATCCGTAAGGGTAATGGAACTGACTACAGTAAATTCGTGATTTTTCAGTCGGGTTGTTGCATTGACACCAATCGTCTCGGGAGGTTCATCCAGATCATCTGGAATCGGTGAGAGGGTAAATTCCCCGACACCCACTGTCTGATTTGACAGGATTGGCAGTACGAAAGAGGGCACAGCATCATAATCTACCCCCGACGTTGCGGTACCTAAACCTACCGAAATGGTCACAGGTGTGTCCGTGCTCCGAACAACATCCAGCGAAGCTGTTACGGTGATCTTCTTGTCTCCTCCGTCTTCACTCACGACAGAGGGAGAAACCGAAAAAGTAATTTCGGTGGCTGCATCGTTATCCTGAATTGTCAGTAGTTGATCCTCTGGCCCCGTCACACCGAAGGGATTCTCCGCATGACCGCTAACGGTCAATGTCTCATCTTGCTCATCAATCACATCATCTACTGCCGTAATCGTTACCACCCCCGAACTCTCGGTTTCCCCTGCAGCAACGGTGAGAATGGTATTATCACTCAGCCGGTAATCATCTGTTGTAGCCGGCGTGTTCGGAACTACCGACACATCAATCGTTGTCTCTTTGACAGACACACTGCTAAGACGCGCCGTAACTTCGGCAGTTTCCCCTTCTGGAAGCTCTTTCGGGGTGAGCGTCAAAGTTACCTCTGGCTCCACACAAGCCTGAATGACAATATCCTTATCAAATGAGATGGAAATTTTCCCTGATTCATTTTGATCAAGAATTTTTTGAGGTAGACAAACTATGGGGTTCCCCTTTAGCCGCACGAGAAGTCCTTCTTTCGTTGTTTCATCAAAAATATCCTTGGGCAGAGTAGTAAGCTGATTACTCTCCATGGCAACCTCTCCTAGTTGGGAGAGTCCATCAAAGAGATCCTCGGGGAACTCCTCAATGGGGTTTGAGCTTAAATAGAGTGTCTTCAGGTTGGAGAGACCATCAAAGAGATCCTCATGCACTTCGGTGATAGCGGTAGTGTAAATGTACAGCGATGCCAAATTTTCGAGGCCCTCAAAGACATCCTCATCTAAATCTGCAAGAGTAGGATTATCCCCTAATTCCAGCCATATTAGATTGGGAAGGCCATCAAAGATACCTTCAGGTAGTTCAAGGAACGCATTATTGTCGAGGTTGAGCGTCCTTAATCCAGAGAGTCCAGCAAAATCATCTTTGTCCAGCAATTGCATTAGATTTCCCGATATATCCACAATTGTAAGGTTTGACAAATCAGTTTCTGGCACTGTCTTACAGTCGTCATGCGAGATTCTTGCAAGAATCTCTACCCTGACTTCATAGGTTCGACTACATATATCCACTGTCTGCGCCGTGACATCCAGCACAAAGAATATCAGGAAAATACAAACGATCCACCCCAGACATAAGGAAGGTAATCTTCGCATGATCCCGATAGCCTTTATTTCAACGTTTTAACCTCTTAACTACAAGGCTTCTGCATGAAATGATTTTATTAAAATAACCTCATTATACAATATTTTATTTTAAATGTCAAGAGTTTTGAAGCTTTTTTTGGCTAACCAAAATACCGGTTTTCATCCCGAAGAGGATGACTCCGATCGTTCTTTAAGCGGCCACTTTTTGGAGGGATGATCTGATCTGGTTCACCAGTTCAGATCCATGCGTGCACTGAGTCCGTAGGAGGGTGGAGGCCCGTTCTCTTCGATCGTTCGCGCGGTCGTCGCGACCGAGACTTGTAGTCCTTGCCCCATGCGCAGGTTGTATCCCACTCGGTAGGCACGCCCGCTCGGATCCAGCGTCAGTCCCACAATGGAGCGTCCGAGGCTTGCCCCGATCGGCGCCCCGTACCCCAGTTCCACCTCCACATTTTGGTCGGCACTCCCCCCTGCCATGGTATGCAGCGGTGCTTCGCGCCAGAGGTCTCCCCCGTACACATTCCCCCAGAGCGGGCGCACTCGCATCGAAGGTCCGAGCCCACCCTGCGCTCCATACTCAACGGATCCCATGAGTCCCCATTCGCGCAGTCCCTCGTCGGTGTGCAACACCAGGGTCCGACCTCCAAACTCCGCACGCAGTTGACTCGTGGACCAGCGCACGCCTCCCCCCAGTTCCACGCCCATCCCCGTCTCTGCATCCCCTCCATCTTGCCGAAGGGCAGCTTCCATGTACGGCTGCATACCCGCTCCCAATCGCAAACTCCCTTCCACACCTGCACGCACCCGCCGGATGCCCAGATCTGCTCCCGTCTCCAGGTCTGCCGTCGCCCAGAAGGCATCCACCTCGTAGCCCAGCCGCCCCGCACTGCCCCCGGTCAGCGTTCCCGTTAGTCCCAGTGCAACCAGTGCAGCCTCTAGTTCGGATTCCAGTGTCTCCACTTCGGTCTCGCCCCGTCCCAGCCCTAAGAGTAGCCATGCACGCATCCCCGCTCCCGTTTGGTAACTGACATAGGGATAGATGCCCGTCAAGCGCGACGATGCCTCGCCCGACCGCACTGGCGTCTCATACGTGCCTTGATCCCAGCTCTGTGCGGCCAGAAGTCCCGCCATCCATCCCTGACTCCATGCATAGTCGGCTCCCAGGATCATACTTGTGACATCTGAACGCATGGATAGCGCTCCCTCTCGTCCCTGCATCCGCGTATAGGCACCTTGCCCCCAGATACTCCATCCTCCCTGCGTAAATTCGGCACCACACCCGCGAAAGATCTCTCCAGGAGACCAACGCTCCTTCCCGTAACGGAGCCAGGATAGATCAGGGATGCGGCAGTGTGCCATCCCCTCCATGCGCCGCGTCAATGCCTCCACCACCTGTGATGCCCAGGTCCGAAGGACTCTCGACACATACGCATTCTGGATCCTCTCTTCGCTTTCTTCTTCCATCACCGCCTCCGAACGGGCCTGCTCTACCTCTGCATTCACCGCCGAGAGCAAGACAAGCGAAAACGTCTTTGCCTCCCATACAGGCTCATTTGTAAGCAGCTTGACGTTGACAGTTTTGGAGAGCTCGCCCGGTGCAAATGTGACCTGCCCCGAGACCGCTTCATAATCCTCTCCCGCAAGTGCACTCCCATCCTCGCTCATATAGCTGACCAGTACCGGGACAGCAGATGGAATGGATAAGCCCACCTCAAAGCTTGCCGTGTGGCGGGAGACCGTAACGCTCTGGACCGAGACCGTGGGACTCCCGTCATCGTCCAGAATCGTTCCCGTCCCAGTCCCTTGGTCAATTTTCACATGGTTCGCATTGGAAAGCGTCACCTGGAATGTCTCGTCGGGTTCCACCTCCGAATCGTCTATTATCTCAATACGGATCTTGCCCTCCATGCTCCCCCGTTCAAAGATGACGATCCCCTTCGACGCAACATAATCGGATCCCTCCGTTGCCGTGTCCTCCGAAGACGCAAACCGAACCGTCACCACCCGAGGACTGGGCTGATTCAAGTGGATGGGTAGCAGAAGAGCGCCCTCGCCCTCCATTGCACTCGCATCTCCAATACTCACGAACAGGTCTCCATCATCATCCTGAATCGTTCCCTCTGCCACGCCTCTGGCGATGCCCTCCCCAATGAGACGCACCTGAAACGTTTCGTTGCCTTCGGTTTCCTGATCATCGTTGATCGGAATTCGGATCTCCTGTTCCTGCTCGCCCGCCGCAAAGGTGATCGTTGACGAAGTCGCAACATAGTCCTCTCCCGCCGTGGCCGTCCCATCCTCCGTCGTATAGGCATACGTCCGCGACTGACTATCCTGTCCATCCAACGTCACGCGGAACCGCGCCTCTGGTTCTGATTCATCAACCTTTGTATCCTGTATACGCACCCGCACCTCCCCGTCATTGTCCAGGATCGTGCCCCGTCCTATGCGCCCTGCAGGCTCCCCATTCAAGATCTCCGTCAACTCAATCCGAAAGGTCTCCTCGCCCTCAGAGAGATCGTCGTCCAGGATCTCTACCTCAATGGTCTGCATCCTCTCCCCCGAGGTGAAGCGGAGCGGACTTGGCGTCTGCACCTCATAGTCCAGAGGGGCAACCGCGGTTTCGTTGATGGCTGTAAAGAAAACTTCGGTCTCCCGCCCCGGGAGCACATGACTGAGCGATACCATAAAGCGGGCCATCCCCTCCTCTTCCCCCACCCGGACCGATGGGGTGATCTCCACGCGGGGGAGCGCATCCTCATCCACGATCGTTCCCGTCCCTTCGGCATCCACCAGAACGGCATTCTCCGGCATAGATAGCTTCAAAAAGAATCGCTCCTCCATCTCTTCTGTTTCATCATTGAGCAGTCGCACAGGCACCGGAAGACGGTCCACCCCCCTCGGAAAGGTCAATGTCTCACTTGTGTGCATATAGTCCTCACCCGCCAGCGCCGATCCATCCTGCGTCGCATAGGCAACGCGCACGATCTGCGCCGGGTTGGCTCGGTTCAGGGTCACCATAAACTCTAGCGGGGACTCGCTCTCGAGCGCCGAAGCATCCCCTACACGCAGTTCGTATCGATCATCATCCTCTATCGTGACCGTTGCCTCCCCTCGTTCCAGTTCGGCTCCGATTGGATCGGATAGTTGGACCCGGAAGGTTTCGTTTTCTTCAAAGGATTCATCGTCCAGAATCGGCACCGCAATGAATGCGCTCGTTTCCCCCTCGGGGATGAGCAGCACACTGGAGGGAGTTCTGTAGTCCTCCAGTTCGGTGGCCGTCTGATCAAAGGTTTGAACCCGTACACTCAACCCCGGTGGGGCAGGAGACGTCAGTGTAACTTCAACCATAGCCATCTCAACCTCTTCCTGTACCGTCGTATCCTGAATCGCCAGGAACACCTCCACCTCGTTATCCTCAATGGTCAGGTAGGTTACAGTCTCTCCACCTCCCAGTGCAGCGCTTGTCCCCGTGATCAAGATCGTCTCCTGAGGGTCATAGACGGAATCATCCATGGGCATGAGTGTAAAGGTTGCCGTGCCAGAGAGCTGATTGGCCTCAACCCTCAGGGGAGTAGGCGGGGACACAATCGTATAATCCTGTCCTTCGGTTGCCGTGCCATCTGCCACGGTAAGCGTCACCGTCGCATCCGTACCCCGAACAGACTCCAGCGTAGCCGTCACCATGAACTCCCTTGCCCCCGCGCCCTCCTCCATCTTGGGAGGCGCAACCTCAAGCATGAACCCCGTGGACGCTTCATCATCCTCGATCGTGAGCATCTGTTCGCCCGGGCCGTTGAGGTCAAGTGCATTGGTTGCCTGTCCGCGCACCACTACGATCTTATCCTGATTATGTGCATCATTATCCACCGCCGTGATCGTCACGCGTCCCGTACTGGTCATCATTCCAGGAAGGATCGTGAGCGTCGTATTCGGGCTCAATTCGTAATCCTCGGTCGTCGCCGGAGATTCCGGATGCGCAGACACCCGGAGGATCGTTTCTGCACTGGATGCAACATCCAACCGCGCGGTGATTGTCGCCATCCCTCCCTCTTCTGAAATTGTGCCAGGTTCCACGATCAACTCCACCTGCGGCACAGGATCCCCGTCCATAATCGTGAGCGTGGCTGGCGCTGCGGCTCCCAGACTGCTTCGCCCGGTCACCTGCACCGTTTCGTCCGGCTCGTGCACCCCATCTGCAATCGGACGGAACGGGAAGCGCTCCGTCCCGATGGTTGCGCCTGCCCCAATCGTGAGTGCAACTGGCGGGACCGCAGCATAGTCCATTCCCTCCGCCGCCGTCCCCCCTTCCACCGTGAGCATGACCTGCGTCGGGACGCTCCGCCGCGCACCATCCAGTGTCGCGGTCACCTGGATGTCTTCTTCGTCTGCCTCGTTCACCCTTGAGGGCGACACCGTAAGCGTGATGCCCCCCACCTCGTCATCATCCAGAATGATGAGCGTCTCCTCTGCCGGGCTCATCACATCATTCACGTTCGTCGCATCGCCCCGGACCGTGATCCGCTTGTCGGGCGCATCAATCGCATTGTCCACCGCCGTGATCGTCACCACCCCCGTACTGGTCGTGACCTCCGGGGCAATCCTGAGCACACGATTGGAACTCACCTCGTAATCCTCCGTCAATGCGGGGGCTTGGGGGTCGGTTGCGATCGTAATCACCGTCTCTGCACTGGATGCCCCACTCAGGTTCGCCGTCACCTCGGCTTCCCCGCCATCTTCAAGAATTTCTCCCGGCGTCAACACCAACGTCACCTCCGGCGTCGGATCCGAATCAAAGATCGTCAGACGATCCTCCGATGCCGCGCCCAAACTGCTCGTCCCGCTCACGCGAACCGTCTCGTCCGGCTCATCCAGATGGTCCGGGATCGGCGTGAACGTAAACCCTCCGACCGCTTCCATTGCATTGGCAGGAATCCGGATCGTAAATGGAGCCACCGGCTGAAAGTCAACCCCCAGGGTCGCCGTCTCTTCTTGCAACGAAATCTCCACCTCCGTGTCCGTCAGAAGGAGCCCATCCATCGTCGCCGTGACCGTGATCTGCTTACTCCCCTCGTCTTCACGTACATCGTCGGAAACGCTCACCGTGAGCATCACCTCGGTCGCTTCGTCATCATCCACGATCGTGAGAATCGCCTCCGGGAAAGATGCCCCCGAATGCGCATTCGTGGCACGCCCCTGCACGCGCACTTCCTTGTCCTGTACATCAATGACCCGATTATTGACCGAGGTGATCGTCACCGTCTCCGTACTCTCCATGGCACCTGCTGCAATCGTCAGCGTGCGGCCATCCAGTGTATAATCTGACTCGGTTGCGGGCGAGATGGGGGCCGCAGAGATCGTGATCACCGTCTCCGCACTCGATGGAGACGTGAGACGGGCCTTTATGGCGGAACTCTCCTCCGCCTCCGAAATCTCCGCAGGATTTAACATGAGCATCACCACCGGGTCCGGGTCATCATCCGTGATCGTGAGAAACGCCTGATCTACCCCGAGGGAGCTGGTTCCCGTGATGGTCACCGACTCGTCCGGCTCGTCCAGATCATCCGAGACCGGCGTGAACGAAAACGTCCCCATTCCCTCCCTCTCATTGGCCTGAATGATCAACGCAAACGAGTCCACTAGATCAAAATCGTCGTCCATGGCCGTACCCGGCCCGACCGAAATGGTCACAGTGAGGGGCTCGGGGCGCGTCCCGTCCAGCCGGGCGGTCACCGCAATCGTTTCCTCCCCGTCTCCCTCATCTACTTGCGTTGGACGCACCTCCAGCGTGACCCCCGTCGCTTCGTCCTCATCGGTGATCGTGAGCGACTCGGGATCCGGAGGCGTCACCCCAATCGGATTCTCCACCATGCCCGTCACCTGTACCTCCTTACTCGGCGTACGCACATCATTGTCCACGGCCGTGATCGTGACCCGCCCCGTACTCTCGGTCTGCCTGGCCGCAATCGTCAGCGTTTGATTCCCACCGAACGCGTAATCCATCGTCGTTGCGGGCGGGATCGGAGTGGCCCCGATCGCAATCGTTGTCAGCGCGCCGGAGGGACGATTCAGTGTCGCCGTCACCGTTGTCATCCCACCCTCTTCCGGAATCTCTCCAGGCATCAAGTCCAACTCCACCTGCGGCATGGGCGTCGCATCCAAAATCGTGAGACTCGCAGCATCTACCTCCAGATCGCCTGCCGTGCCCGTCACCTGAACCATCTCCGGCCCCTCGTGCAAATCATCGGGCAGTGGCTCAAACGTAAACATCCCGGTTCCCTCCATCGAACCTGCCGCAATCGTCAACGGAAAGGACGAAGGCGTGGCAGTGTAGTCGGTGCCTGCTTGTGCCGTTCCCGCCTCTACCATGATCGTAAGCTGCGTGTCCGTGGACTGCACCGCATTCAGCGCAGCGGTCACCGTGATCCGTTGGCTTCCTCTATTTTCATTGACCTCGGAGGGAGCCACCGCAAGCTCAACCCGCGGCGGCTCATCATCATCAAGAATGGTCAGCCCCACATCACCTAATCCAATGAGGGAGAGATCCGTAAATCCCAAATCATTCATGGGGCTCCCACGCACGGTCACCGTCTTATCCCCCTCGTAGTCCTCATTGTCCACGGCCGTGATCGTGATCCCATCCGAACTGATTCTGGATCCAGCGGGAATCGTGAGCATCGTGGATGTCAGCGTGTAATCGTCATCCGTTGCCGGCGCATCAGGAACCATCGTGATCGCAATCCTGGTCGGTTCGCTGGAGGCAGGCGTCTGACTCGCCGTGAGCCGCGTAGTGCCCCCGTTCTCCCAGATCTCTGGCGCGGTTAAATTCAACGTCACCACCGGAGGATCATCCGCATCCACGATGGTAAATTCGGTCGACATGGCAGTCAAAATGCGCCCCGACCCCATCTGAGCGCCAGCTCCCACGAGACGGAGCGTCTCAGTCGGCTCATCTATCCCATCCTGCTTCGCCACAAAAAAAGCATACCTCCGCTCCTCTACGAGTTCATTCGCCTCCCACGCCAAAGTTATTTTGGATGTAAGTTCTAGGTCATCCACCACAGATGCTGTACCATCCTCCGCGTTAACGCTCATGGTCGCAAGGATATGTCCTGAACTCTCGGTTGCGCCGAAGGCATGATTCAGCGTCGCTGTAATCGTAACCTCCCTTTCCTCACCTTCCCGAATCTCATTCGGATTGATCGCCAGCGTGGCCGTTGGAAAGGGTTCGTCGTCCTCAATCGTCAGCTCCACATCATCAGGATCCTTCGCGCCGCTCCGCAGATTCGTTGCCTCCCCTTGCACCTGAAACGTCTTGTTCCCCGTGTACACGTTATTGTCCATCGCTGTGATCAGCACCTCCCCCTCACTCTCGGTCTCCCCCGCCGCAATCGTCAGCATGGTGCCGCGTTGCGTGTAATCGCCAGGCGAATCCGGGGCTACCGATACAACAATCGTCGTAACGGCGTTGGAGGGGGCGCTCAACTGCGCTGTCACCATGGAGGGAACGTCAGAATTTTCCATGATCGACGAAGGAGACAGGGCCAGCGTGACCTGGGGTGGCGGATCCGCATTGGTGAGCGTGAGTTCTGCTGGCGTAGCATCCCCCAGATCGGTGCTCCCCGTCACCAGGATCGTTTCGGCGGATTCATTCAGATCGTCCGGGATCGGAACCAGAGTAAACATCCCCGTTCCCATCATCTCATTCGCGGGAATCGTGAGGGAAAAGGAATTGACCTCCTCAAAGTCCTCTCCCACCATCGCGGAGCCGGATCCTACCGCAACGTCAACCTCGGTCGCACGGTCTCGCACCACATCCCATGACGCGGTCACCGTGATCTCCGTGGCGCCATGATCCTCAGAAACCGAGTTGGGCGCGACCGCAAGCTCTAGGGCCGGTGCTATCTCGTCCTCCGTAATCGTCAACGGCACACTCTCCGGGCCATTCACGCCATCGGGGTTCGTTGCCTCCCCTTCCACCTGAAATATCCGATCCCCTGAGTAGACAACGTTCTGCACTGCACTGATCACCACCTCCCCCACACTCTCCGTCTCTTCAGCCGCGATCGTGAGCGTGGCATTGGTACTCAAACGGTAATCCGTGGGAGACTCGGGCGAGACCGAAATGACGATCGTGGTCACCTCGGTGGACATCTCGCCCAGACGCGCTGTCACCGTCGTCATCCCGCCATCCTCCGAAATCGGGTTGTCAGAAAGATGCAAGGTCACCTCTGGATTTGGATCCTCACAAGGGGTACTAGGACCTCTTATAAGGGTGATATCCCCGGCATTAATCCGATCAAGAATCTTTGGAGGTAGGCAGGGAATGGGGTTGTTACCAAGATTGATGCGTGCTCCATCTGGAACATCATCAAAGAGATCCGCAGGGATGGCGGTGAGATCATTGCCATAGAAGAATCCTTCGGTTAGTTTGGACAGGTCGTCAAAAAGATCTTCTGGAAATGCATCAATGGAATTATCACTCAGATCAAGACGTCTCAAGTTTTCAAGATCGTGAAAAAGATCTGATGGCAGAGGGCCATCAATAGAATTACTCCATAAATTCAAATTGTCTAACTTGGGGGTACCGTTAAAGAGATCCTCTGGCAGCACAGTGAGCGCATTATATTCAAGATACAAGTCCTCCAAGCTGGAAAGATCGTCAAAAAGGTCCTGATCCAGTTCTTCAAGTTCATTCCAATCTAATCGTAAAAATGTTAACTTGGTGAGCCCCGCAAAAAGTCCAGACGGAAGAGAGGTGAGATCATTACTGTCTAATCGGAGGCGTGTTAAGCCAGAGAGACCTGCAAAATCATGAGATTGCAGTGAACTAATGTCCTGAAAAGCAACATACATAAATGTAATAAGTGACAACTGATCCGAGGTCACGTCTTCACATCCAAAGTCGGGGTTGGGATGATCAATCTGTATAAGAATCTCTGCTTCAACTTCTGGGGTTCGATCGCAAACAGTATCCTGTGCGAAGACTTCCGTCACAAAAAAAACTAGAATACTACTGAGGATCATCCCCAGAGATGAAGAGGTCAGTCTCCACATGATTCTATGGACTTCATGGCAGTAGGATATATTCTCAAACGGAGGGAAAGAAAAACGAACTGAATACCATCAAATGGCATTTGTGAATATGATTTTTGATTAAATATCAGACAGTTACCCAAGGATAAAGTTACGTACGAGCCTCTTTCAAAATTCCTCAATTGGATGATTTTTTGAGAGATTTTGCTGATTGATGGATCTGGGTACTAAAGAATGTTAGGGGCTGATCTGCTCTGGGAGGTATCGTTTTTTGGGTCACAAACGAAGGGGCAGGGATCTCCGAATTTTGTATTTTTAGGAGTATTGCAAATCCAACAAACCCCGGAGAATCCCATGTCCCTTACCAAGAAGATACGCGGTTTTTATATTTCCTGCCAACAGGAGTTGTTTCCATGTGTGGAGCAGAACTATGGAGCGTTGCCCAAACGATTGAGGAAGTTGTTGTTGTTATTTGAGTTGGTGTGTGTGGAGGATCATCTGCCTCGTCCCCGGCTTCGTTCGGTGGGACGCCCGCGTGCGCACCGGGTCTGTCTTGCGCGGTCGTTTTTGGCCAAGATGGCGTTAAATATTCCGACGACCTCCGGATTGCGGGAGCGGCTTCTATCGGATGTTTTGCTTCGGTCCCTCTGTGGTTGGTCCCGCTCGTGTGATGTGCCGAGTGCGCCCACGTTTTCTCGTGCGTTTCAGGAGTTTGCGTTGGCGAAGTTACCGACTCGGATCCATGAAGCCTTGATCAAACAGGGGTACGCGGGGGAGTTAGTGGGGCATATTTCACGGGATTCAACGGCGATTGAAGCGCGGGAGCGTCCGGTTCCGAAGGCTGACATGTCCACCCCCGTGAAGCCACGCAAGCGGGGGCGTCCGAAGAAGGGGGAGGAGCGTCCCAAGGTGCCTCGTCGCTTGGAGCAGCAGTTGAAGATGGAGTTAGGCGAGATGTTGGACGCATTACCGAAGGATTGTACGGTGGGCTGCAAGCGGAACGCGAAGGGGCATACGCAACGATGGACGGGCTATAAGCTACACATGGATACGGCGGACGGAGGGGTTCCGATCAGCTGTTTGGTGACCTCTGCCTCGTTGCATGATAGTCAGGCCGCGCTTCCCTTGGCGCACTTGACGCAGCAGCGGGTGGACAACTGTTACGATCTCATGGACAGCGCCTATGACGCGAAGGAGATTGTCGCACATCGGAGCGCCTCGGGGCGTGTACCGATCATTGATCCGAATCCGCGCAACAAAAAAGCGGCGGATCGTCGCGAGCAAAAGGCACAACGTACGGCCGGATTCATTCCTGCGGAGCGGGTTCGCTACCGGGAGCGTTCCACCGTGGAGCGGGCCTTTGGGCGGCTCAAAGATGAGTTCGGTGGACGCAATATCCGAGTCCGTGGGCACGAGAAGGTCCTTTGTCATTTGATGTTCAGTGTGGTGGTACTCACGGTGGACCAAATGCTGCGGATGGTGCAGTAAACCGGCCATCCAACCCCTGCATAACAGATTTTGGGCGCTCTGAACCACAGATGCCGTGGGAGGGGTGTGTGAAATCTACACGGATCGTGGACGAAATTCACCAAACAGAGACCTCCGTGCAGGCAAAACACTGGTTGAATCCACAAAACACCGACCCCCCGCCGATGATTCGCGTAGTCCGACCAGATTGAACCAGTTTAAGCCGCAATTCAGCCGGGACAACAGGAGAAAATAAAGAGTTTTGAAAGAGGCTCGTACTATCTCAATCTTGTTGGTCTCCAATGGGAATTGTATACGGACAAGTGATGCTGTCTGGATTACCATTTCAAGTCCGTATATGTGCTGATGCCGTATGAGTAAGGAGTTTCGTTCGCCTGGATTACTTCGTAAACATGTCAACTGGGGAGAGTTGCAGTTCCCGTTTCACGCACAGGTCATGTCAACCTTGATAAGCGTATCCGCTCGGCTCTGGTATCTATCATTCCTACGCTGGGTTGCATCTGGAATTTCAGTTCCATGTCTACCATTAATTTCCACCTCCGGTTCCATGGATTGTAGTGTTACTTCGTACCGAGGATCTCAACCATAGATATTCCCCTATTGAGGACACATTCCCATTTTCGACAGATACCCAGATGTCCTCTATTCACGAGACCTAATTTTATTCAAAACCTTGTTCTTCCTCATCAGGTTCAATAGATCCCAACATGCTTCCCATCATATCGGAATAGGTTTGTTGTTCTTTGCCAAGCATAGAGGACTGATGCAGACCTTCCAACACAAACTCCCTGAAAATCCAGCGTTCTTTTGTAGCAATTGACCGCTTTGGTTCAGCAGAGAACTGACGTCTGATCAATTCGTCTAATCCAGACACTGAGCGAAAGAGTTTTTTATATTCCTTATCTGGAAGTTCAGGATCAAGTGAGAGAATATTTCCCTTGGCAAACCAGTCTAAGATCTTGTTATAGGCTTCACGCTCTTTCCCTTTTTGATTCGGATCTGGGAAATACTCGGTGAACACCCTTCGGATCGCTCGTCCAATCAATAGACGAGCTACTTTTTGAGGCCCCTCCTGTTCTCCTTCGTAAACCAGTTCAAGTTTACCCGTCACCGCAGATTCTACGTAGTAAAGATCGCTCACTCTGACCGTCACGCTCTTCTGTCCGTGAAGAGTGGCCCTACGTTCGGCATTGGCAATCACGGCTTCAAGTGCGGAACGAGTCATCCGTGCGGATACACCGGATTTTTGATCAACATATTCACTGTTGCGCGCCTCAAAGGCAGCGACTTCAATCACTTTACGAATAAATTCAGGGACCGTGACCTGCATTCCACCACGTTTCTGCCATGCTTCCTGATTCGTGATTTCCATGGCGGTACTGATCTCTTTAGGATAGTGGGTCAGCACCTGACAATCAATCCGGTCTTTTAGCGGTGTAATGATATTCCCTCGATTGGTGTAGTCCTCAGGATTTGCGCTGAACACCATCATTAAGTCCAAAGGAAATCGGACATTGAACCCTCGAATTTGAATATCCTGCTCCTCCATGATATTCAGAAGTCCCACCTGAATCCGAGCCTGCAGATCAGGAAGTTCGTTGATTGCGAAGATGCCACGATTCGTACGTGGAATAATTCCAAAGTGAATGACTTCTTCATCTGCATAACTCAGCCGCCTGTGTGCGGCCTTGATAGGATCAATATCCCCGATCAGGTCGGCAATAGATGTGTCAGGCGTGGCCAGCTTTTCTCCGTAACGTTCAGTCCGATGAAGCCATGCAATCGGGGTATCGTCACCATACTCCTCCACGCGGTCTCGTGCAAACTTGGAGAGAGGTTTGAATGGATTGTCATTCAGTTCACTCCCCTCCACAACGGGAATGTATTCATCCAGAAGAAGAGGAAGTAACCGGAGGATTCGGCTTTTCGCCTGCCCGCGCAATCCGAGCAGAAGAATATCATGTCGGCTTAAAATGGCATTCTGAATTTGCGGAATGACACTGTGATCATAGCCGAGAATTCCAGGAAATATTTCCTGCCCAGTCCGAAGGCGCTCAATCAAATTTCGACGGAGTTCATCCTTTACTGAACCTACGACATAAGAAGATTCTCGCAGATCTCCAAGAGTTTTAATGTGCTTATGTGTGCGTCTCACGATTCTAGGTTGATGTTAGGGGGTGTCCAAGTGTAAAGACGGACGGATGGGTCCGGTGCGACAAGTGCAACAGCTAAATGATAACTTCCCTCCTCATTCAGGGTTACTGCAAGATCAATCGGATAGAAATTTTTAATATATTCAGGGTTGGCTTCAATCAAAATATGTTGCAACATCCCGGAGACACTGTAGATGTCAATCCGAAGCCAACCAGCCCGCTGGTTGAGTACAAACCAGTATTCACCCTCTGATGTTGCAGAACTGCTGAGAAGAGGTGCTCCCCGTCCCCGTCCTTGTCCAAAAGCATAAGTGCGTCGCAGCATGGGTGAATCAAATCCCCACCATTGTAATGTATCCGGATCATGATACAAATTGTGTGGCCAAGTGAGTGCCCTTGGATAGAATCCACTGAGGCTCACCAGTTGGTCATCAGAACTACGTAAGAATCCTGCATGCTCCCACGAAGAGCCATACAGAATAGATTCATGAAGAAGATTTCCTGTCCTGCTGAATGTCCATAGGTAGTGTGTTGAATCCCGAGTGACCGCTTTGAGAAATAACTGAGTTTCATTAGCCAACGCATATTGCAGTGAATTTGGGGGAACATTCGCAATCACGATGGAGTCAACAATCATCTGGTCAACTACAAAGCTAAATTGATGTCGCTCGGGGTTAAAGACAACCAAAGAGTCTCGTTGAACACCCGCAAGATAGGGGAACTCTGTATCAGGTAATGAAAAAAATGTTTCCCCTGTACCATCAATGTTGAAGACATAAATTTGTCCATTTTGAGTGTCACCAACATAGATCTGATCATCCTCGCCAAAAAGAACCGTTCGGGGGTAGGCAAACTCAAATCCATGAATCACCAAAGGGGAACCAAGCGTATCAGGTGAAATCCCTGCTGCAATGGATCTGGAAAGGGAGTCAGCGGCAGAAACCGCCTGCGACTCAATCCGCCGGCATGACGAGGGGAGACAACCAGTCAACAAGGTGCAAAGGACAAGAATTAGACCGCAGGATCGGATGTGAATTGTATTCGTCAACCTTCCAGTCGTCCAATTTGTAAACTCAACTGTACTCTTCGGTTATTGCGCAACACATGATAGGTAACAATATCACCAGGCCTAAAATCAAATATTCGAGCCACGTAATCGTCTTGGTTGGAGATCGGCTCGTTCTCAAGCGCTACAATAAGATCATATGGAAGGAGTCCAGCCTCTTCTGCAGGTGACTCCGAATCCACATCCGCAATCAGAATCCCCCGTGTATCTTCAAGTTTGAGCGCATCTGCGATACGTTCGGTAACAGCCACAAAACTGATTCCAGTATAGTAGGAGCGATCAACCTGTCCGTTATCCCGTATTTCATTGATGATCCGTTGGGCTTTTGCGGCGGGAACAGCAAATCCCAAGCCTACGGATCCGCCACTCTCACTGTAGATTGCAGCGTTGACTCCAATCACCTCACCTAATGCATTGATCAGGGGGCCGCCTGAGTTTCCGCGATTGATTGCTGCATCCGTCTGAATCATATCGTGGTAGATTCGCCCATCCTGACTCCCAAGATCTCGCTCCGCAGCGCTGACGACCCCAACAGTCACGCTTGGTGCAGCCGCTTCAAAAAGCCCGAAGGGATTTCCGAGAGCGATAGCCCATTCCCCAACAATTGGCTCGGGAGAGTCAGAGAAACGCAAATAGTTGAGGGGTTCATCGGGAGAAATTTTGAGAAGGGCTAAATCCGTGGCTTTATCTGATCCGATCAACTCAGCATCCAGAGTTTGCCCATCTGTCAGAGATACCGTTACCTTGGTTGCATTACCAGCCACATGCTGGTTCGTAACGATATACCCGTCGGGAGAAATGACAAAACCACTTCCCAAGTTCTGCACGCGTCGCTCAATAATTCGTGATTGTCGTTCGGAAAAAAATTGACCGAAGAAAGGATCTCGAAGAAAATTTTCAAAGGGGTCACGGTAAAGTACACGTTGCCGCTGCACTTCGATCACGTTGATACTCACAATGGCAGGCGTAGCAAATTCCACCGCTCGCGTAATTGCAGTCTGACGACCAAGTGTGATGGAATCCTGTACGGAATTATGAACCTCCAAAGAAGACAACTTCTCCTGTGATTGTGCGCTCTGCTGACATCCAAGAAGCAGAATGCACAGACCCAGACTGAATAAACTGTGGATACGTTTCATAAAACACATGTAGGCATATTCATTTACGACAAATGGGGTAGAGGGGTTTCCGAATTGGTAGATTCAACAACCTATTTTAACATGTATGATATGTCCTTTGTTAACTACCCTTCATTGAATCGCTACTCATGCCAAGTAATGACATCCATTCTCTCCGATGATAACATCTGATGTCGGAGTAAGTTGGGTACAGCCAGTTGTATATTTAATAATCTTGTTGATCGTCTATTAGTACGGTGAATCCGGTAATAATTGGATTCAATGGTCTGTGGATGTGTCAGATGCCCAACGCGGCAATCCTGATTAGGATAGGATCACTGATAAGCGAATTGGGTACACATGCAGAAAGCCACTCTAACGAGTCAAAGTTGCTACCGATGCCTCATGGAGACAAAATAGTAGACAATATCAGAGATGCTGGATTTTTTGTATGTTTCCAATCGGGTCGTTCGCGTGTATAAATTGATGAATTACGAACGAATGGATCAAGCATGACATCCTTTAAATATCTACAGTGGGATGAAGAGAAGCATGGTGGTAAGCCAACTTCCTTTGAGCAGTTATTTGATCTTTTTCAGCAACTTCTACAGTTTACGGCTGGTGATGCCGGGGAAGCACTGAATTGGCTCACGCAGTTAGATCAGCAGTATGGCCTTACAGATTCAAAGTCCGGGATTGGAGACTTCATTGAAGAACTCAAATCCAGAGGATACCTTCAAGAAGGGGAGGGGGGGATCATGCAGATCACTGCGAAGACGGAACGTAGCCTGCGGGATCGTTCTCTGGAAGAAATTTTTCGACAGCTTCGTAAGGCAGGTCAAGGGCGGCATCCAACTCCATATGAGGGGGCCGGGGATGAACGCCTACCTGAAACACGACCATGGAGGTTTGGTGATGATCCTCACCTCTTGAATGTGACCGATACTCTTTCCAATTCATACCGACGAGGCGGGATTGATGATTGGTCGTTGTTGGAAGAGGATTATGCTGTGCATGAAATGGACCACCAGTCCAACCAATCCACCGTTCTCATGATTGATCTCAGTCATTCCATGATCCTCTATGGGGAGGATCGCATTACCCCCGCCCGTAAAACGGCCATGGCTCTCGCTGAGTTAATCCTTCGACGCTACGCCAAGGACACGCTTGATATTGTCGCATTTGGAGATGATGCATGGGAAGTATCCATCAAGGATTTGCCATATTTACAAGTTGGGCCTTATCATACGAATACACATGCTGGACTTCAACGGGCACGAGAGATTCTTCGCAGGCGCAAGAATCGAAATAAACAGATATTCATGATCACCGATGGCAAGCCCAGTTGTCATTTTGACCAAGGGCAATTCTATAAGAATGTGTTTGGATTGGATCGAAAAATAGTGAATAAGGTGTTGGATGAAGCAGTCATCTGTCGACGGGAAGGAATCACAATCACCACCTTCATGATTGCAAGAGATCCATACCTTCAAGGGTTTGTCCGACAGCTTACAGATGCGAACCATGGACGGGCATACTATGCAGATCTGGACAACCTTGGGGAGTTTCTGTTTGAAGATTATGTACGAAATCGGCGCAAACGCTTACACTGACAAAGGAGAGTATCGTGAGATTGCCGATTCTACCAAAAAAAAGTCTGGGCCAGCATTTTCTGATTGACCCCAACACAGCCCGTCGAATTGTAGCGGCCCTCGGGGCGCCTGAACATGCATGTGTAATAGAAATTGGTGCAGGAACAGGTGCCTTGACTGAGTTACTGTTCCACAAGTATAGAAACCTTGAAGCAATTGAGATCGATAAGAGGGCAGTGATACATCTGCAAGATACCTTTCCTGACTTGATGGTACGACATATGGATGTGCTCAAGGTTGACTGGAAGAACTTGGGACGTCCTCCCCGGTATGTGATTGGAAATTTACCCTACAACATCACGAGTCCGATTTTATTTGGATTACTTAATGCGCATCCGTTCATTGCAAAAGCAATCCTGATGGTACAGCGCGAAGTTGCGGATCGAGTTGTTGCGAAGCCTAGAACCAAAGCCTATGGAATCCCAAGTGTACTTTCTCAACTCTATGCACACCCACGTATATTATTTCACGTTCGTCGGAATGTCTTCTACCCAAAACCGGCTGTCGAAAGTAGTGTAATTCAGCTTGATTTTGAAGGAGTGACTGCTCCAGATATAGATGTCTCATTCTTGAGTTCTGTCGTCCGCACGGGATTTGGCATGCGACGTAAAATGCTGCGAAACTGCTTTAAGCAGTGGAAGGTGGATCTACCTGGCCAATGGGAGCAGTCTCGTGCAGAAGAGTTATTTCCACATGATTATGTGACGCTTGCTCGCTGCTTTCAGGATCGCCCAGGAGCTCATTTCATTCCTTAGATATAGGTGATCCTTATGCCCGCTCCGATATTGACTGATCCCTCCATCCCACAAGAACTGAATGAAGCAATTGCCCAGCGGGTAGAGCATTTTCTTGAACAAGATGATCTTAGTGCTGCCATAGGGCAATTGAAGGATTTACATCCAGCCGATATCGCACGACTTGTGGCTGGGTTGCGACGAGATTATGCTGCATCCCTGACGCTTGCTTTACCTAGCATTACGGGAGCAAACGTGTTAGCAGAACTGGATGAAGCTTTTTGCGGAGATTTATTGTCCGAAGTCTCCACCGATCGAATAACCTCCCTCCTGAATGAACTTGAATCCGATGATGCAGCAGATGTGCTCGGGAATTTGGATGAGATGGTTCGCCAACGTGTTCTACGAGTGCTGGAGGATCGGGAAGCGGTTCAGGAACTTCTTGAATACGGTGAGGATACCGCGGGTGGAATCATGGCTACCGAGGCCGTTGCTGTCCAGATAGACTGGACGGTTTCGGAAGCTACCGAGGAAATTCGCAGAAATGCAGAAAATACTCAAGATCTTTATGTCGTCTTTGTGACAGACCAATCAAAACAACTGAAAGGATTCGTAACGATCCGACGCCTATTATTGTCCCCATCTCATGCACAGATCGGGGATGTGATGCGGACAGATATTCGCTATGTAACTGCTGAGGTGGATCAGGAAGATGTCGTCCGCATCATGGAACGATATGATCTGGTCTCGCTCGCAGTCGTGGACGATCAGCAGTGCCTGATTGGTCATGTTACCATTGATGATGCGGTTGATGTCATTCGTGAAGAGGCAGAGGAGGATTACCAGCGACTAAGTGGAATTACTGGCGATGAAGATCCTACGGATTCCGTGTATCGTATTACAAGAGGTCGATTGCCTTGGCTATTTTTAGGCATGATCGGGGCTGTGTTTGCTGGGAGCGTTATCGGCCTGTATGAAGAAAATATTCAACGTGCATCCGTACTCGCCGCATTTATCCCGGTTGTCATGGCCATGGCTGGAAATGCCGGGATTCAAAGTTCTGCGATCATCGTCCAAGGACTGGCATCCGGAGATGTTTGGACCGTAAATATGCTTCGTCGGATTGGTAAAGAAGTGAATGTTGCGGTGGCGAATGGACTCGCTCTTGCGGCCGCTATGGCGGTGGCCGTTCTGATATTGTTTGGCTGGATTGGGAGTACATGGCCTTTTCTGGTGATGCATGCGCCAGAGCCCTGGCGTTTGGCTACCACTGCTGGGCTATCCCTGCTAATTGTGATCATCCTTGCTGCGGTCATCGGAGCAACAATTCCACTACTTCTTCATCGGTTTGGTGTGGATCCAGCTTTAGCCACCGGTCCGTTCATCACAACCAGCAATGACATCATTGGTCTCCTGGTATTTTTTATACTGGCCGCCGTACTGTATTTGCCGTATATATAACGGTGTTCAACGACAACCCCCACCCCCCATATAAAGCAGCCCCTTCGCTTTAGTACAGGAAACTGTCCCTATGAGCCCAACTACAGGATTGACTCAATGAAGATGTCATGCTCTGAGTCACCAAGGGCTCGGCATAACGTTGGTTCTATAGACTTCGCAGCGTGCCAATCAGGCGCGAAGCATTTCCTGAACTTTCTGATCCTTGGCGCTCACTTCATCAAGCATTGCCGATTTATAGTCTAGAAATCGTTTCTGAAGGGCAGCATCAGAGGTAGCAAGAATCTGTACGGCTAATAGGGCGGCATTTTTTGAGCCGTCAATCGCAACCGTACCTACGGGAATGCCACTTGGCATTTGTACGGTGGCTAATAGAGCGTCTAGTCCCTGGAGTGCACCAGAATTGATGGGAACCCCAAGGACAGGGAGTGGAGTATTGGCCGCGAGGACGCCGGCAAGATGGGCAGCAACCCCGGCCCCTGCAATGAGGATCTTAATTCCACGAGTATGGGCGGTAGTTGCGTACTCATGTGCACGGTCGGGGGTGCGGTGAGCACTCATCACCCGCATTTCAAAAGGGATCTCAAACGATTTAAGTATATCGGTTGCTTTCCGCATGATAGGAAAATCAGAATCACTTCCCATCAGAATTCCAACAAGTGGAGATGAATCAGTTGACATGTTCAGTTGGATTAAAAGAAAAGATTAGGTTTGCAAGAGCCTTTCAAGGGTTACTTCATCTGGAATAAGTACTTCGCGCGGCTTACCCGCCGAAAATCCTCCCACTACTCCCGCCTGTTCAAGTTGATCTACAATCCGAGCTGCACGTGTGTAGCCGATGGATAATTTTCGCTGAATCAGGGAAACAGATCCTTGTTGATTCCGAACAATGATCCTGGCCGCTTCATTGAAGAGTTCATCCGTTGCACCATTCTCAGACGATTGGCCTGTGAGAATCGTGTCAGGCTCCTCTTCAATCATGGGTAATCGGTACGGCCCAGGTCCTCGTTGCTTCCGAATGTGATCCATAAGGCGATCCACCTCTTTGACGGATACAAATGGACCTTGCAATCGCAAAATCTTACTCCCCTTCATGAAGAGCATATCCCCGTTCCCAACTAATTGCTCCGCTCCGTTTTGATCAAGAATCGTTCGAGAGTCTACCTTGGAGGCAACCTGAAAAGCGACTCGGGCTGGAAAGTTTGCTTTAATCAATCCTGTAATCACATCAACGGAAGGGCGCTGGGTCGCGAGTATTAAATGTATCCCCACTGCGCGGGCCATCTGTGCGAGTCGTGCAATTGGCGCTTCCACATCTTTGCCTGCTGTCATCATGAGATCGGCCAACTCATCAATGATGATCACGACATAAGGAAGATGTTTATGTCCAGCATCTGGATCAAGTTCTTGGTCTGCAAATCGAGAATTATAGTCCTTGATGCCTCGGACCCCAGCCTGTTTCAGTAGATCATAGCGAATTCCCATTTCACGCTCGCAGGCACGAAGGATATCAAGTGCGTCGGCAACCTCGGTAATGATGGCCTCTTCTCCCTCTTCTGGAATTGCCAGAAAATGTTGTGCAAGTCCTCGGTACTGTTGAAGTTCAATCTTTTTGGGATCAATCATCACGAATTTTAAGTCCTTTGGGTCACACGCATACAAGAAGCCAGTGATGAGTGTATTCAAGCCAACAGATTTTCCCGAGCCGGTTGCTCCAGCAATCAACAGGTGTGGCATCTTGGTCAAGTCCTCAACAAATACCTCTCCTTCAATCGTCTTGCCAAGGACGACGGGCAATTCCATCTTGGATTCTTGAAAGCGGGCAGTTTTCAGGACGGACTGGACACGCACGAGTTCTCTCTGGCTGTTCGGGATTTCAACTCCGACCGCCGATTTACCGGGGATCGGGATGATCATCCGAATCCCGTGAGCTGCCATGACCATGGCCAGATCGTCTTCCAGCGACTTGATCCTGCTAACCTTCACACCGGGTGCGGGCGTGAGTTCATAGAGCGTAACCGTAGGTCCAACGGTTGCATTCACTCCAATGATCTCAATCTTGTATCTGGCAAGTTTTTGGACAAGCTTTGTTTTGTTTTCTTCCAGTTCATCATAATCAATCTCCTGCTCTTTCTGGGATGTGGTATCCAACAGATTCATGGGTGGAAACTTATACCGATAGCCCCCATCAATCTCGGTACTTCGTGAGCGAGTGACTTGTCCAGTCTGTTCAGTAATTTGTCCAGTTACCTTAAGCTTCAAGTCCGTATTCTCAGGTACAGGTGAAGGTATGTGATCAGTGGAGTCAAGATGAGAGCCATCAAAGGCCGAAGTTTCGTCCTCTTCATCAGGGAGTGTCTCATTAGCAATCGTACCATCAGCAACGATCTCATCGGGTGTTGTTTCATCAGAGAGGTTGATTTGTTGATCCAAATCTTCCCAAGTAGACGTCAGTTGAGTTGGTTTCTTTGTCTCCGAGGGTTCCTGCGATTTTGACCTCTGTTCGCGAATTGAACTCTGGACATTCTTCCATGACTTTTCAACCCGGTCCAACCAAGATTGAATATCTTGATCAATGAGCAACATAAGTCCGAGAATGAAGATGATGCCGAGCATGATCCATGATCCCAACCATCCAAGGACGGTATTCAGCCACAGCGCAACACTCCATCCGAACTGCCCCGACCATATGTCCAGAGTGGGATTGGGATTCGTCAGGTTCAGGCGTCCACATACAATGCTCACCAGCGCAACAATCCAAATAAGATGAAGGGCGGGAGGAAGTAAGCTTCGGAGCGAACGTTTTCTGAGAATCGTATAACCACACAGGAACACGAATAGGAAGAGAAACAGAGAGGGGTATCCAAAGAAAGAAGGAACGATCGCATGCGCAAGCCATGCACCAACAGGCCCAACGGCATTCTTGATTGAACTTGATTCAACAGGAAGAAACAATTCCCAGAAAGGCCTTCCCTCAATGAGTGGATCATCCGAGGGGGAGTAGCTAATGCCACTAGCTACAATCAGCACACCAATCAGCAGAATCAATGTGCCAAGGATTTCTTGCCTCCTTCCAGAGCGGGGAGGATCCGTCTTTTTCGCAGGAGTTGCCCCACTTCGTCTTCGATTGGATTTGACTTGTGCCATTCGAGTGGAGGGGAATTATTGGATAGAACACTGGCACTCAGCCAAGTGAAAGATAGGACTAATTTGGTTTAGAATAAAATGGGTAACGACTTACAGATGAAGAGAGTGTACGAGATCGTACATGTATACCAAGTTCGGTCCCAAGAGTAGTGAATTCTGGTTTATTTACAACATAGGCGAGTGCAATACCGCAACCAAGAGAAGGAGACTGAGATCCGCTGGTGATTTGGCCAATCTGTTCCCCTGATAAAGAGACAACTGGATACCCGGGCCGTGGGATTCCTTTCTCGTTCATGACAAGTCCAGTCAGCAGATGGTCTGGTTCACGGGCGTTCAGAACCCGCAGTGCTTTCTGGCCGATGAATGATTCTTTGAACAACTTGGTAACCCATCCGAGACGCGCCTCATATGGATGGATCGTTTCAGAGAGTTCGTTCCCGTAAAGACAAAATCCGGCTTCCAAACGGAGGGTATCACGTGCTCCTAAGCCCACGGGTAGAAGGTCATCGTCTCTACCCACTTCCATGAGAGCATTCCACAGCGTCAGGGCATTTTCTGATTCAACATAGAATTCAAGCCCAATGTCTCCAGTGTAACCTGTCCGAGAGATGATGACTTTATTGAATCCCATCAATTCTCCAGGAGAGGGTTGCAGGAACCTGAAGGGTTCAAGCTGAAAAATCTTGTCGCCGACCAGTTTGGCTGCGATTGCAAAAGAATTTGGACCTTGAAGAGCCAAGAGTCCCATTTCGGTAGACGCATCATATAGCTCCGCCTGCATCGGATTATGGGCTTGCATCCAGGCAAAATCATTCTCCGTATTTGACGCATTGACTACAAGCATAAAGGCTTCATCATGGAGTTTATACACCAGGAGATCATCCAGAACTCCACCTGCTTCATTGCACATCAAGGTATAGAGGGCTTGATGAGAATCAAGACGAGAAATATCATTCGTGATCAGATGTTGAACGAATGCCTCTGCACGAGGTCCCATGGCAAAAATCTCCCCCATGTGACTCACATCAAAAAGCCCTGCAGAGGTTCGAACCGCCATATGTTCTTGCAGAATACTGCTATATTGAATGGGCATATGATAGCCCCCAAACTCAACCATCCGAGCCCCTGAGGCAATATGTGTTTCGTAAAGTGGAGTTTTAAGACTCATGATTGTTGGTTAGCGGAGTCTGTGAGCACGACATCCGTCCGATTTTAAGGCAATCACGGCAGCATCGGCCAGTTGATCATTCTCAAGACTAATTTTAAAGGCTCCTCCTGTTCCTTCGCGAATCTTGAGCAACTCAATGTCTTTAATACTGATCCCTTGACGAAAAAGGGTTCCAGTAATATGAGCAAGGACACCGGGCTGATCCGCAGCATACACAAATACATCACTTAAAGGTCTCAAAAATCCCTTAAAATTTACTGGAATCTTTTGACGCATTGTACTTGCTTTCTCAAATATAGGGCGAAGTTTCTGAATATCCTCCCCTTCACGGAGTAGAGTGCGAATAAAAGTCAACGCATCAATCATAGAAGATAGGGCTACATCCACATCCGAGCGATTACCCTCAAGAACGGCGGACCACATATCAAACGATGATGATGCAATACGCGTCATATCTCTGAATCCAGCTGCCGCGAGTTGGAGTGTCATTGGGTCTGTCTGGTTTTGTTCAGCAACGACATTCACCAAAGTTGTGGCAACAAGTTGTGGCAAGTGACTGACACATGCTACGATACGGTCATGCTGCTTGCTATCCATCAGCAGGACTCTGGCTCCTGTACCCTCAATCAATTGGGTCATGGGGGTATAAGAGTCAATGTCTTCTATCCCGTCAGTACACAAGATATAGATTGCGTTTTCAAATAGGAATGCATCTGCACCATCTAATCCACTTCGTTCAGATCCTGTCATTGGATGTCCACCAATAAAACGAATCGTATCTGGAAGTAGTCGCTGAGCCGCCTCAATTACAGGTTGTTTCACAGATGCCACATCGCTCACAAATGAATGAGGTTTGAGATGAGCAGAGATAGAGTCCATCAATGACGCGATTGAATCCAGAGGCACTGCAAGGAACACGGCATCGGCATCATGCACGGCATCACCCGCGGAACTGGACGACCGATCAATCAGTCCGCGAAGTTTAGCATGCTCTAATACACTTGGAGAATCAAAACCTGTGATGCGTAACCCCGGCAATCGCTCTTTCAATGCCAGAGCAAGTGATCCGCCAATCACGCCGATGCCGAGAATGGCAACGCGTTCAACCATTTGATCAAGGGAACCCTATTTGGCTGCTCCTTCGTTATGAGTCTCTGTGGCCTGAGAGGTTGTGAGTCCATCTTGTTGAATGACTTCAAGAGAAAGGTCAGAATGGTCAGGGATGTGGCTGACAATTATTTGATCCCCTTCACCTAACCCTTGGCTAAGAATCATCTCAGCAAGTGGATCTTCAAGGTACTGCTGGAGTGCCCGCTTGAGTGGTCTAGCGCCAAGCTTGACATCAAAGCCCTCATTGACGAGAAAGGTCTTCGCGGTATCCTGCAAATCAATCGTGATCCCAAGGCTCTGGGCCCGAGTAAGGAGTTCCTCCGAAAGAAGATCAATAATTTGATAAATATGTGATTTTTCTAGCGAGTGAAACACGATCACATCATCAATCCGATTCAAAAACTCGGGATTAAACACATTTTTCAGTGCAGTCTCCACCGTGGTTTTCATCGCCTGATAATCAAACGCTTCTGCACTTTGCGAGAATCCAATTCCACCAAAGGCATTACGAATTCCGCGGGCGCCAACATTGCTGGTCATTATGATGACAGTGTTGCGGAAGTCAATTCGTCGACCGCTGCCGTCAGTCAAAATTCCATCATCAAGCACTTGCAGAAGAATATTGAATACATCGGGATGGGCTTTTTCAATCTCGTCCAATAGAACAACGGAGAAGGGCTTGCGGCGAACTTTTTCGGTTAATTGTCCACCCTCGTCATAACCGACATATCCAGGAGGCGCTCCAACCAAACGGCTAACGGTAAATTTCTCCATGTACTCGCTCATGTCAATACGAACGAGCGAATCTACACTATCAAACAGGTACTCGGTCAGTACTTTGGCCAGTTCTGTTTTTCCCACCCCCGTAGGTCCGAGGAAGATGAAGGATCCAATCGGGCGACTGGGATCTTTTAGACCGGCACGGGTGCGACGGATTGCTCGAGCAAGCTTTGCAATCGGCTCATCCTGGCCGATCACTCGCTTCTGTAATGAAGCTTCCATCGCAAGTAATTTTTTCTGCTCAGGTCTGGAAAGTCGGTCGAGAGGAATCCCAGTCATAATTGATACGGTTGCCGTGATATCTTCGGAGGTTACGGCATGCCGTTTATCTTCGGTCATGTCCTTCCAAGCCTGTTTTTCTTCCTCAAGTTCTTGACGAAGCTTATCCTCTAAATCTCTGAGTTTGGCAGCCTCCTCAAATTTCTGACGTCTCACGACCGCATTCTTCCTGTCACGGGTCTGCTCAATTTCCGATTCAAGCTTGAGGATACTTTCAGGCACATGGATATTACCTAAATGCACGCGCGCACCTGCTTCATCAATAATGTCGATGGCTTTATCTGGAAGGTGTCGGTCTGTGATGTAGCGTTCAGAAAGGCTAACAGCGAGTTTGATTGCCTCTTCGTCATAAACGACACAATGGTGATCCTCATACCGATCCTTGATCTGGAGTAGAATTTCAACTGTCTCCTCAGGAGTGGAGGGATTCACAACGATCTTCTGAAACCTTCGGTCAAGTGCGCCATCTTTTTCAATCTGCTGACGATATTCATCCAGCGTTGTCGCACCGATACATTGCAACTCTCCGCGAGCCAGAGCCGGTTTGAACATATTCGAAGCGTCAAGCGATCCCGATGCACTTCCAGCACCGACGATTGTGTGAATTTCGTCAATGAAGAGTACGACTTCAGGGCACTTTTCAAGTTCAGTCATGACCGCTTTGAGGCGTTCTTCAAACTGCCCGCGATACTTTGTCCCAGCAACTAAGGCAGCAAGATCAAGCGTAACAATGCGCTTTTCGTGGAGGACACGAGAAACCTTGCGCTGGATAATGCGCATGGCAAGTCCTTCGGCAATCGCCGTTTTCCCGACACCAGGCTCGCCAATTAGAACAGGGTTATTTTTTTTCCGTCGACTCAGCACTTGGGCAACCCGCTCAATCTCTTTGTGACGGCCAATGACTGGATCAAGTTGACCTTTGTCAGCGAGACGGGTGAGGTCGCGTCCAAAATTATCCAACACAGGGGTCTTTGACTTCTCCTGTTGCTGTCCTGGCCGTGCACGGCTAGTGGAGGAAGAGCGTGCGGATCGAGAATCGTCCTTGCGCACGGCAGAGGTCCTTCCCGTCAGGATTGAATCCAACTCGGCACGCATGGTCTCATAGGTGATTGAAAACGAATCACGAAGAATTTGTGCCGCAATATTATCATCATCTCGAAGCAAGCTAAGCAGAAGATGCTCGGTTCCGATCACATCCGATTTGTACAGTTTTGCTTCCAGATAGGTGATGCGAAGAACTTTTTCCGCCTGCTTGGTGAGCGGAAGATTTCCAACCGTGAGTGTACCTCCACCTGCACGCACCGTATTCTCAATAATTTTTTTGAGTTTTTGAAGATTACACCTGAGATTACGAAGGACTCGAACAGCCACTCCCTCTCCCTCACGCACAATTCCGAGCAGGAGGTGTTCGGTTCCAATGTAATCATGACCAAGGCGAATCGCCTCATCACGACTGTAGGAGATCACATCACGTACACGATTGGAAAAATTACTGTGGCTATCCATGGTTGACTGGGCTTAGGCTGCAAAGCTGGATCCGCAACCGCACGTTTGAGTCGCATTGGGGTTATCAAATACAAAACCGCGTGCATCAAGGCCGGCATGATAATCAATCGTCGTTCCTAACAAATATAACCCTTGTCTTTTGTCAATGTACATTTGAATTCCGTCGGAGTTGAAGGTGAGGTCATGCTCACGAAGTTTGTCAAATCCGAGGATGTAGCTCATTCCACTGCACCCGCCACCACGCACACCAACCCGAAGTCCATATCCCTCGGGGATAGATTTAGTGGTCAATATTTTGCGTACCTCATCGGAAGCACGCGGGCTCAGAGTCACAGGCGAAGAAGGGGCATCCATTGCAACAGTTTTCATGGGTCATAAAGTACTATACAACGTCAATGGATGGCGGTTCCTTTACGTCGTAATTTTTGATTTGAGATGGCGGATCATGACTTTTGTCATCAGTTGAACAGAGTAGGCCAGCGCTTTTTCATCAATATCGAAGTGAGCATCATGCAGGGGATAACTTGTCGCTTTACTACTTCGCGTTCCCACTCGGATGAGCATCCCAGGGACATGCGCCAGATAATTGGCAAAATCTTCGGCGCCCATACTGGGAACACATATGCCAATTGCGGCGCTCTCATCAAATAATTCCTGAATACAGGCACATACATTCCGACCAAGCGAAGGGTTATTGATCACTGCCGGGAGGCTCTCAACCCGGTTAAAATCAATTTTTACCCCATGGATGCTCGCAAAATGCTCCGCAGTTCGCCTCATATAGTCCAACAAGAAAATCTGGTCTGGTTCGGATAGACAACGCAGTGCCCCCTCAAACCAGGCTTTGGAGGGGATAACATTGTGTGCCATCCCTCCGCCAATCATACAAACAGTAAATACAGCTGGATTGCGAGCATCCGTCACACGTCCGATGTACTGATAATATTGGCTCAGGAGTTGCGTGGTAATCCAAATGGTATCTTTGGTGTTATGCGGTCGAGCGGAGTGTCCAGTGCTTCGGGCATGAACTTCAACACGAATGCGCTCCGAGGAAGCGGTGACCTGCCCCTCAGGGACTCCAAACTGACCAACATCCAGCGTTGGATCCACATGCATGCAGTACAGTGCCTCCAACGGATCACACACGCCCGCTTCAATCATAGGTAGAGAACCACTCGGAGTTCCCTCTTCATTTGGCTGGAAAAAGACTCGAACACATCCATGGAGGCTGGAACGAAATCGTTGGAGGTTAAGAGCAAGTCCAATACCGATGGTTGTATGTGCATCATGTCCGCATGCGTGGGCAGCGCCGGCATTGCGTGAGGCATAGCCAATTGTCTTTGCATCCTGAAGTTTCAGCGCATCAATGTCACACCGGAATCCAATGTGTGGCCCAGGGTGCTTCCCATCAATATCCACATACAAGCCCGTCTTCGCGTGGGGGCCGGAAACTTGCAAATCGTGGCTCTCCAAGTGCTCACGAATCAGACGACTGGTCGCGAATTCCTTGTATCCAACCTCCGGATTCCGATGCAGGTGCCGACGCAGGTTGATGAGATAGTCGGTAAACTCGCCAGAAAACTGCCCGTTAGTATGCGAGGTGGGAAAACTAAATGGGGAAGGCGCAACGTCAAATTCGGACATGCACAAATGGATAGAAACGGTTGAGCAGAGATGAAAAGAAAGGACAATCCAGAAGTAAATTGTAAGCAACGTATGAATGAAATTGATTCATCCTTGTTTCCATTTTTGCCAGTCGGTCTAACATTCAGGGGACAGAAATACATCCACTCGATCAATGGCCCCCGTGCGTCCAAACAGAGCAGTACTTTCCTCTGGGGAGAGCATTAAGTCAGGTCGCTCCGCAGAAATCTCTCCAGTGATCTTGAGATGAGGGGTTTCGGCGCGATGATATACGAAGAGTACTTGACAGTAGGTGAAGGCAAGAGAGCCAATCTTCAAGCGAAGCGACAACTCCCGACCATCCAGATGAACCCATCTGAATTCTCCATCCTTCGGACAAAATTCAGACGTCCGAAGCAGTGCTGGCTGGATGCGTAGAACTCCATTCATGATCCGAAGGCCGAGTTCTCCCCAACGGCAAATGATGTCCTCTTTGACTTGACCAGTGAGTCCAGGTTGGTGAGCACCGCCCCAACTCGGGGTATGCGAATAAGCATCTTGAGGGAATGCTCCATATTTTGAAGGGGATTGGGCAGCTCCCAAACTATTCCGAATATCATAGTAATGGCGGGCAAGCGCCTTCACAGAACTCATATCTGCCTTCGTATCTACGGCTTTCCAAAATGCACTCTGTACAGCTAGTAACAATTTAGATACGATATGCCAGTAGATGCAGCCAAGCCCTTCATATTTATAGAATCGTCCTGATCGTCCAGTGAATGAAGCATGACGAAATGTTTTTTCATATAATGCAATTACCTGAGATCGGTCCTGTTGAACCAGTTTATTTCCCTCATTCGTCAAAGTGTCAAGCAATTCTTCCAGTTTTTCTGTATTTACAAGATCTGGATTGAAATAATACGTCCCGTCCGCTCCTCTGGCAAGTAAGCGATGGTCACCTCGTTTGATCAGTCTTCGAACGAATGAAAGTCGAACGACATCATTGGGTGCAATCTGATTACGTTGGCTGAATCGGGGTTGGGATTTATTGGGATAGAGTAGATAGCCTTCCAACTGATGACTATATAGAGGACTATCTCGGAGTGCATTCAGTAGGGAGAGGGCATCCTGTGTATCAAGATGACCAGAACCAAGGGCTGCCACCTGTCCCTCCAACATCAACTGCAAGGGTTCAACGTCCATGGATTGATCCGAGCGGGGATGAAGAATCGTATAGCTGTGGACGAGCCGATCCTCTCTGTGGGATTCAACAAGAGTGGGTTGGATCGCTTGACATGCCAAGGCACAGAATTCCGCTAACTGATGAGCATCCAGTGAGATGAACTCATTCTGGAGTCCATGATTATTCAGTTGGGATCGATACGTGCTAGCCGCCTGTCCTAATTCGATCATGATCTCAAATCGTTCGGATGCGCTGGAAACACGGGGGCAGTTGCGCAGGGCCGGTTTGATCTCATCCATCCATGAGGAGATCTCAACGGAGATCGGAAAGGTGCAGGTCAAATCCAATTCAAACAGTTGTTGCACGAACCGTAGGTAGTGACGCAAATGGAAGAGAGTGACCAGAGAGCAACCCCAACCGGCCAATGCATTATTGGCGTCGTTCCATTCGGGTCGCTGTGTGTTCAGCCAGATGCCAGCCCCAGGAATCATGGCACATAATTTGGCCAATGCAGGAACGAGTAGTTTTTCTGCGAGGGTAACCAAAATGGGCTCACCAGTAGGTGTCATGAGCAGTCGACCATCCCCGCCAATTTTCTCTACCTGTGCAAGAATTCTATCATGGAGATCCCAATCAAACGCAACTGAATGTTTGGGATCATCCAGAATCTGCTCGAATTCAGCAAGCCTATAAGGGATTTGCACATACGTAAAGATAGAGAGTCCCATCAACTGGGGGAGCTTTTCTGGATCATGGGAATGAGTCCACTCGAGGAGGCAGAGGAGATATGTGATTTGGTGATCCCCCCAATATCCAATGGATGCCCAAGGATCGGATTCATCGGGTATCTCCCAATCCACGCCAGTTCGTTCAATCCTGTAGGGATTATATCCATCCGCACTGGATGCATTCAGAAATGTGGTCAGCATTGCTGGATACAGGTGGGGAAAGGAACGTCCGAGAGCTTCCCAATTTTGGAATAAATCACGCCAGTTTCCAGAATAGTCAAGTAGGATATCTCCATGATCCGAATGGGTGCGAATCTGGAACACATTCCAGGGGCGGCTTGGATCCCCATGACGCCTACTGTATGCCAGTGGAAGGTATTCAGTAATCAAACGGTGCAATTGGGGATTCTCGGGGGCAGGGATTTGCGTTAGATCAATGGAATCAGGAAGTGACTGCAAGAAAGGGGAAGAACTCAGTGGACGGTTACGTTCGTGAATAAATCGGATGAGATCATTCTTGTCGGCGATGTATCCCCGAGGAGGGATGCCTCCCCGCATACCATTGAAGAGTGTATTACTGTAGTGGCGAAGGTCATGCGTGGGCTGCGAAGTTTTTTGCAACCCATCTGCCCCTGCAATGAGTTTACGCAGGTCAACCGTATCTTTTTTCTCCTGTAAGCGCAGTTGGCGAATCAATGCGGATGAATTCTCAAGAGCTGTATGTAAAGCTGTCAGATCCCCCACATGCTGATCAATGTCCGCAATCAGGTCCCACGAAACTGCACGGTCTTTAGTAAGACGAAAGCTTCGTTCAACGAGATAGGCACCTCGCTGGCCAACAATTGAATGTTCCGTACTCGGCGACTGCATGGCTCGGTATGCGTCCAGTTGTCTGGTAGATAATAGGATTGCATGAGGACGCGAACCATTCTGCCAGACCAATGTGGCTCGTAATGCTTCTTCTGGAACGGGATGATCCACAATCAGCGAACTCAATGAAAATACACCAACCTGTTTTTCCAACTCATTTACTTTGTAAGCATCCACCAAGGTACTACGGGAGCGCAGCAGTTCTGAACTCACACCAGAGGGGAGGATATTGGTGACTCCGTCCAAGATTTGGATGAGCATTGGGTATCGCCAAACACTTTCCAGACGCGAACGACGAACAAAGCCAAACTCATTGACGCATTGCCAGCTATAGGAAAAAAGGAGACTGAGATCCCGATTGAATTCTTCAAACAGCAACTTATTGCCAGTCGAATTTTTGTATAGATTGCGTTCTATACGGTACAGTCCCCGATACCTGCTACTAAACGGTTCCCAGAGTAGGGTTTGATTTGATCGGGCAATACGTACGACGGTCTTACTCCCCGTGTGATGTGCTGCTTCGTGAAGCTTGTCATCCGTGACATATGGGAAGAGCGCATGCTCAGCGTTGTGTCGACCGCATGTTAATGCACCCGTACTGGAAATAAAAAACCAGTGATTCCCCACACTGGCTAATGCGATCAGGAAAGGGGGAAGCTGGTCGTAATTAGAAATCCGGTACCACGACTCGCCATAGCGTTCAACGAGTTGACCCGCGCATCGGCTATGGCTTGGGTACAACCTGCTATGTCCAACGTACAGGCTTTGAACGTCTTTACTCGGTGACGAGGAACGGGATGTTGGCGTGCGCTGCACTTCCTTGGCCATCAGTAATGTGAACGAAGAGGCGATAGGCGCCTGATTTGGAAGGTGCATTCAAACTTACCTGTCCGTCGTCTAACATGGAGAACAGGTCGGGGACCAGCGGAGGTGCATCTTCATCATCTCCACCATGACCGACCTCGGTAGGTTCGGGCCGTACACTCCAGTAATAAGTCAGTGAATCTCCCTCGGCATCTGTGACCACGACGGTACTGTGGGTTTCGGTGCCTGAGGGGAATTCAATATTGTCTTGGGCCTCCAAACCGTTCAGCGTGAAGGAGTCAATTTTTGGTGCCAGATTTGAGGGCCAAGAGCCAGTCCATTTATATTCCATCACATCAACGGCAGCAGTCTTTTCTCCATCTGGCATAAACATCCCATACCATGTCGCCGTCCGTTCCTGTTTTTGCCCCCACAGAAACACATACGAGCCAACACACTGAACGGTGTCGGAGGCAATTGCAATTTCGTGCCGGCGGTCATACCAGTCCGCTTTGACCGTGGAGTTATTTTCGATCGGTGCTCCCCAGGAGGTTTTCGGCACTTCCCAATGCCCCGTTGCGCCCCATTCGGTGACGACATAAGGACCATCCCAATCCGATTCCTTCAAGTAGCGAGGCAGATTGACAATATCCGCATACATCTGGATCCCGAGTAGATCCAGATCAGGTGCTCGGGTTTTAATTTGCTGGATCAGATCAGGATGAATACCAGCCAACATGGTCAGCGTTGGGTGATTCCCATCAACTTCATGAATCATTTTCGAAATCTCATTCACTGCATTCCATACCAGTGGATTCGAGGCACCAAGGTTGAGTTCATTTCCGATTCCCCACATCAGAAGAGCGGGATGATCTTTGTAGAGGAGCACTTCCTCCCGAACTCGTGCAAGTTGTTCGGCAACCGCAGCAGAATCACTGTAATCAAAGTTAAAGATCCCCCGTCCACTTCCTGATCGTTCGCGGGCAATTTCAATTCCCATGGTCACCATCAATCCGTTGGCATGAGCTTGATCTAAAATTTCCATGCCCGTATCCCTGCCATTGTCGGTACGCCATGTTCGGAATGAATTGGCTCCGTGCGCGGCTAATTTTTCAATATCTCCAAACTCAAGTCCCGCTCCCTGAATATAGAATGGGAGACCATCTTTGAAAAGTTGAAATTTTCCGTCCACCTGACGTATTTCAACCTTGGAAGGTTCATGGACCGTCTGAGAGCCAGGGGAAAACGGGAAAAGAAGTAGAGTCAGCAGGAATAGAATTGATTGATGGGGCATTCTTCTGTTATTTTGAAGTTATACGTCCGGTTCTCCAGAAAGTAGAGATTCCAATGATTCAAGTGAGCGTCCTTTCGTTTCAGGAAGGACAACGATCACGAAGATGAGACCAAATGCAGCCATAATCCCATAGAGAAGGAACGTTGTTCCGCTGCCCAGATTTGCGAGTTCCCATGGGAAGATCAACTGAACTGAAAAGCTAACGGCAGAGTTGATGAGCCCTACAAATGAGATCGCAAGTGCACGTACGCGATTGGGGAAAAGTTCGGAGAAGAGAACCCACATTACAGGCCCCAAGGAGATGGCAAATGAAGCAACAAACCCAAGAATTCCAGTCAGAATCAGAAATGGATTCATACTGATGGCGGCGGCAATTAGATCTGATTCATATTGCCGTGCTACGGAGGCTCCCAGCACAGTTTGTAAAGCATCCTTGAAGTCAACATCTGAACTGAATGGTACATTGAGTAGAGGTTGCAAGGACTGTTGATTGATGCCCTCAGGCAGAAGTGCATCTGCGGGAAGCATGTAAGTGGCACTGAAGAACCCATAGGCTAGTACGGCCATGGCAATCGTCACGCCAGAGAGTCCCAAAATAAGGAGAGGCTTTCTTCCCAATCGGTCAATTAAAGCAATGGCTACGACGGTAAAAACCAGATTCACGAGTCCCACCAGAATTGCTTGAACAAAAGAGGCATTCGTCCCAATTCCAGACTGCTCAAAGATCATCGGAGCATAGAAGAATACCGCGTTAATTCCAGTAATTTGTTGAACGACGGCAATGACGATTCCGATGATCAGTGCGAGTTTCAGGGCGGGGGCAAATAGGGCAGCAAACCCGACTTTATCCTTTGTAGCGTCAGCATCAAGACTCGTCTGAACTTCTTTAAGATCCCTCTCCGCCTCATCAGCTCCGCTGGCCCTTTTCATGATCTCTAAGCCCTCGGAGATACGCCCTTTCATCACGAGCCAGCGGGGACTTTCGGGTACAGCAAAGAGTGCGAAGAAATAGAGGACTGCCGGGAGCGTTTCCAATCCAAGCATCCAGCGCCAGTTATGGGAGCCGAATTTTAATGCTTCCGCCCAGTTCGCTGAGGAATCACCTAATTGCAAGATGACATAATTTGTAAAAAAAGCTACCGATATTCCGAGGACAATATTGAGTTGGTTAAAGGATACCATCCGTCCACGGAGTTGGGGTGGTGAGATCTCGGCGATGTACATCGGTGCGATGATGAGGGAGGCGCCTACTCCCAGCCCTCCGATCATCCGAGCGATCACAAGAAGCACATAAGAGGGGGCAAGGGCAGATCCGACCGCCGAAATGGCATACAAGATTGCAGCCCAATACAAGACACTGCGCCGGCCAATGCGATTGCTCAGGGGGCCAGCAGCCAGCATTGCCAATGTTGAACTCAATGTCAGGGAACTGACGGCCCACCCCAGTTGCAGATCAGAGAGATCAAACTCAATTTCAATAAAGCCGACAACCCCCGAGATGACGGAGGCATCAAAGCCCATCAGGAATCCTCCCAATGCGACAATGAGGGCAGTTCGTGCGACGTAAAGACGTTGATTCATGGTTCGGTGTCTCCAGACAAATTGAGATCAATTATAACTTCAAACCACAAACGTACGAATTAGCGAACAAATATCCATAAAATATTCACAATTCACGGACCAAATTCAGCCATAAGTCACGAACAGATTCCGGGCTAAATGCGGTTTCAAAGCGTTTCCGTGCAGCTACTGAACTTTGCAGCCATGTTTTTTTATCACTGAGAGACACCAGGGCTTCTGCGATTGCTCTGGGCTCGAGTCTTGGTACGAGGAAGGCTCCTTGCTGACTTCCAACCAAAAATTCAAGCGTCGGTCGTTTCGTAATGACAACAGGAGTTGCTGCACTAAGGGCCTCCATGATTGCCAGAGGTTGTGCTTCAGCAAGAATGCTAGGGAGAGCAAATACATGAGCCATTCGGTGAAGTTCTGCAACGGTACTTCGGTCATTGATTGGCCCATGAACGGTGACGGATTGCTTCAGTCCCAACTCATGAACTCTTCGGTGAAAAAGTTCTTCATCCTTGGCATGATTCCATCGACCTGCGAAGTGAGCGTCAATATTTAGCCCAAGATTATTCGCCATGGCAATACCTTCAAGAAGATCATAACAGCCCTTTTCTCTCATCATATGGCTAAGAAAAAGCACTTTGAGTACTTTTGAGGTGACAAAGAGGCGTCGTTTAAGGGCCACCTCCTCTTCGGAGGCCATGGGCTGAACATAGTTGGGAATGATGTGGAGTTTACCATCCGGGATTTGATCTACGACTTGGTTCGCCAATTCCTTACTCAAGACCACAATACCAGACATGCGATCAATGAGGCGGTCAATGGTGGATCGGGTTGCCCAATCTTCAAATAGTTGCGCAAAAATTCCCCAGTGGACTACCGCAATGATTGGCTGATTGGGTTGCAGACACGGGAGTATTGCCAATAGATCACGCCAGTGACCTAAGCGCTGACTGGAAATATTAGTCCATAGAACTGGATTTCCATCCGAGAGTCTCCGTTTCAATTTAGGCATCAATCTTAAATAATGACCAGCGGTACTTAGAGTGCCAGTTAGCCCTGTGGGCAGGAGCGCCCGATTGGGGAGTGTCATATTGAACCGCCGAACATCAAAATCTCGTTGAAGTAGGTCTGCGAGGCTCAGTGTTGCAAGGCTCTGACCGTCAATGGGAGGGGGAAAGCGCCCGACAATATGGATGGTATCTGTTTGGTTTAAATTTGGGGAGGGAGTAGGCATGAAGGGAAAGTGGGCGTGCAACTATTGTTCAGATCCAATCAATCCTTACAGGATGGATCGGGGGTAGGGGACAGGATTGGTTCCAATGATGAGTCTATGTCATCAGTTGTCAATGATGGAAGCATCATCCAAGGGAAGATAGCATAGAAGCAAGATCAATTCTCGAGGACTTAATAGCACTCTGGTTACATGGCAATTCTGAAACCCGTTGAATTATAAATCAGTCTGATTGTTTATATTAAAATTCTTATTCAAGAAAAATAGAAGCCTACCATGCGCACATCCAGACGCCAATTTTTAAGCCGTCCATTGAGTGGACTCATTGACGCAGTTCCTCGGGAACCCAAAAACCTTCGGTTTGGACTCGTCACCTATCTCTGGGGTAGGGACTGGAATCTTTCAACGCTCATTCAAAACTGCCAGCAGGCTGGGGTTGAGGGGGTAGAATTGAGAACCCAGCACGCACATGGAGTTGAGGTAAGCCTCTCCAAATCTGAACGTGCAGTTGTGAAACGCCAGTTTTTAGATAGTGATGTAGTTTCCGTGGGATTAGGAATGAACTGGGCCTTTCACTATCAAGATGCAGCACGGCTTGCCCATGAAATTAGTCAGGCAAAAGCCTCGATCATTCTATCCCACGATATTGGGGCAAGCGGGGTCAAAGTCAAGCCAGATGCGCTGCCCGAAGGAGTGTCTGATGAACACACGATTGCACAGATTAGCCGTGCATTGCGTACGCTTGGACATTTTGCCGAAGACTATGGGCAGGTCATTCGCCTGGAAGTTCACGGACGACGAACATCCGAATTGCCAGTCATCCGCCAGATCATGGATGCTGCAAATCATCCCCTCGTCCGGGTGTGTTGGAATTGTAATGAAGAAGATCTGTATCCGCCAGGGTTAGCGCATAACTTTGGGTTGGTCCGTGAGTACTTTGGGGATACCGTTCACGTTCGTGAATTGGATGGAGAGGGGTATCCGTATCAAGAATTATTTGAATTATTTGCGGAATCCAATTATGCAGGCTGGATCATGTTGGAGGCCAGAACGGATCCTCCTGATCGAGTGGCTTCCCTCCGCCACCAGCGTTCACTGTTTGATGCACTGGTCACATGATCCGCTCAGAACTGAGCATGTTGGTTCCATTATGGTGATAACAGAATGCCCGCATCAAAGTGCGGGCATTCTGGTGTGGAGATGCCGGGAATTGAACCCGGGTCCGAAAGGTCGAACAGGCAAGCGTCTACATGTGTAGGTCACGCATTCTGTTTCACCGAAGCCCATGGTGAGTGACCAAAACCGGGCAATGGTTAGGCTGATTCATACCACAATCCTGCATTCAGCCGGCATTCAGGATAGGGTGCTCACATTTGGCGATGCCTTCGGTGCTACCTGTGAGCGGGCGTGCACAGAAGACAGATGGCGGGTTTATGCCGCCATCGCGTACGAGTAATCGTTCGCAGTTACAGGTTTTCTGACGAGATTAACGAGCCCAAGCCAGATCAACTCGACACGCAACTTGTCGCACGATGCCATTCGTCGAGACCTATTCATCCCCGTGAAAATTGGTACGCTTGTTGGCAGATAAAGGTTCACTACTTGATATTTCCAATGTTCGCTGTTTCAGTTTTTGTATGAGATTGCCCAAATATGGGGATTCATCAAAAGTTTCCGCACGATTTTCTGTATAACACTGGAACGGAAAAGAATGCTCAGCACAGAACCAAAAATCCCCTCGGCTACTTGACAATTGAGAGCGAGTTGATTGACTCTATGTTCTTTCTCGGGGGCAGACTTCCGTTTGCATCAGGAAGTAAAGAATCAACATCAGGGAGACCGCAAAAGGGTTAGACCTTTGCTGTTCCACAGAAAATCCGTTTTTGGGGATTGAGATGGATGATGAACAATCTCTGTTCGGTGAATGTGTGGATTTTAAACGCGCCAAGTCATTGATCCAATCGTCTGGAAACTCCACTCGTAAAGATTTGGTGGATGGGATGGTATCCCTATCAATTGGCGGAGGAATACTGGAAACGAATCACTTGACTTCCGAGAGCCAGCCCGCCTGCTCATTGAGAACGTAATGGGGACGGCCCTTGACTTCTTCAAAAATTCGGCTAAGGTATTCACCAAGAAGTCCCAAGACCATGAGTTGAACCCCACCCAGGAACAGGATCAACACCACCGTGGACGTCCAGCCCTCTGGTAAATCTTTTCCACTCATGAATACTCCCAATGCGTAGATGAGATAACAAAACCCCAAAAAGGCGGCACCAGCACCAAGCCACGCAGATAACCGTAGCGGTGCAGAAGAGAATGAGAGTAAACCATCCAGGGCAAGTCGTATCATCCGTTTCAAAGTGTAGCTCGAGGTGCCGGCGTATCGGGCTGGACGCGCATATTTCACCCCGATTTGTTTGAACCCAACCCACCCCCGCAGTCCTCGTACAAATTGATTATGTTCGGGAAGGGCATTCAGTGCATCCACCACCTTACGGTCCATAAGAGCAAAATCTCCCGCATCCCTTGGAATTTGAATATTCGCCACTCGGTCTAGTAAGCGATAAAAGCCACTGTAGCAGAGTCGAAGAAGTAGAGATTCTTTGCGATTGGTGCGGATCCCATAAACGACATCAAATCCCTCGCGCCATTTCTCAACAAACTGCTTCAGTAGTTCAGGGGGATCCTGGAGGTCAGCATCCAGGACCGCTACGAGGTCGCCACGCGCATGGTTCAGTCCAGCACTAACCGCGACCTGATGTCCAAAATTTCTGGAAAAACTCAAATAAGCCATCCGTTGGTCCGATATGCAGGCTTCCTGAAGAATGGATCGGGTGCCATCCTGACTTCCATCATCAACGAATAAAAAGCGGGTCGGAATCCCTAAATCCAGAGACTCGAGGGTTCGAAACAAGTCAGGAAGAACCACTTCCTCATTGAAACAAGGAAAAATGAGGCAAATTTCTGGTTCTGCGGTGAGGCGATCGGTCATGATTCTATAAACGGGTTTCCATAAGCTCCCAAGCCGAAGAGGGCATAGTCGTAGCGAGCAGGATCATCTTGATTCAATTTACGGCATACCTTGGTGAGCTCAATCACAGACTTCAAATCGTTTGAGTTTGATTGAAGGAGCCCCAACCTGCGGGCTTGACGTCCAGAGTGAATATCCAGTGGTAATAACAGTTGATTCGGTTGAATTGTTTTCCAGATTCCCAAATCTACGGGGCCAGGACGAACCATCCATCGAAGATAAAGCGATAGTCGCTTGCAGGCACTTCCACGACTCGGACGTGATAGGTGTTTCTGCAATCTTGAAGGAGTCCCTGGACGAACAGTCATCATCCGTGAACTGAATTGTTCAATTGCTTCGCGAGTATCCAATGCTGTGGACTGACCACCGAAGATCTGCTCAACGCTTCCATACTCATGAATAAGAAGACTCAAATTATGAGTGAAAGCAATGCAATCTTGAGGTTGAAATGTACGATGTGCAAAAGTGCTGAGCACATTGCTATCCCGATCTGGATCAAATCTAGTCACGAACTTCCATGGTTTGAATTGCATTCGGGCACACAGGTCCTCAAGTTTTGACAGAATCACTTTACGGGATCCCCATGCCAATGTCGCTGCATAGAGCCCAATCACTTCCTGATCACATTTGTCCGTGAATGCATGGCATACGCGGATGGGATCGTCGGCGATAAATGAAACCTGCTCATAATAGGCCACCAACTGATCAAGATAGGTAGAATTTGCACGCGGGACCAAAACCTGTTTCGTGATGGGTATCTTTAGGGCATTGAATGGAAGGCTTGCCAACTCACAGGGATCCGGTCGAAATTTTATTCCCACCTGAACGAAGTGATTCTTGGGCAGCGTCAAGTAGCCGAACAACTGCTAAGCCATTTCGTGCATCGGTTCTGGGCGTCTTACCCGTGCGAATACAATCAACAAAGTGAGAGCACTCAAGATTTAATGGCTCGGACATCTGGATATTTGGAATCGTAATATCTCCGACTCGCGTGGTCATGGACTCTGCAAAGTTTACATATTCGGGACGATTCACTCCTTTATCAAAAATCCGCACTTTTTCAGCACTTTCCATTTCATCTATGACTGCCATCTTCTGACTCCCTACAAGCGTGATTTTCCGAACTTTATGTGGATCAAGCCAACTGGTATGGAGGTGAGCCATCGCATTGTTCTCAAAATAGATGGTTGAGAAAGCCACATCATACACGTTCGGTTGCAAGTACGCTTGAGCATGCACGGCGACTGCAATGGGGGAGTGGGGAATGAATGCCAACGCTACGGAAAGATCATGGGGAGCAAGACTCTGCATTACGTTTACATCTGAGCGTACGATTCCAAGATTGACACGGGTGCTATACATATAGTAGATCTCACCAAGTGTTCCATTCCGGATCAACTTTTCGACATAATTATAGGCGGGGTGATACATGAGCAGGTGGCCGACCATGCAGTGGCAACCTGTTTCATCAGATAATGAAACCAAGATCTCCGCTTCTTCAACTCGCTCGGCTAACGGTTTCTCTACGAATACATGCCGGCCGCTCTCAAGAGCACTTCGTGCAATAGCGAAGTGTGAAGGTGTTTCAGTGGCAATCACAATTCCATCAAGATCGTCTCGTGACAGAATTTCCTGAATATTCTGTGCAATGATCATTGAGGGGTATTGCCTCTCAACAAATTGTTGTATTTGAGGATCTGCATCGCAAACCGCCACAACTCGGCAGTGCGGGATGGTGACAAAATTTCGGAGCAGGTTTTTCCCCCAATATCCTACGCCAATTTGTGCTAGACGAACTTCACCCATCAACTCAACTGGTTGCATGCCGAATCACGGCATCGGCAATCCTTTCCTGCTGCGAGGGAGTAAGCTCGGTATGCATGGGTAAAGCAATGACTTCACGGCAGGCTTTCTCGGTCTCAGGAAGATTGATTGGGTTGTTGAGGGACTGGAATACGGGCATGTTGTGTAACGGAACAGGATAGTAAATCCCATGAGGGATACCAGATGCAGAAAGAGTGTTTACTAATTCGTCTCGTCGTTCTACACGGATCACATACTGATGGTACACATGCCGTCCCCATGGAGATTCGGAGGGAAGGGTAATGTGGTCAATAGTTTCAAAGAGTGCATTATAATTTGAAGCAGCCATCCTCCTTTGATCAGTGAACGATTCCAAGTGTTGAAGTTTTACTTCCAGAATTGCGGCCTGAAGGGCGTCAAGTCGGCTATTCATGCCGACCATTTCGTTGAAGTACTTATGGCGCCCACCGTGATTGGTAATCATTCGAACTATGGAGTCCAATTCGGGATCAGAGGTTAGAATTGCTCCTCCGTCCCCATAGGCTCCTAGATTTTTGGAAGGAAAGAAGGAGCATGTAGCCATGGTTCCTAAGCTACCAGTAGGTTGTCCTTTGTAGGTCGCACCCATTGCCTGGGCATTATCTTCAATCACCGGAATATTGAATTTTGCCCCAAGTGACAGGATCGGATCCATATCCGCAGATTGACCGAAAAGATGGACAGGAACAATGGCACGTGTTTTGGAAGTGATGCGGGCTTCAACACTGATGGGGTCAAGACCGTAGGTTTTTGGGTTTATATCTGCAAAGACGGGAACCGCTCCCAGAATGGCGGCAGCCTCGGCCGTAGCAATGAAAGTGAAGGAAGGAGTGATAATTTCATCCCCAGGCCCAATCCCTAGCGCCATAAATGCAATTTGAAGTGCATCCGTGCCGTTGGCTACCCCAATGGCATGATCAGAAGTGGTATAGTCGGCCAGCGCTTTCTCAAACCGAGAAACGATCGGACCACGGATAAACTGAGCAGAGCTTAGTACTGCTTCAACCGCAGCATCAATCTCATCTTTGATCCTCAGGTATTGCCCCCTGAGATCAACCATTTGTATCTCCATGAGTTACTGGCGATCAATCCATTGATCAGTGGGAACCTCGCGCATAAATTTCGCAGGAACTCCCGCCCAAAGCTCGCGTGTAGGGATATCACGGGTCAGAACACTTCCCGCAGCCAAAAAAGCGTCAGTTCCGATCGTTCGCCCCGGCAAGACGACAGCTCCCGCTCCAATACGTCCACCACGTAGAACCGTAACTCCTTTATAATATTTATGACGATCTCTGGTTCGCCCTGCAAAGTTGTCGTTACTGGTCGTTACACACGGAGCAACGAAAACATAATCTTCCAGCTCTGAGTAAGCCGTGATGTAGGCATTGGTTTCCAACTTGCAATGCGATCCAATGCTACAATCATTTTCGATTGCGACTCCCCGTCCTACTATGGTGTAGTCTCCTACCTTGACTCGTTCACGCACGGTCGCCTGATCAGCAATCATCCCGTGAACTCCAATGGTGCAACCACGGTACAGAATCGTATGGTTCCCAATCAGGCAGTGATCGCCGACGGTGAGTCCAACTGGAAGATCAGCCACATTAAGGGTACTTTCCCGAGCACGCATGGGTTTTGCCCCAAGGATACTGTGATCACCAATCCGAATGCCTGTTCCGAGGCGGGTTCCTGAGCGAATCGTTACATGATGGCCAAGCACGCAATCGGGTCCGAAGTGTACATCATCTTCAATGATGCACCCAATCCCTACAACTGGTTGAGAAGAATCCATCTGTCGCACTCAAAGTAAAGCCCGTAATCCACAAGCGGACCACGGGCTTCAAGTAGGTCAATAAAATGAGGTCAGAGCGTCTCCAGATAATGTTCAGCCGACTGTTTCCATGTACCGAAGGTGGCATTCTCGAAAGCATCTCTCGCAGCGCCTCGGTCATTGATACTTACATAGGCCTCGCCAAGAACGTAATAAATCTTGGCCTTGTCTGAACGACTTCCTGAATGGAGTTCCAAGGCAGTCTGTGCAGATGAAACGGCTGATTCTCCCTCGCCTTTCGTATAGTGCGCCAAAGCAGTATAGTAATGAGTATCAGCATCTGGTTCCATGTATTCACTCAATGAGGCCAGTGCCCCAAGGGCAATATCCGCATCTGCAGACGTTGGGTTGGGTTTCCCAAGTACCGTGGAGGCTTGGCTAATGAAATGACTACGAATTCGTTTCTCGGCAGTCAGGCTCGTTTTACGGTCTCCTGGTGAATTTACCACGGCTAGCCAGCTATCCAGAGCCTCATCAATTCTTCCCAGTTTGTTCAGCGCTAACCCCTTACCGTATAAATTTTTGATATAAGCGGGATAGATGCTTTCCCCATTGGAATAATGCTCTAAAGCAGCGGTAAAATCTTCTGCTTTAAACGCTGTGGTTCCAAGTTTATAGTCAATTTGGGCAGCAGCATAACGAGCGCGCTGAACAACGTCTGAATCAGAAGCATCATCCGCACCAGCAGCAGCGCTAACAAATAAGTCACGGGATACCTCCCAGTCAGTACTCTTGGCTGCTTCCTGAGCTAAATTAAAATCCTCTTTGTATTGCTGAGCGGTAGCGGGGATGGTCAAGATCAGAAAGAACACCGCCAGTGAGAATCCAAGGCATAAGTTACGAAGAGTAATCATTCGTGTTAGAAAATAGTAGTTCAGTTTGGGGAGTGTGTAATGTAGATCCTAAAATTAAGCATTCACAAACCGTTATTATAAACTATGGTTCCCGTTTGGGGAACAGAAATAACATCAAAAACCTTGCCGACTACATATCCACCGAGCGACGTTTCAAAAAAAAGACACCTTCCCTTCCAGAAGTTACTACGATTGTACCGCTCTTGAAAAAAGGATAATTGCTCCAAGCACCGAGTACAGGCGAATTATCATTTGGGCCGTAGGGAACGGTATCAAAATGTCCAATCTCTACGGGATTTTCAGGATCCGAAACATCAATGATTCTCAGTCCCTCAACATAATTCGTCTGGTACATGATCGTTTCCTGAATATAGAGATTGTGATCAATTGCACTTGACGGACCAAAATACTCTTTCGCCAGAATCGGATCTTCAAGATCGCTGATATCAAAGATCAGCGTGCGCGTCGCCTCCACAAGTTCTGACATTTCATCCCCTTCATCGTTGAGGAAGAAGTAGCGTTGGTCCTCGGTAAGCCAACCCTGATGCGTGTAGGAAACATTGGGATAATGAGCTATGGAGAGGGGGATAGGGGCATCTTTATCAGTTACATCGGCGATGGAGAGAGCATTCACATTTGAACTGAGACAAATTTCGCGACCATGATACTGACGATCGGGGCCATTGTAGGTGACACATTGCGCATCATGAGTGGCTCCACTCCCGCCTCTTCCAGTTCTTGTATCTGTAAAACATCCAGCAAAAAATGGATTCAAAGGGTCTTGAATATTGATCATATGGAGCGCGCCACCACAGGTTTCTCCACCAGAATCACTGCCAACAGCATAGGCATAGCCTGACTCTTCATTGATCGCAATATTGTGAGAGCTGTAGATGCCCTTGTAAAGGGCAGTCTCCTGAAACATTTGAGGTTGAGTAATTCCTCGGAGTTGGGAGAGGTCAAAAATTTGCATATGATGAGCGCCCGCTCCATCCGCCACAATGAATGCATGGTCTTTGTAGACCTTGATGTCGCGCCAAAGACTTTGATTCGCAGAAGAAGTTTTTGGCAGATCCCCCAAGTATACAGGATGATAGGGATCCGTAAGATCAATAAAAGATGTACCATCCGTTCGACCAACCAGTGCATACTCACGTCCAGTTTCAGGATCTTCCCATCCCCAAACATCATTCACTTGGATTCCACGCCGCGCGCCGATCTCCTGTCTGGTCAAAAACGAGACCATGTCAACTTCTGCACAAGGAAACATTCCAGCGGTTCCACGCTCACATTCGGTGATTGCACCGGTCACAGATTCAATTTCACTTGCGATATTGAAGAGCGCAGGGCCAACATTGAACTGATCACCCGTGGCATGGAGCGGAAAAACAGCTCCTTCATAATTATCATGCCCAGTGGCTCCAATGGCGACAACTTGCCCATCAGTGGACAGGCTGGATCCAAATTCACTCCGAAATTGCAAGGCATCAGGGTGGATCACATTAGATAATTGTTTAGAGGATAGATCAAGAAAGAAGAGTCCGCCAGTCCGCTCATTGTATCCCGGGGCAGAGATCCATAGGTGATCATGGCTTCCTGCAACGACTGCTCCGAAACGATTACCAGGTTCAGGATCGGGAGATTCAATCGAATCAATTCTATTCCATGTTCCGCGTTCATCCTTTGAAAAAATACTAACGGTTCCTCCTCGGCGCCCTGGTGCACCAATGACCAAATCAGCCCCAACAGATGTGAGGGATGCCCCAAATAAATCCCCCGTCTCTCCTTCCTGCATTCGGATCTCTTGCATCAGAAGTTCGGAAGATTCACCATAGGAGTAGACAAAGACGCTTCCCGTTCCTTGATCCAACCGCGGAGCACCCACCACAAGATTACTTCCATGAATCAGAACGGCCTGACCAAACTGATCGGATGCAGAAACATCATGGATCAGTTCATCTTTCATTTCCCAAGAACCATTTTCTTGGCGAACATACAGATAAGCGCCCCCTTTTGAGAACTCATGACCCGTAGCGCCAATGAAGAGATAATCTTCATTGAGTGAAAGGGAAGTGCCAAACAGGGCATGGGGGTGTACGAGAACTTCAGATAACAACCATTGCCCGTCATCAGATAGAGAATAGATATGGACTTCCCCCGAGAGTGGGGCACCGATCGCCAGTGTTCTATCTTGGGATACTAGGCTTTGACCAAACCCTGTAGCAGTTTCTCTATCAAGATTGAGAACCTGATCCAAATTCCAGGTGCTGTCTTCGTCCATGTCGAAAATAAAAACCTCGCCGGGAAGCAAGAGTTGCCGCCCTTCACCAACAATAATTTGTTGGTTGTTTACAGCGACCGCACCTCCAAATTGGAGCGAATATTGGGCAAAAATGGTGAGAGGTGAGAAGAATATAGCAGGAAGAAGCAAGAGAATTCCCTTCATTTGCAAATCAAATTGGTTCACCTGAAAGGTACGAATCCCGCAGGTACTAGTGGTCGTGTTTTCTCAAAAAGAATCCTATCTCGCATGAAGTGGGTTCACTGAACAGGTTCAATTTTAGATGCAGAACCTGCTTCGGGATTGGGGAATAGCTTACATTTGATAAATCGTTCATGTCACTCATTTACAAGGTGAGATACATTCATGTTTCAGGACACGGTGTGTTCAGTTCATAGGAAATGACTCTTATAGGCACTCAATTACAATACGATAGAAAGCCCTGCATTGTATAAATGGTTTCAAGTAGAGCCGCTGAGAAGCTTGGTTTCAAAGTTGTGCGCAAATTATTGGAGGAAGTTTTGGTCAGTCCAATGGGCTTGGAAGCTCTCAAAGCATTGCATCCAACACGAAGCACAGAAAAGCGCAGGAAATTGCTCATGCAAACCGACGCATTGCAAAGAATTCTGTTGCGAGGAGGTTCCCCACCTTTACGGGAGTTCATTGATGTTCGACCGAATCTGGCGCAGGCTCGGCCAGATTACGCTATGCTGAGTGCCGAAGCATTGAACGAAGTGAGAAAAGTCTGTTTTGCAAGCCGAAGGATCCGTACGTTTTTTTCAAGTGAGGATGATCCGGACATTTTCCAGATCGTTCGTCCGATCATCCTATTGCGGGAATTAGAAGAGCATATAGAGCGTGTGGTGGATGACCATGGAAAAGTACGTGAATCCGCCTCCCCAGAATTACGCAAAATACGGACAAAACTCCGTCACCGTCAGGAAGCACTTCGGGCCAAATTACGAACTTTATTAAACCAAGCGATCCAAAAAGGATATGCAGCCGAGCCCCAATTGACAATGCGTGCTGGGCGAATGGTCATTCCATTACGTTCAGAAGCAAAGCGGAAAATGCAGGGGTTTATACACGATAGTTCATCCACCAGACAGACCGTTTATCTTGAACCGACCGCATGCCTAGATCTTGGGAATGAAGTAAGGATTCTGGAGGCAAATGAACGATCTGAAATTGAAAGACTCCTGCGTGAGGTGACCAGTCAGGCTAGAGAATGTGCCGATACAATTGAAACTAATCTTGTCATATTAGGGAAAATTGACCTACTACATGCCAAAGCTCAATTGAGCATCAAACTCGGAGGAATCGTTCCAAGGTTAGCTGAAGAACCCATCCTGAATATTCGGGATGGAATAAATCCAGCACTCGCCTTAACCTGTCGGTCAAAGGAAGTGGTTCCGCTCAACTTGTCCATTGGAGTTGAAACTCAAACACTGGTGATTACCGGCCCCAATGCGGGTGGCAAAACCGTGGCAATGAAAACCTGTGGATTGATGCTGGTCATGCTTGGATGTGGAATCCCAATTCCTGTACACCCCGACTCAGAGTTTGGGATGTTCCAAAAAATTCTTGTTGAAATCGGAGATGAACAATCCATTGAACAGGATCTCTCAACGTTCAGCGCACGGATTGCAGGATTGATACAGATGTGTGATGAGGCGGCAAAAGGCGTGCTTTTGCTGGTAGATGAGATCGGAACGGGTACGGATCCTGCAGAGGGGGCTGCACTTGCTCAAGCAGTTTTAGAACATTTTACTGCCTCCGGTGCACTCACAATCGTAACAACTCATCATGGTACACTCAAAGCGTACGCGCATGATGCCGAAGGGGTTGAAAATGGATCCATGGACTTTAATAAAGACACATTACAGCCAACATTTATCTTTCGGCAGGGGCTGCCCGGTTCATCCTATGCTTTCAGAATCGCAAGCCGGATGGGGTTTGATTCCAGTGTATTATCACATGCACATCAGATTCTGGGTAAACCCGGAGTCACATTAGAATCTTTGATCACGAGTTATAGAGACAGAATCGCCGAACTCGAGTCTCGTCTGTCTACCTCTGCCGTGAAGACAGAAGAAGACCTGGATCAAATGCCAAATATGACGAAACCTGTCATTCGCAGGAAACCAGGAAAAGCCGCCCCGCTACCATCCACCAGATTAAAGGTTGGGCAAGAGGCCACCATTGATGGAGGGAGTACACCGTGTGAGATTCTGTCGGTCGAGGGACATTATGCTCTGGTGTCCGCGGGAAATATGCGTATGAAGATTGCTATGGAGCGACTCACCCCCATAAATACAAAGAAAGTGAGTAGCAAGGGTAGGGTGAACCGATCATCTCCCAAGCCAAGGATTGATGTCCGAGGGTATCGCGTGGCCGAAGCACTCTCCGAAGTGGAAAAATTGCTCAATCAAAGTGCTGGCACAAGCCTGTCCACCATTGAAATAATCCACGGAACAGGTACGGGTGCACTTCGGAGCGCAATCCATAAGTATCTAAGTTCGGCCGCGGTGAATAAGACATTTGAATGTCATAATGCGAATCCAGGTGTCACCATCGTGAAAATATGAGTCATTCAAACCTGGGTTGAAACATGGTGCCCACGAGATGGCTGGTGGAGAAAAGAGAATTCACACCAACCACTTAAGAGTAAAGCAAAACGCCCTGTTCATTACCCAGTTGTACGGCGAGGATTGAATAGAAAAAGCTTTACTGATACAAACGATACCTCCTCCTAGGAGTGAACGAACCAAGCAGGTCTTGCTTCGGGTCAGATCGCTATTGAGAGCGTTTAGTGGGTTCCAACACAATGAAGTTCATACCTCAACAGAACCGAGAGGATTGATCAGCACCTGTTAACCGTACGATGATGCACACAATAGTGCATCACTGACCAGCCCAATCACTGCAATCGCGAATAAGGATTACAATGGCTGTACTATAGCAGGTCTAAGAGTTTGGTAGATCAAGGGCAGCAAGGCGATCCTTGACAACAGGGATGATGGTATCAAACCCACTGATGCTGAAGATTTCCCGGATACTGTCTCGCATATTGCAGAGAACAAGAGAGCCCTGATTGGAGCGGATGTTTTTTGCTCCAATCAGGAGGACTCGCATACCAGAACTGCTGATAAATGACAACTTAGAGAAGTCAACAACAATCGTGGTTTCACCGTCATCAATACGGTCCTTAACCATCCGTTCAAACATTGGGGCGTTAGAACTGTCTATTCGTCCAACAGGGATCAGGATAAGAACATCTCCTTCGCGCTCTTCATTCACCTCAATAGTACTTGCCATGGTATTTCCTCAATACGTGTTAAAATGTAAATTTAAGTTATTTAGTCTAGAATCTAAAATTAATTGGGGTTGGGTAGATTGTATTCAAGAGTCAACCGGTTGATGCCATCTGCAAACTCATACGAGATTCCATCTGACTGGCTTTTCACCAGATGAATTCCTAACCCACCAATTGGGCGTGCTTGTAGTTCACTCGTTGTGTCGGGTTCGGTATCCATTGTAGGGTCAAATTTGCCACCATTCGATTCGACCACAACCAATACACGGTTGTCCTGAATATTAAGATCAATTCCAATCTTAGGTTCCACACCGCCATTAAATTCACCGTGTACCAAGGTGTTCGTAACGAGCTCATCTAATGCAAGATTAATAATAAAAATTGTCCGATTCGGGAGCCCGTGCGTCTCCCCAAAAGTTTCTACCATAGCGGCCAAATCACGCAATTCGGAAACGCGTGAGGAAATTTGAATGTTAAGATCACCCTCAATCATGTTGCTTCTGTTGTTTGTGTTAAGGAAGGATTTTTTCGGTGAAGAACCAAGCAAGTTCGGTCATCCGCCGCTGCCGCCCCACGAGAAAACTCACAAATATCTTCCCAGACATGGTCCAGAACTTCGGTAGGATCGGAAACAGGTGCTTCATCCAGAGAGTGCTCAAGCCGGTCTTTGCCGTAGATTTCTCCTTGCATGTTCACCATATCTGTCAACCCGTCGGTGTAACAGAACAGGATTTCATCCTGCTGCATTTGAACAATATTTGTCTTGTAGTCAACCCCATCCAGCACTCCCATGGCAATTCCGCCTGTTCCACTCACCGTTGTACGTTGACCATTATTGAGGAGATAGGGAGGCTCGTGACCGGCAGAGACATACATGACCTCGCCAGTTTCAAGATTGACTTTTGCAACAAAGACAGTAACGAAGAGCCCCATTGGGTTTTGTCGGCAGATACGATTGTTCGCATTTTGGCAAATCTCGGCTACATCTCCCCCCTCACTGGCAGCAAACCGAATCGCCGCTTGCGAGGCCGCCATGAACAGAGCAGCAGCGACTCCCTTGCCTGAAACATCACCCACAACACAAATTAATGAATTATCATCTTCAAAGAAGTCAACAAAATCACCACCCACTTGAAGCGCAGGCTCCATTCGCGCACAGGTTGTAAAATCACGAAGATCCGCAGTTCCATCCCGAACCAAAGCAGCCTGCACAGCCATCGCCATTTCTAAATCTTGATTGATGGCTTTTTGTGCGAGACGAAGTTCATTATTCGCGGTGACAAGCTCTGACGTACGTTCCGCCACAAGAGTTTCAAGCACCTCCTCACGGCTGAACACCTGGATTGTCATATCCTGAAATACCCGCGCAAGGGATCCAATCTCATCTGCCCGATCCAGAACGGGAGCAATCAGTTCTTCGTCAGGTTGCTCTCCGCTCTCCACAAAACGTGCTGCTTTTGCGATCGTGGCAATGGGGCGTGTGAGCAGGCGAGCACCAACAAAGGAGGCGATGGCAGTAAAGACCAAAAGTAACAAAGAAACGAAAAAAGTTTGTCGGAGTCCACTCCAGATTTCTGACGCCGCCTCATCAAGGTTAATGAAAGCCAGAACAGTACCTATCTGGTTATCTTCAATCGCAACAGGGGTTGCAACCCAGATTCCACGTTGCTCACGGTTCAACAGGCCAAGCCGTCCATCACTCACAGGCGATCCACTTGCCGTGGCAGTTAGAATAAGTTTGGTGGTCGTGTCGGAGCGTTCGGTATAGGAAGTACGCCATGCATTTTCCATCTCGGAGATGTCATTTGATTCTGAATATTCCGCAGCAGCGGCAATATTCCCATTTGAATCAATAAACCATAATGCTTCGGGGTATCCTTCGCTGACAAGCACATTTGCTTGTTCTTGATATACGGTGTTCAGGATACTACTACTATTTCCCTGAACAAGTGGAAGTCCCAACTGCACAATATATGGACTATCCTGCCGAACAACGGTCACATACTTGTACTGAGATGAATCCCCCCGGTGGATTCTGGATCCACGATGATCGACCCATTCATCAACCAGTAAACTGTCCAGATCACCTTGATAAAGAAGCGAAGAGAGCCGAGAGCCGCCAGAGGGATTTTCGGAATATAACACCCTGAATTCACGATCCGTGATGGTAATTTCACCAACAGAGGTGTGCATAATGATCGTTTGTAAGTCGTTTTCTATGTCTTCACTACTAAAATTTGCCGCACCAGCAGCGCGCACATAATGATCAAGGATCACTCCAATGACACGCATATTTGCGGATAGATTGCCCTCAATCACAGCCGAAACGTCCGCCGTAGCATCTGCGTGAGTCTGGCTAAGAAGTTCATTATCCCCAAAATCCAATCGGTTCCCCACCTGTACGATTCGCCGTTGATCCACCCCGTTGGTTCCTACGAATTTGAACACTTCATTGTCCACCTCACGAACTTGTGCGGGTTGAGTGACTACAGCGAATGAATCAGGAGGGACATCAAGTAGGGAGTAGAACTTGTAGGCCTGCGGTTGTTCGCTCGGACTCATCTTGAACTGAAAGGGAATCAGAGCACCATCGGCCCCTCGAACATTGGTGAGATAGGAGAAGGCATTTTGGTCGGTAATCCAGAACTCGTCCAGAACAGTTTCCTCCACAATGGAGGTTAAAATCTGGATCACTTCGGACGTATCATAATTTGCCTCGGCCCCTGCCTTTACAAGAAAGGCGGCGGTGAATGCCTGCGCGGTCATAGGAGCATTCAAGGAAGCATCTGCTGTACGAGCCACACTTGCGATTGAAATCTCGCCAATATCCGCAAAAACTTCCGAAATCTGAGTCGCAGTTTTTTCTGCAGTACTCTGCGCCTGCTCGCGTGCACCCTTCATCCAGTTGGATAACTGATTCACAGAGACGGCAGAGACGGTCACAAGAATTAATCCCACATTGGCGAGAAAGACCACGGTGGCGAGTCGCTTGATTCGTGGCTTGATCCGTCGCAGGATCTGACTGGTGATGTTCGTCAAATTGTTACGATTATTGGGGATATCAGCCATCAAGTGATGTTGGTTTGCCTAATACATACATGAGCAGAGATTCGTTGTCCGTCGTATCTAGATACTTCAGAATCTGGAATTTACGCAAATTTCTTCATTGATCACTCAATCCCGTCAATTTTTCAATTGCTTTCAAAGAAAGAAAGGCCATGAATCCTGCTCCAACCTCCAAAGCCGATTCATCTGGGGAAAATTCAGAAGTGTGCAAATCTGGCGAGGGACCAACCCCCAACCCGTAAAATAATCCCGAACATTGTTGACAAAAGTATGCAAAATCTTCCCCCGCCATCCAGACTGGAAGATTGGTAACGTTAGCATCGCCGATATAGGCTAAGGCAGCATGGTGACCGATTTCGGTCAGGGTTGCGTCATTGGATAATACGGGGTAGCCTTTACGAATTTCTACATTTGCCTCCGTTCCATATGCACTTGCGGTTTTGGTTACCACTTGCTGAATACGTTGGAAGGCAGCTTCGCGCCAAGATTCATCCAACGTGCGAAATGTACCTTCAAGCTCTACGATTGACGGGATCACATTCGTAGCACCAGGGGCATTCACCTTACCAATCGAAAGAACACCTGGAATATCCGATGGATTATTCCGACTGATCACGCTTTGTAGGGCAATAATCACATGAGCTGCGGCGACCACTGGGTCCCCGTCAAGTAGATCAGGCCGAGCGGCATGCCCCCCGGAACCAGAGATCTGAATATAAATTTCATCAGCACTCGCCATAAATGTATTGGATCGAAAACCCAATGTTCCAGTCTTGAGGGCAGGTAATACATGTTGCGCAATGCAGTAGGAGGGGGGAGCCTCATCCCCCACAGCATCCAGTGCTCCTGCTTGAATCATTGCCAACGCGCCGCCAGGTAACTTCTCCTCCGAGGGTTGGAATACCAAACGGATCGTTCCAGAAATTTTATCTCGGAGTTCCTGCAAAATGAATGCACTGCCCAGAAGTGAAGCAGTATGCATGTCATGCCCACAGGCGTGCATGATTCCGGGATGTTTTGATGAATAGGGTAGATTGGTTTCCTCATGAATGGGCAGAGCATCAAGATCGGCACGAAGAAGAATAGTTGGGCCCGCTGTTGCACCGCGGACCCGGGCAATCACCCCGGTGCCTGCGATTCCACTGGAGTAGGGGATTCCCGCATTTTCCAATTCTCTGCACACGAGAGCAGAAGTCTCATGCTCCTGAAAGGCTAACTCTGGAGCTTGATGAATCTCTCTCCTCAAACCGATGAGTCTGGGGAGTAGGGATGCAGCACTCTCTCGGATGGTTTGATGAAGGCCGTTGTGCATCATCATCTAATGAAGAGTCTTACGCTTGTTAAGGTAGGCCACCAAAGCTTGATCATACGTCACGCTCGTATCCAGTTCCACATAGTCAATTGAGTGTTTGAGACATTGGCGCTTGAGGGTTTCGGTAAGTTGATCCATTCGTTTCGTATAGGCATTGCGTAGCTGCCCAGGGTGTAATGAAACCTCCGCTCCAGATTCCATATCACGCAGGATCACAGGCTGATTAGGGAGTTGAAACAACTGCTCAGTTTCTCTTTCGAGGATCCTGAAGATAAGCACTTCATGCCCTCTGTGACGAAGATGTCGCAAAGCGCGAATAATATTCTCTTGAGAGTCCGACTCTTCAATGAGATCCGAAATTACCACAATCAGAGAGCGCCGACGGACTCGCTCGGCTACTTGATGGAGGGCGCGAGCCGTTCCTGTATAGCCTTCTGAGCTAACTGTTTTCTCCAAGCGTTCAAGATGTAACAGAATTTCACGCAGATAACGCATTGTACTCCTTGGTCTCATGAAGGTCCGAATTTCGGAGTCAAAAGATAAGAGTCCCGTCGCATCTCGCTGCATCACCATCAAATAATGGAGTGCAGCAGCTAAATATGCACTATACTTCAGTTTGGACAAATTTTCGGAATGATGATAGTGCATTGAGGAGGATGTATCCAGAACAATATAATGGTGTAAATTTGTTTCTTCCTCATACTGTTTTACATAGTATCGGTCCGTTTTCGCATAAACTTTCCAATCGACATGCCGCAGTGCATCTCCAGGATTATACAAACGGTGTTCGGCGAACTCTACAGAGAAACCATGGTAAGGACTTTTATGTAATCCTGTGATAAACCCCTCAACCACAAGGCGTGCTCGCATCTCCATGTTCTTGAGACGGGAGACTGTCACAGGGTCCAGATAGCGTAGCGGGCTTGATGAATTGGGTTCTCCCATTGAATTGTGCGTTAGATCGTGTTCTCAATGCTTAGATTATACGTATGAAACCATCAGATAGAATTAAAGCTTGTCTAATGGACGAGAAAGATGTGCAACGGACAATCATTCGATTGGCAAGGCAGATCATTGAGTCTTTGGAGCCGGATGATGGGATCGCACTTGTTGGGTTGCATCGTCGTGGGGTCTATCTCGGTAGAAGATTACATGCACTCATTCAAGAACTTGAAGGGGTTACGGTTCCAATGGGCACGCTGGACGTTACAATGTATCGGGATGATTTTCGTAGTAGACTTGGTGGAGGTAGAATGCGTTCAACGGATATTCGGTTCGATGTAAATAATCGTCATCTGGTTTTGATTGATGATGTATTATACACTGGCAGGACTGTGCGTGCGGCAATGGATGCAGTTACTGATTTAGGGAGACCAGCCAGGATGCAGTTCCTCACACTGATTGATCGAGAGCACTATGAACTGCCTATTCGTGCGGATATGGTCGGGCGGGTTGTCCCTACAATTGCCAAGGAAGAAGTACGAGTCCAATTTGGCGAGATTGATGACCGAGATGGCGTCTGGTTAGTTGAACGGGGAGAAGAATAATGGTAGAGGACACGACAAAAATCGTTTCACCAGGATTGCAGCATAAACACCTGTTGGGCCTTTCATCCTATACAGCGGATGAAATATATTTAATTTTGGAGACAGCCAGAGAGTTTCGGCAAGTTCTTGAACGTCCCATCAAGCGGGTCCCTACTTTACGTGGATTTACAATTGTAAATCTTTTTTTTGAGCCTTCTACCCGAACACGTATCTCCTTTGAATTAGCGGCGAAGCGATTGTCGGCAGATCTGGTCAATTTTGGGGGTTCGGGATCAAGTTTATCCAAAGGAGAAACCCTGCGTGATACGGCTCAGAATATTGAAGCCATGAAAGTTGATATGGCAGTGATTCGACACGGTTCACCAGGTGCAGCCCATTTTTTGACTCGTTGTATAAAGGGGCAAGTGATCAACGCCGGGGATGGAGCCCATGAGCATCCTACGCAGGCTCTTCTTGATTTACTAACAATTTCAGAGCATTACCAGTCCTTCCAGAATTTACGCGTATCCATTATTGGTGATATTGCACACAGCCGTGTTGCACGCTCAAACATTTTTGCATTGACGTCACTCGGTGCTGATGTTACGGTGTGTGGTCCGCAGACACTAATGCCCGTGCACATTGAAAAATTGGGTGTGAGCGTTGTCCACCATCTTGAAGATGCTCTGCAAGGTTGTGATGTTGCAATTATACTCCGTATCCAACGGGAGAGAATTGGAGCAAGCTTGGTCCCATCTCTGCGCGAATACAGTGTGCTCTACGGTCTCAAGGCAATCCATTTAGACCAGAACCCAGACATGATCGTGTTACATCCAGGGCCTGTGAATCGTGGCGTTGAATTAGATGACGAAGTCATGGAACACCCTCAGACGGTGATCCTGGATCAGGTAACCAATGGGGTTGCCGTTCGGATGGCGGTCATTTATCTACTGGCATCTGTTAGAAGTTGATATCATCGCTTTGGTGGGCACTCCTGTGAGGATATTTGACAGGCGCTCTGCTCCAATCAATGCGTTTCCAAACAGGATTTTCGGTTCCTCGGAGGATCATTTGGTTCGCTTGAGTTGGCATAATTGATCGGGGAATGTCCCGAAAAGTTTCAACTAAAAAAGAGGTTCTACCACAATTTGTGTGGAATGAGTATATTTCGGCGAACTAAACCTACTCAATTTCATGTCAAATTTCATAGATTTATTTATGCGCTACACTCTGGATCTCACTCCTGAGTGGCAGCTTGACCGAATCACTTTGGATCCAACGTCTCACCGGATTGATGTATATCTTCGCCATTCGGGAGAGAATCTTGTTTGTCCAGAAACGGGGGAATCTGGGACGTTGTATGACCACCGCAAGGAGCGTTCGTGGCGTCATATTGACTGGTGTCAATCCAAGAGTTATATCCACTGTCGTATCCCTCGGGTCAAGTCTTCAAAGGGAATCAAGACGATTAAGCTTCCTTGGGCAGATTCATCCAGTCGTGTAACCTATGCCTTTGAGCGCGCTGCGATTGATCTGTTGAAAGCAACCAAAAATCAAACCAGCACCGCCAAGCTTCTACGGTGTGGATTTAACCAACTGAATCGGATCATGCATCGTAGTGTAGAGCGCGGATTAGCACGTAGGGATCTGGGAGAGATCCCCCATATCGGTGTGGATGAGAAAGCACTCAAACGGGGGCATGTCTATGGGACCGTGGTAACAGATTCCACACGGGGGATTGTCCTTGATGTGGGGGAGGGAAAGACCAAAGAAGGCGCTATAGTGCTGTTTGAGCGTGTGTTTGAGGGAATGAAGGAGAAGGTCGTAACGGTGACGACGGACATGTTAAAGGCGTTTATTCGCGCCGTTGAACGAGTCTTTCCGAACGCAACCTTGATTCATGATCGGTTTCATCTGATTCAGGATCTGAACAAAGCAATCAATCAGGTGCGCAGACGGGAAGTGAAGAGCCATCCCGAGTTGAAAGGGACGCGTTATGTGCTTTTGAAGAACGAAAAGAACCGTACGGCCAAGCAAGACGAGATCTTCAAAGTCGTTCAAGAAGCCAACTTGGAAGTCAGTCACGCCTGGCGGGTACGCGAAGAGTTTAAAGGGATCTTTGAGTGTAGTTCCTTCGCCGAAGCAAAGAGGTATTTTGATCTCTGGCTAAAGAGTGTTGAGCAGATGGGCGTCAGGGAAGTCACCAAGGTGGGGGAAAGGTTTCAGCGACATTTTGATGGCGTCTGTAATGCACTTTCCCACTCACAATCCAACGCCAAGGCAGAACGCATTAACGGCAAAATTCAAGAAATCAAAACGGTCGGGAGAGGATACCGAACGTTTGAAAAATTCAGAAGTGCGATTCTATTCTTCTGTGGAGGCTTAGACCTCTATCCACAAGGTTCGGGGTAGAACCAAAAAAGAAACAACCCCTTTTCGCTGTAGGATACCGTGAATGAAGTATTTGTGGAACTCCCGCGCTTGTGGTGTTCGAATAAAATGGTATCGGAATACATCTGACGATCTTCGGAAGAACAGAATGTGCTTCTCGTTTTCAACACTCTGCTACCTCTACCGAACGAAATGATTTCTTGAACTTTACCGCAAATCCTATCCGTCGCGGCTTCAACCGAATGAGATAGGGGGATACAGACTCCGTCAACATTTCCCTCATTCACCCCGCAACATATGTTTCCAGCAAGATTCCTGTCATTAGGCAATGATCTTCATTCAGGCGGATTGTAACTGAGCCATTATTTCGAGCCTCTTTCAAAATTCCTCAATTGGATGATTTTTTGAGAGATTTTTGCTGATTGATGGATCTGGGTACTAAAGAATGTTAGGGGGCTGATCTGCCCTGGAAGGTATCGTTTTTTGGGTCACAAACGAAGGGGCAGGGATCTCCGAATTTTGTATTTTTAGGAGTATTGCAAATCCAACAAACCCCGGAGAATCCCATGTCCCTTACCAAGAAGATACGCGGTTTTTATATTTCCTGCCAACAGGAGTTGTTTCCATGTGTGGAGCAGAACTATGGAGCGTTGCCCAAACGATTGAGGAAGTTGTTGTTGTTATTTGAGTTGGTCTGTGTGGAGGATCATCTGCCTCGTCCCCGGCTTCGTTCGGTGGGACGCCCGCGTGCGCACCGGGTCTGTCTTGCGCAGTCGTTTTTGGCCAAGATGGCGTTAAATATTCCGACAACCTCCGGATTGCGGGAGCGGCTTCTATCAGATGTTTTGCTTCGGTCCCTCTGTGGTTGGTCCCGCTCGTGTGATGTGCCGAGTGCGCCCACGTTTTCTCGTGCGTTTCAGGAGTTTGCGTTGGCGAAGTTACCGACTCGGATCCATGAAGCGTTGATCAAACAGGGGTACGCGGGGGAGTTAGTGGGGCATATTTCACGGGATTCAACGGCGATTGAAGCACGGGAGCGTCCGGTTCCGAAGGCTGACATGTCCACCCCCGTGAAGCCACGCAAGCGGGGGCGTCCGAAGAAGGGGGAGGAGCGTCCCAAGGTGCCTCGTCGCTTGGAGCAGCAGTTGAAGATGGAGTTAGGCGAGATGTTGGACGCATTACCGAAGGATTGTACGGTGGGCTGCAAGCGGAACGCGAAGGGGCATACGCAACGATGGACGGGCTATAAGCTACACATGGATACGGCGGACGGAGGGATTCCGATCAGCTGTTTGGTGACCTCTGCCTCGTTGCATGATAGTCAGGCCGCGCTTCCCTTGGCGCACTTGACGCAGCAGCGGGTGGACAACTGTTACGATCTCATGGACAGCGCCTATGACGCGAAGGAGATTGTCGCACATCGGAGCGCCTCGGGGCGTGTACCGATCATTGATCCGAATCCGCGCAACAAAAAAGCGGCGGATCGTCGCGAACAAAAGGCACAACGTACGGCCGGATTCATTCCTGCGGAGCGGGTTCGCTACCGGGAGCGTTCCACCGTGGAGCGGGCCTTTGGGCGGCTCAAAGATGAGTTCGGTGGACGCAATATCCGAGTCCGTGGGCACGAGAAAGTCCTCTGTCATTTGATGTTCAGCGTGGTGGTGCTCACGGTGGACCAAATGCTGCGGATGGTGCAGTAAACCCGCCATCCACCCCCTGCATAACAGAATTTGGGCGCTCTGAACCACAGATGCCGTGGGAGGGGGGTGTGAAATCTACACGGATCGTGGACGAAATTCACCAAACAGAGACCTCCGTGCAGGCAAAACACTGGTTGAATCCACAAAACACCGACCCCCCGCCGATGATTCGCGTAGTCCGACCAGATTGAACCAGTTTAAGCCGCAATTCAGCCGGGACAACAGGAGAAAATAAAGAGTTTTGAAAGAGGCTCTTTCGTGTCAAGATTTCAAAAAAAATGCTCTTATTTGCTGACCCGCAATCTCTGTCTTGAATCATTGAATCCAAATTCTCTGATTTTCACACACTATCTTCTGAATGATTCTATGATTCAGTTAGATTTTCAAAGTAGAAGTCGTGTTGCTAACCATCGGATACCACTCACCATTTCTGTGATAAAATGCCAAAACTTCCGCTCGCTTTGGGACTTGATGTATCTACCACTGCATCCAAGGCTATTTGTATTGATGTCAATGGCTCCGTTCATGGACATGCTGCAATTGAACACAAATCAATTCACCCGCATCCACAGTGGAGTGAGCAAGATCCAGAAGCATGGTGGTATGCCATGTGTCAGAGCATCAAAACGGTTTTATCTTTTCCCAGCGTAGACGCGTCCTCGATCCATGCAATTGGACTGACTGGGCAAATGCATGGCCTAGTTTTACTGGATTCCAGTGGAAGCGTACTTCGCCCCGCCATACTTTGGAATGATGGTAGGGCCAGTAGGCAGTGCGAAGAGATTCGACAGCAAATTGGACTGGAACGTCTTGTGGGGATCACGGGGAATGACGCATTTACCGGATTCACTGCACCGAAGCTTCTCTGGGTTCGTGATCATGAGCCTGATTGTTACCAAAAGATTGCTCAGATTCTCTTACCCAAAGATTATATCCGTTGGAAGCTGAGTGGTATCTATGCGACCGATCAAGCGGGTGCAGGTGGAACTCTTCTGTTGGATCTATCGACTCGTACATGGTCAACTCATTTGCTGCAAGAATTAGATATTTCCGAGGATTGGCTTCCACCCACCCATGAGGGGACTCAATGTACTGGTACCATCAGTTCAGAAGGTGCGAGAGATACAGGTCTTATTGAAGGAACACCGATTTATGCAGGAGGGGGAGATCAGGCTGCCCAGGCAATCAGTGTCGGAGCCATCCATCCTGATACTTGGGCAATAACCCTTGGTACATCTGGGGTCGTATTTGCCCCCACGGATACTCCTCGTGTAGATTCTCTTGGGCGTGCGCACGCATTCCCACATGCGATACCTGGAATGTGGCACATGATGGGGGTCATGTTAAGCGCCGCGGGAAGTCTTGAGTGGTATCGTAATATACAGGTGCATAACATCTCCTATAAAAAGTTATTTCATGAAGCAACACAAATTGAGCCGGGAAGTGAGGGACTCTTTTTCTTGCCCTATCTCAGTGGAGAGCGTACCCCTCATGCGGATCCGTATGTGCGAGGTAGTTTTATCGGACTCACCCCGACCCATCGCCGCGCACATCTGACAAGAGCTCTCCTTGAGGGAGTTGGATATGGATTGAGGGATAATCTTCACCTCTTGTTCAATACAGGTTTACCGACTCCAGAGCAAATTTTGATCTCCGGTGGGGGAGCAAAGAGCAGCGTCTGGTGCCAAATCCTGGCCGATATCATAGGACACTCGTTATCTTTCGGGACAACCATTGAGGGAGCGGCAGCGGGTGCCGCATTGTTAGCAGGGACTGGTGTGGGGATCTGGGATTCTATTGAAGAGGCTTGCATTCATACAGGTACCATAACCAACCATGTGGAGCCTGGAGAAAATGCAATCATTTATTCTGAATTGCATGAGAAATTCAAGGAGCTCTACCAGCGTCTAAATGGATTTGATCACGCATAAATTCATTTGTCATACTTTGTATTCGGGCGGTATCGAATCCGAGTCATTCCGAGCGGTGCGTTTGCACGAGTTTCAATACTGAGCGGATCTGGGCCACGCTCCTGATAGAGAAAATACGCAGCTCCAGCTACCATTGCCCCGTTATCCATACACAGATCAGGATGAGGGGTAAAAACCTGATAGTCATGTTCCTGAGCGGCCTCCTGCAATGCAATTCGCAGAGGTTGATTCAATGCAACACCACCAGCCAGCGTAAGTTGAGAAAGTTGATGATCCCGAGCGATCCTCATGGTTTTAGAGACCAGCAAATCAATGATTGCTTGCAAAAAGCTGGCACACAGGTCCGCTCGGTTCAGATCAGGATTCCGGTCAATTGCGGCAATTACAGCTGTTTTTAAGCCGCTAAAACTAAATTCTCCATCTGGCCGATGGATCAGAGGGCGGGGAAAATGAAAGGACGAAGGGTTTCCATTTTTCGCCATTTTTTCTATGGCTGCTCCACCAGGAGATCCCAGTTCCAAATGTCGGGCAACCTTGTCAAGAATCTCACCAGCCGCGTCATCACGGGTATGGCCGAGTAACTCATATGTCCCGTGAGATATGACTTTGAGTAAGAGGGTGTGTCCTCCAGCAACGGTGAGACAAAGGAAAGGAAATTGAATTTGATTCGTACGTCCAATCAAATTTGAGTAAATATGCCCTTCAAGATGGTGGATTCCAATAAGAGGGATGCCACAGGCCAATGCGACCGATTTGGCAGCCGATACCCCCACGACCAGCGATAGCATAAGTCCCTGATGGTGAGATACACTGACGGCATCTAGATCTGAGAAGGAAATCCCGGCTTCTGCCAAGGCCGATTCAAGAATATAGTTGATTTTGGCCGTATGCTCCCGGGCAGCAATGACAGGCACGACACCACCAAATCGGTCATGCGCATGATATTGGGATGCGATCACATTTGAGAGAATATGATGTCCATCGTCTACAACCGCCACTCCCGTATCATCACAGGAGGTATCAATGCCTAGAATCAGCATGGTGCAGGGGAAGCGTCTCGCTCAACATGAGAGGGTTGCAGGTATGCCGGTGTCAACTCCTTAATCTGGTCTCCCATCAGGGGAGTGGATGTTTTCATTGCGCCAATTAACGCCTCCGAGGGGAGACGAACTACAGATTGATAATTTGGATTGTTCAGGAAGTGTTTCTTGAAGGTCTCGCCATACTCAATCACGGTTTTTGAATCAGGATCTAATTCTATCTCGGTTATGACATCTTCAATCGCTCCGATGACCATCTCTGTGTGCGCCAATTCGGAATATCGTGCATAGTAGGACTGGTTTCGGCCGGCATTCATGATGGCCCAAGAAGGCATCTCAGAGCCAACCACCAGTGCATCAAGTGCACGAAGAGGGAAGAGTGGGATTTCCAGTATCTGGGCTAGAGTTTTTGCTGCGGTGACACCAATATTTAGCCCAGTCCAAGATCCAGGGCCGGTAATTACGCCAATCTGGCTGAGATCTTGGGGTTGAATGTCCAAGTTTTTTAGGGAGGTATCAATCTGCACATGCAAATGTTCAGCGGGGCGCCCTTCCACGGTGCTCTCGTGCGTAACTACCTGATCTTGAACCACCAAGACAGTCGTAAAGGGGCCAGATGTATCAAGGATGAGCGTTCGCATGATGAGATAGCTTCTCAAGTAAATCCTCGTATGCAGGAGAGTCTGAGGTGATCAGTATGCTTCTCTGGCTTGAATCCAGTTCAGGTGAGATGGAAACGTTCAAACACTCTGAAGTAAATTTTGACATAAACTTTGAGGCCCATTCGACCATGATGATGTGATCAGGATTCGCAAATAGCTCTTCAAAGAGACAGTAATCGTTTGAGGTTAAGGAATTCAATCGGTAAAAATCAATATGAATCAATGTACGATGATTGATCGGGTATTCTTGGACCAATGTATAGGCAGGACTAGTGACTTGAACATATGAGGGGACCCCAAGACCCAAGGCAATTCCCTGAACGAAACAGGTTTTCCCGGAACCAAGAGGTCCATCAAGCCCAACGATTGACCACGGTGGTAACCAGCCAGCAATCAAGTGTCCAAGAGATTGGGTTTCGGCGGAGCTTGAAGACACGAGCGTTACCAAATTTGCCATTATCGGGGATGATCTTAACTGAAAGATGTGATGGTTTATCACGGACTATCAGGTTCGTAATTGTTGATCTACTTTATTTTAGTTCTTGCAGTATTGAACTGTGATTCACTTCACGGCGGTTATATCAGTGTTTGGATTTATACACACCGAACCAACAATTTCCCCACTTGGCTGTAAGTTGCCAGCGATGATGTATCTTATCAGGTAAATGAATCTATATCAGAATGAAAATCTATTGGATTGTGATTGGCCTCATGTGTGCCGCGTGTCAATCTGGAACTGAACCCTCAAATTCTTTGGATTCAGAGGTCACAACTGAATCAATGCCCATACAAGAGCACACACGCTCAACATCCTCTGAGAATGCTGCCGTGTATATTATCTCGCCTCAAGATGGCGATGTATTGCCCGCAGGTACGATAAATGTGAAATTTGGTTTATCTGAGATGGGCATTGCTCCCGCCGGGATTGAATTCCCGAATTCAGGCCACCATCATCTTTTGGTCAATGCAACCGATTCACTGGCGATGGATATGCCAATTCCAACAGATTCAGCCCATATCCACTTTGGACTTGGGCAGACTGAGACCAATCTTGATCTAAATCCGGGGACTTATACTCTCCAACTCGTCCTGGGGGATTACAGCCATATTCCTCATGATCCACCTGTAATATCTGACCAGATAACGATATCTGTCGAATAGAACGATCATAGACTCGAGTTCATTCTGTGGCACAGGTTTCAGAGGTAATAATCATGATTACTCTGGAGGATGTACGGTTGCTCTAATGAGTTATGGAATGATTTATAAATGAGTCACATCAAGGCTCCAGAATCTGGAACCATCCTGTGGTTGCGCCGCGACCTTCGGCTACTTGATCACCCAGCGTGGCATGCTGCACTTGAAGGGCCAGGACCCGTCTTCCCGGTTTTTATCTTTGATCCTCAAATAGAACTTACGTATGGGGCAGCTCCAAAATGGAGACTTGAAAAGAGTCTACAGTCTCTGGATTTAAGTCTAAGAAAACATCAGAGTCGTTTACTTTTGCGGAAAGGTGATGCGCTTGACGTTCTTCTTGAGTTGATCAAAGAAACGGGTGTATCCCATGTCGTCTGGTCTAGATTGTATGATGTACTCTCTATTATAAGGGATGATAAGGTTCGGCAAGAGTTGATTCAAAGGGGAATCATTGTTCAAGAAGTGAATTCTAGTTTACTCTTTGAACCCTGGACCATTGAAACACAAACTGGTGGAATGTATAGGGTATATTCTCCATTTTGGCGCGCCGTCTACCAAAGAGAAGTATCAAGCCCCCTAGGTACTCCAACTAATTTGATGCCTCCGCAGAAGTGGCCGAAAAGTGATGACCTTAAAGATTGGAATCTTGGCATTGGCATGAACCGTGGCGCAGCGATTGTTTCCCGGCATGCAAAAATTGGTGAACAGGCTGCCTGTGAGCGTCTCGAGTATTTTATTGCGCACTCGCTTGATCAGTACAAGTCGAAGAGAGATTATCCTTCCATCGAATCAACTTCAAGATTGTCAGAAAATCTTACTTATGGGGAAATATCTCCCAGAGTCATTTGGCACGCTGGGATGAATGCCTTGAATAAAGTGGCAAATTTTAAGGAAGCGGAGCATTTTCTTAAAGAGTTGGTCTGGCGCGAATTTGCCTATCACCTACTATACCATACCCCCCACATTGTCAATCAGAACTGGAGACCGCAATGGAACAACTTTCCTTGGCGTGAAGATAATGAGGATGCTGAGGCTTGGCGGAGAGGGATGACTGGAATTGAGATGGTAGATGCTGCCATGCGTGAAATGTATGTTACCGGGATCATGCACAATCGTACCCGCATGCTAACGGCCAGTTTTTTGACCAAGCACCTGATGACCGATTGGAGGATCGGTGAGGAATGGTTTCGGGAGTGCTTGATTGACTGGGATATTGCTGCCAACGCAATGGGTTGGCAGTGGGCTGCGGGATCCGGACCAGATGCTGCCCCTTATTTTCGGATTTACAATCCTGAACTTCAGGCAAAAAAGTTTGATCCTGATCACAGTTACAGAGATCGGTTTATTGCCGAAGGGCGTCTGATTCCTCACTCGGATGCTCTCAGCTATTTTGATACTGTTCCAAGATCATGGAATCTTTCTCCCGACCGTCCTTATCCTCCTCCTGTCATAGACCTCAAAGCGGGCAGAGATCGGGCATTGGAGGCATACAATGAGTATCAGAGGGGATCGTAAAGTCTACGGGTTCCCGTGAGCATGTCTGTCACTATGCAGTTTCCGAAGAAATCTCCGATAAAATCTTTCCAGTCTGCATTGCTATCTTGGATTGGTGTGTCAGGAGATAGAGTTTCAACGCAGAATCAATAGAATGCTGCTGGCAGTGCCAAAGAATCAAATCAGATAGTTCACGAATTGGTGGGACAATGGAACGAATCAACGCATGGATCAGCAAGAAATCCATGCATGTTCCTGATCACTCTGAAAACACGCGTCAATGATGCGCATATTGTGAAGAGAATCCGTAATTGGCGTTAGACATTGTTCCCCATTAAATGCGGCCCCTGCGAACGCGTCAAACTGCTTCAAGAATTGGTTGGCAGGTTCTATTTTATGGGTAGTTACATCAAGATTTCGCACTAGATCAATTTGGACATGTTCATTCGGGGAATTATTGAATGGCATGGGTAAGATGATCTGTCCCTTGGTTCCGACCAACTGTACAGATTGAGTTCTACACATCTGGGTACCACAAACCACAGTAGCACTCCCTTGGGCAAAGTCCAGAAGTACGGTTGTCAAAATATCCGTCTTGAATTCTGCGTGTCTCTTCATTCGTGCACATACCTGAGTTGGCTCTGAGTCAAAAAGCCAACGAGCGACTGAAATACCATAGCAGCCAATATCCATGAGGGCTCCGCCTCCAAATTCTACCTTGTTACGAATATTATCAGGATCCAGATTCTCATAAGAAAAGTGTACATGTATATGTTGCAACTCCCCAATTTGTCCAGATTGAATCCATTCGTGTGTATAGGTCCATTGAGGATGATGCTTGTACATAAATGCTTCTGCAATCACCAGATTTGGATGATCCTCAGAGATGCGTTGAAGACGGTGAGCATCCGACTCGTCGAGCCCCAGTGGTTTCTCGCAGAGTACATGCTTTCCAGCCTTGACGGCTTTGGATGCCCAATCAACATGTAAGTGATTGGGCAGTGGGATATAAACTGCATCAACAGTGTCCAGACGGATCAGATGATCATACGCAGGGCAAACCACCGGAATCCTGTGTCTCTGCGCAATCTGATTTGCCCGACTCTGATCTCGTGATGCAATCGCATGAACACGCCCGTGTTGGCTCTCTTGAATAGCAGGGATCACTTTCTCTTGTGCGATTCTGGCACCTGACAAGATCCCCCACCGGAGACAATGGTCACTCATGATCGGTTACGAAGATGAATTCAAGTATGAAATAGGCGATATTCACCCACTGACCCATTGAGGTTTCCCTGATTGGGGAGATCCGTATGAACGACTAATCAATCTTCCGAATCTTGATACTACGAAAATGAACTTCATCCCCATGATCCTGCAATAGGATGTGACCCTGGGGCCAATGCCCAAATCCTTCCCAGTCAACGTATTTACTTCGTGCGACCAAGGCATCAAATGCTGGGGTACCCCGCTCGTAAGCAAGCACCTTACGATCATTAAGCCAGTGTTCAACATTAGCCCCCACAAATTCGGACTGACTCATTGAGTTTCGCACGAATGTTTCATCCATCCGAGTTCCAGTCACAACGAGACGAGCACGATTCCATTCACCAGTTGCACGAACCATCTTCCCTGAGTCCGCGGGAATCAGATCGTAAAGAGATGCAAGTGTTCGGTTGCCCGCTGCACCTTGGTTGGCATCTGGATGGTGTTCATCATCCAGAAGTTGGTATTCGAGTCCGATCGCCGAGGCATCGCTACCATAGGACTCAGTAATGAAGTACTTGATTCCACTATTTGCGCCCTCGGTGAGCTTGAAATCAAGACTGAACTCAAAAGTTGAATATTCGTCAACGGTCACAATGTCGCCACCATGGGCCGCTTCAGCTCCACCCGAGGATTCAACCATAAGGACTCCGTCCTGAATCATCCAACCTTTTTCTGGAAAGGCTTCTTTGCCTGCCCCGCGCCAACCATCCGTCGTGTTGCCATCAAACAATAGGGTGAATCCTTGAGCAACCTCCTGTTCGCTCAGTGTATTCGGGACCAAATTTACCACATAGTTTTCCGTCCACGGTCGTGGCGAAACATTGTCGTCCATAAGTTTGATATTTCGCCAGCGTACATGACGTCCAGACTGTTCTGAACTGGAGACGCTGTGAACCTGTAGTGCGATGAAGCCAGAAGCGGTCATATTGTCGTAAAGTGCTGCGCAGGGGACATCGTTGATCCAAGTTCGTATGGAGGGCCCGATCGCCTCAATATAATAGTGATTCCACTCATCTAATTTGAAGGCGGAACGGCAGTCTTCATTCACAGACAGGGGATATAACCATCCTCTCCGAGCCTCATCATAGATTCCACCACTCCAAGCTCTGGTACTCGGATCAACTTCAACTTGGTAGCCATGTACCCGTCCACTGAGGTATTCTTCATTAGATTCACTTCGAATCTGTATGCCAGAGTTAATGATAGGATCAACCCATACCTCTACACTGAGCACGAAGTCACCGTAGGTTTGCTTAGTTGCCAAGAATGTGTTTGGCGTATTTTCAGTGGTGGTTCCAGTGACTTCGCCATCGGATGCAGTGTAGATAGCTTCCCCACCAAGTTTCTCCCACCCAGAAAGATCATCTCCATCAACCAGTAAGGTCCAATCCTGTGCATAGTTCATATTCGCGATGAAAGCGGTAATGCAGAAAAGTATGATTGTACGCAGCATAGTAAATGAGAGGTAAGTGTAACTCAAAGATAGTGAATCAGAAGATCATCAAATAATAATCACCTAAAAGTCACGCAGAATTTGGAGTACGTAACACATGAAACAACATCGATCATTTAGGGATATCTCCTCCCCCAACCTGAAGATAGAGGATGTAGTCCATTAGACTTAAAAAAAATCTCGTAGGTTTCACGTAATCAACCGTGAAAGATCAAGCCAAAAATCAAATTAGCATTGGTATGAATAATTGCGTCTTCTTATCCACCGAAAGCAGGTAAGTGCTGTCACCTTAGGATTTAATCAGATGCCAGCTACCTTGACTCGGCTATATTTGATGTAATTGTTTGGATTGGCAACTTTCAGAAGAGGGCCAGGAAAACGCAATCTAAGGGAATATCAGTCCTTAGTCGGGTTTAGGCCAAAAATTGAGGAAGGGAGCGTTAAGTTGGAGTTTGCGGTTGGCTCTACACATCAACTTCTACGGCGATTAAGTCGTAGGAACGGAATACTTGGTCAATATCATGAATGACGTTACGACGAATTCTATGTTTCAGAAAGGGAATCTTACTGCGATTGCCAGTAACATAGACGCGATAGGGATGCACCAGTAGACGAACATGTCTGGCACCAATAGGAACGGCTTCAACCTGAACGACAACCTTGTACAGTAGCCAGTCACGAATTTCACGATATGTTGTTGAAATAGTATTCGGAGAAGGAGAGGGAATCAATTCCCATCCCGCTTTAATCAATGCTTCTTCAATCAATACGACGGGGACTCTTTCATTAAAGTCGTACTGATAATCCTTGTATAAAGGATGAAGAGATGGGGAGCAACTGATAGCCGCGGTGATTAATAGTAGGATAGAAAAAGTGTTTTTGAACACGGGGATATGGCTCAGACGGAAGCAGTTTCTTAATCAACCATGCACTCTAAAAAATCAAGCATTAGTTTATTGAATGTCTCTGGATGCTCCATCATGGGGGCATGGCCACACTTTTCTATAAATCGTAGCTCTGCATCGGGTAGCAAATTCTTGAATGAAAGAGCTACATCAGGCGGAGTGATCTGATCTTCGGTCCCCCAGATTAGTAGGGATGGTACGTTGATGTTCTTTAAATCATCAATTACGAGGTCATGCATTGAACTACGAGCAACCCAAACGAAACGAAGTGCACGAAATCGATTCGTCGCAAGATCGTAAATCCGCTCTACCAGTTCGTCCGTCACCATTGCGGGATCATAAAAGGTTTTGGCTGCCTTTTTACGAATAAATTCTCGGTCATGACGCCGGAAGGTGGTCTTTCCAACTTCTGTTTCGTAGATCCCTGACGAGCCAGAGAGGAGTAACCCAACGACATTCTCTGGATACTCAGATGTATATCTAATCGCGATTTGCCCTCCCAAAGAACTTCCCATAATGATCATTCGATCCAGATTTAGGAAGGTGGTGAATGAGCGTACAAAATCAGCGATCCCCTGAACATGTGCTTGTCCACGGGGCATCTTATCAATAAACAGATATGGAGCAATCGCACGATACCCCTCTGATGCTAAGGCGGAGGCTGCATCAAACCAGCCATCTGGGTCACCAAGAAGTCCGTGCAACAGCAGGAGCGGAGGAAAATCACGATCTCCACCAGAATCAACATACTTGAATTTGCCAGACTCGTAAACCTTTAGATTTGAAGGAAGAGTCTGAGAACTGTCTTTCATAAATATTGAGGGTCAATGTTGATGTATGAACAAATTTATGAATAAGAAGTAGTCTTTTCTCTAGTTGAAGACCAATAATACAGGTCAGCAAGGATAAATATCCAGTGAATAAGTAAACGGCGACAAATTCTGATTGGATAGAATTGGATGCATGCAACTAAGATACAACTCTTCACACTCTTAAAGACACTCACGAAAATATCACACTTAAATTCAAATTGGGAGGATTTGTGGCAGGATGATCCAAGGGATATGATTGGGAAGTGGGGGAGTAGTAAGCGAAATTAATTAACTTCTTTGGCTAAGGGATTCAACTATCTTTCTTCAATCAATCACTGTTTCACTACGGTAGAAGCATACGATACCGTACGGCAGGCAAAAATGAGACTTTTGGTCGGGAGAATAAAATTAGTAAGTGTTAGAATAATGAACAGCATTACTGACGCAGACCTCGCAGAATCTCTCCATTCCCGACTCAATAAAATGCAATATTTTTGGTGAAAGCTATCAATAGATCTACTGGACAAGACACTCTCAAACGTGAAACAGAGAAAACAGATGTAAGTATAATCTATCTTAACTAAGGTAAACCTCTTAACTTGACTTATACTAACGAATGCCCTGCGGCAAAAAACGGAAACGTCACAAGATTGCAACGCATAAGCGTAAGAAACGATTGCGTAAAAATCGTCATAAGAAACGAAATCGTTAGATTCGTGGCTTGTTGGGGGTTTGATTATATCGTGATGACCAACATGTCCTTAGGCATGAAAATAACTTTTCAAAAGTGATGTCAAAAAATTATGGCCTCGGAGATGTAACTCGTGCTCTGGGTTTAGGGCTTTTGATGGGAGGAGGAGTTGGGTTTACGTTAGGACTTCTTCTCGCTCCTGAGGAGGGCAGTCGGCTACGGCGTAGAGTAACTTTTCATCTGGAAGAGTTGGCTAAACAAGTGGGTAGTCTGACCGACCTGATCAAAGATTCGGAGGATAATGATGGCGCCAAGTCCGATGGAGAGGCACTTGTGGCAAAAGCGAATGAGCAAGCCCAAGAGATAAATTCACGAATGGAAGAAATCATGGATTCTGCTTCCTCAACAGGTTCGGAGTCTTGAAAGGGAGGAGCATTATTGATGACAGGTTTGCCGTCTTGGTTGCATCGGCGAACTATATGGCGAGCGGAGGCAATCCATTTGCCCCTGATGTTTTTGATTATCGCTCCAAGACAACATTCAACTATTTTCACCAGTTGATCCCGGGTCGTAGAGAGATTTTGGATCAACTTCTTGAAATTATTCGACGAGATGAAACGGAACTGCTCGAGCAAATTTTCGGTTCAGAAAATGTTCAGGATAGTGTGAAGTTAACCAAAACTGTTTATACGGCGCCATTGATGGCTGCCCGAAAACGGTTTGTACCAGATCCGTTCTTCAGTGCAGTAGATTTTGAGGGGCTCCCTACCGGAGCACAACGACGTCTCTTAGAGAACAGCATCATCTTCAGTGGATTGTTTGGCATGTTACGTCCAGATGATCTCGTTCCAGAATATCAGCTCCGAATGTCATCTGCTATTCCAGACATTGGCCCACTGGTGTCGTTCTGGAAGCCTCGAATCAGCCCACTTCTGAACAAAGTGATCCGTAACCGCTTCGTTTGGGATTTGCTACCCGACTCTTACCGTGAAGCGTGGGAGGATGATGAGTCTTATGAAGCACGTGCGATGATTGTTTTTTATGATAAAAACAAGAAAATTATTAAAGAGGATACGGTCTATCGCGGTCAACTAATGAATTTTGTTGTACGTGATCCAGCAATCAGTGTAGAAGCACTAGATGAGTGGCGTCACCCAAGTGGATTTAAGATCTCACATGAACGGTCAAGTCTTGAAGGTAAGACGAAGACGGTTGCGATGATTCGCCGCTAGGCAATTGATGGCAGAATTCCCCGCGTTGTTAATTCTATTTTTCGCAGGGGTAAGTGCAGGAATCATGAATGTGCTGGCAGGTGGAGGCTCCACCATTACTCTTCCTGTACTCATTCTTGTCGGACTTGATGCAGGAGTGGCCAACGGGACGAATCGTGTTGCAATTTTGGTTCAAAATATTTCGGCCACTTTCTCGTTCACAGCTGATAAGAAAACTCACTTTCAAAAGAGTGCCTCATTCGCTTTGTGGACAATCCCGGGAGCTATATCCGGGGCGATTACCGCAACAAAAATTGAGGATGCTCTATTTGAAAAAATCCTTGCCTTCCTTTTGATCGCCGTGGTTTTGTCAATGCTGATCCCACGCCAGAATCGTAATCCAGATCAAGCTGAGACGAATTCATTCTGGGCTGGTCCAGCCCTCCTTCTAATTGGGTTTTATGGTGGATTCATTCAAGTGGGGGTTGGGTTTTTACTCATGGCCGTCTTTTATCATCTACTGAATCTTGATCTGCTCACCACAACCGTACACAAAATTTCAGTAGTTCTACTTTACACGATTCCTGCGCTAATCATGTTTACAATTCTAGGGAAGGTAGACTGGGTGCTCGGGTTAATATTGGCTTCGGGGAATGCCATCGGCGCTTTTGTTGCCGCAAAGCTCGCGGTAAGACGCGGTGAAAAGATCATTCGTGCTGTGATGGGGGTTGCAGTCCTTCTGATGGCCTTCAAAATACTTGATGTTGTATAAATTCTCATCTGATTCAAAAAAAGCATGTACTGCTTCGTGCACAAGATTTAATCATAGAATTCAGGAAGGGGTAACTCAAAGGCAGGTCGGATGACGAAATCATTAGTTTCTGAGGTTGGATGATTAGTTTAGTAGTCCGAAGTGTAGGACACAGCTATGGAAGTAGAAGGATTTTTCGTGATGTGAATCTGGAATTGGCCGCGGGGGATGTGCTTGCAATTACGGGTGCGAATGGTTCAGGCAAATCAACATTACTTAAGATTTTAGCAGGGATCCTTCAGCCGACAAATGGTGATGTAGAGTTTATATTTTTCCAACATAATATTCCAAGGGAACTCCATCCCTTACACGTAGGACTCGTAGCACCGTATGTGAATCTATATGAAGATCTGACGTTACGTGAGAATTTTGAATTTATAATGCAGGCCAGATCCGTGCATTCGAATTCAGTGCAAATTGGAAAGGTTACATCAAAAGTAGGTCTGTCGGTAAACTCAAATAAACCTTTGAGGACTTACTCCACAGGTATGCAGCAACGAGCACGCTTTGCAGCAGCATTATTCCATGAACCTAATATTCTTCTTCTGGATGAACCAACATTAGGATTAGACAGGCTTGGGAGAGATATGGTCAATACTGTGGTAAGCAATGCCCAAAAGTCTGGGCTTATCGTTGTGATTGCTTCAAATGCAGAAAGGGAGATCTCTGTGGCAAAACAAATTTTGTGTATTGAAGATTATGTGACCAAGTTTCAGAAATTTGCATAGCCATCACACAAATTAGTCGTATACTATACTCATCTTAATCAAACCCCAAGAATCATGATAGTCAGGCAACGTAAGGGGATGATCATCAAAAACACGAATAAACAGGTGATCTCTGTAAAGTTAAGTGGACGCGAAATTCAAATTCCGCCCGGTGAGACTACTCCTGTTTCTTCTGAGGAAGTCATGGAAAATACACTCAGAGATTTACTACAAGTTCGTGATTTAGCCATTGTTCGTCCACTCACCGAACAGGAAGAAGAGGAAATCCAGAAAAAGATTGCCCCCCAGAAAGGGACAAAAAAGTAAGAAGATGAAAGTATTGGCCCTCGAGCCATGGTACGGTGGTTCTCACCGAAATTTTGTGGATGGTCTTATCCGAAATAGCCGCCACGAGTATCAACTTGTCACCATGGCAGCCAGATTTTGGAAATGGAGACTCCAGGGAGGCGCACAAACGCTCGCGCGGAAGTCCAGACAGGTCATTGCTGATGGCTTTCAACCTGAAATCATTCTGGCCTCCAGTATGGTAAATGTTCCGGCATTTCTGGCGTTAGTTCGCAGAGAGATTGGGAATATTCCAGTGATCTATTATGTGCATGAGAACCAATTAACCTATCCGCTGCCCACCGAAGAAGCGCGAGATCTATCCTACGCGTATATCAATTATCTTTCGTGTCTCGCAGCAGATCAGATTGTCTTCAATACAGAATTTCACTACAACGAATTTATTCGTGCTCTCCCTGGGTTATTGCGTGTGTTCCCCGATTATACCCATTTACATACAGTATCCGAAATTCGTGCCAAGAGCAGAGTAATGCATCTTGGAATGGATCTTCAGGCTCATGCACACTATGCCAGTACCACGGAATCAAGTGATGGTCCACCTATCGTACTCTGGAATCAGAGATGGGAGTATGATAAGAATCCAGGTGCATTTTTCAGGTTGATGAACCGCCTAGATGATGCAGGATGTAGATTTCGGCTGATCCTTGCTGGCAAACGTTTTGAAGAACAACCCTCTGAATTTGATGTTGCGTTCGAGCGCTATGCAGAGCGAATTCTTCATTATGGGTATGCCGAAAATTTTGAGGAATATAGCCGACTCCTTCACCGGGCAGACCTAGTAGTTTCCATGGCGATTCATGAATTTTTTGGTATTGCAATGCTGGAATCCATCTTCTGTGGATGCCATCCGCTACTACCGAATCGGTTGAGTTATCCCGAACTGATTCCTTCTAACCTCCACAGACCTCTGTTGCATGCTCCCATTCTTTACGAAAGTGAGGAAGAGTTATTCTCAATTCTTAAAGAAATGCTGACGGGGGAAGAGCGACCTCTTCCGCCCGAAACACTCCGTGGGATTGTGGATCGACTAGATTGGTCGGTTCATGTAGCACAATATGATGCTCTATTTGAAGAATTTTTGTCTAATTGAAACTTGATTCCTCAGACTCAAGCGGGTGCTTATGTCGGAAACTTTCTTGTTCATATGTTGACGCATTACTTGGCTATTGACGCAAGATTCATGATGGAACCACACGAAAGATGACTACAATTTTTGCCAGTAGGCGATCACGATTTTCTTGAATAGCCACTGAATGCGTGGGGAATTCGTGAATCACTTTTAGCCAGAGAGAGAATTTAGTTACAGTTGAGAGTACAAGGCACTTAATTTGAATCCTATACTTATTCGCGGGGGAGGAGTCACAGACATCAGAATTTTAGGTTTAGTTTTCAGACTGGGCATGGAAATTCTATGCTCAGAATACGATTAGTTGCTATCTCATCAAATTTCCTTTGTACAACATGCCGACCGAGCACTATCAACGAGTCAAAGCCTTTATGGAGAAGGCAGGTCAGTCTACTCCAACCAAGGTAAGAATCCCTGATGCGCATACACGATCCCTGCGTGCGCGCCTAATTCTTGAAGAAGCCCTGGAAACGATCAATGCCCTTGGATTTTCTGTCGAGGTCATGGGGCGAGAGGTAAAGATCGAAACATGTGAGTTTTCCCCAGAAAAGCCAGTTGATCTTGAAGGGGTTGCCGATGGCTGTGCAGATATATCCGTGGTTACCATAGGTACCTTAATTGCATTTGGGATTGAGGATGAACAATTACTCCGTGAAGTAGATGAGGCAAATCTGCGAAAATTCGGTCCAGGCAGTTACGCTCGTGAAGATGGTAAATGGATTAAGCCGGAGGATTGGACCCCTCCGGATATCGCTCGAGTCCTCCATAGGCAGTAAGCCAGAATCATTAGCATAGACCACAATGAGGTAACCAAGCTATTGAACAGGAAAAGGAGTTCGTCGTAGGCAGAAATAGATTTCATGGTTTACTTTTAGACTGATCATAATGCAGAAATTTTGATATCTACTCCGTTCATGAATCATATGCGTTGCACAGCAATCCTTGTAGGTCTATTCCTTGTCGCCGTGAATGGGATAGCCCAGCCAGGGCCACAGATTGGGATTGACTATGCATCATTCGCTTATGATGATCAAGAATCACTTGTTGAACTCTATATGGCTTTCGAGGCGAACTCTCTTGCCTATGTCACCGAAGACTCTATCTATCGCTCGGTCGTTCCACTTGCCCTAAAGCTTTCACGATCATCGGATGTTGATTTGAATCTGACATCCGATACCCCAGTTTGGTCACAAGAAAACAATCTCAACTTTTCGTTACGTGATACCTCTGCAATCCGAGAAGGACAAGTATTTCTTCGTCAAATTCGATTGACGGTTCCTCCCGGGGAGTATGAGTTAGAGGCCGATCTATCTACTCTATATCAAGACCCTTTACGTGCAAGTCGTGATCTGATCATCCCAGATTATAACGATCAGGATAGATGTCTGATTTCCGATATCACTCTCGCGTCTAAAATTATGCCCTCAAATGACCGAGAGGATCCATTTTACAAAAATGGGCTGTATATTCTCCCGAATGCCAATCAACTCTATGGAGAAGGATCAGAAAACCTCTTCTATTATGCCGAAGCCTACGGGACTCAATGTGTAGATCCTGTCAGGGATGAATACACACTACTCAGCTATATCACAGAGGCAAACAGATCAACCTCCATTCCAGGGCTTCAGAAACGTTCCAAACGCTCATCTCGACCGACCGATATCCTGGTTGGCTCATTTGATTTGGGGAGCCTGAATTCGGGGACTTATTTTCTGCGCATGGTAATACTGAATCACGCTAATGAAGCAATGGTGGAGCAGAGTCGCAAGTTTTTTGTCTTCAATCCACAGGTGGATTCTCTGCAGACTACTCTGGTCTCCGATGCTGTGACTTTTGAGACGAGCACCTATGCAAGTATGCCTGTGGAAGAAGTTGAGAATGGGCTAGCGCATCTACGTGTGATTGCTACAGATCAGGAATCTAGACGGATTAAGCGTGTCAAGGATTTAGATGAAAGGAGAAGGCTTCTAATGGATCTATGGAATGTTCGTGATCCAACTCCAGCCACGGGGGTCAACGAATTTCGGGATGAATTTTATAGCCTTTTGATGTACGCGAATGAGCGCTACTCCGCCCAACGAGTGGAAGGATGGGAGACCGACAGAGGAAATGTACTCCTCCGATATGGTAGGCCTACGGTGATTGAATCTCATATGTATGAGCGAGGCCTCAAGCCATACGAAGTTTGGAAGTACAATAATATTCCAGGTGAAGGGCAGGCAGATTTTGTCTTTGCTGACTTAGATGGGTTTGGCGATTTTGAGTTAATTCACTCCTCCGTTGCGGGGGAGCGGAAGCTTCCCAATTGGATTCAGAGAATTTCAAATAGCTTTTGACGTGGAAACCACAACAATAGATCTACTTAAAAACCAGATTGGGACGGTTGTAACCCTTCGGGGTTGGTTACAGCAAAAGCGTGTTTCCAAAGCTCTGATTTTTTTGGTTCTGCGCGATGGAACAGGGCTTGTACAGTGTGTAGTGAATCAGAGCAATATTGATGCAACCTCATGGGAAAGTGCATCGACGGCTACACAGGAAACTTCATTCGTGGTTGAGGGGGAGGTATTAAAAGATGAGCGTCAGGTAGGAGGGGTAGAGATGCAGGTTTCAAAAATTAAAATTCTTCAGATCGCAGAAGATTATCCCATTACACCAAAGGCCCATGGCATAGAATTCTTAATGGATCGCCGCCATTTGTGGCTACGCAGTAGACGTCCATGGGCTGTGATGCGGGTACGAAATCGTATCATCATGAGCATTCATAATTTTTTTCAAGAGCGTGGCTTTCTTCAGATGGATGCCCCCCTTCTGACAAAAAATGCTGTTGAAGGCACCAGTACGCTCTTTGAGATTGATTACTTTGGGAGTCCGGCCTATTTGACCCAGAGTGGTCAGCTTCACGGGGAAGTGATGGCCATGGCGTTTAATAAGATCTATACGTTCGGTCCAGTTTTCCGTGCGGAAAAATCGAAGACGAGGAGGCATCTGACCGAATTCTGGATGATTGAGCCAGAGATGGCATTCTATGATCTGGACATGAACATGAAGCTCGCAGAGAACTTTCTGATCCGTATTGCCACCGATGCACTTCGTGACTGTAATGATGAATTGGAGTTATTGGAAAGAGATCTGGACGCGCTCCGCCGCATTCAGGGGCCGTTTCCACGACTGACCTACTGTGAAGCAGTTGAACTCCTTCGTAGTGATAAAACACGGAAAATTGTTGAAACGAAGCAGGAAGAGTTGCGGAGCGAAAAGTTCAGGTTGGAAACCGAACAGGCCGAAAACCGGCAAATGTATTCCCGTGTAAAGGAATGGAAAAAGCGTCGCATAGATGCGCGTGAGATCCAAATCAACACCAGACTTGTCCAGATTGAAGAAGCACTGAGGAATTTGCCAAATTGGGCCCAATCGGCTCTGGAATTTGAGTGGGGGAAAGACTTCGGTGGAAGTGATGAAACCCTGTTAACATGGCATTTTGATCGCCCAATTATTGTACATCGTTATCCAGAGGCCGTGAAAGCGTTTTACATGAAACGAGATCCAGAGGATGATCGCTTAGCCCTGGGAATGGACGTTCTGGCTCCAGAGGGATTTGGAGAGATTATAGGCGGAGGACAGCGGGCAGATGATCTCCGCTTTTTAGAAGAACAAGTAAAACGCCATCATCTACCCGAGGATGCTTTTGCGTGGTATTTTGATCTTCGCCGCTATGGAACTGTGCCGCACAGCGGCTTTGGTTTGGGCCTGGAACGAACGGTCGCTTGGATTTGTGGTCTGGAGCATATTCGCGAAACGATTCCATTCCCCAGAACGCTCGGACGACTGGCACCGTAAAGATGGGGACATTTCCTCAGCTCCCTCTGCAGTTCACCAAGCAGTCCTTTGAAGACATGTTCGCCCATGCTCAGCAGTTTCGTGCGCTCATGCAAAAGCGACGCTCCGTACGTACATTCAGTAATCGCCCAGTATCCCGTAAATTGATTCAAGAAGCAATCTTGACTGCTGGAACCGCACCAAGTGGAGCACACCGCGAACCATGGCATTTTGTTGCCATCAGTGATCCAGAGGTCAAAGCGGCAATTCGATGTGCAGCTGAAAGGGAAGAGCTTGAGAGTTATCAGCGGCGAATGTCGGATGAGTGGCGCGACGCCTTACAACCGATCGGTACAAATTGGCAGAAACCCTTTCTTGAAATAGCACCTTGGCTCGTAATTTGTTTTGCGAAGAATACTGGCGATGATGGAAAGAAAAATTACTATGTTCCAGAAAGCTGTGGAATTGCGTGTGGTCTTTTCATCACAGCCATTCATGCAATGGGGCTAGCCACGCTTACCCATACCCCAAGCCCAATGAAGTTTCTCAGTGAAATTCTGCAACGCCCACGCAATGAGAGGGCGTACATCCTATTTCCAGTGGGCTATCCAGCCGATCACACTACGGTGCCAGATTTAAAACGAAAAAACCAAGCAGAACTGATTACCTGGATTGAGGAGAATAAAAATGAATGAGTTAGCGGGATCCCCATTGTGTGGGGATCCCGCATCCGCACACTCAAATCAATTCACAAAAAGAATTTCGCTGTAGCTCGGCAACGGCCACTTATCTCTGGGGATCACACCTTCAAGTTGATCCGCGGCTTCGCGTGCCTTCAGCATTGCAGGAATAAGATTGTCTTTCTTATGCAAGGCATTTTCGTCAAGATCGTCAGAATGTACATTCAACTGCACAGTCAACTCGTCAACTGCGGTGATTAAATTACCAAGAAGGTCATTGACAGATGTTGCGGTATGAACCGAGGGCGAATCACTACTCACTTTCAAGCCTATGGACTTGCTTTGCGATGCGATCTGTGTGAGTTCATTCAAATAGGCAAAGCTGGCAGGAATCACTTGAGTTCTGATCAGCTTTTCAAGGGTATGCCCTTCAATATCAAGTGCAGTATCATACTGTTCAAGTGCAATCTCTTTGCGGGCTTTCAACTCAGCAGCGGTTAAAATACCGAAAATAGAGAATAGGGACGTATTCTTGTCAGAATCCAAGTGCTGGAGCGCATCCACGGTAGTGCGCAGGTTCAGCAGACCTCGTTTTTCGGCCTCCTCATGCCATGCGTCGGCATAGTTATCTCCCTCAAAGAGAATCGTCTGACACTCTTGTGCGGTTTCAGACAGAAGCCCCAAAACGGTTTTCTTGAATACATGTGGATCGTTTTTATCCTTTCCTCGGAGGGCATCTCTCAGACTGTTTGCAAAATCACGCAGGGATTCAGCCACAGCTGCATTGAGTACAACGTTCGGAAAAGCCAAGGACTGGTGGGATCCAGCAGCACGGAATTCAAATTTGTTACCCGTGAAGGCAAAGGGGGACGTACGGTTACGGTCTCCAGCGTGCTTGGGGATAAGGGGTAACATGCTGACTCCCAAGAATAAATCTGTATCCTTGGCGGTGGAAAGTTCATCCCCTTTGATAAGCTTCTGGTACAGATCATACAATTGGGCTCCCAAGAAGACACTTAGGATCGCAGGGGGAGCTTCATTTGCACCCAAGCGGTGATCATTACCTGCGGAACTCACGGAGATGCGAAGCAGATCTTGGTGTCTGTAAACCGCACGGATTACAGCGGTACAGAAAACTAAAAATGTGAGATTTTCATGCGGTGTTGAACCAGGGTCAAGCAAGTTCGCGCCTGAATCAGTAGAGATGGACCAGTTGATGTGCTTCCCAGAGCCATTCAACTCAGCAAAGGGCTTCTCATGAAGAAGCGCAACCAGTCCATGTTTACGTGCAATACTCTTCAACGTAATCATGATCAATTGCTGATGATCAGAGGCAATGCCGCTGGTCTCAAAGACAGGGGCGACCTCGTACTGACTTGGAGCCACTTCATTGTGCCTTGTTTTGACTGGGATTCCAAGGCGATAAAGTTCTTTTTCAGTGTCAAGCATACAGGCAAGAATCCGACTCGGGATTTCCCCGAAGTAGTGATCATCCAACTGCTGCCCCTTGGGAGGAGGAGCACCAAGGAGGGTACGACCCGTATTGGCTAGATCAGAACGACGATAATAGTATTCCTCGTCAATTAGAAAGTATTCTTGCTCCGCACCTACGGTAGTATGAACACGCTCCGCATTATCACCGAGCATGCGTAGAACACGACGAGCTTGGCGGTCCAGGGCATCAATTGATCTCAGGAGTGGAGTTTTGTGATCAAGTGCCTCGCCAGTCCATGATACAAAACATGTGGGAATCGCAAGGTAGCTTCCGTTTTTATTCTCAACAAGGAAGGCAGGAGAAGATGGATCCCATACAGTGTATCCTCGAGCTTCGTGGGTAGCCCGAAGACCACCATTGGGGAAGCTTGAAGCATCTGGTTCACCTTGGATTAGGTCTTTCCCACTGAGAGATGTGACAGCTTGACCAACGATGGTTGGGTTAATAAAGCTGTCGTGTTTGCCCGCTGTTCCACCTGTAAGGGGTTGAAACCAGTGAACAAAATGGGTAGCACCGCGCTCCAAAGCCCATTCTTTCATCGTGAGGGCTACGATCTCGGCATGATGTGTGGCGATTGGAGAACTCTTAGTAATGCAGTTCACCATTCCCTGAAAAACCTCCTTGGGAAGCCGTTTTCGCATTTCATCAATACTGAACGTATTTTCTGCGAAGTGATCCTCAAGATCAGGGGGATCAATCGTATCAATATGGTTTGCGCGAAACTTGGTAGCGGCGGTAAGATTGTGAAGTGTAATACTCATAGTTAGTTAAGCAAGATAATTGTTCAAGGTGGAGCGGATATTGTGTTGTGAGGATACCCGTCTCTGCGCAGTTTGTTTCGGATAATCTGCCAGATTTACGTAATGATATACAGCAATATACGAATATTCTTTAGAAATTCACGCCTTTTGATAGATTCCCCTAAATTATTCCACCATTGATTCAAGGTCAACGGGTTATTGATAAATAGAGTATTGAGAACGAATGAGCGAGCCAGTCGGTAACCTCCTATTGAGTAAGAGGTTGGGTTGTACCCTGGACAAGCCTGTAAGCAAGCTTGAATGATCTATCAGGAAAGGGAGCAGTAGGGGAACTGATTAGGAAAGATGGATAATGATTTAGTGTCCAAGGTACTGCAACTTCCGCTGAGCAGTAACATCTCCAGTGAGTTGATAGAAATAGGTACCAGTACTCAGCCCCTCGCCAGAGAGAATGGTAGAGTACTCACCCGCTTGGTGATAGTGATCTGCCACGGTGCGAACATGTTGCCCCAGCACATTATACAATTCCAATAGTACATGGCCGGATTTACTCACTAGATAGTGGATGGTGGTATGATGTGTGAATGGGTTAGGGTAGTTTCCCATCAGGCTGGTCTGACTGTCATCGGGGATCTCCTCGCGATGGACAGCTGATCTCAACCGAAACTCTAACCAGTTGATTTTCGGAAATCCACTTCCAATATTCAACTTCATCACTTGGGTTCCCTCCTCTAACCAAAGACCTTCATCCCGATTAACCCTTATTGTCTGGAAATGACGTCTTTGGTTTTGGAATTCAAAAAATCCAGTTTTATCAACGCCGTCAAATTCAATAGAAAAAGAAAATATGTCTGATTGACTTTCAAGTCGTACACGGAGATCATAGATTCCTGCTGGAGCCACATCTACGGTATAACTCATCCATTCCCGCCGGGTAGTATTTCCTACATGATATCCACCGCCATCCATTCCATCAGTGGTTGCATAGATGTCAACCCCTTCTTCAAGTCGAATCGTATTCCCATCATTCGTGCGGGTTAAATCTCGATAGGCCACCCCTGAACCACCTAAATCAAAATACTCCGCTTCAATTCGTTCAAGAATGGAGTGAGGGCGGAGCAGGTAAGGGGCATTGTTCATGCATGAACTCCCCACATCCAGTGGTACAGTTTCGGATTCCCCCCTCCATCCTCCGTCATCAATTGCAACCGCATGTAGAGTGTAACATCCCTCCGATATATTATCAATTGAAGTACTCCACTGAGCGGTTTCATCACGAATCGTTGCAACGAGACCATCCCCCTGATAGAGTTCAATCGCTTGCACTTGGCCATCAATGTCGGAGGAAGTTCCCGAAAATACAGCGGCGCCGCCGACTTCCACATCTTGAGGAACTTCTAGGGTGACCTCTGGAATACCAATATTTTGATATACTCGGACATAGTCAACGAGCATCGTTTGGGGAAAAGCATTGTCATCAATTCCTCCAATTCCTCCCCATGTACCTCCGATGGCAATATTCAGAATCAAATGAAAATCTCTGTCAAAGGGCCAACCCTGCCAAGATTTAAGGTTTTTATCATAGGTCCAGTATACTGTTTCATTAAGGGAGAAGTGTAATTTCTTGGGAGTCCACTCCAGTCCATAAACATGGAATCCATCGGATGGCTCGGGGAGCATTATAGAATTACCCTGTGAAGTATTATCTAAATGATTGTAAAGGTCGGTGTGAATGGTTCCATAAATTTCTCCGGGCGAATGTCCCACATGCTCCATAATATCTATTTCTCCTGTACCTGGCCATCCACCGTTTCCGTAAGGACTATTGGTCGGGAGCATCCAGATGGCGGGCCAAGTGCCTACTCCAAAGGGGAGTTGTGCCCGGACTTCAATACGCCCATAAGTCCAGTCTCCTTTTCCTTTGGTGACCAGTCTGGCAGAGGTATAGTTTCTCCCACCAAAAGTTTCTCTTCTGGCTTCAATGATTAAGTGATCCCCATCAACTCTGGCATTCTCCTCTCTGTTTTCGGTGTAGTATTGTGCTTCTTGGTTTCCCCATCCGTTCCCCCCAACATCATACGACCAACGGTTAGGATCGGGAAGACCGGTATAGTCAAATTCATCACTCCATGCCAACTCCCATGTTGCCTGGGCCATGAGCGAGGGTGTTGCGAGTAAGCAAGAAAAAAGCAGTGCCAGTATAATAGAAGAGCGCATCATGGAGATCGTTAATTAATAATATTGGAAGAGAGTGGTACTCATAATTTGTGTGCTACTAACCTAAAATATAATATAGAAAACCTGCGCAAATACCAAACCAATTGATGTGAAGAAATGTTCTTCATCAGGTAGGATTGACAAGAATTTTGTTCAGGGTTAATAGTAATATAAATAGAAAGGACAGACTGATTAATCAACCATAATTTCATGGAAGCGTGTTGAGTCCACACGGATGGATGCAATGGAGCGTAGAGCATCAACAAACGAACTATCAGTTTCAAGTGATTTGACTGAATGCGCCAAGTATGCTCTCGTTGAAATTTCTACCTCTTCGCGAACAACTTCATCGTTTCCTAAACCAAGATCTGACGCAGCCATTGCAAGTGCTTCGTTGCGGATGGCACGTCCTAATGATGCAGCCGGGTTGGAAGTTGCCTCAGAAACCGGAAGATCTGGAAACCAAAAGAAATAGTCTTTCCCAGTAAATGTATGAGAGGCCTCGTTCATTGTAAATGTCGCGAGAGGGGTGGTAGGCGTAAGCGTAAGGGGAGGAGTATCAAAGTTTGTGTCCAGAGTAATTGATGAGCCTGTAAGGCGCCCAAGAGCAGAATGCAGGGATCGTACTCCTTCGGGGATGACCTGTACGTTCCGTTCTTCCATGAAGGATCGAATAAAATAATCCCCTTCAAGTCTTCTCTTGCGGACTCGGAGGAGGCTTGAAATTCCTGATTTTCTATTTTGAAACTCTGATTCGGATAGAATTGGGGTTTGGATTCGATCTACCACTTGAATGATATGCCATCCTGCCCGACTCTTTATCGGACTCGAAAAACGTCCCACCTCTAATTCAAAGGCGGCTTCAGCAATCGCGTCATCCACTTGAAAGTAGCGGATTTCTCCAAGCCATCCTGCGGTAGAATCAAATGATTCGGTATTAAATGATCGCTGAGCTTCATCAAGGAATGAGTGGCCGTCTTCTAGCCGAACATGAGCGGTGCGGGCATCGGTTTCGTTACGAAAGAAGAGATGACGTGCAATCACGGGTTGCTTATATCTTGCGAATGCCTGACGAATTTCTGTTTCTTCCAGTGGAGGTAGCTGATTCAGGAATTCAATCTCATAGAACCGACCACCCATTGCACTCTTGAAGGCAAGTTCTTTAAGTTCGGAGAGCAGTGAATCCGAGTCCAGATTTCTACGGAGAGCTTCCCCATACCAAAGATGATCTTCAATGAGTTGCTCCAAGTGGGTATAACGGGCTTCGGGAGTGTCATTCACACCGCTCCGGATCAAGAATTGTACATACGAGCGTTCAAAATCCCTGACGGTCACGGAATGCCCGTTAATATCAGCCAACACGAATTCCTGCTGTGATAGAGAGTTTGAGCACCCTGCAAGGAAAAAGAGAAGTGGGGCAAGAAAAATCCAGAAGTTAGAAGTACACACGAAAATCCACCACCTGCGTTTGTCCAAGAAGTTCAAATGGCGTATACGCGTAATCAAATCCCAAACGAGAGCCAAAAGCTCGCACATCTATTCCAGCCCCAAAGGTTAAATGACTGTCTACGTTGTCAATAAATAAGTCCTTGTATCCAGCGCGAAGATCAAAGTTGAAGGTTCGATTGTGGATCCGTAATTGAGCGCCCACATCACTATTTAGGCTGTTGTCATTACTTTGCTGTATGTCTGCCAAGGCAGATAGCTCTGTCATTCCTGCCTGTACAACTGGCACGGCAATGCCAAACTTGAATGAAAGCGGTAAATCCCAGGAATCCATCTCAATTCGGGCAGGAATATTGGGATTATTACCGCTGGTTGTTTCATCTACATCAACGAAAACAATGCTGTTCACCCCGGACATCTGCAATTTGCCTCCGAAATTTTGGATTGAAGCGGCGAGGGTAAGGCCACGCAGATATTCGGACTTAAAAACGAATCCAATATCAAAGCCGATGGTGCTAGCTGTCATATCCCGAATCTGTTGACGCACATGTTTGGCGGTGGCACCAAAATAGAAAGAGTTGGTCAACGGCTGAGCGTAACTCAGTCCGATACTAAAATCATTCGCACGGAAAGTTTCGCCAGATCCCTCGGGGAATGCAATCGTTCGGACGACCATATCTCCATAATTCACTCCTGCCACACTAAGCCCCAAAACACGATTGCCATAGACAGGAATAACCACGGAGGCAGCGTTGTAGTTAATGTCCGCCAGCCACTGGGAGTACGTCAGAAATACGCTGCCACCCGAGTTATTATCATAGGATCGCGCAGCTCCTGCGGGGTTCCAGAAGAGCGCATCAGCACCCGTTGCAAGGGCAGTGTATGCATGACCAAGTGCTTGCCCCCGCGCCCCGGTTCCAATCGTGAGAAAACTGGCAGCGGTGGTTCCTGTACGGCTTTGTGCAAAAATTTCCGCCGAACCGCAAACGAGAACCGCAAACAGTAGTGCAATGCGAAAAGCAAATTTAAGTGATGGATCGATCATTTGACCAAGGCAAATTTACCTACATGCTCGCCAATACCAGGAGCTTCTACATGGAATACATACACACCAAATGCAATATCCTGCTGTTCTTCGGTTCGGAGATCCCACCATTGTGAACCATCACTTGTCACGCTGTCATGATTCAGTGTTCGGATGAGTTCCCCTCGGATATTGAAGATACGGATGGTACACTGGGGAGGGAGATTGATAAATTGGACGCGCCGCTCTCCTCGGCCTTCAATCTGGCTCCTTGGTTCAAATGAAGAAGTGCCAACATAAGGATTCGGAACAACAGCAATTTGATCTAACTCATTACGGGCTTGATCAGAATCAATAAATGAAGAACGTAAGGTGAACTGAAAAAAGTCTCCCGTAGCAAATGGTTTTTTGCTGGAGATGTGAAAGGAGTTGCCAGAAGAAGGGGGAGTAGAATTTCCGCTGCCATCAGCGTCAAATTTGATCCGATAGCGAAAACGCCAACCGCCTCTACCACCTGGTCGCTCAGCAATGATTGCTTCATCACCAGCATCAAAGGTGCGGTTTTCATTCTTGTCCAGCATGAAGAGCTCCGCGGGTGTATTTTTGGTCGTATTGATGACGAATATCGGAACTTCCTCACGCAAATATCCAAAAAATCGCGGAGAGCGATAGAGTGAGTCATCGGGAGATACCCAAGTGATCCTGTAGTCATCTGGTGAAGCACGAAATGCGGATGTTGTATCTCGGTCTACAGAGGCAATCCAATTTGTGGTATACCCGTCAAGGGATCGAGGATCAAGATCGTAGATCTCATTTTGGGTTCCTTCATTTGCAAGGTAGCCTGTACGCAGGAGATCTATTTCACATCCGATGGGAGATGGACAGTCAACATTGTCAACCTCAATAATGAATCCAGAGGTTGGTGGAGTAGACTCGACAAGTGGAGAAGGGGCAATGAGCGTTTCCCCACTCACAATATTTACGATTTCATACGCATTGGTTTGATACAGATCAGAAGTCTCCGAAATCGGTTCGCTAAAGAAGGTGATTCTATATATTCCCTCAAAATCGGCTTGCTCTTCCTGAATTACGCGCACCGAGATGGATCCAGATCCGCTCCCTTCCGTAACGCGGCTCAGATCTTCATTTGCACCACCTTCAACAAATCCAACAGGTGCGGATCTAGGAGTCACCGCCGCTGCGTTCTGAGAGAATCCGGTCAATCGTCCAGCTTGATTCACACTAATGTTAAATGAATTTTCTTGGGGATCAATGGATTCCTTCGTTGGATCATCGGGATCACGAAGCCCACGGTCGTAGGCAACCAAGGCATAGTAGTAGGTGATTCCATTGGTTACTTCCTCATCAATGTAGTAAAACTCAAGACCAGAGTTATCTCCCAAATAGTAAACTGCTTCACCCTCCAATACCGTGATAGATCCTGCAATGTTATTATCCAGATCCCACTGCGCAATCGGCTTAAAAAAAGTGGCAACCCCATCAACATTCGTGATCGTCCGTGCATCAAAAAGTAGAGGATCCGTACCTTTGTAGAGCTTGAAACCCTCAAAATCAAATTCTTGGGTAAAGCGATCAAAACTTCGCACGGCAACGGTATCCCAACTCAATACTACCCGCCCATCTCCAGGGATTGCGGTCAATGATGGTAAAAAAGGAGGCTGGGCAAAGTTGTAGTCCGCATTAAAAATATTCTGGGCTGTACGGCGATTTTTGAAAAAGTCCCGCTCATCCTCTCCGAAAATCCAGGCGGTTGAGAAAAAGTTGGTCCCTTCTGGTTCGAGTCCAACAGGACCGGAGGAGAAGAGAATGAATGGTTCAAGATCAGCCTTGAAGGCTTCGGGTTTTGTGCCAAGGGGGAACTGGGCAAAATTGATGATTCGATCCCACATCCAAGCATCCTCTCGAAGATTATCACCACTTTCATAAAATGGCCTTGTCTGCAGATCAAATCCTGTAAGCCCCACTTGATCGGATTCGTCAATATCTAACTCGTCAAAATTCGGCTCTCCAGGAGTAGGAATTCCATCCGCCTCTCCATCATCTGGGCCTGGGTATCCCAGATCAAAAGGTCCTTGGCCATCCCGTCCAACATCATTATTCAGCGCTTCACCAGGATCCAGTATCCCGTTTCCATTGTCATCCGAAAACCCAACCCAGTCTAAATTTTCATCTCCAGTCCACCAACGTCCAGCAAGATACGCCGGGCGTGATTCAATGGGGCCATAGTAGGCTTCAAAATTTCCCAAGTCATACCTTGAACCAGCAGCGATCAGAATTTGCTGTTGTCCTTCTACAAGAAAACCCATCCCGCCAAATCGGGATTCATCGGTCATGCCATCTTCATCATTGTCTTCTCCATCACTTGGGCGGGCAGGGCTCTCAAGGAAAGCAAAGCCAGTATATCCCAGGGGGTAATTTCCCCCAGTAGGGCGAGTCCCTATCCCATCTTGATCCCAGCCGTAGGCCACATCTTGTTGGGGATCAAACGCAGCATTTTCGTCTCCTTCCTCATTCCCCAATCCATAGTCCATGATCTGTCCCAAATACAAATCAGAGTGTGTCTTATCGGTGACATTGGTAATACGGTACAGAATAAACATCAGATCCTCGGCGAGGACATTGGCCCACTGAAATAGACGAACTTGTGCTTGCAGTCCCATGCCCCCAATGGTTGAATCTTCACTACTGGCATAGTAAACACCGTACTCGCTGTTCGGTCTTTGCGCCTCAGGATCAAGGGCATATTCCATGTCGGTAAAGTCATCCATCACATAGAAGCTCTCTAAGTCTGCATTGAAAACACCACGACCAAAAAACCCATTCCAATTTCCAGGCCAGCCAGGATCATCAGGATTATTGAGGCGATCAGGCCAGAAGTCTGGCCAAGAATTGGGATCATCACTGAGTGCTGGGGTAGGGGTTCGCTGCCCCGTGATTGGATCGAGTCGGTTCGCATTCAAGAATCCAGGTAGGGGTGTCCATCCCCACAATGATCCATCAGGACTTAATCGCTTTCCAAAATCTCTATAGGTCAGAATAACCGGATTCAGGAGGGTATCTTCGGAGGCATTTGGAAAAAATTCTTGCCATTTCATGCGTTCACCAGGGACTTGCCCTGCCACCATGATTCCAACCCCATCAATATGGCGACCACCAATCCCACGAGGCCAAATTCCCCAGGGGAGATCATTCCATCGTGCAAGTTCGCCGTGATTGCGAAAATTGGTTTCGATCAGATTTCCATCCATTACTCCACGAGCAATCAGTGTCTCATCTCCCCGAAGATCGATTGAGATATTTTGTGCAGACAAGGCTTTTGGCAGTGGAAAGAGGATGCCAAGAACCAAGAATAAACGGAGGATAGTTGAATCCCACATTAGAAGCGGTAGTTGAGACCAATACTAACTTTTCGGGGCGCACCAAAATTTTCTTGACGATAGTAGAATTCGTCTAAACTATTCAGTCCTCCAACTTGCGCACCTGTTCGTCGGAACAATTCCAAGGTAACCGATTCATCCGCTCGACCAGTATCTTCATAAACACCTACCTCCTGAACCGTATCAAAGAGATTTTGGGCTTGCAGGAATAACTGGAGATTTGGACGAATTCCAGGGATCCTATAGTACATGCGGAGGTCTGTTCCGAAGATAAGGGGTTTCGTTGCGTTATTCTTCTTCACTGAACGGATAAATTCTCGCACCGTCGTGTAAGGTGTACCACTTTGCAGACGATTGATAACGGTGAGGGACAAGCCATTGAATGGTTCAAAGGTGATCGTATTGTTCAAAACATGTCTACGATCCCAATCCAGTCTCACCAAAGAGAGAATTTCGTCCAGTCCGGCTTGTTGTCGACCAAAAGCTTCGCCCGGGCTGGACGACGTTCCTTCTGCAAACTGCAATGTATAATCAATCGTCCAACTTAATGTCCCTCCAGGTCGCTGGAAAAGTGACAATGTTAAGCCTCGAATTGTCCCGTAATCTCGATTGATCCACCGGATCACAAAATCCCCTTGGGGAGTACGGGAAATTTCCTGCCCGGTCAAGTTGCGAACATCCTTGGAAAAGACAGTGATTTCCATTCCAAGACGGTCGGTAAAGCCCTGTTGTAACCCGACCTCAAAGGAAAGAGTACGTTCAGGGTTGATTCCGGGGTTTCCAAATGAGTTTGACAATGAAGCAGGATTGATCTCGTACTCGGGATTCGTATAGAGTAGCCCGAAGGATGGGATTTGGAAGAATAGCCCTGCGGAGAAGCGCATGACACCAGTTTCCGAGATGGGGAACGCTACGCCCAGGCGAGGACTCAGCTGCATATCAATTTTTGCAGGTTCACGGTTTGAAAGGGTGTTTTCGGGGTTATTCGGATCGGGAATCTCTTCAAGTTGGCCTTGTCCCCAGTCAATAGGAGTCAGATAGTCAGGATCGAAGTAATCAAAACGCATTCCAGCATTGACAATGAGCCCAGTAAACTCCATTTTATCTTGGATATAGGCTGACACCTCAACAGGTTTTGCCTGCAATCGATTATCAGAAAACTGATCGGGAGAGGGTTGAGGTAGGTTTCCAGTCCTGAATGAACGTTCAATTCCAAAGTCCCTGTTGTCAAGGGAGTGGAGCCTAGCTTGTAGGCCAACTTTCATCAAATGGACACGATCCAGTTGATGAGAATAATCAGCAACAAGGGTATGAGTAGCCGTGAGTTGGTCGCTATTAAACAGGTCGTTACCTGCGACGGCGAAAGCATTTGCCCCCTGTAAAAACCCAAAATCACTACTCACATGACGTTCATCAAAGGGAGACTCGTACAGATACACATCCGTTTTATCATGCAGGTAGCTATACGATAAATTAGCGAACGCACTACTTCCGATCGTATACCGAAGGCCAAGAATATGTGTCTGGTTAAAAAAGTGGACGGTATTAATTCCGTTCGGAGTATACTTTCGGAAGTGATTATAGGGTTGGAATGTACCAGATTGAAGAAATATATTGTAATCCAGATTCATGCGAGATGTAATGGAGTAGCCAATAGTAGCGTTTACAGAAAGACGATCCGTACGATTCCGAGGGACAAAGTCCCCACTTCCTGAGGATTCAATAGTCCAGAAATCCCGAGATAAACCAGTATTCAGATTCTGAGATGAATCGGATGGGGCAAATAGATCACGTCCGATGAAGTGAGAGTTATCCTGGAGAAAGCGAACCGTAGCCTGAAGCCCAAGCCGCTCACGAATTAGAGGTCCACCAAGGGACGCCTGTACATCCAGTAGGTTGGGGAGACTGCCAGCATTCGCGTACGAAATCGTATCGGGAGTGAAATCTGAGAAAGACAGAGCAGTGCCAGCATCTGTAGTTCGACTGATAAACTCCAACTCTCTATTACTTGCAAGAGCACCAGTATAGGCAAGGAGAGACCCGCTCCATTGATCAGGTACGTCTTTGGTAACAATATTCACAACCCCACTGGTTGCCTGTCCGTATTCCGCGTTAAATACACCACTGATGACTTCCAGACTAGCTACCATATTTTGCTCTATATCAAATGCGGCATCTTTGCTGAATGCATTGGTAATCGGGACACCGTTGACCAGATAGGTGACTTCACCAGTTCGTCCTCCCCGAAAGTGTCCATCTACAACACCAGCTTGTAGGTTGATTGCGTCCTGCACATTGGTAACGGGTAATACTTCAAGTTGCTCGGCATCAATCACGGAGGTTGTCGTCGTACGGTCCAACTCTACGATGGGTCGTTCGGCTACTATTACAACCTCTTCACCCTCAATCGTCTCCTCTGGCAATTCAAAATTGACAGTGGATGTTTGGTCTTGGACTACGCGAACATTTTGGACGGTAACTGTAGCGAAGCCAACAAAGGATGCTTGAAGGGTGTATGTTTCAGGAGGGACGTTCAGAATAAAATAATATCCCTCAACATCAGTCACCCCGCCTATTGAGGTTCCGGAGATGACGACATTCACGCCAGGTAAAGGAAGCCCCGTTCCAGCTTCTAAGACTCTTCCTGAGACCTTTCCAGTGGGGCCCGTGGTGGGGCGGGCAGAGAGTCTGTCCGCCCCACCGATCAGAAGCATAAATAGGATAATGAACAATCCAAATCGTTTATACTCCCCAAAAATGTCCATTACTTGATAAGGAGCATACGTCTCGTCATCATGACCGATGAATCGGTTTCCAAGCGATATAAATAGATGCCGGACGACAATCCAGAGGCATCAAACTCAACCGAGTGTCTACCTGCTCCGTAAGATACCTGATTCAGTAATGTCGCAACGGTTCGGCCCATTGAATCGAAAATACGAAGGGTTATGGCTTCGGAGGCTGGAAGAGCAAATTGGATCAGAGTACTTGGATTGAAGGGATTCGGATAATTCTGCTCCAGAGCGACCTCAGTCGGAAGTTCTTGTGACTCGAGATTTGTTACTGTGAAATCTGATACGGTCACAGACAGCGTCCAACTAAGTCCATCAAAAGCTTCATGTGTACTTGTAGATGTATGCGTCAACGTGACGGTGTCATCATCCCGGTCGTCATCTATCGCAGCCATGACCATGACTGGCTGTGCTATATTCCAGTTCTCAGGCGTAAACGTGAGACCTGAGAATACGGTATTCGGATCATCATCATTATCAATCGTCAGGTCACTTCCCTCCTGTCCTGCAATCGCCACGGCAACATCTGCTGAAGGTTGCGAAGAGAGCTTCACATAATAGGCTTGACTTTCACCCTCACTTAGAGAAAGCTCGGTGATTGCTGAACCATCTGCGGTCATAGAGAACTCAATCTCTGCCATTACTGGGTTTTGAGCATCTCTACCAACAAGTGCAACAGTAGCCCACTGCGCTGGCGTATTCCACCACTGACCATCAGCGTTTGACTTGATGGTCCACTGAATCTGGTTATCTCGCGTTCCACCGTCTCCGTCATTCAGCACAAAATTGAAGGGAAAGTAGCCAATCTCGGAGCCAGATGGAAATTGACTGGGGGCATCCATCATCTCCTCATTTTGAATCTGATCCATAGGAATGATAGAAAGTAATTTATAGCCAATGACTTGGCTACCGTCCATTAATTGATCGTAAATGGCACCTGATCCCGGGGGGACTGCATCAATACTCCATCCAGCAAATGTAACCCCAACAGTTCCATCCTTACTTCCGTCACCTTGGCCGAGGATACGGAACTGATAATCGGGAAAGTCACCACGCATAATGTCTTGGTGAGGGGAGCCAACGAATATTCCTCCGCCATCTACCTGCCTAACATCATAGTTGCCCCAACCTAACTCGATACTGTCATGCATCCAACCATCACTGGGGTTGCCAGCAGAACTCTGCAAGGATATCTGATCATCGGTGACTTCCACATATATATACAGCCCTGGAGGATCCACAGTGTAACCAGCCCACAGCTTGCCACTAAGATCTTCGTCGGTAGTCACACTACCACCATCCCCAAGCGAGAAATGCATGGTGTTTAGTTCGAAAGGTATTAACCCTTCTGGAAATCCACTCATCACATCCACAAACGAGTCGTCAAATAGCAGATCATCTAGATGTTCGCTCTCTTTGGTCCTAAGCTCTGGAATATGTGGTTGTACGGGAAAATCTTCATTTGCAACACTCGCCGTACTCATCGTAATATCCGGATTCTCAACACCAGATTCGCTGAGAGTGGTCACTGCATAATAGAGTGTGACTGGACTTAGACTAGCATGTGGAATTTCAATTGAATGCTCAAACGAAGTGGTTTCACTGCCAACCTGATCTCCTAAGATTACTCCTGATGTTACATCTGTAATCTCTTCCATGCTATGATAGATCCTATATCCACTAACACCTGGAACCGCTGCCCAAGATACAGTATTATGTTTACCGGTCGCCTCAACTGAAACTCCAGCGACAGGATCAGGAAGACCAGTGAATCCACTTAGATCAAGTCCTTCTGCTCCTATGTAGACATCATCAAGATAAATTGGCCCACCACCATCGGCATTGTCAAAGTGAATGCCAAGATTTTGAACGTTAGTCCACTCAAATTCTTTCCAGAGTTGGGGATTATCAGTGGTGTTGGGCCCCATTTCATCGGAAACTCCCACACCAAAACCTCCACTAGACCACCCACCAGCATATTTCCAATGCATGGCCAATTCATCTAACTCACCATCCGCTTTGGCATTCTCTAATTCATCGTAGGTAGCGGGAGGAAGTGGAATTGAAACTTCATGCCATTCTCCGTTGCGCATTTCTTCTGGGATTCGCCACACCAGACGGAAAGGTATATCGGCTGAACCATCATTAGCCCCTTCTCCGTCGGTTTTATCCTCAAACATGAGTTGAACCCGGGGTTTTCCTGCATTCTCAGGATCAACCCAGATTTTGACATGAAGAACATCCCCATCCATTTGATTCTGTGAGAGATCTCTGCCTACATTAGGTGAAGGAAAACGAAAAGCCCCAAATGCCCAATTCCCATGGTTATAATTCAATACCTTATCGGAGGAGTTAATAGGGTCAGGATCAGGATTGTCTAGAATGTTAAAATCAAATTCTGGTATCTCGGGGTTGACCCCTTCAACAAAGAATACAAAGTCATCTCCAAGGGCAGGCCCCGCCTGTCCAATGGCGTTGCCAACTCCAAAGAGTACCAGCGTGAGGGATAACAAAGAAGTAAGTGTGTATTTCATGGGTTCAAACTTTTAATGGTAATGGGTGCACCATGCCCAAAGATAGATAGTCAGTTGATATTAGGCAGAAGAAATTGTTTAGCCGAAAATGTGCCAAACACCCACACTCTAAGTGAAGTAGGATGACAAAATTAAGTCACAGGAAATTTGCATATCCGATAGTATTGACTGACAAGTGCGAGAGAATCGGGGCATGATCAAGTAGTTGGTATACTCCAGTTATGAATGTCTCAATAATCATCACATGTCCACAATCTGCGCACTTAAAATGAAGTACCTTCCCTCCAATATTGATGGGGGGGGGGGAGGGAATTTCATGTAACTAAAATTGAACTAGTAGCCAGGATTCTGTACCAGATTTGGGTTCGTCTGAATCTGACTCTGGGGGATTGGTCCAACGTTCAAGTGAGCGCTGGACATTTCCTTGTACCGCCAAGGATCATTGAACCGTGTCTCACCACCAGCAACTCCCGCGAAACGAATCAGATCCTGCCGACGAGTCTGCTCAAAGAATAACTCTCTGGCTCGCTCAGCCAAAAGCCGATCAACCGTCAGATTATCAAATGGATCAACCCCTGCGCGTGTGCGAACTTGATTGACCAGTGCCAAAGCTTCTCCACTGGCTGGGTTTTGGCGCCAAAGGATTTCAGCTTTGAGGAGCAGAACATCCGCATACCTGAAGAGGACAAAGTCGTTACTCATCTCGCTACCAATACCTGGCTCAAACTCATACTTGCCAATTCGAGCACCGCATTGACGACATACGAAGCTACCGTAAACTCTTAGGCTCTCCTCAACACTGACCTGAGCATCAATGACTGAAGGTATGAACGAGAGGGGTTCACCATTTTTATCATAATCGCTGAAAACACCAGAATCCATGACTCGTGCACCACCAGCGGTATACTGAGGGCCAACCAGAAAATTACTCAGCCGGTCATCCATTGTCCCCATCACACGCTCCAATCCAGCATCATCACTGGTCGGGAGAACTCCCCAAACCTCTCCTTGAGGGCCTGGATTTTGCACGGGATCAATCACGGATTCATAGAGCTTTTGGGTAGCACTCCATCCATTCCAGGGTTGATTCTGGAAGTTATAGGTGTTCTGACTACCATAGTGCAAGGTCATCTGGTGCAGGTTGAATCCACCACGAAATACTTTGTCATAAGGAACAACAAAAATATTTTCGGGTGAGCCCTCGTTCTGGACGACGAAATTTGAACGATAGTTCGGAGCTAAACTGAATGCACCTGAATTGATGATTCCATCCAAATAGGTCATTGCATCATTCCACCGCGCAGTACCTGTATAGACTTCAGCATTCATATACAGTTTTGCCAATGTCATGTGAGCGACATACGTATTCATCCGACCATAGGTGCTACGCACATCAGCACTCAAGTTAGGCAGGTTGTCCAAAAGCTCCCTCTCAACAAATTCAAAAACCATACGCCGTCCCTCGGCAAAGTTGGAAGATGGTTGAGAAGGCTGTTCAGGGGCATCAACAAAGCTGGTTACAATCGGAACATTCCCAAAAGCATCCAGAAGCCAAAAATAATAGAATGCCCGAAGTACTTTGAGTTCAGATACGAATGGAGTCACTAGGTCGGCGTTTGCGGTGCCTTCCTCTAATGCGCTTTCAAACTGAAAGATGAGTCGGTTAGCATTGTTGACACCTCCAAAATAAGTATTCCAGAACCCCTCAAACGTGGACTCGGTAGGAGTCCAAGTATGCGTGTGTAAGCGGTACCAGAATCCACCGTCAGACCAGTCCTGTCCTCTTGTCGGGACAATGACTTCATCGGTCGTGACTTGGTTTACCTGGGCAGGAGCACCATTTCCACCAGCGCCACCCAGATTGCTGTATGCATCTCCCATCGCGGAGATGAATTGCTGATCATTCTGAAAAAAATCAGCGGTCTGAACTTGGTCATCAATGGGCTCGGAGAGATCCGTGCATGCTGCGGTAAAAAGCAACATGCCCACTGCAAGGACCAACGAGCGAAGAGTGAATATATTTTTCATTTTACTATACGATTGTTGGTCTATTGTTACAAGTTAATGTTCACGCCGAACGTGACGGAACGGGTAGTAAAGAAGTCAAGGCGGCGTTCAATGCCAGGACCAAGGGGTCCAACCGTTTGCCCCTGCTCTGACTGTCCAAGATTACGATCCACATAACGCACTTGTGGATTAAGACCAGTATAGCCTGTAACAGTGAGAAGGTTATTGCCTGACAGATACAAACGAACCCTTCGCAATGGAGAGTTCATCATCATTGAACTGGGGAGAGTGTAACCAATGGAGGCATTGTTCAAACGAATGTAGTCTCCATTCTCTACATGGTAACTGGACCACCGAGGATCGTCGTTCAAATCAGCCAACTCAAATGCATCCTGCAACACATTGTAAGACGTGATCTGCTTCGGTACAGAGTAGAATGTACTATACATATTCGCGATCTGATGTCCAAAGACTCCTTCCAGGAAGAAACTTGCATCAAAATCTCCAAAGGTCATACTGTTGGTCCACCCTAACTGGATGTCAGGAAGTCCATTCCCCAGGATATTCCCGTCGTCTCCGAGAATATCCAGGGCTTCATATTCTTTTTCGGTCCCGTCAGCGGCGTGGAAGAGCCACTTGCCATTATCTCCAATTCTTGAGAACCGAGGTCCCCATAATTGGCCAATCGGTTCTCCCTCTTTGATTCGAATCATCTGGACATTATTGAGTCCAGGTGCTCCAGGTTCAGCCAGGAACTGGACATCTTCAGTCAGATATTGATCCAGCATTGTCTCAGAATAGAGAGAGGCAATGAGTCCTGTATCCCATGTAAAGTCTCCTGGAGCATTCGCCTGAGAGATTTCATAATCTAACGAAAACTCAATCCCGCTCTGAGAAAGCTCTCCTACATTGCTCCATGTCGTTGGGAAGAGGTTCGGCGGAACCGGAACCGCAATCTCAAAGAGGAGGTCACTGGTCGTTGACTGGTAGGCGTCTATACGCCCACTGAGGCGATTGTCCAAAGCAACAAAGTCCAAACCAAGATTGATCTCGGTCTTCTCTTCCCACTTCAAATTCGGATTGGGGTTACTTACTGGACTAAAGCTCTGGATGTATTGGCCATTAACAAAGAAACTACCAGCGGGGCCAAGCCTGGAGAGAGATAGACCACTAATCGGTGCATCCTGACCTGTTTTACCAATACTGGCACGTAAGCGAAGTTCACTAAATGCAGGAAATTCCAGAAGGTTGGCCAGTTCAACACCGACACCAGCCGACCAAAAGAGCCCCCATTTGTTATCTTCTCCAAATCGAGAAGATCCCTCTCGCCGAGCGCTGGCATTGACAAAGAAGATTCCGTCATAATTCACATTGACACGACCGAAAAATCCGATTAACCGATTTGTATTTCGGTAACTCCCCACATTGGCTTCACCTTGGTTAAAGTCCTGAGCGAATGAGAAATTGTTGTAGGATACCTTATCCGTGACAAAATCACCACCGCCTGCATCAAATCCTTCATTGACAAAGTCGTTAAAAGAGTAACCTGCAATGAATTCAAGTGCGGTAGTAGGGGTTAGATCACCAGCATAGTGAAGAGTACTTTCAAAGAGTTCGCTCTCCAAATCTGAATAATATTGCTCAGCACGACCAGGCCCAAGCGCCGCTGCGGTTGCACCTCCACCCACTTTATGCCTACGTGAGAAGAAATTTCTTGCAACAATATCGTTATTCTGATAAGAGTATTGGGCAGCAAAGGATAATCCTGGTAAGATGCTGGCAAGATCATATTCGCCTTTGAAGAAACCAGAGAATAGCTTGTTTTCACCCAGTCGACTGCCTTCTTCAATGATTGCAACCGGGTTAAAGTAATTGAACAAGGGTTGTTCAAAGTATCCTCCCGTATTTTCATACCCTTCGGCAGAAACGGGGGCAGTGGGGTTCATCACGCCAGAAAACTTAAAGGCATCGGCAAACCCGAAGTTTTGGTCTTTTTTCGTAGCCGCCAATTGGACGGTGATCTCTAACTTGCGATCTAATGTCCACTGGGTGAAATTGAGACGTCCTCCGATCTCCTGAAATCCAGTGTAGCGCTGAATCCCATTCCGATCGCGGAAATTTCCTGAAACTCGATAAATTGAGTTCTCGCTTCCTCCACTGAGTGCAAGCGAGTGAACCATATTGGCTCCTTGTTGGGTGACTTCCTCAAACCAATCTGTATTGTGACCCAAATCTGGAGCAGAGAAGCCAGTTTGTTGCGATAACTGCCTGAATTCGTCCCCAGATAGGACATCCAAACGGTTCTCAATTCCCTCAAATGTATAGTAGGCGTTGTAGTCAACGGCTACACCTTGACGAGCTTCACCACCTTTGGTCGTGATCAAGATGACTCCAGCCGATCCACGAGTGCCATAGATGGCGGCGGCCGAAGCGTCCTTAAGAACATCAACCGATTCAATATCCGAAGGATCAATGCTCTCAATACTCCCTCCTACGACGCCATCAACAACGACCAAGGGGGATTGGTTAGCACCAAAAGAGGAAATGCCCCGCAAGCGAACATCTGGTGTATCATTCGGATTGCCGTTCCGAGTCGTAATCTGAAGTCCAGCAACCTTGCCCTGGATCATCTCTTCAACCGAGTTGATATTTCCACTCAGGAAGTCGCCTTCACCAAGGTTGGAAACAGAACCTGTTATTGCCCGCCGCTCTTGAGATCCGTAGCCAGTAACGACGAGCTCTTCCCCAATTTCAAAGACAGTTTCAACCATGTCAACGTCAACAGTTTCTCGGCCATCAATCCCGATTTCCTGAGTATCAAACCCGATAAACGAAAAAATCAGGGTGTCCTGAAGAGATGGAACCAGAAGGCTATACTCTCCATCAATGTTGGAGGTCGTCCCGTCGGAGGTTCCTTTGATGACAATGTTAACGCCTGGTAGCGGTTCCATAGACAAGGCATCTCGAACCATACCTTGAACTTGACTCTGAGCGGTAGCACTTCCAGCGAGAAAACACAAAAGGGCTACCAATGGAATGAGCAGTAAATTTTTCTTCATGATGAATAGAGGTTTGTACATGTAATATTAAAACTGAGGCCAATATAAGAAAATTCTCCCAATTTTCATACAAAGACCAGAGGAGTTCCAAGATTCAAGTCTGCCGATTCATGATTCATACGAAAAGGTATTCCAAGACTGCATCTTCTTACCTAATTTTCAGATTGTTTGAAGGAAGTGCAATGAGGAAGATGAATAGCCCGAGAATGGTGTTCCCTCAGCAAACACAGAGGTCACTCTGCAAGTGATGTGGAAAATACTGGGAATGGTCAAAGGACAAACAATCATTGGATAAGATTACAGTCCCAAGATGTTCCCGTACACTTTATCCAATTCGATGGTTACGTGTCATCAATCGTATGAAGTTGGCATGCATGGTGACCGAAAACTAGGCATCTGATCCAAGTTGGAATGAGTGGAAGCAGTCAAGGAATTCCTAATTGTGTAATTCAATTTCTGGGTAAATCGGTGGAACAAGTTGGAAGATAAGAGGAGTGGCATTGGAGCGAACTACAATTATTTTTGTTGAGTGGCCATGGATGACTTCAATGCGCCGGGCATTATCAGGAACATGAAAACCACTATAGGGAATCACTTCCGAACTCTTTGAGTCGGCATAACGAATGATCTCTCCCCACCCTGCACTCAAAGCGCCGAATGCGTCAGAGGTAGCAGATAGGTTGCCAACAATCAGCAAATTGGACTCGGAGCCGAATTGAGTTGAATGCATGGACATGATCGGCGACCATTGTGCTTCATCTGGTAACTCATCAGCAATGAAGTTCGTCCTTTCATCATTCCAGTAGACGTGTGAACTCAGAGTTTGAATTGTTAAGTCGGGTTGTAGATTTTCACCGAAGATGTCGGCGACTGACAGATCTCTATAAGCACGGTAGGTGGGGATTCTTGCCGATAGTTTGGGGATCTGTTGGAGCAGGGCATCACGTGAAGCCCAGGGCATCCATTGATCTTCTTGCCACAGTGCTAGGACTGGATCTATGCGTCCGTCCTGATCAAAATCGTTTGCAAATAGTGCAATAGGAGGGTGCAGAACCGTGTTCTTGCCAAGGTTGCCAGCTACTAAATCTACGAAGCCATCTGCATTCAGATCCTCTACAATCAAACTCTGCCAAAGTCCAGTAGATTGGGATAGTCCAAGGGAGTCTGTCTGGTCAACAAGAGAGGTTCCGTAGTTTTCAAAAACGGTAATCGGCATCCACTCCCCAACCAGTGCAAGATCAGGCAAGGGACTACCTACGATGTCAGCCCAAACTGCATCGGTTACATGTCCAATGTGTTGAAGGGTAGGGGAAACCTGATGAGTAATATCGGTGAAATACCCCGTCCCGTCGTTCATAAGTAAACTACTGATTCCAGGCTCCCCATAACTCTCTGCATACGTGTCGCTTCCCACAAAAAGGTCAATATCTCCATCAAGATCAAAGTCGGACGCGGCAACAGCTGTGCCATTTGTATGGATGATGGGTATGCGGTTGGATTCGGATTGAAAAGTTCTAGATCCCAAATTCATGTAGAGCCGATCCTGGTGGAGTTCAGCAGGCCCGGTCCAACCACCGCTGACGATATATAAATCCTGATCACCATCCCCGTCGGCATCAAAAAAGACTGCATCCGTATCTTCACTCGCCTGATGGATGTCGGGGAAAGAGATATTTTGAAAGCGTCCATTGGGTAACTGGAGATAAAGGGCACCTGCTTGACCGCGTCCTCCCCCAAAATAAATATCCTCCAGTCCATCGTTGTTTATATCCGACACGGCCAAAGCAACTCCACGGGTACTTCGCCCATAGGGTAAGAGGGGTTGAATTTCAAAATCCCATACTTCGTCTTCGGTATGCTTAAATGAAATCCCATGATTATCCAGAGGTATAACTTGTGGGGTTGGAATCATCAATGAATCAGATGGAGCCATGTGTGCATCCGATTCAAGAAGAGTGAGATGAGTTCCTGCGGTCACTGGACGAACCTTTGAGTGAAGCCCCGATGGCCAAATGACAAGAACAGAATCCGCAATAAGCGCATCTCCAATCCCGAAATTCAACACATGAGATACGGATGACTGGAAACCGCGTGATGGGAATTGCTCCTGCATTTGAGATAGATTCCGAGCCCATACCCAGACTTTGGCACCGATTGCGGATGTATTCTTTTTCGTGCCATGCAATTCGATGGAAATAAAGTGATTGGTTGATTCATTTCTGTAAATGAGTGCAGGGTGATTAAGTGCATTGACCACGATGTCCAAATCTCCATCCAGATCAAGGTCCCCATATGCAGCACCATTGCCAATGACTCGGTTTGCAAGGCCCCAATCAGAACTCACATCATGAAACTGGAGATGATCGCCACCTTTGAATGCATAGTTGGAGACAATTGCAGGGGGCATTTTCTGAGCAACCTCTGCTTCCTGTTCGGCGCTCCCTTCCAAGAGCATTCGCTGGATATCTGGAGTTGCGACATACTCAATAAAGTCCAGATCATTGGGCCTTCCTGGAATTCCATTTGTCACATACAAGTCTTTCCAACCATCTCCATCAAAGTCAGCTAATAAAGGAGCCCACGACCAATCGGTTGCCTCAATTCCAGCGAACGATGCAATCTCACTGAAGAAAGGGGTTCCCTCAAGGGTCATTCCCCGATGCAATTGAAGGGTATTTCTGGAAACCTGTGGGCCATATCCGAAGTCTGCTAAAATGCGCATACGCGCATCCGCATTCGCATTGCCAGCGGTACGCTGTGTAGCCAAATCTGGGGGGAGCATGTCTAACGCAACAATATCGGGGAGACCATCATTGTTCAGATCGGCAATATCAACCCCCATCGTTGACCGACTGGTCTGCCCAGTCGTCTTCCAGAGAGACTCTATGAATGTGCCAAGACCAGAATTCAAATAGAGATAATCATCTTCATGGAAGTCATTCCCAACATATAGATCTGGCCATCCATCTAAATTCAGATCGCTTGCCACAATTCCGAGTCCATATCCAAGCGCACTGCTATAAATTCCTGCCTCAGAAGTAATACTCTGAAAATAACCATCTTCCTGCCGATAAAATTTGTCTCCAACTCTTGGGGCATCAATGACTCTCCGCCAAGAAGGCACATACGATTCACGAGAATGAATAGCGTGATTGAGCAGGTAAAGATCCAGATCTCCATCCAGATCAAAGTCAAGCCACGCAGTGTGGGTTGAGAGTCCCTCAAAATCAAGTCCATACCGCCGACTCTCTTCTATGAACGTACCATCCTGTTGGTTGATATAAAGTTGGTTATGTCCAGTCTTTGAAAGGTGGCTGACTCTGCAGACGTAAATATCCATCCAGCCATCTCCACTCACATCCGCCATACTGACACCTGTAGACCAGGAATTCGCTTCAGAGATGATCCCGGCTTCAAGGGTAATATCTTTAAACTTGAAATTACCTTGATTCAAATATAGTTGATCAGAAACCTGATTCCCAGAGAAAAACAGATCAGGAAGACGGTCATTATTGATGTCTCCGATCGCCACTCCCCCACCGTCATAGAAATATAAGTAATCAATAATATTGAAATCGGCCTCGTGTACCAATGTATTGTTGAATGATACTCCAGTTTGCGTTTCGGTCAAGAGTGTGAACAGTCTGGAGTCGGATCCCGATTCGCTTCTACACCCGATGATCAAGATGTACAGAAGCAGAACAGTACTAATGCGCATAGGCGAAGATTCTCAGGGTATCATTGTTTCGGGCAACCAGAATTAGTGTGCGACCATTGGACTCAACAGTCAGAATTTTACGGACCTGACCCTCAACAAAAAATCCTGACTCGGCCCATGTTAGCTCTTCCTGTGTGTCAGCAATCCAGGCATCCCCGTAGCTGGCATCGTACCTGCCAGCTTCAGGCTTCACCTCGTGGAGATTTCCACCAGTCAGAATGAGTTGTCCACGGCTCGTATGAAGATTTGCCAGACCATAGACGGGTGAGAACTGCATTTTTTCAGGTGCGGGGAATAATGTAAAATTCCCGGATCCGTCATTGATCCCAATCATGCTACGCAACTCATTTACCCTTAAATGAGTTGCTCGGGCTAATTCACTCTCAGAAAATATATCTTGAATCGTAGCCTCAGCATACGAAGCATAAGTCGGGAACGTACGGACTAGATGGGGAATCTGGCGGACCAGATCATGTCGCAGATGCCAAGGAAACAGGAGTCCATCTATCGTTCGGGCGAAAATCTGCTCCACGCTCCCATTACGATCAAAATCCCCAATCCACATATCTACGGGTGGTTTGAATCTTGAATTCAGGCCATGATTGCCAGCAATAAAGTCTAGGTCTCCATCCTCATCCAGATCTAATGCAAGGATTGATTGCCACCAACCTGCAGTATTTTCAAAGCCGGCTGAAGCTGAGTGGAAGCTGCCATGATCATTTTTCAGGTAGGTGAGTGGCATCCATTCTCCAGTGAGTAGCAGATCGGGTTGTTGATCTCCGTCAAAATCTGCACAGGCGGCATCGGTAATCAGTCCGATGGATTCCAAATTAGGTGCGAAGCGAGAGGTCGCGTCGGTGAACGTTCCCGCACCATCGTTTAGAAGCAGTTGACTACTTCCAGGAATGCCATAGGCAAACGGTATCAGGCGATTTCCGAGAAAGATGTCCAGATCTCCATCCAGATCAAAATCTAGTGGGCAGGCCGTGGAAGTAGGGGTGAACCCGCTGGGACTTAATCCTATGAGGGACGGTCCATGATCAAGTCTTCCAGCCCCATCGTTGATGTATAGTCGGTCTAACAAAGCGGAACTGCTACTTGGAAACTCGCTACTGCCACTCGCCACGAATAAATCAAGATCACCATCATTGTCAATATCCAACCATGCGCAGTCCGTGTCCTCAGAGATCGCATTTACCTCTAATACACTTTGTCTTACTTGTGTGAAACTACCCTCCACCGTCTGAACGAATACTGCACCCGATTGATTACGCGCGCCTCCAAGATACAGGTCCACTCTTCCATCTCCATTTGAGTCTCCTGTACACATCGCGGGTCCTTCGGTTGACCTCATATGAAAGAGAAGTGGCTGCTGATCAAAATCGCTAAAGTCATTCTCTTGATGTCTCCATCCTAGTCCAATAGACTCAGCATCAATGGAAACGAGTAGGGGATCTGGTTCGGATACTCGGGTCGGAAGAGAGAGCGATTTCTCGGAGGGCTGTCGGATAATGAGACGCTGATTCGTCGTGACAGAGTTTTGTAGGGTCGTACTTCCATCAGTCCAACGGATCACCAGAGAATCCAGGATGGTAACCCCAGATCCGAGTCCCAGGTGCAAAACTGGATCCACACTGCTCTGGAAACCCCTAACAGGTTGCTGTTCAATATACCATAGGGTAGAATCATACCATGCGCTGATCTGAGTCCCAACCCCCTGGGTATTTGGAGATAACCCAATCAGTTCAATCTGCAGCCATCGGCGTTTCGGGAATTGATCGGTCGTGCGGTTCCGAAACAGCAGAGGTGGTCCACCAAGATTATTGATCAGAAAGTCAAGGTCTCCATCCAAATCCAAGTCTCCGTATGCGCTCCCATTGGAAAAACCAGATGCGGCGAGTCCCCAGCGTTCTGTTACATCTTCATAGGAGCGGTTACCTGTTCCTGCGAACATGTGGTTGGGGATCGGTTGGGTAGGGATCATTTCGATCAGGGTTTTCCAGTCGACATAATTCTCGTCGGTAAGCAGATCTCGGGTCTCTTCTTCCTGAACAGCTTCCAAATAGTCAGCATTCGTCAAATCACGATAGATCCCATTGGCTACGAAGATATCTCGGACTCCATCATGATCATAATCTGCGATGAGTGCTCCCCAACTCCAATCGCTGGCATCCACATGAAACATGCGTCCAGCCTCGGAGAAACGAACGGTAGAGTTCAAGTCATTTCCCCGACTAATCTGCAGAGTATTACGGGTGAACTGATGGTAGTAGTCATCTTGTACATAGGCCTTGTAGCGAGTCCAGCTATCAAATGCGGATACAGTCTTTAGCCGAACATCCGTTGCGGGAAGCATATCTGTCACAAAAATGTCCAGATATCCATCTCCATTGAGGTCTGCCATATCGGCGCCCATAGCTGCAGCACTTACACTGTTGATACTGTTGCGGAGGGACTCCGAAAAGGTGCCATCCTGATTGTTGATATACAAGTAGTCGTGCTCAAAAAAATCATTTGATATATACAGATCGGGCCATCCATCCCGATTTACATCCCCTACGGAAGCTCCGAGGCCAAAGCCAATCTCACTATGGTAGAGTCCAGAATTTTCGGTGACATCCGTGAAATAATTTTCGGGGGCTTCATTACGATATAATCGATCTCCTCCATCGAAATGGGGCACATGTCGAGTATTGACCGCAAGGTTAAAGTCTTGGATACTTCGGAATGAGTTGTTCACTAGGTATAGGTCCACATCACCGTCAAGGTCATAGTCGAGAAAGGCGGCATGGGTTGAGAGTCCTTGATCGTCCAAACCATAGGTACGGCCACGCTCCTCAAATTTCGCATTGCCCTGATTGATGTATAATTCATTCCGTCGATCATCTCCATCTACGATTCCAGAGTTACACACATAGATATCCAAGAGTCCATCCCCATTGATATCAGCCATACTGACGCCCGTACTCCATGCTCTCCGTCCCACAATCCCAGCCTCTTCAGACACATCATTAAATTGAAAATTTCCCTGATTGAGATAGAGGCGGTTAGCTGCCTGGTTACCAGTGAGAAACAAATCGGGCAGGCCATCGCGGTTTACATCTCCAATTGCAGCACCACCTCCGTTGTAGAAGTTTCGGTACCGATACACATTGAACTCATCTTGATATTGGAGTGTGTTTTCAAATTGAATCCCTGCTTCTTTGGCATCAATCAGTTCAAAAAGTGGCTTTGGTTCCGTCGTACATGCTCCAAGGAGAATAGCCAATAGAAAGTAGGTTGATTTATTCATGCGATTCATGAAGTAAAGCGTTCAGGTCTGAGATATATACGAGGACCTCACGATCAGTATGGCGCTGGATCGTGATCTGGCGGTTCGCATCAATCTTGACATACTCGTTGCTGGTTCCGATTAACGGGATGGATACTTGTTGCGTCAAGAATCCTTCACCGTACCATGATTCCATGAGATCTCGGACATCATGGATCAGGCTATCAGACCAGAGGTGTCGGTTCCATGGTGCCCATCCATCGTAGGAATAGAGAACGCGCATTCGGCTCACCCGATCATGATTAAAATCGGGATAAAAGAGCATTGTCGCCTGGTGGTCAAGTTGATCGGGGAGCTTGTACTGGATGTTACGATTATTTGGACCGTGTACCACCATTCCGCGTGCATTCAGAGCCCAACTGGAGTCATAGAATGCCTGACGAGACATCCCGAGTTCATAATTAAAGAAAATAGGTTGTATCGTGTCGGTTCGGGCCATTTCGCGGGCTCGCATGGATTCCAACTCGGAGGGTCTCTCACAGCTAATGATGGTAAACGCAAGAATACATAATGAACTATAAACTAATTTGCTCATGACCTTAGAGCACGGGCAATCAGACAATGAATAGATGACATCAGTATGAATGAAAGGTATGCAATTATGGGCTTCAGCAATCAATTTTTCTCAAGATCAATCACAGCGATAACCAGATAAATTTAGCGTAGACAAATCCAATGGTAGACTGGTTGCTATGTAGATATGGAAGTTTTGTATTGGCAGAAGATTGGTATTTCTCAAGAGTGCTAGGGGGACAGGATAAAGGCCATAAGCTATTTGATTTCTGAAATAGACATGCGCGACCGTTCTTTCAAATCAGTATAAACTCTTTTCGGTCCATGCTGCCAAAAGACAACAATGGAGTCTATCGTCCCCGCTACACCAAAGTGTAATACAGGGTCTACACTCGACTGAAATCCGCGCTGCAAGTACTGCTCGGCAAACCAGAGCTTGCCATCCGCCCACAAGTTCACCTGCGCACCGATTCCGAAGGTATTTGGCACTTGTCCGGTCAATTCAACCTGATACCAATTACGTTCTGGGAATAATTCCGTCGCACGATTCCGATAAACGAAAGCAGGCATATTTACATTGTTGACCACCAGGTCAAGATCGCCATCGTTATCCAAATCTCCATATGCAGCTCCATTTGAAAAACTCGTTGTTGCAAGCCCCCATTCCTTGCTCACATCATGGAATGAGAAGTCAGTATTTCCTGAGTACATATGGTTTGACAGGGGATGTGATGGAACTCCGTTAAGAAGCTTCAGGATCGGTTCATCCTGAGTCAGGAAGAGCGAACGAATAGAATCACGATTTGACGCTCTTGCAATGAAATCCTGATCCAACAAGTCTCTGAAAATGCCATTTGGTACAAAAATATCCCGTTGCCCATCAAGATCAAAATCAGCGATCAACCCTCCCCAACTCCAGTCTGTGGCATCTATACCTGCAATCCGTGATACTTCGCTGAATCGCAGAGCGCCATTTGGCAGGAGACCCTGACTAAGTTGAAGAGCGTTCCGAGTAGCTTGGTAGTGGTATCCATCAACAAGAGATTTAATTTGGTCGCTCCAGTTTGGAAAGGCAATCTTTGACTGATATCGCCAAGGAAGGTGAGGTAGCATATCAGAGACAAAGATATCTGGCCATCCATCTCCATTGAAGTCAGCAATATCCCCACCCATTGAACTGAGACTCATGGAACTGATCGCATCAGAGCCAACTTCAATAAAGGTTCCATTCTGGTTAAGATAGAGGTAATCATGTTCAAAGAAATCATTTGATACGTAGAGATCAGTCCATCCATCCTTATTCAAATCTCCTGTTGATACTCCAAGTCCGAACCCAATTTTACTACTGTATATTCCTGAAGCATTAGTAACATCAGAAAATAGCCCGCCATCATTACGTAGCATCAGATTCCCACCTTCAGGATCGGGGATCTGGCGAAGATTCGGAGCAGGTGTTAAATCATCCAGCGATCGGACTGGATTACTTAGGATGTAAACATCAAGATCATGATCTCCATCATAGTCAAAAAAGGAAGCATGAATTGCCAGTGCCTGGATCGCAAGCCCATATTCATGGGACAGTTCCTTAAAGGTTTCGTTTTGTTGATTCACAAATAGTTCATTATGACGCTTTGATCCTCCCGGAGGGCCAGATTTGCTCAGATACAGATCTAGCCAGCCATCGCCATTGATGTCAACCATACTGATACCTGTTGTCCATGAGCCTTCCGAGTAGAGTCCTGCTCGTTCCGTCGCATCTTCAAATTGAAAGTTACCGAGATTGAAATACAACCGATTGGACACCTGATTACCAGTAAGAAAAATATCTGTTAATCCATCTTGGTTTAGATCACCAATCGCCACTCCGCCGCCATTGTAGAAATTACGGAAGACATAGGTATTGAGAGTTTCCGCAGGGGTCAGATGGTTGGCGAAAGTTATCCCTGTATGCTCTTTGTCCATTAGTTCAAAGAGCTGTGTTTCTCTTGCGCACGAAGACAGTATGAGGCCAAGCGATACTCCAAATACCAAATGAATGAGGATAATGGGTAAACAGTCCTTCTTGACATCATACGAAAGTGATCGCATATTCAACTGGATCAGGCTTGGAATTCTGTGTAAAGAATGATGTAAATCCAGATAGACATACCGTCTCATCCCGAGAATGTGGGTGGGCTTTGACTCCAAGTTAGATAAAGTATGGAGAGGAAATCATCGGTTACTGTATGGAGTCGTGAATTTTCTGACAAATATGGTTAGAATAGATAGTAACACACAAAATCCTTGGTCAGCGATTACTACCAAATGTTAGATCCAAATCCAGATTGGGAATCAGAAAGAATTCTGAATTCAAACATAAAATCGGTGAGTGAAAAGGAATTGAGGGCAAATGTATTGAACTACTCGTTTTCAGCATAGGCATGATACCAGAGCGGAAACTGCAAATTTATTTTCTCAATGACATATTTAAGATGCGACCTCGTTAGGTTATTGGGACATGATGTTTTAATGTACTGGTGCCCAATGTAAAGAATAATTGTCCTCCGCATCTGATCAAACTACTTAGTTAAGGTCTGCAAAAGCAGAGACCTACTTTCAGGCGATTATGTGAATTTTTACTGCTGTGAGGATTTTATTCAATTCACTAAATCGTCTCCCATACCCTCACACCAATGAACGGATTTTGCGAAGTATTAGATTGTGCACAAAGGAACTACAACCCGACAAATAGAATTTGGCAGAATTTATACATCCTATAAAGTGCAAATATTCGCTCTACTAATGGAGAAGCTGGGATAGAAACAAGCTTAGCTACCTTACGTTATAGTCATATCTGTGTGAATGGTTTAAATTCTCGTTCGTCATGTCTATAAGTATCTCTATTTTCATTGACGACAAACTCTACGAGGTTGAGTAAAGTCTACCGACACTTTTGATGAACATGATATCAACCAGTGTCTCAGATCGGATTGACACAATCACCGCAAAATTTGAATCCAAACTGGATATGGGTCTTGCGTCCCTTCATGCGGAGTTGCAAGGGCAAGACGCCAAGTTGGACGCTCAGAACTCAAAGTATACTTTGCTGCTTTGGTTTATTGGCGTGGGTGTTGGTCTGATTGTGGCATCCAATTTCGTGAGCTAGCCTTCCCGCTTAGTTCCGAAAGGTATAGGTGATCCATACAGGCTCACTTAAACTTTGGTGTGTGATATCCGTCTAAATGTGACTACATATGAGTTATGCCGCACTCATTCAGGGCATTCGGTTCCATTTCTACTCGGTCGGGAAAACTAGTGTATGAAAAGACATTCTGTCACATCTCCAATCAAGATCATCATAACAAAATATTCAGGTTGGAGCCCCCAGGTTCATGCCGGTACGTAATTTTCAGAGGCTAAAAAATCCAAGCCGTACCGAAAAGCCCCTTCGGTATCCCTTCAGGATGACTAAATTTCAATGATTCTAACCCAGTTTCATTCCTGACCGGGACCTTGAGAGACAGGTATTTTTACGGGCGAAAAAAGAATCTGCTGATCTCAAAAACTTCTTCAGTTTTGCATCAAAAAATGCGGAGACGATCTTCCTGATTCGGGGGAGAGTGCACCGGGTAAGGGGTGTTCAACGACAATTTTTTGATGGTCGCAGGGATCCAAAGTTTATCCACACAGATTGGCACTTTTCATTGATGCGGAGCAGCGAGTTGCGAAGCTTCCATGACTGAAGTTACCCCCTTTTTCTCCTGCATTTGAGCGCATCATTTTTCATTTTTTGGACTTATTGAAGACAATATTTCTCCCTCACAGACGTGATATTGAGGGCGACTTCCTGATTTATCCCTTCACACTCCCAGGCTTCAGTTTGATCCCCGCCAATTCAAAGGTCCGTTTCTGTATTGCGTTCACATCTGCAACGTAGGTCGCCACGGGTGCCTTATCGGCAACAATCTTGAGCTTACCCTTAATTCGACTGAGTCCACGGAGTTCGTTCAATAGACTCTCAAAGCTCATGGCCTGTTCTCCATTCTGATTCCGCTTGGACTGTGCCTTCTTGTTCGCCTGTTCCGAACGTTTCACGGACTCAACTATGCTACTTCGTTGCACTGCTCTCCCCTCTGGATCATCTTCCCGAAACAGGATTGGGGCTAAGACCTTGCGCAGGTGATACTCCACATAGTAGGACAGCATACACAAAAACACATGACACGTTACCCGATCTTTCGTTCGGTGATGAATCGGTCGGACCTTCAACGAAACTTGTTTGAAGGAGCGGAACGCTTGCTCCACCATAGATAAACGCTTGTAGTCCGAGACCACTTCCTCCTCGGTCGGCTTCTCTTTCAGACTCGTCCGAATCGCATAGACGCCATCCAAGCGCTCTGCATTCTGAATCGCCTCCTGATCTCGGGCATACTGGAAGTGTCCTGCTTTGACCTCAATCGTGAAAAACGCTCCCGTCTTCTGCCTCTCGAACACCTTGCCTACCCGTATCCCAATCTCGGACTCTCGCGTGAGCGGGTTCCCTTTCCGTTGGGTTGCCTTGATGATCTTCTCCAACCCTTCTTCTGTCTTGACCAGACGCTCCTCTCGCCGAATCTGCTTCTTGTCTTTCTGGATTGGATTTTTGCATAGAATCAGACGATCCTTGGGGTAGTGCTCGGACTCGATCTGCATGATATTTTGCTGATCAAATAAACTCATCTCCGTCTCCTTAGCTGCTTCCACCACCTTGCGGAGACTGTCCTTACGCATGGCGGTAATCCAGTCCAGACCTGCGGGGAGCAGCTCTTCCCGAATCCCCTTTTGCGTCAATACCCCGCGATCTCCCACCAGAACCACATGATCAAGTCCAAAGGTGTCCCGGAGCTTGGTGACCTGGGCAGCAAGCGTCTTTGAATCCGACGTATTCCCTTTGAATACATCCACTGCCACGGGACAACCCTCTGGATCCGTCAAGAGACCAATTACAATCTGCTTCTTTCCGCGCTTCTTGTCCCGGCTGTATCCAAACTCCGCCAATTCGTTCTTCTTCCCTTCTACATAACTGCTGGTTAGATCATAGAGGACCATGGATCCTTCCCGGAGATGTTTCTTAGCCAACCGACATTCAATGGCAGTCTTCTGCTTGCTCAACCAGTCCATGGCCTCATACAGATCATCGGCATCCACTCGTTTGAGAGCCAGGTCTTCGTTGAGGGTGGAGGAGGCTGAGTTCACATCCAGCAAGGTACTGGTTGCCAGCTTACTGACGGGGTTCAGAACGCGGGAGGTAATCATGCCGAGAACGAGTCGACGGTGGCGGGAATTCTTTGCGTGAAGCAAGGCGGGGACGCTCAGCTTTCGGACCATGCCCAAAACTAGCGCGACATGACCGTGGGCTTTAGATTCCAGTCGTTCAAAGAGGTCATGGATGGACTTGCAGACGCTGGCGCCGCGGAGGAGTTCACGGATCTGCAAGATGAGGGTCATGGGGAGCTTGGTGATATTGAGAACGGTGACTTTGTCAATTTTATCACCATTTCGGTGGGACTCTCGAATGAGCCAGGTGGGGTTGGAATTGCGATTGGGAATTCGGGAGACGTACATGGGTACAAATAGTTCATGAAGAAAGTTAAATATACGAATAAAAATGAACAATAGCAAGTAGTTAAAATCAAAAGGATCAATAAAAAGCAAAAACAATACATGGGTACGCTTATTTAACGCAAAATCACCTTCCCGAAGGGCCAGTAAGACCGAAAATGACCAATATTGACGGGAATTCCCTACAAATTCGCCGAAAAAAGGCGATTTAAAGGGCAGATTGATGAATAGCTAGCGCTCGGATCCGCAGATCGTGGGAAAATAGGGGGTAACTTCAGTCCATGAAGTTGTGGATTTTCCATGATATTTGTACATCTGTTTACCTGTGGACAAGGACAATCGTAGGCAGAATAGCTCCAATCAAGTTCCGAGGTTTTGTTCTTTGATCTTTTTAGCACATCTGAGATTCAGACCTATTTTCAAGCTTTTCTATCGCCATTGTACATCTTCAAGGCTGTAATCAGTTAGCTATTCTTGAAAGATACAGGGGCTAAGAAACATTACTCATACTTTGGATCATTGGGAATCACGGGATTTCAGGAGTTGTTTTGTGGAATAGGCAGCATTAAACAAAGAGGCTTAAAATGTGGTGATCCAATATTGATCAAGACATCATGTCAACTCAGAAATTCAACCTATTTCATAGGTGATGATAGGTTAAAGCCTAATTGTGCTTCTGGAAGATGATGTTTACGGTAGGATTTCTTCCAGGCAATATATCCACTGGTGGCAAGACCTAGGTAAAAGATATATAATAAGAGAGTGAGGTAGAGTTCGGTGACAATGTACAGCCCCACATAAATTGCATCCGTTATGATCCATACCAGCCAACTCTCAAGGATCTTTCGAGCAGCCATCCAACTGGCAATCACACTCAGAGTGGTCGTCAAGCTTTCCAAGTAAGGGTGGTCAGCCGAAGTGATATACTGCAGTGCCAGCGCAAATCCAATGGTTCCCAAGAGTGAAAGGGTTAGAAGAATTAGACCTGTACTCAGATGTAATCGGGTAACCAAGAGTGTCCCTCCCTCAGGACCGCCAGTCAGCCAGGCCTTCCATCCATAAAATGAGATGCCAATGAATAGACCTTGCAGGAGCATGGTGGTATACAGGCCTGTGTCATAAAATAAGATTCCGAAAAGGATACTGCTCACAATTGCCGTTGGCCATGTCCAGATATTTTGGGTCACATTTAACCATACGCATAGAATACCTGTGAGTACAGCGATGCCCTCAAGTGTGAGGATCCAGTTCATGGAATCTGAATCACATAAGCTTTTCCAGCACCGGTGCCTGTTGCCGCGCCAATCAGTGCGGTATTGTCATACAAGTCAATCGAACTTCCAAAGGCAGCCTCTCCGATGTCAATGATTCCTTGATACTGCCATTCACCATCATGACGGGCGTAGATATAAACTACCCGGTCAACATTAAAATTCAGACGAAGTTGTTCGTCATATCCTACCACAAGAGCACGATCTTTGTAGAGTGCTACCTCGGTACCGAATGCTCCTTTTCTGTATGGCGTAGGAGGTTCCAGCGTAGCGGTATGAATCCATACCCCTACGGAATCTCTCTCATATATTGTTGCCAGTCCAGACTCACGAGTTCCCGCTTCGGATTGACCTACGATCAACTCGTCCCGATACAGGTCAAGCGAAATAAAAAATCCCTCAATGCCCTTAAGTAAAGCAACTTCCGACCATCCATTCAGGTCATCAAATTCAAACAAATGAACAGATCCAGTTGCTCTTTTAAAGTAACTGCTGCTGGCAATTGCCAGACGGTCAAAATTCAGGGAGGCATGCCCCCCAAATACACCTCTTTCAACGCTACCAGTGCCAGTCAAGCGATCGGCAAGTTCCCAACTTTGTGAGTTCAATTCATAGATGTACGCTGCCCCATCGTTTTCATTACGGGGAGTTGGATCGCCTGCTGTTGTATAGAGAATACGCCCATGATCTAATGCAATAGCTGCACCTATCGCTCCTTCTCTTTGACGGTCACGGTCTCCTGTGAGGCGGGCGGTTTGAATCCAGGCTCCCTGAGCATTCTCTTCGTATACATATACCGCATTTGAGCGTTGAGTGCCAAAGAATTCTTGGCTTGCTGCTACAAGTGCCACTCGTCCTTCAATCGCAACCTTTCTGCCAAATGTGAGCCCCTGTTCACAATCTGATGGCACTAGGCGTGCGACCTCTTGCCAATACCCAGTAGAATCAATTAATTCGTAGATATAGGCAGCACCACCGCCAAGATCACATGAATTCTCACCACTTGCACCAATGATTGCACGCTTTCCATCCAGTGCAACCGAAGTGCCAAAGTAATTTCCACTAGTCGTATCAGCGTATGGCAGTCTTGTGATCTGTCCCTGTGCGGTTAGTGCGAGACAGAATCCCCAGATGAGTACATATCCGATAATGCTGATCCTAATCATGTGAGACTTAATGCTGCGAATCCATGAGCGCTTCCCAGCGGGCATATAATTCATCCAACTCTTTTTCAATCGCCGCATAGGTGATACTCGCCTCTTCCGATCGCTGAGGATCCGAATAAATTTTGGGGTCAGTGAGTGCTTTCTCTGCCGCATGTTTCCTTGATTCTGCATCTGCAATGGCGGACTCCGCTTCATCACAAAGCCATTGCCTCTGGTGATCAGTGAGTTCATCAGGGGACGAGAGTCCATTCATTTTTGCCTGACGATAGGCATGATTTCTTGCTTCCGCTTCACGTCGTTTTTCCTCCTTGGTTTTGGGGCCTCCCGATCGGGAACGAGACGGAGACGTTGTTTTTATCGGCGTCTGTTTGTTTTCTTTAGTGTGTTGTAGCGAGCCATGGTCAAGTGCCCAACGATACTCAGAATAGGTTCCAGAATAAGTCTGAATTCCAAGATTTCCAACATGCCAAATGACGTTGGCCGCTTGATCAAGAAAGTGTCGATCGTGGCTCACGACGACAAAGGTGCCACTATATTGACGAAGCGCCTCAATCAGTACCTTGATGGACTGAATATCAAGGTGATTGGTTGGTTCATCCAAGATCAGGAAGTTAGCTGGATTGACCAAAGTCCGGGCTAGTGCGAGTCGGCTTTTCTCACCTCCTGAAAGAGCTCGGACCGACTTGAATACATCGTCACCCGTGAAGAGAAATGCCCCAAGTAACGTTCGCAGATATACTTCCTCACGTCCAACAGCCTCACGTTGCAATGACTCAAGGATTGTGTCAGATGGAGTCAGTTCGTCGGCTTGATGCTGTGCAAAGAAGCGAACGCTCACGTTGTGCCCTTCTTTGCGCTCTCCTACAATTGATTCGCTGCCAAGAAGGATTCGCGCCAGCGTTGATTTTCCAGCGCCATTCTTGCCGATCAATGCAACTTTTTCACCGCGGTGAATCTTAAGAGGACCTCCCTGATCAAACACATGAGTAGGGGGGCCTTCCGAACGAAAATAAGATTTAGAGAATTGGCTGATTGATAATACGATTCGACCAGATAGGCTGGGTGAGGGGAATCGTATGCGAATCTGGGCATCTGGTGACTCGGGAGGGGGGACCCGTTCCAACTTTTCCAAGTGCTTGATTCGGCTCTGAACCTGACGCGCTTTGGAAGCCTTGTACCTGAACCGGGCAATAAACCGTTCTGCCTGCTGAATTTCGCGCTGTTGATTTTCATACGAAGACTGTTCAAGTATCCTGCGTTTTTCGCGTTCAACTAAAAAATAGTCGTAGTTACCACTGTACTCTGTTACACGGCCATGATAGAGATGGGCTACTGTATCAATCATTCGATTCAGGAAATATTGATCGTGTGAAACCAGAATGACAATTCCAGAATAGCTTTTGAGATACTTCTCCAACCAGTCAATGCTCAGAATATCAAGGTGATTGGTAGGTTCATCCAGTAGAAGAACATCAGGATTTTGGAGCAAGATACGTGCGAGTGCAACCCGCATCCGATATCCACCAGAAAGAGTCTCAATCGGACGCTTCAAATCGGCAGTTACAAATCCAAGACCTTCAAGTACTGCTTCCGCTTGTGACTTAATTGATTGGGCTCCTTGTACGGCCAAACGATCGTGAATGACTTCCAACTCTTGAAGAATTTTTGTTTGATTGGCCTCGGGGGATTCCAGAGCATCGGTGAGCTGCTTTTCCCTGACTTGAAGAGATTCAATCACATTGAAAGCGGTTAGGGCTTCCTCAATGACCGATTTCCCAGATGCCATGTCTTGTACATCTTGAGTCAGATATCCGACAGAGCCAGTCCTCGCGATTTCACCATGTTCAGGCTCCAAATGGCCTCCGATGACACGTAATAACGTAGTTTTCCCCGCCCCATTCGGTCCAATCAAACCGATCCTCTTTCCGCGCGGAATGGTCCAAGTCAGATCCTCCAGAATCTGGTTGCCTCCGAGAGTGACCGCAATACTGTGTAGCTGGATCAAGGCTCGAGATTAGTATGCATTCCGATTCACAAAACCTTTCCAAACGGTCATGATCATGATCTTGATGTCCAAAAGTAATGACCAATTTTGAATGTAGTAAAGATCATGCTGAATCCGTTTTTCCAGAGATGTATTTCCTCGCCATCCATTGACCTGCGCCCAACCAGTTATTCCAGCTTTCATCTTGTGCCGTTGCATGTAGCGAGGAATACGCTCTTTGAAATCCTGAATAAATACAGGTCGTTCGGGGCGGGGCCCAACCACTGACATATCTCCTCTCAGAACATTGATAAATTGGGGCAATTCATCCAGCGAAGTTCTCCTAAGTATCTTTCCGATTCGCGTGGCACGATTTTCATTTTCTTTTGCCCAAACCGCCCCAGATACCTGTTCGGCTGTCACAGGCATGGATCGAAACTTAAGCATATCAAAACATTTTCCATTGAGCCCCATACGTTCTTGTCGGTAGAGAATCGGACCTCGGGAGGATAGTACGACCAGAATAGAGATGGCGAAGAGAAGGGGAGAGACAATCACTAATAGAATTAATGAAAACGCAATATCAATACTTCGTTTGACGAATCGACGAAAATCCATTGGGGTTTCATCAATGATGTGTAAGACGGGAAGTCCATCTACATCCGTGATACGACTATTAATGATATCATGTTGTAGCAGATCGGGGACAAGGCAGACATGTACCAAGCGAGTTGAGAGAGAACTAAGGAGTTTTTCAATCTTTCCTACGGCATCAAGAGGCAAAGCAATGTATACATAATGGATTGGATCCAGAGAGGAGTCAAGTAAAGGTAGGACCTCATCTACTTTTCCCAATACATCCGATTGATCAGTTTTGTGATCATCCAGAAATCCAATCACATGGAAGCCCATCCAGGGATATAATTCAAACGACTTGGCCAGACGGCGCCCCGCAGTTCCAGCCCCAATTATGAGCACACGCCTCATGTTGCGTCCCTTCCTGCGGGCATTAAGAACATAATAATAGATGCAGAGTCGGAGCCCTAACATGAAGATCGGCGTCAAAATCGCAAAAAGAAGAACGGTCAGGCGGGAAATATAGAAATCACGATAGAGTGACAGAAATGCCATTGAAATCACCAGTGCCAGTCCCACAGACTTCGCAACACTTCTGATCAGGCTTGTCCAACGTTGGGCTCGATCGGGTACGTAAAGGCCCGATGCCCAAAAAGTAAGCGCCGCAGAAATCAGAATCCAGGGAAAAAACGTCAGATACCTGCTCAGTGGATGCCACTCTGGGAGAGGGACAGGCCAGGCAACAAATACTTCAAATCGCAGATAGTATGCCGCTATCCAGGCACTTCCTGTCAGCACCATGTCCGCAAAGAACAATAACTGCTGATAAAACCTACTTTGTTCTTGTAGCATATCGGATGATCAAACGAAGCGCACTGAATTGGTGGATGAAAGAATTGCTTCAACCATCTTCATACCAGTAGGTAAGCACATTTGCTCCATGACTACAATCCTTCCAGTAGGCAACTTTCGTGAAGAATGACACAATCCCCCTCGGATGGAACGATAATTAAACCACTAGGATACAGGGGCGCCGTGGACAGAGCGTTATGGACTGAGAGAGAAAGTAAATCGTGGCAAGTCAAGCCCAGATCATTCGCAGAAGCCCCAAGTATTTTGATGGTAGAAGGATCCATTTCACGTTACAGAGACTTATTGTAGTTGTAGAGGTCAAGTTTCATGTTGAAATTGATAGGAGCGGTTTGGCTGGTATGATGGGGGGCTTCACGTAACTTGTTTGCTCGAGGGCATCTTCGGTACGTCGTTCCATGGAAACAGTTATTTCGTTCGCTGCAAAGTTAAATGTGCCAGACAAAATTCCATTTGTACCACCGCGGCAAAGCAATCAGAAAATAATTCCGACACGATTCGTTGAACCATCAAACAAGACGGACTTGCACAGAGCAGCATCTGACACTCTCCTGTCGAAGTAGTTCCAGTAGGTTGGCTCTCGCCAAAACGTCGAATATACCTGTGAATCCCAATCATTCGAGTAACGATACCATTGCTGTTTTACCAGATTCCGCACGGTTCCTAGTTCAAGATTTAGCGCTGTGTAGTCATGAAGATCTGTGGGATGTCGGGAAGAAGACAGAATGCTATCGTAACTGACCACTATGCCTCTAAGACCCTCTGTAATGCTTCTGGACATTTGATGTGCCACCTTCATCTCGGAGCGCAGATGAGATTCCATCAGGAGTATTGGTGAATTCTTTTCAGATGATGGATGATCGGCGGATTGGTTTTCACGGCCATTCGCTTGAACCATGAATCGTCGTTCTTGAATCAACCTGCGAATCGTTTCCCGACCAGCAAGATGAAGTTTAGTGAATACAGGTCGGCTTAGAGGCTCATCTTGGTCGTACCTTCGTGAGTGAGACGCTCAAAATCTTCTCGGAATCGGATTTTCAATTTTTCGTAATGCTGGAAGAGATCCCGAGATTGGGGAAAGAGTTCGCAAGAGCTTTGAGGCGATAACGGCACAAATGTGTGAATCTGCGCTAATTCATGTCTATGTTGAGGGCGATATCAAGAGCTTGAACCGAGTGAGTTAGCGCTCCACAGGAGAGATAATCTACACCTGTTGCGGCGAACTGAGCAGCTGTTTCCAGTGTGACTCCGCCAGTTGCTTCGGTCTTCATGCGGCCAGCAACTAGACTCACAGCTTCTTTGAGACGAGAGCAATCAAATGGACCGTCAACGGAATGAGAGGTCATATTATCAAGGAGAAGTACATCAATCAGTGTTGAGACCGTCAATGCTTCTTTCACCTCTCTCATCGTTCGAGCCTCCACATCTATTGGGTAATCGGGGAAATTATTCGCAGCAAGTTCTACGGCTGATGCGAGCCCGCCAACCACATCAATGTGGTTATCCTTAATGAGGATACGATCAAACAGTCCAATGCGATGGTTCATACCCCCTCCCAGTTGGACAGCCCATTTATCCAACAGACGTAATCCTGGGGCTGTTTTTCTGGTGTCACGGACTTGAGCAGAGAATGGTTTGACAGCGTGAATCATTGCAGCTGTTGCCGTTGCAATTCCGCTCATCCGCTGCATGATGTTCAATGCCACACGTTCGGCAGTTAGAATGGAAGAGAGAGATCCCTTTATCACACCAATGATCATGGAGGACTCTACATGATCACCATCTGAGTGAGTCCATGTGCACTCAAGGGTTGGATCCACTAAATGAAATGTATACTGTGCCGCGGTAAGGCCTCCGATGACACCCGTCTCGCGTATCAACAGCGCAGCTTGGCCATGAGTATTTTCGGGCAAAAGTGCCTGAGATGTGACATCACCACTGCCGACATCCTCTTGGAGAGCATAAACTATAATCTGAGTCAGAGAGTCAGAGGACAGGTAGTGTGGAAACGGGGCTTGAACCAGCATGAAGCGTTCACTGCGTCTTGCCAAATTGCCCGATACGATCGAGACGCTCAATGCGTTGAGCAAGAAGATCTTCCGTAGATAATTGACTCAGATGATGCAGCACATCACAGATAGCTTGGCCAACCAGATCATAGGTTGCATTCGGGTCATGGTGCGCTCCTCCCAATGGTTCCTGAATGATCTGGTCAACAATCCCAACGGATGCAAGATCAGGTGCAGTGAGTCGCAATGCGCGGGCGGCTTCTTCTTTATAATCCCATGATCTCCACAAAATAGAGGAGCAACTCTCGGGCGAAATGACAGAATACCATGCATTTTCCAACATGAGCATCTGATCACCAACCCCAATTCCCAATGCCCCACCCGATGCTCCTTCCCCAATGACAACCACAACGATTGGAACCGGAAGGCGAACCATCACGAACAGGTTCCTCGCAATCGCTTCTGCCTGTCCACGCTCTTCTGCATCCATCCCTGGATAAGCACCCGGCGTATCTAGGAGACAGATAATAGGTTTTCCAAACTTTGCCGCCAGTTCCATATGACGCCGCGCCTTGCGATAGCCCTCGGGGTTCGGCATTCCGAAGCGTCTGAAACGGCGTGCTTTTGTATCTCTTCCCTTCTGATGTCCTAAAATCAGTACAGTACGGTCATGATGGTTGAACCGACTGCCGCAGAGGGTAGCAAAGCCACTGATAATTGCTGGATCATCCCCAAAGTAGCGGTCTCCGTGTAATTCTACAAACCCATTCGTCAGGGCGGCAATATAGTCGTTGGTATAAGGCCTAAGGGGGTGTCGGGAGATCTGAACTCGTTGCCAGCGAGTCAGACTCCCATAAATGGATCTACGCAGGTCTTCAATACGAGCAGAAAGTGCTACAATCTCGGAGGATAGATCAACATCGCCTGCATCAATGCGAGACAACTCTTCAAGCTTCTGCTCTAATTCAACAATGGGTTTTTCGAAGTCTAAGAGAAATTTTGAAGATTTATTGGGCATGCTTTGACTCGGAGAAAATGGGGGCAATCAACACTAGCGGGGAGAGACGGTTCCGAATGGATCAGATCTATGGTCAGAGAATATCGGTGCTATGCGCACACTTCGCTTGAATTTGCTGCACGGCTTGATGCTCATCGTAGTCCATCGTTAACTTCCAGAGGTTCTTCAGGTGAACCCACCGATCAACATATTGGCAGTGATATGCTTCATTTGTTGGAAGCCAATGTGCGGGATCACGATCTCCTTTGGAACGGTTCGCGGAGGCAGAAACGGGGATCAGGGTACCATTCACGCTTAGATCGTTTGAATACGAAGTTCGGTCAGCATAATCCCATTTTGCGCCGCCACTCCGATGCACCTCTGATAGAGGGACGAAATGATCAATATCAATCTCTCTTGGATCGGTAACGACCGAGTCCATGTACACATCTAGCCATTCGCCTCCCAGAACGACGCAGCCCCTGTCATCCAGATCAACTTCTGTCTGGCTATTGGCAATTAACACTTCATCTCGGGTATTTTGGCAGTCTCCGTCTTCGTCCCACCAGTACCCGTATAAAGAGCGATCATAAGGTAAGGCAGAACTCATGAGAAGCGTGCTCGCACGGTCTGATTGAGATTCACCAGATGATGTCTGTGATGTTTGCGAATCAACACAAAATCCAGCTTCCTGGAAATTTCGGATGGTAGCAGGGCCAATTCCGCGGACTTCAAGGAGTGAATTTAAGGAACGGAATGCACCCCGTGAATTCCGAAAATCCAGGATGGTTTGAGCTTTGACAGATCCGATTCCTTTGACACGCTGAAGTTCGTCGGCATCCGCCGTATTGATGTCAAGACAGCTACTATTAGTAGATGCTTGATCTTGAGTGGGTGTATCAGATGCAGGTAAGTTCGCGCGCTCCCTGTAATGAGTGGATTCCTGCACACAAAATCCTGCTATACGGAAATTTTCCAGGGTGGCGTGCCCAATCCCTCGGATTTGGGTGAGATCTCCGAGAGATTTGAATGGTCCATTTTGACTTCGGTGGTCAATGATAGCTTGCGATCTCACTGGCCCAATTCGGTTGACTCGCTGGAGATCAATCGCGGTTGCGGTATTCACATTAGTGCATCCTTCATCGGGGCTTGGAGATTGAATGGATGACATCTGTGTCGGTTGATCAGAGGTCTCTCCTTCATGGTGTGACTCTTGTGCGCAGAAACCTGCCTGACGAAAATTATCAAGTGTAGCGGGCCCAATCCCTCGGACATTGGTCAGATCATTTAGAGATTTGAATGGTCCGTTCTGGTTTCGGTAGTCTATGATGGCTTGCGCTTTTACCGCACCAATTCGGTTGACTCGCTGGAGATCAATCGCGTTTGCGGTATTCACATTGGTACAATTCTGGGGTGAGGTTTGGGATTGAATAGATAGTGATTCGATCGGTTGGTCGGGGCTTTCTCCTAAATTGTTAGACTCGTGTGTGCAGAAACCTGCCTGACGAAAATTATCAAGTGTAGCGGGCCCAATCCCTCGGACATTGGTCAGATCATTTAGAGATTTGAATGGTCCGTTCTGGTTTCGGTAGTCTATGATGGCTTGCGCTTTTACCGCACCAATTCGGTTGACTCGCTGGAGATCAATCGCGTTTGCGGTATTCACATTGGTACAATTCTGGGGTGAGGTTTGGGATTGAATAGATAGTGATTCGATCGGTTGGTCGGGGCTTTCTCCTAAATTGTTAGACTCGTGTGTGCAGAAACCTGCCTGACGAAAATTATCAAGTGTAGCGGGCCCAATCCCTCGGACATTGGTCAGATCATTTAGAGATTTGAATGGTCCGTTCTGGTTTCGGTAGTCTATGATGGCTTGCGCTTTTACCGCACCAATTCGGTTGACACGCTGAAGATCAGTTGCACGGGCAGAATTGATATTGTTGCATTCAGGATTTAAGGTGTTGGACTCATCTGATGAGGATGGAGTAGAGCGAACCGTGGTCTGTTCTTCATTCGTGGATCCTAGAACACAGAACCCGGCGCTACGAAAATTTGATAGTGTAGCAGGGCCTATTCCACTCACGCGAGTCAGTTCATCCAAAGCGGTGAACGGTCCGTGTTGGTTTCGATAGTCAATAATGGCCTGAGCTTTGACTGTCCCAATTCGGTTTACCCGCTGTAGATCGGTGGCACTTGCTGTATTTATATTATCACAGGCTTGTCCAGCATTGGGTGAACGATCCTGAGCATTTATTCGCGAAGTAGATGGGAACGCAATGCTTTCAGAGAGCAAATATAGATGAGGGAAGAGATTCACACTTGTAGAAGTAGATTCTATTCGGTCGTGTTTGAGTCGGAGATCAAATCCGAGAGTTCTACCTTCCGCGAAGGAAATACCCTCTAATGAATGGGTCAGAAGGAACGCGATCCCAAGTATCATTCCGAATTGCATAGGCTGGGGCATGTTTGGGTTCATCATCTTAATCTGTTAAATATAAATGATAACTCTAATCAAGTTCCGAAATAAGTGTAATGTAGAAACGCAACCATTCAGGAGCAGGAGAATGTCAAATTTTGAAATAAAGATAACGCATTTGATGATGGAAGCCTCCTTGCTCACTAGACACTCATTGCAATGGATCTACAAACTCTTCATAAGCGAGGGGTAATTCTCTGGCAAAGGGTAAACAGAATAGGAGGAATGCAAAGGGGGCTACATGTAAAACCGTATTCTCGAATTCATGATAAGATGCCCGACTTTACTTGATGTTAATCAACGTGTCTGGTTTGGAAGAAATACTTTGGTATTGTCAATCAAGGCGCAATGAATCGGAATTAAACCGATCCGCGTAGTGCTCGCGCGGCGATCAGCCAATCAAGGGCGGCGGACTGATTGCGCACATAGTACCAGTATGCTTGTTCAATTTCCTCGGAGGGATGGGTGAGTCTAGGTCCCAACATCTCGCTCACTGCGAATACCCCGGGGCGCAGTTGCCATTCAGGGGCTGGGACAAACTCGTCTCCCTCATTGAAGCCGACCAGAGAACGTTTGCCAACCAGAACAGCGCTCCACTGCCGGGTTCGATCATGAATCCGAGCCCACCGTGAACGTGAACCTGCAATACGGCATAAGAGGGAAACAGCTGGATGAATGAGTGCACCAAGCAATGCTGCAAAGATGTCTGAAATGCGTCTAGCGGCATTTGAACGCAAGGACCCAATAGCCTCCTCTGCGGTCAGAAGAGAGCGATGACTCAGGTTTTCGACGGATGATTTTCCGATTAGATGATCCTGAGGAGCAGCCAGAATATAGGTTCGGACACGAACTCCCAAAAGTTGTTGCATCAGTCCAAAAATTTCTTTATTGGTCAGACTCGCAGATGCAAAAATTACCGATTCAATATTATGGATCCGTACGATCTCTCGTAACTGATCATAACCCCCTAATCGATTGAGAGAAGAGGCAGTATCATTTTTCTGGTTTTGAGTAGCAATCCCTACGAGTATATGGTGTGATATCTGTTGAGGCACAGGTATTTCTATATCAGAAGAGTTCCCCACGACCAGAGTTCTTCGACCGAGTTGTTGATGCGTTCTGGGGATCAGACGCACCGCGGAAAGGAGGAGTGAACAAGCGGGCAGGCACGCAAGAATGACCATGCGTGAAAAGGCAATTTGTTTGAAGAAAAATGAAAGTGCTGCAAGCGAGGTTACAGAGACCACGGTTGCCAGCACAATCAGGCCAAGCCTTGGACGTTCGTCCCTATAGCCTCCCCAGGAAGCAATGACGCCTATCGTGATCAGAGCAAATAAAGGAGACAGTCCCCAATAAAAAACTGGTGAGAACAGGAGCCCTGTCTGGATAGATCGAATGGCGCCTAATGAGGATATGATCCCAAAGCAAATGACCCAATCACGCGTGGCAGAATGGCGTACAATATTTCCCAATACTGTGATGGATCCTCGTACGAATACGGCGAAGCGCAACATCCATAGAAATGCCTTTGGATACTCTTTACTGAGGTGCTTTTCTGCGAAACGAGCCATCGCCCCATAAAAGAGACGCACATATCTTAGGTCTCCTTTCTTGGTGCTTTCCCCTTTATAGTGAATGATTTGAGTCGATGGTACATAATAGATTGACCAGCCGGCCGTCTGGATCCGACAACATAGATCAAGGTCCTCTCCATACATGAAGAAATCCTCGTCAAAAAGCCCTGCAACTGCTTTACCAGTTTTGCTCTCTTCGGGATTGGTCAAGGCTATCTTTCGCAGAAACATACAGGAGCCGCTTAAGGCATCAACAGTTGTCACACGATTCTCGGGTAGAAACGTAAGATTATAGCGGCCAAATATCCTGCTTCTGGGAAATAGCCGACTTATCCCCGTCATCCTGTAAAATGCTACGGCTGGAGTCGGGAATGATCTCCGACTCTCCAGAGCAAATGTACCGTCAGGATTCAGTATACGACATCCTGCTGCTCCAGCATCTTCGTGAGAGTCCATAAATTCAACCAAAACCCTAACAGTATCTTCCTCAACAAGAGTATCAGGATTCAGGATAAAAAGATATTCTCCCTTTGCGACTTGAATCCCTTGATTATTTGCCGCCGAAAACCCAACATTGGATTGATTGGCAATTACAATGACAAATGGGAACTCTTGGGACAACATACGCACAGATCCATCGACTGAATTATTATCAATCACAATCACTTCTGAGTGAATATTGACCAATGATCGCTGGATACTTCGAAGAGCTTGACGAAGCAGATCGCATACGTTGTAGTTCACAATGATCACAGATACCTTGATCGCATCATGCGATTCACTGGGGTACGCCTGAGTAGGTCTGGGGTGGGGAGGGTTCATCTCTCAAATTCTGTTCACAGTCACCATGGACCTCAAGGTTTCATTCTGATTTTTCAACTTATTGAAGAGAGATTCTCATATATAAGGTAAACTCTCACCGTTAGGGTAATGTCCCTAAAACTTGACAGAATGTCATATCAAGAATCGGGAGGAATACGGTTCAATAATTTGAATCCTTGGTTCGTAACTTTATCTTCGTAGCGAGGATGAAATCAATCGGGGTTGTCAATCCAAAATTAATCTGGGGAAGTGTGTCTATTTGTCTGTGTTGACAATTTGATCATACTGGGTGGAGGGTGCATGAGTCATTCGTAAAATACGAGGAGGGATTTCAGTCAACCCAGAATAGAGAACCGACATGGAGTTGTAGAGTGTATACGAGTTCATAGAAAAAAATGTCTGAGGATCGTAACGAGAAGAGATCTACTGGTGATGGTAATAAATTCTATGTTTCAATTTTTTTGGCTTGATCAAACAATCGCGGGTTGATGGAAATTAGATCTGAGTACTTCCAGTTTTTATTTTCTTACAACGTGTTCACTTCATCAACCACGCGCTGTCTCTCCCGCGCATAAATACGGTCATATATGCCCGAGGCTCTATTCCCCATCAGGGATGGAACATACTCAGGCATCCACAGGAATACAACTCGCCCAGAGCCAGATTCCATGAGTATATTCTTAAACTCTTCATCGGGGAACTTCAATACAGCACCTCCCTCATTGATCCGCTCGAAAGCAGAAAGGATTTTCTCAAACTCAAAGGGATGGACACCAACATGAGCACGTTGACCAGTTGCGATACAAGGAACTCTTTTTGTAAGTGCGGCTTCGGCCCATGGCAGGTACGGATCTCGCTTAAACATAAACGACATTCGCCCATTCACGCTGTTAAGCATTACGCCCATGAAGTCTCGGCGTTCAGACTGTGACCATGAATTTCGGGCAGTCCTGATTTCATTCACAGATTTGCAAAGCCGTCGGAGACGATCTTGATACAATCGGGCAGTTTTTTGCGATGAGTGCTTTTGAATTGAATCTCTATACTGCTGACTAAGACGGGGGAACTTACGATTATTCCACAGTGCATCCGATAATTTTCTTAACTTGAATTCTCCCTCAATTCCAGTCCCAGACGCATACCAGACACATCCCTCCCGCGTTAGAAGAACCTCACTGGGGTTGGTTTTTTTCTGGATTTTTTGTGCAGAATTCAAAATCAGATCTGGCGGAATGCAAGTATCAATGGAGACATTTTCGTCAGCGTCCCACCGATAAATGGCAATTATCTTCCCATTAGATGCTTCAACTTGTCGTTGAGTGCCATCTGCTTTGAGTCGCAGTTCAAGCATTTCTGGACGGTCTCGGTCATGCGAAACAAACTTTGCCACTTCCGCGAGGGCATGGATATGCGGGAGACGAAGCTTCGTCGGAGGATTTGCAGAACTCATTTTATCGGTTTCCAAAGTTGTAACTAAAACACATCATATAAAGCATCATCAAGTACTGATTAGGTCTTGACTCAGTGAGAAATTACCGTCAGCCAACCCTGAGGAGTTAATACGAATATGGAGATAATTGGGTACTTCTTAATATAGCAAGATAAATGATTTTGTTTAATCATTTCCATAGAAAGGCAGTTTCTCATAATCTTCATGCAGGAGTATTTGATTACATAAAAGAATGAAAGAGCTGAGTCCGACAGGGATTCAAATTATGGTATTGATCCGCAGAACTTTACAATCGAAAGCATTGATCAGGGTTCGGTTCTATATTCGGGAGGTCAGTGAGTACTGTGTTAATAATGCTCTGGGATGTTTCTGATATGTGCATGCCAACCATTAAAATGCCAGCACTCCAACCGCATGCAGGCACTACCTACCTCATATACTCGGGACTGTTGGAGTTTTCACGTATTGTCAAGAGATTGTTCGCAAAAGCCTTCTATTCTGGCTCTACTCTAACAAAACTATTTGGATCTGAAAACAGGAGGGCTTCAAATTCATGAGGTTGAATGTGAGGGAAAAAGCGTTCTGGTTGACACTCTCCCTCGCGTAGGACATCCTCACGAAAAGCCTTATCAATTTCTTTTGCACGTTCAAGCGGATCCGTCGGTGCGGAGATGCCCTTAGTTCCAAGGAAGTCCTTCAACAAAGAATACAGATCAAAAATAGTTGAGACATAAGTATTATTCTGTTCCCGAAGCGTATTTCGGAGGAAGTGAAGTACGCGTTGTTTGTTTAGGCACCCCCTTTTCCGCGAGGTGATGTTGGTATGATGCGTGGCTCTGCAAACATCTCTTTTGGAAAGAGTTCGGGGTATGAATATTTTTACAAAAGACTCTTCTGTTTTTCCTTCGCAGACAATAATAACCCTCTTCATACTCACGGTCTTCCACCAAGAACATTCATTTTCCAGAGTTCACCTAAAGAATAGTCTTCAAGCCAGTCGACAAGGGGCTCAGGATTCAGTCGTCTGAAAACGGATTCATTGTTCTGGCGTTCGACAACTACTATATCATCTGGTTCAAAATGATTGACAAGTTCAGCGGATTGTGTTGAAATAATTACCTGTTGCATATCCGCAGCCTGCTGGATCATCTCGGCCAAGAGAGTTAGCGCGAATGGATGCAATCCCAACTCAGGCTCGTCAATAAGTATAAGGTTCGCGCGAAAGCTTTCGGGTTGGTTGAGCAAAGTAGCAAGGCAAATGAAGCGCAACGTACCATCGGAAAGCTGATATGGACCAAACGGCGTATCTGGATCTCCCCACTCCGCATACCATTCTAAGTCCATTCTTTCAGAGGGGTTTCTGATTCTCTCAATAGACAAAATCTTTAAAGAATGGAGCCGAGAGACGGACAACATCTCTAATGCTTCGAAAATGGTTTGGATAATGTTCACGAAGATGACGCAAAATAGGTACAAGATTTCCAGCATCCGATTTTAGCCGAAGATTATCCCGCACATCTGAGTGATTTCGAACACGAGCAGTATCACTCATATCCTGAAAGTGAAATACCTGCCAGCGCTTAATCTTGGCCAATACATAAGATGCAAATTCTCTGAAAGATGAATCTGTTTCATCGTATTCAGATCTATGAGAATGTGCATGAACGAATGAATCAATCATGCATGATTCACTGCTTCCACTAGGCCACACTGAACCACTAGATAGTGTAGAGAGCTTCTCTCTGGAGAAAGCCACCGAGTCAAATGCTGGTTTAAGAGAAGAATCATAAACGTAGCGATTGTTTTCAAATGACAGAGATACATCAAGCGTAGAGGTTATTTTTCTTCCGCCGAACAGTATTGCATCTGGTCCACATTCGCCTCTGATAAAGAGCTGAAGTTGTTTCCGTGAAAAAGAAGATATCATTTTATTAAGCAAACTCAGAAGATTACTCTTTCCAGTTCCATTCGCACCAATGAGTACGTTCAGCGGCTTTATTTCGAAACGATATAGACTTTGAATTGACTTGAAACCTTTGATGGAAATGTGCTCTACATGGGGCATGGCTTATCACGCTGGGTTTCAGTTTTTGAATATAAGTTTCCAATAATTACACAAAATCCGCTGGTAAGTAATGCTTTACGATTCAATGGATGTGGTGGTTGGTTATCCTTGCTCGGGGAATAAGTGCGCACTCTCTCCAAACTGGGATCTTATTCACTAACGAGTTTGCAGTGGGAGAGAACATTTCCACGCAATACACTAAGGGTTGGGAAAAGGATAACTTATCCGTGGTGAATCAATCATTCTTTGTTTTCCAATATGATTCTGACACCCACCAATTTCAGAGGCGCCCGAACAATTTAAGTGACCTTGATTGGATCATGGTAGTAGTCAACACCCTACACAAAAAAGATTTGCCTGACCTCAATATCTACAATTTGAAGTCTTCCTTAATTGCATGCATTGTTGCACTTGCAGATAAGACAACTCCTGGAACCCCAGCCCCAGGATGCGTCCCCGCTCCAACTAAATAAAGTCCATCAACTTCTTCACTACGATTATGGGGGCGGAACCATGCAGTTTGGGTGATTCTGGGTTCAATCCCAAAAGCATTCCCCAATGTGGCATTATACTCCGATTGGAAATCAGAGGGAGTAAAGACATGTTGAACCTCAATTGCGTCGCGCAATCCCTCAAGCCCCCAAGTTTCCAGCGCCGAGATCACACGATTCGTCATTGGATCTGACATTTCTGACCAGTCAATTCCCGAAGCCATGTTCGGGACTGGAACCAGAATATATATACTTTCCCCTCCTTCTGGCGCCATCGCAGGTTCGGTTCGGCTCGGTACATGAAGGTACATACTGAAGTCATCCGCCAGGATCTTCCGATCAAAGATGTCCTGAACCAATCCCTTATAGCGAGGTCCCAAGATGATGGTGTGGTGAGACAAATTTGGATACTTCCGCCGTACGCCGAAATACAACAGAAAACAACTCATGGATTGATGGATTCCGTCTAAGCGTGAGTTAGTCCATCGTCGCCGCTTCACATCTTTCAGAAGTGTACCATAAGTGTGTCCTACATCAGCATTACTCACAACAATATCCGCAGATAGGCTGTATTCTGAATTCTTATTTTGATCCAATATCCTCACTCCCTTGACTTTAGAACGAGTAGGTCGTGGTCCAGATACTTCAATGAGCTGGGCGGAGGAATTGAGATGGATTTGCCCACCTATATCAAGGAAAAGTTTTCCTAATCCCTTGACCAAACTATACATTCCTCCATTAGCATACCATACACCACCTTCTTTTTCCAGATAAGGAATCATTAGAAAGATAGATGGAGCCCGAAATGGGCTTCCCCCCAAAAAAAGTGGATGGAATGAATAGAGAAAATGATGCCGCCAGTTGCGGAAATATTGACGAACGAACTGAGCGACAGGTTGCCATGCCCCCAAAGCGATCACTCGTGGGGCAAACCCAGCCATCATCCCAAGAGAATCAAAGGGACGGGCTCCTAAGCCTTCCGTAATCACTGCCTCATAAATTGGCGACAATTTTGAGAAAAATTTATCCAATCGATCGGCATCACGCTCATCAAACTTCGCCATTACTTTCTTCATCTGAGCAAGGTCCGATCTGTAGTCTATGGAGGTGCCATCATGGAACCAGACGCGATAGAAAGGATCAAGTGGGACCAGCGTCACATAATCATCAAGCTTCCTTCCAGCTGCATGGAAGATGTCATTCAAGATCGGCGGGGCAGTGATTAAGCTCGGACCTGTATCAAAGGTATACCCAGAATCATAAATCTGACCTGCTCTCCCTCCGAGTTGATCACGTTTTTCAATTAGCGTAGTTGCAATCCCCGCTGCCTGTAATCGAACTGCCACGGTAAGTCCCCCGAAACCGCTACCAATGACGATAGCGCGGTGTCCAGTCGGGGAGGGAGGGGCCAAATGATTCTGCGCCATGGTCTGGTGCATTATTGAAGGATGGTTTCAGTGACTCTTTTGAGTTGTTTTAAGCCTTGACGGGCCAGTACAGTCTTTTTCCAAGGTGATGTATATGCCCGTAGGGTAAAATTATTAAAACCGTTTGCACGCACTTCTTCATGGATTCCCCGATAGACTTGGGCAGCAACCGCAATTGCCTTACGAAGGCGGGCTGGCAAAGAAGGGATCCCTTCATAGGCTCTTTCATAGGCAGATTCAGCCTCCGCCATTATATCTTCGATGAGCGCAATGTACTCGGAAGGAATGCACTCCTGATTGTCAATATTATGATTGATGTGATGCAGGAGGTCAATTGTTACATTCCGGGATGCCATTAGGTCAGCAGGCAGGTAAATTCGGCCCATGGCTAGATCTTCACCGACATCACGTATAATGTTGGTCAGTTGCATTGCATGGCCAAGATCATGGGCGCGCTCTAATACCCAAGGAGTACGAATCCCAAATGCTTGGGTCATCCATGCCCCTACAACGGATGCCACCCGATGGGTATAGGAACGTAAATCATCCATAGAGTGATACATCCGAGGTTCAACGTCCATTCGCATTCCCTCAATTAATTCGGAAACCAGCGAGTAGGGAATCTCCATTGAAGCCATTCGGCTCATTACCACATCGGCAACCGTAATCCCAGTGTTTTCGCCATGATAGGCGGCTCGGGTAATTTCATCCCACAAATCAAGCGTTTTATAAGCCTGATGAAGCTGTTCATTATCTTTATCAACTAAATTGTCGGTGAAACGACAAAAAAGATAAATCTCTGTGATCATTGCCCGTTCCTCAGCGGGAAAATAGCGTGAGGCAAAGGAAAAACTTAGACTGTTCTTTGCAAAGAAGTTGATCCATTCTGAGACAGGACCGAGTTGCTGTGCACGGAGGGCAATCCGGGTTCTGGTTTCTGACAGGGACGGGATTGAAGGACGAGGAGCACTGGTAGGTATGGATGAACGAATGTCGCTGCTCTCTTGGGATGCATGGGTGCAGCTACGAATCCAATCTTCCACAATTTGAATCAGAGGCGGTTGTGCGCCAGCATCACGAATTTGATTCAAGAGGGAGTGGCCATGTTGCTCAATTTGAGCGAATGCTTCTTCAATCATGGATGGCTTTCGTGACGCATCAAAAAACACTTGAAGTGCATCCTTAGGAGACTGGTCAAACCAATCTATTCCATTAGATCCCAAGACGAATGTCCAGATACGGTTATTAAAATCTTGAAGCTTGGGCTTACCCGTATTGCTAGCGGGACAATAATCCAAAAAATCATCAACCATCTGATAGAAAACTCCCAGTTCTAACCCTACTTTGTGGAGTTGTGCAGGAACAAGTTCAGAAGCACTATGCCAGCCAGGTAATGCCGCTGACAGACCGAACAATTCCCCACTCTTCATACGGACAATCTTTTTATATTGTCCAAGGAGATCATTTGTGGTTACGGAGGATCCCTGAAGTTTTTCACCGCGGACCATTTTTTCTACTGCATCAATGAATTCAATCAAAAATTCATGGATGCCAGTCATGGCCGCAATTCGATATGCACTAGTCAAATAGAGATCACCAGTCAGAAGTGACGCATTGACCCCTTTTTCTACCAAGAGAGTTGCTCCACTACGCCGTTGCTGACCACCATCAAGCACATCGTCATGATGGATGGATGCTTCGTGGACCATCTGGATTGCCAGACATCCAAGCCAAAACTTTATGTCCAAAGATTGTACCCGTTCAGGAGAGACAAATGAAAACGCAGTGAGAGGGCGCAGAAGTTTCCCCTGCAGTGGGGGAACGGTCATCCCCAACTTCTCCGCCATGAGAACTCCATCTGACATCCCAGCTCTCACTTGTGCACTAGCAGTCATAGAGCCTACGCCAATCCTATGTTGTGAGTTTACTTTGATGGACCAATAACCTAATTCCAATTACGACTACAGCTGTCAGAATGACGGCCAACCAGTATCCAGCTAAGAGAGTCATCCCCAAAGAAAGCCCTATCACAGTGATATAGTATGCTTCCATGATCGTTGATGGAATCTGGTCTGAAGTCTTTCCCACTCTCAAAAAGTCAAATGCGGCCATGATGAGGATTCCAGTTCCAAACCACCCAGCCAAGTTGACCAGAGGCATTCCATAGTATGGCCCAGAGTTATCCCAAATCCAATACTTTGTGAGATCACTCATTGCGGGGTCAAGTGTTAGATCCCATGCAGTTAAAATCAGTGCACCAAGAATCCATTGCATGATCTTGGCTGAGGCTATACGCCTAGCCAGAACGTAGGCGGGAAATGCCATCATGAACCAGCTAAGTGGAATTAGGGCAGGGACTAAGCCAGCGATACGATAACCCAACAATCCTGTATATTCATAACCGCTGAAGGGGAAGCCTGTCTTGGTACCCAATAGTTCCATCCCCAATGAAAGGAAACCTGCGATAAACAGGGCAGGTAGCCATTTGAATCCCGTGCGTTGGATCATCAGTAAGGCAAGGACAGAGAATGCTATGATCACATGCCCCCGCGAGAAAATGATGAACGCGGATCCGTAGAACTGTGCAGCTGAGGGCGCCTGTGCCAAGAGTTGCGGGTTCAGCCCAAATGAACCGTAACCAGCAAGAACAACAAAGGTGAACAACCACAACAGGGAGAACCCCAGCCAATCAAGCACGGTGAAGACGGGACGCAATTTCGGCATGCCAAGAGACGAACTAAAACAGCATCGTGCTGACTAATCTGCAACGATCAGCATAGCCTTTACAGGCAGTTAAATTGAAGTATGGATGGACTTCAGCAAACGCAAGGATAACGGTAACGGTTGGGATCATGTTCCCATTATAGCTGGATCATACAAGATCAAAATGAAAGAGAATTTGTCCGCATGGATAGGTTAAATACAGAAATACCAACGATGACTATAACGCCGGTTCAGTTTCACGGGTCAGGATCTCCCAATATTTTTCATAAAGAAAGACACGTTGTGATTTTTTGCCCGTAATCTCGCGTACGATCCCTAATTGTTCAAGGTGCTGAATAGCACTGTAGGCAGTCGGGAGTGAGATACTGGAATTTTTGGCGGCATAGGTGCCTGTAATCATGGGGCGTTCTTGAAGGATCCGATGTACGCGAAGGGCGGATGCAGCCATCCGGCCTAATTGCTGAATTTGCTCATAGTCCTTGTCAAACAACCTGAGCATCTCTTGTGTGGTGACTGTAGCATGTATGGAGGTTTCAATCACACCATCCAGAAAGAACTCAAGCCATGATTCCCAATCCCCATGAGTTCGGACCCGTTGCAGCAACTCATAATAATGGGATTGGTGCTTCTTGAAGAAGAGACTGAGGTACAGGCAGGGGTGTCTCAAAAGACCGCTTGAACACAAATAGAGGGTGATCAGCAGCCTACCTAATCGTCCATTCCCGTCAAGAAACGGGTGAATCGTTTCAAATTGAACATGAATCATACCAGCCCTCACCAGATTGGGAATTGAGGAGTAATCCTTGTGGATGAATTTCTCCAGATCACTCATTAGGTCAGATAGATAACCGTGAGGAGGTGGGACATACTGTGCCTTTCCCGGTCGTTCACCCCCGATCCAGTTTTGTGAGCGACGGTATTCGCCAGGAAGCATTTTACTTCCCCTGCCCTTAGAAAGAAGTACTTGATGTATTTCTTTGATCAGTCGTTGACTCAGGGGAAAGCCATTTTTAATACGTTCCAGACCATGATTCATTGCAGCAATGTAGTTTGACACCTCCTGTACATCATCCAGGGGTACTCCCAGTTCACGCTCAACTTCAAAGAGAAGCAGATCCGACAAAGATGACAATGTTCCCTCAATCTGTGAGGACAACAGAGCCTCCAGTCTGACATACATATAGAGAAAAATTGGAATGTCAGGTAGAATTATTGCTATTCCATCTAGGCGACCAATTGCCAAATTTGCCTTTTCCAACTTTGTGCCCAGTTCTACTAGATTAAGTACTGGATATGGTGGGAGATGGGGAGGCAGATAGGCTTCAACTCGCTCGTCAACGTCAGAGATGATGATTTTTTCTCCGATTCGTGTCTTATTTACGCCATGTGCATATGCTAGCACAATCAACAATATGGTTCAGGAAGACAGGGAAACAGTGCATGTGCTCTTCTTCGGCGAATTATAGAATGATATCAGTGACCGAAAGTCATTGCAGGCAGGCAAACATTTTTATTCCATTCCATGAATAAAAATAAGATTACTTAATTTGATTTTATTTGAAATAAAATAAACTGCACAAATTTTATTATTCTACCCCAATAATCAGATATTTATTCACTATTTGTGGTTATAAAACAAGAATAATCTCTGAATCTTTATTCATCTGGTCAAGTCATTCTTTGAACTGAACTCAATACGGGCGCATCATCTTCGTGAATTCTGAAATTCAGATAAATCTGAACTCTTCTTTATTTACCCAAATAAGGGGATAGATTATTCAAGTCGCTCTTCTCATTTATTCATCAGTATCTCCGCAATTACATCTGGTACAAATGGTCGGATATCTCCATTCCAATGAAGGATATCCCGAACTAGCGACGAACTGGTGAGGGCATGAGCGGCGGAGGTGTGAAAAAATATGGTATCAAGCTCGGGCACCATTCTTCGGTTGGTATGGGCCATCTGGGACTCGTAATCAAAGTCTCGAGGTGTTCGAAGCCCCCGTACCAAAGAACAGGCGCCTAAATTTCTTGCATGCTCGGCAATCAGTCCAGAAAAACTCATTACCTCAACTCCCTCCAGGTGAACGGTGGCTCGTTGAATCAGGTCAATGCGGGTCTGAGTAGATAAGAGTGTTGATTTCTCCGATTGAACCGCTACGGTGATCACCAGTCGATCAAACAAGCGAAGCGCGCGCTCGGCAATATCTAAATGGCCGAGTGTGAATGGATCAAATGTGCCAGGATAAACCGCCAATGTCATGGATTAAGCTTTAAATATACTCACATGAGTACGGCCATAGCCGCGAGATGTATTCAAGTTCAGATGGCCTGAGAACTGAGTTTGAGAATCATGCTCAATGACCAATAGACCACCTGATCGTAAGTTAGGAAGTGCAAGGTCGGGTAGATCTAACATTGCTTCAAGGTCATATGGGGGATCAGCAAGGATTAAATCCAGTGGTGGGCCTTGGTAGCGTTGAAGGTAGGTTACGGCATCTCCAAATATAAAATGACAGTAACTGGAAAGCTCAAGAGAATCCGCATTTTTTTGAGCCGCATCTACAGCTTTAGGATCAGATTCTACGAGAATCACACTTTCAGCGCCCCGACTGATCCCTTCCAGCGCAAGAGCGCCTGTACCCGAAAAAAGATCAAGGAGTCGTGCATTCCGGAGTGAGATTCGAGCTTCAACCAAAGAGAATAACGCCTCACGTACCCGGTCCGTGGTTGGTCGAGTGCTCAGATTCTTTGGTCGAGTCAGCTTACGACCACGATAATTTCCTGCAATGATTCGCATATTTCTGATACGGAGAAAAGATAAGACAGCGCATCATACCACAGTGATGAGCGTTTCAATGTGATTCCCTTAAATGCATGCGCATACTACTCACAGGTGGGACTGGTTTTGTTGGTCGCCATGTCCTCTCTGAATTACTTGCACAAGGACATCATGTTCGTGCTCTATTACGTAGGGGGGGAGCCCCAGAGGGATTTGAGGAACAGGAAGTAGAGTTGGTCAGAGGCGATATAAATGATCCTCTTGAGGGATTCATGGAGGGCATAGATGGGGTGATTCACTTAGTGGGCATTATCAAAGAAGAGCCAAGAGCAAATGTTACTTTTGAACGGCTTCATACCCAAGCGACAACAAATGTCGTCAACGCTGCCACAGCAGCTGGAGTAGATCGGCTCGTCTTTATCAGCGCCAACGGCGCTTCGGAACACGGGGAAACGAAGTATCAAACCACAAAATGGGCTGCGGAGGAAGCGGTTCGTAATTCTATCCTCCCTCATTGGTGCATTCTCCAGCCCGGTTTGATCTTTGGCGATCCAGGAATGGAACGTGAAGAGTTTTGTGTGGTGCTTTCCAATACTTTAATTCGACCGTTTCCTATTCTCCCTGTATTTGGGAGCGGACTTTATCAACTCCAACCAGTATCCGTTAAGGAGGTCGCCGAGGCTGCTGTACAGGCTCTTAATCTTTCCAAAGTTCATCAACAGACGATTCCAGTCGTGGGGAGAAGGAAGGTAACCTACATTGAACTTTTGGATATGATCACTCGCGCCATAGGGTTGAGGCCAAAACCAAAAGTGAAAGTACCTCTGTTCCTTGTAAGAACTGGAATACGGTTTGCTGGCCAATTGCTGCCAATCACGAACGATCAGTTTGTGATGCTCGTTGCTGGCAATGTGGCGGATGAGGACCGTTTCTACGAGACCTTTCAGGTAACCGAGCATCCATTTGACGAAAAAGGATTGGAGTATTTGCGTCTTCGGGCATAAAATGTCCTCTCTCCGCGCAGTCCTACTGTGTTTGGTGATCTTCAATGTTCCTGTCACCAGTGCTCAGACCCCCGCAGATTCCGCGCGTTCCCTGATGACTTTTCGGGCTCATGATGACACTCTTGGCATGGCCCACTTGTCGGCAGATCACGACATCACAAATGTCCTCTCTCGGACGCCAGGAAGCTTTGTCTATGACTTCAATACCTTGGCATGGCCCAGTGGATGGAGCGTATATGGACTGAATCCCCAGTCAGTACAGCTTCATTTTGGGGCGATTCCATTTGACGATCTATTGACTGGGCGCCCCCGATACGACCTACTTCCGACTGCACTTCTCAGGCCTCCTAAAGTGGATCCTGGCCTGCCGGGTGGATTAACCGGGGTTCAAGCGGAACTGCGAACCATAAATTCAGAGAGACCTCAAACTGAAATCCATTATCAGGCTGGCGATCACAATCTTCAGCGGGTTACGGCATTCCATGCACAGCAGAGAGGGCGCCTGTTTGACCAACCGGGTAATTTGCAGGGCTTATTTGCCTATGCGGGTGCCTCAGATGATGGCGATTATCCTGAGAGTCGTCTGGAAAGACAGCGGAAGGCACTGTTAAGGACTCGCTATCAACATGTTCAATGGTCTATAGAACTCCTCTATTTGCACACTCAACGACGACTCGGGGCTCATAGCGGTGTATTGGGATCAGATGAAACACGTTATAATCGCTTGATCGCTCAGGTTGCAGGGCAAGGACGAACGAGACGAACCGTACGAAATGACTTCCTGTCTACGCTCAAAACAAATCTAGTGACTACATCTGTGTACCTATCTACTCAATCCCTTTCATTCATGGAAACTGAAGCCACAGCCATACGTGTGGGGGCTTCGCTGTTACGGAATTTCGTTTCTGATCAGCATCGGATTCAAGCGAGGATAGATGCCTATACGCAGCAAATTCCCATTAGTAGTGCTTATCCACTTGGCAATCGTAGATCATTCATGGAGGTTCAACTTGAAGATTCATTACAATTGCAGTCTGGTCATCTGGTCGTACAAGGAGCACTCCGAAATCAAAGTGGGATTTGGTCTCCAAGGGGATATCTTCAAGTAGAGACTACTCTGTCTAACGTAAAACTGGTCAACGAGTTAAATTACACCGCAGAATCTAATCCTATTCGAGAATGGGGCGACTTCCTTGTGAACGATTCTACAGACCCTGCTCGGGTACTCCAGATGAACTCCGCAGTCAGGCTACAAATTGGAAAATTAAACATCATACCATATGGGTTTATTACTTTGGCATGGGATGTGACGGACTATTGGGAGTTCGCCGTTGATTCAATTCAGGTAATTTCTGACAGTTATACTACAAAGGGAGTTGGCATCCAAACGGGCTTTCAAGCAAAAAAGAGTCAGGGAGTGTATGCTATATTCCGCTCTGGAATTACTCAGACTGGAAGGAGTAAGTATGGCGCAGAATTATCCTTACCAAAATGGACCCTGTCGGCACAGGTAGGATTTCGTGCGATATTGTTTACGGGAGATTTGCACCTGAATGCATTCGTACGAGGGCGGTCATGGAGTGCAATGACAAGCCGTACCTTGCATGCCCCTACGGGATTATTAGTCCTCCCGTCCAAGGATCGGCGCACAGTTCAAGCTTCCTACATGCTAGATGTTGTAGCAGAGGGGAAAATTCGCACAGCAACGGTTTATCTGCGTTATGAGAACATGACGAGTGGAACCGAACTCATGCAGGGGAACGAACTAATTGCAGATTACCCACTTCCAGCAGGACAGCTACGTTTTGGTGTATACTGGCCAATCACGAATTAATCAATACGTATGGAATGATCCAGTTCAGTTGGTCATTGGGCAGTACTGACAGGAACGAGAATAGGTCTTACGGGTGACGATTTGGATTGGTGTTATTTCTAAAGGTAATGTCAGGCAGAGTTGCATGTTAACTTTATCGCCCAAGAATTTCTGCGTATCTGTCTGAATGGAAACGTAATGTGTAGATCAGCTTGGGGTTGTTCAGAACTTTGAAGTAGACAGAGGCAGGAGGAATTAAATCATATTCTCGTGGATCTTTCTTTCTTCCGCCTCTTCGCTGTGGACGATTATGATAGCTTCCGTTCTGATCATGAAATGCCCGAATTGAGCCGCCAAGTTTGTCTTCCACACAATGGCCAAAAAAAGATCTGATCCGAAGTCATTTGCTCAGTTGAGCATGAGCAATGGCACATCGGGGGTCATCCTGTTCAATTGCCATGTCTAATTCCTGCCCCTCGTGCAAGGCAGCCAATACATGACCATGGAGTTCAGTAAATCGGGGCGGGACTGCTTCCCCAATCATCTTTCGCACAGGAGTGTGTCCCCATTTATTGAGGGCATTTCCCCATTTGAAATCGGAAGGGAACGTTTGTAAACATGCACATTCAGCGGGGCTGAGCAAGCGATTCTCCCAGGGATGAATTGTACGGTCACTTCCAACATGGCCGCTTGCCGTGGTAACGGTGGCTGCAGGTTGATCCGGTGCCATCCTGCGATAACTTGAGTTGCGGAATCCTCGAATCAGGCGCCAGGATCCATCTGATTCTTGAATAACTGGACGAAGAAGCGGTCCGTCACAACGGGAGCAGGTAGCAGCATCTGGTCCGACATCCACTGGACCACACTGAGGACAAAGGTTTGTATCCCAAGCGCTTGCTCCACTTCCAGGGGGGATTGATGCAATCATCTTGTACCTCTGTGCATCTAATAAAGGAACCTGGTGCATTGGCAGATGATCAAACTGAGCTGTGTCAGTTGATCTTGGATCAAGAGCAGGGAGGTTAAGCTCAGCCAAAGCCTGATCAATGGTAACCGTATCTGGTAATCCCTTCCCCCCATGAGTTGGGATTGGAAAGGGAGCCTTTCCTGAACACAGGAGAGAATCAAGAGCGGCAGTATTTTTTTGAACAAATGTTAGGAATGCACGATTTCGGTTCTGGGGAACCCCATACTCCGAAAGGTTTACCAAGAGTGCGAATACATGGTACTCACCTTTGAGGCGGTCGCAAAGTAGTTTCGCTGCTGAGACAGGCTCGTGAGTTAAAGGATCACGAACTTTTCTGCGAAAAAATGCTGGAACGTTCTCAACGACGATAAAAATCGGCTTGAGATCCTTGGCAACATGCGCAATGGGCAAGGCTAGTAGATTTCTTCCATCCCGAGTACCAGTATCAGGGTCTGCCTCTTTGCCTCGGTCACTTCTGGCCGAACTCATCCCCTGACAAGGGGGGCATCCCGACAGCAGTATAGGAGATTCAGATCCCTCAAACTCTCTGAAAGCATCTACTACATAAGGCCAAGTACTTCGCAAGTCTCCGAGCACGGTGATTGCACCGGGAAGGTTGAGGGACGCAACGGTAATACGCCGTTTCACAATCTCGGAAATAACCTTAAACCGAAATCCCGCCGTAGCGTAGCCAACATCCCCCGCGCCACAGTTCGTAAATAGACTGATGGCCTTCACTGCTCACGTTTTGCTTGGATACTCTGCGCTTTCCTTCTAACCCGATCCTGAATATCTAAAAATTCCTCGTTTGCGCGTGCGGCTCTCGCAAGAAAATCTCCCCAAGTGATCTGTTCAATCCGGTTCCTATTCTTCCAAAATTCGTAGGAATTATTTTTATCCCGGTCGGTGATTTTCACATCATCACATACCAGATCAACCCTCCATTGGTTTTGATAAATATTCGATAGTTCCGTGTTCTCCGCAAAGAAATCATGAAAGGCCTCCAGATAATTGTGTAGACGATCCCAGTCCTGATTATTGAATGTGTGATTCACTGCCTTGATCTCAACTATATGAAGTTTTTGTCCCATTTGGATCAAGGTAAAGTCAGGACGTTTGTTCTCATGATCAATCGCTAAGTCTATGTTCTTACAGAAGTGTTTGCTATAGTAGTTCTTGAACTGAGTTACGAATTGCTTCAGTCCTTGATTCACCGTAATAGGTGTCCATGTTGCCTCAATCAGCCAAGGTGCACTCGCAATAATCCCCTGAAGTGCGGATTCATCAGCATTATTTTGAATGACCGATTCAAGATGTCGAATTGCTGTTACTCGTTCGTCAGCAATTTGAGCATAGGAGGCCATTTCAGCAATTCGCGTTTTGGAGAAAAGATCAAGAAGTTGAGCAAGATCTCCTTCATTCCCAAGAGCAATCCTACGGAACTCTTGGAAGGCTTGCATGAGTGCCTTGTGGGGCGCAACGGATAGAATTACTTCGGTGAGTCCGTCTACATAATCTTGATCCTTTAACTCGTCCTCCGCGGCAAACCGACCAATCTGCTTTGCAAGTTCAACTGCGGTAGAAATTACTTCGTCATCTGCAAAGCGTTCTTTTGCTTTGGCTTCCAACTCAGCGAGTTCAAGAAAGAGACGTTCTACTCGTTCTCTACGGGGCCGCCTTGAAGCTGAACCTATGGCCTTAATTCGTTCTGCTCCCCACTCTCGGAGAGCCCTGCCATACTCAGACTCCCAAAGGATGTCCTGTCGATCGGTTGTGATAAGATCGTCATCATCGTCCGCGTCAAGCCATTCGGCATGGATCTCTCCAACTAAGTAGGAGCGAAGGGTAAACTCGCCTGTGTAGCCAGCCGGTTTTTCAAAGTCTCGGGTGGTCGCAACAATCTTTCCTCTGGCATAGAGGCGGACTCCAGCCATCTCTTCATTCCTATAGGCCTCCTTTGCAAGGCCCATCCACCCGTGAATGGGAAGGTCTATGGTCTCTGACAACCTTACAGGATAATTTGAGAGGTCAACACGGGTATTTTCCATGAGAGGAATTTGATAGCTACCAATCTCAAATGGAGGATTATCAGAGGGATTCCGATTATCTTCCACCTCAATCCTAAAATTTTGCTGTCGTATCCCAAATCGAATGGCTAATTGCCGGTGAAAGGTGTCTTTGTCAGGTACGCGCTTTGGAAGAAAGTTTTTTAGTTGAACCGTCGTACCACTTTTCTTGCGATAGCTCTGGTCTAAGTCTCCTCGCATGATGTCAACGGGTGTATCATCATGTTGGAGGATTTGGTCGTAGTCCATGATAAAATGCGAAACAATGTAACCCTCATCTGTTTGATCACCACCCGCAGAGATCACTTCAATAATCTTGCAGATTCCAAATGGTGCTAATTTACCAATCCCTTTTCGTCCCATGACTGGCCGCCTCTTATGCCGTGAACGACTCCCCTGAGTTGGGTCTTGGCGTCGATCTTTACCAACCCAAAGAAAGTGTTCATTGGCCTCATGCGGAGTCATTCCATGCCCATCATCCTCTACTTCAATGATGTAGCCAATATTCGTCAACATCTCGTGTCTCGGGATTACGCCGTGCAAGTAATGAACTCAGAGGGACACGCACACTAATATTTTCCGCATCTGCATCATACGCATTGGCGATAAGTTCTGCAACTACAGCACTCACTCGGTCATAGAGACGAACTCCCATCTTATCCACCGTCATACGGGAAATTCGCATACGATAAGTAGCAGCCTCATTCATCATTTCTGTTTTAAAGGTGAAGTTCTAGTGAGTACATAAAGATCATACCCATAAAATAAGCAACCGACTGTTTCGACGTAACATACACCATTCGGAGAATTTTGAGAAATTTAGAATCAGACGGTAAGAGTGGAGTCTTAACAAATCGTAGGGATTAGAATATGGACTTCCAGATGGATCAAAAGTTTACACTCAAAACTTGATAGTGGAGAGCATGAGTAGATCCAGATATTATCTTTTCCAGTGAACGAACAACAATTCGCATGGATTCCGTATAAGCAGATGTCTCTAATGAATCATTAATGATCCCCAGCCCTTACGAAGAGCGTGTACTTCGGGAAATTTGTGCATGGAAGAATAAGCGTCCATCTTGGTTAGAAGAGAAGGTGCGATGGTTGAATCAACCCCTAAGCCAGCTATCTAAGCACTTAACCAAGGTTCCTGGTGTTGAATGGACATTGGAGAATGTGGTTGCAGGCCTCGTTGAGTGTGCCAATGAAATTGCGCAAGATACAACTTCAATGCAGTCAACGATAACCGCTTTTCAAGACAAGGGGTATGATGTCATGGATCTTTCGGACATTTCCCAGCTTGATCTCGAAATAGTTGATGATGTGCTCGGAGGTATAGATCTACGCTATCAAAGCCTTACAGCTGTTCAGGGGGCGGTTGCAGGGCTTGCTGGCCTTGCTGGATTAGCCGCTGATATCGTCGCATTGGTTGCTCTAAACCTGCGGGCTACTGGGCAGATTGCCCTACATTGTGGATTTGATATTCGTCAACCAAGAGAGCGTGGCTATGCCTTGAATATCCTCAATATTGCGTTGCAGTCGGAAGAGAAAGATGCCAGGAATGCGCAGGTCCTCGCCAAGAAACACATGCGCTCGGCCATAGAACAAGCAACACTTGGGGCCGCACTTCGCGGCACTGCGCGCATTCTCGGAATACGTCTTATGAAATTGAAACTGGCACAGGTGATTCCAGTCGCCGCTGTGGTTGCAGGTGGAGGATTTAATGCCTATTATACCGCACGGGTGTGTGAGACAGCGACGCACCTTTATCAGGAACGTCGCTTGCGTGACAAATATGCCGATCGGGTACTGGACTCTATATTGGAACGATGAGGCGCTTCATTTACTTGTACTTGATCATGGTTTTGGCAGGCTGTTCCACAGCCGAGCAGCCAAACTTTGTCTTCATCCTCGCTGACGATCTGGGATATATGGATGTTGGGGCCTATAATCCAGATACGTTTTATGAGACACCAAATATTGACCGTATAGCAGTTGAGGGAGTTCGTTTTACGCATGGATACGCAGCAGCACCAGTCTGCAGTCCGACCCGTGCGAGCCTGATGACTGGACTGTATCCAGCAAGGTTGGCAACAACCGACTGGTTCGGCGCACCTCAACCCGAGGAAGTATCTCGGCATTGGACTCGAGATAAGCCGTTACTTCCAGCCAGTTACGAATCGCAACTCCCGCATGATAAAATTACGATCGCAGAAGCACTCTCCGCTGGAGGGTACCAGACCTTCTGGGCTGGAAAGTGGCATCTGGGGAATGAAGGCTCCTATCCCGAAGATCATGGATTTCAGATCAATCAAGGCGGCTGGGAACGGGGTGGTCCATATGGTCCAGGCAGATATTTCGTGCCATATGGAAACCCGCGTCTTGAAGACGGACCTGTGGGGGAGCATCTGCCTGCCAGACTGGCTAGCGAAACAATCCGGTTTATCCAATCCAATCAAGACCAACCTTTCCTGGCTTTTCTCTCATTCTACTCGGTCCATACTCCCCTCATGGCTCGTGAAGATCTTCAAGCAAAATATGAGGATAAGTCTGCACCGTCCACAGTTTGGGGAGTCGAAGGGGATCGTCAGGTGCGTCAGACGCAAAATCATCCTGTTTATGCAGGAATGATTGAAGCCATGGATGAAGCTATTGGACGCGTCCTCGAGACACTTGATGAGTTGGGGCTTGCTATGAATACGGTGGTTATCTTTACTTCGGATAATGGCGGCCTCTCAACCTCCGAGGGGCACCCGACAAGTAATTTGCCTCTTCGGGCCGGGAAAGGATGGATGTATGAAGGAGGAATCCGTGAACCCCTCCTGATTCGATGGCCTGCACGCTTGAAAGGTGAACGCGTTGAAGATACTCCCGTTACGAGCCCAGATTTTCTTCCAACCATGCTGCACATGGCCCGACTCCCGGCACCAGAAATCACCGATGGGATTAGTCTGTTACCACGCTTAACTGAACGGCGAGCAGTCAAACGAGATCTGTTCTGGCATTATCCGCATTATGGGAATCAAGGTGGGAGCCCTACAAGTGCTATACGACGTGAAAATTGGAAACTCATTCGTTTTTACGAAGATGGTCGGGAAGAACTTTATGATCTTAGTGTAGATATATCTGAATCAATAGACATGTCATCCGTTGAAACGGAAATCCTCAATGAACTTTCAAGCGATTTGGATTCGTGGCTCACGCTGGTGAATGCACGTTTTCCAAGCCCCAATGAAGCGATTAAAGAAGATGAACCATTATGAGTGACACAGGAAACGATCAACGACTGAGCTGTTCATTTTGTAGCCGAACCAGTGATGAGGTCAATTCACTCGTTGCTGGCCGTGGGGAAGTATTTATCTGTGATCTCTGTATCACAGATGCTCAGGTCATCTTGAGTGACTCTGAACCGCTCACACCCTCGGTCAAGCGCTCTGCCCCTGCAAAGAAAAAGAGTTCAAGGAAGAAGCTTCTGCCGAAGCAGATTAAGCAGGAATTGGACAAGTATGTGATCGGACAGGAGTATGCAAAAAAGTCCCTGGCCGTTGCAGTATACAATCACTATAAGCGTATAGATTCAAGGCACTATGTAACCGACTATAAAGATGTTGAAATTGAAAAATCAAATATCTTATTAGTGGGATCAAGCGGTACAGGAAAGACACTTCTCGCCCGTACACTCGCCAGAATTCTGGATGTACCGTTCTCAATTAGTGATGCAACATCCTTGACCGAGGCGGGCTATGTTGGTGAAGATGTAGAAACGATCCTCGCGAACCTGCTCAGTGCGGCCGATTTTGAAGTGAATGATGCGGAGAGGGGGATCATTTTTATTGATGAAGTAGACAAGGTTGCTCGTAAGAGTCATAATGCCTCCATCACACGAGATGTATCCGGTGAAGGCGTCCAGCAGGCTCTGCTGAAAGTACTCGAGGGAACCATTGCAGGGGTTCCTCCGAACGGAGGACGCAAGCACCCAGAGCAAAGTTTAGTCAATATTGATACGAGTGGAATCCTGTTCATCTGCGGAGGAGCATTTGAAGGACTGACCGAAATAATTGCTCGCAGACTTAACGTAAGCCGTATGGGATTCACATCAAATTCTTACCGACCTTTTGAGAGTTCAGATGCTGCCGTTCTGCAATTTGTTGAGCCAGAAGACCTTGTTCAGTATGGCCTGATTCCCGAGTTAATTGGTCGGCTACCCCTGACCGCCGCCTTGGCGCCTCTCTCCGATGAAGAAATGATGCGTATCCTTACCGTACCGAAAAATGCACTCATACGCCAGTATCAAAAATTACTGGCATTTGATGGCGTAGACCTCGTGTTTGACGATGCCGCCCTACAGAGTATCGTTCGGCGTGCACGAGCGATGGGAACGGGTGCGCGGGGATTGCGAAGTGTTCTTGAACAGTCCATGCTGAATATCATGTTTGAGATTCACAGTCTGAAAGATGTTGGGGTATGTTACGTTACGGAGGAGACCATCTCACTGGGGACCCCACCGATTTACAAAAAACGCAAGGCCTCTGCGTGATTGGATGAAGCGATTGCTTGGGCTGGCCCTACTGGGGGTTGTGTTCTCGCCGTTAGCCCTTGCACAATCCGATCTCCTTGATGTAAACGAGAATACATCCGTTCGCCGTGTGGAATTCGGCTATGCGGATGCGGACCGTTATCCATCCCGATTCACAGAGTCAGAACTGCGCTCATTCACCGCCGTTCGCCCACGACCTCGTTGGGTCTGGCTTCAAACAGTGCTCGGCAGGAAAACCCGTGACGATCATTTACTGAATCCGATTGAATTGCAAAGAGATGTGGTGCGCCTCCGTCAAGCATTCCGAGATGCTGGTTATCTTCAGACCTATGTGGATTATTCGGAGTCCATTCTTGATCAGGACAAAAACAGGATCAACATTCTATTCCTGATTACCCAAGGCCCCCCGGTGATCATTCAAGATGTTGCATTCTTTGCTGAAAACGGATATTTGGCGGAGAGTCTGGATGCAGAGTTGCGCACTGAATGGATAGATTTTCGAGATCAGACCAGCTTTGAAGTCGGGGATATATTTACAGAGTTTGAGAGGGTGCAGATTGAGGATAAGGTGGTGAACTGGTTCAAGGATCAAGGATATGCCTTTACCACACTTGAGACTTCGGTAACCGTTGATTCGGTGTACAATGCGGCAGACATTAGCTTTCAGGTGGAGTCTGGGCCGCGAGGAGTCATTACGGAAATTAACATTGAGGGAGCGCCAGCGGTCGGATCACGAGTCATTCTACGTGAGTTACCTTTTGAAGCAGGAGATGTATTTTCGCAGAAGAGTTTGACTGAGGGACAGCGCTCCCTATTGGCTTTGGGGCTGTTCAGTATCGTGCAGGTTACGATACCACCCCAGCCACGCGACTCTACGGTCATGGTGCAAATTAATCTTACTCCCGCTCGTCCGCGACATATCTCCGCAGAAACAGGCTATCATCAACGAGAAGGACTGATTGGGGAGGGACGATTGACCCATCGTAATTTTTTGGGAGGCGGCAGAACCTTGAACCTTACAGCCCAGATACAGACCGGTTTATTCGCAACTGCCGGAGTGAGTGCTCTATCCAAGCGGTCAGTTCGCGGCGCAGTTGCATTAACTCAACCACATCTGGGAATGAATGAATTACGCGGAATTCTGGAGCCCTTTATCCAGTATGAGCGGGATCCATTAGCAGGGCAGTCCGAGCTGCCGTTTGAGTTCAACCGACGCGAGTATGGGGTCTCTACAACCTTCATTTATGGTTTGCGTCAGACGCGCCTTCTAAGTTTACGATACAGTCTTAGCCGGACCAAGAACTTCACTTCAAGTCGCTTGACCAATGCGTATGACAAGAGTGTTTTGTCTCTTGGTGGATCCATTGGATGGACAGACAATATCCTCCGCCCCAAACGTGGAATCGTCCTCCATCCACTCCTTGAGCAGGCAGGGGGGATTGGAACCTGGCTAGGTGCACGACCTTTCGGAGTGAACTACCTTAAAGCACAGCTCCTAATGGCAGGATACATTCCTCTTTCTGAACGTGTAAGTTTGACGGGGCGATTAAAAGTTGGGCGAATCTGGCCCAAAGGTGTCCCCCAAATGACTGTTTACAGTGTAGAAGGAGAAAAAGTGATTGACACACAATTTTTGCAGCCGACGGAGGATCGCTTTGATCTATTGAGATACTATCTTGGAGGGGCTGATGATGTTCGAGGGTGGAGCACCGGACTCGCAGGCCCCAAAGCAATCCGAGTTGAGGATGAGATTTCGGGAGACCAGATCCCTGAATCGCAGGGAGTATATGAACCGATTGGAGGCTTGGCTCGACTCGTTGCCAATGCGGAAACACAGATTCGAATCGGTGGGCCGTGGTATTGGGCGGCGTTCATTGATGCAGGAGCTGTTTCATCGGAAGTCGCGGAGAATTGCACGCAAGAGTTTTTTGAAGATGTGGAGTTGACGCGCAAGGTTCTCTTTCAATGCGGGTTTCGGGATGATGGGAAAATTACATTTCGACAGTTTAAGGTTGGGGCAGGATTAGGTCTGCGGTATGATACACCGATTGGTTTTATTCGCTTGGATATGGCCGCCAAGTTGAACCCGGATTCGCTGGATCTGCAGTCATCCGTAGATGTACTGACAACACCTGAGAGCCAAGATATACCCACGAATCCATGGTATCGCTATAATGTCCACCTCAGCATCGGGCAAACATTTTAGGAGGCGGTGGATCTATCTATTCGCGGTGCTCTCCCTTTTCGGGTTAGTACAAACTCCTTGGTCCGTTGGTATGATCGGGCGCATCGCATTACGTAGCAGTGAGATTAATCTCACGTTTGATTCTATCCGTGGATTTTGGATGAACTCTCTGGAATTTAGGGAAATAGAGGGAAGTGTTTCTGGTCATTCAGTGAATATTGATACCGCCAGAGTTTCTGTTTCTGTGGGGAAATTATTCACGCGTCGTCTCCATGCAAGAAAAGTCATCCTGATTGCCCCAAGAGTTCAGATCCAGCGTTTTTCAGTTGACCCAGTAGATGAATTGGACAGTAAGGAGAAGACAGAGCCAAGTCCGATTGATTTTCTGTGGGTTGAGTCCATAGATATTCAGAGCGGCAGTCTTTATCTGGAAGAGCATAATATCCGTGCATCTGGAGTTGAGATCAGAGGAACCTTGTCACCTGCAGCAGTAAAGATTGATACGTTGATTGGGGATGTAGGATGGGGGAAAGAGACCTTTCAGATTTCTTCAACTGCTCGCCTGCAGACGGACAAAGGAGTTTTTCATGTGGAAGAGTTGTCTGTGAAGGGGCCAGAGACTGTGATTCATGCTCACGGGTATGTGGGCAATCAAACCGATCTCAATCTGCGGGCTGAACCACTTTCAAAGGATGTATCGCGTAACCTGATTCCCTCGTTGGATGAGGATCTGATGCTTGCCCTTGGAATCCACGGAGCGGGAGATTCATTGCATGTCTCCCTTGACTTGGCATCCAAGGATAGACTCGCTGTCAACTTACGTGGAAATACCCGAGTTGGAGTGCCATTCATTTCGGTGGATACACTGGAGTTCAAGAATTTTGACTTGGCGGCCCTGCTGCCGAATATTTCAGGGAACTTGAGTGGTGAGATCCAGGGTGAACTCAATGGAGCCTCATGGGACTCACTGAGCGGGAGCATGAAAGCAACTCTTCAATCCGGGACGCTCGCCAATTTTCCATTTGAATCCATGAGGTTCACTGGAGAGATGAACCATGGAACTGTTCAGTTCAATTTTCATTCAGATCTTGGGACGGGAAGATTGGATCTGGTCGGCAATATGGATCCGCAACAAGGGATGGGAGAGTTCACAGGTGAGTTTCGGGATCTGAATACGAGAGTCCTTTCTGAACTGTACCCGAGCAATCTAAGTGGCAACCTTCGCGTGGAATGGGCAGAGAATTTCTCGGGGAGGGTTGACTTTCTACCGGGTAGGTTAGGGGGAGCAGACTTGACTGGAGGACATATCCGCTTGAATTCAGAGGACAGAGCACTGGAGTTTGTATCGGTTGTACAAATGGATTCAGCATTGATCATGCTGGAAGTGGATCGCCGCGAAACAGGTTTTGTTGGTCAATTGGATGTCAATGCTCTGAATGTGGGGACCGTGATGAATCAAGAGAATTTGGAATCCGAAGTTAATCTCACAGCGCATGCGATGACGAACTGGCCCCCTGATATTATTCAGGTAGAAGTTGATCTCAGGCCTTCATTCTGGAAGCATTTCTCCCTCAAAGATGGACACATGGCTCTACAATTGGATGGGTTTAACTTGGATGCAAAGGGGCAAATTGGGTTTCCATCTGGGGAGGCTACGATAGACGGACACGTAAATTTTAGTTCCGACACTCCCCGGTGGACATTGAAGCATGCTCAGATCACGGGGATTGATTTAAGCGATTTGGGTGTGGGGATTTCTACAAACCTGAATGCACAGATGAATCTATTTGGCCGTGGATTTAAGGATGCAAGCGGCGAATTGATCATACAACCATCCCGCGTGAATGACGAATCCATCAACACGGGACGAATCGCACTGAACATGAACAATGGGGACGCGATGATAGAGAGCCATTTCGTGTTTGAATCTGGAAATATTCAGGCGACTACAAAGGTTAACCCATTTGCGGGGCAACTGGCGATAGGGCCTGCACAAGGCGTATTTGAAGGAATAAATCTTGGAGCGCTCGCTGGGTTGAACTCATTCTCTACGGATCTATCTGGCTATATAGATAGCTTACGCTGGGATGGATTGGGCGCTGCAAACCTGCGCCTTGATGCGGGCAGCGTGAATGACATGAACATCTCAGGTGCACAATTTGAGGTGAAAGCAGATCATGAGTTTGTCTCAATCAATGGGGATATTGAAGTGGGAGAGGGGAAGGTGCACATGGATCATGTACAGATCGGGTTGGATCAGACACTTCTGGCACATGGATCATTACGAAATCTATCTTTGAAGAATCAAGGTGTTGGAGATGTGGAACTGAGTGGATCATTTGATATGAGTCTGGACCGCGGAACTCCCCAGACGATGACCATCCATCATGCACATTTTCATTCAGATGAAGCGAATCTGGGGGATATACAGTTTGACCGAATCAGGATTGAAGGGACTATGGAGGAGGGGAAGGTTCATTTCAACCAGTTTGATCTGTCCAGTAACATAGGCTATCTAAGAGCCGAAGGTGGGGTTTCTCTCTTTGAGGATTCCCCCGATTCACTTCAATTTCATGGTGCATTCACCAATGCAAGCCTACTTCAAGACTGGACTGGTAATGCCCCCTTGACTGGCGCGGTTGCGGATACCTTATGGGGAAACTTGACTCATCAGAACGATTCTCTTCAATGGAAGGTTGGAGTTGAGACTGGGCCCTTGGTATGGAATCGGGTTCGACTATTTCAGGGCATTGGATATGCAGAAGGAATCATCGAAAAATCCAAGCCCCAAATCACCCAAGCGGATCTAACCCTGGAACGACTTTCCATCCCAACTCTCTCCGTCCGACATACGTCCATCAATGCGGTCAAGAATCAAGACAAGATGCAGTATGGGGCTTTGATGGAAGTAGATGATCACCGGTCCCTATACATGGAGGCAGAATCAGATCTCGTCACTCGTCAGGGCATCCTTGGGCGATTAGATTTGAATGTGGGTCAGGATGAATGGAATTTAGGCTCACCTGTGGAAATATCAACTGATGACGGGATTCAGATCCGCTACTTCCTATTGGAGGGCCAGGCCCAGGAAGTGGCGATTGATGGTTTCCTGAATCCTGAAGACGAACAGCGGTTGGGGCTTAATCTTCACAATGTTCAGATATCACATTTTTCAGATATTCTTGGGCTTCCCGGTTTAGGTGGGATTGCGAATGCAGATTTATTTTTTCACGGACCAGCAACGGCTCCAGAGTTAAACGGGTCTGTGAACCTGAATGTGGATTCCGAATCTGAAGAGGTTGGGAGTCTATCTGCCAGAATTGGTTACAAAGATTATGGACTGGATCTGGAAGCCGATTTTGTACACGTTGATGGCAGTTCGTTTTCCATGTCGGGTCTTCTTCCTCTTGATTTGAGGTTGAAAAAGGAACATGAAATTGTCTACCCTGATCCTTCCTTGACGCTAAAAGCTGACCAGTTTAATCTTGGATGGATCAGCCCTTTTCTGAGGCAGGATGAGGTTCGTGATGTACAGGGTAAATTGTCAGCCGATATTCAAGTCAGGGGATCATCTACCAAACCCAACTTGAACGGAACCCTCAATCTGGTTGAGGGGAGTGCAGTATTTCCCCAGATCAACATCAAGCCCAAAGGCTTTGAAGTAGATGCAGTGATGCGCCGTGACACGGTTCATGTTCAGAGCATGGTTGCTTCAAGTGGTCGGGGAGGAGTCGAGGGTAGCGGGTATTTGACGATTTCGGATCCGATTGGGGTAGAGCTTACCATGGATTTGAATGATTTTCGAGTGGTAAATACTGCTCCCTATCTGGTTGATCTCAGCGGGAATGTTCTGGTCGGTGGACAAGCGCGTAGCCCAGATCTGACAGGAGAACTTGAAGTGACGAATGCAGTGATTCGACCGCAGGATGTCCCCGCAAATTTGGCAGACGGGACGATCCAATTTTCAGAAATTGATCTTCAGATGCTCGAGCAGCATTTCAATATTCGGCCGGGTATGCGAGACATCGCTACTTCTACTTTCATGGATGCCTTATCGCTAGATCTATCCGTTGGTATCCCAGGGACCGCGCGGTTACAGGGCATCCAGAACCCAGAGATGACCATCTTGTTAGCTGGATCGGTCGTTCTCACGAAAGCACCGTATCAAGAACAGGAGTTGGTCGGGACGGTGAGTATAGTCCCTGAAATCAGTTATCTTCGCCAATTTGGGCGGCGTTTTGATATTCGGCGAGGTCGAGTCACCTTTGATGGGCCTATCTTTGCCCCGTACTTTGACCTCCAAGCTGCACTTGAAATCCCGAATCAAAGCGAACAGGGGGCACCCGTGACCATACTTCTGGATGCATCTGGTAAGGTACATGATTCCGAAACGCTTTCATTTGAATTGCGCAGTGAACCGATCCAACTTGATCGTGCAGATTTGATTTCATACATGGCAACAGGTAGACCGGCAGCAGACGCTTTTCAGTTGAGTGAAGGGGGAGCGCTCCAAAGCGGTAGTGATCTTGCGCTTCGGCAGCTATCCAACTTGGTTGCGGGCGCTGCAGGAGCAGGATTGGGATTGGATGTAGTACAGATTAATCCTGAACCTAGTGGTGTGGTGTGGCTCACGGCAGGCAAGTATGTATCCCGTAATTTGTTTGCATCCGTAAAATGGCCAATCACAGCGGAAACGGGGACACAGAATACTCCTGCGGAGCACAATAGCGAGTTCGTGATTGAATACGGATTATTTCCTTGGCTCTTGGCTCGGATGCGTGGTGAAACAGGCGCTGCCGGACTCACATTATTATATCAGTATACATGGTGATGGGTGGATTAAAAAAAGTTCTTGCAGAAATTGGCTCTATTGTTGAGTTCTCGGGTAGGGTATTTCATCAGCTATTCCAGCCTCCTTTTGAGGGACGGGAGCTGATTCGCCAAATGGATGAGACGGGTTCAAAAAGTCTCGTCCTCGTCCTTGTAACGGGCTGCTCCATTGGGATTGTGCTCTCTATGCAGAGCCGCGGAACCTTGGCAAGATTTGGGGCAGAAGCCGTTCTTCCAACGATGCTTGCTTTATCGGTGGTGAAAGAGATCGGGCCAGTCATCACTTCGCTGGTTCTTGCAGGGCGATTGGGGGCTGGAATCGTGGCCGAATTGGGATCAATGCGTGTGACGGAGCAGATTGATGCATTGGAGGTGACGGCTCTACAACCTTTCAAGTATCTCGTGATTACCCGCGTATTAGCATGTATGGTCATGTTTCCCCTCCTCACCATTGTCTGTGACGTCGTTGCACTTTTGGGCGGGTATTTTGAGTCTCTCCTGTCCACGAATCTAGATTTTCGTTTGTTTGTTGACCGGGCATTTTCAAATTTGCGCATGTCGGATCTACTTTTCTCAACGGCCAAGACCAGTATATTCGGATTTCTGGTTGCCATTGTCGGTTGTTATGCCGGGTACAATGTTCAGGGAGGGACCCGTGAGGTAGGACAGGCAGCCATGCGTGCAGTTGTGATTGGATCCCTGTTGGTTCTCTTGGCCGATGTAATGATGGTTCGTTTATCACTCATTCTGTTTCCTGGTTAAATGTCTTCAGTTCAACCAGAGATTACGGTGAACAATCTTCATAAGGCATTTGGAGATCGTAAAGTTCTGCGAGGTGCCTCCGTAAGTATTGATCGGGGAAGTACCTTGGCGGTGATGGGAGGATCAGGTACAGGAAAGAGTGTTCTCTTGAAACATATCATTGGACTGATGGCACCAGATCAAGGTGAAGTATGGGTTCAGGGCCAACAAGTTGATCAATTACCGAAGCCCGAATTGGATACCCTTCGGTTACGGATCGGATATTTGTTTCAGGGAGGAGCTTTATTTGATTCCATGACCGTAGAAGAGAACTTGGACTTTGTCTTGCGCCGCCATAGTATGTTATCCTTTGCTGAGCGTAAGGAACAGATTCACGAGGCAATCGACTGGGTTAACCTTCCGCACTCGGCCTCGCAATATCCAGCCGAATTATCTGGTGGTCAGAAAAAACGAATTGCACTAGCTCGTGCGTTAATTCTCAGTCCGGAAATTTTGTTATGTGATGAACCGACTACGGGGCTTGATCCAGTCAGCGTTCGAACTGTCTCTAAATTGATCATGCGATTGAAGGCAGAGCGGGAAATTACCACCGTGGCGATTACGCATGACCTACTCTGTGCAGAAATTATCGCCGATCAAGCCGCATTTCTTCATGGAGGGAAAACCCTCTGCGAAGGGACACTTGATGAAATGCGCACCAGCGAACTGCCAGAGGTTCGTGCATTCTTTCAAAATTAACCTAATCAATCTTGATGCCTCGTCCAACTTGTATGTTCGGCTCATTTCTGAGGAGCGGACAGGATCTCTGTGCAACATTCACAGCCATTCTGCTTACTAACCTCTTCAATTCGTCCATTCATGTCCACTAAAATACGTGTAGGTATTGTTGCAGTCGTCGGTATTGGACTTCTTACCGCAATCCTGTTTGTTGTTGGTAGCAATACGTTCCTGTTTAGTGACTTATTTTTGATTCGTGCACAGTTTAACTCCGTTGCGGGGTTGACCGATGGAGCGGATGTACAGTATCAGGGAGTCAGTATCGGAGCCGTGCAGAGTGTGACACTCCCCGATAAACCTGGCGAAAAGATTGAAGTCACAATGGGAATTCGTACCCGTGCGAGTTCAATTCTGCATAGACAAACTCAGGCACAGATTAAGACTCAAGGACTCTTGGGTAGCATGATCGTGGTTCTGGTCAATCCACCAGATCCCGTCAACGGAGGAACTGAGCGACTTGAAAACAATGATTTAGTCGAAGGTGTCGATCCATTTGATCTCTTTGAAATTACGGACAAGGCGCTTGCATCCGTGCTCAGGTTTGAACAGTCTGCAAATTCTGTCAAAGGTATTGTTGATGATATTCAAGCGGGTGAGGGCACATTAGGAAAGCTCATCTATGATCCCCAACTTTATAACAGTATCGTGTCAACCGTCCAGGAAACAGAGCGTCTAATGACCAACCTGGGAGATGATGCAGAGGCACTGGTCAAGCTTGCCTCACAGGCAACCGGGGGTGTCGAGTCCATCCTTGGGAAACTGGATCAGGGGGATGGTACCTTTGCACAACTCTTGAATGAGTCAGATCTGTATGAATCGGTTCAGGCGAGTGCTGACACCCTCCAACAGGTAGTCATCGGAGTCAGTCATCTTACGCAACGAGTGGAAGCCATGGCTGAATGGGCCTCTCTGGGTGCATTCCGATTTGCCGAGTTAATGGAGGCAGGAAAGCATAACTGGCTCTTTAAGCGATATTTTGAGGAACGTGGATTTATGGAGCAAGCCCCCTTTGAAATGCGCGAGCGAGCTATAGCGGAAAGCTTTGAAGCACTTGAAACCAAACAGCGGGAGTTGATTGCAATGGAAGACCGTCTCAACCGAAGGGCTGAAATGCTTGACTCACTTCAGCAGCAGTTAAATCAATAGACATCTCAGTGGGAATTTACACCAGACGTCCATCCAGAAAGATCCCCCTCCGAACTGATCAGGTGCGCGCTTAAAGAGTGGATTCTGGAAAGAATGGAGAGGTCACTGACGTGTTTGAGACTACCATGGTTAGCTGATAGAGTCACGGATCAGTTCCTGATCAGGTTGGTGCGTCATTCTCTCATGTGGATGGGGCAGGGCGCAGTCCACTTGGTGCGTGGGAAGGATCATTTTCGGCAGTATGGTTGATTGTTGAGCTTATGATTTTCTCAAATGTATGTTGACTTCTGCGCGGGTAATAAACCAGAGCACTGGATCTTAGCACATAGGGTATGGCAACCAAATATGGGGAACTGTCATGTTGATCCGAGGGTTTGGACGCGGATTCGCTGTGTCTAATTTGGATTGACTCTACGGCAAACCGCGAATTTATGGGAAGGATAGGCCGAAATATTCTTGCGTTCAGATGATGAATTTCTGATTCAGTTGAATTGTGACCAATCATGCACTTTAGCGTGTCACATGTTTCAGGTGAAGCCCGATCGGGATCTATCTCAACGGAACGGGGCAAGATTGATACCCCAGTGTTTATGCCTGTGGGGACATTAGGGACGGTCAAGGGCCTTTCCCCTCGTGAGTTGAAGGATGATCTCAATTCAGAGATCATCCTTGGGAACACCTACCATTTATATCTCCGACCTGGAACTGAGTGCATCACGGAGGCTGGAGGGTTGCATCAGTTTATGGCATGGGACAGGCCAATCCTAACCGATTCGGGCGGGTTTCAGATTTTTTCGCTTGCAAGTCGCTGCAAGGTCACGGATGAGGGGGCAACGTTTCAGAGCCATATTGATGGTTCAAGTCATCTATTTACACCTGAAAATGTTGTTGATTTCCAACGCAGCTTGGGATCTGATATTATGATGGTACTGGATGAGTGCCCACCAGCAGGAATCACACGATCTCGCGCTTGTGAAGCAAACGAACGAACAGCTGCCTGGGCGCATCGAAGTAAAGTGCGATTTCAGAGTACTCGTCCTCTCTATAACTTTGCCCAACAATTGTTTGCAATTGTGCAAGGAGGCACATTCAAAGATTTAAGATATGCATCAGCTTCGCAATTAGTGGAGATGGATTTTCCAGGATATGCGATTGGTGGACTATCGGTGGGGGAAGAAGCGGAGGCACTCTATGAGATGGTCAGCGTGAGTTGCGAAGTACTCCCTATGGATAAACCCCGCTACCTGATGGGAGTTGGTACTCCTGAAAATTTGCTTGAAGCAATTGGTCGGGGGGTAGATATGTTTGACTGCGTAATGCCGACACGGAATGGTCGGAACGGTATGCTCTATACAACGCAAGGGATGATCAATATCCGAAATCGCAAATGGGCCAATGATCATTCATCGCTGGACAGTGGACTGGACAATTATGTGAGTCAGACGTTTACAAAGTCCTATGTTCGGCATTTATTCCAGTGTAACGAGATCTTGGGGCTACGAATTTCTGCGATGCAGAACTTAGGTTTGTATGCATTTTTGATGCAAGGTGCAAGGAAGGCTATCCGCAACGATCGTTATTCTGTTTTCAGGAAACAGATGATCAATCAGCTCAGCCAACGATTATAGTTGAACCCAATAAGCCATCGGAGCGTAAGGATCAGATCAATGAATATTTCAGAATAGATAGATGCCGAGAAGTTTTGATATCCCAGGATTTTATCGCAGTCCAATTATCTCTGTCCTCAAGACAGCAAGGATGGCTGCCGATCCCCGCAAGAAAGATCTGTCTCCTTCGCTCTTGGACTTTGGGCCTGTTCGTGTATGGATTGCCCGAAATTTTGGCTTTTGCTTTGGTGTCGAAAATGCAGTAGAAATTGCTTACCGTGCGATTTCGGATCACCCTGATCGGCGTCTATTCATGCTCTCAGAAATGATTCATAACCCCCAGGTCAATAATGATCTTCGCCGCCGAGGGATGCAATTCTTGCGTTCAAGTATGGGAGATCAGTTGATTCACTTTAACCAGCTAACTCCCGATGATATTGTCGTGATTCCTGCTTTTGGGACTACCCTTGAGATTAAGGAAGAGCTGCGAAGCTTAGGAGTGGATGTTCGCACTTACGATACGACATGTCCATTTGTTGAAAAAGTTTGGCGTCGGAGCGCTCAGATCGGTGATAAGGGATATACGGTCATCATTCATGGTAAGCGATTACACGAGGAATCCAGAGCATCTTTTTCTCATGCCCAAAAACATGCTCCTGTCGTAGTGATCCGTGATACTCAGGATGCTGAGGATTTGGGGAAAGTGATCCGAGGTGAAAAAGACCGAGCTTATTTCTTTGAGCGATTTGCTGATTGTTACAGTGAAGGATTTGATCCCGACAAAGACTTACAACGCATTGGAGTGGTCAATCAGACAACGATGTTGGTCACGGAGACGCAGGCAGTTACAGATATACTTCGGAAAGCAACGATTGACAGACATGGTGAAGCAGGAAATTTTGTGGACACCAGCGATACCTTATGTTACGCCACGCATGAAAATCAGGAGGCCGCACGAGCAATGCTTGAGCAGCCACTTGACTTGGCCTTGGTTGTTGGGGGCTATAACTCATCAAATACAAGCCAAATTGTGTCATTATGTAATTCAGTGGTTCCTACTTATTTCGTTCGTGGTGCTGATGAGATTGAATCAAAAAAACGGATCCATCATTACGATTATCCAGCCATGGAAGTACGTACGACAATTGACTGGATCCCATCCCATCGGCCAGTCTCTTTGGCAGTTACTTCTGGTGCATCCTGTCCCGATATGCTTGTTGATGAAGTCATCCGAAAAGTCATTGCATTTTTTGAGGATACGGCATCCCTGGAAGAAGTGTTGGCCCCGTATGAAGCCCCACCCGAGCTACTTGAATCCTCATGACTCGCGGAGGAGTGTGGATCTGTTTGTTTGTTCTTGCATCCTGTGATGTATTTGGTGCGCGTACACCTGAGCCACCGATTGGTGAGGGAGGTACATGGTTACAACCAGTTGCGCCAGATCTGGTGATTGACAACCTGCGTTCCGCGGTGGCAGAGTTAAATGCCGCGAATTATCGTAGATCTCTGGATGAAGAGTTCGTGTTTACCCCAACAGCTGCAGCTTATGCCCGAGATCCGGATCAGTGGGGTAACTGGAATCAAGCACAAGAGAATGGATACTTCATTACCGTTGCCGAAGCAGCCAAGGGTAGTTCTGGAAATCTCTTGCGTCTGGAAGACTCAACTACTGAACTGAGTGATACGGAGTATATAATTGATGCTCACTACCTGCTACTCATCCAGCACGGGAGTCAGCAGATTGCAGATACTCTTCAAGGGCGGTTGGTCTGGGTCATTACCAAAAAAGAGAATGGCCTTTGGACGCTCTCCAAGTGGAGCGATCAGAGTATTGGTATCCAAGACACCTGGAGTGATCTCAAGGCGGAGTTTGCCAGCTAATCTGAATCGTGAATTATCGACCGAACATATCCCCCTGCGTAGTTATAGTAATTTCAATTGCCTATGGAGGCTGTAATCCTTTTGCACCTGCGGTAGGCGAGGGGGATCCATTTGGAGACCTCTTAGGTGATCCGAAAACCATTGAGGGTTATTTCACGAATTTTCGCAATGCATATGAGCTCAGAGATATGTCCCTCTATGAGTCTTTGATTGATTCCTCATTTGTATTTATCTATACCGACTTTGATACTGGAATTGAACGTGAATGGGGATTTGGGCAGGAGCTGGAATCTACCCGGCGTTTATTTGAGAATACAGTAGAAGTACAGTTGCAATGGAAGCAGATTATTTCTCGGCAGGAGTTTGATAATGGAGTTCGAGCGGTTGCGGTTCGAGGGTTTAATTTGGCGGTGGGCTTAGATACTGGCGAGGTATTTCGGGGCGATGGAAACGTTAATTTCTTACTTGCACGTGCGGACACAACCCTTGGATGGAGATTGATCCGCTGGCGAGACGAGAGCGAACTCTGACCAATGGGTACAATCACCAATGCACTGGCCTATCAGAAGGCCCATGAAAGCCGTTTTGTTGAGGAATTGATCGATCTTCTCTCCATTCCATCCATCAGTACGGATCCATCCTACGCTGACCATGTGTCCAAGTCAGCAGATTGGCTGGTTGATCACCTGAAACAGTTAGGGGTGAACAATGCTGAATCAATCCCGACCGAAGGTCATCCGATTGTCATAGGGGACATTGAGGTCAACCCTGAACGACCAACGGTCTTAGTTTATGGACACTACGATGTTCAGCCTCCTGATCCTCTTGATTTATGGACATCGCCACCTTTTACCCCTGTGATTCGAGACGGTAAATTATACGCCCGTGGTGCCTGTGATGATAAGGGACAATTATTCATACATCTCAAGGCATTGGAATGCTGGATGGAGACGGTGGGTGCTCCGCCGGTAAATCTCAAATTCATACTTGAAGGAGAGGAAGAATCTGGATCTGCCAGCCTCCCTGGATTCATTCGATCCCATCAGGATCGGTTATCGGCGGATATTGTGGTGATTTCGGATTCCAGTCTATTTGCCTCTGGTGTCCCATCGATCACCTATGGACTTCGGGGAATGACTTATGTGGAGATTACATTGACAGGCCCTAACCGTGATCTTCATTCTGGCACCTATGGAGGTGCGATTCATAACCCCATTCATGTACTGGCATCATTGATCTCAGATATGCATGACGACGATCATCGGGTCACGATTGACGGGTTTTATGATCGCGTACGACCACTATTAGACGGTGAACGCGTTGCAATGGCGGCACTTCCCTTTAATGCGAACGAGTGGGCGGGTGAGGTCGGTGTTGACTTCCCGGTGACGGAGTCCACTTTTACCGTTCTTGAAGCATCTACTTCTCGTCCCACCCTTGATTGCAATGGCATTTGGGGAGGCTATATTGGAGATGGAGCAAAGACGGTTCTTCCCTCACAGGCCCATGCCAAAATTTCAATGCGATTAGTACCAGATCAGGACTCGCATGAGATTGGAGAGTTGATGGAAGCGTGGTTACGTGCGCATGTCCCGAAATCAATGCAATTGGAGTTTAAGGTCATCCATGGAGCTCAGCCTGTGCTAATTGATACTGATAGTACTGCAATGTTGGCGGCATCTCGGGCGTTAGAGGATGTCTATGATCGGACGCCATTCTTCACCCGAATTGGGGGGAGTATTCCTGTGGTAGCGGACTTCAAGCATATACTAGGATTGGACAGCGTGCTCATGGGATTTGGTTTGGATTCTGATGCCATCCATTCTCCAGACGAGCATTTTGGTCTGGACCGATTTTCCCAAGGCATTGAGGCAATTCTAAGATTCCATTCCCATTATGCTTTAGGTGCAGGATCCGAGTAGGTTAAGTAACCGTAAAATGGTTTGTTGCCCGGGTGGCGGAATTGGTAGACGCGACGGACTCAAAATCCGTTGGCCCCTAAGGCTGTGTGGGTTCGAGTCCCACCCCGGGTACCTCCGCTAACTTTTTTCAGTTCTTGATACCGTAACGTCCAGTTGAGTGAGTTGACGGGTTTGACCGTAAATGGCTGAGACATACTCATAGTCTTGAAGTTGTTGTATTGGTTCAGCTTATTAACATCAGGTTTTGTAAAGGCTGGAAGGGTATATGTACTAATGTAGAAGTACGATTTCAGGAATCAGAAATCATCCATTGGAGTCATAGATCTGAACCCACTACACTGAAAAACAAAGAATTGGAACAGAAGCGATCAGTTCATGCGCAGACTTGTTGCAGCACACCAAATTGATCTGATCAAACAAGGGACAAACTTGCGTAAAGACCGCGTAATCCACGGCGTCGTGCAGTGGTTCCTACATCTTTCAAGTTTCTGCCAAAATGATCCTTTTGATTAATGCGTCTATTTGTCCTATCGTCGCACTACGAACGGAATGGTCATCGGTTCGCTATCGGATGATATCAGCCTGAAAAAGTACACTCCATCAGAGTGACCTGTTGGATCCCAGGTTACGCTGGAGTGACCATGCGGATACGTACGGGAGGCGAGAACCTCGACCCTGCGACCAAGCTGATCCAAGATCTCCACCGTCACGTAAGTCGGCACTGTCAGGGCAAACTCAAAGGTGGCGATGTCTTGTACGGGGTTGGGGTAGAAACCATGCAACTCAACAGGATCGGGGACCTCCTCTACTGACTCTACAGCTGTGCTAACTCCCCCGAAAGAAAGGGCGATGCTACTAGGTAAGACAAGCCCCGACAAGAGCAGTTCCTCTTCGGTGCCATCCAGATTCGCACGCCTGATCATGCCTTCGCTGGGTTGCGTCCAATAGATCTTCCGTCTCTGGTTGTCTATTGCTAGCGTGCTTTTGAAGTTTATGTCCGAATTGGCTCCTAGTACCTCACTTACAATCACCTCTTCAACGTCAGTGCCATCCAGATTGGCACGTCGGATAATACATTGGGCGCGGTTACAGACAATCCAATATATTTTCGACAGCGTGTGTGCCAGTTCGATATCAAAAATAGTCCCCGTTACGATATATTCATCAGATACCGTATCGCTAAGAGGCGCACGCAGAATCCCGTGGGGTTCTTGTTCAAGGTAGTCGTTGTTCGTCCAGTAGATCATTTGATTGCGTATATCAAGCGCAATACTTGACACTGAATAATCGCCGTTTACTGGAATATAGTTTATTCGACTGGGGTTGTCTAATTCTGTTCGATTCAGGGCGGCATCCGGACAGTTGGAGCTTTCACCCCAGTATACCGCCCCTTCTGTCAAGTCAAGCTCGATATCGGTCGCCGACGAAAAAGTACCACATGCGGCCGGTCCCAAGAATAACTCAGGGTTGTCGCCATCCAGAGACGCACGCATAATGGAATTGAGATAATGGATCCCATCTGGAGATATCCAAGGCGAACCTGTCCAATAGATGTGTCGGTGGAGAGTGTCAACGGTCAAATGGCGAAAAGACCTCTTCTCCTTCGGCTCCAAATCCTTGGCTTGCAACAGGGTATCCAACATACCGGTATCTGGGGCATAGCGAAAAATCGTATTGCCCCGGGTCTCTTCCGCCTGGATTGCTCCGATCCAGTAGATGTATTGACCCTGAGCATGGGCAGAGTGGGCTTCACCTAGGGTCGCAAGCGTCAGGGCAAGGAGTAGATATGTCTGATTGTAGTGATTCATGGTGTGGTGCACGTTGTATGCGCGGCAGGCAGGTACGTCCGAAAACAGGGAAGCCCTCTAGGACGACTTTCTCATCCAAAGGCCCTTGCTCCTCCCGAAAATACCTTGCAATGGCCATTCTCTTCAAAAATACTAAAAATCTGCTTGATCTTCATGCAAGGTGATGTAGTGATTCATGGCGGCATCAATGGCTGTCCACGAGACATAAAAGCCATCACTTGTCTGTGTGGTAATCTTGTCATTACATATAGAACATGCAGACAAGATACCTAAGAAAATCCCATCGTTTTCCGATCCCGGGCCATCGTTAATTGTAGAGAACAAGGCTGACCCGCTGTCGCCAGAATTGACAGGTGTGGTTGCTCGTATGTAGCAAGGAAGATGTGTCCGGCGCTTAATCCCATCAGGATGACGAACAGAAACACTGGTACTTACGCAAGTACCTGTAATTTCACCCGTGGACCACCCTGTCCGTATACCTACTTTGTTCAAATCCATGTAAAATTCCAAAATCCAAAATCAGGGGCAGATCATAAACAGAGCATCCGTGAAATTCTGTAACTCAATATGGTGAATCTCTTGCAAAAAACCAAATCGGTGGGAGGACTCTCTACCAATTATCCATGAATACTACGTTAAAAATCAGAGAATTTTAATTTTTTGAGATTTGAAGGGAATGAACCTGATACTTTGGTGAATCTGTCCAAGAAAAAGCTGTAAATCTGTTAATTCGGAGTTTGGTCTTGGGGAAAGAGTGCCATATGCGTGGAGTAAATCTACATAATGCGGGGCAAGTCTTCGCATATGAGCGTTTGAGGTGCACATATATTCATCAGAATCCTGTTTTTCACCAAGTTTTGGCATTCACAGCCCTTGAACACCCCCTGATTTGAACATGCTGGACGAGAAAAAACTTGGTTTTGCAGGGATCTATGGGGTTAGAATTGACCTGTTACGTTACCTGTCTGATCTCTCCGAAATTGAATATACAACAATGTATGGGCCACTCTCCTCTGAATTGATACTGGCATAAACGCGCTCCGCTTGAATTGCTTTAATTAGAAGATTTGTCGGTAACTCAATTTTACCAATCAACGAGCCATCTGAACTAAAAATCATCCAGTCAGTGATGTCAGTATTCTGGGAATCAGGATATCGTCTGATCCAAATTTGGCCCATATCATCAACTACCATAGCATCGTAAGCAGGTCTCGTTTTGGGCAATCCATCATATCTCAGAAGTTCCCTGCGGTTTCGCCTGGAGAGGTTACTTATTTGACTCTCAATCTCCCTCTTGGTAATTGGCACCGCTTCATGCTCAAACTCAACAGTTCTGATCACCCCACCTTCGTCAGAAATAACCGAAATATCAATTGAATTATTCCAACCAGTGTATAGCAAACCATCCTGATGGGCAAAAAAAGGATCTCTTCCGAATGGGAGTTGCATGACGCTAATATAGCCCCTTGACGTTATTACAAATTTTTCAGCGGCAGGTACTTTTGCAAGATAGTTTTTCACCGAGGGGTTCCGCACATTGACTGAATTGATAATGGAATATCTCGGTTCGTCAGGGTCATAACCACCTAAAGAATTGCCAGGGGGACGAAAGGGGGTTAAGTATTCAAAAATGTATGATCTGTCGGTAATACCTACAAGATTCCCAGGGATTGAAGGACTCCCCTCAGGAGATCCCATACTTAAACTACGAACAAAACGGAATGAAGAGGGATCAAAAACTAGCAGACGTCCCAACGATGAGTCAAAAACATAAACCGAATCAGAGGGACCAACCACGACACTAGTGCTGCTGGTGAACTCACCAGGACCAACCCCTTCTGCACCCACAAATCCGATAAATCGTCCATCTCCAGAGAAAGAAACGACGGGGGATACACTCCACCCACCACCCACGAATATCTGATTTTTACTATTTACTGCAATATTCGAATTTTGGTGCGATTCGAAAAGGATGGTGTCTCCGCGAGATACATCTCCAAATCTACTGATTTCGGTAAGGATATAGGGGGAAGTATCATCCACTTGTGCATCCGCAGAGTTGTATATGAACATCAAAGCAACAGTACACACAAACAGCAACGTTTTCATGTTCATCGCTTGATCAATGGGAAATGAATTCAATGAAACCAAAGAGATAAGCACATCCACACGACCGAGTGAAAATATTTCAACGGGAATTACAAATTCAAAAGTAGCGCACCAGAACTAATCCAGAGAACAGCCACCAAATATATCCGCAAAGAACGACAGTCTTTGGCTTCACAGTTACCACCCGAATAGCGGCATACATCTCCGCAACAAGTATTCGGAGTAGGACCACAACAAGCCCGCGCAACAAATAGTTCAGATACTGTCACCTGATTAGGAGCTTTCAAAGCCATAAATCCAAATATGATCACTAAGATAGCCGCGGTGTTAATTATAATTCGTTTCATGTTAAGATAAGAATGTTAGTTAGATTTTTTAGATACACAAACCAATTCTATCTTCACGACCCAAAGATGATAAAATGATAGATTAATAACAAAATCTTATTCCTCAATTGAGGTGGCACTACATATCAGGCAATTGTCACTCGCTTACATCAAAGGAACGTTGCACAATATTGTCTAACTCATCAAAACTGAGAACACCTTGGAAGAGTTTTCTATCTACAATAAGCGTAGGGATGGCATTAATTTTCAGAGAATCAGCAAGTTTTATATCACGATCTATCTTATTAGAGGGCAACCTTGTCTTGACACACTCTTGAAAACGGGTTATGTCTGGCATCCCAACCGTTCGTGCCATATTTGTCCAGTCAAGAGTCGCGGAAAAATGTTGATGCTCAAATATTACTTTGTGATACTCCAAAAATACACCTTGGGCATGAGCACACTCAGCTGCGATGGCAGATTGGTAGGCAGTCGCATGAAAAGGGAGCGGAAAATGGCGATGCACCGTTGCTACCTCCGTCAAATATTTTTGCCGGATTTTATCCAAGATCGGTTCAACTCTCTGACAGAAGGGGCATTCATAGTCATAAAACTCTACGATCTTGACCTTTGCATTGTGTGATCCCACAAGGATACCACCTTGGGATACCTGCTGCCAAGCGTTAATATCAAGCTGTCTAACCTGACTTGTATCCAGCACGGACACATCATCCAAGAAAAAGAATTCTCTTCGTAACAACAGGGTAATAACAGCTACTGCACAGATGATCAGAACTGCGGTGATGGCGTTTCGGACTGGAATTTTCATGTAACGATAATGCACTCAAATAAGTAAGGACTTGTATAGACAGATTGATATCCGTTGTATACTATAACAGCAAGCTATTAAGGGTTCGTGAATAAATTATACATTGAGACTCTTTCAAAATTCCTCAATTGGATGATTTTTTGAGGGATTTCGAAAGAGGTTCCCATACTGAAGATTTCGCGTGGTCCGACTAAACTGAGCCAGTTTAAGCCACAATTCAGCGGGGACAACAGGTGAAAATAAAGAATTTTGAAAGAGGCTCCATTAACTCTCTATATTTCAGCAGTTGCGCATATTTATGCCAAGTTCTTACAATCCTCTTGGGCAAGTTCTCACCGCACTCATCAAACAATGATTTGGAATTTGTAAGGAAAATGTGTATATTCGTTCAGGTGAAAAAAAAACGGATCTCGGTGGTACTCGTTTTCCCTGTATAAGTGCTCTGCACTACTCTCTACGGGCTTATCACCAGCCCCCAAGAGCTTGTTTTCAATCTCTATGAGGCTGCTCTTGGGGGTGGATTCGTTTGGTTTCACCAATTGCGCTTCATCAGACGAATCATAGACTGTGTTTCCTAACGAACGCATTGATTCATGCACCCGCCTAACAATCATTTATCCCCATTGCCTCCTACCATACATACTTATAACCTTGTCACTGGATATATCTGAGGCAATAGAATTCTTCAACCTGTTCGTAAGTCTGCTCTTGCAATATTACTTTTTGTAACTACTTTAAGCAGTAGTGTTGGTCAATCTCTGGATGTGATCTTTCGATGGATTCCTGACCAAAGCGTGATACGAGCATTTTTGCCGGGGGAGTTTAATGGTTGGGGTCCCAACACTAGTGGACATATCTCCGCAGGAGCTGTGTCTCAGATGTCCTATCACGTTGAGTCAGGGCAGTGGCTATACTCGCACACTTTGGAAGCAGGCCGTTCCTATCAGTACAAGGTCCATGCACATTTGAATCATTCGGGGAGCGACTATGTCTGGATTACCGATCCGCTCAACGACCAAGTAAATCCTAACGACAACAACAATTCTGTAATTGTCGTTAGGGATCCAATGATTTTTCAAATGGCCAGACAACGGAATGATGCCGGTATTGTAACTGGGGTAAGCGCCGGAGTATTTTCGTCAAGACCTATCCGTCGTCTGATCGTTGAGATCAACGGACGGCAATTTGATGGACTTCCATTTTTCAATGAAGGGGTGTTCCATTATTCTCTGAATAGCCCAATGGAATGTGATGTCACATTTTCAATCATGGCTACGGATAGCCAAGGCAACACTGTAACCCAAGCTGTTGGGGCCACTCCCTTTGAGGTGACTGACCGTTCGCGCCCGGTTGGAATCAAGGACGGAGTCAATTATAATTCCTCAGACCCATCAAAGGTTACGCTATCTGTGTTTGCTCCAGGAAAGTGTTCGATGCATGCGGTTGGAGATTTTAATGATTGGCAGGTCAATAATACATCCTTGATGTTTCGGGATGCTTTGCGTCCTGACAGTGTCCACTGGTGGCTTCCAATCACAAATTTACCAGCTAACCAAGAGATCGGCTACCAGTATGTTGCAGATGGCGAACTGCGATTTGCTGACTTGTTCTCTACTTTGATTCTTGATCAGAGCTATGACGGGTTCATCCATCCGAATACCTATCCAAACCTGAAACCCTATCCCCATGGAAAAACACATGGGCCAGTATCGGTCTTACAAACCGACCGCTCTCCTTATCCGTGGAAGGTGACCGACTTTGAACCGCCTCCCCCAGAGGAACTCGTGATCTACGAAATCCTCCTCCGAGATTATCTTCATGCACATGATTGGGCCACGCTGACGGATACATTAGGATACCTGCAGCGGCTGGGGATTAATGCCATAGAACTCATGCCAATCGCTGAGTTTGGAGGAAATTTAAACTGGGGTTACCAGCCAAATTTTTATTTCGCACCTGATAAATACTACGGCCCTGCGGATGATCTGAAGCGATTTATTGATACAGCTCATGAGCGGGGAATCGCTGTCTTCCTTGATGTCGTCTACAATCATGTGGATCTTCCATCTCCTTTGGTCTCTCTCTATGGTGCAGTGGATGCAAACCCGTGGATTAATCTCCCTCCGACTCATGCCTACAACGTCTTCTTTGATCTCAACCATGAAAACTCATATACTCAGTATTGGCTGGATCGTGTGAATGAGTACTGGCTGAGGGAATTCAATGTAGATGGATTCCGGTTTGATTTATCCAAAGGGTTTACCCAACGCAATACTGGCTCTGATAATGCCGCATGGAATCGTTATGATCCGTCCCGTATTCGTCTCATCAAACGAATGGCCGATAAAATGTGGACGATTGATCCCAAGGCATACATCATTTTGGAGCATTGGGCAGAAGAACGCGAAGAGAGAGAACTCGCGGAATATGGAACAGACCGCGGGTTCCCTGGCATGATGGTTTGGAGCAATGTAACGCATCCGTTTGGAGAAGCACTGATGGGCTATCATGAGGGACAGAAGAGTAACTTTGCAGAAGCCTATTATGGTTCAGGCGGCAAAGGCTGGCGCCTCCCTCATGTCATTGTATACATGGAGAGCCATGATGAGCAGTGGATGATGTACAAGATGCGTAGCTATGGTGCATGTGAACGCGTACCGTCGGGGGGAGAAGCCTGTTCACCTTCCATAGATGCGAATCAGGGAACCTATAATATTCGCAACCTACCAATTGCGCTGGATCGATTGAAAATGACGGGAGCATTCCACTTCTTGCTTCCCGGTCCTAAAATGCTGTGGCAATTTGGGGAACTTGGGTATGGGTATGGCGACCGAGGAGAAGAATGCTTGCGTCCAGGAAATTGTCCATCGTTTGCGCCAGATCGGACAGATAGTAAGCCAATTCGCTGGGACTACTATGACGATCCTTCCCGCAGAAAGTTATACGATACTTGGTCCGCACTTCTTCATTTGAGGAAGGAAAATCCTATCTTTCATAGTACAGGAACGATTGTATTGATAGATGTATCTGGACCTGTAAAGCGTATTCAACTTCATCATGTGACGACTGAAATGGAAGCCGTTATTGTAGGCAATTTTGACGTCATTCCTGCTTCAACCAATTTGAATTTTTCTTCCCATCCAGCTTACTGGTATGATTATTTGTCGGGAGATTCTTTGAATGTAAATGAGGGAACTTCTCTTAATCTTGAACCTGGTGAGTTTCATATCTACACGAACCAGAACTTGCGATCTCCAGAATCTGAATTCACGACCAATCGGACTTTGACACCGAGCACCCCACACCAAGCTTACGCACTCTACAGGAATTATCCTAACCCATTTCATGATTACACTACATTAGAGTTTAGTGTAAATGATCCTCAGGAAGTCAAGATTGAGGTCTATGATCTTCTGGGTCGGAGGGTCTCCACACTGTTCCATGATAAGATCACATCGGGGAAACACTCGGTTATTTTTGAGGCAGGTGAATTACCGAGCGGGATCTACTCTGTCCGAATGACAGGTGCTTCTGGGCCAACGACGACCTCTGTGGCTCTTGTAAGATAAGGGGATTATAACCTAAGATAAGTTCGCCAATGCTCTTGAAGATACTCTGGGGTGCCTATTCGGACTATATCATCTCTTCATTTGTCGAGATATTTAACCCTATCTTTTTCCAAAGAAATATGACGAAACCTCTATGTGTGATCTAAGATTAGGCTTCACAGTAGTCAGACACCGTTAGTTCTCCGAGAACAATGAGAACTTGGGATGGCATAGTGTCTTCACCTAAGAGCCCTCTGGTTCAGGTGGCGAGGAGCTACTGTTTAAGTCCACTCCAGAATTGACCTATGAATCTAATTCGCATATTTATTAGTAGTGTCCAGAGTGAGTTTGTTCAAGAACGGAGGCTGCTACGAGATTATCTTCGCGAAGACGCAATGATGCGAAGATTTTTCGATGTATTCTTATTTGAAGAAGTTCCTGCCACGGATCGGCGCCCCAATCAACTATATTTGGATGAAGTAGAGCAATCTGAAATCTATATCGGTTTATTTGGAGACACATATGGTTCCGAGGATCAAGAAGGAGTCTCTCCAACGGAGCGAGAGTTTGACCATGCGACTGCAGTAGGGGCTTATCGAATTATTTTTCTGAAAAATCTGGAAGACCATACTCGACATCCAAAGATGCTGGCACTCATCACTAAGGCACAGTCGGGTCTGATCAGAAAGAGATTCAATACCCCCGAAGAACTGAAAGTCAGCGTTTATGCTGCCTTGGTTGAATTCTTGGTAGCGAAAGGGATGATTCGTTCTACTCCATTTGACGCGGCTCACTGTATGGGGGCCTCTCTTGACGATCTTGACTCTAATCGGATGATGCGCTTCATCCGAACTGCACGTAGAGTCAGACAATTTCCACTTCAAGAGGATGCATCCAAAGAGGAGTTATTGGAGCATTTGAATCTTTGCAATGCAGGTCAACCAACGAATGCAGCAGTATTACTATTTGGAAAAAATCCACAGCGGTTTTTGATGTCTTCTGAGATAAAGTGTGCACATTTCCACGGAACAAAGGTCGCAAAGCCAATTCCATCGCATCAAGTCTTCAAAGGAACAGTATTTGATCTGGTGGATCAGGCGGTAGATTTCGTGCTCAGCAAAATCAATCTATCTATCGGAACACGGGCAGAATCTACGCGTGCTGTCCGAACCAATGAAATTCCAAAAGAGGTTGTGACTGAGGCGATTGTAAATGCGGTTGCCCACCGAGATTATGGGGATAGTAGCAGTGTTCAAGTGATGCTGTTTTCCGATAGATTAGAAGTATGGAATTCAGGAAAACTTCAACCCCCGCTAACATTAGATAAACTACGTGTAGCCCACGGTTCGGTGCCGCGTAACCCTTTGTTGGCGCAGAGTATGTATTTGGTTGAATATATTGAACGAATGGGAACTGGAACTCTGGACATGATCGAACGCTGTGTTGATGCTGGTTTACCAGAGCCAAAGTTTTCGGTTAGGGATGGATTTGTTACTACGATCGTACGATCAAATACACGAAAGTATGCTGTTACCGCATATTGTGGACACGAACCTGTGGTTGATGTTGACATTTTGATGCTTTACCCCAATGGTACATGGAAACGGGCAAAAACTGACAGACAGGGGGTGGCGAATGTTGAATTACATTCTGTTTATTTGCCAATGACGGTATTTGCTGCTGCTGAGGGTTTTGCCGCATCCATAGAGTTTGGCTGGAGGCCAGAAGAAAGCAAACTCACGCTACAGCTAAGTTCATTGAATAATGGTGGAGCGGTCATTTTACCTAATGGATCAGGTCGTATCCCTGGACTTCACGGCAGAGTTAACCCGGTACTTGATGCCAATGGACGAACTTATCTCTACGCGAATAATCTTTCAATAAACCATGGTCAGAGCAAACCTGTGTTCTTTGATTACGGCGAAGAGTTGAATCTCATGGATGCCGAAGGTATTGAGAAGTACATAAAAATTGTCCATATAATTGATCAATCGGCATTGATTGAATATTGGCAGCCAGAGTCACAGCCAGAGTCACAGCCAGAGTCACTTGACCAGCGAGTTCTGAATCATCTCATTGAAGGTCCGATGTCAAAAAGTGAGTTATCAAGTAGTCTGGGGCAGAGACAGGTGTCTGGTCAACTCAACAAGGTTGTTCGTAGACTTCTGAAGGATAAGATCATTACTCACACCCTACCGAATAAACCACAGAGTAGACTTCAAAAATATCTCCTTACTGAAAAAGGACGGGCAAGAATTAAAGGTCGCAGTGCATGAGAGATTCTGGTACACCCAACTTTAATAAGTTAACAGCCGGCGATCATTGTTTAACATAAGAAACCAAAAAGGCTGATGAATTTGAGAAAACTGGTGGAATATGGGGCTGCACCTTTTGAGCAAATCTATCATTAGACCTCACCCTCGCTTGATATCATGTAGCGAACTCGCCAGTCTGCTCTTGCCTTCAATTTAGTGCAACTTAGCCGTACCTTGAATTCTTCTCCCCGTTTCGGAGAGTAACGTTCAGCATGCCAATTCGCTTCTTCTGGTATCGGGATTTAACGGTCTTGTAATCCCAGTAGTAGCAGCTGTCTAACGTCAATTAGATCTCATAGTTGGAGGAGCTCAAACAACGAGGTAAGGTCAGTCCAGAATTGTTAGGTTTCCGATCTGGCAGAAGGGCTACTTTGCAGGATTCCAAAGCTAGTTCAAGAGAGAGATAAGGTTCTCATCCCACACAAATTTTGGTAGAACCATAAACTATATCGCTGACAGAAAATGATCCTTCATACTGCTTGTGTGTTCCAAGATTTGGACTTAATTGCTATGGATAACCATAGTGTACAAGGTCAGATAATAACCCATCCAATTTTTTTAGGCAACTTCAGGAGTCTCTGAACCAACTAAGATGAAAGGGAAACAAAACTCTTCAAAGAGTAAGCTGACAGAAAGTGCTGACCAACAGATAATCAATTCTGATGCATCCGATCCATCTTTGGCTAGACTAATGGCAAGGTATGAAGCAATATCCCCTGGCATGGGCAATCGTGTCTTGAAGATCATGGATCGAGAGGCGGAACTTGAATTGAGCAAAATTAAATTAAAGCAGCACCAGAGTCACGTCAGCGCATTAATTTCTGCAGCATTGATCGTTTCAGCGGGGGTAGGGATGTTCTTTGAAGTATACTGGCCCGTCATTCTGGTGCTTGGACTCGGTGGGATGGCCACATATATATTACGTGAAGTCATGGTATGGTCGTCAAAGAAATGATTTCGCTTGTAGAGCGAACCCTTTCGATCGGTTACTCTTCCCTCAGCTCTCTCTTTTCCTATTCTCCCCCTGTTTGAGATCTTGGTGAACTGCATTGATTTGGTCACGCTCAACTATGTTAGTTTTTACCTGAGAATTTAAATTTGAGAGTGCGGGGCCTGGTGGCTTGCTGCTAAAAATATTTCACCATGTTACATGTGACTAACGGAGATTTAGCCGCAGACCTGATCCGTTCTTCGTGTATTGAAGGAGATGTATTACCATGGCGAGATGTACTTCATATCGGTCCGGTTCCAGGTGACATGTCCATGAAAACATTAAGCAAAAGGCGCGCAGAGTGCTTATCATCATTAGGGTGCGGTGATGAAGAAGAGTTGTTTCAGAATTTTTTGGACAGAAATTCTACGCTACAATCTCATTTGATAGAAAGTCCGGTAATTCTCTGGTTTGAGCATGATCTCTATGATCAATTACAGTTGATCCAAATCCTCGCATGGATCGCAGAGATTAATTCCGTAGTTCACAACTGCTACCTGATTTGTATTGATCAATATCCTGGTGTTGAGCCTTTCCATGGACTGGGAAACCTACATCAAGAACAGATCACCCAACTATTCGGAACACGCAAGCTGGTCACGGCCTCTCTCATGTCTTCCTCCGTAGATGCGTGGAAATGTTTTACCGGCTCAAACCCCGAGAAGCATCAAGAATTGGCTGACAGAATCAATCCTGAACTACCATTTCTTCAAAGTGCATATCGCCGTTTTCTGGAAGATTGGCCCTCGGTTTTCAATGGATTAGGTCGAACAGAGGCACATGCACTGAGCCTGATTGCCGAAGGAATTCAAGATCCAGTAGAGTTATTTCGTGCACATGGGGCGAATGAACAGGCTCCGTTCATGGGCGACTGGGCTTTTTGGCAGACTATTAGGGGGTTAGCAGGTGGCTTATCACCGCTCATCATCGTGGAAGGAGACCAATTATCACCCGGCTTCCAAAACGTACGATTCAAGATCACTCCCAAAGGAAGTTCCGTGTCACGAGGGGAGGAGGATGCCATTCAGCTTCGCGGAGTGGACCGCTGGTATGGTGGTTACCATGCGACGGATCGAGAAAATGTTTCAAGATGGGATGCGGCACGGGGCCGCCTCACATTCTGAGGGGGCAGTGTCTATGTCTCAGTTGAACAGCATTCTGAAACGAGGAAACGTGAGGCAACATAACTTACATATGATCAGATAACCAATTGTATGGAGAGTTCTTTTTCTATTTGGTACTTCAAGTCATATGGGTTTCTAGGAGAGAAGGCCATTTCTGCAAGGATCAATGAGAGAATGGATGACTTCCGAAAGGGCGCTTTGGTTTGTCTCATGTGGTACGATCAAAATTATGATTTCTTATTGGGATAGACGGGTGGGCTTTTCATTGATTGATGAACGATGCGTAGCCATGCATACAACAAGTAAAAGTTGAGGTATTGTATCAAAACATGCATATCAGGGTCACTAGAATATGGAATTTGATTAGAGAAAATACAGTTTTAGCACTCGTTCTCGCTGGGTTGGTATTCAGTATTTCGGCCTGTGACCAAGTCACTGAGACTGTCGAAATACCTGTGGGAGTCATTCTTCCACTTTCGGGTACTCTGGGCGTAGCAGGGCAGAGTATCATGGAGGGGATGAATCTGGCACTTGAGGATATAAATACTCAGATGCCATTTCGGCTCCGCTTTATCGTTGAAGATGGGAAGAGCATCATCGACACAGCTCTTAGTGCATATACAAGACTCGCAGATGAACATAACGTACCGATTATCATCGGTCCGGCAACTTCATCTGAAACCGAACAGGCCATTCCGCTCATCAACAGCAGAAAAATAGCCACACTTAGTCCTACGGCAGCACGGAGTGGATTGAGTGCCCAGAGTGAGTTTCTATTTCTCTCCTCTCTAACAGTGGACCGCACGATCCCAGATGGTGTGCATATCTCGAAAGCTTATATGGGTTATCAGAATGTGGCTACGCTTGTAAATGATCAAGACGCATTTTCGATCAATAGTCATGAGATTCTTGTTGACGAACTTGAAAGCTACGATGATATTACAATCGTTCATGCGGCATCCTATAGTCTTACTCAGGGGACGGAGTTTGGAGATATCACGCCCCAGTTGATTGCAATCCAAAATGCTACTCCCACACCGGAAGCTATCTTTCTATCTGCATTACCCGCAGGACGAATTGGGGCACTCATTGCTGCTCACCGACTGGAGCTTAGGATCCCGTTTATTGTTAATTTCATGTCAATTGAAGCGATTCAAGCCGTGAATGCGGTGGAACTGGGTGCTGCTGAGGGTGCGATTACATTCCAAGTATGGTTACCAAATACTGAATTAGAGGCAAATAAAAACTTTGTTGATAATTTTATAAGCGAATATGGTAAAGAACCCGGTGACTTTGCTGCTCGTGGCTATGCTTCCGTAACCATATTAGGGAAGGTCATGACTCAAATTTCAACTTTTGATCCTGTCTCTATCAGAGATGGGCTGAGTGAACTGAGAGATTTTAATTCTATTTTTGGATCATTTTCTTTCGATGCGAATGGGGACGCAGTAGCCAGTCCAGTCATTGCACAAGTGCGAAATAATATGTTTGAGGTACTGACTGAGTAACCTCGGATAATTGTTCTGCTGGATACGGAATGGTTTCAGATTTGGAGGTGATCCCGAATCAACAGAGGAACTGAGCGGTCTTTGCATTTGGTAAATGTTGCAATATATCTCGCCCGAAAACTTCCCGCAGTTGCGTGGAGATAAGTTTCCTGACCTATTAACTCGGTTAGAGCAAGACATCTTAACCTATCAGCCAACGCATGCGGTGATCCATACTGGAATTTAGTGATGTGTGACATCACTTTGAATTTGGGCACATAACCGGTATGGATCTAGCAATGTTTGAAAATGGATTGACTACCCTAATTCATCGTATTGAAGCTCATGGAGATTCCGTCATGCTGTACACTCCAAGCGTAATTGGTAAGGACCCCCAAAGTAATACAGAAGTAGGTCTCTACCTTGAAAAATATTCCCTATTCATGCGCGGCATCGCACAGGATAAGGATGTGCCTCTCTGTGATCTATGCCTCATTTTGAAGTCTATCTAACCGAAGATAACAAAGAGAGGGCTGTGGTGGGATCTTAACTAGGAATGGTGTTCACCTCAATACCGATGGAAATGAATTCGTAGCTAACCTTCTGTTCAAAGAACTTCAGGGTGCACTCGGATCCTAACCAATATATGGGATCGTTAGAGGCCCCTCGGGTATCACGGCCACAGGGGTATCCGGGTTACATAGTCGGATCAATTCCTCATCAATAGCCCCCCGAATATCATCAATGGGAGTAAGATGAGCTCTACGAACCAACTCTGGGTCCAGTTCACTGAATAAACTGACGCGGCAGGTTCGAAGGATTTGCAGCAGTTTCTGCGTCTGCCATTGGTCTGGTTCAGAAAAATTTGGATGGCGGATTGCCTCCCAAGCCTCATTTGGATTTGACCACCGTAGGATTTGATTCTTGAAAGCTCCGTGCTCAGGAAAACCATCATTGCACCGTGCTGCAGTGATGATCAGTCCATTGTTCTCCACGATAGAATGGGCGGCAGACATCCCCTTAACACTCTGGTATAGATTGAGGTCTAAAGGATAGCCGCTATTGGTTGTCACAACAATCGGGAACTCTTCCTCAACGCAGACCATTGCCGTCTTTTTGGAGAACGCACATCCCGCCTCATGAGCAGAGGATACCTCTCCACAGAAGTATCCGGTGATCTGACGGTCCGTATTGAGTGTCACATTCACCAGAAAATCCACGGGGAGTAATCTTCCCGCTTCACGAACATGATTCTGAGTCGGGTTTCCCGCAAGAACCCCCCATGTACTCTTTAGATGAGCAATGTTTGTAAACCCATGGTAGGCTTGAATAGCATGCAGGTCAGCAATCCCAGGAAAAACCGCCTTGTATCCCCCGCTAAATCCTGCCATAAAATGAGGTTCGATGAACCCAATAAGGATTCGTCGGTCCGCCTGTACGTATTCAGCAGTATAGGATACATCGTATCCATAGGGACTACGCCCTGCGTAGAGTAAGGTGCTTAGATCCCGGGAATCATGGTTCACGATACGGTATTTGGCAGAGATTTCCGGGCCAACCATTTGAGTCAATTCTTCCTGAGTATTACTTCGATGAGCGCCGGTTCCTACGATGATGGTAACATTTCCCTTGGGGACTCCATCCAGTTCTTCAAAAAGCCACGGCAAGAGTCGATCGCCGGGGAGTGCACGAGTAATATCTGGGATGACAACGGCAAGTCTATCGCCAGAAGTGATGAGTTCGCGGAGGGGTGGCGAATTATAGGGGCGGCAAATAGATTCTATGAATGTAGCACGCTCATCAGGCAAGCCCTCAAGGTAACGCGGGCGGAGTATTGTAGCATTGAGCCCCTTCAGATCAAGGGAGAGCCCTTCGGAACCGTAATCCAACTTCACAAAATTATGATTCTCATTCATGGTCCGGTGGGGCAATGGAGGGAGAAGATTCAATTGGATCCGCAAGACGATCAAGAGCAGCCATTTGATCGCGCTGGATTAATGGTCGGATCACAGGTAGGAGAGACCGGCTGATGAATGATGATCCGCGTATGACCATGGTTTGCTGAATGCGAGATCTCTCATCTAATTCCTGAAACGTAACAGAACGGTAACCTAAATAAGTTGAAGTTTCTATGTTTGCATGATATTCTTGCATTGGGAGAATAGAGGTAACCGTTTATAGCCGATCGTTTCCATTGATAAATTTCATGCGAAAGGATGCTCCGAGATCCATGGGCTCCCCCTGAATTGTTTCAATTAATGCTAGATCCGGTTGCCACAGTCTTTGTCGGCTTGGATCCATGAAAGTCCACCATGAATCAGTTACAGGAGCATGGACGCGAGTAGTTGCCGAAAAATGAACTTCCTCAACGAAGAGACCCATGATCACGAACGTGAGTAAGCCCGATGTGAGTAGCACTGAGGATGTATACAAGAATCTCTTCATACTGACCTGAATAAATAGTAGATCAAATTCGGCCTATGGTTGTACGCTCCGAATCGTACCTTGACACAATGGATAAACAACAAGCACCAATTCCCGCTCCAAAAGGGCGTGCTACGGCAACAAATCCTCCTACGAGATTTGATCCAGTAACTATTGAACTGGATCTGGATGCTCTAGAGCCAAGTGAGATTAGGCAAACGTCTACCCAATTCTACGAAGATACTTCAAGATCTATTCTTGTGAGTAATGATTCACCAGATATTGGGTTTACTTGGGGAATTAATCCATACAGGGGGTGCGAGCATGGTTGTATTTATTGTTATGCGCGGCCGAGTCACGAGTATCTGGGATGGAGTGCAGGGCTTGATTTTGAAACAAAAATCATGGTGAAGCGGGATGCGCCTGATCTATTGAGTAAAGAACTACAGAAGCGTTCTTGGAAACCAGAGGTGATTTCACTCTCTGGAAATACCGATCCCTACCAGCCAATAGAGCGTCAATTCAAGTTAACTCGTGGCTGTCTGCAAATCCTTTCAGATCATCGTAACCCCGTTGGAATCATCACCAAGAACCATCTAGTGACCAGAGATTTAGATATCTTGGCTCCAATGGCTAAGCTTGGAATTGCTCGTGTCATGATTTCGGTCACGACTCTCCGAGATGAGATTGCACGTATGATGGAGCCGCGAACCAGTATGCCTGCACGTAGATTAGACGCGATAGAAGAACTCTCTGAGGCAGGAATCCCTACTGGTGTAATGGTAGCCCCTGTGGTTCCTGGACTGACTGATGAAGAGGTTCCTGCGATCATTGAGGCTGCCGCAAATCGGGGAGCGGTACGAGCAGGCTACATATTACTCCGTCTTCCAGGGCCTGTCGCACCTCTTTTTGAAGAATGGTTAGACCGTTCTTTTCCTGAGCGCAAAGAGAAAATCATTCGACGGATTAAAGAGGTTCGTTCAGGAAAGCTTAACGATCCACGGTTTGGTCATCGCATGCGTGGAGAGGGAGTCTGGGCGGATACTCTGAGCACTCTCTTTCAAATGACCTGCAGGAAGTATAACATGAATCAACCAATCCAGCCTTTAAGGACGGATAGATTCATTCGGCATCCAAGTAACCAGCTTAATTTATTTGATACATATAGCATATCTGGAGCGTAATTTTTCAATACAGACTCTGTCCATTTGCAGCTACCAAGTTCAACATACTCAGGACTCTTCAATTGCTCAGAAAAGATGCGTAGAACTATATCGGCTAATCAATAGATGCGGACAGATAAATATCCTTTCATCAACCGAATATTTTCTGCACTTCTTGGACTTGTTGAGTTGGATTTCTTGGGTGAAGAGTTTACTGGGTGAGTCAATTTCAGATGCGTAAATGAAGGACTACCTCAATTTGAGTTGAATGAGCAATTCTGATAGCTTAAATATGGTTGGACTCACGGCTGACCAACGTTGAGGAGATGAGAGTCAATAAATAATAATGCCTGTCTGCCGTTTAGTCATACAATAAGAGGCCTATATGAGATTATCATGGGCAGTCGAGCACCAGAGGAGCACGCATTAGTGACAAACTTGTGGGGATATAAATTATTCATTTGGTCTACTTGACTTTCCTCCATGTACACTGGGCTCTGCACACCATTGCTCTCTTAGGATTGCCAGCTGATCAAGTACATCAACCTTCAATTGAAGGAGGTCAATCAGAACTGCGCGGTCCAGTTCTTTGCGCACTTCATCCCGGTACGCTTCATTTGCTGGCCGCAGACTCTTATTTTGAAACTCCTCAAAGATCTTCCGACTAAGATCTATTTGCTCCTCGGAGAGACGATCCGCATCTAAGGATAAGAGTTCTGGTAAGCGTGTAATTGTCAATATGGAGCGCCCTTGTTGCTGACGCGAACCTGCCCACCAGAACGAGATCAGTCCTGGAGTGGTATTGGCCCAAAGCACTACCGGAATCTCCCACGAATCCTTCGTCAGGAAATTTGGCCATGCTCTTCCACCAAGGGAGAGTTGCGGGGTCAGGCAGGCAGCAAGTGACTGAGAATTCAACCTGAAGTCACGGTTATAATGAAGCCGGGATGCACCCTTCTGCCACAGGTCGGCAGCCTGCTCCCGATGCCCCGGTCGGCTTCGGCCCTGACTATCCGGCGCAACGATCAGGCAGCGCTCCCGATCTGCATTGTGCCCCCATAATACTGGATATTCAGGCGTTCGCGTCAGGGCCTCAATATCAAAGGGGCCGCGCGGTTTTCCCCCACGGGTTAACCCGTTCATGTCCCGATCAAGGAATCCACGGTGTCCAAGCTTTTCCAGTTTGCAGACAGGTATTGTTACAGGTCTCCCCATCCGAGGTAACAGCAGCTTCCCCTGTTCCAGCGAGTTCATGAAGAGCATCAATCCTGTCTCTCGCACCCCAAGACCTGTCCAAGCTTTTGTACGTACATAGTTCCCTGCTTCCTGGGATGGAGTCCACGGGATCGTTCCAACATCCACCCCCTGATCCCGTCGCTTTTGCTCAATCTGTTGAGCGGTCACCAATCCTTCCAGAAGTGTCTTCGGTCTTGCCAGGAGGTTGACGACCATGAGATCCTCTACGTCTTCCGTGCTCTCTTTTTTTCGCGTAGCCACCAGCAACACCTCGGCTATTCCCGTATCCGCAGAGAATGCCCGATCGGTACTCCCCTCGCTTGCAATCCCCACAATCAAGATCTCTTCATACTGCGCACGGATCAATGTACGTGCATTCTCCCAGGCCCGCCCCTGCAAAAAGGATGCAGGCAGAACCAGTGCCAGTATGCCCCCCGGTCGCAGTTTGGCATGGGCCAAGTCAATGAAGTTGGACGCAAGACCTGCATTCCCGTGACCGGCAGGTAGCTTCAAGTCCTTGCGGATCTCCTTGAGGCGAGCCGACATCTTGCTCTGTTCCTCCTCTTTGGTCCTGAATCCGGCGAACGACGGCACAGGTATCCCAGTCGCTTCATGATTCGTCGGTCGGGTAAAGGGCGGATTCATGATCACCAGATCCATGCTTTCATGTGGAAGATCCACGGTACCCGTCTCGGCATTCTCTTCCACAACCCCCTGCCCAGAGAGCGCCGTTCGTCCTGTTCCAAACAGTGGATGGGTTTGATCCGACTGGATCAGATCCAGCGATCCAATGGATACATCCTCCTCATTCTCCCTCTCTCCATAGAGCATATTGATCACGCGTGTATGGTGGAATGTCTTACCGGGATGGATCCCCGAGAGGGTTGCGGCGGTCAGGTGCACCGCCGAGGGCAGAATGTCGGCAGCAGTCAACACACGTTCCATCATTCGGGCATGGAGCGCGCCATCATGTCCACCCGTTCGGCGGTAGCGCGAGGCAAGTGCATGATACGCCGCGCCAAGGAGTGCACCCGTGCCACAGGCAAGATCGGCCACCTTGAGGGCCGTGATCTGGTCGGGATCCGACCAATCCACAGCGAGGCGGGACACCGCCAGTTCAGCCAAGAGCGCAGAGGACGCAGGAAGCGTATAGAATGTTGCCAAAAACTTGCGATCCGTTATGAGTTGCTGAAACATGCGCCCAGACAGATCCTGAATATCCGCTGCACCAAAGCTTTGGAGTTCAGAGGACATCTTGTGTAGTTGCGCAAGGACCGCATGCGCTTCGCGGTCTGGCAGGATCTTCAACAGTTCCGAGGCCGAATGGAAGATCGGCCAGTAGTTGATGTTCAGGATCTCTTTCCAGCAGTCCAGTATGTCATACTTCCGAAAGATCCCATGATCGGTTTGGAGCGCGCCCAGATCCTGGATCTCCGTATGCAGGCGCGCAAGTCGCATATGAAAGATGACCGCATTGGCCAGAATGGCCATTGCCATTCGGGTCGTTTGCAGCCCCTCTTCCTGATGGAGTTGTTGGGCTAGTTGATGAAGAACATACGCAGGAGCACGGAATGAGAGATGACCAGCGGTCTGACTGACGGCGACCTCAAGAATGATCGTTCCTCGGGCAACGCGTTGCTCCGAGAGGGCAACCGTTTCGATACAGTCCGCTAACTCATTCAATCCTCCCTCAAGCCATCCAATTGCCGGCCAGCGGACGATCGGATCAAATAAATTGTCCTCGTCTTCATAGGAGAATATGGCATAGGCGTAGCGACCGGTACGCACCGCATGGGCAAGATCCGCCTGATTCACCTGTCGGAGCGAGGTTGGAAGCTTGATGGCGATGCACTGTTCCACTTTTTCACCCGACTGACGGATCAACTGCATCAGCCGACCCTTTGCATCCTTGGCAAGGTTAGAAGCTGGCGCAAACTCGGACTCTATAATGACGGTGAGGCGTTCCTGATGGGAGATCACCAGATCGGGCTGCTTCATCTTGTCCATGAACACACCAGTCTGTTCGGCCCCCACCGTCCAGCCAGGGTGTTTGGCTCTCAGACATTCAGCAAGCTTCGTGTTGATCGCTTTTTCAGTGTTGGTTGGCATGGATGAGGTAGAATCCAGGGGGCGGCGGAAAAGAAATATACTCCAAACGGGATTAGTGAAGAGAAACCAGGTGTTTGGCGATAAGCAGGTGAGAAGATATATTTGGTGGATTTTGGGACAACCACGGTATGAATGATCAATTTCAGTTAAGTATTCTCATTGATAAATTTACGCACTAAGGAATCAGCGCAAGTTGGCACGGCAGCAAAAAATCAAATCGGAGAATCATTATCAGGCGCAGGATTGCAAAATGGAAGCAGGAAAATCAGCACAGTAATCTAGATCATATTGTCCGTAACTTATTGGGAACTAAGCAATAACTTTGATGCGTGAAACTAGAGAATATAACAAGGTCTGCCAATGGTGCGTTAGAGAATCCCTGCAAGAATAGAAATTGAATTCAGGACTAAATCGGTATATGCTTTACAGGAGTGTTCAAATTTTACGGTGATTATAAACTTAGGACGGTGGTGATCATGGACCCCGAGTATACGAGTCAGATATGCAGTGGATGTCAATTTGTAGGCAAAGCGAACCGCTAATTACAAAGCAAATTCAAGTATGTGCCATGCGGACTCACGGATCATAATGCATCTGCATACATACTGGCCTCTCGGATGAATTAGCTGGGAGGAGCATTCTCATGGACATATTGATCGTCAAATGGAAATGCGGGTTACTAAAGTATATAATCCCCATAAATTACCATGAACACGGGATGTCGTTGAGATAGCAGAGCGGTTGAAACATCGGAAATAAACCTGTTTTCCATCGTTCAGCAGGCATCCCCAACCATTTGTTATGGAAAACGTCATAACTAAATCGGTGATTATTCATAGGAGATTCATTTTCAAAATGGAATAGAGAACAATAGAGTTTTAAACATCAGAGATCTTGCGATACGGTTCAATCATTATTGGGTAGTTGAACGTTCAATGCCATTGAAATGTATCCTCTATACCAATAGAGCATCATGTCAATAAGCATTTATCAAACGAATCAAATTTTCCAAAATATCTTCTAAATACGCACAGAACATCATGAGTAAACTTGAATTGGGGGCATTTTCAATCAGCTTATCGGTCAAAGACCTTGCAGTGTCAGGTGAATTCTATCAGAAGTTGGGTTTTGAAGTTCTTCAGCGAGGTGAAAATCACCTGATCATGATCAATGGAACCACAATTATTGGGCTTTTTGAGGGCATGTTTGAGGGGAATATTCTCACCTTCAACCCAAGGTTTTTCACAAGACCCGACACAGAGGGGGAACGAATAGACAATGGATACTCTGACCAATTCATGGATGTAAGGGAAATTCAAAAACATCTCAAAGATAGGGGATTAGAACTGATCTCCGAAGTTGATGAAGTGGAAAATCCGTATGGACCTGGCAGTATCATGCTTCTTGATCCCGATGGGAATACGATACTAGTTGACCAGTTCTTTCATCATCCAGAAATTCCCCAAGAATAATACACATATAATAACAATCATTGATAACGGCATCGCTGGAACCCATACGTCATATAAATGTATAATATTTAGTATATAAACTTAACTCTTCAATTCGATGCCAAGACCATTGACCAAAAAACAACAAGCTGTACTGGACTTTATCATTATGTACGACGAGAAAGGTTTAGGATGGCCAAAATATGAAGATTTCATTGAAGAATTTGGATTCAAGTCTTCTAACAGTATCACTCAGAATCTGAAGGCTCTTCAAACGAAAGGATACCTCATTCACGCAGAGGGTGGATTCCAGTTGAAACCTAAGAATGGGAAATCATCCGTTGGAATTCCTATTCTTGGTGAGATCACGGCAGGCACCTTGCAGGAGGCAGTTGAATCTAACTTAGGGACAATCACGTTGGATATCCTTTTTCCCAATCTCGATCGTGTTTTTGCCGTCCGTGTTCGGGGACATTCAATGACTGGCGCAGAAATTCATGATGGAGATTATGTCCTTTTGGTGGATGACGATATTCCCGATGGGGGGATTGGAGCAGTACTGTATAACGGAGAAACCTCCCTGAAGAGAGTCTTCATGGATCATCATGGGCTCCGCCTCGAGCCAGCCAACCCAGAATTTGATGAAATCATCATTTCTCCTGATATTTTTGAGGAGGTAAAAATTTTGGGGAGATACATTGGGCATGTGAATAAACGGGGAATCCGCAAAGCCCCCCAGATGTACCAGATTTCAACCAGACACTATTCCCCATTTAGTGGGAAAGTTTAGCCCCTCATGGTTCCGACATAGGGCTCCATTAGAGATTTTAAATCCATTCATCATGAAAGGATGTGTGGGAACGTATTTCATTGTTCCTTGAATTTGATTCCCCCAAATCCAGTATCATCGGCAATGACGGGATGGTAGATTGGCTGGGTATCAGTTTTGCAGCGATACACTTGTCTGGAAGACCATGAACCGTATCCTGATTCGGTAACCCCAGATTTAGATCTGAATTATCTTCAACAATCAATGAAAGGTTCTCGCTCATAGATTACACTCATCATAGACTGATCGGTGGCCAGCTATGGAGTAAGTCAACAATCGGAACGACCTAAGGATGGCTTCTGTTGATCGATTTAATTGGACTTTACAGCCGCATTTAGACCATCTTAAACCTTCCGACTTGCACCACTAACGCTTGCTGTGGTCTCCTCTTTGCCCGCATTGGAGTGCCTAAATTTTTCATTATTGCACTTATTGAAGACAGTTTTTTTCGCGCAAGGACATGATGTTGAGGTTCGATTCCAGATTTACCCCTTCGCGCTACCAGACTTCAGTTTGATCCCCGCCAATTCAAAGGCCCGTTTTTGTATTGCGTTTTCATCTGCAACGTAGGTCACCACGGGTGCCTCATCGCCAACAATCCGAAGCTTGCCCTGAATCCGACTGAGTCCACGGAGTTCGTTCAATAGATTCTCAAAGTTCATGATCTGTTCTCCATTCTGATTCCGCTTGGTGTGCGCCCTCTCTTTCGCCTGTTTCGTTCGTTGCGCCTCTTTCCCCTCTGGATTATCCTCCCGAAACAGGATTGGGGCTAAGACCTTGCGGAGGTGATACTCCACATAGTAGGACAACATACTCAAAAACACATGGCAGGTCACTTGATCCTTCGTCTGGTGATAAACCTGATCAATCTTCAACGAAATTTGTTTGAACGATCGGAACGCCTGCTCCACCGCAGATAAACGCTTAAAGTCCGAGATCACTTCCTCATCGGCAGGCTTCTCTTTCAGACTCGTCCGAATCGCATAAACGCCATCCAAGCGCTCTGCATTCTGAATCGCCTTCTGATCTCGGGCATATTGGAAGTGTCCTTCTGTGACCTCATATGTGAAAAACTTTCTCGTCTTCTGCCTCTCAAATACCTTTCCTACCCGTACCCCAATCTCTGACGCTTGTGTGAGCGGGTTCCTCTTGCGCCAAGTTGCCCTGATGATCTTTTCCAACCCTTCCTCTGTTTTGACCAGACGCTCTTCTCGCCGAATCTGCTTCTTGTCTTTCTGGATCGCATTTTTGCATAGAATCAGACGATCATTGGGATAATGCTCGGACTCTTTCTGCATGATATTTTGCTGATCTAGTAAACTCATCTCAGTCTCCTTGGCTGCTTCCACCACTTTGCGGAGACTGTCCTTGCGCATGGCTGTAATCCAGTCCAGACCTGCGGGGAGTAGCTCTTCCCGAATCCCTTTCTGCGTTAACACCCCGCGATCTCCCACCAGAACTACATGCTTAAGACCAAAGGTGTCACGGAGCTTTGAGACCTGCGTAGCAAGAATTTTGTAATCCGCGGTATTCCCTTTGAATACATCCACCGCGATGGGACAGCCATCTTGGTCCGTCAAGAGACCAATCAGGATCTGCTTCTTATCCCGACCGTATCCAAACTCTGCAAGTTCGTTCTTTATCCCCTCTACATAACTGCCAGTTAGATGGTAGAGTACCTTGGATCCCTCATGAAGATGTTTCTTCGCCAACCGGCATTCAATGGCGGTCTTTTGCTTGATCAACCAGTCCATGGACTCATACAGATCCTCGGCATCCACTCGCTTGATGTCCAGTTCTTCATTGAGCGTGGAGGAGACAGAGTTAACATGCTGTAAGGTACCAGCCTCCTGGTTCAGAACGTGGGACGAAATCATACCGAGAACGAGTCTGCGGTTGCGGGAATTCTTGCTGTGAAGTAAGGCGTGGACGTTCAGCTTTTGAGCCATGCCCAAGACCAGCGCGACATGACCGTGGGCTCTGGATTCCAGCCGCTCAAAGAGGTCATGGGTGGACTTGATGATGCTGGCACCACGGAGAAGTTCGCGGATCTGCAAGATAAGGGTTATGGGCAGATCGTTAATATTGAGAATGGTGAATTTGACGGATTTGCCTTCAATCCATCGGGACTCGCGAATGAGCCAAGTGGGTTTGGAATTTCGGTTGGGAATACGTTCAACATACATGGGCAGGAAAAAAAGAGAATAATTGATTAACTGAACTTGTACAATAAAACTTTCCTGAGATATTCTCAATAATGAAAATGATATAGAAATACTAGGTAAAGTGAGAATAGCAAGACCGTATAATCGGAACTTAAAATTCCGATATTTTTAGCGGCAAGTGTAATATTTAGCGGATAAACCAGAGAAATGAACGAAACGTACTGAGCGCCTGAACCTGGAGCAATGTGGCGGCATGCAACGTCTTGGTAAAATGCGACTTAGTTTGGAAATATAGGAGGGAACTTCAATCATTTTGATTGCATTTTGATGAGTAGAAGGTGCTTTCATTGTCCCTTTCTAAAATTGGGTTCAAAACGACCAATACGTACAAAGCATGTGGAACTCAACCCGATGATGCCAACCGTGAAGATTCTGAACCTTAACCCGACAGTCAGTTCTCGCTACAGTGATTCTATTCAGACGGTAACGGGAGCCATGTGGCGAAACTAAGCGGGACACCAGATGGATCAAGAATATACAGCAAGCGACCAACCCCATCCAAGTCAAATGAAGGTGCAAGAATGGTTGCGCCTAAGTCAGAAGCTTTAGCTTGAACAGCATCAACATCATCAACTGTGACGATGCAACTCCAGTGGGGAGATGCATTCGGATCCGTGGACTCCATAATTCCCCCAACATTGACATCGTCAACGGAAATCATATAGTAGATCCCCTGAGGTGTTGCCAACTCAGAGATGGACCATCCAAACAGTTGACTGTACCAATCTCCGGCTGCAATGGGATCATGGGTTTGGAGTTCAAACCACGAAAAGGCACCATGTATCGTAAACGTATCTTGATAACGCGTAATTGATTGTTCGTCTCCCTGATGTGGAGCATGGTATTGAATGACGGACAAGTATGCGCCATGCGGATCCAGAAATCCCGCGAAAGATCCTACCATGATGTCATTCAGGGGGACAATCAGATTCAAGTTGTTTTCCTCGAGTAACTTTTGAATACTTTGTACCGTGACGTAGTAGCTCCAACAGGGGGGGGTATCCGGTGGGCATGCCATCAGCCCAGCCAAATGCTTTGAATCGTTACAAAGCATAGTGTACATGCCGTCAGGCATTGGCATCTCGGAGGTTGACAGTCCAAGAAGCTGAGTATAAAAATTAAGTGCTGAGGGTACATCGTTGGCAAGGTATTCCTGCCAACTGAATGCACCGTGGGATTGGAATGGGTTCATCAGGATGAAATATTGATTACCAAGGATGTCCAAGGGTACGGGTAAGATAAGCCATATAGCTCGAACCCTGGCGATAAATCTGTGCAAGATGAGACACAAAATCGGATGACACCACACTCTCTTCAGTCAAGGGGCATGAAGCGACAAAATGTTTGCATCTCAGGTCATCAATCAAAGGATGGTTAGGGTCAAATCCCTTTGGAGCTCGTTTCAGTTTTTCATGTTCGTATGCCTCCGGGTACACCTTTAAAAAGGAGGGATTTTGCGTAATTTCAACCCATTTTTCTGGATTTTTCACAATCTGTTGTCGAATCAGGAGTAATTCCTTGCTCCCAGGCCCCCAGATGCCTATCGCAGCGAATATCTCATCAGGTCCTAAATGGAGATAAAATCCTGGTGCATGTGCATCTTTTCCCGCCTCATGGCGGAAGTGGATACCAGCTGATTCTTTGTACGGTCGCTTATCTTTTGAGAAGCGCACATCACGGTAGATGCGAAATAAGGAGCCTCCAACTTTTGGAATGGCCATAAAGTGGGGGCTAATGGTATGTAGGGGATGGGCAAATTGGGTAATAAACCTGAGTAAGGGAGCTTTGACATCCTCTTCGTATTGAGTACGATGGTGGTTAAACCATTCACGATTGTTATTGGCACTCAGTTGACGAAAAAAATCAAATAATGCTGGGGGGATCATGGGAACGAAGAAGGATGATATAATTCCGTGAGAGAAGTTCCACATGCAACTATTATAGACATGACGGTAAATGGTTCCATTCCACACTGACAAAATCAATCTCAAATTGTTACATCAAACTCGCAAGTGTAAAGATCATTGGATAAGAATAGGACGGAGACACAAAGAACAGGAGATGAATGTATCACAGGGAAATCATAAGCGCTACTGATCACTCGTCCAGAATGACAAATCAATGAACTAACCAAAGTCTGCGGGAAGTTATGTGATAGCAAATTCCTACGGCTACCCATGATGGTTATTAAATCATGCAACGAGATGGTTCACAGGAACCAGAGATGCCAAAAAGAGATTCATGAAAAAATCAAAGTGGACTAGTTCAGTATTGAAAATCAAGAGTGCACTTAATGAATCAATGCTGAGGAGCCTCGGTTTTATAATGATATTTTCCTCTGCAAATCAGATATCTGATCCCCTGAAGGATCCAGTCTATGATTCGTTCGAACTCTTATGGCCGGACAAACGGGGATCCGAGGATGTAATGTCTCCGAGAGCATGTTCCGGATTTTTAAGTCTCATCAGCGGCTTGGATGGATGGTTTACAATGAGTACGTTGGGGAGAATGCTGATATCGGTTCGTTCATATTCAGAAACATGTGGCATGTATACTAACTCCAATTCATTGCATTGTGGAGAATGAGTTCTCAAGTGCCCATGCTTACCCTTCCTGTATCTGGAATGCACTGTGCATCGTGTGCTGCAGGATTGGAGCATAAATTGAACCAACTTCCTGGAGCTACCCGTGTAAATGTGAATATTGCGACACATGAAGCGCACATTGAAGGGGCATCCTTGGAAACTGCGGTAGAAGTGATTAAAGAGGCCGGATATGATGTTGTGCGCTCTGAACTTCTGCTGCAGCCCAAGAATGGAACGAAGGGCCTCAGCCAGGAAAGCATTGATGCTCGTTGCAAAGAATTAGGACATTTGGTCCACGGTCAGCTATTCAGCGATGCGCTGAAGCTATGGTGGATTGCTGGCTCAGTCCAGATGGGAACTCTTATAGCGGCTTTTCCTGAGTATACCCATCCATCAAATGACCAATCGCAGCCCTCTGGCTGGAAACATGTTCGCTTGATCGTGGCAAGTTTAGGTGCGGCGATCGTGATGGTTCTATCTATGTTCATCCAGGCCTCCCATGCTGTACTGCTGGCAATCGCAACCCCGGTCGTTTTTTACTGTGGAGCAGAATTCTTCAAGTCCGCCTGGACCGCTCTCACCCGAGGTGTACTGAATATGTATACACTTATCACGGTTGGGGTGGGAACTGCTTGGTTGTATAGCACGATCGTTACAATATTTCCTGTATGGTTTGATTCCAGCGTGTCGGTCTATTTTGAGGCTTCGGCAGTCATTGTCGCATTGGTTCTCGTTGGTCAGTTTCTTGAATCTCGGGCAATGGCCCAAACGGGATCCGCGATTGAAGCGCTGATTCAGCTCCAAGTACCTATTGCACGTGTCTTGAAAGGATCAAGTGTGGTTGATCTACCCATTGAGGCGGTAAAGGTTGGAGATCTGGTTGTGATCAGGCATGGTGATCAGATATCCGTTGACGGAGAGGTAATGCAAGGAAACGGTCTGGTAGATGAAAGTATGTTAACCGGGGAGCCTCTACCAGTTGCAAAATCAGTGGGAGATTTTGTGGTGGGAGGCACTTTGAATACCGAAGGTTCTCTCACGATTCGGGTGACTCACACTGGAAGTGAAACGGTTTTGCAGCGAATTGTGAAGCTTACTCAGCAAGCCCAGGGTCGCAAAGCACCTATCCAGAAACTCGCTGATAAGGTGTCGGGGATTTTTGTGCCAGCCGTTCTCATGATTGCGGTCTTGACCTGTCTCACCTGGATTCTGGCTGGATGGGGGTTGGAGCATGCCCTGACCACATTTGTCTCGGTATTGATCATTGCCTGTCCATGTGCGCTCGGGTTGGCTACTCCAGCTGCGGTTGTCGTTGCGACGGGTGCTGGAGCTCGCAGAGGAATTCTTTTCAAGGGCGGAGATGCCCTGGAACGAATCAGTAGGATCACACATGTCGTTTTTGACAAGACTGGGACGCTTACCACGGGGAAGCTTGAAGTTGAAGCCATTGAAACGATCCCTGATTATTCTTTCTCAAATATATTACAGATGGCCGCTTCTGTGGAAGTTCACTCCCAGCACCCTCTTGCCGAGGCAATTGTAGCCAAGGCGAAACGTGAAAACATTAAATTTAGCCCAGTAAAAGAAGTCTCCGTAGTCCCTGGATATGGTATTTGTGGGAAAATCAACCATACTGATGTATGCGTTGGGAGCGAAAAATTTTTCATGCAAAACGAGATCCCTCTTCCTGCTATGGTATTCCAGAACAGTAGGGTACATGTCGCGATTGATAAGAAGTGGGTGGGGCAAATTATGATATCAGATTCGTTGCGAAAGAAGTCTAAAGATGCAGTTGCCCGACTCCATCAACAAGGTCTCCAGATTTCTATGCTCACAGGAGATTCTGAACAGAACGCTTACGAAGCGGGATCCGTCCTTGGTATTGATGACATACAAGCTGGAGTAACTCCTGAGGGTAAGCTTAAGTATATTGAATCTCTTGGCTCTGAAGGTTCCGTTGTAGCCATGGTCGGGGATGGGATTAATGATGCTCCCGCCCTTGCAAAGGCAGATGTGGGAATTGCCATCGGATCTGGTACCCAGATAGCAGTGGAGGCCGCTGATGTGACTCTGCTACGTGAAGATCTTCGCACACTCGGAGAAACAATCCATGTTGGCAGGAAGGCCATGAGTACGATTCGGCAGAATCTATTTTTTGCATTTGTGTATAATACACTCAGTATTCCCATAGCAGCTGGCGCACTCTATGGGGTATTCGGGATGCTACTCAATCCCATGTTGGCATCCTTGGCGATGACCTTATCAAGTTTGTCCGTAATTCTCAACAGCCTGCGATTGCGCATGGCCTTGAAAATCAAACCTGAGTAGTCATATGCTTCCTGAGTGGATGCCCAATATGCACCCGATGGTGGTGCACTTTCCAATTGCACTGATCCTGACCGCTTTCATTGTAGATCTCGTCGCATTGTCTTTTCGTCGATTTTTGAGTCTCCCCAAGGTATCCACGATTCTGTACTTTTTAGGGGCACTGGGAACCGTAGCTGCTGTAGTTTCGGGAGAGTCTGCTGTTGAGACCGTGAGTATTTCGGGGCAGGCGAATTCTATTTTGTCAGACCATGAAAATGTCGCCGAGATCACGATGTGGTTTTTTCTGATTTATGCTGCCATGAGAGTCTTTCTCTGGTGGTTATCATTTCGTCTGATCCTCTGGGTACCTCTATCCATCGTAGGTGGGGTTGGACTTCTGCCACTGGTTCAGACCTCTTCGCTTGGGGGGCGTTTGGTCTTTGAACAAGGAGTTGGGATCACAATGGTTGATTCAATGGCAGCCATCTTGCAGGAAAACGAAAAAGAGTTGGTCAGAATGGGTAGAGTCCCCGAGTTTTCTGGGCTTGCGGAAGATGGTGGATGGCAGTGGAGTGCAGGCGCTAATGCAGCGAACACATTTAAATCTATTTTTGAGGTAACTCAAGGAGACTTGATTGCCGAAACAATACTTGATTCTGCCAAAAATGCTCACTTCGCCATAACCATCAAGCAGTCTCCCTTGATGATTACCTATGGGAGCCCCGTTTCGGACATTGAATTATTGGCTGAGATAGATCGTTCTAAATTTGTTGGCTCAGTCCGTTTACTTCATCATATACAGGATAGTTTAACCTACCATTACATGGAAATAGAAGGGGCAAGCCTCCGTCTTGGTGCATTAGTTAGCGGAGTAGAAGAAGTGCAAGATGAAGCGACGCTTTCCGATTCACTGGGAACGGCTCGGTATAGAGTTGTGGCTGATCAGACTCATTTCAGGGGTTATGTTAATGGGGAGATGATGGTACATGGACACGGGCGAGTTCCTGATCCCGGGGTAGCTGGAATCATCCTAATGGGATCAGGTACGATTACACTTGAAACGATGAACTTAACTGTTCTACGGTAGCTTGATGATTTAGTGATGGTAATTTGATAGGATCATCGTAAGAACACATGTCAACAACTCTCAAAGCCCAAGCATGATAATTATCTGTTGCTCTGTCGTGAACGATCAGGAATTAAGTCCTAAACAGAAGTAAACGTTGTTCGGAAAAATACGGTCAAAAAGAGGAACCCGAGTAATGGAAACCTGTTTTAGTTGGATGTCAATTTTGCATTGTGATTATGGCAGACCTGATGGTCGCAAGTTACTCATGGGGGAATTCAAATTGACTTGACGAAGTCATTTACTGATTGAGAACAGAATTCATGGTTTATTACCTGTAATTTAGCCATATAGCTTTTTATGAATAATGATCAATGCGTCCCTACTTGACACAAAAGCCATAGTTATTCATTGATTTGTATATTTGACTATATTGATCCTCATAGACCTGCACCATATATTTATGGTCTGAATAAATAATGGATTTCACCTCATTTAATGCTCTAACAACATTTAGGCGGAGATCTTCAAAGATGATGAAGTTTATCTCGTGTATCCTTCTATGGATTGTTCTGACCGTAGAAGTTTTCGCACAGGATCGTTCTGCGGATTGCCCTGTGAATATTCAAATACAACTTGGCAAATCCGAGGTGGTTGACTGCAAGATGGATCTGGAAGGGTTCACCTATCAGTGGACGAGTCATGATCCATCTTGGCTCACCTATCTGAGTGATGTGGGGCATGCCTCTCCTCATTTTCATGCGCCCGAAAACGCTGAAATCCCTCTGCAACTGTCCTATGAGAGATTGGCTTTTAATGGGGTTGGCGAACTCATGCATCAAACTACCGTGATCATTTCTATACAAGATCAACAGAATTCGGAATCAACTGGATCAAAAGGTCTGAGATCACGAGAGTTAGAGCAGATAAGGCAACATGGCTTGCCATCTCCGTATCATTTTGGTGACGTAGATTCGCGACGAAGACAGTTGGAGCAGATCTCCTCCGATGAACTCATGGTTGACAGAGATGGGATTGAAAGATTGGAGAATGCCAGAAATTTTGTCTCTGATGAGCCCCCATTTTTGCGCTGCGAGTCTCAGGTCTCTGCGGAAAGTGGTGAGTTGATTGAAATCCCATGTACTGGATTGCATCCATCTGGGGGACTTTTGTCGTACCGAGTTGAGTTTGACTGGCCCCCATATAGTGAGACCAAGATCCTTGGTGAGGGAAAATTTTCGTACCTCCTTCGTGCACCAGAGGTAGAGAGTCCTGCATCTGTCCAGATTCTTGAAGTATTTGCTCAAGTTCCTGGTGATGGACAAGAAATATCCCAGCGGGTGGAACTCCATGTCGTGAATCGCTCGCCACAACTCAAATGTGAGGATATCACGGTGGAAGAAGGAAATTTGATGGAGATCCCATGCTCAATCACTTCGAGTGAAGTCACCAGAATTCAACTCTTCTCGGATCATGCCCCACAGGGTATCCATGACCAGTGGCCTACCATTTCAATTCCAGAGATTCAGAGAGATACGTCGTTCACGGTGACCGTTCGCGTGTTTGGCACCGATAGTGGTTCGGTGGTCGAAAAGAATTTTAGCGTGAATGTTCAGAATGCCTGGAGCCCGTCCGACTTCGCAGTCTCATGCAATCTGGATCCCTATCCATCCCCTTACATAGAGTATGAGGGCGCTGGCCCGGACGAACTGATGATTGCATGCGGTCTGACAGATACTCCAGAGGGGGCGTTGGTATGGTCTCTGTCCGCAGATGGAGGAACTACACCATTTGATCCTTTCGATCAGGTCGTTAATCTATTTGAAAATGAACAGACCAATGAATTTGTCTTTGTCGTCATGCTACCCCAAGAAGTTGAAGAGGACATTGAGTGGCAGTACGGTGTGCTGGTGACTGAAAATGTGGATGGAGGGGAAGGGCTTACCGATCGGGAAGAAGTGAATATTACCATCTTAGAGCGGCCAGATATTTCAGTTGATTGTGAGGATGTTCAGGTGCGTACAGGTGATCCACCCGTTGAACTTGATTGTTCTCCCTCCCTCAATGCACCGCACAGGGATGAGCCGCTGATCTACACATGGGACTGGCAATCCGATCAGGGTTTAGGTTTGTTGTCAGGAGACTTAACCAGTGCTATGCCTATATTCAATGTTCCCGCAGATCAAGATCCACCGATCGTTGAGTATGTATATCAGGTCACTGCCTCTGCGGAAAATACTGATCCACCTCAGGATCCCGAAACCCTTACGGTCACGGTTGAAAAATACTTGGGCGGCCTAGCGCTGGAGTGTATGAGCCCAATTGAGGTTTTTGCAGGGGAGCCTGATTTTTCCGTTGACTGTGCAGTTACGACTCCTGATGTGTCCGATATTTCATGGACATGGCAACTCCAGGAGGGCCCAGCAGATCTATTAATTTCTGATGATTCAGGTGCTCCTCCGATTTTTCAGACACCCGATGTCGTGCAAGACGTTCAGACGTATAAGTACGATATTCAAGTAACCGCCCCATTTTACGACAGTTCTGAAACTGAATCCGTTGAAATCATCGTACGTCCGCGAAAAATGCTCACCATTGATTGCGAAGATGTGCGGGTTCATACTGGTGATCCACCAGTTGAACTCAATTGCACTCCTACGATTAATCCTCCGAGCCAAGATCCTCTACCTGAATTTGTATGGAGTTGGAGTTCGGAGAATGGACTTGATCTCCTTTCAGGTGACTTGACCAGTGCCATGCCAGTGTTTAACGTCCCAGCAGATCAGGAATTGCCTACCGTTGAATACACCTATCAAGTTACCGCCTCCGCTGCTCAGGTAGATCCACCCCAGACACCAGAAACACTCATCGTGACGGTTGAAAAGTATCCGATCTTTTTGGAGTGTCCTGAGGAAGTAGAGTTTACGGTTGGGATGCCTCCACAGCCGATTGAATGTTCTGTGTCCACCACAGAGGGAGTAGATCTTGAATATGTTTGGCAGTGGACTCCATCCGAACGCCTCTCCGATCCGTCCATTGGAAGTCCACTTTTTGATGTCCCCACACGTCAAATGGCATACTCCACCAGTTACTCGTACACCGTAATGGTTTCAGCAGTGCGTGGAGTAACCGCCCAAGTGTCGGTAACCGTGATAGTGCTTGATCCCTCGCAGGGATTCGTGGATCAAGTAGAGGTTACCAGTTCTGAATTGGATTATGGCGTTGCAGGCCCCGATGGAGATGTAACGATGGATCCTGCAACGGAACAACTCTCTGGATTAGTTTATGAGGTTAGCCAATCACATGCTGGCCGGATGATGATCCGAGCCAGAGACAGTGTAACAGTTTCCATAGAACAACTCCAGACGGCGATTCTGACCAATCTAGATTCTAGTAGTGAATTAGAGTTGGTTCCTCGTTTTGCCTACTCTCCTTCCTGCACCATGTTTTCTGCGAATAACCAAGCCAGCCGAATTGTGCAAACCCAATTGGAACCAGGGGACTGCCATGTGCTTCGAATTGGGGGCGATATCTCTCTGGATCAAGCGGAGCCAGGACAGTATTCAGGGAACGTCTCCGTAGTGATGACCGTCAACGGGCTTGATCAGTTATTTGCTGTTCCTGTAGCCTTGACGGTAGAACCGTTGCGTCGTGTCGTGTTATTGGGGCCAGACGGGGTACAATTTCGGGCTGCTTCATCTACCGAGGCTCCATTAGAGTGGGATCAGCGCATCAGTATTCAACCTCAAGTAGCTGCGCTTGGCCCACAAACTCGAGCAGGCACATTTCAGCTTACCAACCCTTCCATCTATCCCATGGAGGTTGAAGTATCTACGGAATTTGGATATCGTGAGGCACGCGAAGCGGATCGTTTTTCAGTGGGTGTGAGTGACCAAGAAACGGAACTGGAAGATCTGTCTAACTTGATCACCATTCATCCAAAGGTCGTTCTCCTTTCTCCAGGGGAGACGCTTCCTGTACACTATGCCATCTCTGATAATGTTCAGATCCAGAATCGCGCCTATGCAGGACAGTTTAATTTCACGGTCACGCCTCGTGAATTTATTGATCAGCGTCGATCCCCAACTACGGTGATGGCGGCCCGTATCACGTTCCAAGCTCCTGGCGTATACATTCCATCCTCAGGATCACCTATGCTTCAAGCATCTGTAGAGTCCATTGAGAGTGGGGCTATCGTACTCCTGCTTGAGACGGAGTCGATCCCCTTCTATGGTGACGTGATTGTCTCTGATGATACTGGAACTGAGTTGGGCCGATCAGAGGTGCTCGTCTTTACACGTAGCCGGGTCAGTGTTCCAGTTCAAACCGCTGTCACAGGTCGAATTAACCTACAATTCATACCTTCTACCGTGGATCAATTATCCCCTCCCGATGTTAACATTCTCACTGATTCATAATTCTATGTTTACTTGTGCTTTTAAATCATCCATGCGAAGTCTCTGGATCAGCACGCTCATCATATTTGTAAGCGTGCCTGTATTTGGGCAGGAAGAGGGATTTGTGACTCAGCGGGTGCTTCCAGTCGTTGAGTTGACTGATCTAGATTTTGTTCGGTCCCTTTTGGAAGAGCAGTTCATTCTGCCTGAAGATCCAGATTTTACCCATGCTTTGTTCTACGATATTACCCGAGACGGATTTGGCTCAAATGATGTAATGGTTCTCTATCCGTCTGAAGAGCAGTTTCAGCTAGGTGCTTATCTGTCTGGCGATATGGCGGATGCTCTCGGTACGCAGGGCTTGGCTACGGATTATAACTTAGTGACCGTTCGTGAGTATGCTCAGCTTCTCGTTGAAGAGGCAGAGATTGAGTTAGACCCCAAGAAAGCGTTAGCCAGTTCCATGATCCAAACGATTCAGGGATATTATACCGATGGTGATTTTCAGGGATACATTTCCCGACAGGGTCAAGATGTGCGGGTTACCTTCTGGGGGTTTGATGAGTCCATGTGGCAATTTGTGCCTGATCTCACTCAATGCCTCAATCCGCCTGATGGTGAGCCGGTCGTGCTCATGGCTCACAAGCAGCCAGAAATTCGGAGTTTTCTTGATATTGACGGGTGTGTCATTGTAGAATCCTCTTCTACTGAAGTTCAAATTTCTTCTCGAGTGTGTGAATAATTGATCAAATGCAGGAAGATAGAACGGACTTAATGGTTTTTATTGACCTCGGCTTTGTGCTCCTGGTAGGTTTTCTTATTCTGACCGAGACCGCGCCCCGTAGTAATGTAGCTCTTCCAGGTGATGTTGAGGAACCCTCTGATCCCATCACAGATTTGTCTGTCTTTAATATTCATTTCAATGAAAAGGAACAGTTCCGCATTGAGAATGGCGTTCAGTTATTCTGTGATCTACAAGGATCAAGTCAACTACAATCCTGTATGCTGCAGATTGTAGAAAATCTTGTCGGGGACATTGTATTCGTACTCATTCCTACGGATCAAGCGACCGTCCAACAAATGGTTTCGATCCTTGATTTATGTTCCCAAAATGGTTGGACTTGTACCATAAGAAACTGAATCTGTATGGCCAGTATTTTTGCCGAAGAAACGAACAAAAAAGGACGTCCAGTTACTTTGGGTATATTTGCTACTCTGGTGGTCGTCTTCTTTTTCGCCAGTAAAGTCGTTCCGATGCCCAGCCGTGAGCAAGTGGATCGATCATTAGATTTGATCATACTTGAAGCTATTGCTGCCGCGGAGGCTCCTGAAGCAGAGGAAGACACTGAAGATCCAGCCGAAGAGTCTGATGCTTCTGACGCTGAGCCTACCCTTGAAGACTTTGAAGGACTCTTGGCGGAGTTCTCCGAGTTTTTGCCATCCGAGACTTTGGTTGATGAGTCCACGATGCCAGACCGAGACCCAACGTCGTCTCTCGTGCTTGAATCCGATGTGGGACTGGATTTTGGACAGGAGGGGGTTCTAGACTTGTTTGGGGACACACGTCCAGGGGATCTCAATGCAGATCTTAATCCTCAGTCCAGAGGAGCAAATTGGACTCTTCAGCCAAACCTTATTGCTGGTTCCACATCTCGTTCCACTGGCCGACTCAGTTCTGGTACTGGTGGCTCCGGTGTTGACCTGACCACGAGGCCTGATCGGCCAGAGCGACTCGTGGAATCCATTACTGGAGAGCGCGACGACGTTTCTCTCTCCTCGGAAGAGATTCTCCGTGAGAATGCCGTGGTTCGGTGGATGCAAGAACGCGTCAATGAACTTGATCGTCCAGTACGAACACTCTTTGAGCAACAAACAAGAGACTTGACGGTGAATGAACCTGTTTCAATTGGGGGCAAGACTTACTACCTGCAAATGATGTATTCGCCAGTTACTCGAACCCTGCACATTGCATGGATTGATGGCGACAATCTATATTACTTCATAGATCCTGCGTTACAATTCCGAGTCAACTACTTTGAAGAGGGAATCGTTGAGCGTGCATCAGGTACTGAGGTGATCCTTTTGGAGACCGAAGAACTCTCAGCCCAGAGTCCAGCCGCGATTCGCAATTACCAAATATTTTTGAACTGGTGGAGACCACAAATTGAAGAAAATGAAAACTAAGCAAAAGTTTGATGGATGAATCCATGGTGGACATTGTATTGATCATTCTGGCTGCTTTGGTGGCAGTAGCTATCCTTCCAGAATTTGATATTGATTTACCCGAGAGCCAAGAGATTACTGAAAGTGGAGTGATCCTTCGACCATTACAGATCTCTATTACTGAAACTGGTGCTCTCTTCTTCCTGAATCAGTCGAATGAGGAACAAGCACTGCCACCTGATCAGGTTTATGATCTGGTTGCTGCGACCCAGCCTACTCAAACTGTTGAAGTTCACGCAGATCAGTTAGCGCCAGCCATCTATCTTCTCGAACTCAATCGTGTGATTCAGAATGCTGGCAGGAATACGACATTTTTAGTTCAAGCAGAATAATCAATGAGTGGACTATTACAAAAATTAGTATTACGTCTGGGGCTTCCTGTCTTGATAGCTACAGTGCTATTTGGATGTTCAAGGACCGCTCCGGTTGTTGTACAGGATACGGTGCCAGAGCAAGAACCGGAGGAGATTCCGTTTGTCTCTGGCCCTCTTCCTGGGGTAGATTCTCTTGTGGTTAGCGGTGTATTAAGTGATTTTGACAGCACATTTGTGCATGCTGCCGCCGAGTTTCAAGCTCAGTCCAGATTTCTTGAGGGACAGCAGTTGATTGCCCATGCGGAAAGCATTCTCACCGCGGTCGTCGGCCCATCAAGGATTGATTCCTCTGGTTATGATGGGACCGTTGATACCACTGCCTTTGCGGATGCGATTCAGGGAGCCAGGGAAGTCCTCACCGAAGCGGGACGTGCCCAAGCTGCTCAGGATACCGCACAGGTACAGAGCTTGTTAGCGAGCGCTCAGCAATGGCTTGAGGAGGCGGTACTTTTGAATCCAAGGCATGAAGAATCTCGTTATCAATTATCCCAAATCTATGCGATTCGTGCCAACTATTTACGAGAACAGGCGGCATGGCAACAGGTGCTGACCATCCTGCGTGAGTTGGTGTTGCTTCGTGCAAACGAGCATGGGCTGTGGGCGGAGATGGCCAATGCATTAGATGAGTTGGGACGGTCTTCGGATGGCGCTGTCATGTGGCTTCGTGCTGCAGGGACCGTTTTGGATGATGCTTTGCTTTCTTTTGACGATGCGATCGTAGACAGTTCGCTTGTATTCAATTACAGTGTCCGATCTTATCGGTCGTTTGTAAATAGTCGTAGTGGAGAAGGCGTCTACAGAGCATTGATGCAGGCCCAACAGTATGCGACTACATCCGAGGGAATAGACTTCACTCAACAGGAGTTGGTCTGGGCTCAGTGGGATTATTTCAATTTAGGACACCGTATTGTTTTTGATAGCTTGCGGCAGGTTGCCCGAGATGTTCCCTTGGAGGTCATTTCGGAATTGGGTGAACTCATTCCAGCACTTACCCGTCCAGCTGCCATCTGGGAAGCTAATTATAACTATGCCGTTCTCTCACATAGCAACGGCTTTGAAGACCCTGCACTGGATACCCTCAAGCTAATTTGGTACACCATCCAGGATATTACTCCTGAACCAGAGTTGGTCTCTGAGGAAAGCGCACGAGATACGCTTATCTTGCAACTGTTGCCGTATGCAGAGTTCAAGGAGGATGTTCGTTCAGCTTACGCTGGAGCGTTATTTGAGCGAGCGCTTCTCCATCATAAGGATGGTCAGTCTGGTCATGCGTTCACCTATCTCATGCAGGTCGTAGAGACTGGAAGTAGCTACACGGGTAAAGCATATGTTGAAGCGCTAAAATTGGCCCGATACAATCCCGAACAGGCATTAAAGATTGAGCCGGACATTGAAGAAGCGTTTGACCAATTTGAAGCAAAAGACCAGTTGGCCTACTTGCGTGAGATCGGAAATTTATATCGACGGTTAGGGAGAAATGACAAGACAGCCGCCTTTCTGGCTCGTTTTCGATCCATCCGTGATCAAAATACGAATTGATGTTGACCACCACAGCGTATGAGCATGTGTAGAGCTTACTGGGGAATCCCTGTCCTTCTTCTGGCCATGACCGCCCAAGCGCAGCAGCCTGCTCGTATCATGCAGGAGTCGCCATGGGTCCTTAGTTCACTCTCTTCCCCGTCCCTTCGTCCCATTCCGGCATTCTGGGATCCGCAAGAGAGCACTTATTTTATTGACTTGGTTGCAGTGTTTTCAGAAGCGCGCATGGTCGTAGACACCAGCCAGGCTGAGGTCCGCGCGCAGGGTAGCGGGATGATCTATGAGGTAAACTTTAATCGCGGTACCATTGTGCGACAAATTGATGGTGGAATTCAGCATGAGGATACGCTGACCACTGGGGAGTACTTTTATAGCGGAGGTCGCTTTCTATTGACACCGCCGAATCTTGAGCGTGTCTTTCCACAGGGAGCCCTTGCCTATGATTTAACTCGACTCCGTCTTCGGCTTTCCCAAGAATTGTTTGCTGATCCATTCCAGCCGCAAGTTCTTGCTCCATCGCTTGCACTTGGTCCCTTGCTCTACGGACGCAATCGGAGTGTACTTGGCGGTACGCAGTTCGGTTACCGATTTAATCGTATTCAACGTTCTGGGCGAACCACGGACTATACAGGGTTTCTCAGCGTACGTGCCAGTGCTCTAGGTGGGCAGATTCGCGCCGATGGCTCGGCAACCTATGATGATACCTATACGATTCGGCATTTCAGTTACTTGCTTGATTTCCCTCGCTCGGACTATTTGACTCAACTCGGCTTCGGTCGGTATAGTGTGAATCAGTGGCCTGCGCGTCAGAATTACGAGGGGGTACAGATCAGTAATCGTCCTCTGTCTACACGCCATCAGCAACGTGAGGCAAAGTTGGACGGAGTTACCGAGCCGAATGCAGTGGTATCCGCCTTAGTCGGCGGGGTGGTTGCCGATCGCGTGCAGGCGGATAGTCAGGGGCGTTATCGGCTTTCCGTACCTGCTTACTACGGGACTTCGCGTGTTGAGCTTGAAGTCGTTCCATCTGGCGGCGGACTTCCGACTCGACAAACCCGCTTCCTCTTAATCACCGAAAATCTTCTACCTGCACGAACTTTGTATTGGGATCTACAGGCTGGACGTAATCAATTTGATCATGATGCCCTGTTCGGACATCTCCGCTTCAATTATGGTGTCTCACAGAATCTGACCACTCTTGGGAGCTTTACTCAAGTGGATACCCTGCAGACCGCTACCGTAGGATTTGTAGGTAACCTTGGAAATTCGGCGATGGTTAGTGCTGAGGTTGCCTATCCCTCACCCGCTGGACGAGCTACCTTACAATATTTTCGGGACAGGTTTCAGTTTCAGGCCGAAGCAACTCTTGCAACCGAATCTGGGTTGACGTTCTACAAACGGCGACTTGTGGGTCGGGCAGGCATAAGTGGTTCCGGTGTGAGTTTATTTTTGAACGGGACTCACTTTGAATCCTTTGGTGGGATCACTTCTTCGCGTCTGGATGGTTCTGGAACTTTCCGATTGTCGCGTCGGATTAGCCTGCTTCTATCTGGCGGCCCTACAATTACTCAGCTCCGTCCTGATGCGCCTCAGGAAACCAATACGGAATGGCGATCTTCGCTCACCCACTTTATCCGTCCAAGAGGTCTCAGTGGGCGAATTGGTCTTCAGGCTGAGGGTGGACGCTTTGAATCTTTGGACTTTGCAGGGATGACCGTCTATGTATCCTATCGTTCCATTTCATTTGGGGCACGTGTCGGATATGACTTCCCTGCCGAGGGAGTCTTTTCCTCGTTTTCTCTTCGCATGAATGCTCCATGGACAAGTTTCTCAAGTCATACATCACTGGAGCCAGGGAGTCCTTCCAACCAACAAAGTCTCTATGGCTCCATGACGCTCAGTAAGGGATTAGTTTTCTCTCGACACTCCCAAGTGTGGAGCAGCGCACTGCTCAGGCCATTTATGGATATTGACCGTGACGGGATCAGGGATCCTGGTGAGATGCCATTAGATGGTTTGGATCTTAACGTCGTACGAGCGAGGACTGAACCCGAAGGATCTGGTACATTCCGAGCAGACTATTTGGCTCCGAGCACTCAATATCAGGTCGTTATTGATCCTCGTTCACTTCAAGGACCGGAAATGGATCTGCCGAATGGGACTGCGTTTAGTTTCATGTCGGATCCGGGGGAAACCAAGTATATAGATATTCCGGTTCATCGTAATACGATTGTGGAAGGCACGGTTGAGAACTTACCCTTAAGTTCTCCGACACTTGCCGTGGTTATCTTCTTTCAAGGTGAGACTGAAGTACTCCGCACCTCCGTCTCACAGCAGGCCAGATTCACTGCGCTCTTGCCTTCTGGAACCTATCGTATTGAACTTATGGATTTACTTGGACAGGAAGATTTAAGTGACTTTACCCAAGTCATTGAAGTACAACCTGTCCAGACACAATCACTTCAAATTCGTTAACTTACTCATTTCATGCTACATCCATTGATTGCCCTTCAAGCTGCTATGTCCCAGGCCGCAGGGCCTGCTCCCGCTGAAACCATTGTCCCTACCACTCCGTGGGATATTGTCCAGTATGCGAACGGCTTTGAGTACCCATTGGGAGTTCTATTTCTGCTTGGTCTCTTTCTCTTGACATCCGCCTATGTGCGCCAGTTTTTACAGTGGCGGGGCAGTGATGCAATGTTGAAGATTGAGCCTGAGAATATTTCCGCGAAAGCATTTTCAAGTGTGATTGATCAGATCAAAACCCGAAACCCGTTTGTTATGTCGGGGACTCTCATGTTAGAGGAGTTGCAGCGTGGCGGATCGGCTCAGGCAATGATTGACTATGCCTTCCGATTCATTGAGTTGGATCATGAAAAGTACAAGGAGACCGAGCGCTACATCACCGCGATGGTTTATATTGCGCTTAGCCTTGGGCTTCTTGGGACACTATTGGGAATTTTTGTGCTGTTTATGAGTGGCAGCCGTCATGGTGGTTCCGACTTGGTTGGTTTGGGAATTGCAGTCGTCTCAACCATGCTCGCCTTGGTTGTACGCCTGATCCTGTGGCCTTTTAATGTTTATCTTCAAGCGATCCTGCGTAAACGTTACAACACCCTCAGGAAATGGACGATTGCCTTTGCTTATGCCCTCTCTGGGGATTCAGGTAACACATCTTCTTGATTGAGTTTGTGGATCAGATCTCAGAATACCCTCTGAGGTTCTTGGTTGTATCTGATAGGTATCACCTGCTTTTAGGCCAAGAGTAACGCTCTTGGCGAGGGTTTACTCTTTAATTGGTCCTTGCGCGTGCCTTGGGGCATTTCATTGCACGAACAGGGAATGGCCCGTCTATTTTAAGCAAGGTGCGAACCCCTGAACAATCGCGTGCAAGATCCTTTGCTGCAGAATTACTTGCACCAAGTGATTGGCTTAGACATAAAGTAGGTGCGCAAGATAACATTGAACAAGACCAAATTGATGACCTTGCTGAAGAACTTGGCGTGTCCGAATTTACTGTTCAGTGGCAAATTCAAAATCACGAAATTGCCAGGATCTCCCCCTACCCACAGTGATGGTCGCTGGTAGACCACTTTGTGATTTCTTGGTGCAATTAAAGTTACGGACTCTCCTTTTATTGCTACGGTAGAGACCATTATCCTCAAAGCGAATGATCTATGGATTTGATTCATCCATAGTCCTATCAATCATTGATTCGCACTCGTTTTTCTTCCTATAGCGGCGTTGGCTGGTAGGTCATCGTTAAATACTTTTCTCACTGACAGGATTCTTGACGAATCAAGGATGTCTGGATGATGTGAATACTATGGATCAGTTAATTGATGATCAGTTTCAGGAATTATTCGGATCAGAAACTTATCGCCGTGTTCGACGACAAAACTTTTTACGGTTTCAGGAATCCCAAGTATAGTCGTGGAAGCGTACATTTCATTGAGGCGGAGTAGCAATATCTACGCTGACCAAACACCTGTCAAACGATTGTAGAACTGCAAAGCCTCCATTGACTACTCCGTTTGAGGCTATGTATGGAATTCACTGTTGTTGCGTCAGATATTATGTGGCAGGAGTCAGAAAGTCAACAATTAGGACAGTGGATTCATAGGATCTTGGGTTACCATAGTATGTGCAGGATTTTTTTTCTGACGTTAGAACTCAGTCAATCATTGGACATCTCAACTGTTGACATTACATTCGTTAGGATCATACCAACAATAAACCTATATTATCCTGTAGCGATCTTGATTAAATTTCACCACTCTATTTTATCTTGCGGTGGTTGACTTGGGTCAAATCATGGGTTAATACTAGATACGGAGTAATTCAATTGTACTATCTGGGGTTGTTGTAATATCTTTTTCGTGATTAAAGTACACTCTGGTGGAAAGTTAGTCTTAACTTAGTTGTTGTAATGTGTATCCTGTTGGTTGGTCAATGTAGCTTCCTTGAATGCAGTACCATATAGATACAATATTCGTCAGACGAGGCGTCCAAGTTCTTGTACTCGTTTTGGTTTATTTTCCCATCTTCTCTGTTGGTCAGGATTATGGGAATCAGATCCATATCAAGGCGGTGACGGATCATATCCCAATCATGAGTTTACCTGCCTTTGATGACGAATTGAACGAGTTTTCAATTGGACTCAGTATGGCTTCTGAGAACATCTATACTCCAGATCCACGATTGTGGAATATGGGTTTGGGAGGTGTGAGTCCATTTCGGATTCCTGATCCACCTGTTCATTTATTTTCCTCAGATACATTGATTGGTCCTGTATGGAGCCAGAGAATCTTGGGGTTCCCCGACGAAAATAAAGGACAGAAACATGGAGGATTTCTATCGGATCATACAGGGAAGCCCACTGGTGATCTACCCCCTGCTACAATCCTTGAAGGAAACTCATTAGAATATCTTCTCTCTCTGGATGATGCTCCTTTGACGGATGTAACTGTTCTCATTACGGGCTTTGCAGGTACACACCTTACGGTTACCCCCAATACATTCAAATTCTTCCCTACCGACTATGAAGATAAAGTAATCACCCTTATGGCGGGTCAAGATAATGATGAGATCAATGACGAATTAACTCTTACCATCACCCTTGATGAAGGTAGAATGGATCCGCTCCAATTAGACGTAAAGATCATAGATGACGAAATAATCTGGGAGTTGGCGCCATTAACTATATCTGAGGGTTCACGCAGGTTTGTCGATCTTAGTTTGAGATCATTCTTTCTACCCCTTTTAGGATCCCCTTCCGGGGATGTAACGATTACCCTTACTGGACATGAAGGGACGAGTATTGCTCCAAGTACAACGACCTTTACATTTCTGGCAGATGATAGATGGGCTGGTCAGACATTGGGGTTTACAGCAAGAATTGATGGTAACGATCTGGATGAGCAAGTGTCCATTCTGTTTACCGCTGTCGGAGGTGGGTACAGTGGTTTGAAATTTTCAAGGGAGATTACCATCATAGATCGTCCTCCGCGTGAGCTTAGAATTCCAGAGGGTGAAGATATTTCTCGAAACGGATTATCTTTGTTAGGAAATAGACCCCTCCCCAGCCACATTAGAAGAGTCGTAGCGACCTACAGCGGACATGAGGGTACAGACATCACGGTGTCCCCATCAATTGTGGTCTACTCTAGTGAGAGATTGCAGCGAGGTTGCAGGACTATAATGGGACGCTTTTGGCCATATTGCTACCTATCAGATCCTGTGAATTTTGAGGCTGCCCATGATTTAGATACGATTGATGATCAGGTAACAGTTCTCTTTCGTGTCACGGGGCCCGTGACGGATGACAATTTTTTTCTGGGGACCCAATTTCAATATAACATAAGAATTGAAGACGACGATGATCCTGGGCTTGTAGTGTCTGATTATTCTCTGAGTATTCCGGAGGGTGAAGCAAGAAGTTTCTCTGTCCATCTTTCAGGTCCGCCTCTCGGGGAGATCGCAAATGATGTCACCGTATCTGTTCCCGAGAGACAGGGGGATCTAATTGCATCTCCATTTAGTCTAACATTTACGACTGATAACTGGGATCAACCTCAGTCCTTGGAGCTCACTGCCCTGGAAGATGATGATTTTCAGGATGACTTTGAAGAGATAACAGTGTCTGCTCGTGATGGTGGTGTTGATGATGAGGAAGAAATTGTGTCAGTCAGGATATTGGATAATGATCAGCCAGAACTTATCGTTTCTCCTTCTGAGGTATTTGTTACAGAGGGAGGGAGTGAGGCCAGTTTCCGCGTGAGACTTGCAGCACAACCAGTGGATTCCGTACTTGTCACAATTCCATCGTTTGCAGACCCGAGTCTGACTCGGGATAAGTCATCTCTACTCTTTACAAGGTCTAGTTATAATACACCCCAGTTCGTAGGGGTTTTTGCAGCTGAAGACGAGGATGCAGTAAATGAAATTGAAACTATAACATTAGCCGCAAGTGGGTCTGGCTATGATGGGATAACCAAGACGGTGACGATAAAGGTCACCGATAACGATGAGGCGATGATCAGATTAATCCCAAATTCGCTGGAGATCACCGAAGGAGGTACAGAAACATACTCGGTCAGCCTTCGGACAGCGCCCTCTGAACCCGTCACCATCACGGTCACGGGGCATTCAGATAAAGTTGCACTGGATCAGGAGATCTTGACCTTCTCTCCGTCAAACTGGAGTGATCCTCAGACGGTCACGATCCGGGCATTGGGCGATCAAGATACAGATAACGAACTGCTTACTCTGATTCACAGTGCCAGTGGAAGTGGCTATGACGGTGAAACCGCCAATTTAGAGGTGCTCATCAATGACCTGGGTGCTGTGACGATTTCGATTTCAGATGCTGAGATCAGTGAGGGAGCGGGTCATGTGGACTTGCAGGTGGAACTAAATACGGCGGTAGCCCCGTTGGTCAGTGTCAGGTATCAAGCTGTGGCTGAAGATGCAGAAGCCGGATCAGACTATCAGGTTTCCAGAGGAATTGTCCTGTTCAGTTCAGGATCCACGAAAGGGAAGATCCGTTTGGATATTATTGATGATGAAATTCCAGAGTCAAACGAGACGTTTACGGTGGTGCTGAGTAATGCACGGAATGCCGATATCCTCCGAGGGATCGGGCGCGTTACAATCCTTGATGATGATGGAGGGCTTATCATCAGGATTGATGATGAAGTGGCGTTTGAAGAGGATGGCAGGGTTAAGTTTACGGTACACTTGTCCCAACCGAGTTCAGATCCGGTCATGGTCAGTTATCGGACTGAAAATGGAACGGCTATCGCGGGAGAGGATTATCTTGCGACGAGCGGAGTACTCACGTTTGCGCCCGGGATGATCAAGGAAGAGATCGTTGTGGAACTACTGACGGATGAGTTTGACTGGCGTGAGGAAACCTTTACGGTGCATTTGGAGAGTTTGGGCAAGACTCAAATTGAGAAAGCGGTGGCCGTCGCAACGATTCAGGAGGCAACCTCGGTGAGTTCGGAGGTTATGAAAGCGTACACCGCGAGGTTTATCCGAACCTCAACGGTACAGATTGTGGAGGCTTTGCACCAGCGATTCCAGTCTCGGACGGGAGCATCTTCTTGCTCGGCGGGGGAGCGAATGGTACTGGCCCAGATGTGGGGAACGACCTCTGGTTGGGAGCCTTCGCTGAGCGAGTTGCTTGCGGGGTGCCATCTATCAAGTACTCTACCCAGCGGAGGGCTCAGTGTTTGGGGACGGGGTTCCTTCACCCGATTCAATGGGCAAGGGGAGGACGCGCTTCGCCTCCGCGCAGATGTGACTACTGCGATGGTGGGGACGGATTATACATGGCGAAAAGGATGGCTTGCTGGACTGTTGGTATCACACAGTCAGGGAGACGGGTCATTTGATGTGTTTGAGGAGTCAGGTGACTTGCATTCTGGACTTACAGGTCTGATTCCATATATATCCGTTCAGGGATCAGACTGGGGAGCATGGGTGGCGATGGGCTATGGCCAAGGCCGGACAGAGGTACAGGAACTGGAGGGGGATCTGGTCTCCATGTTTGGAACTGCAGGTGGGCACGGAGAATGGGCTTCAAATGCATCGGTTGGATTGACGGTGCATGGAGATATTTTGTATTCGGGGGCAGAGGTAGATGAGCATACGGTTAACGTACAAGTCTACCGAGTACGCGTAGGTCTGGGGAGTGATCTAAGGGTCAGCAACGTGATCCGTCCCTATGTGGAAGCGAATGTGCGCACGGATGGGGGAAGTGCGGAGACGGGGACAGGACTTGAATTGAGTGGTGGGATCCGGTTAGCATATCCAGCATGGAGATTGAGAGGGGAGATGCGGACGCAGGGACTGGTGATCCACAGTGCGGATGGGTTTACCGAATGGGGGCTGTCGGGATTTGTACAGTTTGGGAATGGACCAGAGGGGTTCGTGGTCTCGGTCCGTCCATCATGGGGGGTGAATCAGAACGGTGTATTGCTACGTCAGAAGACAATTATGGAAACGGCCCCAGTAGGTAGGAACCAGAACCAGATCAAGATGGAGATGGCTTATGGCCTGCCATTTCAGGCTGGTGTGATGCGATCCATGGCAGGAATGACTCAATTATTCACTGGAAGGATGTACCGTCTGGGGGTAGAATTACAGCCGTGGGAATTTGTGAATGTATCCATGTTTGGGATAACGTATCCCATCGTCAACTCACAGAGGGGGATTGGCTTGAATTTGAGGGGAGCGGTGAGATACTGATTGAGGGGGTATACAATCGGCCGTGAAGCCAGTGGTTTTGAGTTTGGCTACTATAATCTCCCGCACTGCTTTTTGGAGAGGGGGAATTCGAATTGTTCTGGTGAATGAATACAGTCATAGATTCCTGTTCAACAACACATGCCATGACGAATGGCGACAAAACTATGTACGGTCCAGGGATATATGATTAAGGTACAAATTCACGAATTTTCCTGAGAGGGAAAATCTGTCCGCACATGGGAAGACAGTGTCCGCGTTTAATTAACAGGAACAACCCTGATTACTCGTACTTGTTTGGCATCCAAGAGAATTAGGATCTCAAAATTTGTACGATATTCATTCAATTGGGTGAAGAATAAACATTTTATTATTGATCCGAGTTATCATAATTGTAATGTTGGATATAGTTATACGCTCATTCTGATTATTGAATACGTTCTATCTGAAATTTGCTGATGTATTAGTTAGTTTCTGTTAGTATTATCACCAGTGATTGCTGAGTTCTCTCATTTGACACATGCAGCATCATTTCGTGACATTCTTCATCAGTCGAGGGCTACTGGCTCTTGGACTCCTATTGGCCTGTCTGCCCTTCGTTTCCGTTGGCCAAGACCATGTGCCACAGTTCCAGATCAAAGTACCTACGGATCATTTCCCAATCTCGAGTTTAGCCAAATCTGAGGAGGACCTGCACGGGTTTTCCTCTGGCTTTGGAGTGGGAACTGTGGGTTTAAATCGACCTGATCCGCAGCCGTGGAATCTGGGTGGTATGAACCAAGTTCGGTTTCCCGATCCATCCATTCAAGCATTTTCTTCTGGTCCATTGATCGGTCCTGTATGGAGCCATGAAACCTCCAACCCGTCCCTCAGGAGTTATGGACAGAATCTTGGCGAAGAATTTTGGGACAGTCAAGGGAAGGCCAATGATGATCCAATTTCTCTACAGATTCTCGAAGAAAATTCAAAAGAATTCAGACTCAACATAGATGAGGCGCCTTTAACTGATGTAACTGTGGCCGTTACGGGCTTTGCAGGGACAGACCTCACCGTGAGCCCCAGTACGTTTACCCTTACGCCTACCGACTATGAAGATAAAACAATTACCCTGACGGCGGGGCAGGATGATGATGAGATCAATGACGAAGTAGCGCTCACTATTTCCTACAACGGCGAGACTGAATTCGTTTTAGAAGTAGAAATTGTAGACGACGAACAGATCTGGGAACTATCCCCATTAATCGTTGAAGAGGGCGCAAGTCGTGTGCCGAATATACCTCTGGCTGGTTACTTTCGTCCAATTCTGGGACTCCCCACTGGCGATGTCTCTGTTACGCTTACTGGATATGAAGGGAGTACACTTATTCCGCGTCCAACGACGTTTGAGTTTCTGGAAAATGACTTATGGATCTCTCAGCCTCTAGTATTACTCAGTGAACTTGATGATGATTCTGAGAATGAGGAAGTGACGCTTCTGTTTACTGCTTCGGGAGGAGGCTACACGGGCTTGAAATACTCCATCGTGGTAACCATTGAAGAGGTCGCTCCATATTTGATTACGATTCCAGAGGGAACAGGAGGACGTCTGCCAAAAATTACCTTACTTTCACAGGAATCGTACCCATCGTACTTTGGTGCATTCGTATCAACTTTTAGTGGACATGAGGATTCGGATCTATCTGTAACCCCATCAAGTGTCAGCCATCCAATAGACGATGCAACAGTATGCTATAGTAACGACATTGAATGGCCGTATTGCTGGGATCCAATAGAGGATGTATTTTTGGATGCTGCCCATGATGCAGACGATCAAGATGATCAGATCACATTGCTACTTCGGGTCACAGGGCCCGACCGTGAAGAAAACTATTTTCTTGGCGTATCTTACAAATTTATTGTAACTATTGAAGACGATGATGACCCTGGAATTGAAGTCTCGCCTGTTACTCTGCGTATTCCAGAAGGTGAAACGAGAAGTGTTACCATCCGGCTTACGGATGAACCTCTCGAGAATGCCGGAACTGAAGATGTGACCGTCACAATTCCTGAAAGCGAAGGTGATTTTTTGACCATATCTCCTTCCAGTCTGACATTTACAAATGCAAACTGGAATGAGTGGCAGTCCGTACAATTTACTGCTCAACAGGATGATGATTTTCAGGATCACATAGAAAGATTTATTGTGGCTGCTAGTGGCGGTGGTTACGATGGTGAGAAAGAAAGAGTAACGGTTCTGATTGTGGATGATGATGAGCCAGGACTTATCGTTTCTCCACCTGAGGTATTTGTTCCTGAAGGAGGAGAGGCGAATTTCTCGGTGACCCTTGCAGCACGACCTTCGGGGCGCCTTGTACTTGTGAGAGTACCAACATTTGAAGATCCAGCACTGACTCGGGATGCAGATTTACTACTCTTTTTCAGGTCTCAATACAATACTCCCTCCGTAAGGGTTTTTGCCGCTGAGGATCCAGATGCGGTGGATGAAACTGAATCCATTACGTTAGTTGCGAGTGGGGGCGGCTACGATGACATCACCCAGGAGGTGACAATCAAGGTCATTGATAACGATCATGCAGGGATTGCACTTTCTACTTCTTCGCTGAATTTAACCGAAGGAGACTTAAAAACGTATTCTGTACGACTAACGTCTTCACCATCTTCGCAAGTAACCATCAACATTGTTGAATCGGGCGATGGGGGGATCACCTTTTCGTCCCAAGTACTTCGCTTTACCGCTTCAAATTGGGATGAGCCGCAGGAGGTGAGTGTGCAAGCGACACAAGATGACAATTCGTTTGGTGAAGTTTCTACCCTGACCCATACGGCAACCAGTACAGACTTGGGCTACCATGAGCAGGCAGAAATGCTGACGGTCACGGTGAGGGATGATGATCATGCAGGGATTGAGTTAACTCCTCCTTCACTGAATATCGTGGAGGAAGGTACCCGACCCTACTCGGTTCGTCTCCTGTCTCAGCCAGTTGAACGGGTGACCATCAACATTGTCGAATCGGGAGGAGTTGTAAAATTTTCGCCCCAAGTGCTCCACTTTGAAACTTCTAACTGGAATAAGCCGCAGGAGGTGACGGTGCGTGGAGATCCAGATGATAATTCAATCAGCGAAGCCTCTTCCTTAATCCATACGGCAACCAGTTCGGATCCTAGTTATCATGAACAGACAGCAACCCTCACGATCACCGTGACGGATAATGATGTAGCAGAGATCAAATTAGATCCCACTTCCTTGAATGTGACGGAGGGGGGTGCAAAAACCTACTCCGGCCAGCTTTCTTCAGAGCCGATTGAGCCCGTAACGATTTGGATTAACGAATCGGGAGGGGTGGTCACCTTTTCCCCATTGGTGCTTCGCTTTTCGGCTTCCAACTGGAATGTGCCGCAGGAGGTTACCGTACAAGGGGAACCCGATGACAATTCAACCAATGAGAACACGTTTCTGATTCACACAGTAGCGAGTTCAGGTATTGATTACAACGGAAAAACTGCAACACTGCAGGTCACGGTGACAGATAACGATGCGGCCGGGATTGAGCTGATCCCTTCCTCTCTGTCGGTGACGGAGGGGGATGCAGCAACGTACTCCGTTCGGCTACTCTCCGAGCCAGTTCAGGTGGTAACGGTCAATATTGTGGATTCGGAAGGAATCGTATCTCTTTCTCCCCAAGCGCTCAACTTTTCGGCTTCAAACTGGGATGTATTGCAGGAGGTGATCGTTCGTGCAGATTCAGATGAGAATGCGGTCAATGAGATGTCCACTCTATTTCATACAACAGCGAGTTCGGATCCAGTCTACCATGGAAAGACGGACAACCTCCAGATCACGGTGATTGATAAAGATGCTGCGGGGATTGAGTTGATACCTACTTTGCTGACGATCAATGAGGGAAATGAAGGAGTCTATTCAGTTCGGCTTTTTTCCCAGCCGACTGCGCCAGTTACTGTCAACATTACTGCATCAGAAGAGGTGGCAATGTATAGCCCCCAAGTACTTCGCTTTTCTGCTTCCAATTGGAATGAAGCACAGGAAGTGACTGTACGAGCGGATCCAGACGACAATACGATCAATGAAACCTTCACGCTGAACCATACCGCTACGAGTTCCGATCCCGACTATGATGGAACTACCGCGAATCTATTGGTGACAATTCTGGATAACGATGTCGCGGGGATAGAGTTGATTCCCACTTCGCTGGAAGTGACAGAGGAGGATACAGAGACCTACACGGTCCAGTTGATGTCTGAGCCAGCCGAGCCTGTAACGATCACAATCATTGAGGCAGGGGGGATTACTTCCTCTCCACAAGAGCTAAGCTTTACCGTTTCTGACTGGAATGAGCCTCAGGATGTGACTCTATACGCGGAGGATGACGATAATACAATTAATGAGACTTTCTCTCTGATCCATACGGCAACCAGTTCAGATCCACACTACAATGGAAAGATCGCAACCCTGACGGTTGCCGTGATTGATAACGATGTTGTCGGGATATTATTGACTCCCAACTCGCTGGAAGTAACCGAGGAAAACACGGAGACCTATTCGGTCCAGTTGATGTCTGCGCCGGTTGGTTTGGTGACCATCCACATCCCCGAATCGGAAGAGAGTGTGACGCTCTCGACAGAAAAACTTCAGTTTACATCATCCAACTGGAATGAACCGCAAGAAGTGATTCTTACAGCCAATGCTGACGATAATACGATCCATGAAGATTTCACTCTGATCCATACAGCAACCAGTTCGGATCCGAGTTACAATGGAATCACCGCCCCGTTACTCGTTACCGTTATGGATAACGATGTGGCTGAGATTCAGTTGATCCCTACTTCACTGACTTTGACGGAGGGTGGTACAGAAACCTACTCAGTTCAACTTCAAACTGAACCGTCTGAACCCGTGACCGTCAACATTGCCGAAGCAAGCGAGGGACTTACGGTTGCTCAACTTGCGCTTCTCTTTACAACTTCAAACTGGGGTGAACAGCAGGAGGTTACTGTTCGATCGGATCCAGACGACAATACGGTCAATGAAAGTATCACATTGCTCCATACGGCAAGCAGTTTGGATCAAGATTATAATGGAAAGACAGCCACCCTCCCGATTACCGTGATAGATGGGGATGTATCAAACTTGGTGGTCAATCCAACCGACCTAATGATGGAGGAAGGAACATCAACGGAGTTTACTGTTCAGCTCTCCTCCGCTCCTGCTGTCCTGGTGACTGTCCAACTTCCCAATTTCACGAACCAAGACCTAACGCATGATCAATCCACTCTGACCTTTACACCATCCACATGGAGTGAGCCGCAGACGGTTAAGGTATCTGCCAACAAGGATGATGATGCCGAAGATGAGAATCCAGAGACACTTACCCTTACCGCCGTTGGCGGTAAGTATGATGGGATTACTGAAATGGTCACGGTTAGGGTAGAAGACACTGACCAGAAAGGGATCCGATTAAATCCTCTTTCGCTTGAGCTTGAGGAGGGAGGAGCCGCAGGCACCTACACCGTTGAACTTCAATCTGCCCCGACTTCCACCATGACCATCACGGTCACTGGCCTATCAAACAAGGTAACACTTGATCAGGAGTCCTTGATTTTCTCGCCGTCAAACTGGAGTGATCCTCAGACAATGACGATCCACGCACTGGATGATCGAGATACAGATAACGAACGGCTCACTCTGACTCATAGTGCGAGTGGAGGTGGCTATGATGATGAAACAGCCAGTTTAGAGGTGGGCATCAGTGATCTGGGTGTTTTGACGGTTTCGATTTCCGATGCGGAGGTGAATGAGGGGGCTGGATATGCGGACATGCAGGTGGAACTAAGCCAGCCCACGGACCGACTGGTCAGTGTCAGGTATCAAGCCGTGGCTGAAGATGCTGATGCAGGATTAGATTATCAGGATTCTCGGGGGATTGTCCTGTTCAGTTCAGGATCTACAAAAGGGAAGATCCGTTTGGATATCATTGATGATGAAATTCCAGAGCCAGACGAGACGTTTGCGGTGGTGCTGAGTAATGTACGGAACGCCGATATCCTCCGAGGGATCGGGCGTGTTACAATCCTTGATAATGATGGAGGGCTTATCATCTGGATTGATGATGAGGTTGCCTTTGAAGAGAATGGCAAGGTGCAGTTTACGGTACACTTATCCCAACCAAGTTCAGCTCCTGTGGTGGTCAGTTATCGGACTGAAAATGGAACGGCCATTGCGGGGGAGGATTATCTTGCAACCAGTGGAGTGCTCACGTTTGCGCCAGGGATGATCAAGGAAGAGATCGTTGTGGAACTGCTGACGGATGAGTTTGACTGGCGTGAGGAAACCTTTACGGTGCATTTGGAGAGTTTGGGCAAGACTCAAATTGAGAAAGCGGTGGCCATCGCAACGATTCAGGAGGCAACCTCGGTGAGTTCGGAGGTTATGAAAGCGTATACCGCGAGGTTTATCCGAACCTCAACGGTACAGATTGTAGAGGCTTTGCACCAGCGATTCCAATCCCGAATGGGAGCATCTTCTTGCTCGGCGGGGGAGCGAATGGTCATGGCACAAATGTGGGGAGCGACCTCTGGCTGGGAACCTTCGCTGAGCGAGTTGCTTGCGGGATGTCATCTATCGGGTAATCTACCCGGCGGAGGGCTAAGTGTTTGGGGACGGGGATCCTTCACCCGATTCAATGGGCAAGGAGAGGACGCGCTTCGCCTCCGCGCAGACGTGACAACTGCGATGGTGGGGACGGATTATACCTGGCGAAAAGGATGGATGGCTGGACTGTTGGTATCGCACAGTCAGGGAGACGGATCATTTGATGTGTTTGAGGAGTCGGGTGGCTTGCATTCTGGACTTACAGGTCTGATTCCATATGTATCCGTTCAGGGGGCAGAGTGGGGAGCGTGGATGGCGATGGGGTATGGCCAAGGCAGGACAGAGGTACAGGAACTGGAGGGGGATCTGGTCTCCATGTTTGGAACTGCAGGTGGGCACGGAGAATGGGCTTCCAGTGCATCGGTTGGATTGACGGTGCATGGGGATATTTTGTATTCGGGGGCAGAGGTGGATGAGCATGCGGTGAGTGTGCAAGTCTACCGGGTACGAGCAGGTCTCGGGAGCGATCTGCGCATTAGCAAAGTGATCCGTCCCTATGTGGAAGCAAATATTCGAAGAGATGGAGGAAGTGCAGAGACGGGCACAGGCCTTGAATTAAGCGGTGGGATCCGGCTTGCGTATCCAGCGTGGCGATTGAGGGGGGAGATGCGGACTCAGGGACTGGTGATCCACAGTGCGGATGGGTTTACAGAGTGGGGGCTGTCAGGGTTGGTACAGTTTGGGAATGGCCCAGAGGGATTCGTAGTATCGGTCCGCCCATCGTGGGGACCGAATCAGGGCGGTGTGCTGCTACGTCAGAAGACAATCCTTGAAACGACACCTGTGGGCACGAACCATAATCAGATCAAGATGGAGATGGCTTATGGGCTTCCATTTCAGTCTGGGGTGATGCGATCCGTAGCAGGAATGACTCAGTTATTCACTGGAAGGATGTACCGTCTGGGAGTGGAACTACAACCATGGGAAGCTGTGAATGTATCCATGTTTGGGGTAACGTACCCCAATGCAAACGCACAAAGAGGGATCGGCTTGAATCTACGGGGATCGGTGAGATACTGATTGAGAGGGGGGTATACGATCGGCCGTGAAGTCGGCAGTTTTTAGTTTGCACTTCAGTTCGCCATTTTTGGTGCCATAAATTTACGGATTCTACTCAATCCCATGTTTGAGATTGGTTTCATTCTTGTCCATAAGCACAAAGATTTTCTGAATCATCTCACTTCATCTGGGATGATTCCACGACGCTTTTCTTGCACTTTTGGAACGGGTTTCGTCAAATTCAGCCCTCTATTTTTTCCTTTGGACACACCTCAGGCTGCTCCGTCTGGGGTTCAAGTGATCAATGTCTTCGGTGCGTGTTCACCGATTAGAGATCCGGCGGCTTGGTCGGTTTGTCTTCCTCTACATGCTCCTCCACCACGCGCGTTTCGTCAGGGCTGTACTGTATAGTCCCAGAATCTTGAATAACCGCTCTAAAAACGGAGACAGATCCTGATCCATCTTGGTCTACCTGTCTGAGGGAACGAGAATTGAGTGGAATTCAAGTTGTGATATTTTTTCTCAATCAACAAAGGAGGGTTCGTTAGGAAATAGAAGATGGATGGTGCACACATGAGCCACCTCGGATCCAGATCAACCAACTCAAAATTTATGTTGCCGGAGCATTGATTCATGACCTATTGGGAGGGAAATTACTATGATTGATGAAAAATAGGACTTACAATGTCGCCCCCAACTGCCGAAATCAAGCTTATTTGACCCAATTTATGGAGATACGAGAATTGATGTTCGACTTGGATTAGGTATATTTCTTGCGTATCCTTGTGAATGGGGACATTATTCCATAGGTTGTCGGGCATGTTCGCCAGATTGGAGAAGAAATTTACAAGAGAACTCTTGTAAAAATTCTTACTCTTTGATATATTCATATACGGATTGAAAGTTTTGGAAAGGTATCAAAACCATTACAGTCAAGAAGTTACTTATTGCAACTATTCTTGTTATTTTTTCTGATTCAGAAAGTAGCACAGGTTTGTTGTGGAGGGGAGATAATAAGTTATTTGCTCATGAATTGGAAGCTACCACAGTTCAAGATGAGAATTTTCTCGAGTATGCTTACTCTTCCGTAGAAATACAGGAATTTGTAGAGGCTTCCAAGGTTGGTGAAGATGCTATATTTGATGATCCCAAAGTTACTATTTCACCAAAGTTGATCTTAGATTTTGATGTTCCCAAGGACGTTGAAGCCCCCCGGATGGGTAGGCCGATCAATATTACAAAGATTGACTATTTGGAGAGAGAGCCTCGCTATGATGTCCCCAACGAAAGGGAAAGTCAAGTAGACGATTGGGTCCGCCCCCGTGAAGCACCTCCTGATGCCTTGGCGTTAGATCTGACGGCCGACATGACGTTCCATGGAGAAGCAGTTCATCCTGTTGATCTGACTATGATTCCGACTTTGTCTTCCTCGGGGGGGGCTGATACTAGGACGAGCTTCGTGTCCATTGATTATAATGAGGATGACCCTGTTGAGGATGTTCCCGAGTTGGATGTGTATATACCAAGTGACGTATTCGACGGTGATAAAGAGGTCACCGGGGCGGGCAATGCCGTGTCGTTTGCGGTTCGCTTGACCCATGCGCCGAGTGATGATGTGACGGTGACGCTGGGCAACGAACAGGACAATGAGATTGATCTGACGGTGGATCCGTCTTCTTTAACCTTTAAGAGTGGGGGGAGTGGAACGGATAAGAGTTGGGCCGACTGGCAGATTGTGATGGTGAGCGTACCGAGTGACAACGAAATTGACCTTGGTGATTGGCAAATCATTGAGGTAGAGGCCTCTGGGGGAGGTGCAAGTACCGATACTGAAGAGGTAGAACTCTATGTGAATACTGAGGACGAAGTTGATACGACCCCCGTACTGGAATTTGATGAAACAATTCATCAGTACACGGAGGGGGGCACTGCCGTGACCTTTAGGGTTCGTTTGACCCATGTGCCGAGTGGTAATGTGATGGTGATCTTAACCGAAGATTCAGAGAACACCGTTGATCTGACGGTGACTCCGCTTTCGTTGACCTTCAATAGTGCGAATGAGGGAACGGCTGGGAGCTGGGCCGACTGGCAGACCGTGACGGTCACCGCACCGGAGAATGCCGCGAATAACATTGGTGCTTGGCAAACCATTGATGTAGATGCTTCAGGGGGAGGGGTATCAACCACAACGGAATACATTAGCGTATATTACCAGACTGACGATGCGGTTGCGGAATCCCCCGCGCTCCAAATTGATGCGACTGAACATGAGTACACCGAGGGGGGCGTTGCCGTGACCTTTACGGTTCGCTTGACCCATGCGCCGAGTGATGAAGTGAGTGTGACTCTGGTCAACGCTCAGACGAATGCGATTAATCTTACGGTGACTCCGTCTTCGTTGACCTTCAATAGTGAGAATATGGGAACGGCTGGGAGTTGGGAGGATCCGCAGACCGTGACGGTCACCGCACCGGATAACGACGCGTTTGATGGTTCTGGTCAACAAACCATTGAGGTGAGCGCCTCCGGGGGAGGTGTGGATCCTAGCCCCGAATTGGTATCCATTGATTATGTGGATGATGATATCCCCGAGCTGGAAATTGATGCGACTGTTCATGAGTACACCGAGGGGGGCGTTGCTGTAACCTTTATGGTCCGCTTGACCCATGCGCCCAGTGATGATGTGAGTGTGAATCTGGTCAATGCTCAGGCGAATGTGATTGATCTGATGGTGACTCCGTCTTCGTTGACCTTCAATAGTGAGAATGCGGGAACGGCTGGGAGCTGGGCCGACTGGCAGACCGTGACAGTCACCGCACTGGATAACGCCTTACTTGACGGCACCGATTGGCAATTCATAGAAGTGACTGCATCAGGGGGAGGTGCGGATCCCACCCTTCGGTCCTCCGTGTCCATTTTTTATATAGATGACGAGGCTCCCGGGTTGGAATTTGACGATACGTCTCCTGAACTTACCGAGGGGGGGACGGGCGTGACCTTTACGGTTCGCCTGACCCATGCACCGAGTGGT